>OZ240221.1:0-2882203 GCA_965197675.1 Dehalococcoidia bacterium | reverse complement strand
TTCGTGAGGTTCAATGGCCGATGGGTGGTTATGGGACTCGATCTTCATTACTATGGAAAGTCCATCCCCAATGTCCACCACGCCCGCATTTTCTGAACCAGACTTTACAAGCACTCGTTCTCCCGTCGAGGGCAGCAGCTTCAAAAGAGGCTTTGAATGCTTATAGCTGCAATGCTCGCTCCACAGAGACCCCAGCATGCCGAGTTCCAAGGGATTGGGCTCCCTGCCAAGCCTACTGACTATAAGCTGGTACTCGTCTTGCGAAAGAGCTATCTGGTCTAGTGTCTCTTTAGATACGGACATCTATGCAGTGTCCTAAGCTAGCTGTACAGCTACTGCTACAGAGTTGTTGAAGAAGTGAACCATCACCGGAGTCCACAATGACTCGGTCCTATAATAGACCCACGCCAGTAAAATACCCAACACTAAAAGTGGGAAAAGGGTTATAGGTTCTACGTGTGACAGAGAGAAAAGCGCCCCGCTTCCCACCACTCCCCACCGAAACCCAAACCGACGAGTCAAGCCCCCGAAAACGAACCCCCGGTAAACACCTCCTCAGCTACGGGTGCGACCACCAGGGCCAGTATGGAAAGCATAACAAGCACCGCCATGCTCTCTTCATCAAATATAGAATCTATAGCACTTTCTGTGTCGACACCCACCGCATCTAAGATGGAAAAGTAGATTACCTGCACAGCCATCGCACCTATGAAGGCTGCTATTGCGAACAATACCTCTTTACGACCCGGTCTCCTTGAGAAGCCCAGGGAACGCCAGCGAATTTGATATTTAGACACAGCGAAGAGCCACACCGACATGAGAAAGGCTACCTGGGCCATCGCAGCGGGCGGCCAGAACATAGGGGCCGATTTTCGCCATCACCGTTACCGTTTTGTGGTGCTATGAGCTCGAGCAAGATGGGACGAGCTCAGTGCCATCAGCAAGAAACAGGACCGACACCTTTGGCGACGTCGCCCGCGGTCCATGGAACAACGATCCTGGAGGGGGGATTTCCTGGCAGAGGGGCTTGGGGAAGAGAAAAGTTGGTGGGGGGCGTCTATCCAGGTATCATTACCACACCTTGAGCAGAAGCGGTGCTCCAAAGGAGCCGCGTAGCTACAGCGCTTACAAAGCTTCCACTGGCGTGACAGGTTTTCGGCGTCGTCCAATAAAGCAACCTTGGAATCTAACGGCTGTTGCCAATTAGCTTTTGCTTACGGGATTCAACTGACAACGACGGACTCGAAGAGATATTTTACCGTCAATACCGCCAAGCATCTCTTCACAGCAACGCTCCGGGTGAGGCATCATCCCTAGTACATTGCCTTCCCGATTCGTTATTCCGGCGATGCCGTTGATGGAGCCGTTTGGGTTGGCTCCCTCTATAATGTGACCGTCCTCATCACAATAACGGAAGGCCACCCTACCTGATTCCTCTAACCCTCGAATAGTGGCGTCATCTGCGTAGTATCTGCCCTCACCATTAGAGATGGGCATCCGCACCACCTGGCCTGTTTGGTACATGCTCGTAAAAGGAGGATCGGGATTCTCCACCCGCAGGTTGACCCAGCTACATTGAAACTGGAGATGGTCGTTTCGCATCAACACACCAGGCAGAAGGCCAGACTCGCATAGAATCTGAAACCCATTGCATATCCCTATGACACACTTCCCCTGATCTGCAAACTCTTCCAGGGACCTCATTATCGGAGAGAAACGAGCGATGGCGCCACACCTGAGGTAATCTCCGTAGGAGAAACCACCTGGAAGAACTAGGCAATCGTAGCTTGAAAGGTCAGATTCTTTATGCCATACGTAGCTTACGTCCTGGCGAAGCACCTGATCAAGAACGTGATAGCAGTCGCCGTCGCTCCAGGTGCCAGGGAAGACTACGATTCCAAACTTCATCGGGTACTCTACAAAAATAATACCCACCCCCAGATGCTTCTTCAAGTGTGGGCGGGACAGATCTCAATCGATAGTATTATCTTGACGCTCTAAGAGGAGGACCTCAACAACTCTCCGACCGCACTGCTGACCTCTTTGCCATCTGCTTTTCCTTTAAGATGGGGCATTAGCTTCCCCATCACCTTTCCCATATCGCTGGGCCCTTGAGCACCTACTTCAGATATGACACCTCGTGCAGCGGCGATGATTTCATCTCGAGACATCTGCTGAGGCATGTACTCCAGAATGATGGCCAACTCAGCCTCCTCTTTCTCCACCAGATCTGCACGATCGCCCTTGCGGAACTCTGAGATGCTCTCTCTACGTTGCCTGACTTCTCTTGAGAGAACCACTAAGATGTCGGCGTCTTCCAGTGGTTGGCCCTTAGCGATCTCGGCGTTTTGGATGCTGGCCTTTAGTAAGCGCAGGGTGGACAATCTGCCCACGTCTTTGCTGCGCATGGACTCCAGAAGGTCAGACTGTAACTTTTCCTTGAGGGACAACTTCCTACCAAAGGAAGAAAAGAATAGAAACTAACAGGGGTTTGGAAGGCCAGCTACATGCGCCGGGCGCGCTTGCGTCTGCTGGCCGCTTCTTTCTTCTTTCGCTTAATGCTGGGCTTCTCGAAGAACTCTCTACGTCGCGCCTCGGCCAAGATGCGGCTCTGCTGTACCTTCTTGTTGAATCTCTTTAGCAGACTCTCGAAGGACTCATCTCGGCCGAGTCTTACTTCCGCCACATTACCTCCCTCACGTCTATTATCAAGATGGCATACCTCCAGTATACCCCAGGAGCTTTCTCTATGCCACGAGATTATATCCAGCGTGCCTCCCAGGTGTCAAGGAGGCTATCTACCTGTACCATGAGTCCTGTGAATGACTGAGGCGCAGCCGTCCAGCTACCATCGGACTGCGGTAGGCGGGACCCATGCGATTCGCCTCATCTCAGCCTTCTCCCTGAGGAGAGGGAGTAGAAGTGTGTTATCTGATTATCTTCGTGATGTCACTATTCTGAGACTGTCTCATAAATCCCAGAGGCGTTGAATTTTCGTCCTTCGACAGGCTCAGGACAAGCGGGTCCAGGTTAAGACTCATCCACATTAGGGCTGTCGACTCGCCATTTTTTGCCAGCCAGCGGACCTTTGAGACTAGCTCTACTCTATGTGTCGCCCATCATCTGTTGACCGGCCTCGTAGGTGACGATACGATACACCTCCCGAAGGGGCAGCCTTTTATCCAAGGCAAGTTTTCTACAGGACTCGTACTCGGGCGAGACGCCCACTGTCTTACCGTCCAATATCTTCACCTTCACCTGTACAGAGCCGAGACTGGAGGTGAACTCCTTGACCTCCCTATCAGCCTCGAACCGTTCTATAGGACGCACTCTGACACCAAGGGTGGAGGTCTCGCGTAGCAGAATGTTGGCCAACCCAGCCTCGTCTTGTGGGTCTCCGAGAAGACTTAGCATGACCGCCGGACGATTCTTCTTCATTTGAATGGGAGTAAACCAAACGTCCTTGGCGCCAGCCTCCAACAGTCGCTCCATGACATACCCGTACAACTCTGGGCTCATGTCGTCAATGTTGGTCTCCATGAGAAGTAGAGGTGATACCGTCAGACTACCAGGAACCTCGCCCACCCACATGGCCAAAGCGTTGGGATAGCCTTTGGGGTCCCGTTGTCCCAGACCGTAACCTATGCGTTCGAGGCGCAGTACAGGCTGTTGAAATGATGCCAGTGATGTAACTAGGGCGACCCCTGTAGGTGTTGAGAGCTCCATCTCCGGACCTGCAGCTGAGGTGACTCGAATAGGTGCGCCAGCCATGGCCAGCAGCTCTAGTGTGGCAGGAGCAGGTACTGGGATGTCTCCATGCAGCGAGTAAGTAGTGCCACTTCCCCCCGGAATAGGTGAACAGTAGATATCGTCGATACCAAGAAGCTCCAGGCCGATGTTACAACCTATGATGTCTACTAAAGCGTCGGTTGCACCTACCTCGTGTAGCCGAACGTCCTCAAGGGTGGTGTCATGGACTCTGGCCTCTGCCTTGGCTAAGTTTCTGAATACTCTATCCGACCTCTCCTTAACCCTGGGCGATAACTTGCTGTTGCAAATGGTGGAGAGGATATCCTGTAGGCGTCGGTGGTGAGGTCCGGTGTCCTCGTCCTCCAGCAATACATCTACCTTGGTGCCCTTCAGACCTGCTCTCTGGCTCTTCGAGGCTGAGATACGATATCCGCTTATATTCAGTTTGGAGAGTCCATTCGTAAGGGAATCGATGGGCAGACCTGCATCCACTAAGGCACCAAGGATCATATCACCGCTTATCCCGCCGATGCAGTGGAAATAGGCAGCCTTCAAAGCGCTTACACCGAGACTAATTTCTCTGGGACCTTCTCGATGAGAACTGGTCCCTAAGCACGAGTTTGACCTTGTGGCGACTCCACAGGTCCAGCTGGATTTCTCTCTCCAAGAGGAAGTAGGGCTCTTCCTGCTTCCCTGGATGTAACACGAACGATAGCACCGCTGGATACTGATGAGACAAGACCATAGCCTGCCCAATGGCAGATCCGATCCTTTTTGGCAAAGCTCTGTTGTCTTTTACTAGTATAGACAGCACGGCTAGGGTGGGAGCCCCGCTTACCTTTATGGAGAAGTCTGGAGCAAAGTTACATCCGAAAACGGTGAGAGGAGCCACGTCCTTCTTTTTTCGAGACCGACGCTGCCAGAGGTCGTAGGATAGGTTCTGCTGGCCGAGGTTATTCGCCAGATATGCCTTAACTACAGGGCCCAGCCACCCACACAACTCTCCATCATTGTTATAGTCGGTGTCCAAAGGCGCTCTGGAGAGCAGAGTAGCAAGATCCTCGACAAACTCTCTCAGCCCTATGTAATGCGATGGTGTTGTCATTGGTTATTAGCTAAGGAGCCTACCAAACTTACCCGTCTAATCAATACTCTGCTTCTCCTTGGGCAGCACAACTCTAACCGCTTCCGAGAGTAGCCCAGCCTTTATAGTTTGAAATCCATCAATCCCGCGCAGGTCTTTGGGTGCTGATACAGGTATTATACCCTTTTGAAAGCCCAGTTTGCCGGCCTCCTGCAAACGCCTGTCTAGTTGGTTTACCGAACGAAGCTCTCCGCTCAATCCCACTTCTCCCATAGCGACTAAGTCTGAAGGCACAGGGATGCTTCTGAGACTCGAAACGATGGCTAGGGCTATGGCCAGATCAGCAGCGGGCTCTCTGACCTTGATACCTCCCACCACGTTCACGATAACATCCTGATTCGCCAGAGATAGTCCCAGCCGCTTTCCCAATACGGCAGTGACTAGGAGCAATCGATTCAGGTCTACGCCGTTTGCTGTTCTGCGGGGTAGGCTGAAGCTGGTCAGACTGGTGAGTGCCTGAACCTCAACCAGCAATGGTCTGGTGCCCTCCAACGTAGACACTATCACCGACCCAACGACCTGCGGGAGTCGTTCAGACAGCAGAGCCTGCGAAGGGTCGGCTACATCCATCAGGCCTTTGTCCTGCATTTCAAATATTCCAACTTCGTTGGTGGAGCCGAAGCGATTCTTCACTCCCCTCAACAACCGGTATGTGCTGTAGGTTTCACCTTCCAGATACAGAACTGCGTCTACCATATGTTCCAGCATTCGTGGGCCAGCGATTTCTCCCTCTTTGGTCACGTGACCTGCCATGCAGATTGGTATCTTGCTGGACTTACACCATTCCATCAGCCTCCACGTCGACTCTCTTATTTGGCCGATGGAGCCAGGCGAAGATCCCGAGCTTTCTGGGTAGACTGTCTGAATGGAATCTATTATCACCAGTCTAGGATGGAGCTGGTCCATGTAGTAGATAGCAGTGTCCAAGTTGTTGCTAGAATGAACATAAAGCCCTCGACCCTCCATACCGAGCCTGGACGCTCTTAGCCGGATCTGCTGCTCCGACTCTTCCCCTGACACATAAAGGACGGGGTGTCCGGCGTCGGCAAGGCCATTCACTGATTGGAGAAGCAACGTTGACTTGCCGATACCTGGCTCACCCCCAATGAGAACCAGAGAGCCAGGTACGATTCCCCCACCCAAAACCCGATTAAATTCGTCGAAGGACAGTTTAATCCTGAGTACTTGAGCAGTCTGTATAGAGGCTAGCTCCTGAGGGGGACTCGAGGTGGTTAGCGGATTCTTCAATGCGGACGCTCGATGCCTCTGGACAACTTCACTTAGGGTATTCCAGGCGCCACAGTGGCGACAGCGTCCTTCCCAGCGGGGGCTGTCCCCACCACACTCTTGACATACGAAGCCAACTTTGGGTTGTGTTCTTACCATGGGATTTGTCGATTATACATTCTACAAAGCATAAGAGGGAGGCTTTTAAAGCCTCCCTCTTATGCTTTACGATTATTGTCTTGGTTTTATGCGCACTTAACTCTTGGCTAATGCTGCGGCGGGCTCTATGCGTAGCTCGTCTCCCTCGCGGTCAATGAAGGCGGTGTCGCCACCCTGCAGCTTGCCCTCCAGAAGCTTCTCGGACAGGGGATCCTCGATCAGATCCTGAATGAGTCGCTTCAATGGCCTTGCCCCGAATATAGGGTCGTAACCTTTGTCTGCAAGGAGCTCCTTGGCTGCCGCCGTGACCTCCAGGTTTATCTCGCGCTCTTTCAGGTGTTCTTCAACTTCAATCAACATAAGGTCAACGATCTTGAGGATGTGCTCTTGGTTCAGGGCGTGGAATACTATCAAACCGTCGATTCTGTTGAGGAATTCAGGCCGGAAGAACCGCTTGACTTCAGAGAGCACCTTCTCCTTCATCCTTTCGTAGGCTTCTTTAGAGGTATTCTCTTCGTCGACCTGGGTGGAGAAGCCCAAAGTATTATCTTGCCTGATCAGTTCCGCTCCGATGTTACTGGTCATTACAATTATCGTGTTACGGAAGTCCACCTTTCTGCCCTTGGCATCAGTAAGGTGTCCGTCATCATATATCTGCAATAGAATGTTAAAGACGTCTGGGTGGGCTTTCTCTATCTCGTCCAGAAGTATGGCGCTGTATGATTTGCGCCGTACCGCCTCTGTCAACTGGCCGCCCTCATCGTAGCCTATGTAGCCTGGGGGTGCGCCCACCAGTCTTGCCACGGCGTGGCGCTCCATAAATTCGGACATGTCCAGACGAATCAACGAGTCTTCATTACCAAACATAAACTCGGATAGGGCACGAACGAGGTAGGTCTTGCCGACACCGGTAGGGCCAAGGAATATGAAAGTGCCGATGGGTCTACGGGTGTCTTTCAGGCCCGCCCTTGCTCTGCGTACTGCCTTGGCGACTGTTTTGATAGCCTCGTCTTGCCCAACTATCTTCTCGTGGAGAACTTCCTCCATCTGTAGAAGCCTCTGAGTCTCCTCCGTCTGTAGACGAGTTACAGGAATACCGGTCCACATGCCTACTACTTCAGCGATGCTATCGGGAGTAACCTCCGGCTTTTCCTGGTCACGCTCGGACTCCCATTCAGACTCCATCCCTTCGAGGGACCCCGCTAGAGACAACTCTCGCTCGCGGAGTTTGGCGGCCTCCTCGTACTTCTGAGATTCTATGGCCGAGTCCTTTTCTCTCTTAACACTCTCCAACACGGCCACTGCCTCTTTTAGAGATAGAGGCATGGTGCTGGACTGTATTCTCACACGGGAAGCCGCCTCATCTATCAGGTCTATAGCTTTGTCTGGCAGAAACCTATCTGGTATGTATCTGGCAGCTAGGTGGGAAGCCTCGGTGAGGGCATCGTCGGTAATTATCAAATCATGATGTTCTTCATACCGGGACTTTATCCCGCGAAGGATATCCACGGTCTCCTCAACCGAAGGCTCTTCCACCTGGACCGGCTGAAAGCGACGTTCCAAGGCTGCATCCCTCTCCACGTGCTTCCTGTAGTCATTCGGAGTGGTTGCGCCTATGCATTGCAGCTGGCCGCGGGCCAGTGAAGGCTTGAGAATGTTGGCCGCATCTACTGCACCTTCTGCAGCCCCGGCTCCGACTATGGTGTGCATCTCATCGATGAACAATATGCAGTTGCCCGAGCTCTTGATCTCCTCTATGACCTTCTTCAGGCGCTCCTCAAACTCACCTCGGTACTTGGTGCCGGCGACAAGAGCCCCCATATCCAGAGTTACCAGACGTTTTCCCTGAAGTGTGTCTGGAACATCTCCCGAGGAGATGCGCTGGGCCAACGCCTCCACCACAGAGGTCTTACCAACACCGGGCTCACCTATCAAGACTGGGTTATTCTTAGTACGACGACTCAGAATCTGTACCACCCTCTCGATCTCTCTCTGTCGGCCGATTACTGGGTCTAGCTGGCTCGATTTGGCTGCTTGGGTGAGGTCAATGCCTAACTGGTCCAGTGTTGGAGTGCGGGCCGATGTTCTCGATCCCGACTGGGCCTGGGCGAGATTCTGAGTGAGAAGGCGAGTGGTCTCGGCCCGGGCCTTCTCGAGATTCACGCCCAGACTCTCCAATACGCCGGCGGCTACACCATCACCCTCTCGGAGAAGTCCAATAAGGAGGTGTTCTGTTCCAATGTATTGATGGTTCAGGCGACGAGCCTCGTCCACTGCCAACTCGATCACCTTCTTAGCCCGAGGCGTTAGCCCGATCTCTCCTTCGGGGCTCCTCTCGCCTCGTCCAATAATGAACTCTACGGCGGAGCGGACTTTGTTGAGCTGCACCCCCAGATTAACCAGGGCCTTCGCAGCCACGCTATCAGGCTCCCTGACCAGGCCGAGAAGGATGTGCTCAGTGCCTATGTAGTTATGATTGAAGTTTTGAGCCTCTTCCTGTGCTAGGGAGAGTACCCTTCTCGCGGACTCTGAAAATTTCTCAAATCGGCTGGCCATGGTCGGCTCCCATTAAACAAGTAACGTTCAGGGACTAAGCTAGTTAGATTCCTCGTTCTTTTCTTGCTCTGTAGGTTCCTCTTCTGAGGCCATTCCCCAGGATGAAGGCGTTTCCGCTGTTGCTACGGCCGCTTCCACGTCCCCAGTGGAGACCTCCTCTTCTGCTCCCGAGGTTACGTCCTCAGATTGAGGCTCATCCTCTACAATGGAGGACTCATACGAGTATCCAGTTCCCATGTGGGCGGCTTGCCTCAAGCTAAGGGCGAGCCGCCTTCTCTCTGCCTCTATTCTCAATATTGTCAATGGAAGGACGTCGCCTTCCTTTACCACGTCTTCCGGGTGGCGGATTGGTCTGTCGCTCAGTTCGGAGATGTGAATCAAACCCTCTATAGAACCTTCCAACTGGGCGAAAGCTCCAAAGGATGTGACCTTGGTGACTGTGCCTGTTACCAGTTGATTGACGTGATATTTTTCGTGGATGGTTTCCCAAGGTTCGGGTTGCAACCTTCTTAAACTTAGGGCGATCTTCTTGGCATCGTTGTCCACTTTGAGAACATAGGTGTCTACTTCATCTCCGACTTTGAGGTAATGCTCAGGGCGTTCCGCTCGGCCCCAAGAGAATTCAGAGAGATGGATCAGCCCATCCACTCCTCCTATGTCAACGAAGGCGCCGAACTCCCTTATGCCTGTTACCTTTCCCTTGCGAACTTCACCCTCTACGACTTCGGAGAAGAGCTTGTCTCTTTGCCTCTCTCTTTCCTCCCTTAAGACCTGTTTCTCTGAGAGGATAAGCCGGTTGCGTCTTCTGTTTACTTCAATGATCTTCAGTTTTAGTGGTTTACCTACTAGTTGAACTAGTGGGCTTTCACCAGAACCCTGGGAGTCTGTGCTGGGGGATAGACTGACCAACTGGGACATGGGAACGAATCCCCTTACTCCTTCTATGTTGGCTAAAAGCCCACCCCTGTTGTAGTCAATGGCCTCTGCTTCTATAAGGTCTCCGTTATCAAAAGATTGCTGAAGTCTGTGCCAGCCTCTCTCTCCCTGTGCTTTATCAATGGACAAGACCAGAGACTGTTCGCTCTCATCCTCGGACTGGACGACGTATGTCAAGACCTCTTCGCCTACCTCCATGTGTTCAAGCTCTTCGGGTGTTACAGTGCGCATCTCTCTCGAAGGGATCACTCCTTCGGTCTTGGCTCCGACGTCAACAAGGACTCCATCTCTGTCTTTTCTCACTACAACGCCGCTAACAACGTCTCCGCGTCGCAGCATCTTATAGTCCTCAACCTCGTTCATCAACTGCTGCATACTCACGGTCGGTTGAGCTTCGTTTCGGTAAGGTTCCTGTTGATCCGGTCCACTCATCAATCTAAACCTATTATAAGAGAGACCCTACTGTGTGTAAAGGTACATACCGCTAGGGCGAAAGGATCACCAAAAGTAGGTGCGCAATTTCAACCCAGCTATTTTATTCAACTTGTGATGAGAAATGCAATACCAGAGAAGCCCCCTCCAGGGTAATCGCATTTAGGCCAAAACCGGCTTTGGCGGAGCTCCCACCCCATCCGTCTGGACGCCAGCGAAAGCCGGAAAAACGACTGGCTGTGTATCCGCTAGCTCAAAATGCGATTGCCCTGACTCCCCTCTGTGAGCCAGACTAAATTCCATCTCCATCTGGATCAGTATGATCTGGTTCAGTCACCTCCTCCAGCAGCATCACAGCTTAGAGAGGGGCAAAGTGTCACTAATCTAATGGACGAGTACACAGTATTGACTTTATTCGACGATTTTCCATATACTGATTCTGGGCTAGTCGAAAGTTGTTTGTGTACCTTCTGCCACACCAGCAGAAGGTATTTTAAAGCCTGAACATGCAGGGTATATCGAGCATCAATCGATAAACTGTTAACCAAGCCTTAGAGGGTAGGCCCGAGTGGCGCAATGGCAGCGCAACCGACTTGTAATCGGTAGGTTGGTGGGTTCGAATCCCCTCTCGGGCTCCAGGTTTGCAGCAGGTCCAGGTAGTATTAATACCAACGCCGTTAAGGGAGATGAACGGAATATGCTGGAGGGGTGGGTGAGTGGTTAAAACCGGCGGTCTGTAAAATCGCTGCCGAAAGGCTACGTAGGTTCGAATCCTACCCCCTCCACCAAACGTAGTAGAATAACAAACTTAGACAAAATGTAATGCCCACATAGCTCAGTGGTAGAGCACGTTCTTGGTAAGAACGGGGTCACCAGTTCGAATCTGGTTGTGGGCTCCATCACAGGAGGATGGCAGGATGGCAAAAGCTAAGTACGAGAGAACTAAACCACATATCAACGTCGGAACCATCGGTCACGTAGATCACGGAAAGACGTCATTGACTGCTGCTATCACCAAGATCTTGGCTATGCAGGGAGGTGCCCAGTTTCGCGCCTACGACTCCATCGATAACGCCCCCGAGGAGAAGGCAAGGGGCTTGACTATAGCCATTACTCACGTGGAGTACGAAACGGCCAATAGACACTACGCGCACGTCGACTGCCCTGGACACGCCGACTATATCAAGAACATGATCACCGGGGCCGCTCAGATGGATGGTGCCATTTTAGTGGTAAGCGCTCCCGATGGTCCGATGCCTCAGACACGTGAGCACATCCTCCTTGCCCGCCAGGTACTTGTCCCCTACGTCGTTGTATTTTTGAACAAAGTAGACCAAATGGACGATCCAGAGTTGCTGGAGCTTGTGGAGCTGGAGCTCCGAGAGCTGTTGTCCAAATATGAATTCCCCGGCGACGAAATACCCATCATACGGGGAAGCGCTCTACAAGCCTTGGAATCCACTTCCACGGACCCCAATGCGGAGGAGTACAAACCCATCCTCGAGTTGATGGAGGCGGTTGACGACTACATTCCACTTCCTCAGCGTCCCGCTGACCTGCCCTTCCTTATGCCTATTGAAGACGTCTTTGGCATTAAGGGAAGAGGCACTGTCGTGACCGGTCGTGTGGAGCGCGGCACTGTAACCACTGGAGATAACATTGAAATCGTCGGGTTTGGAGATACTACAAACACCGTAGTTACTGGTGTCGAGATGTTCCACAAGACCTTAGATACTGCTGAGCCAGGAGATGCCGTGGGCTGTCTGCTCCGTGGTATAGAGCGAGAAGACGTGGAGCGGGGTCAGGTGCTGGCGAAGCCCGGATCAATAAAACCACACGTCCAATCCGAGGCTGAGGTCTATGTGCTATCCAAGGACGAGGGTGGGCGCCACACCCCCTTCTTCAACGGATACAAGCCACAGTTCTACATTCGGACTACCGATGTCACTGGCGAAATATCACTACCCGACGGCGTGGAGATGGTGATGCCTGGCGATAACATTACCATGAAGATTAATCTGATAACGCCCGTAGCTCTTGAAGAAGAGCTACGCTTCGCCATACGTGAGGGCGGCCGCACAGTCGGCGCTGGCGTCTTCACCAAGGTTACAGAATAAAGGGTGAACTTATCACAGAAGCAGTAACATCGTTATATTGAATTGAACAGAAATGGCAAGAAAAGGCGAAACCAGAACCATCATAACTCTCGCCTGCACCGAGTGCAGAGAGAGGACATATACCACCACCAAGAACAGGCGAAACGATCCTGATCGTATGGAGTTGTCGAAATACTGTCCTCGCTGTCGAGTACACCGTATACACAGGGAGACCAGATAATGCGCTTTAACTATGCTAGGGAAAGGCTGGCTCGACAGAGGTCTCTGCTAGGCAAGCTCGGGTTTGTAGGCGAGATAATAGGAGAGCTCAGGAAGGTAAGTTGGCCCTCCCGAGAAGAGAACAAGCGCCTAACTACCATGGTTGTAATCGTTGCCGTCGCCATGGGAGCTATACTCGGCCTAGTAGACCAAGGCTTCTCCATGATATCCGACTCCCTGTTCTTCTAGGCGTGATGGAGACTGCGGCACACTCTCGTCTATGGTGACTCGACATTTTATCTGGCATTAGGCACATCGGGACTTAGAGATTATGGCGACCAAGAAGGTTAAGGAAAGGAAAGAGGTCAACGAGAGGCACTGGTATGTAGTCCATACCTACGCCGGATACGAGGACCGAGTCAAGACAAACCTCGAGCATCGCATCGAGTCTATGGACGCCACCAACGAGATATTTGAGGTACTGGTACCTACTGAAGAGGAGTTGGATATCAGAGAGGGTCAGAGACGAACAGTATCCAAGAAGGTGTTCCCCGGCTACATTCTGGTCAATATGGCCTTGAGCGATGATAGCTGGTACGTGGTTAGAAACACGCCTGGAGTCACTGGCTTCGTAACTTCAGGAGACCCACCCAGACCAACCCCTATCGATGATGACGAGGTGGCAAAAATTGTCAAGCAGATGGAGGCCGAGGCGCCCAAAATCAAGGTGGGGTTGGAGAAGGGACAGCGTATTCGCATCATTGACGGCCCTTTCACCGAGTTCTTGGGAGTTGTGGATGAGCTACATCCAGACAAGGGGAAAGTCAGAGTGCTAGTATCCTTCTTCGGACGAGATACCTCCGTGGAATTGGACCTTTTGCAGGTGGAGAAGCTCTGACAGTCAGAGATTCGGGAGATTTTGATTGGCTAAACGAGTAAAAGCTGTTCTCAAGCTTCAAATAGAGGCCGGTAAGGCTACCCCAGCACCACCTGTCGGTCCGGCCTTGGGACAGCACGGCGTAAACATAATGGGGTTTTGCAAGGAGTACAACGCTCGCACCTCCTCGCAGGCAGGTTCCATCATCCCAGTGGAGCTCACTATATATCAGGACTCTTCCTTCTCCTTCGTAACCAAGACGTCGCCAGCTTCCGCTCTGCTCAAGAGCGCGGCAGATATCGAGAAGGGCAGCGGGGCGTCAGGGCAGGAAACAGTGGGTGAGATAGCCAGAGAGAAAGTTCGAGAAATAGCTGAACTCAAGATGAAGGACCTCAGTGCCAAGGACATAGAGGGCGCCATGCGTATAATTGAAGGCACGGCCCGTTCCATGGGAATCGAGGTAGTGTAGGTATAAACGGAGATGTCATGCCAAAACGAGGAAAGAGATATAGAGAAGCCGCTGCCCTGATCGACGAGTCCAAGGCATACTCATCGGCAGAGGCCGTCGAGTTGGCCAAGCAAACCTCCACCGTCAAATACGACGAGACGGTGGAGATTCACATGCGCATGGGGCTAGACCCTCGTCACGCTGATCAGCAAGTCCGGGGCCTCGCCCTATTACCCCATGGAACGGGAAAGCAGATGCGGGTCTTGGTGTTTGCTCAAGGAGATACAGCCAGAATAGCCACAGAAGCAGGAGCGGACTTTGTAGGTGTGGATGAGTTGATCAAGAAGATCGAGGATGGATGGGTGGAGTTCGACACGGCCATAGCGACTCCAGATATGATGAGCAAGATCGGGAAGTTGGGTAAGATACTGGGACGTAAGGGGCTCATGCCTAACCCTAAATCAGGCACAGTGGTGCAACCGGATGACCTGCCTAAGGTCATAGAGGACTCTCGAAAAGGGAGGGTGGAGTTTCGGCTGGATAAGACTGCTGTTATTCACGCCCCCTTGGGCAAGGCCAGCTTCGATAACGGTCAGCTATTGGACAATTTGACCATTTTCGTGGACTCAGTTAATAGAGCGAGGCCCGCTGGTGCCAAAGGCCAGTACGTCAAGAATATCTCAATATGTACCAGTCAGGGGCCTGGCATAAAGCTGGATCCAACGGAGGCATTGACCCTAAGAGTAGAATAGCTAATAGTGAAAACCATACGCTGATGACGGTAGGCGGCTCAATAAGAGACTTTGAGCCTTAATCGCTGCTCTGCTCAGGCGACATAGGAACTATCTCGTATATCAATACGAGATTAAGGCTTCGATGTTCGAAACCCCTGAGCTCCAGCCCAGGGGTTTTTAGACTGACGGTGTGAGTAGATAAAATGCCGACACCCAAGAAAAGTGAATTAGTAGAAGAGATAGCGGAGCGGCTATCTCGCTGTGCTATAGTCATAGCAACCGACTATCGAGGGCTGAGCGTAGCAGAGATTAACCTGCTGCGCACAAGACTGCGCGAGCGGCAGGTCGAGTACAGGGTAGTCAAAAACAGCTTGGCCCACCTCGCGGCCGAGAAGACTGGGAAACAGCCCTTGGACGAGTTTCTCGAGGGGCCAACTGCCCTAGCCTTCGGGTATGACAATATCACAGAAGCAGCCAAGGTGGTGGTGGAGTACATACGCTCGGAAAGGAACGCGCTAAGCGTCAAAGGCGGGCTTATGGATGGCCAATCGCTGTCGGCCGATCAGGTCGTAGCATTGGCTACCCTGCCGCCCAAGGAGCAACTGGTTGCCCAAGTGTTACAAAGTATGAAATCGCCCATGTACGCATTACATCACGTTCTTAGTTCCCAGCTGAGAAGCCTTGTGACGGTTCTCAGCGGTAGGTTGTCACAGTTAGAAGGAGGATAGGCAGTGGCTACAAAGAAGGCAGAAAGCTTAGGCAAAGAGGAAATCCTCGAGGCCATCAAGGGAATGACGGTACTGGAGTTGTCAGAGCTGATAAAGGACATAGAGTCAGAATTCGGTGTGACGGCGGCCGCTCCAGTGGCAATAGCCTCCGTTTCAGCGGCGGCAGCTGGCGAGAATGGTGAAACTCCGGCTGACGAGGAACAGGTCGAGTTCGATGTGATATTGGCAGAAATCGGCCCCAACAAGATTAACGTCATTAAGGCTGTCCGAGAGGTCACTACCCTCGGTTTGAGAGAGGCAAAGGAGCTGGTGGAGGGCGCCCCCAAGCCGGTGCAGGAAGCCGTCAGCAAGGAAGATGCGGAGAACGTTAAGAAGACCCTCGAAGCCGCTGGCGCCAAGGCACAGCTAAAGTAGAACAATCACAACCTAATCACGCTTAGCCGTAGTCAGAGAAGCCGCTCTGACGGAGTTATCGGCTGATGTACCAGTTGCCAGGGCAAGTAGCTTCTTCCCTGTATCTGAAAGAAATAACCCCACGACGGTCAATGTCAGCGGAACGAAGGCGGTAATGCCTAGGGCAAGGGTGAGGTTATCAGTAGCTTGCTGCACAAAACCAACGAGTAGCGGGCCAACCGCACCTCCAGACCACATAGAGGAAAATATCAAAGCTATGCCCACAGTGATTTCTCTCGGTTTGATCCCAGGCAGGTGGAAAACAAGGGTTAAGATTTGTGGTACATACCCTATACAGACACCAGAGATAATCCCCAGTAATATCATAAAGGGCACGTAGCTGGTTGCTAGAAGTCCCAGATAAGAAAGGCATAGACCAAGCCCGCACATCACCATAACCATCGGTTTGCGCTTGGAGAAGAAGGAAACCACCGACAAGATGAGGTTGGCCGGCGCCATTCCCAGGAACATCAGGCCCAACACGTAACCAGCGACTGTAGTATCTAATCCAAACTCGTCTTTGATATAGGTTGGATAGAAGCTCTTGTAAGCTTCCAGGCCCACGAACACCCCAAAGCTCCCCAAGGCTACCAGCCATACCTCTTTGTATTTGAGAACCCCGATCAATGGCGTCCCCACCTGAGTCTTCATTCGCTCTTGGTACTCCGGAGTAATTCGCTCTCTTCCCAAGAGAATCCATAGAATCCCAGCGCTCAAAGAGACGATAGACCAGGTGTATAAGGTACTTCTCCATCCTCCGACCAACTCCACTAGCAGAGGCACCAATATCAACCCCAGGCCGAGCAGAGAATCTACAATTAGATAAACCACTCCATTGGCAGTGCCGATCTTCCTTGAAGGGATCCACTGGACCATCATCAACGTCATAGGTGCACGTGTACTTAGCTGAGCGATGCCCAGCAGGACTCGAGCTACTAGCAGCGTTCCGAATACAGGGGCCCACGCATTAAAGGCTATCACCCCCGCCCCAAACAGGAAGACCAGAGAAGCTATTCTCCACGGCCGGTATCTAGACAGCCACAGGCTGAATGGTATCTCCAAGGCCAGGTTGGCAAACATGGATGCCGCGGCAAGTAGCCCCTGCTGAGACGGGGAAAGAGAGAGATCCTCCGAGATGTCAGGTAGCAGAAGTCCCAGACTCAGCACCATGAGAATGATTACGGAGAAGTTTAGGGTAAAGGTTCCTATAACCACCCATCCGTATCTGATGGATTCTCGTGAGGCGGGTGCGTTCGCGGGTGGTTTGGTCTGTGGCAACGTAAAGGACTCCTGTAAGCCGTTGTACTCTACCGCACTTGCACTGTCAACATATGTGCCTACTCAAGACTTCCCTATGGATGTAACAATTAGTATGATACTCAAACCCAGCACTCTTTAAGCTACCACAGGGAGAGCATCATCATGCATGAGGACATCTGCTATCTATCTGCGACCGAACTAGCAGCGAAGATTCGAGATAAGACCTTATCTCCCGTGGAGGTAGTCACAGCCCACCTGGAGCGCATAGATGCCATCAACCCCAAGCTAAACGCCATCGTGATCTTCGCCCATGATGCCCTGGACAAAGCTAGAGAGGCCGAAGAAGCGATAATGAGAGGGTCTGATCTGGGCCTCCTTCATGGAGTGCCTTACACCTTGAAAGATTGCGTCGAGACCAAGGGACTTCAGACCACCCAGGGTTCCAAGCTGTTCGCCGGTTTCATATCTAAAAAGGATGCGACGGTCTATACCCGGCTAAAGGAAGCGGGGGGTATTCTGCTTGGCAAGACGAATATGCCCGAGTTTGCGCTGTGGTGGGAGACGGACAACCTGGTCTTCGGAAGAACTAACAACCCTTGGAACCTGGAAAGAATCCCAGGCGGGTCCAGTGGCGGAGAGGCGGCAGGAATAGCCGCTGGTCTATCTCCGTTGGGAGTAGGGACCGATCTGGGGGGATCCATCAGATCCCCATCCCACTTCTGCGGTGCCGTCGGGTTGAAACCAACCCTTGGGCGAGTTCCCTATACAGGCGTTCAGCCTCAGACAATGCTAAGAGCCTTTCATGCTGGACCTATTGCCAGAACAGTGAATGATGTCGCACTGGGCTTATCCGTCATGGCGGGTATGGACGGCCTGGACATCTTCTCTCTACCTGTTCCAGTCCCCGATTATACTGACCTAGATGCCCCTCCGCGCAAGCTAAAGGTTGGGTGGAGTTCAACCAGTGGGACAGCGGTGCAGCCCGATGTTCAGGAGAGAGTAGAAGAGGCGGCAAATGCTTTATCTGGGTTGGGTATGGAGGTAGATCAGGTAGAGATACCGGGCTTAGAACAAAAGGACGCAGGCAACATAACATCCATAGTGTTTAGGATGGAGGCGGGTCTTTACTTGAGGTCCATCTCATCGAGCCGGGAGTCGGAGTTGACTCCTCTGCTTAGACAACGCTTTTTCGATAGTCCAGACAGGAGCATCGAGGAATATCTTGATGCCATCGCCCAGTGGGAATCACTTAGACAGGAAGTGGCCGAGTACTTCACCCACTATGACCTATTTCTCTGCCCCACTGCACCCATGCCGGCTTTTCCTCACGGGCAGACCGAGTTCACCATAGAAGACCGCAAGCTAGCTGGCAGGCACGCTTTGAGGTGTACCCTACCTTGGGATCTCACCGGCTCTCCAGCCATCTCGATACCTTTCGGGTGTAGCTCAGAGGGACTTCCCATAGGAGTTCAGTTGGTGGGGCGCCACTTCGATGAGCTAACTCTCTTAAGAGCGTCCAAGGCTCTTGAAAGCTACATAGGGGACGTGCGTCGCCCACTCTAGAACAGCGGTTTGGTCCATGAAAGCAGCAATGCGCTATGACGTTGTGGTGGTCGGGGCTGGTAATGCTGCTCTATGCGCCACCCTGTCCGCTCAGGAACATGGCGCTCGAGTAGTCGTTCTCGAGAAAGCTCCCCTTTACCTAAGAGGAGGAAACTCCTATTTCACTGGGGGTGGATTCAGATTTCCCTACAACGGCCTTCAAGACATACGGGCCATCATGCCTGAGATAACCGATGCTGAGGCTGATCTCATAGATATGGGAAGCTATCCTGAAAGCGCTTTCTACTACGACGTGATGAGACTAACCGAAGGCCTAACCGACCCTGGTCTGCTTCAGGTGCTGGTGAAAAGGGCGTATTCCACCATCCAGTGGATGAGGACTCAAGGCGTCCGATGGATGCCAATGTATGGTCGGCAAGCCTTCAAAGTGAGTGATAGGTACAGGTTTTGGGGCGGGTTGGTGACGGAGTCTGTGGGGGGTGGCAAAGGGCTGATCGATGCACTTTTCAAGGCCGTAGAGAAGGGCAGAGGGGAAATAGTATATCAGGCCAAGGCCATGAAACTTCTCACTAATGATGCAGGGCGGGTCATTGGTGTAGCTGCACGTACAGCCGATGGGCATAAGGAGATCACAGCAGGGGCGGTGGTGCTGGCCTGCGGCGGATTCGAGGCCAACTCAGAGATGCGGGCGCGCTACCTGGGCCCCGATTGGGAGTTGGCCAAAGTTAGAGGTACTCGATTCAACACCGGAGAGGGTATTCGAATGGCGCTGGACATCGGGGCTCAACCCTTCGGACACTGGAGCACGTGCCACGCCGTGGCATGGGACATGAACGCTCCAGCCTATGGGGATCCCACCATCGCCGATCTCTTTCAGAAGCACTCCTATCCGCTGGGCATAATAGTCAATCTGCACGGACGGCGCTTCGTAGACGAGGGAGCCGACTTTCGCAACTACACCTACGCCAAGTACGGCAGGGAAATCCTGAAGCAGCCACAGAGGGTCGCCTTCCAGATATTCGATGCCAAGGTGCGAGACCTGCTGAGGGATGAGTACCACATACCCCAGGTCACCAAGGCTTCTGCCAACACGATGGGTGAGCTGGCCGATGCACTGGGAATCGACAGAGACGGGTTGGTCAGGACAGTCGAGGATTTCAACGCTGCTGTAACAGACGACAAGTTCGATCCATCGATCTTAGATGGAAAGGGCACGAAAGGCATTTCTCCTCCCAAGTCCAACTGGGCCCAGAGGTTGGATACGCCCCCCTTTACAGGGTACGCTGTAACCTGTGGCATCACGTTTACCTTCGGTGGGTTGCGGATAAACCCGGAAGCACAGGTCCTGGACACCGAGGACGTGCCGATAGCAGGGCTGTACGCGGCAGGGGAGCTGGTGGGGGGCCTCTTCTACTACAACTATCCTGGTGGCACTGGTCTAATGTCGGGTGCGGTATTCGGAAAGATTGCAGGAGCCAGCGCTGCCAAAGACAGGAATAGTTAAACCTATAGGAGCAGCAATCATGCATCACATAGGAATTCTAGCTTATGGCTCACTAATCGACCAAATGGGTGAAGAAATCGAATCCTCGATGGAAACAACCGTAGAATGTGTCGAAACTCCATTCGAAGCTGAATTTGCCAGAAGTAGTCGTTCTAGGGACTGTGCGCCCACACTAGTGCCAGTTGATAACGGCGGTGCCAAAGTAAAAGCAAAAATCCTGGTACTAAAGGACGAAACGACAGAGGAAGAAGCCAAAGATATGCTTTATCGTCGGGAAATAGACTGTGTGAGTAGTGGAAAGCGTTATCCAGCAAGGTGTGGACAGAACGATGTCCGTATAAAACGTTGCGAGAATTTTTCCAACGTGGAAGTTGTATTTTACACTTACATCCGTCCGGACATTAGTCCTCTAACAGGGGAAAAACTAGCCGAGTTGGCAATTAAAAGTGTGCGTGCTGATGCCGGAAAGAAATGCAGGGACGGTATAAGTTACTTGTTAAGTGCTAAGAAGAACGGAACCCAGACTTCATTAATGCAGGAATATGAAAATGAAATTCTCAGTAAAACAGGAACTAGTGATCTTGAAGGGGCGTGGAAGAAGATCCGTGCTGAAACGGAAACTTCTTCCACTTGAAGAGGTAGCTAAGCACAAGAGCAGATTTTGGTTAGCGACGGCCCATTAGGAAGTCCAGTAGCCTCCTCAGGGGATTGCGGGATCGCTCTATACGGCGCAGGCGCCTATCAGTGCAGATGGCGCAGGTGCAGGCGGCCGGGTGCTTACCTCGCTTCTCGTGGTCTCGATACTCTCTTTCGGTCAATCCAGCGCCCCCTAAAACCAGCGCGTGATGACCACCTTCTTCTCGGTGAAGAACTCTATAGCATCCCTGCCCTGGCCGTGCAAGTCTCCGAAGAAGGACTGCTTCATGCCGCTAAAGGGGAAAAGGGCAATGGGGGCGGCCACTCCTACGTTTATGCCTACATTGCCGGCTGTGACTCTGTGCTTGAACTCTCGGGCTGCCTTTCCGTTGGAGGTGTAGATGGTGGCTGCGTTGCCGTACCTGCTAGATTCGATGATGTCCATGGCCTCCTCCAGGTCTTTCACCCTTACAACAGAAGCCACGGGCCCAAAAATCTCCTCTTGAGCTATAACCATGTCCGAGCGTACCTCGTCGAAGATACACGGGCCTATGAAGTTACCATCGGCATGGCCTTCCACGGAGACATCTCTCCCGTCTAGAATTAGCTTCGCTCCCTCTTTAACTCCCTGCTCTACGTATCCAAGCACCTTCTCCTTGTGCTTCTTGGAGATTACGGGACCCATCCCGGATTCCTCATCCAGTCCGTTGCCTACTTTGATCTTGTCTGCCTCTCTAACTAGCTTCTCCTTTATGGGCTCATATACGTCCCCGACGGCGAGAAGCACAGAGCCTGACAAGCATCTTTCACCGGCCCCACCATAGAAAGACCCGACCATGTTATCCACCGTCTTGTCCAGTTCGGCATCGGGCATAGCCACCAGGAAGTTTTTAGCCCCTCCTTGACACTGGGCCCTCTTACCATTCTCGGTGGCCTTCTGGTAGACGTATTTGGCAACCGCGCTGGACCCCACGAAGGAGACGCCCTTGACCTTGGGATTCTCCAGTAAGGCGTCGACTACACCCTTGGCTCCGTTAACCAGATTGACCACGCCCTTGGGGAATCCGGCCTTATGCATGAGGTCTAGTATGAAGTTCAGGCTTAAAGGAACCTGCTCCGAGGGCTTCACTACGTATGTATTTCCACACGCTATCGCATAGGGCATGAACCACATGGCGACCATGGCAGGGAAGTTGAAGGGAACTATGGCACAGAACACTCCTAGAGGTTGTCTCAAACAGTCCTCATCGATGTTGCGAGCGATGTCCTCCAAGTTGTAGCCCATCATAAGAGAGGAGATTCCCGTCGCCACGTCTACGTTCTCAATGGCCCGTCGCACCTCTCCACGGGCCTCGGCTATGATCTTTCCATTCTCCTGGGTCACGATCCTGGCCAGCTCTTCCCTGTTCTCCTCCATCAAGCTCTTCAAGGCAAATAGATACTGCACACGATTGGGAGGAGGAACCTCTCGCCACTCCTTGAAAGCCTCCTGCGCCGCATTCACCGCCCTATGCACCTCCTCATCGGTTGACAGGGGTACTTCGGCTATCGCCTCTTCTGTAGCGGGATTAGTGACTTCCAGCGACTCCTTCGAGAAGGAATCGACCCACTCGCCGTTGAGATAGTTGTTAACCCTGCCATAGTGACTCTTCACCTCAAGCAGGGTCGATTGTGCTCGCGCCATAGTAGATTTCCTCCCTCAGACTGTAAACGGGAAATGCTCTGTAAACCCAATGTTAACTATAGCCTCCGTCATGGTCAAGATTAGCTCTATTCATGGGGCGCTGGCCGATGCGAAGCTCGGCCCAGGGAAGAGGATGGGTGTGGCCTTCTGGATTAGCCCTTCTATGGGCGCCGGATAGATTCCTATCAGGAAAATGACGCCTACCAAGCCTATGAGTAGAATAGTGGTCAGGGGCGAGACTTTAAGCCGTGTACTCTCCTGTGGTGGATGCAGGTACATCTGCTTTATGACCATAAGGTAATAGTACAGAGATATAAGGCTGTTGATCATAGCTATAGCCACCAGCCACAGAAGCCCTTCTCTAGCTGCCGCAGTGAAGAGATAGAACTTGACGGTGAAGCCCGCAAAGAAGGGTAGCCCCGCCAGCGAGAATAGGGATATAGTCATCACCAAGGCCATGAATGGGGCTCTCTCAGCGAGACCCGCATAATCGGCTATCTCCTCCTTCCCGGTGAGGGTTGAGTAAGCGATGATGCACACGAAGGCGGCAAAGGTGGTCGCCGAGTAGCCAACGATATACAAGATCATGGCGTTTGATGCGGTCTGCGATAATCCCGCAATACCCAAGAGGAGAAACCCCGCCTGTCCAATGCTGGAATAGGCCATTAGGCGTTTTATGTTCTTCTGAGCAATAGCTACCAGATTGCCTACTGACATGGTGAGAGCAGCGATGGCAGCAACTATAACCTGCCAATCGTTCAATGAAGGGCTAAAGGCCACGGCGAAGAGACGCAGCATGAGAACAAAGCTGGCTGCCTTGGATGCCACCGCAAGATAGGCGGTAACCGGGACAGGGGCGCCTTCATATACGTCGGGAGCCCACATGTGGAAAGGCACCGCCACCACCTTGAACCCGAACCCTACAATGATCAGAATCAGACCAGCCAGGAAAGCTGGTCGGAACTCATCTCCAGCCCTCAGCACCTCTGCGATGCCAGAAAAGGTGGTGGTGCCCGTAGCTCCGTAGACCAGGCTGATCCCGTATAGGAGTAGACCCGAAGAAAAAGCCCCGATCAGGATATACTTTATCCCCGCTTCGTTGGACTTGGCCTGCCACTTGGCGTACGCCGCCATCACGTAAAGACAGAAACTCAGAAGCTCAAGGGAGATGTAGGCAGTGAGCAATTCGGCAGAAGAGGCCATCAGCATCATCGCCAAGACAGAGAATATGACTATTCCGTAGAACTCGCCGGGGTGTGTGAGATTCTGCTTCACAAAATCACGAGAGGCGAGCAGCATCACGATCCCAATGATGGGAAAGGCCACCTTGAAGAAGATGGCGTACTCGTCTACCAGGTATATTCCTCCGTACAGAACTCCTTCATCGCCTAATAAGCTGAACGTAGATCCCATCACCGCGATTAGCCCAGCGACTCCCAGATAGGGCAGATAGCCTTTCAAGTTCTTGGGAATGACCAAGTCTACCGCCAGCACTACGAATGCGACTCCTGCGATGAGAAACTCGGGAACCAGCAGAGCGAAATCTATATTCATGTCACTTGAGCAACCCTCTCCAACATGGGCAATATGCCGCTGTCGATGACGCTGGTGAAGGGCTGGGGATAGACCCCTCCGAATATCAACACCGCCACTAGACCGGCCATGGTTGCGCCCTCCAGCCGACTGCAATCGGGAAGCTTCTCCCATCGACTGTCCAGCGGCCCGAAGAATACCTTGGCTAGAAGTCTAAGGATATACACGGCTGTTGCCAGGGCTCCGATTATGCCCAATACACCTATGGCGGGATAGGTTTTGAACAGCCCAATGAAGACTAGGAGTTCTGCTATGAATCCGCTCAGCCCCGGTAGACCCAAAGAGGTAAGACCGGCAACGGCAAAGAAAGCTGCCGTGACGCCCATTCTCTTGGACAGCCCCTGGAAAACCGAGATGTCTCTAGTATGGGCCCTGTCATAGACGACACCTGCCAGGGCAAAGAAAAGGGCCGTCATGATACCGTGAGAGAACATCTGATATACGGCTCCGTTCAGCCCCTTGGGATCCAGGGTAGCAATGCCCATCAATACGTATCCCATGTGGCTAACGCTGGAGTAGCCGATGACGTACTTTAGGTCTCGCTGGGACATGGCCGACATAGCGCCGTATAGCACATTCACCGTGGCTAGACCTACCAGCAACAACTTCCAGTCGTCGGCTCCCTCGGGAAGCAGGTCGAGGCCTATCCGTATGATTCCGTAGGCCCCCAGTTTCATAAGAACGCCGGCGTGAAGCATACTAACCGAGGTAGGGGCAGCGACGTGACCATCGGGAGACCAGGTGTGGAAGGGCCAGAGTCCAGCCAGTACCCCGAACCCCACCATCATCAGCGGATAGAGAGCCCTCTGGAAGCCCGAATCGAACCCAACCTCCTGAAGATCAAAGATGTGGAAGCTATTGATTCCCCCTTCGACGTATATGGCAATGATTCCCACCCACACCAAAATACTGCTGGCCACCAAGTACAACACCAGCTTGAGAGCACCGTATTCCTTCCTGGTGCTTCCCCAGACGCCGATGAGCAGATACATGGGTACCACCGCCAGCTCGTAGAAGAAGAAAAGGAAGAACATGTCCAGGCTGAGAAACACTCCATATACTCCGGTTACCAGCGTCATGAAGAGGGCGAAGAAGTCCTTCGAGCGCGGTCCAATGTTCCATGCCATGAACATCCCAGTCAGCATGACAATTCCGGTCAGAAGCACCATGGGTGTAGCCACACCATCGACGCCTAAGTGGAAGGATATTCCTATGGCATCCAGCCATTCATATCTTTCGGTAAGGAATTGGAACTCCCGAATATCGTTGTCGTAGGCAACAAAAATATATATAGAGAGGCCTAGGGTGACGGCAGATACCGCGGCGCAGAACAGCTTCATGATCTCTCGCTGGCTATCGGGCAGCAGGACGGCCACCACACCCGCAAGCGCAGGCAGAAACAGCAAGATGATCAGTACGTAGCTATCCAGTTGGGCCTCCTGGCTTCATCAGCTCACCGCTACGATGACGACTATGAACATCAACGATCCTATAACAACTGCTAAAGCATAGTTGGATACCTGACCCGTCACGTGAAAGCGAAGGATGTAGCTGGTCAATACCGTGAACCGACCCGTCCCATCTACCCCCAGGTTGTTCACTATCTTCCTGTCGAACAGGGCAACCAGATCGGAGAAGGCCAACACCACACCATCGATGACTCTTTGATAGAGCGCGTCCAGGTAGAATTTATTGACTAGGACTCGGTGCACGGGCGCCAACCGTTCGACTATTGCCTCAGAAGATATGAGTCGTCGTTGGTAGATGGCCCAGCCCATCCCGATTCCCGCCAGCGCAACTACTGTCGATATGACCGCCAAGGCTACGTTGGCCTGGAAGTGGTCAGGCACGGCAAGGAGGAAACTGGCAAACCCCGTGTAGGGCTGCGGTACTCCCAGCACGTTGTCCAGCCAGTCGGGAGCAGTGAATCCGAAGATTATGGTCAGAGCGCCAAGAGCGGCGACGGGTAATATCATGACCCAAGATGGCTCGTGCAGATTGGCATTTTCAGGCCTCTCCCGCCCAAAGAAGACTACGAAGCACAAACGGGCCATGTACAGAGCGCTCATGAAAGCCGCTAACAAGGCTATGACCAACACTGCCGGATTCTGTTCGCTCCAGATCACCTGGAGTACCTCATCCTTACTCCAGAACCCACTCAGAGGAGGCATGCCGGCCAGCGCCAGAGCAGCCAGTACGAACAAAAAAGCGGTTACGGGCATCCTTCTCCACAGACCGCCTAACCGTCTGATATCCACGTCGTGAAGGTGTCCTGCAGCATGGAGAATACTTCCCGCTCCAAGGAATAGCAGAGCCTTGAAGAAGGCGTGAGTGGCCAGGTGGAAAATGCCCGCGGTAAAGCCTCCTGCGCCCAGGGCTAGCATCATAAACCCCAACTGGCTGACCGTCGAGTAGGCTAGTATTCGTTTCAGGTCTGTCATAACAAGCGCCATGGACGCTCCCACGATGGCCGTTATCAGACCAATAATCATCACTAGATCCAATGCCCCAGGAGCCATCTCGAACAGGGGGAACATGCGAGCGACGAGATAGATGCCCGCGACGACCATAGTGGCAGCGTGGATGAGGGCGCTGACGGGTGTCGGGCCTTCCATCGCATCGGGGAGCCACACGTGGAAGGGCACCTGGGCCGACTTGCCCATGGCGCCCATGAAGATCAGCACTGCGACCAGTGTTAGGGTACCATCTCCGATCTCACCGGCCTCGATAGCAGAGAAGATGGTAGGGATATCGAAGCTATTGGGCTCCACCGATTTGAACAACACCAAGATGGCTATGAGGAATCCGACATCACCGATTCTGGTCGTTACAAAGGCCTTCTTAGCGGCCTCGGCCGCCTCTCGACGCTCGTACCAGAAGCCGATGAGTAAGTAGGAGCACAGACCCACCAACTCCCACGCTATATATAGTAAAAGAAGGTTGTCCGATAGAACCAGGCCTAACATGGCGGCCGCAAACAGGGAATGGAGGGCGAAATACCATCCGAACCGAGTATCGCCTCTCATATATCCCAGGGAGTAGACCTGCACCGCAAACGAGACGAATATTACGATACCCAACATCAGTACAGACAGAGGATCTATGATCATACCCAGCCTTAGCTCTGTGCCGCCTACCTCGAACCAGGTTCGGCCGAAGATGCCAGGTCCGTTGACCAACAAGTCTCTGAGGACGAACCAGAAGAGGACGAACCCAAATCCTATGGCTGCTATGGACAGAAAAGAGCCTCTCCCCGGCAGATGCCGGTTAAAGAGGCTCAGTACGAAAAAAGCGCCTATACAGACGACGGGAGCGAGCCAAGCCCACTCCGTCCCGAGAGGCCCCGAGGACGAAAGAGGTAAGGGCATATAGAGTACCTCGTTACCATTTCATGAGGTTGACCTCGTCCACATTCACTGAAGCCCTGTTCCGGTAAAGTCGAAGGATGATAGCCAGGGCTAGGCCTACCTCTGCTGCAGCTACTGTAA
The DNA here is from genome assembly GCA_965197675.1 of Dehalococcoidia bacterium. Taxonomy (GTDB): domain Bacteria; phylum Chloroflexota; class Dehalococcoidia; order Plut-88900; family Plut-88900. Next base: position 2,854,716 of record OZ240221.1, on the reverse strand, counting down.
TGACGAATATGGCGAAAATCAGCCCCAGATGTTGCTCTACTCCACCCCGGGGTATGAGATAAGCCGAGAAAGCGATCAGGTTGATGTTAACCGCTTGAAGCATAAGCTCTATGGACATGATGATGAGCACGGCGTTGCGACGGGCAAGCACCCCGAAGACCCCTATACAGAATATTGCGGCGCTCAGGACCAGATAGTACTCTATGCCAATCATTCATCGCCTCCTGGACGGGAGATGACGATGGCGCCTATAAGAGCAACGAGAAGGACTAGAGAGGCTATTTCAAAGGGAATGGCCCACTGCTGGAATAGAGTCTCGGATATGCTATTGAAGCCGGGACGTTCTGGGTCCTTAATTGGGTCGGGCCAGTCGCTGGCAATAAGAATCCCTGTAAGAACCCCAAATGCGACTCCCGCCGCCACCAACGCAAAGGGTTTTTGAGCGCTATCCAGTCTAATGGGCATCTCTCGCGCACGGGTGAGCATCAGGGCAAAAAGCAAGATTATGGTTATGGCGCCACCGTAAATGAGGACCTGTACGATGGCCAGAAACTCGGCCAGGAGTAGAACGAAGATGCCAGCGACAGCCAGCAAGGCGAGGATCAATGCTAAAGCGCTGTGAACAACGTTCTTAAAGAGCACTACCCCCAGGGACCCCGCTACGGCTAAAGCCCCAATACCGAAGAACAACCCCAGGGTGACCGACACTACTCCTCTTCCTCCTCTGAAGGAGATACGGCAACTGTCTCAGGATATGCCGGGCCCATCTCATCCTCGTAGCGTCGGCCCATATCGTGAAGGGTGTCCATGTCGGTCCAGAGGCCTCTTCGAGAGGGGTCTCCTATCTCGTGCTCTCGAGTCATCACAATGGCCTCGAAGTTACAAACCTCCACGCAAATCCCACAAACGATACATCGGGAGAAGTCTATCATAAAGTCATCGACCATCTTCTTCCGATGACTCTTCCCCTCCTTGTAATTTTCGTTGTCCTTTATGGTTACGTACATACAGTCGGTAGGGCAGTAGCGGGCGCAGACTTTACAGCCGACACACTTGGACTCGCTGATTACATCATCCCAAAGAAGGCCGGGAAGTCCCATGAAGCGGGGAGCCATGGGCAGATGTTGATTGGGGTACTGCACCGTCACAGGCGACCTCAACATGGTCTTGATAGTGGTCTTCAGACCCTTAAGAATCCCTTTCATGCGGCTATTTTCTCCCTTCGCATTCTGAGGGTCTCGGCGACCTTGGATGAGCGTCTTCTCTGACGCTCCCTTATTATAAAGGCACTACTCAAGAGCATACCCATAGACATCAAGAACATAGACCAATGGGGCCAGTCGTAGAAAGCGTACACACCCGTAAGGAATATGTTCAGGAAGGAGATAGGAATCAGAAGCTTCCAGCAGAGGGTCATAACCTGATCTATCCTAAATCTGGGCAGGGTGGCCCTGAACCAGAAGATGGCGAGAATCACGGCCATGGTCTTGAGGCTGAACCATAGTAGATCAGGCAACAGAGGACCACTCCATCCCCCCAGGAATAGCAGTGTGGTCAGCGCTCCTATAGCAAACGTATTAGCGTACTCAGCCAGGAAAAACATGCTCCAGTGCATGCCGCTGTATTCAACGAAGGGACCTCCCACTACCTCCGACTCCGCGTGAGGAATATCGAAGGGGATTCTGCCAAGCTCGGCCAGCCCTGCCAGCAGAAACACCAAAAAGCCGAGGGGCTGGACGTAAATATATGGGAATGAGTCTTGCCCACCCACGATCTCTCTCAAATCGAGGGTGCCCGAGATCATAACTACCGCCAGGATAACCAGTATAATGGGCAACTCGTAGCTGATGAGCTGTGCGGCAGACCTGGCTGCACCCAGGAGGGCATACTTGTTGTTCGATCCCCATCCCGCCATTATCGTCCCAACGATGGACACTACGGAAACGGCAACTATGTAAAATATCCCGAACTCCAGATTGCGAGCTACCAAGTCTTCAGTAAAGGGGATGGTTAGCCACACAATAAACACCGGAACAAAGACCACCAGAGGCGCTAACCAGAAGACAACTCTGTCTTTGACAGAAGGCATGACGTCCTCTTTGAGGACGAGCTTTAGGGCATCCGCAAAGGGTTGAAGAATTCCGTGCAGACCCGTTCTCATAGGCCCCATCCTCATCTGAATACGTCCCAACACCTTTCGCTCGGCGTAGGTGAGGAAAAGCACCACGACAGTGATCACCGCAACGATGGCGCTAACTCGAAGAGTGATCCAGCCGACGTCCGCCCAACTCATCTGTCTACATCCCCTAATACGATGTCTATTGAGCCTAAAACAGCCACTACATCAGCTATATAGGCCCCAATCAGCATGTGCTTTAGAGCCATCAAGTTGGAGAAAGAGGGAGTCCTAATCTTTATGCGATGGGGTTTGTCTTTGCCATCGCTTACCAAGTAGACTCCCATGTCTCCCCGCGGGTTTTCCGTACGCACGTAAACGTCTCCAACGGGCGGGCGGATAGTCCTCGGCATCTTCGCCATTACCGGGCCATCGGGGATTTGCTTCAGGGCCTGCTTCATTATACTGAGGGACTGCCACATCTCCTCCATTCGCACCCGATACCTGTCATAGCAGTCGCCATTCTGCTCCACGCATACCTCGAACTCAAACCGAGGATACACAGAGTAAGGCTCCGCCTTCCTTAGGTCTAAACCCACGCCGCAGGCACGCAGGTTGGGACCACTCACGCCGTAGTCGATGGCGGTCTCGGCATCTATCACACCAACTCCAACCGTCCTCTCCAAGAAGATTTCGTTATTGCTCAGCAGGTCGTCGCACTCGACGATACCGGCCTCCAGTACCGGAAAAAGCTGGTTAATTCTGTCGTCGAAGTCTTCGGGCAGGTCTCTGAATACGCCCCCTACTCGAAAATAGCCGTGCATCATACGAGCACCGCTGACCGACTCGAACACCAACTGAATGTGCTCCCTCTCTTTGAATCCATACAGAAAGGGGGTGAGAGCGCCGCAGTCCGCACCTAAGGCGCCATAGAACATAAGATGGCTGGCCACCCGATTCAACTCACACATGATGATTCTGATGTACTCGGCGCGCTCGGGTATCTCTATGCCCATCAGCTTCTCAACAGCCATCACGTAAGGCAGCTCGTTATTAAAAGAGGACAGATAGTCCAGGCGATCGAAGAGGTCAATTATCTGGCGGTAGTCTTCTGCCTCGCACAGCTTCTCCGACCCCCTGTGCAGATAGCCGATGTGAGGCTCCACTTCCACGATTTGCTCCCCATCTACGGTCAGGACCATCCGAAACACTCCATGAGTACTCGGGTGCTGAGGCCCCATGTTCAACATCATATCGACTGTGTCTAAGCGTTGCTCGGTGCTCACTGGGGAACCTCGATGTCATCGGGGATTTCTATTTCGGCGAAGGGGTATTCTTTGCGACCTGGGTATCCCTCGAAGCCTTCCCACAGCAGTAGCGGTTTGAGATTGGGGTGACCTTCGAAGATGACGCCGAAAAGCTCCGCACCTTCCCTTTCAGGCCAATCGGCGCCGCGCCACACAGGCGTCACGGATTGGAAAACAGGATTGTCTTTGGGGGCGTCCACCTTGATGACTATTCGGTGCTTCTTAGCAATGGAATACAGATGATAGACTGCCTGGAAGCTCTCATCGTATTCGACTACAGATAAACACCGAAGGTAATCGAAGGCCAGGGTTTCGTCCTCTTTGGCAATCTTGCATATATCCCCGACATGGTTTGGGTCTACCGAGACCTCCACTTCGTCCAGGTCGTCTGCTATCTGAGGACTGTAGTCAGAGAGGGCTCGCTGAATATAGTCGATGAGCCGTTGGGACTGAAGAACAGGCTCTTTTTCTGCGGAGACCTGCTCTTCCTTCTTGTCATTCTCCTTAGGCGTCTTCTTGAGTCTCCCTCATGATTTTTTCTTGAAGCTTTATGAGGCCGTCCATTAGGGCCTCGGGTCTGGGAGGACACCCCGGTATGTAGATATCCACAGGTATGATCTGATCCACACCCATAACCACAGAGTAGGATTTCTGGTAGGGCCCTCCTGCGCTGGCGCAGCTGCCCATGGCTATAACCCACTTGGGAGAGGGCATCTGCTCGTAGAGCAGCTTTATAGGCTCGGACATCTTCTTAACCACAGTGCCGGCCACAATCATCACATCCGATTGTCTAGGCGAAGGCCAGGGAACTACTCCGAATCGATCCAGATCGTGGTGGGACATATAGGTGCTGATCATCTCGATGGCGCAACAGGCCAAACCAAACTGCAGCGGCCACAGCGATGACTTGCGCGCCATGGCGAAAAGTTTGTCGGCTTTCGCCGTGATAACGCCCGGGGCAGCGGTTTTGAACAGGCTCTTGCCAGGCCAGTTGGCTTTTTCCTTCCCGTCTACTTCCACTGAAAAACGCCCTTCCTCCAGGAGTATATGAGTCCGAAGAAGAGAATGGCTATGAACAAGACCATTTCGTAGAAGAGCACTGCTGTGCCAGATTTGAAGATAACCGCCCATGGGAACAGGAAGACCGCCTCAACATCGAATATGAGGAAAAGAATCGCGAACAGGTAGTATCTGATGTGCATCTGGGACCAGAAGCGACCTACGGGAGGTATGCCGCATTCGTAGGGGATGTCTTTAGCTTCGGACTTGCTTCTGGGTGACAGAATGCGGGACGCTGCGAAGGCAACCAGCACAAGCCCTATCCCGACGATGGTGGCAATAAGGACGGCGATGTATTCTAATGAGTATTGGACCGGCACGGATAGGCCTTCTCACCTGACGGCGGGTGCATTTGCGAGGCTGAACACATAAGCACGACCAGCACTTCAATATATCATCGGCCTTTAGTCGCAGTCAAGAAAACCTTAATCTCGATAGTGTTCTTTTTTGACATTGCGAGTTTTGCAAGCCTCATGGAGGGAGAGGCTATAGAGCATTGACAAATGTGCATGGCAGGCACATGCTGTACCCTTCATATACCCCTGTTAGGATTCCAAAAATTTGCATCACCTGGAGGATGCCAACGAAAGGGGAGACATGAAGAAAGGAGAAAAGTACGTTATCCTAACCCTAGGATACACCCGTGAGGACGATAACTGGGTGGGCATTTGCCACGAGCTTAGCACCAGCACATTTGCTGACACATTGGAGCAATGCCAGCGAGAGTTAGCCGCGTTGGTCGTAGAGCACCTTGATGTGCTAGAGGAGACTGGTCAACGCGAGCGCTTTTTCCAAGAGTGGGGCATTGAGTTATGTTCTATAAACACCTCTCCGAAAGAATTTATTCTTCGTGGCGATAGTGTTCCGGAGTGGAACGACTTATTTCAAGGTATCCTGCAACCCAACAGTGGACCCCTGCTTCAGCCACGCGCGTTTCCAATCTACCAAGCCAAAGGCAAAGACAAACAGGCTGTCCTACATGATGGTTAAATGCAATCCGTCCCTGCTATCACTGGCAGAGAGCTTATCAAGCTATTGCAAGCAAACGGATGGAAGCCGGTCAGAATAACCAACCACGGTACTTTTCTACAGAAAGACTCCAGGACTACTGTAATTAAGAACACGAGAAAGAGTCTTCCTAGTGGTACTCTCGGTGCCATCCTAGGCCCCAAACAAACGGGGCTTGGCAAGGCAGGACTCAGAGAGTTATTGGAACGCTATCGCTAGCACTCATCATAGACTAGCCTGCGGGACTCTCTTCTTGTAAGGCCCTCGCTTAGGTTTGGGTGCCCTCTGATCAATCAGATCAACGACTGGATCCATATCACAAGGGTGTTCTGCCAGCCCTGCTGCCTGTGCAGGCGTCTTACCTCGCAGACTCTTGTGGGGTCTCATCCAGTTATACCAGACAGCGTACAGAGTGGCGGCATGGATGTAGTTCTCCATCGCCTCGGCGAAGGCGTTGGCGGCCTGCTTCTACCACCCAGCGAGCGAGTGGGTCTAGACGTCCGATGTAATGGACACGCTGGAGTGCCCCAGGCGTTTGCCGACGACGACGATCTGGCCGTTCTGCAGGGCAACGCTGGCGTGAAAGTGGCGCAGGCTTCGCACCGACATCCCATCTTGGCCTACCCGACGACCATAGCTCCTCACGGTCTTGTAGAGCCGCTGTGGATGCACCCAGTCACCAGAATCATCGGCGAAGGCCCTGCCCCGGTAGTCGTAGGCTTCCCTCATCATCTCACGCACCCTGTCTTGTGCCTCTTTGTTTCCCCGCCAGCCGCCCTATCTGTACCTTAGAGACCCTCTGCTGATACAGGCTCCCATGCTAGCGTGATCAATGAGAGGCTTGACATGTCCATGAGCATACGTGGACTGTCGGATATTTCCGGAAATATTCCGCTTGCCTTATTCTCTCACAACAAGTGGTACAGGTTCAGGATGTGTCGAATAAGGCTTCTCTCTCGGCGTTCGCTGGCTTTCGGGCCCTGGTCATCCGTTGGCAGGGGATGGGTGGATGGTGTACACTAGATATGTGTTTGTATTGGGTTCCGCTCCCGGGACTCGCGTGAATACGTAACCTCCACCACGGCGAAGAATATTTAGGGGGAAGGAGCAACCAGGATATGTCACTACGTATCAATGACCCGGCGCCCGACTTCACGGCAGAGACCAGCGACGGCAGGATCAACTTCTATGATTGGATAGGCGATGGGTGGGCGATGCTATTCTCTCACCCAAAGGACTTCACGCCCGTCTGTGCGACTGAGCTCAGCTACGTGGCGAAGATCAACGACGAGTTTAAGAAGCGCTCGTGCAAGGTCATAGGCCTAAGCGTGGACAAGGTAGACGACCACCTGAGGTGGGCTACGGACATCGAGGATCTCGCTGGCACCAAACTCAACTTCCCCATCATAGCCGACGATGGCCTCAACGTTGCCAAGCTGTACGACATGCTGCCCGCAGAAGAAGGGGACTCCTCCGAGGGAAGGACGGCCGCTGACAATCAGACTGTCCGCTCCGTGTTCCTGGTGGGCCCCGACAAGAAGATCAAGATGAGCCTCACCTACCCCATGAGCTCAGGCCGCAACTTCGATGAGTTGCTTCGCGTGCTGGACTCTTGCCAGATAACGGCCAACCACAAGGTGGGAACGCCTGCGAACTGGGAGAAGGGCCAGGACGTGATCATACTGCCATCCGTGAACAACGAGGCGGCCAAGGAGCTCTTCCCGGACGGCTGGGAGACGGTCAAGCCCTATCTCAGGAAGGTCAAAGACCCCAGCAGCTAAGCCGTCCCACAGCCGAAGGGCGCAATAGCCTCTGGAAGTGGGTACACACTTAGGGGGGCGCCCACTTCTGTTGCTTGCGAGTATCGGCGCAGAGGTGCCCGCTGAGCTTCCGAGAACCAGGCTGACGGTCGCGGTGGACGGTCGTTAGGAGATGCCATGAGCCATAGCAGCAACATACGGGTCGGCGTGGTAGGCTCATGGCCCAACAGCCGACCCGGCACGTCCCCGGCTTCCAGGTCCTGGACGGTGTCGAGGTGGTAGCCGAAGCCGCGAGTCCGGCCAGCGCGTCGCGGATGAGCTCGGGATCGGGCGCGTGTTCGGTTTTAGCCTGCGTCGGCCTTCTCTGCTCAGATGTTGATGTCTGTCTAACCTCTTTGATCCTCGGTAGCCTGCCCTGATCATCTTCGTGATGACACTATTCTATGTGTGATCTATCATTCTCAACGAGATCAGAAGAAGGGTAAAGCGCTCGGTTCGGCTTAGTCCGGTGTCTACTTGAGGAGTATAATGTTTGATTCTCGCATTATGAGGAGGTAGGTATGGCTTCATCAGACGAGGACGCACCAGTCATAGATGGTTACCTTCAAGCTGTTGGAAATCATGCGGGCGGATGCTACTCACTCAAGGTAAGTGAGTTGTCTTCGATGCTAGCTGTAATCCATCAGTTGAGCTCATTAAAGGTGGATCTCCTCAAGGCGGTTCAAAGTACCCTGACGCTTCCAAAGAAAGAGTCTCCGGAGACCTCCCTGATCGAAGAGTTGAAGGGCGCTCTCACCAACGCCATAATCATGCAGACCAGGGTTAATGAGAAGGGCCAGGAGCTGGTGCAAATGCTGAATCGATGCCTACGGGAGGGGGTCATCGATGACGTGCCCATAGGCCGTGAATCGGTAGTGAGTTGGGGACGGGTGGTTGCGGAGACTTATCGGCAAATGGAGAGAAGGGGCACTTAACTTGGGCGTGTGATAGTATATACGCCGTCCACAAACACAGCGGAGGATATAGACATGCCAATTACGGGGATGGGGATCATATCAAGGAAGGCGGGACAACCCACAGAAGTCGAAGAGATAGTATTGGAAGAGCCTGGCCCAGGTGAAGTATTGGTGCGCATCCAGGCGAGTGGAGTCTGTCATACTGACCTTCACTACAAGCTAGGTAAGATCGGTAGCGACTTTCCCTACCTGTTAGGTCACGAGGGGTCTGGCATCGTGGAGAAAGTAGGTGAAGGTGTGGCTACTCCCGCCGTGGGTGACTATGTGGTACTGGCATGGCGCGCCCCTTGTGGACAGTGCCGGTTTTGCTCCGTCGGTCAACCCAACCTGTGCGCCGCCAGCCTCAACGCTCAACCTGGGATGTACACTAAGAAGGATAGCCAAAAGCTGAGTCCTGCCATCGGCATCGGCACCTTCTGTACCCATACCGTCGTGTCGGCGAAACAGGCGGTCCCAGTTCCCAAGGAGTGCCCTCCTGAACAGGCGTGCCTGCTGGGCTGCGGTGTGATGACCGGCGTAGGAGCCGCTCTTTACACTGGAGGGGTAAGGCGGGGAAGTAGCGTCGCTGTGTTTGGATGTGGAGGGGTTGGGTGCAGCGTTATCATGGGCGCGAAGCTGGCCAATGCCAATAAGATCATCGGGGTGGACATAGCCGAGAACAAGCTAACGTGGGCCAAAGAGTTTGGAGCCACAGACGTAGTGGATGCCAGCAAGACAGACCCTGTAGAGGCCATCAAAGAGATGACCCACGGCAACGGAGTGGACTATTCCTTCGAGGCTGTGGGCACACCGGAAACACTGCTTCAGGCGCTGTGGGCTCGCGACTTGGCCGGCGCCTGTACGCTCATTGGCGTTCCCGACCCAAAGATGAAGATGGACCTACCCATGCTGAAGTTCTTCGGTCTTGGCGGGTCTCTTCGTGTGAGTTGGTATGGCGATTGTCTCCCCTCTCGCGACTTTCCCATGCTGGCCGAGTGGTATACCCAGGGTAAGCTAGACCTAGACAGAGTGGTCACTCGAGTCATTAGCCTGGAAGAGACGGAAGCGGCCTTCGAGGCCATGGAGAAGGGCGAGACTCTACGATCGGTGATACGGTTCCCGGACAACTAGCACGGATATCCGTAAGCGTCCTACTCCGACTCCCATATTACCAGACGCACAGGACTGGGATTGAATCCAGAGCAGGGGTTGTGGCGTTGGGGACAGTTGGAAATGAGGGTAAGCGCGTCCATCTCCGCCCTTAAATCCACGTAGTCACCGGACTCAGAGATGCCATCTACGATGCCTACTGAGCCACCTTCCTTGACCGGGACGTTCATAAAGAAGTTCACGTTGGGAACTACGTCCTTCTTCTCCATTCCAATCGATTTGAGTCCCCGTAAGAAGGTATCGCGGCAGTTTTCTGTGTTCGCCACTCCGTATCGATGAAGGTTGCTTTCGGCGCTGCAGCAACCTGCGACGGTATCGTGATAGCCGCACGTGTCCTCAGTCACGATGTAAATGGGGTTTCCCATGTCTGAATATAGGACGACGCCCTTAGTCACATATATGTTTCCAGCGTATTTCATAGTGTCGGGAGCGTTGTATCGCTCGGACGTGTCCTTCGAGTTGTAACAGAGGAAGTCGACCGCCTGCTGCCCCTCCAGATCAACGATTCGAAGCATTTGACCCTTGTGAACCACCTTAATCCAATAATCCCCTGGCTGCACTATCTGATCTTCGGTGATCTTTCCGGGGATCTGGTCAGATCGTCGTGTCTTCTGAGTCATGCTTCCTCCTAAATATCCAATCTCAGGACCGAGGGAAATAATACCATACGCAGCGATTACAATGTTTGACAAACATCAAGGTTCGTGCAATGCTCCGTTGTGCATTCCAGGGGGTAGACATTGAGGCCAGGAGATTTCGTAGAGGCGCGCCGACGTTTGGAGGAAAAGGAGAGCGTCATACGAGAGAAGCTCACTACTCTTTCCGAGGCAGCCCGACTGATAAGAGACGGAGACCAGATCGCCATCGGGGGATGCTTATATTCTCGAACCCCTCTGGCACTCCTGATGGAGGTCTTGCGTCAAGAGAGACGTGGATTGACCCTTTCCAGGAACCTCATGTGCTACGAGGGTGAGTGGTTCATGGCGGCAGGGGCAGTGGATAAAATAGTAACTAGCTGGTTTGGCATCGGGTTGCCCTGGGGGATTTCACGGGTCATGCGAGAGGTGGTGGAAGGTGGGCAAGTTAGATTTGAGGAATGGAGCCATCTGGCGATGGGTCTGAGATTCAGGGCTGCTGCCATGGGAGTGTCCTTCATACCTTCCCTGACAATGCTGGGCTCCGACCTGATGAAGGTGGGTGAGGTCAAGACCATGACATGTCCATTCACTGGCCAGACTCTTTCTCTCATTCCTGCCCTCTTTCCCGACCTTGCCGTGCTCCACGTTCACCGCGCCGACCGATTCGGCAACTGCCAGATTGATGGCTATCCTCACATGGACGCTGACATAGCTCTCGGCGCCTCTACGGTGGTGGTAACCGCGGAGGAGATCATTTCCGACGAGGAAATTCGCCTCCAGCCCGAGCGTACCATAATACCTGGTTTCGTCGTCGATGCTGTAGTGGAGATGCCCTATGGAGCCTTCCCCCACGAGTGCTACGGACTCTATGAGGCTGATTTCAGCCACTTTGACGCCTATGTAGAGCAGGGCAGTGGAAAGAGCGTGGATGCCGTTCGAGGATATCTAGAGCGCTATGTCTACGGGACGAAGAACCACGAGGAATATCTGGCCCTCTTCGATGACAAGACCCTGAAACGGCAGGCTCAACAGGCCAAAGAGCTGACCGGCAGGAAATGAACTATTCGACATCGGAGCTCCTAGTAGTAATGGCCTCTCGAGAATTAGGGGGAGTTGGGTCGGTGTTTGCAGGCGTTGGTGTGCCGTTGCTGGCGGCGGCCCTCGCCCAGAAGCTCCGCTCCCCGGATCTTACCATTGTGGTGGAAGGAGGTTCGGTGGGTCCGGAATTGCTTCCGGGAAGACTTCCTATCTCTACCAATGAGATGCGGGTGGCCCACCGAGCGATGATGCTGCCTGGCATAACGGACACATTTCTACTGGCACAGCGGGGCTTTTTGGAGGTGGGGTTCGTGGGCGGTGCCCAGATAGATAAATATGGAAATCTCAACTCTACAGTGGTGGGCACCTACGATACCCCCAAAGTGCGGCTGCCTGGCAGCGGTGGCGCTAATGACATCATATCTCTGTGCCGACGAGTGATGGTGGTAACCGTCCACGAACAGCGGAGATTTGTGCCTCGGGTGGACTTTGTTACCAGCCCCGGCTTCCTCAGTGGAGGGTTTTCCCGAATGGAAGCGGGGCTGCTCTTCGGGCGAGTGAGTCGGGTAGTGACGGACTTGGGCATCCTGGGGTTCGACGAGGAGAGCAAGGCTATGCGATTGGAGAGTCTCCACACGGGAGTTGAACTGCAGGAAGTTATAGAAAAGACGGGGTTCGAGTTGCTCCTCCAGAACGAGATTTCGACCACGGAGCCGCCTACACAGGAGGAGCTATCAACCTTGAGAAACCTAGATCCAGGGAAACGGCTTTTGTAAGCCATAGAGGATAGTTAAGATATGACGGTGCAGTTTGGACTTGCGCTAAGGAACTTCGTTGGCCCTGGAGAGACCCCTGACGTGGATGGTCTTCTGACCTATGCCCAACGCGCCGAGGAGCTGGGCTTCGAGTCTCTGTGGGTCTGGGATCACATTCTCCTGGGTGTCAAGCCTGCCTTCCCCATTATCGAATCCCTTTCTCTCCTGACTGCCATCGCCGCCCGTACCGAGCGGATCAAGCTGGGAACGGGCGTGCTGGTGCTGTCGCTGCGCAATCCTGTGGTTGCCGCCAAGGTGCTGGCCAGCCTGGACCAAATATCCAAGGGCAGACTCATCCTGGGAGCGGCGGGGGGATGGTACTCGCGGGAGTTCAGTGCCGTCGGTGTGCCCTTCAAGGAGCGAGGGAAAATCTTCGAACGCAACCTGGGCTTGATATTGCGCCTGTGGACGGAGGATGAAGTGACAGTTGAAACCGACAGTCTGAACCTGCGTAAGGCTGTGCTTCTGCCCAAGCCCTATCAGTCACCTCATCCCCCCGTTTTGGTTGGGGGCTATGTCGATAGGGTATTACGTAGGGTGGCCCGTATGGGCGATGGCTGGATCACCTATTTCTACACGCCCGAAGGGTTCACCAAATCCTGGGATAAGGTTCAAGCCTATGCTAAAGAGTATGGGCGGGATCCATCGGTGCTGACGGCCACCAACCAGCTAGCAGTGTATGTGGGCAACTCTAAAGCGGAAGTCGAATCTCCCATGCGAGAGTGGCTCTCCACAGAGTGGGATACTTCCAAGGGCAGCGACTCGACCATAGAGCACGCTATCTGTGGAACACCTGCGGAGTGCGCCGCCCAGCTCCGAGCACATATTCGCACAGGTGTTCATAGATTGGTCCTGGTTCCCTATAGATATCAACCTGAGCAGGTTGAATTGATCGCTGGAGAGGTTATCCCTCAACTTACGAAATAAATTCGATATCACTGAATTCGGAGGAATGACATGGTCGATTGGGCATCGCGGTCTACCATAGCCGAGGACATTACAGAGGCGGCTGGCATGACCCCGCTGCTACGCCTTCGAAAGGTGGGTGTGGGGCCTCAGACGCTGTGCGGCAAGTTGGAGTTCATGAACCCCAGCTCTAGTCTAAAGGACCGTATTCTGAGGCATATGGTGAGTCGTGCCGAAGAAAGGGGAGAACTTCGCGCTGGCATGACGATTCTGGAGGCCTCCACAGGAAGCACTGGAATCGCTACGGCCATGATCGGCTCAGTAAAGGGTTATCCGGTTGTAATCGTAATGCCCGAAGGGATGAGCGAGGAGCGTAAGGCATGTATGAGGGCCTACGGAGCTGAGCTTCTACTGACCCCGGGAGGAGAGAGTGATGTGGACCTATGCCTCAAGAAGGTGGAAGAGCTCAAGCGAGACAATCCCGGCAAATACTGGGAGGCAGCCCAGTTCTCCAACGAAGACAACATAGAGGCCCACTATATGACCACGGGTCCGGAGATATGGGCCCAGACCGATGGCAAGGTGGACGTCTTCGTGGCCTCTCAAGGGTCGGGTGGAACGGTTACCGGCGTAGGTAAGTTCCTCAAGGAGAAGAATCCAAAGGTCAAGATATACACCGTCGAGCCTGAGGAGTGCGACATCTTGGCCGGAGGAAGCTGGGGGCAGCACCTGATCGAGGGGATCGGAGATGGCTTCATTCCCGATAACCTGGACCTGGACTACGTAGATGGAGTGGTTACCGTATCGTCTCAGGACTCTATCGAAATGGCTAGAAGACTGTCTCGAGAAGAGGGGGTATTCTGTGGAATCTCGTCGGGGTGTAACGTGGTGGCGGCAAACAAGCTGTCGCCTTTGTTGTCCGGCACCAAGCTCATAGTAACTATGATCAACGACACGGGAATGCGCTACTTCTCCACCGCTCTGTTTGGCCACGAGGAGCCAATGGAGGCCGCAGAGCGAGATTACCCGGTTCGAGAGGAAGACCGAAAGAACCTGGCCCAAAGGCAGCTGCACATAGTCCGCTAGCCGTCAGCGGAGGGTTCAACCATTCGCTTGGGATCTAGGATACGGCCCAGCTCATCTTCAGATAGCTCAGTGCGCTCTCTGGCGACCTCCCGAATGGTCTTGCCTGTCTTGGCTGCCTCTTTAGCGATATCAGCGGCCACATCGTAGCCAATAACTGGGGCAAGGGCGGTGGTAAGCATTAAACTCCTCTCCACCATTTGGGGACCCTGGTCAGTAGCTACCAGTCCTTTGATACATTGCTCCGTGAAATTATCACTGGCTGAGGCAAGTAGGGAGATGGACTGGAGGAGGTTGTAGGCTGCCACCGGCATCATGAGATTGATCTCGAAATAGCTATCCTCGCCGGCTGCTGACACTGCGGTATGGTTGCCTTTGACCTGGGCGGCTACCTGGATCAGAGACTCTGCGATGACTGGGTTCACCTTGCCTGGCATGATGGAGCTTCCCGGCTGTACCTCAGGTATCGCTAGTTCGCCTAATCCTGCTCTTGGGCCCGACCCCATCCACCTGATGTCGTTGGCGATCTTGGTGAGGCTTATGGCAAGGGTCTTCAGCACCGCGCTGGCCTCTACCACGGCGTCGAGGGTGCTCTGCGCCTGGAAGTGATTGCGCGTTTCCCTGATCTGTACCCCTGTCATCTCCGATAGTAGAGACGTGACCTTCCGTGCGAACTGGGGATGGGTGTTTACTCCGGTGCCCACGGCCGTTCCTCCCAAGGCGACCTCGGAAAGCTCCTCCTGGGCGTGACTTAGTCTTGCCAGGCCATATTCCATCTGTCCGGCGAATCCGAGGAACTCCTGGCCCAGTCGTATAGGTGTGGCATCCTGAAGGTGGGTGCGACCCGTCTTGATCACTTCCCAGAACTCGCGGGACTTCTCTTGCAGTGCGCTCCTGGTTTTCTCCAGGGCAGGTACCAGCCTCTCCTTGATCTCCATGAGGGCAGCCAGATGAATGGCCGTGGGAATCACGTCGTTGGAGGACTGCCCTTTGTTGACGTGGTCGTTGGGATGTACCAGCTTGGAGCCAAGATCTCCACCTAGGATTTCAGACGCTCGGTTGGATATGACCTCGTTGGCGTTCATGTTGGTAGAGGTGCCTGAGCCGGTCTGGAAAATATCCAATACGAACTGATCATTCAGTCTTCCGTCGGCCACCTCTTGGGCCACTTGGGCTATGACATCTCCTACTTTGGATTCCAGCAGGCTCAGCTCCGTGTTGACTTTGGCGGCTGCCAGCTTTATCAATCCCAGCGCTCGAATAAAGCTTGGAGAGAACCTCAGATCACTGATGGGGAAGTTGAGTACCGCTCTCATGGTGGAGGCGCCGTAGTAGGCGTCGGCAGGCACCTCCATAGTTCCCATGGAGTCTCGCTCAATCCTGGTATTCCCCTCATCTTTCATGGTGGGTCTCCCTTCGTACTCGATTCTTCACAATGTAGTCACTGGCGGCTGGAAGGTCAACCGTTCCTAGATGCTGGATAACCCGACTTGGTTTGTGCGCGAAACTTGATTGTCTTTTCTGTTTAGCTTTGAAACTTGATTGAATTTTCTGGTCCACGTTCAAACTTGATTGAGTTATAAAAAAAGTTTTATTTTCGGGGTTTTCCAGGCGTGAAGATGTCGTTATTTTTGATTGAGTTTTTCATTGGGATGGGGTGGGGGGCTCACGCTCCAGATTCTTCGCTTCGCTCAGAATGACAGGCTCTTGGTCCTTCCTAGGGGTGTCTGCGCTTGGGCGATGGCCTCTGTGAGAGATAGGGGTGATAGCTCTTTGCAAATGAGATGTTAACTTGAATTATAGCACGTAGGTTCTTATTCTATATATAGCCGGGTGCCACACCATAGGGTGTACATATGTGTGAAAAGTATTACAATGATATGCGCCACTGCACAGGGTATGTCGTGGGGGTGGGTGACAGCCAAAGCTAAATTCATTGTTTTTTATAGTAAAATCCAGTATAATGTAGTTTGCACTGCACAATAGTTTTATGACTGATGTAGCGCATTCAGCATCGATCGTTTAAGAGGTAAAAAGCGCGAGTGGCAGACAAAACCACCATAGAAGCCCTGGCCAATCGAGAGTACCAGTTCGGCTTCACTACGGATATCGAAGAAGAGTTGGCCCCTCGCGGCCTGAGCGAGGACGTTATTCGCCTAATCTCCGCCAAAAAGAATGAGCCGGACTTCATGCTGGAGTGGAGGCTCAAGGCCTACAGACACTGGCTGAAGATGAAAGAGCCCACCTGGCAAAACGTCACCTATCCGCCCATCGATTATCAGGACATAATCTACTACGCTGCCCCCAAGAAGAAGTCCGATGGACCTCAAAACCTGGAAGAGGTAGACCCCGAGCTGCTCAGGACCTATGACAAGCTGGGCATCCCCTTGGAAGAGCAGAAGATGTTGGCCGGGGTAGCGGTCGATGCCGTGTTTGATAGCGTCTCGGTGGCTACCACCCATCGTGAGAAGCTAGAGGAGATGGGGATCATCTTCTGCTCCTTCTCTGAGGCGGTGCAGAATCATCCTGACCTGGTGAAGAAATATCTGGGCTCTGTGGTGCCATACACCGATAATTTCTTTGCCACGTTGAACTCCGCCGTCTTCAGCGACGGCTCCTTCTGCTACATACCCAAGGGCATCCGTTGCCCTCTGGAACTGTCTACCTACTTCAGGATCAATGCCCAGGATACGGGTCAGTTCGAGCGCACCCTTATCGTCGCCGAGGAAGGCAGCTACGTGAGCTACTTGGAGGGATGTACCGCCCCGATGAGGGATACCAACCAGCTGCATGCTGCGGTGGTGGAGTTGGTATCCCTGGACAATGCCGAGATCAAGTACGCTACCGTTCAGAACTGGTATCCTGGCGACAAGGATGGAAAGGGCGGAATCTACAACTTCGTTACCAAGCGAGGAAAGGCTCTAGGCGTAAACTCCAAAATATCATGGACTCAGGTGGAAACCGGTTCGGCCATCACCTGGAAGTATCCGGGAGTTATCTTACGGGGCGACAACTCAGTGGGCGAGTTCTATTCCATTGCCCTAACAAACAACCGTCAGCAGGCCGATACCGGCACCAAGATGATTCACCTGGGCAAGAACACCAAGAGTACCATCGTCTCGAAGGCCATATCTGCAGGACATGGCAACAACACCTATCGAGGTCTGGTGAGGATCGGACCCAGGTCTCAGGGCGCTCGGAACTATACCCAGTGTGATTCGTTACTCATCGGCGATAAGTGTGGCGCTCACACCTTCCCATATGTGGAGGTGAGGAACAACTCAGCCAACATGGAGCATGAGGCCACCACGTCCAAGATTAATGAAGAACAGCTCTTCTACTGTCAGCAGAGGGGCTTGTCCATGGAAAACGCTGTCTCCCTCATCGTTAGTGGCTTCTGTAAGGATGTAGTGAAGAAGCTTCCCTTCGAGTTTGCCGTAGAGGCCAGCAGACTGCTGGGGGTGAGCCTGGAGGGGAGCGTAGGCTAACGCCTGCGTAGGCACCTCAGTGTTAGAGATACGTAACCTACACGCCGGTATTGAAGGCGTTGAGATTCTCAAGGGGATCGATCTCAAAGTAGCTGCAGGCCAAGTCCACGCGGTGATGGGGCCTAACGGATCGGGCAAGAGTACCCTAGCCAGAGTGTTGGCGGGGCATCCCTCTTACAGAGTCACATCAGGCGAAGTTATCTACAAGGAAATGGACTTGCTGGAATTGCCTCCTGAAAGACGAGCTCTCGAAGGGGTTTTCATGGCTTTCCAATATCCGCTGGAGATCCCAGGCGTGACCAACAACGAGTTCCTCAAGGCGGCCTACAACTCGAAGCAGCAGCAAAGGGGGCTGCCCGAGTTGGACGCCATCGAATTCTACCAGATTCTCAAGGAGAAGCTGAAGGTGGTGGAGATGGACCCCAGCTATGTGAACCGTCCCATCAACGAGGGATTCTCCGGTGGCGAAAAGAAGCGGAACGAGATCCTACAGATGGCGGTCTTGGAGCCTGATCTGGCCATTCTGGACGAGACGGATTCGGGGTTAGACATCGATGCCTTGAAGGTCGTAGCCAACGGTGTGAACCAGCTCCGTACCTCGTCCAATGCCATATTGCTGATCACTCATTACCAGCGAATCCTTAACTATGTGACTCCGGACTATGTTCACGTGCTGATGGCTGGACGGATCGTGGAGTCTGGGAGCAAGGAGTTGGCGCAGGACTTGGAAGCTCACGGGTATGACTGGGTGAGGGAGCAGGTCAAGACTGGCTAGAAGCTCCTTGGACGAGAAAAGATAGATGGTACAGGTTCAGTCGGAGGCCCTTCCTTATCAGTCGCAGTTCCAGACCTTTCGTGGCAGTGCAGGTGGGCCGGCCTGGCTACGCCAACTTCGTGATAGGGGGATGGCTGCTTTCGAGGCTTCCGGTTTCCCCTCAAACCGGCACGAGGACTGGAAATATACTAACGTCACTCCTATTGTCAGGGCCAGGTTCACCCCAGGCTGGGATTGTGCAAGTAGTGTCGCCTCTGCTTCCGAGGTCAAGAACCTTATCATCGACCAGCCGGATTGGACTACCCTAGTTTTCATCAACGGACTGTTTTCCAATAGCCTCTCTTCAGTTTCGGGGTTATCCGATAGTCTAGTTATCGGAAACCTTGCCGAGTCCGCCGAGCTAAATCCAGAGTTGGTGCGCAGGTACCTGACTCAGATGGCCAGCCTTGAAGATGGCGGGTTTACCGCCTTGAACACGGCTTTTCTTCGCGATGGGGCTTTCATCTACATCCCTGATGGCACTACGTTGGAGAAACCCATCCAGCTGATCTTCGTCTCCACGTCTGATGAAGCTGCCCTCGTTACTCATCCTCGAAACCTGGTCGTTCTGGGCCAGCACAGTAGTGCAACCATTGTTGAGGACTATATAACATTGGGTGCAGGCACCCACTTCACAAACACCGTTACTGAGGTGATGCTGGGGGTGGAAGCCCAGATGGAATACTACAAGTTTCAAAGGGAGAGTGACGAGGCATTTCACGTTGGGACTACCCAAATAGACCAGGGCAAAAGAAGTCGGGTTTTCTCCTTCTTCATGGGTGTTGGCGCTAGGCTGGCCAGAAACAACCTGAACGTCATTATGGATGGAGACGGTGGAGAGTGTAACCTGGACGGTCTATATGTAACCGGTGGACAACAGCACATTGATAACCACACTATGGTGGATCACGTCGGTTCCTATACCAGGAGTCGTCAGCTATACAAGGGCATTTTGGATGGAGAGTCCAGGGCGGTTTTCAATGGTAAGGTAGTGGCCCGAAGGGATACCCATCAAGTGGATGCTCATCAAATCAATAAGAATCTACTGCTCTCGAATCAGGCGGAGGTCAACACGAAACCCCAACTGGAGATATTCGCCGATGATCTCAAGTGTTCCCACGGCGCCACTGTTGGTCAACTGGATGAGGATGCCATCTTCTATATGAACAGTCGTGGTATCGGACGATTGGAAGCCAGCAGATTTTTGAGTCGTGGATTCGCTCAGGATGTAATCTCCTCGGTCAAGACTGAAGAGGTGGGCAGAATTATAGAAGCCATCGTAGAAAGCCGACTCAGGGATGAGACGGACTCCTTGACAGAATGAGAATTGACCATGGCTAGTATAGCGGGCTCCAAGACCATCAATGTGACGGGCAGCCCCCTCAGCGAGAGGGAGGTGGAGAGTCTCAGAGAAGACTTTCCAGTCCTCAAGCAGCGGGTGCATGGCAATCCTCTGGTATACCTGGATAACGCCGCCACCAGTCAAAAGCCGAAAGAGGTCATCGATGCCATTGCGCATTACTACAGCTCGTACAACTCCAATGTCCACAGGGGAGTGCACCGGCTTAGCGAGCAGGCGACAGAGGCCTATGAGGGCGCTCGAAAGTACATTTGCGGCTTCCTCAATGCTTCCGGCCAGCAGGAGATCGTATTCGTTCGCGGCACAACCGAAGGGATAAACCTGATCTCCAACAGCTTCGGGAATGCTTTTGTCGACGAGGGTGATGAGATCATTATTTCGGAGATGGAGCACCACTCCAACATCGTGCCCTGGCAGATACTTTGCGAGGAGAAGAAGGCGAAGTTAAAGGTCATCCCCTTCAACGATGATGGAGAACTCCAGTTGTACGAGTATGAGCGGCTGCTGGGCCCCAGGACCAAACTGGTCTCCATAGCTCACGTGTCCAACGCTTTGGGCACCATCAACCCGGTCAAGACCATTATAGAGATGGCCCATAGCAAGGGTGTGCCTGTGCTGGTGGACGGTGCCCAAGCGGTCCCTCATGGGTCGGTGGACGTGCGAGAGTTGGATTGTGATTTCTATGTGTTTTCGGGCCACAAGGTCTTCGGACCTACGGGGACCGGCGTCCTCTACGGAAAGGCCGAGTACCTGGATTCTATGCCTCCTTTCCAGGGCGGCGGTGACATGATTAAGTCGGTGACGCTGGAAAAGACTATTTATAATGACCTCCCCTACAAATTCGAGGCGGGCACGCCCAATATCGCGGGAGTCATTGGGCTGAGGGCTGCACTGGAGTATGTGAGTCGGATAGGGCTGGAGCGCATTTCAGGATACGAGCATGAGCTGCTGTCGTACGCCACCGAGGCATTGTCATCCGTGGAGCGCCTGCGTCTAATTGGGACGGCCAGAGAAAAGGCTGCCGTGCTGTCCTTCATAGTGGATGAAGTACATGCTCACGATGTCGGCACCGTCCTGGATCGAGAGGGAGTAGCCATACGCACGGGCCATCACTGTGCCCAGCCTGTCATGCAGCACTTCGGTGTGGCGGCTACGTCCAGGGCATCGCTGGCCTTTTACAATACTAAGTCTGACATTGACGCTCTGGTGAAGGCGTTGTACAAAGTTATAGAGGTATTTCATTAATGTCCGATGTCGGAGACTTGTACCAACAGACCGTTCTTGACCATAACAAGAGGCCTCGTAACTTTGGCCGTCTGGCCAATGCCAATCGCACTGTCGAAGGATACAATCCCCTTTGCGGGGACAAGATTCGCGTCGATCTGAGGGTTGAAGATGGCGTTATTGAGAACATCAGCTTCGAGGGAATGGGCTGCGCCATTGCCAAGGCGTCCGCTTCTATGATGACCGATGCACTTAAGGGTAAGCAGGTCGAAGAGGCGGAGGAGATGTTCGACGGGTTTCACGATGCCGTCACCGGTGAGATGCGCCAGACGGACGCCATGGAGCAGCTGGGCAAGATTGGCGTACTGTCCGGTGTCAGCGAGTTCCCATCCAGGGTCAAGTGTGCCATCCTAGCGTGGCACACCCTCCGAGCTGCCCTAAAAGGCTCTGATGAGACCGTCTCTACCGAGTAGACGTATTGATCATTGCTCAGCATATTTCCCCCTCCCTCTGATTAAGTTCCGACTCGCTGTTGACTCCCCAAATCTACAAGGCTATACTCACGCCTGATACCCCAAGTTCTGTGCTTGTATAGTCGTCTTTACCCAGTCAATCTTTGGGGGGAGGTATCTTATGAAAGCGGCGGTGCTGCGAGAGGTGAACACGCCTCTTCAGATCGAGGATATTCAAACGGATGACCCGGCACCTCGAGAAGTGCTCATTCGGACGGGCGCCACAGGCGTTTGCCACAGCGACCTCCACTACGTAGAAGGGAAATACAAACCCGATCTTCCACTACTATTGGGCCACGAACCCGCTGGTACTGTGGAAGCCGTTGGACAACAGGTCTCCTATGTGAAGCCAGGAGATAAGGTGATCGTATGTCTCTCGGTGTTCTGCGGCCATTGCGATAAATGTCTCAGCGGCCATCCAAACCTTTGCAGGCGCACCGACGTGGTGAGAGGCCCCAACGAGCCTCCTCGGCTGAGCAGGAACGGAGAGCGCATCAATCAGTTCGCGGAGATAGGCTCTTTTGCCGAGCAGATGCTGGTGCACGAGAATGCCGTAGTCAAGATCACCGAAGATGTACCAATGGAGGTTCTTGCTCTGATAGGGTGTGGGGTTACTACCGGCGTTGGAGCCGCCCTGAATACGGCCAAGATAGAGCCTGGCAGCACTGTCGCCGTCATTGGATGCGGCGGCGTTGGACTGAGCTGCATACAGGGGGCGAGAATTGGTGGCGCTGGACGAATCATAGCCATAGATTCGGTAGAGACAAAGCTGGGTATCGCCCGCGAGCTTGGCGCCACTGATGTAGTAGATGCCTCCACAGGAGATGTGGTGGAAAAGGTGCGCCGTCTGACCGGCACAGGCGTCAACTACTCTTTCGAGGCCATCGGCACGAAGCAGACAGCAGAGCAGGCATTTGAGATCCTGGATAGTGCAGGTGTAGCCACCGTCATCGGAATGATTCCCGAGGGAGTGGAAATAGAGTTGGACGGTCCATCCTTCTTGGACGAAAAGCGTATCCAGGGGAGCGAGATGGGGTCCAACAGGTTCCGAATCGATATGCCGCGCTATGTCCAGTTCTATCTGCAAGGCAGACTGAAGCTGGATGAGATGGTGACGAAGAGGATCATGCTAGAGCAGGTGAACCAAGCCTTCGAGGATATGAAAGAGGCTCACGTGACCCGCAGCGTCATCGTCTTCGACTAACCCTGCCCGTAAATCTCGCTGCCTGGGT
This sequence comes from Dehalococcoidia bacterium, assembly GCA_965197675.1. Taxonomy (GTDB): domain Bacteria; phylum Chloroflexota; class Dehalococcoidia; order Plut-88900; family Plut-88900. The sequence continues at coordinate 2,832,191 of OZ240221.1, read as the reverse complement.
TGAAGTCCAGCCACGACCAGGGGAAGGCCGTAAGGTAGGGTATCTCCAGTAGTACCTGTTCCTCTAACTCGCCCTCTTTAGCAAAGCCCCTGCTGGGTTCCCAGACACTGCCGGTCTCGATATCGACTAGCCGGCCCTCTCGCATCTCGAAGGTCAGGATTTCATCGTTGGCCTTGCGAAGGTAGCTATAGATACCCCGGGTGTCGGGGTCTGCATATACCAGGATGGGATTGTCGCCTATCCAATCGTTTATGACCCTTTTTTCGCTGGCGACGTCGAAGGGGTACGCCTTGGCATGATCACCCAACGTGATCCCTATAACGAATCCAGAGTAAGAGGCGCCGTCAGGTTGGAAGCTGAATCTTCCCCCGGCATCGAGGACCAGGGTATCGGGGTGTTGTGCCGTCCAGGTCTTCCAGGGTGTTATGCTCATGGGTAGCAGGTTTAGCTTACTCCCCCTTAGAGGCCCATCGACGGCCTCACCGGATAGCTGCACCCACAAGCTCTCCGTCTCGTGGTCCCACCAGGTCATGTTGTCCCTGATCAAAGCCCCTTGATTGCCGAAGACGAGAGCTTCGCCGTTTACCCGCCGGTCATGCACCAGACCGGAAAAGCAGAGGGGTCACCAAGTGACCAGAATGGGAACGCCTCCGACAGTATCGTTCACCATCTCCCGCCAGCGCAGGGTTAGAATAGGATATGCTCTGCTATCCCCGTTTATCTCTACTCCTATGATCAGCTGATTGTCGAGAATGCCGGCCTCTTCTGCAGATAGAAACTGAGGCTCGTAAATAGGGGGGATAGCATCTCTAACTAAGAGCTGTCTGATCTCACTCATGAATGGATGGGGTTCCTGTGGCGGCAGGGTGAAGGTAGATTCGGGCGTATCTTCCAATGGACCTGCAGGAGCTGATGGAGAAGATGTCGCAGCCCGACCACACGCAGAGGTCGCCACCGCAAATACGAGCAGGATGAGCAGTGGAACAGTTTTAGTAAGAAGCTTTCTCATCTCTGAGCAATGGCAATGTTCTGGCTCCCCCTATCTCGTATTGGATGCGATCGATCAGAAAAAGATTACCCTCTCTCTGAGGAGTAATGATGTATCCATGAAAGGGGAGTTCCTAGCCCGGGCTGCTGAAGACGTCCTGGGCTGCAATACTGTAACACTTGGCAATGTGGGATAGCTGAAGGTGCTGTAGACCAGAGAGTCTAAGTTCCCCCAATAGACGCTGGCTTAGGGGAGCACTTTGAAGACCTTATCGCCCCTTCTGACCCTGTCCGGAACCTTTATTCCGACCTTCTGGCTTGCTGATGCGTCGGTGACATCCGCGTTGTCAACCTGCATAGACTGGACGGTAAGTTCTAAGTCGGTAGTGTGTCCTTTGATGTGGACAGTATCTCCAACACTAATGGGCGCAATAAGATCTATTCCTGCCACAACTGGTCGTGCGAAGAAATCAGTGACTTCTCCTATCTCCTCCTCAGGCATCCTCCCACTCCTTTCCGATTCAAAAGGATAATCGGCCGCTTAGAGCTGATTCTGACTTCAGTATATGGCTGCGACCTTCCGCCTTCAACTCTTTGACACCAGCGAAAAGGAAGGTGCGGATAAGATCACGCACTAAGAAAGCGCAACTTACTTGGCGATAGCGTATCTTCTTAGTAGGGGGAGGCATCTTTTGACCATTGCCTGTCGCTCTGGCTGAGCGGCTTTCTCGGCCAACGAGGCCAAGGTTTCGAGAGCTCCTAGTTCCTTTACCGTTGACCGAGCCTTTTCGAGAATGGGTTTGCCGTCGACGTGAATCTCGCGGATATGTGAAGACATGTCTGTCCAGGCCAGCCGTACAGCGTCGACGGGCTGGTCATATTCAACCCTGTCGTTGGTTATGGATTCAGGGAATGAAAGCCGATGGCCTCTGGTGGTGGCCAGCTCCATCACCTGCTCCTCGATGGAATCGCTTACGTCTTGTATCCCGTTCAAGCGAGCCAGGCCAGAAGCAAAACGTATTGCCGGGAAAAGGCTCTGATCGTCGGCACAGGCGGCTCCGTCAGTACCCAGGCAAACATTAACCCCGTTTTTCAGCATGCTTCCAACAGGAGCAACCCCCACCTGCAGCTTCATGTTGCTTACCGGATTGTGAGAGACGGATACACCTCTTCTACCCATGAGGGAGATATCAACGTCGCTGGCCTGAACACAGTGGGCGGCTATGGTTTTTGAAGAGAGGAGTCCGAAATTCTCCAAACGCTCGATCCCACTCATTCCCCACTGGGTGATAGATATTTCTCTTTCTGTGGGGGACTCTTCAGCGTGGACCTCCAGAGGACAGTCCAGCTCTTTGATCACCTCGGATGCGGCCTGTAGAAGCTGATCACTGCAGGCTATGGGGTTGCTGAGGGCGAAGCCTACGTGCACCCGATGGCCTTTCCAATCCTGGATGATTTCTCGCATGGCTTCTAGCCGTTCTTTGAAGGGGCCGCCGATTACGAGCTCCTTTGCTTCTTCTGGGAACTCTCCGGCGGGAATGGCCTTGGGATAGTCTGGGTAGGCCTCTCGAGTAGGGAAGGTGGGTAGGTCGGCCAAGTCCGGCAGCACCCATGCCCTCATACCCAATGACTCGTAAGCTTCCGCCACAGCGTATACGTGATCCTTGGATAGCTGGATATTGACGTGATCGATGATGCCGATGTTACCCGCATTGAGGTTTTCTATCCCCGCCGCAAGAGCGCAGGCAACCTGCTCTTCTCGAGTCATGTGGCCCAATATGAGGCTGGCTCTGTAGGCCATGAACTCCTCCAGCGGCATCGAGCCCATGGTCCCTTTCCATGGCATACAGTGGCTGTGCGTATGCGCGTTGACGAAACCCGGATAAAACTTGTCAGACATGAGTCTCCTCCCCATCGGCATTCTAGTGTTACCCCGTCGGAGATGTCAATCTCTCGATCTAGTTCAGAGTGATGGGTGACACGTAGGATAGTGTCATCATGAGGATAGTCAGAGTAGGATATCGAGGATCAGAGAGGTTAGACTGACATCACCAGTTGAGCAGAGAAGGTCGACGGAGACTAAAGTGGTTAGACTACTGCCAAGGTCATGGGAGCAAAGCAGCCCTCACCTGTCGCCACCATGGCATTAGCCGCCGGATCTTCCAGCGGTGGAACTGTCTCTTGTCTGCCAAGCAGTGTAAGAATAAGCTAGTCTGCAGCAGGCAGGCAACACCCTGTACCCTCACGTGAGCATCAATATGCTTACCCCAAGGGAGGCCGTCAGCCAGTACCAAAAGTCGTGAGAGGGCAAAGAGTTCGGGGTGTCACAGCTACAGTTTGCTTGCCTCTTGGTCCACCCAGTTGAGACCCTGGTCCATGATGTTCACCATGTCGTCTATCTGCTCTTTGTTGATGATCAGGGGGGGAGCCAGATAGACCGTGTCTGCGGCTCTGGTGATAAGCCCCAAACTCTCCAGCTTCTTGACCAGGCGAGATCCTATCTTGACGTCCTTGGGGAAGCGTTCCTTGGTGCTGCGGTCTCTGACGAGCTCCATGCCACAGAGGAGGCCGATACCTCGCACGTCTCCCACCACGGGATGCTCGTCGGCGAGGGACTGGAGCTGTGTGAGCAAGTACTGGCCCATCTTGGCCGAGTTCTCCACAAGGTTCTCTCGCTCGAAGATCTCCAGGTTGGCTACGCCAGCAGCGCAGGCAACTGGGTGGCCACCGAAAGTGATGCCATGGCCAAAAGTCTCCGTGTCTCCACCCCGAAAGGCTTCGACGACTTTGTCCCCGGCTATGGTAGCCGCAAGCGGTTGATAGCCGCTGCTGAGGCCCTTCGCCACCGTCATGATGTCGGGAGTAACTCCGAAGTGCTCACAGGCGAACATCTTGCCGGTCCTGCCGAAGCCTGTGATGACTTCGTCGGCGATGAGTAGGATTCCGTATTTGTCGCATATCTCTCGCAGCATTGGGTAGTACTCTGGCACAGGAACTATGTTGCCAGCCGATATGGATACAGGCTCGGCGATGATGGCGGAAATGGTCTCCGGGTTCTCGAACTGGATTAATTTCTCGAACTCTCTAGCGCATTGGATGCCACAGGTGGGGTACTCCAGGTTCCACGGACAGCGATAGCAGTATATGGGGTCTACGTGCCTTCCGATGGGGGCTAGAGGCTCGAAGAGCCAGGCTTTTACCAGGGGAGAACGGGAGATACTCAAGGATCCCATGCTGGAACCGTGATAGGACAGACGACGGGCAAGCACCTTGAACCTGCCTCTATCGCCTCTGTTCACGTGATACTGCCTAGCCATCTTGATGGCGGTTTCCACGGCCTCGCTGCCACCGCTGGAGAAGAACACCCGGTTCAGGTCTCCAGGGGTTATCTCCGCCAGTTTAGAAGCCAGCTTGATGGCTGGAACGTTTCCATATACGTAGGTGTTGGCATAGGTGAACCTCTTGCTTTGTTCGTATACTGCGTCGGCGATCTCTTTTCTGCCATGCCCTACGGCCACGACCCACAGGCCGGATATGCCATCAATGTATTGTTTGCCCTCGGCGTCCTTCAGATATATGCCCTCGCCGTCAACTATTACCCTTAGACCATCTGGCACGGACACATCGTTGAGCTGCTGCATCTGGAACCATTGATGCTCTACGGCGTCCTTGGTTAGCTCATCTAGACTTTGGCCGTCGGTTAGCTCCTCGATCTTCACACTCTCCATAACCCCTCCTTTAGGCAAGCGCTACCGCTTCCCCACGTAGATGCGAGGCGTATTATACTGCACTGTCGTTTGTGATGGAAGTCCAGCAGGGGAGAGGGAATAGTATACGCCGTGGAGTCCTCTAATCGAGCAAACTCTCGGCTAGATTGATCAGCCACTCGGAGCCCATGGCGCCAATCAAAGCTCCGCCTATGGCTTGAAGAGTCTTGCCCGTCCATACTAAGGTTATGAATCGGCCTAGGGGGAAGCGTATGGCTCCTGCCGCCAACCCAGCGGCGTCAAAGATGGGGTTGGGAACTATCGCCAGCACGAATATAGTAGTGGTTCCGTGCTTCTCCATCCACCGCTTGGTCTTGGCGAATGCACCAGTCCATCTCTCCACTACTCCGCCACCTTGGTAACCGATAGCGTATCCCGTTAGCTCGCCCAATGTGGCGCCTGTCCCGGCTATGAGTCCCACTAAGAAGGGGTTAAGGACTGCACCTGCTAGGATAACCGCAGCTCCACCTCCGCTCGGCAGAAAAATGGTAGCACTGCCTATGAGAGTTATAAGGAAGACGCCTAGATATCCCAGTGAGTTGAGGCTGATGGCGTCGAAGATAGTGTCTTGGAAGAGGAAGGAACAGATGCTAAGGGCGATGATGAGAATAGCTAGAGCGGCGACGAGATATTCGTCACGAACCCCCCGCTCTTTAAGATACGCTCGGAGGGCAGACCAGGGAGCTAGAGCTTTGTGAACGCCAGAACTTTCCTTTAGAGTAGCATCCGTGTCTGTTAACTCGTTTAGCTCATCCACTGTAGACAGCTTAGGGTCGGCTCCAGATGGATCTGCCATGCACTTGGCCTTGGAAAGTCTGAACCAATTATATCAAAGGGCAGCAATCACGACAATTTCTCCGAGCCTCAGTTCCTCATTGTTGGACGCCTGGATTCCCACCTACAACCCCCCTAGTTTCCAGTGTCAAGCACGGGAATGACGGACGGGGCCTCCTCATTCTAACCTCTCCCGCCAGGAGGCTGTCTCAGAAAGGCAAAAGCCTTGAGCCCACCCGCCCGTCCCAGTAGGATCTTGTATCTGGGGGCACATCCCCCAAACCCCTTGCCAGGGGGATGCAGGGCCCTGCCTGCGCCGATTTAGACGCGGCAGGCCTTGGATTCCCGTGGCAAGCACGGGAATGACGGGATAGAGGGGGTGAGGGCACCCTTCCCTTCGACTACGCTCAGGGTGACTCTTCGACAGGCTCAGAGTGAGCGGATGATTCTTTTCCTCCCCGCTCATGGTGAGCTTAGAGTTTATCCTGAGTTTACCGAAGGGAACCAGGTGAGCGGTGACACCTCATCCCCCGAGGGAAAAGGAGCCGGGAAATTTTGGGGCGCTCGTGTGGTTGCCTTCAGTGCTAAGCAAAGGTATATTTCAGGGCGCGCCCTCCGACAGGCGACTTTGAAGCGTTGACGAAGAGTATGGATCGAACCACGCAGGAAAAGTACCCCTTCCGGTATGTAGTGCTATCGGCCTATGGCCTGACGAACACAGTTGGTTGGCTGGTAATGATGTCCCTTGGGATCCTGTTGCCAGCCATTTCCGAGGACATGAACCTATCCCCCACGAAACAAGGTTGGTTAGGCTCTTCGACTCTGCTGGCCAATCTACTTTTGGCCCTGCCCACGAGCCTAATATTCTCCAGGTTCAACGCTAAGACCCTTACTACCTTGACTTCACTGGCTGGTGTTGGGTTCACGTTGATGCAGGGTTGGGCGCCGGTTTTCTTAGTGCTGATCCTGGGTAGAGTCATGTTTGGCTTATCGATGATCGCCAGGGAGCCTGCTCGAGCGCTTCTTACTGCTCAGTGGGTGCCACGAAAGGAGATTGGGCTGGTCAACAGCCTCATAAACACTGCTGTGTGGCTCTCCGACTCCATGGCATTGGTACTGACCCCTTTCGTGCTTCTCTGGCTGGACGATAGTTGGAGAGGGACCTTCACCGCGTTCGCCATAGCGTATTTCGCGGTAACCATACTTTGGATGGGAATAGGACGGGAGAGGAAGACCAGCGAATATCGGCGGTGGGAGGAATCGGAAATAAAACGAGATACCCTCCGGCATGTACTGAGCTATCGAGATCTGTGGCTGATTGGATTCGGATACATTGGCATAGAGGTCGGCTTCTTTGCGCTAATCACTTTCTGGCCGACCCTGATGCTAGAGGAGTATGGAGTTCCTCTTACCACCTCAGGAGCTCTTCAGTCCATATACCCGCTGGTGGCGGCCGTTGCCGGTATTCTGGTATCCATTTACCTGGTGAAGAGGGACGTTAGAAGGCCTCTGTTGATCCTTTGTGGGATAATCCTTCCAACCACCTCTGTGGGTATGCTACTGACGGGGGACGTGCTTCTGTTAGCCGTATTGTGGATACTTCATGGCATAGGTTGGGCCTTTATACCAATTCTCTTCACCATTCCCTTCGAGTTGCCGGGTATAAAGCCCAGAGAGATAGCGGCGGCAATGGGGTTCATTCAATCTAGTATGTGGACCGGTGGAGCGATAGGCCCCATACTCGCTGGAATTCTACAGGATGTTACTGGAGACCTTCGCTTAGCCTTAGTCGTAGCTTCTCTATGCTCCTTTTCGCTGGTGATAACCGGCTTCTCTCTGTCGCCGCATAGGATGAGACAACAGGTGGCCCGGGAGAAGTCTTCCATAGCTTGAAGACTTCAAATCAACCATTGAGTCTCTTTCGTCCCAAACAGTCGGAATGAAACAGAAAGACCTCCACAACCCTCGCCACCGGTTTGTCATACTGACAGTTCTGGGGGTATCGAACACTATAGGTCAGCTAATAGCCCTCACAATGGGGATACTTCTGCCCTCTATCACAGATGATCTGGGGCTTTCACCTACCGAACAGGGCTGGCTGGGATCATCAGCTCTAATTGGCAACCTAGTGCTAGCGATACCCCTAACGCTTGTGGTATCCAGATTCAACGCCAGTCTCGCCACCACCATTACATTGACGTTAGGGGCTTTTTTTGTACTGGTGCAAGGATGGGCTCCAATATTCCTGGTGTTGATTATTGGGAGGGGGCTGTATGGACTATCTCTTGTGGCTCGAGAGCCCGCTCGGGCACTGCTGACTGCCCAGTGGTTTCCACCCAGGGAGATAGTCATAGCCAACGGCCTGATGAATGGCACCTTCGGTCTGGCGTGGAGCTTTGCTTTTCTCTTCACTCCCTTCCTCCTAGTGATGTTCGACGATAACTGGAGGGCAACCCTAACCCTGTATGCTATTGTGTATTTCGCCGTAACGATTGTCTGGATGGTGGTGGGCCGCGAGAGGAAGACCGAAGAGTATCAGAAGTGGTCCAGACCAAGGACTGGGGGATCCCTACGAAACGCTCTTAGGTACAAGGAGCTGTGGTACATCAGCGCTGGACTTTTTGGAGCAGAGATTCTGTGGGGGTCAATAACTACATTCTGGCCCACGTTGATGCTGCAGAAGTACGATATTTCGCTGACTGTGTCCGGGACTATTCACGCTACATCAGGCATCATAGAGGCCCTCGGTGGCATCTTCGTCGCCTTCTACGTGGCTAAAAGAGACGTCCAGAAGGAGATTTTATCGGGATCGGGTGTGGTATTGGTCGCAACATCCATCGGAATGGTGCTTACGGGCTCGATTCCACTGCAAGTCATACTAAACATGGTTCATGGCTTGGGATGGGCCTTTTTCCCCATAATCCTCTCCATGCCCTTTGGGCTCAAGGGAATAAAACCTCGAGAGATAGCGGTTGCCGTAGTGTTTCTAGAGCTTAACTACTGGGGCGGCGCAGCACTGGGGCCTGTGCTGGCCGGCTTCTTGCAAGAGCTTACCAACGACCTTACTACTGCCTTGATAGTCACATCTGCTTGTGGAGTCTCTCTAATCTTAGGCGGCCTCATGCTTCCGAGACAAAAGGGTCAAGGGGGTGTTGCTACTCCTACCACCGCGTAGCTCTTAATTAGGAATCGTTGCGCAAAGGGTATCTGGGGCGTATATTCTGGATATGGTTCAACGCCCTGCTGTTGAGTATTCCCCATACAGATTCGTGATCCTGGCGTTCCTCGGTTTGAGCATGGTTCTCTTTACCATCATGCTCCTCTCGTTGGGAATAATGCTCCCGGGAATCTCGGAGGACCTGGACCTGTCCCCAACGGAGCAGGGATGGCTCGGCTCTTCCGCGCTGCTGGGCAACCTGCTTTTTGCATTACCTGTGAGCTTGTGGATCTCTCGGGTGAGTGTGAGAATTAGCTACGCTGCAGTAATGCTGATGGGGGCATTGACTATCTTCATCCAAGCCTGGAGCCCCGTGTTTGTAGCGCTTCTATTGGGGCGAATGATGTTCGGATTATCGGCCGCAGCCCGCCATCCCCTTAGGGCTGTATTGACCGCACAGTGGTTTCCCAGGCGAGAGATTGTAGTCGTCAATGCATCGGTCAATTCCACTTTTGGTGTTGGTGCGCTGGTGGGGCTAGCCCTGACTCCGCTGATACTGATATTGCTGAGCGATAGCTGGCGAGGAATGCTAGTAATCTATAGCATCGTGCACGTGGTGGTGGTTCTAGCGTGGCTCGTATTGGGACGGGAGAGGGAAGTCGCTCAAGATTCAGCGAGTCAAATAGTGCCTACTCGCCTAGCGCTGCTCAAGACCGTTCTGCGATACAAGGAGGTGTGGTTGCTGGCCATAGGGCACCTTGGGGTCATGCTGATGTGGGGATCCTTCTACACCTTCTGGCCTACCCTGGTGCTGGATAACCACGATATCTCACTTCCCACATCGGGAGGCATCCTATCTGTAGCAGGGGTAGCCGAGTCCGTTGGCAGCCTTGTGCTGGCCTTCTACCTAATGAAGACGGTGAAGAGGGATTTGAGAAGGGCTCTGGTGCCCATCCTCGCTGCTGTCATGGTATCCGGTGCGGTTGGAATGTCCCTCACCGGCTCTATCCCTCTGCTTGTCCTGTTCTCCATCGTCCACGGTCTGGGCTTTGCTTGGGTACCTATAATCTGGACGGTCCCCTTCGAGCTGCCGGGAATTACCACCGCGGAGATAGCGGTCGCAACAGGATTTATAGAGATGACATCCAGAACTGGTGGCGTCATAGGACCTTCGTTGGCGGGTTTCTTGCAGGAGGCTACCAATGACCTACAGCTTACCCTAGTGGTTACCTCCCTCTTTGGTCTAACGTTGGCGGTGTGTGGGGTTATGCTGTTTCGCAAGCCTCAGACGCAACCGGCGATAACATCTCCCTAGTTTCTTGAAACTCAGGAATTACCTTTGACGAATCTGCTTTGACGTATGGAACCAGGACTAACAACTCAAGTCGAATATCCACGCTACAGGTTTTGGATACTGATATTCCTGGGGCTGGCCAACACCCTTAACACTCTGATAAGCCTCTCTTTAGGGATACTACTACCGGGAATATCGGAAGATCTGGACCTGTCTCCTTCAGAGCAGGGATGGCTCGGTTCTTCTGCCCTCATCGGGAATCTTATCTTGGCCATTCCCGTGAGTTTGTGGCTCTCCCGAATTAGGCCAAAGCTCGTCCTTTCGGTAGTGATGCTACTGTCCACCTTCTTCATCTTCGTTCAAGGCTGGGCCCCGATATTCGCCGTGTTGATACTTGGTCGGTTGGGATTTGGCCTTGCCATAGTGGCGCGAAATCCGGCCCGCGTCACGTTGACGGCTCAATGGTTTCCCAGGAGGGAGTTCTTGCTGGTGAACGGCATCGTGAATGCCACCTTCGGGGCTGCGGCAGTGGGCGGGTTCCTTCTGACGCCTTTTCTCTTGATCTGGCTGGATGACAGCTGGCGAGCTACCCTCACGGTTTATGGCATCGTCTTCCTTGTGGTCTCTTTAGGGTGGATATTGATTGGGCGAGACAGGCCGGCTCAAGAACAAAATAAAGAGCAACCTGTGGAAAGAGGAAGCCCCCTCCGCAGCCTACTCAGGTACCGAGAAGTCTGGATACTGGTGATCGCCGTGGGAGGGGTCGCCTTAATGTCCAACTCGTTGATCACCTTCTTACCTACCCTATTGTTAGATAATCACGATATTCCCTTGACTACCTCTGGGATAATCCTAGCCGTTTCTGCCATCGTAGAGTCGACCTCCAGCGTGATAGTGGCCCTCTACATTTCGAGACGATCGAAGAGGGATATAAGAAGGCCACTGCTGATTCTATTCGGGATTGCCGCCGTGGCTAGTGCCGCCGGCATAGTGCTCACGGGTTCCATCCCCCTGTTGTTCTTTTGGGCTGTGTTGCACGGCATTGGCTTTGGTCATGCCCCCATCATCTTTACATTACCCTTTGAGCTTTCTGGTATCAGCCTTCGGGAGATTGCGGTTATAGTGGGAGTGATGGAGGTGGCCATGAGGGGTGGCGCAGCGATAGGCCCTGTGTTAGCAGGATTTCTACAAGAGGCCACCGGAGAGCTAGATGTGGGAATGATAGTGACGGCTTTCTTTGCACTATCCCTGTTTATCGCAGCGCTGACGCTCTTTGGGAAGAAGTACACACCTCAGACGGCTTCCCAGTAATTAGCAGCGGGGGACATCCTGGATTCCTCACCTCCAACACCCCTCTCCCTCGAGGGCTTGTCACAGAAAGGCAAAGGCCTTGGTCCCACCCACCCGCCCAGGTAGGTTTTTGTATGTGGGGGAACATTCCCCAGTCAAGCTGAGGACAGGCCCCTCAACCTCTCTGCCAGAGGGATGCATGTCCCTGCCTGCGCCGTCCCCGTGGAAACTGGAAGGCGAATTCACATTTCGAGTGTAACACCCCTCCCCTGGATTCTCGTGTCAAGCACGGGAATGACGGGAAAGAAGGGGGCACGGGGCTGAGGGCACAGGAGCGAGGGCACCCTTCCCTTCGACTACGCTCAGGGTAAACTTTAAGCTCAGGGTGACTCTTCGACAGGCTCAGAGTGAGCGTATATACAACACCCTCCCGCTCATGGTGAGCTAGTCGAACCAGGTGAGCTGAGACACCTCAAGCCCCGAGGGAGAAAGAGATAGGGAGCTCAGGACACGCTCTTCCTTCCAGGGGTCTCCATCGTTATGATAGCCTCGTATCTCCCAGAAACCAAGCTCTTCTTCATCCATGAATTCCAACTCTCGTACCCACTTGGCGCTCTTCCACGCGTAACGTTTGGGGATCACCAAACGAAGAGGCCAACCGTGCTCTGGGGTCAACTCCTTTCCGTTATGTAGAAAGGCTAGTAGAGTGTCATGGTCCAGCAAGATTCTCAGGGGTAGATTGGTTGTGTAGCCGCCGTAGCAATGGACTAGCACGTACCTGGCTTCGAGTCTGGGCTTTGCTTGCTCTATCAGCTCCCTGACGCCTACTCCTTCCCACCTGTTATCCAGTCGACTCCAGCCAGTAACGCAGTGGAAGTTGGCCTGGACGGTTTTCTTTGGCAGACTGAGGATCTCTTGATGGCTAAGTTCGATGCTGTTTTCTACTAACCCGGTCAGCGCAAGCTTCCACGTTGATATGTCGATTTTGGGAGTGGCGCCGGCTGTGAAAACCGGCCATTTCTCGATGGCCACCTGTCCGGGAGGCAGTACAGGGCCGGAGGTCAGGGCAGGCCCTTCCCTGGCTGCATTGCTCCTTAGCCGCGTGATTAGATGGAGCAAGTTCATGGGTTTCTCATTTCTTGGAACGTTATGCGTCCGAGAGGACATTGAGAGTACTGACAGGCCAGCGCTAACGATGCATCAGGTTTCGATGCCAAACCTATCTTCGCAAGCATTTCCACGAGTTCACACACTGGAAGCCCAACCACATTGAAATAGCACCCGTCGACACGCTCAGCCGGATGGAAGGACTCGTTCTGTACTGCGTATGCCCCAGCCTTGTCCAGTGGGTCGCCGGAGGAGACGTAGCCGTCTATCTCCTCAGAGGAATAGCATCGCATAGTGACAGTTGTAGAGACGTATATCTTCTGAGGAGTTTCGAGGGCGGGAGAGATAATGGCCAGTCCGGTTGTTACCTGGTGTGGTTTGTCGCGGAGAGCTAACAGCATCTCCCGAGCCTCTTCAGCCCCACGCGGTTTTCCCATGATCCGCCCGTTCAGGATCACAATGGTATCTGCTCCCAGCAAGGATGCGTTTGGATGCTTCTCCCATGCACTTTGCACTTTTTGTAGTGCGAGGGCTTGAGCAAGCTCTTCAGAGTTGGTAGCTCGGTCAGGCAATTGTTCAGCTACGTCAGGTGGTGCGACGACGAATGGAACATTCAACGCTGACAGAAGCTCTTTGCGTCTCGGCGACGATGAGGCCAGAACCAGATGTGGGGCTTTAGTGCTCGTGGCGTTGCCTCTCTACTGCGCCCTTCGTTCCAGGGTAGCGACGGTTTCGATGTGGTAGGTCTGAGGAAACATATCCACCGGAAGCGCCTCTTTCAAGCGATAACCGTCTTCACATAAAATATTGAGGTCTCTTGACAAGGTGGCGGGGTCGCAGGAAACGTAAACCACTCTTGATGGTGGATTCTCCAGGATTGCCTTCAGTACCCTCTTATCGCACCCCACTCGAGGTGGATCCAGGATTAGAGCATCTGGCCTCTCCCTCATCTGCGGCAATATCAACTCGGTCTTGCCCAAAACCAGATCTATATTCTTGAAGGGAGCGCAGTTCGCTTTCGCGTCCTCTATAGCTGAGGCTGACTCTTCTATCGCGTACACCTTTCTTACATAGGGCGCTAGCAATATCGAGAAGGTGCCCACCCCGGCATAGGCATCCACCAATACATCGGCTCCATCTAGGGTTAGGCGGTCTCGCACGGCGCCTATCATGCGCTCTGTTTGGGCGGTGTTCACCTGAAAAAAGGAGGGACCGGATACCCTGAACCGATAGCCAAACAACACCTCGGTGAAATGATGCTGCCCATTCTCAACTTCTACATCGTCGTGGGGTGGCTGGATCAGAAACTCCCCCGAACCGATGCCATACCTTACTGAGACCTGATGAACATTCGGGCATTTGCCTTGTAGCTGGGCTAATACTGAATTGATCTCTGGCTGCATGAGGTGACAATACTCTATCGGCAGAAACCCGTTTCCATCAGAGCGGATAAATCCCAACCGACCCTGCTTGTCGGTCGAGAACCGGGCGTGGTTTCTGTAATGCCACGGATCAGGAGAGGGGAGGGTGGGGGGAACATAGGGAGAATCAATCTCACCTATCCTCTCAAGCTGCTCTTTCAGTATCTGTTGCTTTAGCTGTAGCTGAAGAGAATAGTCCATGTGCTGCCATTGGCACCCTCCACAAACTCCAAAGTAAGCGCATGGAGGTGAGGTGCGACCGGGAGACGGCTCGAGGACATCAATTACGTTAGCCTTTACATAATCACGCTTTTCCTGATAGACCTCCACCCCCACCTTCTCTCCGGGAATACCGTAGCTGGCAAAAACCACCTTATCGTCGTATCTCCCGATGGCATCGCCTACATGGCTGATGCCGGTCAGTGTAACGGTCAGTTTGTGACTCTCTACCTTCTCGGTGGACTTGACCATTGGGTGTTTACCTGGGAATGCTCAGATATTAGCCTACCTCGTAATCAAGGGTGTCGCAAGAAGACCTTTACCCTTAGATTCCCCACCTAGGGCCAAACTGGCCCGCTCAAATGGTTCCTTTGGGCAGGCTCAGGATAAACTCTAGGCTTTCAAGTAGCTGCTCGGTCTCTCCGCAGTTGATGTACAATGTACGGCCCCGTCCTGGGGCGTAAGACTATTCACCATGAGGGGGCAAGACGTACGCATTGTTGTATATGGGATTGCAAAGGGGAGGAGCCTCTTTGCCTGGGGGTTTGGGCCTGTCTACCGCCAGGTAGAGGCTGTGCCCCCAAGAACGACATACCTGGGTGGGCGGGAAAGACCACGCTCATCGCCTGTCCCTTCACTTACCCAAGTGAGAGATTTGGGCTCCAGGTATAGGTTGACAGCTTCATCGGGTTCTGGAATTATGAACTTGTGGGGAAGTAGCATTTCGAGGTGCCATCTCTTCCTTTCCTAATCTCCCGAATCATAAAGGTGATCTTACTCACTGTTTTGAGATGCGTTTCGTTAGGATAAGTGGGCTTTGTAGACCTATTTGAGGTGTCGGATATGGCTAAACCACGCACGGTAAGCGAGCTGAGGAAATCGGGCTATAAAGTTCTGTCAGTTCGAGAGGAGATGAGAAAGAACCTGATCTCCAAGATGGAGCGTGACGAGCCCCTCTTCAAAAACATCTTTGGGTACGATGATACTGTGATACCCCAGGTCGAGAATGCTATTCTGGCTGGCCAGGATATCATATTTCTAGGAGAGCGAGGTCAAGCCAAAAGCCGCATTATTCGAGGTCTGGTGACCCTTCTGGATGACGAGATTCCAATAATTAAGGGCTGTGAGATCAACGATAACCCCTTCAACCCACTGTGCCGACCTTGTCGAGAGAAGACGGATAAGCAGAAGGGACGGACAGGGATAGTGTGGGTCCCACGAGACCAACGATACGCTGAAAAACTGGCTACTCCTGACATTACCATGGCAGACCTCATAGGCGAAATCGACCCTATAAGGGTGGCTGAAGGAAGATACCTATCCGACGAGCACACTATTCACTACGGCTTGGTTCCGAGGACCAATAGAGGGGTTTTCTGTATAAACGAGTTGCCAGATCTGGCAGAGAGGATACAGGTGGGGTTGTTTAACCTCATGGAAGAAGGAGACGTTCAAATAAAGGGGTATCGGATTCGTCTGCCTCTCGACGTCTACGTCGTCGCCAGCGCCAATCCCGAGGACTATACCAACCGAGGCAGGATTATCACTCCTCTGAAGGATCGATACGGTGCTCAGATCAGGACTCACTACCCCCTTAGCCCCGACATTGAAGTCCAGATCATGGAGATAGAGCGGCGCAAGTTTGACGATGGACGCACGACCCTTGTCCCTCAGTTTATGAAGGACATCATCGCCGAAGTCACTGCCGTCGCCCGCAGAACCCCCGATATCAATCAACGCTCAGGTGTGAGCGTTAGGATATCCACTGCCAACTACGAGGGCGTGATTAGCAATGCTCTTAGGAGAGCGATTCGGAATCGGGAAAAGACTGTCACTCCCCGGATTTCGGACCTGCCTTATATTTCATCTTCCACAATCGGGAAGCTGGAGCTGGAGATGGTGGAGGATGACGGAGGCGCCAAGGTTTTAGACGGGCTGATTAAAAGGGCGGTAGTCAACGTCTTCAACAGGTACTTCTCAGTAGAGGACTTCGGTAATGTTGCGCAGAAGTTTAAAGCAGGTTTGACTTTCGAGACATCCGATTCTCTACCCTCAAAGTCATACTCCAAAGGGTTGAAATACCTGGATGGCATGAATAGTGTGCTGGAGTACCTGGATTGCGAGAAGGAGCCAGCCACCAAAGCATCCGCGTTGGAGTTCGTGCTGGAGGGCCTCCACTTAAACCGTCGGCTTAACAAGGAAAAACGAGAAGGTCGGTACATGTACAAGACCTCACCGCATCAGTCTATTGTCTTGCAGGAAGAGGATTAGATCCGGGGAGCCAGGACTCCTCTGGCATCGTCTGGGAGCATGAAATAGATGGCGCTGAGTACGAGAATGAGGATTACTGACGTCGATCTGTAATACCCAAAGAGCCTAACTATCAAGTAATCTGATTGCGGGGAAGAGTAGGGTCTACCTGAGCTAGCCTTTGACCCCGACGGGAGGGGCAGCTTGAAAAGCGGACGTGGGGCGTGGCTTGACCTGCATCGCCATCCCTATTATCGCCTCTGCTAAGGCGTCGGAGTCGTGCCTCAGTAAAGCCCCTGGGGCGAGCATGGGCTGTTGAACAATCTGAGACACCAGTTGCGAGCACTCATCTATATCCAACTGGACGGGGTAGGAGTCGGCACGTTTGTATCGTTCCAGTAACTTATCTGGGAAGGGTGTTGTATTCAGCAGCAGGTTGTCCAGCCGAGCCCCCGACCCCAGGTATTCCAGGATCTCCTTTACGAAGTCCGACGACTTAAACCCATCCGACTCACCTGGTCTGGTCATCAAGTTGCACACGTAAACCAACCGAGCCGAGGAGTTTAAGATGGCATCGCTAACCCCATCCACCAGCAGGTTGGGTATGACGCTGGTGTAGAGGTCACCGGGCCCCAGTACCACCACGTCCGCTTCTTCAATAGCGGCTGCCACTGGCGGGTAGATATATGCCTTGGGGTTCAGGTAAACATAGTCGATGCCGATGTCTGGCTTCTCCTCGCGAACCTCTATGCTCGCTTCGCCGACTATATCTGTGCCGTCCAAGAGTCTGGCATGCAAATCGCTCTTGGATAGGGTTACGGGAAGAACGGCACCTCTTATTTCCAGCATGCGCCCGGCTTCGACTATGGCTTCTGCGGTGTTACCAGCTATCTCGGTCAGTGCTGCCAGGAAGAGGTTGCCAAAGCTATGACCCTCCAGCCCCGTTCCGCGGTCGAATCGGTAGTCCAGAAGCTGGCGTAGAACGAGGTCCGAGTGGTTGTCAGGAGCCAGGGCTATCAGACACTGGCGAACATCACCGGGCGGGAGCTGCCCAAGCTCAGTCCTTAGACGCCCTGAACTCCCTCCGCTATCTGTCATGGCGACAATGGCTGTGAGATTTGGGGTGTGTTTCTTTAGCCCACGCAGAGCTACGTAGTTTCCCGTGCCTCCACCTATGACAACAATTTTGGGTGAGGACAAGGATAGATTCCTTTTACTTAGCCTCTCTATCTGAATCACCGCTATGAGCTCTAGATAAGCCCGGATAGGTTAGAAAGGAGAAATGATTTGAACAGTCTCCCAAGAAGATGGGCTAATGATAAGAGATAATGGGTGTGCGCGCAAGCCATTTGAGCGTTGGGTTAGTTCTGACTCAGGTAGTATCTATGACTAGACACCCGAAGGCTCTGCGGATTTCCTGGGGTTTCTTATGTGGAGCACACTGGTTACTACCGCCGTCGAGAAGGCGAGAAGAGCGGAGAATACTATGGCCCATTCGAGACTGACCTCACCGATCAGCCCGGCCAATAGGCTGCCAAGAGACCCGATTCCCTCGGCGATGACGGATAGGAATCCTATTACTGTGGCCTCCCGCTGGCCAAATACATCTAGCCCTGCTGCCCACAGCACTGGTTGAATTGAGAACAACCAAAATCCAGCAATAACCATGGTTACAACCAGAGAAACAGAGCCAGGAACGATAGTCATTAGCCAAAGGGAAGCTCCACTTATCATGAGACCGGTCAGCAGTACCGGCTTGCGCCCCAGCCTATCGGACATGGAGCCTATCAGAGGCGAAGCCAGAGCACCCGCAAGCATCAATCCAGCGAAAGCTATTCCGGCCTCCTTCGAGGAAAAGTCCCTTACGTCCTTTAGATACACCGGCGTCATGGTCAATAGGGCAAAGAAGCACATATTGTAGAGAGCGGTAGCTGCCAAAACTCCCATGGCAGGTACTTGGCGAACAGCTCGCATCAGCTCTAGCAGGTCTGCCTTGGTGACCCGGGATGCAACGCTGGTGCGGTTGACCGATACCAGTCCTATCAATAGGATACCCGCTCCTATGGGTATCAGCGCGTTCAATGCTAGGGTCTCTCGCCAGTCCATCACTGCCAGTAGGAAACCAATCAGCAGAGGTGCCAGCACCTCTGCCATGAGACCTCCAACACCATGCACCGCCATGGCCATTCCTCGACGTTCTGGCATGTGGAGTACCATCGTACTCATAGCCAAAGGGTGCCAGAAAGCTGCCCCGGCCCCGCTGATGGAAAGTAGCAGGGTAAGTACCCAGTAGTTGGGAGAGAAAGCGGCGGCCAGAGTAGTCAATCCGACCCACCAGATGGTGACCAACATCGTCTGTCCCTGCCGCCGGAGGCTGTCGCCTATTAGTCCGGAGGGGATATAGGTGATGCTGGCTACTATGGCCCGAAGTGCAAACAGCAGTCCTATCTTGGACGGACTAAGCGTCGTTCCTCCAAAGGCTATGGCCGGCGCTAGGAGAAACAGTCCTGCGCTGATCCAATCGACGCTGCCGTGTCCTGCCGGGAGACCACAGAAGTAAGTTAATCGTTCTCTTCTGGTTATAGCCAAAGATGTATCTCGTCGGAAGGCTAGATGAATGTTTCCATCATAACTCTGGGCACATAGCCAGTCCAGGTAGGCGTAGACCCTAGATTCGCCGCCTAAGTGATAGGGAAGACCTGGTTGGCGCCTGCCTGGCAGAAGACAGACAGACCCAGGGTGAGGGGGCTGGTAAGGCTATTAGAAGGGGTTGCCGATCACCACGGAGGCGTGACTGTTGAACCAAGGACTCGGGTGTTCAAGGGATAGCAAGAGTGGTCTTTTCCACCCGCCCAGGTAGTGGTTCTTGGGGCACAGCCTCTACCTGGCGGTAGACAGGCCCAACCCCCCAAGCAAAGAGGCTCCGCCCCTTTGCAATCCCCATTGACGACAAGGCGTCCTCCGTGTGCAGGATAGTTAGGCTATAAGTGGGGGATTTTTGTAGAGATCCCCTATCCTGCACCTTGCGATGGTATAATCGGTCTGCTGCCTAACCTATGAATAGATATCGGTTTTGACATGGTGTCCAGCAAAGCATTGGTAACCGGAGGGGCAGGTTTCATAGGCTCTCACGTCGTAGACCTGCTTGTCTCCGAGGGTTATGAAGTAGTAGTTGTAGATAGCTTGATTACAGGTGGACTACGGAACGTCAATCCTGAAGTTAAGCTAATAGAGATTGACCTGAGGGACTCTAAACTTGGTCAAGTGCTGCAAGAAGAAAGGCCCCGGTACGTTCTACACCACGCTGCCCAGGCCAGTGTTCAGAGGTCACTGGCCGAACCGGTGCAAGACGCTGACGTAAACGTTATGGGTTCGCTGCACCTTTTGGAGCAGTGTCGAGCTAACGAGGTGGAGAAGTTCATATATGTATCCAGCGGGGGGGCTATCTATGGCGATCCCGAAGTTCTACCTTGTGATGAAAGCCATCCCGTGAGGCCCTTATCTCCCTACGGCGTATCCAAGCTGGCGATAGAGACCTATCTCCCTATCTACGGAGAAGAGTTTGGCATGAGATACACAACTCTTCGTTATGCGAACGTCTATGGTCCCCGGCAGGATCCATATGGTGAGGCAGGGGTTGTAGCAATTTTTACGAGCCAGATGCTCAGAGCGGAAAAGGTGACCGTTAACGGTACAGGGGAGCAGCAGCGAGATTTTGTATACGTGGACGACGTGGCAAAGGCCAATCTCAGATCATTGGAAACGGGTGATGGCGGAGTTTATAACATCGGATGTGGGGTGGGGACACCAGTCAATGAGATGTTCGACCGCCTTAAGAATGCAACGGGCTACCAACGAGACCCTCACTTTGGGCCGCCCAAAAAGGGAGAGGTGTTCAAGATTTACCTGGACGTGTCCAGGGCCGAGCGCGAGCTTGGCTGGACACCAAAGGTCTCACTTAACGATGGGTTGACCAAGACCGTAGAGTACATGAGATCTCACCTAGATGAGTAGAGACGGGAAATGCCCAGGGTTAATGGGTGCGTCCTGAGAAGCTTTTCATGGATTCAGCCTGTTCCTGCAAGCGCATGTTCACCAGGTAGTTCACCGTACCTTCTGGGTAGGTCCCATCTGCCTGCTCCTCGCCGGCGGGCACACCGGTTAGAAGCTCTATACCCTCGTCTATGGATTTCACAGCGTAAACGTGGAACTTTCCCTCCTCCACGGCCTGAACGACCTCCTCCCTCAGCATCAGGTTTTTAACATTCTGATGAGGGATGATAACACCCTGCTCTCCCGTCAACCCCTTGGCTTTGCAGACATCGTAGAATCCTTCGATCTTCTGATTGACGCCTCCGATGGCTTGGACCTGTCCCTGCTGATTCACCGAACCTGTAACAGCTACGCCTTGCTTGATCAGCAATCCAGAAAGACTTGAAAGGATGGCATAGAGCTCTGTGGAAGAGGCGCTATCACCGTCGACACCTTCGTAGCTCTGCTCGAAGGCGAGGCTGGCGTTCAGGGATAGGGGTTTATCCTTGGCGTACTTGGCTCCCAGGTATCCGCCGAGGATTAAGACGCCTTTATCGTGGGTCCTGCCGCTGAGATTGGCCTCCCTCTCGATATTTATTACGCCGTCTCGTCCAAGGAACGTTTGGGCTGTAATCCTGGAGGGTTTGCCAAAGGATGTAGTGCCCATATCATAGACAGCTAGACCGTTAACCTGACCTGCCACAGCACCATCCACGTCTACCATTATGGTTCCTTCAGTGATCAGGTCTCGGATCTTCTCGTCTATCAGATTGGAGCGGTATACCTTCTCCTCTATAGCCTGATCTACGTGTCCGTCGTAGACCCTTTCACTTCCGTCTTGCTCTGCCCAGTAGGAAGCCTCGATTATCACGTCTTTGATAAGCCCGAATCTGGAGGAAAGCTTCTCCTGGTCTGACACAAGCCTGGAACCGTATTCAGTGACTTTGGCGATGGCTGAGGGATCGAAAGGGCGCAGCTTCTCCTTTTGGCAGCAACCATGCACAAAGGCGGCATACGCCTCCAGGTTTTCCCCAGTCTTCTCTATCTGGTAATCGAAATCGGCCTTGACTTTGAAAAGCTCCCAAAGGTCCTCGTCGTACTGGGCCAGCAACTGGTATGTCATATGTTCGCCGGTCACGATGACCTTGACATTGGTAGGTATGGGTTGAGGTTTTAGGCTCTGTGGAACTAAAAAGGCGAACTGCTCATGAGGGTCCTCTATACGGACTTCATTGGTCTTGATTACCCGTTTGAGGCCCTCCCAAACTCCTGGATTCATAACCAGCTCTCGTACGTCCACCACCAGATATCCCCCATTGGCCTGACTGAGGGCACCCGCCTTCAGCATGGTGTGGTCGGTAGTGTAGGCCCCGAATACGGGGAGCCGCTCAATCCTGCCGAAGAGGTTGGGATAGGTTGGGTGGGATTCTATTATGATGGGAGGCCCAGCGGTGTCTTTGTTGTCCACGAACACGTTAACCCGGAAGGGAAGAAATGGGTCTCGCTGCCTTGGAGCTCCAGGTATTTGTGCCCCGGACGGAGCGGTGGCCTGTGACACTGATGCTTGAGGCCCTACCTGCCTGAACAAGTCTATGCTACTCAGCGTATACTCTTTTATCTCTTCTAAAAACTTCAGAATCTCCGGAAACTCTTTGTATTCTTGCTCGATTCGGTTGAAGGGTTGACTAGTGGCGTACTCGGCAACCTTCTGGTCTAAATCCTTGAGCTCTTCCCCTATCTCCTTTTCCAGGCCTTGAATCCGCTCC
Organism: Dehalococcoidia bacterium; assembly: GCA_965197675.1. Taxonomy (GTDB): domain Bacteria; phylum Chloroflexota; class Dehalococcoidia; order Plut-88900; family Plut-88900. The sequence continues at coordinate 2,810,127 of OZ240221.1, read as the reverse complement.
AACCGCTCGTTGACCAGCTTGGAAAGGCTTCCTTGTTTCTCCTCAAGAACCTTCTTTTCCCCCTCGGGCAAGGTCATGTACTCTCTCTGGGCTATGGGTCTTCCTTCTACGAGAGGGATCAACATAATCCCTACGGGAGAAGGTTGGACGGTAAAGCCCTCTTTATTTACTTCAGCTTCTAGCTGCCTTATAACCTGGTCTCTCTTTGACTGGCTCTGCTCAGTAACTTGTTTTTTCTGGTTTTCGTAGCCTTCTCCGGAAAAGGCTTCAGATACCGAATCCTTCAGGTCTTGCAGCAGTCTTTCCAGTGCCCCTTCAAAAACTTTGCCCTTCCCTTTAGGCAAGCTCAGGGCTCTAGGTTTGTCGGTATCGACAAAATTGTGAATATAGCACCAGTCCCGAATATTTTTGTCAGCCGCGTCTTTCCATGCAACCATTTTCTCCAGATGGGCCTTGATGGCGGAGGCTTTTCCCGTACCCGTTAGACCGGTGACAAAAATGTTATACCCGCTTTTCTCCATCCCCAGCCCGAAGTTGATGGATCTTGTGGCCCTGTCCTGGCCTATGAACTCCTCCAAGGGTACCAGTTCATCAGCGCACTCGAAGTTGTATGATGCGGGATTGCATCTCCATCTCAGCTTTTCTACAGGTACTCGGAACTTGTTGCCGCTCATATAGTCCCTCCCCGAAAAGGGGACACTTAGATACTCCCTCGCAAGTTACATAGTATCTCCGACAGGTAGTCAATTCAACTGACTAAATAGCGAGCGTGGTCTTTCCCACCAACCCGTCCAGGTAAGTGGTTCTTGGGGGCATACGCCCCAACCTCCCCTGTCAGGGGGATGCATCCCTCTGGACTCCCTCTGACAGGGCTTCTGGAACAGAGCCATTTAGATGGAGAATCTAGGCAAATCTTGTAGTGGGATAATGGCACCTGGCCGTGTTGTCCGTGATATGATGATCCTGATGGCTGGAATGTGCTTTGTTCCTCATACATTTTGATTAAGCACCCACACCGCCGATTCTGTGTTTACTAGGGTAGACAGGAAATTCCCCTCCCAAAGAAACGAGGGAAAATAGGTTGATAAGCTACAAATATTCCAGCTGGGATGGTACCCAACAACCCTTCGAGTTGGCTCCGGAGGAGCTGATGGACGAGATCTCCAAAGACGTGCTGAGCTATGGAGACCTACAGACGGCATTGCGCCGCTTGATGGAGAGAGGAATGACCAACAGGGAGGGAAACCGTCTCGTTGGGTTACGTAACCTGTTGAACCGTCTGCGGAATGAACGAAGAAACCAGTTGAGTAAATACGATCTTGACTCGACGTTCGATGACCTAAAGGAGAAGCTGGACGACATTACAAAAAAGGAGAGGAAGGGTCTTCAGAATCGGAGAGAAGAGGGAGCTCGAAAAGCTCCTGAAGGGGAAGATCAGAATCGCCTAATGAAAATGATGAAGGACATGCTGGACCGCAAGGAGGAGTTCCTGGACAATCTCCCCAAGAGCTTTGGTGGCGCTATCAGGGAGCTAAGCGATTACGAGTTTGTGGACGAGGAAGCCCGCCAGGAGTTCCAAGAGATGATGGACCTGCTTCGACAGCGGATGTTAGAGCCTTATGCGCAAAATTTAAAGCAGAGTCTACAATCCCTCACCCCGGAGCAACTGGAAGCCATAAAGGACATGCTCACCGATTTGAATGATATGCTTGAACAGCAGCGTCTTGGGCTGGATCCCGACTATCAATGGTTCATGCAGCAATATGGCCAGTTCTTTCCAGGTGCTCCCGATAACCTGGAGGACTTCGTAGAGCAACTTCAACGCCAGATAGGCCAGATGCAGTCTCTCATGAACAGCCTATCGCCGGAGGCGAGACGCTCGCTGCAAGACCTTCTTGACTACGACGTTTTCGACGATGACCTGCGGGAGGAGCTGGCCCAGCTATCTGTGAATTTGGAAAGCCTTTTCCCCTCCGAGGAATTTCGCAGCCTCTATCCCTTCGAGGGTGAGGAACAGGTCTCATGGGACGAGGCCATGAAGCTGATGGAGAAGCTTCAGAGCATAGATGAGCTAGAGAGGCAGCTGGAGCACGTCAGAAATAGCAAGGGGCTGGATGGGATAGATACTCAAAAGCTCCAGGAGGTACTGGGTGATGAGGCCAGGCAGGATGTAGAGGCCCTAAAAGAGCTGACAAAGATCCTGGAGGAGGCAGGTTACGTTCAGCGAAAGGGCAACCGGCTGGAGCTGTCTCCCAAGGGCCTGCGCCGGATAGGGCAAAGGGCGCTCAGGGATATATTCCAACATTTGAAGAAAGACAGGCAGGGCTCCCATGAGATCAGAACTCGGGGGCTGGGCGTGGAGAACACCGATGAGACCAAGACCTACGAGTTCGGTGACTCCTTTGCCGTTCACCTGCCCAAGACTCTGCTTAACGCAGTGGAGCGAGCAGGAGCAACAGTCCCAGTAGAGCTGAGGCCCGAGGACCTGGAAATATACCGACCAGAGCACATGACCCGCAGCGCCACGGTGCTGTTGTTGGACCAAAGCCGCTCCATGGACATCAGCGGAGCCTTCCTGGCGGCTAAAAAGGTGGCCTTGGCCCTGCACAGCCTCATCTCAACCCAGTTTCCAACGGATGACCTCTATGTAGTGGGCTTCTCCGACTATGCCCGCGAGATAAAACGCGATGTGCTCGCCGAGGTGGGATGCAGAAGTCAAACACCAGGCACTAACATGCATCATGCGCTGATGCTATCCCGCCAGCTACTGTCCAAGCGGAAGTGCGACAACAAGCAGGTCATCATGGTAACCGATGGCGAGCCCACCGCTCACCTAGAGGGAGGCCAGGCCTTCTTCTGGTATCCTCCCAGTATCGAGACCATCCAGGCCACTCTGCGAGAGGTCAAGAGGTGCACACGAGATTCCATTACCATAAACGTCTTCATGCTGGAAACCAGCTACTATCTGGTGGACTTTGTCAACCAGCTTACCAAGATAAACAGGGGCAGAGCCTTCTACACCACCCCCGATAGGCTGGGAGAACACGTGTTGGTGGACTACATGACAAACAAGCGTGGCAAGGTTCAGCCCTGATAGAGGTCGACCCTTCACTGAAATCAAAGAGGCCCGTCTTTGACGGGCCTCTTTGTAACCTCATTCGATCTAGTCTTCAGCCGTTGCGGCCGCACGAGCAGTTACCGCCACATCCTCCACCGCCGCTCTTCTCGATGTTCGGGTTGTTCACTGTAAAACCAGAGCGCTCAAGGCTCTCGATGAAGTCGATCTCGGATCCCTCCAGGATGGGAGCGCTCTGGGGATCGACGATTATAGTCAGGCCATCCTCAGTCACCGTAACGTCGTCATTGGTGATATCGTTGTCCAGGCTCATCATGTACTGAGGACCTCCACAACCCATTCCAGCCACCATCACCCTAAGAGAGGCGCCATCTTCATCCTGCTCCTTTATTATGTCTCTGATCTTTTCTAAAGCGACGGGCGTTACGGTTAGCATTCTGGTTCTCCCTTCATCGAGTCTAGAGCTCTTTTGTTGGTTTCTATATGATATACCTTAAAAATCACTAGTAATTTTAGCTTAGATTGGGAGCTAAGTCAACCTGACTTACTGCATCCGTTGCTCGCGGTACTATAATGATACAAACCTGGGCAAGTCAAGTTTTGCACAACCTAGACTCCTCACCTATGGTTCGACGAGATCACCATGAGTGTGGGGAGGGGTGTCCGCTCACCCTGGGCGCTTGTCGAAGAGAGTGAGCGGGAGGGCAGCATGGCGATTGTGGATGCTCCTGCTCAAATGGTTCCCTTCGGTAAACTCAGGATAAACTCTAGGCTCACCATGAGCGTGGGAAAGGGTGTCTGCTCACCATGAGCGTGGGAGGCTTGTAGCCGCCTCGCCAATGACTGCCTCTTCACTGACCAGGTGAAGGATTTTACACAGACGAGGTTGCTGTAGAAGCGCCAAAGCAAAGGAGAGAGTAAATGGCCCAACAGACCTACGCAGGAACAGTCAACGCCCCCGAGTTCCCCACCGATGTTGACTGGCTAAACACCGATAGATCTCTGAGTCTCAAAGAGTTCAGGGGCAAGATCGTCATACTGGACTTCTGGACCTATTGCTGAATCAACTGCATGCACGTGTTTCCGCAGTTGCGGAAACTGGAGCACAAGTACCTTCAAGAGTTGGCGGTGATAGGAGTTCATTCGGCCAAGTTCACCTCGGAGAAGGTGACCGAAAACCTTCGCAAGGCCATGATCCGGTACGAGGTAGAGCACCCCGTAGTGAACGATAAGGATTTCAGGATATGGAGCGAGTACGGGGTCAGAGCATGGCCCAGCCTCTTCGTTCTGGACCCGGAAGGGAAAATTCTCGGCAGGCACGAAGGTGAGATTACTTTTGAGGCCTTCGACCACTTGATCGGTGACATGCTCGAAGAGTTCGATGCCAAGGGTCTCATAGATAGATCGCCGGTTCCCGGCGTCCGAGGTAGAGAAGCTGAGGGAACTCTTCTATCCTTTCCCGAGAAGGTGCTCGCCGATGAGGCCTCAAACCGGCTTGTCATAGCTGACACCAACCACAACCGAATACTCGTGGCTACCTTGGATGGAGAGATCAGGGAAACCATTGGTGATGGCAACGTGGGATTCAAGGATGGGCGTTTCTCGTCGGCGCAGCTTAATCATCCCCGCGGTGTCGTGTTGGATGGCGATGTGCTTTATATAGCTGATACAGAGAACCATGTCATACGCAAGGCAGACCTGAATGAAAAGAGGATAGAAACCCTTGCAGGCACCGGGGAACAGGCCAGAATGTTCCATGGAGGAGGAGAGGGAAGATCCATCGATCTGAGCTCTCCTTGGGATGTTACCTTACATAAAGAAACACTGTACATAGCTATGGCAGGCTTTCATCAGCTGTGGTCTATGGACGTGGGTGGCGAGTACGCCAGGCCTCACGCAGGCAATGGTAGGGAGAACATATCCGATGGGCCGCTGCTCCAGGCCTTGCTAGCCCAGCCCAATGGCATTGCTACGGATGGGGAAGTGCTTTACTTCGCCGACAGTGAGACCAGTTCCATACGCAAAGCCGACCTGGATGCTGACGGAGGAGTATCTACCATAGTTGGTATGGGCCTCTTCGAGTTCGGTGACGTGGACGCCACGGGCGACGAAGCTCGACTCCAGCATCCTCAAGGAGTCTCCTATCATGATGGTGTAGTCTACGTGGCTGATACCTACAACAACAAGATAAAACGGCTTTTCCCCAAGACCCATGGAGTGGCCAGCTTCCTGGGCAGCGGAGACCCAGGCTTGAAAGACGGAACGGGCCTCGAGGTGATGTTCCATGAACCGGGAGGACTCAGTGCTGTCGATGGAAAGCTCTACATAGCCGATACCAACAACCACGCCATTCGGGTAACCGACTTAGAGACAGGAGAGGTTTCCACTCTAAACCTGAAATGGTAGCCCTGCCCGCATGGGTATCTCCGTCGCGGCTAGCGCATCTCACAGAGCTTTGTGTTAACGTGCATCAATAGAGGTTAGCCTCCCGTAGACTAAGCCCTTCTCTGCCCATCAACGCGCTTTCTGATATTCTTCTCTGAGGGATGGAAGCAACTCTTGGACGAAGATAACGTACCCCACCAGGCGGATAACCCGACTGCCTATCGATGGGTGGTAATCGTCTCTCTGACCTCCTTGGGGGCGACTCAGCTAACCATCATCTTCGTTCTTGGGCTGCTGCTACCCGACATCTCAGATGACCTCGACCTTTCGCCGTCGGAGCAGGGCTGGTTGGGTTCATCGGTGCTGTTAGCCAACCTCTTCCTAGCCATTCCTTTAAGCATCCTTTTATCACGATACCGCCCATGGAGGATCGTCGCCCTTTTATCCCTGGGTGCGGGTCTTTTCGGTTTGATGCAGGGGTGGTCGCCGGCATTGGCGGTGTTGCTTATAGGGAGAGTAGGTACCGGAATTTGTTTTACCGCTAACCAATCCCCCAGAGCCCTCCTCATTCAGCAGTGGATACCTCATCATCGCCTCGCTTTCGCCAATGGCGTTTGGTTTGGGGGAGTCGACCTGGGAATGGGGGCAGCTTTTTTTGTAACTCCACTGATCGTCGAATGGTTGGGAGGATGGCAGGAGACCTTTTATTTCTGGGGTGGAGCGGCCCTCCTGGCGTCTGTGGTGTGGACCATCTGGGGGAAAGAGCGGACTACTGAGGAATATCAGCAGAGAATAGAGTCGCAGGAACGGACTCCCATCACGGCCTTCTTGAAGTATCCACAACTTTGGCTGCTGGGTTTGGGAATGGCAGGTTCACAGGTGGGCTACACCGCTTTCGAGGTTTTCTGGCCGACCCTAGCTGAAAATGAGTTGGACTTCTCTGCGTCGCTTGTTGGCATCGTGCTTGGAGTCATGGCGATGGCTGCAGGCCCGGCCAACCTTCTCGTAAATGCTGTGCCGACGCTGGCACGAAAACAGCTGCTGGTGCTTGCTACGTGCGGTGTGGTCAATGCCGTGGCGTATGTTGGTTTAATTTACTCGGAGTCCAGCGTCTTGACCCTCATGTTAGCCATAATCGAAGGGATCTTCCGCGCCTACTTTCCGGTGCTATTCGTTATGGTGTATCAGATGCCCGACATCAAACCTCGAGAGGTGGGTGTTGGGTTGGGCTTCATCTCCACCTGTATATGGATAGGTTCGGCCCTGGGTCCGTTGATTGTGGGCTTCCTTCAAGAGGAGACGGGCGACTTGCGCCTTGGTCTGCTGGTGACTTCGATGACACCGCTGATCCTGCTAATATCAGCGGGGCTGCTTCAGGTGCGCCAGTGGTCGTCTATCGGAAGAGGATCCAGGACTACCAGCCTATGATGAAGCCTCTAAGTTTGAGAAGAAGGTATTGCACTCGATTCTGAGCCCTCTGTGAGTGGAAAGCCCCCCAGGCAACCGGGCACTCGCATTTTGAGCTAGCGGGTACACCGCCAGTCGTTTTGCTGGCTTTCGCCGTCGCCCAGACGGGTGGGGGTTCGGCCAAAGCTGGTTTTGGCAGTAATGCGATGGCCCTGCATCACATCCCGACTGGGCTTGTGTGTGGCAACTTGATTGTTTTTCTTTGTTTAGCTTTGAAACTTGATTGAATTGTAAAAAAAGTTTTGTTTTAGGGGTTTCCCAGGCATGAAGACCCGCTATATTTTGATTGAGTTTTTCGTGGGGTTGGAGTTTAACCCACCCATCCGCCCCGGCAGGTTTTTGTATGTGGGGGAACATCCACGCTGCACAATACCCCTCCCTTGGATTCCCGTGTCAAGCACGAGAATGACGGGAAAGAAGGGGGCAGGGGAATGACGGGTGGGGGGTGGGAAGGGAATGACGGCATGGGGAATGGGGGCACCCTTCCCTTCGACTACGCTCAGGGTAAACTTTAAGCTCAGGGGGACTCTTCGACAGGCTCAGAGTGAGCGGAGATACAACACCTCCCGCTCATGGTGAGCTTAGAGTTTATCCTGAGTTTACCGAAGGGAACCAGATGAGCGGAGATATCTCATCCTCCGAGGGTGAATGGGCCGGGCATTTGTTTTCAGCGAGGGCGTTGGCAAGCTCTTGAAGCCGGCGAGAGTCCGACCATGCTTCAGTCCGTTCAGGTTGTCCTTGGGAGCGCCTGCACCTGGGTGACTACCTCCGTGAGGAATGACAGTGATACCTCCTTGTAAGCGAGATGATTATTTGCATTATAGCACGTAGGTTCTCATTCTATGTATAGCCACATGGCACAAGAACAGACTAAGATCTTGTCAAAGGGCTGGGCAGATGCCCAAGTCCAAGGTGGAAGATCGGCCCCACGCATACAGCCCCGACCTGCACCGTAGCACGAAGATCCGTGATTTTGCCCAGGAAACGGTGAGCCTAGGCTCGGCTCTGGCGGGGCTGTCCCCGCTTGTGTGGGGGAACCGAAGAGGCATGTACAATGCTTGGGTGTGATGGCTGGGAATCTCAGGTCTTGTCCGCCGTTCCGACCTAGTGGGCGGTCTATACCGTGGGAGTAATATACCGGTGTTACTTGCGCGTAGAGCGACCTCTGAGTGCAGTCAAGGCCAGCCCGATACTGACGACGCCCACACCCGTCACCGCGGCCAGCCCCTTGACAAGAGTCAGGGGCTCCCAGCCATTGGATATCAGCGAGCGAAGAGCGGCAAGGAGATAAGTGACCGGGTTGTAGTCGGCAGCCGTGCTCAGCCAGCCGGTCATCGCCTCTTGGGGCATGAACAGGGTGGTAGTAAACAGGAGGGGAAAGAAGATCAAGAAGCTGATGTTGACCGCGGCAGGGTTGCCGGTCTTCAGGGCGATGGCATAGGGAAAGCCTGTGAAGATCAGTCCCCAGAGTCCACTGAGGAACATGAACAATAGAATCCCGGGAACGCCGGTGGCGAAACTTACACCGACGACAAAGGACATGATGATAACCGGGACGGTGAGGGCGACGACCAGCGCAAAGTCTGCAATCATCATCCCCAAGAGTAATGCCAGCCGGTTCACTGGGCTGACCACCAACCGGTCGAAGTAGCCGGTCTGAATGTCGGTGACTACCACCAAGGCGCGAGATATCCCCGTCACAGCGAAAAGAACCGCCACAGGGATCTGGAAGGCACGGTAATTTAGGCCTGGGATGTCCTCGGCGATGTCGTTCAGCGCCCCAACGGTCATGATGTACATGAAGACCGGGATGAACAGAGCCGGCACCGTGACCTCGGGGTCCCTCTTTATCGAGCGCAGCGCCCTCTCGGCCACGCTGGCGGCATCTCGAAAGAATCCACCTCTCTGGGCCAGGGTCTCTTGGGTTACGACAGCGGTCATGGGACGATCCTTGCCGTCTTCATTGGATTCATTTGCTTATCCTAGGACTCTCCAAGTTGGCATGAGAGATTAAGTCCCTTCCTGAAGGCGTGCACCGGTTATCTGGAGAAAGACGTCGTCCAGGGTTGGAGTACGCAGGGTCAGCTCCTGGACTTGCACTCCCCGCCGGTCCAGGACTAGGGCAACGGCGCTAATCAGTGCTGCGCCGTTGGACACGCTCACCATCAACTCGTGTCCGTGGGCTTCTACGCGCTCAACTTGGGGAATGGTGTTTAGGGCTGCCACAGCTTCTTCCACTTCTCCATCCAACCGGACCACGATGAGATCGGACCCCCTGGCCCTCTTCAGGTCGGCTGGTGTGCCCTGGGCCGCCAGTTGACCCCGGTCGATTATGCCCACTCGGTGGGCCAAGGCGTCGGCCTCCTCCAGGTACTGGGTAGTAAGAAAGATGCTGACGCCCATCTCACTGTTGATCTTTCGTATTTCCTCCCAGACTCGAGCGCGGCTAATCGGGTCGAGCCCGGTGGTCGGCTCGTCCAGGAACAGTACTACGGGTCTGTGAATCAACGCGGCAGCCAGGTCAAGCCGTCGCTTCATGCCTCCGGAGTAGGTGCCAATCAGCCTGTCCATAGCCTCGCCGATGTCCACCAAGTCGGTGAGCTCACCGATTCTCTGGTCTGCAAGGCGCTGGGAAAGGCCGTAAATCTTCCCCTGGAGGCGCAGGAGCTCCCGCCCGGTCTGCTTGTTGTCCAGCGCAGCTTCCTGTTGAGCGGCGCCGATTCGTAGGCGCACTTCGTTGGGGCGACGGACTACGTCGTAACCCGCCACGCGCATCTCACCGGAGGTTGGCGCCAGAAGGGTGATGAGCATGCGGATTACCGTTGTCTTGCCAGCGCCGTTGGGGCCCAGGAAGCCGTATATCTCGCCGTAGAGCACTGCCAGGTCCACTCCAGCTACGGCTCGTAGATTGCCGAAGTCGCGGACCAGACCCCTGGTCAATATTGCGTAGTCGTTGTTGGTCAATTTGGCCACATCCGAATGATGAAGATACGACTATCAAGTATGAAACATCGTTGGGGAAATGGGAAGAAGGTGTGCTAGATTCGCCATCTAGATGATAGGGAATGGCTCATTGCGCCAGGGGTGAAGGGGGCTGGCGAGTCTACCCGAATCCCTCATCTTAACGATACCTGCGATGTAGCTTGGAATCCTCTATTTTCAAAGCAATGACGGCATGGGAGGGCTTCGACCTCATCCCCCTAGCCCCTTTCTCCTGGCCAGGAGAAAGGGGAACATTAAGAGGAATCAAGAGGGTATCCCCCCTTGAACCCCCTGGCAAAGGGGGCGTTGCCCCCTCTGCACTCCCCCCTGGAATCTCCTATTTTCAGAGCAATGGCTCATTGCGCCAGGGGTGAAGGGGGCTGGTATGGCTATTAGAAGTGCTTGCCGATCGCCACGGAGATGTGAGTTTTGAAGCAGGAGATTTGTGTCGTTCAAGGGATAGCAAGCGTGGTCTTTCCCTCCCACCCGCCCAAGTAGATTTTGTATGGGGGGGCACATTCCCCAGTCAAGCTGAGGACAGGCTCCCCAGCCCCCTGCCAGAGGGATGTTTCCCCCTGGACTCCCTCTGTGCTGGCTTCTTGGGCGAGGCCGGGGTGAGGAGAAACATCCATGCTGTACAATACCCCTCCCTTGGATTCCCGTGTCAAGCACGGGAATGACGAGAAAGAAGGGAGCACGGGAATGACGGTATAGGAGGTGGGGGCACCCTTCCCTTCGACTACGCTCAGGGTAAACTTTAAGCTCAGGGGGACTCTTCGACAGGCTCAGAGTGAGCGGAGATACAACACCTCCCGCTCATGGTGAGCTTAGAGTTTATCCTGAGTTTACCGAAGGGAACCAGGTGAGCGGAGACACCTCATCTCCATAGATGACAAGGCGTTCTCCATGAGCGGGCTAACTAGGCTCTTGGTGAGGGATTTTGGCAAACCCCATGGTTGAAGAGTATAGTTTGCTCAGGCATAATCAGAATGTAAATCTTTTAGAGACGTAATCCTTGATCTCAGAAAAGGGGTGTGGAGTGGCTAAACCTAAGATAGTAGATGCAGACAGTCACGTAATGGAGCCCGCTGACCTTTGGGAAAAGAACCTGGACTCCAGCCTTCGTAATCGTGCTATACGTGTCTCTAGAGACGAAGCTGGTCTTGAATACCTGGAGATCGACGGAAAGAAGTCTGAAGTGGTCAAGGGTGGAGGGTTAGCCGCCTTTGGCAGGCTGGACAGTGAGGTGAGCCCTAAATGGGAGGAGAATCGGAAGCACGGTGGACTGTACTATGAAGAGGGAGTGCCGTCTGGAGCGCGGGACACGGATGCTCGACTCAAGTGGATGGATGCCAATGGCGTTGACGTATCTCTAGTTTATCCCACTTTGGGAATCTGCTGGCAGAACGAGTGTGATGACCCTGATCTGGCTGCGGCATACTGCCGCATCTACAACGATTGGTTAACAGACTTTTGCGATTCGTCCAACGGTCGGATCATACCCATAGCCCTGGTCTCTCTGCTCAGGATTGAAGACGGGGTTAAGGAGATTCAAAGGGCAGCTCAGCGGGGAGCCAAGGGAATATACCTATTTAGCCGTCCCGCCAATGGCATTCCCTACGGGGACCGATATTATGATCCCTTCTGGGCCGAGTGCCAGGAACTGGGTTTGCCGGTGGGCATCCACGTTAGCAACACACCCAGGCAAGTAGGTAGAGACCTCTACACATCGACCTTCGACCATAACAACTGGTGGATGGCTATGATGTACAACCCGGATTGTCATATAGCATTTACCACCTTCTTCCAAGGAGCCGTCTTCGAGCGTTTTCCAACGCTGAGTGTGGGGGTGGTGGAGACCGGTTGTGGATGGATAGCCTATTGGCTGGAGCAGATGGACTCTAATTTCAAAGAGGACCCATATAGCACCGGCATGAAATTGACTCCAAGTGAGTACTTCCAAAGGCAATGCTGGATCAGCGGTGAGCCTGACGAGAAGACATTTCCCTTCATGGCTCAACTTGTCGGAGCCGACAAGCTGATGTGGGGCTCAGATTATCCACATGAGGAAGGTCACGAACGGCCTTTACAAGAGCTTAAAAATACTATCGGCATCTTATCCGAGGAAGAACAGGCGAAGATTCTAGGTGGTAACGCCCTTAGGGTCTACGGTCTCGTGTGAGCGGGCATTAGCTGTAGCGGTCAGTGAGGAAATAGGTCTGGATCCATATACATCGAGTCGACCAGTGCCTACCACAGTAACGACGTTAGTATATTGACGAGTTGGGTTGCCTGCTAATGTTCTGCCGATCACAGCCTGTACTTGCCTATCAGGCCCTGGGGCCTGAACAGCATTAGAATAATCAACAGCAGTCCTAATATCCCGATCCTACCCTGACCTATGTGCTCAATTGGGAATCCGGGCATAAAACGCAACCCTTCCTCCATAAGTATATACACCAAGGCTCCAAGAACTGACCCCCAAATGCTGGCCAACCCACCTATTAGGACAATGGAGGATATGATGATTCCCTCAAGCAAGATGAATTCGTTGGGAGAGACGAACTTTGTGAAACCCGCGAACAAAGCCCCGGCTACTGACGCCATCATTCCCGAAATAATAAATACTGCCAGCTTAAAATAGGTGACGTGGTATCCAAACACCTCAATAGCCCTCTCATCCTCGCGGATGGCCGTAAGTATCCTCCCGAAAGAGGTGCTAACTGTGTACCAGGCAATCAGGGCAGTAACTCCGAGGAATATCATGACCAGTGTGAGGTATTCCCAACGGTCATTGAAAGTCCAAAATCCCAACGAGGGAGCCGGTATGTAGTTGATACCGAAGGGTCCTCGGGTGAAGTATCGTGCGCTGGTGAAGATTCCATGAGCAATTACCGCAAAACCCAATGTAGCCAAGGCAAAGAAGTCGTCCCTGAACCTACTGAAGGTTATCCCTAAAACCAGAGCCACCAGTCCTCCCACGAACATAGCTATAGGAAGTGCTGCGAAGAAATTCATGGCAACGGGCGGAAACTCGTTGAGGCCCGTTACTCGTGTTTGTCCCTCGGGAGGAGCATAAGTCAGGATGGCTACAACGTAGGCCCCCAGGCCGAAGAAGCCCACGTGAGCGATCGACAACAGTCCAGTGTAGCCTATGACCAGGTTTAGGCTTAACGCGAGTATGCCAAAGATACCCACCACAGTACCTAGCTGCATAGCGAACTGGACACCCTCAGAGAGCATCCATATTACTGCCAAAACAGCAAAGACGAGGGTTAAAATGACTGCCTTATTGTCGGCGATGAGACTGGACATCCACCCGCTTTCTGTTTGTTCGAAAAAAGGTACGGTACTATCTCCTCGGCAGCAGTCCCCTTGGCCTGAGAAGCAAGAAGAGGATAAACAGTACAAATGCAATAGAATCCTTCCATTCGCCGGCCAAAAACCAGATCCCGTAGTTCTCCACCAAGCCTAGAAGGAGGCCTCCTATCCAGGCTCCGTGGAAATTACCCGTGCCACCGACAACCGCGGCAATCCATCCCTTGAAAAGTGGACGGAACCCCATCCTGGGCTCGATGGTGTTTAGGTCCAATGCGAGCAGGATTCCAGCAAGCGATGCAATGGCTGCTCCCAGGAAGAATACACCTGCTATAACCACCTGGGTGTTAATACCCACCACCTGAGCAACATGTTCGTCATTGCCGATGGCCCTAACAGCCTTACCGAACAGTGTTTTCTTCAGCATCAGAACAAGTGAGAAGAGAAGAGCCAGGGATATCCCCAATTTGAATATCTGGAAGGGTTTGATATAGGCGTCCAGAACCGTGATGGAGTTGGCTCCGAAGGGTACTGGAAAGGGCTGGGGTTGTTGGCTGAAGATAATAGAGATTATAGCCTGAAGTAGCAGAAGCACACCCAGAGAACACACTATCATTATCAAGGGAGATCGGGCGCGTCGGCGAAGATAGTAATACAGTCCTCTATATAGGCTCAGGCCGATGAATCCAGCGATTATCACACTTAGTGCAGAGCTTAACGGTAGGTTCGCATCGTCGGTCTCCGAAAGAAGCAACCCGCAATAGGCGCCGACTATCGCTGCTACCAGTATGCTCAAGACCCAAATAGCTAGTTTTCCGCTCGCTGATCTCGCCGGGAGCAATTGAGGCTGTACGAGTTTGACCAAAGCCCATAAGAGGCTCGCCGCTACCAATGCGCCGATCAAGGGGCTGACATATAAGTACAGCTTAGCGGGATGTGTAAGCATGAAGCCTAGATACACACCAGTTAGGGCTGAAACCGCTGCTCCAAGAGGTATTAGCAAGCTGGGATGTATGCGCCTAGAAAGGAGGTTATAGAACCATGCAAACAGGAGCCACGCTACCGACCCAGCGACTATCAACCCTACTGCTGCCGCCAGATAAGGGTTTGGTTCGGCAGCTCTAACGAGGTGGAAATTGAAGATTACATATGCACCGACAGCAGGCAAAACTCCATAAGCCAGGTCAAAAAACCAAACAGTGCTGAACACCAGGGTGAAACCCAGGGCCAAAATCGAGTAGATCGATCCTACTACCAGGCCATTCAGAGTGAACTGAACAAATTGAGTCCACGATAGTACAGCCAGCAGGATCACATAAGCCAGTGCCGCGGCGCCCAGTAGGGCTAGCCTGTTCTGAGCCAGCTGTGCCAGGGATAGTGATAATGAGACCCCGGGTCGTATTTGTACTATCATCGAGACATTTCAGTTCATCGATAAATCGGGGACGACTAGGTACCAAGGGCTGTCATAATAACTTCACCGTATGAGACGATAATAGGAGGTGAGGTAGTAAAACTGGAGTGGAGCTGGCTACATCGTTATAGTCAGCTCCACTCCATACTGCGTCACTACCGTAACAACAACGCTAGGTTCCGGCCACTATAGATTCTCACTTCCCTTCAGATCTAGGCACCATCCCCGGCGATTTTACCCTCTATTGTTCCAGGAACTTGTACCCCAGGTTGTTAGTGGTTCTCTGATCTACCGGTAGAATCTCAATGAGGAGAGGTTCGATACCTACAATCTCGCCTTCTTCGTCAAAGTAGTAGTTACCTAGAGCGCCTTCGTAGTTCTCAATATCATCTAAACACTGCTTAATGGCTACGGTATCTGTAATTGACCCAACCTCTTCTATACATTGAGCGGCCAGATACATGGAGTCGTAAGAAGCGGCCATTACAAACTCTATCGTAGTGAATCCGTACCTCTCACGATACTTATCGAAGAATCGAATCGCTTTCTGGTTTGTTTCAATAACAGAAGGCAAAGTTATGCCAATAGCTCCCGTCAGGGCGTCTCCAGCGATTTCTTGAACTGCCGTACCTACACACGCGAAGTCACTGTAGAGCGGGCCAGCGTAACCCAATTCCCTCAGCTGTCTAACGAAGGCGCCGCAGGGCTCTTCTCCTTGAGAAACTGTTAATACCGCATCGGGATTTTGAGGCAGGATCTTGCTAATGGTAGGTCGGAAGTCGTTCTCGTCGACTCTGGTTCTCTCGGTAGCGATTACCGACCCACCCAGAGCCTCAAAAGCCTTCGCAAATTCCTCTCTGAAGGACTCAGCATAGTCGGTCTGACTCGATACGGAGGCTATGCTTCTGTGTCCGTCATCGTACACTTTTCCAGCCACTACTGGGGCTCCTGTCAGGTTGTGGATACTGTTACGAAATGCGAAGGGATGGCCGATTCCACCCAGTGGGTGGCCAACGTTCATAATGACGATTACTTGATCTTCGTCTACCTGGTCCGCTATCGCCAGCATGTCACCGCTGCAATAGGGGCCAAGGATCACTGTGACACCATCTACGTTAACCAGCTTGTCGTAGGCCAGCAAGGCGTCGGCGGCATTACATTTTTCGTCTTCGACAACTAGCTCTACAGGATGGCCGTCTATACCTCCTGCCTCGTTGATCTCCTCTGCGGCTATGATTATGGAATTCAATGCCACTTCGCCGTCGGTCCGCGCGGGGCCAGAAAGGTCCTGCATCACTCCGATCTTGTACGTCTCTTTAACTTCCGGCGTAGGAGCAGGTGTTGACGTTACTTCCGGTGCGGAAGTAGGCGTCGAGGACATAGGAGTGGGAGTACCGTCATCTCCACAGGCTGAAGCCAACACGACCAGCGCTGTGAGTGCCACGAGGAACACCAAGTACTTACTTCTCGTCACAATCCCGGAATTGCCAGTTCTCTGCGGAGACATAATCCCCTCCCTTCGCGGGGCGATCGGTGATGGATTAGACTATTTGAACCCGTATAGCTCACGTGCGTTATCGCAGATGATCTTCTTCCGTTTCGTTTGGCTTTTTAGACTCTTAAGGTTATTGGCAATCGTCTCTTGAGAATCTGGCCATATGCCATCGGGATGAGGGTAATCTGAACCCCACATAACATTGTCGACCCCTATGAAGTCGATAAAGTCACCGGCGAAGGCCTCTTTCTGGAAGGTCGAATAACCTTGTCGTTTCCAATACTCGCTTGGCTTTAATCTGAGGTCAGAGCTACCTTCGCTCTCGTGATCCATCCTGTCCAGCACATAGGGTATCCATGTAACTCCGCATTCACCCAACACGAATTTGAATCCAGGGAATCGTTCACAGGCGCCGGATAAGATGATGCTACTCAGAACCTCGGCTCCCGATAGTTGGAAGCAGGTTATTTCGATGGCGAAGGACAATTTGTTGTATTGTGCCTCATCTTCTGGAGCCGGCTTTCGCAGAGCTATACCAGTGGTATGGAAGGAGATAGGCATATTACATTCGGCAGAGGCCTGCCATAATACGTCCCAGTCTCTATAGTAAATGGGCTTCACCGAGATGGACGCACCGAACTCTGCACCCCTTAGGCCTAGTGAGGCTGCTCTGCGTAGCTCAGTCACTGCTTCTTGAGGGTCATGGCTTGGTAGACAGGCAAGGCCCGCAAGGCGATTGGGGTGCCTGTTAGTGAAATTGGCCATCCAATCGTTGTAGATGCGATATATGGTTGTGATCTGCTGGGTATCTTTAAGCTTCGTCGCAACTGCGAACAGCCCATAGATGACCTCGGCGTCTATTCCATCCAGTTCTTGGTCATTCAATCTCAATTCAGCGTTGGTGGGATGGTGATCTCCCTTGGCGCTATCATCAACGAAGCCGAGTTTGGCCATGCGTGAGACGCGCTCTTTCAGTTCGGGGCTATAATCGCTGGTATCTCCGTAATGGCCTACGTCTTCCAGATATGTTCCGTTGGCCCACCACTGGTCTCTACCGTCTTTGCGAACCACCCTGGGCATCCGCTCTTTGAGAGAATCAGGAGCTTGAGAAGTAAAAAGATCCCAGGGGAGAAAGCCAAGATCAACATGGGAATCAGCGGAGATAACTCTATAATCCACCCAAGTCCTCCTCTACCCCAGAGAGATGCATTGAATTGTATCAGCCGAGTGACCATTGTCAATAGCGAAAGTCGGAATGTACATAATCTCATTTCCATGACGAAATAGGATATGCAGATAAGGTGCTACAAGGTGACGGCTTATTGTGGAATCGTAGTCGATGAAGACTACTGCAGTAGCACGACGATGGGACTAGGCCTTCCCCCTCTTAATGATGAGGAGCAAACCAGCGATGGTCAGAGCCAACGGTGCTGTTGAGGTAATCATCAAGGCCAGCCCGAGATTATCGGTAGCCTCCTGAACGAATCCTGCTATTGGTGGCCCCAAGCCTGAACCTCCCCAAACCAATGTATATGTGAGGGCTACTGCCACGGCCACCTCTCTTGATTTGATGCTCGATAATGCATACAAAGTGGTCATCAGAGCCGGGGAAAAAGGAGAAGCAGATTCCGTTGATGATCCCGAAGAATAGCAGCAATGACACTCGACCGGTAAAAAGAAGGCCAAAATAGGAGGCGCAGAATCCGATGCCATAGATCATTAGCACGGTTAGTGCGTGAATTGCAAATAAGGGCAGCGTTGCGACTCCGATTATCACAGGTGAGCTAGCCATATACATCAGTCCAATGACCAGTCCTGCCAGGGTCACATCGGTTGAATACTCGTCGCCTGTAAAGCTTGGCCAAAACGTATTGAAGGTGACTCGGCCACCCGTCACCCCGGCGATGCCCAAACTCAGTATCCATGGTTCTCGATACCTGAATAAACTGGACAAAGAGGTTCTCTCGGGGCGGTCAGTCACCTCCTTGTCCCCTCTGGCTCGGTCGCTGCCCAAGGTAATCCATGAGATGCTGGCAGCCAGACATCCCCCTGCCCATGCGTATAGGGTGCTTCTCCAGTCATCTACCAAGGTCAAAATCACAGGTATGACAATCCTACTCACACCGAGAAGTCCTTCTGAAACGCTTAGGAAAATACCATTGGCTATTCGAATGTATTTTGTTGGAATCCATTAGAATTATTAGAAGCGTTCTAGGCGCGTCATTGGTAAGGAAGATGAGTCCGAGGCCTATCCGGGCTAGTAGAAGCACTGCCAAAGTCGGGGCCCAAGCATTGAAGGCTACGAAGAAGGCGGCTCCAAGAAAAGTGACGATGGTTATCCTTCAAGGGCGATATCTGGAAAGTCACCAGTTGAACGGTATTTCAAATATCAAGTTAGCAAACAGAACCTGGGCTGCTAGCCTGTCCTGTTGGTAGGGAGAGAGTTCGTCTGATATGGAAGGGAGTAGTAGCCCTAAAGTTAGAATTGTGCTGACAGCCACTGAATAGCCCAGGGTAAAGGAGCCCAGCACCGCCCAGCCGTAGGCTGGAGATTGTTCAAGGCTCATTAGCGAAATCTAGTATTGTCACCTAAAAGACTCAACACAATCCTGATATAATAGGCAAAGGTTACACTTTCTGGAACTATTGGGGAGGTGAGGTAAATGACGACTACTATGGTGGACATCGATGGGCACATTCTCGAGCAGCCGGATATCTGGGACAGCAACCTGGAAGCAGAATACAAGGCGAGATCCATGCATTTCTCCAAGGATGAAAAGGGCCTGGAGGTCTGGCTAGTTGATGGCAAGCCCCACCCGTTCCTGGCTGGAGGCACTTCGGCGAACATGGCTAGCTACGGCAAAAGCCAGGAGTGGCGACAGGAAAACATCTTCGAAAAACACTCTGTATCATGGGAAGATGGCAGAGCGATGAATCCAGGTGGAAGCGACCCCAACGAACGCGCAAAATTGATGGACGAGGAGGGCATAGATAAGAGTATTCTCTATCCTTCTCTGGGACTGGACTGGCCAGGTACGGTCGAGGCCCCGCTCCTCTTAGCTGCTTACTGTCGCGTGTACAATGACTGGATTGTCGACTTCTGTCACACACAACCCACGCGATTGTACCCGGCCCTACTAATGCCGTGGACCAGTGTGTCCGAAACAATAAAAGAGCTGAGAAGGACTGCATCCGTGGGATCCAGGGCAGTGCTTACCCCGGGCATTCCATTTAACGACATACCTTACGGCGACTCCCTCTGGGATCCTGTATGGTCGGAATTTATCGACCAGGACATTCCCGTATCTCTTCACCCCGCCAGCGGCGGCACCAGTGCCAGGAGTGGGTATTACCCGCAGCCCACTACTCCAACCTGGTGGGGCTTCTCCACCGACGTGTTGAATATCCAGCTTACGTTCATGAGCTTTTTCCAGACCGGTGTGTTCGATAGATTTCCTGAAATGAAGCTGATCGTACTGGAATCAGGCTGTTTGTGGATGCCCTACGTCCTGGAGAGGATGGATGAGAAACAAGAAATACTCGGCTTTACGACACCTATGAAGCTGCGTCCCAGCGAGTATTTCGAGAAACAGTGCTGGATTACTATGGAACCTGGAGACGAGTTTGGACCGATAGTCATCAACCTGCTGGGAGCCGACAAGGTGGTCTGGGCCTATGATTATCCCCACTCCGATTCCCCTACCGGTCCCGTAAAGATGTTGAGAAAAGATCTGAAGGACCTGTCCGAGGAAGATCGAAACAAGGTGATGGGCGGAAACGCAGTGAAGCTTTATAAACTGAATTGACACTACATAGTAGGAGAGGCTCGATTTAGGAAAGCTCTGAACAAATGCATACGCCTTTGTCCCATCCACCCGCCCTCGATAGGTTTTGGATATGGGGGGACGCCCCCCACCAGAGGGATGCTTCCCTCTGGACTCCCTCGGTAAAGACTTGTTCAGAACATCCCTAGGTGACACGTAGTTGTTCCCACCGAAACAATCCCTAACTATCTGCTTCGCGCACGTCGCCTACCAGATGGCCGCGGCCTTCGAAAAACGGGATACGGGAATCAAGTTCTTCCAAGCCTGGACGTCGGAGGAGTTGGACGCCCGTATCGCAGAAGCCGACGTGCTTGTAGTCTCCAGCCTGTGGAGAGATCATCTCTTGAACATGGCTCCCAAGCTATGTTTTATCCAGTCCATTGGCGCTGGTTACAACCAGTTTCCACTCGACGAGCTAAAATCCAGGGGGATCAGGCTCACCAGCGCCAGCGGAGCCAATCGGAACGCCGTTAGTGAGCATGCGTTAGCCTTAATCCTGGCATTTGCGCGCCATCTCCACACAGGCCGAGACAATCAGAATCAACGTAGATGGCGCGATTTGATTGGCGATCTGGACGTGAGAGAGGACGAGCTAACGGGTAAGACTCTGGGAATAGTTGGACTGGGAACGATAGGGTCCAGGCTCGCGAAGCTTGCCAAAGCCTTCGATATGAGGGTAATAGCAACCAAGCGAGATCCCACGACTGCTCAGAAGATCGCAGACGTTGTGCACCCACCTAGTCGTCTTCTCGAGCTACTGAAGGAGTCTGACTACGTAGTGCTCACCTGTTCCCTCACGGATGAGACTAGCGGACTTATCAATGCTCGGACCCTGTCACAGATGAAGCGATCCGCATATCTCATTAACGTGGCGAGAGGCGGCTGCGTAGACGAGTCGTCGTTATTGAACGCGTTAAAGGATGGGACGATAGCCGGGGCAGGACTTGACGTCTTCCACGATGAGCCGTTGCCTGAGGACAGCCCCTTCTGGAACATGGAGAATGTGGTAATCACACCCCATACCGGAGGCGAGACTCGCTCATACGAAGAGAACGTCATAAACATCCTTCTGGAGAATCTTCACCGGCTATGGAGTGGAGAGAAAGTCCTGCTTAACCAGGTCGTATGAGCCGATAACACCGGCTGAAGAAAGAGTTAATATGGCCCGTTCTTTGTGCTAGCGCCCCGGGCTGTACTTCTGCTCCGTTCTGGCGGGTCAGTAAAGATATTGCCAAGGATACTCCGAACAAAGACGTACGCTTTGCTCCCAGCCGCCCGCCCTCGATATGTTTAGGAGCTGGGGGGACACCCCCCAGGGCCCCCGCCAGAGGGATGGTTCCCTCTGGACTCCCTCGATGAAGACTTATTCAGAACATTGCCAAGTCCTAAACGACAGACCCGCCATACTGTCTTCGCTAATGCAGCCTGCGTCCCCGATCCCAGTCGTTCTGGACAAGACAGGGATATGCGCTAAACTTGCAGAATCGTAGAAGAATCGTATCCGTGCTGCTAGTACACTGGAGCTATCAAACCTTTCCCTATCAGCAGTTTTAGCGAGGGCCGTCTGGTAAACAAAAGGGAACGGCCTCTTCTGCAGCCCCCGCTAAGCAAATGATACGTGCAGAGGTATAATACAAGCCAATCGAGAACCGACCATATGGTGGGAAAGGGGGTCTCGACATGACCAGCGCTTCCGTTGAATCTCCGGCTCAGTACGCCATGTTCACCGCAGACGAGATGGATCGTAGATATGCCAGAGCCAGAGAGCTGATGGCTCAGAAGAGCTTGGACGTTCTATTGATCAGCCAGGAAGAGAACTTTCAATACTATGCAGGCGCCACAGGCACTCTCGGCTATCACTACTCCAACACTCGGCCGACAATCTTCATCCTGCCCATAAGCGGAGGTCCCATCATTATCGTTGGTAAATCCCAGAGCTTCAGCCTGGAGATGACGTGTCACGTGAAGGACATAAGAGGCTACACCAAGGTGGTGAACTTCCCGTGGCAGATGGTGGTAGAGGCCATAAAGGATGCGGCCCCCGATGCCAAGCGAGTGGGGGCTGAGCTGGGACAGGAGCAGAGGATGGGGATGCCGGTAGGAGACTACCTATCAGTGGTCGAAGGGATGCCTGGAGTGGAGTTTGCAGATGCGGCTGATCTGATCATCAAGCAGAAGATGATCAAGTCGGCTGCCGAGGTTGCCTATATGAAGCAGGCTGCGGACATCACAGGGCGGGCACGACAGAAGATGTTCGACTATGTGGTACCTGGGATGACGGAGCGGGACGTGGTGAGGCTGATGAGGAAGGCGATATTGGAGGAAGGAGGGGACAGGACATCCTTTGTGCATCTCGTCAGCGAGCTGCCCGGCTGCCACAGTCAATTTCACTTCGATAGGCCGCTCAAGAAGGGAAACGCACTCTACGTGGACGCAGGAGCCTATGTGAGGACGTACACCGTAGATTATCCCAGGTTCGCTACCCTTGGTAAGGCTACTGAGGACCACAAGAGACACCACGAAATAATACAAGTCATCAACAAAGCGATGGTGGATGCCCTGAGGCCGGGGCTGAAGTGCTCTGACATCTTCAATATAGGGGCCAAGGTGATAGAGGAGCAGGGATTCGAGGTCGTACCCGCAGGTCGGATGGGACACGGCCAGGGGATATTGCTGACAGAACCTCCCAGCATCAGCGCCGACGATGACACGGTATTGGAGCCTGGGCTGGTGATAAGCACCGAGCCAGCAATCAGTCTGCAATGGATTTGGGAAGACGTGCACGTCATCACCGAGGACGGACACGAGCAGCTCACACTGGAGCCCCCCGACCTGAGAGAGATTACCTTCGATTAAGTGCTGCTTTCGGCTAACCTTGGCAGGTGAAGGCGTATCATATCTTCCCAGCCAAGTGGACTGCCGTTACCAAGGCGCCTGTTCATCTTGGAATCCCAAGAGCAAGGATCTAGGCTGACTGTACGAGTTTTTTCCAATGGCGTTGATTACATACATTACAGAGCACGCCGCATGGGCCGACTCCTTTAGCCACCACGACTTTCGATACGTGTGGGGAGCGACATTTTTTCAGGCCCTAAGTTGGGGTATGGAGTTGGTCGCTCTGGGATGGCTGGTCTTGGACAGGACCAACTCACCATTTATGGTTGGCGTAGCTTTTGGTGTTGGAATGGCGCCCTTCTTTTTCCTGGGAGTTCTCTCCGGGGCCATTGCCGATCGTGTTGACCGTTGCGTGTTCCTTCGCTTTGTAGCGTTAGGTGGCAGTTTCGTGTCTGGCCTAATGGCTCTGCTCCTGCTGACGGATGTTGCGCTGGTATGGCACATAATCACATTGGCCGGGGCCGGCGGGTGCATTCGGGCCTTTCTTGCCACGATGAACCAGGCTTACATCTACGACATAGTGGGGCCTAAGCAAGCACTCAATGGGCTAGCATTGGCGGCGTTGGGCCATCGGATGGGAGTGCTAGTTGGCTCTCTGATGGCGGGAGGGATCATAGCGGGGATTGGCGTCGGAGGCCAATACCTCATCATAAGCACCTCTTATCTAGCCGCTTTGACAACGCTCGTGGCTACACATCGAGTGGGCCAGGTGGCTATTGCTCAGCGAGATCCAGTTATTCAAAGCCTACTGGGATACCTCAAGTTGATACGTCAAAATCGAACACTGTTCACCCTGATGTTTCTAGTGGCCAGCACCGAAGTGTTCGGATTCACCCATAGCAGTGTGCTACCGGTTTTCGCAAGGGACGTTCTGGGCGTCGATGAGGTAGGTCTAGGATTTATGATCAGTGCGAGTCAGGCGGGTGGTATTATTGGGATTCTAGCCCTCGCTAACCTGAGAGAGTTCAGACGAAAAGGCCTGCTAATGCTGATAAGCGCCGCAGGTTTCGGGCTTGGGCTCATGTCCTGCTCCCTGACCACCAACATCTTCTTATTCCTGGCAATATTAGCTGTAGTGAGGGCCTTTGCATCCTCGGCCGACATTCTTTATAAGACCCTTCTCCAGGCCAGCGTCTCCGACGAGCAACGAGGGCGAGCAATGGGGTCATGGGTCCTTAGTGTTGGATTTGCTCCGGCTGGCCACCTGGGCGTAGGTGGAATGGCGAGTGCACTGGGCGCTCAAGGGGCCCTGTTGATAAATGGTAGTATCCTTACCCTCATGACTATAGCTTCAGCAGTTGGAGTTCCAAGGCTTCGTAAGTTAGCATAGCTGAGGCAGGGCTGCTCCACTGACTGTACAGGTATCCGGCCCTATTAGTCCTTAGACACATTGCGATGAGTGTCACTGACCAGTCTTCCGCACAACAGGCTTCGGCCTACCGCTGGGTTGTGATCGTCACCTGGATGATGACCAACACCTGGGGCTTCATGATGATCGAAAGCCTGGGAATATTCCTCCCCAGTATGAGGGAAGACCTTGGACTTTCTCCATTCCAAGAAGGCTGGCTAGGAGCGGCTCCGCAGATGGGGAATCTATTTCTGGCAATTCCCTTCAGTATTTTCCTATCTCGATTCAGCCCAAAGGGATTGACCTCCGCTACTCTTGTTGCGGCCACCTTGTTGATGTTCTTCCAGGGATGGGCGCCAGTATTTGCGGCCCTACTCATAGGGCGTTTGCTCTATGGCCTTACCATCGTGGCTCGGGAGCCTGCCAGAGCCCTTCTGATCAGGCAATGGATGCAGCCAAAGGAATTCGTCCTTGCCAACACGACTGTCGAGCTTTTATGGGGGATTGCTGGCGTACTTTTCATACTGTTCCCAGTGATACTGAAGCTGCTAGACAACAGCTGGAGAGACACCTTTTATCTCTTGGGAGGAGTCACCCTGGCCTTGACTTTGGCCTGGCAAGTCCTCGGGAGAGAACGAGTAACCACCGAGTACACCACCCACATGCACTCTCAGAGCAGAAGTCCCGTTGCGAGCATTCTAAGGCACAAAGAGCTGTGGATACTCGCATTGGGGGTAGTGGCGCTCGAGGTATCCTTTTCGGCCATGTCAACCTTCTGGCCCAGCTATATGTTGGATACTTATGATTTTTCACTAACAAAATCGACAACCATCAGAGCGATAGGCGGTTTTGTCGCAGCGCCCTCATCTCTGATCATCGCCATCATAGTGAGCAAAACGGGCAAGAAGAGGCTGACGTTGCTTTGCGCTGGGATAGTCATGGCTGCGAGCTACCTCGGGATGCTTTATACAGGCTCCTTCCTGTACTTGGCTCTCATCTCGGCCATCAATGGTATCTCTTTAGCCGTGTTCCCGATAATCATAACCATCCCCTTCGAACTGCCCGCAATAAGACCAAGAGAGGTTGCCGTTGCCATCGCGTTTGTGCGAACCGCAATAATGGGTGGAGCTATCCTTGGTCCCGTATTAACCGGTGCGCTACAACAGTCTTCGGGAAACCTGCGCTTGGCTCTTACCGTATCTTGTGCAGCAACTCTTGGCGTAGCCGTGGCCGCAGTTCTGCTGCCCAGAAGGGTCGATCGCTTAGTGAGGTATCCGACGGCTGCAGGCGCCTAGTGAATCCCACTTAACGGATCATCATTCCACTATCCCTCTGCAGTTCGATGAGTTGAAAAGTGTAGCTGTACAGCGCATAATCAAAGCACAAAATTACTAGAAGAGGCAGTCTACGGTCATGGAAAAGGGGTGCGGGGTGGCTAAGATAAAGATAGTGGACGCGGATAGCCATGTAATGGAGCCTTCCGATCTGTGGGAGAAGAATCTGGACTCCAGTCTTCGTAATCGGGCCATACGTATCTCCAAGGATCAAGACGGGCTTGAGTACCTGGAGATAGATGGCAAGATGTCGGGAGTAGTCAACGGAGGATGGTTGGCCGGCTTTGGACAGTTGGATCATGAGATAGATTCACGGTGGGAGAAAAACGAGAAGCCTGGAGGTCTGGACTACGAAGAAGGTGTGCCTTCGGGAGCCAGGGATGGAGAGGCCAAGCTCCAGTGGATGGACGAACACGGGATTGACGTAACCCTGCTGTATCCATCTCTAGCACTGGGCTGGCAGGATGAGTGCCAGGACTCTGACCTGGCAGCTTCTTATTGTCGTGTGTACAACGACTGGTTGACAGACTTCTGCCGGCCATATTCAGAACGGCTGATACCCATAGCGCAGATATCCTTATTGCGAGTAGAAGATGCAATCGATGAGCTCAAACGAGTCGCAAAGCTTGGAGCAAAAGGCGTTTATCTATTTCCCGTGCCTGCCAACGGCATTCCCTACGGAGATCAATACTACGATCCCTTCTGGGCTGAGTGCCAGGACATGGGCATACCTCTGGGTATCCACGTGAGCAATACGCCGAGGCACTCCGGCAGCTCCCTCTATAAGGGTACTTTCGGTGGTAACGCTTGGTGGTTGAACATGATGTACAAACCCGATTGCATAATTTGCTTTACCAGCTTTTTCCAGGGTGCTGTATTCGAGCGCTTCCCCAAACTCAGCGTCGGTGTTGTCGAGGCGGGATGTGGATGGCTGGCCTATTGGCTGGAGCAGATGGATGCTAATTTCAAGCGAGGTCCTCACAGCACTGGCATGAAAATGTCTCCAAGCGAGTACTTTCATAGGCAGTGCTGGGTGAGTGGTGAACCTGACGAGAAGACCTTTCCCTTCATGGCCCAGATCGTTGGAGCCGACAAGCTAATGTGGGGCTCGGACTACCCTCATGAAGAGGGACACGATGACCCTTTAGACGAGATTAAAGAGACTCTTGGCGTCTTGCCCGATGAAGATCAAGAGAAGATTCTCGGTGGCAATACCCTTCGAGTCTACAACCTTGGGTAGCTAACCACTCACTAGCTCTTGGCACTCTCTACTAACGAGGTCTCACCCACGTCTCCGACCAGGCGAGGCAAGCGCTGCTACCTTCCCGCCCATCTCTATCTTCTCGGAGAGGCCTACCCGAGGCCATCTCACCATCTAACCTGAGCTGAGCCTTTCTTGCGGGAAACATGACGGTGTAGACCCCATGAGTTTGACTGTCGGTTCCTGGCGGCGAGGCGATGGCCACAGGCTCCAAGATGTCCCACCAGGTCAAGGAGATATCTGCATCTCTGCTGGTGATTGCCTCTGTCATATAGGACCTTACGTCGCCTATCCGCTCGAACTCGGCTTCGATCACAGGGACCGTAGTATCAGTGAATGGAGGGTTGATGATTGGCTCTATCTCACCCTGCAGCCACTGAGCCAACGCTGGGTTGTCGGCGTAGGCTACCACTTCGTTGTTGGTGATCTCGCTCTTCAGAAAGAGGGCGTGTCCAGGCCCCGCTGGAGAGTAGAGCACTCGCCAGTGGCTAGCCAGAGTGGTGAAGTCTCCACCCTCCTCTTGGCCCAGATTCATGAAAGAGTTTTCGCCGGTCACTCGCACTTCGTTCGGATCTACTGTACTGGCCAAACGGCACCTCCTTGAGTGAACTCGTACCATTATACAGAGATGTCATCGGTTTACCTACACGTCAGACCAATGGAATCCAAAAGTTCCTACGCTTTGGATATAGGATGTACGATCAGTCCTGCATCATATCCCGACTGGGCTTGTGTGTGGTAACTTGATTGTGTTTTCTGTTTAGCTTTGAAACTTGATTGAATTTTCTGGTCCCTGTTCAAACTTGATTGATTTTTAAAAAAAGTTTTGTTTTCGGGGTCTCCCAGGCACGAAGATGTCGTTATAACTTGATTGAGTTTTTCATCAGGATGGGGTCTGGGAGTACATTCACCTAGTGCAGCACCCCTCGGACGGATTCTCGTGTCTAGCACGGGAATGAGAGGGCGGGGTGCCCCAGCCCTGGGTGAGGTTTCCCACTCCGGATTCTTCGCTTCGCTCAGAATGACAGGCTCTTGTAACTGGAGAGAGTTGCGCCGGCGCCTAAGTCTGTTTAGGTTGTCCTTGGAAGCGCCTGCACCTGGGTGACGACCTACCTGAGAAATAAGGGTGACACCTCCTTTTAAGTGGGATGTGTATTTAAATTATAGCACGTAGGTTCTTATTCCATATAGGGCTGCGTGGCACAGCAAGCTAGGTGTCAACTCTGGGCTCCCCACCCCATCCCCGCTCATGTCCTTCGACTCGCTCAGGATGAGCGGGGGACATTCCACGTGTAACACCCCTGCCTTGGATTCCCGTGTCAGGCACGAGTTTGACGGGTGAGGGCGAGGCCTTGTTTCTTTCGTCTTTCCCACGAAAGTGGGAATCCAGGAGGGTGGGGAGATGGATTTCCGCTCGGAGGCGGGAATCCCCGATGGCCTTGGTGCCGCGAATGGTGAGGTACTACCGCTGACGCTTGCCAAAGGCGTCGCGGCCGAGATCTATGGCAGCTCCCAGGAGACGGGGCTACGCTGGTGGAGTGAGCCTTTCATTTCAACGTATGAATGTGATTACAATGGCAACTATTGCAACAGCAGTTGTCATGACTGACACCCCAAGGAGCACCATCATCCTCGCTGCCATTGATTCAACCACACTGGCAAGGAGCCTGTCATTATCTTCGAGTGCGTCCAGTCGGCCTTTATATTCGGATATGTCCGTTTGCTCTGGCTCTGGTTTCCCTTTCTTACTTCTCTTGTACCATTTCTCGGCGATGTTCTCGATCTTGTCGGCTGCGTTGATATATGAGATTGCTGTCTTCAGGAATGGTGGCACTGGCATGGTTGATACCCTTCCTTTCCGCGCCTTATGTTTCTGTTGGCATTCCACAATGGGAACATATTGTCGTGGGTTGGGAACGACGCTCCACTGCCTGCATAAAACCAGACCCCAGAATGCCAGCGGGCAGGGCGAACAGCCCGATGCCCAGAATAGCCATCAGCCCCGTCAGCAGGCGACCAGCAATGGTGACGGGGTAGGCATCCCCGTAGCCAACGGTGGTGAGGGTGATAATGCCCCACCACATCGTCTCCGGGATGCTGGAGTACGCCTCAGGCTGCGTGCCGTTCTCAGCAAAGAACACCAGGGAGGATACCACCAGCAGCAGCACCAGAAGCACACCAACCACACATAGCAGTTCATTGCTTTTGGCGCGCACCACCTGGCCCAATGTGCGCAGGCCGGAGACACGCTCACCCCACCGAGCTACGCGGGCAACCAGGCGGACTGCCCGTAGCACCCGCAGGTCCAGAGTGGCGGGGTTAAGCAGGGCTGCGTAGAATGGCAGAATGGCCGCCAAGTCTACCAGAGCCATTGGCGAGACCATGAACCGCAGCCGTCCGGTTATGGGATGGGAGAAACGTGGATCTGTGGTACAGGACCAGACCCGCAGCAGGTACTCCACTGTGAAGATGGCTACGGATACGACCTCGATGGCCGAGAAGGCCACAGGGGAAAGGGTGTGCACCTCCGGGATGGTCTCTACGACCAAGGCTACGATGTTCAGTATGATGAGCGCGATAAGGATTGCGGAAGCAACCCTCCCGATGCGAGTGTCAGGGGCCGTCCCCAGGGCGTTGTGGACTGCGGCTCTTATCATGCGGATACTCTCATCTCCTCCAGTTTAGCCACAAGGTACTCCTGGGGGCGGTCACTCAGAGGATGCCTCCCATTCCTCAATCTCTGCATTGACAGACTCCTTGAAGAACGACACCCTCTTGCCTCTGACGATCTGTTCGGCAGAACGCCAGTCCACTTCGATATTAGGTTTCTGGCCGTCTCCCATTGATTTCTGCACATTCTCTCCCGTCATGCGGTCCTTCCAAGAGTTAGCGCTGTGGCAGAATCCTACTCTTCCCGACCACCGGCCGAGTTCGGCATACGACCACATATTCCCGTCATAGAGATAACCCCAAACGCTGTCTGAGTATCCTCTGTCATTCTGTATTCTCCGTGGAGTATCGGGGATCAGCAGCACCTCTGCAGAAATGCCGCTTACCGCATCTTCGTATTTCGTCAACTCAGGGAAGCGCGGAACGTCTTCCCATTTCAGATTGCTCTTACACTCAACGTATACAGAGAAGTGGGCCCCCTTCAGAAGAAAATCGGGACGCCATCCACCGAGGGGATGCCTTGGTTGTTCCCATTTCCATCCGTATCTATTGAAGAGGGCTGCACAAACAGCTTCGTGGAAGGTGTCGAAGTCATTGTTTTGGAATGTTACTTTCGGCATATTGGTCCTTTCACCTGGCCAGTGCTTATGATTCGTCTTACGTTGCCTCAGGCCTCCGGTTCCCGTTCAGCGTCGGCATTCAAGGAGGCAGGCTCGCCAGAGGGTGTAGGAGTTGCTGTTGAAGTGAACTTAGCGACTGTATCACGTATTTGGCCGGCACAGTCATACAGGCTATCTATATCCTCCAATGGTATGGGTGCGGTGTCCTTAAGGTCTAACTTCATGCTGTTAGCGTTCCTAACCCGAAGCCAGCAAATAGCAACTCCATAGTCCTTTCTCTCACTACTGTTATGAAGGACTACTGTACAATATCTCTGGGTAGCCCGTAGACTGATGCGTCGAACATCCACGACACCAGCAACGATGGCTTTTATGATGTTGAGAGCCTCCAACTCGGCTGGCACGAACTCGGGCTGCTCCTGCTCATCCTGGCCCTCATCAGCCGAGGACACCTGCCCCTCTTCCCGTTCCAGCGCGGACTTCAGTCGAATGTTGATGCGATCGTTGATGAACTGGGTAAAGGCCTGCCCCACGATCGGCATGAGCTGCTCACGCACCCTCGGAGTCGGGAGCCTATCGAAGATACGCCCACTGACGAAGCGGACGAACTCCACGGAGGGATTGGCAAGCTCCTCGGCGAGCACCCTCTTGATCTCGGTCATGTACTTGAGTTCGCGTGCGGCGTCGACGATCTGATCCAGGTCGAAGGCCGTCTTGGTGAAGCGCTTCAGATCCTCGACAGAGGCGTCGGAGAAGTCAAGCATGTTGAACTCGAAGAAGGGCTTCGTGTCCATCACGTTGGGCTGGTCGAAGTCGGAGAAGAAACGGTAGACGATGCCGTCGGTGAGAATGCCGAAGCGAGCGTCGGTGACGTTGAAATAGCGGAGGAGTTGGGATATCTCCGCATCGTCGAGGTTGTGCCCGTAGCTCTTGGCTTCGATGAGGATGATCGGCTTGCCGTCCTGCATCACAGCGTAATCAACCTTCTCGCCCTTCTTGGCGCCCACGTCGGCGATGAACTCGGGGACGACCTCGGTGGGGTCGAATATCTCGTAACCCAGCATCTGGAGGAAGGGGAGCACCAAGGCGCTCTTGGAGGCCTCCTCGGTATCCAGGTGCTCGATGCGCTGGGCGAAGCGCCCGGAGCGGGTCCGTACTTCATCTATGAAGTCCATCTTTGCTTATATACTCCTTTCATGTTGTCCTTGATCCACTTCAAGACTATTTTACCATCTCCTCCTACGAATCCGCCTCTTCAGACCCCAAAAGACTATCAGAAGTACAGGTACGGAAACAGCGATAATCAAAACACCCGCTTCTCTATATCCAGCAGCGAAAAGTATCGCTACGGCACATCCTATAGTGACTATAATAGCTATAAGCCCCAAAGGCTCTTTCCAAATCATGAAGGAATCCGCCTGCGGGTTTCATGCTCATCGGGGAGCGCGTACCTCAGGGTCCGGAGATGGTTCTTCAGCCGCTTTGCCATCGGCCGCATCATTGCGGCCGTCATGCCGGCTGAGACGACTCCCCCAACCACCGGGATCACCTTGGCCACTCCCCCGGCGAATGTCCGTTTCGTAACCTTGATGCCGATCCACGCGGCTACTTTCTTGACGGTGGGATAGTACACTGTCTTCGTGAGTGCCTGCCGCGGCAGGCGGCGGGCTACCTGTTCAGCGAAGCGCGCAGCCAACTCCGCCAACCCACGCTTGGCTGTCACCGCTCCCATCATTGCCCCGATCAGTAGGGTTAAGTGAAGTTCAGTCTCCTCATCGACCTCACCCTCCTCAAGCAGGTCGGGCCAACCGTACAGGTACGCCAGCTTCTGGGACAGGACCAGGGCGTGCCAGTAGAACTGCGCCATGTCCGCAGGGATAGTCCCTGCCATGGCGAAGCCTCCCGGGAGACCAGCAGCAAATGATATGCTGGCCGCTTTGAGGATGTGAGACCTGATACAGGAATCAGACAGCTTGTCGATCATGTCGGATGGTATGCCCACCATTGCAGGCCTGAACTGAATCGCCTTACGGATCTGCTCTTCATCGCAATAGCTCGAAAGCTGGGAAGTGAGAAATGAAGCACGGTCTACCTTGGCTCCCGGGAGAGCCAGAGACGCCCTCAGAACCCTCTCCCAGACCCTTTCACCTCTGGACTTTTCAGGCAGATACTTGTCGGGCATACTCACAGTAGTAATCTCCCGTGGCAGTGAGTGTCATGGTAAGGCTCTAAATGATGCGACCTGATTGTACTTTACTCGTGTACCTTCTCCGACGAAATTGGCTGTGATAATATGCCCGCACAGGGGGTGAGATATGCAAATACGAATGGCCAGTCTTCTCAAAGGAGCCCAAGAAGCAGAGGGCGCTACCATCATAATCGACTCATTCAGGGGCTTCACAGTAACTGCAGTCGCCTTTTCCAGGGGCGCCGAAAAGATAATTGCAGTGGATGAGTTTGAAGTGGATCGAGCACTTGACATGAGGAACCGAGGCGTGGCCGACCTGTGCATGGGTGAGGTGGGAAGCATGAGACCTCCAGGGTTTGATCTGGGCAATTCCCCGTACGAGGTGTCGCAGGCTGATCTCAAGGGCAAGACACTAGTACAATCCAATACGGCAGGGATTGTCGGCGTAGTTGCCGCCCGCGGCGCTCAAAGCCTCTATGCAGGCTCACTGATCAATGCGGATGCGACGGTAAGGGCAGTCCTACGGGAAAATCCGGACGTCGTGAGTATTGTTGCCATGGGCGCAGCGGGTAAGGCGCGTACAGACGCGGATGAACAGTGCGCCCTGTATATCCGCAATCGCCTGGTAGGCCGTCAACCCGATCACGACGCCGTTCGCAGCTTGATCCGAGCAGGCGGAGTTTCCCCTGAGATCCACAAGGGTATAGAGGCTCCCCACATGTATCCCCAAGACGTCGAGATGGTGCTTGATATAGGCGCCCTCCCTTTCGCGATCAAGTTTTCGCGGGACGAGCATGGGATGCTGGTGGCCAGGCGGGAGGACGTGTGAGCTAAATGAAGCTAGGTCTAGAGGTGAGCAACGTCTATGTCCCCGGGGTTTCCTATAGAGAGAAGCTCGAGGAGTTGTTGGAAGAGGTGGCTGTCGCTAGGGACTATGGCTTTGAAGGCGTATTCGTGGGGCAGCACTTTTTGAGCGCGCCACAGAGGACTCTTCAACCCATACCACTTTTAGGACGATTGGCGGCCGTTGCAGGAGAAATGTGGCTGGGGACAGGCATCCTTCTTCTGCCCTTCTACCATCCCGTCGACGTGGCTGAGCAGATAGCCACCATCGACACCATTTGCAACGGAAGGTTTATTTTTGGCGTAGGACTGGGATACGAAGAGGAGGAGTTCAGCGCCTTTGGCATCGACAGGCGAGATCGAGCGGGCCGCTTCGAGGAGTCGCTGGAGATAATCGAGCGTCTGTGGACTGACGATGAAGTGACATTCCAGGGCAGGCACTTTACCCTCTCCGACGTTGTGCCCACGGCGAGACCGCTGCAAAAACCCAACCCTCCCATCTGGATCGCCGCCGACGGAGACCCCGCAGTGAGACGAGCCGCTAGAATGGGGGACGGCTGGTTCGCCAGTCCCCACGCCGTTTTAAAGACCCTGGGATCCCAGATAGAAATTTACCGAGAAGAGCTGTCCAATGCAGAAAAGCCTGCGCCCCAACACATTCCGCTAATGAGGGACGCGTACGTAGCCGAGTCCAAAGAGATCGCATTCAAAGAATCCAGGCCCTACCTAGAGAACGAGTTCAGGGTTTACGTGGAGCAGGGACAGGACAAGGAGCTCCCCCCTGGTGATGAGTTCGATAAGCCCTTCGAGGAGCTCTCTGTAGATCGATTTATCATTGGTGACCCCGATGACTGCATCCGGGAGCTCAGGCGATACGAGTCCCTAGGCTTCGATTACATGGTCCTGGAGTTCCAGATGCCAAGCATGCCCAGGGAGTTGGGCATGAAGTGTCTTCACCTGCTGGGGAAAGAGGTTCTGCCGCGAGTGCGATGACTGCCACCCCAGCTATTCAGCTTCGTGAAATCCAT
Source organism: Dehalococcoidia bacterium (assembly GCA_965197675.1). Classification (GTDB taxonomy): domain Bacteria; phylum Chloroflexota; class Dehalococcoidia; order Plut-88900; family Plut-88900. The sequence goes on along the minus strand of OZ240221.1, from coordinate 2,775,979 downwards.
CACTAAATTGACAAGCTATCACTTGCACCTATAGACTCCCTTGCTATGAGCGGTACGTCCACAAACTCCGAGGTTCCAGGCCTATACTCGGCATGTGTGCCGCGCTATTGACGAGGGAGGAGGTAGCACATCTAGTAGACACCTGGACAGTGATCGACACTTACTCTTTAAAGCACCCTGATTCGAGTAATAGGAGGGAGGGGCAATAATGAAACAATTGGTTGAATCGGTAAGCATTTCAAGGAGATCTGTCATACTAGTTGGGGTAATGCTCATTCTGGCGATTTCCATCTTCGCCGCCTGTGGAGACGATGATACGCCTTCGCCGGCAGCAACAGCTACACCTGATGTGATGACGACAGCGACGCCTGATGTGATGGCAACAGCGACGCCTGATGTGATGGAAAAGGAAGAATACGTAATAGGCGTGGCACAGGCATTGACCGGGCCTGGCGAGAGTTTTGGCACAACATTCTTGAAGGGCATCGAGATGGCAACCGATGAAATCAATGCCGCCGGTGGAATAGACGGGCATTCCATCAAGTTGATAATAGAGGATTCCAAGTGTGCGGGTTCCGACGCTATCTCGGCTGTGACCAAGCTGATAGAGGTAGACGGAGTCAATGTGATCCTTGGCCCAACCTGTAGTGGTGCTCATCTGGCTTCGGCGTCGTTGATCGACCCAGCAGAAGTGGTACAAATCACGATAACTGGCCATCCCGATTTAAGATACGCCGGTGATTTCGTATTCAGGAATGGATATTCAGCGGTGTTCGAGGCAGGTGGCCCGGCGGCAGCCAAGGCGATCATTGCGGATGGATACACGAAAGCAGCTTCCATAACCCAGGACGAAGATCTTGCGGAGTTTTTCCGAGTTTCCCATGAGGAAGGGTTCAAAGCGCTGGGTGGAGAGATAGTCGCCTCCGAGAGGGTGAGGTCTGATGAAACAGACCTACGGCCACAAATAACTAAGATTCTAGCTGCGGAACCCGAGGTTATATTCGGCAATCTCAACTCCGAGAATCTCTGTGGATTCCTGATGTCACAGGCCAGAGAGCTGGGATTTGATGGACCCATCCATGGCTTCGACGTGTGTATCGGCACTGTGGCACAAGAGTTGGCTGGTGACGCTGGAGAGAACGTCTTCGGAATTGTTCCTCCATTCCTGACGTCAGATCTCTACCCCAAGGGATCTGAATTCGTGTCGCGATTCAAAGAGAGATACGGCTTCATAACCTTAGAGTTTGCCGCCGCAGGTAGCTACGATCAGGTGTACCTGATCAAGGAATGTGTTGAAGAGGTTGGTTCAATAGAGGATACACCAGGTATCAGGGACTGCTTGTACAACACCGACTACGTAGGCGCTCTCGGACAATACAACTTCGATTCAGATGGTGAAATGGTAGGACTTACACCCGTAGTGGTGAAGGCGCTGCCTTTAGATGAGAGAGAGGGATCTGAATTTCTGTATGAGCCGTACGGGAAGTAGGACTTACACCCGTAGTGGTGAAGGTGCTGCCTTTAGATGAGAGAGGGCGCTGAACTTCTGTATGAGCCGTACGAGCCGGGTCAGTAGTAGGTTAAGGCGGAACTGAGCGAATAGCAGATGAAGAAAACGCTACGGAGCCTGTTAAAACACGGTGAACAGGCTCCGTAGCGTCGTATCTGCCAGCCTGGCAACCCTTATAGTTTAGGGCTTCCCCGGCTGGCATTCGGTCTGGGTTAGATTCTTTTTAAGTTGAATAGATTACCATCTTCCGATACTGGGACTATTTTCGAAGCCTTCTTTTACTCGCATGAGTAGCAGCGACTGTTAAGGGGTTCGAGCGAGAGGCAGCTTTGGCTAATTACGCTGAGAGAGCAACACCAATAACCTATACCTCTCAGTATCTGCGACAGAACTTGCTCGCCCTGGTGGGTCTAGCATTCCTCCTTTACATGCTTCTCCTGGCGTTGCTGGACTTCAACCTGTTTGTCCAGTTCACACTGAACGGTATTGTGGTTGGAGGAGTTTACTCGATCCTCGCAATAGGCTTTACTCTCGTATTCAGCACCGTTTGGTTTTTTGATCTCGCGTATGGCGTCCTACCTGCAGTCGGCGCTTACGTAATTTTCAACTTCCACCCTGCAAGAATTTATCAGCCCAACGAATATTTGGCTGTTGGACTGTCGGTGGTAGTTGCGGGCTCTCTATGGTGGGTGCTTAACTCCTGGTTCTCTCATCTCCAGCGGCATGTCCCGCGGGAACTGCTCTTTGCAGTGTGGGGGCTAGTCTCCATGGCCATTGCGGCGTGGCTGGGGGTCATGTTAATGCAGCCCGACCACCTACACCAGTTCATGAGCCCGGTTATCGGTGGATTGGTAGCGCTGACGATTGTTCTAATAGGCAATCAGCTTGTATCTCAAGAGCTATTCGGCCACCTGGGCGGCGTTTCACGAAAGGGTGCGATGCTGGTCGTAGCTCTTGTGGGAGCTATACTAGGCATCTATTGCGGCACGCTGCTTTGGAGCACCGACGACGCGAAGCTACCGTTAAGCGCTGGCTTAGGGGTCATTATCGCAGGGATTATCGGCCTGGCGCTGTACAGGGGACTTTACTTCCAGCTTCGGCGTCGCGCTCGTTCGCCCTTGATAATGATCGTGGCGTCCCTGGGAGTCCTGCTATTTCTCCAGGCCACTATCTCAGTTATATTCACCGTGCAAGCTCTACCACTTCCCAAGCCCTTTGGAGCGAGCCCGATTGAGATATTTGATTCCTTCATAAAACCCTTCCAGCTATTTGTCGCGGGCTTGGCGGTCGTCCTGCTTGTAGCCCTAATATTGATGCTTAGGAAGACCAATTTCGGTAAGGCGGTTCGGGCCATAGGCGATGACGAGGAGGTCGCTAGAACCATAGGAATCAATACGCCTCGTGTGATCGCAGGAGTCTTCTTCATCGGGGGCGCCATAGCCGGTCTTGCCGGAGTCGTAATCGGGTTTGACCTCACCACTATTCAGCCCAGAATGGGCTTCTTCCCCCTGTTCAAAGGCTGGATTGCCGCAGTTATTGGTGGTACAGGTAATCCTTATGGAGCGCTCGTAGGAGGGTTCCTGCTGGGTCTGATCGAGAACTATGGAATCTGGTTCATTCCATCTGAATGGAAAGACGCCATCGCCTTTATCGTGTTCATTCTATTCCTACTGTTCAGACCAAGGGGGCTATTGCCGAGGAAATAAGCCAACGGTGCGAAGGATAATGTCACATCGAGGATTGCTCTATTGAGGGCGCTAGCTGAAAATCGAGAATTGAGATCGGTCTTGGGATTGCTCTCAGAAAATCGTGGGGCGGCAATTACCGTTGTTCTGGCAGTCATTGCTGTCGCCTGGATGGTGTTCGGTAAGAGCCCCCAATTCGCTATCCAAATCGGCATAGTGTCTGGAATCTTCGCGATCCTGTCTGTGAGCCTTAACCTGGTCGTCGGGTATACAGGACTATTGTCCATCGCCCACGTAGGCTTCTATGGTCTGGGCGCCTATGTGGTGGCGATCTTTACTCACGACCCACCATTTGGACAGACCAGGGTCGTAGGAGGAAATGAGTTCCCCATAACAGCATGGAACTTCTTCGCCGCTCTCCCCTTAGCTATCGGTGTGGCTGGGGTCGTAGCCCTTGTCCTGGGGATTGTGTTCAGTAAATTCAGAGATGACTTTTACGCCCTGGCTACCCTAGGCTTCGCAGTTATTGCCCACCGCGTATTCCTTAGTGCGCGTTACTTCACCAGGGGCACATTGGGGGTGAATTGGATACCCGCTCCTTCTTTAGGTCCATGGACCGTAGACGAGCGGTGGGAGTTCTTGGTCCTGGTATTGGGTTGCCTGGCTATCGTTACATTTATAGCCTGGCTGATTGTGAGCAGCTCCTTCGGTAGGATCTTGACCGCCATTCGCGAGGACGAGAATGCCATCGAGGTTTTCGGCTACAGGGTCACTTATTACAAGCTTACTGTCTTTGTGATCTCCGGGATGATGGCCTCGGTTGCGGGGTCGCTATTCGCTGCTTTTCTCAAATTTGTCTATCCCAACGAGTTCATACTACTGGAGGCCATCATCATCTCGGCCATCGTGTTGATAGGTGGTCTGGCCAGCATTTGGGGATCGATACTGGGAGCCTTCATTTTCGTGCTCCTAGAAGAGGGCCTCAGGTTTGCTCCAGGCCTTGCGGTAGAGTACGTCGGGCAGGTCCGCATCGGTCTGCTTGGGCTGATCTTGGTGATCCTGATGCTGTTCAGGCCTCAAGGGCTGGTTGGAAGATACAGGCTTTAAGCTCCTATAGGCCAGAGAGGCCGCCTAAGAAAGGCAAAGGCCTTCTTCCCACCCTCCCGCCCAGGCAAGTTTTTGTATGTGGGGGCACATCCCCCACGCCTCCTGCCAGAGGGACACTTCCCTCTGGACTCCCTCCCTGGGGAATTATGAGACGGTCTCCCTACCAGAGGGATGTATTCCCCTGCCTGCTGCAAGCGGGTCTGGACTGCCTTCGGGTGGGCTTTAGAGGCAGATTCTAGCCGGCTATCAGAGTGTCGATGGCTGGAACCACTGCTTCTAGATCTGCTGTCGGCGACCAATACCTTATCGCCTCCTCCACCTTTTCAGGGGGTAGGGCAAGGCTGGCATTTTCACGGAACTTGCCGGCTATGCCATCTAGCCCCAATGGGTTCTTCTGCGTACCGAGGATGTCCTCCCTGGCAGTGCTTCTCTCCAAGACCCTTCCATCTTTCAGGTGTAGCTTTACCGGTATCGGGCCGAGGGTGTCTCCCGCACCTATCTCCCACTGAGTCTGGATGTTTATGCGGACCTTCTTCAGGGCATCTTTGATCTTGGGATCGCTCACCCTGTCAGGCTTGAAGGTGTCGATTCCTACACGTCCATCGGCTAAAGCTGCGGCGACACAGTAGCGTATGCTGAACCTGCCCTGGTGCTCGTTCTCGGGTGCATCGTAGCGCATCACTAGAGAGTTGTAAGGTTGGTCCATCTCTAAACTTGATATGTCATCGTACGTAAGCTTCTCGTCTTTCATCAGCCCCAAAATGCTGTCGAGAGGGCTGTGATTTGCTCTGCAGCAGGGGTATCGTCTGACGTACTTGAACTGGTTGATACGATAGGGTTTGCCCAGGCTTTTGGCCATCTGGCCGAAGTCGTACACCCCTTCGGTGATCGGTGTGCTGCAGAATCCAGACGAGTTATCGAAGAGATCGTCAGGCCCTGTAAATCCGATCTGAGCCAGCTGTGCCGCCATAACTCCATTTCTGGCAATGAGTCCACCGAGCAGAGGTTTGGTCATAGTCCCCTCGCTCATAAGCAAACCTCCACCCATAGAGCTGGCTATGCCCATGGCCGTTATGACACCCTTATCATCTAGCTTGAGAAGCTTGGCGCAGGCTGCAGCCACAGCAATACTCGCTAGTTCCCCTTGATGATGCAGGCCGCGGCGTTCCATGTCTGCCAAGGCGATCTGCTCCACCGCCCATCCCAGCTCGCTGCCGATGACGAAAGCCTCGAGGAGCTCTTTGCCCGAAGCTTCCTCCACCTCTGCTGCTGGGAGCAAGGCCGCGGCGATAGCCATCATCAACACCTCCGGGTCGTAGTCCAAGGCCATGCCAATGGTCCCGTTGGCCAAAGCGGCATTGGGTAGGGACGTCTTGAAGCCAGACACCAGGACCCGAGCTTGAGGCACCCCTCCCAGGCTGGCGGTATAGTCTTTGATTATCTCGCTTAGTGGCTCTACTGACCCGGCCAACATCACTCCTATACTGTCGAAAAGGGTCTCCTTTGCAGCGTTCATGGCTCCAGCCGGTATGTCGTCATAGGAAGTCTTGACCACCCAACTTGCTATGATTTCGGTTGCTCCCATCTCTGTTACCTCCCCTGTGCTGATTGTGACTACGATTATATCTCACTTGAGCCGCTAAAGGGCCTTTGAATCGAAGGTGAAGACATCACACCATGATCTCGTTCAGAGCTGGCCCCGCCCGCCCCAGTAGGATTTTGTATTCGGGGGCACATTCCCCAGTCAAGCTGAGGACAGGCTCCCCATACCCCCCTGCCAGAGGGATTCTTCCTTGCCTGCTGCAGACAGGTCTCTGGCCTCCCTCCGCGGGGCTTCTGGGAAAGGGTTCAAGCGAGGGGGACATTCACCCCGTATAACACCCCTCCTTGGATTCCCGTGTCAAGCACGGGAATGACGGCACCCTTCCCTTCGACTACGCTCAGGGTAAACTTTAAGCTCAGGGTGAGCGGAGACACCTCATCCGGCGAGGGAGAAGGGGGCGGGGAATTTTGAACGAGTACATACAATTGACAATACAATACTCGGAGACGTATCCTTTGCTCGTCACTAATGTCCGCGGTCTGGCGATATTGCGCCAGTAAGGAGAGGAGGGAGAGTATGGCGAAAAATGAATTCAAGGTCTTGGATTCGGACATGCACATCATCGAACCTAAAGACCTTTGGCCAAGGTATATTGACGCTCAATTCAGGGATATAGCGCCGAGAGGTGTGGATCGTCATCATGGCGATACCCAGCTAGACTTCTTGGGACACGTGGTCCCCGATGATCCTGAGGACTGGACTTCTGAGAAGGCCGCGGAGACGGATGAGTTCTACAAGGATTCCTATGAGAACGGCTGGGACTCGGCATCTCAGGTTCGGGCCATGGATAGAGAGGGAATAGACATCGCCGTCCTCTACCCCAGCCGAGGCTTGTATCCCCTGGCTTTCGAAACGATGGACCCTGTTCTTGGTCACGCCGTCGCCAGGGCATACAACGATTGGATGTACGACTTCTGCAGCCACGCTCCCGATCGCCTCTACGGCGCTGCCATGGTCTCCGTATTCGACGTGGAGACAGCCATAAGCGAGGTGCGTAGAGGGGTGAAGGAGATGGGAATGAAGGGCATCTTCCTACGCCCCAACATCGTGGAAGGCCGCAACTGGCACGACCCGTACTACGATCCCCTCTGGGCGGAAATCGAGAGCCTGGACGTGCCCCTGGGTTTCCATGAAGGCTCCAACACAGTTATGCCTCAAACAGGTGATCGATTTGAGACTTACATGATGCTCCACACTGTCTGTCATCCGATGGAGATGATGCTTTCCGTGGTGAGCTTCATAGGAGGGGGCATACTGGAGCGCTTCCCCAAGCTGAAGGTGGGCTTCCTGGAGGCTAACTGTGCTTGGGTACCTTGGCTGCTTTGGAGACTGGACGAGCACTTTGAACTGTCGGGCAGGTTTGAATCTCCCGACTTGAAGCTGGAGCCAACGGACTACTTCAAACGTCAGTGCTATGCCTCGGTAGAGCCCGACGAAGAGCCTGCCAAATTCATGGAGGACTCAGACCTAGCCGGAAACATGGTGTTTTCTACCGACTATCCCCACAATGATGCCAAGTATCCCCACGCCACTGAAACCTTCCTGGAGATGCCACTATCAGAAACATCTAAAAAGAAGATACTTTGGGACAACTGCGCCCGGATGTACGGTTTCTCTTGATCGATGTGAGCGTTGGAGGTTAGGACAGGCGCCTAATGGTCGGCCACCTCGACGATCATCTCCAACTCTATGACCTTATTGGCATCTATCCCGCTCATTCCAGCTTCCGTGCGGGCATGGAGACCTCGTTCGCCATAGAGGGCCACAATCAGATCTGAGGCGCCGTCGGCGACCTTGGAATGATCGGCAAAGGATGGAAGGCAGTTGAACATGCACATCAGCTTCACCACTCTCTTGATCTTGTCCAGATCGCCGAGATTCTCTTTGAGGGTGGCTAGACTGTTGAGAGCCGCCTTCTTTGCTGCCTCGTAGCCCTGCTCTACGGTAACCTCCAGTCCCAGCTTGCCCCATCCATTCTCAGTGTCGCCGACGTGGCCTGCCAGAAATACGATATTGCCAGTACGCACTAGCGGTACATAATTGGCAGTCGGGACCTCGGGCGGAGGCAGACTCAGGCCTAGCTGCTTCAGCTTCCTTTCGACCTGCACGAGTCTCTCAAACTATGAAAGCTAATCCCCGATTATCAAGCAACTGTTACTCGACTACCGTTGTCTTTCCCGGAAGCAGTATGGAAATCTGCGAGAAGGATGAGTCGGGCGCCGCGCCGTGCCAGTGCCGCTCTCCCTGTGGGAAGAGCACCATTGTGCCCGCCTTAGCCTCCCTCTGCTCGTGCTCAGTTGCGTATATGCCCTTGCCTGCCGTTCCCAATATCACCTGGTCGGATTCGTGAACATGAAGCTTGGTATGAACCCCTGGGCCGAAGTGCACCAGGCCTATGTCCAGGTCCTTAGATTCCCCGCCAGTCACCAAATCCTGTATGCTCACCGTGCCGGTGAATATTGGATCACTTGACTCGCTCTTCGGTGCCTCGTCCATCTCGAAAACTCTCATCTTTTCCTGAACCTCCTTTTCTTGCTCTTGACAGTGATAAGACTAAGCATCCCGCGCAGAACCCTTCCTGCTGGCGTATGGGACGCGCTTTTGCTTGTGATAGTTGATGGCGCCGCGTAGCTCTTGTTGGAGTTGAAGGGCGAGTCTAGGTGGATCAGGTCGACACGCTCGGAGTTCATGCCGCGCAAGAAGCCCAGGTTGTCACCCGTCCAGATGGTCTTGTCCTTGAAGTTGGGGGCGGTCATCGTATGTCGGTTTCTACATCTACGCGGGGTCGGAAGCTCGTTTGTTCAACTCTGTCTGGGTGATAAACCAGACAGCGGGAGCGAAGACCAGCCACAGGATGAATATGATCCACTTGTTGATGCTTCCGTCCGTGAGAGCCTCTACCGCCTCACCCTGCTTATAATCAGCATATAAGTTGGCGAAAGGGATGACAGAAAGTACAGTCCATAAACCGGCGCTGCCATCCAGACGCTTGTACTCGATCATCTCTTTGGAGGTGACATAGAACCAGTAGATGCCGTAGATGCCCAAGGTGATAATCATCAGTACAACCTGCATCCACATGTTACGCTGCTTGATCATGCGAAATCTCCTCTCTGCTTCCTCTCAATTGACACGACTTTCTAAACTCCTGTGAGGTTGCTGCCGTACTTCTTGGCCTCGATGAGGATGACTGGCTTGCCGTCGCGGACTAGGGCATAGTCAACCTTCTCGCCCTTCTTGGCGCCCACATCGGCGGTGAATTCAGGGACAGATTCCGTGGGATCGAATATATCGTAGCCGAGCATCTGGAAGAATGGAAGCACGAACGAGCTCTTGGTAGCCTCCTCGGTAAAGAGGTGTTCTACTCGCTTGGCGAACCGCCCGGAGCGGGTCCGTACTTCGTCTATAAAGTCCATATCTGTTCACCCCTTACTCACCTCGGCGACTTTATTCGTCCCACCCCATACCTCTGTATAACCCCCTCAGATAGGCTATCTGCCCGCCATGTGCCAGGGCTTCATCCAGAATGCAATAGAAGTAATCCACCAGTCGAGTGGCGCCAGGCCCCCACGGGTCGGGCATCTCCTTATCCAGATCGGAGGGCGTAAGGGTCTTCAGGTAGTCCTCCGTGTTTTGCCTGGTCTCTAGATAATACCCTATGAGGAGGCTAGCGTCATCGACATCGAAAGAACCCGCCTCTTCTGCGCTCTGTCCAACACCAATGTCCTTGAAGTCATTCTCCACGGATCCGGGCTTCATATTGAACTTTTCATGCCACTTCTCCCTGACCCAGAGCTGAGGTTGTTTCTGTGCCAGGCTGATCAAATAGTCCTCGTCCCGGGCGGTATGCCACATGAGCCACGCTATAGAGTTTGTCTCAGAGGTGGGACGTCGAGTGAACTCATCGGGCGCCAGTCCATCTAAGGCCCTCTCGACCACGTTCCAGTTGAAATCCAACAGCCCGGAGAGGAAGTCGCGAACCTCCATGCTCTACCCCCCGATACAAGTGATTGGAAAGATGATGGTCGATATGACTCTACCAGCCTGCGTCATGAGAAGCAACACCGGAGTGTAAGTAGGTTAGTACCACGGCTTGATGTATATAATTGGGTTTGGTTACTCAACCTCTAGCTCGGAGCAGATATGACGTTTCAATTGGTGTGTGTTCAATGTGAAGAAAGACACGACGGCGCCAGGTATCTTGTGAGCTGCCATCGATGCGGCGGGCTCTTAGACGTGGAATATGATACTCCAGTCATCTCAAGGGCCCAGATACCAGCCTATACTCAAGGTATAGCTAGATACCTTCCAAACCTCCCTATAAACGACCCTTCCAACCTGGTCACCATTGGTGAAGGAGACACTCCCATAGTGCCTCTCTCCAACGTCGGTCAGATCCTGGGTTTGGACAGACTCTATGCCAAGCTGGAGTATCTAAATCCCACCGGTTCCTTTAAGGACCGAGGGAACGCGGTTCAGGTTTCGGTACTCAAGGAGACAGGCGTCACCGAGGCCGTAGAACTAATCAGTGGCAATGCAGGCCATTCGTTAGCAGCGTATTGTGGTCGGGCTGGCATCAGGTTGCACGGCTTCGCCGCCAGCGAGAGCTCATCGCGATTAAAAGCACAGGCTACCGTCTTCCATGGTGCCCAAATGCACTGGACTAATGGTGGTCAGCAGGCTGCAGAACAAAAGGCCAATAAATTCTCTCAGGACTCGAATATCCTTTACCTGGATTGCGACCGGAATATCTATTTTGTTGAGGGTCAGAAGACCATGGCCTACGAGATCGCAGACCAGATGGACCCACTTCCCGACCATGTGGTCATTCCCGTAGGTAATGGCTCCATTCTCTATGGGCTGTGGAAAGGGTTCAATGAGCTTGTCCAAAGAGGCAAGCTCAGAAACTTGCCCAGATTGCATGCTGTCCAAGCGGAGGAGAATCAGCCTATTGTAGCGGCCTTCGAGGGGCGCCCCTGGACACCTCGAAGGAAGGAAACATCCATCGCTGCTAGCGGGGTGGATGTGCCGAATCCAGCAAGACCAGCCACTCTGGTTGGGATCTGCCGTGACTCGGGTGGACGAGCTATAGCTGTATCCGAGAACAAGGTGCTTCTGTGGCAACGACGGTTGGCGGAGCTTGAGGGTCTACTTGTGGAACCCACATCCGCCATATCATTCGGGGCTATCGAGGCGTTAATGATGCGTGAGGTGATAAGGGAGGAAGAAGTGGTCTTAGTTCCACTGACGGGCTTCGGGATGAAGGAGCCTTTCCCTAAAGTCGATGGTACTGATTAATCAGCGAGTGACTTTCATCACAGCTATATCACTGTCAAATCCGAACCGATCTCACACTCCGCCTACCGCAAAAGGCCACCACACCCGTTATCTTGTTACAAAAGGATGTTTTGGATACCATTGTTAAGGCTTGATAAAAGGACCCACTTCACAATAGCGATAGGAGTGATTCTATGACTTCGACACTAGGGAAGCTGCTGCATTCCGAGGTTGTACAACCTGATGGTATGACCAGTGGAATCGTCAAGAAAGGACAAACAATCAGAGTAACCGACCTGGATGGCCAGCAGGTTGGGGACTTTTGCATATGGTCAGCTAATGATCCCAAAAACGAATATCTGGATGACGTTTACTCAAACTTGGTGAATAAAACGTGGAGACTTACCGCCGGGCATAAGCTGATTACCAATATGTGCAACACCATAGCGACGATTGCCGAGGACAAGTGTGGAATGCACTATAGCGGCGGCGACTTCTGCTCCCAGCCGATAAAGGAGTACGTGTTGCGTACTGGAGCAGGTAGGGGATGCCGCGAGAGGTTGGAGATCGAAGCCGCCAAGCATGGGCTGGAAAAGTCTCACGTCAATCCGCTATGTAACTTCAATCTATTCATGAACGTCTATTACGAACCCGACGGCACCTGGGAGATTCGACTACCCACTAGCAAACCCGGCGACTACATAGATCTCAGGGCAGAGATGGACTTTCTTTGGGCCGTGTCGGTATGTGACGATGGCTACACATCCGCGCTGCCATTGAGCCCGCTGAAATTCGAGCTGTATGATGCGCCCGAGTAATGACTTAACATAACAAATATCAATCATCAGGCTGATGAAAAGCCTCTATCGTGGTCGGTCCGGGCTGCCTCCCTTCTGGACGCCGTATTCCTGGTGGTGCAAGCGCTGGCTCCGCTGAGGCACTTGGCCTATCCCGGGAACGTGAGATGGAGCGAGGAGGGTTGCCGCTTCTCCTGGAAGCTATTTGTCACCTAGAAGACCGGTCTTGTAAAGTCTAGCGTGTCCGGTCTGACCATAGACGGGGAGAGGTTGGTCTACCAGGATGAGTACCTGATGCTCGTTCAAGTGTAGCGCACGGCGTTCCAGCCGGACATGATTTTGGCCATGGCCTACATAATCCGGGACGACTTCATTGCCAGGGAGCATGAGGGCGTCGAGGTGCGAGCGGACGCGTAAGTAACGTGCAACACCTGTCAGCAGCTCGCCCGATCGACCCCGGAGTCGACCTTGGCGGCGTATACGCCGGTATCGGCCCCAAGCACTGGCTATTGAACAGACCTGAATAGAGGTGACAGACGATATAGACAACTCACGTCAGCGAATGGAGAGCCCAGCAGGTACGCCCAGGGATCCCGCTGCACGCAGAGCGGGGCTGATTCTGCTGCTGACGGCTGCGGCCACCGTTGTGATGGTGTATGCCCGCGTCGCCGCGGACGCCGACCAGCCGACTCTGCTGGAGTCGCTGTGGGCAATCGCAGCCAACAAGTCCATGTACAGCCTCAGCGGCGCTGCCCGGTTCATCTCCGGGGTAACGCTGATCGCCGGGGCGTGGTTCCTGTTGAGGACTTGGATAGTTCGAGAGGGATTTGGGACACCTCTTGTGCCTTACCTGTTCGTGGCGTCTGGTGCGTTCACAGCCGTATCCGGCGTCTGCGCGCTGATACTGGCCGCATCTGCGCCTGACGCATCCGAGACCGCTGCCCTCAGTGCCGTAGACTCCTCAACAGAGACCGTAGCATATCTCCGATGGCTCACCGGCAAGATAGGCTTCTCGGCTGCGGGATTGGCGCTGGTGGTTGCGGCGCTGCGCCAGTGGAGGGCCGGCGGTGCGATAAGGCGTATTGCGCCTGCGTCGGCGTTGATTGGTATAGGGATGCAGCTAATATGGGTAGATGCCGCGACCGTCGCGCACAGAATCACGGGTGTCGCCTTTTTTGTGTGCCTTATCGTCATCGGTGTCATGCTGCTTACGGGCAGGGTAGAGCGACATTTCGCCGCCACGCGGGATTCCTCCTAAGTCAGGCTATCGGCCAGATCCGAGAAAGGTGAGTGTGGCCGCCTTTTCATGCTCTGATGCGTCTACCTCCCCGTGAAAACGACCGTAGGCGAATTCTGGGAAAGTTCGCTCTCAGAAATACGTCACGGATGAGTGCAGGCAGTCCAAATACAAGGGTGGGCTTGAGCATACTGCACTGAGCCTGTCTCAGGAAGGGACTGCCGGTAGGTTCACTCTGACACAAAGGTCTGATGGCGGCGGCGGAGTGAGGTGCTAGCTGGCATCACCCCAGTTCAGGAAACAGAGCGATACACCGGAGTGCATAATCTCGGTCTAGCTCTATCGATGCCAGGCTTCCCCGTCTTTTACGGTCAGTACTGGGGTGAATCGATGGTTGGTTCGGACCTCGTTGCCCAAGAGGTCTTGAAAAGCGAAATCTCCCTCCTCCAACTCCAGCACGGCCACGTCCCCGACTGTTCCGGGTCTCAATGTTCCCAGCTCCTCATCGCCTATGATGGAAGCTGCGTTGCTGGTTACCCCGCCGATAACCTCTTCCAGGGTCATCCCCAGTGCATAGTAAAGAGACATGATCGTTGGGAGATCGTAGGGAGAAGGCTCGCCAGGCCAGTCGGCGGTAATGTCTGTGCTCAGAGTGTGAGGTATGAGCCTCTGCTCTATCGCACTCTTGCTGAGGGGTATGGAGTAGTGCTGCCAGGCACAGGCGGTATCGAAGACTATGCCCCCCCTATAGGCGTCCCATATCTCTGAACGAACTTGGCCCTTGTCGCCCAACACGTTGTGTGTACTGCCGTGGAGAGCGTGGGTGATGACGTCGCCTGGTTTCAAATACTCGATGACCTGGGACATGGGGAGCATGGAGTTCATTATGTGAATCATGACGTGAGAGTCGGTCTCGTCGGCTATCATACGCGCCATCTCGAGAGCAGCGGTGGCATTTTCAAGGGTTGTTCCATCGGGTGACAGGCGTACCTTGACCCCTAAAATCGATTCTCTGTTCTCCTCGATGCACCGGATGGTCTCTTTGGGTCTGGCAAACCGGAAATCTCCCAGGTCGGGGATTCCTATCGATATGGGAAGACCCCCTATCGATGAGAGGTGAACGAAGGCGAAGAGGTTAGCCCTAGCCTTTTCTATGACCAGCTTCTTCAAGCTGGGGAAGTTCATCCATCCCGTACTTCCGGTATCGACGGCGGTGGTGACACCTGTGCTTAGAAAGGTTGGGTCGGGATCCACGTTGAAGGGTGCAACTCCATAAGCGAAGTGGGTGTGAACATCGATCAGCCCCGGCACTACTAGGTTTCCCGAAACGTCTATAACTTGGCTGCCGGCATCTCGAGGAAGGCTGTCCTCTACTGCCGCAATCTTACCGTCTTTGAAACAGATATCTCGCTTGGCGCGTAAGCCCTGAGCAGGATCCACCACCTCTCCGCCTTTAAGAACGAGATCACATTTATTGCCCATCTCTCTCCCCCTTTATTGTGAATTACGTGAGCTACAGATGCTCCCTGGCAAGGTCCTCCATTTCAATGAGGGCTACATCACCCTCGTCCTGCATTAACCAAACCACTGCTCCATCGGCGCCCGCCTCTTCCAGGGCTTTGATGGACTGTCTCGTCCTCAAGTCGCCGGATTCTCCGAAGGCCAGAATCTCGATGGATTTAGGGTCCCGTCCGGCTTGAGCGGCAAGTTCATCCAAGGTTTTGCGACCTTCTTCTATCCTTTTTGGGATCACTGTATCCGGCAACCAACCATCTCCCCACTCCACGGTCCGCTTGAACACGTTCTTCGCCAAACCACCCAAGAGGATGGGGGGATGAGGCTTTTGAATGGGCTTCGGGAAGGAGTTGACAGGCGGGAAATCGTAGTAGGAGCCGTGATATTCGGACTCTTCCTTAGTCCATAACTCTTTCATTGCCAGTATGGAATCCTTGGTTTGAGTCCAACGATGGGGGAAATCGCCCCCCATGATTTCAGTTTCCTCTCTGAGCCATCCCGCACCGATACCGAAAATAAACCTACCCCCAGAGACATGGTCTAAGGTGGCTACCTCTTTAGCCATCATTAAAGGGTTCCTCTCAGGGATCAAGCAGATGCCTGTTCCCAGTTTAATGGTCTTGGTTACAGCCGAGGCGCGAGACAGTGCTAAAAAAGGGTCGGGGATACGATTATAGGCATTGTTCAGTTGGTAAGCATCGGATTCTGAGCTGATATGGACTGGTATAATGGGGTGGTCTGGAACCCAGAAGGAATCGAAACCCAGCTCCTCTGCCCTTTTCGCCAACTGGGCAACATCCAGCGAGGTATCAGTCAGGAATACGAAAATGCCGATTTTCATCGCTTCCTCGTGCATTGACTCTGCTAACGGCAAGTATGGTAAAGGGGTAGAACAGTATCGTCAACCCAGGTATCTGGACATCGCTTACTAAACCTACGGGACTGACATATAATAAGGTGTGCTACGGCTAAACTACGAATGGAGGAACCTATGGTAGGTAGCGAAGTTAGCAATTGGGGCAGATGGGGCGCCAACGATCAACTGGGAGCATTGAACCTACTGACGCCGGAGGTTGTGCTGAAGGCTGTCGACTTGGTGAGAAAGGGGCGGGTATATAGCTTGGCCGTCCCTCTGGAAAAGGACGGGCCTCAGCATCCTTCATTTCATAAGACCTGGAAGGTGAGCAATTATGTGCCCGACGAAATAGGAAGCTTCTCAGAGGACGTGTTGACCATGGACACCCACTCGGGGACTCACATAGACGCTCTAGGACATATGTGGGCCGATGGTCGATTCTATAACGACATTCCGGAAGAAGAAGCTTTCGATTCAGGCGTCGTAAAGACCGGAATCGAGAACGTGCGCTCAATGGTGGGCCGAGGTGTCATGCTCGACGTTCCGACCTATCGAAACGTAGAGCACATGGGCCCCGGCGAAGTGGTAACCAGCGATGAGTTGGACGCTATCGCCGCCGCCCAAGGGACAAATATAGAGCAAGGCGATATACTACTGATCCGCACCGGCTGGTACAGAGTCTTCTTCAGCGATCGAGCTCTATGGGAATCTGCGGTACCCGGGCCAGATGGATCACTGGCCGCGTGGCTTAAGGAAAAGGACGTGTGCGCCCTAGGGGCGGACCAGCCAACAGTGGAAGCTCAAAGGGATGGGGGAGATCCTCACTACTTACATAAGTATGCGCTTAGAGACCTGGGCATCTATTTGTTGGAGAATCTGGATATGGAGGAGCTTTCGAAGGACAAAATTTACGAGTTCCTCTTTGTAGGAGCACCATTGCCGTTGACCCATGCATCGGGTACTCCGTGGAACCCGTTGGCCATCGTTTGAATGTAGCTGTAACCTGCCATCTAAGACGAGACTGAATGAGGAGGGGGCTTTCATGACCAGTGAAAAGGGTATACCGACTGAAGAAGAAGTCCTCGGCTACATCGAATCCCAATCCAACTGGGGAAGGTGGGGCAAGGACGATCAGCTTGGCACTCTCAATCTGATTACGGAAGAGAAACGAAAACAAGCGGGTACGCTGATTAGGGATGGGGTCTCGGTTTCCTGCTCTTGGCTGATCACCCGTGAGATGCCCGGGGATAGGGTATCCAAAGTCATCCACTACATGAGCCGCTCTGGAGAGAAGTATAGCACCCCGACTGACGGCGATGAAAACGAGGAGCAACAGGCGGATGAATTCATCGGTATGGTCTTCCACGGCCTAACCATCACTCACCTAGATTCTATCAGCCACACATTCTGGAAAGGGCAGATGTACAATGGGCGTCCCTCTCAAATGGTCACTACGGCTCAAGGCGCTACCGCCAACTCGGTGGAGGTTGTGTCCCACGGGGTGGTTACCAGGGGCGTACTGCTAGATATACCTCGTCTGAGGGGAGTTAAATGGCTAGAAGGGACTGACACTATTCTACCGCAAGAGCTGGAGGAGACTGAAAAGGCTGAAGGGGTAAAGGTGGAGTCCGGTGACGTTCTCTTCATACGCACTGGCCATCTGGCTAGACACTTTCAGGTCGGCCCACTGGAAGAGATATGGAAGTCTCACCCTGGAGCTAATGCCGCTTGTATTCCCTGGTTTCGGGAGAGGGATATAGCGATTTTGGGATCCGATTGCGATCAGGACTCGATTCCAAGCGGTTATGAGGCAGTACAATCTCCAATCCATCAAATAGGTATTCCGCATCTCGGTCTATGGTTGATAGACAACGCCAACCTGGAAGATCTGGCCAAGGCTTGTGCTGATAGGAACCGATGGGAGTTTATGCTGGCAATCGCACCTCTGCGTTTTCAATACGCCACGGGTTCCCCCGTCAATCCCATAGCAGTCTTTTAATCGGCCGTGGAGAGTTAACTCGATAGGAGGATGGAGTATGGTGGACAATCATCGCGTTATATCTTCGGATAGCCATATAGTAGAGCCTCCGGATCTCTGGTTCGATAGGATCGACCAACAATTTAAGAATCGAGCACCCCGCCTATTGCGGGAAGAGGATGGCGATTGGTGGTATATCGAGGGCAAGAAGTTCGAATCTATCGGTGAGAATACGCAAGTTGGTCTGAGATTCACTAATCCTGAAGCCCTCTCCAGCGTAGAAAGTTTTGCCAACGTTCGTCCGGGGGGATATATTCCCGGTGAATTCGTGAAGGATATGGATATAGACGGGATATCTGGGGCGGTAATTTACCCATCGGAAGGACTTAGCCTCTTTCGAGTGGAAGACTCGGAGTTGCTCTCGGCTATATTCCGAACCTACAACGATTGGATCGCAGAGTTCTGCAGTGACTATCCAGATCAGTTGAAGGGTCTCGCTATGATAAATTTAGATGATGTTCAGGAGGGGGTGAAGGAGCTTGAGCGCGTACATGGCCTGGGGTTAGACGGGGCTATGATAACGGTGTATCCCATCGAAGAAAGACCCTATAGCCTGCCCGAGTACAACCCTCTTTGGTCCACTGCGGAAGAGTTGGAGATACCATTGAGCCTCCATCTGTTTACTAATCGCTTTGGGTCAACGGGTGACACGCTAGAACAGCACGAGTTTACGGTAACGGACCATTGGGTGCGGGTTTCTCTTGCCAAGATGATCTACTCAGGAGTATTCGAGCGGCATCCTCGTTTGATGGTTGGAGCCGTAGAACATGAATTATCGTGGGCTCCCTATTTCATCGAACAGCTGGACTTCGCGTACTCGCAGAGGGCTCAAAGGCCAGGCTGGCACCGCTTCGAAAACGATATGCTTCCCAGCAGCTTTTTCCGTCGTAACGTGTTCCTCAGCTTCCAGGAGGATGCTCGAGGGGTACGAGATCGAGAGTTCATTGGAATCGACGGTTTAATGTGGGGATCCGATTACCCCCATGAGGAGAGCACCTTTCCAAAGTCGATGGAGTTTCTGGAAAAGATACTCCAGGGTGTTCCACCGGAGGATCAAGAGAAGATAGTGGGAGGCAACGCTGCTAGGATCTACGGGTTTAAGTAAACAAAGAAATACCTCAGTAGCATTGGACACCCTACGACCCACTTTCTGGTTCTTTAGAAAAAGCTATTGAGGACTTCTCTCAGCTTTCGGGCCAAGTCGATGTGCTCCTTGGGAGAGCTTAGTCCGAGCTTCATCGTATCTATGGCAGCGTGGGAGGCTCCAAGCTCCCGCCATTCCCTGAGATGGTCATTTATGGAATCGATTCCTATAGAGGAGAGCTCAACCAGAGGTCCAATCTCGATGGAGGCTGGGTCTCGTCCAGCCTCCCGGGCATAGCTCCGCATTCGCTCAATCGCAGCCCTTCCCTCTTCATCGAGGCCGAACTCGACCAGCCAGCCGTCCGCCATCCTGCCTACTCTTTTTATTACAGGCTCTGCACCTCCACCAAACCAGATGGGGATAGGTCTCTGTACGGGCAGCGGATTCAGGCCAGCCTCCGGTATTCGATGCCAGCGTCCTTTGAAATCCACCACTTTCTGAGTCCACAGGGTTCGCAGAAGCTCAATCTGCTCCTCGGAGCGACGGCCGCGGTTATGAAAGTCCTCGCCTAGAGCGTCGAACTCCACGTCATTCCACCCGATACCTACGCCCAATGTGAGCCGCCCCCCACTGAGCACATCAACTTCAGCAGCTTGCTTGGCCACCAGTGCAGTCTGCCTCTGGGGCAGTATTAATATCCCGGACACAAGTCGAATCCTCTCGGTCACAGAGGCCAGGTAACCAAAGAGAACGAATATCTCATGGAACATGTCCTCCAGGACATAGAACCCATCCCATCCACTTCGATTTGTGGTGTCGGCACCGAGAACGTGATCGTAGACGATGAGATTTGGATAGCCTAGCTCCTCCACCGCCTGGGCAAAGTCTCGAACTCCTTTGGGGTCTGCGCCGATCTCCGTTTGAGGAAATACTATTCCAACTTGCAATGAACTGCTCCTCCTTTTAACTGGGTCAACGCCTGGCACAAATCATGCTGTTTCGTTCTGGCATAGTAGTTTCTATGCCCCTCTCTGTAAAGACCTAGCCATATACGGCTTCTTTCAGATCCTCCCTGATCTTACCAATAGCTTCTATGTGACCAATTACTGTACCCAGACCGCCATTCTGATTCAGGCGCAATAGCGTAGTAAGCCCTGAACAGACTGGTGTAAAGAAGGAAGTACTTGGATAAAGGGAGAGAGCTTTACGACAGAGCACCATAGCACCCCGCTCTAATAAGGAGGTATTGGTATACTGAGAGCCCAGTGAGTAGAAGTATGATTGCTATTGCGGGAGTGGGATATGAAACTTAAAAAGCTTGGCTCCACTGGCGTAGAGCTACCAGAGATCGGTATGGGGACCTGGCAGTACAAGGGAAGCTTAGAACCATTACGGCGTGGTATGGAGCTAGGGGCGTTTCTAATCGATACCGCGGAGGCGTACGGCACCGAAGGCACGGTAGGAGAGGCTGTACGGGGACAGCGGGCTCGAGTGTTCGTCGCTACTAAGGTCTCGCCTGGACACCTCCGATATAAAGATGTGCTTCAGGCTGCAGAGAACAGCCTCCACCGATTAGGAATCGATTACATCGACCTTTATCAGGTGCATTGGCCAAGCTCCAGCGTACCTATCGAGGAGACCATGAGGGCCATGGAAGAGCTGGTGGACATGGGAAAGGTGCGGTTTATCGGCGTTAGTAATTTCTCGGCACGAGAGGTAGAAGAGGCGCAGAGGGCTTTGACTAAAAACAGGATAGTTTCCAACCAGGTCGTCTATAGCCTCTCCAACAGGGGAATCGAACGAGAGCTGTTGCCATTCTGCCAGAGAAACGACATTACTGTGCTGGCATACAGCCCGTTAGCCAGAGGTGCGCTCACCTCGAAACCTCTACTTCTGAATAAGAACGCCATGGCGATTTTGGCAAGGATTGCAGGGGAGACTGGAAAAACGATGGCCCAGGTCGCCTTGAACTGGTGCATCTCAAAATCGCACGTTATCGCCATACCCAAGTCCAACAGCGCCCGACGCGTCGAGGAAAACTGTGGCGCGTCGGGTTGGACGCTGACAGACAGGCAGATAGACGAGTTGGAGCGAGCCTTTAACTAGAGGTAAGGTTGACATTAATCGCCGTTTATTCCATATTAGGCTCATACAGGCAGAGGTGGAGGATGCTATGAAGTACAACACTATTTCAGCCGACTGTCACGTAGACATCCATTGGTTTCCCGAAGATATGTTCGTTGCCAACGTCCCAAGCCAGTTCAAGGACAAGGTACCGAAGCTGGAGGAGACCAGCGAAGGAAAGGTCTGGAAGGTGGACGGCCAGGTGTTATCCAAAGTGGCGGCTGCGGGGACAGTAAGGACAGGCGATCCATATAAAGCCGGAATCTCCAAGCACGCCGATGCGATGGCCTCAACGGGCTTCTATACAGATGGTCAGAAGGGACTGTACCACCCCACTAATCCAGACCTTCGAAGAAAGGACCAGGAGTTGGATGGAATAGATGCCGAGGTCATCTACGGCCTGTTCGCGATCTCAACCAAGATGAAGGACCCTGACGCTCTGGCGGTAGCCTTCCGAATCTATAACGAATGGATTGCCGACTTCTGCAAAAGCGATCCCTCGAGAGTAGCTGGTCTCGCCTGCCTGCCTAATCACGATCCCCAGGTTGCAGCAGAAGAGCTGGCCAGGGCGGCCAAGATGGGCCTAAGGGGTGGGGAGCTAGGCGTAGCTACTGCTGTGAAGCCCATTTACTACGAAGATTGGGACGTGCTGTGGGCCGCCTCTGATCAATACAATATGCCGCTATCTTTCCACACCACAGGATTGCCTTACAGGAAGCCGGAATCCGGGGACGAGGAAACATATCACTGGGTGGACTTTGGTTTATCCGAGATACTGTTTCAGCTCTCAGGCTCTGAATTCCTCACTAGCATCATCCTTTCCGGGGCCTGCGAACGATACCCCAACTTCAAGTTCGTTCTGGGTGAGTGCGGGATCAGCTGGATACCCTATGTTCTAGAGAGGATGGACGTGGAGTACGATGACCGGCTGTTCCACATAGGCCTGAAGAACAAGCCCAGCGATTATTGGTACCGGCAGGGTTTCTCCACCTTCCAGCACGAAAGCCCAGGCCCTGAGATAGTATCCCGGATCGGCGAGAACAACATCATGTGGGGTTCCGACTATCCCCATCCGGATGGAGTCTGGCCCTATTCACAACGCGTGATAAAAGAGGACCTTGGCCATCTGGATGCGAACCTGCTAAGGAAGATAACCTGCACCAACGCCGCGAGCACCTACAGATTCCGCTAGATTAGCACCACCTTTAAAGTGACAGAGAGGGCTGGGCCGATTTAGGCCCAGCCCTCTCTGTTTAGCCGTTTTGGGTGGCCGGCTTTCATCCAATCTGCTGTGTCAGCCATCGCTCGCGCAACCCTTCTATGTTTACGCCGTACTTCGTTGCTCGTTCGATGAAAGGCGTCCAATGAGACTCGAGAATCTCCACTTCCACTCCCTTTGCCCGATCGCGGAACCCGCGCTCGCCGGGAAGGAAAATCTCTTCTACCCCCGGCCGTTTTTTGGCGGACTTAACGGATCTCACGAAACGATCGGACTTGGCCTTGAGCTCTTCTATCGGCCCGAAGTGAGAAGGGTCGATTACCAGGACAATTCCCCCGCCTACTGTTCCCATGCCGTGATCGTCTTTGAGCCACGCTGATATCGGGTGAGGCATCTCGGGGGTGATGGTGGCGCCCGGCACCATGATGGTAGACATCATTTCAGCGAAAACGTTGAGTGCGTACAAGCGGGGAGTATCGAAGACTGATGGCGCTGTGCAATCGGAAACACGTCCATAGCCCGGAAGCTCCACGAAGTATGGAGATGGATCATCTGTCAGATCGCCTGTTTTGGGATCTACGAGGAACTTCCCCTTGAGCTTTTGGTTATTTAGCGCCGCTTCTGATAGGTTGCCATCATGAACTTCTACACATTGTATATCTGTCACCAGGGGATGCTCTTCACCTCCCGGCAGCACCGCGCAGAAGGGCGCACCCGATAGCCTGTTCTCCATCCCACCCCAAGGGGCCGCCAGGGGCATGCTATTGTTGGTGGACATGGCGAACATGTCCTGCTCCAGGGCCAGCGAAGTGTAGGTGAAGAAAGACCCAGCATCGTTCATGTTGCGTACCAGTCCTATACCCACCGCCTGCTCGCGAGCCTTTTCGATGGCTTTCTTGGTGGCCTCGGTCAGTACCCAGAAGCCTGTGGTTTGATGTCCTTCATATAGCGCCCAGGTAGGACCTTCTCCAACAACCTCTGGTTTAGCCTTCAGGTCCATGTTTCCACTTTCCAGGGCTAAGAAGAGAACCTCAAAAACACCTATCCCCTGAGTGAGTTTGCCCATGCGGTCACCCAGGGATATACCCCTGGATACAGCGTCGGCATCCTCTTCTTGTGCTCCTGCCGCCATCCAGACTGCTTTGTAGGCGTGCTGTAAGAAATCGGCATTTTCCGTTCGCATCTCTAGTGGGCTCATGTTCCTCCTCGATTCAGTTCAATATTCTCGACATTCTCCCGGTGTGAGGGATTGTGATAAGATGCGCCTATTGTAATCCCAGAGTTGGCTCACTGCAATTCTTATCTGAAATGAGGTCGAGATGCCTTCCGAATCAACAAGCTTCAAACTCATAAAAGCTGGATTTCTGATAGATGGGTTTAGTGACAAACCCATCGAAAATGGTGCTGTTCTTATCGAAGATGCCAAGATCGTTCAGGCGGGCAGCGCCAGTGAAGTCTTGCCTCCCGAAGGTGTTTCCGTAGAGAAGTACGATTTCCCCCGAGGGACAGTGCTCCCCGGCCTCATCGACGTGCATACCCACTTCAACTACATGGGGGATGGCAGGCACACCGACGACGTCATGGCCATGGAGGATGACATCCTGCTTATTCGCTCAGTAGCCAACGCCCGGACTCACCTGGAGTCGGGCGTTACCACAGTGCGAGACTGCGGAGGGAAGCATAGGACGATTCTGTCTGTGCGAGAGGGGATGCGTAGGGGTCTGATACCCAGTCCCAGAATACTGGCCTGCGGTCGCCCTCTCACTATCACAGGAGGGCACATGTGGCAGATGGGAGGAGAGGCCGACGGTATCGATGAGGTAACAAAGGCGGTCAGGCAGGTCATCAAAGAGGGGGCTGACTATATCAAGGTTCCCACCACCGGGGGTAGTACGAGCACCACCGCTCCCTTCCTCCCCTCTTATAACCTACCCGAGCTGCAGGCCATAGTAGACGAGGCCCACAAATTTGGGAAACAGGTGGCAACCCACTCGCGGGCCACTTCAGGAATAGTCAACTCCCTGGACGCCGGGGTTGACATGATCATTCATTCCTGGATGCAAGAGGTGGATGGGTCCTGGGTATTTCGGGACGATCTGGCGGAGCGAATAGCAAGGGAAGGACGATCAATAAACCCGACTTTGTATGTGGACCAGACCCGAATAATGGTTATGAGAGAGTGGGAACGAGAGGGAAGCACAGGACAGCACGCGATCGTGGACGGTGTGGCGACTCTCACCCTAGACAAGGCTCAGAGGGACTTTGACTCTCTAATGGGCCAGATGAGCCGCTATATTGACATGGGAGTTCAGTTGATTGCAGGCACCGATTCTGGCTTCGAGTGGTATGCGTTTGGAAACCTTATGAAGGAGCTGGAGTATTTTTCTCACGTAGGAATGTCGTATATGGCCACCATCAAGTCCGCAACCGGAGATGCGGCTAAAGCCATCGGCATTTCCGACCTTGCGGGCACTTTGAAGCCGGACAAAGTGGCTGACGTGCTGGTTGTCGATGGCAATCCTATTGAAAAGATCGGTGATCTCGCCAACGTGGAGGCGGTGTTCTTCGAAGGAGCGAGGGTAAGGTAATCTCAGATTGCTTATAGTCTCTCCCAGTCGACGCTCTGCTCGAAGGCGTGTGCCACCTTTAGCAAAGTGGACTCCTGGAAGTGTTTACCCACCAGCATCAACCCCACAGGTAGGCCATCTACCTTACCACAAGGTATAGAAATAGCAGGGTGGCCAGTAACATTAAAGGGTGCGCAGTTAATTACCACGTCTCCATCTCTGACGAACCTGGCCTTCCAATCGTTGGCCATCTCGTTTTTGAAGGGCTGCATTGGGACGGTGGGTAAGGCAAGTACATCCAATTCCTCCAAAGCCAAATCGTAGCTTCTTCTGAGAGCCGGACGTAGATTCTGGGCCTTCGAGTATATCCTACCGTGATAATGCTCTCGTAGATAGGTGGCTATTAGCATGGTCAGCTTCATGTCGCCGGGGAGGTCATCGCCTTGCGTCCTGAGGGCCCTACCCAACGTCTCGCCAAGGCTGACGTCATAGAAGCCCTGCCAGCCGTAGCCCAGGCCTCGATCTCTCAAGATTGCCGTTGCCCCCTCTGGATACAAGCCCCTGAATACCTTCAACGCAGTGGAATGGGCGGGCACAGACACATCTTGGACGTTTATCTCCAGCTTCGCTATCTCATGTAGCGCCTTTCGAACGGCTGCATCCACACCCTCTTCTGAAGCGCCTGTTTCAAATCCCTCTTCTATAACACCGATCTTCAGCCCCTCCACAGAGCCACCCATGGACTGAGTATAGCTTTCAACTGGTATCTCTCCGTTCTGGCGGGGATCTAGATCATCCTTGCCGGCTATCACCTCTAGCATGAGGGACACTTCTTCTACCGTCTTGGCCATTGGGCCTACGTGGTCGACGCTCGTGTCACCGCCGATGATACCGGTGTAGGGTATGAGACCGAAGGTGGCTTTTAGCCCGACTACTCCACACCGAGCAGCCGGAATCCTTATGGAACCACCCTGGTCGCAGCCGAGGGTCATGTCTATGTAGTCGTAGTGAAGACCGGCGCCCGAACCGGCTGACGAGCCTCCCGCGATGTGTTGGGTATTGTAGGGATTCAGGACTGGCCCGGTGGCTCCGGTGTCGCCGTCTCCCACCCATGCGAAGTCGTCCATGTTCAGCATAGCGACGATCTCCGCTCCTTCTTGTAATAGCCTCTGAACTACTGTGGCATCCACTGCAGGGACGTAGCCTGAGAGGACTCGAGAGCCACACGTCATAGGCACGCCGGCCACAGAGATGTTGTCCTTCAGTCCTACTCGCACTCCAGCGAGCTTGCCAGTAGAAGGTCCCTTGACCGAACATCTACGAACTACCGCGTTATATGGGTCGTCCTTCGGGTCAGGTCTGCTACCCACGTCTCGAACTGCACCTTCAAAAACGTAGCTTTCTGCTGGCATCTGCTCTACCGAGTCCAAGAGTTCAAACACGTCGGGTGTCAGAGAGTGGTAGTCCTCCAACTCCTCATCGGTAAGGTGGAGATTGCTGATGGAAGCTGCGTTAAGTAAGTCCTGCTTTGTTGGACGTCTCAGACCCATGGAACCTCCTCTTCAACCTAGTTTGGCTCTTTTAGATATTCCGAGGTTGCTGCGGCTGACGCTTGATGAATCTACCTTGTCCAGGTCGACCGAGAAACTCGCCCTTCTCCAGGAGGGTACTCCCTCGGAGCAGCACTGTCTCGACGGCGCCGGTGACCTCCCGTCCTTCGTACATATTGTAGTCGATGCGCATGTGGTGGGCCTTTTGGTTTATTCGATGCTTTTTGTTGGGGTCGAAGATGACCAGGTCGGCATCGCTTCCTACCCCTATTGTCCCTTTCTGCGGATACAGCCCAAACAGCTTGGCGGGGCTGGTGGAAAGGACCTCTACCATGCGATTGAGGGTTATGCGACCATCAGCTACTCCACCGTCATACAACAGCTGAAGGCGCGTCTCTACTCCGGGTCCGCCGTTAGGTATTTGGGAGAAGTCTCTTCGGCCTTGCTGCTTTCCTGAGGGGCCGTGAAATAGGTATGGGGAGTGATCCGAAGCGACTACCTGAAGATCGTTGGATACCAGACCCTTCCACAAGCTCTCCTCGTTGCCCTTGGGGCGAAGGGGTGGGGATACCACGTATTTGGCGGCTTCGAAATTGGGACGTTCGTACTCGCTATCATCCAGGAAGAGGTACTGAGGGCAGGTCTCGGCGTAAACGGGGAGACCGCGCTCGCGGGCCTCTCGTACAGCTCGAAGAGCATCAGCAGCCGACAAATGCACGATGTAAATGGGCACGTCGGCTATTTCGGCCAGGATGATAGCCCGGTGAGTCGCCTCCGCTTCCAAGCTCATAGGGCGGGTGAGAGAGTGGTACTTGGGATCGATCTTTCCCTCTGCCAGGGCCCGCTTCACCAGAACGTCAATGATGGCTCCATTCTCGGCATGCATGCAGATCATGGCTCCATTCTCTCGAGCCCGCAGCATGGCGCGGAATATAGTCTCGTCGTCTGCCATGAACATACCGGGATATGCCATGAACATCTTGAAGCTGGTCAGCCCCTCGTCGACCACAAAATCCATGTCCTTGATGTTGGATTCGGGCAGATCGATGATGATCATATGAAATGCGTAATCTATGACGGCCTTGCCCTCGGCCTTCCGATGCCACATCTCCATCCCACCTTGAAGCCGACCCTCTGGCTGCTGGGTTGCGAAGTCGACTATGGTGGTGGTACCTCCCCATGCTGCCCCGGTGGTACCAGTCAGGAAATCGTCTGATATCTGGAAGCCTCCGGTGTGGTCGTCCATGTGGGTATGAACATCTATACAGCCTGGGAACACGTAACGATTATTGGCATAGATCACCTCGGCGCCTTGCTCAGGCAAGTCCGAGCCATGGCAGCAATCTTTTCGCCTTGGATACCGATGTCGGCCTGGATGGTATCCGACGCGGTTACGATGGCGCCGCCTTTGATTATCTTATCGAACAAATAGCGCCTCCGATGGTTAAGAGAGACCTATTCGGTGAAGTTATACTCTCTCCGCCAGTTCAGATACTCGCCAAGGCCTGAGATGAGATCGAACTTGGCAGCGAAGCCAACGTCCTCCTTCATGCGAGACACGTCCATCATATTGTCTCTCTCCGATGGGGATATGTCGGCCAGCACCCTCTGGGCTTCCTCCGGAGACACCTCCATGACCTGCAGGTTTGGCTCCAGCTGTTGCAGGGCTTTGATGATGTCGTCGAGGGTGCTCCACTTTCCCAATCCGTTGTTGTACACATCATAGGAAAGGGCTGGGGCGTCGAGGACAGCGCAGACGCCATTAGAGATATCCTCTACGTATGTGAAATCTCGCCCCTGAGAGCGATCGCTCACTACAATAGGCTCACCTCTGACAATCCTGCCCGTCCACTCCTTCATCAAAGACTGGTTGGCCCGATGTCCAGTGACCCGCTCCATGGGACCATAGGGTCCGTCTAAACGAACGCTGACGGCTTCGAAGCCGTGTAGCTCTCCGTATCTTCGAGTCAGCAATTCGCTCTGGTATTTGGTAACGGCATACAGGCTGCGGGGGTAGAGGGGATTGTCCTCGTGAACGATCTGAGTCGAGTCGGGTTGCTCTCCATAGACCGATTCCGAGCTTACGTATACGAACCGTTCCACTGATATCTCACGGGCAAGCTCCAGCAGGTTGGTAGTTCCCATAACGTTGATCTCTACGATGGAGTGCCCTTGGTTCGTCTCGATTTCTGGAAGAATGCCGGTGAATACGGCAGCATGAACTACTCTAGTGATGTTGCGGGACACCAGTTGCCGCAAGTCTTTCCGGTTGGTGATATCTCCCTGCGCGAAAGTGATCCGGCTAGACCACGGTTCAATGTAGCGCTTCACCATGTCGTGGGGAGGCACCATGTCCAAACATATGATTTCATGGCCGCG
The DNA here is from genome assembly GCA_965197675.1 of Dehalococcoidia bacterium. Taxonomy (GTDB): domain Bacteria; phylum Chloroflexota; class Dehalococcoidia; order Plut-88900; family Plut-88900. Next base: position 2,747,431 of record OZ240221.1, on the reverse strand, counting down.
CTGAGCCAGCGATCTGAGGATGTTGCTGCCTACAAATCCCGTCCCCCCAGTGAGTAGCGTTGCCATGTTAAACCTCTATGTCAGCGGTTTGTTTTTCTTGGCGCTGGTCTTCAGCTGCTTTCGCATCTGCGTTGTTTTTCTGGAGTCTACAAGTCCATTGCTAGGATCGATCAAGACTCCGTATATCTCCCCGGCCTTTTCGGTGGAGATGTACCCCTCCAAGACATCCTCCGCTACCAACCCTAGATCTCGTTCCAGCGGATCTCCGTAGCCTCCTCCACCTCCTGACCTGATGTCGAAAACATCACCCGGCTTCAAAGGCAGGTTGGAGAATTTGGCTGGAGAGAATGTCCCGTATAAAGTGGGAAAGTCCCAATCTTTGCCATCTCGCTCCAGGATATACTGGGCGGTGTATCCACTTTGACCGCCGTCCAATCCCCAGGGAGGCAGCTTGTGTCTGTCTGCACAGCCAGTTAGGAAAGTTGGTCGCAGGATTTCCAACTTCCGGCTTACCCCCGTGCCCCCTCGATACTTTCCATGTCCACAGGAGTCTGTTATCAACTCGAACCTCTCGAAGCGAACGGGAAAGCGAGTCTCCCATATCTCCATGGACTCCCTCTTGCAGTTGACCATAGGGTCGCAATCTCCGTGGATTCCATCTTTGGTGGCACGAGCGCCCGTCCCGCCAGGTCCGAAGTGATACCAGACGAACTCCTCTTCACTGGCGGGGTCATCTCCAGAGGCCGTGATATCGTTCATTGTGCCGGAGCTTCCCGCTACTACCCTTTCCGGCAACCATCGTGATATAGCTTTCAGAACGGCCTCGTAGGCCCTAGTCATGGGGTCTGCCGTAGTTGCAAACACTGGTGCGGGATATACAGGATTCACTATACAGGCCTTTGGCGCCGTTACTTCGATGGCGTCTATGAAGCCGGAGTTAAGGGGTATGTAGGGGTCTACCACGTCTATGAGGGCGGTATAGGCAGCCGCCTTGGCCTCGGTGAAGGTGCAGTTGACAGGGCCTCTTACCTGAGGGTCCGAGCCCGAGAAGTCCAGAGAGAGCTTTTTGCCTTGTTTTGTCAGGGTGACGTGAATCTTGTACGGCCCACCACCATGGCCATCGTCCTCCATGTGCTCGGTGCCTTCCCATTGACCATCAGGCAGCTCTTCCAGCTTTTTTGCAAACCTTTGCTTGGAGTATTCGAGGGCCTTCTCCATACCCTCCTCCACCGTCCCATATCCGTACTTGGTGATTAGCTCACGTAATCTACGCTCCGCGACGATGTTGGAGGCTATCTGAGCCTGGAGGTCCCCCCAGCACTGTTTGGGAATTCGTACATTCTTGAGGATGAAATCTCTTATCTCCCTGTTGAGTACGCCTGCTTTATACAATCGCACTGGCGGTATGATGAGGGCTTCCTGGATAACGTGCCGCACGGTCCCCGACCATCCCCCGGGACTCATTCCACCCACATCCACCCAGTGACCACGATTAACCGCGAATCCCAGCATTTTCCCGTCCATGAACATGGGGCGAGCAACTACTACGTCGGCTTGATGGGAGCCTCCGTTATATGGATCGTTGAAGACTATCACGTCTCCTTCTTCGAAGGACTTGTAGGTATCCAGCATCACCATGACAGGGTCGAACAGGGCGCCGGAGTGGGCGGGAATGCCGTAGGCTTGAGCTATCATCCGAGCCTGGTTGTCGAACAGGGCGCAGGTGAAATCCAAACCCTCACTAAAGCACGTAGAGAAGGCCGCCCTCACGGTGGTCTCCACCATCTCCTGCACTGTGGAGATGAGATAGCTACGCATGATCTCAGTCGTGAAGGGATCTAGCTTCGTCTTCTTCCGAGTCTTGGGGGCTTCTTGTGTAATGGTCATGATTACTCTCGCTCCCTTGTTCGTTTCTCTTTCGGTAGCTGCACCAGGATATTACCGTACTGATCGACTATTGCTGAACAGCCCTTGCCCATGAAGAAGGTGGAATCGACTTCTTCTATAATGCAGGGTTCCCGAATTGTCATGCCGTATTCCAGGTCATTCCGATCAAAGACTGCGATTTCATCATCGTAAAGTGCCACCTTTCGACGGTCTTTTGCCATCGGTTTGCGAGAGGTGGATTTTCTGCTGTTCTCAGGCAGCTTTAGAGGGTCTACAAGGCCGGTAACCGTTACTCGGGCGTTTACTATCTCCGCTGGATCTCCCAGCTGCGTTCCGAACAGGATGTGGTGCCAGCGCTCGAACTCCTTGTAGATGTTGTCGCCATTGATGGTGCCCTTCTTGCTAAGGGGCACGGCGACCTCGTTGGACTGACCTATGTAGCGGACATCCAAGGTGTACTGAACATCGGTACCGGTGATGTTTTGCTCCTCTCCCTTCAGGAATCTCCCTCCCTGGGTTTCCAGGTTCTTGAACACCTTCTTAAGTCTCTTGATGTCCAGCCCCTCAATGGGCAGCATCACCGTCTGAGAAACCGTATTTTTCATGTCGGCGGTGAGAAGCCCAAATGCGGAGAAGGTGCTGGGATTGATGGGCAACATGACCGTGGGTATTCCCACCTCTCTTGCCAGCTCCACGGCGTTCTGCCCTCCAGCGCCTCCATAGGGCACCAAGGTGAAATCTCTGGGATCTATACCCTTCCTTACGGTGGCCTCCAGAATGGCCTGTACCATGTTGGCATTCACTATGCGATAGATGCCCAGAGCCGCTTCCTCTATGGAGACATTGAAGTGATCGGCTATGGGACTAATGGCATCGCGAGACTTTTCCTGGTCTATTTGCAGCTTTCCACCCAGGAAATTGTCGGCGTTCAGGATTCCTATTACCAGATTGGCGTCGGTAACAGTGGGTTGGGTGCCGCCCAAGTTGTAGCATGCCGGGCCGGGGTCAGCGCCTGCGCTTTGTGGGCCTGCTCGCAGAGCGCCTCCCTCATCTATCCAGGCGATGCTGCCACCACCGGAACCGATAGAGTTTACGTCTATGCTCTGGGTTCTGGCAGGAATCCCCCACTCCACCTCCACTTGATCTTTGCTGTCGGGCTGGCCATCTCTTATGACGCATACGTCGAAGCTGGTTCCACCAGCGTCTACTGCTATGATATTACGAACGTCTGCCCTCTCTCCGATGTATCCGGCTGCCAGCACGCCCGCTGTCGGCCCAGAAGCCACGAGGGTTATGGGAAACCTCTGTGCCTCGCTGGATGGGCTGACCCCAGCCCCCGAGTGCATATACTTAACGTTTATTCCCAGGGCTTTGTCCAGACGCTGGATGTAGCCTTGGGTTCTGGGCATAGCGTAGGCGTTCAAGACGGTGGTGCTAACCCTCTCATATTCTCGGATACGTGGGTCCACTTCTGATGATAGAGATACGTATAAGTGGGGTGCTTCCTCCCGAATCACTTCTCCTATGATCCTCTCGTGTTCAGGATTGGCATAGGAGTTGAACAAAGATACCGCTATGGCCTCGATACCTTTATCCGACAGATCACGAACCATCGAGGCGATCTCATCTCTATCCAAGGGTAGGAGAACGTTGCCTTTGTGGTCCATCCTCTCGCTCACGCCATATATGAGGTGGCGAGGCACAAAGTGCTTCGGCTTGTCGTACTGTAGGTTATACAGCTCTTTCCGGTAGCTTCTGCCGATCTCCAGCACGTCCCTGAAACCTGCGGTTGTGATGAGTCCAACTTTGGCCCCGTCGCGGGTCAAGATCAGGTTGGTCACAAGAGTAGTCCCGTGCATGAAGTAGGAGACTTCCTTGGTATCTACACCTGCCTGTTGGCAAGCGAGAAGCAATCCCTCCTCCGGGGCTTTTGGAGTGGTGAGTGTCTTGGTTTTCTTTATCTGACCAGTCGCCTCGTCGTACAAGACCAGGTCAGTGAAAGTGCCGCCTATATCAACGCCTATTCTCTTCATACAGAGCCTCTTTGTGAAAATAGAGTTGGAAACTCAAGTTCCATGTCAACGCTAAACATTATACCCGAAATTACCAAGTAATTGGTCTCGTCCCTCTATGGTACCAGACGCCAATCGTATGGAGCCTTGGAAATAACCTCTGGCCCATTGGCTGTGATGATAAGCTGCTCCTCCAGCTTCACCTGCTCTCGACCACCTTCTCGCCCAAAGCTAGCCTCCATGCTCATAACCATGTTCTCTTTGAACTCTCCTGGGTAATTCCCGAAGCCCGTCCAAGTAACGCCCGGGAAATAGACGGCGGGCCACTCGTCCTCCATACCGATGCCATGAGCGATCACGACGTAACGGTTGGCCTGGTACTCGATGGGTATGGGAGGAATACTCTCGGCCAACTCCTGGAAGGTGACGCCTGGTTTAAAGAGAGGAAGAGATTCCTGAATAAACTCGTAGGCCAGGGTATAGGCCTCTTTCTGCTCGTCGTTTGGAGGGCCATCACCGCACAGGTATGTGCGAGATATGTCGGCAAAATAGCCCATCGGCCCTGCCATGTCCGTGTCCATTCCCACCAGATCACCCGGCCGCACCATTCTGTCTGAGGCCTCTCGTATGTTCCAGGGATTCGTATTTCCACCCGCAACCAATGCCTTACAATCGGTGTATTCGCCGCCGTATCGCAGATTTGTATAGCTAAGAACGGCAAAGAGTTCATTCTCGGTCACGCCCGGTTCTATAGCCTTTTGCACTTCGGCGAGACCCACGTCGGCAATTGCAACGGCTTGCCGAATCAGAGCCAACTCATCCTGGGTTTTAGTTACCCGAGCCATCGTTATGGCCTCCGCCGCATCCACCAGCTTCAAGTTCTCGTCTGTCAGAAACAGATACCCCTGCATGTCCAGTCGATCCACGCCTATCTTCTCGTCGGATATGCCCAATTCGCCCACGGCTGCCTTGATGGACCCCGCCCACCTGCGGTTTGCTTCTTCATAATGGGGGCCGGTGCTCCAGAACTCGGTAAGGGTGAAGTCTTTGTTGGGGAAGTCGCCGGAGGCTATGGGCGGGTCGGCCTGAGTACCGCCAAAGAAGATAGGGGGCCCCTCTCTGGGCACGATGACCTGTCGCATCCTCCAGCGCATGGAGAGGGTTTGGAACCACCGGGTGCCGGTAGCGTAGCGAACATTAATAGGATCCGTTAGAAGCAGGCCGCCCAGATCATAGTGGGCCATCTCTCTTTGAAGGTTTCCCAGCCGCTCTCGACGAAGTCTGGCAATATCCACCCGTTCGTCAAAGTCAACGACGTGCTGGCCTACAAGGTCTCTCTGTCCTATCCTAGTCTCGCTACTATCCATAGTCCTCTCAAAGGTTGGAATCGATAAAATCATAAACTCACTGGGCGATGTAACCTCCGTCTACTACCATCGTGTGTCCCGTAACAAAGGAGGCTGCATCTGAGCACAGCCAGACGACAGCTTCGGCGACCTCCCCGGGTTCACCCATGCGCCCAATGGGATACCTCTCTACCTCTATCACTTCGATTGTTCGACCAAGCTCCATGTCCTCCTGCGTCATCGCCGTGTTGATGGCTCCTGGACACACTGCATTGACTCGGATCCCAGATTTGGCGTACTCGATTGCTGCCGTCTTGGTCAAACCCGAGACTCCATGCTTGGAAGCGATGTAACCGCACATCCCTGTGGTGGCGACAAACCCGTTGATCGATGAAGTGTTTACGATGGCTCCTCCTCTTTGCTTTACCATCTGAGGCAGCTCATATTTCATGCAGAGCCATACGCCCTTCAGGTTGATGTCGATGACCTTGTTCCATTCATCCATTGAGTACTCGTGGGTCAGCGCAAAGCCCCCCGATATACCAGCGTTGTTATAGGCATAATCCAGCCTTCCATAGGTAGATATGGCCCTTTCTACCATAGCTTCGACGTCAAGCGCATTCGACACGTCGGCTTCCACGAACTCGGCTTGACCGCCTATATCCAGAATTGTTTGGGCAGTTTCTCGCCCTCCACTGACGTTCACGTCCGCGACGAGCACTTTAGCGCCTTTCCTAGCGAATGCCATGGCCGTCGCCCTGCCTATTCCGGAGCTTCCACCGGTTACCAGTGCAACCTTACCTTCCAAAGAGTCTGCACTCCCTTCTTCTAGACAGCCATTTCGCCGCCATCTACCGCCATAGCATGGCCCGTTACAAAGGAAGCAGCATCTGAGCAGAGCCAAACCGCTGCTTCAGCGACTTCTTCCGGGCTGCTCATGCGCCCGATGGGCTCTCTGGCTACGTAGTCCCTCTCGTTTACGCCTCGAGAGGCCATGATCAACTCTATCATCGGTGTACGGACGATACCAGGACAGACTGCGTTAATGCGAATGCCTGCTTTTGCGTACTCGATGGCTCCCGTCTTGGTTAGCCCCACCACCCCGTGTTTGCTGGCGACGTATGCGGAACCTTGTGGAGAACCAACCAGTCCTGCCCCAGAAGACGTATTTACTATTGTCCCTGCACCCTGCTTTAGCATCTGAAGTATCTCATATTTCATGCACAACCACACACCCTTGAGGTTGACATCGATGACATGGTCCCATTCCGATTCGGGATAGTCAACCGTAGACATAGTGACACCCCATATGCCTGCGTTGTTGTAGGCGCAATCCAATCGTCCATGAGTCTCGACTGTCTTATCGATCAAAAACTTGACATCCGCGCTCTTGGAGACGTCGGCTGGAACAAAGACTGCTTCTCCTCCTCGCTCCTCCACCAATCCTGCGGTTTCTTCGCCTCCGCCTATGGACACGTCCGAAACGATGACCTTTGCTCCCTCTCGGGCAAACGTCAATGCGGCGGCCCTGCCTATTCCGGAGCTTCCGCCCGTCACCAGGGCGATCTTATTATCCAGGCTTCCTGCCACTTCCCTCTCCCCATTCAACTGTGCCGAGGGAGGGACTCGAACCCTCACTCCCCGAAGGGAATCGGATTTTAAGTCCGATGCGTCTGCCGGTTCCGCCACCTCGGCACGTACGAAAGACTAGAAGACGCAGGTTTGACCAGCAGGCCTGCGTCTTTCTATTATCAAATGGAGGCGACGGGCGGATTCGAACCGCCGAATAGAGGTTTTGCAGACCTCCGCCTTAACCACTTGGCTACGTCGCCCTGGAGCGGAAGACGGGATTCGAACCCGTGACCCTCTCCTTGGCAAGGAGATGCTCTACCACTGAGCCACTTCCGCAATTCGATGTTACTGTTGTTAAAGATTGGTGCCGAGGAGGAGATTTGAACTCCTACGAGCTTTCGCTCACTGCCCCCTCAAGACAGCGTGTCTACCGATTCCACCACCTCGGCCCGTTATATCATAGCTCGGAGTTTGAGACCTACGCGGTATCGGCGCTTTCTTTTCAGCTTTCCCCGGCGCTAATTATCCCATTCAGAATCATTCCGTGTCAATCTGAATCAGCATACAGGCAGTGTAACTATAAGTGTGTAAAAAAGAGAAGTGGAGTATCCTTCCAGGAATGCGAGAAGCTGAGAGGAGATGCGTCTGAAGGTGCAGATCAGAGGCTTGACCGAGGTAAGGGTAAAGGAGCAGAGGCGCAGTGGACTCAAGCGGCTCTTAGAGGGAGTGATGGAAGGAGAGTTGATGGAGAAGTTGAACGCTGGATGGTACAGGGGGACAGAGTCGAGATGAGGGTACCGGGACGGCTATCGGTACCGAGGTCTGCTGACAGGACTAGGCATGGTGGATCAGTTGCGAGTGCCTGGGGAGGGTGAGCGGAGACGCCTCAGCCCTAGAGGGGGAAAGAGCAGGGGAATTTTGGCATCTTAAAATGGGGTGAGTAGTGTCGATAATACTCACCGTTCAAGTACGCTCTGGGACTCTCTACTTAACTGCTTCTTTGGCCACCGTCGCCACTTTGGAAAAGCCTGCCGGATCTCGCAGAGCCATGTCGGCCAGAGTCTTCCTGTCCAGATCTATACCCGATTGCTTCAGAGCATGAACAAATCGACTATAGCTAAGTCCCTCTCGCCTGACGGCGGCATTGATTCTGGCAATCCACAGGCGACGGAAGTCTCGCTTGCGCTCTCGACGATGACGATAGGCATAGCTGAGAGACTTTAGCATGGCCTCGTGGGCTCTCCGATACAGGGTGCTCTTAGTTCCTCTGTAGCCCTTGGTCAGCTTCAGAATCTTCCGGTGCCGCTTTCGGCCTGTGGTTCCTCGTTTTACTCGAGGCAATGGTCTACTCCTTGACTAACTCTCAGGGAATTCCGTATGGCAGTGCCTTCTTCACCTTGCGTCTATCTGCAGAGGAGATGGGATGCATCTCCTTGTACATCCTTCTCACTCGTTTGGGCTTCTTCCTACGCAGGTGACTCTTCCCGCCCTTGGCTCGCAAAACCTTGCCAGTGCCGGTGATGTGGAACCTCCTCTTAGCTCCCTTATGAGTCTTGAGCTTTGGCATCTACCGGCTCCTTCACACCAATGTTGGGGCTTCCATCTTCAATCCCCTTTTCAGCCACTTTCTTAGTGGCCACGAGAATCATACTCAACATTCTCCCCTCCATTTTTGGAGGGGCCTCAACACGGGCATCTTCCATGAGAGACCGGGCCACTTTCCCTAGTAAGTTGTTGCCAATTTGTGGATAAGATAGCTCGCGCCCTCTGAACAATACAGATACCTTCACCTTGTCCCCTTTACCAAGCAATTCTCTGATCTTGCGAGTCTTGAGCTGAATGTCGTGCTCCCCTATCCTGGTTCTCATGGATACCTGTCTCAGGCTTGACGATTTTTGCGATTTACGTGCTTCCCGGTCCTTTTTGGCCTGTTCGTACTTGAACTTGCCATAGTCCATCAACCGGCATACTGGTGGGGTGGCATTAGGGGACACCTCTACTAGGTCGACTCCGTTCTCGTCGGCCAGCTTCAGGGCGTCAGGAGTCGGCATCACTCCTATCTGACTGCCGTCCAGCCCTATGACCAGGACCTGTGGAACTCGGATAAGTCTATTGGCTCTGTATGCTCTGCTTATACCTTGAACCTCTCGAACATAGGTTTTCTACCAAAGAATAGCGGGAATATAGCATAAGAGAAATCGCCCGTCAACGCTCACAACCTGGCCTTGACATCGGCATGAATCATCTCGATTACAGAATCGATGGCTTGGGACCCCTTGTCCTCCCCACTCCTCAAGCGGACGGATAGAGTCTCAGATTCCACCTCTTTGTTACCAGTGATGAGCATGTAAGGCACCTTTTGCAACTGTGCATCTCTGATTTTCAGGTTCATTCGCTCGCTGCGCTCATCCACTTCTACCCTGATGCCCGATGAATCCAAGGTTGTCTGCGCCTCTCTGGCGTAATCCAAGTGGCTGTCAGTAATGGGGATTATCACCGCCTGGACAGGAGCAAGCCACACGGGAAACGCGCCACCGTAATGCTCTATGAGTACCCCCATAAAGCGCTCCATTGAGCCGAGAAGAGTGCGGTGCACCATATAAGGGCGGTGCTGTTGACCATCGGCGCCTATGAAGTTGAGATCGAACCGTTCGGGTAAATTGAAATCGAACTGGACGGTAGCGCATTGCCATTGTCTGCCCAGTGCGTCTTCGATTTTGACATCTATCTTGGGGCCGTAGAAAGCGCCGCCTCCAAGGTCAAGATTATAGTCCAGCCCCATGGTATCAACGGTGTTTTTCAGTGCCTCTGTCGCCCTGTTCCAGTCAGATGCCTCCCCTACATATTTCTCTGGCCTGTCGGCGAGATAGATGTGAAAGTCCTGGAATCCGAAGGCGTTGAGACTGGAGAATACCAGCTCCAATACTCCTTTGACCTCGTCTTCCAACTGGTCGGGCCTGCAGAAGATGTGGGCGTCGTCTTGGGTGAAACCTCTGACTCGAAGCAATCCGTGAAGAACCCCTGTCCTCTCATATCGGTACACTGTGCCCAACTCGCCCCAGCGGAAGGGCATCTCTCTGTAGCTACGCAGCGAGGACTTGTACATCAGTATGTGGAAGGGGCAGTTCATGGGCTTCAGATAGTACTCCTGGCCATCTATGTCCAAGGGCGAGTACATGCTCTCCCTGTAGAAGTCGAGATGTCCACTCGTCTCCCATAGCTTGCTCTTGCCTATGTGGGGAGAATATACGAGGGAGTAGCCTGCTTTGTAGTGCTGTTCTCGCCAGAAGTCTTCAATGATGGTTCGGATCCTCGCACCCTTTGGATGCCAGGATATCAGTCCTGCTCCCAACCCCTCGTGGATACTGAATAGGTCCAGATCTCTTCCCAGCTTACGGTGGTCTCTCTTAGACGCCTCCTCCATCCTGTGGAGGAACTCGTCCAGCGCTTCCTGAGACTCGAAGGCCGTACCGTAGATTCGCTGAAGCATGGGCCGGCGTTCATCGCCTCGCCAGTAGGCGCCGGCGACATTTAGCAGTTTGAAGGCTTTGACCTGTCCGGTGGATTCGACATGGGGGCCCTGACAGAGGTCGCTAAACTCTCCGTGAGTATAGGTGCCCACATGGTCTTCGCCTATGTCATCGATCAGCTCTAGCTTGAATGGTTGGTCGCTGAACTTGGACATGGCTTCCTCTTGCTCCAGGGCGCCTCTTACCATGGGGAAGTCTGCTTTTATTGTCTCGGCCATCTTTTTCTCGATGGTGGGCAGGTCATCGTTGTTTAGGGCGCGTGGGAGCTGGAAGTCGTAGTAGAAGCCCTCTTCGGTGGGAGGACCGATAGCAAAGCGGGCGTCAGGGAATATGGACAATACCGCCTCCGCCATGATGTGGGCAGCGGTATGGCGCAACCTCTCACGCAGTGCTCTTACACTTTCGCCCGCGTAGCTCTTCAAAGCCTGGTTCGCTTTTGTTCTTGCTGTCTGGCTGGACACTGCCCTTCCCTGTATGCCAAAATAAAGTGAACCCCCCATCGAGGCCTGGGAGGTTCAGTTTAACATTTCAGTCGTCCGATGGATGATTCCGAACTCTGAAGAACCCCCTAAACAGTCGATGGTATCAACGCTCTCAATGGTGGGCGATACTGGATTTGAACCAGTGACCTCTGCGATGTCAACGCAGCGCTCTAACCAACTGAGCTAACCGCCCTTCTAACCTAGCGATTCTAGCAAAGCGCTATAGGCAAGTCAAGAAAACTGAGGCAGCTAGATTCCCCGCCTCCACCCCCGCTCATGGTGAGCCTAGAGTTTATCCTGAGTTTACCGAAGGGAACCACATGAGCGGGGAATATCCCGACGTGCAGCACCCCTCGGATGGATTGCCGTGTCAGGCACGGGAATGACGGCATAGAGGGTGAAGATGAAAATATGGGCTCTGAAGGTCTAGCGGGGTTGCATTCAATCCTCTCACCTTGGTATAATTAACATGAGTGATCAATGAGAATGTTCTCAATAAGATCACTTAGACAGGTTCGTTGTTGAAAGTGGGATTTTCCCGCTTTTTTTGTTGGTAGGGCGTGGAAAGGCTTAAGAGGTCTATAAGGAGGGAGATAGGCCGACTATGAAAAGCGATTTCCTGATCGCGGTTACTCAGCTTGCAGCGGAGAGAAATCTACCTAGGGAGGTGGTTATTTCGGCTATAGAGGCCGCCCTCATATCCGTATACAAAAAGGATAGCATGGTCTCTGGGCAGGACTTATCGGTCAAGATACTCCCCAGCACCGGTGAGGTAAAAGTGTCCAGCCTTAAGACCGTGGTGGAGAAGGTGGAAGACCCCGAGTTGCAAATCACCCTGAAGGAGGCGACCAAGTATAAGAAGGATGCCTCCTTGGACGACATCATCGAGATCGAAGTGACTCCCCAGTTTGCCGGCCGCATAGCTGCTCAAACGGCGAAACAGGTGGTCATGCAGCGCCTGAGAGAGGCGGAACGAGAGCTGGTTTACGAGGAGTTTCACGATAAAGAGGGTGATATAGTCAGCGCGGTAGTCGAGCGGATAGAGCCAAAACAGATAGTAATGGACGTTGAGAAAACCGAGGCTGTCATGCTCGTCAGTGAAATGGTACCCGCAGAGCGGTATCGTGTAGGACAACGTCTCAAAGTGCTGGTTCAAGAGGTTAACAACAGCGCCAAAGGGCCTCAGGTCATTGTATCGAGGGCTCATCGTCACTTGGTGACTCGCTTGTTCGAGTTGGAGGTTCCAGAGGTCTATAATGGTACTGTCGAAATAAGATCGATAGCCAGGGAGTCAGGGTATCGAACAAAGGTAGCCGTATCAGCGAAACAGGAGGGCATAGACCCCGTCGGGTCCTGCGTGGGGCTTAGGGGCATAAGGATCCAGAATATCGTCAACGAGCTTCATGGAGAGAAGATCGACGTTGTCCAATGGGACAAAGATCCAGCGGTGTTTATAGCAAATGCCCTCAGTCCAGCCCAAGTCGCGAGGGTGGGGCTGAACGATGAGGGGGAATCGGCCAGCGTAGTAGTTGCGGATCGCCATCTGTCACTGGCTATAGGTAAGGAGGGCCAGAACGCTCGTCTGGCCGCTAAACTAACAAGTTGGCACATAGACATCAAGGGCGCATCTGAAGCTGAGGCCGAGAGACTCACCACTGTTGCGGCGGTCGCTGAGGCTCCTCCCGAGGAAGAGGCCACTGATGAGTCTGCTGTTGTAGAGCCTGCAGTGGCGGTGGAAGAGGCCCCGGTGGAGGCTGCGACGGAAGAGGCCCCTGTCCAGGCTACGACAGAAGAGGTCGCAGCCCCAGTGGCGGAGGAGCTTGCCCCAGTGGCTGAAGAGCTGGTTACCGGAGAAGTCGCTCCCATAGAGGAAGAGCCTGCTTCCGAGGAGGCTCCGGCAGAGACCCTGGCAGTAGAAGAGGTGTTCCCAACCGTGGAGGAGCGGAGCGTACCGGAAGAAGTGCCGGTAGCTTCTGTCGCAGATGAGAGGGCCGCCCCCAGGTCTATCGAGGAGATATGGCCTTCTGCTGGGCAGTTGGTCAAGCCAGGTCAGAGGATCCGGTTCGCTGAAGACCTGAATATCTCCCTGCCCGGGCGATCCAGGTCCAAGAGCAACAAGAGCAAAAAGAAAAAGGGCAAGAGAGCCGGATCTGGAGACGGCACTGCAAGAGGAGCCGTGGGCAAGAAGGCCCGGACCGCAATACCAGGATCCTCAGGATCCTTTGGCGTAGAGGAAACGGACAAGGTAAGCGATTAGGCAACCTCATCGTTTTTAGATTGTCCTTTTTGGTCTAGCACCGGGCTAATTAAAGCCTGGCATAGAGGAGTAAAATAAAGCAGCGATCAAGAGTAAGACCCGTCCCTCGTAGAACCTGCGTGGTTTGCCGTGAAGTAAGGGAGAAAAGACACTTAGTCCGAGTAGTACGTACACCACAAGGACAAATCGAGGTAGACGAAGCGGGGAAAAAGTCGGGACGCGGGGCGTACATGTGCCGAAGCTGGACCTGCTGGGAAGTGGGCCTGAAAAAGAATAATCTGGCACGAGCCCTTAAAATCCATGTCGAACCTGAGCATTACACAGATTTGTGGGAATATGCGGAAAGTTTGCGAATATCCCTGGATAACGGAACCGAGTAATACTCTAAGAAACAATTCACAGAGTCCATGGCTGCTAGAAATCCCCAAGTAAAAGATGAGGTTGTGACTGAAGGATCTGAAATGCAAACCTCTAAGGATTCTGCACAGCTACTGAAGATACCCGCTGCAATTTCTGTCCAACACCTTTCAGAGCTTATGGATGTCAGCGGTATCGAAGTGATCAAACAGCTCATGCGGCGCGGGGTCATGGCAAACATCACTCAAGTCATAGACTTCGACGTAGCGGCGATTGTTGCTGCTGATTTCGGTTTTCAGCCCCAGGAAGAGGTCCGGACCAAGGCGAGAGCCGGCGAATCACAGACAGATGTCCATGAGCCCGTAATTGAGGAAGAGGATCCCACCCTGCTAAAACCCAGGGCGCCGGTAGTGACCATCCTTGGACACGTAGATCACGGCAAGACCACCCTTCTAGACTCCATTCGTAAAACCTCGGTAACTGCCTCGGAAAAAGGTGGAATAACTCAGCACATAGGGGCGTACCAAGTGGAGTCAGACGGGAAGAAGATCACCTTTTTGGATACCCCTGGCCACGAGGCTTTCACCGCAATGAGGGCTAGGGGAGCTCAGGTTACCGATATAGCTGTCCTGGTAGTGGCCGCGGATGACGGAGTTATGCCCCAGACCAGAGAGGCGGTAGACCACTCGAAGGCTGCTAACGTGCCTATCATAGTGGCCATCAACAAGATTGACAAAGAAGGGGCCAACGTAGACCAGGTGAAGCAGCAGCTAGTAGAGTTGGAGCTTATGCCCGAGGAGTGGGGTGGAAACGTGATTATGGTTCCGGTCTCAGCTGCTACTCAAGATGGTATCTCCGACCTTCTCGAGAACATACTCCTTGTGGCCGAGATATCCGAGTTGAAGGCGAATCCGGACGGGAAGGCTCAAGGCGTGGTGGTGGAGGCCAAGCTGGATGCCGCTCGAGGGCCTGTGGCCACGGTCCTAGTAAAATCGGGCACTCTACATAAAGGAAACAGTTTCAGCGTTGGAGAGACGTGGGGACGGGTTCGGGCTATGTTCGATGAGAATGGACGGCAAATCCAAGAGGCCGGACCATCCACTCCACTCAAGGTTTTGGGCATCGACAGAGTTCCAAAGGCGGGTGACCAGCTAGTTGTAGGTGAGGATGGTAAGCGGTCCAGGGGGAGGGGAGCAGAGACGAGCCAGCTTGTGGCTGGCGACAAGCTGGAGTACCTGCTGGCTCAGGTTATAGCCGGGCACGCCAGGGACCTGAAGATCATCCTGAAGACCGATGTCGAAGGCAGTGGCGAAGCGATTCGAGATACCTTACAGCAGTTGGAGAATGATCAGGTCAGAGTGAAGATGATTCGTATCAGCAGTGGCAATGTCAGCGAAAATGATGTCCTGCTAGCCTCCGCCTCGAACGCTATGATCCTGGCCTTTAATACGAGGAGTGAGCCGGGAGCCGAAAAGCTGGCGGAAAGAGAAGGCGTTCGCATCAGCTATTACGAGGTGATATACAGGCTTGTAGAAGACATGCAGGCGGCCGTCAATGGGCTGCTTGAGCCTGAATATGAGGAGACGATGGAGGCGGAGGCAGTAGTCAAGGAGGTGTTCGACGTCAAAAGAGGCAAGGTAGCGGGAATAGGGGTGAACAGAGGCAGGCTTATGAGCGACGCCCAGGTAAGGATCATTAGAGGCGGGACGGTCATTCACCAAGGCAACATCAAAAGTCTCAGACACTTCAAAGACTCGGTGAAAGAGATACAGCCAGGCTCCGAGGGAGGCATCGGCGTCGAGGGGTTCGACGCTTTCGAGGTTGGGGACACCATTGAGTCGTTTAGGAGGCAGAGGAAGTAGCTAGTCTTCTTTTGCGCCCGAGCGCAGATGTTTCTTTGCTGACCCTACAGACAGGGATTTGGAGTGGTGGTATGAGCAGACGTGTGTTGAGAGTAGGCGAATTGATTCGAGACGAGCTGAGTGTACTGCTACAGAGAAAGGTACAAGACCCCAGGCTGCGACATCTGGTATCGATAACCAGGGTATCGGTATCTAAGGATTTGAAACAGGCCAGAGTATTCGTCAGTACTGTAGGAAGCGAAGAGGAGAAGGAGGAAGTACTGCAAGGTTTGAACGCCGCCACCTCATTCTTGCGTCGTAGCTTGGGAGAGACGTTGGACCTGAGATACACTCCTGGAATAACTTTCCACAGAGACGACGCCCTTGAAAAAGCGGCTCACGTTCTCGATCTGATGGATAGCGTTACTCACTCCGAGTAAGTGACGGCTCCCGCGTATAGTCTTGAGCGTCAGCGGCATACTCAATCTGAACAAGCCTCCGGGCCACACCTCCTTCGACATCGTCGCTATCATTAGAAAGCTTACTAGAGTAAGAAGAGTAGGGCACGGAGGGACTCTTGATCCTCTAGCCTCGGGCGTGTTACCCATCTGTCTAGGTCAAGCGACCCGGATCACCGAATACCTGGCCGAAGCCAGGAAGACTTACTCCGCCCAGCTAGTGTTGGGTGAGGCCACAGATACCTACGACTCAGAGGGAAAGGTGACATGGACTGGGGACCCATCCTCCATCACCCAGGAGCGTATGGAGGAGGTGATGGACTCTTTCCGAGGCTCCATAGAACAGACTCCTCCCATGTACAGCGCTCTTAAACACCAGGGAAAGCGACTGTACGAGCTGGCGAGGGCTGGAGTAGTGGTCGAGCGAAAGAAACGTACTACTATGATTCATCGGCTGAAAATGGTGGCTTGGGAGCCGCCCCTGATAACCATAGAGGTAGAGTGTGGAAGGGGCGCCTACATTCGCTCCTTGGCTGACGACTTGGGGCAAGCGCTGAGCTGTGGAGCACACTTGAAAGACCTGGTACGGCTGGGTACAGGCCCTTTCGACATCAAAGACTCGTTGGATTTACAAGAGTTCACTAACTCGGTGGAGACGGGACGCTGGCAAGAATATCTATATCCCATGGATATAGTTCTACAAGGGATGTCTGTGGCGATCATCAATCCAAAGGCGGAAAAGGCAGCTCTATCAGGACAGACCATTCCCGTAACCTACTCCATCGACTTACCGGATCAAGTTCAGCCTGACGAACATCAGCCTGCATCTGAAGGGGAGTCGGATTCGATAAATAGGTGCCGAGCTTATTCTAAAGACGGTCGTTTTCTGGCTGTGCTTACATCGCTAGCGACTAAAGGGCCTTGGTCGCCCAAGAAGGTTTTTCATCAAGAAAGTGGTTGACAGGCTGCTTTTCCACAAATTGAAAAGCCTTGACATACTAGGCTGGCCAAGTTTATAGTCTGTCTCCATCGAGAGAAGTTGTTTTTCAAAACTCACCTCTCGTATTGTGGTAAAGTAGGAAGACCAAATGTTTGCGGCGGGGGGCTCCGAAAATCATAGAGGCTCTAAGGTGAATCTCCCTACCTAAGAATCAAGAATCTTCACATGACTACACCCCACCACCCAAAAGGAAGATCGAGCACTCCTGGTAGCTCAGTAACACAACCCTGAGCCATCCCTCCTCCGCATTGAATGGAGGAGGTTTTCTCCAGCACTTATCTAAATCTTATGACCACTTGCACATGTTTTAATCACAAAGAGACGGAGGAGATAGGGTCTTGAGTAAAATTAACGTAGCTATCATAGGGGTGGGTAACTGTGCATCATCTTTGGTTCAAGGCGTCTATTACTATAAGAACGCCACAAACGGCGACTTCATCCCCGGGTTGATGCACCCACAGTTGGCGGACTATTCAATTTCGGACATCAACTTCGTGGCGGCCTTCGACGTGGACAAGGAAAAGGTGGGCAAAGACTTATCGGAGGCGATATTTTCGGGACAGAACAATACCGTCAAGTTCTGTGACGTTCCTCCCACAAAGGTAACCGTGGACAGGGGAATGACCCATGACGGGATCGGTAAATACCTCTCGGAGACTATAAAGAAGGCCCCCGGCTCTACTTCTGACATACTGAGCATTCTGAAAGAGAGAGACGCCCACGTGGTGGTGAACTTCCTCCCAGTGGGCAGCGAGGAAGCTACCAAATGGTACGTGGAGCAGGTGCTGGCAGCGGGATGCGCATTTGTAAACTGCATTCCCGTCTTTATAGGCAGAGAGCCCTATTGGCGCCAGAGATTCGCCTCCAAAAGTCTTCCCATTATCGGAGATGATATCAAGTCCCAGGTAGGCGCTACCATAACCCACCGAGTGCTAACCAGATTATTCCAGGAAAGGGGCGTCAAACTGGAGCGTACCTATCAGCTCAACTTCGGTGGGAACACGGATTTCTTGAATATGCTCGAGAGAGAACGACTCCATTCCAAAAAGATATCTAAGACCAACTCAGTCACCTCCCAGATGGATTACGACATAGGGCCTTCAAACATACACATCGGCCCTAGCGACTATGTGCCCTGGCTGGACGACAGAAAATGGTGCTACGTCCGAATGGAGGGTCGCACCTTTGGAGATGTTCCCTTAAACTTGGAGTTGAAGTTGGAAGTGTGGGACAGCCCCAACTCGGCAGGGGTAGTGATAGATGCGGTTCGATGCTGCAAACTGGCTCTGGACAGGGGAATCGGTGGTCCGCTTGAAGGACCCTCGGCCTATTTCATGAAATCACCCCCAGTCCAGTACACGGACGCAGAAGCCAGAGTGATGGTAGAGGACTTCATAAACCAGAACGGACACGTAGAGTAGAAGAGGAAATTTCTTTGCCGTCTGGCAGAGGCCAGACAGTGTTGCAAACGCCACAAAATAGGTTATGACGTAGAATGTCCGTCCGACCCCAGGAAGGGAGATCTAAGAGTAAAGAATAGGCTATGTGGAAGTATTTCGCATGCCTGGTAGCGCTTAGGGCTATCGCGCCTCTCCCTCTTAGATTAGGGTACTTAGTAAGCAGGATCATCGCAGATCTCTCTTTCCTGCTATCGCCAAAGGCCAAGGCTGGCATAACCAGTAACGCCCTACACTCACTCGGGCCTAAAGCTAGTCAAGCCTCCACCAATCACGTCACACTGGAGGTGTTCCGTAACACTGCTCGCAACTTTTACGATATCCTCGCCCTGCCTCGTTTCAATCTTCCTTCCGTCGAACGCAACGTATCCTTTCACGGATGGCATCACTTCGAGGAAGCCGTCGACAGGGGGAAGGGGGTTATACTGACCTCCATCCACATGGGCAACATGGATACCTCGGTACAGGTGATAAGAAAGCGCTCCGTAAAGCTTACTGTTTTATCGGAGGTAATCGAGCCGTGGGATTATTATCATATTACTCGAAGACTGAGAGAGTGGAATGGTATATCTCTGTTGCCGGTCACCTTCTCCGGACTGAAAGAGGCCATAACGCGCCTCAAACGAGGGGAGATTGTAGCCATCGCCTGCGATAGGGCCATTCAGGGGAGCGGCATCGTGATGGAGTTCTTGGGGGAGAAAGCTTTAATGCCTGTTGGAGGGGTAGAGTTGGCCTTGCGCACCGGGTCTCCCATTGTGCCTGCGGCGGCAATCCGTCTGAGCGGGTACCGATCGGCATTTTTCTTCGAGCCGGCCATCTACGTGGACACTCGGGTAGACAGGAACATCGTCATCCGAGAGACCCTGAAGAAGATACTCAGGTCCATGGAAGTGTACATCCGAAAGTACCCCGACCAGTGGATGGTGTTTAATCCTATATGGGATGGTAAGGTTGTATCATCCAACGGCAAAGGAGTTATACCAGGTCGGGCTGAGGTTACTCCTTCAGAGATAGCCGAACTTGTACAAATTACAGGAGGCATGCCCACGGGGAAAATACGGAAATGAACGTTGGGCTCGTCTCAATATACGATTTTGGTTACCCGGGCGGTGTAAATCAGCACTGTATTCATCTAGCCCAGGAGTTCATGCAAGCCGGTCATCGAGTGCGGATCATAGCTCCCTGCTCTCGGCCCACACCCTTTCCCGTTGCTGACATCCTCCTACCCCTGGGGAAGCCCCTGCCAATACCCACAGCCGGCACAACCGCCCGGCTCGTGCTGTCCATGCGCCTCGCCTCCAAGGTGAAGGCGCTCCTTGCACGAGAAAGTTTCGATGTAATTCACCTTCACGAACCTCTCTGCCCCACCTTGCCCACCACTATTCTTCGCCAATCCACTTCCGCAAACGTGGGTACGTTTCACGCATGGCACGGCGACCGACGGATCTGGGGGACGTCCATGGCAGACCGTCTCTATACGGTCTTCAATACCTACGTACGCAACCATTGGATTAGCAGATTGCACGAGATGATAGCGGTTTCAGATGCTGCGAGAGAGTTCGTGGGCAGGCACTTCCCGGGAAACTATCGCATAATCCCCAATGGTATAGACCTGGGTTACTTTACTCCTAACGTGAAGCCTATAGAGGAGTTTGTGGACGACAAACTAAACATTCTATTCGTTGGTCGCATCGAGAAACGAAAGGGACTTAAATATCTGCTGGCGGCATATACCAAGCTGAAGTGGGACTTTCCCAACATCCGCCTAATAGTAGTAGGACATGGCAAATTGGATCCCGATTCTGAGCGATTGATGGGTGAGAGAAACCCGAAAGATGTAATCATGGTGGGGGGTGTGTCTCACGAAGACCTTCCGAGATACTATAAAACAGCTGACATCTTCTGCACACCCGCCACGGGAAGAGAAAGCTTCGGGATAGTCTTGTTGGAGGCGATGGCGTTGGGGAAACCCGTGATAGCCTCCAATATCATAGGATATCGAGGGGTCTTGACAGATGGTGTGGAAGGCTTTCTGGTGACACCTAAGAGAGAGGATGAGCTCTCCAAGGCTTTGGCCAAGCTAATTCAGGACAAGAGCTTACGTGAAGAGATGGGAGTTCGAGGACTGGCCAGTGTTCAAGAGTACAGTTGGCATAAGGTGGCAGATCGGGTGATGGACGTATACAACGACGCTCTTACTAGACGTTCGGTTACCTCAGTTGCTCCGGCGGCCACCTATTAATTATTACCAAGCACAATTGTTTCCCCGAAAGGCATATCTCGTATGAGACTACCATCGATCACTGAGAGCTTAAGGGGTGTCGAACATTGGCGAGAGAGGGCCAAAGACACCCTAAGCAGCAATTTTTCCGAGCCAGTTGCGCGCATCCTAGCGACGGCTGGCATTACCCCCAACAAGGTGACGGTGGGTGGAGCCGTGTTGAGCGTTGGGGCCGGGTGCGTCATTGCCAATGGTCATCCGGTGACGGGCGGTCTTCTAGTGCTGGCCTCCGGGGTGATGGACGTGTTAGACGGGGCTCTGGCTAGGGTAACAGGTCGGCAGACTCGCTTCGGCGCAGTCCTGGACTCAACTCTTGATCGGGTGTCTGAAGCCGCAGTATTGTGCGGCCTGGCGATCATGTATACAGGCATACACTCGATATCTCTGGTGCTGCTGGTCTACGCTACTCTGGTAGGCTCCGTCTTGGTAAGCTACGTGCGGGCCCGCGCAGAGGGGCTGGGGGTAGACTGCAAGGTTGGGATTTTCACCAGAAGCGAGCGAATGATAATAATGGTTGCCGGTCTGCTTCTCAATCTCGTTCCGCCGGCACTGGTGATTTTATCTCTCTTCTCTTATGTGACTGTGGCTCAGAGGTTGACTCACATACGAAGGGCCACCGCCGACGATTCCTAGAGTAAATACAGAATCATGGCAAGAGGCTCACCTTGCTCTGGACGCTCCGAGGAGTGCTACGTCAGATCTATCTGCGCTCATCTCTAGGACGGTTTAGGTTGAGCACTCCCACTTCGGCGGCGAGTAAGGCTCCAATAAGTAGCAAGAGTATGCTTCTCAGAGACGGCGAGACTACGAGGAAATCACGTGGATGATGGCGGGTATTCTATTCGGCGCCTATGCTGGATTTCAAATAAGCGTTGAGCATACCGTCAAGGTCTCCGTCCAGGATTGCCTCCGGGTTTGAGGACTCATATCCGGAGCGGTGATCTTTCACCAGCTTGTAGGGATGCAGAACGTAAGATCTTATCTGGTTTCCCCAGCCTGCTTCTACATGCTCGCCCTTCAACCTCGTCTGCTCTTCGGCATGCTTTTGTAGCTCTTGCTCGAGCAATCTGGCGCGGAGGATATTCATAGCTGTTTCTCTGTTCTGAAGCTGAGAGCGCTGATTCTGACACGTGACTACTATGCCCGTAGGCAGATGGGTTATTCGGACTGCTGTCAGATTCTTTTGGACGTGTTGTCCACCCGCTCCGCTGGACTTGAATACATCCATCTTTAGGTCATCCTCGCTTAGGCTGATCTCTACCTCTTTACCGACTCTCGGCAACACCTCCACGAGGCTGAAAGAGGTGTGCCGCAAGTGAGACGCGTCGAAGGGGGATAACCTCACCAACCGATGAACGCCGCGTTCCGACTTGAGGTAGCCGTAGGCGTATCGACCATCTATCTCAACAGTAACGCTCTTGATTCCGGCCTCCTCTCCCGGGGATATATCCAGTACGGTGGACTTGTGTGCCCTGCGCTCTGCCCATCTTAGATACATTCGGAGCAGGACCTGCGTCCAATCCTGGGCCTCGGTGCCACCGGCTCCGGCATGTATGGCTAGGATGGCTGGATAGCGATCGTACTCGCCTCCCAAAGAGAGTTGAACCTCCAGCTCACTGATCTGGCTCTGAATCTCTCTAAGCTCAGTGCTTACGTTCTCCTCCAGGGAAAAATCGTCATCCTGGAGAGATATCTCAACTATCTCCTGAAGAGACTGAACGCGCTTCGCAAGGCCCCGCCAGAGTCGCGTCTCCTCGGTGAGGTTGCCCAGTTGGCGCATAGTCGATTGGGCTTTAATGGGATCGTTCCAGAAGTGGGGCTGGGATGCCGTCTTCTCCAGCTCTTTGGCTTCGTTCTCCTTGCTGGAGATGTCAAAGACGCTCCAGCAAGTCGGAAATCCTGACACTAAGCTGGTCCAGCGTTTGCTTGTGCTCTTGCATGGTGGTTCCCATTCCTTAGTCTTTACTCTACATAAGAAGTTTATTCCATCAGGCTTAATCGCCTGGCCATACCCCCACCTGCTGCTGGCTTCAACTTTCCTCCGGCGGCCAAGTGGGCATATCGCGTGGGCTCAGGGATTCGATAGCCCCGACAACAGTTGAGTGTCCATTCCACAGCCGTCGTCAAGTCTATTTTATGCCCTATGGACACGTAGATTGGATTGGTCCGTAGCTTGGTGCGAAGGGCAACACCTATAACATCGTCATTGTCATACAGATCGGTGTAAGAACCTGGTTCATGGGCTAGGGTATCGTGAGTACCACAGAGCCTGGATTTGGCGCAGCCAATGGTCGGCACGTCCACTAATAGCCCCACATGGCAAGCTATCCCGAACCTTCTCGGGTGGGCTATACCTTGACCATCGATGAGAATGACGTCTGGCTCGATGCTCAGGCCCTCCAATGCTTTGATTATCAGAGGGGTCTCTCTGAAAGACAGCAGCCCAGGCACATAGGGAAATTCAACTTTGTCTTCGGCTATCGAGGTCTCGGCCAGCTGCAAGTCGGGATAGCTCAGGACAACCGCGGCGCCTCGGGCGACACAGTTAGAATCTGTGCCAGATATGTCTACTCCAGCAATGAATTTTGGGTTGTCGACGCTTGCAGTCGAGGAGATGCGGGAGGCAAGATGACTTTGCAGCTCTTTGGCTTGATCTGCACTCAGGTTCCAATCGTGTAGCCTACGAGCCTTCATTGCTCCAAGATCATTATATAGGAGGACTAATGAAGGGTAAAGCTGACGTACTCCTAGATGCCCCACCTAAATGTGTAAGGAGCCCTCGCTGTCCATCATGGCTCCGTCTTCTCTTCTGCTTTGCAACGCTTCAATCTGCTGTTCCGCGGAAGGCGATGTGTACCGGGGACGCCTCTGCCAGACGCAGTCCCTTCTCCAGTACCTCCTCAATGCTGTCTGCTTCCACCTCTCCACCCGACGCGGCACCACCGCCGTGTCCGCCTGAGAGGAGGTCAAAGGCCCCAACATCCAGAGGCAACCTTTGCCTAGTATCAGGAGTCACTGTTGCCGTGGGAACGGGTGTCTCCGTAGCGGGTGGCGGCGTGTCAGAACTACAGCTAAGCGCTGCCACGAGCGTGAGGAGTGCTATGGCTCCCAGTACCCACAGAACTCTTATTAGAACCGTCCTCCTGTTCATCGTCTCCTCGGATCGCAATGGCGTTCGTCACCGTAGACATAAACACCCCGCTCGTAGAGCACTTCCGGAGGGCAGCCGACAAGATCGACATTATTAATGTTCAGCCTCTCTAGTGACTGTAGGTTGCCGAGCTCTGGTGGGAATGGTCCGCTCAGGTTATTGAACTCTAGATTCAACTCTCTCAGATTCTCTATGTCCCCTAGCTCAGGTGGGATGGGTCCGCTCAACTCGTTGCTCCGGAGATTCAGTGTTACAAGCTCAGTCAAGTTGCCGAGCTCTGGCGGTATGGGCCCGCTCAGGCCATTGGAACTGAGGTTCAAGACTCTCAGATTCTTCAGGTTACTCAACTCCGACGGGATAGGTTCGCTTAGGTCATTGAATTGGAGGTTCAAGACTCTAAGATTCTTCAGGTTGCTGAGCTCCTGAGGGATAAGTCCCGTCAGGTCGTTGCTCCAGAGGTTCAGGGTCATCAGGTTCTCCAGGCTGCCGAGCTCGGGCGGTATGTGGCCAGTCAATCCGTTGTAGCCGAGGTTCAGCTCCATTAGGTTCCACAGGTTGCCTAACTCCGGAGGAATGATTCCAATGAGGTAATTGCTGAACAGATCCAATTCTTTAAGGGCCCCCAGATTACCCAGTTCTGGTGGGATGGGGCCCCTGAGATCGTTTTCATCGAGTTTGAGCACTCGCAGGCTCACGAGCTTGCCTAGCTCCTTGGGGAGGGCTCCATACAACTCGTTACCGGAGAGATCCAGGCTCCATAGCTCTGTGAGCTCTGTCACCTCTAGAGGGAAACCGCCTATCAAGCCTCGCCCCGGAAGGGATAGTCCACGTACTCGAACCGGTAATGGCTCCTCTGATTCGGAGTCCTCATCTGAGAAGACTTGAGCTTCCAGCGTCACCCCCTCCCACTCCGAGATAGGGGTGTCCGCGTCCCAGTTCAACTCCGCTACGGCTATCCTGTCCGTCATCTCTACCAGCGCTTCGCAGTCCTGCACCAAGTCTGGGTTGGCTTTCGGGTCGGGAACCGATACGCCTGCGGAGCACGGGGCAAAATCCACAGAAGGTCTCTGATCGGAGCCAGCAGCTTCCAGCAGACCCCCCTCGTTCCGCATGGCCAGGACCTGTGCGTCTGATCCGCTTGGTAATACGGTGTAGAGCACGGTGTCTTGTTCATCTGCTACCAAAGCGGCGACCCTGGAGCCATCTGGAGACAGAGCTAAAGCAGCGCCATGGAAGCCACTCCCAGGAACTCGAAGATTGGAGCCGTCTGTGTCAACCACGAACATGGTGTATCTGGATGGAACGCCATCGTAACTCTGGCCTAGAAGAAAAGCGATCTGGGACCCGTCGGCTGACCAGAAAACCCCGCCTAAGTGGGTTGTATCGGCGGGACCAAGGTCTGCCAAGGCCCGCAGGTCGGTGCCTTCCCGACTGACGGTGTAAAGTACAGCGCGGTCGTCATCATCCAGTTTCAAGAAGGCTATGTCTTGGCCGTCGGGCGACCATGCAAGCGGACTCAGGAACTCGCTGAGTTCCCATCTGCTCCCCAGTCTAAACCTATCCTTCCCCACGAGCAACCGCATTCGCTCGGAGCCGTCTGCCTTCACTAGGTCGAGGGAAGTCCGCCGGAGGTACGACTCGTCAGAAACCGGCACATCTTCTTCGACGAAAAAGGCGAGGGCCTCCCCGTCTGGAGTCCACGCTAGACTCTCTACGAGCTTACGTTTATGTTGAGGATCCTCCACCTGCGCTATCCTGCGAACGTCCGAGCCGTCCGCCTTCATGGTGTATATCCCTCTGCGTTTGAAACTACTACAGAAAAACTCATCGTGCCTCAGGAAGGCGATATTCGTACCGTCCGGAGACCACACCGGAGAGAAATCTAGGCCTTTCTCCTTGGTGAGCCTTCGCTTGTCGCTCCCGTCTAGCGCAGACGTCCATATCTCGAAGTAGCTGGGTCTCTCCTTCCGGTATTCGTATGTTGAGTACGCGATGCGGGAGCCATCCGGGGAGATGTTGGGTGAATGGGCGATAGGTTGGCGTCCGTCTCCCTCAGTGATGGGCAGTAAAGTCGATCCGTCTGCCGCAGCGACATAGATGCTACCCTCGGGGGGCGAACTATCTCTGTCAGAGATTCTCCTTTTAAGGGGAGCGCTACTCTCGGAAAGCCCATGGCATGATGGGTAGTAATCAACATAGTCAAACACGATGCGAGCTCCGTCCGGCGTCCACTGCACCGGGTGCTGAGAACGGATCATCCTCAGATCCGCTGCCACGTCTTCGGATCCACGATAGAAACAGAATTTAGGATCTTCACGTACGATTAACAGGACTATCAAACCCGCTCCCAGACTCACCACTGTCAGGACCAACACCCCCATTTTTTTGGATCGGGTTCTCATGGGGCAGACTCCGTCTGATAGAGTGCGTAGATGGCCATTATGTCAAAGGTGTGGGGCGAGCAGTCAGGCTCGGAGAACCCGGCTCCGGCCGCTGAGTGCCTAATGTGTGGGGTTCCGTTATCATCGTCATCATAATTCATAGCGGAATCCGGGATGGTTGGAGGAGACATTTCATATACTCCTGCTACGTACCAAGACTCCGTGTAGGAAAAGTCGGATAGGCCTAGCACATGTCCCGGCTCGCGCACCAATAATTCGTATGCGCGCGCACTACCATTGTTACACCTATTAAAACGCACATAGAGTATGTTTGGATAGTCGTTGCGCGTCCTCAATCTCGCCGAGCATGGCATCTAAGTCTGGGGTTGAGCAATGGTGGCGGGATGCATCGGCTAATGAAGCGCAGCTTGGACACTACTGTTCCTAGCTGGACACTCTTCGCCTTGGCAACGCTTGTCGAACCCACTCGGCAGCGGTCATCCGCTGCTTATGCCTGCTTAGTCGAGCGCGGGCAGGTTCTGGACTCTCCCCAGGCGAGCTTATGGGACAGGTTCCAGTAAGGGCTCGCCCTCTCCTTATGGTGACGCTATTCTATGTGTCACCCATCATTCTGAACGAGACAGAAATGCCGAGGTTGCCGCCGGTAACTATATACTCTCCCAATCGACGTTTTTCTCGAAAGCATGGGCGATCTTGAGCAACGTTGCATCCTGGAAATGCTTTCCTATGAGCATCAGGCCCACCGGGAGTCCATTCACCTTGCCGCAGGGCACGGAAAGGGCGGGGTGGCCGGTGGCATTGAAGGGGCCAGTGTTGAGAGATATCTGATCGTTTCGAGCTATCCTGTCAACCCAAGACGAGTCAGGGTCATACTTGAAGGGCAGCACTGGAACCGTGGGCATGGCCAGCGCGTCAAACTCCTTTAAAGCCTCGTCGTAGGTGTCTCGCATGGTCTTACGGAGGTTCTGGGCCTTGCCGTACAGGCGCCCTTGATAGTAGTCGCTTAGATAGGTGCCTACCAGCATGACAAACTTTGTGTCGGGAGAGAGGTCATTAGCATTGGTCTTTAAGTTCCTTCCCAAAGCCTCAGCCAGGCTGGTGTGGTAGAATCCCTCCCATCCGTAGGTCCGGCCCTGGTCTCGAAGCAGGACGCCGCCCCCTTCTGTGTTGATACCCTGGTAGATGGGATGCACAGTTGTGTTGTGCATGGGTATCGATACTTCTCTGGTTTCTACTTTGAGCTTGGCCAACTCTCTCAGCGCCTTTCTTACGGCGTCATCCACTTCCTTCTGCGAGGCCTCTAGTCCGAACCCCTCCTTCACTACGCCGATTCTCAGGCCCTCAACCTTGCCATCCAGCGCCTTGGTGTAGTCCTCTACCGGCACTTCGCCCTGCCTCGGATCGAGGTCATCTTTGCCTGCGATGACCTCCAGCATCAGGGCAACCTGCTCCGTTGTCCTGGCCATGGGCCCCGTGTGGTCTATGGTGTTTTCGCCGCCGACGATTCCTGTGTAAGGGACTAGACCAAAGGTGGGTTTAAGCCCCACCACGCCGCACCATGCAGAGGGCATCCTTATGGAGCCGCCCTGGTCTCCTCCGATGGTCATGTCTATGTAGTCGTAGTAGAGGGCTGCTCCGGAGCCTGCCGAGGAGCCTCCGGTCTGATAATCCGGGTTGTGCGGATTGAGGCAGCGCCCATAGATGGAGGTGTCTCCACCGCCCGACCAAGCCATGTCATCCATGTTTAGCATAGCCACTATCTCGGCGCCCTCTTTGAGTAGACGGACAACGATGGTGGCGTCGATATCCGGGACATACCCAGACAGAATCCGAGAACCACAGGTCATGGGTATGCCAGCCACCGAAACGTTATCCTTGAGACCTACCCTCATCCCACTCAGCTTGCCTTGATATGGTCCTTTGACGGAGCATCTCCGCAGTACGGCGTTATATGGGTCGTCTCTTGGATCGGGTCTCGTGCCGGGGTCTCTAACCACTCCTTCCAGGGTGGGGAGGTCCACAGGCAGCTGATCAAGCTCATCCATTAGCTCAAATATGCCGGGCATCAGAGACAGGAATCCATCCACCTCTTCGTCAGAGAGATCTAGGTGATTGACGGAAGCCGCCTTATGCAGATCGTCTTTCGTGGGGCGCCTGAGTGCCATAGTCCACCTCCATTGCTGGCTATAGGGGATGGTTCTCGAGTAACGACGGGATTGTAGCATTGCCCACCCTCGACCTCAAGTGAGCGAAAGCGGAGTTGCGTTTCCCTTGCAAGTGGCCCATTATACTGGGTGAGTTCTCAATTCCAGTGATGCTTCTCGATCAAGGATTTCAGGGGGAAGGCGATGAAGGTGATGATTAACCTGCACCTGGAGCAGGATCCGGTGGTGGCTGACCACCTCACCGATGAGCAGCTAGACAGGATCGGAGCGGTCTCTAAAGAGATCGAGGTGACCGTTCCCGAGACCATAGAGGACAGGGTGTTGGAGATGCCGGACACAGAGGTGGTGTTTGGAGACCTCAATCTCAGCATGCTGGAAAAGGCTGAGAAGCTGCGGTGGGTGCAGGCTATCGCCTCCGGCGTCGACGATATGATGTTCAAAGAGTTCGTCGACAGCGACGTCACTCTCACCAGCATGAAGGGACTGGTGGGTAGCCATCTGGCGGATCAAGCTTGGGCCCTGCTGATGGCCCTTTCCCGGGGGATAGGCAGGGCAGTGCGAGAGCGCACTTGGGCCAGTCGATACTCCATCAGGGATCAGTCCTGGGAACTTGAGGGAAAGACTCTGGGTGTGGTGGGATTGGGAGGCACAGGTACGGAAGTGGCCCGACGTGCTCAGGGTTTCAGGATGGAGGTTATAGCCGTCGACTCCGAGAATGTGTCCAAACCGGACTTCGTCCATCGTGTACAGGATATGGGCAAGTTCTACGAGCTTTTGGAAAACTCGGACGTGGTGGTTAACTGCACTCCCCTGACCGATGAGACCAGGGGGATGTTCAACGAAGAGGCCTTCAGCCGCATGAGAGACCATGCCTTTCTGATCAACGTCACTCGAGGCGAAATAGTCGATGGCCCATCGCTGATGAAGGCGCTGGAAAACGGAATGATTGGCGGTGCGGGCTTGGACGTTACTCCAGAGGAGCCACTTCCCGATGATAGCCCCCTCTGGGACATGAAGAACGTGGTGATTACACCTCACACGGCCGGAGGTTCACCCCTGAGAATAGAGAGGACCGTCGATCTGTTTTGTGAAAATCTTAGTCGATACCTGGAAGGGAAGCCGTTGCTGGGGATAATCGATAAGAAGAAGGGCTATTGAACCGGATGGGTTCGGGCCTATTAGTGGGTGAATCCGCGGTTTTGAGCTATGGTGTAGGCCCAGGCCTCTACCTGGGGCAGCGCTATCTCCACCTTGTTTAGATCCACCTCGCTGGCTATGTCGGGGTAACCCGCACGCACCAGCATAGGGATGAGCCTGGAGTATAATCGCTCTAAGGCCCAGGTGATTGGAGGCCCATTGGCCGTGTAGTCAAAGTCGATAGCCTCGTTCTTGCCATCGGGTCCGTAGTGATAATGGGGCTCGTCCCTGAAGCAGTCGAAACGCATCAACTCAGTGCGATGGTTGTTTACATCCCCGTAGACGTGAATGGCTAGACCTTCGTCGCCGGCAAAGCTTCTGTAGTCAATCCCGAACTCTACTGCACCTGCACTGATCAGGTGCATCTCCTCCCTTACTGCCTCCTGCATCGGTCTCCATCTCTCCTAAAGATTCAGGCTTTCCCACCTGATGAAGCAATCATGCCTTAATAAACGTGACGGGTCAAGAATTCCTCTGGGATTTGACAGAGACTATAAGACGAAAGTGAAAGATTATATGGGTTTGGGTTTATTTCCAGACTTTCTCTATCACCCTGGCGCCATAGCCTACCATCTTCTCCAGCACCTCGTCGCTCACCCCGCTGGAATCGTTATAGGCAATGATCTCCTTACCAAGGAGCATGGCAACATAAGCCAGCTGATGCGATCTGGGCACTTCGGCCAAAGCTAGGAAATCGGGACTATTGATGTTGATCTCTATGGTGCCGTTGGTCAATCTGCTACGACGACGGAGGTCGTTCTCAAAGACTGCATTTTTTATAAGTGAGCTGCGGTTCCTCAGGTAGCCGTTGCCGTTGGATCCGTTATTACCGTTTCCCCGTTTACCCTTGTTCGCCATGGGAATGCGAATGGTGACACCATCACCATTGCCGTCATCTTTGGATCGAATCCGGTTGAGGCCCTCAATCAGGTCTAGGTCGAGGAACTCTTCCTGACTCAATATCTCTCTTGTTATTCGGGTGGCTCTGCGGAACAGACCCTGAAGTCTCTCGTTTTCGACCTCCTCCTGGAATACCTTGATCTCTTCGGCTAGCTTAGGCCCCAGCCTCCGCAGTGCGTCGAAGAAGTCCGCCAAGTCTTGATTTTCCACAAAGTGAGACCTGGCCGGAAGGGGCTTGAGGAAATCGGCATCTATGAATCCGTTTATCTTGCCACTACTGAAGATGGACTTTGCCATGTCGTATTCGTACATGGACGTTAGATCATCCACTACGACAACGCCAGTGTGGCGAATAGAGATGCGTCCGTTCCCCGTAGGATCAAACCAGAACCTGGTCTTGAAAATCTTTGCATGGTTACCGGGTAAGGCGACTTCTCGGTAATCGGTCCCCACCTCGGTCAGGTCAAGCTGCAAGGGCTCGACCTGGATATGCTCTTTTCGACAGAGTATGGTTATCTCCAACTGTCCAGTTCTTAGATAAGAGTCGAACCTGTCGGCGAGTACGTGTTTCAACCTCCAGGGCGAAAGAGGACCATGCCGTTTAGTAGGATCTTGGAACAGCCCTCTAATGACGATGGTTAGGCCAGGAGACTTTCTCTCCTCATGGGGTTTTGGCGAACTGAACTCGGCCTCGGCAGAGTTTCGGCGGAGAGTAACCATGACGGTGGGCGACGTGCGAGTCTTTTTGCTATAGAACCTAGCCTCAGTGCCTACCTGGTTGAAGGCCCAGAGCCCTATTCCAAGGTTTCCTATTTGAGGAGCTTCCAGGTGGGGTTTGGGAGAGTCTACTACGTGCCTCAAGGCATCTACGAATCCCTGCTCGTCCATTCCGGGCGCGTTGTAGTCGATGGTTATGGAGCTCCTGGAAAGCTTGAACTGGACTCTGCACGAGCCTTTTACTTCTCCTTGGCGTTGGCCTATGGCCCATTCATCCAGGGCGTTGCTGACGTACTCTTTGATGGCTTCAGCAGCGTTTCGGTACATGGATCCTAGGGTGATGAGAGCGTTGACCCTGTTTATCTCTACGTCTATAACCCTGCTCATGAGATACCTCCTATCATGGAAAGTAGGTTAGAAACCAGGTTTTAAACTAATTTTATTATAGGTCTCAGAAATATCAATCCTAGACACATCTCTTATACTGAAGATTTACAGGCGGGGATTGCTCCCGTTCTAAACCGTTGATAGAATTAGGCTTCCATCGGGGGACTCTTACTCTCAGTAGCGAACTAGGAGGTGTGCTTATGGCGGGCAAGTGGGAGAACTTACGTGTTGATGGACAGGAAATGGGGGCGTATGTTAGTCACTCCGATTCTGGAGGTTCTCATCCAGGTGTCGTGGTGATTATGGAGGCGTTTGGAGTCAATCATCATATAGAGTCGGTTGCCGATTGGCTAGCGGGTAACGGATATCTAGCTATCGCTCCCGACCTTTACCATCGGCAGGGCACCAGGCTCACGTGTGGTTACACGGAGGATAAATATGCGAAATGGATGGGGAATCTAAGGGACGATGAGTTGATTGCTGACGTGGGAGCCGCCGTCGATTTCTTGAAGGAGCAGTCGAACGTCGGTGACCAGCGATTCGGCATTGTCGGGTTCTGTGTGGGAGGTAGAATATCTTACTTGATAGCGGGAAGCAATCAGGACATAGGTGCTGCCGTTGTGTTCTATGGCGGCAACATAATGAGGCCCTTTGGAGGCACGGTTTCCCCATTAGATCGCACCTCCAATATCCAGTCACTGGTGCTGGGTCTGTTCGGCGAGTTGGACGATAGCCCATCGGTGGCCGATGTTCGGAAGATAGAGGCTGAGCTGAAGAAGCTAGGTAAGCCCCATGAGTTTCATGTATATCCTGGAGCCGACCACGGCTTCAACTGCGATGAGCGAGACAGCTATCATCCAGAGGCCTCCAAAGATGCTCGTTCAAGAACCCTCGGATGGTTCGACAAGTATTTGAAGAACTAATGGGGGTACGCCACAGCGTTTGGGAGATAGAGTGGTTGCGCAGAGGCTTTGGGCGTTATAGATTCCTGTATCGCTGCTAGTTGTAGCCTTTGCTTGCGACGACAACCCTTCATCTCAGTTCGGTGAGTGCGATACTACGAAACCCAATGGCAGCCAGCCTCCCGGTGAGCTTGTGGAGTCGGAGCAGTACCGTGGTAATGGTGCCCTGTGGACGGTAATACCGACAGATGGGAAGATACTCAGCATACCTGAAGAAGATGGCTCGACAAGATGGAAATTCCCCTGATGGCGCGCCGGTCAAGGCAATCTAGAGATGGAAGGCAGAAGATCGGATGAGCAGACTGCCCCTCTGGAGCCTCTGATACCTGAAGGATATGGTGTCACCGGGTTCCAGTCCAGCGGGGTGATATTCGTCACTGAAGGATGCTGGGAGATCATCGGCAGAGTGGCGGATCAAGAGTTGAGGATTGTAGTGGAGGTCCATGTTTCGGAATAGTATCCTCGATTTGTTGGTCAAGATTATGAGAGTTTAGGAGGTTGCTTTGATACCTACGAGACTGTACGGAAAGACAGGACTGGCCATTGACTCCATCGGCGTTGGGTGTTATCGGATAACCAGTGGTGCTAGGGAGAAGAACGCCTTCGACGTGGACGAGAAAACGGCGGTCTCCACCCTGCAGAGAGCCTATGAGTTAGGCGTGCGCTTCTTCGACTCCGCCCCATCCTATGGTAACGGCCAGTCTCATGAACGGATGGGAGTGGCCTTCGGACACCTCAAGGGAGATGAGGTCATCATCGCTACCAAGCTCTCGGGGCCCCCAGACGACCTGGACAACTACACCTACGATAGCTGCATGCGCAGCTTCGAACGGACACTGAAGGACCTAAAACGGGACTACGTGCATATCCTTCAGATACATGGCAGGGCTATGTTGGGTGTTGACAGTGTTGAAGAGTTCGAGAAGCGGGAATGGGACCGGGTTTTTGGCAAGGGGATGGCCTACGAGGCCATCCTGAAGATTCGGGAGCAAGGTGGATGCAGGTACATAGGCATTACAGCTGACTGGGCGCCTCACCTTCAGAAGGCGCTAGAATACGCCGATTTCGATTCCATCGAGATAGCGATGCACTATAACGCCCTCTGCAACGTGGCCAGGGAGACCGTGCTGCCTGTTGCTGAGAAGAAGAACGTCGCTGTGATAATAGCAACACCCCTGTCCGATGGCAGACTTGTTTCCCTTGATGCGGTTGCCAAGAACCCTCACCCCGGAGTGGATAACAGCAAAGCCTTGGAGATCCTGGGTCAAGTGATGAACGAGACGGGATATTCTCTGCCTCAGATATCCTTGCTCTATCTTTTGGCCGATCCTAGAGTGACTTCGGTTATTCCTGGTTCGTCCAACGTGTTCGAGCTGGAGTCCAACGTTGCTGTTGCAGACCTGAACTCTCTCGATGAGGATCAAATTCGGCGTCTGAGAACTATCGGCTCGACGGAAAGGGGACATATAGGTCGAGTATAGTAGAGGCCGTTCAGCAGTCATAGTGTTATGATAACGCTGTGTTATGATAACGCTCTGATAGGAGAATGGAGATGGATTCCGAGCCTATTCGCATTGGTATAGTGGGAGCGGGAAACAACACACGGGAACGCCACATTCCGAGCTTTCAGGCTATAGAAGGGGTGGAGGTGATCAGTGTTTGCAATCGGTCTCGAGAGTCTAGTGAAAGAGTGGCTCGTAAGTTCAACATCCCCACCGTATATGACAACTGGTATGAGTTGGTCGAGGCCGCCGATACCAACGCCATCTGCATAGGCACGTGGCCCTACATGCACTGCCCGACTACCCTCGCTTCCCTGGAGAACAATAAGCATGTGCTGTGTGAGGCTCGCATGGCCATGAACGCCGAGGAGGCTAATCGCATGTTTGAAGCCTCCATGGAGAGGCCTCATCTTGTTACTCAGATAGTGCCTTCTCCCTTTACTCTATCCGTGGACGATACCATAAACTCGATGATCGGGGACGGGTGGCTAGGGGACGTGCTTGCTATCGACATGCGGGCCATCGAGGCCGATGACCCCGAGGACGTTCATAGCACCGGGAGGTTCGTGGACAAAGATTCGCCTATCAACTGGCGACAGGATAGGGGCCTTAGCGGGTTGAATACCTTGCACATGGGTATCTGGTATGAGGCCCTTATGCGATGGGTAGGCCCCGCGGAATCGGTGATGGCCATGACGTCAGTGAACGCCCCCCTGCGAAAGGACGCAGATGGGCGGATGGTTGCCGTCACCATCCCGGATCACGTGGACATCGTGTGCAGGATGGCCATCGGGGCCCTGGCCAGGCTCAGGTTCAGCGCCGTTGCGGGTTTGAGCCCTGGCAACGAGGTCTGGATACATGGCAGTGAGGGAACTCTATACCTGGATGCCAAGACGGTGACCCTCTACGGTGGGAAACGGGGCGATAAGGATCTGAAGAAGGTAACCATCCCATCGGAGAAGCAGGGGAGGTGGAGGGTGGAGGAGCAGTTCGTCAACGCCATCCGAGGACGAGAGAAGGTAACCCATACCAGTTTTGAGGATGGAGTCAGGTACATGGAGTTCACTGAGGCGGTAATTCGCAGCACTCAAACGGGGCAGGCCATCTCTCTGCCCTTATAGCAATATCAGAAGGGAGGAGCTATGAAAGCCATATTTGTGACCCTGGATGTGAAGCCCGAGTTCAGGGAGAAATTCATCGAGGAGAGCCTTCTCGATGCCAAAGGCTCGGTGGGAAATGAGCCGGGATGCGCCAGGTTCGACATTCATCAGGATGTCAATGACCCCAATCGGTTCTACCTATACGAGGTGTACAAGGACGATGATGCAGAGGAAGCACACACGAAAATGCCCCACTTCCTCAGATGGGAGAAGGCCACCAAAGATTGGTTCTCCAAGCCTTATTCCGAGCTCAGCTTCGTCAGCGTATTCCCTCCTGACGATGCCTGGAGCAAACCCAGTGTATAGTAAGACCTAGTGCACAGGGGAGAAGTGAGAGGGTACCAGGATTTTGTTCTCCATGGTCTGGTAGAACTCCTGGGAGTCGGGTGGCCAGTCGCCGCTCTCGATGGCCTCCCCTCTGATTCTCGCTCTCTCCTCCATGCTTTCGTAGGGCCATATGTGTATGAGCTTGTTTAGACCCCCTATGAATGTGTGACCGCAGGCAAAGCAGGGAGAGCGCTTCTCGCGGAGGGCTATCTTCTCTTCCCAGCGCTTCAAGACATGGGGTATGCTTCCCGGCTTGCAGGTGTATGAGCGCATCTCGAAGATATTCCCATGGTGCCCCGGCTCTATGGGCTTCATGAACGGTGCAGGGATGATGATGTCCGACTCCATATTTTGAATAAGGTGGTGATCGTTGGGGGGCCAGTGAGGGTCATTTTCTGCCTCCTCTCTGACTTTTCTCCTGTGGTCTAGATCATCGTATGTCCACATGTGGACGATCTGGTTTAATGGCCCCACCTCAGTGTGCCAGCAGGCGGTCAGCTTTGAATACTTCTCTCGATAGGGAAGGGCTTCAGCGAAGGAGTCCTCGAACTCCGCCATCTTCCCTGGGTTTATCATGTAAGTCCGAATCTCGTGAATCATGGCTTCCCCTGATAGCTTATGTAAGCGAAACTATACCAGTTTTTCTACTACACTGAACTCTAGGGCATAGACTTGAAGGTCTTTAATGTTGCCCTTGATCTTCTTTTCGTTGATCTGACTGAAAATCCTTAGAAAGTCTTCCACACTCTCTGAACCCTCGGCCTTGGCATCCGCTTCGGTCATCTCACCCAGCCGCTCCTGCCAGACTCTTGTTATTCTGGCCCTGTCGAAGGACCTCTCTCCCGTCATGGGCGGCCTAAGGTAGAAAAGCTGCTCAGAGCCCTCCTTTGCCCTGGGTCTGTCCCACAACCTGCGCGTCTGCCATTTGTGGCCCGCCAGTATCTTCTCCTTGAAGTATTCCTTGAAAAGTATCAAGGCATAGGTCTCGCAAATTGTATTACTCGGCTGGCTTGAAGACGGCGAAGGAGCTGGTGAAACCGTGCAGGAAAGTGGCCCCTCCCACTGGTCCGATCTCGCCATTGCAGAAGAACCCTGTAAGGGGTACCTCTGGGACTCTTTTGAAGAAGATGTCGGAGTCGTGATTGGGCTGCCCGAACAGGTGTTGTCCCCGGCCCAGACAGGAGAACAGCATGGCGCCGGATATGTCACCGGAGCTGTTCTCGGAGACGTACCTATCGAGGAGGGTTTCCAGGTCCTCTTCTGCGGTCATGGCGTCTCGTACGTGAAACTGTATTACCTGTCCCTCCCTCAGCAGATCCCCGACTACCAGTGCACCCGTTTCTCGGTGAAGGCCCATTACATTGCGTATTAGAAAATCACCAGGTCGGAAATCTTCCTTTAACGGGTCCATCACTACTCCCACGTGAAGGGCGGAGTTTATGAGTATTCGGTCTCCCTCACTGGATTGCTCATACACCTCCTGTAGGATCTCCAGCGGAACGCGACTGCCCATCTCCAGCAACACGTTCTGATTGCACTTCGTTATTACCATAGGATGTCCTATGGGTCTACAACCCTGAGCTACCACTGTTTCTACTCGGAGGTTACCGTGCATAGCTACGCCCACGGCCCCCGAGCGATAAGAATCGTTCTCCATGAAGAGGGCGTTTCCACCAGCGTTATGGGCGCCGCTGGCAAGTCCTCCGATCTTGACGCTGTTCTTGAAGGCGTAATCCAGGCCAAGCAACAGATTATCTGCACGGATGGTAAAGGGATCTGGCAACAGGACAAAGTGGGGCTTGGATTGAGCAGTGGTCTTAACCACGTCCTCCCATGCACCAGGATCATCGTCCAAGCTGGGCAAGTCGTCGTCATTGATGTGGAAGAGAGTCAACTCCACGCCAGGAAGATGGGCGCCCGTGAGAGCAAAGGCGGGGAGGTGCTCTACCTCCCTGCCGCCTCCTATCACACCGCCGCCGGAGCAGCCTATTACGTGCTTAGACTCGATAGCGCCGGAGATCAGCTCAGGTATCTCCTCGTAGCTGTCCGCGTGCTGACTCGATACGAAGGCTACTAGGAGGTCCGGGACGTTGGGCGCCAATTCCTCCGCCACGCGGGAGGCACAGTCTTGGACAGCTTTTTCCAGGGACGACTCTTCCGATATAGACGATACCCACTTCACAGCATTGCTCCTTGCCTGATGACTACAGGACTCGATACTTCGGTTGGGGTATAGGTAGGCTCAAATTATACACTTCATTTGCATGATTTACCTCTCTTGGTGTTCCTCTGTGATGAAGAGGCCTGATAGAGACAGAGTGCCGGCGACTACGGTCAAAAGCACTAGTCCAGATGTGAGGGTGTCAGTGACGTCTCTCAGAAGTCCCAAGAATAAAGGTCCGGTGAAGCCCCCAATTTCTGCTACGGTGAAAAGCATGCCGCTGGCCGCTCCCATGTATTGTCGCCCCACGCTTCGAGTCTCCATAAGGACCAGGGTCAGTAGAGACAGTACGCTCAATCTAGCTGGGCCGGAGAGTGCAAGAATGGTAATTAACGCCGGTCCTGCCAAATGGATAACTCCTATGTTACCCAGGGCGCCGATCAATAGGAGGATCGTTAAAGTCCAGGCTCGACTTCTGTGGGGCACGATATATGGGATAAAGAGGAGTCCGAGAATTCCCGTCGTCAGGGGAATAGCAGCCAAGATACCAGCTATGGAATCTGACCTGCCTTGGTCGATGAACACTGTGGGCAGCCACTGGGCCAGTCCATGCTCCAAGAAAAAGGAGGCGAAGGCCAGAATGAGAACGACTCGAACATTGCCCAGCTTGAGCAACGCTTTGAGGGTCTCCATGGCCGACACGGACGTGGTAGTTGAGATCATCTCTGAAGTGCTGCCAGCCCCACCATTGTCGTCTGAAGGGTCTTTTGCCAGCAGCCACCAGACTATTGTGGCTGCCAAGGCGACCCCGCCATAGACCACGAAAGAGTAGCGCCAGTGGCCAGTCAGGGGTACCACTGCACTGTTGGTTAACGCGAGGACGAGAATGGAACCCAACATCGGCCCGGTGTTGTACACTCCTGTACCCAACCCTCGCTTTCTTCCAACAAACCACACAGCAACAGCCTTGGGCGCTCCGACGGAGATGATGGGGCCGCCAATTCCGTGGATAGCGACGATGAACATGAGGCTGTAGAAATCTACTGCTACCGCTCGCAGAACCAGGGAGAGGGATACGAGACCTATCCCCAGCCCGATGGACCTTCGCACCCCCAATCGATCTACCATGGTACCCATGGCATAGGCGCACAGAACATATACCAATTGCCATGTGCCTAAGATCATCCCCATACCCGTGGACGAGATGTCCAGGTCTTCTCGGATGGTGTCGACCAGGGGAGCAAGGGAGCCAACGCTCATACCAAAGCACAGATACACGAACCACACCAGGCCCAGAATCACCCACTGATAGCGAGATGATTCGATCTGGGGACTAACGGTTGTTACTCCTGTTAGCAAGGTGATGACTTGAGGACGTGTGTGGATAGGTTAGAGACGGCCCGCCAATTGTACTATCGCTGGTAGAGGGGGTCTAGGAGAATCAAGGTTTGAAATGACGATAACTACGGTATACTGGGTGCATGAAGTCGCCGAGGAAGGCCACCAAGCTT
Source organism: Dehalococcoidia bacterium (assembly GCA_965197675.1). GTDB lineage: Bacteria > Chloroflexota > Dehalococcoidia > Plut-88900 > Plut-88900. Next base: position 2,708,409 of record OZ240221.1, on the reverse strand, counting down.
CTGGTGTTTTCCGACACTCACGTGAAAAGGTCGGAGCAGCTGAACTCCGTTGTCAAAGAAGCCCTCGAGGAGTCAGATTGGGTGGTTCACTGTGGCGACTACACTGGGCTGGACATGGTCAAAGAGTTGAGGGATAGGTTTCCTAGGTTTGTTGGAGTCTACGGCAACTCGGACCCGGACTCTGTAAGAGGTCTCCTATCGAGGCAGGAAACCTTCCATATAGCAGGATGGAGAATCGGCGCCATCCATCCCTATTGGGGAGCGGAGCCCGACGGTATAGAAGAGCGATTAGTTCAAGATATGGGACATCTGGATCTGATTCTGTACGGCCATACCCACGAGCGGATAGAACGCCATATAGGAGACACGCTTTTGGTGAATCCGGGCCCAGGCTATCCCGAGTTCATGACACCTGGCTCGGTGGCTATGCTGAGCTTGTATGAAGACTCGATAGACGTGGAGTTCAGGCTATTCGAGCGATGAGCATCTGGGCCGATTAGGGGGAAGATGAGGATTTAGGCTTGACCTCGCCCTTGGGAACTATCTCCTTGACTCTCCGTTCCAAGTCTGACCTTGCCATCAGCACCCGCCGTTCGCAGGTGTTGCACTTGATGCCGATGTCGGCTCCCAACCGGCTCACCGTCCATTCGTAGCTTCCACAAGGGTGAACCTTCTTCAGGCGTACCACGTTCCCTAGCCTGAAGTCGATCACTGTGGCATTTTCCTGAACTGATTTATCTGCTCTCTCAATTTTAGCGTTTCCGATCTGGCGGCCTCGGCAAAATCGCTTTCTTGAGAAGCGTACAAGACCTGTCGAGAGGAGGCTACAAGTGCCATCTCTCCCTTTTCATCGACTCCGGCGGCAACGGCAGCTCCCGGATCGCCGCCTTGAGGTCCAACGCCGGGAATGAGGATGGGCATGTCTGGGCACATCTCTCTTATCCTCTTTAGCTCATGGGGGAAGGTAGCCCCCACCACAAGCCCAACGTTACTGTGGATGTTCCATTCCCTGGCCCTTGCCGCAACTTGTAGATAAAGAGGTATCTCAGCGGTTGGACTGCCGTTTACCTTCAGCTCTTGGAAATCAATAGAGCCGGGGTTGGATGTCCGACACAGAATGAAGACCCCTTTTTCTCGATGCTCCAGGAAGGGGCTTATGGAGTCGTGTCCCAGGTATGGACTTACCGTTATGGCGTCGAAGCCGTATACGTCATAGAGAGCGTGAGCGTAAGCTCGAGAGCTGTTGCCGATATCACCCCTCTTGCCGTCTCCGATTACTGGGATCGACTCTGGGATGTACTCGACGGTATTCTGCAGGGCCTTTATGCCTTCCAAACCAAGTGCTTCGTAGAAGGCTAGGTTTGGTTTGTATGCACAAACCAGGTCCTTCGTAGCGTCCACAATGGCCTTATTGAAGGCGAGAACGTCTTCGATGGGCATCCGTTGGGGATCGGGGTCTAGGCCAACGCACAATAAGCTATCATTGGACCTGGAGCAGGCCAACAATTTGTTGATGAACTTCACTTCCTTCCCGCCTCCTTGAAGTATTATATACCCCTCTCCACTGGTTATCGGAGTAGGTCTTAAGGGCTATTTTGAGGCTATCCAACGATCTGGTCGAGGCAGCGTTCATTGAACGGCTGAACAGGTTCGCCGCCCTGGTCAACCTCAACGGCGTAGAGGTGACTACCCATGTTGCCAACTCCGGGCGGCTGAGAGAGCTTTTTATTCGAGGGAGCAAGGTGTATTTGACTCCTAGGCTTGGCGCACATCGTAAAACTGCCTACGACCTTTCTCTGGTAGATGTGAGTGGCACTCTAGTCTCCTGCGATGCACGGCTGCCCAACTTCTTGACGGAGGAGGCTATACGCTCGGGTACTATGGTTCCCTTCCAGTGCCACCCCACAGTAGATAGAGAAGTTACTTTTGAGGATAGCCGCCTCGATATTCGCTTGTCAGGCGCTGAAGGTCAGTGTTTTATAGAGACCAAGTCGATAACTCTCGTGGTGGATGGGACCGCCCTGTTCCCAGATGCTCCAACCAGCAGGGGTACAAAGCACGTCGGCGCCTTGGCCAGCGCCGTAGAGCAAGGACATAGAGCTGCGGCCGTGTTTGTTATCCAAAGAGAGGATGCCGTGAGATTTGCTCCTCACGAGGAGGCTGATAAGGAGTTTTCGGCAGCCCTCAGGCAGGCTGTCAGTAGAGGAGTCGAGGCGTACGCCTACAAGTGCCGGGTGAGCCTAAAGGAGATTCTGGTCACAGAGGAGGTGCCGGTTTGCCTGCGGTGAGCAAAAGACTGAAGAGTGACAGGTCTCCAAGGCGAAGAGATCGAGTTGCTTTGATGGATGTCTACGAAAGGCTTTACGAGCATTTTGGGCCACAGCATTGGTGGCCAGCCGAAACGCGGTTCGAAGTAATTATCGGGGCCATCCTAACCCAGTCGGCGGCGTGGGGGAACGTGGAGAAAGCTCTAGACAATCTGAAGAGGGCGGATGCCCTGAAGCCGGCTGCTATGAGAGGAGTGTCGCTGTCTGATCTGGCTCAGCTGGTCTATCCTTCCGGATATTACAACTCCAAGGCCAAGAAGATAAAAGCCTTCGTCGAGCATCTGGGTCTGTGGTATGGGGATGACTTGCGTGCCATGTTCACCAGAGATACATCTGAGTTGCGGAAGGAACTTTTGTCAATCCACGGCATTGGGGAAGAAACTGCCGATTCCATTGTCCTGTACGCCGCCCACAAACCTATCTTCGTTATAGATGCTTATACTAGACGCATCTTTTCCAGGTTGGGACGAACACCAGGTGATGAGTCGTACCGAGCCTATCAGAGGATGTTCGAGGTAGAGCTACCCCGAGATACCGAACTGTTCAATGAGTATCACGCTTTATTGGTGACTTTGGGAAAGAGAATCTGCCGTAAGCTGCCCTTGTGCGGCGAGTGCTGTCTCAGACCTGTCTGTCCTGTCGGTAGCGACGGAGGCGACTCGGTAAGCTTATGATCCAGATACGGACATTCCCATGGACGCGACATCATAGCCCCCCAGGGCCTCTATCTGACGTCTGGAGTTGGGGAGCTTCAGAGTGTCCAGGAATGCCTGGACCATAGGCAAATGAAGGAAGTGGTCGGGTATTACCAGATCGTATCTCTCTTCTCCTAGGGGCACAAACCCCAGCCCTCGAGCTTTCGCCGCTGCTCGGACTCCTATTCCTGCGTCGGCAAGGCCGGATGAAATTACGTCGGCGACGGCCAGATGTCCCGCAACCGTTCTGTTGTATCCGTTAATCTCCTGGTGGGGTATGCCGGCCTTTTCCACCAAGTTGTCCAACAAAGCCCGGCTACCTGACCCCTCTTCCCGGTTGATCAACAGCAGGTCGGACCGTGCCAGATGGGACACATCGGATATTCCTTTGGGATTATTCAGAGCCACCATGAGACCTTGGTCTCGAACGGCGAAGGTGACCACAGTGCATTTGAAGGGGACTAGCTTTTCCACCCAGGGCAGGTTGTAGGCTCCAGTGGCCTTGTCGAAGAGATGGCAGCCAGCGACGTGGGCTGCCCCATCTACTAGATAGCGTAAGGCTCGATTACTGCCCAGTCCTATCCATACCAGATCGATATCTCTGCCTTTCAGCTCTCGGCCAAGCAGGGTGATAGATGGCTCCCCTCCTGCTACGACCAGCTGCTGTACCCCTCTCCGAGGGGTCATCAGCTCTACCGAAACCATGTTTTCCTCGCGCCGGCCGCTGGCTATGCCGTCGGCTTGGGCCATGGAGTAAAAGGTGGAATGTTGCCCTACCAGCGGCCGGGCCATGAGCCTCTCCCCCACTTTGAGGAGTTGCACTCGAGATGGAATGGAGAGACCCTGGGTCTCTCCGATAACCTCCGCCTCCACCCTTTCTGGGTGATCTTCGGGTAGAGAGAAGAGGGCCTCGACATTTGTGCACAAGGCTCTTGCCAGTCTTAGAGCGACTTCTGTAGATGGCACAGATTTGCCTGCCTCGATAGCCGCGTAGGCCTGGCGAGAGATATTTACGGCTTGGGCTAGTGCTTCTTGGGATAGACCAGTCGATAGGCGAGGCTGTCGTATGTTGTTGATGACCCTTGCCATGTTTGATACTCATTGTACAGTACACTGTATATATTGACAAGTTGACATGTCAGAGGCTAAGATAGCCAGACTAGCTGGTAGGCGAGGTCACTGTATGTTCCTACGTTTTTTCGAGGTGTGTCTGATTCTCGTCTTTGGGTTGCTGCTTCTCTTCGGTGGGTGTGAGCTAAATCCCAAACGCTCTCTAGTGCTGGCTACGACCACCAGCACCTACGACTCGGGTTTGCTGGACGCCATCATTCCCGGATTTGAAGAGGAGCACAACGTGAGTGTGAGAGTGGTGTCGGTGGGAACAGGTCAGGCCTTAGCCCTGGCTTCCAGGGGAGATGCCGACGTGGTGTTGGTGCACGCTCCCGACAAGGAGATGCAGTTCATCGAGGAAGGCTTCGGCATCGAGAGGACGTACGTTATGTACAACGATTTCGTGATACTGGGGCCATCAGCCGACCCGGCAGAAATAAGGAGTCTGAGCAGCGCCGCGGAGGCTTTTCGGCGGATAGCGGAAGCCGAAGCAGATTTCGCTTCTAGGGGCGACGAGTCGGGAACCCACATCAAGGAGCTGATCATTTGGGGTCAATCGGGTATGGCAACTCCCGAAGAAGAGGATTGGTATCTATCCCTGGGGCAGGGAATGGGAGGGACCCTAACGGCCGCCAATGAGAAACGGGCCTACGTCCTGAGTGATAGGGGGACTTACTTGTCCAGGACTGATCTGGAGCTGGAGGTCATGGTGGAGAGAGATGAGATTCTGTTCAACCCTTATCACGTTATGATCGCTAACCCAGACAAGTTTCCCGATGTCCAGGTTGAGTTGAGCCAGATTTTCATCGACTATCTGGTATCGGAGGAAACCCAGCGGGTCATCAGTGAGTTTGGAATGGAAAAATTTGGCCAGCCCCTGTTCACGCCGGTGAATTTGGATGTCGAAACCGTCCAGTGAGCCTACACCAAAGGTAAGTGTATGATTTATGGATGAGATAGCTTCTGGAATAGCCGAGGCCTTCAAGCTCATAGTCAATCTGGATCCCGAGGTGAGGAGGATAGCTCTCTTCTCTCTCCAGGTATCTGGGGCCGCGCTGTTGCTGGCCGCTCTTCTGGGAATACCTTACGGTGTGTGGCTGGCTTTCGCTCGCTTTCCCGGCAGGAGATTCCTCATCGGATTCACTTATGCGGGCATGGCCTTTCCCACAGTGGTGGTGGGCTTGCTAGTTTTTCTGTTCCTCTCTCACAACGGGCCATTCGGGTTTTTGAACTGGCTGTTCACCCCGTTAGCCATCATAGTAGCCCAGTTCATCATCGCCTTTCCCGTCGTCTCCAGCCTTACTCTATCTGCGATTCTGGGAATCAATCCAGAGATGCGACAGCAGCTCCGGAGCCTGGGTGCCACTCGATGGCAGACCTCCATAGCGCTGCTTAGGGAAGCGAGGCTGGCCATGATTGTAGCTTTGGCTGCCGCTTTCGGTAGGGTGGTTACTGAAGTAGGGGCGGTGATTATCGTGGGAGGCAACATTGCCGGCAGTACCCGGGTACTGACCACCGCTATCGTTCTGGAGACCCGAAAGGGCGCTTTCGATGCGGCCATAGCCCTGGGAATCATTCTCCTGATCATCTCCTTCAGCATTAACATTTTGGCCACTCGGCTTCAAGGAAGGGCTCTCACTCGATGACCTCCCCCCTGTATCGATTGGACAACCTGGTGAAGAGATACGGTGATAGGGAAGCGTGCCACATTGACCGTTTGGAGATAGATCGAGGCGAGATTCTGGGCATTATTGGACCCAGCGGATCGGGAAAGAGCACGCTTCTAAGAATCCTTAACCTATTGGAACCCTTCACCTCGGGTAGCCTTGTCTTTAGTGGCGTTCAGATAACTACTCCGTCTTCGGCTTCACTGTCGACGCAGCGCAGGATGACGATGGTCTTTCAGAACCCTCTCTTGCTCAACACCTCGGTACTCAACAACGTAGCATACGGCCTCAAGCTCAGGGGAGACAGCGATGCCAGGCAGCGAGCCCAAGACCTGCTGGATCAGCTGGGTCTCGCTGATCTAGCTAAAGAACACCCAACTACTATCTCCTACGGAGAAGCACAGCGTGTGGCCCTCGCCAGGGCCTTGGTCATCAGGCCAGAGGTTCTTCTATTGGACGAACCTACAGCCAATCTGGACCCCTACAACGTGGACCTGATCGAGAAGCTGGTTGCCCAGGCCAACGCAGACATGGGAACCACCATTGTCCTGGTGACCCACAACGTCTTTCAGGCACGACGATTGGCTCATAGAGCAGCGTTGCTTCTCGATGGAAGAGTAGTTGAGGTGAGAGCTACCGAGGAGTTCTTCTCTGCCCCCTCAGACCCCAGGACTAAAGCCTTCATAAAGGGTGAGATGGTGTATTGAGATTCGCCTATCTCGGCGACCAAAAGGCCAACCGGCCCTGGGCAATGGCAGTCGGTGGTGCGCTCCCATCGACAGGCGCCACGAACACGCTATCTGCACCCCCGCCATTGGTACCTACTGAGCGGCCGGTGTAGACCAGGCTCTCGCTGTCCGGTGACCAGACCCTGTTGGAATAGGCATACTGATCAAAGAAGGGGATGAGGACTAAACCCATGTCGGCGGAGGGAAGGAAGTCGGTTAGCTTTCTCTTGTTCTGTCCCCTGCTATCGATAACTTTCCAGGATAGAGCAGGGATCGATCGGTCTACTGATATGTAGGCCACTTTGGTCCCGTCGGGCGCCCAGAAGAAGGCTACTACCTCATCCTCGGTGATAACGCGCTGTTCAGAAGTATCCATGTCGAAGGCCTTGATACCCGAATACGTGGGTAGCCCGAAGCCGCTGCCTGACATTGACGTGTACAGCAGGTCGTTGGCGACGGGAGACCACATGAAGACGCTGGTTCGCTGGATGGATGTAACAGTCCTGGGATCGTTGCCAGATATGTCGGCGATCTTAAGAGACTCTTCCGCTTCTGCCGTGTCCAAGAAGGCTATGTGCTGTCCATCCCACGACCAGGACGGGGCGCGGAAGGAGAAGGACTCGCCGGGAAGAATCGACGGCGTCAAATCCCCCAAGGTATCTACGAGTCGTACAGTCTGTTGTAGGTGAAGCAGAAGCCGACGTCCATCGGGCGACCAGGCGAAATAGGACGGAGCTCCGTCAGCTACGGTACGGGCTTCGCCAATCCCATCTGAACTCACCAGCAACAAACTGAGGCTGGATGTACTGGGAGCGAGGAAGGCTATGGTTCGGCTATCAGGCGACCAATAGATGTAGTGAGGGCTGTTGGACGTCACCGATCTTCCTGCTGCTTCGGGAGGATTGTCGTAAAGTTTGATAGGCAACCCTCCGGAGGCATCTACTACGTACAAGGCTGCCGACTGACCATCGGGAGAGAAGCCGCTGTAGGCTATCTTGGAGGCGTCTGGCGACCAGGTAGGCCAGTTGTAGACAATATCGGCTGGCTTTATCTGAGCAGGCGCCGCAGATACGGTCTGCTCCTCGAAGGACAGAGTCAGCAGCTTCTCATCCTTGCCATCGGGCCTGATGGTGTATATTTTGTAGTCTAGGCCTACGTAGGCGATCGAATTCACGCTAGCAATCTCAGCGGGCCCAGAAGCTGGGGCCTCGTCTCTGTCGACGCTACAGGCGAAGGCAAAGACCAGCAGGAGCACCAGTAAAGCTGTTCGCACAAATCTTCCACCCCTCATCCCCAAATCCATCAGCGCCATCCCAAAATCCCCTAATGAGGGAGCCCAGAGGGACTCACCCCTCTGGCAGGGGGTGTGGGGGATGTGCCCTCACACAGAAAAACCTATCTGGGTGGGGGGGTGGGAACAAGTCTTGGAACCGATGGGTGTCGATCATCCAAGCTTCTCCCAAAACACCTCTTCCAGCTCAAACTTGGGTCCGTCGGTACAGACCATCTTCATCCCCGTCCTGGTGGGTATGGCGCAGCCATAGCAGATCCCGAAGCCACAAGCCATCCTGACCTCAGAGAGCACCTGGGTGGGCTTGTCGATTCCCATACGACTATAGGTGTCAAGTACGGCTCTGTACATGGGGACAGGCCCACAGAGGAATACCTGGTCGGCTTCATCCACGTATTTGGGCAGGCAGTCGGTGATCAGTCCTTTTTCGCCCACTGAGCCGTCTTCCGTCACCTCTATGTGCCGAACTTTGCTCTGAATTCTCTCCCGAGGGTAAAGCAGTGATGCCGTCCTTCCAGCAGAGATGATGGTCACTGAGCGACCAGTGGCTAAAGCCTCGTCGGCAAGCGCGACGTGAGGGGCTAGGCCGGTGCCACCGCCGGCCAACAAAAGGTGCTTTGCGTTGGAGTCGATCTCGTAACCCCTGCCGAGTGGTCCCAGCACGTATATCTCATCTCCTGTCTTTCTTGCTCCCAACCAGCTTCTGGCCAGACCGCTGGCATTAAAGAGCAATGCTATAGAGGTGGGAGTCACCCACTCAGGATGAGGAACGTCGGGCTCGCTGGCCATTATCTTGGGACCGTACCGATGAATACTGATAGCTCGGGCAAGGAGGGGGTCGTATTGGTTATCGGCCCCGACACAGGGGATCATCACAAACTCGCCGGGCCATGCGCTGGCTGCCACCTGAGGCATCTCAACCCACAGGCAGCACACGCCTGGGCCTAAGATCTCGTTGCAAAGCACTTTGCACTTACGAAGCTTCATGACGACTCACCCAGCCAGGTATTCTGCCATAGTTCTGATGCTATAGTTTTGAGGGCCCCTTAGTAGAGTTTCCACCGCAGCCTTGGCAGTGTCCAATGAGGTAAAGCAGGGGATTCGTTTCTCTGCCGCAGCCCTTCGGATCTCAGAGCCGTCTCTTAAGGGAGTACGACGACCGGTCATTGTGTTGAGAACGGCGTTTACCTTCCCATTCTGTATGACCTCGACGACGTTGGGATGCCCCTCCCCAACTTTGGCTACGGTCGTGACTGGTAAGTGAAGAGCTCTGATCATGGCAGCTGTTCCTTCCGTTGCGAAGAGTTGATAGGGCAGCGAAGCCAAATTACGGATAATGGGTAGTACTTCCGCCTTATTGCGATCGGCGATGCTCAGAAGCATAGCGCCTTCGGGAGGCAGCATCATACCTCCAGCCAATAGGGCTTTGGTCAGGGCTGCACTGAATGTGTAATCTATACCCATCACCTCGCCAGTGGACTTCATCTCAGGCCCCAGATAAGTATCCACTCCCGCAAGCTTTGACATGGAAAACACAGGAGCCTTGATTCCCACTATACTGCCACTCTTCCAAAGTCCAGAAGGATATCCTTGAGCTTCCAAACTAGTGCCCATCATTACTCTCGTCGCTATCTGGACCATGGGTATGCCTGTGACCTTGGACAGGAAGGGTGAGGTACGGCTGGCCCTGGGATTCACTTCCAAGACGTAAACTATCGAGCTGTCTCCCGCTATACGCTCGTCCTCCTCTTCATTTGTTGGCGCGGAATCCATCACCACGTACTGGATGTTCATCAGGCCGGAGACTTCCAGAGCCAGTCCTATCTGAATCGTATATTCGACGATAGAATCGGTCTGAGCCTGAGTAAGGTTGAGGGGCGGATATACGGCCATGGAATCACCGCTGTGAACCCCGGCCCTTTCCACATGCTCCATTATGCCTGGGATGAGCACCCTCTCTCCATCACAAATGGCGTCCACCTCCACCTCTCTGCCCTCCAGATACTTATCGATGAGGACTGGACGCCCTCTTCCAGCCTCCACGGCGCCGGTCATGTAGCGTATAAGCTCGGTGGCATTGTGAACAATCTCCATGGCTCTACCACCCAACACGTAGCTGGGACGTACCAGCGCCGGATAGCCTATGGTCTGGGCGACATTTAACCCTTCTTCCACGGTGGAGATGGCTGCGCCGGGAGGCTGAGGTATGCCAAGCCGATTCAAAAAGTCCTCGAAGCGGTGACGGTCCTCGGCTATATCTATGGCCTCGGCGGTGGAACCCAGGATGGGTGCGCCACCGCGGTGAAGAGGACCGGCAAGATTGATTGCCGTTTGACCCCCAAACTGGACTACCGTAGGCGTAATGGACACTCCGTTGCTCGAGGAGTCGTTCTCGTTGTCTAAAATGTCTCTGATACTCTCTTCGTCTAGCGGTTCAAAGTAGAGTCTATCGCTGGTATCGAAGTCTGTGGAGACGGTCTCAGGGTTGGAGTTGACCATTATGCTCTTGGTTCCCTCCTTCTGCAACGCCCAAGCGGCGTGCACACTACAGTAATCGAACTCGATGCCCTGACCAATCCTTATGGGGCCACTGCCGACAACTAGAGCTCGGGATCCCCCGACCGAGTCGGCTTCGTTTTCCTGCTCATAAGAGCTGTAGAAGTAGGGGGTTTCCGCTACGAACTCCGCGGCACAAGTATCCACCATCTTGAAGACTGGCCGAATATTCCATTCGTGTCTGAGATTACGGACCTGCTCGGGTAGTCTATCCGCAAGGGTTGCGATATCTTCGTCGGAAAAGCCTATACGTTTTGCCTGTCGTAGCAGGTCAGGATTCAGGGTCTCAGAAAGCAGCATATTTTCTATCTCCACTATGTTCTGGAGTTTGGTAGTAAACCATGAATCGATACCCGTCTGCCTGGATAGCTCATCAGGAAGCATGCCTTTTCTCAGCCCGCTCATCAATGCCCACATTCGAAGGTCGTTGGGGTGAAGTGGTAATGCGCCTCTTTCTGAGCCTACAGCGGGCGACCAAGATTTGTCCTCCCAGAAGAGGGGACGTAACCCTATATCGAGTGAGCGGATTGCCTTTTGCAGGGCGGCCTCGAAACATCGGTCTATGGCCATCACTTCGCCGGTGGCCTTCATCTGAGTGCCTATGGAGCGGTCGCCGGTGGCGAACTTGTCGAAGGGCCAGCGAGGTATCTTGACAACACAATAGTCTAGTGTGGGCTCAAAGGCCGCCAATGTCTGTCCTGTCACTGCATTGGGAATCTGATCCAGTGTGCGGCCCACCGATATCTTCGCCGCAACCCGTGCGATGGGGTATCCGGTGGCTTTGCTGGCGAGAGCAGAGCTTCGACTTACTCTGGGGTTGACTTCTATAACGTAATAGTCGGAGGGGTGTTCTGCTTTGCTGCCGAACGCCTCTGCCACTACAGGCCCTGGAGCCATGGCGAATTGGATGTTGCACCCGCCCTCGATTCCCAAGGTGCTTATGATTTTGAGACTGGCCGAGCGGAGCATCTGGTACTCTTTGTCGGATAGGGTCTGGCTGGGAGCTACGACTATGCTGTCTCCCGTGTGAATTCCCATAGGGTCCAGATTCTCCATGTTACACACGGTGATACAGTTGCCTGCCGAGTCCCTCATAACCTCGTACTCTATCTCTTTCCACCCTTCCAGGTAGCGCTCCAGAAGGACCTGCTTGATGGGGCTTGCGGCGAGACCTCCCTGGACTATGGAGGTCAGATCTTCTCGAGTCCTGGCTACCCCTCCTCCCGTCCCGCCAAGTGTGTAGGCGGGGCGCACGACCAGAGGCAGCCCCAGCTTGTCAGCGACTTCGAGGGCTTCATCTTCTGTGGTTACTGTCGCATTATCGGGAACTGGCTCACCTATGTCTTCCAGAAGCTGGCGGAACAGCTCCCTGTCCTCGGCCTTCCGGATGGTGCTTAGGGGCGTGCCCAGCATGCGAACGTTGTACCGGCCCAGGACGCCGGCATCCGCCAACTCGACGGCTAGATTCAGTCCTGTTTGGCCTCCCAGTGTGGGGAGCAGGCCATCAGGACGCTCCCTCTCTATGATTCGAGATATGACGTCTGCGGTCAGAGGTTCTATGTAGACAATGTCGGCAATGCCCTCGTCGGTCATGATAGTGGCGGGATTGGAGTTGACCAGGACGGAGGTAACCCCCTCTTCTCGTAGGGCTTTGCAGGCCTGGGTGCCGGCATAGTCGAACTCTGCTGCTTGTCCGATGACTATGGGGCCGGAGCCTATAACCAGGACTTTTGAGATGACAGTGGTCATGCTGCAGATCTCACCATATCTAAGAAGCGCTCAAAGAGATACACGTTGTCTAGGGGGCCGGGCGACGCTTCTGAGTGGTACTGAATGGAGATGATGGGATACTCCTTGTGGATAATTCCCTCGACTGTGTCATCGTTGAGGCTTATGTGGCTTACCTCTACAGAGGAGGGCAGGCTGTCAGCATCGAGGGCATAGCCGTGGTTCTGGGCGGTTATATGGACTCGGCCGGTAGCTAGGTCTCGCACGGGGTGGTTACTGCCCCTGTGGCCAAACTTAAGCTTGAAGGTCTCTCCGCCGAAGGCTCTGCCCAAAATCTGATGGCCAAGACATATTCCCATAATGGGTTTGACACCTACCAGGGACTTGACTGTATCCACTACCTGGCTCAGAAGGGCTGGGTCTCCGGGGCCGGGAGATAATATGAGGCCGTCGGGGTTGATGTCCAGGATGTCTTCCAAGGGAGTGGTCGCAGGTACAACCTTAACTCGGCATCCCATCTTTCTGAGGACGCGCAAGATGCTGAACTTGAGCCCGTAATCGAGGGCCAGGATATTGCACCAGGGCTCCTTTTGTAATTCACTTCCACTCCATTCGTAAGGAGAAGACGTTGAGACGGTGTGGACGAAGTCGATGGCATCGTACCTGGGAAGGTCTTTAAGGTGTGCCAGGGCGACATGGGGAGCATCATCTGAAGTTATCATTCCCATCATAACTCCGGATGAACGGAGCCTCCGGGTGATGGCTCGCGTGTCGACTCCCCCTATTCCGATCACTCCTTGAGATGTGAGAAACTCGGCCAGGGTTGAGGTGCTGCCCCAGTGGCTGGGTTGGGGACAGTCCTCTCTAACAACAAAGCCTCTCACCTGAATTTGGCGGGACTCCATATCCTCGGCGTTGATGCCATAGTTCCCAACAAGAGGATAGGTCAGGACGACTATCTGGCCTGAATAAGAGGGGTCGGTAAGTACTTCCTGATAGCCGGTCATGGTGGTATTGAATACTACCTCGCCATAGGAGGAGGATGACGCGCCGAAGGAATAACCCTCGTAATATGAGCCGTCCTCCAATACCAACCAGGCTTTTCTGTTCACGCTATAGTTTGTGTCTGCCGCGTTTTGACCCGGGATCCAGGCCGATACCCGGCGTCATGGGCCTGCTTGTAAGATTCGAAGAAAACGATATTCTTGTCTTTAAGTCTGCGTGAACTGAAGTCTCCCGCCTTGTGGTAGAAACGGGTCCGGGAGCTGCCTGCCGACTGGGGTTGGCTCTCTCGCTCGCAGTAAACGCATCGGAGTATGGCTGGGTTTTCCGAGATGATCCAGAACTCGGGTACTATGTAGGCGCTCTCCCTGTGAGAGACGCAGTTGTCGTTATCACAGGCGATGCCATCGGGGCTCTTGTAGCTTTGGTATGTGATACCTCTGAAGTATGGATTGGGCTCCTCCGGTGGGTCTCGCTCGACTGCTCCTAGGATGAGAGACAGGAGAGCCATTCGCACAGGAACTCCGTAGGCCGCCTGCTTGAAGTACATGCTTCGAGGGTCTTCATCCAGTTCGTGGGCTATCTCGTCCACTCTTGGCAATGGGTGCATAACCAATGTCTTCTTGAACGCCGGTTGCTTCATCATCTGCTGGTCCAGTTTTACATAACCACCCCCTTTTTCCTCGCTGGAGTAGCGTTCCTTCTGTAACCGGGTGGCATAGATAACGTCGTAGTCTCCGTGCTGAAGGTTGAGCGCGATATCGGTTAACAATGTCAGCTGATGGGGTTTTGTGGAGGTCTGATATATGGCGTCCAAGTCGCCCAGTGGAGTCCTTCCGGATTCATACTTGTCTGACTCGCTACTCTGGCTGAGGACGCCTTTATATTCTCTTCCGAGCTTCTCTCTAACGTCCCTGGGCAGCTCATACCCTTTGCTCGGCATGAATACTATGTTGGCGCCGAACTTGGCAAGCGCATAGGTCAGCGAGTGGACAGTCCGGCCGCTCTTGAGGTCGCCGCACATAGCGATGGTAAGATCACGAATCGTGCCCTTCTCTTTTCTCAGCGTGAAAAGGTCGCATAGGGTTTGTGTAGGATGTTCATGGCTGCCGTCGCCGGCGTTGATTACGGAAATCCCGGCGTAGTTGGCGATGGCTTGAGCGGCGCCTTCCCAGGGATGCCGTATTACGATTAGGTCCACGTAGCTGCCTACGACCCTCGCCGTGTCCGCCAGGCTCTCTCCCTTGGCCAGAGATGAACTTCCCACCTCGGCGGCGGTTACCACACTCCCGCCCAGCCTATGCATGGCCGTTTCGAAGGAGAGACGGGTGCGGGTGCTGGGCTCGTAGAAGAGGCTTGCCATGACGAACCCCTTGCAAAGGTCGGAGTAGTCCCTCGGAGAAGACATCATTTCTTCGGCAAGGGAGAAGACGACATCCACCTCGGCATTGAAGAAGTCATCGATGGTTATTAGGTTTTTGCCCTTGAGAGTCACTACTACCTGCTTCTCCCAGGCGTGGACAGTTGAGTAGTTGCCTGACCGATAACTACCACTTCATCTTTGCCATCTGTCTCTGTGAGGCGGACCTTGACAGTGTCGACTCGAGAGGTAGGGATGTTCTTGCCCACGTAATCGGGTCGGATGGGGAGCTCTCGATGCCCTCTGTCCACCAGAACAGCTAGCTGTACCCTCTTGGGGCGGCCTAGATTGGTCAGGACATCCAGGGCTGCCCTAACGCTTCGGCCGGTGTACAAGACATCATCTACCAGCACCACTTCTCGGTCTTGGATGTCCACCGGTATATCGATGCTGAGGACAAGGGGCCAGGAGGACGAGGAGGTTCGGTCGTCCCTATGCAGGCTGATATCCAAGGCTCCGACGGGAACTTCCAGACTGTCCAGATGATTGAGGTAGCAGGCTATCCTAAGTGCAAGAGGTACGCCTCGAGTTCGTATTCCCACCAACAGAAGAGAGCTCAGGTCTTCATGGGCTTCCATTATCTCGTGGGCAATACGACGCGCCGAACGGCTGACCTCTTCCGATGACATTATAGGGTTTTCTGGCATGAAAAAACCCCTTACCTGATCTGGCAAGGGGTGGTAGCAGCATCGCTTGGCACTGACAACTGCGTCGGCTCCTTGCCAGCCTCTCTGGACTGATTTAAAGGTTACCCAGGGTGTCTGCCTGTTTGGGATTCAACTATCTCTTAGCAGATGATATTGCATCTCCATGGCGGATGTCAATCAACTGTACCAACCCAAATCACCCAGCTAAACGACCCTGTCCCAGAAGTCTCCACAGAGGGAGTCCGGAGGCCTGTCTACCGCCAAGTAGAGGCTGTCCCCCCAAAATCACATATCTGGGTGGGTACACACAGGCCGAAAGAGGTATCGGTGCTTCAAAAGTCATGTTACCCGCCTGAGCAGGCAGATCAGGTAGGAACATGAGGAGGAGTGGAGTAGGGTAGCTAGGAGCTTGGCGGGAAGGCACCGTGTAGTATGCCCGCCCCCACTATCTCAATGATGACACTGTTCTATGTGTCACTTGTTATTCTGAACGAGATAAGTTGGGGGAAAATCGAGGAGAATTTCGTTGACTTAGACCCTGGCTATTGGTATATTCACTATATCAAGTGCACCCCTCATCGGCGATGGCGGTTACTCCGATTTGCAGACGCGAGAAGGTCCACTAAGCACCAGGGATAACGTTAGGTTTGAAGAGCCGCGCCGGGCCTACGGGTTCGAGGACGTAGCCATTGTGCCTGGGCAAGTAACCGTCAACCCAGAGCTAACCACCGCTGAATTCACCCTAGGCAGCCATACTTTCTCCATCCCGGTCATGGCTTCGGCCATGGATGGTGTTGTGGACCCAAGGATGGCCGTAGAGATGAGCAATCTGGGTGGACTGGCTGTACTGAATCTGGAAGGAGTGCATGGCCGCTATGATGATCCATCCGAGGTGCTGACTCAGATAATCAATGCTTCTGCTGAAGAGGTGACACCTTTGATGCAGAAAGTGTACTCGGCCCCGTTCAGGGAAGAGGCCATAGGGCGGTGTATCAAGACCATCAGAGATTCAGGAGCGGTTTGCGCCGTTTCGATTACACCCCAGAACTCCAAGAGATTGGCTCCGGTGGCCGTGGAAGTTGGAGCCGATATCCTAGTGGTCCAATCTACGGTAACTACTGCTCGACATGTCTCCCGCAGCTACAGAGGTCTGGATTTTTCCGAGCTGTGCGAGGAGGTCGGGGTGCCTGTAGTTGTAGGCAACTCGGTGGGATACGAGACGGCGTTGGAGTTGATGGAGACTGGGATAGCTGGGTTGCTGGTGGGAGTCGGGCCGGGTGCTGCCTGCACCAGCCGTGAAGTATTGGGCATAGGTGTCCCTCAGATAACGGCCACCGTTGAGTGCGCCTCTGCAAGGGATGTCCACTTCAGTAGAACCGGCAAATACGTAGCCGTCATCACTGACGGTGGCATAAGGACTGGAGGCGATCTCTGCAAGTCGATAGTGGCGGGTGCCGATGCGGTAATGCTCGGCACCCCCTTAGCTCAGTCTAACGAAGCCCCAGGCAAAGGATACAACTGGGGTATGGCCAGTCCCCATCCTGCTCTCCCTCGAGGAACTCGAATCGAGGTGGGAACCAAGGGCTCACTGGAGCAGATCCTGATGGGACCCAGCTCGGTTACCGATGGCACCCAGAACCTGATAGGAGCGTTGAAGACCGCTATGGGCATGTGCGGGGCCATGTCAATCAAAGACATGCACGAGGCGGAGATGATTGTGGCGCCCTCGTTCAAGTCCGAGGGTAAGCTGTTCCAGATGCGAGGTTCTTAAGTACGTAGTTGAACCCTAACCCTTGCGGGGTCGAGCGGAGTAGTCCCCGAAGGGCCCATCCCTCCACAGGAGGGCCGCCTTAAACCCCTCCTTTTCTCCCATCTCATGGAATCGCTTGGTGGCCTCGGCGTGGTGCGTAATGATCGCCGTATCGGTGGACAGTTGCTGTGCTGCATTGTGGCCCATCAGGTCCATCACCTTGTTTATGAGAGACTTGTTGGGTATCAGCATCTCCAGAGATATATTGGCAATCCTCTTGGCTAGGGTCATAACTTCTTCTTCAAGCGCCTCAGCAGGTACCGCCTTCATGACAAGGCCTATTCTTTCCGCGGTCTTGCCGTCTATTGGGTCACCGGTCAACATTATTCGCTTGGCCCACTGAGGGCCCACTAGGTATGTCCACATGTGGCAGCCGACGGATGCGAGGGTGCGGACATCGGGCACGCCAAAGACAGTGTCCTCGGCGGTGATGATCATGTCGCAAGAGAAAGTTAGATCGGTGGCGCCTGCCAGGCAGTACCCATGGACTTGGGCGATTGTGGGCTTGGTTAAGTTCCACACCTTGAGCCATTGACTGTTTTGCTGGCGAAAGTGGCTTATGGTATCGGACATATCGAAGTCATCCATGCCTAATCGGCCAGGGGTGATATCGTAGCCTGCCGAGAAGGCGCGTCCCGCTCCTCGGATGACAACTACCCTGATGTTCCTGTCAGCCTCTGCCTCCTGTACAGCTGCGATAATGTCATTGATGTGCTCCGCACTCAAGGCGTTCAACTTCTCCGGGCGGTTCAAGGTTACGATGGCTACACGATCATCGGTCTCATATAGCACGTTTTGGTAGGACATAGCACACCTCCTGAAAGTTGGTTGGGATCCCTCGATAGATTCCACAACCTGTAAGATTCTAACACGAAATAGCGGCTCTTTTTTGGCGCTCTTCAACGCTGAAGGGGGTCTGCAACGGGGCGATGACTTCTTGGGCTAGAAGCTCTACCTGCTGGTACCAAACATCGCCGGAGCAGGCAGGACTCATGACGAACTTGGTGGCCCCGGCATGTATGTACTCTTTGACTCTGCTTCTTATGAACTCCGGGGGGCCTATGGCGGTGAACTCGGGAAAAGGCAGCTTCCGACGTGAGAAAAGATAGGGAAGGGCGGCTTCAAGCCCCTCGTCAGGATCGTCGGCAAAGCGAAATTGTAGATAGACTCCGTAGTGGTCTTCCGGCACTTCTCTACCAAACTCTGAAGTGTAGCGTCGGATGGACTCTATTCCCCTACGTACCTCGTCGGGGGTTATAGTTGAGACCAGCCACCCATCCCCCAGCCGCCCCACACGTCGTAAGGCTGCATCACTCAGTCCGCCAATCCAGATAGGGGGGCCTCCCTTCTGATAGGGCTTGGGTGTAATGGTTACGTCCTCAACCGAGTAGAACTCGCCTGCAAAGGTTACGTGGTCCTCCGTCCACAATCTCTTCATTAGCTGGATCGCCTCATCGGCGCGTTTGCCCTTGTCTTCTTTACGTACGCCGGTGGCGTGGAAGTCCCGGGACTCGGCGGGTCCGAGGCCTACCGCCGGTAGAAGACGGCCACCCGATAGCAGGTCTAGAGTAGCTAGCTCCTTGGCCAGAATAACCGGGTTTCTTGTGGAGACCACCAGGACGCTGGTGCCGAACATCATGTTCTTCATTCGAGCTGCCATGAAGGCCATGAAGGTTATGGGCTCCAGTATGTTCTCGTCGGTGACCAGCGTATCGCTCACCCAAATGGAGTCTATGTCCAGGGCTTCACAGCGGTCGATTAGCTCCAGGACGCTGTCGGGCGTGAGAGAAGAAAGCGGCCATTCTGAAATGCCGATGCCTATGCGCACTTTCATAGCTTCATCGCGTGCGGGCGCCTGGTGGCCAAGAGCATTTGTCGGATTATCGGACATCAAACCTTTCCTCGACTTAATCATTATACAGAAGTGCGTGATGCGACGGTTGAGGTAGAATGAATTTCTCCAATAGGATGGTGTTGAGCTGGATGGATAAAAAAGGTCAGAGTAGCATCGTGCTGAAGCCGATGGGTGTTGTCCACTCGTCGGTCAAGGATACTGACAAGATGCCGGTAGAAGGAGTTCCCGCTAGAATCGAGGTCTTCGTCGAGTTCTCTGATGGACTCAAGGACATGGAGTCCAACACTCACGTCATCATCTTGGGCTGGTTTCATCGTGCTGACCGTGAAAAGCTGCAGGTAACTCACGGCGATAAGCCGGCGAGAGGTGTTTTCGGGCTGCGCTCTCAGGATCGTCCCAACCCCGTGGGTCTAAACATGGCTCGGTTGATATTCGTCAAGGGTAGGGAGTTGTACCTTGACAGGTTGGACATGATCGACGGTACCCCTGTGATCGACCTCAAACGTTATTCCCCCGGCTGGGACTCGATATTCTCAGCCCGTACGTCCAGGGACCTGCTGTATCCAGAGGGCAGGGCCGCATCGCCATTCATCCGGGACATGCTGGTGGAGGCGGTCAATTTCCACGGAGAGTATTGCAGGGGTGCAGCCTTGGGCACTAGGATTCTCTTTCATTCGATGGATGCTTGGAAGATTGGTAAAAAGGACCCCGATCTCTTGATCCAGTGGGGTGAAGACGGTTGCATAAACGATGCCCTTCAAGCACTCACTGGAGCTACCCACGGAAATGACCGACTCGCGTGGAAGGCTCAGAAAGGTTATACGATTGCTTATCAAAAACACAAGCTAACCTTCGTACCTAAAGAGCGACTTCCGGATACTGTCGACGATATCCTGGAGGACGACATTCACCTTCTGTTTTGTGTAGAGCATGGTAACGGCGGATAGTGTTGATCTCGTTCAGAATGATGGGTGACGCATAGAATAGCGTCATCATCTAGAGAGTGGCGGTGGGTATACAACACGGTGCGTCTCCATTGAGCTCTTGGCTACCTTACTCCTCTTCAGTTCCTCCAGTAGCATCACAGATCAGAGGAAGTGGCAAAGTGCCGCGGGGCTATATATCAGATGAGAACCTACGTGCTATAATGCAGATTGAAATATAGCTTACATGGAGGTATCACTCTTATTCCACACCCAGGCAGGGAATGCACATCTGGAAGCCCCCCGCTCATCCTGAGAGGGAGTCCAGAGAGAACCATCTCTCTGGCAGGGGGCTTTGGGGGATGTGCCCCCAAGAATCACTTACCTGGGAGGGTGGGTGGGATAATCCCTAACCTGAAAAAACTCAATCAACATTAACGACATATTCGTGCCTGGAAAACCCCTAAAACAAAACTTTTTTTACAGTTCAATCAAGTTTGAACGGGGACCAGAAAATTCAATCAAATTTCAAAGCTAAACAAAAAAGACAATCAAGTTGCCACGCACAAACCCGTCGGAACGCCTACTCCACCCGTTTGGACGTGCGACTTCTCGGGAGTGAAGGAGGGAGTCCAGACGTAAACATCCCTCTGGCATGAGAGGTGGGAGATGTGCCCCCACATACAAAACCCACTAGAGCGGGCGGGTGGGCTCCAATCTACTGGACGAGTACACAATCTGGAAATGGCCCAGCTAGTAGGGTATAATCGTTCAAGGGGGTAATCCCGTTCTAGATACCCCAATAAGGCGAGAAAGCTATGCGTGAGATTTACGAAGAGCTAGAAGAGCTACTTAAGAAAAAGGACCCCTTTTCTCTGGCTACCGTGGTGAGAACCAGGGGCTCTACCCCGCAGAAGCCCGGCTCCAAGATGCTGGTCAGATATGATGGCAGTTTTGCCGGCACCCTGGGGGGTGGCTGTGTGGAGGCCGAGGCTTGGACAGCCGCTAAAACCGCCATCGGTGAAGGCACCCCACCAGACGTTCAAAGCTTTACCCTCACCGACGAGCTAGCTGCCCAAGACGGCTTGGTCTGTGGCGGCACCATGTACATACTCATAGACAGACCTCAGGAAGACCCACTATTTACACAGTACACAGATGAGATAAATCGGGCCTATAGTGGAGGACAGTCTGTGGCGCTGGCCATCCTGAGCAAGGCAGGGTCTTTGGGGGGGCAGGTAGGGTCAAAGCTGCTGATTCGGGAAGATGGAACTACCTTGGGTAGCATGGGCCACCCGCAGGTGGATCAGGCGGCCATCAAACCCGCTAAAGAGTCTATGGCCTTCGGACGCAAAGACCTCGTAACAACGGGAGATGGGGCTGAGATTTATATAGAGTCCTTCACCAGCCCTCCCACTATAATAGTGGTTGGGGCTGGCCACATGGCATTGGCCATTTATAACCTCGCCAAGCTGTTGAACTTCCGGACGATGATAGTCGATGATAGGCCTGAGTTCGCCAATAGGGAGAGATTCCCCGATGTCGATCGCATCGTAGTCAACGACTTTGTTAGCGGGCTACGAGAGCTAGATATCAAGCCCAACACCTTTATTATAGTGGCAACCCGCGGGCACAAATATGATGACGTGGCGTTGCTAGAGGCTGCCAAAACACAGGCTCGTTACGTGGGATTGGTGGGTAGTAAACGGAAAGCTCTGCTCATATATCGCTCTCTTCTAGAAGAGGGGATTCCTATTGAGCGTGTCCGGGAGATATACTCGCCCATCGGGCTGGACCTGGGTGGCCGTACTCCTGAAGAGATAGCCCTTAGCATACTAGCGGAGATAGAGAAGGTTCGCCTGGGTGGTACCGGTGACCACTTGAAGATGAACGAGAAGCTGGTCCAGAAGGCGAGAGAGAAGGCAGGTATACCCGCCTGACACATTGTTCCCCATCCACTCACGTCTCCGCCCTCTTGCTCGCTGCCGGCATGTCGACCCGTATGGGACGTAACAAGGCCCTCCTACCCTGGTTAGGATCCACTCTGCTGGAGTTTCAACTTAGCCAGCTCGCCCAGTCGCAGGTGCAAAAAATGGTGCTTGTTATGGGGCACGAGGCCGACAAACTCAAAACCCTAGTCTCCGATATGCCAAATGTTAGCTTGGCGCTAAACCCTGACTATAAGAGGGGTAGGTCTGGCTCAGTGGTGGCGGGAGTAAAGGCCCTTGATTCTGAGACATCGGCGGTTGTCATACTGGGAGTAGACCAGCCTCGCCCCTCCGACATTCTAGATCAGGTGATTCAAGCTCACCTGGATGGCGGAAAAACGATAACCATACCTACCTATCAAGGTGAGCGCGGACATCCCGCAGTGTTCGACGCCAGTCTCATCAAAGAGTTGAAAGGCCTTACCGAGGATACTCAGGGATTGCGACAGGTGGTTTATAAGGACACCGATAGAGTCCAAGAGGTGCCTGTTTTCTCGTCTGTGGCCCTCCTGGACTTGAATCGTCCTGAGGACTATCAACGGGGCCTGGACATGTTCAAGGCCCTGGGATATCAGTAGGCGGTTAAGGCACAATCGCTGCTCGGGGGAGATCTTGTCCACCACTGATGAGGCCCGGAGCCAGATCTCTTGGTGATCCTCCAAGGATATCCAGATCGCATCATTTCCTGAAAGAGCAATGAGAGCGACGCTTCTAACAGTTTGACCTGTATCGCCGTCGATTCTGTAATCGATCCTGTAGCTGGGATTGGGTCGGCCTGAGAATGCCAGTCCTCCCAGATTCCCCACCTCCAACACATTTTCTCTGGATTCCCATGTCAAGCATGGGAATGACGTGTGGGGTCTCCCCCTCATTCCCATATCAAGTGCGAGAGCAGGAGCCGGGGAAGTGGACTAGTATATTCTCTTGACAAGGGATTTACCCGATAATAATCTAATGGCGACTCAGTTCCCGCTGTGGAAGGGTGGTTTCTATGGTGATGGCTCTTGAAGGAATTCGGATTGTGGAGATGACTATCTATCAGCATGGCCCGGTGGCCGGCGCCATGCTGGCAGACATGGGTGCGGATGTGATAAAGGTAGAAGAGCCTGTCAGTGGTGATCCTGGCAGATATCTCTCTAGCTGGAATTTCGAGGGCATTGCTAGAGAGGGTATCCCCTTGAACTACTACTGGGAGAACAACAACCGTAATAAGAAAAGTCTGGGCATCGATCTTAAACTCCCAGAGGGTAAAGAGGCGATGTATAAACTCCTGGAAAAGTCCGATGTGTTCATCTCCAACTTTAGAGAGCCGTCACTTGTGAAGTTGGGTATGGACTACGAGACCATACATAAACTCAATCCTAAGCTGGTCTATGCAATAGGCTACGGGTTCGGGCCTAAAGGCCCAGATGCCAATCGACCATCGGCGGACCTTGCTGCACAGGCCAGAGGAGGAATAATGAGCCAACATCTCTCAAGTGGCCCACTGCAGATATGGGGGGGACAGGCAGATCAGACAGGGGCCTTCATGCTGGCTCTTGGCGTCGCGATAGGTCTGATATCCAGGGAGCGGACGGGTGTTGGGCAGAAGGTGGAGGAGTCGCTGCTGGGCAGCCAATTGGCTCTGGGAGCCTTGAATGTCCAGGGATATCTGTTCTCGGGGAAGAATCCAGCGGAGTATAGACAGCTGCTAATCAGCCCCTTCTGGAATGTATACAAGTGCAAGGATGATAAATGGCTGGCCCTGGCTGTTTTGGACATACCGCGCCATTGGCATCCTGTGTGCGACGTCTTGGAGTTGGACGGGGTATCTGAGGATCCCAGATTTCAGACGGACGAGGACAGGTTAGGACCTCATAGGGTGGAGCTTATTCACATACTCAAAGAGGCTTTCTCCAAGAAATCCAGAGATGAATGGGCAGCCAAGCTGAATGCCACCGATATCCTGTGGTCGCCTGTGCAGACCTATGAAGAGGCCCTCAACGACCCCCAGTCCTTGGCTAACGACTACGTCGTGGAAATCGAGCATCCCAACGCGGGACCTATCAAGATGCTAGGATTGCCTATAAAGCTGAGCGAGAATCCGGGTAAGGTTAGAGCGCCTGCCCCGGAGCTTGGCCAGCACACCGAGGAGATTTTGACCGAAATCCTCGGCTACAGTTGGGATGACATAACGGCGATGAGGGAAAAGGGCGTATTCTAACCTAAGATAGCTCTAAACTTTCGCCCTTGCGACGGCTTGTCCCACTATATCCACACCTACCTGCTCGCTCCAAGCGGCTAGCAACTGCTTGGTGATTGGCCCTGGGATATCTTCGCTTATGATGCGGTTATCCACCTTGCCGACCGGTAAGATACAGTAGGGCGTGCTGGCCAGGAAAGCCTCGTCGGCGGTGTAGGCATGGTAGGGCTGAATGTCCTCTTTGACCGCCGGGATACGCAGTTGCTCTGCTAACTCGAAAATCACGTCCCGGGATATACCTGGCAAAACAGCGTAGTCTGTGGAGGTCTTTACGACTCCATCGATGACGATGAAGAAGTTGGCCCCGTCGCTGCATTCGGTTAAGTTGCCCTGTGTGTCCAGGAGGACGGCAAAGGCGTCGTGGTCTACATCAGTTGCTTCTAGATCAGCCAGGACGAAATTGAGCCGACTCCAGTGCTTGATCTTGGGGTCTAGCTGGTCCGGTGAGTAGCTCCGAATCTTTGGTATGACGGCATGAGCTCCAGTGTCGAACTTCGGGCCGTATAGAGGAAATCCAATGGGGTCTATCCAGATGGATACTACTGGCCTTGAAGCCTGATATGCCTTCCTTCCCTGGCCGCGGGTTACGAACTGAGTTACCATGTAGTCATCGCCCGGCTCTCTAACGGACTCGTTTCGCTCCACCACCTCATGGGTTAGTCGCTCCATCTCGTCTATGCTCATTCCCGGGTCTATTCTGGTGTAGACCAGTGACCGATATAGTCGCTTTAGATGATCTCTTAGTCTGTATACCTTGCCATTGAAGGTGCGAGAGGTGTCATAGACTACATCCCCTAGTCGCAGGCCTCTGTCCTTCATGCTTATGGTGGCCTGATCCCTTAGAACGTATTCGCCGTTTACCCATACCGTGTAGTCCATGGCTCTTCTTGCCCCCTCCAGTCGGCTGCTAGATTAGCTTCTTAAGCAAAGATACGTTTCGAGTTATCTGGCGTGCGTCGGGCGCCTGTTGATTGAACTTCAGATAGGTCTCCAGGTCTTCCAAGGCTCTCTTATACTCTTTCAAGTGGTAGTGGACTTGCCCCCTGTCCCTCAACTCATCCATGTCCCAGGGGGCTATGTCCAGCAGCATGTTTATGATACCCAACGCCTTGGTGTAGTCTGAACGGGATAGGTATATTGCCTTCAGGTTGGTGAGCACCCTCTTTAGTATCTGCTTTTTGCTGGAGCTTGCCAGAAAATGTTCTCTGAACTCTAGCTCGCCCCCCGACGTGATGCGCAGACGATTGACCAGGTCCTCCGGCGTGAGCACGATCCCCTTATTGAAAGGATCGATGAACGTTTCTTGGTTGGGTGTCCGGTGTTTGACCAAAAAATGTCGAGGGAATCCGACACCGGACATGGGAAAGCCGATGAGTCGTCCCATTTCCATATAGATTATGGACAGGGTTATGGGAATACCCGTCTTTCGGTCCAAGACGTCGTTGAGGAAGCTGTTTCTGGGATCGTGGTAGTCGGTCTCGTTGCCTTCAAATCCCAGCACCCTGTATAAGTGGTTGTTGACGGCCTGAACTACCTGGAGTGGGTCTTCAGGGGCCTTTACATGGGATTGAATGGCCGAACCCATCTCCTTTAACCTATTGAGGTATGAATCCACGTCAAGTGTGGGATACTCTGCTCTGGCGATGAGCAGAGTAGCGTATGCTAGGTCTACGGCCTCATCTTTGCCTGCTACGACCTCGGCGAAGGTGGGATGTTTGCCTTTGGAGTTTTGGGACGTCATTGGTATTTCAGGCAAGTGTATCACGCCCGGGCTTAGTCACAAAAGGCAAAACGTTGGCAAATCAAGATATAGAACGTTAAAATAGTGCCATCTCTTCTTCCTTGGAGGTGGTTATGCCTAGACCCAAAGTGTACGTCACCCGCAAGATGTTCGATGAATCCCTGGCAGTGCTACGCGAGACTACTGATATGAAACTGTGGGACTCGGAGTTGCCACCTCCTCGGGACGTTCTCCTGAAGGAGGTGCAGGACATAGATGGTCTCTACTGCCTGCTGACGGAGAAGATCGACGCTGAGCTGTTTGACACCGCCCCCAATCTGAGGGTGGTAAGCAACATGGCGGTAGGCTTCGATAACGTTGACTTGAAGGAGGCCACCAAGCGCGGCATTCCCGTGGGCAACACTCCTGATGTCTTGACCGAGACCACCGCTGACTTCGCCTTCGCTCTTTTGATGGCTGCCGGTCGTCGCGTGGTGGAGGGAGATCGATACACCAGGGCTAACAAGTGGAAGACCTGGGGGCCCATGGTCCTGCTGGGTCAGGATATCCACGGAGCCACCCTGGGCATCATAGGGCTGGGTCGTATAGGTGTAGAGATGGCCAAGAGGGCCAGAGGTTTTAATATGAGGGTCATCTACTACGACGCTGCAAGGAATGAAAAAGCCGAGAATGAGTACGGCATTATTTTCCACTCCGAAATGAAGCAAGTCCTGGCCGAGGCCGACTTCGTATCTCTACACGTTCCTTTGACTCCTGAGACTCGTCATCTTATTAGTGACGATGAACTGGCAGCTATGAAACCAACTGCAAGCTTAGTCAACACCTCGCGAGGTCCCGTGGTAGATCCCAAGGCCCTATACAAGGCACTGAAGAACGGTATCATTGCTTCGGCGGGGTTGGACGTGACTGAGGTTGAGCCTATCCCCGTGGATGACCCGCTCTTGACCCTGGACAACATCATCATCGCCCCCCACATCGCAAGCGGCAGTGTGACCACCCGGAAGAAGATGGCGATGATGGCTACCGAGAACCTGCTGGCGGGGTTGAGAGGAGAACAGCCGCCTAACTGCCCTAACCCGGAGGCGATGAAAGTGGCAAGGCAACGCGGATGAGGGGGTAGAATTC
Organism: Dehalococcoidia bacterium; assembly: GCA_965197675.1. Taxonomy (GTDB): domain Bacteria; phylum Chloroflexota; class Dehalococcoidia; order Plut-88900; family Plut-88900. The sequence continues at coordinate 2,681,554 of OZ240221.1, read as the reverse complement.
CCTCATGCAAGAGCCAAACTCCAACTTGGAATGAGGTGCGCCCGCCCATAACGGCTATTGGGCTTGAGCCTTGCACTGGTGTTGATGGCGGCCTTCAGCTTCTCCGATTTCAACTCACAACTCAGGAAAACCGGGTGGAAGCTCGACTAGATGCCTTTGTTGAAATCTAGGACATCACTAAAGAAGACAGCGAGGTACACTCTTCCCTAGATGTTCGCCAGGTGATGGCCAATCTGTATAGTTCGGTAGTGCAGGCTTTGAAGGATTGGGCGAATTCACATTTCAAGTGCAACACTCCTGCCTGAGCTCAGCGTTGAGTGCTACTGCCTGTCCGGCAGACCCTGGATTCCCGTGTCAAGCACGGGAATGATGACACAGGGGACGAGGGCACCCTGAGCTTGTCGAAGGGTGCCCGGAAACACCTCAACCCCTGCCCATAGCGAGCTTGTCGAACCACATGAGCGGGGCTGTTATCCCAGCCGGATCTGCTCGTTCCCGTATGAAGTACGGAGTAGACTCTAATCTTCCCCCGAGGGAAAAGGAGCCGGGGAATTTAGGGACCCTGTCTGGATTGACATTCAAACAAGCGAAGGCGTAGAATTAGCTGGCCCAAAATCTAGGTAAATTTACAATTTTATAATGGATATGTCGCCCTCCAATACAGTTAATCAACCCCCCACAACTTGGCTGCCCATCGGCAAGGCCAGCAGTCTCTTGGGGGTAAATGAAAGCACCCTGCGCCACTGGGCCGACAACAATGCTGTTCGCACCTACCGGACATCTGGTGGACACCGCAGGTTCGCTCAGGAAGACCTGCATCAACTCATGGAGAGGTCGGGTTGGTCTGGAGACTCCAAGGGGCTTTCGGAGTTGAAGGATATAGCGCTGACCAGGATTAGGCGCCGCCTCAGCCGGAGCCAGACCCTACCCGGGCGTTGGCACGGCCTGATGACCGACGAGGAAAAACTCAAGCTGAGGCATCTGGGACGTCGACTACTCGACCTGGTGAGCGAGTACTTAACCAAGCGTCGAGGACGGGCACGACTTTTAGAAGAAGCGAGAGGTGTGGGCGAGGAATACGGTGCACAGGCGGCAAGCTATGATTTGGCCATGGAGGATGCCCTGGAGGCTTTTCTCTTCTTCCGCAACTCCCTCGACCACATCTCCACCAATGTAACTCAGGATCAGAATCTTAAACCACAGCAGGCGCTGGATATCTGGCGGGAGATGAACGCTTTCATGGACCAGGTTCTTCTAGCTACTATAAGGGCATACCAGAGTGCCAACTCTGAACAGGTGGCACTCGAGGCCTCTGGGTAGCTGGCTGGGGAGTTCACTAGGAGCAGAATGGAGAATAATAACAAACGACAGTACGTAAAGTTTACTTTCTTCAAGATCGATAAAAAGTGGAGGTTGCTACCTATTGAAGAGAAATCCAGGGGCAAAGAGCAGTTCCTATCCATTCTAGATGAGTTCTCCGACCAGATGACGGTCCTGTCCTACAGTACGATAGGCACTCGCGGAGATACAGACTTTCTCCTGTGGAAGGTGTGCAGTCGGTTGGAGCCGATTCAGCAAATGACCACTCGCCTTCTCTCAACGGGGCTAGGACACTATTTGGACATGCCCTACTCCTATCTAGCGATGACCAAGAGGTCTGTCTATACAGGGAAGCACAGCCACGCAGGCCAGGAGGGGAAGCGACTCAACATCAAACCCATAGGAGCCAAATATCTCTTCGTTTATCCCTTCGTGAAGATTCGAGACTGGTATCTGTTGGACAAAGGTGCTCGTCAGGAAATGATGGATGCCCACATACAGATTGGCCACAGGTATCCGTCAGTAAAGATCAACACCACCTATTCCTTCGGGCTGGACGACCAAGAGTTCGTGGTGGCCTTTGAGTCGGACAGCCCATCTGACTTTTTGGATCTGGTGATGGATCTAAGGGAGTCTGACGGCAGCCGATACACATTGCGAGACACTCCCATCTTCACTTGCATCTCTATGAGTCCTCGAGAGACCCTTGAAAGCCTGGGAGGTTGAACTAACAGAGTTTCGTTTGCCGAGTTTGACATTCTCGAATGAAGAGGGAAAAAGATGAAGGATGGACTGAGGTTTGTGGACAGCGACATGCATATAGAGGAACCGCCGGACCTTTTCGATAAATACCTCGATCCGGCTTTCAAGCCAAGGGTTACCGCCGCAGTGAGAGCAGATGGAAGAATTACCCGCGGCACCTGGGTCGTCGATGGACTGCCCCTTTCCATTGATGACGAAATTCAACAGTACAGGAAGCCAACCAAATCCAATATCACTATCTACGAAACCTCGTTTCAAAAGGACCTCAGGCTATCCGGCTCTCGATTGCTTGCTACCGGTCGGATGGACTTTGCGGTAGAGCGGGACTACAGCCCTGAGGCGCAGGTGATGGCGATGGAGATGGAGGGGATCGACATCGCCACCATCTTTCCTACAGAGGGTCTCAACTTAATAGCGAGAAACGGCATGGACCCTCAGTTGTCGCTGGCGCTATGTCAGGCGTACAACAACTGGATTCACGAGTTCTGTCAGTACAATCCCGATCAGCTGAAATTTGCAGCGATATTGCCGATACATGATGTAAATCTGGCTTGCCAAGAGCTGGTGAGGTGCGTGAAGGAGATGGGAGCGGTGGCGTCGTTCATAAGACCTAACCTGGTAAACGGACACTACTGGCACTCCAACTACTGGGATCCGCTGTACAGTCTACACGAGGAGCTGGACGTAGCATGGGGGTTTCATGAGGGTACGGGAGCGTGGTACTCCCACATGAACGAGTTGTATGGGGAGAATAGGTTTTACAGGCACGTAGCGAGTCACTGGGTAGAGATGCAGCAAGCGTTGATAGCACAGATAATAGGAGGGGTGTTTGAGTTTCATCCTAAGCTGAGGATAGGGTATCTGGAGGCACAGAACTCTTGGGTGCCTGGGATACTGACAAGGATAGAGTGGGACTATGCCAACTACAGGGACAGCCATGCTCCGTATCTATCGCTAACGCCTAGGGAGTACTTTCGGAGGAACTGTTGGGCGGCGGTAGAGGGAAGTGAACCTGAGATAGAGGCTACAGCCGGGTTGATAGGGGCTGACAGGATGTGCATATCGACGGACTATCCACATTTCGACTCCAACTTTCCCAATGTATCCACCAACTTATTGAACACGGTGAGTAGGGAGACGGCCGGAGAGATTCTGTATGGAGGGGCTAGGCTGTACAAGTTTGACGAGGAAGATTTCGCCAAGGTGGATGCCGCCGCTTCCAGGCTAAAAGAGGTGGAAGTACTTGCTGGTGGCTAGCTCGCCAAAGCCTAAAATCCTATTTCTTAAGTAAGCGGTTATACCCCTCGATATTTGTCTTATGGACTGCCAGGCCCTCAAATACGAAAAGAGAGGACCCGTGTCCATCGTCACCCTCAATCGACCCGATGCGTGCAACCCCATAGATGCTCGAATGGCAGCGGAATTGAGGGAAGCAATCTGTAAGGTGAGGGATGATGGGGATGTGAGAACCCTGGTTCTGACCGGAGAAGGCCCGATGTTTTCCATGGGCTCAGGCCTGGATATAAAAGGTCTGATCGAAAAAGGGGAGACTCTCCAAGAGATAAAGGAAGAGCTGAAACGACATCGTGTAGCCGATGAACTGGCCGGCTTGGAGATTCCTACTATAGCGGCCATGAATGGCGATACCATAGGTCAAGGGTTGGAGCTTGTCCTGGCATGCGACATACGACTCGCAGCAGAGTCGGCGAGACTGGGTCTAGATCAAGTCATCGCCGGATTTGTTCCGTGGGATGGAGGCACCCAGAGGTTACCCAGGTTGGTGGGCAGAGGCGCGGCCGCATCCATGATTATGCTGGGAGAATCGATTGACGCTGTGGAAGCATTACGGATGAGACTGATCCACAGGGCATTCCCCTATGAAGAGTTGCACCAAGGCGCTCTACAGCTTGCTGAGAAGATAGCTTCATACGCTCCAATTGCTCTGCGCTATGTCAAGGAAGCGGTCAACAAAGGGATGGACATGACCTTGGACCAGGCGCTGGGGTTGGAACAGGACCTAACTCTGATCCTTCAATCTACCGAGGATAGGAACGAGGGTATAGAGGCTTTCCTCGAAAAGGGACCCCCTAGATTCAGGGGCAGGTAAGGAGCATCTCGGGTGGTTGGTTTCCAAACCATAATCTACGAGAAAAGAGAGAACGTGGCCCATATTACTCTCAACCGTCCGGAGGTCCTGAACGCCTATAACATACAGATGCGAGATGACCTCCACGAGGTACTGACAGCCGTCGCCGATGATTGCGAGGTTAGAGCGCTGATAATCACTGGGGCCGGGAACAAGGCCTTTTGTGCAGGCGCCGATTTAACCGAATTTGGTACGGCTCCTTCCATGGTCATAGCTCGAAAGGTTAGATGGGAGCGTGATGTATGGGGTGTGCTTCTTTCCCTGCGAAAACCTACGATAGCAGCACTGCATGGGTACGTTCTGGGATCGGGGTTGGAGATTGCTATGTGCTGTGATCTGAGAATTGCCGCCGAATCCGCTCAATTGGGACTGCCGGAGGTGTCCTTGGGATTCATTCCTGCAGCGGGAGGCACCCAGACCCTTCCCAGGATAGTCGGCAGCTCTGAGGCGCTGGAGATGCTGCTTGCGGCAGAGAGGATCGACGCTCACTGCGCCTATCAGATGGGGTTGGTCCACGAAGTGGTGCCTCGGAAGGATCTAATGAATCGATGTGAAGAGATGACCCGAAAATTACTGCCTGTGGACTCGACGGCGCTGGCCTATGCCAAGGAGGCGATAGGTCAAGCCGCAGACCTGACTCTGCACGAGGGCATAGCTCTCGAAAAAAGAATAACCGACTCGCTTCTGAGCGATTACTATCGCCGAGCCTGTTTGGCTCAGTCATGTAGTAGATAACTGGGCGCAGGCACGATAGAATAGGACGACGATTCCTTAACCTCTCAGGGTGATCAGTATGAACACTACCGAACTTTTGGTGATCGCCAGTTCCATTTGTCCCGACAGGGATGCCATCGTCTTCGAAGGGAATAGATTCTCATTCCAAGACTTGTATGATAGGGTGAATCGCCTCTCCAATGCTCTGATGAATCTAGGAGTACAGAAGGGCGATAAAGTTGCTATGCTCCAGGTCAACTGCAATCAGTGCGTGGAGGTCTATTTGGCGACCGCCAAGCTGGGAGCGGTATACGTACCTCTCAACTTCAGGGCAAAAGCCGACGAGCAGACCTATATGATCAACAACTCTGAGACCAGAGTCGTTTTCGTGGGGGAGCGATACGTCGACTTGGTGAAATCCGTCTCCAAACAGATCACTGGGGTAAAGCACTACGCGTCCATCGATGGTCCGGTCGACGGGATGTTGGACTATGAGGCCTTGGTCTCCGAGGCCGAATCGGAGGAAGTGTTCGTCGATACAGACGACGATGATATGACGATACTGATGTTCACCGCTGGGACTACTGGACAACCCAAGGGAGTGATGCTCACCCACGAAAACCTTTGTACCTATGTCGTTAGCAATGTCACGCCCGCCGACCCCGATATCGAAGAGAAGAACATCCTGACCGTACCTATGTATCACATAGCGGGTATGCAGGCAGTTCTGGCAGGGGTGTACGGAGGGCGAACGCTGGTAATCCAACGCCAGTTCGAACCTTCAGATTGGATGAAGCTGGTCGAGAGAGAGCAGGTCAGCAGGGCCATGATGGTTCCCACCATGCTCAAACAGCTTATGGAACACCCCGAGTTCAAGGATAGAGACCTGAATAGCCTCAGGGTCATCACGTATGGCGCTGCTCCCATGCCTCTGGAGGTTATTTCCAAGGCCATCGAGAAGTTCCCCAACACCCGCTTCATCAACGCCTTCGGGCAAACCGAGTCGGCCTCGACGATAACTATGCTCTCTCCCGAGGACCACGTCATTGAAGGCACTCCAGAAGAGAGGTCTAAAAAACTCAAGAGGCTGGGGTCTATTGGGCGAGCTCTGGGCGATACTACCGTCAAGGTATTCGACGAAAACGGCGAGGAGGCTCCCATAGGGGAGGTGGGCGAGATAGTGGCGAAAGGGCCCAGAGTCATGAAGGGCTATTGGAAGGCCGAAGACGCCACGTCTCAGACCATTCGCAACGGATGGCTCCACACGGGCGACATGGGTTACATGGATGAGGACGGGTACATCTTTCTGGCGGGGAGGGCCAAGGATATCATCATACGCGGCGGGGAGAACATAGCCCCTGAAGAGGTCGAGGGGGTTCTCCATTCCCATCCCGCCATCGACGAAGCTGCGGTCGTAGGCATACCCGATCCTCAGTGGGGAGAGTCGGTGCGGGCAATTGTGGCTCTGAAGAGTAGCTCCAACGCTACAGCGGAAGAGATAATCGAATACTCGCGAAGCCGTTTAGCCAGCTATAAAAAACCGGAGTCGGTGATATTCGTCGACTCGCTTCCCCGCGGTCCGTTAGGCAAAGTCCTCAAACGTGTGCTGAGAGAGCAGTACGGCCAGCCGTAGAAGATTATATGGAGATGTCAAACTAAAGCCCTCGATTTTCTATGCCTGAAATAAGCGTTGTAGTGCCTGGCGTGGCAAGATCGAAGCGAGCTCGATCCGCTCGACGATACGAGGAGTTGGTAAGGAGTACTGCCAGACAGCAATTTTCAATACCAGTAGAAACCGACATTGCAATAGAGATCCATTACTTCTATACAACGGGACATAGAGTAGACGTTGATAACCTACAAAAAACACTCTTTGATGGACTCAAAGGTGCAGCGTATGACGATGATAGTCAGATTCAGAATGTTACCTTACGCAGATACAACATTTCTACAAGCTATACCGTTGAAGCAGTGCGAGAGGATTGGATAGAACACCTTGAATCGGGTAGAGATTTTGTAGGGATTGTATTACGCTATTAGTGGAGGAATACCAAGAAATTTTGTGGGGTAACCATTGGTGTGCTAGTAATGAAAGCGTTAGAAGCTAAAAGAGAACTTTCTGCCCATGATCGAAAGGTTCGTCGAATAGTCCGGGATATGGAAAAGCAAGGATACGATGTGGCTGCGAATGTCCGAGGCAGAATAGACCCTCAACCTCTTGAGCAGTCAAAATATACCCCTGATATCATCGCCACCAAAAATGGGCAAATGGTAATAATAGAAGTAAAGACGCATAGACATTGGGATCGAGATGAGAGACGATTAAAGGACTTAGCTCGATACGCGGCTCAACGGAAAAATACAGTCCTTAAGCTTATTGTAACCAAACCGCGCAAGAAGGCCTCAATAGCTTAGTAGTAGGTCTGTTTATTCGCTAATACGTTATACATCAAGATTTCAGGTCGAAGATCTTGGGGGCGAGGATGGAGAGCAGGAGCTCAGTGGAGATGATCATAGAGCGCTCCGTGGTATCTATTCTGGGTGACACCTCCACGAAGTCCATGGCGCCTATCGGGTAGTTGGACAGCTCTCGCAGAATGGTGGCCATTATCTGAGGCGTTATTGCGTCGTTCACCACCGAGCCCGTAGCGTTGAAGAAGCCCGTATCTATGAAGTCGATGTCGACCGACATATAAACGTAGTCGCAGCCGGCGCTGGCCCTTTCACCGGCTCTTCGCGCCACCTCTTTTGGTCCAATCTTGTGAACGTCCTCCGCGGTGAACATCAATCCTCCGAGCCGCTCGATGGAATAGACCTGCTCCTCCTCCATCCAACCCTGGACCCCGATCCATACCATGTTGGTCAGGCTTATTGGGTCCAGCTCGGAGATGCGACGTGCGTTGGTGCCGTGATTGTACTTGCCCCAGACAGCCGTATCGTAGCGAAAGTCCAGATGGCCGTCGATGTGAATGTAGCCTATTTTGACGTCCTTCTTAATCTCGGAAATGGCTCTGGTGTAGCCCAGGCAAGAGGGATAGCCTATGTAGTGGTCGCCTCCCAGGCACACCGAGAACCCTCCCCTCCTCACTGCTTCGGCCACGCCTCCAGCAATGCCCTCTGTAGTCCTCATGACGTCCGAGGGATAGACGTTGTAGTCGCCGACGTCGACCAGGTTGGTGTGCGAGGGAATCTGGTATCGATTACCGGTTGTGAGATCGATGAGGCCCTCTTCTGAGGCGTTGGCCAGCCTGGTCGCAAAGCCCGTTGAGCCTTCTCGGATTCCCCGAGGCCCCATTCTAGCTCCGAATCGGCTGGTGTGAGTGCTATCGTGGGGGGCGCCGCCGATGACCACCGTGCGGGGTTTGATGGCGTCCAGGTCCACGTGGGGTGAGTTGAGAAAGGTGGCCGCCCCTATGTTACTGCCGAAGGGATGTCTTTGAGTCAAGGCCTCACCTCAATGCTTCCGATCTTAGGATGGATGAACTTGAGAGCGAGATGCACTCCGAACCGCTGACCGGTCTCGCCAAGACCCACGATCTCCGCCAGGGGATTGAGGCCGCACATATCCATAGCTCCCGCCTTTTCTCTGGTGAGCATGTCCATGGCTATCCAAAGGTCCACATTTCTGAGGCCGTCGAAGCGGGGCGTATCGGTTCCTGCCAAGAGTGCTCCATCGACCACGCTCAGGTCTGTGCTGATATATGTAGAATCGCAACCTTTACCTGCGATCTCCATCGCTCGGGCTGTGACCTCATGGATACCCATTCTACGAACGTCTTCAGTGGTGAATATCTTGGCGCCCAGCTTCTGGGCTGCTCTCCATTCCTCGGAGCGGACATAGCGATTTATTCCTATCCAAACTATGTTTTCGGGACTGACAATTCCCGAATCTATGATCTGACGAGCAGTGGACCCTCCCCACACGTCACCCCAAAGGGGGTCCTTATCACCCAAGTCCAATCTGCTGGAAAACTGGATGTAGCCTATTCGCTTGGCTCCTTGCCGTATTAGGGCGTCCTTATAGCCTTGGAGTAGCGGCAGGGTAATCAGGTGGTCTCCGCCCATGGCTACAGGTGAGGTACCTTTGAGAACGATCCGACTTATCCGTTCGCTGATTCTGGAGGAGGTCTCGGCCCAATCTGTGTGGACGACTGACACATCCCCCAGGTCTCTAATTTTAGGTCTGGCGAGGTCGGCGTTAACCCTCTCCTTTGTATCGACTTCGAATACGCCGCCTCCGACGGCCGTGTGGGGATAGTAATAGGTGGAGGCCTCTCTGAAGGCTCTAGGGCCGAACCGGGCGCCTATCTTGGCTGAAGAAGACAGATCGAACGGCACACCGAAGACTCCCACCATACCAGGCTGTAAGTCTTCTATAGTACCCCTCGGGGCACCGCTGAAGGTCAGAATACCGCCAGTCTTGGGTGGGGGTATTGTCCTTAATGGCATTTCATATCCTAGCTATATCAGTGGACTTGGAAGATTCTAGGTGCGATCAGCCTCAATAAGGCCTCGGCAGCATATCTGGAAGTTCTGTTGGTAGCGTCCAGGGCTGGTGCAGTCTCGACAAGGTCCATGGAGCCGATAGGGTACTGGGATAAGGGTTCCAGGATCTTGAACAAAGTCATCGGTGTCATGGCGCCCATAGTTACCGAGCCGGTGCCGTCGGAGAAACCGGCATCTATGACGTCTATGTCGAAGCTCATGTATATGAAGTCACAGCCTTTGATGGCCAACTCGCCGGCTCTGCGCCCCACCTCTTCTGGGCCCAACTCAGCAATGTCCTCGCTGGTGAAGATAGTTCCTCCCATTCTGCGGATATACTCCACCTGCCCTAGATAGCAGGGTCCCTGGATGCCTATCCAAACCATGCTGCTTTGGACTATGGGATCTAGCTCTGAGATTCTTCTAGCGTTGGTGCCATTCATGTATTTGCCCAGGGAGGGATAGCTATCGGCGAAGTCCAGATGTCCGTCGATGTGGATGTAGCCAACTTTAGCGTTAGGCTTGGACTCAGTCACGGCCCTGGTGTAGCCCAGACAGGAGGGGTATCCTGTGTAGTGGTCGCCTCCCAAACACACCGAGAATCCGCCCCGCCGCACAACGTCGCTCACACCCCCGGCAATTCCCTCGGTGGTTTTCATAACATCGGCGGGATAGATGTTCAGGTCGCCGATATCCACCAACTTGTTCTCGTCAAGGGGTGTCAGCTTCTTGCCTGTTGAGACGTCTATGATGCCGTCCTCCCAGGTGTTTCGCAGCCTGTCGGCTATGCTTATAGAGTGCTCCCTGATCCCCTTGGGACCGAAACGCTCCCCGAACCGTTCCCTCATGCTGTGTGGGGCGCCGCTGATGACGGTCATACCGGGCTTTATAGCATCGAGATCGACTCTAGGCGCTCCCAGGTATGTAGGAGGTTCAGTGAAGATTGACAAGTTGCTTAACTCTCCATTCTAAGGAGGTGATAGCACGGAACCCATGAGATACCTAGCTATTAACCATGTTCCGAATCGTTGTCCAGTTGCTGACTTCATGTTGACCGTGGGATTCATTCCCACCACGTCTAAAGCGCCTGCCTTGGTACGACGCAGCAGGTCCATGGCCCTCAGCAGCTCGGTATTGGCCACGCCGTCGAACCTGGGAGAACCGGTGGCGGAGACGTATCCACCATCTAACACGTCGAAATCCACGCTGACGTATATGGACTGACAGCCTTCTCCTGCTATCTCTGCAGCCCTCTCTACCACTTCCAGAATTCCCTGCTGCCGTATATCCTTCAGAGTGAATACAGACAGCTCTCGCTCTTGGGCCAGGTCCCACTCTTCCTGTCGGAGGTAGCCGTTGGCGCCTACCCAGACCATGTTTCGAGAGGAGATCACCCCGGAGTCCAGAATTCGACGGGCGGTAGCGCCCCTCCACACTCTTCCCCACACAGGGTCTTCGTCTCCCAGGTCCAATTGGCTCGAGAACTGAATGTAGCCGGTGTTCCGTCCAGTGCGTTCTCGAATGGCGTCTGCGTAACCGAGGGCCAGAGGATAGGTGATGAAGTGATCACCGCCCAGGATCACGGGGATTGCCCCGGTACTGGCGATTTTGCACATGGACTCACGAAGGATTGCTTCACTGCGCGGCCAATCCAAGGGAAAAACGTTTAGATCACCGATGTCTATCATATTGATGCGTTGGGACTTCTTGAGGCCGTCGCCGGTGGTGACCTCTACGAGATCATCGATCTGGAAGGCGTTGGTGTAATATTGGGAGGTGTCCCTGTAGGTTCGAGGGCCGAACCTGGAGCCTATGCGAGAGGTACAGGATAGATCATAGGAGACTCCGGCGACGGCTACCATCCCTTCTTTCAGATGCTCCAAGTCGCCTTCAGGCAGCCCCATAAAGGTCAGTATACCGGGGGTGTTGGAATGCAGATGTTGAACCTGGGATGTCATGTTGCAGAATCAGTGAACTAGGGGCTGAACACCATGGGAGCTATAAGCTCGATGACGGCCTCGGCGGCCAGTCGCTCGGACCTGCCGCGCACGTCCAACTCTGGTGCTACCTCCACCACGTCCAACGCTCCTATCTTGTTCGACTTCGATAGCTCACGCATGAGGTCCAGCAGCTCGATGGGTGTTAATCCTCCTATAGAAAGCTCACCTGTCCCCGATGCGTACCCTCCATCTACCACGTCGATGTCCAGGCTGACGTAGATGGTATCGCAGCCGTCACCAGCGATTGCCAATGCTTTTTCGGCTATGGATTCGGCGCCTTCCTGCTTGGCGGAATCGGCGGTGATGATGGTCATGTCCTGCGACTGAGCGAAGTCCCACTCCCTGGAAGATATGTATCCCTGCGTCCCAACGAAGGCTATGTTCTTGCTGTCCACGCTTCCGCTCTCTACGATGCGACGCAAGGTGGAGCCATGCCAGCTCTTTCCCCAGACAACGTCCTCTTCGGCCAGGTCGATCTGGCTGGAGAGCTGGATCAGGCCCACTTTTCCCTCTATGGCTTTCGCGAAACCTTGGAGAAGTGGATAGGTGATGAAGTGGTCGCCGCCGAGAACGACGGGAAAGGCGCCCTTGCCGATTATGTCGGAGATAGTCTTGCGACACACGTCCAGGGTCTTGTTCAAGTCCATGGGGTAGATTTGGAGATCGCCCATGTCCACCAGCTTGAGCTCTGATGGCATGTGCAGGGTGCGGCCGCTGACGACGTCGATGAGGGACTTGGATGAGGAGGCCTGAAGCTCATATATGAAATCTACGCTGGCCTCACGGATGCCCTTGGGGCCTTTCCGCACCCCCTGCCGAGAGCTGGAGGTGCCGTCGTGGGTCACTCCTGCCAGAGCTACGTCGCCGGACTTCAGATCATCGATGGCGCCATGAGGGGCGCGTGCGAATGTATTGATTCCGGCAAAGGAGGGGAGAAGGTCTCTTTTGTACACGACAGTCCTCGGCGGTCTATTTGGGACGACCCGGATTATATCACATTCGCAAAAGGTGGGGGTTGCCCTCGTCCAGTAGATTGGTGACACTTTGATCCTTCATTTAAGTTTTGATGCTGACGGGGTTCTTCCCTCCCTACACCCGCCCAGGTACGTTGTTAGAAGTCGAGGGGACACCCCTCGAGCACCCCGTCAGAGGGGGACTCCCCATCCGTACTCCCCCTGAATCGGAGCCTGATGCCCCATCCGGAGTTGTACTCTGCCGTCACCGCAACAACGCTGGAATGATATGTCACCTATCATTCTGAACGAGACAGGGTTCAGTGACACGCCTCGATTTGAACAGGGGTATGGGGAGGCTGACCGTGTCGGCCCCACCGCCCCTACGTCTGTTTGATATACTTGGTCTAGGGCCTGTTAACACTATTAGTTGAATTATGATACAATTCTGGCATGGAAATAACCGAAGTCCAGTTTCAACGTATCGCGCCCCATCTCCCAGTGCAGCGGGGCAATGTCAGCCTTTCGAACCTGCGAGTGCTCAACGCAATCTTGTACGTCGCCGAGCATGGTTGCAAATGGCGGGGGTTGCCGGCCCGGTTTGGCAACTGGCATACCATCTACACCCGCATGAACCGCTGGTCCAAGAGCGGCGTACTGGACCGGATATTCGAACACCTCCAGAAGGAACAGATGGTGCGCATCAAGCTGGAGGCGGTTTCGATGGACAGCACTACCGTCAAGGTGCATCCCGACGGCACGGGTGCGTTAAAAAAAACGGACCCCAGTCCATCGGCAAGTCCCGCGGCGGCTGGACCACCAAGATTCATATGGTTGCCGCGGATGCTCGAACAGCTATAACCTTTTCCCTCTCTCCAGGACAGGCCCACGACGCGCCGGAAGGGCGCAAGCTGCTGCACCATCTGGGGCCTCAGCATGGGAACCCGTCTCTGCTGATGGACCGGGCATACGAGGGAAACGAGACCCGCCAGTTGGCGTTAGCGCTGGGGTTCACACTTGTCGTTCCGCCGCTGAAGAGCCGGATTGACCCTTGGGAATACGACCGGGAGATATACAAGAAGCGCAACGAAATCGAGCGGCTATTCCGTCGGCTGAAGGGATTTCGCCGCATCTTCTCTCGCTTTGACAAGCTCGACGTACTCTTCCTGGGATTCATCCTATTCGGGTTCATTATCGATGCACTACGTTAGTGTTAACAGGCCTTAGCCTTTAAGATCAATCACTTTATGAACACGATGGCAGAGAAGATAAACAATGATGTTCGGCTTGATAAGCTTCTGCAAAAGGCTGTCGAGTTGATTAGAAAATATCCAGGAGAAAAACATGATTGCTTCATAGCAATCGCAGAGCTAACTCTGCTACTACATTCGCTTAGAGATGCAACGGAAGAGACAGTGAGTGAGGAACCCACTCCAGTAATTTCTGAACAACCAGCCTCTGAAGACCCAAGCGATTATGAACGGACTAGGGACTTGTTCTGGCATCTTTATGAGGCCACGACAAAGGATTTTTTGCCAGATGACGTTTCTTCTTGGGCTTCGGAAGCCCTTTCCTACCTCGAAGGATGTACCAGAGTTCCTTACGAGCCTGATGTGGATGATTCTGACAAGATTGATGAGCTCATTAATTACTCATATGTAGCGACTGCCTTTGCACTCTCACTCCAAAGAGTGGAGGAAGGTTACTCAGAAGAGAGCAGGAGAGCCTTTAAAGAGGCCTGGCGTGCTCCTCAACGGTTCCAAGGAGGCATGTTTGGCCCCATCCACGATGAACCAGACATAGAGGACTTTCACTCACTCGCAGGCTTGAACAGTGTTATTTCACGAAATCTATTTGTAGTTCATGCTCTGGATGGAAAATGGGAGGAGGCAATCTACCATTTTGCCTTCTGTCTTGTGCAGTACGTAGGTCTTTTGGATGCAGAGTCTCTGCGAATCTCCAACGACACATTAACAGACGACCCAGAAGAGCCAGTGGTCGAAGAAACAGAGCGACGTACTTCCTATAGCGGAACCGAATACTCTTCATTTTTAGGGTCGTACGATGAATTTATTGATCACTCTTTTTGTCAATTGGCCGTTGATACATTCGAGGAGATAAAATCCTCTCGTTCTTACGAGTATGATTGGCGACAACTGCTGAATTATTGCGATCGCATTGTCGAGTACTGGCCGCGCGAGGATGATGGTATACCGTACGGTATATATGACATTAACCTATGGGTAAGAGACAGTGAGGGCCAAGCATTAAAAGCGTTCTCCTATTGGAATAGTGCTAAAGGGTGGCTGGAAGCAAACTTAGAGCCTAGTGAACTTAGAGATGAACTAAGAAAAGAGGAAGATGAGAAGGCTGAGCAGAGGCTCAAGAGATACTTCTTTAGCGAGGAGCAATGGAATCAACTACCCGAGCGCGCCCAGCGGAGCCTGGTGGAAGCGGACAGGGTCTGGTATACGTCTAGACTGGGAAATGTCGGCAGTGCTCTCGATCATCTAAGGATAGCTACGGAAGAGGTCTTATGCGAACTGTTTTGGAGACCATGTTACAAGTGGCTGGATAACAAGAAGTCATTAGACGATCCAAGACTGCTTGATTTGCATACAACCAGAAAAGAACTGAATCAAAATAATAAGCAGCCCTCTCTGGTGGAGTTTGAATGTATGTTAGGATCAGAAAGTTTTAAGATTTTCTGCGAGACTTTGACGCTTGATAAGGAGCAGAGAGAGTTCGTGTTACGCAATCTACCTGAAGCTTTGAAAGAACTGAGACGTGAACGAAGACGTGCGGCGCACTCGATTGGACGTGTCATCAGAAGAGGGGAAGTCTCTCGACTTTATTCAGAGTTTTTGGGCATTAGTCGTTACGGCGTGTTACCGCGCCTTATCGATCTGAAACTGCAGCTTAGCCGGGCTCAGAAGGCTTAACGCCTACTCTTCCAGAGACTCCGCCAGGAGCTCTACCAGGTCTTTGGCCTCTACTTGGCCCTCTTTCTCCTTGACCCGTATGCCGTCTTCGAACATCTGGAGGCAGAAGGGACATGATGTCCCTATCACCTCGGCATCTGTGTCCAGGGCATGCTGAGTCCTCACGTGGTTTATGCGAGACCCCTTGCCGCTCTCCTCCAGCCACATATGCCCGCCGCCGGCCCCACAGCAGAAGCCCCTGCTCCGATTTCTGTCTTTCATTTCCAACATCTCCAGGCCCGGGACCTGCTTCAGTATCTGCCTGGGCTCCTCGTAGATGTTGTTGTGCCGGCCCAGATAGCAAGAGTCGTGGTAGGTGACCCTCTTTTTGCATGGCTTGGTGACTTTTAGCTTGCCTCTATTCATCAGGTCATCCAGCATCTGATTGTGATGCTGAACTTCGAAGTTACCACCGAGCTGAGGATATTCGTTCTTGAAGGTGTTGTAGCAGTGCGGGCATCCGGTGATTATCCGAGAGATTCCATACTTTTTGAAGGTCTCGATGTTCTGCTGTGCAAGAATCTGGAACAGGTACTCGTTGCCCAAGCGACGGGCTGGGTCGCCGTTGCACGTCTCCTCCTCGCCGAGAATGGAGAAATTCACGCCTGCTGTCTTCAGCACCTTAGACAAGGACCGCGCAATACCCTGACTTCGCTCTTCCAATGCCGGCGTGCATCCCACCCAAAGGAGATAGTCGGGATGAGCGTTCTCAGATATAAGGGGCACGTTCAGGCCCTTCGTCCAGTCGGTGCGGGTGAATTTGGTGCCGGACCATGGATGCCCTCGAGTCTCCATACTTCTCAGAGCATTCTGGGCCGTCTCCGGCATCTTGGATTGCTCCAGCACCAGGTGGCGACGCATATCTACTATCGAATCTATGTGCTCGATGGCTACTGGGCATTCCTGCTCGCAGGCACCGCAGGTAACACAGTCCCAAATGGCCTCTTCGCTGACTGCGCTCCCTATCACTGGAAGCTCTTTGCCGTTTCCATTGACGGCAACCTCAGGCCCAACCTGGAGCAGGTGGTCCTTGACGTTCTCCACCACGTGCATGGGGGACAGCACTTTTCCGGTGAGATGGGCGGGGCAGGAGGCGGTGCATCTACCACATACGGCGCAGGCGTAGCCGTCCAGCAGCTCCTTCCAGGTGAACTCTTCCACGCGGTTAGCGCCGTAGCTCTCGGCAGTCTCGATGTCTGGGATGGGGTGAAGGGTGCCTGGCGCATTCAGATCATGGAAGAAGGCGTTGATGGGAGCTCCCAGCATGTGCATGTGCTTTGAGAAGGGGATGTACATACCGAAGCCCAGAATGAGGGCAAGATGACCCCACCAGAATATGCTGTGGAGACTGTTCAGTGTGTCGAAGTCCATGCCATCAAACAGCTTGCCCAGCACTGTCCCTACCGGTGAGGCGGAATGAGGGCCAGCCACGATGGCCCCTTGATTCACCATCGCACCGTAGAAACCCTCGATCAGGAAAGTAAAGATCATTAGATTGGCAATCACAGTTACTATGACTACGGCATCGAAACTGCGGGTGAGATCGAAGGAAAGCCGATGTGGTCTAACCAGCCACCGACGGAATAATGCCCACGTCAGAGCGGTGAGGATGGCTAGACCTATCGAGTCCAGGATGAAAACGAAGACCTTTACGCCACCATCGGTGAGAATAGTCCTAGAGATGTCTTCATTGATGGAGTCTAAGAAGATGAACAGGATGTAGCTAGTGACGAAGGAGAGGAACCCCCAGAAGATGAAGACATGACCAAGGCCTGACTTGTCACCCCAGGAGAACCTCTGAAGAACCTTCCTTTGGCCAAGCACTACTATCAGGGCATTGAAGGCTCGCTGGAAGGGCCTGTCGAACCGGTTCACTGGCTTCCCCAGCAGGATCAGCCGGAAGACCCGCATGTAGAGGACATATCCGGTTATCGAGAAGAGCAGACCAGCAAAAGCATAGACCCCGACCCAGATGGGTATGAATCCGAAAATCTCGCCCGGTGGAACCAAGGCATCTCTCCTATGAGTGTTCTAACGTTCACTGCGCTCTTAGTCGAAAGCATCTCAGTTTAGCACGGGCGCTTACATGACACAAAACCGCGGCTGCCCTGAACCGTCAGCTAAGGGCGTGGGGGCAGGTATACGACACGATGCGTCCCCACCAAGTCTTAGCTGCCTTATTCCTCTTCAGGTTCTCCAGCAGCATCACAACTCAGAGAGAAGGGGAAAAGGCAGCTAATCTACTGGACTAGTACGTCATCTTTTCACCGGCTATGCCGTGTGCTATAATCTCCCCAAAAGAAGAAGTGAGAGTAGAACTATTGGACGCTCAGGTCAAGCAGCAGATTGTAGAGGAATATAGACTCCACGATAAGGACACCGGCTCGTCGGAGGTGCAGATCGCACTGCTGACTAACAGAATCAACGAGTTGACGGAGCATCTGAGATACCACAAACACGATTATCACAGCCAGCGGGGCCTCATGAAGCTGGTGGGACAGAGAAGACGGCTTTTAGAGTACGTTAACAGAGAAGATGTAAGCCGTTACCGGTCTCTGATCAAACGTTTGAATCTCAGAAGATAGAGCCTCTCACTTTTGGTACAGAATTCGGACTAATTTGGAAACGCCCAAGAGATTCCAACGGACAATCGGCGGCAGAGCCCTCACCATCGAGACTGGTAAGGTAGCTAATCAAGCCCACGGCTCAGTGACTGTATCCTACGGAGATACAGTGGTGCTAGTTACCGCCTGCATCGCAACAAAACCGAGACAGGGCGTAGACTTTCTCCCTCTCACCGTGGACTTCGAAGAGCGGCTTTACGCCGCGGGCAAGATACCAGGAAGCTTCTTCAGGA
The DNA here is from genome assembly GCA_965197675.1 of Dehalococcoidia bacterium. Classification (GTDB taxonomy): domain Bacteria; phylum Chloroflexota; class Dehalococcoidia; order Plut-88900; family Plut-88900. The sequence goes on along the minus strand of OZ240221.1, from coordinate 2,663,336 downwards.
GAGAGGGTAGGCCAGGGCAGGCCGCCGTTCTTACGGGCCGGCTCATAGATCGTCCTCTTCGTCCCCTCTTTCCTAAGCATCTCCACAATGATGTGCAAGTCATAGTCACAGTCCTATCCACCGACCAGGAGAACGAGCCCGATATCCCGGCCATAGTCGGTGCGTCCGCTGCGCTGGGAATCTCACCCATCCCCTTTGATGGCCCCGTAGCCGGTTCAAGGGTGGGGTACGTGGATGGGGAGCTTGTCTTGAATCCCATCTACTCTGATCTGAGCAAGAGCAACCTAGACTTGGTGGTTGTTGGTACCAGAAATGCGGTGATCATGGTTGAGGCCGAGGCAAAGGAGGTGTCGGAAGACATCGCTCTGGATGCGGTAAGGTTTGGGCAAGAGGCTAATGCTGATCTCTTGGACATGGTTGATGAGATAGTCCAAGAATGCGGCAAAACCAAGATGAAATTCTCCGATGAAGGACCGACAGAAGTCGAGGGATCCGTATTGGGTCCTTACGAAGGCAGACTGGCGGAGCTTCTTCAACTCCCCTATAGAGTAGATCGAGAGTCCGCCATAGAACAGCTTCAAAAGGAGGCTGCCGAGAAGTTGGGGCCTCAACATTCTCCCGAAGCAATTGCTGAGGCCTTTCAATCCAGACTCAAACAGGACGTCCGATCCAAAATCTTGGGCAAAGGCATACGCCCCGATGGACGAAATCTCGAGGACATTAGGGATCTATCCTGTGAAGTATCGGTGTTGCCTCGCACCCACGGCTCGGGGATGTTCAATCGGGGGCAGACCCAGGTGGTTACCATCACCACCCTGGGCTCGATGGGGGAAGAGCAGAAGATCGATACAATCGGCCAGGAAGAGACGAAGCGCTTTATGCACCACTACAACTTCCTACCGTTTAGCGTTGGCGAAGTGAAGAGAGTAGGATCCCCCGGCAGAAGAGAGGTAGGTCATGGCGCCCTGGCGGAAAGAGCTCTGGAGCCGGTAATTCCCGATGAGGACGAGTTCCCCTATACCATACGGCTGGTATCCGAGGTTCTTAGCTCCAACGGGAGCACCTCCATGGCCAGCGTGTGCGGCAGCACCCTCTCCCTCATGGATGCTGGCGTGCCTATCAAGGCCCCGGTCGCCGGGGTAGCTATGGGATTAGTGACCGATGATAATGGTCAATATGCGGTCCTCACTGATATAGCAGGCCTCGAAGATGCCATGGGCGATATGGATTTCAAGGTGGCTGGTACGGACCAGGGAATGACGGCATGGCAGATGGACCTGAAGATCAAGGGCATCAGCTATGAGATCATGAGAGACGCTATGAGTCAGGCGGTAGAGGCGAGAAAGAGAATTCTGGATGTCATGACTCGGACCATCAGCAGCTCCCGCACGGAGCTCAGTCCATATGCACCTCGTATGACCAGGATTACCATCGATAAAGAGAAGATCGGAAACATCATTGGCCCAGGCGGTAAGACCATAAGGTCGATTATCGAGGAGACGGGAACTACTATAAACGTGGAAAACGATGGTACGGTGCTCATAGGTTCTACCAGTCTAGAGGCCACCCAGCGCGCCGTAGAGATGATCGAGAGCCTAACTAAAGAGGTGGAGGTGGGAGGTATCTACACCGGCAAGGTAACTCGGATAATGAACTTCGGGGCATTCGTAGAGATTCTCCCCGGCAAAGAGGGCCTCGTACATATCAGCGAGTTAGCCGACTACCGAGTAGGCAAAGTAGAAGATGAAGTCAATATCGATGACGAGATCACGGTTATGGTCGTGGAGATAGATCAGCTGGGACGCATAAACCTTTCCAGGAGAGCGACGCTCCAGAGCCTCTCCCAGGTTGGTGCTGGGGAAGAGAGGGAGGCACGACCATATCGACCATCCCAACCCCGTGGTGATCGAGGTAATTCCCAGGAACACCGAAGAGAGGGAAGGCATGGAGACCGAAGGCCCTACCGAGGAGAAGGCGGCAGCAGGCCCCAAAGTAATCGAGGGCCAAGAAGGTAAAGGCTTCGACTAGTGGCATCGCGGGAGTCATATGAGTGTTCTACAGGTAGCCGTACATGGAGCTACTGGGCGTGTTGGCTCCCTGCTGTTGAAGGCTCTGTGCGAAAACCCAGAACTGGCGCCAGTAGGCGCCGTCTCGCTGGACGCCGACGGACAACCGCTTCAGTTGCCCGATAATTCTGGACGTATTCCCCACACCCTTGACATAGAATCCCTTTTAGACCGGTGCAATCCCTCCGTTGTAGTGGATTTTACTCACGCCGACTCAACTATGCCGATGGCTCGTATCGCTATCAGCCGTGGGTTGCACCTGGTTGTAGGCACCTCTGGCATTACCCCGGAGAACGCAACTGAAATTGATAGCCTCTGTAAGGAAAAGAAAGTCGGCGCGGTCATAGCTCCCAACTTCGCCCTCGGCGCGGTCTTGATGATTCATATGTCCAAGCTTGCCGGCAAGTTCTTCGACCATGCCGAAATCATTGAGATGCACCATCAGACCAAAGTAGATGCTCCTTCCGGTACGGCCCTTTCTACAGCAAGAGACATGGTCAAGTACCGAGGGCGCCCCTTCAAATCTACCCCAACACAGAAGGAGAACTTGCCTGGCACCAGAGGCGGAGAGATCGATGGAGTGGCGATTCACAGCGTCCGGAGTCAGGGGGTGGTGGCTCATCAAGAGGTGATACTGGGCGGACTTGGACAGACCTTGACCATACGTCATGACACTGTAGGAAGAGAATGCTATATGCCCGGCGTACTTATGGCCATAAAAGAGGTCTCCAACCGTGTCGGCGTGGTATATGGTCTGGAAAGCCTGTTGGGGCTCAAAGGCGAGGAATAACAGTCAACCCAGCGACTTTTAATGTTCCTATTCCCTCTGTGTGAGCTTCTAAGGTGAGGTGAGAGCCCAGACTGAGTTTGTGTGCGACAACTTGATTGTCTTTTCTGTTTAGCTTTGAAACTTGATTGAATTTTCTGGTTCACGTTCAAACTTGATTGAGTTGTAAAAAAAGTTTTATTTTCGGGGTTTTCCAGGCACGAGATGTCGTTAAATTTTGATTGAATTTTTCATCGGGTTGGGGTCTGAGGTTGGCCCCAGCCACCCACCCCGGTAGGTTTTGGGGTTTGGGGGGCACATTCCTGTCCCGCTCACTCCCTTTGACATGCTCAGGGTGAGTGTGGGACGCTCCTCCGTGTATCACCTCTCGGATGGATTCCCGTGTCAAGCACAGGGTTGTAAATGACGGGAAAGAGGGGGCACGGGGATGACAGGTGGATAGATGCTCCTCTGCCTGGGTGTCGAATAAGAGTGATACCTGCATGTAAGCTATATTTCAATCTGTATTATAGCACGTAGGTTCTCATTTTATATATAGCCACGTGGCACAATGGGCAGGTGTCAACTCCGGATTTCCCACTTCCACTCCGCTCATGCCCTTCGGTATGCTCAGGGTGAGTGTGGGACGCCCCTCCGTGCGACACCTCTCGGATGGATTCCCGTGTCAAGCACGAGAATGACGGATGGGGTGAGATCTCTGCGAAAGGTGGGTTTGGTCAAAATGCGATTGCTTTGACTCATTGACAGTTAAGTAGTGAACTCTATGTCTAAAGGTGGTACAATCTGCTGAATTCGTTTCTAAAAGGAGGTGAGGCTATGATGGAGCTAGGGCGAGTGCTCACTGCTATGGTGACGCCCTTTGATGACGACAATGAGGTGGACTATGACAAGGCTAAGCGACTCGCCCTGGCACTCGTGGAGTCGGGGAGTGACGGAGTAGTAGTCGTTGGCACCACCGGCGAGTCTCCGGCCCTCAACAAGGAGGAGCAAGCTCGTATGTTTGCTGAGGTTGCCGATGCTTTGAAGGGCAAGGGGACCGTCTTAGCAGGAGCAGGAAGCAATAATACCATCGAGGCGGTGCATTACACCAAGGACGCAGAAGATGCTGGCGCTGATGGAGTCCTGCACGTAGTCCCCTACTACAACAAGCCGACTCAGGAAGGGCTTTACCAACACTTCAAGACTATAGCGGGGAGTACCGATTTACCAGTCGTGCTTTACAATGTGCCCAGCCGAACCATCGTGAATATGTCGGCGGATATCACTATTCGGCTAAGCAAGATACCCAATATTGTAGGAATCAAGGAGGCCAGCGGAAACATAGCTCAGGTGACCAGGATAGTCTCTGAATCCAGGGATGACTTTCTGGTGTGGAGTGGAAACGATGGCGACACCTTCCCCATATTGGCTCTCGGTGGGTACGGGGTAGTTAGCGTAGCCTCCCACCTGGTGGGGTTGCAGATAAGGGAGATGATCAATAAATTCGTGGAAGGAGACGTTGAGGAATCAGCACGGATTCACAGCCACCTTCTGCCTCTTGTGGACAGCCTTTTCATAGTCTCCAATCCCATCCCAGTGAAATACGCGCTGAAACTGGTGGGGTTCGATATGGGCAAGCCTCGCCTGCCTCTCACTGAGCCTGATGAGAAGACGGCGATTGCAATAGCGGAGACGTTGAAGAAGTTCAAGATAGACCTTCCTGTTCCCGTCTCATCTTAGAGGCCTAAGGACGATAGGAAGGGGACTCTGATTTATCAACGTCTGTCTCGGAAAGGCAAAGGCCCTGTTTCCCACCCTCCCACCCAGGTATGTTTTTGTGAGTGGGGGCACATCCCCCATGCCCCCTGCCAGAGGGAGGATTCCTCTGGACTCCCTCTCACTATGTGCAGGGTAGAAGAGATGCCCCCGCTCATGTCCTTCGACAGCTCAGGATGAGCGAACGCCCCAGCCCCGAGCGGGTCCCGTCGCCCCCTCCCTTGGATTCCCGTGTCAAGCACAGGAATGACCTGCCTGCTGCAGGCAGGGGGCATAGGGGGTGAGGGCACTCTTCGACAAGATCAGTGTGAGGGGAGACACCTCATCCCCCGAGAGTGAAGGGGGTGGATTCCCTGCGTGCGGGCTTCTGGGACAGGGCTCTGACTTGTCAGGGCTCCCGCTTGTTCTATTAGGTATCTTCTCAGATAAGGGAGCGGAGGAAGATGGACTCTTCTCTTCGAGGCCCGACGGCTATTAGGTCGATAGGGCACTCTATCAACTCCTCCAGTCGCTTGACGTAGAAGCGCGCCTCGGCCGGTAGGTCCTCGAAGTTTCTAATATCTCTTATTGACGTGCGCCAACCTTGTAGCTCTTCGTACACCGGCTCGCACTTGTACATCTCAGCGGAGTTGCTGGGTGGATGTTTTAGAACGGTTCCATTTAACCGGTAACCGGTGCAGATATTCAAGGTTGAGAGGTGGTCAAGGACATCGAGCCTGGTGAGAGCCACGGACGTATACCCGTTTACCTTGGTGCTATATCGTCCTATTACCCCATCGAACCATCCACATCTTCTGGGTCGCCCTGTCGTGGCCCCGTACTCTCTCGCTCTCTCCCTTATATGGTCGCCGATTTCATCGTTAATCTCTGTGGGCATGGGCCCGCTTCCAACACGGGTAGTGTAAGCTTTGTATACGCCTATTACTGACCCGATCGCCTTTGGCCCTATGCCTGCCCCAAGGGCTGAGCTTGCAGCCACTGGAGCTGAAGAAGTGACGTAAGGATAGGTTCCCATGTCCGGGTCTAGTAAGGTCCCTTGAGCCCCCTCCATAATGATCGAGTCCCCTCTGTCTATCGCCTCCTGCACTATCACTTCAGTTTGCTTTATGAAGGGCTCGAGGACATCACCGTACTGACAGTACTCTTGGAATATCTCTTCTACAGAAAGAGGAGGAACTCCATAGAGCTTGGTAAGGACTGCGTTTTTGTGCTCCATCACGTAGCTCAGTCGCTCTTTGAAGGGAACCTTGTTTAAAAGGTCTCCTGCTCTTATTCCCGCTCTCGCTGTTTTGTCCATGTACGCCGGCCCGATGCCCTTAAGGGTTGTGCCAATGGACTTATCGCCTCGGGCCTTCTCTTCCAGTTCATCCAAAAGGAGGTGATAAGGCATTATCAGGTGGGCCCGGTCGCTGATACACAATCTTTCAATCATCTGGGGCGGCGCGCCCTGGCTTTCCAGGAGGCTTATCTCGTCCAGGAGGGATTTGGGATTGATTACAACGCCGTTGCCTATGACACAGGTAGCTTTAGGATTGAATATACCTGCGGGTATCAGATGAAGCTTAAACTCGCCGTAGGAGTTCATTACGGTGTGACCCGCATTGTCGCCCCCACTGTAGCGCACGACCATATCGGCGTTAGCGGCGAGAAGGTCTACGATCTTTCCTTTACCTTCATCACCCCATTGGGCCCCTACTATAGTGGTTATAGACATGGAACTTCACCTTATAACGGCGACAATGCAATACGTCGTCGGGCAGTATATCAGACCAGATGCGACATTGGGAATAGGTTGTACTCGTTTAGCAGATCAGCGACACTCTGCCTCTTTCTCTGAGTTGCGATGCTTCTGGAAGAGTTGAAGAGGCGTAATGTAGCTGATAGCTTGGTGGGGGCGTACCGTGCCGTGCACCTGCTACTACTCTCTTAGACGACGGTTCAGTATGGCCATGTCCAGGTCATATCTGCCCTGGAACTCCTGCTCGAAGTGGGCCTGGAGTTCGGAGCCTCCATCCACCTGTACAGACAGGTCAGCTTATCCTCACCCCGCCTGGGTCTGTGCTTCCTCAAGTGCTGCGCTGCAGGTGCAAGCTCTGTAGACCAAGTTGGTTGGCGGGATCTTCCAGGACGGTGTCAGTCCTCTTTGATCCATGTACCCGGCTGTGATTATCTTCATGAGGACAGCATTCTATGCGTCACCTATCATTCTGAACGAGACCATAGGTTACCGAACGAATAAAGGAAGCTGTGGCTATAGGAGAAGAGGTCTATGGTATAGCTCGAGAACCTCTACTCAGCTTATTCGATTGGTTGGAGAGAGGTGTCCCTCGAGCAGAGTGTTCGGCAATTTTGGTTGGAGGCAAACGGGAAATCCAGTTGGATACAACCAGCTTCACAGCTGAGCTCCGAATCAGGAGGTAGAGGCCGTAGGAACCGAGGATGATAGCCCCCCCAACAATTGCATCCAGGATATAGTGGTTTGCGGTGATCACAATGGCACTGAAAGACAGGGCTGGATACAACACACCGAACAGCCTCAAGGGCAGATGAGGGCTCCTAAAGAAGATTATTCCAAACAGCAGCGTCCATCCGAAGTGCATACTGGGCATTGCGGAGAACTGATTGTAAAGGGCAATAGCCTCTTTGGTATTGTAAAGGGCTGGGCCCATTTCCGCGATGGTATCTATGAAGCCGTGCCCCGTCATCATACGAGGAGGGGCCGCAGGAAAGATGAGATACAGGGTCCAGGTGATGGCGTAGCTAATTAGGAATACATTGCGGAAGAAGACGTACGTCTTGTATCGGAAGATGAAGAGGATAATGGCCGAAGGGATGAGTACTGGGAAGAACCCTAGACTGTAGGACCAGTTAAAGAAGGTTACCACCCATAGGGCGTTGTCTAGAAGCCAGCCTTGGAGATCGGCCTCCCAGAAAAAGCCGAGGAGCAGCTCTGTGTTGATGACCTTGTGGGCGTTGTCGAAGGCGATGGTTTGCAGGTCTTCTACAAGCAAGCGCTTGACGCTGATGTAGAAAAGATAGCCTGTGACTATAAGGGTTAGCTCAAGGGTGTATCGATTCCAGATTAGTCTCGGTATATCCATTTCCCTGGGAAGAGACTCAGGAGTCTATTGAGGGTTGGTTTATAGAAAAGTGGATGACATCCTCAGGCAATCTCTTAGGCAGGTAATACTATCCGAAATACTCCGCAGAATAGTCTACGTCCAGGATAGGAATGCTGTCAAATTGTCCAGGCAGCAAATAAAGACACTTCGGCTGAAGGGGTATATATCCTCAGCTCTGTGAGCGGACCTTTTCCAGCACTGATGAGATGTGTGCACGCATGGGAGTGTCTTCGCAGAGATCTAGCGCCCTCTCCAGATCGAGCACGGCGGCATCCTTTCGGCACAGATTTGCATATGCTATAGCTCGGTTGTTGTAGGCAAGAATGTTGTGCGGGTCTAATTCTATTGCAGCGCTAGCGTCGGCAAGCGCCTGGGAGTCCTCTCCTTTGTCAAGATAGGCAACGGACCGATTGATTAGAGCCACCACCAGTCCAGGCTGACGATTTAGCGCCTCGGTGGCATCGGCAATGGCTCTGTCATACTCTCTTTTGTAACGGTAGGCTTCACCTCGGTCTATGTAGGGTTGAGGCAATCGGGGGTCGAGTTTTATGGCTGCGGTGGCGTCTTGTATAACCCGGTCCCAGGCTCTAAGGGCCAGGAAAGCGCTGGCCCTGCTGCTGTAGGCGAGAGGATATTGAGGGTCCAGCTGCACCGCTTTGTTGTAGTCGCCTATAGCCATTCTGATCTGCCCAAGCCCCATGTAAGCCCCGCCTCGGTTCACGTATGACGGCGCCGACTTGGCGTCTAGGTTTATTGCTTGGGTGGCATCTTCCACGGCCTTTTGGTACTCGCCCTTGTTCAGGTATGCCGCCGCTCGGTCAGTGTAGGCGCCGGGTAGATGAGGATTGAGCATGAGGGCCTTGGTAGCGTCTGTGATGGCTTTCCCATAGTTCCCATTGAAGATGTGGGCCTCACAGCGATGCACGTATGCGTCTACGAGGGCACTATCCAATACCAGCGACTTATCGAATTGCTCTATCGCTCCTTCGACGTCATCTTTGTCCCGCAGGTCAATACCGTGCTGAAGGTGATACTGGGACTTTTCCTTGTCGCTGTCCATGTGGGTCTTCACAGATACTCTTTGACCTTTTTGGCCAGGGAGCGGGTCATGCCTACCACGGCGGCTACCTCGTCGACGTCGGCCTCTCTTATGGCCTGGGTAGTCCCAAACTTTCTCATTAGGGCCTTTTTCCGCTTCGGCCCTATCCCGGGCACCGAGTCCATGACCGATTTGACCCCGCTCTTCTTTCTCAACTGTCTATGGTAGGTTATGGCGAATCGGTGAGCTTCATCCCTCAGCCTCTGGACTAGATAGAGGGCTTGGGATCTGCGGGGCAGCGATATTGGCTCACTGCTATCGGGCCTGAAAATCTCCTCATTTTGCTTGGCGATGCTAGCCAATGGTATAGAGGCTATCCCCAGCTCCAACAACACTTGCAGCGCTGCGCCTAGGTGCCCCTTGCCTCCATCGATTAGCACCAGATTGGGCACTATGCCCCAGGCTTCTCCCAACTTCTTTCTATTCTTGCTCTCCTTGGACTCGGTGTTTCCATCTTTGTCTCTCTGCATTCGATGGAAGCGTCTTCTTAGCATTTCCTGCATCATAGAGTAATCGTCGATACCCTCTACCGTTTTGATCTTGAAACGACGGTAGTGAGCTGGCTTGGGGCGACCACCCTCGAATACCACCATGCTCCCCACTGCGTTGGTTCCGTGTATGTTGGAGATGTCGTAGCACTCCATTCTGTGAGGGAGGTCGGGAAGGTTGAGTTGTTCCTGGAGCTCTTCCATGGCTTGGGATATGGCATCGGTATCTGCCATCCACTTCACCCGTCGCTGTGCCAGGCCCTGGGAGGCATTCTCGGCTACCATCTCCACCAGCTGCCTCCGTTCCATCTGACGAGGCACCCACATCTTTACCTTTCGCCCTCGTTTAGCCTCCAGCCAATTAGCTATCAGGGTTGCATCTTCTGGGATGTGCTGGAGAAGGATGATGGGAGGAATGTAGGATGCAGAGTCGTAGAACTGCTTAATGAAGCTGGACATGATCTGGCTGTCGCTTTCGTCCTGGATACCCTCCATCATGAAGTGGTCTCTTCCCACCAGATCTCCTTCCCTAACGAAGAAAATCTCTACCCAAGCCTCATCTTGAGAACGGGCAAGAGCTATTGCATCCTCGTTTTCCAAGACGTCAGATGCCACCTTCTGGGATTGAGAAACCCTTTCGATGGCTTGTACCTGGTCTCTCAGGATGGCAGCTCGCTCGAACTGGAGGTCTGTTGCGGCTTCCTCCATCTTCTGCCCCAACTCCTTCACCACCGTATCGCGTTTCCCTTCGAGGAAGAGGAGCACCTGATCTATGACCTTGTGGTACTCCTCTTTATCGGCTGCCCCTATGCACGGCCCAACGCAGCGATGGATGTAGTAGTCTAGGCAGGGTCGAGGATCCGTACCAGTTATGGTCTTGGTGCAGGAACGGTATGGAAAGAGCTTCTTGATTAGATTCAAGGTTTTGCGAACGGAGCTTGCACTGGCGAAGGGTCCGAAGTACTGGGCTCCATCGCCGTCTTCCCGCCGTCGGGTGAAGTAGACCATGGGAAAGTCTTCCTTTAGGTCTATCTTAATGTAGGGGTAGGTCTTGTCATCCTTGAGGCGCACGTTGTAGCTGGGCTTGTGTCGTTTGATGAGAGTGTTTTCAAGGATCAAGGCCTCTTGCTCGGAATCGGTTACCACATACTCATACTCCGCTACTTTAGACGTGAGGTGCCTGAGCTTGAAGGTGAGGGCAACGGAATCGGAGAAGTAGGATCTGACTCGATTTCTGAGGTTTGCGGCCTTACCTACATACAATACAACCCCAGACGCATCCCTGAAGATGTATACTCCCGACTTGGTGGGCGTGGCCTTGATCTGGTCTAGGAGGGGCTTCGTCTCCATTCTGTATTAATTCTAACACGATGGACGAGTGGTATTAGAAGATTGGGTAGAGCGTTTTGGAGGGAAGGGGACTTACGAGCACTAGACTGGCGCTATCGGAGGAAGATGGTGAGAAGGCCTAGGAACACGAAAATGGCACCGGCGAAAACACCGATTCGCCTGAGGTCAGCGAGGACGTAGGCATACCGCCACGGTGAGGTAACTAAGTCCTGAGATTCCTGTTCGACTGGCTCGGGAAGAGGCTCAGGCTCTTGTTCAGTTGATTCAGAAGCCAAAGTAGGTTCCTCTACAACCGGGGTTGGTCCGGGGCTCGGAAGTGGAGCCTCGCTCTCTCTTCCTTGAGCTGGAGCTTTTCTCAGCTTCTTTCTTTTACTTAGTGCAGCCTGGCTGATTGCGAAGCGTCGGGATTTTCTGGCCATGTAGAACTGTTACACCTTCGTTTTGATTCATTATATGGTGGGCAAGACGCCGATAGCAAATCTAGAGTGTTATGAAGTGGTTATGTTTCTATGTCTGAGCCGATGTCTACTGCTCTTTCACCAAGTTCGATTTCACTCTGCGAGAAGGGATTGCCGGGCCAGTGAAATATCACAACTTTCGCTGGGATTGTCTCTATGAAGCAGTCGTAGCATCTCAATCGCTTTGCCAGAACTTTCGGGTGTGAAAGTGGAGGGATTTGTCGGAATTGGCGTCTACCCGGTGTATTCCTTCCGATTTCCCTTTGAAGAGTCTCTCTATCTAGGTTGACTGTCGTTGATAAGTTGAGCACCTTTCCTGAGCTACAAAACGCATCCTATCTATTCACTTCACCGGCGGGTGTATGGTAAACGGATTGAAGGGTTGACGAAACCCGGAGACAATAGACATATTGAAGGTGGACTTGCCTAGGGTTGCTCGGCTCTGGGATGGGCTTTGTCATACTCGGAGCGAATGTGGTCGCTGGCTAGGTGGGTATAGACCTGAGTTGTAGATATGTTGGCGTGTCCCAACAACTCCTGGACGTGTCTGAGAGGAGCACCACCCCTGAGCATGTGGGTAGCGAAGCTGTGCCTGAGAATGTGAGGAGTAATAGGGACATCTATTCCTACTTCTCGAGCGTAGGTCTTTAGGATCAGCCAGAATCCCTGTCTGGTGAGTCTATCCCCGCGGTGGTTAAGGAAAAGCGCCTGTTCCTCGGAATTGCGGACGAGCTTGTTGCGACCGTCGCTCAAGTACTCAGCTATGGCCTCGGATGCCTCTGTATGTATGGGAAGGAGCCTATGTTTGCCGCCTTTGCCCAGACATTTGACCTGATCGCTTTCCAGGTCTACGTCCTGAAGGTTCAGTGACACCAGTTCAGTGACCCTCAAACCAGTGGCGTAGATCAGTTCCATCATCGCCCGATCCCGTTTTCCATCGGGAGTGGAGCGGGAGTCTATGCTCTCTAAAAGCCTGTTGATCTCCTCGACAGAAAGCGCCTTGGGCAAAGCTCTGCCCACTTTGGGAGATGTTAGATTCTCGGTGGGAGATGATGTAAGCTCCCCCTCCTCAACCAGGAAGGAGAAGAAGGACTTGATGGCGGCTATCTTCCGGGCGATGGTAGATGCCTTCAGGGTTCTCTCTTGAAGATCCAGCCCGTACTTGGCGAGCATGTCTCGGTCGACCTGGGGCCATGAGGCGACGTGGTGATTATGGTTGGATTCCTCTTGGATGAAGTGCATGAACTGGTAGAGATCATTGCGATAAGCAAACAATGTGTTGGAAGAAAGGCCTCTTTCTACCGTGAGATAGTTTAAAAAGGTATCGATAGTGGCCTTCACGACTGCCTCCTCCACAGACTGGAAGGATTAAATTTCGATATATTCTAGCACAGGGTTATATAAGATGTACAATCTCTCACTTGAACCAATCATACTGCCTTGACCCATACTTAGCAGAGTGGATACACTGGCTATGAGAGAGCTTGGTATTTCATTAGGATGATTCGCATTCTACAATCCTCCTATGCGTTATTATAGATATCCATGCTGGTGATCGATTTAGATCCAGATGTCTTAGGAGGCCTGTCCTGGCACGGCCTCTTTGCTGCCATTGGCGTGGCTACAGCGTATTTCGTCGTAGTCCGACGAGCCAGGTACCTAAACATAGATCCACAAATAATCAGCGCCATAGCTGTATGGGCGATCCTGGGTGGGGTGGTTGGGGCCAGGATGGTCAGCGTCATTGATAACTGGGACTCTTTCAGAGAGGATCCAATAGACATCTTCATGCCATGGCGGGGTGGGGCGGCCCTATTCGGAGCTCTTCTTGGCGGCACTGTTACAGGGGTGGCCTACGCGTGGATTAAGGGATACCCCGTAGGCAGAGTAGCTGATATAACCGCTCCAGCCATGTTGATTGCTCAGACCATAGGCAGGGTTGGAGATGTAATCAACGGCGAGCATTTCAGCAAGACAACAAATCTCCCGTGGAGCTGGGTGCATACGCACCCTCAATGGGTTGGGCTTCGTACAGGACGCCCAACAATACCCCTTGACGGGACCGGTGAGGAGATAGGCTATCATCCAGCGGTGGGATATGAGATGGTCATGGACGTGTTCCTGTTGTTCTTCATATGGCACTTGGTAGGCAGAATCAGGCCTAATGGTATGGTGATGCTGATATATCTGTCGCTCTACTCCTTGGGCAGATTCGCCATTCAGTTCAGCAGGGACGATCCGGAAAGGCTGGGAGCCTTACAGCAAGCGCACATAATATCTTTGATAGTGATAGGAGTAGCTATAGTGTTAATGGGATATCTTCTGTATCGGAATCGGCGGCCTCCACCACTTACCACCGAACCAACATCTGTAGGAGGGTCGTGACTCACTAGCGGAATGTGCCGTAAATCCTTTACGTTTAGTTATCATCTAAGAGATGGTACGATGATCTGATGAGGCGGGAGTTAGTGCTAAGTAAGAAGTGGCATCCGAGAAGCGAATGGCGAGTGTAGACGCATCTCAAACCAAGAAAGCTTCGGTCTTTTGGCTACCCCCTTTCCTGCATGCAATAGCCTTTATGCTGGGGTTTTCTCTTGTATTTACGGGTATGGGAGCCCTTCTTGGTCTGGTAGGTTCGGGAAGCTGGCGAGATTGGCTCGAGATCATCGCTGGTATTGTTCTAATCCTGCTGGGCATCAATCTCAGCGGTGCATTTAGCTTTGGCCGACTGACTGAGTTTCTCTACCGGGAGCGTCGCCTGAACATAGACTCCGGGGAAAAGCCTAGCTATGCTCGTTCAACTTTAGTGGGATCCGCCTTTGCAATAGGGTGGACTCCCTGTGTAGGCCCTATTCTAGCCGGAATACTAACCCTTACACTGGACCAGTCGGTGACACAGGGTGCCATGTTGATGCTCGCCTACTCCCTAGGGTTGGGGATCCCTTTCTTGGTGGTTGGTGCCTTCCTCGGTGTTGCCAGGAAGTGGCTGAAGAAGATAAATCCATACATGGATTTAATCGAGTTGATTAGCGGGCTTCTCTTAGTACTAATCGGAGCCATGATCCTCACTGATTCCCTGCAGCAGCTAAACACCTACTTGTCCTTCATACCAGAGGCCACAGGCAGCGGAGAGGTCACGAGCCTGGGGATAGGTTCATTGATAATCGCCTTCGGCGGCGGAGTGTTATCCTTCCTATCGCCCTGTATCCTTCCTCTCGTGCCCATCTGGCTGAGCTACATGGCTGGGGCTACCCTCGAAGGCAGGGTCAGAACTCCTCAACCCCAGCCGGTGGAAGCCAGGTAATCGGGTTAATTGTCCTTATCGAGAAACTGCAGGAGCCATGTCTATCAGTTCCAGTTGAAGGCTGTCTCGCTTTCCCCAGCGATCCATCTTCAATCGGTGGACGATGTCCAAGTGACGGCCCGGGCGACCAGCATGATGTCCCATGTTAAAACCTATGGCATCCCATACTGCCGGGCCATCCCTTAGCTTCATCCTCAAATGCTGGGCTTCATCTCCTAGAGTCCGTACACCCACTACACGAACGTTTTTGGACAGGAAGGTGGGTGGCGGGTTGCCATATCCGAAGGGAGGCAACAGTCCTGTGAATTTGATCAACCTGCCGCTAATTTGCCTCAAGGGCAACTCCAAGTCTATCTGAACAGATGGCTCCAAGGTCGCGTTGGACAATTGCTCTTCGGCGGCGGACAGCAACCTTCTTTGGAGAGGCTCAAGGTTATCATTGAGGATTACAAATCCAGCGGCCTGTCGATGCCCACCGTAACGCAGGAACAACTCATCACAGCTACGTAAAGCAGCGGCGATGTCAAATTCAGGTATGCTGCGAGCGCTGGCTCTGGAGGCCTCTACCCCCAAAGACATAACTATCGCTGGCCTGTAATACTCTTCCACCAGTTTGGCAGCTACAAGCCCAGCCACTCCGGCCGGGTAGTCCTCTCCTCCAACTATAATCAGTGGTTGGTCCAACTGAGTTTTCTCCACCTTCTCCCGTGCCTTTTCCAAAACCTCACGGGTCTGGCTCTGACGCTCCTGGTTTCGCAGGTTTAGCTCCTGGGCCAATGGCTGAGCCTCCGTAGAAGAAGTGGCGGTTAGCAGCCTATAGCTGGTGATGGCATGGTCGACTCTTCCGGCGGCGTTCAACCTGGGACCTAAACCAAAGGAGATAGACTCGGCATCCAGCTTTTCTGAGGAGAGGCCCGCCGCTGATACCAACTCTTTAATGCCTGTTCTGGGCGTATTGTTCAGGACCTCAATACCCCTCTTTACCAGATATCTATTTTCGTTGGTTAATGGGGCCACGTCTGCGACGGTTCCCAAGGCTACCAAGTCTAGCAGGCTTTCATCTTCAGGTTGCCCCAGCGATTCTCGTAGAGCCTGAATCAGCTTATATGCTACTCCGACAGCAGCTAGCTGAGGGAAGGGATATTGGGAGTCGTCCCTCTTGGGGTCTATGGTTGCTATGGCGGGAGGCAGTTGAAGTGGTACTGAGTGATGATCGGTAATTACTACGTCTATCCCAGTATTCTGTGCCGCCTCCACTTCGGCAAAAGAGCTGACGCCGCAGTCCGCCGTAAGTATGAGGCTGGCGCCAAGGCTTCTTATAGCAGCTAGACCTCCCATGCTTAGTCCGTGTCCCTCCTCGGTCCTATGAGGAATGTAAGGGGTTGTGCGGCCTCCCAATGCGGAAAGCCCCTCATGAAGCAGAGCCGTAGATGTCACTCCGTCAGCATCGAAATCCCCGTAGATAGCAATAAGCTCGTCTCCGTGGAGGGCCTTACCTATTCGCTTGATGGCTATATCAATATCCGGAAGTAGACTAGCGTGGTGCAACGTGCCTCTGTCAGGCGTCAGAAAAGAGCGAAGATGAGCCAGGTTGGCAATGCCCCGGTTGTAGGCTATGTGAGCGGTAGCCCTGGGAATTCCTGGAAAGGCTTTGAAGCGTTCTTCGGAGGGAGTTGGAGATACAATCCAACTACGTTTCTTACTCATAGCAAGCTGTGAGCCAGGGTCTCGAGTCGGCAGATACTAGACTAAGCCTTGAGTTAAAGACTTGCTTAACAAAGCAGGCGAAGGCTTAACTGGGACTTATTGTCGAGACCTAATAGAGGTGATAAAGTCCCCCAGGTACAGGTATCGGAAATCGTACCCTTTATAGCATCGGTAGGCGCCATACAGCCCATAGACGATGCCTGCCACAAGCAATAAAATCAGCGCCACTCCTTCAATGTAGCCAGCCACTATGGATACGAAGATGATGATGGCTTGGAATAGAAAGGCCTGCAGGGCCTCGTACCCTGTATAAGCAGAGACCCTGCGCCTGTAAAGCCAGATACCTAGGGCGGCAATAGCACCGATTCCCAGTAGCGGGAGGGCTAGGTTTATAGCTATGCTGCCGTGGGCTAGAGCAGCCCACAGTTTTTCATCCTTTTGTCTCTGCTGAAGATACATATCGGTTTCCGCCGCCTCTCGGAAACGCGATTTCCATATGATTAGTAGTTACGTGAAACAAACTTATGATACTCCTCGTGTCAAGAGGTAATTACTGGAGAGACCCATGTTAACCATTCTTAGGTAGGGTCGATAGGAAAAAGGATACGCTCTGGTCAAATAGGTAGGTGAGTCCGAAGGAGGCCTGTCCTAGGAAGCCCCGTCGTGGTATTCCTTAAATACGAGGACCGAGTTGTGGCCCCCGAATCCCAGAGAGTTCGACATTGCCACTTCAATCTTTCCCCTACGAGGCACGAAGGGCGTGTAGTCCAGATCACAGTCGGGGTCTGGGAACTCTAGGTTGATGGTAGGCGGTATCTCTCCTCGGTCAATGGACAGCACGGTGAAGGCAGCCTCTATAGCCGCCGCCGCTCCTATAAGATGCCCCGTCATTGACTTTGTGGAGCTTATGGGAATCTTGTAAGCCTCTTCTCCGAACACCTCTTTGATGGCTACAGTCTCGTACTTGTCATTGAGGAGAGTGGATGTTCCGTGAGAGTTTATATACTCCACCTCTTTGGGCCGAATATCTGCTCCCTCTAGAGCCGAGCGAATAGCTCTCACGCTTCCAGCGCCACCCTCGGCGGGAGCGGTTACATGGTATGCGTCTCCCGCTGTGCCATAGCCTATCAACTCCGCCAGGATGGGTGCACCCCTGGACTTGGCTAACGCCATCTCTTCCAGAATCAGGATGGCAGCGCCTTCACCCATGACAAATCCGTCTCTTTGAGCATCGAAGGGGCGACAGGCCTTTTCGGGCTCGTTGTTTCGGGTGGATAGCGCCTTACAGGCATTAAATCCTGCTACGGCGATGGGGGCGATGGAAGCCTCGCTGCCTCCGGTGATCATCGCCTTGACGACCCCCATCCTAATCATCTGATAAGCGGTTCCTATGGCGTCGCTGCCGCTGGAGCAGGCAGACGTAGTGCAGAAATTGGGACCCTTTGCACCAACCTCCATGGACACGTGCCCGGAGGCCATATCCGTAATCATCATGGGTACCAAGAAGGGGTTCACCCTGGAGGGGCCCTTTTCGGAAAGGACTTTGAACTGCTCGGAAAGAGTAATAATGCCACCGATGCCGCTACCGATTATTACGCCTATATCTTCGGCATTGGAATCGTCTATTTTGAGGTCGGCTTGCTGAACAGCTTCTCTGCTGGCCATGACGGCGAATTGGGAGAAGCGATCAATGTGTCGAACCTCCTTTCGACCGAAATGGTCGGTAGGGGTGTAGCTCTTAACCTCGGCGGCGATGTGGGTCTGGAAGGGCTCTGAATCGAAGGTGGTTATGTAGCTGACCCCTGAGGTGCCTGCCAGCAAAGCCTTCCAGGTGGAGTCTACATCCAAGCCCAGAGGGCTTACGATTCCTAGCCCTGTTACTGCCACTCGATGGTCCAAGTTTTCTATGCCTCTGGGGTGTGGTCAAACGGTGATAGCAGGCTCCAACTTCGCTTTAGAGTTGGCTTTCTCCAAAAGCTCAATACCAGATCCATAAGTCTCTACGTCGGACAGAGTCTTATATTGTCGGATGAACCTCACGATGCCTTCTCTGGTTGTGGAGACCTCTTGGAGCATCTTCCTCGCCCTCTCGAAACCACCGTCACCGACTGCTCGCCATAGCGACGAGTACTGCTCGTAGAAGTTTCGATAGTGAAGATTGGTAGGTAGGACACTATGGAGAAAGTCGAAGAACCTGGGCTCCCTGGTGATCAGCTTGTCCTGCATCTCGTTCCACTGACCTGTGCCGGGAAGAGGCGTCAGAATAGTGTAGTTGGGAAACTCAATCCTAGTCTCGTGAACCCTCTCCTTGAGGTTTTCGAAGTTCTTCTCTACCCAGTTCTGAAACACGATCACGCCCCCCCATATTCGCACTCCAACGTCGTGGAGAATATCTATGGCTTTCTCGTTGTCTCCAACTTTGGTGCCCTTGGCGACAGAGTTTAAGTCGCCCTGTTCGAAAGATTCGAGGCCAACAAGGGTCGTATCCAGACCTGCCCTGGCCCACTTCTCGAATTTTCTGGGATTCCGAACGACATTATCTGCGCGTACTTGCATCCAATATCGCTGACCTAGATCCATCTCGATCAAGCGGTCGGCGAGTTCCTCCATTGGGTCGTAGCCGTTGGCGTAAGTCGTTTTTAGAAACCCAGGGGGCTCCTGTATGGCCAGATCGTCTATTATGTTTATCCACGAGTTTCTGGGAAGCTGACACAGCTCATTTAGAGTTCTCTCATTGCCCTGTACTCGGTATTCCCCCTTGTGAAACTCATGTACGGAGCAGAAGTTGCATCTATAAATACAACCCCGAGCCATCTCCACTGAGTATGGACGGGTGTGGTAGAGGAAGAAATAGGAATCCCTGTAGTGGTCTACCAGATGCCTGGCGGGAAATGGCCGTGCGTTCATAATCTCAGAATCGAACTCTTTGAGAGAACTCTTCTTCATCGATCTAACGTTGGAATGGTCGAACTCGCCGTTATCGTTCCGGAAGATAACGTCTACAGTGTTGTTCAGCCCCTTTCCCTCGCGGAGGCTAAGCACCAAATTCCTGAAGGGCTTCTCACCGTCACCAATCACTATAGCGTCTATACTGGAGCTGTAGGCGTCCTGAGGAGCCAGGCTCACGTGGTGTCCTCCCACTACTACGGGGACTTCTGGGGCCAACTCCTTTATCTGCCTGGCAACTTCCTTAACTGAGTCTACGTCTACTGTATACCCTTCCTTGATCCCTATCAGATCGGGCTGGAACTGGTGAAGGACGTCAGATAGCGGATTGGGATCCACCCGCATGTCGTAGATCATCAACTCGGCCAAGTCGCTCACGCTGCCGGCGAGATACTGCAGCCCAAGGGGTTCAACCACGACGGTGGCATTAAAACCGACAAAGAGATTGTTGGGAGGCTCGATGAGGAGAATTCTGTCAGGCCTAGGAAAGCTCCTGGGCCTTAAGGAAGCGGTAGGCTTAACTGTCACTGTGAATCCTTATTCTAGCCTAGTACCGGAGATATTCATACAAACAGTATAACAGACAGACAGTATAACAGATGCCAAAATATAGCAATAGCACAGATAGACCAGTCAACCGCTAATCGTCTTCCAGTATGGCGGTTAGCCTCCGGACTAGCTCGTCAGCCTCCTCCTGGGTCAGATTCCTCAGAGGCGGGCGCACCCATCTAAAGGGAAGGCCAGCGAAATGGAAGAGGGCTTGTTTGAGGGCCCCGTGGGATGGATAGGAGTCTATGGTCTTTCTGATTGCTGCAAGTTTGACTTGTGGGACATCCGTCGACTCATCATTACGGTGTGATTCTAAGATTGCATTGACTAGGTTGGGGAACACATTGGCCGTGGCGCTCACGTTTCCCTTGGCTCCAGATTTCAGTGCATCGGCCACGATTATATCAGAGCCACTAAGTATCATGAGTTCAGGGTACTTGTTTATGAAATGGCGGGTCTGCTCGATGCTTCCAGAGGTATCCTTTATCCCTAAAAACACGGAGGGATACCTATCCAGCAAGGCATCTACGACCCTGTCGGTAATCTCCACGCCTGAAAGTTTGGGAATGTTATATAAGACCACCTTGCCATCGGGAGGAAGAGCGTCGAGTAGAGCGGTGTAATATTCGATCAGACCGACATCAGAGATATTCTTGAAATAAAAAGGGGGTACGACTAATGCGGCGTCTGCTCCCTGCTCTATGGCATAACGAGACATCTCGATGGTGTCTGGCAACGAGCTAAACCCCGTCCCCACCATTATGGAAAGTCCGTTACGATTCTCCAGCGCGGTGTCTACAATGGCTTTCCTTTCATCTACGTTTAATGATGACCCCTCGCCGTTGGTGCCCGCAATCAGCACGCCGTCCGCCCCATTTCTCTTCAGATAATCCAGGTGCTGCGGGATCCATTCCAGGTCAACCTTCTCCCCATCTTGGGTGAAGGGCGTTACGGTGGCCACTATCACTCCGCTAACGGTGTCCATGAGCCATTTTCCTATTGCTTTAGGAATTTTTTCCTTGACTGTCAAAAATCGAGACATTTATAATACATCTCAAATTTGCTTTATGGAATCCATACCACCTCCTAAATTCGTTTATACCTGTAAGGGTTCCTATCATCCTCCGGACCGATGGGCTGAGTCAGAAGACATAGGTTCTGCTAGTGACAAATGTTATTAGTGAAAAGAGTGACATAAGGGTAGCCATAGGCACTCAGGGCTGCAAGCTAAATCAAGCAGAATCAGATGGTTTAGCAAACCGCTTCTCCGAGGCGGGATACACGCTGGTCGACCCAGAACAGACCGCCGAGGTCTATGTTCTCAATACCTGCTCAGTCACCCACGTCGCAGATAGCAAGGCCAGGCAGTGGCTCAGGTCTGCCAAGCGAAGAAACCCCGAGGCTTTGGTAGTGGCCACGGGTTGCTACGCCAACCGAGCTTCTGCCACCCTCGTTGCAATGCAGGAAGTGGATCTGGTAATAGGTAACAGGAACAAAGACGTACTGTTAGACAGCCTGCAAGTATCGGGGCTGCTGGAGAAATACGGCTCTTACCCTGCAGCGCCTGGCCATGACTCGGTATCGGACCGCCGTCATTCTCAACGTACCAGGGCCTTTGTGAAGATTCAGGATGGATGCAATCAGTTCTGTTCGTTCTGCATTGTGCCCATTACTCGTGGTAGACAATTGGACGTGCCGATTGCAGACGTGGTGGAGCGGGTGAGCAATCGAGTTAGAGAGGGCTATAAGGAAGTAGTACTCACAGGCCCCCAAATCGGCTCCTACGGACTTTATCCCCCTACTGCTGAGTCGCGAAAGGACCCAGAGGGGTATGACTGCAGACTCCACGGTCTGATGGAGTCTATTCTCGAGCAGACTAACGTGGATAGACTGAGGCTATCCTCCATCCAGCCTCAAGACCTCACCCCGAGGCTACTATCGGCGTGGAAAGATCCTCGTGTATGCCGTCACGTACACATGGCCCTTCAGAGTGGATGTGACTCGACGCTAAGGAGAATGAAGCGACGGTATTCGACCTACCAGTTTGAAAAGGCCGCGAATATGTTGAGGGAAGAGGTGCCAGACATCGCGGTAACTACCGATGTGATTGTCGGGTTCCCCGGTGAGACAGAGGATGAGTTCGAAGAGAGCTATCAGTTTTGCCGGCGAATTGGGTTCGCCGACATGCACGTCTTTCCATATTCTGCCAGGCCGACTACTCAGGCCGAAAGATTGGAGAATAAGACTCCTCCCAAGGTCAAGAAGGAGCGAGTAGCTAAAATGCTAGCTCTGGCACAAGACAGTGCCTCCAGGTTCAGACGGTCCTTTATAGGTCGCAGGATGGACGTTCTGTGGGAGGAAGGGCAAAGCATAGACAACGATACATTTATCGTCGGTCTTACCGATAATTACATCAAAGCGTATACTTTGGATTCTGAAGTTAGACCTAACTCGATCACCCCGGTTACGTTGCTTGATGAAATGGGAAAGGGGCTCATCGGGAGCGTCTCCAACTTACGAAGATCTATGTTTGCGGTTGCATAGAAGAAAGCAGTAGAGCACACGTCATGAGAAAAATGAAAGAACGTCTCTTGGCAGTCCTTGCCAGTCTGTCGATTATCGTGATCTTCATGGCAGGGGCTTGCGGGGGAGACAACGGTACGTCCACTCCCACTACCCCGGAACCCACTCCCACCCCCACCACCGAACCTACTCCCACCAGCGTGGCGCCTACCCCCTTCCCCGTAGATACATTCACCAGCCGGGCTTACGGTTTAACTATATCGATTCCTCAGGGATGGATTGTCGATGATAGTGATCCTAGAGTCTTGACTATAGCCAACCCCGCGGGTCTGGCCAGCATAGAGATCACACTGTCGACTTTCGACGAGCCTCTGAGCGAGACCCAGTTTAGCGCCTTCGTAGACACTACCATCCTGATACTGCAGGGAGATTTCGACGACTTTGAACAAATATCCAGGGAGGAAGTCGTTGCTTCGACAGACGTCCTCCTTCAGTTTACCTTCACTGAAGACGGTAAAGAGAGAATGGGAACCGCCCTATTTACCTTCGATGACGCCCGTGCTGTTGTATTGTTGGCTCTAGTCGATGACGAGTTCTTCGATTTCTTTGAACAGCTATTCGAAGAGATAACAGACAGCCTGGAGCTGCAGAGTACATCTACAGGTCCTACTCCAACCCCAGATTTACCTACGGTACCTCCGTCTACACCTGTGGCCACGGTCACCCCTGGAACATTTACGGATCCTAGTTCAGGGTTCACTTTGGATATTCCGTCCGGCTGGAGCATGATGGCTCCTGGCAAGGGGACATCCATTCGCCTCACTAGCACTGAAGGCGTTACAGTGCAGGTGTTGAATGCTGCGATTCCATCAGCAATGACCGTCGAGGTTTACGCCCTTGCACTGAAAGAGGCCCGATACGGACCGCTCCCTGGTTACGGGTTGTTATCCGAAACAGACACAACCGTGGGCTCATTGAATGCCAGAGAAGTCCAGTTTACCGCTGCCACAGGGCAGGGCCGGTCTGTTGAGAAATACCTTGTCCTGGTTGCGAAGCGAGGAACGCAGGCATACATTCTGGAAGCTATTGGAGATCCGTCTGTCCTTGATCAACAGGAGGCGGAGATTCGAGGGCTGATGGGCAGCTTCCGGCCCTAGCAAATCCCTAGGCGGGCATCTGTCAAAGAGAGGGTCGGGGCCTTAGACGTGGGCTTCCCTCAGCAGGGTCTTGCCATTGCGACGTTCCAGGTATCCCGCTACAGTCTCTGGGTCGTGGGCGAAGATTAGCAGCCATCCTTCCCGTTCGGCCTGCTCGATGAGTTCGCGCTTCTTGTTAAGGCTGTCCACCGGATACAGGTCGTAGGCCGGTATGTAGGGCATAGCCATGTGATGGGAAGTGGATATCAAGTCTCCCAACAGGACTGCCTTGCGTCTTCCATTCCCCACGACGATTACCTGATGGCCTTTCGAGTGCCCCCCAGTTACCCTGGCCTCAACACCCTGAACGATTTCGGTGTCCCCTTCCAGAAGCTCAAGATGCCCCTTCTCAAGTAGGGGCTCGAAATCGTCCGTATGGTAGCCTGCGGTGTTTCTCTCGTTAGGATTGGTGGCCTCTTCCCAATCTGCTCTCTGCACCATGTATTTAGCCTTGGGAAAAGTGCATAGTAGATTACCCTTGCTATCTAATCGAGTGGCCCCACCCACGTGGTCGAAATGAAGGTGAGTCAGAATGACCAAGTCTATATCCCTTGGGCCGAGACCGAGTTCTTTGAGACCTCTCAATAACCGACCCGCCGCCAGTCCGTAGATGTCCTTTTGCTTCTCCGTCTCTTTTCGCCCTATCCCAGTGTCTACTAATATGTTGTGATTGTTGGTCTGGACCAGCAGGCAGTTGAGCCCCAATTGAATACGATTTCGCCTGTCGGCGCGCATCTTCCTTTCCCACAAGGTCTTAGGGACCACCCCGAACATAGCTCCTGCATCCAGCTTGAAAGTACCATCGCTAACTACGTTGATGGTAAGACTGCCGAGTCTCACGAAAGTCCTCCTAGGTAGAATGGTGCTGAGGCTGGCTAAACCTATGCTGAAGATCCAAATTCCGCGCGCCTGAAGGGATTCGAACCCCCGACCCTCGGTTCCGAAGACCGATGCTCTATCCACTGAGCTACAGGCGCATGTGTCCCCCCGGAAACTGTTGGACCACCTCTGGGGTGAGCGAAGGGATTCGAACCCTCGATCTCCAGGGCCACAACCTGGCGCCTTAACCGCTAGGCGACGCTCACCATAGGAAAAATATTATGGGGCAAATTTTAGCATGATGGGGAAAAATGGGCAAGGAGAAATCACCTGTTTTGGATGATACTTGGATGGGAATTTGAGGCCTTGAGTTGCTATTCAAATCCACCTGGGGCACTGCTATCAGCCTCTTCCAGCCATCCCTTCTCCTCATCAGTCAGGTGGAGGTTTTTCAACAGGTCTGGGCGCCGTTTTAAGGTCTGAAGAAGCGACTGCTGTCGCCGCCACTTATCTATCTCTTGGTGATGACCCGACAACAATACGTCAGGGACCTTCCAACTCTGATATTCGGCTGGGCGGGTATATTGAGGATATTGAAGCAAACCGTTGGAGTGGGACTCATCCCCCAATGACCCGGCAGAGCCCAGGACTCCCGGCGCCAGTCTCGCTACCGAATCAACAACCACCATGGCTGCCAACTCGCCGCCGGTTAGAACGTAATCGCCCAGGCTTATCTCATCTGTGGCCAGATGTGAGGCCACTCTTTCATCTACACCCCCGTAATGTCCGCATATGAGAATCAGCACCGGGCTCTGGGACAACTCCTGGGCTATCTGCTGGTTGTAGACCCTGCCTCTGGGAGAGAGAAGCACTGCGGTGGGATCTTCATAGAGCTTGTGCTCTGCTTTGATGGCATACACGGCCTCGAAGATTGGCTCTGGCTTCATCACCATCCCTGGCCCGCCACCGAAAGTGTAATCGTCGGTGACCTTATGCTTGTCCTGAGCGTAGTCTCGTATGTTGTGGAGGTGCAGATTTATCAAGTCCCTCTCTAACGCCCTGTGAACTATGCTTTGATCGAAGGGGCTGGCGAACATCTCTGGGAAAAGAGTCAGAACGTGGATATCCATAGGCGCTATTGAATTAGATGGGGGCCTGGTGCGCGGAATGGTGGTGAGGTTTGTGTTCCGTTGGTTTGCCCTTTAGCAGCTCCAGAGCATGGGGTAGGGTGGGCAAGATGGCTTCCAGGCAGTCCTGAACTCCACTGGGGCTTCCCGGCAGATTTATGATTAGGCACTTATTTCTTACTCCCGCCACCTGCCGACTCAGCATACTCAAAGGCGTCTTTCCTAGACTTGCCGCTCGCATAGCCTCAGGTAACCCTGGCACCTCTTTCTCGATGATGGAAAGCGTGGCATCGGGTGTAACATCTCGAGGCCCCAGTCCAGTTCCCCCGGTAGTCAGTATCAGGTCCACCTGTCCTCCATCGGACCACTCTGTGAGAGTGCGAACTATCTCGTCCTTATCATCGGCGACAATGAGGTACTTGGCTACGGTGGCATCGATTATGGCGGCCATCTTTTTAATTTTGGCTCCGCTGGTGTCTTCTCTTTCGCCCTTGGCACCGAGATCGCTGCTGGTAAGGATGCCCAAATTAAATTTAGCCATTTCACCACCTCCATTTAATGATAGCACAGGTAGGGGGATGACTCAGGCGAACGTCAACTGTAAAGTGCGAAGTGTTGACAAATGGCAATTTAGTGTTAGGGTATGGATAATAGTGGGTGGTAGTGGGGACATATTTATTGTAGGCACATGTTTTTAGGAGTATATGAGTACAGGATAGATCAGAAGGATAGGGTAACCATCCCGCCGAGATTCCGAGACGAGTACCACAACGGCATCATAATCACGCGCGGATACGATAGGTGCGTAGTGGCCTACACCGTAACCCAATGGGACCAAATCTCCCAGCAATATGCGGCCCTTCCTACCACCAGCAGCAGCTCTCGACTTGTCAACCGGCTCCTATTTTCCAGCGCATTCAATCTGACTTTGGATCGTCTCGGAAGGCTCCATCTGCCGCCTCCATTGAAGGCATATTCCCAGATCGAGGAAGACGTCGTCATAGCCGGGGTGGGGAACTACATCGAGATTTGGAGCAAGGAGAGTTGGGAACGAGAGCAGGAAGCTATGGAACAAAAGGCTGCCGAGATAGCCGAAAACCTTGGCGGGGGAACCGGTTAGAGTGAAAAGAGACTATCATCATTTACCTGTCATGGTCTCCGAGGTCCTGGAAGCCCTCCAGGTTAGGCCAGGTGGTAGATATGTGGACGCTACCATGGGTGAAGGAGGCCACGCCGAAGCCATTCTCACTGCATGTCAGCCCGCTGGAGAAATCTTGGGCGTAGACCTAGACTCTTCAGCCGTTGAGATAGCCAAAGAGAGATTAGAGACTTATCGCGAAGTTTTCCGGCCTGTAGTAGGCAGCTATTCAATGATAGGAGAGACCTGTACTCGAGAGAAATTCATTCCTGTTCATGGGATTCTGTTCGATCTTGGGGTGTCCTCTCGACATCTGGACCGGCCAGATCGAGGTTTCAGCTTCCAGCTGGAAGGCCCTTTAGACATGCGGTTCGAACAGGGACAAGCATTGTCTGCAGCAGACTTGGTGAATACCTGGCCCGAAAAAGAGTTGGAGCGAGCCATCAAGGAATATGGGCAAGAGCACAAAAGCCGACGGATAACCCGGGCCATAGTGGATAACCGACCCATTCGCACCACGATGGAGCTAGCCAAGGTGATCAAGCAGGCGGTCAAGGGTTATGGAGGCCACATTCATCCTGCTACCAGGACTTTCCAGGCCCTGAGAATAGCAGTCAACGGAGAATTGGAGAATCTCAAAGAGGCCTTGGCCCAGGTCGTAAATATCCTGGTATTGGGAGGCAGGCTGGCCATCATCACCTACCACTCTCTGGAAGCTCGCGTAGTCAAGGAGTTCTTCAGACTAGAGTCTCGCTGGTGTATCTGTCCAGCAGGGGTCCCCGAGTGTGTGTGCGGCCACAAACCAACCATGAAACAGGTTACCAAAAAGGCCATTTCACCCAGCACTGAAGAGTTGAAATCCAACCCTCGTAGTAGAAGCGCCAAGCTTAGAGTAGGAGAGCGAATATAGCCAGAAGCCGTGAGAGGCTTCTGTGAAAGGAATGGTACCATGCCGAGAAAGACCAGGGATGGTTCCCGAACTCGTACCAGAAGAAAAGGAGAGGACTGGATCCGAGCCTCTATCAAGATTATCGGTGTGGGGGGTGGTGGTTCCAATGCCGTCTCCCGAATGAATAAAGAGGGCATAAAGGGTGTTGAATTCTACTGCGTAAATACCGATGCCCAGGCCCTCGACAAGATAGAGATGCCCAATCGCATCAGGATAGGAGACAAACTCACCAAGGGTTTGGGTGTTGGTGGCGACCCGAACCTGGGAGAAGAGTCGGCTGAAGAGAACCAAGAGAGACTGCTAAAGTCCATAAATGGAGCGGACATGGTATTCATAGCCGCCGGTATGGGTGGGGGCACCGGCACTGGAGCTGCCCCGGTGATCTCCAGGATAGCCAGATCCGCAGGGGCCATAACCGTGGCTGTGGTGACCAAGCCCTTCACCTTCGAGGGCAGCAAACGCCGAAGAATAGCCGAAGAGGGGATCCGCCAGCTCACGGACAAAGTGGACACCTTGGTAACGATAAGCAATGACCGTCTCTTGGAGTCCATCGACACCGACCTCTCAGTGATGGATTCCTTCAAGATGGTGGACGATGTGTTGCTCCAGGGGATACAGGCTATCGCTGACGTAATAATGGTGCCGGGTGAGATCAACGTAGACTTCGCAGACGTGAAAAGCATTATGTCCAACTCTGGCCACGCCCTTATGTCCATCGGTTCTGGCAGTGGAGATGACAAGGTGAAAGAAGCCGTGGAAGCCGTACTTTCATCACCCCTGCTAGATACTCCTATATCGGGAGCTACTGGAGTACTCTTCAACATCAGTGGCGGTCATGATCTGACTTTGAGAGAGGTCAACCACATCGCCGAGTTGATAGGGGAGTCAGTCAACCCCGAGGCCGAGAAGATTTTCGGCGTGGTGAATGATGCAACGCTGGATGGCCAGGTCCGCATAACCTTGATAGCCACGGGCCTTGCCCATGACCCCATGGCCCAGGCCTTGAGCAGAGAGTACCGAAGATTTCGGGTAGATCACACTGAAGAGGTGAAAGAGTCTCCGGTCTCTTCCTCTAATCTGTACCAGCACAGTCTTGATATGGGAGTGCCTATCTTTACAAGACGACGAGGAGAAAACGGGGAAGGACAAGGCTTCAAGTAGCTCCCTGGTCTTAGATTCCTCACCTAAATGATAGGCAAGACCTGGTTGGAGCCTGCCTGTAGCAGGTGGGCCTGGGGTGAAGGAGGCCGGTAAGGTATTAGAAGGGTATGCCGATCACCACGGGGGCGTGACTATTGAAACAAGAACTCGTGCCGTTCAAGGAATAGCAAGCGTGGTCTTTCCCCTCCCCGCCCACCCCAGTAAGTTTTTGTATGTGTGGGGGCACAGCCCCCAACCCCCTGCCGGAGGAACGCGTCTCTCTGGATTCCCTCCGTGTGGACTTTTGGGACAGGGTCCCAGGCCAAGGGGAATCGCCCCTTTGCAACACCCACTAGCACAAGGCGTCCTCCGTGATCGGGCTAGTTAGGCTCTAGGCGGGAGATTTTGACGGTTATATACAGTGATGCCCACCCAACGCCGGAAGGCTACTGGGTCTCTCGAGGTTTAGTTTGAGGCCGCTCCGATGTTCATCGGAGCGGCCTAACTGTATCCGGAGAAAACCCCTTTAAAATAAACCTGAAGACCCCTTGACAACGCATCATCTTGTGGTAATATGTTGTGACACCACTAAATGTTGTGGTTTTCTATCTCTTAGAGGGTTTTAATCGCATGAGATGCCCCTTCTGCGACAGTCAAGATACTAAGGTAATCGATTCTAGAGACGTCGATAATGCCGTGCGCCGTCGCAGAGAGTGCCTCCGGTGTAGCCTCCGTTTCACCACTATGGAGCGAACCCAGACAACGGCTCTGTACGTCATCAAGAACGATGGCCGCCGGGAGGAGTTTAACAGGGCCAAACTAGCGTCTGGGCTGCGCAAGGCATGCGCCAAGCGCCCCTTGCCCACAGGTACGATCGACAAAGTGGTAGAAGAGATAGAGGCAAAGCTCCAGAAGCTGGGCAAGGTAGAGATACCCAGCGGTATCATCGGCGAGATGGTGATGAGCCAACTGAAGGAGTTGGACCGGGTGGCATACATCAGGTTTGCCAGTGTGTACCGTGACTTCGCCGATGCAGAGACCTTTAAGAGCGAGGTGGACTTCCTGTTGGAGTCGGGGAAAGGGGTGGAGGCCCCATCGGCACAGATGCCTCTGCTCATGCAAGAGGATGGGCCATTGCCCCGAGAGAGGCGTGGTCGCGGCCGCAAGGCCGGTATATAAGGAGGACATGCTTTCTATTTAGTATTCTCTATGTTTATTTGTCTACTAATCAGTTGAGAAACCAGCTCTAGAAATCAAGTGGGTGGGGGATGACTAGCCTTTATACCAATCCCAAAATCAGATTCAATCCTCGGTACACGGGTATCCTGGGCTTGTCCAAAGGGGTACACGGCCGCAACCTAGCTGGCGGCCCCTTGGTATCGGACAACGCCATGGCCGTGCTCAATCGTCGCTACTTGGCCAAGGACATGAAAGGAAATGTCATCGAGGAGCCAGAGCAGCTCTTTCGCCGAGTAGCTGGAAACATCGCCGAGGGCGACCTCCAACACGGTGGAACCGAATCCCAGGTAGAGGAATTGACGAGGCAGTTCTACCAGATGATGGCCCTCAACGAGTTCATGCCCAACTCTCCCACCCTCATGAATGCCGGCCGGGAGTTACAGCAGCTTTCCGCCTGCTTCGTTCTCGACGTGCCCGATTCCATCGAGGGTATATTCGAGGCGGCTAAATACACCGCTATCATACACAAGAGCGGAGGCGGGACAGGCTTTTCCTTCTCTAACCTGCGCCCAGAAAGCGATAGAGTAGGCTCTACGGGGGGCATCGCCAGCGGCCCCGTCTCCTTCATCCGCATCTTCGATACTTCCACTGACGTGGTAAAGCAGGGAGGCACTCGTCGAGGCGCCAACATGGGCATCCTCAGCGTCCAACACCCCGATGTGATGAAGTTTATCCACGCCAAAGACGATGATCTTTCTCTCCAGAACTTCAACATCTCTGTGGCTGTCACCGAGGATTTCATGAAGGCCGTGGAAAAGGACGAGGAGTACACCCTAATCAACCCTCGTACTGGAGAGCCAGAGAAGAAGCTCAGGGCCAGAGAGGTGTTCGATGACATGGTGGAGAGTGCGTGGAAGACAGGTGATCCAGGGATAATCTTCATCGATCGCATGAACGATGACCGCTCTAATCCCGTGCCCGAACGAGGGCCCATCATGGCCACTAACCCCTGCGGAGAGCAGCCCCTCTACCCATACGACTCTTGTAATCTGGGGTCCATCAACCTGGCCAAGTTTGTCGCACAGACAGAGGATACCCCCACCATTGATTGGGAGAAGCTGAAGAAGACAGTAGGGCTGTGCGTTCATTTCCTGGATAACGTCGTTACTATGAACCGCTACCCCATTCCTCAGATCGAAGAGACCTCCAAGAACATTCGACGCATAGGGCTGGGAGTCATGGGCTGGGCTGACATGCTCATCCTCATGGGAGTGCCCTACGATTCTCAAGAGGCCCTCGACTTGGGCGAAAAGGTAATGGAGTTCATCAACAACGCCGCCGCCGATGCCTCCGAGGGGTTGGCAGAGATTAGGGGTGCGTTCCCTGAGTGGGAAGACTCGGTATACGGTTCCAAAGGCTCCCTGGGCGCTAGACTTCTTCGGAACTCTACAAGAACCACTATCGCTCCCACAGGTACTATTAGCATAATTGCCAACTGCTCCAGCGGAATCGAGCCTCTCTTCGCCTTGAGCTACGTCCGAACCGTGATGGACGGCACACGGCTGGTTGAGGTGAATCCCTACCTGGAAGCCGTAGCCAAGAGAGAGGGTTTCTACAGCCGGGAGTTGATGGAAGAGTTGGCAAAGCGAGGAAGTGTGAGAGGAATGGAAGAGGTGCCCGAATGGGTGCAGGATCTGTTCGTAACCTCCCATGACATCACCCCAAAGTGGCACGTCAGGATGCAGGCTGCCTTTCAAAAGAGTACCGACAATGCCGTGTCCAAGACAGTCAACTTCTCCAACAGCGCCACCGTAGAAGAAGTGCGGGAAGTGTACATGCTGGCCTATACGGAGGGTTGCAAGGGTGTGACCATATATCGAGACGGCAGCAAGAGCAACCAGGTCCTGTCCACCGGTCAGACTGAGGAAGCGCGAGACGGAGGGGTTTCGGAGACGCCTGCACCTCCCACTCCTAGAAAGCGCCCATCGCAAGTAAGAGGCATAACTGAGAAGGTCCACACCGGTCATGGCAACATGTATATCACCATTAACTTCGATGAGGCCAATCGCCCCTTCGAGGTGTTCTCCAATCTGGGCAAGGCGGGCGGATGCGACTCAGCTCAGCTAGAGGCCATCTCTCGACTGGTCTCATTGACCCTTCGTTCTGGAATCGACCCGGAAGCGGTAATACATCAGCTGAGGGGTATCACTTGCTGCCCATCGTGGAACGGTGGCGGTGAGATGGTTCGCTCAGGACCCGACGCGGTAGCCTTGGCTTTGAGCCGGAACATCGAATCGGAGAGTGAAGGCTCTGCGGTACCTGCCACCAAAGAAGTGATAGTCCAGCCAGGCCTATTCAACGGGGCGAGCAGCAATGGCAATGGAGACTACGCAGGACGTTGTCCCGAGTGCAACAGTCTGCTGAGCTTCCAGGAAGGATGCTTCATGTGCCGCGGCTGTGGGTACAACAAGTGTGGATAAGCCGGTGCAGGAATAGGAAAAACAGCTAAAAGGATGCTATGAAAGTATCTTTGTCAACTAATCTAGACAGTAACCTGGGAGGCCCCCCCAAAAAGTACCCCGTGTGCCTCGGGGTCACCTCCCAGCTTGCTTAATCTGTGCGCTGCTCCTCCCAGCGCACACTTCCTCGGGCACCCTGGGGATCCACCTCCCCCTAGGGTGCCCCCTTCTTTTTCCTTCGTGAGTGGATGGGCGCTGGCCGAAGTTGCTATAATTTACTACACGGCAAATCTCTTGTGAAGTCGGTTCGGAAGAGTTGGGAGGTCCAAATCAAACTATCCTTCATCGGTGGCGGAGTCATGGCGGAGGCCATGATCAAGGGCCTGCTGGATAAGAAGCTTATTCAGGCTGATCAGATCATCGCTAGCGACCCAGACTCGGCAAGACGAAGCTTGCTGTCGGATAAATACAAAACCCGGGTTACTACGGAGAACCTGGAGGCCCTTCACGACTCCGACGTGGTGGTGTTGGCGATAAAGCCTCAGGCTGTACCCTACGTCCTGCAGGAGCTTCAAGGCCACTTAGATAATGGTCAGATCTTCCTGTCCATCGCTGCGGGAGTGAGACTAGATACAATTCGTAAGGGTATTAGTCACGACACGTTGGTCAGGGCCATGCCCAATACCCCGTCCAGAATCGGGCAGGGGATGACAATGTGGACATGCAGCAATAAGGTTGAGAAGGATGGTAGAGAGACGGTGGCCGCGATTCTTGGTGCGCTGGGAGAAGAGATGTACGTGGATGACGAGAAGTACTTGGACATGGCCACGGCCCTCAGCGCCAGTGGCCCCGCGTACATATTCACCATCATGGAGGCCCTGATAGATGCTGGGGTACATATAGGGTTGACGCGTGATATCTCCGAAAAGTTGGTCATCGAGACGATGAGAGGGTCGGTATCCATGGCCAAGGAATCTGGTAGCCATCCCGCTGTCCTTAGGAACATGGTGACCTCGCCGGGAGGTACCACTGCCGAGGCGCTACTGGTTTTGGAGAAGGGCGGCCTTCCAGGTCTGCTGGTGGAGGCGGTGCTGGCCGCCTATAAGAAAGCACAGAGTGTAGGTTAATGAATTTTTTGAGTATAGTTGCAGCCTTGGCTCAAATCCTGTCTTGGAGCATAATCGCCAGGATTGTACTGAGAATGCTGTTCCCTGTAAGTGCTCCTAATAGCACCGTTCAGTTTATAATGGACTTTCTGTACAGAATCACCGAACCTATCCTGGCACCCATAAGAAGGATTGTGTATCGTGGAGGTCCCTTCGACCTCAGTCCCATGCTTGCCATCCTGTTCCTATGGATGATTTCTGTAGTCTTTAGCACACTGTAAGCTGACCGGAGCGATCTAGCCGCTTCTCGACCTCACTCTCTTCTATACCCTTGATAGTGGTCGTTTTCCATCTGGACTTGACATCTATAATGAGCTGAATATGTGCAAGCTATACGCCCAGCTTCTATGCAGAAGAGATATGAGGACTCAAGCGGCTTTTCCATTAACAGGAGGCGCCGAGACCGTGACTCGGGGCACCCGTCCCTCCATGCCAACAACCTCGCCCTTCGATGTGCAGGACCGTACTGGCACCTCAAGATTAGCCATCGACTCCACCTGTGCGAATGTCAAGAGCCTTGACAAGGGCGGCTTGTCTCCGTTAGCTTCATCCAGAGCTTTCTAACCTTTTAGTCGATGATAGCAGAACACAGCTATGTCCAAAGTCGCAGTGGTCACTGATAGTGCTGCTTGCCTGTCCAAGCAGATCATCGAAGACTATGACATCCGCGTGCTGCCCCTGAACTTCTTTTTCAGCGGTGAGGGCCATACTGATGATCCTGACTTGAACCTAGATGAGTTCTACCACCGGCTGGAGTATTCGGAGCGACTTCCTACTACTTCTTCCGCATCTCCGGGCACCTATCTAGAGGTTTTCAAAGAGGCGAGCCAGCATTACGAGAGTATTTTATGTGTTACCGTCGCATCTAGGATTAGCGGCATGTTCGAGTCGGCCCTGGTAGCAAGAGATATGGCGGCTGACCAACTCCCGAAGACTGAGATTAGAGTGCTGGATTCGGGCACGGCCGCGATGGCCCAGGGATTTGTGGCTCTGGCTGCGGCCAGGGTTGCACACGATGGAGAGTCTATGGAAGCGGTCCACGTAGCTTCAGTGAACGTGAAGTCTCGGGTGGAGCTGGTGGCCATGGTTGATACCTTGAAATATCTCGCCAGGAGCGGGAGGGTACCTAAGGTGGGCGCGTGGGCGGCTTCTCTCATGGGGTTAAAACCGATCCTTATCTTTAAGGATGGTCAGGTCAAACCACTCACCGCAACTCGCGACAACCAACGAGGCATGAACAGGATGTTGAAGTTGTTGTCGCGACATACAAATGGTAAAGGAGCGTTGCATGTCTCTGTGATTCACGCCAACGTGCCTTACAAAGCGGAGAGGTTCGAAGAAATGGTCAGAAGCAAAGTAGATTGTGCCGAGCTGTTCATATCGCGTTTCACTCCGGTGATGGGCATTTATACGGGCGGGGATGTTTTGGGGCTGACCTACTATACTGAGGGATGAGTTGGACCCGTGCTCAGATGAGGCTAGTTTTATATATAATGTCCTGAATCCACTTCATGATAATAATGCTTCCAGGAGATGGCCGTGGTTAGCCTGATCCTCGTCTTACTTGCTTACCTATTTGGGTCTCTGCCTATACCGGAGTACTTGGCTCGGAGGAAGGGTGTAGACTTGCGTAAGGCAGGGACGGGGAAGCCGGGGCCGGGCAACCTCTGGCAGACGACAGGAGCCATCAATGGTATGGTCGGTGGCCTGTCCGATTTCTCCAAGGGGTTTCTCCCTCCCCTGATAGCCCGGGCTCTTGGCCTCAGCCCCACTACGGCTAGCATTGCGGCGGTGGCAGGGCTAGTGGGCCAGATGTGGCCCGTATTTCGGAAGTTCGACGGGGGCAGAGGCAACAGCACCGCCCTCGGTCTTGCCCTTGCCCTCAGCCCCAGAGCGTTTCTCCTCACTATACTCCCCATGTTGACGGGAGGAGCGCTGTGGAGTTATCCCGTGTTAGCTCAGCGTCACATACCATGGAGGATGCGGATTAAACTCCGGAGACCTCCAAGCAGCGCCGTTCCTATAGGGATGTTTGCGGGATGGCTGGGTCTACCTCTGTTTGCACTGCTTCTCCGAGAATCTCGCGCAGTGAGTCAAGCTTGTCTTGCGACTGGTTTTCTCATCTTCCTGCGACGGGTTACGGCCGAGCTAGGCAGCGATCTTCGATCAGATGAGGATATAGTAAAGGTTCTACGAAACCGCCTTCTGTACGACAGGGAAGCTAAGTAAGGTTAGCTCCGTTTGCATACACTGCTTTTGCATGAACCAAGGTTTACGCCTATAATTGATTGGTAGCCGAGATTAGGGGATGTGATAGATCAAGTCCATACTTCCCGAGATATAGACCTTCTATTGGATCATCTCATTCCTCTCCCGGATCCTGTAGCAAAATCCTTCCTCATCCTCTTAAGTGGCCTGCCAGGCACCGGAAAGTCCTACTTCAGCCGCATGCTGTCCGAAAGAATGGAGATATTGGTGCTGGAGTCAGATCATCTTAGAAGGGTGTTGTTCCCTGTTCCAGACTACAGCTCGATGGAAAACAGTAGACTATTCCAGGCCTGCCACCTCTTGATCGAAGATCTGCTTGATAAACACGTTCCCGTGCTCTTTGACGCGACTAATCTCGTTGAGAGAAACAGAGAGCATCTTTACAGCATAACCGATAGGCTGAAGGCCAA
This sequence comes from Dehalococcoidia bacterium, assembly GCA_965197675.1. Classification (GTDB taxonomy): domain Bacteria; phylum Chloroflexota; class Dehalococcoidia; order Plut-88900; family Plut-88900. The sequence continues at coordinate 2,627,331 of OZ240221.1, read as the reverse complement.
ACTGATCATAGTGAGGGTATCGGCGTCAGAAGAAGAGGTTCAGAGGCGCCTTCAACTTCGTACAGAAGGCGCCGATAAAGATGGCAACTCGGATGCCGACTGGGAGGTCTACAGTCGAATGAGAACATCTATGGAACCCATAAGGCGCAATCACTTCGTCGTTGACACCTCTAGGGATGTTACTCCAGTCTTGGATAAGGTTGTTGGAGAAGTCAATAAGCGAATGGCAGCCTGAGTTGAGGAAGATACCAATGGAAATAAAAGTTAAGTCGGGGGACATTACTCAACTAGACGCAGATGCGGCTATCGTAAATCTGTTCGAGGGGGTCAAGCAACCTGGCGGGGCTACCGGCGCCATGGACCGTGCTCTGGATGGGGCCATCAGCTCCCTCATACAAGAGGGCGAGATAACCGGTAAGAGGAACGAGGTGGTCTCCATTCATACTTTCGGGAAGATCAGACCCAAGAGAGTGGTGGTTGCTGGCCTTGGGAAGCGAGAAAAGTTCACCGAAGATACAGTCAGGGAGCTGATGGCCGTCAACTGTCGGTACCTGCGTGATAGAGGCGTGCGGACGGCAGCTACCATTGTTCATGGAGCTGGCATAGGGGAGCTGGATACAGGGAAAGCCGCCCAGACCATCGTTGAGGGAAGCCTGCTGGGGCTTTATCGATTCTCCAAGCACAAAGGAAACCGCAAGGATAAAAAAGAGTTGACGGAGTTGCAAATAGTCGAGGTGGACTCTGACAAGATCCCGGTGCTGAAATCGAGCGTCGCCAAGGGTAAGATACTGGCTGAGGCTACCATGCTAGCCCGAGACATGGCCAACGAGCCGGCCAACTACATGACTCCCACTGATATGGCAGAGATTGCTAAAAAGGCGGCGAAAGAGACGGGACTGGATATAGAGGTCATAGAGCGAGAGCAGATGGAAGAGATGGGTATGGGCGCGTTGTTGGGCGTAGCCAAAGGCACTCACCAGCCGCCGAAATTCATTATTTTGCGGTACACAGGAGACAAGGAGGACCTCTCTAGAAACATCGGTTTGGTGGGTAAGGGAGTGACCTTCGACTCAGGTGGAATATCACTAAAACCAGCGGCGAAGATGGGAGAGATGAAAGGAGACATGTCGGGTGGAGCCTCCGTCATTGCCAGCATGAAGGCCATTGCCCAGTTGAAGCCAAAGATCAACGTTACCGGGTTGATTCCAGCATCCGAGAATCTGCCCGGAGGCTCAGCTCAGAAGCCGGGAGATGTGGTCAAGGCGATGAACGGCAAGACCATAGAGATCGACAATACCGATGCCGAAGGCAGGCTCCTGTTGGCTGATGCTCTCAGCTATGGGCGGAAGATAGGTCTTTCCCATATGATAGACGTCGCAACGTTAACAGGCGCTATCGTAATAGCGCTGGGAGAGGTTAGCACAGGTGTCTTCGGCAACGATCAAGAGGTCGTGGATGGTGTCATCAAGGCCAGTCGCAAAGCGGGTGAAAAGATGTGGCAGCTGCCCCTCTTTGATGAGTACAAGGAGCAGAATAAGAGCGACGTGGCGGACGTGAAGAATACAGGCGGAAGACCGGCGGGCTCCATTACCGCAGCCCAGTTTCTGGCGGAGTTTAGCGAGGATACTCCGTGGGTGCATTTGGATATCGCTGGCACATTCCTATCTTCCAAAGATAAGGGGTATGTTGTTAAAGGGGCCACTGGGGTGCCCGTCCGCACTCTAGTTAACTATATTCTGGATATGGCCAAGGGATAACCCTCACGATCAGTTACGGGTGAAAGGATATGAGTAGTAATGCTGGGTGTGCTCAAGCGCAAACGAGATAAGGACACATACGACAGTAGAAAACGATATCTGGGCTACCTACATAACGAGCTTGAATCGGTGACTCTATACAATTCCCTGGCGGACATCGAGAAAGACCCAGAAAGGGCAAATCTATTTAGAGATCTGGCCCAGGCAGAGATGCGTCACGTCCGTGTATGGGCCAGAAAGCTGGAGGTGCAGGATCCCCTCGACGAAATGCATGGTCGTACTGCCAGGGTTCGTGTACTGAGTTGGATAGCGAGGGTTTTCGGAACTCAGGCCGTCATGCCTATCATCCTGAGATCTGAGGTAGCGGACATAGGTGAGATGAGGGTTGAACCAGATGCAACAGCCATTGTTAAGGAGGAGCAAGAGCACTTCAAAGCGCTGGGACGTTTGGCGGGTAGGACTGATTATGCCCAGGTTATCTCTTTGGAACGGCGTCACTACAGTGCGACTGCCAATGTCAGAGCCGGGGTGTTGGGCTTCAACGACGGACTTATAGGTAATCTCAGTCTTGTTATGGGTGTAGCCGGCGCCACTTCGGAGTCTAGCATCATCATGTTGGCGGGGGTAGCAGGCTTGTTGGCAGGAGCTTTTTCGATGGCGGCGGGCGAGTACGTGTCGGTTCGGGCCCAGCGAGACGTATACGAGCGCGAGATAGAGGTGGAGAGGGCGGAGCTTGAGGAGATACCTACAGAGGAGCGGCGTGAGCTGGCCATGATATACCAGAGCAAAGGCTTCACTCGTGAAGAGTCGAGAGCTATCGCCGATAGGATTATCTCTGACCCAAAGGTAGCCCTGGAAACCCTGGCTCAAGAAGAGCTAGGCCTAAGCCAGTTCCAGTTGGGGTCCCCTTGGGCTGCCGCTATTAGCTCATTCCTTGCCTTTGCCCTGGGAGCGATAATCCCGGTTAGCCCCTTCTTCGCAGCCGAGGGCACTATTTCCTTTGCCCTCAGCATCGCGATAAGCGGGGCGGTAGTCTTAGCAGTGGGAATACTGATAGCTATTCTTACTGGTAAGAATGCACTGTGGGGTGGTCTTAGGATGTTGCTCGTGGGCACTGTGGCAGCAGCGATAACGTATGGAATAGGCAGTGCGGTAGGCATAAACCTTGATTGATGCCAGGCGGATATGAAGCAGGTTCTAGTTCTGCTTTTCATGTGTTTGGTAATGGTCCTTATCACCGCGGCCTGTGGCGGAGTCGGCGCCAAGACTATAAAGATATCCGAGTCTATACCCAATAGAGCCCATTTTTTAATGGATATACGACTCTCGGAATTTCTAGACGTGGAGAATCCTCTAGTTGGATTGTTGTCCGCAGGTATGCAACCCCCCACATTGGCTGAGCAGATATTTGGACCGATAGAGAGTGAATCACCTGTTGATCTCCGGAAAATAGAAAGGGTCACCGTATTTGGTGACATTGACTTATTTGGAGATGGTGACTCGTTTCTTGATGCTGCCCCAGATGAATACATTGGGACGATCATAACAGGCACCATTAACCAGGACGACTTGCGTTCTTCAATAGAATCTGAAGAGGGTCCTTTGGATAAGGCAACCTATAAAGATCGCGAAATCTTGGAGGATGAAGATGGTCAGATAGCTCTGGTGTTTTTGGATGGAGAAAACACCTTGGTAGGAAGCCGCCGAGCTGTTAGGGACACCATAGACGTCATCGACGGAGAGAAAGAACGGCTCTCTGGGCCCGTATTTAATGCCTTCCAAGCCCTGGGTGATGACGTTTTGGTACGCTTCTCCGCTTCTATCCCCCCAGGGGCTATTGAAGAGCAGGACATGTTAGAAGGCATAGAACTCCTTGGATTCAGCGCTGAAGCTTTTTCTGCTCTGCAAGCAGTGTCCTTAGCCTTTGATACAACGGCCGATACTATAGAGGTGCAGTCTTCCTTCATCTATCCCGACGAGGACATTGCTCTGAAAGCATACAACCTCTTCGATGGCTTGAAGAGCTTGATACTAGGTTTCACGGCGGACGAGCAAGTTGCCGAGCTTCTCGATCAGCTGCAGATCGAGGCCTCCGGTTCGCAGGTCGACATAAGTCTTAGCATTACCATTGAACAGCTTGGAGACGCTATCGATGAGATGGAGAGCCTTGTGCCCGATCTGACCGGAAGTGAGCCAGGCTTCTTCGGTGAGGAGAGCATGCCTGCTGTGCCCCTGCCAGTGTCGTAACCTGGGCGCTCTTGCGTTGCCAATAATCTAAGACTGGGAGCAAAGTAGAGGGGTTCTATCGGGGCGCAGCAGCGGCCATGATGTCCTGTAGCTGTTGAATGGACAGATTTCCTCCACTTACCATCAGCGCCACCTTCTTGCCCTGTAATCGATCTTTAAGCTTTATAGCTGCAGCCGTAGAAGCAGCTCCTGCTCCCTCCGTCAAGGTGTGCGACTTCTCCAGAAGCAGAAGGACGGCCGCTTTCAGTTCCTCGTCACTTACTATCACGAAGTCATCCAGCAAGTCTCTCATGATGGACTGGGTAAACTCGAAGGGCACCCTGGTAGCCAAGCCCTCTGCGAAGGTCTTCATCTCCGCCTCGACGTGAGAGCGGTTCTTCCAGGAGAGGTAGGCGGCGGGAGCCCGCTCTGCCCCCACACCTATTACCTGAATATTCGGATTGATGGTCTTGGCCACGATGGATGCTCCACATGCCCCACTGCCGCCCCCCACCGGAACCAGAATGACATCGACATCGGGAAGGTCTTCGAGTATCTCCAGAGTGGCGGTGCCAACTCCTGCGATTAGCAACGGCTCATTTCCGCTATGTACGTATCGGTAGTTGTGCTCGGCGGTCAGCCTCTCCACCTCTTCCCTAGCCTCATCGAAGTCAGCTCCGTGAAAAACCACTTCGGCTCCCAGGTTTTCCATTGCCTCGACTTTTGCCGGGTTGGCCTTTTCAGGCACTAAGATTATGGCCTTTACGCCGAAAAGCCTGCTTGCGTAGGCTATCGACTGTCCGTGGTTACCGGTAGAGGCGGAGATGACCCCGCGTGCTTTCTCATCCTTGGTCAATCGGGAGACCAAGTTTATCCCCCCGCGGACCTTGAAGGCACCTACCGGTTGGTAGTTCTCGTGCTTCAGATAGACTTGGGCGCCAACAACGTTGCTCAAACCGGGGTAATGATTGAGAGGCGTCCTCCGCAGATAGCTACTGATTACATCACGAGCCGATAGCACGTCGAGAAGTGTAGGCCTGTTGTGGCTGGTATCAGATTCCTTCATGGTCCTCTCTAATGGGACGAAATACGCAATCGGAAAACCACTCGATATGATAGGGCTTGTACTGGCTTGGCGCAATGGTCACGCCTCCTGGATTGCCCACCTGGGTAAGTAGAAATATCTCGTTGGTGCTTGCTCAGTAAAATGCGGTTGCCCTGTCCGCCGAGCACATTCTCTGAAACAACCTCTCGCAACGTGGTAGAATACCATTTGTGGCAGAACGCCTTTGAGGGGGGACTGACGCGGTGATGCAGTAGGTTACTCAGACAAGAGAGGGAGATGCGGGGTTGTGGAGATAGCCAGCATCGCTCGGTTAGTATTGTCTCTGTGGACGCCTTCAGGCGATTCACCTGACTCTGTCTCCAATCCCGATCTTCGCAAAGCAGGGCTGCGCGCCGCGATTTGGACGTGTTGCGTCGGGCGGCCTAAGCCTGGCTAGGACTCATATAGAGTAGAGGCATTGCCAAGTTGAGTCTGACGACAAAGATACTGGCGACTACGTTCATGAGCATCGCCTTGGTTGCGCTCATCATCGCATACGGCCCTACAACGGAGGCCCAGACGTCCGGGTCCATAGACATATCTGGTCTGGGCACTTCTATGGAGGAGGGGGATGACGACTCCTTCACGGTGAGGGCCTCCAATCTGGATTCACTTCAGAGCTACTCCATCCGGGTCACGACGAGCAACCGCGACATCGGGTTCAACAGCTCATGTTCCTCCACCTTTAAAAGCGCCACAGTGCCCTTTGGCAGCACGTCGTACAGCACGAGCTTCACGCTGTACGGGTGCGACACGTCCGGCGGGACGGTAACGGCGAACCTGCTTCGCAGCTCGCGTTTCGGAAGCGAGACCGTAGATACCGACTCTCAGTTCGTGAGTGTAACCGCACCCACACCCACACCTCCACCTCCACCTACACCCACACCCACACCGACACCTCCGCCCCCGCCTCCACCCCCAGACTCAGACCCTGAGATAGACATATCCGGTCTGGTCAGGTCCATGAAGAGAGGACTGAGCGACGGCTTTACGGTGAGGGCCTCGGACCTGGATTCATCTCAGAGCTACTCCATCCGGGTCACGACGAGCAACAGCGGCATCGGGTTCAACAGCTCATGTTCGGACCGGCAGGAGGACGCAACGGCACCCTCGGGCAGCACGTCGTACAGCACGAGCTTCACGCTGTACGGGTGTGCAGTTTCCGACGGGATGATGACGGCGACCCTGCTTCGCAGCTCGCGTTTTGGGACCGTGACCGTAGATACCGACTCCCAGTCCGTAAGCGTGACAGCGGAGTCTATAACAATATCCGGTCTGGTCAGCTCCATGGATGTAGGGGATAGCGACGGCTTTACGGTGAGGGCCTCCGAGCTGGATTCAGCCCAGGACTACTCCATCGAGATCACGACGAGCAACAGAGCAAGCCCCAGATTAGTGGATAGCATCTTCAACATTGGGTTCAACAGCTCGTGTTCCGACACGTCTGAAACTGCAACGGTACCCGATAGACGCACCTCGTACAACGCGAGCTTCACGCTGCACGGGTGCAACCCCCCAGCGGAGTGGTAACAGCAAACCTGCTTCGCGAAGGCACGAATGTCGATTCCACCGAGGAGGGTGTAACGGTAAGTGAACGTCCTACGGTTCCAGAGATAACCATTTCCCGTCTGGGACCGTCGTCCATAGACGAAGGTCAGTCGGCCAGGTTCATAATTAGTGCGAGCCCGGCTCCGTCGTCCAACTTGGTCGTCAATATAGACGTGGACGAAACAGGGTCTTTCATCATCGGCACTCCGCCGTCCAGCGTGACCATCAGCGGAGGCAGCAGCTCTTACACTCTCAGCTTGCCGACGGATGACGACTTGGTGGATGAACCCGATGGAGAGATTGAGGTCACCATAGAGTCTGACACGGTCTACAGGGTCGGCGCTCCGTCTTCTGCCAGCGTGGATGTAGAAGACGACGACCCATTCCCGCCGTCTAACGTTCCCCCAACAGTTGCTTCGCAGATATCCGACAAGACCTTCACGGTAGGGGACGCCGCCACGACCATTGTGCTAGAGGACAAGTTCAGCGATGCGGATGGCGATACCTTGCGGTACACCGCCATCTCGTCGCAGCCCGGCGTAGCAACTGCGAGTGTGCCTGTGACTGGGAGTAGCTTGACGCTTACACCCGTGGCCGCGGGCACTGCTACCATAACGGTGACAGCCCGTGATCGCGCCCCTCGTGTTCCAGGCGGCCAAAGCGTATCCCAGAGCTTCGACGTTACGGTTAACCTGCCCCCGCCCACGATAACGATCGCCAGGCATAGCTCCACCCCACCCACCGTAACCGAGGGTGCAGATGTGGGGTTCACGCTGACCGCAAGCTCCGCGCCGCCGGCTGCCCTTACAGTGAAAGTCATCGTCACAGATTCCGGCTCCTTCCTTACCGGCACAGCGCCGTCGGAGATAACCATCACCAGTGGAAGCACGACTGCGGACCTGATCCTACAGACGGCCGACGACACCGTTGACGAGGCGAACGGGACCATCCGCGCTACGGTTCAACCCGGCCCCGGCTATAGCATCGGGAGTACGTCATCCACAACCGTGGCAGTTGAGGACGACGACGTGCCGCCTGCTCCCACAGGTCTGCGCGCGAATGGAAACTTGGTCAATGACAGGATCACGTTGCGATGGGATCCGGTCTCGGGAGCAACCGGCTACAACGTGCGCTACGCTGAAGAAGTCTGTGTCGGCGCAAGTCCGCCTCGGCAGTCTGGCGACGCCACATGCGGCCTTGGGAACCCTCCGGCGTGGGGCACTATCACGGCGCGGAACATCACGACCCGAGAGCTCACGATAGACGGCGTCACTGTCTTGGAGACGAGCATCGAGTTCACCCCACCGGATCCGCTGCGCACCGACCCTCGCTACAACACCCTGAATAGATTCTCCTCACCTCCCGTTCCTTGGCCCCTCTACCGTGTTGAGGTGCAGTCAGTTGTTGTCGACAATTCCGATTGGTCGGACTTCACCCTCGTCTTCCCGACTAGTCAGCCTCCGTTTCCGCTTCTTACTCAAGTCGCAGCCAGCGGCTTTTTCGCCGACCACATAGCAAAAACGAATGGAAGCCACGAGTATGACTACACCATATGCACCGACACGATAACGACTGACGTCGCTTGGAGCTGGGGCACGGACGCGCAGGGCGAGCCCGTACGGGACGCTACCACCGTGGCGTCCATTGCGGCGGACATCGAATCCGGAATCGAGGAGTGGGAGACGGCTGTTCGGTGGGTAACCAGCGGCTCCAACATCATCTCGACGACGGCCACGAAATCAGAGACGTGCCCTGACAACAATGCTGTCAAGTTCATTCCTAACGATAGAGTACTGAGGCTGTGTCGTATTAGTAACCCGGATGCATGGGGGTGCAACCCTCGATGGTCGTCGAACATCTTCATGAGGCAAACCCTTTCGATAATGGATCCGCTGACAGGGACAGTCATACCCATTGGCTGGGATGCAATGGCCGGTGCCTGCTCATTGCTGCATATAACCGCACAGCACGAGGCAGGGCACGTTTTCGGCGCGACGCATTCAAGTAACCCGCAATCGGTCATGTACGAGACCCTGGCCGACCGGCTCGATCTTTACTGTGAGCCGCAGGTGTACGACGTGGTCGCCATGATGGTGAACTACCAGTCGCGCTGAGGAGGACAATCATGTTCGCTCGCATCACCACAATCGCTCTCCTGCTCACTGTGCTGTCGCTCCTCACCGCCTGCGAGCCACCTCAAGCCACCCCTGAGCAGGGCAACACACCTGCACCCACGCCCGCTCCCGTCTCTGTGCTTGGGTTGACCGCCACACCGACTCCTATCTCTGTGCCTGCTCTGACGCCCACGCCGCCCTCTGTGCCTACACCAACTCACACACCCGCTCCAGTACCCTCCTACCTTACAGATGAGATACCACCTTGCACTCCTATCTCTGGCTCCCCCGTGGACCCGTGCGAGCCCGGCACGGAATGGGCCCCGACAACCGGGGGGGATGGCCTTATCCTCTTCGATCCACCGCTGCACGTGAAGAATCTACTCAACTCACCAACGACGCCGATCTACACGACGCACGTTGTGCTGCGTGGAACCTATCTCCCCGGCACGGTCCGCTGCACGTCCGGACACCGCAACCGGTACCCTGCTTATGTCGGTGACGATTGGTATCCGCTCTTCATCTACTGCTTCGCCGACGTGCGCGTGAACTCCTACCTCCTCGGCTCCGGCCCGTCCACCCTGACTGTGATCGAGGAGATCAACCTCTATGCTCTTGAGGGCGTTGATGACGAAGACTACGGCCTGGAACAGCTGGAGAGCCGGAGGCGAGCGTATGAGCGCGCCCTGTCCGAGGGCGGACGGTTCGAGTACGACTACCCGCTCCGGGGATACCTGTCGCCAGGTGGGCTTGTGGGCCACCTACACATCGAATACTGGCCAGACGGGCCCGTGGCAACCGGTCCCCCTAGCGGAATCGGCGGCAGGGAAGTCGTTCTGTTCATCAGTCCCTCAAGCAACCTGTCCGTCGAAGCATGGAGGGTCCGTTATATGTGGGAAATGGAGAGGCGTGATGACGGCACGGTGGTCGCCCTGCATCCATACAGACGGTGGTTCGACCTAGAAACGTACCGCTCTATGGTCGAGATGGAGCTGCCGGACCTCACCCAGGCGGTTACCGCGGCCCACCAGGAACGCGTGGTCGCCAACGGCGGGCGTATCGGCGCAGACGCCAGCCTGCCCATGCTGGTCACTGATGCCAACCAACTGCGCCAGTACTTCTCTGACCCCAAGGTAGGCGGCTACGCCCCGGGCGTTCCCACCCCCGCACAGCCGCCGCCGCCCTGCGGCCTCGCCGTGCCCGACCAGGCCGCCAACCCCGGCCTGATGCGCGACTGCATGGCGCTGCTGGCGGCTAAGGACCCGCTGCGGGGCACGGCCACTCTCAACTGGAGCGTCGACACTCCCATCACCAGCTGGGAAGGTGTGCGGGTCCGAGGCACGCCCGGCCGCGTCCACTTCCTGCTGCTTGCGGACCTGGGTCTCACCGGCGTCATCCCGCCGGAACTGGGAGCTCTGGACGCTCTGCGCAGGCTGGACCTGGACGGCAACGAGCTGACCGGCGAGATACCATCCCAGTTGGGTGGCCTGTCCAACCTGGCCCACCTCTATCTGTTCGACAATGGGTTGAGCGGTCCGATGCCGACGGAACTGGGCAACCTCTCGGACCTAGAGGGACTGGACCTAGAGGACAACCATCTGACGGGCGGGATACCATCCTCGCTGGGTGGACTGACCAGTCTGAAGCGGTTGATACTCGCCGACAATGAGTTGAGGGGTCCCATACCTGCGACGCTGGGTAGGCTGAGCGAGCTTACGGATTTGTGGCTGGATGACAACGATCTGACGGGTGAGATACCGGCGACGCTGGGAGACCTGGAGGAGCTGGAGGCTCTCGGCCTTGGCGGAAATAGATTGACTGGAGCGATACCCGCCGAGATGGCCAATCTGGCCGAGTTACATACGTTATACCTCAACTCCAACCAGTTGAGCGGCCCGATGCCGACGGGACTGGGGAACCTGTCTAAACTGGAGGTCCTGCATGTCTACGGGAACGAGCTGACGGGTGAGATACCGGTAGAGTTGGGGAGCTTGACCAAGCTGCGCCAACTGATACTCGCCGACAATGAGTTGAGGGGTCCCATACCTGCGACGCTGGGAGGATTGAGCAAGCTTACATATCTGTGGCTGAATGACAACGAGCTGACGGGAGAGATACCTGCGGAGTTGGGTGAGATACCCGACCTAGAGGAGATATACGTCGCTGGCAACAGCTTCACCGGCTGCGTGCCAACCAGCCTGCGAGATGTTCCCCTCAACGACTTGGAACGTCTCGATCTCTCCTACTGCGACACAGACGATGGAGCCTAGCCTGGATGTTCCGTCAAGCCCGGCCTAGCGCTCTCCCAAGGAGGTCTAAGGCCCCTGCACCTCAACCACGGCTCCCAGGCCAAGAATGCGCAGGGTAGCCACGAGTTCCGGTACGTGCTATGCACAGAGACCATACCTGCAGGCCTCACCATGACCGCCCAGGACATGAGGGACGCCGTGGACGAGTGGGAAGATACGGTCACTTGGAACAGGAGTGGCGTCAACATCATCTCGACGACGGCCACGAAATCAGAGACGTGCCCTGACAACAATGCTGTCAAGTTCATTCCGAATGACGACGTATTGAAGGAGTGTCGCATTAGTAACCCGGATGCATGGGGGTGCAACCCTCGATGGTCGTCGAACATCTTCATGAGGCAAACCCTTTCGATAATGGATCCGCTGACAGGGACGGACATACCCATTGGCTGGGATGCAATGGCCGGTGCCTGCTCATTGCTGCATATAACCGCACAGCACGAGGCAGGGCACGTTTTCGGCGCGACGCATTCAAGTAACCCGCAATCGGTCATGTACGAGACCCTGGCCGACCGGCTCGATCTTTACTGTGAGCCGCAGGTGTACGACGTGGTCGCCATGATGGTGAACTACCAATCGCGCTGAGGAGGATGAACCATGCTCGCTCGCATTATCACAATCGCTATCCTGCTCACTACACTGGCGCTCCTCGCGGCCTGCGCCCCACCTCAAGCCACCACTGGGGAAGGCGATACACCTGCACCGACACCCACTCCCATCTCTGTGCTCGGGTTAACCGCCACACCGACTCCTGTCTCTGTGCTTACACCGATGTTCACTCCGACCTCCACACCTATGCCAACTCACGCGCCCACTTTAGTATCATCCTACCTTACAGAGGAGATACCCCCTTGCATGCCTGTGGAAGGCTCCTCCATGGACCCGTGCGAGCCCGGCACAGAATGGGCCCCGACAACCGGGGCGGATGGCCTTATCCTCTTCGATCCACCGCTGCACGTGAAGAATCTACTCAACTCACCAACGACGCCGATCTACACGACGCACATCGTGCTGCGGGGCGCCTACATCCCCGGCACGGTGCGCTGCACGTCCGGCCACAACAGACGATACCCGTCCTATGTTGGCCACCAGTCTTATGGGCTCCTCATCTACTGCTTCGCCGACGTGCGGGTGAATGCCTACCTCCTCGGCTCCGGCCCATCCACCCTGACGGTGATCGAGGGGAGCAATCTCTATCAATCTGTACACGGTTATGGGGGCAACGACGAAGACTATGGGCTGGAGCAGCTGGAGAGTCGGAGGCGAGCGTATGAACGCGCGCTGGCAGAGGGCGGACGGTTCGAGTACGACTACCCGCTCCGGGGATACCTGTCGCCAGGTGGGCTTGTGGGCCACCTACACATCGAATACTGGCCAGACGGGCCCGTGGCAACCGGTCCCCCTAGCGGAATCGGCGGCAGGGAAGTCGTTCTGTTCATCAGTCCCTCAAGCAACCTGTCCGTCGAAGCATGGAGGGTCCGTTATATGTGGGAAATGGAGAGGCGTGATGACGGCACGGTGGTCGCCCTGCATCCATACAGACGGTGGTTCGACCTAGAAACGTACCGCTCTATGGTCGAGATGGAGCTGCCGGACCTCACCCAGGCGGTTACCGCGGCCCACCAGGAACGCGTGGTCGCCAACGGCGGGCGTATCGGCGCAGACGCCAGCCTGCCCATGCTGGTCACTGATGCCAACCAACTGCGCCAGTACTTCTCTGACCCCAAGGTAGGCGGCTACGCCCCGGGCGTTCCCACCCCCGCACAGCCGCCGCCGCCCTGCGGCCTCGCCGTGCCCGACCAGGCCGCCAACCCCGGCCTGATGCGCGACTGCATGGCGCTGCTGGCGGCTAAGGACCCGCTGCGGGGCACGGCCACTCTCAACTGGAGCGTCGACACTCCCATCACCAGCTGGGAAGGTGTGCGGGTCCGAGGCACGCCCGGCCGCGTCCACTTCCTGCTGCTTGCGGACCTGGGTCTCACCGGCGTCATCCCGCCGGAACTGGGAGCTCTGGACGCTCTGCGCAGGCTGGACCTGGACGGCAACGAGCTGACCGGCGAGATACCGGCAGAGTTGGGCGGCCTGTCCAACCTGGCCCACCTCTATCTGTTCGACAATGGGTTGAGCGGCGCCATACCTGCGACGCTGGGAGGATTGAGCAAGCTTACGGATTTGTGGCTGAATGACAACGAGCTGACGGGAGAGATACCTGCGGAGTTGGGTGAGATACCCGACCTAGAGGAGATATACGTCGCTGGCAACAGCTTCACCGGCTGCGTGCCAACCAGCCTGCGAGATGTTCCCCTCAACGACTTGGAACGTCTCGATCTCTCCTACTGCGACACAGACGATGGAGCCTAGCCCGGATGTTCCGTCAAGCCCGGCCTAGCGCTCTCCCAAGGAGGTCTAAGGCCCCTGTACCCCAACCACGGCTCCCAAACCCTGGGGGTCTTCCCCGATGTCTTGCCACCTCGAAGAGAAGGGTCTGACTGAGCCCGTGGTCTTGGCGCACAGCGCCCTGGCCTCTTAGCAGTCGGCGAGATTGGGCAAACGCCTCGGTCGCTGATGACTCGCATTTGGCCAGGAGATGGGTAGACGGATAGCCAAGTGCGGCGGGATGCGACGTGATCAGTGTATCCAATGTGGGAAGGGTTGTTGAAAACCTTTGATTAACCCTGTAACATCCACTTGTAGAAGAGAGTTAAGTGCTAACCCGATACTTAGAGAAAGACCATGGCTCAGCTAAAGAAAATAGACGAAGCATCAGTAGCAAACATTCAGGGTAAACCCGATGTTCCCGAAATTCATCCGGGGGATACCGTCAAGGTACACGCCTTGGTTGTAGAGGGTAACAGGGAGCGCTCTCAGGCTTTTCAGGGAACGGTTCTTAAGATTCGCTCAGGTGGCCCCGATGCTAACTTTACGGTAAGGCGAACTTCCCATGGAGTTGGAGTCGAGAAGACTTTTCTGATCCACTCCCCACGGCTTCAGCGGGTCGAAGTAGTCCGCCGCGGGCGTGTTCGACGGGCTCGGCTCTACTATCTGAGAGAGCGTTCCGGCAAAGCGGCGCGCATCCGAGAGAAGGGTTACTCCTAGGTCACGAATAGCGATTAAGTGTCTGGTCGGGATTCTCGATGAGATATGCAGAGGTGGCCGTCGATTCCCCGTGGACTCAACGGCGGACCTTCAGCTACTCCATTCCCGATCACATGCCTCTGGAAGCGGCCCACTCGGTATGGGTACCCTTTGGGCCCAGGATACTTCAAGGGATAGTCTTTGAGATCACATCACAGCCCTTGGTGGAAGAGACCAGGGAAGTCCATTCCCTCATAGATTCCACCTCCCTCCTCACCCAGGCACAACTAGAGCTGGCCCGCTGGATAGCCGAACACTATCTTGCGTCCCTCTTCGACAGTGTGGCCCTGATGTTGCCTCCGGGGTTTCGCAGGCGAGTCCTAACTTATCTATCTGTGGGGCCAAACGGAGACGCCCCGGTCACCTCTCCGACCCCTATTCAACATGAGATCCTGGAATACGTGCGCTCCAAGGAGCAAGTGGAGCTGAGTGTCATAAGAAAAGCTCTGGGAGCCAGGGCTGCTAGAGCTGCGGAGCAGCTTTCCAGGAGAGGCATATTGGAGCGTAAATGGCGCTGGGCCAAGCCTTCGGTAGGCCCCAAATACAAGCCGACGGTACGACTTGCCGTCGATAGAGATGAAGCTATCCGAAAGGTTGATGAGCTTAGGAAGCGAAGAGCTCCACAGCAGGCGGCTCTACTAGAAATCCTTCTGTCGGAATCGGCACCTCTTGAAACATCTCACCTGAGGGAGTTGGGGATAAGTCTTTCGGTGAGTCGAGCCCTAGAGGGGAAGGGTTTAGTAAACATCGAGCAGGTTAGGGTTCAAAGGGACCCACTGGGGTCGAAACAGTTTCGGCAGGAGCCACCTCCCGCTCTAACACCTACACAGGAGGGGGTGTGGAGGTCCATCGCTGCAGCGATGAGCTCGAACGATATCCGAGGAGATGGGGAGGCTGGATCTGCCTTGTTGTTACATGGTGTCACAGGAAGCGGCAAGACTGAGCTGTACCTTCGAGCCTTAGAAAAGGCCGTGTCCAATGGTAAACGGGGTCTGGTGCTTGTCCCCGAGATAGCCCTTACGCCTCAGACAATCAATCGGTTCGGTTCTCGTTTCCCGAACAGGGTTGCCGTCTTACACAGCAAACTCTCTCCGGGTGAACATTTCGATGAGTGGTGGCGAATCAAAGAAGGGGAGTTCGACGTGGTGATTGGTTCTCGCAGCGCTATCTATGCTCCCCAGCCTGATCTGGGACTGATAGTCCTGGACGAGGAACACGATCCCTCCTACAAGCAGGCTGATCCACCTCCTAGATACCACGCAAGAGAAGTGGCGTTAAGGTTGGCTAAGCTCACTGGTGCCGTGGTGATTCTGGGAAGCGCTACTCCAGACGTGGAGACATACTATCGAGCCAGTCGGGATGAGTTTCACCTCCTTGAGCTTCCCCATAGAATCGTGACCAACGGAAACGGTGATATTCAGCGCGCAATGCCTCGGAAGACAGCAGAGGAGCAGAAGTTGCCCCGAGTGGAGATTGTAGACTATCGAACAGAGCTGAAGGAGGGCAATCGAGGAGTCTTCAGCAAGTCGTTGTACCAGGCAATGGAGTTGGCTCTTGACGCTCAAGAACAGATCATTCTCTTCTTGAACCGAAGAGGGTCGGCTACCTTTGTGCAATGTCGAGAGTGTGGACAGTCCTTAAGATGTAAACGGTGTGATGTCGGCCTCATCTACCACTCGGCTTGGGACAAAATGGTATGTCATCACTGTGGACTCTCGTCAGGTCGTCCGCGAACATGCCCCAGTTGCGGAAGCATTCGAATAAGCTTTCTCGGCGTAGGCACTCAGAGAGTTGAAGAGGAGGTGCTGAAAACCTTTCCGAAAGCTCGAGTGCTGCGCTGGGACAGAGATACTACAAACTCTAAACTCTCCCATGAGGAGATACTTCGAAAGTTCATGTCTCACGAGGCGGATGTACTGGTGGGGACTCAGATGATAGCGAAGGGACTGCATATGCCCCGAGTGACTCTCGTCGGAGTCATCTCTGCCGACGTGGGCGTAAATTTGCCTGATTTTCGCGCCGGGGAGCGGGTGTTTCAAATCCTGACCCAAGTGGCAGGCAGGGCGGGAAGAGGACCACTGGGCGGACAGGTCATAGTCCAAACCTTCAATCCTAACCATTACGCCATCTTGGCGGCGGCGAACCACGACTATCAGTCCTTTTACAATCAGGAGATTGCCTATCGGCGTCATCATAGCTACCCACCCTTCAACAGCTTTGCCAGACTGGTTTATAACCATACCAACTCGGCCTATGCTCAAAAAGAGGTCCAGCGCTTTACCAGGCTGCTCAGGCGAGAGAGAGACGCCAAGGGGTTGCCGGAAACCGACATCCTTGGCCCCGTCCCGTGTTTTATCCAGAGGATCAGAGGTCGGTATCGATGGCAGGTTCTGGTGCGCACTCCTGACCCAACCGGTTTCCTGGAACCTATAGCTTTACCTGACAGATGGGCTGTGGATATCGATCCAGTTTCCCTTCTGTGAGCTTTACACTATTCAAAACTTTTCCTAAAATATCGTCGACACTGGATAGATGATAACTAGAGTTGACTACGGAGGTCCGAAGTGGCAGTTCTGCCGCTGCGTCTGGTGCCTGACCCAATATTGCGACAGAAGGCCAAGCGGGTCAGGAACATTGATGATTCCATTAGTAAGCTGGTCGAAGATATGGTAGACACTATGAAGGCCAACGATGGTGTGGGCCTTGCCGCTCCCCAAGTTGGTGCTTCGTTAAGGGTTATCGTGATCCAGGTTCCCGGTGAAGACGTCCTGACTATGGTCAATCCGGAGTTGGTTAAGCAGGTGGGAGAACGTGAAGTCACGGAAGGCTGTCTGAGTATCCCTGGATACCGAGGCGTGATAAATAGATCCGAGACGGTTACTGTGAAGGGGTTGAATCTGAAGGGCAAAGAGGTTCGCCTGAAGGCGAAGGACTTGCTGGCCCAAGCCCTCGAACACGAGGTGGGCCATATCCAGGGCACTCTGTACACAGACCTGCTTGAGAGCATGGATAATCTGTACAAGCTGGACGACACCGAGAAAGAGTAGTAGCCTGTTAGTCGGCACTGGTTCGAACCTAACTTTGTTGATGACTCGTCAAGTGCAGCTGGGAACTGATATACCTCTCGTTCTGCGAAAAGTACGAGACTTTTTGCTCGCCAGTAACCTGGAAGCATTCCTAGTGGGTGGATACCTACGGGATAGTCTCCTAGGTCGGACTACCCACGACATCGATATAGTAGTTAGAGGCGATGCTGAAGAGACTGGTAAGGCCCTCGCGAGCCATTTAGATGGAACCCTGGTAGTTCTGGGCAAAGACGAGCGGGTGGCAAGAGTAGCCCTACAGCCGGAGGGATCTTCAGATATTCCATGGCAGATAGACCTTACGTCTACAAAGGGGGACATACTTGACGACCTGGAAAGGAGAGATCTCACCATCGATGCCATGGCTGTTCCTCTAAGCGCCCTTGGACAAGATGGTTACGCTCCAGAAGTGATCGATCTTTTCTCAGGGCTTGAGGACCTGGAGAAGAGTGTGATCAGGGCGGTCAGGGACGATGCGTTTCGTCGAGACCCTGCGCGCCTGCTGAGAGCCTTGCGAATTGCCGCCGAGCTGAATTTCTCCCTCGAACCAGAGACCCAATCCCTTATCAAGAGAGACGCCACCCTGCTGACCCAGGTAGCTGCTGAAAGGGCAAGGGTGGACCTGTGCTCTATCCTGGCTACAGACCATAGCTATAGGTGGCTTCGGCTCATGGATGAGTTGGGCCTTATGAGCATATTGCTACCAGGGCTGGACGAGGCTCGTGGTGTGAGCCAGCCCAAAGAACACCATTGGGACGTCTATGATCACAGCGTAGAGACTGTGGGTGTATTGGATCAGATGTTGAGCGACAGCATCACGGAGGGAGACGAGTTCATTGCCTCTCTGTCCTGGGTTGGCGAGTATTCTTCTCATCTGGTGGGTGAGTCCAGAGAGGCATCCGGCAGAAGAGCAGTAGTCAAACTGGCGGGCCTGCTCCACGACGTGGGAAAACCCCGAATGAAGACCATTGAGGACTCAGGAAGGATAAGGTTCTTTGGGCATCCTGAAGTGGGTGCTGAGATGACGGAAGATATACTAAGACGGCTGCGATTCACTCGCCGCGAAACCAAGCTGGCCCGAGATATCGTCCTGCATCACCTTAGACCAGGCCTCATGAGCAACAAAGGGCATTTGCCCACAGATAAAGCTATCTACAGATATTTCCGGGACACCGGGGACGCTGCTGTAGATACCGTGTTGGTCAACTTAGCCGACTACAGGGCTGCTCGAGGGCCGCTACTGGACGGGGAGGAGTGGCGTAGCTATTCCGAGCAATGCAGGCATATCTTGTACACTGGTCTGTACAAAGAACGGGAGCAGTACCAGAAGCCCCTAGTAACAGGCCACGATTTGATGGAAGAGTTTGAGCTATCACCAGGTCCTCTCATCGGAAGACTTCTGGAAGAGGTGAAAGAGGCTAGCGCTATAGGAGAGGTCTCCACCAAAGAAGAGGCATTGGAGCTGGTGGGCAAAAATCTAGGGTGGAATCATGCTCGTCGGTAGCAACGCATGAGTGGAAGACGAACAATAATGCTCAATACTCGTGTTGGAGCTGTTTTCCTGTATAACCGATACCATGATCTTGTATCCAGAAACCCCTCGAAACGTTATTATGTAGTAACTCCTACAGGTCTATTGAATAGGAACACCTCGTGCTAACCATTCTGCGACTCCTCCGATACCTGCCCCAAGGCAACAATCTGAGGCTGTTGATAATAGGGCTTCTTGTGATAGCAGCCTTGGTGGTGGTCGTCCCTGAGAACATCGCCTATTTCGGGATCGAGCGAGAGGGATTTCGCCAGGGGTTGGACTTAAAGGGTGGTGCTCACCTGGTATATGAGGCCAAGCCCATTGAAGGGGAAAGCGTCTCCTCTGACCAGGTGGATGGCGTGGTCAACATCATCCGAAGACGAATTGACGCCTTCGGCGTCTCTGAACCCATCGTCCAGAGGGTGAGAGACGACCGAGTTCTGGTTCAGATTCCCGGTATCCGGGACATTGAGAGAGCCAAGAGGCTAATCGGCGCCACCGCTCAACTGGACTTCAGGCAGCACCGACTCAGAGAAGACGGCACCCCCGTGCTGGATGAAAATAGCAGCATCATTTGGGACCCGGCCATGGGCACTAGCTCCGCTGGGCAGCAGGTGCACCTGACGGGACGGTTCATGGAGGCCAATGCCCAAGTTGTTCTGGACCCTGGCACCAATCTTCCCCAGGTTGCATTCCAGTTCAACAGGGAAGGGGGTAGGCTCTTCGAGCAGATCACTGAGAGGCTTCTTGACCAGCCATTAGGTATCTTCCTCGACGATCAGCTTATATCTGCCCCAACCGTTCAAGCGGTCATATCCGATCAGGGCGTGATAACTGGACTGAGCATTAGCGAGGCCGAAGATTTGGCTATTCAGCTTAACGCTGGGGCATTGCCCATCGCCATAGAGCTTATACGAGAAGACGACGTGGATGCCACCCTCGGCGCTGAATCGGTAAATAAGAGCTTGGTTGCTGGTGTTGTCGGTCTTCTGATGGTTTTAGTCTTTATCGTGGTCTACTACAGGCTGCCAGGCGCCCTCGCGGCAGGGGCTCTAATCGTCTACGGCCTAATAGTGCTGGGCACCTTCAAGCTGATACCGGTGACTCTAACCTTGGCGGGTCTCGCCGGATTCATTCTCTCCATTGGTATGGCGGTTGACGCCAACATTCTGATATTCGAGCGCCTCAAAGAGGAGCTAAGAGCCGGTAGAAGCCTGAAAGGTGCCGTAGAGGCTGGGTTTAACCGAGCGTGGACGGCGATTAGAGACAGTAATATCTCCACCCTCATCACCTGCGCCATCCTATGGTGGTTTGGAGACAGACTGGGAACTCCGCTGGTAACAGGGTTTGCCATAACTCTGGCCATAGGCGTAGTGACCAGCATGTTCACCGCCATCTTTGTGACACGAAGCTTTTTACGCTTCTTCATTGGGCCGCGTTTGGAAGGAAGGCTGGATCTCTTCAACGTGACTTCGGAGGACGTGGAGGACGAAGGAAGGGAAAGTACCGAAGACGGGCAGGCCGTAGCGCCATCTCGCTCTTCGGGGTGGCGCCTTAACATAGTGGACAAGCGGTTCTGGTATATAGCCATCTCAGCCATAATACTCACCCCGGGCATATTCTCGCTAATATTCCCACCTTCTTTCAAGACGGGTATCGAGTTCTCCAGTGGGGCCACTGTAGAGATCAGCTTCGTAAATCCCGCCGACGCGCAGCTCCTGAGGGCGGCAGATGTCACCGAGTCGGCGCTGCGCGAGGAGTTGTCTGCGGTCGGACATGGTGATGCTATCATTCAACGCCTCGGGGCTAACTCCTTCCTGATCCGAACGCGTACGCTGGCTCAGGGGGAGGTGGACCAAGAGGGGAATCTAGGCCTATCAGATAGCGAGCTCATAAAACAGGAGCTGGAAGACAGATTCGGCCCTACCAGTATAGATAGGTTTGAGGTGTCCTTCGTCTCACCCATCATAGCCGCTGAGACGGTGCGAAATGCGGCTATTGCCGTTCTGGTGGCCGTAGTGGGCATCTTCCTGTATATTGCCTGGGCTTTCCGAAAGATGCCCCACTTCGTTCGCTATAGCGCCTGCGCCATCATCGCCTTAGCCCACGACGTTGCTCTGGTACTGGGGATATTCTCCCTCATGGGCAAGCTCTTCGACATGGAAGTGACCACGATGGTGATTACGGCCCTGCTGGCGGTGATAGGTTACAGCATTAACGACACCATCGTGGTCTTTGACCGAGTGCGTGAAAACGTGCAGAACCGCCGACACGATAGCTTCGAGGTGGTGGTGAATGATAGCCTCCTGGAGACCATCGGGCGATCACTGAATACGAGTCTTACCACGGCCTTCGCATTGGTGGCGCTACTTCTGTTCGGTGGAGTAACTTTACAGCCCTTCGTTCTGGTGCTGCTGATAGGTACCATCTCTGGTACTTACAGCTCGATATTCATTGCGACTCAGCTGCTGGTGATGTGGGAGAAGGGGGAGTTCGGCAAGATCTGGCACAGAGTGCAACTACGCCTGGCGGGAGCGCGGCAGCGCTAATGCTATTGTCCGTGGTGCTGGTTGTCTCCAGGGTAGATGCGTTTGACTTTGCGAACCTTGGCTATCCTATCTTCCGCTAGGCGGTCAGCTGCTCTAGCCGTGGTGGTCCCCTCTGACTTAGCCAAGGAAAAGATGTTGGACAGGGTGTCGTGGACTCTTGCCGTCTGTTCCATCGCTGCTTCCCGGCCGTAACCACCCATCTCACAGGCCACCGTGATGATGCCGCCGGGATTGATGGCATAATCGGGGGCGTAGAGAATCCCTGCCTGTTGAAGCTCATCGGCGTGTTTATCTTCCAGGAGCTGGTTGTTGGCTGCTCCTGCGACTATTGGAGCCTTGATCCTGGGAATGGTGTCGCTGTTCAGGACGCCGCCCAGTGCATTGGGGGAGAAGACGTCGCATTCAACGTCGTAAATGTCCTCGGGGCTAACGATGGTGGCGCCCATCTCGACAGCCCTGGCTACTCTGCTCTCATTGACGTCGGCAGCGATTATCCTGGCGCCCTCTTTGTTCAGGTACTCGGCGTAGCTGTAGGCCACCTTTCCAAACCCCTGGATAGCGACGGTCTTTCCACTCAAGGAATCGGAGCCGGTCACCTCTTTCATACAGGCTTTTGAGCCTACGTAGATTCCGTAACCGGTGATCACCTCCGCGCCGCCCAGACCTCCGTGAGACGCGGGGAGACCAGCGGAATAGGGCGTTTCCTTTCTCATGTTGACGACGTCGTCTACGACTATCCCCACGTCCTCCGTGGTGACGTATCTGCCTCCCAGGGTATCGACGAAGCGACCGTGGGCTCTCATTAAAGCCTCGGTCTTGTCGGTAGTGGCGTCTCCCATGATGAGGGCCTTGCCACCTCCCAGGTCCAGTCCAGCCAGCGAGGATTTGTAGGTCATGGCCCTGGCCAGTCTAAGGACATCCATGGCGGCCTCTTCTTCGGTGGCGAAGGGCCACATTCGGGTGCCGCCACAGGCTGGGCCAAGGGTGGTATCGTGAATGCAGATGAAGGCCCTCAACCCCACCTCTTTGTCGGTGTACATGGACATCTGTTCAAAGTCGTATTTCTCCATGTAGTCCAGTATATTCATTCAATAACCTCGGATAGGTGGATTTGGATTATTCTAGTGACTAGGCAGCTTGCGCTCAAATCATATCATAGGCCGAAGCCTTATTCTTCTTGGGTATGCACTTCTCGAATCAAGGACTCGCCGTGATCCATGAACTCTTGAATCTGTCGCTCTGACCAACCTCGTTCCTGAGCAATCGAGTCCAGGTAGGCCCTGAGGGCGTCCAATGGGGTCATGGCCTCGACGGCCTGGCCCTGAAGCCGGGTTGTTCTGGTCTTATCCACGTTCTTGGAGATGGCTGCTATGAAGTGGGCTCCTTTCAGCGCCTTTCTCAGCTCTGTCTCTCGAACCATGCCCTCCAGCTCGGCGGGGACCTGGATTCTCACTCTGACCACCGCACCAGAGATGGGGCGGCGCTCGATCTCCCTCAAGACTGTGGCTGTTGGGTCTGGGTCGGTGGGTTGGATGGTTACGTCTATGGTCACGAAGGGCCTGGCGTTGACCTGTTGAAATCGATAATCGGTTACTCTTCGGCCCTGCTCCAGAGTGGGGTCTATGTCGATGACGTAGAATCCCTTGTCATCCTTCTCTTCGCTGAAGTCCACCCGTTGGAGGCTGCCGCTGTAGACTACGGGCGGGGACTGGTTGAGCACCTGCATCTTGTGGATGTGCCCCAGGGCGACGTAGTCGAAGGCGGGAAGGGCGATGTTGCTGAGGAGGAGGACGTGGTCGTTGCCCACCATCATCGTCTTCTCGGAGCCGACTGTGGCCTGGGAGATGGAGACGTGGGCGGCTAGGATGGAGGGGAGGGATGCGTCAAGGGCTTGGGCCTCTCTCATCACTCGCTCTGTGAGGATTCTCTGCAGCTCTTCGTTCATCTGGTCGAAGGTGAGGTTCTTGGCGGAGTCTCGGGCGAGGAGGAGGCTTCGGCGAGGCCATGGGAGGCCTACTATCTGGATTGTGCCGCTGCGGGTCTGGATGGGCCAGGTGCCTGCTGCGTCGGCTACGATGACGTTGTGGACGGCCAGGGTATGGTAGATCTCTACGGCGGTGGCCCTGGAGGGGGCGTGGGGGATATCGTGGTTGCCCACCAGCAGGAAGACCTGTACGTCCTGGTTGGCGAGGCGAGCTATGCGCTTGGCGAACTCCCTCTGCTGTGTCTGGTTAGGCTCGCGGCTCTTGAAGGCGTCCCCGGAGAAGAGGACGAGGTCGACCTGGTTGTCGATGGCGTAGTCCACCAGCTCGTCCAGGGCGGAGAGGAAGTCGCCCATACGGGTGGAGAGGCCGGTAGAGGGGTCAATCCGCCCATAGTTCTCCACGCCGATGTGCAAGTCGGAGAAGTGGATTACGCGCATGACCGGGACTTGATGGTCTTCCTTTGAAACTTGATTGAATTATCGGAATTAGCTAGGAAACTTGATTGAGTTATAAAAAAAGGTGAGTTTTTGGGTGTTTTCAAAGCTAAAAGGGATGCAAAACTTGATTGAGTTTCTGAGGCGGAGGGTGAGAGGGAGACACTAACGGAATGGTTATGAAAGAGCAGCCTCATCAAGGACAGTATAGCCCAAGGGGTCGGGGAGGGGTAAGGGGTGGCTGGCAGAGGGTCGACAGCCTTCTTACCACTATGATAGATTGGGTAATACGCTCTACAGGCTTGAGGTTTTAAGTCGTTATGGACTTAGATAAGATTTACCCTGGCGACTGCGTTACTATCCTCGACTCTTTTTCTGATAACTCAGTGGACCTCATCTTCACTTCTCCTCCTTACGCTAACAATCGGCGCAAATCCCCTTATAAAGGAGTGTCGATTGACGAATATGTTGACTGGTTTGCACCAATATCTGAAAAGTTAAAGCGTGTTCTGAAATCAGACGGTTCCTTTGTTCTTAACATTAAGGAAAGAGCCTTACATGGAGAACGGCATACCTATGTGCTTGAATTGATTCTGAGAATGAAGGAACAAGGCTGGCATTGGATCGAAGAGTACATCTGGCACAAGAAGAACAGCTATCCTGGCAAGTGGCCCAATCGGTTCAGGGATGCATGGGAAAGGTGCCTACATTTCACAAAGAACAAACATTTCAAAATGTATCAGGAAGCGGTGATGGTGCCTATGGGAGATTGGGCATCTAAGAGGTTGGGAAAGTTGAGCGACAATGACAAGGTTCGGTATGAGTCAAAAGTGGCCAGTGGATTAGGTAGGAATGTCTCCAATTGGATAGGTCGAGACAAAGCTTATCCAACCAACGTGATTAGCCTACCTACTGAATGTGGCAATCGGAGTCATAGCGCTGCATTTCCCCAGGAGTTACCTGCGTGGTTCATAAGGCTGTTCACCAGAGAAGGTGATGTAGTTTTGGATCCGTTCGTTGGGTCTGGAACTACTGCAATAGCTTGTTTAAGAACTAACCGGCATTTTGTTGGCATCGAAGTCCAGGAAGACTACGTTAAGGTAGCTAACCAAGCAATTGAGAAGGAAAAAATCTCGTTGCCAGGTCTTTCATCTAGTACTAGCAGCGCTTTGGGTTAGGAGGGTGGACTTATGGCTCAATCTGATAATCGAGTTGGTCTTGATTTTGAGAAGTGGGTCCGTCAGAGCCTTAAGAGAATTGGATTCAAGAGTATTGGAGGCGGTCCGAAACTCATTGTTGGCGGTCACCAAATTGATGCATGTGGTGGATGGGATGATGTTTTACTCGTTGCAGAGTGCACGCAGTCAACTATGCAGGGTGCATCGATTCATAGTCGCATTTCTGAACTTAGAGGTAAGGTGTCACAGATAAGAAGTGGGTTTCGCAAAACTGAAGGATACGAAGATTACAGGCGGTTCGAGTTTGCGATTATCACGAGGGGGGTTCAGTACAGCGAGGGAGATCGGGTTATCGCCGATGAGAAACCTCGCATACATTTGATTGACGATCAGGTACTTACATACTATCAAAAATTGACACCTGTTATAGGAGAGCAAGGGGCGAGGTTCAACTTGTTGGGGGAGCTCAATGTCAAACCCAGAGAGTTTGATTTACCTAGATTACCTGCTTTCAAAGCTCGACTAAAAAGCGGACTGTCGGGCTATTTGTTCTGGTGCGCTCCCCATGATTTGTTAAAAGTGGCATATGTAGCTCGCCGAGAATCTGGTAGGGAGCAATACTATCAGAGGATGCTGAAACCAGCTCGAATCAAAAAAATCCGAAAGTTTATAGACGATCAGGGAGTCTTTCCAAACAACGTAATCATCTGTTTTGACGACAAACCAACATTTCGTACTAAACCCGAATACGAAGGTGTTTGGCCGTCCTGGTTGGAGTTTGGGGAGCTAGTCTTCCCGAATAGTTACCGCTCTTGCTGGATCATAGATGGCCAGCATAGGTTATATGGGTTCGGCAGAGGAAATCCGAACCCGAAAGCGCAAAAACTAGCCGTTTTTGCCTTTGAGCCTATGAAAAAAGACCAACAAGCAAAGTACTTCATTGAGATTAACAAGGAACAAGAAGAGGTATCGAAAGACCTTATATGGGACTTAGTAGGTGAGATGAGACCAGATACAGACCCTGGCCGTATCGCCAATTGTGTGAGACGACTTAACTCAATGCAACCATTGAGCGGCACCATATCTATGCCTCTATCTGGTGATCACAAACGGGGCCAATTGAAAATGTCAGGTGTATGTCAAGACATTGAGGAAACCAGTCTTGCTGTCGATGATTTACAAGTGACCAAGACGATAAAAGTTAAGAATCCTTTGGTCCATGGAAGAAACAAGGAGCATGTTCCCGACATCGTAGCGAAGGCGGTGTCTGAGTTTCTGGACGCAGTAAAGTCCGAAGCTCCTGAAGAGATATGGCAAGGCATTATCTTGAGGCCAGGAGGTCTGCGTGTAGTTCTGAATGTCTACCAGCAGATACTAGTTCGAATCGAACAAGAACCGAGCGATAATCACCTGCAAAAGTATGCACATTGTTTCATTAAAGTATTAAAAGAGCTAGCGCCAAACAAGGAAAGAATCCGCGAGATACAGCGTACGTATTTGACCAGCTACGCCCAACGTCGCGAGTTATCTTTAGATGCTTTGGCTGAAATGCAGGACCGGCTAGGAGATCCTGATTACGGTAAGATAATGGTTACAGCGGCCAAGAGATCCGATCGGCTGATTAAATTTGAACGAACACTTGCTGAGCTCGTTTGTCTTGAGCTTGAAATTTCAAGTATCCAGGAACTTAAGCATAAAGCGCCGGAAGGCGTATGGAAGGAAGCCGAGAATCTGCTAGCTACACGTAGAAAGGCCGATCCAGAATATCCAGTCCACAAGGTTCTGGGAATAGGCCATACAAGGGACATCATCGTTCAAAAAAACAACTGGGAAAAACTAAAAGACTTTCTTGCCAACTCAGGAAGTGGTTTTTCAACCAAGCAAGAGGTTGAAGTTGCGCTGGGTGCTATAACTAAAACAAGAAACCCGAAGCTCCATGGGGGGCTAGGCGGGAATAATCAACTCACTAAAGCTTTCTTGGACATTTTCGATGCCATCTTCGACTCCTGGTAGTTCCTATCACCAGTTGAAGTGCAGCATTAAGTAATCATCTTCCCAGGGCAAAGTGTTGATCCACTAATCGATTCTTTCCCGGTCGTTTGCTGACACGCGATTCTGCCTACAGTAAAGTCTGGAGAAAGCTGCAATTCGTCTGTGAGTCAATTCAATGAATGTGTTTCCTTGCCATCTACCTCCCCATTCCGCGGCACAGGCACGTCCAGCTAAACTAGTTAGAAAACTGTATGCTGGCTCAGGTGGTCTATTCAGATAGTCGATCTTCACGACACCCACGTCGAACCCCATGCAAACACCTTCTCGCAAGTTTGGTCCGTGATTATATCGGACCTGGAGGTTCTGTGAGGGCCCTTAGGGGTTGAGTTTAGGACAATCTCATTTTTGCCAGAGCTAACTGCGGCGAGGCCGCCTGGCCGCCTTGTGGATTCCGACTTTCTCCGCAATTGCCCATGGTGTTGTGGAGGCCAGATATGGTAATGAGAAGGCCTATGTTGCGAGAGGGAAGGGCAGGGGCAAGGCCTGCTCCTACGTAATACCCTCCTCGCCCTCGCTAGGGACTGGATACCGACTTTCGCGGGCATGACGGGTGGGGGTACTGGGCTGGATTAAGGTTTTCTCCGCAATTGCCCATGGCGTTGTGGAGGCCAGATATGGTAATGAGAATGCCTATGTTCCGAGGGGAAGGAGGAGGGACAAGGCCTGTCCCTACGTAATACCCCCCCGCCTCCCGCTAGGGACTGGATACCCACTTTCGTGGGTATGACGGGTGGGGGTACTGGTCTGGATTAGGGCTTTCTCCGGAGTGACGATTAACGGTGTACCTGCTAAC
The DNA here is from genome assembly GCA_965197675.1 of Dehalococcoidia bacterium. Taxonomy (GTDB): domain Bacteria; phylum Chloroflexota; class Dehalococcoidia; order Plut-88900; family Plut-88900. The sequence continues at coordinate 2,599,532 of OZ240221.1, read as the reverse complement.
TCAAAATGCGATTGCCTTGGGGGGGCTTGTCTCGCAGGGTGTCTGATAGGGGGTCTGTTTGGACGCGGACTTGCTGCATGGTGTCCTGGTCTTGGATGGTGACGGCGTGGTCTTGCCCACCCACCCGCCCAGGTAGGTTTTTGTATCTGGGGGCACAGCTCCCAGGCCCCCAGGCAAAGGGACATCGCCCCTTTGCAATCCCCACTGACAACAAGCCATCCTCCGTGGGAGGTGTATCCTCAGATCTTCTCCCTGCTCTTCAGATATGCAGGCTCGTGTGGTTCGACGAGCTCACCACGAGCGAGAATTAGGGAGGGGTCACTACTAACGGCGCCTAAGAGGCATCTGTCGACCTTAACGGAGCGCTCGGTGCACCCGGCTAGACATAAGGGACTGGCACCCCTTCTACTCCAGAACCACCTCGCTGATCCAGCGATCAATCCTACTCTATGGTGTAGGATGCAGTAAGATCGAATCTATGAAGCCTTGGGTGATCTGCGTTCTTTCGTCCGCCTCCCGCCACAAGTCTGAGTGGGGTCGTTCTCCATGGAACAACTTGACCACCACACCCTCTGTCTTAGCAGCGGTGACGGCGGGAATGAAGTCGCTATCTCCCGCTAACAATACAGCCTCATGGATGTTCTGTTTGGCGGTAAGTTGCACCATGTCCACACCCAGCAGAATGTCGACGCGTTTCTGTTCGTACCTCGGTCTTCCTCGATCATCGACTCCACTCTCCAATTCGGGGGCTCACTGCATATAACTCGCCACCGAGCGTACTCCACCTCCTCCAGAGTGATGGGGCCTGGTCTAACTTATACGACAAGGTCAATACTGAGACCGGAGGCACGTTGCTCTGCTGCCTTCATGGTGTCGGCGCCGGCCTCAGGGCAAGGAGCACATCCATGGATACGTCGTCGGTGACCTGTACGAATCCCCCTATGCTCGGGGCCGTCATATCGAAGTCCGACCAGACGAAGTTGATCCTGCCCAGGACGTGGATAACGTCGCCGTCGTCACGGGCCTCGACGTCGAAGGTTATGGGGACCTGTACTCCTCGGATGTCAAGCTCACCCATGACTTGAGTTTTGGCTGTCTCACCTTGCTCGAACCCTTCGGGCAGGGTACGGGCGTCGTCCAGTGTGAATGTGGCAACAGGGTGATTCGGGAACATCCGTGTCCGGATGTAGTTGTCCCGCCGGGACTGGTCGCTGTGGAGAGAGTGAAGGTCGATCTCTATTACAGAGGGCCGACCGTCGAAATGGACCTCTCCTGTCAGACCATCCGTTCGTACCACAGCGTCGTTCGGAAGAGGAAGCGACGCCAGCTTCTCTTCTACAGTGAAGGTTGTCTCTGAACCCTCTCCTACGACGAATGTTATTCCTTCGAACTCACCTACTTGTCTTTCACTCCCCGGTTCGGGTTTGTCTGTTACGGGCGTCGTCGGCGTGTCCGTAGGGCGTGTAGTTGGCGTGGGGTCGGGCTGGGGAGAGGTCAGGTCGGGCATACCTGTGGAGACGGGAGTATCTGTGGGCAGGGGAGTGGGGGTAGGTGAGCTTCCGCAAGCAGCACCAACCAAGGCTATGGTCAGCAAGAGAACCAAGGGGATACCCCAGGCAGGCTTAATCGCGCACTGTCTTTGGTTAGTCACTACACAGTCTCCTCGTGCTAAGAATTAGGGATACTCTGAACAAAGACGTACGCTTTGCTCCCAGCCGCCCGCCCTCGATATGTTTGGGGGCTGGGGGGACACCCCCCAAGCCCCCCGCCAGAGGAAACCATCCCTCTGGACTCCCTTGATGAAGACTTATTCAGAACATACTTAGACATGCCAGTAGTTGAATGAACACTGCGGGCCAATTATACAGGTTTGCCTTTCACCACGGGAACCGTGAGTCCGGATTTGGGAGGCAACTCCAGCCTACCGCTCTCTTGATCTCCCTGCCCGGCAAGGGAAATGCCCACTGCCAGGGCTATTACCACCGCAGCAGCGGGCACCCACCATCTATCGGCTACTGAAGTGCGCGCCAATAGTACAATAAGAATCCAGGTGACTGAAAGCACGATGGCCGCCAACGGCAGTGCAAAGGCCATGAAGTTGTCTAGCTGGGTCTCAACTGCTACAGCAAAGATTGCGAATAACCCAAAAGCTGCTACGGTGGATACGCTGAACTTGAAGATACGGTTGGTACTGTTTGCCAGCTTGTCCCAGAAAAGACCGGCCGACGACCCTACGACGATGGTGCCGATCGATACGGTGGCGCTGTTGATGAGGGCGTCATAGGGGGAGCGAAGGGGCAGCGATACCAGCACCGCAATTATGGCTGCGATGGATCCGGCGGTTATGCCTGCGCCCATCTCAGAGTCGATCTCCTATCTTGGCGATTCGTCGGTTTGAGCCTGTATAGCAGCAACTACAACTGGTAGAATAGTGGACTACTCTACCATCGGAGATTCAGACTGAAACACTACCAATTTGCCATCTCTCCCAACTCTATCTTCTCCTGTGCCTGGAGAGCCTCTTCCCGAGCCAAAGCGCGGAAGTAGCGTAGCGTCATAGCTGCTGAAGTGTGGCCCAACTGGTCCTGGACGCGGGGTTAATGGAAGCCTTGGAACTTCATTCTTCAGTGCTTGTATCCCTTTTATCATCAACCATTTAGCTTGTCTTGCAGAGCGTCTGATAGGCAGTCAATGTTGACGCGGACTTGCTGCATGGTGTCCCGGTCTCGGATGGTGACGGCGTGGTCTTGCAGTGAGTCGAAGTCGATGGTTACGCAGAGGGGGGTACCGATCTCGTCCTGGCGCCGGTAGCGGCGGCCGATGCTCTGGGCGTCGTCGTACTGGGCTCGGAAGTGCCTTCGCACCTCGTTGAAGACCTCCTTGGCCAGGGGCACAAGGTCGTCGTGGCGGCTGAGGGGAAGGATGGCCACGTTCACGGGGGCCAGGTCCTTGTGGAGCTTCAGGAGGACGCGCTTCTCCATCTTGCCGGTTGCGGTTGGGGCTTCCTCCTCACGATAGGCGTCGACGATGAAGGCCAGGGTGGCGCGGTCGACGCCTCCCGACGGCTCGATGACGTAGGGGACGACGTGCTCCTGCGTCTCGTTGTCGAAGTAGGTGAAGGGCTTGCCGCTGTGCTGGGCGTGCTGGCGTAGATCGAAGTCGGTGCGGTTGGCGATACCCTCCAGCTCTGACCAGCCCATGGGGAAGAGATACTCGACGTCGGCAGTGGCCTTGGCGTAGTGGGCCAACTCCTCGGAGTCATGCCAGCGCAGTCGCAGATTCTCTTTTCGGATGCCCAGGTCTACGTACCAGTCGAAGCGCTGCTGCACCCAGTAGTCGAGCCACTTCTGGTCCTCGTCGGGCTTGACGAAAAACTCCATTTCCATCTGCTCGAACTCCCTGGTGCGGAAGGTGAAGTTGCCAGGGGTGATCTCGTTGCGGAAGGCCTTGCCGACTTGGGCGACGCCGAAGGGCAGGCGTTTGCGGGTGGAGTTGAGGATATTTTCGAACTGGACGAAGATGCCCTGGGCAGTCTCGGGTCGGAGATATACGACCGAGGCTCCGTCCTCCACCGGCCCCATGAAGGTCTTGAACATGAGGTTGAACTGGCGGGGGTCTGTCAGTTCCCCGCTACAGTTGGGACAGCGATCATCCAGGAGATCCTCGGCGCGCCATCTCAAGTGACACTCTTTGCACTCTACAAGGGGGTCGGTGAAGCTGTCTATGTGGCCACTGGCTTGCCAGACCTTGGGGTGCATGAGGATGGCTGAGTCCAGCCCTACCACGTCGTCCCGTTGATGGACTATAGCCCGCCACCAGGCCTCCTTGACGTTACGCTTCAGTTCGACGCCCAGGGGCCCATAGTCCCATACGCTTCCCAGCCCGCCGTAGATTTCGCTGCTCTGGAAGATAATCCCCCTGCGTTTGCAGAGGGATACGATCTTGTCCATGTCCACCTGGGCGGCGGACTGCTTCAAGGCTTTTTCCATGTCTCCTGAATGACGAAGAGAGGGGTAGATGCTGGTTGGAAAGTTATCAGGTTTAAATTGGGTTGTCAAAGCTGTGTATTCGTCCAGTACATTAGTGACACTTTGCGCCTTTCTTTGAGTTTTGATGCTGATGGATTTCTTCCCTCCCTACAGCCGCCCAGGTACGTTGTTAGAAGTCGAGGGGACACCCCTCGAGCACCCCGTCAGAGGGGGAACTCCCCCTCTGTACTCCTCCAAGTCGATGTATCAGTCGTAAAGGTGGGTTATACGAGTCGGAGTGTGGGTTTTCACTTGAGGGCTCACCCTCTACCTGGCGGTAGACAGGCCCAACCCCCTGCCAGAGAGATGCTTCCCTCTGGACTCCATGCCGAGAGGGGGCTCTGCAGGAGTCTGTGTCAGAAAGGCGAAGGTGTTGGTCTCTACCGCTTAGGTGGTTCCCTTCGGCAAACTCAGGATAAACTCTAGGCTCGCCATGAGGGGGTAAGAGAGATACCCACTCACCCTGAGCTTGTCGAAGGAAATGAGAGGGGGACATCTCTCCGTGTACGCCTCGGCTGGATTTCCGTGTCAAGCACGGAAATGATGAGTGGAGGCTTCTGGGACAGGGTCATCGGGGGGGAGGGGTGTTGGAGGTGGGGAATCCAGGTCTGTAGCTTCGCCTTGACCTTTACGATTATCATATGACATAGACGTAGATGCTTATCGATCTCCACAACCATACCTCCCGCTACTCCGACGATAGCCTGTTGAGTCCCGAGCAGCTAGTCGAAGGCGCTAAGAAGGCCGGCCTGGATGGGATCGCCATCACCGAGCACGATTTCTTCTGGGACCCCAAGGCTCTTATCCAGCTGGGCAGGCACATGAAATTCCTGGTCATTCCCGGCGTCGAGATCAACACTGAGCAGGGTCACCTGTTGGTCTTTGGGCTGGAGAGATACGTCTTTGGCATGCACCGTCCTGAGTTCGTCAAGGACATGGTGGATCGAAGGGGTGGAGCCATGGTCATAGCGCACCCTCACAGGCGACGGTTCATAGCCGAGATTAGCGACCCCGCAGTCTACGAGGAATCTTTGAAGAAGGCTTGCGGCAACTCCATATTCTCGATGGTGGATGGCGTGGAGGTGCTCAACGGCCGCAGCTCGGATCGACAGAACTGCTTTTCCGAGGAGATAGCCAGCAGGCTAAGGTTGAAGGGCATAGGAACCAGCGATGCTCATCAGGCCCATGACATCGGGCGATATGCCACCCGTTTCGAGAAGAGGATAACGGGACTGGAGGGCTTGATAGAGGAGGTGAAGGCGGGCCGCTTTACCCCAGAGGCGCTGGATTAGCTATACGTTGAACAGGAAGGTGATGACGTCTCCGTCCTGTACTTTGTAATTCTTGCCCTCCAGACGCAGCAGCCCTCGTTTCTTGGCCTCGGCCGTGCTGCCACACTGGGCGAGGTCATGGTAGCCGATGACCTCAGCCCGGATGAAGCCTCGCTCCATGTCGGAGTGAATCTTGCCAGCCGCCCTTGCCGCCTCGGTATCAGAGGGAACAGACCACGCCTTGACCTCTCCAGACGCAGTAGTGAAAAAGGAGATGAGGCCCAGAACTTGGTAGGAAAGGGTTAGTATTCGGTCGATTGCCGGCTCTCCGGCCTCCATAGCCGAGCGGAAGATTTGAGCGTCGGCCTCATCCAACTGGGAAAGCTCATGCTCCAACTTTCCGGAGACTACCGCTACTTTGACACTCTGCCGAGAGTATTGCGCTTTCAACTCCTGCTCCATCTCCGTAGACCTTGGGAGCTCTTGTTCCCCGATATTCGGCACTAGAAGCATGGGTTTGGCCATTAGGAACTGGTAGTTGCGCAGGGTCTTGTGTTCTTCCGGGGTGAGAGACTGCTCCAGTATGCCCACACCTCTTTCCAGCCCATTCTCAATCTTATCGATCAGGCCTCGCTCTTTTAGAAGAGCTTCTCTTTCAGAGGACGCTGCTCCTTTCAAGGAAAGCTCTATCCTCTCTCGCCTCCGCTCGAGAATTGCCAGGTCTGAATAGGTCAGCTCCAGATTCATGGCGTCGACGTCCCTTTTAGGGTCTATGCTGCCCTCGATATGAGGGACGGATGGGTCTTTGAAGCTTCTGACGACGTGAAGCAGGGCGTCGACCTTGCTGAGCTGATCGAGCAGCACGCCTTTGAATCCTTCACTCTTGCCCAGCTCTCCAGGGGCGAAGGGTACGTCCACGTAACGAACCTCGGCTGGAACCAGGCGCTTGGGTTGAAAGATGCCGGCCAGCCCTTGCAGTCTAGGGTCTGGCACTTTGGCGACGCCGACGTTGACCTGATCACCCGATGGCCCGTAGGAGGAAGGCTCGGCGCGGCCTCCGGTGAGGTAGTTGAAGATGGTGGTCTTTCCACTCCCGGTTAACCCTATGATGCCAACGTCCAATGGATCTGCCCGATAATCCTATGTGAGACTAGGAAGGATTGTAGGCGGCTAGGGCGTGGGGTGTCAACGAGGTCCAGCCCCCAAAATGCCCCGGCTCGTTTTTCCTCGGGGGAAGGCGAAGGTGTTGGTCCCTCCCACCCACGTGGTTCTCTTCGGTAAACTCAGGATAAACTCTAGGCTCACCATAAGCGGGGTAAAAGAGATACCCGCTCACCCTGAGCTTAAAGTTTACCCTGAGCGTAGTCGAAGGGAAGGAAGTGAGAGGGGGAAATCCCTCCGTGCAGCACCTCTCGGCTGGATTTCCGCGTCAAGCACGGTAATGACGGGTGGAGGCTCTGTAAGAGTCTGTCTCAGAAAGGCAACCGCGTTGGGCTCACCCGTCCGCCCTGGTAGGTTTTTGTATGTGGGGGCACATCCCCCAGACTCCCTGCCAGAGGGAAGTTTCTCTCTGGACTCCCCCGGTGGGGACTTCTGGAACAGGGTCATCTAGGGAGAGGCCTTAAGAGGTTGTGATAACATGCCAATGTCATCGGGACGGACTTGGCATAGATATGGGGAGGGCAGCTATTTCGAATACTACCGGGAAAACAGCCTTCTTCTACGGCTGGCGGATAGTAGCGTTGGGATACGTCATAAACCTCATGTCCGCCGGTATCGGTTCGTCGGGATTCAGCGTCATCGTAAAGCCTATGGGCGATGACCTGGATTGGAACCGCAGCTGGGTAGTGGCTGGCGCTACTTTGGGCATGTTGGCGGCAGCGGTGTTCGGTCACTACATCGGGTCTCTATTGGACAAGAGGCACGGCGCTAGGGTGGTGACTACCCTGGGCACCTTTGTCATAGGCCTGGCCATGATAGGAGTGGGACAGGTCAGAGAGATATGGCAGTTCCTGTTGCTTTTCTTCGTTGCCGGGGTGTTTGGCCTCTACTCCTTCCCTATACTTGTTGTGCCCACCATGGTGTCCAAGTGGTTCATCAGGAAGAGGGGAATGGCCATATCTTTCGCTAGTATGGGGCTGCCCTCCAGCGGACTTCTGATCAGCCCCTACACCAATCTCCTGGTCTCCAGTCTCAGCTGGCGGGCCGCCTGGACAGTCTTGGGTTTGACCATGTGGGCCCTGGTTACGCCCTGGGTCTTCCTCTTTATGAGAAGAACGCCCGAGGATTTGAACTTGCGGCCGGATGGTGCATCGAATCCTGCTGCGACCGGCGGTCTCATTGGAGCCTCGCCCAGAAGAGGATGGGAGGATGAATATCCCTGGACGATCCGAGAGGCCACGAGAACCCGCGCCTTCTGGCTGATTCTCTTGGGCACCAGCTTGGGCTTCATGTCATTTCTAGCCGTGCTGATAAATTTTTTCGCTTATGCTACCGATTCTGACCATGGCTTCACCTCGGGTGAGGCAACCATTGCTTTTGCCATCTTCTCAGGGATGTCACTGGTGGGAAAGCTGCCCTGGGCCTTCCTGGCCGATAGGATCGACATCCGGTATTCCACTTCATTCACGTATGCGTTTCCGGCCATAGCCATTGCCCTGCTCTTGAATGCCGACAATTTCTGGATGCTGGTGTTGTGGGGCGTTCTTTTCGGGATTGGCGTGTCTGGGATATCTCCTCTGCCCGCTCTGATATGGGGAAACTACTATGGTAGGACTTTTCTGGGCTCGATTAGAGGCGTCACCTCGCCGGTGGCCTTCCTTACTCAGGCAGGGGCACCCCTGTTTGCTGCTCTGATGTTCGACCTCACCGGCGGCTACGAAGTGTCCTTCGTCGTATTCTTGTCCTTCCTCCTGCTGGCTTCGGCTCTGATGCTATTTGCTAAGCCTCCTCGCAGGCGCAGGTAGTCATCTGCGACTAGCTGGTATCTCAGGGGATGAGACTGCCTTTATGCTAAGATGAGGCTCGATTTTCAACCCAACTTATGCTAGATGGCTCTTTGGTCATTTGTTGGCGAATCTAACAGGGTATCTCTAATGCAGACGGGGGCCACCCTTATCAAAAGACAACGTCTCTTCTATGGCTGGCGGATCGTCGCCTTAGGGTTCACCAATAACTTGTTTGCCGTGGGAATAGCCACCTACGGCTTTGGCGTCTTCATCAAGCCCATGACCGACGACCCATCCCTCCAATGGACTCGTACGGAGGTGGTGTTAGCCTTTACTGTGAGTGGAGTGATAGCTACGTTGATGGGTCCATGGATAGGCATCATGTTGGACAAGGAGCATGGCGCCAGGCTCATAACGGTGTTCATAGGGGTGGCCGCGGCAGTGGGATTAGCTCTCCTGGGAACCGTCCAGGAGCTGTGGCAGCTTTACCTGTTCTTCGGAATCTTAGTAGCCGCGTTCGCTCATGATCCACCCTTCCTCATCACCTCAACCACCATATCCAAATGGTTTATCAGGCGCCGAGGGGTGGCCTTGGCCCTGGGTAGCCTGGGATTGTCCATAGGGGGTCTGGTCTTTGTGCCAATCGTCGATGCGTTAATTTCAGCCTTTGGTTGGAGGACGTCATGGGTCATCCTTGGTATCTCGATGGCTGTGATAATAGTGCCGGCACATGGATTGTGGATGCGAAGAAGCCCCGAGGACATAGGTCTGTACCCGGACGGGGTGGAATATCCAAGGCCGGTGCTGGAAGGCCCACAATCATCCAACGACGTGTCTGACCCCGAGATCTCTTGGACGATGAAGGCGGCGATGAGAACTCTGCCCTTCTGGTTACTGCTGCTGACCTATAACATTAGCCTGGCAGGCGGCATAGGGGTGTTGGTGAACCACGTAGCGTATCTGGAAGATGAGCTAGCCAACGATACCCTGGCCGTAGCTGCCGTTACGGTGTTCTTCCTGGCTACTATAGTGGGGAAACTCCCTCCGGCTGTACTGGCAAACCGTATAGCCCCCAAATATATGACCATTGGTTTGGTCGCGTGTTGCACTGTGGGGATGGGGGCGCTGATAGGTGTTAACGCGCCGTTGGCTTTTGTGTACGCCATCCTCTTCGGAATGGGCTGGGGTGGAATAGAGCCCCTTATTTCTCTGCTGTGGGCGAGCTACTTCGGCCGCGCCTTTCTTGGAGCCATTCGGGGCTTTGTAACGGTAACCAACCTGGTCTCTTTTGCAGGAGCGCCCCTGTTCGCATCCTTCATGTTCGATGCGACCGGCGATTATCGAAACGCCTTCATGGTTTTTCTGGCAGGCTTTTCACTGAGTGCGGTGTTGCTCTTTCTACTGAGGAGCCCGGCCCCCCCTCAATCGATGGGGAGGTCTTTGGTTACAGCCTGAGAAACCATTCGTCAGGAGCCTCACAGGGATGCATTATTTCTTAGTATGCTGTGCTAACATGGGTCTCAACTCTATTAAGGGTGAAGGTTAGCGTTGGAGCAGGTATCGGTAGCCAGAAGAGGCAGATTCTTTCACGGCTGGTGGATAGTTGGTCTGGGGTTTCTCAGCAACCTGATGGGCGTCGGCATCGGCACGTACTCGCTGGCGGTCTTCATCAAGCCGATGACCGGGGACTCGTCACTGGGCTTCACCCGAACGGAGATAGTCTGGGCATTCACCATCGGTATAGTTTTTTCCACGCTGACCGGTCCGTGGGTGGGTTCTCTTCTAGATACCAAACATGGTGCTCGAATCGTGACTGTTATCATGGGCATCACGGGCTCTGTGGGCATCGCTTTGATGAGCGAGGTCCAACAGCTGTGGCAGGTGTATATCCTTCTTGGTGTTGTGGCAGGTTCTCTGTTCCACCACCCTCCATTTATGTTGGCCTCCAGTACTGTTCCCAAGTGGTTTATAAGGAGAAGAGGTCAGGTACTTGCCTTGAGTCTCATGGGAATACCCGTGGCAGGGCTGGTGTTTACTCCGTTGACCCAAGCACTGATTTCGACGGTAGAATGGCGCTCTGCCTGGCTGATCTTGGGTATCTCGACGGCAGTGATTTTCATTCCCACTCACGGTCTGTTGATGCGTGGACGGCCGGAAGACATGGGGCTGAGACCCGATGGAGAGGCATATCCTACTCCACACGTGGGTTCGGAAACAATCGAAGGCCACGATGGAGACCCGGAGACAGCCTGGACTCTCAAGCTAGCCATGAAAACCCAGTCCTTCTGGCTGATCTTGTTGTGCAATAACCTGGGCCTGGGGGGCCTGCTGGGAGTCTTAGTGAACCAGGTGGCCTACCTGGAAGATGAGCTGCCCAACGATGAGATTGCCGTTGCTGCTGTGACGGTGTTTGCCGTCTTTTCCCTGATAGGGATGGTGCCGTGGGTATTCTTGGCGGATCGATTTGATGCTAGGTACTCGACTATATCCATGATGCTGTTGTGTGCCATAGGGATGATATTCCTGATCAACGTCAGCGTGCCAGCCGCTTTCACTTATGCCGTCATCTTCGGTGTTGGAACAGCAGGAATCGACTTGCTTATCTCCCTGGTCTGGGCCAACTATTTTGGCCGCGCCTTCTTGGGAACTATCAAAGGGTTCGTTACACTGACCAATGTAATATCGACAGCAGGCGCTCCCCTCTTTGGCTCCTATATGTTCGACGCAACTGGCGACTATCGAAACGCCTTTATAGTCTTCCTGGGGGGGTTTGTATTCGGAGCGCTGCTTCTACTCATAGCGAAGAAGCCAGAGGCGCCGCCGATTGGGAGAGAAGAGCGGCATTACTCTATGGTGATGAAAGGTTAGAGTCCCTTGCTGTATATACTTCATGGCGATGACGACTTCTCTCGTCGAGAGGCGCTAAACAAGCTGAAGTCCAGCCTGGGGACAGAGGAGGAGCTGGCCACCAACACGACGATATTGGAGGGTAAGGAGCTAACTCTGGAGGACCTGGCAGCCGTCTGTAATACGATTCCCTTCTTGAGCAAGCATCGTCTGGTAGTGGTCGAGGGGCTCTTGACTCGATGGAACGGCCCGGGGAGGTCGGGCAAGAAGAGAGGATCTGCCTCCAAGGGAAAGAAACAAGATTTGGAAGGGTGGAGCAGCATGCCGGACATGATACGGTCCATGCCCGAAACCGCCGTATTGGTGTTAAACGAAGATAATGTAGCTGTCGATAATCCCCTTCTGAAGGCCCTGGTGCCTTTGGCCCAGGTATCCCAGTTCATCCCGCCGAAGGGCTCCAGACTGCAATCGTGGGTCAAGGCAAGGGTGACTCAAGAAGATGGCAGTATCTCTCCATCGGCTGTCAAGCTTCTGGTGGAGTCAACAGGGTCATCTCTCTGGGCACTGTCCAGCGAGATAGACAAGCTCCTCTTATACGTCGGGAGTCGTCCGATCACCGATGAGGACGTGCAGCGGATGGTAGCAGGCGCCCGAGAGGGTAACATCTTCGCCTTGGTCGATGCGGTGGTGGAGGGTAGAGCACAGAAGGCAACCAGGGAGCTCCATCGACTGTTCCAAACCGGCGCATCGGCCTCCTATATCTTGACGATGTTGGGAAGACAGTTTCGGTTGATCGCTCTGGCCAGAGACCTGGAACGAGTGGGCGTATCAGGGAGCGAGATGGGCAAGCGACTGGGTGTAACTTCAGATTACGCTCTAAACAAGGTTCTCGACCAGGCTGCGCTCTATGACATTGAGGAGGTTATACGCTGCTACGAAACGGTCTTGTCCGCCGATCTGGCGGTCAAGACGGGTGAGCTGCCTGAAAGGCTGGCTGTGGAGCTATCGGTGGTCAAGCTGGCAAGTTCCAGCGCTTCCAAATCCTATAATCGAGTGTAGTGGTGCGCACGGGTCAGTCGGAAAAGGGAAGAGGAGTCATGGGACTGTATCTCCACGTACCTTTCTGCGCCACCAAATGCAATTACTGTGATTTCAATACGTACGCGGGAATCGAGGACATGATTCCTGCGTACGTGGCTTCCCTGACGAAAGAGATATCTCTCTGGGGCCGACTCACCGGTAGGAAAATGAAAATAGGGACTGTGTTCTTCGGCGGTGGCACGCCTTCGTATCTGCCGTTGGACCAGACTCGACGCATCCTTCAAGGATGTTCCAACGCTTTCAGCTTGGATGCAAATGCTGAAATCACCGTCGAGGCTAATCCCGACGATCTAACTATCCCGTTGCTGAAAGGACTCTTGGAGACGGGTGTGAACCGCCTGAGCATCGGGGTGCAGAGCTTCAAGGACAGGCACCTGATAGCTCTAACTCGGCGCCACTCCGCTCAGAAGGCTATCCGTGCCTTTGGTATGGCGAGGGAAGCGGGATTTCGCAGCATCAACATCGATCTGATGTATGGGCTGCCCCACCAGTCGTTAGAAGAGTGGGAGGAGTCCCTCTCACAGGCCTCGGAGTTGGTCCCGGAACATCTTTCTCTCTATGCCTTGACCCTGGAGGAGGGCACTCCGTTGTGGGCGAAGGTGGAGAGGGGAGCCGTTCCGGAGCAGGATGCCGACCTTGCTGCGGACATGTACCTCCATGCAGAGGAGACCCTGGAGCGATTCGGATATCTGCACTACGAGATCTCGAACTGGGCAAAGCCCGGCCACGAGTGCCAGCATAACCTGGTTTACTGGCGGAACCAGCCCTATCTGGGGCTTGGGGCAGGGGCTCATTCATACTACGGTGGTTTCCGCTTCTCCGATGAGAAAAAACCCTGGAGGTATATAGAGCGTGTGCAGGAGCTGGCTTCAAAATGGGAGGCAGAAACAGTTGGCCTACCCATCTCAGAGGAGACCGTCCGACGGGCTTCTCCAATAGACCAGATAGAGACTATCTACGACACTCTGGAGATAGCAGAAACGATGATGCTGGGGCTAAGATTGGGCGAGGGTGTTAGCCACAGCGATTTTTACGGCCGGTTTGGTAGAGACATGAAGTCGATATACGGGATCGAAATCGATGGATTGAAGGAGTCGGGGTTGTTGGTTCAGGAAGATGGAACACTGCGGCTGACCCAACGAGGTCGACTATTGGGCAACGAGGTCTTCAGCCGGTTTCTTTCGGTGAAAGTGTAGACTCGTTTCCTCTAGATGCCCTACCTCCAATACTCCTGGCAGAGGGATGCATGCCCCTACCTGCGCCGTTTCCGCGGAAACGGGAAGACTAATTCACATTTCAAGGGTAACACCCCCCTGGATTCCCGTGTCAAGCACGGGAATGACGGATGATGGATTGCCATGTCAAGCACTAGGATGATGGGTGGAGTGGGGGCCTGTCGCAGAAAGGCGAACGTGTTGGTCCCACCCGGCTATGTGGTTTCCTTCGGCAAACTCAGGATAAACTCTAGGCTCACCATGAGAGGGTAAGAGAGATACCCACTCATTTCCTTCGACAAGCTCAGGATGAGCGGGGGGATGGATTCCCGTGTCAAGCACGGGAATGACGGGTGATGGATTGTCGTGTCAAGCACTGAGATGATGGATGGGGTGGGGAGAAGGGGCCTGGTAATTTTGTTTCGCCTGAGCATCGTTGCTTATGTAATAGACTCGGTGCTATTCTAAGGACATCTCCTTTTGAGGGTTCCCGTTGTTCGTCATCGGCACTGCAGGCCACGTAGACCATGGTAAGTCTGCCCTTGTTCAGGCCCTAACCGGCATCGATCCCGACAGGCTCAAAGAGGAGAAGGAAAGGGGCCTTACTATCGATCTGGGCTTCGCTTGGCTGAAGCTCCCCAGCGGCCGAGAAGTCAGCATCGTGGACGTCCCCGGCCACGAGCGGTTCATCAAGAACATGCTGGCGGGTGTGGGGGGGATCGACCTTGCCCTCCTCGTGGTGGCCGCCGATGAGGGAGTGATGCCTCAGACCAGGGAGCATATTGCCATCATCGACCTTCTGCGCGTCCAAAATGGCCTGGTGGTGATAACTAAGTCGGACCTGGTAGACGATGACTGGTTGGAGCTGGTGACCTCGGACGTGACTGACGCTGTAAATGGTACCTGTCTAGAGGGGGCTCAGATATTGTCTGCGTCTTCGGTTACGGGTGAGGGCTTGGAGGATATGACGTCCTCCATGGACCTGCTCCTGGCCGACATGCCGTCCAAGAAGGACACAGGGCGGCCCAGATTACCCATAGATAGAGCCTTCACGATATCGGGCTTCGGCACCGTGGTTACAGGGACCCTCATAGGTGGGGAGCTACGAGTGGGGCAGGAGACGGAGCTGGTGCCCGGCAGGCATCGCTGTAGAGTTCGAGGGCTTCAGACTCACAAGCAAAAGGTGCAAGCCGGTCAGGTTGGAAGTCGAGTGGCTGCCAACCTGTCGGGAGTCAGTCATGATGAGATTCATCGGGGCCAGGTGCTCACTGCCCCGGGATGGCTTCGGGAGAGCATTGCCATAGACGTGAGACTCAGGCTGGTGCCCGATTGCCCTGTGCCAGTGAAGCACAACGCGGCGGTTACCCTTCACTCATATACCAGCGAGACTACGGCCAGGGTAAGGCTGCTGAACAAGGACCAGCTAGAGCCTGGAGAGGAGGGGTGGGCCCAAATACGCCTTCAGGACCCCATCACAGCCGTCAAGGGCGATCTCTTTGTCATACGGTCTCATCGGGGAACTTTGGGGGGTGGTGAGGTGGTGGAGATCCAGCCTAGTCGACATAAGCGATTCCACTCGGCGACCCTGGATCGGCTCGAGGTCTTGGGCAAGGGGAGCCCTGAAGAGGTGCTTATCAATGCCTTGGAGGGTAAGGAGCCCACGCCAGCTAAATCGTTGGTGGAAAGCGTGGGGGTACCACCGGATGCTGCCAAAGAGGCGCTGCAATCACTGTTGGAAAACTCCAGGATAGTGGCGCTGGGCAGCAATGGCCTGGAAGGTAATCCTCAAGTGTACTCAAGGCGCGGCTGGGAGGGTGTCAAGGAGAGATGTCAGAGCTTCTTGTGTGAGTACCATGGTACCTATCCTCTTCGGACCGGAGCCCCCAAAGAGGAGTTGAGAAGCAGGTTGGGCCTCCCTCAGCGGGTGTTCCTTCAAGTAGCCAATAGGCTTGTGAAAGAGAAGGTCCTGGTTGAGGAAGGTGCGGTGGTGCGACTTACATCTCACAAACGAGTGTTGAGCGATACCCAGGAAAAAGAGCTGGACGGCTATCTAAAGGCTTTGGAGAACACCCCCTACTCGCCGCCGACAGACATCCACATCGCCCCTGACCTTCTGAATAGTCTCATAGAAGAGGGTAAGGTGGTTCGAGCCAGTCCGGACGTTGTGTTTGGCGCTTCGGCATACGAAAAAATGGTAGATGAGGTAGTCCGAGAGATAAAGTCCGAGGGTAAGATCACCGTAGGCAGAGTTCGAGATGTGTTTCATACCAGCCGTAAATATGCACTGGCGCTGATGGAGTACTTGGACCAGCAGAGGGTAACCCGCCGCGTAGGTGACGATAGGGTTCTCAGGTAGAGTAGAGGTATGTCACTGGACCTGGTAAAGACGGCGGGTCAGATAGACGAGATGGTGGAGATGCTCCAGGATAGGGAAGGAGAGTGGGGCAAGCGACTGGGGAAAGCCATGGATACGCTGATGGAGTCTTCCGACCGGCTTGACGATCTTCAAGGTAAAATCGGCCACTCTAAGGTTACGTGGCTGGTGGCTGGCCTGAAAGAATCTCCCGATGCTCGTTACCCCGCACCGCCCATTCCCAGCGACTACGCGGCAGTGGCCACTGACGGCTCTCACATAGACGTAGACCGTCATGGACCTGTGAGGTGCTACCTGATAAACATAGGTAGGGTGGTCCTCCAGTACGGGAGCCGGCCCAATGCCCTTCTCGATAGTGAGCCGTACCTCTATACCAGCGAAGATGACCTGGTGCTGAGAGATCCCGACAGCAATCAAGAGCAGCCTATTATGGGTGGACTACTGGGGATCAAACGCATGGTGGAAGAGTGCCGCGCCCTGGTGGGGTTGGCCGAACAGCAAGGGAATGGACTTCCAACGGTTGCCCTGCTGGACGGCTCTCTAATCATGTGGGGGCTGGAGGGTAAGACACAGCAAAACTACGTTCGAAAGTCGTTGTTGGAGGAAGGGCTGCTGAAGGAGTTGGAAGCGTTCAGGAGGCTATCGGATGGACGGAATCTGGCGCTAGCCAGCTACATAAGCTTTCCTCGCAGCACCGACGTAGTGAACGCTCTCAGGGTAGCTGTGTGTCCCCACCGTCCCTTTGCAAACTGCGATCAACATTGCTCAGGATCTCGAGTAAGGGACGGCCAATGTCCCGCTTGTGCCGCTGATCCTCGGGGGCACAGGGAATGCGACGAGGTTGGTGGAATCACTGATAGGAATCTTTTTCAAGAGATGCTCTCTCCAGGGGAACGGTCGGCTATCTTTGTAAGTCGCTCCTCCATAGTCCGGGACCACTACGGCGAGCACGAAGTCCACTTTTTCTATCTGAACGTAGGGGAGGAGGTGGCCAGAGTGGAAATCCCTGGGTGGGTCGCTCTACGCAGGGGGCTTGTCGACCTGGTCCACGCCGTGACTCTCGATCAATGCCATCGAGGTCAGGGCTATCCAGTGGCTATCTCAGAATCTCACGAACAGGCCGTGGTTACAGGAGCAGACCGGGAGGAGTTCTGGGCTGTGGTGAACGAATCTATGGGTGGCCGGGGGATATCGTCACAGGCCTCCGCCAAGAGTCTTAGCAAACAGACCCGGTGGGTGTAGAAGATACCAAGATGATACGGTCTCAGCAGGACGGGGGAGATAGGGTTGGCTGACAGGGTCGGCGAAGTAATCGAAAGCAGCTCCACCCAGTTTGTGGCCCAGTGCTACGAGCTGCACTCTCCGCCTCCCCTGGGCAGTATGGTCACCGTCCGAGACTGCGATCGGGACATCATAGGGGTGGTCTTCCATGCCAGCACCTTCGCCGTCCAACCGGGGCGCCGTCCCCTTGCAAGGGGTATGGATGAGAATACCGAGGAGGACATCTACACGAGCAATCCTCAGCTGGATAAGCTGCTGCGCACCGTGTTCGAGGCCCTGATAGTAGGATATGTGAACGACAGGTCTGACCCTGGCGGCGGGGTGGATGAGGTGGTGCATCAACGCCTACCGCCGCGTCCGCTTCGAATCCATGCTTTCGTATACTCTTGCGAAAGTGAGCAGGCGATTCTATTCTCCCGATCCCTGGACTTTCTCCACTTTCTGGTCAACTCGAATGCCCAGGCCGGCGATGAAGTAATCTCTGCTTGCTTACGCCAGATGGGCCTCTTACAGGACAATCCAGAGGGTTATCTCGTCAGGGCTGGGAGGGAGCTATCTTTGCTATTGGCGGGTGAGCCTCAGCGGCTGGGCGCCGTCTTAAAGGGACTGAAGCCATGAATGACAATCTGCACGCTGACTCAGCCAGGTCTTTGGGCGCTATCATGGGAGGCTCCCTGAGCGAAGGGGTGACGGTGAAGCTGGACAGCGACGCCTCGGTGGAGGACATGGCGGTTGGGCGATACGTGGTGATCGAGGGGAACAGGCGCCGCTTCTTCGGAATGATAACCGACGTGTCTCTGGAAAGCGTGAACTCCCAACTGGCGGTGAACCCCCCCGACACAACCGACCCGTTCATAGCCAAGGCGATCTTGGGGACGGCGCTATACGGAAGTCTCAAGGTCACCCCGATGCTTAGCATCTCCGATGAGGAGCAGGGGGTGATCGATGGGCCTCGGCCTGTGAGGACCGTCCCCACTCACTTCTCTCGTGTGGAGGAGGCTTCGGAGGAGGACATGACCCTGGTGTTCGGGGAAGAGGACGAGCGGCATTTCCACGTGGGAAATCCGTTGGACATGGAGGTCAAGGTGTGCCTCGACCTTCAGAAGGCGGTGGAGCGCAGCAACGGGGTATTCGGCAAGAGCGGCACCGGCAAGACCTTCCTGACACGACTACTGCTCATAGGGATGGTGCAGAAAAGCGCCGCGGTAAACCTGATCTTCGACATGCACAACGAATACGGCTGGGAAGGCTCCAGCGAGCAGGGGCGGAAGGTCAAGGGACTGAAACAGCTCTTCCCCTCCAAGGTGGCGGTGTTCTCCCTCGATCCGGAGAGCTCCCGTCGACGAGGGGTCAGCACCGACTTTGAAGTGGAGATAGGATACGACGAGATGGAGCCAGAAGACATCGCCATGCTGAGGGAGACGCTGAACTTGAGCGAACCGGCAACTCAGGCTGCCTACAGCCTGGTGCAGCGCTTCGGGCAGAAGCGATGGCTCTCCAGCTTCCTGGCCCTGGGTGATAGGGCTGAGATAAATGAACTGGCCAGCGGCCTCAACGTGGTAGAGGGCGCCCTGGCAACCCTGCATAGGAGGTTGGACCAGCTTCGTCGTCTTCCGTTTCTCGTGGAGCATGCCCGACAGGACTCGGTGGCCCGAATACTGGAATACCTGGAGCGGGGGATGAGCGTGGTGCTGGAGTTCGGCCGATATGGAGACAATCTGGCCGCCTACATGCTGGTTGCCAACCTGCTGAGCCGCCGTATTCACGACCAGTACGTGCGCCGCTCCGAGCGGGCCCTGGCCGAGGACACCGGCAAGCCCAGGCCGGTGGTCATAACCATCGAGGAGGCCCACAAGTTCCTCAATCCTGGAGTGGCCAGCCATACTATATTCGGCACCATCGCCAGGGAGATGCGCAAGTACAATGTGACGCTGCTGGTCATAGACCAGCGACCGAGCGGCATCGATGATGAGGTGATGTCCCAGATAGGCACCAAGATCACCTGCCTGCTGGACAACGAGAGGGATATAGACAGCGTGCTTACGGGGGTTTCGGGCAGGAGTCACCTTCGGGCGGTGCTGGCCAGTCTGGAAAGCAAGCAGCAGGCGTTGATCTTCGGACATGCGGTGCCCATGCCGGTGGTGGTGAGGACACGAGAATACGGCTCGGCGGAGTCCTACAAGTCCCTCACCGATACCGCCACAAAACGTGATGGTGAGCTGGCGAGAGTGGAGTCGGGCCTGGACGATCTATGGGGCGAGGGCAAGTAGAGATAGGAGGAGATAGATGAAAGTAGGGTTTATAGGTCTGGGGCACATGGGTGGCCCCATGGCTGCCAACGTTCTCAAGGCGGGGTTTTCCCTGACCGTCAACGACATTCGCCGGGAGTCGGCTGATGATCTGTTGAAGAATGGCGCCATCTGGGCAGATACTCCTGCCGAGATAGCTCGCGCCAGCGATGTTATCCTGACCTCTCTGCCCGGCCCGCCAGAGGTGGAGCTGGTGGCCCTGGGAGAGAGTGGACTGATACATGGGGTTGCGCCTGACTCCGTATTCATAGACCTCAGCACCAGCTCGCCCAGTCTGATCCGGAGGATTGAACCCGTCTTCAAGGAGAAGGGGAGTCACGTGCTGGACGGGCCGGTCAGCGGCGGTGTGACCGGCGCCGCTAGTGGGAAGCTTGCGGTGATGATTGGTGGTGACAAGGCCATCTTCGAAAGATGCAAACCCGTCCTCGATGCCATCGGGGACAAGATAACCTACTGCGGGGGCTTGGGCGCTGGATCGGTATGCAAGCTTATGCACAACTGCATAAGCGATTGTATCAGGATGGCGGTGGCCGAGTGTTTCACCGTCGCCGTCAAGGCAGGCGTGGAGCCGGATATTGTTTGGAAGACAGTCAGAGATGGAGCGGTGGGAAGAGGGATATTCCTGGACGAAGAGGTGCCTCAGAAGTGGTTCACGGGCAACTTCGAACCCGATTTCCCGCTGATCCTGGGACTGAAGGACGTGTCCCTGGCCGCCGATCTGGGGCGAGAGGTAAGGGTGCCTATGATGACTGCCAATCTGGCCGTGCAGCAAATCGTACAGGCCCTGGGCCGCGGTTGGGATGAGAAGGACTTTCACATAGTAACCAAGCTTCAGGAGGAGAGGGCGGGTGTCGATCTACGGGTGGACCACGAGGTTACTCTCGACTAAAGGGGCCTCCTGTTTCCCACCTGGAGGGAAACTAGCTCGCTCGGGTAAACTCTAGGCTCACCAAGAGTGGAGAGGGGTGTCCGCTCAAATGGTTCCCTTGGGCAAGCTCAGGATAAACTCTAAGCTCACCAAGAGTGGAGAGGGGGTGTTTATTGGAAGGGCTTGCCGATCACCACGTAGGTGCGACTATAGAAGTGAGGGCTTGTGTTGATCAAGGAATAGCAAGTGGCTCTCCCCCACCCGCCCAGGTAAGTGGTTGTTGGGGGCACATTCCTTTGAGAGACTCAGGACAGGCCCCCAAACCCCTTTCCAGAGGGACTCGTCCCTCTGATCCCTGCTGATAAGAGGTTCTGTGGGGCTTGTCTCAGAAAGGCAGCAAAGAGGTTTGCCCCATCTGCTCGCCCCTGTAGGTTTTTGAATTTTGGGGGCCGGGGGCTACTTGACTTTGGCCAGGATCTCGTCGGCTCCCGACACCATCTGTTTAACCAGTTGACCGGCGCTTATGACTTCCGTGATCAGGCCAACTGATGCACCGCAGAAGGCTACCCCGTCATCCAGGCTGCCTTCCAGAAGTGCACGTCGAGCCTTTTCCTCGCTTAGGAAATCCTTCGCTCTTTCGTAAGAGGAGTTCTTGCCTTCCAGCTCCGAGAGCCAGCGGCTCTTCAGGACTCGAGCATGGCTACCGTTCCGGTCGACGATGATGGTGCTGGTGTCAATGGCGTTGATGATAAGGTCTTTAATCCTGGGATGGGTGATGCATTCACGGGTAGCCAGGAAACGAGTCCCGACCTGGACTCCCGAAGCTCCGAGGCACAAGGCGGCGGCCACTCCTCGTCCGTCGGCTATACCGCCGGAGGCCACCACCGGTATCTCCACGGCATCTACGATCTGAGGGACCAGAGCTAGAGTGGGCAACTCGTTGCGGTCGGTCTTGCTGCCTGCCTCATATCCCTCGGCAATGACCACGTCTGCTCCTCGGGCCTCAGCGCTGCGGGCCTGGTGAACAGTGGATGCTATATGCATGACCAGTATCCTGGCATCCTTCAGGTGTCCCGCGTTGAGGCCTGGGTTTCCCTGGCACATTATCACCACGGGTGCCGATTGCTCGATAGCTACGTCTATCAGCGAGGATATTTGGGGCAACTTCAGCGAAAGGCTGACTCCATAGGGCTTGCTGGTGAGTACTCGCACTTTCCGCAGCTGGGTATAGAAGTTCTCTATCAGGTCTCCATCGGGGGTCAGGCCCGCATTGGGTACTATTACGCCCAAGCCCCCTGCATCAGATACGGCGGCGGCCAGTTCGGCATTAGATACCCAGGTCATGCCAGCCTGTATTATGGGGTGCTGGATGCCTAGAAGCTTGGAGAGCCTAGTCGCCTTCACGTCTTGTCCAAGAAATAATCAAGGTCATCAAGCAAGGATTCTATGGGTGCAGTTGTGAAGTGTCAATAGCTTGCGCCAGTGGCAGGTCTTATTTTCTAGATTCTCCACCTCCAAACCCTCCCCTCAGAGAGAGGGTGTCATGCCCCTGCCTGCGCCTGCCTGGTCGGCAGACAGGCCCTTGGATTCCCGTGTGAATTCACATTTCAAGTGCAACACCTGACCTGAGAAGATTTCGGACGGGGTACGGTAGCCCAAGCATTTGCGCGGGGTATTGTTGTAGACCTGTACCAGCTGAGTAAATCGCTCCTCAGAGACTGCTGCCAAGTCGGTCTTACGGGGCAGAGTACGCCGCATCCGCCCTATGGCGTTCTCCACTCCACCCTTCTGCCAGGGGGAGTAGGTATCGCAGAAGAAGGTCTGTATGCCAAGGTCGTGGAGTTGGTAATGCCTTGCGAACTCAGCCCCATTATCGAATGTTACCGTCTGAGGCCACTCTGGGGGCAGGGGAGCCATTATCCTGGCCATAGCGGAGGCTATGGGATCTGATGCCTTCCCCTGGGGTCTGAGAGCTATGAGCAGACGGGAGTGGCGCTCGTGAAGGGTGAGGACAGCATGGCTGTGGTCCCTGAACAGCATCAGATCCGCCTCCCAATGGCCTGGGGTCTGCCGGTCATCGGCTTCCTGGGGGCGTTCCGCCAGGGGGCGACGGAGCTGGATGAAGGAAGGGGACCTGCCTCCCCAGCGCCCACGCCAGCCCCTCCTCCACTTGCCACGAGGCAGGTAGTGACGCCATGAGTACTCCTTCTTCCGCACCACCTGCGCATAGATGAATCGATATATACTCTCGTGGGAGATGACCACCCGTCCTGCCTCCAGGGCCATACGACCGGCCACCTGCTCAGGAGACCACCCCTGCTTCAGACGGCAGAGGACCTGTTCCCGCAACTCCGCATCCCGTTCCAACCGCAAGCCACGCCAGCGCCTAGCCTGCGCCTGCTCCTCGGCGTACACTGGCTTGTATTCACCACTCTGTGAACCGTTGCGCTTCATCTCTCTAGCAACCGTCGATGGCGGGCGATCCACACTTGCTGCGATTTGGCGGACTGTGTGTCCCGCACAGTGTAGACGGGCCATTTCACATCGTTCTTCAATGGTGAGATGCCTATAGTATTTTCCCATGTCAACACCTTAACTAGGTGTTGCACTTCGTTTGTGAGTTTAGCCCGTGTCAAGCACGGGAATGACGAGATAGAAAGGGCACGGGAATGACGGGAGGGGAGGGGTGGAGTGACCCTTCGACAAGCTCAGGGTGAGCGGAGGCTCCTCATCCCCCTCTCATGTGATTCCCTTAGACAAGGGCAGAGTGAGCGGAAACACGACCAGTCGTTTTTCCAGCTTTCACCGGCGTCCTGACGGGTGGAGTGGGAGTTCCGTCAAAGTGCGATTGCCCTGCCAGTGGTCTGATAGGTGGTTGAATAGTGATATAATACCTTTTGATTTAAGAGCGATTCTGAATCCTCAATATGAAAAAAGACCTGATTGCCATCCTAGCTTGCCCCATCTGTAAGGGGCCTCTGGAGCTCGCCATCGAGGAGGAACGAGGAGATGAGGTCATAACCGGTTCTCTCTCTTGCGCCAAATGCTCGGAGGCGTACCCCATCACGGATTCGATCCCCAACTTCCTTCCACCAGGGCTGCGTCAATAGCTGGCTCTCTTACCGATGGAAGCGCATCTTCTCCGCGTACACGGGGCTCCAGCTACGCTTACGGGTTTTCTCCGGCTCCTTAAGCTCCGAGAGTATCTGTCGAACGGTCTTGCCGCTGCGCGGGTGCACAAGGTTGGGGTTCAACTCCACCAGAGGCTTGAGAACAAAAGCCCGGTCCATCATACGAGGATGGGGTATGGTCAACTCTTCCGTCTCCATGGTCAGGTCATCGTAGAGTAGTATGTCGACGTCGATGGGGCGAGGTGCATTTCGAAGGCTAAGCATCCTTCCTAGCTGTTCCTCGATGTGCTTTACGTAGGCCAGCAGCTGCGGGGGGCTGAGGCGTGTGTGGGTCGAGCAGACTGTATTCAAGAACCATGGTTGGTCTTTGTACCCGACGGGTTCGCTTTCATATATGGGGGACACCCGTTCAACGGTAACCTCTTGAGGCAACAAGTTGAGGGCCTGTACTAGGTTGGACTCCCTGTTCCCCATGTTGGAACCCAGCCCGAGGTACACTCTGACTTGAGGGTTAGACGTCAAGCTCTCCATCCTTGCCTCCACCACCGATATCAGCCTTTACGCTCTGGCCAGCCTCTGACGATAGAGTCTGCCATACGACACACTCTCACCATCTCTTTAACATCGTGCACTCGCACTATGTCCGCTCCGTTGGCTATGGACAGGGCTACGACCGCCGCTGTTCCCTCTAAACGTTGATCGATTGGGAGATCCAAAACACGGCCGACCAGCGACTTCCTGGATGGGCCTACGAGAATCGCCGGAGCAATCCCCACCAGCTCTCTCAGCCTCCGAACCACCTCCAGGTTATGTTCCAGGGTCTTCCCGAATCCCAGGCCAGGGTCAACGATAACGTTCTCAAAGGGAACTCCGCTTTGCTGTGCCTTATCAACGCTCTTAGAGAGACTGGAGGCGACATCTGGAATCAGGTCGATGTATTGGGTGCCCTGCTGGTTGTGCATCAGGACTACAGGAACGCCGCCCTTGGCTACCACAGAGGCCATGTCTGAATCGTAGCTCAAAGCCCATTGGTCGTTGACCATGGAAGCGCCTGCCTGCAGTGCCTCCCTGGCAACTGTGGCGAAGAAGGTGTCGATGCTTATGGGAAGAGAGGTCTCTTTGGCCAATCGCTCTACTACGGGTATGACCCGTCTAAGCTCCTCCTCCTGGGTTATGGGTGTGTGTCCGGGTCTAGTTGAGTGACCTCCCACGTCCAGAATATCCGCTCCCTCTTCTTCGAAGCGCAGAGCCTGGGCAACCGAAGCCTCGACGTCGGTTCCTAACCCATCGCCTGAAAAGGAGTCAGGCGTGATGTTGAGAATGCCCATGACATAGGTACGCGTACCCCACCTGAACTCTCGGCCTGGGTAAAGGGTTGAGTGTCTCTGAGTTTTAGCGCTCGCGGTTGCCATGCGGAATGCTCACTACCTGAAGTTGAGGGTATTGTAGCATAACAAGGTTCTGAACCAACCCAAATTTCCTGAAGTGAAAAGCTGGTGAGCGCGGCTTGTCTGAGTAGGCATTATCTGCTAGCATATTTTGAGGTCTTTTTGATGTCGGCCAGCTGGCTGACATCTATGTAAAGTTGAGTATGGCGTCCAACGATAAACATTCGAGACTGGTTCAGCTTAAAGAGCAGAGCAGACTCGGTGGCGGCGTCGAAGCCATCGAGAAGCAACACAGCAAGGGCAAGCTGACAGCGCGAGAGCGTATCGATCTGCTCCTGGATACGGGAACATTCCAAGAGATAGACTCGCTGGTTACCCATCGCGCCACCGACTTCGGGCTTGAAAAGCGCAGGGTGATAGGAGATGCGGTAATTACAGGCTACGGGCATGTGGATGGACGCCTGATCTACGTGTTTTCGCAGGACTTCACGGTATTCGGTGGCTCCCTGTCCGAGGTGGTTGGAGAAAAGATATGTAAGGTTATGGACATGGCCATGAAGGTGGGGGCGCCGATAATAGGCATAAATGATTCCGGTGGAGCCAGGATCCAAGAGGGTGTGTTGAGCCTGGGAGGATACGGAGATATCTTCTTTCGCAATACCAGAGCCTCGGGTGTCATTCCTCAGATTTCGGTCATACTGGGCCCTGCGGCGGGCGGGGCGGTTTACTCGCCAGCCATAACGGACTTCATATTCATGGTGAAGGGCCTGGGCCAAATGTACATCACGGGTCCTGACGTGGTGAGGGCCGTTACTGGGGAGGAGGTTACCCACGAAGAGTTGGGCGGGGCCATAAGCAATGCCTCTAAGAGTGGTGTGGCCCAGTTCGTCTACGAGACGGAGAGAGAGTGTCTCGAACAGGTCAGAAGACTCCTTGGGTTTCTGCCCAGGAACAATATGGAAGACCCGCCTCTGCCTAAGTCGGGAGCCACCGACCCTTCGGAGCGTATGGATGAGGAGCTACGCTATATAGTGCCGGACGAGCCAGGCAAACCCTACGATATGAAGGATGTTATATCGCGGGTAGTAGATCATGGCGATTTCATGGAGGTAGCGCAGCTCTATGCTCCTAACATAGTTGTAGGGTTCGCTCGATTAGATAAACGGGTAGTGGGGATTGTGGCGCAGCAGCCGTCCCATCTGGCGGGGTCATTGGATATAGCCGCCTCAGTAAAGGGGGCTAGGTTCGTGCGTTTCTGCGATGCGTTCAATATCCCTCTGGTCACCTTCGTGGACGTGCCGGGCTTTATGCCTGGGACTGAGCAGGAGTACGGGGGTATCATCAAGCACGGTGCGAAACTGATATATGCCTACTCCGAGGCGACCGTTCCCAAAATGTGCGTCATCACCAGGAAGGCGTATGGCGGCGCCTATATAGTCATGAGCAGCAAACATCTGGGTGGGGACATCAACTATGCTTGGCCATCGGCGGAGATAGCGGTGATGGGAGCGAGTGGGGCGGTCAATATTGTGGCGAGGCAGGAGATTCGCAAGTCGGAGAATCCGGATGAGACCCGGAAGAGGCTGATAGAGGAATACGAGGAGAATTTCAACAACCCCTACATTGCAGCCTCTCGCGGCTTTGTGGATGACGTCATCGATCCCAGCGAGACTCGTCCCAAGCTGATTGCCGCCCTGGAGATGCTTGGGGAAAAGCGGGAGGAGCTGCCGCAAAAGAAGCATGGTAATATTCCTCTCTGAGCGCGGTTCGAACGAGATGAGC
Source organism: Dehalococcoidia bacterium (assembly GCA_965197675.1). Classification (GTDB taxonomy): domain Bacteria; phylum Chloroflexota; class Dehalococcoidia; order Plut-88900; family Plut-88900. The sequence continues at coordinate 2,572,990 of OZ240221.1, read as the reverse complement.
AAGTGGCGCTCCTCGGCTAGACTTGGTGGCGCCCAGTCTAAGGGTCTCTCGACAGCTAGAGGATGGGGGCGTAGGGAGTACCCAGATGAAACTCAGGGGACGCCTGTAGAGATGGACACCCCCGAAAACGAGCTATCCGGTACGCCCGTAAAGGTAACGGACGTTACTCTCAGAGACGGTCATCAGTCCATCTTTGCCACTCGCATGCGCACCGAGGATATGGAGCCCATCACCGACGAGATGGATCGGATGGGATTTTTCTCCATAGAGATGTGGGGAGGAGCAACCTTCGACGTGGCTCATCGGTTCTTGAACGAGGACCCTTGGGATAGGGTGAGGAAGCTAAAGAGGCAGATGCCCAAGACCCCGTTGCAGATGCTGCTGAGGGGACAAAACCTGGTGGGCTATCGCAACTATCCTGACGACGTGGTGAAAGCCTTCGTTCGTCAATCGGCGGAGGTGGGCATAGACATCTTTCGGGTGTTCGATGCCCTCAACGACGAAAGGAACATGGAGACCTGCTTTGCTGCAATCAAGGAGTCCGGCAAGCATATCCAGGGCACCATCTCCTACTCCATAACCGAAGAGCGCTTAGGCGGGCCGGTCTTCACTTTAGATTACTACGTGAACAAGGCGCTGACCCTGCAACGAATGGGTGCGGATAGCCTGTGCATTAAAGACATGAGCGGTCTGTTGAACCCCTATGACGCTTATGATCTGGTGAGGGCTTTGAAGACCAGGCTGTCCATTCCGATACAGCTCCACACCCATTACACTAGCGGTATGGCTGCCATGACTACACTGAAGACGATTGAAGCAGGTATCGACGTCATAGATGCATCGCTGGCTCCTTTTGCCCTACGCTCCTCTCACCCTGCCGTGGAGTCGATGGCCGCTGCTCTAAAGAATACATCCAGGCAGCCTCCGCTAGACCTGAGCCGAGCTTCGAGCGTAGGAAAACATCTGGAGGAGGTCTTTCCCAAGTATCGAGACTATATGGACACCACCAGAGTTTCAATCATTGATACCCAGGTCCTGAACCATCAGATTCCCGGTGGTATGATCAGCAATCTTATTTCTCAGCTGAGGGAAGCAGATGCCCTGGACCGTCTAGACGAGGTCTATGAAGAGCTGAAGAGGGTAAGAGCGGATCTGGGCTATCCACCTCTCGTGACACCCACAAGCCAGATGGTAGGCACGCAAGCCGTCCAAAACGTTCTCTTTGGCAGATATGAGACTATTTCAACCCAGGTTAGGGATTACGTATATGGACTGTACGGTAAACCACCTGCACCCATCGATGCCCAGCTAGCCAAAATGGCGCTCAAGGACTATGAGAGGGGGCAACAATCTATTACCTCTCGTGCCGCTGATCTCTTGGATGATGAGCTGGCCAAGGCCAAGCATGATACCAAGGATATCGCTAAGGGAATGGAGGACGTTCTGACGTATGCTCTGTTCCCAGTAACGGGAATGAGGTTTCTCAAGTGGAAATATGGACTGGAGGAGCCTCCTGCTGAGGCTAGCCCGAAAACCCTGGAGGAGGTGGCCAGGGAAGACCAGCTCATACGGGAGGCCAAGGAGGGTGTGCTGGAGGCGAATGCTGCTGGCTTTACTCCCGATGGACATAGACGCTCCTTCAGTGTTTGGGTGGGTGACGAACATTTCCAGGTAGAGGTGAGTCCCAGTGCAGAAGGAAGGGCCTCGTCTGTGGAAGGGGAGCAAGCAACGGAGGTCAGTGTTCCACCGGCCCTAGGACAGAAAGTTGAGGCGCCACCGCCACGACAAGATGCTGCCCCGCCTTCACGCGAACCAGTCGCTGTGTCTAAAGAGGAAGTAAAGAGGGAGGCGCCTCCTCAGCCTGTTCCAACTGGCAACGGATCTTCCATAGTGGCTCCTATGCCGGGCATAGTCATCCGTTACGAGGTGGAAGAGGGACAGCAGGTCACCACAAAACAGTCGGTGGTGATCTTGGAGACTATGAAGATGGAGAACTCTTTGCCCTCGCCGGTGGACGGGACTATAACCTCACTGCCGTGTAGACCTGGCCAATCGGTGGGCAAAGGAGACGTGTTAGCCGTAATCAGCTAGAGAAACGGGGGGAGCTTTGGTAAACGTGGGAGCTATCTCAGCAGCGAAGGAGCACTTCGGAAAAATCCTGGAGCAACAGCTAGCCAGGATTGAGCGCGTCAAGGCGGGTCAAGAAGTAATCGATTACTCCAAAGTTCGGCCGGTCATCATTGGAGTTTTAGGTGGGGATGGAATCGGCCCGTATATCGCAGAGCATGGGCAGCACGTACTGAAGACCCTTCTCAAAGAGGAGGTGGAGAATGGCAAGGTCCAGCTTCGCGTCATCGAAGGGCTGACCATCGAGAACCGAGCCAAGCATCTCAAGTCCATCCCCGAAGACGTGATGGAGGAGATCAAGCAGTGTCATATTCTACTCAAAGGCCCGACCACTACGCCTGAAAGGGGTGATGGGTGGCCCAATCTGGAGAGTTGCAACGTGGTGATGCGCAAAGAGCTGGACCTCTTTGCCAACATAAGGCCCGTACGAATACCCAATGAGGGCATCTCCTGGACATTCTTCCGAGAAAATACTGAAGACCTTTATGCGGTTGGCAGTCAAGGCATTGATGTGACGCCGGACCTGGGCATCGATTTCAGGGTTATCACTACGCCAGGCTCGGAACGCATCATTGACGCCGCCTTTAAATACGCCCGAGACAATGGCAAGACAAACGTGACTGTGGTCACCAAGGCCAACGTGGTCAAGACCACCGACGGCAAGTTCCTGGACACAGCCCGGGACGTTGCCAGCAGATACCCCGAGATCAAGTGGGACGGCTGGTACATCGATATCATGACGGCGAAGCTTCTTGATCCCAAGCGCCGCAGAAACTTTCAGGTGATGGTACTTCCTAACCTATATGGGGATATTCTCACAGACGAGGCCGCTGAGTTGCAGGGCGGTGTGGGCACGGCGGGCAGCGCCAATGTTGGACACAGGTACGCGATGTTCGAGGCTATACACGGCAGCGCCCCGCGTATGGTGGAAGAAGGCCGGGCAAAGTACGCTGATCCCAGCTCTCTGTTGCGTGCCGCAGCCATGCTCCTAGAGCACGTCGGACGAAGAGACCTGGCCCAGAGACTCAACGAGGCCATGGACATATGTGGTCTGTATGAGCGAAGGCTGGTGATAACCGGTCGAGACGACGGCGCTACAGGGGAGGAGTTCGCCAATTACGTTCTGGCTACCATGCAAGACTCCCAGTTGGAATCTCGCTGGCAGGGGTACGTTCAGGCCTAGAAAAGATACATATGCGAAAGAAGATAACAGTAGTAGGCGCCGGGAACGTAGGCGCCACCACGGCGCAAAGACTCGTCGAGAGAGGGTACGCCGATATCGTAATACTTGACATAATAGAAGGGCTACCCCAAGGGAAAGGGCTGGATCTTCTCGAGGCGGGCCCTGTAATCGGATACGATTCCCGGATCTTCGGCACCAACGATTACGCTGATACCGCCGACTCGGACATCTGCATCATAACCGCTGGGATTGCCAGAAAGCCGGGCATGAGCCGAGACGATCTCCTTTTCACCAACATGAAGATCGTGGGAGACGTGTCTAAGAACCTCGTTCAACACTCTCCCAAGTGTATATTGATAGTGGTGAGCAACCCTCTGGATGCCATGGCCCACCTGGCGTACAAGCTGAGCGGCTTCCCTCGTGAACGGGTGATAGGCATGGCCGGCATACTGGATACCTCCAGGTTCAGGACGTTCATCGCCCAGGAGCTAAAGGTATCGGTGGAGGACGTTTCCGCCTATATACTGGGTGGCCACGGCGATACCATGGTGCCGCTGGTGAGGCTGGCCACTGTGGGCGGCCTGCCCCTGACTCAGCTCCTGTCCAAGAAGACTATAGAGGGGCTGGTACAGCGGACCCGGGATGGAGGAGCAGAGATAGTACAGCTTCTCAAGGCGGGGAGCGCCTTCTATGCTCCGTCTGCGGCGGTGGCCCAGATGGTGGATGCTATTGTGTTGGACAAAAGGCAGGTGTTGCCCTGCGCCGCTTATCTTCAGGGCGAGTACGGCATCAACGATCTGTTCGTGGGAGTGCCGGTGAAGCTGGGTGTGGGGGGCATCGAGGAGATCATAGATTTCAAGCTGGATCCCGGCGAGCAGGCTGCCCTAGAGAAGTCCACAGCAGCGGTAAAGTCTCTGGTGGAGAGTATGAAGATCAAGGAGCCTGGGCTTTAGATTCACTCACCAAAGTGCTCGCGTAGTCGGGCGTCAAACTCACCCTTGGTAAAGCTGTACTCTTGTGTTCCCTGGTGCTCTATGGAGAAGGAGGAACACACTGTTCCCAGAATGGCGCTCTCTTCCAGTCCCTTCCCGTTGATCAGTCCTTTGATCAAACCTCCACGATAGGCGTCTCCAGCTCCCGTGGGGTCAACCAGTGTGTCAGGCCTAGGGATGGAGGGAATAGGGACATCGGCCCCTGAGGCAGCTATAACGGAGCCGTTCTCGCCCTTGGTGGTGATGATGACATCGACTTTGTCGAGAAGCTGCTGCTTGTTCAGTGCGGTTAGATTCATAATCATCTGCAGCTCGTAGTCGTTGGAGATGAGGATGTGTGCGCCTGAGATGGATCGGGTCAAATCTCCCCCCTTCCACATGGGTAGAGACTGTCCCGGATCGAAGATGAATTTGATTCCCGTTGATCGACAAGTGTCGCTGTAAACCGTCATGTCCTCCAGGCTGCTTGGGGAAATGATGGCGATGCTGTCCCTGGGATCTGCCTGTTCCAACTGGAACAAGGAGGGATGTTTCATGGCGCCCGGGTTGAAACCGGTGATCTGATTATCGGCTCTGTCGGTGATGATGTGGGCGCTGGCTGTGAACTCCTCTTCAATGATGCGGATACTACCTCTGGGAATGTGGTGATCATCCAACCAGTGAAAATAGCTCTGGTGGTCCCTGCCGATGGTGGCCATTATGGTGGGCTTTTCCCTGAGCAGGGACAGAGCGTAGGCTATGTTACCGGCAGTGCCCCCTAGCCTCTCAACCAACCCGTTGACTGTAAAGCTGACGTTCAGGATGTGGACTTTATCCGGCATGATATGGTCGGAGAAAAGGCCGGGGAAGTCCATTATTCGGTCGTAGGCCAGGGAGCCCGAGATGTATATTTTCACGAAGGAATCTGAGTATCTTCGAGGGTGTTCTGGCTACCAGATTTGACTTCTTGGGCAGTCGCTAATGACTAGAGGTTCACTATTGGAGCCATAATCGTACCGTGACGCTCGTGAGGTGTCAATTGCCTGCACTCGCGCCGGATTCCCGCGTCAAGCAGGGAAATGACGGGGGGTAGGGGGTGAGGGTGACAGGGGATATCTTGGTAGGCGAATGATCTGGGCTAGGCTGGAACTTTGGCGAGGAAGCTTTTGGTGGAGACGAAGTGATGGTTTAGTCCCAAGGCCTTGGGGTCTATGTCCATGGCTAAGCCTAGTAACTGGGGCAGGTGAACTATGGGCAGGCCGATCTGAACTTTCTTTTGCTTGGCTGCCCTGGGCTGACCCCCGTCCAGATTGAGGTGACACAGTGGGCATGGGGTGACCATGACATCTGCGCCCTCCTTTTTCGCTTCCAGAAGGTGGTCGCCGGCCATACCTAGAGACGCTTTCTCATTCATGGTAAGGATGGGAAAGCCGCAGCACTTGGTCTTTCCGCTGAAGTCCACCGCTATTCCACCTAGTGCCGAGGTGATCTGCTCCAGGTAGGTATCCCTCTCTGGATGGTCTCCGTAGCCGAGTATGTTGGTGGGACGCAGGATATAGCATCCGTAGAAGGGAGCGATACGGACGCCGTTCAGAGGGCGTTTAACCAGGCTTTTGAGCTTCTCCAAGCCCAGGTCCTCCACTATGACCCACAGAAGGTGGGTAATTCTGGTGGTGCCCTTGTACTCGAGACCCTCCTCGGAGAGGGTCTGATTGATCTTTTTCAGATACTCGGGATCGGAGGTTAGCTTGGCGTTCGCGGCACTCATTACACCTTGACAGGTGCTGCAGATGGTCATGATGGGGAGATCCAACGTCTCGGCCATAGCGAAGGTTCTGGCGTTGAGGGTATCAGCCAACTCGGGGTTTCGCTCGCTGAGGACGCCGGCGCCGGTGCATGCGGCTTCCTTCAGATGGAGCAGCTGGAGGCCCAGTCTATCTGCGATGGCCAGAGTAGCTGTGAATAGCTCGGGACAGCCGCCTTGGGAGACGCATCCTGGATACCATGCGAATTTCATATCTTCTTTTCCAGCTTTTTGAATATCCGTTTGACCTGCTTGGCGCTGGGGCGTTTCTTGTGGATGAGGGGAGGCAGCTTACCAGCCTTCAATGCTCGCAGACCTGTAGGTAGCTGGCTGAGCTGGGCACCGATATTCAAAAGTCCATAGGACTCTACAGCGAGCTTGGTCTCGTCCAGCCAGCCGCTATGCTCCACCGACTTGGCGAAGGAATCACTGTGGCGCACTCCGTTGTGATCGGTATGGCCGGCCTCCACAGCCTGTCGACGTAGCTTCAATATCTGCTCCATGGGCGCCACGTCTTTGGGACACACCTGAACACACTCGAAGCAGTGGGTGCAGTCCCAAATGCCGCCCACTTTTGTGAGGTCTTTCAATCGCTGCTTGTCGGAATCGTCCCTGGGGTCTTCCACGAAACGGAGAGCCTTGGCGAGGGCAGCAGGCCCTAGAAATCGCTTGTCCACCTCCAACACGGTACAGTCGGAGACGCAGGCGCCGCACATTATGCAGCCCATAACCTGGTTGAGTCCCACCATCGCCGAGTTAGGCACGACGTATTCGTGCTCAGGAGGTGTTCCTTCGGGCAGGAGCCAGGGAGTGACACCTACAATCCGGTCCCAGAATGGTTTGGCATCTATGACCAAGTCCTTGATGATAGGTGCGTTGCCTGCAGGCTCCACACGGATTTCTGCATCTTTGCTGATAACATCGGATATCTTGGTAAAGCAGGCCAGGCCAGCGTGGCCGTTGACTCGCATGGTACAGGAGCCGCATATGGCGCTTCGGCATGAGCAGCGTAGAGCAAGGGAGCCATCCTCATACTCCCGAATGCGAATCAGGGCGTCCAGTACCGACTCGTGAGGTTCTACCTCTATGTGGAAGTCCTGATAGTAGGGGCCCTTATCCGATTCAGGGTCGTACCGCCGCACTTTCAGCTTGGCTTTCATCAGTAAGTCCTCACTTCAGGCTTCCATCGGGTGATGGTCACGGGGATGTAATCAATGCGGGGCTCATCGGGCTGGTGGTAGACCAGCACGTGCTTGAGCCAGTTGTCGTCGTCCCTGTTGGGGAAGTCGAGCCTGGTATGGGCGCCGCGGCTCTCCTTACGCTCCAGGGCACTAACTACTATGGATTCGGCACAATCCAACATGAATCCCAGCTCCAGGATGAAGAGCAGATTGGTATTGAACACTCGTCCTTTGTCTTGGGCTGCAACTTTAGTATAGCGCTCTTTTAGCTCGACGAGTTTGCGTCTGGCTTCGGTCAGTCCTTCTTCGTTGCGGAAGACGCCTACATTCTGGTGCATCATCCGTCCCAACTCCAGCCTCATCTGGGCTGGGAGCTCTCCGTCGTTGTCCTGGGTTAAGATAGCGTTGATTCTCTCCTCATCCGCGGAGGCGACTTTCTCCGATAGCTTCAAGCTATCTATAGACTTGGCATACTCGGAGGCGGCCACACCGGAACGACGGCCGAAAACTACGGTCTCCAGTAGGGAGTTGGCGCCCAACCGATTGCCTCCATGGAGACTTATGCAAGCGCACTCGCCGGCGGCGTAGAGGCCTTCTATACTGGTCCTGCCCTCAACGTCGGTCTTGATACCTCCCATTTGATAGTGCATACCCGGAACGATGGGTACCGGCTCTTCAACGATGTTTACGTTGGCGAATTGGAGGGCGAGCTCGTTGACCTGGGATAGGCGCTCCATAATCTTCTCTCGGCCAAGGTGGCGACAGTCTAGCAGTATGGCCCCGCCTACACCTCGTCCTTGGTCAATCTCAACGCTCTCAGCCCGGGAGACTACATCCCGAGATGCCAACTCCATTTTGTTGGGAGCGTAGTAGGGGTTCCTGGGGTTGCCCATAAACCTTTCGCCTTCTGAGTTTATCAGGTAGGCACCTTCTCCACGAGCAGCCTCGGAAAGTAGAGCGCCGTTGGAGGGTAGGGTAGTGGGATGGTACTGGACCATTTCCATGTCCATCAACGGGGCGCCAGCACGGTAGGCCAGACTTATGCCATCGCCGGTGCAGATGAGGGCATTGGTGCTGGGCTCGTACACTCTGCCGATACCCCCAGCGGCTATTATCACTGCCTTGGCCTGAATAGGGTGCACCTGGCCGGAACGCATGTCTATTGCGACGGCTCCCTTGCATACACCTTCGTCCATTATGAGGGAGGTCACGAACCACTCCTCGTAGATCTGGATGCCGGCCTTGAGCATCTGCTCGTACATGACGTGAAGGATGGCTTGGCCGGTGATGTCCGCTACGAAGAAGGTGCGGGCGTGGCTCGCCCCTCCGAACGCCCTAGTGCCCAGACGGCCCCGGTCATCCCTGTTGAAGATGACTCCCATGTGCTCCAGCTCGATGATATCGTTGGGGGCTTCCGCAGCCATGATCTCTATGGCGTCTTGATCACCCAGGTAGTCGCTGCCCTTTACGGTATCGAAGGCGTGGGACTCCCAGGTGTCCTCCTTGCCCTCTTCAGGCATGGCGGCGTTGATGCCGCCTTGAGCGGCGTTGGAGTGGCTCCGCACCGGGTGGACCTTGGAGATAACGGCTACGTCAACGCCTTTGCGGTGCGCCTCAAGGGCTGCTCGCATTCCGGCGAGGCCAGCACCTATTACAAAGACATCGTGTTGGAACAAGAAAGCCCTCTAACTGTACCGGGAAACGACCTGAGCTAGTGTATCAATTCACTAGCTCATTGACAAGGCTGTGTAAGAGCCTGTCTCAGAAAGGCAAATGGGGCTGGACCCACCCACACTGGAACTGGAAGTAAGACTGCTCACCACGATCGGGGGGTGTTTATCCGCTCACGCCTCTTTTCCAAGATACAAGGGTGAGCGTGTAACGCACCTGCCTGCTGTAGATAGGTAACCGTTACTTTTGAGGCAATACGCACGTCGTAAATACGTTAGCCTAGGTGTACGATCTCCACGTCTCCCCAATGTCGCTGGAGGTACTCGGCAACCAGCCGGCGGTGGCAGTGCTCCGGCTTTTCCTCGCTGCACAGCAGGCACCCATTGGCGACCGTCTCTCTCATCTCCAGCTTCTCGATGCGCCGCTCGTCTATCAGGGCAAGGAACTGGCTTTGGTAGGTATCCCAGTCGTGATGCTCCTTCCGGTAGTCGTTCAGCATCTCCTTGGTGGGAGCGAGCTCTGGCAGGTGTACGTACTCTATGCCGCAGATCTTGTTCAGCAGGTACTCTAGGTCGTCTTTCTTGGCAAAGCCCGCCAGCTGCGAGACGTTGTTCAGCCGGACGTCTATCAGACGCTTCGCGCCTGATCCCATCAACAACTCGAAGAAGTCTGAGGCGGACTTCTTCGTAAAACCGATGGTGTATATCTTCACGGAGCTTGCTCCCAATCGCCGGCGTCACTTGTGGCATAGGGCGAGCTCCCGCCAACGTACGCCACCCGCTTGGCTTGACGGGTTAGCGCATCGGCGATCACCTCATCGCGAGAACGGAACAGGTCGCCGTTACGAGGCAGCTTGAGGTCGTCCATCAGCCGGTTCATTGCGGAGGTGTGGGTCTCCAGCCCCCCGTCGGCGAGGATGTGCTCGACGGCTATGCCGCAGTCCGCGAGCGTCCTGGCGATGAGCAGTGCGCGATGGCAGTCCAGAGGGTTCTTCTCGCTGCACATAAGCGCCGTGCGGCATTCGTCGGCATGGCGCATTACGTAGCTGATGCCATCCTGGAACGAGTCCGTGTTGGCCAGACGGTCATACAGAACGCGTCCATCGGCGTCATAGCACGAGCGGTCGGCCGGTCTGCCGCCGACCTCCCTGCCCAGGAACTTATAGGCGATTCCGGCTCTGTCCCGGGTCATGCTCAGAGCGTCGTAGTTGAAATGGGGAGCATACCGGCTGTGAGGAGACGAGCGAACATCGATCACTTCTTCGATGCCGTACTTTCGCAAAAGCGCTAGGAACGCTTCCGGTGAGTGGTTGGAGTGCCCGATGGTGTATACCGGATATTGCGTTTCACTCACTCTAAGCTCCGTTCCGCGTTTGGCTCAATGACGGCGGCGCTTAGCTTGTAGCTGTAGCCTTTGTATGGCTCGCCAAGGCTGATGGTAAGATACTTTTCGCCAACTAGGTAGTAGTCATCGTCCAGTTGCAGATATCGGCGCTTATATACGGGGCCGGTAATCTGAAGCGAGTAGTCTGTATGAGCGTGACGGAAACGCCCCTGCACCCCCCGCCTGGAATAGTAGAGAAACACGGACAACTCCAGCCGGTCAACCTTGATGATCTGCAGCGAGCTGTCTAAAGACCCTGTGAGCGAGAGCGGAATTCTGTCGTTCAGTCCGTTGGCGCTGCTATAGCCATCTATCCAGAGCGGTTCCTCCGGGTCGGCGAAGTATGACAGGTCATCCTGAGTGAAGCGGCGAACCCTCTCCCAGTATCGGTCCGGGTTCAGCAGCCAGTTCTCCCGCTGGTAGTCCCTGGGACGGGCCCCTAGAACCGGCACGTCAATAACGTCCAGGACCGCGCGGGTCGCTTCCGTCCCGATACTGCCGTTCGTACTCCGACACCTCTTCGTTTGGCCGGTCGCTCACGGGCCTGATCCATGGGTTTGGACGTCTGTCCGCCAGAAGCTCTTTACCGGCGATGCAGCGTCCGCTCATTTTGCGTGAGTTGGCTAGGCACACGATGCGCTTGACAGTGGCTGTCACACACTGCTCCTGCGAAACGAGTTTACACCAGTATACCCTATCCAACACGACAAGGACGCCTACGTAGGATGGGACGGGCCGCAGGCCGTGGGCCTGCCCCTGAGCAAAGCCGAAGGATTCACCAAGAATGGAAGAGAAGGAGGCCACGTGCTCTGTTTTCATCGCCCTACGTGGCCGTAAGACCACAGGTCATTCCGGACGAGCTCAGGCTATTTAGGGCTAGTACGCGCTATTTCCCCTGTAGAACATGAGGTAAAGCAGAAGACCTGCCACACTCTTTCCATCGGCGATTTTGCCTTCTCTGATAATGGAGGCTAACTCGGCGACTTTCATAGGAGATAATTGGATATTCTCATCAGCCTCGGCCTCTAGGGGATTATGTGTCAGGTCGGTGGCCAGAAAGATGTGATTGAACTCTGTGCAGAAGCCCGGACTGGAGTAAAAGGAGGATATCTTCTGCAGACTTTCAGCCATGTACCCTGTCTCTTCTCTCAACTCGCGCTGAGCTGCGTTGAGGGGGGTCTCGCCTGGATTGATGCCTCCTGCCGGCACCTCCAATGATTCTTTCCCTGTGGCTTTTCGGTATTGGCTAACCAGAAGCACGTTGTCGTTCACGTCCACGGGTACGATGTGAACTACCTCAGCGTGCTCTACGATCTCACGCTGCGTGATTTTTCCGTCGGGTAGCTCTACGGTGTCCACACGAAGGTTGACCAATCCACCCTTGAAAATGGTCTCGGTGGTTAACGTCTTTTCAGGATCCATAGAATTTCATTCCATTCTTGTCAAACGTTGGGTTACGGTGGAGTAGAAACGTCCCGGCGGTTGAAATCTAAGAAACCGAGTGACCTTTGGGCTTAGTGATATCATTACCTGATCTCCATCTCGAAGCTCTCGATGTACCTGGCCGTCCACGCTTAGCAGAGGTCGATGGTCGCTATGAATGGTCAGCTGAACTTCTGCGCTGGGGGGAAGCACCAGAGAGTTTCTGAGGGTCAAATGAGGAGCCACCGGTATCAGGATTATTTCTTTGCTTTGAGGATAGAGTATGGGCCCTCCGACAGCCATGGAGTAGCTGGTGCTGCCGGTTGCTGAGGCCACGATCACCCCATCGGCTCGATACGTGGTGAAGAGGTCTTTGTCTATTCTGGTCTCGACTCGGATGACCCTGGCTACCCTTCCCCGAGCTACGACTACGTCGTTCAAAGCATACAGTGGGGCTGACGTTTCGGTTTGATCTCCACTCAAAATTACTTTGGCTTGCAGCACAGACCTATCATCCATCCAACTGGACTGGGACAATAGAAAGGGCATCTTCTGGAGAGCGTCTTCCGCGCTCAACTCGGTCATGAATCCAAGCCTGCCCATGTTGACGCCGAGAATCGGAATGACTTTGTCGAGGGTGACCCTGACTGCACTCAGGATGGTCCCATCACCTCCTACGCTGAGGATTAGATCTGAGTCTATCGCCTTTATTGCGGCCTCTTCTTCTTCGGAGGAAGAACAGGTCCACACAGAAACCTGGGGGCCTTGGAGCTTCTTGGCCAACTGTCGAGCTAAAGCCCTGGCCTCTGGAAGCTTGGAGTGATGGAGAATACCTATCTTCTTGAACTCTCCGCTCTGAACCTTTCCTGAGCCAGCCATTGCTTGCCTAGTATACAGCTTACGTCTGCGCATAGTACACACGGTGCTATTCAGCCTAGATTCCGCACCTCCAACCCCCTGCCCCTTGATAGTCTGTCTCAGAAAGGCAAACGCCTTGGCCCCCCCGCCCGCCCAAGCAGTTTTTTGTATATGGGGGACTGGGTCCCCTGGATTCCCGTGTCAAGCACGAGAATGACGGAAAAGAGGGTGGCAGGGGAATGACGGCATAGGGGGTGAGGGCACCCATCGACAAGCTGAGGGTGAGCGGAGACATATCTTCCCCCGATGGAGAAGTAGTCGGGGAATTTTGGTCAATCGAAATGACTGAAACCGAATGCATCAAGCTCTTTGAATCCTCAGTGGGTTGTGGTACTTTCAAACAGTTCAAGCAAACTTTGGAGGTGGAATTGCGCATTATCCTGATAGGACAGGCCCCCTTCGGCGCTGCGGTGTTGGATCGTCTTCTAGAGCGGGGTGAGGAGGTGGTGGGAGTCTTTGCTCCTCCTGAAAGGAGGGGCAAGACGGATCCCCTTTCGGAGGCCGCGATGGCCAAGGGAGTGAAGCTCTTTCAGGTCACCTCGATGAAGACCGATGAGGTGTACGAGAGCGCGGTAGGTCTGGAGCCTGACCTGAGCGTGATGGCCTTTGTGACGATGATAGTGCCGGAGAGAGTGCTCTTCCATCCCAGGTATGACACCATTCAGTACCATCCTTCTTTGCTTCCCAAGCACCGAGGGGCAAGCGCTGTAAACTGGGCCATCATCAACGGCGGGAACAAGACGGGCATCACCATCTTCTGGCCGGACAAAGGGCTGGATACAGGCCCCATCCTTCTTCAAAGGGAAGTGCACATCGAACCTAACGACACCGTCGGTTCGCTCTACTTCAACAAGCTGTTCCCTATGGGGGTGGAGGCGCTGCTGGAGTCTGTCGAACTGATTAAGGAAGGCAAAGCCGCTCGCATCGAACAAGACGAGTCCCAAGCCACCTACGAGGGCATATGCAGGGCGGAGAACGCGATTGTCGACTGGAGCAAGCCTGCTCAGACGGTGTATAACCTGATCAGAGGAACCAACCCCCAGCCAGGCGCATCCACTCAACACAAGAGCCAGACTCTCAAGGTGTTTGATTCTGAGCTAGTGGGAGGCGAACAGGGCTCACCGGGAGAGGTGGTCAAGGTAGAGGAGGACGGTTTCTGGGTAAGTGCTCAGGATGGGGCTATAAAGGTGAAACGAGTGCAGCCTCTCGACTCCGGGAAGGTTCCGGCATCGGAGTACGTTCAACAGACGAACCTGAAGGAGGGGGATAGGTTGGGCGAATAGCAGAAGGGCCTTTTGCTCTGCTGGTCTACTTCAAGAATGAGTAGGAGAGCGGGTAGCGATACTCTATACCGCTATTTGCTTTGATGGATGCTCTAACGATTCCGAATATCCATAAGGCAATTATGGGAAACGTAAAGTACCCCAATGGGGGCGCTACTACGCTGATAAGCAACACTATCAAAGCGCCGATGGACATGCTGATCTGAAAGTTGATGGCCTGTTTGCCATTGTAATCGATGAATGGGTCATCGCGACGTTTCAATCTCCACAGGACAAAAGGTGCGAGTATGTTTCCTACCAGGGGAGCCGAAAGCCCGGCAAATGCAGCTATGTGGCAGAACATGGCGATGTTATGCACGTATTTGGGGTTAAAGCGAGGTTCTTCCTGTATCTCGTCATCAGTTATTTGGCCTTGATTAGCCTCTTCATACGACTGCTCTACCGGTGCCTCGTCATAAGCCGAGGCCTCCTCCATTTGTGGAGCTGTGGTTGTCTCCTGCTCCTCAGGAGTCACGTCCAAGCCGCATACGGGGCAGAAGTGGGCACTCTGGGGTAACTTTTCGCCGCATCTGGTGCAATTCGCCATCACAAATCCTCGCTAATCATCAAAACTGAGCGCGTCCCATCAATAGCTTACGATATTTCCACGTGTTTGTGCCAATCTGAATCCTTGATATGAGTTGAAAAAGTTTCAAGAGTCAATGGTTTCGCTTGGACAACCCATGAATAGACATAAAGAGACGTTTGTAGCTAGGGGGCGCCATCAAACCTGGAAAACCGGACTAGATCAGAGTTTCCACCGCAGTCTCCGCTACATCCATAACGAATCGAGGAACTATTCCAATGAAGAGTACCCCGAGCACCGTAACTGCCAACGCGCCACGGAGAGATATGTCTGCGGTTATTCGCTCCTCCCGGGCCGGAGGGGCCAGGTACATGGCCTTGATGACTCGCACGTAGAAATAGGCGGATATTGCGCTGTTTATCATTCCAACCACCGCCAGCCAGACAAGGTCGGTGTCCACGGCGGCCTTAATTACGAAGACTTTTGCCCAGAACCCGGCCGTCGGTGGAATTCCCATCAGAGACACGAGGGTAATGGCCAGAGCAAAAGCCAGCAAGGGGCTGCGTCTAGCCACACCGGCGTAATCGTCTATAAGCTCGCTGCCTATCTTGCCAGAGAGAGCGATTACAGCGAAAAAGGCGCCCAGATTGGTCGCGCCGTAAGCAACGAGGTAGAAGAGGACGCTTTCGGCGCCAGGCCCCAAAAGATCGCCTTCTCTTCCTATGGAGGCCAGCCCGATCATTATGTATCCGGCGTGGGCAATGGTGCTGTAACCCAGCATCCGCTTGATGTTGCTCTGGGCTATTGCCACCAGGTTTCCGATGAACATCGAGACGGCGGCCAGTACGCCGAACAGCAAGGCCCACTCATCGCTCATGGAGCCAAATCCCATGAAGAACACCCTCACGATAACGGCGAATCCGGCCGCTTTACTGGCCACCGAAAGATAGGCTGACACCGGTGTGGGCGCCCCCTCATATACATCGGGGACCCACATCTGGAAGGGCACTGAGGATATCTTGAACCCGAAGCCGGCCACTATGAATATCACACCTAAGAGCAGTGCGGGTTGGTCTATGAGCTCTCCCAAGGGTGAAATTCGATCTGCTATATCCACGAGACTAGTGCTTCCGGTGAGGCCGAAGACCAGGGCCATGCCATACAGCATCAATGCTGAGCTTATAGCACTGAGAACCAGGTATTTCATGGAGGCCTCGGTGGACCGGACGTCCTTCAGCATGGCGACGAGGACAACTGTAGACAGGGAGGTGAGCTCCACGGCAATATATATGGAGATGAGCTCGGTGGTGGCGGCCATGAGCATCATCCCGCCCGAGGCCATCATTACCAGGGCGTAGTACTCCCCCTGAAATCGGGAGAATCTACTGACAGCATCCCTGGACGCCAGTATCACCAGGGCCGCTGCTCCCAGGATAAGGAACTTGAAGAAGAGACTGAAATAGTCGACTACTAGGAAGTCGCTGAAGCCGCTCAGGACATGGGTCTCTTCGCCGTCCAGCTTGATCCAGAGCACCAGCGAAAGAGCTATGGGGACAGCCAGTCCGATCAAGCTGAGCGGCGCAAGAACCTCCTTGCGCTTCAGCACCAGGTCGGCAATTATTACTATGCCAGCTATCCCTGCTAGGGATAGCTCAGGCATCAATAGGTATAGATCATCTGGATACATAGGTCAGCTTACCTGAATTGTCTTACCTCTCTCACGGCTAGGTGAATAAGCTACTTATCGGCTCCACTCCCGGTTCCAGAAAGTCGGTTATGAAGGCGGGATATATGCCCACTATCAAGATGGCTGCCACCAGCAGCGCCGCTCCAGAAATATCGGACACGGCGGCATCGCCCACGTCCCGGAACCGCTCTTTGGGAGGTCCGAACAGGACTCTCTGAACAGTCCAGAGGATATACCCCGCCGATAGAGCAATCCCCAGCACTCCCAGTACGGTAGCGGCGCGCCACTCTTCGAACGTCCCCAGGAAGACCATTAGCTCAGCGACGAAACCACTGGTGGTTGGTAACCCCAGTGATGCCAACCCGGCTATGATCAACACTATGGCAACCATAGGCATTCGTTTAGCCAGTCCGCCCAGGTCCGGGATATGCCTGGTGTGGACTCGGTCATACATGGTTCCTACTATCAAAAACAGGAGGCCAGTGATGGTGCCGTGGGTGAACATCTGCAGCGCCGCCCCGGTTAGCCCGACATGAGCGAAGGACGAGACTCCCAACAGGACAAAGCCCATATGGCTTATGCTGCTGAAGGCTACCAGCCGTTTCAAGTCGCTTTGTTGAAGTGTAACCAGCGCGCCGTACAGGATGTTTACGACTGCCAAAGTTACAATTAAAAGGTCCCAATCTCGGGCTATATCGGGGAACATGGTCAGCGAGATGCGCAGGATACCGTAGCCTCCCATCTTCAGCAGCACCCCGGCGAGCATCACGCTAACGGCTGTTGGGGCATCGGTGTGGGCATCGGGCAGCCAGGTATGGAAGGGCCAGATGGGGAGCTTCACGGCGAAGGCCGCCATTATGAGGAAGAAGACCGCTTCGGCGGAGATGAAGAGGCTCGAAATCCAGTCCGGACCGGTCCGGGACAGTTCCACCATGTCGAAGGTGCCAGCGGCGAAACCTATGGCCAAGAAGCCCACCAACATCAAGGCGCTGGACCCCAGGGTATAGATCAGGAACTTCATGGCGGAGTATTCTTTGCGGCCACTTCCCCAGATGGATATGAGCAGGTACATGGGCACCAATTCCACCTCCCAGAACAGGAAGAACTGGACCAGATCAAGAGAGGTGAACACTCCCATCACGCCGGTCTCTAAGACCAGCAGCCATATGAAATACTCTCTAACCCTGTGATCGATACTCCACGAAGATAGGACGGCGGCCACCGACAGAAGTGCGGTCAGCACTACCATAGCCATACTCAGGCCGTCGACACCGAGGTAATACTGGATGTTCAGGAAGGGTATCCACTCGTAAGTCTCGGTGTACTGGAATCCGCCGGCATCGGTATCGAACCTGGCAGCGGCGATCAGGGCAATAACGAGGGTGACGACAGCAAAGGCCAGGGCCGAGTACCTAATAAATCGCGCCTTCAACCCCAGGAAGAATATGACCAGTGCTCCCGCCAGGGGAAGGAAAACGATGGTCGTCAGCGTACCTTCAAACACTCTACTCTCACTGTCCTTGATTCACTAAGAAGAAGACCGCTATGATAACTATTATCCCTACAGAGATGCCGACGCCGTACACTTGCACCTGTCCCGTTTGCAGCTTTGCGATGGCTTGACCGGAGTTCCGCCCTATGGAGGATACCGTGTTAACCGCCCTGTCTACTACATGCTTATCGAACCTATCGATGAAAGCTGCCAGAGAGGCATACAGTCCTCTTCTGACTATCAAGTCTTCGTATAGCTCGTCAAAGTAGTATTTTCGGGCCAGCAGTGAATGTACAGGCTTGAAGGTCTCCCTTACATCCTCGGGCTTGACCAACCTCATCCAGTAAACCAGTACCGCCACAACTATTCCGACGGCGGCTATTAGGGAAGAGGAGGTGGCTATGCCCGTGACGAACTCCTCGCCATGACCGGTGAGGAAATCGGCCATCCAGCTTTCAGGTATTCCCAGGATGGAGAAGCCAGGAAGGCTGGCTAGGCCGGCAGCGAAGGCGCCAACTGCTAATATGACCATGGGGAGGATCATTACCCAAGGTGATTCGTGAAGTGCTCCGCCGTGGTCACTGTTGCCCGGGTGCTCTGCGGCGGCACCTCCTCGGTATCGTCCCGCGAAGGTCAGGATGACGAGCCGGAAGATGTATAGGGAGGTCAGAAAGGCGGCGAGTATCGCCAGAATGTAAACACCCTTCTCCTCATTCCAAGCTGCGTTGAGAATGTCGTCCTTACTCCAGAAGCCGGCGAAGGGTGGAATACCCGATATGGACAGAGCGCCGACCAGGAAGGTTATGAACGTCCAGGGCATTGCTTTGGCTAGACCACCCATCAGCCGGATGTCGTAGGTTCCGGTGGTGTGGTTTACGCTCCCAGCGCCAAGAAATAGGAGGGCCTTGAAGAAGGCGTGGGTAAATAGGTGAAAGATGGCCGCCGACACTGATCCTACGCCCAGGGCCAGCATCATGAACCCAAGCTGGCTCACGGTGGAGTAGGCCAGGACTCGCTTGATATCTGTCATTACCAGGCCCATGGTCGCGGCAAACAGGGCTGTTCCACCGCCGACGTAGGCGACCACGGTCATGGCGTCGGAGGACTGCTCGAATATAGGGAAGAATCTAGCGACCAGGAACACGCCCGCCGCCACCATGGTGGCGGCGTGTATGAGAGCGCTAACCGGGGTAGGGCCTTCCATAGCGTCGGGCAGCCACGTGTGCAATGGAAACTGTCCGGACTTGCCCACGGCGCCAGCAAAGATCCCCAAGGCTATCAAGGTGAGAGCAATGCCTTCCAGCTGCGGAGTTCCAGCTATTTCGTGAAGAGCGGCTATATCGAACCCTTCCGACCCAACCGTGAAGTAGACGCCCAAGATGGCGATGAGAAAGCCCAGGTCTCCGAATCGGGTGATGATAAATGCCTTTTTGGCTGCCGCTGCTGCGGCGGGCCTTTCGTGCCAGAAACCGATGAGTAGATACGAGGAGAGGCCCACCAGCTCCCAGAAGACGTAGAGCATTATGAGGTTATCTGCCAGAACAAGCCCCAGCATAGAGGTGGTGAAGAGGGACATGTAGGCGAAGAATCGAGATACGGATGGGTCGTCCTTCATGTAGCCCAGCGAGTAGATCTGTACCATTAGGCTGACTCCAGTGACCACTATCAGCATAACGGCCGTGAGGGAGTCCAGCATGATGCCCATCTTTATTTGGAGGATTCCCACGTCCAGCCACTCATGGCTGGCAAACTCTATGACGTGGTCGGACGCATCGATGACGGAGGCCAAGGCCCAGATGGAGAGTCCCAGCGATGCGGCAATGGCGCCTACGGTAATCAGTCCACTGGTTAGAGATGCCGAACCCAAGGAGGGGCGAATGAACAAGACGATGACGGCAAAAGAAATAAGAGGCAGGAAGAGGATGAGCCAGGCTGCGTATTCGGGGATCATCTAGATCTTCCTCAGTATCTCATCGGCGACGTGTTCCCGCCCTTTGGGAACGTACACGATGAAAGGTGTGATTTCAGACCAGGATAGTATGTCGCCATCAGGTAAGATTCTGACTGGCAGTCCCTCTCCCTCCATCAAATCCTTCCACATCTCGGCCAGCATGAGATTAGGAACTCGTTTGTATTCTATCCAACTCATGATTCAGAAAGGTGGGCTACCCCCTCATCACCCCCACTTCAGCGGCATCGACAGTCTCTCGAGTGCGATATATGGCTATCACGATGGCCAGTCCCAGAGCCACTTCGGCGGCCGCCACCGTAATCACGAACAGGGCAAAGACCTGCCCTGTGAGAAGGTTGGGAGTGGCAAATCGGGAGAAGGCGACGAAGGCTACGTTGACCGCGTTGAACATTATCTCCACACACATCAGAATGGCCACTATATTCCGTTTGACCAAGGCCCCCCAGAGACCTATACAGAACATGATGGCCGAGAGGACTAGATAGTGTTCAAGCTCGATCATGACTGTTTTCTATTTCTCCCGAGCGATAACTATGGCCCCTATCATGGCCGCGAGCAGCAATACTGAGGCGACCTCGAAGGGTAGGACGAACTTGTTGAACAGGGCGTCGGCTATGACTTCGGTAGTTGCGTCGGGCGGACTCTCGCCGGAAAGGGGCCAGTCGGTGGTGAATATGGCCACGACTATGGAGGAGAAGATGACGCCTGCCAAGAATAGACCTGGCGCCAGAAGCCTGTTAGTAGGGCTGCCTTGCCGGCTGTCCCTAGTCAACATTACTGCGAAGATGAGCAGGATTGATATGGCTCCCGCATAGATCAGGATTTGGGCCACGGCGAGAAAGTCGGCCTGGAGAATTATGTACAGGCCGGCTACGGCCAGAAAAGACAGAACGAGAAAGAGAGCAGATCTAAAGATGTCTTTCAATATGACCACCGCCAAGGATGAGGTCACCCCGACGATGGCTAGAACCCAAAAAGCGATGGCGATTCCCGTGTCCATCTACTTCTCTGTGCCCGGCGCTTGGGGGTCAGGGTCTCCCTCCTCAGCCCAGCGCCCCTGCCACGGACGTCCGGCGGTATCGGAAGGGAGAGAGTAACCGGGGACGTAATGGGCTTCGGCATCCAGGTTGGGTCTCAGGAAGGCGCTGGGCTGCTTGGGAGCGGTTCTCAGCTCATCTACGTCCACCACCATGCTTCTTCGGGTGTAGGTGGCTCTCTCGAAGCCTGTACCCATAAACAGCGCGTCGTAGGGACAGGCCTCTACGCACAGTCCGCAGAACATACACCTACCGGTGTCTATATCGAATTCGTCGATGGCATAGTCCAAGCCCTGTCCAGGGTCGCCTTCGGTGTGGGTGACGATTCTTATGGTGCCCAGCGGGCAATATTTGGCGCAGGACGCACAACCGGTGCAGCGATCCTCGTACCAGGTGAACTCGTAGCCACGGTAGCGAGCGCCTTGCGGGCGTCTTTCGTCCGGGTACTGGACGGTGAAGGGTCTCCTGAACAGGTGCTTCAACGTCACCATCATACCTTTGGCTATACCGATTCCGTACATTACACCCTCCCTCCAGCAACCGGTTGGTCAAGAGCGCCCGCTTGGGCCCGACGCGATGGCACTACGTCTCTGGTCTGGCCCTGGAAGTTCAACAGCTGGTGAAGTATCCATATTGCGGCCACGGCTATACCTATGTTGACGGGAATTAGCCACTCTGGGAGACCGTCATCCCAAACCACTACCTCTATGGCTGTAATGGCCGCGTTGACAATGGCCAGGGGCAGCAGGAACTTCCAGGCGAACCCCATTACCTGGTCTACCCTCAATCTTGGAAGGGTCGCCCTTGTCCAGATGAATATACCGAACAAGAAGAATATCTTCACCATAATCCAAAGGTAGCCTGGAAGCCCGGGTCCCTCCCAGCCGCTCAAATATAGAGTAGCCATGACGGCCGAATAGCCCATGATGGCGGAGTACTCGGCCAGCTGTATCATGCCGAATTTCATCCCGCTGTACTCCGTGTGGAATCCGGCGACGATCTCCGATTCCGCCTCCAGTAGGTCGAAGGGGCTTCTGTTGAGTTCAGCGGAGACGGCAATGAAGAAGATTATGAATCCCAGGGGCTGGAAGAGTATGAGGGGCCAGCTGGATTGGATGCCCACGATGTCGTTCAGCCCCATGGAACCGGATATTAACACCACGCCCATAGCGGCTATGACGAGGGGGATCTCGTAGCTGACGAGCTGAGCAACCCCTCGCATGGCGCCGAATAGAGCATACTTGTTGTTGGAGGCCCACCCCGCCATGAAAACCCCAATAGTATCCAGGGCAGTGACGGCCACGATAAACAGTATTCCCACGTTCAGATCTGTCAGGAAGGTTTGGCCGCCGAAGGGAATAACGGCGAAGATGAGGAGCACGGGCACGAAGAAGACCACCGGGGCGATGGTGAAGACTAGCTTATCGGCGCCGTCGGGTACGATGTCCTCTTTGGTGAGTATCTTGATGGCATCCGCTACCGGCTGGAGAATACCGAAGGGGCCGACTCTATTGGGGCCGAGGCGGTTCTGCATCCTTCCCAAGAGTCGTCGCTCCAGATAGATCATGGCCATGACACCAACGATGGGTAAGTTCACGATTACCAGCATGCCGAGAAGACCCAGAACCAGATATATGACCCATCCCTCGACGGAATCCGGCAAGGCGCTCTCCAGCCAACCTTCGAAGGTGTCTCCTAGCTTAACCCAGAGCTCGTAGAACCAGTCCATTAACGGTCGACCTCGCCCATGTTGATGTCGAAGCTACCGAATACCACGATCAGGTCGGCCAGCTTCCAGCCGACTGTCAGGTCCCTGAGCACTGTAAGGTTGATGAAGGAGGGGGAGCGGATCTTGCACCGGTAGGGCGATATGGAGCCATCGCTGACGAGATAGAATCCTAACTCTCCCTTGGGGGCTTCGACGTGAGCGTAGGCCTCTCCTTTAGGTGGGCGTATTAGGGCCGGGGCCTCGGCTCGGAAGGGACCTGGAGGAATCTGCTCCATGGCCTGTTTTATGATTCGGATGCTCTCCCGCATCTCTTCCATGCGGACTAGGAATCTATCGTAGGTGTCACCTGTCTTGCCCACGGGAACGTCGAAGTCGAAGCGATCATAGACTTCGTAAGGGTCGGTCTTGCGAAGGTCCCATGGCACGCCGCTGGCTCGAAGCATAGGCCCGGTTATGGAGGCGTTGATAGCCTGTTCTCTAGGCAGTACGCCGATCCCCTTGGTTCGGGAAACCAGTATCTCGTTTTCCCTAAGCAGGGTCTCGTACTCGTCTATATGGCCGGGCATCTCGTCCACGAATTTCTGTAGGGCTGGCGTAAACTCATCGGGCAGGTCACCGCTCACTCCGCCAACTCGCATATAGCTGAAGGTTATGCGGGCGCCGCAGACCAACTCAAACAGGTCCAATATCTTCTCGCGCTCCCGGAACATATACATCAATGGTGTTGCCAGGGCGCCCAGGTCGTTGATGAAGAATCCGAGGCCCATGAGATGGCTCGCCAAGCGCGTCAGCTCCGCCATGAGGACTCGGATGTACTTGGCCCTCTCCGGCGGCTCGATGCCGGCCAGCTTCTCCGCTGATAGAACGTAGGCCTGGTTGTTTGTCATGGAAGCCAGGTAGTCCAACCTGTCCGTGAGGGTGATGACCTGGGTGTAGGTACGCTCCTCGCCCAGCTTCTCCGAGCCGCGATGGAGGTAACCGAAGACGGGTTCTAACTCTGTCACTACCTCGCCATCGAAGGTGACTCTCATGCGAAAGACCCCGTGAGTGCTGGGGTGCTGAGGCCCTATGTTTACCATTACCTCTTCGGTCTTGAGCGTCATCCTGGAATCACCTTCTTGTTGGTTGCTTATCCGCTGGTAAAGTCCTTGCGATGGGGATAACCTGGAAACCCTTCCCAGAGGAATATCCTTTTAAGGTCCGGGTGTCCGATGAAGCTGATGCCCATCAGATCGTACACCTCTCGCTCTTGTAGAATGGCGCCTTGCCATATGCTGGTTAGGGATGAGACCTTGGGATCGTCTCTATCGTAGAGTCTGGTTTTCAGAATAAGCCGGTGGTTGTGCTCTATGGATACCAGGTAATAGATGACCTCGAAGTAGTCTATGTAGTCGACGCCGGTAACGCTGCTCAGGAAGTCCAGCTTGATGTCTGGAGCATCGTGGCAGTATCGAGCGACTTTCTCCAACGAGCTATTCTGCAATAGGAGATATTCCCCGTCGGCTTCAATCACCGAATCGGGGAACTTCTCTTGTATCTGCTTGGAGATTTGCTGGATATTCAGCGAGACAGTCACGGGTGACTAGCTCTTCTTCTGGGCTAAAGAGTACTTCTTGATTTTTTCCTGGAGCTGCATGAGGGCGTAGAGAAGGGCCTCGGGCCTGGGAGGGCAGCCGGGAACGTAGACGTCGACAGGCACGATTCGATTCACGCCAGGGACCACGCTATACGCCTCGTAGTATGGGCCGCCACTGGTGGCGCATACCCCCATTGATATCACCCACTTGGGCTCGGCCATCTGCTCGTAGATGCGCTTTATGGCCGGGGCCATCTTCCAGGTTACGGTGCCCGCTACTATCATCAGGTCCGCCTGGCGTGGCGAAGCCCGAAATGCCTCCATGCCGAACCTGGCGATGTCGAAACGGGCCATGGCGGTGCCGATCATCTCGAAAGCACAGCAGGCCAACCCAAAGGTCAGAGGCCATACGGCATTTCTCCTGCCCCAGTTGAGGACGGTATCTACAGTCGTTACCAAGATGTTGCGTTTAAGGTCTTCCGGTACTTCTAGAACAGGGTCGGGGAATGGGTGTTGGGACTGGTCCTTGAGCGACTGGGTCATCTCTCCCTCAGACTTGTCCATGGCCTGAATATCTATAGGAGTGGTAAACACGCCGACGCCCTGTTGCTTTGGCTTGTTCATGTTGAGCTTAGTTCCATTCTAGGGCCTTTTTGCGCCATGCGTATGCGAACCCAATGAGAAGGATTGTTATGAATATCCCCATCTCGATCAGGCCGAATAGCTGGAGCTGATCGAGATGCACTGCCCACGGGAAGAGGAAGACCACTTCGACGTCGAAGATCACGAAGAGGAGGGCGAAGAAGTAGTACCGGAAGTTATATCTGACCCAGGAGCCTCCCACGGTCTGAATACCCGACTCGTAGGTCTGCATCTTGACAGGGGTGGGGTTCCTGGGTTTGACTCCTACGAAGCTCAGCATCCAGGGGATGAGGAGCATGGTTATTGGAATGAATGTGGCCAGGATCAGGTATATGCCTATGTAACCGTAATCGGCAAGCAACGCCTCATCTCCTTGCCCAGGTTTCACAGAATATAGCATAAGCCCCTACCAAGTGCAAGTGAAATACAGCACAATGTAGGGGCTTCCTAGACTCCCCACCTCCAACCTACTCACAGTGAGAGGGAGTCCAGAGGGAGTATCTCTCTGGTAGGGGGCCTGGGCCTGTCCTGAGCTTTGTTGAAGGAGGATATGCCCCCACCCCCAAAAACTTACCTGGGTGGGAGGGTGGGAAACAAAACATTCGACTTTCTGACAAAGGCTCTCACAGGTCTCCACCTCAACAAGGAGCCCCCTATTCATGGTGAGCTTAGAGTTTATCCTGAGTATGTTGAAGGGAGTGAGCGGGGCACATCCCCCCGTGCAGCATCTCTCTCCTGAATTTCCGGCTAAACTCACAAACGAAGTGCAACGCCTAGTTAAGGTGTTGACATGGGAAAAGGATATAGGCATCTCACCATTGAAGAACGATGTGAAATGGCCCGTCTACACAGTGCGGGACAGACAGTCCGCCAAATCGCGGCAAGTGTGGATCGCCCGCCATCGACGGTTGCTAGAGAGATGAAGCGCAACGGTTCACAGAGTGGTGAATACAAGCCGGTGTACGCCGAGGAGCAGGCGCAGGCTAGGCGCTGGCGTGGCTTGCGGTTGGAACGGGATGCGGAGTTGCGGGAACAGGTCCTCTGCCGTCCGGGGGTGGTCTCCTGAGCAGGTGGCCGGTCGTATGGCCCTGGAGGCAGGACGGGTGGTCATCTCCCACGAGAGTATATATCGATTCATCTATGCGCAGGTGGTGCGGAAGAAGGAGTACTCATGGCGTCACTACCTGCCTCGTGGCAAGTGGAGGAGGGGCTGGCGTGGGCGCTGGGGAGGCAGGTCCCCTTCCTTCATCCAGCTCCGTCGCCCCCTGGCGGAACGCCCCCAGGAAGCCGATGACCGGCAGACCCCAGGCCATTGGGAGGCGGATCTGATGCTGTTCAGGGACCACAGCCATGCTGTCCTCACCCTTCACGAGCGCCACTCCCGTCTGCTCATAGCTCTCAGACCCCAGGGGAAGGCATCAGATCCCATAGCCTCCGCTATGGCCAGGATAATGGCTCCCCTGCCCCCAGAGTGGCCTCAGACGGTAACATTCGATAATGGGGCTGAGTTCGCAAGGCATTACCAACTCCACGACCTGGGCATACAGACCTTCTTCTGCGATACCTACTCCCCCTGGCAGAAGTGTGGAGTGGAGAACGCCATAGGGCGGATGCGGCGTACCCTGCTCCGTAAGACCGACTTGGCAGCAGTCTCTGAGGAGCGATTTACTCAGCTGGTGCAGGTCTACAACAATACCCCGCGCAAATGCTTGGGCTACCGTACCCCGTCCGAAATCTTCTCAGGTCAGGTGTTGCACTTGAAATGTGAATTCACACCGTGTCAAGCACGGGAATGACGGCATAGAGGGTGAGCGGAGACACCCCTTCCACCGAGGGAAAAGGGGCCGGGGAATTTGGGGCTTATACCTGCGTTGACACCCTCAATACCACAAGGTAGAAGGTAGATTGAGGGACTTATCTACGAGGAGCTCTTTAGAAGATGATCCTGAAATCGATAGTAGTGGGGCCATACATGGAGAACGTTTACATAATCGGCTCCGAAGAGACCAGGGAGGCCGCCCTGATCGATGTCGGAGCGGATGCTCCGGCGATACTCAAGGCCGTCGCCGACTTGGAGCTGGAGATAAGGTACATACTTACTACCCACGGCCACGAAGACCACGTGGGCGCGGCGGCGGCGGTCCAGGAATCGACCAACGCCGCCTTTGGAGTTCACGCCAACGACGTCTCCATGTGGCAGGACTCTCCTGAGGGAGACTCGATCATCCCCGACTACCGCCCACCGCCCGACCCCGACTTCTACTTGGAGGAGGGGTATCAGGTGGATTTGGGGGAGCTGAGGTTCCGGGTCATCGAGACCCACGGCCATACGCCCGGCGGCGTCTCCTTCTACGGTCATGGGGTGGTCTTCACCGGCGATACCCTGTTCAAGAGCAGCATCGGCAGGACTGATTTCGCCGGGGGCGACTGGGACCAGCTGATGCACAGCATCAAGACCAAGCTGTTGGTCTTGCCGGAGGAGACCATCGTGCTGCCGGGCCACGGGCCTCACACCACCATCGGCGACGAGAAGAAGTGGAACCCCTTCGTCGGTGAGGCTGCTGGGTAAGAAGGGCGTGTATTCGTCGACTATGTATCAGTTTGTTCCAGGGCCAGAGTAGCTACCTCGGCCAGGAAAGGAAAACCTGCATGGCAAAGTTTCTCGACACAAGTGGCGTCAATAATCATCTCACACAGATAATCAAGGACGCCAAAACTCGTCTAGTGATCATAAGTCCATATGTAAGTCTTCACGGCCGACTGAAGAAGTTGTTCGAAGAGAAGAAGAAATTCCCTAATCTTGACATTCGCCTAGTTTATAGACGCCAGGAGGGGTCTGGGAATAAGAAAGGATGGGACGAAACAAGAAAGTGGCTCGACTCGCTAAATCACGTCAAAACGAGCTTTTTGAAAGACCTTCACGCCAAGTGCTACTTGAATGAGAACGAGGCGCTCATAACTTCCATGAATCTCTATGAATACTCCCAGGACAGAAACTACGAAATGGGGATACTCGTCTCCAAGGATACGGATCTGGAGCTATATGAGGAGGTCTTTGAAGAATCTCAAAGGATTGTGAAAGCCAGCAAAGAAGTTCGCACAAGTACTCTGTCAAAGGCAGCTGGCGGTATTTCTAGGGCGGCACGAGGTGTGTCTAAGTTAGCCAGCGCAATTACCGAGCCAGTCTTAACACGTGGTTACTGTATCCGTTGCGGAACTAAAGTGCCAGCTAACCCTCTTGAACCTTTCTGTCCAAAACACATGGAGATCTGGACCAGATATAGTAACTCCGACTACCCAGAAAAACATTGTCACACTTGTGGAAATCCCGAAGAGACTGGCAAGAGTAAGCCATCGTGCTTGCCTTGCTATCGTAAGTACAAGAACGTACTCAAGTATCCATCCGGCTAGATCAGAGGCTACGAAAATCAACTCGACAGCGGCCTAGTCTTCAACGACGTAGTCGAATCAAGACACGTATGGGTCTCGGGGGTTCTACTAGTACAGGAACGTCGGAAGCGTTCTTCGAATCGAAAGAGCAATAGATAATCCAAGGGGGCGGGCCGACTTTGTCGGCCCGCCCCCCTCTTCGCATGCTATTAGAAACGCTTGCTACAGGAACAGGGGGCCGAAGACCACGGCCACGATGGCCATCAGCTTCAGCAGGATGTTCAGCGACGGTCCAGAGGTGTCCTTGAAGGGATCACCCACCGTGTCTCCCACCACGGCGGCTTTGTGAGGTTCGGAGCCTTTGCCCCCGTGCGCCCCCGCCTCGATGTACTTCTTGGCGTTGTCCCAGGAGCCGCCTGCATTGGCCATGGTGATAGCCAGTAAGGCGCCGCTGGCTATAGAGCCGATGAGCAGACCGCCCAGGGCCTCTGCACCCAGGATGATGCCCACCACTATGGGAGCGACTATAGCCAGAAGTCCTGGCAAGATCATTTCTCGAAGGGCGCCTTGTGTGCTGATAGCGACGGCTCGGCCATATTCCGGTTTCTGCGTACCTTCCATGATGCCAGGCATCTCTCGAAACTGACGCCGCACTTCACTGACCATGTGGTTGGCCGCACGTCCCACTGCCTGAAGGCTGAGGGCTGAGAACAGGAAGGGCATGACCGACCCTACAAGCAGCCCGATGAGAATGGAGGGCGACCTAACGTTGATGATGTCGATATCCACGACCTGAGAATAGGCTGCCATCAGAGCCAGCGCAGTGAGTACCGCCGAGCCGATGGCGAATCCTTTACCGGTGGCGGCCGTGGTGTTGCCCAACGAGTCCAGGGAGTCGGTCCTTTTCCTTACCTCTGGTGGCAAATGGGCCTGTTCGGCTATACCGCCTGCATTATCGGCGACGGGACCATAGGCATCGGTGGCAAGGGTGATTCCCAGTGTGGAAAGCATCCCCACCGCGGCAAGGGCGATGCCGTAAAGTCCTGCCAGCCAATCGGCTATCCAGATAGCGACTACAATGGCGACAAGGGGAATGAGATTGCTCAGCATCCCTAGTCCAACTCCACCTATGATTATGGTGGCTGGCCCGGTTAGCGCCTGGCGAGATAGCCACCTGGTGGGCAGGTACTCATAGGAGGTGAAGTACTCGGTGGAGGTTCCTATAACCTGTCCAGCCACCAATCCCACCAGCACCGCCCAAAAGAGGTTGAAATCCAGGTCCAGGGTCGCTACGGCGATACCGGTGCCCAGCAGCACGAGTCCTCCGGACGAAAATACCCCTGTGCGCAATGCCCACAGTAGGCGGCCCATTCCAGCGCCTTCTCCCGTTCGCACCAGAAAGGTCCCCAGAATAGAGGAAAAGATGCCTATGGCAGCAAGCAAGAGGGGGAGCACGAAGGCGCTGTCATCGAAATTGGTGGCGTCGCCCCTGGAGAAGATTCCGTTGGGATTGGAAATGGAGAAGACTGCCGCCGTGGTCAGGGCCATGGTGGCTATGATGGATCCCACGTAGGACTCGAAGAGGTCGGCGCCCATACCGGCCACGTCACCTACGTTGTCGCCGACGTTGTCGGCTATCGTGGCTGGATTGCGGGGGTCGTCCTCTGGAATTCCTGCCTCGACCTTCCCTACGAGATCGGCCCCCACGTCGGCTGCCTTGGTATAGATCCCTCCACCTACGCGAGCGAAGAGAGCCACCGATGATGCTCCAAAGCTGAACCCAGCTACCACCAACGGGTCTTTGAAGACCCAGTAAAGGGCCGTTACGCCTATCAGGCCAATGCCTACCACGGTAAGACCCATGACGGCCCCGCTGGAGAAGGCCACCCTCAGAGCGGGGCTAAGGCCATCTCTGGCTCTGGCGGTAGTTCTAACGTTGGCCCTGACGGCGATGCTCATGCCTATCAGCCCTGCCAGTCCTGAAGCTACTGCTCCTGCCAGATAGGATATGGCGGTCGAGGGAAGTGTCCGATCGGAGCCTCCGATCTTGTCTAACACATCAATGTCAATGAATATCCACAAGACGGCGAAGATTATGAGTGCGAATCCCGATAGGACGGCGTACTCTCGCGTTAGGAAGGCCATCGCCCCCTCTTGAATGGCCGAGGCTATCTGCTTCATGGTGTCGTCGCCCTCGTCCTGTCTCATGATGAACATGATGAGGACGATAGAAAACAGGAGGGCGCCGGCTCCAGCGCCGAGGCTGATTATGAGTATGGTCATGTGAGGATTCTCCGAGTGAAGCCTAGATTTATGTCGGTTGGGAATTGTAGCGGGTCGAGAGGAGTGGGT
The DNA here is from genome assembly GCA_965197675.1 of Dehalococcoidia bacterium. Taxonomy (GTDB): domain Bacteria; phylum Chloroflexota; class Dehalococcoidia; order Plut-88900; family Plut-88900. Next base: position 2,542,605 of record OZ240221.1, on the reverse strand, counting down.
CAAGCAAGCGAGTTGTCTTGGTTCTCACCCGCCCGCTCTGGCGTATCTTGGGATTGGAGGGGACACCCCTCGAGCTCCCCGCCAGAGAGGGTGTCCTCCCTCTGAACTCCCCCATGTGTGGGATTCTGAGCCTGTCGAAGAGTATGAGCGGGGAACAGCCATCCCATGCAGCACCACTCGGATGGCTTCCCGTGTCAAGCAGAGACCTTTGCGTAACTTGCGACCAAGCCCCATACCAGTGTCATTCTGAGCGTAGCGAAGAATCCAAAGCGGTTCATTTTGGGACAATGCTGGGGTTATTCAAAGGTCTCTGTCAAGCAATGGAATGATGGAAAAGGAAGCCTCGTTCCATTAGTCATTCCCACGAAAGTGGGAATCCAGGAGGAGGGGACACATCCCCCCGCTCCCTGGTTGGTTTTTCCCACTCTCCCACCCCGGATTGCATCCGACGGCTCCCCAGCCCGCTCATGGTGAGCTTAGAGTTTATCCTGAGTTTACCGAAGGGAACCATTTGAGCGGGCTGGGGAGCATCAAGCCGCGAGAGAAAAGGAGCCTGGAAATTTTGAGATGAATACGGCGGACGAAGGGGGAATGAAGGACTTAGGGGGCTCTCTCCTCAAGAGATTTCTGAAGCCGTTCCATGGACGACTCTAGCTGGCTCTGGCGATATGATATGGTCAAGTCTCCGCGAGTTCTTTCGGTGACCCCCCTGACCATATCGGTGGTCCTCCTGAGGCCTCCGGTGATGCCCTCGGGATAGTCCATGGTGACCAAAACGGTGTAGATTTCGTCCATCCAGCTTAGAATCTCCTCGCACTTGGATACGTCACCCTTGCGCAGCGTGTCCAAGAGGTGCCGCCGCATTTCACCCACCGCCTCGCCCATTCCATTCAGGTAGGCAGGATATTCGACACCCAGCTCGTCCGGATCAGGAAGGTCGTCGCCCGATTCCAAGGCTAGTGTTATGGACGCTTCGGCGTACTCCTTCTGGGCGTCGTGGATGAACCCCGCATAAAAGACGCTGGGATGGTCTTCCAGGGCGTCGTTGGCCTGTTTCAGGAGAGATCCCGCCAATCCCAAGAGTCGTCGTGCTTCGTCGAACTCTCCCCGGTGTGTGGCCCTTATGGAGTTGGCGCAGTTGCGGATGGCTTCCCTTGATAGGGGCAGGCCCGCCTCCCGCGCAGAGTGCTTATCTGAAAGGCTGCGCCTGACCTTGTCTGCAATCTGCCTAAGGTTGGATGTAGGAGAACTCATGTTTACCCTTGTCTGGCTTGGATGTGGGAAACGAGGCTTCGTGTGGCCTCTTCGATGTCCGGAGCTGACATTACGGCGCTTATCACGCATATGGCATCTGCGCCTGAGTCCAGCACGGGATCCAGGTTGCTTTCATTTATGCCGCCAATGGCTACTATGGGCGCCGATGCACTTGACGCCACTTTGCGAAGGGTCTCCAGCCCTGCAGGCCTGGTCCCGTCTTTGGAAGGGCTGGGATAGATGGAGCCGACAGCCATGTAGGATGCCCCGTCCTTCTCTGCTTTGACAGCCTCATCTAAGACGGCGGTAGATACACCGACTATCATTTCATTGGATATAAAAGGTTTGACCTCTTCAATGGGCAGGTCCTTCTGTCCCAGGTGAAGCCCTCCTGCGCCGGAGATCAACGCCAAGTCCAGGTGGTCATTGACGATGAGCAGCACCCCTGCATCGGCGCATAGACGATTCACTTCTCGAACGATAGGCAGTTGCTCGCCTTTGTCCCTTACCTTGTCCCGCCACTGGACTATTCTGGCCCCACCTCTGATGATGGCCTTCGCTGCCTCGACCTCGCTCATGCCTTTGCAGAATTGGGGGTCGAGGATGACATAGAGACCTTTGACCTTTTCTTCAGTTGCCTTTTTAAAAGACATTTTGTATATGGGCTAGCTAACGGACGAGTGGCAGCTCTCCGTCTCGAGCTGCATCGATCATCTCTTTGGTCTGCTGAGGCATATCCACACCCAGCTCATCCAGCCTCTTCTCCGCCCACCGCGCAATGCTGCGAGGGTCTTTATGATAGTCGTCACCTGGGTTCAACTCGATGGACCTGGATTCCTCCCCGCGGCTCTTCTCGGACTTGTGAACGGCAAATCCAGATACAACCCTATCGAGGCTTCGACTGCCACAAGAGACACAGGAAGCCTTGGTATCGGAGCTGGTGCTCTTTACGAAGACACTGGCCCTGCTACCACAAGCCGAGCACGTGTATTCATAGATAGGCATCATTCAGTCCCACTCGTCTCCATCATCCACATCATCCGGCATCTCTCCCGCCTCCATCCGGCCCACCATATCGTCGAACTCAGGGCCTACGTCCTCACCCATCTCACTTCCCATCCTGCGCATCCATCTGGCCATGCTTTTGGGGTCGTTTTCGTCCAGGTCTCCCATACTTGATGGGTCGGTCAGGTTCTCGAGGCGGCTTTCCTCGGACTTCAACACCGCAACCTTTGAAATGAGCCTCGTCAAATCAGTGCCGCCGCAACGTGGGCAGGTCTTTGATTCAGGATCGGAGAAGCCTCTCACGAGAAGGCTAACACGGTGTTGACAATGGTTGCAACGGTACTCATAGATGGGCATTAGCACTTCGTCGACGAAAATCGGCTGGTAGGAATTGTACCATATCGATGGGGTATCAAAACCGCAGTATTTACTCGAAAACGGCGTTTCTTACCAGCTCTATCTTCGGTGGAGCGTTGGGGTGGGTGATCGAGATGGTTACCACGTCTATCCGCCACTCTTCGGGAAGGCCGGCGTGTATCTGGAGATAGGCCTGGGCTACCTCGACCAGCTTGTCCTTCTTCGATTGGGTGATGGACTCCTCAGGTATTCCGAAGGCATGGCTTCTGCGGGTCTTGACCTCCACGAATACCAGCTGCTCCCCTTCTTGCGCTACTATATCTATCTCGCCATAGGAGCAGCGGAAGTTGGTGTCCAGGATGGTGTAGCCCTGCTTATCTAGGTAGCGACGAGCCAGGAGCTCGCCTCGCCGGCCCAGCTCTTTGCGATCAGGGGTCATCTATCGCGGCCGTTCCTGCGCCTGTAAGCTGCCTCGGCCACAGGCGCAAAGGTCATGCGATGTATGTCACAAGGACCGATACGCTCCAGGGCATCCAGGTGCCCTGGAGTCCCATATCCCATGTTGTGGGCAAAACCGAACCCTGGATAACGAGCCTCCATTTTCATCATCAAGGAGTCCCGAGCGACCTTTGCCACTATGGAGGCTGCGGCGATGGAGATACACAGGCCGTCTCCGTTAACTATCGACTCTTGAGGTAGGTCGACGTCAGGCAAGGACACCGCATCTATGAGGAGACAATCTGGTGGAGAGTCCAGCTCCTCTATCGCCCTGGTCATAGCCAGCTTGGTGGCGTGCACGATACCGTACTCGTCGACTTCTTTTTCGGAAGACATACCCAGTCCTAGGGCCAAGGCCGCCCCCTCAATTTTGGGAGCCAAATGGGTACGCGACTTGGCGGTGAGTTGTTTGCTGTCACGTATCTGTTTGGCCCATGGCGTTCGCAGATCGGGAGGCAGGACTACTGCAGCCGCGGCTACCGGCCCGGCGAGAGGGCCCCGTCCAACCTCATCGATGCCTGCAACGAATCTGAGGCCTTTGGCTCGAAGGGATCTTTCCCACTTCCATGAAGGCTGCATATTTGCCTACTTCACTGGTGTGTCGTAAGTGATCTTTCTGAGAATGGGGATCGAAATGGTGCCGAGCACGTCCAGGATCGCCAGCACCCCAAGCAACCGGTAGAAGCCGTCCTGATCCAGTTCCCAAACGATCACCGAGATCAACACCGTTGCCAGTGAGATAATGGCGGCGACAGCACCGTAGTACGTGAATCTTAGCACCCTCCGGCTGTAGTCTACCAGCGCCAGAATCGACGCGTGAGCGATAGAGAAGACCACAATGCCAATAGACCCAACGGACTTCCAGTAGTTTTCATTCCATATTTCGCCCCAAATTCCGACCATGAAAACCACAAAGCCAGCCAGGGACACTGCTATTCCTGCATAGCAAAGGGGAAGGGAGCGTTTCCTATCATAGAGTAGGGAGCTTGTAAAGCCTGCGACGCTGAATCCGGCCAAGGTAAAAGTAGTGAAAAGGAGCTTGAATTGTATCCCTCCGAAATCGTCATCCTCGAAGTCGCCCAGTATGAATATGACTATGCCGACGAGTCCACTGATGGCCAGCGATGCGAGTATGAGAATGAGGAAGAGCCTTCTCACGAGCTATACCTATGGAGTAGCTGCTCAGAAATCCACATTTGATCAGGGGGCTGAAGCAACTGGTATCTCTACGGCTGGGTCGCTCGAGTTTACGGAGGAGGCCTCTTCTATGATGCCGCCACCCAAGACCTCGGCTCCTTGATAGAAGACCACTGCCTGCCCTGGCGCTATGGCTCGCTGGGGGCTTGAGAACTGGACCTCGGCCTCGTCACCCATTGGGATTAGGGTGGCCTCAACCTCAGGTGAGTGATGCCGCACCTTAGCGGTGACTGAGGTTGGATAGGTGGGTGGGGCGCCGGACGTATATCTGACCTTTGACGCTCTCAGACTATCGCTGTAGAGAGCCTCTTCTCCTCCGACAACTACCTGGTTTTCTTCCGACATGATCTTTACAACATAGCGGCGCTGGCTCGAGTTGATGCCCAGGCCTTTGCGCTGCCCTATTGTGTAAAGCTCTATGCCGTCGTGGGTTCCCAGGACGTTTCCATTGGAATCTATCACGTCACCGGGACTGGCTTCTACACGCTTTCTAACAAACTGTCTGTAGTCGCCGTCGGGGATGAAGCAAATATCCTGGCTATCGGGCTTGTCGGCAACGGGCAGCCCCAGCTCATGGGCGATTTTACGGATCTCCGACTTGGGAAATTCGCCTACTGGAAAGAGGAGGTACTGGAGCTCCCGTGGCCCCAATCCGTATAGGACGTAGCTCTGGTCCTTGGAGGGATCCGCAGCCTTGAGAAGATGAAAGCCGCCACCTCGGTGCTGAATTCGAGCGTAGTGCCCGGTAGCCAGCCTCTCAGCGCCCAGGGCCTGGGCCTTGCTCATCAGGAACTGGAACTTTACGTAATCGTTGCATGCCAAGCAGGGGTTGGGGGTGCGACCCTTTCGGTACTCGTTGATGAAGTACTGAATGACGTAAGTGTGGAACTCCTTCTCGAAGTTCAAGACGTAGTGAGGAATATCCAGCATCATGCAGACCCGCCGAGCATCATCGGTATCCTCGGCGGTGCAACACTTCTTGTTCTGGCGAGAATAGTCGGCATCTTGGGGAGGAGAGAGGCGCATAGTTATCCCTATCACGTCGTATCCGGCCTTCTTCAACAGGTACGCCGCTACGGAGGAATCGACACCCCCGCTCATAGCCATCACTGCCTTTAACTTGCTCTCCGTCATTTCCACGGAGAAGAATAGCATGGCATAGACCTAGCGTTCAACATCCTTGGGTAAACTTGGTATCCCGTGTCAAGCAGAGACCTTTGAATAACTCCAGCCTTGCCCCAAAATGAAGCGCTCCAACTGTCATTCTGAACGGAGCCCTTCGGCTATGCTCAGGGTAAACTCCGTGAAGTGAAGAATCCAAAGCCTCTGCCCGTAAAGCTACGATGTATTTGATGAACCCCTTCAGATTCTTCGCTGCGCTCAGAATGACACTGGTATGGGGCTTGGTCGCAAGTTACGCAAAGGTCTCTGTCAAGCGCGGAAATGACGAAAAAGAAGCCTAGTTCCACCCGTCATCCCCACGCAAGTGGGAATCCAGGGGGGCTGGGAGAATGGATGCCCGTGTCGGGCACAGGATAGACTCTGATCTTCTCCAACCGTTGGATCTGTTTCAGAAAGGCTAACGCCTTGTTTCCCAACCGCCCTCCCAGGTATGTTTTTGTATGTGAGGGGACACCCCGCAAGCGCCCTACCAGAGGGATGCTTCCCTCTGGACTCCCTCTCAGGGTGAGTGGAGGTGTGTTGTGTCTCCGCTCACCCTGAGCTAGTCGAAGGGAGTGAACGGAGACACTCTATCCCCCGAGGGAGAAGGAGCCGGGGCATTTTGGTAGCAACGAGCCGTTGACGAGGGTTTGAAGGGTGCTACAATCTAGTCGCAAAGCACGAATGAGGAGTTGCAGACTGGAAGCGGCCGAATACGCTAGAAAAGTGGCTGAGATAGCTTCAGACAGGCAGGCGTCGGATGTTTTGCTGTTGGACGTTCGTAAGATTTGCAGCTTCGCTGATTATTTCGTCATATGCAGCGCGGAGACCAGCAGGCACTCCGAGGCGCTCACAGAGGTGATTTCCAAAGGTCTCAAGGAGATGGGTGCTCAGATACTCCACGCCGAAGGGGACAGCGCCTCGGGCTGGGTTCTTCTGGACTACAGCGACGTTATCGTTCACATCTTTTCTCGTGCACAGCGAGAGTACTACCAGCTGGACAGGCTGTGGCGAGGCGCTACCACTGTTGTACGAATGCAGTAGCGCCTCAACCCTCGGCTATCCAGGACTCCAAGCTCCTATCATAGGAGGCCAGTTCGTGCTTCGAGAAGAATAGAGCCAGCTCTTTTTCCGCCGTCTCCTTCGAGTCTGAGCCGTGGACCAGATTGCGGCCGATGTCCAGGGCCAGGTCTGCTCGAATGGTGCCGGGTTGAGCCTTTGCAGGATCGGTTTCGCCCATTGTCCTGCGCACCACCTCCACTGCGTTCAATCCCTCGAAGGCGATGGCGATTATGGGACTGGAGGTTATGAAGCTGACCAGTCCATCGAAAAAGGGCTTTCCTCGATGTACACCGTAGTGTTTGCCTGCCAAGGCTTGGTCCATCTGGATCATCTTCAGTCCCACTATTTTGAGGCCCCTTCCTTCCAGCCGAGATATCACTTGTCCTGCCAGACCTCGCTGGACGGCATCGGGTTTGATAAGTACCAGTGTTCGTTCCATGTGCGTATCACCTAGCCAGTTTTGGCGACCTTTCTGGGTTGAGTTATGGACGGCCTGCGTAGATAGATGGGTTGGAGAGTGGACGGGTCATCCAACTCGTGGCGTTCCACCTTAATGAGGCCCAGCCTTCCTACATAGTAGGCACGACTGCTAGCCTTCTGGGTGCCGGCAAACAGGGCGTTGGACGTTAGCGACTCCTTTAGTCTCTCCTTGGTTGCGTCTGATAGGTTACCACAGAAGATGGTGGGCTCATGGATTCCAGGGGATAGCTTGTCGGTGGTCGTTATGTGCTCCTCTACCATGTGCCTCATACTGTCATTGCTCCTGCGGAACATCGCGGCTGCTACCTCGCCTCGTCCCACCTCCATGATGGGGCAGACAGGCAAGTCCAGGCCGACGTAAGGATAGGCCCATGCCTCCAGGGTTCCTACGCCTACAAGAGGTACTCTAAGAGACATGGCCAGTCCTTTGGCCGTAGTTATGCCTACCCGCAAACCGGTGAAGCCGCCGGGACCTTTCGCTACCGCAATACCTTCTACAGCGTCGAGATTGGATTTGGCACGCCCTAGGAGGTGGAGAATAGTGGGAATGAGCTCGGCTGTGTGGTTCTGATGAGTCCTCCAGTTCAACTCACCCATCAGCTCCACCTCTTCTAGCAGAGCTACGCTCAAGTTGTCGGTGGCGGTGTCGATGGCCAGGTACATTTATTTTCTCTCTTTAGCTGCTCTCATCTTGCTGCCCAGGCTAGCCAACCTCTCCAGTAAGTCTTGGTAGCGCTTTCCGCATCCTGCCAGGGTTATGATACGCCGGCTGGGTCCAGCAACCTGGAGGGTGACGGCCAGGTTTTCTTGTGGCAGCAGAGGCGCAGCCTTCTCTGCCCATTCAATGACGCACACACCATGTCCCCCCAGATGATCATCCAATCCCAGGTCTTCGATCTCGTATATATCATCCAACCGGTATAGGTCGACGTGGTACAGGGTCAACCTGCCTCTATATTCTGAGATGAGAACGAAGGTAGGGCTGCGAGCATGCTCTTGAACGCCCAGCCCCCAAGCGAGGCCTTGGGTGAGGCACGTCTTGCCTGCGCCCAACCCGCCGGTAAGGAGTATCACCTCGCCACCCATGAAGGCGGCGGCCAAATCCTTACCCAACTGCTGGGTCTCTTCTGGGCTGTTGGTTGTTATTGTGATGCTCTTCAAGCCGGTTTCGTCCTGGGCGTACCGGAGACAGCGAAGTGTTCCCACGCCTTCTTCGTCCACTTCACTTCATTGCCTTTGCCGTCGACGAGGGTAACCTTTCCGGGTTTTCCTTCCTCGGTTTGCCCAATCGTAGTTATGGGCACACGACAGGACTGACCAACCTCATGAATTATCGACTCCTCAGCCGTAAACAGGAGCTCGTAGTCTTCGCCCCCCGACAAAGCCAGCTCCAGGACATCATCCCCGAACGCCTCTCTTACGTGGGGGTGAATGGGCAGTGAGTCTACGTTGACCTTCGCCGCTACACCGCTGGCCTTACACAGCTTGGGCAGGTCAGCTAAGAGGCCATCACTGAGGTCCATTGCAGCTTTCACCCCGTGTTTGAGCAATAGCTGGCCTTCATCCACTCGGGGGATGGGGTGGTTATGGGCTGCCTTTACGTATTGGCACGCCTCCTCGTCCACGTCCAGGTTGTCAGTCAACAACCTTAGCCCCGCTTCGGAGCCTCCCAGGTGTCCAGTAACTGCGATCTGGTCTCCTACCAAGGCTCTGTCTCGGCTGAGTACGTTGTGGGGGTACTCCGCTTCTAGAGAGGTCTGACCGGTGAGAGTAACGGACAACACGGTTACTGGGGAGCTTACGGTATCTCCACCCACAACAGCACATCGATACTGTTGGGCTGCGTCCGCTATCCCTCTATACATCTCGGCCACTGAATCGACGTTGGTATCCGGGTTGAGTCCCAGCGACACGACTGCATACTCAGGGATGCCGCCCATAGCCGCTATATCACTGATGTTGATGGCTATAGCTTTCCAGCCCAAATCTCTCCATGGAGTGGTAGCCAGGCGAAAATGGACTCCCTCGACCATGGTGTCGACGGTCAATATCTGTAAAGAGTCGGAAGCACGAAATATGGCTGCGTCGTCACCGATGGTCTTCAGGACGTTGGGCTGGTCAGTGGGGGTAGAGCCTACTATCTTCGCCAAGAGCTCGATCAGGCCATATTCGCCCAGTTGAAATACCTTCATCTTATAGATTATATCTGCGCCTTTGCCGCCTCACAACGGGCTAGTTACCCTTAGCAAAGGCAGCCCAGTCGCAGACCTCCACCAAACAGACCGGGGCTATATCGATTCGTAAATAAGATTACAGGGGGAATAGACTACATTGGCGAGACTCGCGACCTAAAAGGTCGTAGAGAGCAGCACTTTCACTCTGACAAGCCTGTTTCACCTTCTACACATCATTTTGAGTGGAAGACCGCAGATGGGAGGAGCACATCGAGAACTCGCCGAATCTATGAGAAGCGAAAGATTGCTCAGGCGTCCCCACCTCTGAATCAGTGTCGTGAACTCGTCCAACATACGACTTTTCTCTCCTCAGTCTCGTGACCTGCAACCCATCCTCGGCAGGTTTTTGTATGTGGGGGCACATCCTCTACTTGGCAGTAGAAAGGCCCAAATCCTCCGCCTGCAGCAGGTAGGCTACGAGATAGATGCTTCCATCTGGACTCCCTCCGCTCATCCTGAGCTTGTCGAAGGAAGTGAGCGGAGACACCTCAACCCTCGATAGTGAAGGAGCCGGAGAATTTTGGTTACTACACAACCTGTACTATTTGTTGTGAGAGGATAAGTGACGCTGGTCACAGCATATCCAAACTGCTATATTGGGGCATTGAGTCGAAAGGAGAGACTGGGTGCGAGTCCTTATTCTTACTGACGTCCATAGCAATCTGGAGGCGTTTCATGCCGTTCTTCAGGATGCTGAAAAAGGGGGGTGCGTGGATGAGATATGGTGTATGGGCGACGTGGTGGGCTATGGTCCAGACCCCAGGGAATGTATCGACCTGCTTAGGGAGTATTGCTATGTGTGTGTAGCCGGCAATCATGACTGGGCCGCCAGCGGTAAGATTGATACCTCTCTGTTCAATCCTTACGCCGCCGAGGCCGCCTTGTGGACCAGAAAGCAACTGCGCGAGGAAGACAAGAAGATTCTCAACGAGTTGCCTATGACCGTCTCTAAAAACGATTTTACTCTGGCTCACGGTAGCCCACGAGACCCGATCTGGGAGTATGTCCTGTCCGAGAGAGTGGCCCTGGGTAACCTGGAACACTTTAAGACTCCGTATAGTCTGGTAGGGCACTCCCACGTGCCCTTCATCTGCGAGCTACAGGAATCATCCATAACGTGTACCTTTAAGGAGTTTCCCGTCGGGGTGCCTGTAACGCTCCAGAATGAACGGCTTATCATCAACCCTGGGGGATTGGGGCAGCCCAGGGATGGCGACCCCACCTCCAACTATGCCATCTTCGACGACTCTCAAGGCACGATATGTCACTACAGAGTTCCCTATGACATAGAGAAAACCCAGGACAAGATGCGCAGAGCAGAGTTGCCGGAAAAGCTGATAACTCGGCTGTCCCACGGTATGTGACGAGCGCATTGATGCTTTAATGGCCCGTTGATATAATTCACTGACTCGATACCAAGACTCTGAGCTTGAAGGGGGAGCAAGTTGGCGGAACTGAAGGTCGCATACGCATTTCCCATCTATGAGGAAGGGCTTAAGAACCTGAAATCCGTATCACCGGACGTCAAGCTAGTGGATATAGTCGATCTATTGAATAAGGACAATGAGGCGCAAAAAGAATTTGGAGCTAGTTCGCCGGAAGCTCGAAGTGCCCGAGAGGAATCGGACGTGGTGCTTGGGGACGTGGAGGCCCTCTACTCGGCCGATTTGCCGATGGATTTGCACAATCGAGCCCCTAAGCTGAAGTGGCTTCAATACGTTTGGGACGGCGTAGACATAGAGCCGGGACGGCAGATTCTCGACTCTCCCATAGTTCTGACCAACGGCCGAGAAGTCGGCGCTCTCTGTATTGCCGAATGGGTGATAATGACGATGTTGATGTTCATCAAGAAGGCTCCTCAATTCATGGCTGAGCGCAAGGAGAAGAAGTGGGGTAATGAAGGGATTTATCAGATGGGGGAGCTAAGGGGTAAGACCCTGGGAGTCCTTGGGCTGGGGGCGATTGGTAAAGAGGTGGCTCGCCTTGGGAAGGCCTTCGGGATGCGGGTTATAGCAACGAGAAGGTCGATAACCAAGCGTCAGAGCTCTGTTGGGTATGTGGATGAGCTGCTGCCGGCAACCGAGCAAGACGATCTGCTTAAAGAAAGCGATTTCGTGGCTCTGTGCGTACCACTAATTCCTGAGACCACTCACTTGATAGGCGAGCATGAGCTTAATATCATGAAGCCCACGGCTTATATTTTCAACGTAGCGCGTGGGTCTGTGATAGATGAGCCGGTCCTGGTCCGTGCCCTAAAGGAGGGTTGGATTGCCGGAGCGGGACTCGATGTGTTCGAGACTGAGCCAATGCCGCCTGATAACGAGCTGTGGGAATTGCCCAACGCCATCACTGCACCACACATTAGTGGTAACAGTCCCGGCTACGAAGACCGAATGGCCGACCTATTTTGTCAGAACCTGGAGCGCTATATCAAAGGCGAGGAGCTGATCAACGTAGTCAATCAATTGGGTTACTAGTTGCTGATGATGTCGTATGGTTGAAATTCACTGGGAGGCTTGCGCATGCCAAGAGTGACTATCGAGATGTACCCAGGTAGGACCAAAGCCCAGAAGGCAGAGCTTGCCAAAGTGATTACCGACGCGTTAGTCAATATAGCCAAAGCAAGGCCCGAGAAGGTGGACGTGGTTTTCAAAGAGGTATCGAAGGACGATTGGGCCTTCTCGGGAATCCTGGTATCGGACGAGGAATCCAGAGGTAGGTAGCCGACAAAGCATTCGCCGGTGTAAGATAGTATTCTCCTGTATCTACCGAACGTCCTCCCTATGATTACCGCACGGGCCGCTAGCTCAATTGGAAGAGCAACTGACTCTTAATCAGTAGGTTCAGGGTTCGAGTCCCTGGCGGCTCACCAATGCGGAAGTGTCGGAATTGGCAGACGAGCATGACTTAGGATCATGTGCCTTCGGGCGTGTGGGTTCGAGTCCCACCTTCCGCACTACGCTTCACATCATCATTAGTTACATAGCTAATATTCCAGGTTGAGATCTCTACTTAGCCTTTGATCTCGACTCTTGTCCCGTAGACATTGGAGTAAACGTCGCCGAGCGATGCCACCTGCCAAGAAAGCAACGGTGACCAAGGCAGACATTGGGAAAACCTGTGACTGCGGCACAAGGTTAGAGAGGTGCAGAGTGGGATGGAAGCAATGCCTTAGCTAAACCGAGGCATAACGCCTAATCGGAAATGGTTCTGGGCCTCTAAGAGGAGCCGATACGAGATACCAAGGTCGAAACCCGTTCCTCCAGCATGTCGAAAGCGTCCTCGAAGGCTCCTATCTCACCTCTTTCGATGGGATCGGGGACGGACCAATGGAGACGCCGCTCCTGCCACTGCCTAAGCCGTTCGTTGGCGTGATCACAGACGGTGACAACTATCTGGGGTAACGTGGTTATAGCATCTAGGTTCTTTGGTACTGCACCGGTCAAGTCCAAGCCATGACGGGCCGCTGTCTCCACGGCTAAGGGGTGAACCAACTCAGCCGGTTCGGTGCCTGCACTCTCCGCTGGATTGTCGGACAGCTTATTCCACAAGGCGGCGGCCATTTGCGAGCGGGCGGAGTTGTGGGTGCAGACGAAGAGCACCGAGCCGTTTTTAAGGATGGGTATGAGTAGTGAGCTAGACAATCTGCCCAAGTCCAGCCGCAGGTAGCGCCGTCGTTTGTCCGCGGAGGAGCGCAGTCGGTAGATAAGACCGGCCTCGTCCAGCACCTCCAGGTGATGAGCCAGCAAGTTAGACTCCATGCCGAGCAACTCTTTCAACTCTGAGGGTGACCTATCGGAGAAGTAGAGGAAGTCCACTATTGCAAGTCTGGCAGAATTCCCCAAAGCCGCGTGGATGTCCGCTCGCTGGGTTAAATCGATTAGCGTCTGGTTTCGCTTATATTCTAAATCCATGAGTAAGAGTATATTGCTCAGTAATAACTGAGTCAATACTTTGCGTGATAGACTAGAGAATATGACAGTGGCTAAACAGTTCAGTGAAAATATCACTCCATGGGGGGTGACCAAAATCCCTCGGCTTCTTTTCCGTTGGGAGTTGAGGTGCCTCCGCTCATCCTGAGCTTAAAGTTTACCCTGAGCGTAGTCGAAGGGAAGGGTGCCCTGCCCCCACCTCGCCGTCATTCCCGTGCTTGACACGGGAATCCAGGGAATCTGTGTTGGAGGTGGGGAATATGAGGAGAGACGGTAACCTTGAAGGAGAGGGAGCAACAACGGGCGAAGGCACTCAATGCGGTGGAACGGGAAGGACTGACGAGACTGTCGTCACGGCAGGTTCGGAGTGTGGCGCCATGTGTCCCTGAGCTATGCCCTTGCTGAAGATGTATATAATTGGACGTTCACTTGACGTAATCGACAAAAGTGAATTTAGAAAAACTTTGTTGCACTGGTTTTGGGAAATATGCCTACAAGCCTGAACTATGACGAGCGAGTTGGTGTGCTGGACACCGAGGGTCAGCTCTTAGGAAAGGCCCAGTTCAATGGCAGAGCCACGCATACTGGGGAAGGGGGGTGGTCATGGTCTGGAATGTTGACGGAGGGTAATTTTGCTCTCACCTCCTTGGAAGGGAAGGAGATGCAACTGCAATTTGACGACGGTTCGGTACGTAGAGCGGTTTGCATCCAGGTGCCAAGGTACACGCTAACCAGCTCATTGGTACGGATGATGGCCATGATTCAAGGTAACGATCTTCCACCGGGGGTCACGGACGCTTAGGGATATTCTGAACAGGTCTTTATCGAGGGAGTCCAGAGGGATGCTTCCCTCTGACAGGGGGCTGGGGGGCGTCCCCCCCGACTTCTAACAACCCACCGGGGTGGGAGGGTGGGAAATAAAACACTTGCCTTTGTAAGACGGTCTGTCGCAGAGTTCCCATCCGTCATGCCCGTGCTTGACACGGGAATCCATCCGGGGATCGCCCTACGTCGGGATGTTCCCCGCTCACCCCCGTATCAGGTACGGGGCAGGCTCTAAGCATGCCTGTCCTGAGCCAGTCGAAGGATCGAAGGGAATGAGCGGGACGGAAATGTGCCCACGCATACAAAACCTACCGAGGGCGGGTGGATGGGACAAAGGCGTATGCATTTGTTCAGAGCTTTCCTAGTCGAGTCGCTGCATGGCTCAGAGAGGAGTTAGACCAAAAGCATCCGCCACCAGCTTGAAAGACCTCACGCGGTGCTCGAAATGGTAGCAGTTGGTTACTATGCCGACGTCGTCGGTCTCATAGGTCTCTGCAACTTCCAATATCTTGTCCTTGACTTGCTGCGGGGCGCCGTCAATGTATCCCAGCTTGAATGTCTCAAGATACTGCTGAGCCTGCTCTGGCAGCTTATAGTCGGCGGCCTCTTCTGGGGACAGCAACCCTTCGGACAGGCCAAAGTCGGAAAGGACTCTGTTGAGATTACGGCTGGAGCTCAAAAACAGGGCCTCTTCCTCTGTAGGGGCGCAGAAAACCTGGAGGGACACATTGACCTTGGGTTGGTCGAGAAACCTGGAGGGCTTGAACTCGTTGCGGTAAAGCCCAGCTACCAAGGGGCCATGCTTGCCGGTGTTGCCAAAGAAGTCGGCGAAGGAAAAAGGCATCCCCAAAGTAGCTGCAAGGCGAGCGCTGTAATCGCTGGAGCCCAGCAACCACACCTCTGGACTCGAGTTGGGTATAGGACCGGGCTGGACCTGCAGCTTGGCGAAGGGATGGTTCTCTTCCATGTTCCCACCTAGAAAACCCAACAGATCGCTGACTTGTTGAGGGAACTGGTGAATGTCCATTTCGGGTCGGGGATAGGATAAAGCAACGGCGGTAATGCGGTCGCTTCCTGGGGCTCTGCCAATTCCCAGGTCGATGCGCCCGGGGAAGAAGGAATCCAGGATTCTAAATTGCTCTGCTACCTTGAGGGCGGAATAGTGGGGGAGCATCACCCCTCCGCTGCCGACTCTTATGGTCTTGGTATTGGCTGCGATCTGTCCAATGAGCAACTCGGGGCTGGTGCCGGAATAGGAGCCCTCATTGTGATGCTCAGCCACCCAGTAGCGCTTGTAGCCCATCTTCTCGACAGCCTGGGCAAGCTTGACAGACTCTTTCAGCGCATCGGCCGCCGTGCTCCCCTGACGCATGGGAGACTGGTCGACTACGCTGAGGGTGAGATCAATAGTCAAACGTGATTACCGCTGGTGTCTGATTTAGAGGGTGCATCCGAGTGTAGCCGCGCTGGCTCGGTGAGTCGACGTGGTATCTGATAAGTCTTCATCGAGGGAGTCCAGAGGGAACCATCCATCTGGCGGGGGGTCTGGGGAGTGTCCCCCCATCTCCCAAACATATCGAGGGCGGGTGGCTGGGAGCAAAGCGTACGCCTTTGTTCAGAGTATCCTTACCTCAAGGGTATCTTGTAGAGCTTGGCGGCGTTCTCGCCGACCATCTTCCTGACCTCATCTTCCGGCACGCCCTGGAATATGCGGTCCCTCACCTCTTTGGAGTGGGGGAAGGTTCCTTCGTCGTGTGGGTAGTCGTTGCCCCACATGAGGGAGTCTACGCCGGTAATGTCTCTGTTTCGCACTCCTGCTACGTCGTCCACAAAGGTGGCGTAGCACTGTCGCTTGAAGTATTCACTGGGGAGCAGATCGAGCTTGTGGACGTGCCACATGTGCCGCCTCTGGTAGAGCTGGTCCATCAGGTCCAGGAACCATGCTACCCATCCGATGCCCGACTCCACGAGGACGATCTTCAGGTTGGGATGTCGCTGAAGTACCCCCGATGCGACTATGTGAGCCAGGGGGTTCATGGAGTCCTTGATGGCGATGGACATATAGGACGTATCCGTGCCTCTGGAGTCCTCCTCTCCCAGGCTCACTGGTATCTCGTTTTCTGCCTTGGTCTGGGTGTGGAACCCTAATGGGATGCCGGCCTCCTCTGCCGTGGACCAGAAGGCCTCGTATTCAGGCCGGTCGTAGGGTTGATCCGGTGGGCCTGCAGTGGGGAGACACGCAGTTCTGTACCCCATTTCGGCTACTCTCTTTAGCTCTGACGAGGCGAAGTCCAGGTCAGCGACGGGGATCACGGCCGATGGGACGATGCGGTCTGAGTGGTCCTTGTAGAGGTCCAGGTAGTAGTCGTTATAGAGCTTTGCGACGGCGTTCTGAAACTTGGGATTGGGGGCAGTGAAGGTGCGAAAGATGCCGTTGGTGTAAACCACCTCGGCTCTGACGCCCTCTTCATCTTGGTCCGCCAGCCTATCGGATATGGGAAACGCCAGGTCTCTCGAGCCTGCGCCGCTGGACTTGGCCTGCCCGCCTCGGAACTCTCGACGCAGGTCTTCGTTGGTTAGCAGTGGCGCCGTCAAATCGGTGCGGACGGGCTTCTGACCAGGCTGCATCAGGTATCTTCCGCCGTTCCTCTCCTCGACGTAAGAGACTTCCTCTTTCAGCTCTGCGGGAAGGCCATCGTAGATCTCGGCGCCGTCATGGACGTGAGAATCGGCTGAAATGACCTTGAATTCGGGCATTGGTATTCTCCTTTTGGGCGTTCGTACAAAGATTAGCTAGTGGGGCGAAGGCGCCACTTCTTACCCTCTTTCACTGTTATCACAGGCGAAAAGCGGCGCTGGGCATCTAGTCTGTTACCTACCCCATCATCGTAGGTGAAGCTGCCCTCTTCCATCTCCAGGATAGCGGCGTCGCCAACTGATCCAGGTTTCAAGGAGCCCAATTCCTGGTGGCCGATGACTTTAGCGGAGTTGGCGGTGACGGCTTGGATTACTTCCTCTATCGACATTCCCAGGGTGTGGTAGATGGTCATGATCTCCAGTAGGTTGTATCCGGGCTCCTCGCCGGGCCACTCACCCACCATGTCGGTGCTCAACGTGTGGGGTTTCATACCGCCTTCGATGGCTTTTTTGCTTATGGGCATAGTGTAGTGCTCGGCAAAGCAAGCAGTGTCGAAAATGACGCCTTTGTCGTACGCGGCCCGAACCCCTTTTCGTATCTCGCCCTTGTCGTCGAGGATGTTGTTTTGAGTGCCCTGGAAGATGTGGGTAGCGATGTCTCCCGGCTTCAGATATTCCATGACTTGAGGCAGGGGCAGTACCGAGTTCATTACGTGGACCATCAAGAGGCTCCCTGTGGCGTCGGCGATCTTCCTCGCCATTTCCAGAGAGGGTACTGCGTGCTCAGCAGTGGTGCCGTCGGGAGACAGTCGGACCTTGACCCCCAGCACCAAGTCACGATTATCCTTGATGCATCTGATAGCCTCGTCGGCGCGGGCGAATCTGAAGTCTGCCAAGTCGGGTATCTCTATGGAGCCGGGCATCATCGTACCGATGGAGGAGAGATGGATGAAGGCGAACAGATTGGCGTCGGACCTCTCCAGCACCAGGCTTCTGAAGGCGGGGAAGTTCATCCAGCCGGTGGTACCTGTATCCACCGCCGTCGTTATGCCTAGTGGAAGATAGGTTGGGTCAGGATTCACGCAGAACGGGGCAACGTTGTAGGCAAAATGGGTATGTAGGTCGATGAGCCCTGGCGTTACCATCTTCCCGGAAACATCGATGACATGGGCGCCTTCTTCACTGGGCAGGCTTTCTGATACTGCCTCCACTTTCCCGCCTTTGAAACCGACGTCCCGCTTCCCGCGAAGGTTTTGGGAAGGATCGATAACCTCTCCACCTTTCAAAATGAGATCGTAATTGAGTGCCATGAGCCTCCTCCTGGTTCTTTAAGGATAAGATTGTTGGAAGACTTGCATCATCTTTGCCGCCGGCGCAAGCCCTAAACCCAACCTAGCCACGATTCCAATGGGCACACCAAAGATACTGACTTCTATGATTACTGTCAATCCTATACAAGCTTCCAGCAGACCAACCCGTCATTCCCGTGCCAGACACGGGAATCCATCCGAGTGGTGCTGCACGGAGGGATGTTCCCGCTCATGGTGAGCTTGTCGAACCAAATGAGCGGGGGTAAAAGAATCATCCGCTCACTCTGAGCCTGTCGAAGAGTCATCCTGAGCTTAAAGTTTACCCTGAGAGTAGTCGAAGGGAAGGGAGCCCTCACCCCCCATGCCGTCATTCCCGTGCCACCCTCTTTTCCGTCATTCTGAACGCTCCACCTGTCATTCTGAACGCAGTGAAGAATCCAGAGCGTCCGGCCACCCGGCGCTCAGAACTAGCCAGCCGGGAACCTCCGATTCTATGTACAGCCTGCGAGTCTCGTTTGCCAGTATGTAGACGTAGTAGTCGTGCACGGCCTTGAACCCTTCCCTGTGCGGAGTTTACCCTGAGCGCGGCCGAAGGGCTCCTCAGAATGACAGTAAAGCCGCGCTTTCCATCATTCTGAACGCCCCACCTATCATTCTGAACGCAGTGAAGAATCCAGAGCGTCCGGCCACCCGGCGCTCAGGTCCAGCCACTTAGGATTTTGAGATTCTATCAAGGCAACCTTTTTGTATCGCTTCCATCCTTTTATCTGCTTCTCACGAGCTATCGCAGCCCGCACATCGGTGGTGGTCTCGTAGTACACCAGCCAGCGCAGGTTATATCTGCTCGCAAAGCCCGGGGTCAGCTTATGCTTGTGCTCGTAGATCCTTCGATAGAGGTCACTTGTCACACCAACATACAGCTTGTGAGTCTCGTTTGCCAGGATGTAGACGTAGTAGTCGTGCACTGCGCGGGGCCTTCCCTGCGCGGAGTTTACCCTGAGCGCAGCCGAAGGGCTCCTCAGAATGACATGGGAACGATCTTTGCAGTCCCTAACTCCTCGCTGCGGCCTCATCCAAGGCGCCGCTGCTCCCCTGCCGCGCGCGTCACCCTCTGCGAGGCCTGGTACATCGGCTGATGACGGGGCATCTCGAACCCCTTGCCCTCCAGCAGCTGCCCGATAGTTCGTATCTGTATCTTCGGGTAGTCCCTCTGCCACACGTCCGAGTGGTATAGCCCAGCGCTGACGGCAAGTCAAGCCCTTGCTCACAAAAGAGAGGCTGCGTGGGGGCGCCTAAGGAAGACTTCTCTCTATGACACGTAAGTTCTCTCGTTAACCATGAGATGATATTGACGCTGCAGATGCCTATAAAGCATGAATGCCGTCAATGCGGTGAGAACCACCGAGGCTATAGTTGCAATAGCAAGATTAAGACCTCCTGTAAGCCAGAACACAAACGGAAACATCACAAACCCAAACATTAGAGCCAGCGTTGCTGCGTATGGTACCAACCATTTCGCCCGCGGCAGATATATGGTAGCAGCGGCAACGCTAAACACCAACCCAACAACAGCGTAGATGCCTTGAGGCTTGATGTTGATAAGGATTGGGAAAGCACTCCTCCGTAGGGAGGGAAGCCAGCGCCTGCAAATACGATTCCACAGAGAGCAAATGCACCAGCTATGAGCTTTCTTAGAGCCGACTTCCTCGGCAGAGTCCATGCGAACACCATCGTCCCGAAAAAGAGCGAATTAAGCGAAAAAACTAGAATTGCTAAGCTGATTATGACGTTTGGCGCGTCAGCAGAAAGAGAAGCAATTCCGTAGACCATGGCTGCAAGCAACACAAGTAGCAATGCGCCAATGCCCCTTCTAAGCTTCCTGACTGGATAGGAGGCCGACCTGTCAGGTGAGTCCCGTCCTTCTGAAATCGCAAGAGTAATCGTTAGGACCGACAGCGAGAATCCCAGCGCAGTTAGCCAGAACTCCGTGGACAACATTAGGCGCAGTTCTGACGTGAACGAAAAGTCGGTGGGCGTGAAAGGACCGACGGAAACACGTCTCCACGTTTCATCGGGCGTGCCTACCAGAACCCCTTGGAGACCCATCGCCACGACCACGTTGCCGGTGAGTTCGTCATAGACCAGGTTTAATGGTTCAGTTGTGACAAAGTGTTCGGAATCCTCGTACAACTGGGTGAGATCGGAACGAAGGTGCCTGGTGCTGTATCTCTGGGCCCACACATTGGATTGGTCGTTGAGGTAGGCGGCCGAATAAACCTCCCTTTCTCCGGCTCCTAGAACACTCAGCACGATGCTTGTGTCCCGTATAGAGTAGGTCCCTCTGGGAGTATTCACTTCCTTGCCGCCCCAGTCGACAACCAGTGGCTCACTTCGGCCTATAGGACTTCCCCAGGTAAGCCCCCCGTCGTTGCTCATGTATCGCTCATAGCTTGCTCCCTCTACAACAACGGCACCTTCGCTACTGATTCCCGCAAGCCATTCCGTCGGGCTAGGTTCACCAACAGACGTTGCCACCGTGGCGATACTGGCGATTGCGGCCGCAAACAGGTACACGCGAGCGCGGAAGCGTTCGGTTCCGATAGGGGTCTGTCTCCATATCCAAAGAGCTACGGCAAATCCTACGGGTATGACGAGGGAGTCGGTGGGGTCCAGGGGCGATCCGACGGAGCTGTCGGTAAGGTTCAGCAGAGTCCCCACAATGAACGTGTGAAGCGGCTCGAAGATGTTGAATGCCGCGTACAGAAGTGGAAACCCTACATAAGCGACCGCGAAGGCGCCCCGTTCAGCCAACCGGTTGCCGCGAGAAACATAGGATAGCCCAAAGGCCAGAAGGGGCGATGAGAACACGACCCAGGCTAGGTCGCTGAGCTTTCCAGTGGTCCAATCGCCCGGCAATAGCGACTTGAACACATGGTCGTTCAGAAGCAGCGTGAGCAGAGCGGTGAGTGTCAGAGGGTGAGTGAGCGCCGAGATGCAACGTTGACGGAAGTCGTTAGCCATGCCTC
The DNA here is from genome assembly GCA_965197675.1 of Dehalococcoidia bacterium. Classification (GTDB taxonomy): domain Bacteria; phylum Chloroflexota; class Dehalococcoidia; order Plut-88900; family Plut-88900. Next base: position 2,521,627 of record OZ240221.1, on the reverse strand, counting down.
CCACCGGACCATAGCTGGACGTCCACCCATCATACTGTACAACCGAATACTGGTCAAAACCAGCTTTAACGGAACCCTGCCCCCACAGGTAATTCCTGTGCCTGACACAGCAATCCAGTAGACACACCTAGCCTGTTGTGCCACGAGGCCATATATAGAATGAGAACCTACGTGCTATACTATAAGTAAACACCTCACTACAAGGAGGTATCATTCTTAATTCCCACGGAGGTCGTCGTCCAACCCCAGCCACCCCCAAGGACACCCTGAACGGACTCAAACATGGCCGCAACCCTCCCCAGTTTCAAGAGCGCGTCATTCTGAGCGAAGCGAAGAATCCAAAGCGTCCGCCCACCCGGCCCTGGGGCGCCCCCACACCCCTTCCTTCCCGCCTGCTGCAGGCAGGTCATTCCCCTGCCTCCTCTTTTCTGTCATTCTCGTGCTTGACACGGGAATCCAGGGTCTGTCTGTTGCCGACAGGTAGCATGCCAGCCTCCTCTGTGGAGGACTCCTTGTTGTCCGTGGGGATTGCAAAGGGGCATCGCCCCTTTGCCTGGGGGTTTGGGGGCTGTGTCCCCAAGAGCTACATATCTGGGCGGTCGGGTGGGTTAAACTACAACCCGAGAAAAGCTCAATCAAAATTAACTGGATCTTCGTGCCTGGAAAACCCCGAAAATAAAACTTTTTTTACAACTCAATCAAGTTTGAGCGTGGACCAGAAAATTCAATCAAATTTCAAAGCTAAACAGAAAACACAATCAAGTTCCACACACAAACCCAGTCGGGACTTTTACCCCACCCGTCATTCCCGTGCCCCCCTTTCGGTCATTCCCCTGCCATCCTCTTTTCCGTCATTCTCGTGCTTGACACGGGAATCCATCTCCCCATCCTCTGGATTCGCATTCCCGATTTCCACGGGAGCCGCGGAGGGAAGCCTTCACCCTCTCGCCTTCTTGAGAGGTAGGTAGGGCTATGCTACCATTCATCTAAATGGACTCTGAGCACATCCGCAACTTCTGCATAATAGCCCACATAGACCACGGGAAGTCCACTCTGGCCGACCGCCTCCTGGAGTACACAGGCACTATCACCTCTCGGGAGATGAGGGAGCAGCTGCTGGACGATATGGACCTGGAGCGGGAGCGTGGTATAACCATCAAGGCCAAAGCGGTCAGGCTCTATTACCAGAGGGATGGTGGAGATAGGTACGAGCTAAACCTGATAGATACGCCGGGCCACGTGGACTTCACCTATGAGGTATCTCGCAGCTTGAGCGCCTGCGAAGGGGCTTTGCTAGTCATCGATGCCACCCAGGGGATTCAGGCCCAGACCCTCGCCAATGTTTACCTCGCCTTGGATCAGGACCTGACCCTTATCCCAGTGGTTAATAAGATAGACTTGCCCGGCGCCGATCCAGAGAGAGTGGTCGCGGAGATAGGAGACGCTCTGGGCTACTCACCGGACGAGGTGGTTCTCACGTCGGCCAAGGAGGGCATCGGGACAAGAGAGGTGCTGGAGGCCATAGTTGATAGAGTGCCTCCGCCGCAGAGTGATGGTTCGGGACGTCTACGGGCTCTGATATTCGATTCCAAGTATGATTCCTTTAAGGGTGTCATCGCTTATGTCCGCGTGTTCGAGGGTTCTTTGAATAAGGGACAGCCCCTCAGGTTGATGTCCAACGGGGCTTCCTTTGAGAGCCTGGAGGTGACCGTATTCAATCCTCGGCCTCAGCCGGTGTCCAGCTTGGAAGCAGGGGAGGTGGGAGGAGTAGCCACCGGCCTGAAAGACGTGGCCCTCTGTCGAGTAGGCGATACCCTGACCGGTGTTGCATCACCAGCAGCCGAGGCGCTGACTGGATATCGAGTGTTAAAACCTATGGTGTTCGCCGGCTTATATCCTGTTGATGGCAGATACTACCCCTTTCTCAGGGATGCCCTTGAAAAGCTGACATTGAATGATGCCTCTCTCCTCTACGAGCCGGAGGAGAGCGTGGCACTGGGGCCAGGCTTTAGGTGCGGCTTCCTCGGTTTGCTCCATATGGAGATCGTACAGGAGAGATTGGAGAGGGAGTATAACCTGGACATCATAACCACCTCTCCGAGCGTGGCCTACAGGGTAAATCTCTCCGATGGCGCACAGAAGACCATCGAGAGCCCTGCAGACCTGCCCGTCTCCGGCTATATCGAGTCCATAGAGGAGCCGTGGCTGAATATGAGCATAGTAACCCCGGACAGGTATATCGGGACTGTTATGCAGCTGGTCAGGGACAAGCGGGGCAAATACGCGAAGATGGAATACCTGAGCAGCGAACATGATGGTATCGGCGCCGGCCATCAGAGGGTGGTCTTGGAGTTCGAGATGCCTCTTTCGGAGATGCTCGTGGACTTCTACGATCAGCTCAAGTCCAGTACTCAGGGGTACGCGTCGTTGGATTATACCTTCACAGAGTACAGGAAGGCGCCAATGGTCAAGCTGGACATACTGGTCAACGAACAGCCCGTCGATGCCCTCTCCCTCATGGTCCACTCTGACCTGGCATACTATAGAGGTAAGGCCCTTGTACAGTCGCTGCGGAGCCTCATACCCCGACAGCTCTTCGACGTGCCCATACAAGCGGCCATCGGAAGCCGGGTCATAGCAAGGGAGACCATTAAGGCGCTGCGCAAGAACGTTCTGGCTAAGTGCTATGGGGGCGACGTGACCAGGAAGCGCAAGCTGCTAGAGAAGCAGTCTGAGGGGAAAAAGCGTATGAAGCGGGTGGGCAACGTGGAGATTCCCCAAGAGGCCTTCATGACCGTATTAAAGGTGGGGAAGTAGGCTAAATGCCTCTTCTCTAAGTGATAGATCCCAAGTAACGTTTCAACTGCTGACCTACGTCCTCTCTGGATAGGGCCATCTCTACTGAGGCCTTGATGAGGCCCAAAGGTGTCCCCACATCGTGGCGTTTGCCCTCGAACTCATAGGCGTAGACAGGCTCCGATTTCAACAGATTGGAGATGCCATCGGTCAGTTGGATCTCACCTAGAGCGCCAGGCTCGGTGGCTCTCAGGGCATCGATTATGGAAGCGGTCAACAGATATCTGCCTACTATTCCCAGGTCCGAAGGCGCTTCGTCTGGGTTGGGTTTCTCCACCAGGCCGAGGACTTTGTAGAACCCTTGCTCCACCTCTTCAGCGTCGATGATGCCGTATCCCGGTATCTGCTCTCTCGTCACTCTTTGCACGGCAACAACGCTCCCATGATATCGAGAGAACAGATCCATCATCTGGCCCAATGCTGGTTTTTTTGACTGAATGACGTCATCGGGTAGGAGGACGGCGAAAGGCTCTCGATCTACTGCCTCGGCTGCCGTGAGAACGGCGTGGCCCAACCCTAGCTGTTCCTCTTGTGTCACGTAGGACATCTCGGCCATTCGAGAAACTTTTCTGACCTCTTCCAGCAGCCCGATACGGTTCTTGTCCGATAGAAACCTTTCAAGATCGGGGTTCGGGGTGAAATAGTCCTCGATAGCCTTCTTGCCTGGAGAAGTCACTATTATCACCCGGCCTATTCCGGAGGTAACGGCCTCCTCCACTCCGTAGTGAATGATCGGCTTATCCATGAGGGGCACCAGCTCTTTGGGGACGGCCTTGGTGGTGGGCAGAAAGCGGGTACCCCAGCCTGCGGCAGGAATAACTACTTTGCGTATACCGGTCATTGGAATCTCGTAGAAACTCCCTTATGAGAGATACGCTACCCGGGTTAGGGAGGACCTGGAAGAATGGGTAGCAGACAACCGAGCGACCATACTGGGATAGTGCCTACGCCAGGTTGTATACGTCTTGTAGCTGCTGCTCCAGCCAGTGATTAGCGTCTTCCATCTCTACTGAACAGACCAGGGTATGGATTCTCCTCTTGCGCTCCTCTTCTGACATGGACAAGGCTATGTTGAGGGCCTCGGCGGTGCCCTCTAAGTCAGCGGGCGCTATCGAAAGGGCGCCCTCAGCTAGCTGTTGGTGTGCCCCGGCACCCTCGGATAGGATCAAGACTCCGTTCTTTTTGTTGACTATGGGCCCTTCTTTAGCCACGAGATTCATGCCGTCGATGACTGAGTTTACCAGTAGTACATCGTAGAGCTGCATGCCGGCTATGGCCTGGGAGTAATTGTTCTCGTGGAAGACGGTAACTGGTTTCCATTCTTCCGTTCCGTATTTCTCGTTGATGTGCTTTGTTATATTGTTAACCTCTTCGGTATATCTCTCATACTGCTTTATATGAGTCCTTGAAGGCACCAAGAAGGCCAGGAATTTTACTTGGCCTCTGTACTCGGGATACCTGTCCAGCAAGAGATCGTAAGCCCTGAACCCGCGAACGATGTTCTTGCTGGGCTCCGTTCTATCTACTCGGACGATGGTCTTAGGGCCGCAGTGGGGTAGCAGTTTCCGCTCGTAGTCTTGTACCCTTATTGAGGCGGCCACGTGGCGAAGCCCTTCTACGCTGACGGAGGCCGGATAGGCCTTGGCCTTGATGGTGCGATCGTTGTATTTCACAGTGTGCTCGTTGTAGTCCACGTCGGCGTTAGGAAGGAAGGTTACGCAGCCCTCCAAGAAATTGTGTACATCTCGTAGAGTCTGCAATCCCACGATGTCTGTCGAGCAGAGACTCTCATATATCTCCCGTCTCATGTCAGAGGGCAGAAGTAGCCAGTAATGGGAGCTAGGCCACGGTATGTGGGTGAAATGCTGCAAAATGACTTCGGGTATGGCATGGCGAATCATTTTCGGGGCCAGGTAAAGATGGTAGTCCTGTAGCATCACTACTGGAGGGTGATCAGCGGCATTGGCCTCGTCGATAATGGCATCGGCGAACAGCTTGTTCATCGCAGAGTAGCCGTTTTTCCATGCGTCCTGAACTGCAGAGTCGACATTGGGGGTGTAGGGAGTATTCCACATGTAGTGCTGGAGGAACCAGAGGAGTGGGTTACAGATTACGTTGTAGTATTTGTGATAGGTTCTGCGAGAGGAGCTAACGAAACGGATATTCAGGTTCTGTCCAGGAAGAGGCGACTTGACGTGTCCCCATTCCGCCTCGGCTCCTACGCGTCTATCGCCCTCCCCGATGGCGCTGGAAATCCAGGTCAATCCCTCATTGCGACAGATGACGTTAAGGGCGGTAACCAGACCGCCGCTGCCCCTACGGGCGTGGTATTCCCCGTCTCCACTGGGGAGGTATTCGACTGGACCCCGGTTGCTGACGATTATCGTCTTTCGCAGGCTGAGCAGTTTGCGGGATAGGTCGGAAATGGAGTCGTGAGCAACGGCTTCTCTTGTGTATGATACTGTCATTCGCTAGAAGCCCCTCCATTTCCAGCATACCGCTTCTTCTCGCCTCGGTGTGGATGGTCGTGAGGACGAAGAGAGCGTAGATAAAGAGTGATGGATGTGTGAACAACCGAGGGTGTTAAAGGCGGTGAAACTCCCCCACAACGTTAGTTCGAGGGTATCAAAATTGACTAATCGTGTCAACCGAAATGCGGATACCTAGGTTCCCCATCCCCAACACCCTTTCCCTGGGGGAGAGGACTGGAGTGAGGGTACCCTTCGACAGGCTTAGGGTGAGCGGAGACACCTCAACCCTTGAGGGAAAAGGAGCCGGCGAATTTCGGAGAATCAGTCGCGTTGACAGCTATAATCCCTTCTCATACAATCGAATTGAAGGGATGGAGCATAGATCAACCATAAATTGCATTGCTTAACGTAATATAAAGTGAATAGCGACGACCTGCGTACTGAATATCTGAAGTTCTTTGAGGAAAAGGGCCACCTTATCCTCCCCAGTTCATCTCTGATTCCCATAGGTGATCCTACCCTGCTGCTTACCAGCGCAGGGGTTGTCCAGATCAAGCCCTTCTTCACGGGTGAGGCCATTCCTCCAAATCCTCGCTTGGTGTCGGCTCAGAAGTGCTTCCGCACCACGGATATCGATAGTGTCGGCGATGCCGACCACCTCACCTTTTTCGAGATGCTGGGAAACTTCAGTGTAGGAGACTACTTCAAGAAAGAGGCCATAGATTGGGCTTGGGAGTTCGTAACGAAGGACCTGAATCTTCCATCGGAGCGTCTATGGATAAGTATTTTCCTGGACGATGATGAGTCCTTTGGCCTATGGCAAGACGTGGGTGTGCCTGCGCACAGGATTGTACGCTACGGCGAGGAGGATAACTACTGGGGCCCCCCGGGAGACGAGGGCCCTTGCGGGCCATGCAGTGAGATCTACTACGACTTTGGCCCCGAGCATGGCTGTAACAAGCCTGACTGCGAGCGCAACCCCGCTTGCTCATGCGGGCGCTTTACCGAGATCTGGAACCTGGTGTTTACACAGTATTACCAGGATCTCCAGGGAGAGCGAATCCTTTTGCCCAAGCCCAACATTGATACCGGCATGGGCCTGGAGCGCACCGCCGCCGTTCTTCAGGGAGTTACCACCATCTACGAAACCGACGTCTTCACTGAGATAATGGAGGCCGTCTCCCGCCTGACAGGTAAGGAGTACGAGAAAGGGAGCGAGACCAGTACCGCCATGCGCGTCCTGGCCGAGCACTCCCGAGGGGTCACTTACCTGATAGCCGATGGTGTCGTGCCCAGCAACGAGGGACGAGGATACGTACTGAGGCGCATTCTGCGGCGCGCCGTTACCTTTGCTCGGAAGCTGGGCGTGGACAGAGTTATCCTGCCGGAGATAGCCAAAACGGTTATCCATAAAATGGGGCACGTCTATCCTGAGCTTGAGAGAAACAGGGAGTTTATTCTGAAGGTGATAGACCAAGAGGAGTCCAGATTTCATGACACCTTGGATACGGGATTGAGCTTGCTGGATCAAATGGTATCCCAAGAAAGGGGTATCGGACCGCAGGCTTTGTCTGGCAGCAACGTTTTCAAACTTTACGATACCTATGGCTTCCCTCCCGAGCTCACCCGGGAAGTGGCTGCCGAAAAAGGCTTGACCGTTGACATGGAGGGATTTCATCGGGAGATGGAGCATCAGCGGGAGAGAGGCCGTGCAGTCCAAGTCTTCAAGACCGACAAGATGTCTGAGCTGTATGGATCCCTCGGGCTAGGGGCAACCCGATTTACTGGATATGAGACCCTGAAGGGTGAATCAGTGGTGGTTGGACTGCTGGTCGAGGGCCTTTCTATGCAGAGAGTTACCGAAGGTCAAAGGGCCGAATTAGTAGTGATGGAGACTCCATTCTATGCTGAGGGCGGCGGTCAGGTAGGTGACAGGGGGGAGATTGAAGGACTCGACGGTACATTCAGGGTCGAGGACACCCAGATCACCATGCCGGGATTCATCGTCCATCGGGGCACCGTGATGGGAGGTACCATTTCAGCGGGAGAGTCTGTAAACCTACGAGTATACCCTTTGCAAAGAAGAGAGGCCGCTCGCAATCATACGGCTACTCACTTGCTTCATGCTGCGCTGAGGAAGGTGTTGGGTGGTCATGTCCGGCAGAGTGGGTCGCTCGTAGAGCCAGCCCGACTACGGTTCGACTTCACCCACCCCGTTGGCCTCAGCAACAGCGATCTGAAAGACGTGAGAGAGATGGTCAACCGGCAGGTCCGTGATGATCTTCAGATCAGCAGCCGACAGCTTCCGTACAACCAGGCTGTATCCGAGGGCGCTTTAGCTTTCTTCGGGGACAAGTACCCGGACGTGGTTCGGGTGGTGGAAATGGGAGATGGCGAGTGGTTCAGCTTGGAGGTCTGCGGGGGTATCCACGTCGGGAGTACCGGAGACGTATGGTACTTCCAGATAATGGATGAGGGTAGCATCGGCTCAGGCCTGCGTAGGATAGAGGCGGTGACCGGGACGGCTGTCGAGCATGTCATCGATCAGCGTTTGGCATTGGTGGATTCATTGTCGAGGGACCTGGGAACGCCACCCAGTGAACTTGGCGACAAGGTATCAAGCTTGGTGTCGGAACTGGAGTCTGAGCGCAAACGGGCCGCTAACCTGGAGCGTGAGTTGGCTAGAGGTGAAGCCTCGGGCCTATTGGGGCAAGTTCAACACGTTGATGGGATCAACGTACTTGCGGCGCGCGTGAAAGCTCCTAACGTTGAGACTATGCGAGAGATGGGGGACCTGGTGAAAGCCAGGATGGGAGAGGGGATCGTAGTTCTTGCATCGGTGATCAACGATAGGCCCCTCTTCGTGGCTATGGTCACTCCTGACCTGGTGGCCAAAGGCTTTCACGCAGGTAAGATAGCCCAGGAAGTGGCTGCGGAGGCGGGTGGCGGGGGAGGAGGACGCCCCGAGATAGCCCAGGCAGGGGGCAAAGACAAGTCCAAGATTCAGAAGGCCCTGGATGCGGTTGCTCCCACCGTGAAGGGAGTCAGAGCGTAGCTGTGCGAGTACTGGGCTTGGACATCGGGGATGTGAGAATAGGAGTAGCCCTTAGCGATCCCACGGAGACTATCGCATCTCCGTTGAACGCCATCAGAGTAGAAGGTCGAGGTCAAGCTATCTCCGAGATCGCCTCATTGGCCGAGGAGCATCAGGTGGAAACAGTGGTTGTCGGGATGCCTATATCCTTGAATGGGCAGAAGGGCCGCCAGGCTGATAAAGTCCAAAAAGTCTGCGATCAACTCTCTTCCATTTTGAGGGTCCCCGTAGAGACTTGGGATGAACGATTCTCCACCCAGTCGGCCGAGAGGTTTATGCGAGAGACCGGAACTCGTCCTTCGAAACAGAAGGAGATGAAGGACTCGCTGGCGGCGTCCATTATCTTGCAGAGCTACCTAGACGGCCGAAGGCAAACGTCCATAAACGGCGTCTAGTCGTGACCAAGCACGTCGGTATACTGGGCTATCCTCTAGCCCACTCTGTATCCCCGATATTTCAGCAGGCAGCCTTAGATTATCTTCACCTGGACGTTCGATACTCCGCCTGGGAGACGGAGCCTTCAAAGCTGCAGGAGAGGGTAGAGTATCTCAGATCCTCAGAGGTGCTGGGCGCTAACGTGACCATTCCTCACAAGGAGAATGTAATGGGCCTGTTGGACGACTTGGACACTACCGGCAGGGACGTAGGCAGTATCAATACCATCGTTAACAGGGGGGGACGGCTCATTGGTTATAACACTGATGCTCCCGGTTTCATGAGGGGACTTCGAGAGGATGGGGGATTTGAGGCTGTCAGCAAAAGGGTGGCGATGATGGGAGCAGGGGGCGCTGCCAGGGCCGTAGCGTATGGCCTGGTGAAGGCAGGCGTAACATCTCTGGTGATTGTCAATCGCACCATCGAGAGGGCTGAAGCACTGGCGGCGTGTCTTATCCGGAGTAGTGAGGGAGTCGGCATCGAGGTCAGGTCAGCTTTGGATGAAGCAACGGAATATGACCTTCTGGTCAACTGTACCTCTATAGGTATGAGACACGGCGCAATGGAGGGCCGTCTTCCGCTGCTTGCAGAGGTGATTCGCTCTGAAACCTTGGTGTGTGACTTGGTATATAATCCAATGGAGACACCCCTACTCCTAGAGGCCAAAAAACGAGGAGCCAAGGCCCTGGACGGACTACCTATGCTGATTTACCAAGGGGCCTTAGCTTTCCAGAAATGGACAGGTGAGCGAGCCCCCACAGACGTGATGTTCGAGTCGGCCAAGGAGGCACTCAACTGATGGGACATATCCGTTTTCTCACAGCAGGAGAGTCTCATGGGCAGGGACTGTCGGTAATCATCGAGGGGATGCCCGCCGGGTTATCCATTTCGGAAGACTATATTGTTCAAGACCTGGCACGACGTCAAAAGGGTCACGGCCGAGGCGGCCGTATGCAGATAGAGAAAGATAGAGCCCTCATTAAGTCAGGGGTGCGACACGGCCTGACTCTCGGCAGTCCCATCGCCCTGTGGATCGAGAACAAGGACTGGGAGAACTGGCGTGAGGCTATGAGCGTGGACCCAATAGAGGGCGATACTAAACGGGTGACCAGGCTTCGGCCTGGTCACGCCGATTTAGCCGGCATCTTGAAGTACGGTCATAGAGATGTTCGCAACGTTCTGGAGCGGGCAAGCGCTCGTGAGACGGCGGCCCGGAGTGGGGTGGGCGCCGTGTGCCGAAGGTTCCTGGAGGAGTTCGGCATAGAGATTCACAGCAGCACAGTCGCCATCGGAGAGCATTCGGCGGAGCTCTGCCGTCCCATTGACTGGGGGTTGGTGGAGGAATCTCCCGTTAGGTGTGCGGACCCTGAAGCTGAAAAGCTGATGATGGCAGCCATAGATGAGGCTAAAGAGGCGGGAGATACGGTGGGAGGCGTCTTCGAGGTGGTAGCCATCGGTGTTCCAGTGGGGTTGGGCAGCTACGTCCACTGGGACAGAAAGCTGGATGGCCGGATAGCTCAGGCCATGCTCAGCATCAATGCCATGAAGGGGGTTGAGATCGGTCTGGGCTTCGAGTCTATCGGCCTTCGAGGCTCCCAAGTTCATGACGTGATCGAGCCCTTCGATCCGTCTCAGAATCGTAGATGGAAGAGATCCACCAACCGGGCCGGCGGGATAGAGGGCGGCATGAGTAACGGTGAAGACATCATAGTGCGGGTGGCGGTCAAGCCCATATCGACATTGGCCAAACCCCTGCCATCGGTGGACTTGGATACTGGGGAGAGGATTCAAGCCCATTATGAGCGCAGCGACGTTTGCCAGGTGCCGCCGGCGGGCATAGTTGGCGAGGCGATGATGGCTATAGTGCTGGCAGATGCCCTTCTCGAGAAGTTCGGTGGCGACCACGTCGAGGAGACCAAGCGCAATTACGAAGACTACCTCGAAGCAATTACCAAGGCAAACTGTTAGGCTCTGCCAGGCAAACCGATTCTTAGATCAGTGATTGACATGTCCGAGAGTATCTTCCTGGTGGGTTTTTCTGGAACGGGCAAGTCGGAGGTTGGACGTAACCTGGCTCGTCGGCTTCATCGCGAGTTCGTTGATACAGACGAAGAAGTCCAGGCACGGGCAAATATGACCATACCCCAGATATTCAGCCAGGAGAGGGAAGAGGGCTTTCGAGAGCGGGAGCGTAAAGTATTAGTGGAGGCATGCCGTCAACAGGGGGTGGTGGTCTCGACGGGGGGTGGAATGGTACTGGATCCAGAGAACCGCAGGCTGATGATGTCCAGCGGTGTGGTGATATGCCTGGAGGCCAAACCCAACATCGTCCTGAAACGCCTCCGTCTCGATGACTCTAACCCTGAAGCCGTTCGCCCCCTGCTTGCGGGTCCAGACCCGCTAAAGAGGATCGAGTCTCTCAAGGAGTATCGCCAACCCTTTTATGCTATGGCCGACTGGACCGTCCACACCGATGACCTAAAGATGGAGGAGGTGGTGGAGGAGGTTGTGAGGGGGGTGGAGTATGCTTGGCGCCGCCTCGATAAAGACACTGGAGATATGTTTCCACCGGCCGGACTCGTAAGAAAAGAGTCGGAAGCCCCTTACTGCCAGGAGATGGGAGCAGCGTTCGTGGTGACTACTCCCACAGCCCAATATCCCGTGTTCGTAGGTTGGGGAGGGCTAGACGAGTTGGGCCAGCGGACCAGGAACTTGGGCTTATCAGGCACCGCGGTGATAATAGCTGATGAGGTGGTCTATTCTGCCTATGGCCTTCGGGCTGCAGAGTCGTTGAAGAGCGCGGGATTCCAGGTTTTGGAAAAGCAAGTGCCAGCTGGAGAGAGAAGCAAGTCTCCGGAGGCCCTTTCGGCTATATACGATTTGCTGGTGGAGCACAGGGTGGAGAGGGGTAGCCCCGTAGTTGCTCTGGGTGGTGGAGTGGTGGGAGACCTGGGCGGATATGCCGCGGCCACTTACCTTCGAGGACTTCCGTTAGTCCAGATACCTACCAGCCTGGTAGCGATGATGGATTCGTCCATCGGGGGGAAGGTAGCCATAAATCACGCTAGGGGCAAGAATCTCATCGGTGCGTTCTACCAACCTCGGATGGTTATAGCCGACGTGCAAGTCTTATCTACTCTGCCTCCTCGGGAGCTAACGTCCGGGTGGGCCGAGGTGATAAAGCACGGTATGATCATGGACCCTGAGTTGTTGGATATACTGGAAGGAGGCTCAGAGCCGATTATGGCATTGGAACCTGAGAGCACCACCGAGGTAGTCCGGCGCAGCGCAGCTTTGAAGGGACAGGTGGTGAGCCAGGATGAGAAGGAGTCTGGGCTGAGGACTATTTTGAACTACGGACACACCATAGGACACAGCATCGAGGCGGTTGCCGGCTATGGGCGGTTCCTCCATGGCGAAGCCGTGTCAGTGGGGATGATGGGAGCCGCGTCGATCAGCCATCGGGTAGCTGGTCTGCCTGAGAGGTCGGTTGAGAGGCAGAGATCACTACTGGAAAGGTACGGGCTGCCTACTTCTTCGCCTAAGATAGATGTGAACGCCCTTATCGATGCGATGCAGTTGGACAAGAAGGTCAGGGGCAAGACCATCCGATGGGTGCTGCTGGATGAGATCGGCAAGCCCGTCATCCGTAACGACGTTCCCTTAGAGCTCGTACGAGAGGTGCTGGAAGAGTTGATGGATGACGGATAGCTTACTCTAGTCCAAATCTGGCTATTGGACAGTGATTAGTTATTCCCTATTTGCGAACACTAGAAATTTCATGAGGCCATCAATTACTGTCATCGACAATCATGAGGAAACGCTCACTAACTTCCTAGTGCGGCAACTTGATGGGGCATCGTCTGCTCGTTTTGCCACGGCGTTCATCAGGTTGTCTGGTCTCAATAGTATCGAGGACCAATTAAATAATATCCTTGCGCTTGGTGACAGCTTTGAAATCGTTTTTGGGTTAGATTTTAGAATATCCGAGCCTAAAGCCATGGAGTGGCTCATTCGGGCCAGAACGGGTCACCCGAATTTGAAATTTTATGCCTTTTCTGACCCGTCTCAAGATGATGTACCACTATTCCATCCTAAGCTCTATATTATTGAGCGTCCTGAGGATCAGTGCTGTTTTGTGGTGGGGTCATCGAATTTGACAAAAAGTGGTTTTGAGCTAAACGCAGAGTTGAATTTGGCCATTCACGCTTCTAGATTGGATCCGCTGACAGAGCAAATCTTTTCGGTCTACGATCGCTTTAGAAAACAGGAGACTATTTTCAGACCGGATGAGGCGTACTTAGAGGACTATGAAAGAATCTATAAACGGGTGAGGAATGAAGGGCGAAAAGCGCTAAGAGACCAGAAAACTCAGCGGCTACTCAAGGAACTCAAAAGAAGAGAAGATTATCTTGAGGGTCCGGCCCCGACTCAAAGGGGCTTAATAATTCAAGCTATGAAAAACTTGGCGGGAGATGCCGAGGGATATGTGCACCTGAGAGACATTTCGACCTGGGTTGAAGCCAGGGCCAAAGAGCTAGCCCTGCCGTACAAGTGGGATACATTATGCAATAGCATAAGAGGACGATTAAATGCCCACACAGTTGGGAAAGATGGTGATGACTTCTTCATTAGAAAGGGCGGAGTAGCTGGGAGGTTGGGGCTGTACAGGCTCAGCGATGAGGGGCAAGCCTATCAAGGCAGGTGAGATAATTTCGAGGAATTGTCTCCTTTCCCAGATCAGCTACATACAGAAAAAATGGAGCCAAATGATCTTGATCTTTTGCTAATGATCTGTAGGATCGGATCGATCCCCGATCTGATCTATGCAGCTTCTGTCTCAGGCGGATTACCAGCGTTTTCTGGCCCGACAAAAAACCGTCGAAGTTGGGAAAGCCAAGATCCGTCTCCGAGGCCAGCAGTGTCCCAAGGATCTGCAACCGACAGATTTCAAGACCGAGACTACTACTCTGTGGTCATTTCCCCAACGAGGTAGCTGGGCCACTCACCGCTCTAGTTACCGAGGCAACTGGGCACCCCAGATAGCACGTAACCTAATCCTACGCTATAGCCCTCCAGGTGATTTAGTACTCGATTCAATGTGTGGTGGTAGCACCACTCTAGTGGAGTGCAAGCTGACGGGACGCAACGCTATCGGTATTGATGTCAATATGAATGCTCTGATGCTGACGATGGACCGCTTAAACTTCTCACTCGGTCTCCTAAAGGTGCCATTACCTACGTCAAGAGTTGAAATCTATAAAGGTGATACGCGGAATCTGAATCTAATCAAAGATGCCACCATTGACCTAATCGCTACTCACCCTCCGTATGCGAATATCATTTCTTACTCAGATCCAAAGGCGGAACTGAAAGAGGACCTGTCCCTGGTTGGCGACGTTACTAAGTTCGTTTCGCAAATGCGGCTTGTCGCCGATGAGTTCTTCCGAGTCCTTAAACCTGACCACTATTGCGCTATTCTGGTAGGTGACACCAGGAGAAATAGGCACTATGTGCCACTGGCATTCAGGGTAATGGAAGTGTTCTTAGAAGCGGGATTCATCCTCAAAGAGGACGTGATTAAGTATCAGTGGCATACACAAACGGAGAATCTTTGGACTCGGCTGTCGAGAGAGAAGAACTTTTTCTTAATCATGCATGAGCATTTGTTTGTGTTTAGGAAACCACAAAAGGAAGAAATGACAGCACTATATAAGGAGAGTGCTTATCATCACTAGCCAAACAGAAACTGGCGTTTGTTGTTACACGAGATGTTGAGGCCTATTAGCCGCCGGCGACGGCGGGGACTATGCTTATCTCGTCGCCGTCCTTCACGGAGGTCCCAAGGCCGTTCTGGAAGCGGACGTCCTCGCCATTGATGTAGACATTGACGAACCTGTGCAGCTCGCCGTTGTCGGAGCACAACCTCTCCTTGATCCCAGGGTACTGAGAGTCCAACGAGTCAATACACTGGAGCAGGTCGCTCCCTTCCACCGAAACGGTACTTTCGCCGTTGGTTGCCTTACGCAGTGGGGTGGGGATCTTAAGAGTAGCGCTCATCAACGAAACCTCCTGAAAACTACGAACCTCTTTTCACTAATTATACGACAGTCCGAGAAGACTGGTATCACCCCTCCACAATATCGCCGACCACCGGATCTACTCGCACGCCTTGGTCGCTGACCCAGGCCAACCCTCGATTGATCTCTTCCTCGTTACCCTCCAACTCCAGGACCACCCACCCTTGGTTCTCGGTTACATCGGCCCTACGGATATTGGTCACGACATCGAACTCCTTGCCCAGGTGATAGATGATTGGCTGGGTCACTAGGTCAGGTGGGAAAGTGAATTTGGATCGCTTTTTAACCATTTACCGCTCCGCTCAGTTGCTATTGAATACCGGAGAATTCGGGCACTGGAGTCAACCACTGTTTCGAGCGCTCAGTGCCTCTTCGAAGGACGCGAGGTCGGGCTCCACGACCAGCGGGTCGACCAGCTCCTGAACTGGTTCCTGGGTCTTGAGACCTGAGCCGGTGATGAAGGCTACAGTAACATCGTTCTCTTTGATTACACCCTTTTCCACCAGGTTCTTCAGACCCGCTATCACCACTCCTGCTGCCGTCTCCCCGAAGATGCCCTCTGTGCTGGCAAGCAGGGCCATGCCCGCCACTACATCCGGGTCTGTTGAGGCCATGGCATGGCCTCTGGTCTCTTTAAGAGTCTTCAAAGCGTAGTAGCCATCGGCGGGGTTGCCTATTGCCAGGGACTTGACAAGAGTGTCTGGCTTCACAGGCTTGATCTCCATGCGATGCTCTTCGAAGGCCGAGACGATGGGCGAACAACCTCTTGCCTGGGCTATTGCCATTCTTGTCCTGGGAGGATCGATGACGCCTATGCTGGCCAACTCCTGCATACCCTTCCAGATCTTGGTGTACAGGGAGCCGGACGCTCCTGGGACGATAGCCCAATCGGGCGTTTTCCAGCCCAACTGCTCGGCGACCTCGTAGCCCAGAGTCTTACTACCCTCGGCGTAGTAAGGCCTGACGTTAATGTTCACGAACGCCCATTGATATTTGTCCGCCAACTCGCTGCAAAGGCGATTGACTTCGTCGTAGCTGCCCTTTACTGCGACCAGAGTAGGGCCGTAAATTGCGGCAGACACCACCTTGCCCAGCTCCAGGTCTGCAGGTATGAACACGTAGGCTTTCAGTCCCGCTCGGGCGGCATGGGCTGCCACGCTGCCAGCCAGGTTGCCTGTGGAGGCGCAGGCGATGGTGTCAAACTCGAACTCTTTGGCCTTGGTGCTGGCTACGCCCACCACGCGGTCCTTGAAAGAGTGGGATGGATTGGCGCAATCATTCTTGAGGTACAGGTTTTTAAGTCCCAACTCCCGGCCTAGGTTGTTGGCCTTGAGCAGAGGGGTGAAGCCGGTGCCAAGGTCGACCACCTGCCCGTTTACAGGCAGCAGGTCTTTGTAGCGCCACATACTGAGGGGTCCCGCCTCGATGCTCTCCCTGTTTACAACGCGGGCGATGGCATCGTAGTCGTAGGTCACTTCGAGGGGGCCGAAGCAGAACTCGCAAACGTTCATGGGATCCAGGGGATATTCCCTGGTGCACTCTTTGCATCTTAACGCGGTGGCGTTGGACATAGCTCTCTCACGTGCCATTCTCGATGACGAGCGTTCATCGATTCCAGGCTATGGGGTGACCTCCAGGAAGCTAACGTGTGCCTGTGGCAAAAGGTACACATTGTTAAGTTAGAGATAGATGCTATCAGAGGGAATTATTTATTGTCAAGAAACTGCGCTTCCCAAAATGCCCTCGCTCCGTCACTCTCGCCCTCTCCCACGTGGAGCCTGTCCCAGAAAGGCAAAGGCCTTGGGCTCACTCGTCCGCTCCGGGGTTGGTTGTACCCCCGCTCGCTCAAATGGTTCCCTTCGGGGAACTCAGGATAAACTCTAGGCTCACCATGAGCGGGTCAAAAGAGACATCCGCTCACCCTGAGCTTAAAGTTTACCCTGAGTGTAGTCGAAGGGGAGGGGTGTTGGAGGTGGGGAATCCAGGTCTCGAGTGGACAAAAGAAAGGCGCCGCTGCGACATTGTCGCAGCGGCGCCTTTTCTATGCCAGTAACAATACCCTATGAGGGTCGATCGTCTTACTCTGCCTTTTCATCCTCGATGTGATGAGCGGGCTTGACCTCTATCACCTTTGGCTTGGCCTCCTTGGCCCTGGGAATGGAGATGGTAAGGATACCGTTCTCAAAGGTTGCGTCTATCTCGTCTGTCTTCAGATTTTTGGATAGAGCAATCCTGCGATGGAAGACTCCTAGACGTCGCTCTCTAAGCATGTAACCTTCATGGTCGCCTTCCCTGGAGTCCTTCATCTCTCCCTTTATGACGAGGGTGCTGTGGTCCAGGGTTACCTCCACGTCCTCCGGCTTTACTCCGGGCAAAGAGGCCTTCACTACCAGTTCCCCCTCGTTCTGATATACGTCCAAGGGTAGATAATCCTCTCTGAACGCCCAAGGGGTTACTCGATAGGGGCGGAAAAAGGTGTCGTCAAACACCCTGTCGATTAATCGCCTCATGCCACGCGTTCCGAAGATGGGGTCCCAGCTAACTAAAGCTCTCATTTTCAGTTTTCTCCTTCCCTTTTCTCTTTAAGGGTTGTATTGTGACCTGCTGACGTGTCGTTCCTGACTTTTGCGCATACGTCGACGGAATTTTTCTGGGCTTATGCGGGTCTCAAGGAAGTCCCTGCAAACTTGTAAACATCCCCATAGATCCTCATGAGAGTCTCAATAGAGCTGTGCTTGCCATGCTGCCCTCCTTTCACTTTCAGTACAGGGTTGTTTCGCCGTATAAAGTTCATTTCGATGCCTGGTTACCTCAACTTTGCTATTCAAAAATAGTATAAAATATGATAATGAAATTGTCAAGTATATTATGAAGTAATATTATGGATATGCTATCATATACATTGATAAACCTATTGACATGAAGGCTGACATCAGATAAGATGTTTAAGGTTTTGAACATTAGATAAAATGGCCGCCAAGAACTATTACAACATACTTGGAGTACCCAAGAGTTCGTCTGAGAAGGAGATCCATCAGGCCTACAGGCGCTTGGCCCGTAAATATCACCCTGATGTGAATCCGGGCGACAAGAAAACAGAGGATAAGTTCAAGGAGATCAATGAGGCCTATCAAGTTCTCTCCGATCCCGAACAACGTGAGGAGTACGACCAGAATGGTCGTGGCTTCCGTTTTTCCGGGCCGTCTGGA
This sequence comes from Dehalococcoidia bacterium, assembly GCA_965197675.1. Classification (GTDB taxonomy): domain Bacteria; phylum Chloroflexota; class Dehalococcoidia; order Plut-88900; family Plut-88900. The sequence goes on along the minus strand of OZ240221.1, from coordinate 2,503,482 downwards.
GGTAAGCGGGACCCCTTCGTCTGGCGCTATGAGACTAGCGGCTCAGGGCCAGACGTAGATTTGGATCTGGAGTTTGGCTCCAGTCCCTTGGACGACATTCTTGGCAGCGTTATGAGGGGTCGAGGGCGAGGTCCGTTTCAGGACAGCTTCACCATGCGGCCTCCATCTGAGATTGAACACCCCATTGAGGTGACTCTTGAGGAGGCCTATCACGGCACTACCAGGACCATTGAGTTCGTGGACCAGGAGAGGTGTCTCTCCTGTGGCGGTAGGGGAGGCTCATGCCCTCGATGTAGTGGAACGGGAGTCATTCAGAAGAATCGTCGTCTAGAAGTGAAGGTTCCCGCCGGTGTCAAGACGGGGTCCAGAGTCCGCGTGAGTCCTGGTCGAGGAAAGGATGTGTCTGAAGTCGGTGTTAAGACCATATATCTGGTAGTCACTGTCAGGCCCCATTCTCGCTTCGATAGGAAGGAAGATGACCTTCGCGTGGAGGTGTCAGTGCCTCTATTGACCGCCGTCTTAGGTGGTGAAGTAGACGTGTCGACACTCACGAGCAAAGTAGCTCTGAAAATTCCACCTTACACGCAGAACGGACGCGTTTTTAGGCTGGCAGGCAAGGGTATGCCTGTGTTGGGCGCCTCCAGGAAGGGCGACCTGCACGTCAAGGTCAGGGCCTCGCTGCCCTCCTCTCTCAGAGAGGATGAGTTGGCCATGTTCCGGCAGCTTAAAGATCTGCGAGAGAGTCGAGGTGCAGAATGAACATATACGATAGTGATGAGCCGAGATACGTAATAAGCATAGCCGCAAGAATGGTGGGAGTGCATGTCCAGACTTTGCGATACTATGAAAGGGCTGGACTTATAGAGCCCTCACGGTCAAGGGGTAATACCCGGATCTATTCAACCAGGGACGTGAACCTTTTGGTACGGATAAAGTCACTGATTGATGACCTGGGTGTCAATCTGGCGGGCGTTGACGTGATTTTGCGCATGGCCGATCGCATGGAGAAGATGGAGAAAGAGTTGCAGAATATGAGGCGAGAGATTGCTCACCTCAAGGGAGAGGATAATCAGGGTATAGACGCGGGAACCGTTGTTGATGAATATAGCGAAGAGAAAGAGAGGTGAACCATGTTTCCTAAAATCGATAGGTTCACAGAAAAGGCTCAGGAAGCTCTACAGACTTCTCAAGACATAGTACGTCAGCTTCGACATACCGAGTGGGACGTGGAACACATCCTCCTTGCTTTGCTTGATCAAGAGGGAGGCCTTACCTGGGAGATCATGGGCAAGTTGGGGATCGATCGCGAAAGACTACTGGGCAGGGTTCGTGAGGCGCTTGAAAAAACGCCCGCCGTTACCTATGAAACTCATCAAATCTATATTACTCCCAGGGTTGTCCAGGTGGGAGAGCGAGCCCAGTCCGAGTCTGAACGCATGAGGGATGATTTCATTGGTACCGAGCACATGCTCATCGCCATAATGGCAGAGAGAGATGGGGAGGGCGCCGGGATATTGCGAGATTCCGGTGCGGATCTGGAGAAGCTCTACCGGGCCTTGCAAGAGGTGCGAGGGGCTCAGAGGGTTACGAATCCTCGTGCGGAGAGCAGGTACCAAGCCCTGGAAAAGTACAGCATTGATCTTACAGAGCAGGCGCGCCGGGGTAAGCTGGACCCCGTCATCGGTCGAGAAGAGGAGATTCTCAGGGTTATTCAGATTCTTACTCGACGCACCAAGAACAATCCCGTCATCATAGGTGAGGCGGGAGTGGGCAAGACGGCCATCGCCGAAGGCCTGGCCCAGCGGATCGTCACCGGAGACGTCCCGGACTCATTGAAGAATCGGAGGGTCATATCTCTGGATATGGCTTCGCTGGTCGCCGGAAGCAAGTTTCGCGGTGAGTTCGAGGAGCGATTGAAGGCGGTGATGGACGAGATACGGCAGGCGCAGGGGGAAATCGTACTTTTCATTGACGAAATACACACCGTGGTGGGCGCAGGCGCCGCCGAGGGAGCGATCGATGCCAGCTCCATGCTGAAACCTGCCCTTGCAAGGGGTGAGCTTCAATGCGTTGGCGCCACCACTTTGGGTGAGTATCGTAAGCACTTGGAAAAAGATTCAGCGTTAGAGCGTAGGTTCCAGATGGTCCAGATCGAAGAGCCCACTGTCGAAGACACGGTTGAAATTCTGAAAGGTGTGAGGCCGCGGTACGAAGCTCATCACAAGATCAAGATAGATGACTCCGGTCTGGAGGCGGCCGCAAAACTCAGCAGCAGGTACATCTCTGACCGTTTTCTGCCGGATAAGGCCATCGACCTGATCGACGAAGCATCCAGCAAGCTGCGGATCGAGATCGAAGGAGCGCCCAACAACGTCAAGGAATTGGAAAGAAAGATTCAAGACCTGTTCAATCAAGAAGAGAGCGCCAGCCAGATGGGAGACTATCAAAGAGCGGCGGAGCTCAAGTCAGAGAGGATGGTAATAGAGAAGGAGTGCAATGAGGCCAAAAACGAGTGGCTGCAAAGAGAGAAGCTGGACGAAGTCGTGGATGCTGAAGACATAGCTGAGATAGTGGCCAAATGGACGGGTATCCCTGTTACCCGGGTATTGGAGGGAGAAGCAGAGAGACTCCTCCACATGGAAGAGAGGCTGAGAGAGCGAGTAATCGGGCAGGAGGAGGCCATCTCTGGCGTGTCCGAGGCTATAAGGAGAGCGAGAGCTGGTCTTAAAGACCCCAATCGTCCTATCGGGAGCTTCATATTCCTGGGGCCAACGGGCGTCGGCAAAACTGAGCTAGCTCGAGTGCTTACCGAGTACCTTTTCGACAGTGAAGAGAACATGATAAGGCTCGACATGTCGGAGTATATGGAGAAGCACACGGTGTCCCGGTTGATTGGATCGCCTCCAGGCTATGTAGGCTATGAAGAAGGGGGCCAGCTTACCGAGGCCGTGAGACAGCATCCCTTTAGAGTCGTCCTCTTCGACGAAATAGAGAAGGCCCACCCAGACGTCTTCAACGTCCTTCTTCAGATATTGGAAGACGGCAGACTGACTGATGGGCATGGAAGAAGGGTCAACTTCGCCAACACGGTCATTATAATGACCAGTAATCTGGGGACATCCGAGTTTCAGCAGGAGACCATGGGCTTCCGCAGAGAGGATGCAACGGGGGTTGATCAAGATAGGATGAAAGCTACTCTGGAGAAGTCGCTTAGACAGACTTTCCGCCCTGAGTTCCTTAACCGAGTCGACGAGATTATCATCTTCCATTCGCTGACTCAGGAGCAGATCCTGATGATAGTCGACTTGCTGGTGAAAGAGGTGCAGGCGCGTCTGGCGGATAGGAGCGTGACGGTAGAGCTTAGCTCTGAAGCCAAGTCCTGGTTAGCGGAAAGGGGCTTCGATTCTACCTTTGGTGCTAGACCCCTGAGAAGGACGGTTCAGAGATACTTGGAGACTCCGTTGGCGAAGAAGATACTGTCCAGTGAGTTCGCAGAAGGGGATCACGTGGTTGTGGATGCAGCAGAAGATGAACTCCTCTTCGACAAAGCCGCGGTTGAGGCCGAAGCCATGGCCTAGCTCTTCCTTACTGGTTTTGACTATAAAACCCCAAAACGTGATGATGCTTGGAGGGACTGGCCATAGTGCCTGTGCTATAATCCTAGCGAATATAGGTTCAGTATGTTCGCCTCCCTGGAAGCGAAATAAAGTCCGCGCCGCAACTCGGTACAGAGGGCAAAGGGGGTCAAACGGTGAGAGACGAACTCAAAGTGTTCACCGGTAACGCTCATCCAAAGCTGACGGACGACATATGTAAGTATCTGAAGACACCCCTGGGCCAGGCCGACGTATTTGAGTTCAGTAACGAGAACATCTTCGTCAGGATCATGGAGAACATCCGTGAGAGAGACGTGTTCTTGGTGCAACCCCTTTGCTCACCCGTTAGTAAGAGCATTATGGAGCTACTCATCATGATAGATGCGGCTAAGAGGGCTTCAGCAGGCCGAATAACGGCCGTTGTTCCCCACTACGGGTACGGCCGTACCGATAAGAAGGATCAGCCTCGGGTACCGATAACGGCTCGCTTAATCGCCGACCTCATCACTGTGGCAGGGGCCAATCGTCTTCTAACGGCGGACCTTCACGCTGGACAGATCCAGGGCTTCTTCAGCATCCCTGTAGATGAGCTGACGGCTATCCCCATCCTCACCACCTATTTCCAAGAGAAGGGCTTAGAAGACGTGGTGGTGGTAGCTACCGATGTGGGAATAGCCAAGAAGGCCAGGGACATGGCAGTGCGTATGGACGTGCCTCTGGCCATCGTGGAAAAGAGGAGGATGGGAAATAGCGAGGATGCCCAGAGCCTCAATGTCATAGGGGATGTTAGGGGAAAGGTTGCTATAACCCTGGACGACGAGATAGACACAGGCGGGTCTTTGGTGGCATCTGTGAATGCGCTCCGTGACAGGGGCACCAGGGAAGTGTATGCCAGTTGCACTCACGCCATCTTTTCAGGCCGCGCCGTTGAGAAGCTTTCCCAGGCTGCCGTCAAAGAGATAGTAGTGACCGATACTGTTCCCATCCCGGACTGGAAGGGCAACGGGAAGGTAACCGTGCTCTCTATGGCGCCCTTGCTGGGTGAAGCTATACGAAGGATTCACGGTGGAGAGTCGGTGGGGGAGCTCTTCGAACAAAGACCGAACAATGCTTAGATGGTTGTCCAAACTAGCCGGCGATAGTAATGAAAACGAGCTACAACGCCTCACTCCGCTCCTTGAAATCATCAATGAGTTGGAGTCTGAGTGCGAATCGTTAACCGACGAGCAGCTCAGAGAAAAGACCACCGAGTTCAAGGGCCGATTGGAGTCGGGCGAATCCCTAGATGACATACTGCCCGAGGCTTTTACCACCGTCCGAGAAGCAGCGAAACGGACCCTGAACCAGCGTCATTTCGACGTGCAGCTGTTGGGCGGAGTCGTCCTTCATCAAGGCAGGATAGCCGAGATGAAGACAGGAGAAGGTAAAACCCTGGTGGCTACCCTTCCCCTCTATCTCAATGCCCTCACCGGTGATGGCGCTCACCTGGTCACGGTAAACGATTACCTGGCACGGCGAGATACCCAGTGGATGGGGCCTATCTACAACCTTTTAGGACTGAGCTTAGGATGTCTACAGCACGAGACGGCATATATATTCGATCCTCAATCTCAAACAGATGACCCTCGACTGGCTAACATGGCACAGGTGCCTCGTAGGCAGGCCTACGAAGCAGACATCACCTATGGCACCAACAACGAGTTTGGCTTCGACTATTTGCGCGATAACATGGTCACTGATCTTTCTCAGCCCGTCCAACGAGAACTGCATTTCGCCATCGTCGACGAAGTCGACAACATTCTCATAGACGAGGCTCGTACTCCCCTAATCATTAGCGGTCAAGCAGAAAAATCCCCTCAGACTTATCAGACCTTCGCCCGCCTGGTTCCTCGTCTGACTGAGGACAGAGACTACACAGTTGACGAAAAGTCCAAGTCCGTGTCTCTGACCCAGGACGGGATCAGCAGAGTGGAACAGGCACTCAAGATCTCCAACATGTACGACCCCCAGTACTCGGGCTTGACTCACTACCTGGAGAACGCTCTGAGAGCCCATGCCATGTTCAAGAAAGACAGGGACTACGTAGTCAAGAATGGCGAGGCGATAATAGTCGACGAGTTCACAGGGCGATTGATGCCTGGACGCAGGTACTCCGACGGCCTGATGCAGGCCATAGAGGCCAAAGAGGCTCTCAAGATTCAGCGAGAGAGTGTAACCCTGGGAACCATAACCCTTCAAAACTACTTCCGCATGTATGAGAAGCTGGCAGGAATGACCGGCACCGCAGCGACCGAGGCAGAAGAGTTCTACAAGATTTATGGTCTTGACGTAGCGGTCATTCCTACCCATAAGCCCTTGATTCGAGAGGACTTCCCAGATCAGATTTACCAGAGCGAGGAAGGTAAGTTCCAAGCGGTGGCTCGGGATATTGCTGAACTCCATGACAAGGGGCAACCCGTACTCGTAGGCACTGTATCGGTGGAGAGATCAGAGCGTCTAAGTCAGCTTCTGACCAAGTCTGGGATTCCCCACCAGGTCCTGAATGCTAAGCATCATGAACGGGAAGCGAACATAGTGGCTCAGGCGGGTCGGGTAGGAGCGGTGACTGTTGCCACCAACATGGCGGGTCGCGGTACGGACATCGTGTTGGGAGGCACACCAGATGGTAGAGGCTCCGAGGAGTGGGAAGAGGAGCACGACAAGGTAGTTAACCTGGGAGGGTTGCACATACTCGGCACGGAACGTCATGAATCGCGTCGCATAGACAACCAGCTGAGGGGTCGTTCTGGCCGACAGGGAGACACCGGAAGTTCTCGATTCTACGTCTCTGTAGAAGACGATTTAATGCGAAGATTCGGGGGCGACAGGATCAAGTCGGTGATGAGCTGGGCAGGGCTCGCCGACGATGCTCCCATCGAGCACTCCTGGATAACCAAGGCCGTTGAGAGCTCTCAGACCAAAGTGGAGGGGTTCAACTTCGATATTAGGAAGCGGCTCGTTGAATATGACGATGTGGTAAACCGCCAACGGGACATCATCTATGACCAGCGCAGAAAGATATTGGAAGGCTCGGATCTCAAGACCAATGTTCAGGACATGGTGCGAGATGAGCTGTACGATATCGTCTACTCTTGCCTCCGGGACGAGCATGGCGATGACTGGGACGTCGAGGCTCTAGTTTCCAACGTGCAAGCCCTTTTTCCTTTGCCACCGGACGTGGACGGAGAAAAGCTGAGCAGAATGCATCGCAGCGAGATCGAGGAGCATCTCCTCGATCTCGCCGAGTCCTTTTACCAGGGGAAAGAAGAGAGAGTCGGATCTGGGAGCATGCGTGCCGTCGAGAGGCTGATTATGCTCCGTGCCATTGACACTCACTGGGTGGACCATCTGACCGCCATGGAGAACATGCGCCAGAGTATCGGGTTGGAGGCCTTTGGCCAGAGAGACCCTTTGGTAGCGTACAAGCGCCAGGGCCACGAGATGTTCGAGGAGTTGACGGCTCGAATAAGGGGGGGAATCGTCAGAGCTCTCTTCCACGTCGATATCGAAAAGAAGAGACAGGAGCTTCAGCCCGTGGGGGTTAAGTCTATGGGCGGCTTGGCTTCTGCTACTGCTGAGGGAATACCCAATAGACAAGGGGGTGAAAGATCTACTGTGGCAGTAGGTAAGGTGGGTCGCAACGAGCCTTGCCCCTGCGGCAGCGGTAAAAAGTACAAAAAGTGCCACGGGGCATGAAGAGTTGAAATGAGACGCGGCGGAAGCGCCAGAATTCTGGAACACTTCAAGCAGAACGTAGGTCAAAAGAGGCTTCTTGACAGAAAAGCCAGGTATAAATCAAAGAGACAAAATGATTGAAGCCACAAAAGCGAAAGTCATAACCAACTCTGAGATTGCGCAGGTTCTCAATAACATTGGGGACTTGTTGGAGCTGAAGGGGGAGATGATCTTCAAGGTGCGGGCCTATCAGAAGGCGGCCCGCTCCATCGATTATTATCCCCAGGAGCTGGCTCAGCTATACGCTCAGCACGGAACGGATGGGTTAGACGACGTGCCCAACGTCGGCTCCGCCATAACCAAGAAGGTCGAAGAGCTTCTAACCAGCGGCAGCCTCCAGTATTTTGAGAAGCTCAAAGCCCATTTCCCGGAGGGGGTCATAAACCTGATGGACGTGCCGGGGGTGGGTCCCAAGACGGCCCTTAAAATCAGCGATGAGTTGGGTGTGTCCAACCTGCATGACCTGGAAAAGGCCCTGAAGTCAGGCCAGGTGGCGGCACTGCCGGGATTGGGCGAGAAGGCCGCAACCAACATGCTCAGACACCTACAGACCCTGAGAACCAAGGACCGGCGCATTCCCTTGGGTCAGGCATTGTCGGCGGCAGAAGAGATCATAGGCGCCCTGCGAGCTAACTGTTCAGAGGTGCACAAGCTGGAGACTGCCGGCAGTCTCCGAAGATATCGAGAGACCATTGGGGACATCGACATCATGGGGACTGCCTCGGATCCAGGAGCAGTGATCAGCGCTTTTGTGAAGCTGCCCCAGGTGGTGGAGGTGCTTGTCCACGGTCCCAAGAAGGCCAGCGTCCTGGTGCACAAAGGGCTTCAAGTAGACCTGCGAATAGTGGATGATGATGTCTATGGCTCTTTGATCCAATATTTCACTGGAAGCCAGCAGCACAACGTATTGCTGCGTGAGCGGGCCCGCAGGCAAGGTCTGAGTCTAAACGAATATGGCATCACAAACTTAAACACCCAGAAGGTGGAGAAGTACGCCACCGAAGAGGCCTTCTACGAAAGGCTGGGGCTTCAGTTCATCCCTCCTGAGCTGAGAGAAGGCCAGTATGAGATTGAACGAGCCTTCGAGGGAACCATTCCCAAACTGATCGAAGTAAGCGATATCAGGGGCGACCTCCACTCTCACACAACCGAGAGTGATGGCAGGTGCTCACTGGAGGATATGGTGGAATCGGCGAAGGCTCATGGATTGGAATATCTGGTCATCACAGATCACTCTGTTGGAAGGGGCATAGCCAATGGCCTGAACGAGGAGAGGCTGCGCGAACAGATAGCTCGAATCCGATATCTGAACGGGAAGATGGATAACATCGAGATTCTTACGGGCTCAGAGGTGGATATTCGCTCTGACGGTACCCTTGACTACCCCGATGAGCTGCTCCGAGATCTGGACGTGGTCATCGGCTCTGTCCATTCGGCCATGGGCCAGGAAAGAGACGTCATGACGGCTCGCATTATAAAGGCCATACGGAATCCTCACCTAGATATCATCGGTCATCCCTCATGCCGGCTCATTGGTGACAGAGCGCCTGTTGAGTTGGACATGGACCCTATCTTCAAGACTGCTCTGGAGACTGGCACAGCACTGGAGATCGATGCTCAGCCCAGCCGATTGGACCTGAAGGACTCCCATATATACAGGGCCAGAGAGATGGGTGTGAGGCTGGTGATCGACTCCGATTCCCATGCTGTTGAGCAGTTTGATAATCTGAGATTAGGTGTGGCTATATCTCGGAGAGGCTGGTGTGAGGCCAAGGACATCTTGAACACTAAACCCCTGAAAGAGTTTAAGGCCTTACTGAGTCGTAAGTGATCAATTATGTCCAAGCCAAAAAACCGCATAGCTGGAATGACTCCCAAAGGCAAGTCAACTGCCGAGGAGGCAATCAACCATCTGCGGGAGTCGATAACCTCGGGTAAGCACTGGTATCCTTCTTTACTGGAGGCCATGGGACTTTGGACAGCCCCAGAGGAGACGTATAAGGGGACTGATTACAAGTACATCATCGGTGGAGAGGCTTTCGATTGGCTCCTGTTGGCGCACCGCCTCTGTGATAGTGTTGGTGGGCTTATCCCTCAAATCGAACGGGAGCAACTGCTGGGGGAGGCCAAACCTCCCTTGGAGTTGACCGCTTCTCAGTTTCGGCGTCTCACCGGCAGCACCAAATACAAGGCCCTCTTGAACTATTGGTACGGCGTGGACATTGAGAGAGCATTTGTCAGCTCTATAGAGGAGGATATTCATAAGGAGAGGATGGTGGCAGGGTACACCACACGCCGAGACGTCAGCGATGAGGTATATAGGCGGGCATACGGCGCCTCTAAAGAAGAGTTGGTTCAGGCATTCCGCAGAGATAAGGGGTATCCCGGGGAAAGTGGTCTACCCGAGAGCGACGTTAAAGAGTTCACATACTGGCTTTTCAAGTTCCGGATTGAGAAGCATGATAAGGCGCGGATAGCTAGTGATACAAGGCGGGGAATCGACTATATTCAATCCACCGAGACGCCAGACGTCGTAACGATCCCTTTTCCCTCCGATGACCCCAACAGGGTCGGTGAGTTCTAGCGGTAGACTTTAGACCAGCTCTGAGATTCTGTCCTGGATACGGTCTGCCTGCTCATTCAGCTGAGATAGCTTCTGCCTCTCCGCCTCTACTACGTGAGCTGGAGCTTTACTGAGAAACTCCTTATTGTTCAGCCTGGCCTTGATCTGTGCCACCCTGTTCATCACTCCGTTCAGCTCTTTGTTGAGACGCTCTCGCTCAACACCAACATCGAAAAGGCCCGATAGGGGCAGGAAAACCTCTGTGTTCTTGACCATTACCATGGTGGAGCTATCTGGCCTCGCGGTTTCTGGTGGCTGAGGCGTCACAGAGCACAGCGCCAACGTCTCCAGGAAAAGTCGCCCCCCCTCCCCTATGTCCTGTCCGTTGAACAGCAGGACATCTATTCGACGTGAAGGAGCCACCTGTTTCTCGGCTCTGACGTTCCGTACTCCCCGGATAAGGCCCATTACTAAGTCGGCCCATTCTTCTGCGTCTACGCAGATTGCTTCTGAATCCGCCTGGGGATAGGGAGATATCATGATGGACTGGGTCAGATGGTTGCGGTCTGGTAATCCTCGGGTGAGGGTGCACCAAGTCTCCTCCGTAATGAAGGGCATGAAGGGATGCAGCAACCTGAGGATGCTCTCCAACACGTATACTAATACGGGGACCGGAGATGGAGCACTGGGCGCCTTTTGAAGGCGTATCTTGGCCATCTCCAAGTACCAATCGCAGTACTCGTCCCATACAAAATCTTGAATCTGCTGCTGAGCATCACCCAGTCGGAAACCTTCCAGTGCCTTCTTAACGTTCGTGGTAGCCCTGTTGAGGCGACTCACAATCCATCGGTCTTCGATGGGGCTTTCCTTGGTTAGAGGCGACTGCCATCCAATCACCGAGTCGTCATCTATGGTGGAAAACACATACCTGGAGGCATTCCACAGCTTGTTAGTGAAATTGCGGCTTGACTGAAGCTTGGATGAGCTAAGGCGACTGTCGTTCCCCGGAGCTGTGCCAACAGTCAGCGCAACGCGCAGGGCATCGGCGCCATATTCTTCGATAGCGTCCAGCGGATTCAAAACGTTGCCCTTCACCTTGCTCATCTTTTCGCCCGCTTCGTCTCGAATTAACCCGTGCAGATAAACGGTATGGAAGGGTATATCGCCCATGTTCTCCATGCCCATCATTATCATCCTGGCCACCCAGAAAAACAGTATGTCGTAGGCCGTTTCCATCACGGAGGTGGGATAGAAATAACCAAGATCCTCGGTGTCATCGGGCCAGCCGAGAGTGGAATGAGTCCACAGGCCAGAGCTGAACCATGTATCCAGGACGTCGGGATCTTGAGTAAGCTTGTCGGAATTGCATCCATCGCATACTTTCGGCTCGGTTACTGATACGGTTATACGCTCGCAGTCGTTGCAGTACCACACCGGGACTCGATGCCCCCACCATAGCTGACGACTTATGCACCAGTCTCTAATACCTTCCATCCAGTTGAGATAGACCTTGGCGAATCTCCGGGGCACGATTTTTATCCGCCCATCCCGTACTGCTTGAGCGGATCTCTCAGCAAGAGGCCCTATCTTCACGAACCACTGCCGGCTGACAACGGGCTCTACTACCGTATTACAGCGCTGGCAGTGACCTACCGAATGGAAATGGGGCTCTACCTTTTCCAGCAGCCCCTCTTGCTCTAGATCCTTCCTGATTATTCTTCGACACTCAAACCGGTCCATGCCCTTGTAGTTGGATCCCGCATCGTCGGTCATGTTGCCTCGAGGGTCTATGATCTCTATCGAGTCTAGTCCATGACGCTCCCCAATCTCGAAGTCGGTGATATCGTGGAACGGGGTGACCTTTAGTGCTCCGGTGCCGAAGGAGGGATCGATGGCCTCGTCTTTTACTATGGGAATCTTCCTGCCCAGGATAGGTAAGATCACATCCTTTCCAACTAGGTCTTTGTATCGTTCATCCTCGGGGTTCACTGCTACTGCCGTATCACCCAAGAGAGTCTCTGGGCGGGTGGTGGCTACGGTTACGTGCCCATCGCCATAGGCCAGCTTATACTTGATGTAGTAGAGATTGCCCTGGGTGTCCTTATGCTCAACCTCTAGGTCCGAGAGAGCGGTTGAGCATCTTGTGCACCAGTTGATTATGCGCAAGCCTCTATAGATGAGGTCCTTCCGATAGAGGTTTACGAAGGTGGTATTTACCGCTTTGCTTGGCCCGTCGTCCAAGGTGAATCTCTCTCGAGACCAGTCGCAGGAGGCTCCGAGCCGCTTGTGCTGTTCAGTAATAATGCTGCCGTACTTTCTCACCCACTCCCAGACCCGCTCTACGAACTTTTCCCGTCCCAGGTCGTAGCGAGTAAGTCCATCTTTAGCCAAGTCTTGCTCTACTACAACCTGAGTTGCGATACCTGCGTGATCGGAGCCTGGAAGCCACAAGGTCGGCTCCCCCATCATGCGATGCCATCTAGTAAGGACATCTTCCACTGTTGCGGTCAATGCGTGACCCAGGTGAAGCCGCCCGGTCACGTTGGGGGGAGGCATGATGATAACGAAAGGTCTCTTTTCGGGGTCGATGGTGGGCGTAAAGTATCCGTTGTCCATCCAGCGTTTATATATTCGGTCTTCGACCTCTCTTGGGTTGTAGGCCTTGGGGATCTCGGATAACTTCTCGGCTCTGGTCGTCATAATTATTCCCGACTGGATTTATGAAAGTATCTTGGCCAGCACCAAGCCTATTAGCGCTCCGACTCGGCCGGCTATGACCGTGCCTCGCCATTTGTGAATGTGGACGAACTCTGTATCATCTTCATCTCCACGATGAAGCCTATCAGTCGAGGGGAAGCTCTCTTGCACTCTCCACTCTCGGCGCCAAATCCATGGGAGACTTTGGCTGCTTGAATGATGGTCTTGTTTCCTATCTGTAGAGATTCTCCATGCAAGGCGGCTACATTCGCCGTTGCTCTAACTCTACCCGCTATGTTTTTGATCATCGATTACCAGCCGTAATCATTTTCCTTCCATGAGCATCATGCCCTAGACGATAATTCTAACCTTCACAATCTCAAGGCGTCAATCGTGCCTGTTCATGTGCTATACTCTCACTTAACATCTCATTTCCTCACAACTTTTCAAGGGGCTGGATTGCTCTCAGTAGGTGTGGACATAGTCGAGATTCCCCGTGTTAAGGCCTCGATGGAGCGCTGGGGAGACAGATTTCTTGAAAGAGTGTACACGCCCAGTGAAATAGAGTACTGCAGGAACCGTGTACCCGAGTTGGCGGTCAGATTTGCCGGAAAAGAAGCTGTGATGAAGGTGTTAGGTACCGGTGCTCGTGGAGTGGCGTGGAGGGAGATAGAGATCGTTCCTCTAAGATCGGGTAAACCCACCGTAAAGCTTAATAACAGGGCAAAGGCCAAAGCCAGGGAGCTTGGGCTGACCGAGGTGGCTATTAGCCTGTCCCATTCCGATGCGTATGCCGTTGCTTCTGCGGTCGGCTATTCTGGATAAGTCGACTCTCCATGAAGATTGTCACCAGCGAAGAGATGCGAGAGTTGGAAGAGCTCTCTTCTAAGACAGGCATCTCCACTCATCAACTCATGGAGAATGCCGGCCTTGCCTTTGCCGAGGAGGTGCGCGAGCGTATGGGAGGGGTGACGGGAAGTCACATAGCCGTGCTGGTAGGGTCTGGTAACAATGGTGGGGATGGTCTCGTAGCTGCCAGGTATCTCCATGACTGGGGCGCGAATGTATACGTCTATTTGTGCACCCCCCGAGCTAAGGCTGATTCCAACCTGGAACTTCTACTTGCCCGAGATCTGCAGCCTGTACATGGTTACCAAGACTCCGGGTTTGAAAGACTGAATGGGATTCTGGACACCGCCGAGATAGTGATTGATGCCGTGTTGGGTACAGGTAGGTCTAGGTCTATCGAGGGTGTCCTGAAAGAGATTCTTACCGCGGTTCAGAGGTCGATACAGGAGTCTCCCGGTAAGAAGATAATCGCGCTCGATCTACCCTCTGGGCTTGATGCTAATTCGGGAGCTGCGGACTCAGCCTGCCTCGATGCCGACGTAACCGTGACTCTCGGATATCCCAAAGTGGGGCTGTTCACCTTTCCCGGGGCTAGTTCGGTGGGTGAGATGGTGGTAGCGGACATCGGGATTCCGGAGGATCTAGGGCGTAACATATGCTTGGAGCTGATGACTCCATCTTGGATAGGAGATCAGATGCCTACTAGGCTCCCAGATTCCCACAAAGGTACTTTCGGCAGGGTGCTGGCAGTGGCCGGCTCCATCAGCTACATAGGCGCGGCGTATCTTGCTTGTGAAGGGGCAGCAAGGGTGGGTGCTGGGCTGGTTACTCTGGCGTGCACCACCAGCCTTCAGCCCATATTAGCCTCCAAGCTAACTGAGGTAACTTACGTACTACTGCCCGAGGAAAGCCCAGGAGTTCCTCGCAGCGACGCGATTCCTCTTATACAGTCCCAGCTTCTCGACGTCCAGGCCTTGCTGCTGGGGTGTGGGTTGGGCCAGGAACCAAACACCAAGAAACTGGTGCACAAGCTGCTAGTCGAGGGCGATACAAGGCGAGTGCCACTTCTAGTAGATGCCGACGGTCTGAATGCCCTAGCCGAGTATCCCAAGTGGTGGGAACGACTCAGCGATGCTTCGGTGTTAACCCCTCATCCAGGAGAGATGGCGCGACTCTTAGGCGTGTCCAGTAGAGAGGTGCAGTCGGACCGGATCGGCATCGCCAGGGAGGCGGCTCACCGGTGGGGAAAAGTAGTGCTGCTGAAGGGAGCCTACACTGTGGTAGCAAAACCCGATGGTTGCGCCATGTTGAGCCCCTTCGCCAATCCAGGACTGGCGTCGGCGGGCACTGGAGATGTGCTGGCCGGAGTCATAGCGGGGTTGATGGCTCAAGGTCTGGAGCCATGGTACGCGGCGTGCTGCGGCGTATATCTTCACGGTCTGGCCGGCGAGAGAGTCAGAGAGCAGATGGGCAACGCCGGTATGTTGGCCAGCGATCTTTTGTCCATCCTCCCCAAAGCTATCAAAGAGTTGGTCGAAGGATGAATCTCTGGTTCTTGCATCTTGGTTCTGGTCTAAATGCGATTGCCCTGCACTATTGCCCGACTTGGTTTGTGCGTGGAACTTGATTGTCCTTTCCGTTTAGCTTTGAAACTTGATTGAGTTATAAAAAAACTTTTGTTTTGCGGGTTTTCCAGGCATGAAGATGTCGTTAATCTTGATTGAGTTTTTCATCAGGTTGGGGTATGAGTTGGGAGAAGAGGAGGCGAGCGGTGCGGCGGGCGCGGTGGGCCTTACGTTGCTGGCGGCGGTGATAGGCAAGAATAATGTCGCGGCCTCGGGAGGTTCAGCGAGGGCGTTGGCAAGCTCTTGAAACCGGCGAGAGTTGCGCCCGTGCTTGAGTCCGTTCAGGTTACCCTTGGGAGCGCCTGCTCCTGGGCGACGGCCTCCGTGAGGCATAGGGGTGATACCTCCTTCTAAGTGAGATGTGTATTTGTATTATCGCACGTACGTTCTTATTTCGTATATGGTCAAATAGCACAATAGGCTAGGAGTGGGGGATGGATTCCCGCTCGGAGGCGGGAATGACGGGAGAGGGGGGTGGATGGAACCGAGTGGGAGTCCCCGCTCATTTCCTTCGACAAGCTCAGGGTGAGCGGAGACGCCTCAGCTCTCGCTCATGGTGAGCCAAGAGTTTATCCTGAGTTTGCCGAAGGGAACCACATGAGCGGGGCTGATACCCCAGCCGGCCCTGCTCATCTCCGTATCGAGTAGGGGGCAGGGTGTAACTTTCCCCCGGGAGGAAAGGAGCCAGCTAATTTTGATAAGTACAATTGTTTGCTCTCAGAATCACTCGCAAGATATAATTTGACCGTTCAGGCATATGCTGCTTGTAGTAGACATAGGGAATACCAATATCACCTTAGGCATATTTGAGGACGAAGAGCTTAAGGCCCGATGGCGCATCTCCACCGACGTGCATAAACAGGTTGATGAGTACGCCGTGCTACTGAACGGCATGCTCCAAAATGACGATCTTCAGCGATCGTGCATCAATGAATCGATAATATGCAGCGTAGTTCCACCATTGACGGCAATCTTTCAGGAGTTCGTACGGCAGTGCCTAGGCCACGCGCCCCTGGTTGTGGGAGCCGGTATCAAGACGGGAATTCGCATCGAGTATGACAATCCCAAGGACGTGGGAGCCGATAGGGTAGCCGATGCAGTTGCAGCTTTTCACAAATATGGCGGGCCGGTTATAGTGGTGGACTTCGGTACGGCCACGGTCTTCGATGCTATATCTGAAGAAGGCGTATACTTGGGAGGGGCCATTGCACCAGGGGTTAACGTGGCCGTGGAGGCCCTTTTTGAACGGGCGTCCAAGCTCCCTAGAATCGAGCTTGTTCCTCCTTCCAGGGCCATAGGTAAGAACACGGTGGCCAGCATGCAGTCAGGTCTCATTTTCGGATACGTGGGGCTGATAGAGAGCCTGGTGTACCGTTTTCAGAAAGAGCTAGGAAATGAGGCGAAAGTGGTGGCAACTGGGGGACTGGCGGGCCTTATGGCCGATCAGACGTCAGTTATACAGAAGATCGACCCGGACCTGACTCTGGAAGGCCTCAGGCTCATACACGAGATGAACAGATCGTGAGACAATCTACGACAAACCACATTAGCGGGCAAAGAGGAGTCCTCCTAGACAAACGGGTACTCTTAGGGGTTACTGGGAGCATCGCCGCATATAAGGCCGCCGACCTGGCCAGTAAGCTAACTCAGTCAGGGGCACTGGTAGATGTAGTGATGACGAGGAATGCCCTGGAGTTTGTTTCTCCATTGACATTTCGAAGTTTGACTCATCGCCCGGTTTTCACCGACCTGTTCGATTCTCAATCGGAACATAGCCTGGAGCACATTGTGTTGGCTGAGGAGGCAGAGGTCCTAGTCATAGCCCCGGCTACTGCCAACGTAATATCGAAGATGGCTACGGGTATGGCCGATGACCTACTCACCTCCACAGTTCTGGCATCCCGCTCTCCCGTCGTCCTGGCCCCCTCGATGGACGGCTACATGTACGACAATCCCGCCACCCAGGAAAACGTGGCCAAACTCAAGTCCAGAGGGTACGCGCTGGTGGGGCCAGTTGAGGGCCGCCTGGCCTCTGGGCTGATGGGCATGGGGCGATTTGCCGATCTAGAAGACGTCATCGGTGCCGTTAAACAGGTCTTGGGAAGAGACGGAGATATGGCTTCGTCTGCTGTTTTGGTCACGGCCGGTGGTACGCAGGAAGACATAGATCTGGTTAGATACGTTAGTAACCGATCCTCGGGAAAGATGGGATATGCCATCGCTGAGGCGGCTCGAGACAGAGGTGCTCACACGACTCTCATCTCGGCTGCCGCCACTATACGTACTCCGTACGGGGTTGATGTAGTTAACGTCAAGTCGGCAGAGGAGATGAGAGATGCGGTTGTGAAAGCGACAGACTCGGCCGACGCTCTAATCATGGCGGCGGCAGTGGCCGACTACAGACCGACCTCTCCGTCGATTACCAAGATCAAGAAGAGAGCAGATCCTCTGAGCGTTGACCTGGAAGCCACGACTGATATTCTCGACGAGTTGAAGAACATGAATTTGGTCAAGGTGGGGTTTGCAGCGGAGAGTGAGGATCTATTGGCCAATGCTCGCCAGAAGCTGGGGGAAAAGAGGTTGGACTTGATTGTAGCCAACGATATCTCCGCCGACGATACTGGCTTTGGCACTGATACCAATAAAGTGGTGATACTAGACAACGGAAGCAAGATGGAAGAGCTTCCCTTGCTTCTGAAATCGGATGTAGCCCACCATATCCTCGATAGGGTGGTGCCCCTCATCTCCACCCGGAAAAGGGGAAAGGCTTAGCCATCCCTCCCTGTGGAAGGTTATCCAGAAGCGTCATTCTACTAGTATTCGTGTGGAGGTTGCTTGATAGCCTTGAAGACTCCTGCCACTACCGCACCTGTTAAGGCCAACACGACCGCCAACGCGAAGAACACCTGACGGAAGCCTATGCTGAAAGCCAGAGAACCCCCCAACAGCGGCCCTATTCCCCAGGCTATAGAGTTGGCAGAGTTCACCACTCCAAAGGCCGCTCCAAGGTGTTGCTTTGGGATCAGTATTCCCACCAACGAGTTTATTGACGTCAGCATTCCGCCACTGAAGAAGCCGAACAAGCCGATAAGTAGGAGAAAGATCTGGTAATTATTAACAAAGTGCAATGGGAAAAAAGCCATAGAAGCCCCAAAGCAGGATAGGATCAACACTAGCCTCAGATTCAGGCTATCGTTGTATTTGCCGATGGCCATAGCGCTTATTCCCGAGCAGAGTCCCAGTAGGGCGAAAGCCACACCTGTACCTATTATCTCGTTGTCACCGCTGGTTATGGACTGGATGAAGCCGGGAACCACTGGATGTAGAATGACGGGACTGGCTTGCACCACGATTATGACGGCTAAAGACGGCAGGATTCCCCGCGTAGTGACTATCTCCCGCATCTCGCTGAAGAACATAAACCCGCCTCGGGTGTCATCTGAGCGATGAAAAGACTCTCGAACAAATAGGAGAGTCAGGATGGCACAGAATCCGACGATTCCAGCAGATAGGAAGTAGGTAGACCGAAATCCGACCGCCTCAGCGAATAATCCACCAGCGAATGGCCCTACAGTTACCCCGAAGAAGGTGGAGAATTGCAGAAGACCAACGGCTAGGGGTATTCGGCTTCGTGGCACTGAGGAAGCAGCCATGGCCATGGTTGCGCTAACACTTCCAGATATGGCCCCGTGGAGAAAGCGCACGCCTATAAGCTGTCGGACGTCTGTGACCAGGCCGGCCAGCGTTAGAACAATGACGCCGCCTGTGTATGCTCTCAACACCATGAGCCTTCGCCCGTACCTATCGGCAACATAGCCCCAAATGGGTCCGAAGACCGTCATCGAGGATGCCAGGACCCCTGAAGTAATACCTGCCCAGAATGCTGCCTTCTCAGGATTGTCAATGCCCAGGTCCTGCTGTATGAACAAGGGATAGAGAGGATGCATCAAGCTCCAACCTGCGTTTACAACAGTCTGAATGACTATGACAGTGAATAAGTTCTTCTGCCAGGAGTTGAGGTGCTCCCACATGTGGAAGGGACTTTTCGATGATAGGGGATCGAGGTTCACTAAGGGGACTCTCGGTTCTTCTGGAGACAATGGCAATCATTATAGCATCGAGACTATGAGTTCTCTTAGCCAGGTGTGTGCTCCCCTGGCTAGTCGACCTCCGGCGCGGCTCTCACAGGAGAGCCGTGGACTAGGACACGGTTAAGAGTGAGGTAAAGGGTGCAGCTCCTTTCGTAGGTGGTGCATAACGAGACTGTCTCAGGAAAGCAAAGGCCTTGGTCCCACCCACCCGCCCTGATAGGGTTTTCTATCTGGAGGCACATCCCCCAACCCCCTGCCAGAGGGATCCATCCCTCTGGACTCCCTCTGTGTGGCATTTATGAGACAGACTCATAGCCCGTGACCTTCGATGGATGTTCAGCCATCGAGAAACCCCTTAAACTACCTTTCACTCCTGCCTGAATCCTAGTTGACTATTGGTCATCTAATGGTGTGAATGCATTTAAGCTATTTTTATATAAATTATTGACAAAATACCGAAATGATGATACTATGCACACTCAATTGAGATACGGGTTTAGGTGAGGGAGTTCGTGATGGTTAGCGACGTGAAACTACTGAACAGAGAATTACAAAGGGAATACCATCCTTTAGCGATGGACGAAAAAGCTATCCAGCGTAGACCCAAGGCGTCTGATGCAGACTCCTTCTCCGATGAACCTGTGAAAGACTACCTCCAGGAAATAGGTGGTAAAAACCTTCTTTCCGCCGAGGAGGAGGTGGACATAGCCAAGGCTATGGAGGAGATGAGCAAGGCTCAGCTTACCCTATCCCGAGACGGGCATACAGATGAGGAGCGGAAGCGCCTTGAAGAGGCTGTAGAGAAGGGAGACGAAGCGCGCCGACGCTTGATTGAGTCCAACCTGAGGCTGGTTGTAAGTATAGCCAAGAAGTATCAAGGCAATGGGTTGGCTTTTCTTGACCTGATTCAAGAGGGTAACATAGGCCTTATTCGGGCTGTAGAAAAGTACGACTATACGAAGGGATTCAGGTTCAGCACATACGCCACCTGGTGGATACGCCAGGCTATCATGAGAGCTCTGACAGATCAGGGTCACCTGATAAGGCTGCCTGTCCATCTGGGCGAGTATGCCACCAGAGTAGAAAAGGCTGCTCAACCGCTGATGCAAGAGCTGGGCAGGGAGCCTACGACCCAAGAGGTCTCTACTGTAACCGGCCTACGTGCCGACAAGGTGGAGCAGGTGATGAGAGCTTGGCAGCATGCCATATCTCTAGACGAGCCTCGAGGAGAAGACGGGGTGTTGCTAGGCGAGTTCATAAAGGATACAAAGGGTTCATCTCCCAGCGATGAAGCATTCCATCAGATGCTTAAGGCCCACTTGGAGTCTGTCTTAGACACCCTAACTTCAAGGGAGCGGGAGGTGGTCGAGCTTCGGTTTGGTCTCAGAGATGGCCGAGAGTATACTCTCAAAGAGGTGGGCAGTATGCTGGGCATCACCCGTGAGAGGGTGCGCCAGATACAAAACGGCGCCCTACAGCGCCTGCGAGACTCCACAGTCAAAGAGAAGCTGGAAGGCTACATCTAATCCGTATTGATACGACCACTGTGCCTGGTCGGCCGCGCCTTCAAAATTCCCCGGCTCCTTTTCCCTCGGGAGAAGGTCAGAGAGCCTGTCTCAGAAAGGCAAAGGCCTTGGGCCCATCCACTCCGATAGGTTTTTGTATGTGGGGGCTTCTGGGGCGGGTGTTGCACAGGGTGAATGTCTCCCCCGCCCCTCACATGGGGTTCAGTTTTCACGAGAAGGACGGACGGAGGCCTTCACCCTCACTCCAACCCTATCTCTGAGGGAAATGGTTGGAGGTGGGGAATCTAGGCGCCTTCGGCCGATTGAAAACCCCATATCCATCCCCTATAATCAGCTACGAGGATAGACTGATTTGCTGAAGACTCGCGGCTGCGCAGACCTCCGGATAGAAGATGCAGACCGTGATGTGACTCTTGCGGGATGGGTACACCGTCGTCGGGATCACGGCGGCTTAATCTTCATTGATCTGAGAGACAGGTCCGGCCTAGCCCAGGTAGTCTTCAATCCCGAGATATCGCCAGATGCTCATAGACTCGCGTCCAGCTTTCGTAACGAGTGGGTGGTCCAGGTAAGGGGGAAGGTCGCCCCTCGCCCAAAAGGCACAGAGAACCCTCAGCTACCCACAGGCGATATAGAAGTCATCGCCCTGGAGACCCAGGTCTTCAACCCCTCCAAGACCCCTCCTTTCTATATCAATGAGGAGCAGGACGTAGAGGAATCACTACGTCTTAAGTACCGCTACCTGGACCTGAGGCGGCAACGAATGCAGGAGAACATCTTCCTGCGTCACCGGGTCGTCAAACACATTCGTGACTTTCTGGACGGGAAGGGGTTTGTGGAGATAGAGACCCCAGTTTTGATAAAGAGCACTCCGGAGGGAGCTCGCGACTATTTGGTACCCAGTCGTCTATATTCGGGAAGCTTCTATGCCCTTCCGCAGTCTCCCCAGCAGCTTAAGCAGCTTCTGATGGTGGCTGGCTTCGAGCGATACTACCAGATCGCCAAGTGCTTCCGGGATGAAGATCAGCGAGCGGATAGGCAACCTGAGTTTACCCAGCTGGACCTGGAGATGAGCTTCGTAGATGAGGATGATGTCCTTGACTTGACCGAGGAGTTGTTCACCACCTTGGTTGAAACGGTTACGCCCTCAAAGAACATCGTAAAGCCCTTTCCTCGTCTCTCGTATTCTGAAGTCATGGAGAAATACGGGACTGATAAGCCTGACCTTCGCTTTGGGCTGGAACTGGTGAACCTGACCGACGTGGTAGGCAAGTCGGAGTTCAAGGTCTTTCGCTCGGCTGCGGACGTGGGAGGTGTGATCAAGGGGCTGAGAGCGCCAGGGTGTGCCGGGTATACTCGAAAACAGCTGGAGGACCTGACAGATATCGCCAAATCCAGTGGCGCTGCGGGTTTACTAACCATGGCCCTGGAGGCTCCGGCAGGCGATGATTCCGAAGTCTTCGCCCCGGAAAACGTCAGGTCTGTCGCCTCTCGGCACTTGACAGCTAGTGAGTTGAGCACGTTGATATCCAGGATGGATGGGCAGAAGGGGGACCTTATCTTGATCGGCGCAGGGCCTGAGAAAACGGTAAACACTGCCTTGGCAGCCCTTCGTAACGAGATGGGTGATCGATTGGGGCTTGCCGCCCCCGACTATCTGGCTTTCCTCTTTGTCGTCGACTTTCCGCTAGTGGAGTGGGACGAAGAGACGAAGAGGTGGGACCCCACCCACCACCCATTCACCTCTCCCAGAGAGGAGGAGGTTGCCTTGCTGGCCTCTGATCCTGGCAAGGTGCGAGCTCGCTGCTACGATTTGGTGTGCAATGGCCAGGAGCTGGCCAGTGGGAGCATAAGGATTCATGATCGAGAGCTTCAACAAAAGATGTTCAATCTACTGGGTTACGATTCAGCTGATGTGGAGTCCAGGTTTGGGCATCTCCTGGAGGCCTTCGAATATGGAGCACCGCCGCATGGGGGAATAGCCCCTGGCATAGATAGATTGGTAGCAATTCTGGCTGTCGAAGATAGCATAAGAGAGACCATCGCCTTCCCCAAAAACCAGGCGGCCCTAGACGTAATGACAGGCGCCCCTTCACCTGTTGTCGAGGAGCAGTTGAAAGAGCTGCATTTGAAGCTGATAGAGTAGTGACAACTGGCCGATTCTACACCGGCGTCCTTATGATATAATTCGATGGGATGACAATCGAGGTAACAGCTTGAAGGTAACTACTGAAACCCTGGCCGATCGACAAGTAGTGCTGAATATCGAAGTGGACGGGACGGACGTGGAGGATTCCCTGAACCAGACTTATAAGAAGCTGGTTCAGCGCGTTAGGATTCCGGGGTTCCGCCCGGGGAAGGCACCGCGAGCCATACTCCAGAGCTATCTGGGCAAGGATGCCATGCTGGATGAGGCTCTAGACGAACTCGCCCCAAAGGTGGTCAAGAAGGCAATAGAAGAGCAGAAACTGGACACCATTGACAACCCAGAAGTGGAGGTTGTTGAGCGAAGTCCCCTAATCTTGAAAGCCACCGTTCCACTCCAGCCAGTGGTCCAGTTGGCAGATTACAAGTCCATCCGATTAGAGCAGGAAAAGGTTGAGGTAACCCCAGAGCAAGTAGAGAACGCTCTGGAGGACATTCGCTTCCGACAGGCTCCGTGGCAGCCCGTGGATCGACCTGTCGTTTTTGGCGATCTGCTGACCATAGACGTGGAAGGTAAAGTCGGGGCCAAGACGATAATCAATGAAAAGGGAGCGTCCTACATCCCTCAAACCGGCTCCACCGATATGGTGCCGGGGTTCGCTGAACAGCTGGAGGAGATGAAGAAGTCGGAGACCAAGCAGTTCTCCCTGACTATTCCAGAGGACTACCCAGCAGCGAACGTGGGGGGAAAAGAGAGTCAGTTCAGCGTAACCGTTCACGAAATCAGGGAGAAGAACCCAGCTCTCCTCGACGATGATTTCGCTCGAAGCCTCGGAGATGAGTACGATGACCTGAAGATGCTGCGGGAGAAAATTGCCTCAGACATGAACCTCCACGCCGAGGAGGAGGCACGAGGGAAGTACGAAGACAAGATAGTCGAGGCCTTAAAGGAGGGGGCGAAGGTCGAGGCCCCACCCATTCTGAGAGAGCGAGAGATCGACCACATGATAATGGACCAGGCACGGGGACTGGCTTCTCAGGGGATAAAGTTCGATAATTATCTTAAGGCTCTTGATAAGAGCGCAGAGCAGCTTCGGGAAGACTATAAGGATGCAGCCGACAAACGGGTTATTGCCTCCCTCCTACTGAACAAGGTGGCCGAAACTGAGGGGATCAACGTAGATAATAAAGAGGTTGGCGAGGAGATCGAATCCATTGCAGAGTCCTCCGGTGGACAAACCGAGGAGGTCAAAGGACAGCTTCAGACAGAACACGCACAGTCTTCAGTGAAGCAGAGCATATTAATGAGAAAGACATTAAACGTACTTAAAGAGATCGCTTCTGGAAAGACTGCTTCTGCTGTTGTATCATCAGGGCCGATCTCGGTTTCAGATAAGAAAGGTGAGATTGAAGATGAATCCAAGTAACATCATTCCCATGATTATCGAAAGCGGTTCTAGAGGAGATAGGGCCTTCGATATCTACTCTCTTCTGTTGAAGGAACGCATTGTGTTCTTGGGAACCCCCATCAATGATCAGATAGCCAACCTTATAGTGGCCCAGCTTCTGTATCTCGATAGAGAAGACCCTGATAAGGAGATCAGCCTGTACATCAACTGCCCGGGTGGAGTCATCAGCGCAGGTCTCGCCATCTACGACACCATGAAATTGACCCGGTGCGACGTTTCCACTATCTGCATTGGAATGACGGCCAGTATGGGCACCGTGCTATTGAGTGGCGGCAATAGCGGAAAGAGATTTGCCCTGCCCAACGCTACCATACACATGCACCAGCCTATGGGTGGAGCCCAGGGTCAAGCCTCAGATATAGAGATAGCGGCCAAAGAGATACTTCGTTTGCAGGATACGATTCGCCAGATACTGGCGGAAAACACGGGTCAGGACTACGAAAAAGTCGCCAGAGACACTGATAGAGACTTCTATCTAAACGCTGAGCAAGCCAAACAGTACGGTCTTGTCGATGAGATTCTTGGCGAGGCAAAAGCGGAAGAGGTCCGTAAATCTGCTTAGTCGCACCGACCTATGTATGGATGAGGCTTTCTGATGCCCGACGATAAAGAATCGCGTGACCTGTATGCTTGCTCTTTTTGCTCTAAGGGCCAGGACGAGGTCAGCAGACTAATTGCAGGCCAGGGAAGCACGTTCATCTGCGATGCGTGCGTTCAGCTTTGTCAGCAACTCATCGAAGAGGAGCAATCCTCCAATGATGAATCGCTGCTTATCGATAGGATACCTACCCCTAAAGAGCTGTATGAACGGCTGAGTGAATACGTGATCGGTCAGGACAGAGCAAAGAAGGTCCTGAGTGTCGCAGTCTACAATCACTACAAGAGGATAAACAACTCAGCCCGTAGCGGCCAGGATGTGGAGTTGGAAAAGGCCAACATCCTCTTAGTGGGTCCGACGGGATGTGGGAAGACGCTACTGGCTCAAACCTTGGCCAAGATACTTGACGTGCCTTTTGCTATAGCGGACGCCACTACATTGACCGAAGCCGGATATGTAGGCGAGGACGTAGAGAACATCCTGCTAAGGTTGATTCAGACCGCCGACTACGACGTGCCGAGAGCCGAGAGGGGCATCATATACATCGATGAGATTGACAAGATAGCTCGTAAGAACCCCAACCCCTCGATAACCAGGGACGTATCAGGCGAAGGGGTGCAGCAGGCTCTTCTCAAGGTAGTGGAAGGGTGCACGGCCAACGTGCCTCCCCAGGGGGGTAGAAAGCATCCCCATCAAGAGTATATTCAGGTTAACACCTCGAACATACTGTTCCTGTGTGGTGGAGCCTTTGAGGGGTTGGAGGACATCATCGAGCAGCGGGTCAACAAGGACGCCAAGAACATGGGCTTTACGGCTAACCTCGGCGTGAAGCGGGTTCCTGTCGAATCGGAGAAGCTGTTGAGTCAGGTGATCCCAGAAGACCTGCTTCACTTCGGCCTCATCCCCGAGTTTGTGGGACGGTTGCCGTTGGTTGTTGGCGTGGGTTCGTTAGACCAGGAAGCCCTCGTCCGCATTCTCACCGAACCGAAAAACGCCATCGTAAAGCAGTATGAGAGAATCTTCGAGTTGGATGATGTGGAGCTGGTGTTCAAAGGGGATGCGCTGGAAGAAGTTGCCAACATGGGCATGAAGCACAAGACGGGCGCCAGGGGTCTTCGAGCCATCGTGGAGGAGGCGCTCCTGGAAGTCATGTACGATGTGCCCTCTATGAAAAGTGTGGCCAAGTGCATTATCGACGCCGATGTTATCGCGAAGAGGAGAAGCCCTCTCTTGCTAACATCAGACGGCCAGCCTATAAAAATAGGCGTCAACGAAAAGAAGACGGCCTAATTCTCACCTCCACGCTTCTGTGATACAATCTCATCCCGCGACACACTAGCACCCCTGTGGGCCTCTTGTTTTCCATGATGCGCTTCGAAAGGATATGAGAGATGACCACGGATATCAGTTCTCAAATTGTTGTTGACATAAAAGACAGGATTGCCTATGTAACCCTCAATCGGCCCGAAGTGCTCAATGCCCTCACCAACAAGCATTGGAGGTATCTGGGTGAGACTTGGGCTGCTCTGGACAAGGATCCAGACGTTTGGGTGGTTATCATCACCGGCCGTGGAGAAAAGGCCTTTTGCACCGGACAGGATCTGAAGGACGTTAGCGTTAGGGGTTTCGAGGGGTGGTGTGGTGGGGAGTTTTCGGTCGAGAGTATGCCTCCTCCACCTGATATTTGGGACCTGGAGACCGGTACGCCTGCTATTGCAGCTATCAATGGGTTTTGCGTGGCTGGTGGACTGGAGATAGCCCTTTCATGCGACATTCGCGTCGCGGTCGATTATGCGCAGTTCGGTTTACAGGAAGTTAGGTGGGGCGTCATACCCGGGGGTGGTGGCGTCGACAGGTTGCCCAGAGCCGTGCCCCTATGTATCGCCATGGAGATGCTGTTGACTGGGAATCGCATAGATGCCCAGGAAGCCTATCGTATAGGTTTGCTAAACAGGGTAGTGCCTTTTGATGATCTCATGGCCACTGCGGAGTCTATAGCTAAAAAGATCTGCGAAAATGGGCCTTTGGCGGTGAGAGCGATAAAGGAATCGGTTTACAGGGGGTCTACCCTCTATCTCAAGCACGCTCTACGATTTGAAGCCGCTTACAGCCAGCTCTTGGAATTGAGCAGTGATGCTATCGAGGGGCCGCGAGCCTTCGCAGAGAAGCGAAAGCCGGAGTTCAAGGGCCGCTGATGCCTGGTCTGGGAGGGTAGCAAATGTCGGAGGTCATCCTCCAGAAGAGGGACCGAATAGCCTACGTAACTATAAACCGTCCCGAGAAGATGAACGCCTTGAATGCTGCAGTGAGGAGCGGGTTGAATGACGCCTGGCTGAGGATCCGAGACGATACCGATGTTTGGTGCGCCATAATTACAGGAGCTGGTGACAAAGCCTTCTCGGCGGGAGCTGACCTCAAGGAGATATCCGAGCGACGTCAGGCAGGAGCCATGGGCAATGATCATGAGGTATCCAGACAACGCACTGGAGACCTGTGGAGAACCCAGGAAGTATGGAAGCCCATCATAGTCGCTGTGAACGGATATTGCCTCGCCGGAGGGTTGGAGTTGGCCCTATGCTGCGATTTCATCATCGCCTCGGAAAACTCCGTATTTGGGTTGGCCGAAGTGACTAGGGCTATAATCCCCTCCGGCGGTGGAACTCAGAGGCTGCCACGGACTATTCCCTTCCGCCGTGCGCTGGAGATGCTCCTGACCGGCGAGTTTATAGGGGCAAAGGAGGCCTATGATCTAGGCTTGGTGAATAAAATAGTCCCAGCCACCGAGGTAATGAACGCCGCAGAGGCGTTGGCTAACAAGATTAACAGCAATGGCCCACTGACCGTAAGGGCCATCAAAGAGCTTGCATACAAAGGCTTGGACATGCCTCTAGAGCACGGGTTGCAATTGGAGAGCTTGATAGCCCAGCGCATCGAAATGACGGAGGACGCCAGGGAAGGCCCGTTGGCCTTTGTAGAGAAGAGACCGCCCCGGTACAAGGGGCGTTAGTCTGTTGCTATCACCGCTTCTATCCTCTCAGTTAGATCATGAGCCGTGAGAGGCTTGTTCCTATCCAGGCTTATGCCGCCTTCAGCGATTGCCTTCAACGTCTCTACTATCAGGGGTAGCTCTCGCCTCATCCCCCGCTGACGAATCAGCTTGAACAGGGGCAGCTCATCGCCCTCTTGAGCCTTCAGTTCTGCCACCTCTTTGCCCTTTATCGACTCCCAGTGGGGATCCAGCTCATCTCCGGTAATGAGGTAGGAGCAGTAGGTGAGGGTGGAGCCTCGGTCCAACTCTGGGGTGACCAGGTGAATCTTCACCCCGCTGTGACCGGCCCTCTTTTCTATGAGGTGCCAGATCACGTCTTGCCAGGCGCCGGCGGGGCCGTCGGGGGTGGCTGGATGCAAGTTTATCATGGTGTAGCGGCTGCACATCTCCTCTCCCACAATGAGCATATACCCAGCCAGGACACAGAGGTCGGGCTGGAAGGGCTCCAGCAGTCGCATTACTTCTCGATCATAGCTCAGGCGCCATTCATCGGGCGTTCCCATCCAACCCGCCCGGAACTTTTTGGACGAGAGGTAGACGTGGTCCAGCTTCAGGTCACGCACTAGTTGGAAGAAACGATCGCTGCCCTCTGCCTCGCCGGGTTCCCGGTTGCTCAATACGAACTCGATCTGAGCCTTTATCTGACCGCCTTGAATAGCATCGTAGATGGCGGTCAACAGATTCCGAGAGCCTTCTCCCCGCCCTGTGGAAAACCACCCCAGTTTAAGCATCTCTCACAGAGGTAACAGCCGCAAAAATAGAGACGTTAAGTATCCACCCTTACCAGTTTGCTGATGACATCCGCAGGGTCTCCGCCGCTGTAGTAATTGGGGATGTCTGCCATACCTTCCTTACCGGCGGGAGTTTGGGAGTCCTTTTCCAAATTGTCCATGGAGCTGTAGTAGAGATACCCTATGCAGTGTATCGGTGCAGAATCGCCTTCTGGGGTACCCACTACCTCGTCCATCTCAACGCGAACGGGGCTGAGGTTCTTGACTATGTTAGCCATGTGGCTGTTCTTATAGTATTGGTAGTCGAAGGTGCTGGAGTCCCTCTTTTCGTAGATTATGGCCTCTCTGATGGCGGCTTTTTCCTTGTTGGCATCCGAGGACTGATTTGGAGGCTCATCTACTTTGCTGAAAACTATGGTAGGGGCACCACCGCTGTAGTAGTTGGGCACGTCGGCGGCAAGAGGAGCACTGCCTGGGCCCAGAAAAGAGCTTTTGGCTTCTTCTAGGGTGTTGTAGTAATGATAGCCTATGCAATGAATAGGACCTTCTTGGCTTACGACTTCATCGATCTCGGTGACCAGCGTGTGAGGCATCCTTCCAGAAAGGGGCATGTGCTGGGTCCTGTAATAATCGTAGTCGAAAGTGCTGGAACCTTTTCGATAGTAGATAATGGTTGCCCTGATCATAACTCCTCCTTTACACCCGCTCCATATACTCACCTGTCCTGGTATCGACTTTTATAGTATCTCCTTCGTTGACGAAGAGAGGGATGTTTAACGCCAGTCCCGTCTCCAGAGTGGCCGGCTTGGTAGCGCCCTGAGCCGTGTTTCCTCTGAATCCAGGTTCGGTCTGAGCGACTTTCAGTTCGACTGTCGTTGGCAGCTCTACGTCTATGGGTTCGTCTCCGTGCACGATTATGTCTAAGGTGGCACCCTCGGTAAGGTAGTTGATGACGTCCTGTAACAGCTCTGCTGAAAGAGGGTCCTGATTGAAGGTCTCCGAGTCCATGAAATAGAGCAAGTCACCATCTCTGTACAAATATTGGGCCGTTCTGCGTTCCAAACGAGCTACCGCGAACTTCTCGCCTGCTTGGACTGTTCGCTCAATGGTGTGTCCCGCCTGCAGGTCTCTGAGCTTCATTCTCACCTGGGCAGAGCCTCTTCCTATCTTGATGTGCTGAAAGTCCAGGATTTTGTATAGGCGTCCATCCACCTCGATGGTGAGGCCTTTCCTCATGCCGCCGGTGTCTATCATTCTAATTCCTCAGCTTAGGATTTTTGGTGTCTTGGTTATCACTCGAGCGTTGCCGTTCTCCAGCACCACCATGTCCTCGATCCTTACTCCACCCCATCCCGGCACGTAGATGCCCGGCTCTATGGTGAAGACCATTGAGGCCTCCAATTGGGAGTTGGAGTTGGGGCCTACCCTGGGGTTTTCGTGGACGGCGAGGCCTATTCCGTGGCCCAGCGAGTGTCCAAAATTCTCTCCATAGTTGGCCTGCTCAATGACTGTTCTGGCGAGGCTGTCCGCCTCACCACCATTCATACCCGACTCTACGGTTGCGATGGCAGTAAGTTGGGCGGCCAGCACTGTATCATATACTTTTGTCAGGGTATCGTCGGGTTGGCCCACCGTTACAGTACGAGTTATATCGCTACAGTAGCCGTTCACCTTCGCTCCCATATCGATAACTATAGGGTCTCCCTTCTGGATGGCTCGATCTCTGGGACGGTGATGGGGGAGAGCTCCGTTGGGTCCAGATGCCACAATAGTATCAAAGCTTACACTATCCGCTCCATGCTCTCTCATCGACTTTTCTAGCTCCCACGCCACCTGTTTTTCGGTCATTCCAAGCTTAATAGTGGGAACAACATCTTCCATAGCGGCGTCGGCGATGCGAGCTGCCAACTCTATCTGCTTAAGCTCTTCCGCATCCTTGGTTACTCTCAGTGATTCCACCAGGTTCTGCGTCGACATCAACCTGGGTGTCTCGGCGGCGTTCAACTCGGCCATCATCTTCCGGAGTCGAGTGTAGAAGTCGAAAGTGACGTGCCCTGCCTCGAACCCGAAGCGCTTCGCCTTGACGATGGAAAGGGCTTCGCTGAGCCATTGGGACATGCCTCCACCCTGGACCTTGACCAGCTTGAAGTTGGGGGATTGGAGCGCCGACTGCTCGAAATAGCGGAAATCGGTGGCTATGATTGCCTCTTCCGCCGAGATGACTAGATAGCCAGCAGAGCCGGTGAAGCCGGACAGATAGCGACAATTTTCAGGTTGGGATATGAGCACGGCATCCAGGCCTCTCTCATGCAGCTTATCCCGCAGTCGTGCTAGGCGATGTTCCAAGCTACTCCTCGTCTGACACCATGGAGACCATTAGCTCCAGAGCGGCTACAAACCCTCTCCATCCGAGTCCTACTATCTGTCCTCTGGATATAGGGGAGATGACCGACTTGCTGCGCCATTCCTCTCTGGCGTGGATATTGGACAGGTGCACCTCTATTACAGGGAGACCCGTGTCCTGAAGAGCGTCTCGCAGCGACAACCCGTAATGGGTTAGGGCTCCGGGGTTAATGATGATGCCGTCGGCGTTCTCCAACTCGTTCTGAATATAGTCGATGATTGCCCCTTCGCTGTTGGACTGGTAGGACGCCACCTCGACTTTCAACTGCAATGCCCTTTTCGCCAGGGCCGCATCGATGTCCTCCATAGTACGCGTCCCGTAATGAGAAGTGTCCCGCTTGCCAAGGCGATTTAGATTTGGGCCGTAGATGACGAGGATCCTCACCGCTTGCTCTCAACTTTTCCTGCCCGTGGATGGGCTTTCAGGTAGGTTTTTCTTGCTTCGGCCGTTGTCATGTGTGTGTAGATTTGGGTAGTGCTGAGGCTTTCGTGCCCCAGCAGCTCTTGGACGACTCTAAGATCGGCGCCGCCGTCCAGAAGGTGAGTGGCGAAGCTGTGTCTAAAGGTGTGAGGGTGGACGCTTTGTCCAACGCCTTTTTTCAGGGCGTATCTTCTGACTATGTTCTGCACACTTCGAGCAGATAGCCTTTTTCCATACCTGTTGATGAACAGGGCTTGAGTCCTTTGGCCGTCGAGTAACAGCCTTCGTCCATGGCTGAGATAGTGACGGAGAGCTTCTATAGCAGGCTCGCCCATCAGCGCCTGACGCTCCTTGGAGCCTTTACCGAAGACCAGAATCTCTCTGGTGTTCAGGTTTACGTCAACCACATCAAGTCCTACTAGTTCGCTAACCCTGAGACCTGCTGCATAAAGTAGCTCCAGCAGTGCCCTATTTCGCAATTCTATTGGTGTGGACTTCTCCGGAGCCTCTACTAGCTGAGTCGCCTCCTGTTGGGAAAGGAAGGAGGGGATTCTCTTCCCAAGCTTGGGAAGAGACAATCTGGAAACAGGGTTCTTTTCCACCACCTTTTCCTTTTCCAGGTATCTATAAAAGGAGCGGAGGACGCTGATTTTACGGGCTACGCTGGCCATTTCGTGGCCGTGCTTGACAGTCCCCTGGCTCAAGGGGATAGTTCTATCCTGCGCCAGCCAAGCAACGTACCCGCGGAGAAGTTTTCTATCGACTGACTTCAGGTCTTCTACGTTTTCAGCCTGAAGATACTCGAAGAAGGGGCGCAGATCGGTCTCGTAGTTGCGGGCCGTGTAGGGAGAGACGTATCGCTCCCATCGGAGGTGGTGAATGAAGTTTTTGAGATGGCGTTTCATCGCTTGAGGGGACCGGCTAAGGCCTGTTAACACTAACGTAGTGCATCGATAATGAACCCGAATAGGATGAATCCCAGGAAGAGTACGTCGAGCTTGTCAAAGCGAGAGAAGATGCGGCGAAATCCCTTCAGCCGACGGAATAGCCGCTCGATTTCGTTGCGCTTCTTGTATATCTCCCGGTCGTATTCCCAAGGGTCAATCCGGCTCTTCAGCGGCGGAACGACAGGTGTGAACCCCAGCGCTAACGCCAACTGGCGGGTCTCGTTTCCCTCGTATGCCCGGTCCATCAGCAGAGACGGGTTCCCATGCTGAGGCCCCAGATGGTGCAGCAGCTTGCGCCCTTCCGGCGCGTCGTGGGCCTGTCCTGGAGAGAGGGAAAAGGTTATAGCTGTTCGAGCATCCGCGGCAACCATATGAATCTTGGTGGTCCAGCCGCCGCGGGACTTGCCGATGGACTGGGGTCCGTTTTTTTTAACGCACCCGTGCCGTCGGGATGCACCTTGACGGTAGTGCTGTCCATCGAAACCGCCTCCAGCTTGATGCGCACCATCTGTTCCTTCTGGAGGTGTTCGAATATCCGGTCCAGTACGCCGCTCTTGGACCAGCGGTTCATGCGGGTGTAGATGGTATGCCAGTTGCCAAACCGGGCCGGCAACCCCCGCCATTTGCAACCATGCTCGGCGACGTACAAGATTGCGTTGAGCACTCGCAGGTTCGAAAGGCTGACATTGCCCCGCTGCACTGGGAGATGGGGCGCGATACGTTGAAACTGGACTTCGGTTATTTCCATGCCAGAATTGTATCATAATTCAACTAATAGTGTTAACAGGCCCTAGACCAGCTATACGGCTACTGCCTCTTCTACCTCCTTGATCTCCTCCAGCTTGTGGCGGCTCTTGCACTTGATACATCGAGCACTGTCGCTGCCTGAAGCTACCATCAGCCCCCTGCAATTGGGGCAAGGCCGAGATTGAGGCTTCTGGTTCACAGCGAAGTTACAAGTAGGGTAGTTGGAGCATCCATAAAACGTACGACCCTTCTTGCTCATCTTCTCCACTAGATCTCCGGCACAGTCCGGGCAGTGCACACCTGTCTTGTAGGGCTTGGTGTTCTTGCACTCAGGGAAGCCGGTACAAGCGATGAACTTACCAAGACGGCCCATCTTGAGGGTCATGGGACGTCCGCATTGGTTACAGGTCTCGTGTATCTCTTCCAGCTCCTCAGTCTCCTTCTCGGACCCCGGTATGGATTTGGTGTTCTTACACTCCGGGTACCCGCTGCAGGCGATGAAGCGCCCTCTACGACCCGCCCGCACTACCATTGGACGTCCACACAGATCGCAGACTATGCCGGCAGCCTCATCGGGGATGGCTTCGTTGGCCTTTAGTATCATGTCCTGGAAGGGTTCGTAGAAGTCACGCACAAGAGGCACCCAACCCCGTTCACCTCTTGCCACCTCGTCCAGCTCTTCTTCCATCCCGGCAGTGAATCTCAAATCCACGATGTCAGGGAAGTGTTCCTTCAGCAGGGAGTTTACCGTGGAGCCCAGGTCGGTGGGAGTGAACCTTCCCTTCTCTCTCTTTACATATTCCCTGTCTTGGATCGTGGAGAGGATCGGAGCATAGGTGCTAGGTCGACCGATGCCGTTCTCTTCCAGCGCTTTTATTAGGGAGGCTTCAGTATAGCGAGGTGGAGGCTGAGTGAAGTGCTGGGATGATTCCAACTTGTGGCAGTTAAGTTCGTCTCCTGCTGACAGATCTGGTAGATGGCCCTGACCATCCTTATCTGCTTTCTCGTCCGCATCCTCGCTGTACAGCACCAGGAACCCAAGGAAAGTAGTCACCGACCCAGTAGCCTTGAAGATATACTGGTTGTTGGAGACAGCGCTGACAGCGCCTATGGATACTGCGGTGGAAGCTATGACGGCATTGGTCATCTGGCTGGCCACCATGCGCTTCCAGATCAACTCGTAGAGCCTTTGCTGTTCCAGAGTCAAGTAGCCCTTCGTGACTGCAGGCTCTCTGGTAACCTGGGTTGGCCGAATGGCCTCGTGGGCCTCTTGAGCGCCTTTGGATTTCTTGCTGAATGCTCTCGGTGATGGAGGTATGAACTGGGCCCCATATTTCCGCCCGATGAACTCTCTAACCTCGCGCCTGGCGTCCATCGATACGTTGGTGGAGTCGGTGCGCATGTAGGTTATAAGCCCTACTTGCCCCTCCGACCCGATGGAAAGACCCTCGTATAGCTGCTGTGCTATAGCCATGGTTCGCTTGGAGGAGAACCTTAGCTTTCGCCATGCCTCCTGCTGCAAAGTGCTGGTGGTGAAGGGAGGGGCAGGCTGGCGGCGAGTGTCCTTCTTCTCCACCTTTTCGACGGAGTACTTGGCCTCATCCAGGTCTGCCAAGATCTTGTCGGATTCTTCCTGAATGGGAATGGTAAGCTTTTTCCTGCTTCCCTTGTATCCGGTCAGCACCGCTTTGAACTTGGCTTGGTTGTCCTTTGCCCTTTTGTTGAGCATGGCCTCGATGGTCCAGTACTCCGTGGGAACGAAGCTTTGAATCTCTTCTTCCCTATCAGCTATCATTCGCAGGGTCACGGACTGGACTCTCCCAGCGGATAGCCCCTTCTGTATCTTTCTCCAGAGGAGGGGGCTGAGCCGGTAACCCACCACTCGATCCAGGACCCGGCGAGCCTGCTGGGCATTTACCAGGTCCAAATCGACGTCTCTGGGATGCTTGAAGGCCTCCTTTATGGCCTTGTCTGTAATCTCGTGGAATACCACTCTTTTGATGGGCACGTCCTTGATCTTGGAGGCTTGGAGTAGATGCCACGAGATGGCCTCCCCTTCCCGATCTGGATCGGTGGCAAGGTAGACGGAGGATGCCTTCTTGGCGACCTCCGTCATCCGTTTCACTATCGCCTTCTTGTCTTTGGGGACTTCGTACGTCGGGGTGAAGTCTTTGGCTACGTTTACTCCGAAACGATACTGGGGCAAGTCTCGGACGTGTCCCATAGAGGCCAGGACTTCGTATCTCTTGCCCAGAATCTTATCCAGGGTGCGAGCTTTGGCCGGAGACTCTACGATCACTAGCTCTTTCGGCATATCGATCTCTTTCTATACTGCCACTTGATAGTCGGCTTGTACTTCTCTGGTCAACACGTAGTTCATGGCCCCAACTTGTTTTACCATACCTTTCAACTCCATCATGGCCAAGGCGCTGCTTATGGTGGCTATGGGTAGATGGGCCCTGCGCCGTACCTCGTCTATGTGGAGGGGCTCACGAGATAGATGCTTGATGATTGACGTTTCCATGTCCGTCACCGGTATCAGTTCCTTCATCTCCATCTGCTGAGGGACCATAGTGAGGTTTAGCTCCTCCAATATGTCTTCCACGCGAGATACCAGTTTCGCCCCTTCGCTAATCAGTCGATTGGTGCCACGGCTCTTGGCTGATAGGACGCTCCCTGGTATGGCGAAGACCTCTCGATTCTGTTCCAAGGCTAAGTCGGCTGTGATGAGGGCGCCACTGGACTCACCAGCTTCTATGACCAATGTTCCCAGGGCCATCCCGCTCATTATCCTGTTCCGTCTGGGGAAGTGGTCTGATTTTGGTCGAGTTCCAGGAGGATAATCGCTGACCAGTGCTCCAGATTCGATGATTTCTCTGGCTAGATTAAGGTGCTCAGCAGGATAGACTATATCCAATCCGCACGCCTGGACTGCTATAGTCCTGCCTCCAGCTTTGAGAGCAGCCTTATGAGCCAGAGAATCGATGCCCCGGGCGAGTCCACTAATTACGGTAATCCTGTTAGAACCCAGGTCTTCCGCCAGCACTTCTGCCATCTCTCGTCCGTAGGCCGTGGCGTGGCGTGTCCCCACCACGGCGATAGACCATTCGTCCTGACTCTCCAAAGAGCCTCGTACGTACAGTACAGGGGGCAGATCGTGGACCTCTTTCAGGCGAGGCGGATATTCTGGATCATGCCAGGTCAAAGCCCTAATATTGTTTTCGGCCAGCTTCTCCATCTCATCGTCGGGATCTATGTGGGGTCTATTCGCAACGATGTTGTTGATGGAGCGCTGATCTAAGCCGGCTTCCTTGAGGTCTGTGAGGCTGCCGTTCCAGGCCTCTCGGAGGGAGCCGAAGTGGGTTTCCAGAGAGGAAAACCTGGCCCGGCCGATGCCCTTAATGCGGTTGAAAGCAAGCCAATATTTAAGGTCTTCCATATAGAATCATAATAGCACAGGCATTAAAAAGGGAACAGGAGTAATAGCCACGGGTCTGACGGGAATGAGAGCTATCCGTTCTAAATCAGTAAATGAACGGTTCCCACTGGGCTAGAGATCCAATGAGCCTTCAGCCCTTCCAGTGACTCCATTTCGTCCCTGAGGGGTACGTTGCTATCTTGGAGGTGTTTGGCTGCCAAGTCTATGTCGTCGGCCTCCAGCTCCAGCCAAACGTCGGTCTGGCTATAGTGCTCAACCAGGTCGAACCACAGCTTATTGGGTCCGTATTTACACGAGTATGACCTGCCTGTGCCCCCACCCTTCTCTTGGACGACCGGAAGCCCCAGAACATCTCTATAGAAGGCTATGGTCTTTTCGTAGTGAACTTTGGGGATCTTGATAGCGATGTTGACGCCCACTAAAGCTAGGCTTCTTCATGGGCAACCCCATTTTCATAGCTTCAGAAAGTAAGTATCAGCCAGCCTGGATAGGGGGCTATGAATAATATAATTTCCATGTATGGCGAGAATGCATAACCTCTGTGTTAGAAACCAGAGATTTAGGAGATGAAAAAGGATTGCATAATGGCGGAGAGGGTGGGATTCGAACCCACGAGAGGGTTGCCCCCCTACGCGCTCTCCAGGCGCGCCTGATCGGCCACTCCAGCACCTCTCCAAGAAGAATGGCCTATGCTCCGGTGTCCTGGCGGACGAAATGAGTCACTTGCTCGTAGATTACTCTTCTGGACTCATCGATGTCAAACAGTTCATCAGCCCTGGATTCCACGGCTCCTTTTCCCTTGGGAGGAGGGTTAGAGCCTGCCCCCTACTCGATAAGGGTATGAGCGGGGCCGACTGGGTATCAGCCCCGCCCATGTAGTTCCCCCGGTGGGATCAGGATAAACTCTAAGCTCACCATGAGCGAAGGTTGAGGCGTCTCCGCTCACCCAGACCTTGTCGAAGGGTGCCCTCACCTCCCATATCGTCATTCCCGTGCTTGACACGGGAATCCAGGAGAGGAGTGTTGTAGGTGGGGGATTTCGGCAGTGGTGTCAACGTGAAAAAAACAACTGCCAAGCTCTGATGTGGCCTGGACTCAGTCGGCGGGGTCTCCTCTGGTCGGAGCCATTGGAGACCACCTGCGAACCTGGAGAAACACCGCAGGTACCAACAGGCTAATCGGGGAAAAGGAAGCAATCAGGAGTCCGAGCCGCAGATCACCGGTCGTCTCGTGGATGAATCCAACAAGCAGGGGGCCGATGGCTGATCCAACCCAAATAGAGGTCTCGATAAAGGCTATTCCTACACTAACCTCTCGTGGCTTGATGTTTGGCATCAGAAATATCATTACGAACAAAACTGGGAAATATGCCCGAGAAATCCCCTCGGCCAGGCCTAAGAGAATAGTTAGTGCCTCGGACTCGGAATAGAGCAGTCCAACGTATACCCCAACCGTAGCCAACCCGCTAATAGCCAGCACCAAGGGCTGGCGTCGTACTAGCGTCGGCACTGCATTTACGAAAAAGTCGATAAAGCCTGCGCCCATGGCTGATATACCCAGAGCTGCCCCTGCAGTGGTAAGGGAAAGGCCAAGGTTCTTCTCGGCCAAAGTGGGCCAGAAGATGTGAATGGCGGAGTATCCAATCTGGGACCCCGCCATGCCAATACCAAGCACCCAGAACTCTGGGTACCGAAGAAAGGCGACAAGTGGAGTCCTGGTCTGTGAGCGTATCCTTTCCTGGTATTCTCTAGTAGATCGCTCCTTACCGAATATGAGCCATATCACGGCGCCCGCTAATGCAATCCCACCCCAGAGGTAAAACACCTCCCGCCATCCACCCAGCCAGTCGAGGAGAAACGGCGTCATGAAGAAGGCGACCCCCAAAGCTGAATCTACCCCGGCGAACCAGACTCCATTGGTGATGGGTAGGCGATGCGGAGGAGTCCACTGCTGAAATAGCAATGCTCTTGGGGCTATGGTGCCAGTGAAGCAGAGTCCCGCGCCTATGCGTCCCAAGAGCAACCAGGCTATCGTCGGGGACCAACCCTGCATTAGGGAGAACACACCAGCCCCTATCGCCATTAACATGACTATTCGCCAGGGCCGGAATCTAGATAGCAAGGTGCCGAGCGGGATGGCCAAAAACAGATTGGCCAGCAGCACAGATGCGCCTAACCAGCCTTGTTCCGAGGGAGATAGGCCTAGCTCTTCGGATATGTCGGGGAGCAACAATCCAATGGAGAGGAAGATCGTAAGTTGGATTGCTCCCACCCAGGTCAGAGACCCGATTATGAGCCAACGGTGGCGTGGAATACTTATCGGTTGATGCTTCAACTACATGCTGTACACCGATACTGTTGCCTAAATCTATATATCCCTGGGGTCAGAAATGCATCTGAAGATTCTCTAGATAGTCCGTTTAAGGAGCGCCTCGGCCTTACTGAAAACGACTTGTACGGCACTTATGACGGTCTGAGCTTCGAATCCTCTCATTTTTGACTGAAGGGCGCCACTGGATGATCAGATACGGTTACTCCCTGGTCTTCACAGGTCGATGGACTACTGGGTTGGTGCTGAAGGGCGCTAGTACCGAGAACCACCGTGAAGAGGATGAACGAAATGTTGACGATGGAGAGAATCTGATGTGCGGCGAAAAGCTCACCATGCCGCCTTGACTCCTTCCGTGGACCTCGATAATACCAACCCTATGAGAACAGGGGAAGCATAAGATTCCCATTACAGCTTGTCAACTTGACTGGCATGCATAACTTAACATAAAACCTACTATAGAATGTATGAACCTTCTCTATTAGCAGCCTTCACGTTTTCGGTGCTGTCTGGTCGGACAATTCCACGGCGGTATGGCCCCGATGAGGCGCGTGTATAATTTCATAGCCGGTTTGCAGGTGGCGTTGAGTCAGATCAATTCCCACAATCCGACACAGCCAATGCCCATCCACCAGTGGGAGCCTGAGTGTGCAGTTTCTACCTCCTGATAAAATAGAGGAAATCCTGTAGAATGAGAGATCCCTAGTGAGGTGTCAAATGTTCGCTACAATCGGAAGAAGCTGGGAACTGTTCAAAGTCTGCTGGAGGATACTGCAACATGACAAAGAGCTAATGCTCTTCCCACTTCTATCGACTATCAGCCTGATTTTCACTTTCACTCTGATCTTCGCAACTGGGCTGGTAGATAGGGTTGCCGACTCTGCGGATCAGGGGTTCGAAATGATCCCTGCGGATTACGTGATATTGGGGATATGCTACTTCATAAGCTATTTCATTATCATCTACTTCAATGCGGCCTTGATCGGCGCTGCTCGTATTCGGTTACAGGGTGGAGACCCAACCCTGAGGGACGGATTTCAAGTCGCGAACCGAAACCTGATGGGAATCATCGGCTGGGCTGCTATCTCGGCTATAGTGTCGTTGATCTTTTACGCCATAAATAAATTTGCGAGGAGAGGGCTTTCCCAGCACGGAGGTGCAGCCATGATTGTCCTTCTCATCGTGGGCCTGGTAGCTCAGGTTGCCTGGTCTGTCATCACTTATCTGGTGATCCCTGTTCTGGTAGCCGAGGGAATAGGGCCCATTCAGGCTATCAAGCGGTCTGCATCCCTCTTACGGAAGACGTGGGGAGAGCAGCTTGTAAGCAATTTCGGATTCGATATTATGGTGATTATCCTGGCGATTCCCATAGTTGTGGTGGTTGTTGTAGTTGGGGTCATCATCCCTCAGCCGGCGGGAGTGGTGATAGCGGTAGCATTGGGGGTGACTGCTCTGGGAGCACTCATTTTGATTACGGCAGCTTTGAGAGGCATCTATGTCGCAACTCTCTACGAATATGCAACAACGGGATCGGTCCCGCAACTTCTTCCAGAAAGGCTTGTAGTCGATAGCTGGACGCCCAGGAGTGCGCGCTAGATCAGCAAACATTTTCCAGACTTTTAGCGGCGTGTGAACATAGGGAGGTAACATGGCAAAGGTAACGGGAAATATGGTCCTGGCGAAGGCGCTGAAGAACGAGGGTGTGTCCACCATGTTCTTTCTGTCTGGCGGGCCCATGGAGGACTTCTACCACGAGTGTCAACAGCTGGGTATGCGGCTAATCGATGCCCGCCACGAGCAGGGTGCGGCCATGATGGCCCACGGGTGGAGCAGGGTAACGGGTGAGGCGGGCGTATGCGCTGCCTGCTCAGGCCCGGGCACCACTAACCTGGTAACGGGCATCGTCACAGCGATGACAGATGCATGTCCGGTGATAGCCTTGGGAGGCTCCAGCAACGCACAGCTCACCCACTGGGAGGACTTTCAAGAGGTTGACCAGGTGGGTCTCATGAAGCCCATCACCAAGTGGGTGGGTCAGGCCAACTCTGCGAGGAGGATGGCGGAGTTGGTTAGCGTGGCCTTCCGCAAGTGCTGGGGCAACCGGCCGGGCCCTGTATATCTGGACCTTCCCGGGGACATCCTGTATCAGGAGGTGGAAGAGGACGAGGTCTACTACCCCAGCAACTCCCGCACCGATGCCAGGCCCATGGGGGAGCCGGACCTGGTGAAGAGGGCTGTAGAGATGCTGGCGAATGCGGAGCGCCCTGTGGTGCTGACCGGCACAGGGGTGTTCTGGTCCAAGGCGTGGAAGGAGCTTCGGGAGTTTGTTGAGACCACTGGCATACCCTTCTACACCACACCTCAGAGCAGAGGTGTCATTCCCGAAGACCACGACCTCTCCTTCCTGGCTGCCCGGTCTCTGGCCTTCAGAGAGGCGGACGTAGCTATTTCTATAGGGACCCGCAACAACTGGGTGTGGCAGTACATGCAGGCGCCTCGCTTCTCCCCGGAGATGAAGTTCATACAGGTGAACACGGATAGGGAGGAGATAGGCCACAACAGGCCTGTGGATGTGGGGATAGTGGGGGATGCCAAGATGGTGCTCCAACAGCTGACCCAGGAGGCCAAGGAGCAGAAGTTCTCCAACAAGAAGGGCTCACCCTGGATACAGAAGCTGGCGGCCAAGGATGCTGCCAATGCCGAGAAGTCGGAGCCGCTTCTCAACTCGGACCAGGTGCCCATACATCCCCTGAGGCTGATGAAGGAGGTGAGGGACTTCCTGCCCAAAGATGCCATTCTGGTTGTGGACGGCCATGAGACTCTCAACTTCGGGAGACAGGCCATACCCACCTACGAGCCTGGGCACAGGCTCAACTCTGGTGGGTCCGGGTGTATGGGGGTGGGGCTGCCCTTCGGCATAGGTGCACAAGCGGCCAAACCCAATAAGAAGACCCTGGTGCTGCACGGCGATGGATCCTTCGGCATCAACGCCATCAACCTGGACACTGCGGTTAGGCACGGGTTGCCTGTGGTTACCGTGGTCAACGTCAATGGAGGATGGGCTGCAACACCGAAGGGACAACCCCGCAAACCATGGGTATATATAGGGCCGGAGCAGCGCTACGACAAGCTGGGTGAAGCGCTGGGGACCCATGGCGAGTACGTAGACAAGCCGGACCAGATACGCCCCGCCCTGGAGCGCGCCTTCGCATCGGGTAAGCCGGCGGTAATAAACGTGATAAGCGACCCTCACGCCGTCTCAACCACACAGGCTTTTACTCCCTACGAGCATCCCGAGGCAGTTACCCATACTCAGCTAACACCCAAGGAGCGGTTCTCGTCCGGTGACAGTCGTTAAGTGAGCTCACCCACCAGGAAACAACAGTAGTCCAGCAAATGTCATCAAAGATGTCCACCACTGATGCAAGAAAACGGTTTCGTCAATGCCTGGCACAGCCTGAGTGTATTCAGCCGGCGTCGGTTTTTGATCCTACGTCATCTCGTATTGCCGATCTTCTGGGCTATGAGATTGGAATGTTGGGAGGCTCGATTGCTTCGGCGGTGATTTTGGGAGCTCCCGATATCACCTTGATCACGATCACAGAGCTAGCAGACCTGGTAAAGCGAATAACTCGAGTCAGCCGATTAAGCCTGATGGTGGACGCAGACCACGGTTATGGTAACGCCCTCAACGTAATGCGCACTGTGAGAGATTTGGAAGCCTCGGGTGTGTCGGCGCTGACTATAGAGGACACGGATCTCCCAGCACGTTTTGGAGCGCCCCAGGTCAAGAAGTTCATTTCAATCCCGGAAATGGTCGGCAAACTGAGAGCGGCGGTGAGCGCACGGACCGATCCTTCGTTGGTAATCGTCGGAAGGACAGATGCGCTTGGAGCGGAAGGACTCGATCCAACTGTAGGGCGAGTAAGGGCTTATTCCACAGCAGGGGTAGACGCCATCTTCCTGGTGGATGTTGAATCTCGACGAGAGTTAGAAGCACTGCGATCAGCAACTTCTCTGCCCATAATCTTGGGAACCGCTTCACCCGAGCTTGAAGATACCGAATATCTAGTATCGCTTGGTGTTGCGATCAAGCAGAAGGGCCACGCCACCTTTGGAGCTGCCGTTAGGGCAGTTTATGAAGTCCTCCACAGCCAAAGACAGAGGGAAAATACGGAGAAGTTGGCCTTTACTGAAGACCTATCCAAGTTGATTGCCGATGTTCTCGACCAAGACGCTTACGCAAAGTGGCGAGACGAGTTTCTGACAAACCAAGATGGGTAGTGAAGACCTACATACAGGTCAGATGGCAGCACATTAGCCGAGTAAGCCATCCGTGATTCGAGGGTCGCGTGGGTGATTTCTCGATCCTCAAAACGGATCAGCGCTTTTCCAAACGATAATGGTGCTCCATAAGCGATCCAATTCGATTTGTCCCCGTTGCCTCTTCACGACGAAGAATTCATCGCTGGCGGAGAGGGTGGGATTATTACTCCCCTATAAATTAGTGGGTTATGACCATAATGTCCCACATTTGTTACCACCACATCCGCACAAATGATCGGTTCTAGTGCATGTTGGTCGGCCAAAGGAGACTGTACACAGAAGTTTTGATTTGGTTGTAAAGTTGTGATTTTTCGGCAGAGGAATACCAGATAGAGACTAAGTGAAACCTTTGGGGCAACGCCCCTCACATGGCTACTTGTAATACTAACGTATTCAGAGAAGTTGCACAGGGTTCGATTCCACGCAGGTGGGCTACTTTTCGGGAAAAGCCGATGGCGGCACAGCATATCGAATCTCGGGAAGCGGGTCTCCCTTGCCGAGGTTCAACCAGAGTTCAACAGCCGGTTCGTCTCTGAAACCACCTTTCGCCATTGACTGTGCGAGTTGAACACATAGCCATCGCAGCAATGGCATGTCAGCGATTCCCTCCGGATCGCGTTCACGGTCGTATTTTAGTTCCTCGGCGAGATAGCTTAGGCCCTGCAATACTAAGGGGAGCATCCTCTCCCGATGCGCTGATGTTCCTTCATCGAACACCCACCTGGCAAGCTGAAGTGCTTGTGGGAGTGCGACACTCCTGCGGGAACTGATCATC
This sequence comes from Dehalococcoidia bacterium, assembly GCA_965197675.1. GTDB lineage: Bacteria > Chloroflexota > Dehalococcoidia > Plut-88900 > Plut-88900. The sequence continues at coordinate 2,459,383 of OZ240221.1, read as the reverse complement.
AAGCCGATCTCACGCAGCAAGTCATCTGGAGGACGACGAAGCGATGCTCCTGTATCAACCGATGCTTTCAGCCAGGAACGCAAACCTGACATAGCGCTCGCAACTAGAGCAGCATCATCGGACACCAATCCCATCCTCAGCCAAGTCTGGAGTTCGTCAAAGCGGTCTGGGATTGTCTTGACTAACCCATGTATAAGTCCAAAACCTGGAATACCCGACTCGGTCAGTTTCTTGAGTTTCCCGAATAGGTCTTCGCCAACCGATTCAGGAACCTCTGCCTCAGCCAGGATCAACACCAGTCCTTCGAGGGCCAGGAATGTGGGTTTCCGTGCCATACCCTGCATAAGTTGGAAGGAGTACGACGGGACATCGGCCTTGGCCCAAAGGGAAACAAGATCCAGGATGTGTTTGCGTTCTTGACTACTAAGTCCGAATGCACCCCCACGGTCCCTTGAAATGGAGAAGGCATTCCCCACGTTGCAGAGCGTATCTTCGAGTCTGGCCGGATCAGCAGGTTCGTACGGAAAACTCACTGTAGTGATTCCCCCGGCACTGGAGGCGCTGTGTTGGAGTTTGGCGGGATCTACAGATAGCCACTTGAGCCGAAAACGTTTGTCTGCCAGACCAAGTTTCGGTTCGGGCAAAACAAGAAATGTCCAGTCATAAAGGTCAGTGTTCTCTGGTAGGCCCTCGTCAGAAGTGTGCTCCTTTGCCCAGAGAGCCTTGCCGATTTGGGATAACTCCTCTTTAGTCAACAGATTTCGTGACGTCACGGGGAGGAGTCTCCTAGCCGCCCTCCCACGCGCAGCACCCACTGCGCCTAAGCTAAGTATCAGCAGCTTTACCACTGCTTGCCAACGTTCCTCGTTGCCGTTGGCACGTTCCGGTAGCAGCGGTTCGGAATCTCCGCGCAGCAAGTTCCCGGGGTCTGGGCGCCGGTTTTCGAATTGTGCTTGGAATCCGTCGATGCCAACAATGGGCGCACTTAGAATGTCAAGAACTCGCTCAGCCCGGCGATCTAGAGGCAATGCCTCCCATGATCTTCTCAAGAGGTTCCACAGGGAAGAGAAAACCAAGACATTAGACAAAGCCTTGTCCTGATTGCTGGGGCAATACTTCAGTGCTTTGTCGAAAACGACCAGTACCGAGTCGAGATCAAGTCGCAGAACAAGTCTGGACAAGACCTCAATGGCGACTCGTATTCGCTCAACTCATCCCCGACGGACTCCGTACTCGACAAGATTGGTGCATTCCGTCACCAGTTGCTGCACTAAGTCAACTGACATGAGGGCAATTCGAGTCCGTGACAAGACGTTCTGGATAGTCTCGTCGTTTTCGTAGGTGCAGGTAGTCAGAACAAGACGCACTGCAAGCTCTGGACTGGTGCTCGCTATCTCAGCTGACGCGAGTTTCAGGATACTAGCGGCGATAGCCGGGCGCAGTCCTGTCACTTCCGATAGTCGTATCGCCCGGTATGCCGCAAGACGCCGCCGCTGTACTGCATTGGAAAAGCGTAGGCGCTCGCCACGCCTGACGCCGAGATCAAAGACTGGCGCCTCTCGAGAACCTCCGCTATCGTTTATCTGTCGAGCGATGAGATCCCTCTCCAACATGGCATCGCATTTCAAGGCAGCAAGTTCATCCCACCGCTTACGGAACTCTTGTCGTTTCTCCATAGTGAACGCAGACCACATTGCCCAACCCTCTCGCGACGCGCTTGTGACACGCCCGTCTGAGTCAGGATTTGACCGTATTGCATCCAGTGCTTGCTTAATCAACTCTGCGGCTTGATCGTTTCGATCTGATTCCCAAAACAGAGCAGCTTTGCGAATCATCCAAATTGGGTCACAGTCTCCGACATCCCAGTCTTCAAGTAGACGCTCCAAAGTCTCAAAGTCCATCGAGTAGACTCCTTGAAGGCAGTGTTCTTGGCGAAGTCTGTGAAAAACGTCAGGATGATCACTCACAAAAGGCCCTAAGGCCTCAGTCCGTTTGTCAAACAGGTTATTGTCGAAGCGAAACCGCGCAGCCGTTACAAGAGCATGCGCTACGGTCCACCATGCCTCTCGAACGGTGCCCCAATCGATCCTAGGGTCTGCAACTTTGTTGATTGTGCGGCCTTGGCAGTCTATAGATTCAAGGACCTCCTCTGCCGCCGCTTCTAATTGATCGGAGATTGGCTCAAGTAGAATCCCTCGTCGCCACACTAGTTCACGAAGGGCGCTCAGTCGTTCCACTGGCACAAGACTGGATAACGACTCAAGGATCATGGGTTCCCAATTGTCTGTGCACGCACTGAGCATCTGGCGTTCTTCACCAGACGGGAACACTATCCACCCAGGGTATAGCTGCCTGTTGTGCCTCCAGATGTCGAGGGTCTCCTTTACTCTTTCATGAAGCATGTCATTATCAACTCTTGTCTCCCAGGTAGGTTCCTCTTTAGGTTGTTTGGAGGTTATTTGCACAACTGGCTCAAGGTGCCTGGGAATCGCCGAGTAGGGCAGGCTAATCGGCAAAGGCCAATACGTAAGATCATAGGGGCGTCCACGTTCGAGCGTGTGTAGCACCCACTCGATGGCGTTATGGTAACGCTGGTGTTCAGGCCACTCGTTAGCCATAGGGTGTTGCGCGAGATCGATAGGCACAACCCCCCGACTTTCCAGCATCCTGCGCCTATGATGCGGTAGATCTAACCAACCGGCCAAGTAAATTCTTGGGGCCGAGGCCCCAAGATTGTCGCGGACCCAGCCTGACCACTTCAGGAAGTTGGGGTCATTCCCTGAGAATTCTATCAGGCAGAAAACTGTTTCCATCATTGCCTGTTGGACAGTATTTACGAACGGAGCGAACTTGGTTGGGTATGTCCGGTAGTCCTCTTCGGTGAGGATGAGCGGGAATTGAGCTGGGAACGATCCGTGCAGCTTCAGAATTCGTGGCCTGTCCGCGAGCGGAATCTCATCCATGTCCCTTACGACACTATAGGCTCTGTCCAACACCTGAGGCCGTGCTCGCTCCAACAAGGTGTCCCAGTTTGTTGTGAACACGTCGCGCCATGGAAGTTGCAGTAATCGGGAATGTGTATTCCCAGGTTTCGGGTCGTCGTCTCGGATCAGGTGATGAAGAAGCTGGTGCAGGTTTGCTCGTTCGAATGCGGTCTCATACTCCTGTGCTAGGCTCAAAATCTGGTTAGCAGCAGCTGTAGTGGAAACCTTGGCTTGTCGGGCTAGTTCGTCGCTTTCCGGATACAATCTCCTGTGTATCTCAATTGCTAAATCCTGCAACATTGGAGGGTCACCTACATCTGGCCTCACTTTTAGGGCAGACCCACTGAACCCACTCCCAACCATTACGGACGCGCCATTCCCTAAGTTCCCCCAAAGCGCATCGCGAACCTGGTCTATCTGGCTTTGGTACTGAAAGACTTCCATGTCTGTCTTTACTTTGCAGGGTTAAGCGTTAGGATCGACTCTACCCGTCGAGCGCAATCAGCAAAGTGTTGCACCTCCTCCGGTAATAGTACACTGCCGAGAACCTTACGCTCACGGTAGGAGAGCCACTTCTTGAGCACCTGGTATCCACCGAGCTTGTAGCTCCAGACGGCGGAGGGGACGTTGCGCCAGTAGGCGCGGTTGTTCAAGTACACGTCAAACGTCGTTTCGCCGAGAATCGACACAGCCCCGCCCAAAGCGGTCCGTTCGTCCACGGTGTAGGGACACTCTGCTACACGACCTTGACCAGGCATGACGGCCTCGCCCTGTCCGAAGTGACCCCAGCCTGCCGACAGGGCGAAGTCGTGGCCTGCCATATAGCCGCCGTCCACTGTGGACGGCACTGCTACGGTGGCAATCTCAGGGCGCAGCACTCCTTCCGTGACACAGGGAAGGGGAGTGTCCGAGTCCAGCAACGCGGCCAGCTCCCGACCCCGCGCCGCGGATGTGGCGAACTCGTCTGCTGCCCCATCCTCGTCACCGTCGGGCCAGCCCGGAAGTGGGATGCGTGGCCACTCCATGTGTAGTGCCCCGGAGTTGGCCTCACGATAGCCAGGGTCGTGCAGCACGGCGAGCACATGGTGGAACAGGTCATCTACGTCTGTGCCCATGCGGTCGAGATAGCGTTGAGCGGCGGGAGACAGATTGGGGCGACGCTGTATTCCCCCGAGCATGTCGATCCCGAGTCCGCCGTCGCGGAGGTAAGCGGGAAACCAGTTGGCGACTCGTTCAATCAGATGGTAAGATGCGATATGGCGCGTGAATGCAGTCTGCGGTTCAGACTCCCCCTTCCTAATTCTATGGGATGAGGACAGCCAAAGGTTACCTTCAAATACATGCGGCTTGTATTCGGAACGTTTTTCGTCAAGTAGCTTGGTGTCCTCCTCCCAATAGAGCCACCGAGTATCGAATGGACGGTAAGAGTATCGGACGAAACCGGATTCGACCAGGCCCCCCCGAGAGAGAAGGGCGGCGCGGGCAAAACCAGGATTGAATCAGGGAGCAGTTTGTATTGCAATCGGATGGCGCTGTCCAACCTCCTCATCACTTAGGCGGGGATTAAAGTAGTCCACAATCCGAGCCTTAAGGCGGTCTAGGTCGATATCGACGAGGAAGCCGTCTCACGCCGTCTTAACGCCTGAATACGCAATGGGAAACAGATCGGGCAGTGACGGCCAGTCATGCCAGCCATCGCTGACGGCCATTGGCTTGAAAGGTAAGCCGAGCCTCAGACTAGGCTTCATTGGCGAATAGCCTGAATCAGTTGCGGCGGCTGGCCTAGGTGGAGGCCCACCAGGGCACATCGGAAACGACCGGCGCGGCCAGGAGCAATCAACGGATGCCGCGCAGTAGGTCGTCTTGCAAGAAGTCGAGGTCTGCGTCAAGCACCTCCTTGCTCAGCAGTTCCAACTCGTCCATCCCGTCCTTAGATCTCACGGTCACACTATTTCGGGGAACTCTACTTGAGATTTCCAGGGCAGCACGTGGTATCATTGCCGAAGTTGGGGCCCCCGGTCCCTAGGAAAGCGGCAAGTCTGTCTAGGTGGTCTGGAATGAACGACGAGATGACTGGAAAGGGACAAATGGAAAGCACGGAAGACTTCGAGTCACCAGAGGGGATTGACATTACTGAACTGGTCGCGGGTAGCCCGGTGCTCGCTAGGCTTGTTGAAGAAGTGCGTAACGAACAAGTAACCGAGCACTACGCCTATAACCGTATGCACAACAGACACAACCGGTCCCGCTGAGCGGCAAGTTGTTATGCCTAAGATCGACACAGTCTTGCTCAAAGTCGCAAGTCGCTGTAATATCGACTGTGCATACTGCTATGTTTACCACTTAGGGGACTTTGGGTGGTCCCGTCAGCCGAAGCAAATGTCACCCGAAACGTGCGCAGCGATCGCTGACGGACTGCATGAGCTTGCGTACTCCGAGGGGCAACAGTTCGCGGTTGTGCTCCACGGAGGCGAGCCCCTGCTCCTTGGCAAAGATAGCTTAGGGTACGTGATCGCTGTGCTTCGACGCGCGCTTCCGGATGCTTGTGCAATAAGTATCCAAACCAACGGGACGCTTATTACTTCCGAGATTCTTGATTTGTGCGCGGACAACAGCGTAACGATATCTTTGAGCCTGGACGGTCCGCGTTATATTCACGACCGAAACCGTGTTGGCTTCGATGATCGCGGAACTTTTGATCGTGTGATGGAGAGTTTTGAGTGCCTTCGTTCACACCCGGCAGGGCAACAGTTATTTACGGGTGTGCTTGCGGTGGTTGACCCTACTTCTGATCCCAATGAAGTCTACTCGTTCTTCAAAGAATTAACCCCCCCTAACCTCGATTTCATATACCGAGACGGCAATCACTCCCGCTTACCTCCGGGCAAAGCATCGTCGGCAACAACCGAATATGGGAGATGGATGGCGCGGTTGTTTGAAGCCTATGTAGCTGATGAACATCCAATTCGAATCCGAATCCTCGATGATATGGTCAAACTAGTCTTGGGGGGATCGGGGACGAAGGAAGGGATCGGTCTAACCGACTACGGAATGCTAGTGATAGACACTGACGGATCGATAACCAAGAATGACACCCTCAAGAGCTCGTTCGATGGAGCGGACCGCTTTGATGCGCCTTGGTCGGTGCACACCCATCGGCTGAGAGACATTCTCCAATCGACTGACTTCTCCAAATCTCTAGCAATGCAGCGGCCAAGCAGCCCTACCTGCTTAGATTGTTCCGAACTGAGTGTCTGTGGAGGAGGGATGACCCTTCACCGATGGAGCGACGACAAAGGTTATGACAATCCGTCAGTGTATTGCGCTGATCAAAAGCTGTTGATCGGTCGTATCAGGGACGCCGTCAATGCTTTCGTTTCTGGTCCATGATTATATGACACTAGCACGACTCATCAAGCCAGCTTCGCTGCACGTGTACCACGATCCCTTCCCATATTTCACAGCCATGGCAGCCTTGGATCAGGAGTCGATTTCGTCTTCGCTCACGTGGCTTGAATCCGAGGCCCACTGGAAGCTAGTAGAAGCGGAGTTCTACGAACAGCATGAACTGCGCTGGACTGAGGGACAGCTGCCAGCATCAGTTTCCTCCTTGACGGATCCAGTCTTCTTGGACGCAATGCGCCAAGAGGTCGGGGATTTATTCCACAGATCATTCGCAGCCAGCGTAGACTGGTCAGTCCATAAGCTACTGCCTGGGCAGCGAATCCGAATTCACAATGATCTGCTCACAACCGGGGAGACTCACCGCGTGATACTCCACCTCAACCAGGGGTGGAGTATCTCCCAAGGCGGTTTTCTTATGCTGTTCAACAGTACGAACCCTGTTGATGTCCACCGGGTCCTGATGCCGCTGGCCGGGAGCGTCGTTGGGTTCGAAATATCCGAGAAATCGAACCATGCCGTGTCACTGGTCCTCGATGGAGAACGGTTCGCGGTTGTGTATTCCCTTTATGCCGACAATGGACATTAACGACGTCAGCTCACGTGTCCGAGCGGCCCTCCAAGATAGGTCTAAGCCCCCCTGGTTCCCTGGACTCGCGGAGCCACTCTCGGGAGTCGCTTGGAATCAACTAGCACGTGATGTTGAGATGACGCAAGCATCTTATGGCACTGCGCGGTTACTCCGAAGGAACCCTAGCGAGGCACGCTTGATTGTAGCCCGATGTGGCGCAGGGCCGAATAGGGGAGCCGACGCCGATGATGGGGAAATACCAGTTGAGATACTTCCCGATGACCTAGCCCGACAGGTGGCAGGACACGACGTTCGGTTTTTGGATACGAACAGAGTGGTGGGAACCGTCGCCCACCAGTTGGAAGAAGCACTCTCCGTATTGAACCTTGTACCTACAGTGTGGCCGACGGTCTCTACGCTCGTAGGGTCACTTCACATCATCGACCCTGGCGGAGACGAAACGGATGTGAGTTTCAGCGACCCAGCTGTGCCCTTCTCTGTTTTTGTTTCGGTGCCACCTACGTGGTCCGAGGTGGCCGCGTTGAGAGTTGCGGAGGCTATTCTTCACGAGGCGATGCACCTCCAACTGACGTTGGTTGAGCGAGTGGTTCCCTTAGTGCTTCCCAACAGTGGCCTGTACTACTCACCCTGGCGCAACGAACGACGGAATTCAGAGAGTATTCTCCAAGCCCTGTATGCGTTTTGTGTTATTAGCTCCTTCCTAAGAGCAATCCTAGTGCAGCGACCTAGTTCAACAAATGATTATCTGACAGAACGTATAGCGCAGATTGACTGTCAGATTAAACAGGCCCAGGAATTCCGAGAGTGTGATGAGTTGACCCGCGATGGAGCCACCCTTGTTGCCAAGCTGCTCGATTTTGCCGATTAAAACCCTCGTTGTTCCACGAGGTCCATCACCATTGAACTGAACTTGGAGTCGACTTGCATAGCTTGTTCTACGAATCTAGCTGCCTCACCTTGAAGGGCTTCGATGTCAGGAGATGGCATAGCCTTTACAATATCGATGTGCGTTTTAATTATTCGAAACCACTGCAGCCTTTCCTCAATGAGTGCGGGACGACGTAGGCCAAGTCCTTCGATGGTATGACGGCCGCGTTCGGTCTGCGCAACAGGGAGATCGTCTACGAAGCGGATGTGGTCTCTGGGATCTTCTGCTGTGGGGTTCACGAATCGTTGACGCTCCTTTGTGAGGTCGTCGTTGTGTGACCGCGCACGTTGTGCTGGGTTCTCCAAAGGGAACACGGTGTCCTTACACGTCGTGTTACAGTCGAAACACGCCAATAGAAGGTTCTCCCAACAATAGACCAGCCAGTAGTACCCGGGGAATTCGGTATCCTCAGCACGACTTTGGCGGACTGCTGCTTTCGGCCTGAAGTGCTCGACATGAAGGTAGGCAGACGTGGCTAGCTTCGTCTCACAGTAGCAACACTTGTCGTGATGCATCTTCCTGAGGACGTCTTTGACGGCCTTCTTGCTGTAGTGCCGCTTGTCTGAAAACCGCTGGCGACCGGATCTGTACTCTTCGGGAGCTTCCTCATAGGCAGCGCAGTCAAGTTCCGTCTGAGGTGGACCGAGTCGCCTTAGCACAGCAGGCGCAGGGTTAGTTCGGTGAATACGGATCACAGCCCGTTAGACTCCCTATCTTCAAGACGGGCCGCGAACTGGCGTATGATGTCCATGGCAATCTGGTAGCTATTGTCCTGCGTTGTAGGCAACTCATCAATCTGTCGACGGATATCTCTGAGGCGATTCTCCTCCTCCGGCGACCGTTCAGTCTTGTCTGTTAGCTCCGCCCTCTGGGCGAGCAAGCGTTCAATACGTTCGTTACGTGAACTCGGCACTTCGAAGAGTAGACTCGTTAGGATCTGATCGACTCGGAGGTCCCTCGATACACCCGGATTGTTAACTATTTCGACTTTATCATCCCGTTTTTGCAGCAGAACCAAGTTCGCTGTTTCCGCGGCCTGTACTATTAGCGGACTGTGTGACGTGGCGATGAACTGCGTCGCTGGGAACAACGTGCTCAGATCCTTCATGATCTCCCGCTGCCAGAGGGGATGCAGATGTAGGTCGATTTCGTCGATGAGTACTATCCCGGGCTCCCCAAGCGGGTTCGGACTATCTGGGTATCGGTTTAAGAACCGCCACGCCAAGTCCATTACCCAGCCTGCAGTGGTCCGATAACCCAGGCTCAGTGCAGACAAGCGAACTAGACCGGAGAACGTCTTGACGTAAACACCGCTGAGCCGGCCGCTTTCCAGCACGTCGGGAGGATGGATATGGATTCTATCGCTATTGTTATCGTCAGGGAGTATCCTGGATATCACTTCCTTTACCCGCTTAAGACTGAGATTTTCGGGTGCCGCGGAATTAACAGTAGCTGCGTAGTCGAGGGTCATAAGTATTTCTTCGGCATCATAGAGTTCCGTGCTTCTAGAAAGGCGGTCATGATCCCATGGATCTGGCTCGTCGCCGCCAAGCGAGTTGCGTTCACCGAGGTATCGGTTCGCGCCGTAGGAGACTATCAGTAGTGGGTCATGAAATGGGCCGCCCAACCCCTTGATTTGAGCTCTCTTTGGTACAAGGTCAAGGAGCTGTGCGTGCTCATCGAAGCTGAGTCGCACACTAAGGCGAATATCTTTTGCTTGGCTGGGCACATTCTCCGGCAAGAAACCGGCACCACCAAAAGAGAGCTTGGCATCGAGCTTCACTGCCCGAGAACCAACACGTGGCAGCGTCTCAAGCATTTCGTTTTCTTCGATGGTCAAAGCAGAATTTAGTCGGCCACTCGAAAAGGGGACATATCCTCGCGGACGCTCCGGGCCTGCCGGGACTGCAGAGACTCCATTTACCTCTGGCACCGGACGCATCCACGCCAGGCACTCTAGGAGGGTCGTCTTCCCTGCTCCGTTTTCCCCGATGAGCAGGGACCACTGCGCCGGCCGGCCATCAGCAGTTAGATCGAGCACCTGACCCTCGCCGAAACACCGGACGTTCTCTATCTTAAGAGTGGAGAAATATATGGGGTAGGTTTCAGGCATCGCACGGATCTCCGAACCCGCAGAGTAGCCTCGCTCTTCTAACTGTACTCCCAACCGAGCTCAGTTGTCTATATCCGCTGAGATAGGGGCAGGGCCTTTCGGCTGGCTGGGATCTCTTAAGAGAGCTAGGGGCTGCGTTGGGGTGAGCGGCATGATGGCGGAAGGCAATGGTTACGTTGGGTTTGGCGGCGAGCCGGATCAGGCTGGTGGTCAAACTGCGCAGGGTCTACCCCTCTGGCCAGACCGACGGAGATGGCCCCCAGTCCACAGCCGAAGTCGAGCACTTGAAGGCTAGACTTAAGATATGGCAGTATACGGTTTAGTGTCTTGTTTGGAGTCAGTTTCTAAGGAACCCACCATACACACGCCCGGATTCCTGCCTTGGCCGAAATGACGGACGGGTATCTGTGTTGAACTAACCGGGCCTTGCCTTATGGCCGTTCAAGGAGCCCAGACGTTGAAGTTCTCAAAGCTGGGCGAACCCTGGTGGCTTGAGTAGAAATCGCCCATCGCGCTAACCCCGCCACTGGTCTGGTTGTGGCCCAGGTCCAGCTTGGCAACCAACTGGTCGTTTACGAAAAACCAACCGGCCCCCTCGATTGCGATTATCAACAGGTGGTTTCTGCTCAGTAAAGTTATCCCTGCACCCGATAGGTAGCCATCCGCCAATTTGGTGTATTCATCATCGCCAACGTCGCGGGTTTCGTGGAACCACCATGCCTTATCTGTCAGTCCGATAACTTCGAGCTGGTTAAATGCAGGATTGCGAATCATCAACCCATAGCTCCAGTCGGATCCTTGGGGGTTAAGGAACTCTGCCTTCACTACAAGGTCACGCGTCTGAACCCTGCTCCCATGTGTGGCAACTTTCCCAGGCTCTTTTTCCAACTTCCCGTCGGCTGGGCCGTAGCGCTTGCTTAGCCGGTCACCTCTGAAATTCTCGAACCGGGTGACTGCGCCGGCGACTTCATCCCCTGCAAACGCTCCGGTAATGACGGCAACGTCACCCTCTTCAGTTACGTCCGACAAATCGAGACCTGAGACAAACTCATCGTTGACGAAAAGCCAGCCGTGCTCTTTGATGGCGACGACTCTCAGGTGGTTACGTCCTCCTGCGCTGGTGTCGAATGTTTTGAGGGTTCCCCCGCCCACTTGTTGGTTGTCAGCGGCTGGTGTTTCCCTCCACGCGAGATACCAACGCCGATCACTGGTGACTACGACATGAATGGCCGGGCCGGTGTCTTCTCGCCGAAAGATGAACCCGTAGTCCCATTTGTTAGAAGCTGCCGAGTACGGGTTGACGAATGTTGCCTCCACCATCATGTTGGCAATGGAAACGTTGGCATACTCGATCTCGATGGACCCGTCCGATGGGTCGTGCCGCAGCTCGCCGCTGATGGGCCCGAAATCGCTGGTTTGCCCCGGCGTGGGCGTAGCGGTGGGGCTGGGGGTGGGCGCGGGAGTGGGGGCGGATGTGCCGGCCCGCAGGGTGGGGATTTGCTGTTGAACCGTCTGCTCGGATATGGCGAAACTCAGTCCTTCTACGGACCTCCCACTCTGCGTTTCCTCGTAACCGAAGGTGTTGATGCCCAGGATCTCGCCCGACATCGAGAGCATGGGGCCGCCGCTGTTACCGGGATTGATGGCCGCATCAGTCTGGATCACATCGCTGCGGTGCGTTGAATCGTAACGCACTGCCGACACGATGCCACGGGTTACGGTGGCCTCGCCCGGTAGTCCCAGGGCGTAACCGATGGCCACCACTTCGTCGCCAGGCTGTAGGGTTGCGGCGTTGCCAAAGGGCAGGGTCTGGAAGTTGCCGCAGCAGATGCCGACCACCGCGAGGTCGCGAACGCTGTCAGTACCCAGGACCGAACCGAGATAGGTAGTAGAATCGTTTACTATGACGCTGACCTGTACTTCACCTTCGACGACATGATGGTTGGTGATGACGTACCCTGTCTGGCTCTGCATCTCGAAAATGACCCCGGAGCCAGACCCCGAACTGGTCTGAATCCGCACCACGGCGGGCCTGACCTGCTTCACCATTGCTCTCAGCGTCGAGGTAGCGGTTGGCACGGGTATTGGCGTCGGGGTGGTGGTTGGCACAGGTGTTGGCGTCGGGGTGGCGGTTGGCACAGGTGTTGGCGTCGGGGTAGCGGTTGGCACAGGTGTTGGCGTCGGGGTGGTGGTTGGCACGGGTGTTGGCGTCGGGGTGGCGGTTGGCACGGGTGTTGGCGTCGGGGTGGCGGTTGGCACAGGTGTTGGCGTCGGGGTAGCGGTTGGCACGGGTGTTGGCGTCGGGGTAGCGGTTGGCACGGGTGTTGGCGTCGGGGTAGCGGTTGGCACGGCAGCTTGCACTGTGGCGTCAATATCTCGTGTGGCCATCGGGACAGGCGTTGGACTATCGGCGGCGCAGGCAACCGCCACCAGGATCGAAGCAACCGGCGCCAATAAGCGATAGATGTTCATACGCCATTGTCCTCGATAGCCGGGAATCCCGGAAATCCCCAAGTTTAGCAAATCCTGATTCAGGCGAATTACGATAGTATAAGCTTTCTGATTTCAAGGATATACTGCTGAATTTCTTAAATAAGATCAACTCAGCAACATTCCTGATCCTATGGACGAACAGCAGCAGCAGTCGGCTCTCGAACTGCTCCTCGGTGTTACGGACTCGCGGCCGTCTAGCTGTATCGTTCCCGAACTCAGCGTAAGACTCCGGGGGCTGGCGTATCAGTTCCCATAGCCAATGTCGTAGTCCAAGTCAGACCAGCGGATCGACGTGGCCCTTCCCAAGACTCCGTCACCTCTTTTCCCAGCAGATGAGTCCCGGCACTTGATCCCGAACCCAATCCTCCAGATGCTTCCCACCCGGGCCTTGACTCCGACCTTCTCGCAGTGCCTTCGTTCCTCATGGATGGTGTATCTCCTCCCCTGGCCCTCAAGTCCGTACTATACAGAGAGGGCACACTGCCTGACTGTTTATACACCCTCTGAGGGTACCTCCGTTTATAGTTTGAATGCCTTGGCTGCGAGAGTTGGGGGCTATAATGCGCAGAAGTGTAGATAGACCTCCGTATACGCTATCCTTGCAGCATGACATGGTGAAACCAATTGATAAATCAATCCACACTAATTTTTGGCTGATCGAAGTGTCATCAGATTTGGATATACTTAAAGGCCATTTGAAATGACCTGAAGCCGGAGACCCAGGGCGCGCACTACCTTCACCACAGTGGCAACTCCGGGTTCTCGTTGGCGGACAGTGACTTGTACAGGCTTTCCCTGCCCAGCCCAGTCTTCTGCGCCACCACCGCCATCCTATGGGCGCGGGTGATGTCTCCCAGAGTCGCCATGATTATGCTCAAGTCGCCCTCTTCCAGGGCAACGTTCAGGTAGGCTGCCATGTCCGCCCCAGTCTCCAGATGCTCCGCCGGGTCCCACGGCCTGGTCTGCGTTTCTGGCATTGGTGCTCCCTCGGTCTGGCGAATCTCGACTACTGCCTTGTTGTAGGCCACAGGATACCTTGACGCAATGGGCGTCCGGACACTCTGGGGGTGGGGCGGGCCTGTCAGAAGAGAACGGCCGCGTCTCCTTCTCGGTTATGCACGCCTACGGACGGTTCCTCTTCCAATGTCCCTTATCGGCATGACGGCTTGGACCGGTACTCGATGCAGCCCCAGAAGGGACCCGGCTTACCGTTTATCACCTGGAGAACGCCCCTGCGGCAACGTGAGCACTCCGGCGCGAGTTCGCCGATCTGCCGCAACTCGTCGGACAGAGTGTAGCGGATGTCGCCCCGTTTTCCTCGTCGCTCAACCAGGTCCCAGGTATCGACGAGGCTGTGCATCATCTGGCTGACGCGCCCCTCCGAAACGCCGAGCCAGCGGGCCAGATGCTCACAGGAGATCATCGGGTGGTCAGTCACGAGGTCGAGAGTCCGCTTCTCCGACGGGCTGATGCTGAAGGTCGGCGCAGCCTGCACCATCCGCTCAGGGTCGGGTATCGATACTCGCTTCCGACTTAGCGACTGCGTACGAAGCGCTCCACCGGGGCTGTTGCGAGAGACCACGGCCTCCAGCGAGAAGAACGGGCTGCCGATCACCCATGACGTGGAACACCAGAGGCGACGGTCACGCCTTTCGAGAGCGTCCCCGGACTCCACGGCAACGTAGCAGTCGCTGATGTTCCTGTCGTCGCAGAACCTCGTCGTCAACCTCTCCTCCCACACGCTGGGCACCAGGACCAGGACGGCGCCGGGACGTCGGCTGTAGTCGTACTCGGCTATGGATCTCAGCCGGTCGTAGAGAGACCGGCGCCGCAGGGCCAGGCCCTGGCGCACCACGCCGAAGCTGCGGCCGTCGTGGAGGGTGATGGTGGCGTCGAAGCGGCCTCTGCGGTGGAACTCCACCCGGGACCGGAGCCCGTCGACGCCGGGGGACATCGAGGCGGCGAGTCGGTAGACGCTGGCCACCGCGTCCATCCTGCGGAGGAGCAGCGTCAGCCACTCCCTCGACATGGGGTAGGCCCGCACGAAGTCCGAGGGTGTGGCGAAGCCGAGCACCCAGGCGGCTTCGCCGATGCCGTTGGCCGTCAGGTGGTATCTCTGGCTCGACGGCAGGTGGACGGTGCCGTGGCTCACCCTCCCCACGATGCCTTCGGCCAGCAGGTGGGCCAGGACACGATGTACCGTGGCGTGCGGCTCGCCGAGGATGAGCGCAAGCTCCGTCGAATCGACGAACGGCGTCCGGCTGAGGGCATCGAGAATCTGTCGTTCGGAGAGCGCCAAGTTGGATGCCTCATCCCTTAGATGTGTCGTGTTCGCCCATTGCTATCGTAGACAATTGCTCAACTACCTATTGTCACCCAGGAATACAGCCCTTGTAATGCCTTGCAAGCCATTGTGTCGGATCCGATCTTGTGGTAAGGCCAAAAGCGTTACCGGGTCTCCTCAACACAACGCATAGTGGTTGGGGATAGACATCCAGCACGGCGGTCTCATGTATGAGAACGAGAAGGCTGTGCCTGCGCGTGCCAGAGGGGTCGGTGTCAGCTATTACAGTGACGCCGCGTTCCTCTGACCTTCGGCCCGCCACTTCTCAAGCGACCAAGCCTAAGAGGGCAAAACGCAGGGTATGTCTTGAACGCTCGCTCGTGCCCTGTAGACTGTCTTCTGCTACACTGGCCATACGAAATGGTTGGCCAGCTAACATACGATCACCCATACCAGGGACCGGAGGTGTAGGAAGTGAAACCACAGACTGGTTCACAACTCCCTCTGTCAGTGACCAATGCAAATGATTCCAAACAGGTTGCCGATCCGAGGAGAGGATCGAGCCTTAAGAAGGCCAACGAGTTGGATGGCAAAACCTGGCAGCGCTATTCCATTAGCGTATGGAGTGACATTAGGAAGACGCAGGAAGAAATTCGTCTGGGGCATCCTGCTATCTTTCCCATGGACCTCGTGATCAGACTCATTCAGTGTTTCACCACAGAAGAAGATAAGATTGTCCTCGACCCGTTTTGTGGAATTGGTTCCACGCCAATATCGGCTGAGTTGCTAGGCAAGCACGGAATTGGAATCGACCTCGAATCTCGATTCTGCAGTATAGCGCGGGAGAGACACCCATCCGTCACCTTTGAATTCGACGAAGACGGACTACAAAAGGGTAAGACACTCCAAGGAGGTCCACGTTTAGCGGATGAACCCGGTGAGCGGACGATACACTGCGACGACGCGCGGAATCTCCTGAGTCATGTATCTGTAGACTCTGTTGATCTAGTGGTCACATCTCCACCCTATTGGGACATACTCCTTCAGAGTAGGTCCGCGGATCAGAAGGACATTCGCAACTACGGGGATTCCGAGGGCGACCTAGGGAGAATCGGTGACTATGCTGAATTCCTACAGGCGTTAGCTGAAGTCTTCCGACCCACACATTTTGCACTGAGGCCGGGAGCGTACTGTGTTGTCATTGTAATGGACTTGAGAAAGAAGAACCAATTCTACCCGTTGCATGCTGACTTAGCAGACCTTATGCAAGAGATAGGCTTCATATACGACGACTTGATCATTTGGGATCGCAGGCACGAATACAATAACATGAGGCCCCTAGGACATCCATACAAGTTCAGAATCAACAAGGCTCACGAGTTCATAATGATCTTTCAGAAGCCAGACTAATCGGATGTAATCATGAGCTATGAGTTGGACTACATGGATGGTGACGTCGCATATCTCCTAGGTATGCTTGTTGCTCGTGGAGAGGTGATCAGCGCCGACAGTCTGCATCGCATTGTTATCCACTTCCCCAGAGGGTCCCTAATGGCCAGGGGCATTGACTTGAAGTTCGACGCCAATACCGAGATTCGGCTTGGTATTGAGAAGATCCGTGAACGTGTGGCCGAGCTGCTGGGCGGAGACATCCTTACAGTCGATGCCGAGGACAGCATTGACCTAATAGCCCAGTTGACTCGTTCTACCATTGCTTGGCGTGATATTCGAATGCTCCTCAATTATAAGACTAGCTTTCCCTATTTTCGCATCCCGGACCCTTTCTTCGAGGAGACTTTTCCGATCGATTGGAAGAGGGAATTTGTGAAGGGCTACTCAGATGTCGCCGCAAATCTTCGTCCTGCGAATCGGGACCAAGGTGGAAGGTATCGAGTGCGGCTCGACACTTTGAATTACCCCACAAATTGGGAAACGCCCATGAAGTTATGCTTGCTTCTACAGGAGCATTTGAATGTTCCGGTTGCGAGCGTGATTTGGGGTCATCCCAACCTAGGACGACACTGGCGCGAACACCAGCTAAATGTCTATCCGGAAGACTTCCTGAAGATAGGGTTCTACTTTGAATACAAACAAAAGGTATTAGAGGAATTGTCCGAGGACAACTTGAGGCGATTCAATAATGCGGTTGGCGGTTGTCCTGGCCAGCGGGAAGTCAGACTGACTAAAGAGTCACATGAAGAAGAGGGCAACGATCAAAGGATGCCACCCGAACTGGTTGGCGAGCATTTCAACTCCTATTGGCAAATCTGCCGACAATTGGGATGTCCTCGACGGCCGCACCCGAAAGAGCAATTAACTTTGGATTTCGAATCTGACGATCACGATGAGTAGTGAAATTGACATGTATGCGCCTGTCGCCAAGTGGTTTCAGGCGTTCTTAAGCGGTCGGCTACGGAGGACTGCTGTTGAGGTTCACGATACTCATGCCATGCCTCTCAATGGTTACATCAAAAGGCGCGGTTTGCACGGCTACTTTGACTCCGATCTATGGGAGACCTTCGATATCCGGGTAGATGTTACTGCCTTTCTATCTGGAAGGGCCAAAGGCGTCGCATTTGTAGAATGCAAGACGACCGCGATCTCACTGAGTCATGTATCACAGCTATTAGGTTATTCCAGGGTAGCCCTACCACTGTTCTCGTATCTGATCTCCAGCCGTGGTGTTGGGGGAAGTGTTAGGTCTATCCTACAGGTTTACGGCCGAGTCGATATCCTGGAGTATGATTGGCCACGAGGATGTGAGCCTCGAAGACTCGTCCTGGCCAAATGGGATTCCTCAACGAAAGGGCTCGACGCTACGACAATCTTGCCCCCAGGCAGCTAAATCGGCGCTGCAATGACCCTCTGGGACCTGAGCGGGCCGTGGTCAACCTCTGGCAGCAGTCGGGTTTTCGTGTTGTGCCCTCGCGTTTGTCATCCCGCCAGCGGATGAGTTGGCGCAGGAGATGTTCCGTCCGCAGACGGACCGACGTTCGACCATTATGCCAAGACGGCCTACCGATGAGTGGTCTCGAAGCCTGTGATCGAGTACCCGGAGACGCTGTACTGAAGCCGGCAGCGCAACGCGTGACAGAGAACCAACATCGCGACGGCTACGACCAATTGGAGGTAAACGGATGGCAGATTACGAGTACAAGGTCGTCGATGGACAGACGCAAGCTGAGATCGAGCACACGATGAACAACCTGGCGAAGGTCGGCTACCGGCTCGTGAGCTTCTTCATCACAGACCGAGGCATCCTACGCGGCCAAGGCGCATTCAAGGCAGTTATGGAGCGACAGCTTGGCTAAGGGAGATGCCCAACGGATTCGCCGGCACCTATGTGGTCAGGTGGATTCGGCGCGTACGAGAGGCGATAAGACCGTAACGTTCCGAGCCGGGGACGTCCACGAGGCCATTGGCTTGGAGAATCGGTTGCCGAACGTCTGCCAAGTGCTCAAGGGCAGACCGTTTCACGAGACGTGCCGTGTGGAGGTCGTGCGATGCATTTGCTCTCCTCCGTCAGGGCAGGGGTCGAACCTCATCATCGAGTTCCGTATCCTCTAAGCCGGGTATGCTGACTAGCGTCTTGGACCATTTCGATTGCCAATCTGGGATGCCGACTAACAACATCGCTAGCCTCTCGCAACTAGTAGTTCCACCTGCTAGCATTCCACCTCCCCCCATCCGGCTAAGCCTTGCCCTATCGGATGTCCCTGGGCTCAGCCTACAGGTTCAGGACGAGCGTCATTGTGAAAACCTGCGCTTCTGGAGAGCAGATAATGCGAGAACATGTGAAGGCGGTTACGCGAACCTTGTGGACATACGCAGACCGACGCCACGAAGGCGAACTCGACGGCGGCAAGAGGAAGGGACGTCCACCCGTATTTGCTCGTAGTCTGGCGTCGAACAATGTCTTGGTCCCAACGGATACAAGAAAGGCAGATGATATCTGTGCCGCCATTCCCACCGGGAAGCGCCACAGGTGGTTTCCCAGCATGAGAAGCTCCCAGGCATTGGCGGAAAGCGTGTTTGGCGCGATTCGCGCATTCGATCGTCTTGACCTGCTTGAGGACGTGATCGCCGAATGTGGACGGCCAGCCTTCTTCTATGACCGACGGAACCGGGTAATCAGTTTCGAACACGAGGTTGTCGGATTGAATGAGCCCAGTCGGACCGACGTCGACGTCCTACTGAGCAGACCGGACCAGCGAATTGCAATCGAATGCAAGTTCTTGGAGAACGAATTTGGTACCTGCTCGCGCACTGACATCAGTTACCCTCCCGAGAAGCATTGCGACGGGAACTACCGGTTCCAGAATGGTCGTAGCCACCGGTGTGCACTGACGGAGATTGGGATTCGGTATTGGGAACATCTGCCTCGCCTTTTCAATTGGTCGTCAGACCGTGATCACAAACCACGCCCGTTTGGAGCCACTTTCCAATTGGCGCGGAACGCGCTTGCCACTACTATGACGATCAAGGGTGACTTCATACCGGCCAAGGGGCATGTGCTTGTCGTATACGATGCCCGCAATCCCGCCTTCCGGCAAGGCGGCAAAGCCGACAGCCAATGGCAACACGCGGTCTGCGCTTGTCTCCATCATGGCCTCTTCCGCCGTCTGACCTGGCAGAGCTTGTTGGCGTCCGTCGCCGACGCGCCGGAGTTGGGGTGTCTAATTGACAGTCTAGAGGAGAAGTACGGCTTGGTGCCAGATTAGGCGGACTCTCTTCACACTGCGGTGAGGGGTCGATACTATCGCCAATGCACGGCCAGGCAGGGCGGACTCTCGTCCTACGGTATGGGAAGCAGACTCAGCCTACAGGTCTGGAACCACGGTCAACGCAAAGGTCCTCGATTTTGGCAAGCGTGGTTGGATATTCATGAACACTGCGACGATGACCCCTGTGAAGGAATCCAGCTTCGGCCTACGAGGTGGGCCAAGAAGCCCGTGCGGGGAGTGGGAAGCTGGGAGAAGCCGCTAGCGGGCGGAGCGCGCCGCCTGAGCCAGCAGGCGCAGGAAGACGGCGCGGCCGTGGGGAAGGGCCGCAAGCTCGGCCACGTCGCCGACGCCCTGGGGAAGGGTGACGGCGGCGGCCCTGCGTCCAAGCAAGTCCGCAAGCCGCTCCGTGGCCTCAAGGCCCGCGTCGTCATTGTCGAAGGCGAGGAAGACCCGGGGGCAGCCCCGCAAGCCCTCCGCCACCTTCTCGACCCCCTGGGTGCCCAGGGCTGAGACGGCGGGGACGCCCCACTGCGCAAGGGCAAGCCAGTCGAAGACGCCCTCGGCGACCACCGCGAAGGGCGGCGTGGGGCCGAGACGCCCAAGCCCAAGCACCGGCTTGGAGCCGGGAAGCGCCTGGAACCGGGGCGTCCGGTCGGGGTCTATGGCCCGCCCGACAAGCCAGCGGACAAGACCGCCGGAGAGAGCCTGCCCCGTTCCCCGATCGAGGTCGAGGACAGGACTTGATACGGGGTCGGGGACGACCACCATCCCTGCGAACCGCTCACCGCGCTCGGTGAACAGCCCGCAGTCCCTGAGCCGCTCGGAGGCAAAGCCGTTCGACTCAAGGGCCTCCCGCAAGCCGCGCCCCGGCGCGTAGCCGAGGCCAAGACGCAAGGAGGCGTCAAGGCCGACGCCCCGCGAGGCAAGGTATCCCCAAGCTGCGGGACTGCGCCGGAGCTGCCTGGCGTAGAACCGAGCCGCCGCCGTCAAGAGCGCCGGGTCCCTGGAAGGCAAGGGAGTCGCCCTGGGACGCCTTGCGGGAGCCGAACGAGAGACAGTGGGATAAGCGCCCCTGCCCAGCCGCCGGATCGCTTCCGGGAGGCTCAGGTTCTCGACCCGCTGTACGAAGTCCAGCACGTCGCCTCCAAGACCGCAGCCGAAGCAGTACCAGCGCTCAGAGTCGGCGTACACCGTGAAGCTGCCCTCTGCCTCGTCGTGGAAGGGGCAGACGCCCTGGCGGACCCTGCCCCGACCGCGCAGCCTCACGCCCGACGCCTCAACCGTGTCACCCAGGGGGTGACGGGCCTTCAGCGCCGGGATGTCAACGGAAGCGTTGGCCGTGACCATCACGCACCTCCGTTCAGGGGCCGCAGACCCCGCAGGCTGCGCCGCGAGACGCGCTTGCCCGGCTCCCAGCGCATCCCCAGCGTCGCCGCGACCTCAAGCGTCCCGTCGCCGTGGGGAACCAGCGCAGCCGCCCTGCCCGTGCCCTGGCTGTAGACCAGCGCGTCCCGGTCGCCGAACCGCCGCTTCACCATCTGAGTCCACTCGGCATAGGCCCACCGAGCCTGATGCGCCTCAGCCTTCGTCGTGTCCATGCCGGCAAGGGCCGCCAGCGCCCCGTCGATGTCTCCCGCCTTCCGCATCCGCCGCGCCTCGTGGACGCTGCGGGCCACGCTGGGGGGTTCCGTCTTGGGCGCCGTCTCCGGCTCAGCCCTGAACAGCGCCGCCATCAGCCGGTCTACCAGCTCTTCGAGGCTTGGCCGCGGCCTTGTCCCAGTCCCACCAATCGTCGTTGCTTGCGTCGTCATCATGTCCTCCTTCGTGTTGTATTGCCTTTGCCTTCCGGTGCCGTTGTGCCTGTTGCGCCCGTCCCGTTCGCTGCCTGCCTCCGGGCCTGATGAACCGCCTGAGCAGCAGCACACCGAGGCCGAGGCCGACCGCGTTCAGGAAGACCAGCTCGCCGTCCGTCATCACGAGCGGCCCGAACAGCAGCGCAGCGACCACGACCGCTATCGTCAGTCGCTTGCGCCGCCGGATGAATCCGCCCGCCCTGACCGCGAGTCCCCTGACCCTTGGAACCAGTTCCTTGACGTGCATCGACGCCTCCTTTCCGTTGCTGACCCGTGCTGACATCCGTGGCGCAGGTCATGAGCGATGGGGTTGACGAGTGACGCGCTCCGCCTACGGTCGGATGCCGGACGCTGGAGACGGAGCGGGTTTGAAGAAGACACATCTCGGCCCAGGGTCAACTCAGAGGAACGGACTCAGGGGGAGCTGCTATGAAATGGGGGTGGACCGACCGGCCTGCAGATCAACCACAGGACGGCCCGGTGAGAGACGCAGCGAGACCCGGGAGCTAGATCGGTAACGTCCTGGGATGCTGCGTCAGGGGGAAGCGGCCAACCTGCGAAGACCTCATCGCAGACCGGCGCGTGGTGAAGCTGCGGCCAGTTCCACAGGAACCATGCCGCAGACGTGAGGAACCGACCAGTGTGCGGGACGCACTCCGACCAGGGTGTCCGAGGGGCTGAAGCGAGAGACGCTCCAACCGCTGCGAATGTGTCCTCCGGGGCGACCATCGGGAGAGCGAGGCTCAATCCTTTCCGGTCTGACCCCTGGGCGGCTGTTCGGAGAGCGAAGGCTCGATCCTATGCAGCCGGTCCCGGATTCGGGGGACGGGAACCCTCCAGGTTTCTCGGCACGAAACGCTGGAAAAGCCAGAAACTGCATTAATTATCACCCGAACATGCGACCGAATGGAAGACCTGAGATGGGGTTTTGGGCCATCCCAACCCAAATCACTTGCTGCGTTGCCACATCGCAGCCACGCCCTACTTCCGCCAGAGGCCGAGGGTGCAGACCCGACGCACCCAGCGCAGCAGCTCCCGCTTTCTCAACGCTACCCGTGTGTCGTAGAGCGTCTTCCTGCGCCAGTTGGTCTGACCCTTGCGCCCGAACCCCCTGAGCGGTTGCTTCTCAGGAGGCAGCGTCAACCCGTGATCGTCCAGCATCGCCAGCTCCAACGTCAGCAGCCGCTTCTCCGTCACCAGCCACGACAGGCTCTTCCCCTGGCGGGGATGGTCTACCCGCAGCCGTCGCCACTCCTCGACCAGCGGCCACGCCGCGCCGTAGACCTCAATGTCGTCGTCGGCAGGCTCCTCGGTGACGATCTCAGGGTCCAGCCGCCGCGCAGCGAAGGACTTCTTCGGGCGCAACCCCGCAACCGGAGGAGCGGTCCTAGTCTCCGACCGGCTCGCCCCCTCGCCATGGTCCTCGGCCTGCGCCCGGGCCTGCCCATCAACCCGACCGTTCTCCCCGTCCTGAGTCTGCGTCTGGCCGTCCTCCCTGTCTCCGGCCCTGACGCCCGCGACGGCAGCCCTGACCTCTTCGAGCCCGTCCCGCATCTCCTTTGCCAGCGCGTCCACGCCCTCCTCCAGCGCACCGACCGACGCCCGCAGCCTGACCACTTCTGGGTCGTCCCCCGTGCCCAACAGACGCTCCAGCGCATCGCCCATGCGCCCCGTGATCTCGCCCGACTTCTCGGCCCTCGCCAGGGTCTTGTAGTTGACTCCCAGCAGCTCCGCCGCCTCCATCTTGCCCTCCACCCGTACCAGCTCACGCAGGAACCCGCTCAGCCTGAGCCGCCGCAGCTTCTCCACGTCCGAGCCAGCGTTCCAGTCGCTGTCCTCCAGCGTCTCACCATCCAGCGTCCCGCCAGCCTCGGCCTCGTCCCACCGCGCCTCGGTCCCCTGCGTCCCGTTCGCCTGTGTCCCGTTCACCTGCTTCTCATTCATACGGCAACCTCCTAGCTCTCGATGTCCTGTAGGGGCCTCGCTCCCCCCGAAACCGGCCCCTCCACCGTATTGCTTGCTCCGACGTGGCTGTCTTGCCCACTTCCCTTTTGGGAACTCCGTGGAAACCGCCCCGACTAAACATTGCTTGCTACATTGCTCCGACTCCCCTCATTTCCGCCTATTTCACGTTGCAAACAGCCCCGACTTCCCTTTTGGGAACTGACGCAAATTCCTGTACACCCCCATGACATCACAACGGGCCTCCGATAGGCAGGCCCCGTGAGGGGGGCCCCTGCGCGTGTCCCCCTCACGCACCATTCCCAAGCGGACTCCGCCTCGCCAGACTCGATGGAAGGCAAGACAGCTCCACCTGCGAGGATGCGAAGAAGTGGGACAGCAATCGACCGTCCGAAGGTCCTTTGGCAAAGCAAGGCGGCTGACGCCCCTGGCCGCCGCGCTGCTCCTGGCGGCGCTGGTGGCGATCCCCGCAAGCAACATCGCCCTGACCCAGGCCCCGCCCGGCAACGAGATCGTCCTGGTCAATGCAGACCGGGAGTTCGTGGAGCGCAAGGGCGGCGGCGAGTTCGTGGCCCGACCGGTCTTCGATCGGAAGATAGTGGAGCTCTACTACGCCGTCCGGGACGCCGACACCGGCGACTGGATAAGCGCCATGTACCTGGTCAGGGGCGGGGAGAAGAGGCGCAGCGACGGCTGGGAGTACTCGTGGGAATACCCCCACGCGGTCGACCACCCCGACCTCGACCCCGACCTGGCGTACCTGCTGGTCATGCTGGCCCTCGCCGAGGACGGCAAGAGGGGCGACTTCTACGCCGTCGTCCCCATCCACCAGCCGGGGAGGATCTGGGACAAGATTCTGTCCGCCCTCAGCCCGGGCGGTGGGCCAAAGCCTTCGCCACCTGGGTCATCGAGGGCACCCACGGAACCCTCTGCGGCATGGTGGAGAAGGCCGCCGGAGAAGACGCTACTCCCTGGAAGACTGGTACTTTGCTGACACGAATTGGAGGACATGAAGAGGTGATGAAAATGCATGACAGATTGCTGAGGCGCCGACAGGTTGAGGAGATCACGAGCATGAGCCGCTCGTCGATCTATCGGCTGATGCAGGACGGTGAGTTCCCTCGGCCCGTAAAGGTCGGCCCCGCTGCCGTCAGGTGGAGGGCAAGCGACATCATGGCCTGGTTGGAGTCACGGCCGGTGGCGAGGGGTGAATTTGGCTCGTCCAACGCTGCCTAGATGTTGACTTCATGACTGGGTCCCGCGCGCTTGGACTGGTTGGTCCGACATCCTTGAGGTTAGCCGGTCACGTAGTCTGCCCACAGCTGCATCAGAGTGCGACGACGCTTGAATAGATCGGATCTGGCATAAGCCTGCTCGGTCGAATTGCCCAGGCTGTGGGCAAGCGCCGCCTCTGAGACAGCCCAAGGCGTGTCCGTCTGCTCCAATGTCCAGTTCTTGAAGCTGCTGCGGAACCCGTGGACAGTCGCACGTTCTGCCAGGCCGACGGAACGGAGGACCTTCGTCAGTGTCATGTCGGACATAGACGCCCCCGGCTTCAGCGGCGACGGGAATACCAAGCCAGCGTCATCGCGCAGGGCGGATGCTTCGCCAAGCAGGTCGAGTGCCTGTCCGCTAAGGGGTACCCTGTGCTCTACGCCTGCCTTCATCCGCTCAGACGGAATCCGCCATATCTGGCTTTGCAGGTCGATCTCGTCCCAGGTTGCGCCTCTAGCTTCACCGGAGCGCGCCGCCGTGAGGACCAGGAATCGGAGGCACAACTTGGCGGGTATCGAGGCTTGGGACGCTTCAACCGTTTCGAGTGCCGACCCGACTTCCTGATAGGGCAGGGCCCTGAAGTGTGCCTTCACCTTCGGCATAGGGGGCAGTGCTCCGTCGATGGCTTCACCCGCTGGATTGGACTCCATGAAGCTGTGCGCCATTGCCCATCGGAAGACGACCCTCATCCGTTGACGCACCCGCCGGGCTGTCTCCGGCCGGGTCGTCCATATCGGGGTTAGGACCTGCAGCACGTCCCCGCGGCCTATCCGGTCCATGAGTATGTTGCTCAACGTCGGCATAGCGTGACGCTCTAAAGTCTGCATCCAGCCTGCGATGTGCCTGGCATTACGCCAACGGGGTTTGTTCGCCTCATGGACGGCATAGGCGGCTTCCCTGAAGGTAGGCATCGCAGGCGCGTGCTTTTCGGCTACAGGATCCCGACCCTCCGCAATGGCGGCCCGGTGCTCCGCCGCCTTCTCACGGGCTCGAGCCAGGCTTACGGACGGAAATCCGCCCAGGCCGATGTCCCGTCGGCGCCCGTCGACGGTAATGCGCAGGACCCATGACTTGCGTCCCGCTTTACTGATGTACAGGTGCAGGGCTCCGCCATCGGAGTATCGCCCCGGTGCCTTCAGGGCCTTAACCCGCGTCGCCGATAGTGTCATATATGTCCCCATGCGTCACAATGTATTCCCACCTATGTTACCACACTTGAGGTGGGAAACCAAAGGAAACATGAGGTGCTGTTGGGTATCCTATGAGCAACATTTAGCTATGCATGAGGGATGATATGAGACAATATCGGCCAAGAATGGAATGTGTAGTGGCGGAGAGGGTGGGATTCGAACCCACGGTCCCGCAGAACGGGACACCGGTTTTCGAGACCGGCACCTTAAACCACTCGGACACCTCTCCTTGACTCGCTATCGTGCCCAATGTGAGCATCCCTCTGCAATGTCAGCGGGGTTCGTCAGTTCCTTCTGCCCACGTTGGGAGAAATAGCCTGCTCGAACGCGGCTCCCCCTCGCTGCTCTATCGGCGATGGCCAAAACATACCCAAGGATATCTACGGTAGTGGCGATGCTCTAATGTCCCAGACATGATTTTACCACGTTCATTGTAGTCCCTTCGGCCGATAGGATACTCGCATGAGTGTGGCGAAGGTCGTGCAGATGTACTCCTTCGATCCTACACCCCTTGGCTAACCGCTGAATTCTCTTAGTGAGGGCGTTTGGTCGTATGAGACGCCTATCTGGTCGAGTGCAAACCTGATCGCTCATCTCCGACCTCATACAGCGAGCCATTAATTTGGCCTACTGCCGCTCGCGGGGCAGCGCGAGGCGTTAGCATAGAGTGTTCAGGGACCGCTGCAATTCTGCGACTGCTCCGAGACTTTGGCTCTCCTCCCCAGGGGATAGGTGAGAAGGCGATGGAGTGATGAAGGCTGCTAGTGTTAGTACGAGACTGCCGTCCCAGTTGCAGGCACACCCGATGCATACAGCGTTCGAGGTGTCGGTGTGAAGATACTGAAAACTATCACTCCTAAGAACGCAACGCTTCCAACTAGGAGTATCCACCCTGGGTCGAACACGTCGGCCAGGGCTCCATTAGCGAAGTATGAAAACGCCATGATGCCGCCGGCGTGAATCAAGTATACGCTGGTGATTCGACCACGAAGGTGATCAGGAGCCACCGACTGAATCATGATCGTAGCCATGGTCATAAAACCTGTGTGAGAGATGCCTATCACCACGGTTCCCAACAGCGCCAAGGTTAGGGTGGGAGCTATTGCCAGAACGAGATTAGCCAGAGAGCTGACCACGGCCGTCACTAGGAAGAGTCGTCCTATCGCGACTTTGCTTCGCATCGGAGCAATTGCAATGGATATTATCAGCGCTCCCAAGCCAACCATCATGTGCATGTAAGCTACCCCGCTGCCTCCAGAACCCAACCGATTTTCCGAAATCGCTGGCACGAGCGATTCAAATGACATTACCAAAGTTCAGTGGAACAGCACTATGAAGATGATGCTTCGTAGCACTTTATGGCCATAGACGTACTTGAATCCCGAAAAAGCGTTGTAAAGTAAACCCTTGTCAGTATCTACGATACCCGTAGATAGAGTGCGTATCAGAACAACGAAAATTGTCCCTAAACCGTAGAAAGCAGTGCAGGTGAGGAATATCCATTCCAGACCGACCACATCTATAAGCGGTGCAATGACTCCGGGGCCGATCAGGCGGGTTGCGTAGTAGCCCGCGTTGACCAGAACGTATGCGTTGGGTAGGAGTTGCCCCGGCACGAGATTAGCGGCCAGAGCTTCGATGGCGCCCATGTGGACCGCCCTGGCGCATCCGTTTACGAAGGCTAGAGCAAGTATGTGCCATGGTTGTACCACGCCGGTGAAGACCAGAAGGGCTAGGATCAAGCTATGAAAAAGGCTGACGACGTAGGCTAACGCCAGTATGTTTCGTCGTACAAACCGGTCGGATAAGTATCCAGCGATAATAGGTACCACGAACCATGGGAGCATAGCTACGAGAAATATCGCACCGACCCAGGTGTTGGGATTACTGTCAGCCAGATTGAAAATCAGCCACCCTTCGGCTGCTCCCATCGCCCACGATGCCGTTTCGCCGAAGATGTGCCCGAACCACATAATCCGATAATCCCGGTGGGTTAGGGCCGGTAAGAGCCGTTGGCCCGCGTTCCATTGAGCGCGTATGATGCCTAACATCTAGCTGCACTAGGTCTAGGCTTGCCCATAGTCATTCCCAGTAACCACAGCTCTGTTCCTTCTAACGAAAACAAATTCATGAGTTGCCGCCCCATACGAGACCTAGGCTACTCCAGGAGGAGAGCTAAGGGATATCTTAACACCAAACACTAGTTATCACCGCGGGAATGCTGGGTAGAAGGGGACAACAGTTTGATTGGGTAACATGGATTCGAACCGGGACTTGCAGATCCAGAGTCTGAGACTACAGTCGCTGCCAAAGCTGCCTGGTGTCCCGCCTCTTCTCACCATGGGACTTTAAATCAACTCGACTTTTTACATTTGTGTCCATACTGCTGCCCTTGATCAGAAACATTTCCTTCCGCAGATAGCGTGGTTCCCCGTATAGAGGGCCACCCAGCAGTTCGTCAATCATCTTGGGAACTGGAGATGGTCGGTGCTGCGTCCACTCTCCGCCTTGTCCATGCACTCCTGGGTAGCGGTGAGGTGATAATGTCCTCCTCAACCCAATCGGCTACTCTGAAGTATCGCAGCGGCGCTCCCATATTACATTGGCAGGTCACTGTATTATGAATATTAGTCGTGGAGCTACGAAATAGTAGATAACTTTCGTTTGAAAGAGGAATAGTTATGAGCCATGCAATTCATCAGATGAAGGTGGATGACCGTAGAAGATGAAAAGTTGTTTTAGATTGGAGCTAGCAAATACGAAGGGACAAAAAGGCAAAGAGTGAGAGGTTGTGCCTACAATTCCCGAGGCCTGAACAGGTCCTGATACTCTTTGAGTGATGCCGTGACAGGAATCGCGACTATGTTGAGTCAATCGACTTGAAGGAGGTCCTAGCCAGGGCAGGCGCTCACGAAATGTCTCCTTCTTTCTCGATGAGGGATGATAAGTTAGTGTAGCTAAATGAATGGGTGATTACGATAAGCTGTAAATCTCGACTGCGTTCTCTCCCAGGATTTTCCTCTGTGCAGTTTCCGGCAAGTCGCTGATGTTCTCTCTCAACTCCGCCAATACTCCGTATTCGGCGTCGATGTGAGGGAAATCCGAAGCCCAGACAAAGCGGTCCTCGCCCAGTAGCTCTACCATGGCTTGGGTGGTCTTCTCATCCGGCTCCACCGATATGTAACATTGACGATGGAAGTAGAAGCTGGGCTCTTCTTTCATAGGCGAGAACGCTTTGCCGACCTTGTACTTACTCTCCAGTCTCTCCAGCCAGTGGGCTATCCATCCCCCTCCGGTTTCCAGAACAACGTATTTAAGCCTGGGGAACCTATCGAAAACTCCTGTAGTCAGCATCGCCGTGAGTGATGCCTGCACATCCAGCATGATATAGGTGAAAGTGAAAATAGCGTTGTTCTGCATGAGGCCGGTGTAGTCACTGGGCCATAGGGAAGATGCCCACCCTTTCATGACGCTATTGTACCGAGACACTACGTGGGGAGCTATCGGAAGACCCAAATCTTGAGCCTCCGCCCATAAGGCGTCGTTATCTGGATGTGCCACAGTGCGCCCGTTGTACAAGTCGGGCCGAATGTAAAATCCTCTGGCGCCTAGCTTGGCGGCTCGCTTCATTTCAGTTACGGCGTCTTCCACATTCAAAAGAGGGATGTGGGCCACCGGGAATAGCCGTTCGGGATAGGGTTTGCAGAAGTCCACCAGCCAGTTGTTGTAGGCCCTCGCCAGTGCGATGGCAAGCCCGGGATCGGTGACGTCTTCTTCCCAATGGAGCCCCACAGTCGGATAGAGAAGTGCCGCATCGATGCCTTCTTGGTTCAAGACTTGAATACGCTCGTGGGGATCCATAGATCCTGGTGGAGCGCCGTCGATATATTTGTAGACTCCTGGAGTCAGCAGCTTGGTTCGGCTTCCATCTTTATCGGGGTAGCCGCCGATCCCACCCAGCCCTGCGTTAATGCCACTAGGGGCGTTGATGGAAGGCTTGCCATCGATCTCCAAGTAGTCCATGCCCTCACTGTTGGTCTTCCATTTGATGGCCCTATCCTTATACTTCGTCTCCAGATAGTTCTCCCACATGTCCATGGGCTCCAGGACGTGGCCATCTGCATCTACGACTTGAGCTTTCATGATCCCTTCTTCCATTATTAGCAAGCTAATCAGACCCTCAATGGAGCCATAATATCAGCGTATTATTGGTTGTTCAAACTTCCTATACCATAGGATCATGCCACGGCTTCTCATTCCACCTCGTAGCCGAGAAATACGCTCAGTGAGATCCCGAGTACTGTAATGAGGGTCACTATAATGGCTGCTATTAGAACTCCTAGAGCCATCATCGGAATGGACTTACGTGGGGGGATGTCCAGGGCCCAGGCTGCCAAACATCCCGTCCAGGCACCAGTGAAGGGAAGGGGTGTCGCCACGAAGGGAACCAAGAACCAGCGACCATATCTAGAAAACCACCTGCCTCCAGACCTTTTTAGCTGATCGGTTCGCCAGATTACTAGCCCTCGGATAGGTTGGGGAAAATCAAGCAGGATATAGCCCAACCTCTGTAGGACCCAAGGAATGATGAATACGGGAATGAGGTTTCCCGCGATAGCGAGGAGGAGGGCTTCGTACCAGGTGAAATCGAATTTGACTATCGCCCAGGGAATGGCGAACCGCAACTCTCCGATGGGGATTGCTGCCATACCAATTGTGGCGAAGGCATCAGTTACTGCCAAGTTTTAGCCCTCTGCGTTGGTAGATTTTAGGGTGGACAGTTTGAGTTACCCGAGTCAGGTCGAGCCTTGCTCACGTGAGGATAGTTTACAGCCATTCCCATCTAGGACTAGCTATCTTACCACTCCTCAACAGTCTCCAGGACTCATCGGCGATCTCGGGAGCAACTGGGATCAGCTCACTGAGGTTCGGAGGGGAGTTGTGAACGGTGCAGTGGACAGGTCGTCTGGTTGTCCCCAGACTCTCGGCATCTGGACCCGGCCATTGCCAGCCAAGTACATAGTCGCTTCCAGTTTGGACGGCTGAGATCAGAGGCGGCATCGCAGCGAAATGACGCGTTTATGAGGATACCGAGGAGAATAGAAAGAAATCAAACGTGGCAAGTGACTAAGGGGCTGCGTTGGGAGATTCGGCTGCTCGTTGCTCCTCTTCAAACGTATTGGGAAGTTTGCTGACCTTCACCTTGCGAATTCTTCGGCCGGTGGTGGACAGGACAGACATCTTGACTCCGTTGGCCTGTATCTCTTCCCCTGGACTGGGGATTTGGCCCAGGTGATGGAATATGAACCCACCTATGGTGTCGAAGTCGTCGCCCTCGATAGTTAGCGACAAGGCTTCATTTAGCTGGCCGATGTTTACCCTGGCGTCGGCTATAACTTCATTGGGGCTTATCACCTCTATATTAGATTCACCTATGTCGAACTCATCCTCGATCTCTCCGACGATCTCCTCCAGCAAGTCTTCGAGGCTTACCAGGCCGGCAACGCCTCCATATTCGTCTACGACGACTGCCATATGAACCCGCTTCTCCCTAAACTCGTGGAGAAGTTCATCGACCCGTTTGGTCTCGGGAACGAAGTGAGCCTTCCTTGCGACCTCCTTCAAGTTCACCGGCGAATCAGACTGACCCCAGAGACGGAGCAAGTCCTTGGCGTAGACGACCCCCACTATCTCATCGATGGTGTCTTGATATAGAGGTATGCGGCTGAGACCGTGGTCTATAATAGCTTTAATCACCTCCGAGAGTGGGACATTTACATCCAGGGCCACGATGTCCACCCGAGGCACCATAATCTCTCGTACCATCGTCTGGTCCAGCTTGATGATGGAGCGGATCATCTTGTGCTCGTCCTCCTCCAGCACCTGCTCCACCCCTTGAAGGTCTACCAGTACGGGAGATGTACCTCCGTTGGTGAGGTCGCGTTTTCGACCGAAAAGCGAGCGTAGCCTACCGAAGCGCCGGGACTGGGGATACCCGCTCTCTTCTTGAGGCTCTCGCTCCGGCTGTTCTTGAGTACGAGAGCTATAGTCCGCACTTGTACTGTCGTCGTTATCCATCTTGCTCTTTTCTCGGCGATTGCTCGCTGTTCACCTGCTTCACCACTCTCGCTGGCATTCCCACTGCCAATGTTCCCGGTGGAACGTCGCGGGTTATAACTGATCCTGCACCGGTTACCGCTCCATCACCAATCTTGACTGGCGCTATCAGCATGGAATCTGAGCCTATGAATGCTCCAGCACCGATAACCGTTCGGTTTTTTCGGACGCCATCATAGTTGCACGTGATGGTTCCTGCGCCTATGTTTACATTAGCATCGAGAGTTGAGTCGCCCAGGTAGCTGAAATGTCCCACCCGGGTCTCTCGTCCCAACCTGCTCTCCTTGATCTCTACGTAGTTACCCAGATGCACCTTCGTCTCCAAGTATGACCCGGGCCTTATGTGATTGAAGGGTCCAAGCTCGATCTCATTCTCTAAAGTGCTCTCCTCAATGACCGATGATTGTACGATGCATCGGTCTCCTATAACGGAGTCCCGAATAGTGCACTGGGGGCCAAGACTACACGATTCACCAATGCGAGTAGACCCTTGAAGACTGGTGTTGGGGTAGATAACAGTATCAATGCCTATCTCCACCTCACCATCTATGAAGGTGGAAGCCGGATCCAGCAGCGTGACGCCATGTCCCATCCAACGTTTTCGAGTACGCTCGTAGAAGACTGCTGTCACACGAGCCAAATCTATCCTGTCGTTGACCCCCAGGGCTTCGCTGGAGTCGTCGGGCTGGAGGGTCTCCACTCTACGGCCTTGGCTGGATGCCATCTGAGCCAGGTCTGTAAGATAGTATTCCCCTGAGTCATGAATCTCCAGTTTCTCCAGGCTGGACCAAAGCCACGACTCGTTGAAGGAGTAGGCTCCTGCACAGACCTCACTTCCATCACGCTCAGCCTCAGTAGCCTCTATATCCTCTATGATCTTGATCACCTGCCCGTCCGCACTTCTGACTACTCTACCCAGACCTCGCGACTCGGGGACGTGGGAAGTCAAGAAGGTCATCACGGCTTCAGTGGAGGTGTGATGCTCCATCATTCTCTGTAGAGTCGTTCCAGTAATGAGAGGTAAGTCTCCGTTTATCACCAGGATGTGGTCTATCTGGCTTTTCAGATGAGACTTGCCTTGCAGCAGCGCATGTCCCGTCCCCAGCTGCTCCTGTTGAGTAATCAAAGTAGGTCCGTTTCCTATTACTTGCTCTATGCCAGAGGAGTCTGGATCGATAATTATGGCGCTGATGTGAGGCCTGGTTTCAGTGACCGAGTCGAGCACGTGAAGCAGCATCTCTCGGCCGCTGACAGTGTGCAATACTTTTGGAATCAGGGAACGCATGCGCGTTCCCTTCCCCGCCGCTAGTATTACGCTGGCCCAGAGAGTCATACGCCTCCTAAAGCAAACCGCGCTACTCATCCGAGAAAGTTTACGCGGACAAGCAGCGCGGAGACTAGTTAAAAACCTTGATAGACAAAAACGCCGACGGACTGTCGTCGGGCTCGATACAATCGGTGGGTTCGTTCATGGTATACAGATTTATCATAAAGGGTTGAGCCGTGCCTGTCAAGCACAAGAATCCAGGGGTGGGGTGCTGCACGTCGGGATGTTCCCCGCTCACCCTGAGCGAGTCGAAGGGAGTGAGCGGGTATCTCTTTTACCCCTGCTCGTAGTGAGAGGGAGTCGGCGCCTAGAGGTATTCCAGGATCAGTAGATGGAGCTCCTCGGGACCGTGGACGCCTATGGTGATAATCTTCTCGATGTCAGCGGTACGGCTAGGACCGGTGATGAAGGTTATGCAGCTGCTCAGATTGTTGGGGTCCTCCCTCTGAGAAGCGGAGAACACTGGCAGCAGGTCGGTCATGCTAGGTACGATGACGTTGGTCTTGAGGAGAGCTACGTGTACAGGAGGTAACAGAGACACTAGACGGCTCCTTCGCTGGTCCGTCATCAGCACCAGCGAGCCAGTATCAGCGATGGCGTAGTCCACCTCGGTAATTCCCAGGTCGGCGCCAACCAACCTACCTCTAGTTTCGTCTTGAGGCTGGATTCCATCAGATCTGGAGCATATGGAAGTGACCGTAGCCCCGGAGTTGAGAAGGGGGGTATCCAACTCGGCGAGTAGGGGAGTGTCCCACCTGACCACACTTTTGATCCCACGCTGGGACACCAACGCGCCGAGATGCTCTTTCAGACTCTTTACACTACCTATCCTGGTCACCTTCCCGCCAACTAGGGCGACCTCATGCTCGAGAATATCAGTGATGGAATCTTTGAGCTCTTGTGAGCGACTCTCCAGCTTAGCTTTAAGATCAGGCGAGCCGTAGCCATCTCTTGCAGAGCCAAGCAACCTCTCTCTGTCAATGGGCGGTATTCCCCCCTGATGTCCGAGGCTGCGTCTTATATTCAAGAGGAACTCGGCCTGCTCGTTACTGGCCATCTATGGACAGGCGCTCCTTCCAAAGTTCTCTGAAGGGCTTGATTGCCAATGGAGGCATGGTCCTGTGTCTGGTCCAGCGAGCCAGAATAGGCAACCTACCCATCACTAGCTTTCCAACGAATCGTCTCTGGAGAAAGGCTGAGGTTCGAGTGGCAAGACTATAGGTCTTCGAGCTTTTCATGCTCATTGCCCACACTCTCCAAACAGCGCGCTCCATCCATCTAAGCTTCTGTCTTGACTT
The DNA here is from genome assembly GCA_965197675.1 of Dehalococcoidia bacterium. Lineage (GTDB taxonomy): Bacteria > Chloroflexota > Dehalococcoidia > Plut-88900 > Plut-88900. The sequence goes on along the minus strand of OZ240221.1, from coordinate 2,424,841 downwards.
GCCCTCATCATCTTCGGATGTCCTGCGCCTGAGATTGAGCAGCATGTGTGGGATATTGATCTTGAGGGGGCATATATCCCGACATGCCCCGCAGAGGGTAGAAGCTGCGGGTAGGTGCTTGGCCTTGTCGACGCCTATCAGCTGAGGTGTGATTACCGCACCAATAGGCCCAGAGTACACCCAGCCGTAGGCGTGGCCCCCCACCTTGTTGTAGATGGGACAGATGTTGAGACAGGCACCGCAGCGGATGCAGAATAGGGACTCTCTCATATCAGGATCCTTCAAGATCCGAGACCGGCCGTTGTCCAGTATCACAAGATGTAGTTCATTGGGGCCGCCGTTCTCACCAGGTCGACTGGGGCCTGTCAGGAAAGAGGCGTACCCTGTAGCCTTCTGTCCTGTGCCGCTTCGGGGAAGTAGAGAGAGGAACACGGATAGGTCTTCCAATCGCGGGATCACCTTCTCTATCCCCATCACTGCCACGTAAGTGGAAGGCAATGAGGTGGACATGCGGCCGTTGCCCTCGTTTTCTATCACCACGATGGTGCCCGTTTCCGCTACTGCAAAGTTGACTCCTGTGATACCCATCTCGGCATTGCAAAACTTTTCCCTGAGGGTATTTCGGGCAATCTTAGTTAGTACTTCGGGATCCTCCTCGTAATCCACGCTCAGGTGTTGGGAAAACAGCTGACCAATGTCCTGCCGAGTCTTGTGGATGGCGGGCGCAATGATGTGGAAGGGAGTCTCGTTGGCCAGTTGAATGATGTATTCGCCCAGGTCAGTCTCCACCGGCTCTACGCCTATTTCCAAGAGTCTCTGGTTAATGGCGATCTCTTCGGTGGTCATGGACTTGCCTTTGACCACTGTTTTTACGCCTTTAGATTTAGCCAGCTCAGTGATGTAGGAAGTGGCGTCGTCGGCGGTCTTGGCCCAGTGGACTACACCTCCGGCCTTCGTCATTGAATCGGCCAATAGATTAAGGTATTCGTCCAGCCTCTCAAGAGTCTGTTCCTTGATGGTTCGCGCCTTGTTACGTAACTCTTCCCAGTCGGGTATCTGAGAGACTGCCTTGTTTCGCTCGTCGACGGCCCGTGAAGTAGCCTTGTGAATGGCCTTCTGGAGTTTGGCGTCCTGGATAGCCCTGCGAGAGCTCTGGACAAACTTCTGAGTGTTGACTTCCATGTTTACCCTTGCTTCTCTAAGGAGGGGTTGTTAGTCCTGGTTTTCGCCAGCAGTTCGGCTAGGTGCATGGTTTTAACTGTCACCTCTTGTCTCTCCAGACCGCCTGCCACGTGCATCAAGCATCCGGCGTCGTTGGATATCAACACGTCTGCACCGGTGTCTTTGATGCTGTCGATCTTGCTCTGAAGAATAGCACCGGAAATGTCGGGATATTTCACTGAAAAGATCCCGCCGAAGCCGCAACACTGCTCTTTGTCCTTCAGTTCATGGAACTGGACGTCACTTACATTATTTATAAGGGCCTGGGGTTCGTTCCTTACCTCCAACTCCCTCAGTAGGTGACAGGAGGGATGGTAGGTCACCGACCCCTGATAAGATGCACCGACATCCTCTATCCCCACTACCTTCACCAGGAATTCGGAGAACTCATAAGTGCGGTTTGATAATGCCTTGATCTTTTCCAGCGATGTGGGATCGTCTTTGAACAGCTCCGGATAGAAGACCCGAACCATGGAAGTGCACGAACCGGAGGGGGCAACTACGTATTCACTCCCATCGAATACGGAAACCATCCTTTCGGCCAACACCTTCGCCTCACTTCTTAGCCCGGAGTTGAAGGCGGGCTGGCCGCAGCAGGTCTGAGCTTCCGGAAAATCGAGGCTAACACCTACCCGTCGCAAGACTTGGACCATAGCCTCTCCGACCTGAGGGAATATCTGGTCTACCAGGCAGGTTATGAAAATGGAAGCTTTGATCTGATTGCTCATAGCCAATGACACGTTGATTCACTATCACCTGGGTTGTACCGCTAAGCCCAGTCCCGGATTTAATCCACAAGGGCAGCACTCAGTATAGATTCAAGATTCCCTTTATTCAAATCGTGTCGAGATGTCCCGCCTACTTGATAGCCTCCAGGTTGGAAAACCAGGCAGTCGTACCGCACCATTTGTTGTGAGAAATCCCCAAATCTCCCAGCTAAGTAACCCTGTACCGGAATCCCACACGAAGGTAGTCCAGGGAAGCATCCCTCTAGGGGTAGTATGGGCCTGTCCTGAGCTAGTCGAAGGGGGTCTGCCCCCCCCAATTATAAAAACCCAACTAGGTAGGCATAAAACTCTCCTCAACTGCATCCCTATTGGGGATTTCAAAGGGCCGCGCTCCTTTGACGGGAGGCATGGGGAGTGTCCCCCCCTCCTCCAAACACCCCGAAGGTGGGGCGGTGGAACAAAGACCTGTGCCTCTCTAGGCCAGACCCTCTCTGTCGTTCCCGTGCTTGATAGAAGCTTTTGCATAACTTGCGACCAAGCCTCATACCAGTGTCATTCTGAGCGTAGCGAAGAATCCAAAGCGGTCAACCAAATACATCCTAGCTTTACGGGCAGAGGTTTTGGATTCTTCACTTCGCTGAGTTTACCCTGAGCATAGCCGAAGGGCTCCGTTCAGATTCCGTGCTGAGCTTGTCGAAGTAATGACAGTTGGAGCGCTTCATTTTGGGATAATGCTGGAGTTATGCAAAGGTCTCTGCTTGATACGGGCATCCAGGGGAGGGGTGCTGAGCGTCGGGATGTTCCTCACTCATCTCTTTTCATGGATGAGTCGCTCGAAGGGAATGAGCGGCCATATCCTTTGCCCGAACCTGGTTAGATGGATCCCTCACTCATGGTGAGCTTGTCGAACCACCCTCTGGCTGGGAGTATGGAGGATGTGCTCCTCAAACAAGACCTGCCTAGGCTGGGTGGGCATGCTCCAATAGCCACTTCACCGCAGGCGCCAACCAAGTCTTCTTGCATATTGGGGTGTAGAATCCAGAAAGTAGACCTTTCTTGACGCATTCTTACCTCGACCCTATAATTCGCCCAGTGAACAAGGCGCTTGACGCTGTTTTCTAGTGTCGCGCTCATGCCGGTTGTTGCTTGATGTGTCCGGCCCCGGCTTCGGCCGGATACTATTAGTGGACGAAGCTATCGATAATACTGGGAAGCGATTCAACAGCAACGGGAACATCTCTAACCTGCCTACGCCTGAGTTGAGCTCTCGCAGCCCGTTGGTTATTGAGAATGTTTGGTGACTAACCAGCCATGTTCTTTGAGCAAAGTCCCATCGAGAGACTGGAGAGGTTAGAGTGGCCGCCTTGAGTACATCCTCTATAGAGTTCGCTGACGCTACCGAACTACTAGGACTAATCAAGACGAGGAAAGTCTCTCCGGTGGAGGTGGTTGACTACTTTCTGGCGAGGATAGAGAGTGAGAACCCCAAGTACAACGCCTTTTTGACCATCTGTGCAGATGAGGCTAGAAGCCAGGCGAAAGAAGCGGAAGCGGAGCTTGCCAGAGGAGGTGATTCACCTCCTCTTTATGGTCTGCCCATCGCTGTCAAAGACCTGGAGTCGACTAAGGGCATACGCACCACCCTGGGCTCTTTGATCTACAGGGATTGGGTGCCTGATGAAGACTCCATCGTAGTAGAGAGGCTTCGTCGCGCTGGAGTCATCATTCTGGGCAAGACCAACACCCCCGAGTTCGGAGCGTCTGCTACTACCGAGAACCGATTGGGAGATCACTGTAGGAATCCGTGGGACACTAGGAGGACTACAGGTGGGTCCAGCGGAGGGGCTGGGGCGGCACTGGTCGCAGGACTCTGCCCCCTGGCAACGGGTAGTGACGGCGGGGGCTCCATCCGAATTCCATCCTCGCTGTGTGGAGTGTATGGAATCAAAGCTACCCACGGAAGAGTTCCAACGGCCAACAACGACTGGCCGCTATTTGCGGATAGCGGCCCGATGAGTCTCTCGGTGAGGGACTCGGCCTTGACGTTATCCCTGATAGCGGGCCGTGATTCTCGAGACCCCCTGAGCATTCGACGGCCTGTTCCCGATTACGTGAAATCCCTGAACGCCGATATTAAAGGGCTTCGTGTGGCGTGGAGCTCGGACTTGGGATACGCCGCAGTGGACGAAGAAGTGCTGTCCATATCCAAGTCTGCTGCGGACCTGTTTGAGGATTTCGGATGTGGCATGGAGGAGGCAACCCCCAAAAGTGGCGATCCGTTTGAAATATTCGCTACAATTGCCTCTGCGGAGGACTATGCTCTTAATGGACATCTTCTCGAAGACCACGCGGATGACCTGGTCAAGTATGTCAAATCCACCCTGGAGTACGGACAGAAGGTAACAGGTGCCGAATATGCCAAGGCCATGAGAGCTTTGTGGCAGTTTCAGTCCAAGATGGAGGACTTCTTCGAGGACTATGATCTGCTTCTAACTCCCGCGACCGCCGTTCCGGCCTTTCCTGTGGGAGAACGACCAACCATGATTGGGGGACGCGAGGTGGGGAAGCTGTGGGGTTTCACTCCTTTTACACCCACCTTTAATCTCACCGGCAATCCGGCTGCCAGCGTGCCATGTGGATTCTCTTCTGAGGGGTTGCCAATAGGGCTCCAAATCGTAGGGCGTCGAGGAGACGAAGTCTCGGTGTTGAGGGCTTCAGCGGCTCTTGAGAGGGCCCGCCCCTGGAAGACCCGTATCGATTGAAAAGGCCGAGGTCTTGCAGTAAGATATTCGACAAGGTATTGTATAAATCCTAAAAATCATGTCTACCTATGATGACCTGGATATATAAACCTGCGAGAAGAAGCAGCCGGGTCAAGAAAGGACTGAGCTATGCAGTCAGGATCTGTAACTCAATCTAGAAAATGGCCATTTGTGGGTATCCCCACTTTTCTGCGTTCAGAGTTCGTTCAAGATCTGCAAACATTGGATGCCGACATCGCTATCATAGGCGCTCCTACTGATGAGGGTTCCCCTTTAAGGGGAGGAGCTCGCTTCGCGCCTCGTAGCATCAGAGAGCAATCGATGCGATTCGGAGAGAAGGGATATTATGACATTAACGAGAAACGTGAATTCCTTCAGTATGAGCTCAGCAACGGACGCATGGCCGACGTGGGTGATACCAGTGTTTTAGTAACCAACATAGAAGGCACCTTCCAGAACATTACGGATGTGACTCGTCAGGTCCTGGACAGGGGGGCTCTGCCTGTCGTCTTAGGGGGAGACCATGCGGTAAGCTTCCCAGTGGTTCGCGCCTATAGCGATAACGTTTACGTAGTTCACTTCGATGCCCACGTGGACTATGCCCCCTTTATGCATGGCTTTGAATATACAAATGGTCATGCCTTCCGGCATATCCATCACTTGAACCAGGTCGATGGGTTGATGCAGGTGGGCATCCGTAGCTTGCGTAACCCCCGCAACTGGGTCGAGGACTCCTTGAATGATGGCAACCGTGTCGTAACTATGGAAGAGTTTCGAGACGTGGGCCTAAAAAACATAGTTGAAGAGCTGCCTGAGGACGCCAAGTGCTACGTTAGCATCGACATTGACGTGCTGGACATGCCCCTGGTCCCGGGCTGTGTCTCCGCCGAACCTAATGGCATGAGATACGATGAGATGAGAGACGCCCTCTTTGCACTGGCCGAATACACTGACATCGTCGGATTCGACCTGGTGGAGGTGAATCCGGAGATCGACGTAGGCCCGGGAGTGACCTCCTATCTTGCAGCTCACACCGTTCTGGAGTTCCTGGCCCGCATAACCGATCAACCCCGCTGGATTGCTCGCCGGGAGAATCGCTAAATCACCAACGCGAAGCTACCGGGGAGGGGTGATGGGTGCTTATAAGGTTATCTCCGCGGATTCCCACGTCGAGGAGCCGGCAGAGGTACATGATCGGCTTCCTCACGAGTACAGGACGCGTGCTCCACATGTGGAAACCATCGATGAGCATCTCTATCACATTGTCGAGGGCATGCCTCCGAGACTTATCGAACCCCCTGGACGCATGACGGAGGAGGAGAAACGAAAAGAGTTCCGAGGTGGTGAGGACATAGGCTTCGGGGCTAATCGAGGGGTGGCACCGATATTGCTCTACGGCTCAAGGATCAGGAGGAGGACGGTATCAGCGCGGAGGTCATCTACCCCAGCGGGCTCTTTCGGGTGTTCGTATCAAACGATCCCGCGTTCCAGATAGCACTAGCCCGAGCATACAACGATTTCTACGCAGAGACCTTCAACGGATATTCAGACAGGTTTATACCCTCCGCTATAGTTCCAACGCTGAATATCGCCTCCGCTGTTGGCGAAGTCCAAAGAGTTAGCGACATGGGATTTCGTTCCGGCTCCTTGCCAATAGACATGTCCACTCTTCCCTACAATCATTCTGACTATGAGCCGCTGTGAACTGCCGTCGAGGAGACAGGCACCCCAATAAGCTTCCACGTATTCACTGAGGGCGGGCTTCTCGAATCCATTTCTGCCAACAAAGAGGTAGGTGAAGGGACGGGGGCAGACCTGGTGGGTATGACCTTGGGTATGGTATCGGCTATGAGCCCTGCCTCGAGGCTCATAGCATCTGGAGCGCTGCAACGACATCCAGGTCTGAAACTCGTCCTGGTAGAGTGTGGTATCGGTTGGTTGGCATGGATGCTTCAGATAATGGACGAGATCACTCACAAGAGACACATGTGGCATCGCCCTAAACTGGAGCTTCTGCCCAGTGAATTCTTCAAGAGGCAGGGATACATTACCTTTGGAGATGACGTGGTAGGTCTACGAAACCGAAACCTGACCGGCATCGACTGCCTGATGTGGGGGAGCGACTATCCCCATGATGAGGGGACCTTTCCTCACTCCCAAGAGGTGATCCAACGACTGTTTCGAGATCTACCCGAAGGTGAGACTCGGAAGATAGTTGGCGAGAACGCCGCCAATCTGTACGGCATTTCGCTTAATTAGAATTCGCTATGTACTATTGGACCGGCGAGTAGCTGGTGGGGCGCATGATAGTGTTCTGGATGTTCGACTCTAGCGGCCCATCCTTCTCACTCTCGGCAAAGGCCGCCTTCCATTCAGGGTCTTCCAGGAAGGATTCCCACGCCCGATTCATGTGGTCTACGTCTTCGAATGCGAGGATGTAGACCAGCTGCTCCTCCTCTTTTCCCTCCGGTACCCAGAAACCCACCATCTTAATGCCGTGCTTCTTGAAAAGCCCAACGCTGGTGTTGATGAAACGGCTGTGAAGGTCATTCATCCTGCCCGGGTTCGCGGTGTAGACTCTGAGGTCGTAGATCATGGCCCTCTCCTTTACTCACCTATTGTTGACATAAAGTTATAATTGATGGGATACTCTTTACAGCCTGCTCTTCCAAGCAACACCCAGAATGAACCCTACCGCCAGGGCTACGGGAAGCAGAGGCCATACACCTCCCGATCCAATCCACCAGAATCCGAACACGTCGGCGCCCAGGACTAATAGTCCGCCGGCGATGAGTATCAGTATTAGAGAGTTGCGCCGGCGAGATAAGTCCAAGGGTTCCGGTGGGGGAGAGCGGCCGCTCTCCTCGTCATCGGGAGTGCTTTCCAAAGCTTGGGCGGGCTGGTCCATATTGGATGGACTCTTTGGAGTGATGAGCGCCAGAAGTATGTAGATAAGAACGCCAATCCCTGAACTGGCCAGCGTAAAAACAACGAAGACGAGACGCACCACTACAGTGTCGACGTTGAAATACTCGGCCAGACCACCGGCAACCCCAAACAGCGCCCTCTCTCTACTGCTTCTATAAAGCTTGTTGGCGGACTCCATGCCCTTCCTCCGCCCAATATCATGCCGTAAGGGAAACACGTTACTCACAACGAGTATCCTACCTCTTGGACAATGGGGGGTCAATGGAGCACCCAGATACCATTCACGGCACCCTTACTCCCAAATCTCCCGGCTAGATAACCCTGCCCTAGAAGTCCCCACGGAGGGAGTCCAGAGGGAACCATCCCTCTGGCAGGGGGGTTGGGGGATGTGCCCCACTTACAAAAACCCACCTGGGCGGGCGGGAAACAACATGGTCGCCTTTCTGAGACAGGCTCAATGCCTGTTGTGCCACGCAGCCCTATATAAAATGAGAACCTACGTGCTATAATACAAATGCACAGCCCACTTAAAAGGAGGTATCACCCCTATCTCTCACATAGGTCGTCGCCTAGGAGCAGGCACCCCCAAGGACACCCTGAACGGACTCAAACACGAGCGCAACACTCGCTGGTTCTAAGAGCCTGTCATTCTGAGCGAAGCGAAGAATCTGGAGCGGGAGACCCCACCCAGGGTCGGGGCGCCTACTCTTCCCTTCTTTCCCGCTTGCCTGCAGCAGGCAGGTCATTCCCGTGCCTGACGCAGCAATCCAACTCTCCACAGAGGGAGTGCAGAGGGATCCTTCCCTCTGGCAGGAGGCATGGGGGATGTGCCCCCAAATACAAGACCCATCAGGGCGGGTGGGTGGGATAATTCCCAACCTGATGAAAAACTCAATCAAGATTAACGACATCTTCATGCCTGGAAAACCCGCAAAACAAAACTTTTTTTACAATTCAATCAAGTTTGAACGGGAACCAGAAAATTCAATCAAGTTTCAAAGCTAAACAGAAAACACAATCAAGTTGCCACACACAAGCCCAGTCGTCTCCCTCGTGTTGCGTCAAAAATAACTGTTACCGGAGTTACGTTGACACTCGGTACCCCAATATGTAGTATGTAATCGCTTTTCTGAATGAACGCCTTCGTCGGCTTGAACGTGTGAAGAGAAGGAGGGGATATGAAGGTTTCGATGTTTCATCTGATGCCCCACCGTGAGTTGCCTGATGACTTCGAGGATAGATACCGGTCGGTGTGGGTAGATCCTCCATGGAGCGAGCTGTCCAATGCGGAGAGGGTAGGGCAGTACTACAACTGGACCTTGGATGAGCTAACTTATGCAGACCAGATGGGATTCGATGGTGTATGTACCAACGAGCACCATCAAAACGCCTACGGCTTCATGCCCAATCCCAATCTCATGGGGTCAGTCCTTGCCCGCAGCACGAAGAACGCGGCCATCGTTCAGATGGGCTCTACGTTACCGACCACCCGACCAGCTACCCGCATAGCCGAAGAGTATGCCATGCTGGACTGTATCAGCGGAGGCCGTCTGGTGGCCGGGATGCCGCTAGGCTCATCATCGGACGTCAACTTCTGCTATGGTGTTCCTCCCATAGAGCAACGGGAACGATACCGGGAGGCTCACGATCTGATAACACAGGCCTGGACAAGGGATGACATCTTCTCCTATAACGGAAAATACACTCAGCTGCGCTACGTAAACGTGTGGCCCAAGCCTATTCAGAAGCCTCATCCTCCAGTATGGATACCTGGCAGTGGAAGCATCAGCACTTGGGACTTTGCCGCCAACAATAACGCCTGCTACTGCTACCTGAGCTACTATGGTAACAACTACGCCAAGGGCATAGTCGATCGGTTCTGGGAAAGGATGGACCAGTTGGGCAAAGACCGCAATCCTTATCGACTGGGATTCCTGCAACTGGTCGTTGTATCGGAGACTGACGCCAAGGCGGAGGAGGAGTATACCGAACACATCAAGTACTTCTTCGACAAGTGTCAGTGGGTGCCTTTCTATTTCTATGCGGCTCCAGGCCACGTGGACTATCCCAGCCTGGTACACTGGGTGAAGAAGACCTCTCAGACTACATCGGAGAGAGCTGGTTCCTGGAAGGACTGGTCATATAAAGACTTTGTCGATCGGCAGTTCGTGATAGGCGGCAGTCCATCTTCCGTGGTTGACCAGCTCAAGGATGCTGTTAAGAAGCTCCACGTGGGGAACCTTATGGTGCTGCTCCACATAGGCTCCATGCCCCATGAGCTAACCCTGAAGAACATCGAGCTGTTTGCCAAGGAGGTCATGCCCCACATAAGAGATACGTGGGACGACGAAGGCTGGGAGAATCACTGGTGGCCGGAGCGCTTGAAGGCAAAGGCTCCAGTAGCCGTATCTTGATCTGACCCTGGGTGCTCGTTGGCCTCATCACTGCCGAGCCGGCCTCTTGAAGGGGTTTAACTAAAAGAATTCGTAGGGGGAAGTTTCGTGTCTTCAGAAACCGAAAAGGTTCTCAACATAAGGGATGATCTGTTTACCACCAAGGTCTTAGTGGGAGGGAATGGCCCTCCTCTGGTGTTCCTGCATGATGCTTTCGGGGTGAAGTGGAATGCGTTCTTGGAGGATTTGTCAGGCAGCTTCACTGTCTACGCGCCTCTTCATCCCGGCCTTGGCGAACCGGAGGATATTCGAAATCTGGATAGCCTGTGGGACCTGGTACTGTACCACTATGAGCTCTTCGATGCACTGGGCCTGGAGTCTGCGGCGGTGATCGGCCACTCTTATGGGGGCATGGTAGCGGCAGAGATAGCAGCTACCAACCCAGACCGAGTGAGCAAGCTTATCCTGATGGGCTCATTGGGGTTCTGGCTAGACGATCATCCCATCACTGACTGGACGGCCATGACGAGGGAAGATGTGATCAAGGCGTCCTTTTACGATCCTGAGGGAGAGATAGCCAAGGCTGCCACGGCAGAGGCTGAAGATGAAGAAGTCAAGAAAGATGAGTTCATACAGATGACTTGGGCGCTGGCCTGCGCTGGGAAGTTTACCTGGCCAATCCCAGACAAGGGGTTGAAGCATCGTATTCACAGGATTAAAGCCCCCACGCTAGTGATCTGGGGTAAGAACGACGGAATCATCCATGAGGTCTATGCTCAAGAGTTTGTCAAGAGGATCGAGAATGCCCCGGTGCAGATTAAGCTGGTGGATGAGGCGTCTCACCTACCTCATATAGAGCAGCGGGAGCAGGTGGTGAGCCTGGTCAGGGAGTTCTTGAAGTAAACCCTCGATCCTCAGGCTTAGGGCAGCCTCGAACGAATCTCTTAAAATGCTTTTCTGTTAATCAGATGGACTATCGTCTGACACATAGAAGGGGGAGCCATGCCAGACCAAGTAGCCATTAGAGTCGACCAGTACGTTCCCGTCCGTATGCGAGATGGTACTACCCTCTACGCCGATGTTTACAGGCCAGATGGTTCAGGACAGTACCCTACACTCCTCAGCAGAACACCCTACGACAAGAACGACATCATGGGGACTTCCGTCTACCCCGATTTTGCCATCCGGGCTGCTCGAGAAGGATACGCTGTGGTGGTGCAGGATACTCGAGGTCGCTTCTCATCCGAGGGGGATTTTTACGCATTCAAGAATGAGATCGACGATGGGTATGACACTGTGGAGTGGACTGCCGCTCAACCATGGTCGACGGGTAAGGTGGGGATGTTCGGAGGTTCCTATGTGGGAGCCACCCAGTGGCTGGCCGCCATGTCTAAGCCTCCCCACCTCACCGCGATCGCCCCCTCCATTACAGCGTCTGAGTACTACGAAGGTTGGACGTATCAGGGCGGAGCTTTTCAGCTTTTCTTCAACCTGAGCTGGGCCGTCACCAATCTGACACTGCCCAACTGGGACAAGCTGTCTTCTTCTGTGTCCGGACTCACGCAGGAGCACTTGGACGGACTCGTCGAAGCAACGGATAACCTGGATGCCTCCCTGAAGCACCTGCCCCTTGAGAATTACCCAGTACTGAAGCAGCCAGGTATGGCGCCCTACTATTACGATTGGCTGGCCCATCCCGGCGACGATGCTTACTGGAAGCAGTGGAGAATCGAGGATCATCATCCGAACATCACCACGCCAGCTTTCAATATAGGTGGTTGGTATGACATTTTCCTCGGGGGCACCATACGAAACTTCCAGAGTATGAGGGAGAAGGGCGCTACGGAAGATGCTCGTAGGGGACAAAAGCTCATCCTGGGGCCCTGGTTCCATGACTACTTCCTGGGCAACATAGTTGGCGACTCCGATTTCGGGGTGATGGCTGCCGGCCAGTCTATCGAGCTTACCTCTATGTTGCTGCGCTGGTATGACTACTGGTTGAAGGGAGAGCAGAACGGCATTATAGATGAGTCTCCGGTGCGTATCTTCGTCATGGGAGCTAACTGCTGGAGAGATGAGAATGAGTGGCCTCTGGCCCGTACCCGGTACGTCAAATACTATCTACACAGTGAGGGTAACGCCAACACTCTCAATGGAGATGGGTGTCTAAGTCCGGACGCACCAGCCGATGAACCGGCAGATGTATTTCTGTATAACCCGCATAACCCAGTACCCACTAAGGGGGGAGGGCTGTGCTGCTACGAGGCGGCGGTGGCTCCGGGGGCATTTGACCACCGAGAAATCGAAAGCCGTCCCGATGTTTTGGTCTACTCCACCCAGGTACTGGAAAGAGATGTGGAAGTTACAGGGCCAATCATCGTGACCCTTTGGGCTGCCTCTTCTGCTGTGGACACCGACTTTACTGGAAAGCTTTTGGACGTCTGCCCATGCGGTGGCGTTATCAACCTTACCGACGGCATTATCCGGGCCAGGTATAGGGAGTCTACGGAAAAAGCAAAGCTGATCAAGCCCGACGAGGTCTATGAGTACACTATAGACCTTTGGGCTACCAGCAACGTGTTCAAGGCCGGCCATCGTATAAGACTGGAGGTCTCCAGCAGCAACTTCCCTCGTTTCGATAGAAATCCCAACACGGGAGCTACTATTAGCGAGGAAATGGCTTTGAAGCCGGCGGTTCAGACTATTTTACATAACAACCAGCACCCATCTCACGTGACCCTACCCATTATTCCAGGTTAATCTCATTATTGGAGGAGATATGAAGGTTATCAAGAACTTTGAGAGCGTTACACATCAGGACGTTAGCAGCTCCATAGTCACTGGAAGGGTTACTGGCCAAGACCTGGTGGTAGAACCAATGTCGAAGGCCATAGCGATAGTCAACGTGAACTTCAGCCCCGGTGCCCGAACCAAGCTCCACATTCATACGACAGATCAGGTGGTAATTGTAGTGGACGGAAAGGGGATACTGGCAACGGAGCAAGAGGAGAATCACGTTACAAAAGGTGATCTGATTCACGTCCCACCCGGTGAGGTACACTGGCACGGAGCGGAAGAGGACTCGGCTTTCTCGCAACTATCTATCATTCCTGGCGGAAAGACCGAAGTGGTGGAGTAGCAACGGTTAGCGCCGTCCCGGCTTTACCGATAATTCCTGCCTAGGTATTTCCAAAGCTTGCTCCAAAGCTCCCATCTGAATGGTCCTGCCCCAGAATCCTGCATGAAGGCAATCCAGAAAAGGGTGCCGCACCTCGAGATGTTCCCCCGCTCATCCTGAGCAAGTCGAAGGAAATGAGCGGGAGCCAGCTATGCCCTGATCTTCCTGCTCATAGTGAGAGGGAGTCTAGAAGGACACATCCCTCTGGTGGGGGGGATGGGGGGTGTCCCCCCATCCCCCAAACACCCCGAGGGGGGTGGATGAGAAACAAGACATTCGCCTCACTTAGCCAGGCTCAAGGTGAGCCTGTAGTAGACAACTACCCCCGCTCACCCTTAGCTAGGTCGAAGGGAGTGAGCGGATATCTCATTTGCCCCCTCATAACTGCGGAGCGAGTTTGACGGGCGATTTCCTCACTTGTAAGATTAGGATTGCTCTAACAAGCGAGTTTTCTCTCACCAAGAAAGAGGAGGTGTATCCATGGTGACCATCTTAGGCAGCGGTACTTTGTCTTATCAGCAAGTAGATGGCTGGGCAAAGCTACCGGAGGGTTGGATATTGAAGGAGTGCGCGGGAGTAGCAGTAGATTCTAAAGATAGGGTCTATGCCTTCACTCGAGGGAATCATCCCGTCATAGTATTTGACAGGGATGGCAATGTTCTCAGCTCATGGGGAGAAGGACAGTTCAAGCAGCCCCATGGTATCACCATCGGCCCTGACGATTCCGTATATTTAGTCGACAACGATTATCACACGGTTCGCAAATTTACCCCTGAAGGCGAGCTTCTGATGACCTTGGGCAAGGAGTCTCCTCGATGGAGCGGAGACCCCTTCAACCTTCCGAACCATACCGCTGTGTCATCCAAAACGGGAGATTTGTTCATCGTAGATGGGTATGGAAACTCTAGGGTGCATCGGTACAGTTCCGATGGAGAGCACGTCATGTCTTGGGGCGCCTCCGGTATAGATCCGGGCCAGTTCGTGATTCCCCATAACATCGCCATCGACAAAGATGACAACGTCTACGTCGCCGATCGAGAGAACCACCGCGTCCAGATCTTCAATACTGAAGGCAAGTTGCAGGAGATGTGGAATAACATCTGGAAACCATGTGGGATTTGCATAGGAAACGATGGAAACCTCTACATAGGTGAGCTCTGCGGCGATGAGTACTTTGCTGACGCCCCCGATGTTGGACATCGCATAAGCATATACACCCTGGAGGGCAAGCTGCTGGCGCGGCTTGGCGACTCAGCTATGGGCGAAGGACATGGACAGTTCCTGGCGCCCCACGGTGTCGCCTTGGATTCCCATGGGGACGTTTATATAGCTGAGGTGTCTTGGACCATGGTCGCTTCACTCAAAGAACCCGCAGTAGAGATGAGGAGTCTTCAAAAGCTGGCGAAGAACGGCTAGCTGGGGTTTCTTGCAGCACGAGTTGGCGATTAGGTAAATCGGTCTTGTGAATAGCCGGCCGCTAAGATATATCCTGCACGCGGACCTGGACGCCTTCTACGCCTCCGTTGAAGAGAATGACCATCCCGAGATTAAGGGAAAGCCGGTGGTGGTAGGAGGGTCTGCTGAGGGACGCGGTGTCGTAGCTTCCGCATCCTACGAAGCCCGCAGTTTCGGAGTCCGCTCGGCCATGCCCATGCGCACCGCCATGAGAATGTGCCCGCAGGCGGTCAGGATGGCGCCGCGGTTCGATCGGTATCACCAGGTTTCCGAAGGAATAATGAGCATCTTCAGAGATCTGACCTCCTTGGTTGAACCCATCTCCATGGATGAAGCGTACCTGGATATCAGCGAACAGATACCGAGTGTGCAAAGCGTTGAGGAAGTGGCTCTAGACCTCAAGAACAGAGTTTTGCAGGAGACTGAGTTAGTGGTGACCATAGGAGGGGGGGTATCAAAGACGGTGGCCAAGATAGCTTCCCAGGTGGCGAAGCCGGACGGACTACTTCTCATCAAACCGGGAGAGGAGAGAGCTTTTATGACCTCGTTGGACGTGAGCCTCCTCTGGGGTGTGGGCCCCAAGACTGCGTCTATCTTGAATGAGCGGGGCGTTGAGACCATCGGTCATCTGGCGGCGTGCGATGAGGCCTGGCTGCGGCAGGCCTTCGGCAAGAGAGGCCCTGAGCTGATAGAGCGCGCACTGGGCATAGACAACGATCCGGTCATACCCAATCAAGAGACCAAATCCATCAGTGCTGAGGAGACATTACTCGAGGACGTGTCTAGCGAGGCCTTCCTGAGAAAACGGATTGAAGATCAGGTAGATAGGGTCATACCTAGACTCGAGGAGGAGGGAGTGAAGGCGAAGACCGTCTTCATTAAGCTCCGCCTCTCCGACTTTACAACCTTCACAAGGCAGACCACCTTGCCTGCTCCCACCGATGATTCCAGAGTGGTATTTCAGGTGGCTTGCCAGCTACTGCAGAAGGAGTTAGGTCAGGGAAGGAGATTTAGATTGATAGGAGTGGGAGTTTCTAACTTTCAAGAAAGCTTTCAGATGGCTTTGCTGCCGCCAGCCTAGTAGGGGAGACGTACATGATCAGAGTATCGATCTACTATCCGAACGATCCAGGAAAAAGCTTCGACATGGGTTATTACATGAAAGATCATATACCCCTGGCCCAGCGATTACTGGGACCCAGGGGTCTGCTGAATATAGAAGTAGATAGGGGAATCTCAGCCCCAGACCCCAACGATCCCCCTCCCCATGTTGCTGTCGCTCACCTGGCATTCAATTCGGTGAAGGAAGTTCACGAGGCGTTTACGGAGGTGGCTAGCGAGCTGATGAGGGACGTGCCCAACTACACTGACATTCAGCCCCGGATTCAGATAAGCGAGGTATTGACCTAGCCCCGAGATACTCGAAGCTTACTCATAGGATAGTTGATCACTGCTGGAAGGTGGCTCTGACGTCGGCGATTGTTCCTCGAGTCCTTCTGCTTCTAATCACCTTTTGGGAAGTAGTATGGAGTGTGGGCGCGTCAACTATCCGCGATATCACCTGCGTAGACAGAAGTAGCCCGTAGGAAGGACGCTCTAAAAATACTCTAAACGGGAAGGGGTGGCTCTCCCACAGGAGAGCCACCCCTTTTCAGTTGCTATAACCGGGTCGTGCTATTGTGTAAACACGTCCCGCTTTAGACGGTCTTCGTATTCGGTCCAGTGGTCAAGGAGATAGCCCCACTTCAGCAGTATTGCCCTCTCCTCCATTTCCCCTGCTGTAGGAGGTAGAAACTGACTGGCTATAGGTCCGTACCTTGTATTCTTGTTGGACATGAAGTAGGCCACCTCTTCAGCAAAGGCAGTTTGGACTTCCGGATCCAGGGCATGATTGATAAAGGCCTCGGCTAAATCTCGGTTTCTAGTGCCCTTGGGTATCATCATGTAGTCGATGAATCCCATAGTCCCCTCTTCGGGGAGCAAGAAGCCGTACTTATCGGGGTTTTGAACAACCAGAGGATGGCCCAGCTCGGTTGCGGCCACATCTATGGCGATGTCATTCCGCTCGAATGCTGATGCGGATTCGGCTCCAGCCTGCCACCAGAATGCTACCTCCAACTCCTGTAGCTTAGCTATTACAGCGTCGAAACCCTCTGGCGAGTAGATTTCATCCAGGCCTGGCTCCAGGTCCAGGGCCAGGGCGGCTGCTGAGATGGGGAAAAACCAATAGGTGGTGCTAAGGCCAATTTTCCCCTGGGCTTCAGGTTCCCAGAAGGCATCCCATCCGGTGGGTGTAAATCCCAAAAGTTCCTTGTTGTATACCATGGCGCCGTATCCAAACTCAAAGGGCGCTCCGTAGTTAATATCCCTACCCTCACCGAAGTCGGATGCGTGGAAGTCGGTGATGTCGTTCAAGTTAGGAATGTTCTCTCGCCTGAGGGGAAGCAATACGTCTTCTTCGATTCCTCTGAGATGATCTGGCCCATAGCCAAAGATCCCGTCATAGGGTGGGTTATCCGCCGGAGCGGCGAGAATGTTAATAAGCTCGTCTCCCGCTCCCGGCACCAAGTCTATCGTTGCTCCGGTCTTTTCCTCGAAGCTGGGAATTACGGTCTTTGCAATGGTGTCGTAGAAGGGCCCAGAATAGGCGCTCCAAATTATGCTTTGCCCTTCGAAGGGCCTGGGGGTTGGTGTTGCCTCGGCCGTAGGTGATGGCTGCTCTACTGGCTGAGATGGGGTTGGCGTGTCTGGAGCTGATGTTGGTGTTGCAGTGGCATCATCATCACCACAGGCGACCGCTATCAGCAACACACTCATCAGCACAACGATCACTGCTATCCATTTCTTGCTGGACTTTACTAACATTATCCCCCCTCCTCATGAACAAATCTTGCCGATCCAGATATGTAACTTCCCTGCAATTCGAAACGTAGTTGCGCCTTGAAGGTTATCCCCTCAGTTCAGGTTGTACACTTCTATGGCGTTGTCACCCAGCACTTTGTTCTGGTCCTCCTCTGGTAAGCGGCTGATAGACTCCTTGACCCTTCCCACTACACCTGGGAAACCATCATCGTGGGGGAAGTCGCTGGCCCAGAAGAATTTGTTCGCTCCTACCTCTTCAATTACGCTGGAGATTAAGCTCTCGTTAGGCTCCAGCGCTATCCATCCTTGCCTCTGGAAATACTCGCTGGGTCGAAGCTCGAACTGACAGGTGTACTTCTGTGCTTCCCACCTGTCGTCCATGCGTTCAAGTAAATAGCTGATCCACGCGCCACCGGTCTCCAAGAACACCACCTTGAGGTTCGGGAAACGGTCGAAAGCACCACGAGCTGTCATGTTGAGGAGCGCCACCTGAGCCTCTAATGTGATGGAGGTTAGACTGTACCACGAATCACTGAGAAGCTGAAGGTCTATCCCATCTTTTTCTCCGTAGACGTCTTTCCCTATGTAGTCTCGGTGAGTCGTGGGGTGTATTCCCAGAGGAAGCCCCGTCTCTTGGACTTCGGCGTAGAAGGGATCGAAATAGGGGTCGCCGTATAGCAATCCATTGGTGGGATGGTTGTAAACCATGAACCCTTTGACCCCTAATTTGGCTGTTCTACGCACCTCCGTCACTGCCTCATTCACATCCTTAGTCGGGATATGGGCGATGGAGACCAGTCTATCTGGATGGGTATTACAGTTATCCACCAACCAGTCGTTGTATGCTCTACAGTAGGCGGCTGCGGTTTTGGGGTCGTCGCAGTCCTCCTCCCACAGAAGACCCAAGGTGGGGTACAGGAAGGACATATCTATCCCTTCAGTGTCCATCCACTTGACCCTGGCGTGAGGGTCATATGACTCATCGATCATGCCAGCATAGTAGTGGACCTTGCCCGGCTGGAAGAAGGTGCTCTTCTCCTCTGCCCCGAAGGCCTTACCCGCGAGCAAACCCAGGCCAATTCCTCCCTGGACTATGGATGACTTCTTCCCACCTATCTCGGCATACTCCAGTCCTTTTTCGTCCAACAAAAGCCGCAGTGGCCTATCCTTAAAGGCTGGATCGAGGTATTCGCCCATTATCTCGGTAATGGGTTCTGCGACATGGCCATCGATATCGATTACTTTGGTTGCCAAGTCCCCCCTCCTCAATAATTATGAGCCAAATTATACCCTCATAAACTCGAGAGTCAAAACTGTCGTAGGCTCAGGGATTTCATCGGAAGATTTTTGGGGATTTAGTGGTGGGAAAGTGTGTAACTGGCGTCCCTGGAGGGATTCGAACCCACGACCCACTGCTTAGAAGGCAGTTGCTCTATCCACTGAGCTACAGGGACGACGCCTGGATTGTACTGCAAACGCTGCTCGGATACTAACTGATCTATCCTCTGGTGGTCTCCACTTTGTGGATGGTCAGTGGTCCTCTGCCAGACTTGGTGATTCGGTCTATTTCTAGGCTTGTGATCTGGGGAGTGGTTGTAAAGTGCTTCTGCATCAGCCTTCCCATGGGTTGAGCCGCCACTGCAGCTATGATTGCCGCCGCCAGTACCCGAGGCAAATTCAGCACTCTGTTGCGGCTCCCCAAGGCGAGTAGGGAAGCGATGCCGGACATGGCTCCGGTCACCGCTATATTCGTGCCACAGAATGGAGATAATGCCAGTTCCTTTTCACCCTTCTTGAGCCGAGCCAGAGCCTCGCAAGTTGCCTCCTTGACCGCCTCGGTGGGTAGATTGCCGTAGAGATAGAAACAACCCGCGGTAGCCCTGCCAGCGATTCGGGTGTTCACGCCAAACCTCTGAATGAGCAGAGAGATGGTGGCATGCTCCATTGCGTGGTTTTGTCTTATGGCGGTTACAGCGTTTACCTTAGCCATGGGTGTGAGTTAAGGATCTCCATTCGTGGGTCGATCTTGCTAGTGGACTGGCACTGTTGCATCCGCGTCATTGCAGGTCAGTCTAACAAAGGGCAGAAATAAGCGTCAAGCTGAAAGATAAGTCCTACGGAGGAAGGTTAGACCTTGTCCTCACACTCTACACCGTCTGTCTCTACCTGGTGGTAGACAGGTGCAGCAGACAGGTCACATCCCTGCTTGGCACTGGAATCCATCCGAGGAGTGCTGCAGGGGAGTGGACATCTCCCGCTCATCCTGAGCCAGTCGAAGAAAATGCACGGTGGTCAGCTATGCCTTGATGTTCCCGCATATATTGAGAGGGAGTCCAGAGGGAAACCTCCCTCTGGTGGGGGGCTTGGGCCTGTCCTGAGCTTGGTCGAAGGAGGATGTCCCCCTATATGCAAAACCCACCTGGGGCGGGCGGTTGGGGAATAGGGTGTATGCCTTACTGAGATGAGCTCTTACCGTGCCCCCTTCTTTTCCGTCTGCCTGTAGCAGGCAAGTCATCCCGTGCTTGACAGAGACCTTTGCGTAACTTGCGATCAAGCCTCAGACCAGTGTCATTCTGAGCGTAGCGAAGAATCCAAAGCGGTCCATCAAATACATCGTGGCTTTACAGGCAGATGTTTTAGCTTCTTCACTTCGATGAGTCCCCCCCCGCATCAAGTGCGGGGCAAGCTCTGAGCATAGCCGAAGGGCTCCGTTCAGACTCCGTGCTGAGCTTATCGAAGTAATGACAGTTGGAACGCTTCATTTTGGGACAATGCTGGAGTTATTCAAAGATCCCTGCTTGACACGGGAATCCAGAGAAAGCTTGTCCCGGAAACCCGCGCGTGGCGAGTCCGGTAGAGATACATCCCTCCAGTAGGGGAGGGGAGACGTGCCCAATACTTCAACCCCACCCTGGGCGGGCAGTTGGGGAACAAGGACTTTGTTTTTCTGAAACAAGTCCACATCCCAAACCTATTCATAGCGAGAGAGAGTGCAGAGGGAACCATTCCTCTGGTGGGGAACATGGGGGGTGTCCCCCCCCACAAAGAAAAACCCACCTGGGGCGGGCGGTTGAGGAACAAGGCCCTTGCTTTTCTGAGACAGGCCCATCAAGTGAAAGGGTGTTGGAGGTCGGGAATCCAGGTAAGTCGGGCATTTACTGACTCTAGCGTGGTTTCAAACTTATAATATCGGCTCGATTTAGGCATTGCCATAAGAGATATGGACATCATTTACGCCTGGGAGCGGACTTGACAATGTTTTTAAACTAGTTTAAAATATGTATAAGAATGATACTGGACGCAGTCATAGGAAAGTTTAATATATGCTCTTGACAAAGTTTGGAATCGTCGTTAATATGTGCCTAACTCCAGGAGGTGGGAGAATCTATGCAGCGTAAAAGTAAGCTTATGCGCCAAGTGGAGCAGCGCTACAATCGGCCCTTGGAACAGTTGCTGCCAGAGATGTACAACCAAATGGGACTTCCGGCTATGGCCGAGGAAATGGGAGTGAACAAGGGCACTCTCTGGTACTGGCTCCTGAAGTTCGGGGTTAATGTTAGGAGAGTAGCATTGGCTCCCGGCGAATTGCTAGAAGTCCGCAAGGCCGGCTGAGCATTAGCAACTACAACGGCCGCCATCGAAATCCCAAGTACTCACTGCTGGGCTGATCCATTTCTCGTCGTCCTGAGCAGGGATTTCATAGGAGAGTCTCCTTTGCGATAAAGGAAACTCTCCCTCCTTATATCGACTGCGCCAGAACAGCAGACTCAATCCTTTTCCCATAGCCGATGGTTTATTATCGATGCCAGGTAGCCAGCACCGAATCCGTTATCGATATTCACCACAGCCACTCCGGGAACACAGGTGCTCAGCATGGTAGTAAGGGCTGCCAGCCCACCCAGGCCAACCCCATAGCCGATGCTGGTGGGAACGGCTATCACTGGCGCCGATGCGAGCCCTCCCACAAGCCCAGGAAGTGCTCCCTCCATGCCCGCTACCACTATGATGACGTTGGCTTGCTGTAAGTATTCGGTATGGTCCAGCAGTCTATGTAGACCGGCTATTCCCACGTCGTATATCTTCTTAGCTTCGTTGCCCATTAGCTCGCAAGTAAGAGAGGCTTCTTCGGCTATGGGCATGTCCGCCGTACCTGCGCTGACCACTACTATCCCCTGCTTCAGGCCTTGTTTGTCACGCTGGTCTAGATAGATGGCGCGGGCTGTATCGTTATAGGAAGCGTCGGGTATCTGGGCCTTCACTGCGTCGTGGGCTTGAGAATCGGTTCGAGTTATGAGAAACCAATCGCTTCGTGCCGCCAACTCTTTTGCTATGGCGGCGACTTGATCTGGAGTTTTACCCTCACCCAGCACCACCTCCGGCGCGCCCTTTCTGAGGGCTCGGTGGTGGTCTATCTTGGCGAATCCCAAGTCCTGGTAGGGCAAGTGCCGCAGAGTGTCAAGCGCTTCCTCTATATCGACTTCTCCGGCGCGCACTTTTCCCAATAGATGTCGGAGGCTGGTTCTATCGATGGCTCTTTTACCTTTGCGAATTGGAGTGGATAATTATATCATCGGCTGCTCGTCTTGAACAAAAGCCACTTTATTTAGTTGTCGCTAAGCACTACTCCATATTTAGTTGTCGCTAAACACTACTCCAGTTGTACTGGCTCGCAGCCGTTTGTTAGTATGAGTTTTGAAGGTGAATTCATATGTGGGGGATAT
Organism: Dehalococcoidia bacterium; assembly: GCA_965197675.1. Classification (GTDB taxonomy): domain Bacteria; phylum Chloroflexota; class Dehalococcoidia; order Plut-88900; family Plut-88900. Next base: position 2,402,593 of record OZ240221.1, on the reverse strand, counting down.
TCAAGGATTCCTCCTCTCAATTGGACACTGCTCAGCAACGCCTAGGCCAGGAGCTACGGAGAGGAGGAATCAGAGACAAGCGGGTCATAGAGGCCATGGAGAGAACTCCAAGGGAGGCCTTTGTCCCCTCTCATTTGCGGCATCTCGCCTACGAGGACATGCCCTTGTCTATCGGCTACGGACAGACTATATCCCAACCTTTAATAGTAGCTATGATGCTGGAGGCCCTCGACCTTAAAGGTGACGAAGAAGTGTTGGAGGTGGGGGCGGGCAGTGGATATGAGGCCGTATTGCTCTCTCAGTTGGCAAGGAGAGTCGTGACCGTGGAGAGGATCTCCGAGCTCACCCAAGGGGTGGCCGAGCTTACTAAGATGCTGGGCTGTGTAAACGTCTGGGTTGAGCAGGCGGATGAGACCCTCGGGTGCCCCGAATATGCTCCCTACGACGCCATAGTAGTGTCAGCAGGTCTCCCCCAAATACCTCAGGTCCTCTTGGGCCAGCTCAAAACAGAAGGTCGAATGGTCTTGCCCGTGGGCTCTCGAGAAGAGCAGGACTTGAAATGGGTGCTGAAGCAAGAACTTGGATTGAAAATCAGGAGCATGGGGCCTTGTCGCTTCGTGCCTGTGATAGGGGAGGGAGCCTGGCAGGAATGATGATTGAAGACGTGATGTTCGTTCGCGTTGTACCTGGCCAATCGCCAGTGCTATACTCGTAGATACTGATTATGAATACGTCGACAGGTACTTCAACTAAGACCCACCTGGAGTACGAGACGGTGATCGGCCTGGAAGTTCATTCCCAACTGATCACTCAGAGCAAGATGTTCTGCTCGTGCAGCACCGACTATGTGAATTCCCCACCCAACACTCACGTATGCCCCATCTGCTTGGGAATGCCTGGCGTTCTCCCCGTCATAAACAAGAAGGCCGTTGAATACACGATTATGACCGCACTGGCCTTAAACTGTACCATCGCTGAACACACCAAGTTCGATCGTAAAAACTACCCCTATCCAGACCTTATGAAGGGATATCAGATTTCCCAATACGACCAACCCTTTTCCAGCAATGGATGGTTGCCAATACAGCTCGATAGGGCGAGCAAAGAGGTGGGGATAACCAGGGTCCATTTGGAAGAGGACACGGCTAGGCTGGTCCATCGAGAGGACTCCAGTGGAGAATCCTACTCTCAGGTGGATGTTAATCGCTCAGGGGTGCCTCTCATGGAGATCGTGGGTGAACCGGACTTGAGGTCTGCCGAGGAAGCACGGCTCTATCTGATGAAGCTTCGTACCATTCTTCAGTACCTGGGGGTATCCACCGGCAACATGGAGTCGGGCAGCTTCCGCTGCGATGCCAACATCAGTCTCAGACCAGTGGGTTCTGCAGAGATGGCCGTCAAAGTAGAAGTGAAGAACATGAACAGCTTCCGATCGGTCTATCGAGCCCTGCTTTACGAGATGGAGCGACAGGAAAGGTTACTGCGAGAGGGTGAACGTATAGAACAGGAGACCCGGGGCTGGTTAGAGGACGAGGGGACAACTGTTTCTCAGCGCAGCAAGGAGTACGCCCACGACTATAGGTACTTCCCAGAGCCTGATCTGCCGCCTATGGTCATCGACAGGAAGTGGGTCGAGGAGATAAGAAGTCGTCTTCCGGAGCTTCCTGACGCCCGCTTCCATCGGTTCACGTCCCAGTATCAGCTCCCCCCCAAAGATGCCGGCGTGTTGGTCAACTCCGAGTCGATGGCCGATTTCTTCGAGGAGTGTATCGAGATTGCCAAGGGCGGACATGGTGGGGATATCATCAGCAGGGCAAAGGTGGTCAGTACCTGGATGCTGGGAGACTTTGCTCGATTGTTGAATGCAGAAGGCATCCATATCAAACAGTCCAGGATAACACCCAAGTCCCTCTCTGAGCTTCTAAACCTGATAGAGGACGGCACCATATCGGGCAAGATGGCCAAGGGAGTCTTCGAGGAGATGTTTGATTCGGGCAAGCCAGCCAGCCAGATCGTGAAGGAAAAGGGTCTGTCGCAGATAACCGACGTTGACCAGATCGGCGGTGTGGTGACCGAGGTATTGGATAGCAATCCTGAAGCGGTGGCGGATTTCTCTAGGGGCAAGGAGCAGGCCCTTACCTTTCTGGTGGGACAGGTAATGAAAGTTACCCGAGGAAGAGCCAACCCAGCTATGGTAAACAAGCTTCTGAAGGAGCAGCTTCAGGCGAAGAAGTAAAGGAATATCTATATCTAAAATGTCACTTCTCAATATCATCCAAATCCTGATATCGGTAGTTCTGATTGGGGTTATCTTGCTTCAAGTGAAGGGGCCAGGCATGGGGAACGTATTTTCTCAGACCAGTACCGGATTCCGCACACGCCGGGGCCTGGAGAAGACCCTATTTCAGGCCACCATCTTCCTCGTCATAGTTTTCATCTTTATCTCCATTCTCAGCGTAAGATTTACTTAACACTGCTCCTGCAAGGCGGCCTCTCTGATACGTCATGGGCAGCTGGGTCGGTCACTGTTGATGTCTTCGATAATCACTTTCACTACTGACTTTGGCTTGAGGGATGGCTACGTGGCGGCGATGAAGGGGGCGCTTCTGAGCATAAACCCCAATGTAACTATTGTTGATGTCTCCCACTCGGTATCGCCTAGGAACGTGCGAGAAGGGTCATTCGTTCTAGGCAGTGCCTATCGTTACTATCCTGGGGGCACTATTCACGTGGCGGTGATTGATCCCGGAGTCGGCACCAGCCGAAGGCCATTGCTTTTGAGAGGGGGCGGGTTCTATTTCATCGGGCCGGACAACGGGGTTCTTAGCTACGTCCTGGCAGATGCCTTACAAGGCGGCTCCTGTACCCAAGCCAAGCAGAAAGTATCATCGAAACCTGATCATCAGGCGCTTCCCAAGGGGTTCGAGGGCATTGTCCTCACCAACCGTAGATATTGGCGTCCTGAGATAAGCGCAACGTTTCACGGGAGAGATATCTTTGCTCCGGTGGCAGCCCACCTTTCTTTGGGTGTGCCTCTGGAGGAATTGGGGGAGCCGATATATTCTGTTGTGGCGTTCGCTGTCCCCCTGCCCAAAGCCGCGTCAGATGGTGCTATTCACGGTGAGATTGTTCACATAGACCAGTATGGAAACCTGGTGACTAATATAGCGGCCGGTGATCTACCAGGCGGCGGGCTAGAGATAGAAGTAAAGGGGTGCAAAATCAAGGGAGTTAGCGGCTCCTACGAGGAGGCCGGCGGTCTGCTGGGGATCATCGGTAGTGGTGGACACCTGGAGATATCCCAGAAAAATGGAAGTGCCGCTTCGTTGACTATGGCTCGGATAGGCGCGCCGGTTTTCGTAAGACGACTTTCCTGATGTGAGACTACTGCTCCTCGGAATGCCGGCGCAGCTTCCAAATGGTGCCTTGAGAGGTATCTTCTAACAGCACCCCTAGGCCGGCGAGGCCAGAGCGTATCTTGTCGGACAGATCCCACTTCTTAGCCTTCCTCAATTCAGTCCGAGCCTCGGTGAGGACCTCTATGATAAGAGCGGGGTCTTCTCTATCATTTGCCGATTGTCGCATCGCGTCTATAAGAGCAGGCTGATCTGCCTCTCTAATCTCCTCTTCCAGGGAAGCCAGAAGACCCCGTAGGCTGATAGCGTCCAGGGTTTCTATTCGATCAGCTACTCGCAGAGTCAGACCCAACACTCCTGAAAGCTCCTTTAAAGTCTCTACGGCCGATCGAGTGTCCGCACCTTCCCCCTTGCCGCGGTTGATCTCTCTTGCTAGGTCATAGAGAATGGCTACCGCCTGGGCCATACCCAGATCATCTTCCAGGGCTTCTATAAATTTCTCTTTGAAGGGATCTGGGTCTATGCTGATGCTTCCGGTCTGTCCCTGTCCATCGTCTGCGATGGCATTTTGTAGCCTCTCTGCCCCTTTCTCCATGGCAGACAAGGCGTCTTCACTATACGTGAGGGGACTTCGATAGTAGGAGCTGAGAACGAAGAGTCGCAGGGCGTCGGGGTTGTGTTTACATAAAACTTCTTTTACAGTAACCAGATTGCCTTGCGACTTGCTCATCTTCTCTTCACCCAACTGGAGTAGGCCGTGGTGAATCCATAGTTTCGAAAAGGGTGAGACGCCGGTGAAAGCCTCGCTCTGTGCGATCTCGTTTTCATGGTGTGGGAAGATCAGGTCTTGACCACCGCCGTGAATGTCCAGTGTGACACCCAAGTATTTAAGGGACATAGCGCTACATTCCATGTGCCACCCAGGTCTGCCGGGTCCCCATGGACTCTCCCACGACGGCTCTCCCGACTTCGCTGCTTTCCAGAGAGAGAAGTCCATGGGGTGCTCCTTGCGTAAGTCAGTCTCCACTCGAGCACCGGACATCATGCCCTCCAGCGTGCGATGGCTCAGCTTGCCATAGTAGTCATCTTGACGCACCCGGAAGTAGACGTCACCGTTTATGGCATATGCATATCCCTTTTCAACCAGACCACTCACCATTTCAATGATCTTGGGAATCTCTTCAGTGGCTCTCGGATATTTGTTGGCCCTCTGGATGTTCAGGGCGTCCATGTCTTTGAAATACTCTTGAATTAAGCCCTCGGTCAGCTCTTTAGGGTCGGCATCGGTAGAAGAGGCCCTCTGAATGATCTTGTCGTCGACGTCGGTGAAGTTCTGTACGTGAAGCACCTCGTATCCACGCCACTCCAGATAACGACGAAGCACGTCGAATATCATGTAGCTCATTGCGTGCCCAACGTGACACTCGGCGTAGGGAGTGACGCCGCATATGTACATCCTTACGGGCGTGCCCTGTGGCTCGAACTCCTCTTTGCGACGAGTCAGTGTGTTGTATAGCTTCATTCTCTCTCCTCGATGAGGGCTATGGCGTAAGCTGCGATGCCTTCGCCTCTACCTGGAAATCCCAGCCCATCCGTAGTAGTGGCCTTGACGTTGATCTTTCTGGAGTCGATGCCGACGGCTTGGCTCACCTTTTCGGTAATCTGGTCGATAAAGGCCGAGAAGCGAGGCTCTTGAGCAACTATTGTAGCATCCACATTTCCTATACACCATCCTAGCTCCGATAGGGAGGAGGCCGTCTTCTCCAGCATAGTTAAGCTGCTGATTCCACTATAGGTAGGATTGGTCGAGGGGAAGTGGGAGCCTATGTCACCCTGCCCCGATGCTCCTAGCAGGGCGTCGATTATTGCGTGGATAAGGACGTCCCCATCGCTGTGTCCCGATAGCCCGCGAGAGAAGGGGATATCTACTCCACCTACCACTAGTTTCCTATCTTCCACTAAGGGATGGACGTCGTAGCCAATACCTACTCGCATGGTGACATCTACCGGGATTTCACCCGCCCAGACAATATCAGCTCCGCTAATGCCAAGTCCTGAGGGGTGGTAACCTTAATGTTTTCATGGGATCCATCATATAGCCTAACCTTACCACCTAGCCTCTCTACTAAGGCTGCGTCATCGGTGAAGTCCTCCTCCTGATGTTGGTCATAGGCCTCTCTGAGTTGAGATAGAGGAAAGATCTGAGGAGTTTGAATGGCACGCAGTTCGAGTCTGGGTAGGGTTTTGGTAACGCTGCCTTGAGCATCCGCAATCTTGATGGTATCCGTCACGGGCACGGCTGCTACGGCGTTACCATACTCTCGAGCGTGCCATATGCCTCTTTCCAATGTGTCCAGATGGATGCAGGGTCTGGCTCCATCATGTACCACTGCCCACTGACACTCCTCGAGCGCTGAGAGCCCCTGTCTAGCTGAGTCCTGCCTACGCCGGCCCCCCTCGCATAGACACACATAGCTAGAATATTCTGTTTCACGTAGAATAGTTCGGGCCTTCTCTATGTTTGATTTAGGTAAGACCAATACGATCTGAGCTATGGAGTTGCATCGTAGGAAAACATCCAGTGTATGTAATATCAGAGGCTTTCCTAGTAGGCTGGCGAAGGTCTTGTCTACCCTGCCCATTCGTTGACTCGCCCCGGCCGCTAGAATCACGGCTCCCACCGAGTCTCTTTGTGATCCTGTCTCAGAAGTCCGAATCGAGGGAGTCCAGAGGGAAACCTCCCTCTGGCAGGGGGTCTGGGGGATGTTCCCCCAGACCCCAAACCTTCCGAGGGCGGGTGGTTGGGACAGATGCGCTTCTCTCAAAAAGACAGGCTTGTCTTTTTGTAGCGGGGTGGCCTGAGACTCGGACAATGAACTTCTACTTGAGGTGGGCAAATATGATCCGCCCGGCGCTGGTCTGAAGCACTCGAGTTATTACAATGGGCAGCTGCGAGTTGAGATGTTTCTTTCCACCCTCCACCACCACCATGGTTCCATCGTCCATGAACCCGACACCCTGGCCTTCCTCTTTGCCTTCCTGGGTAATGTGAATAGTAAGCTCTTCGCCTGGGAGAGTAACCGGTTTGAGAGAGTTGGCCAACTCGTTGATATTAAGGACTCTGACCCCTTGAAGCTCGGCTACTTTGTTGAGGTTGAAGTCCGTGGTTAGTATGCAGTAGTTAGAAGCCTTGGCGATGCTTACCAGTTTACTGTCCACGCCATCGTCCCTATGGACGTCTATGGCCTCTATGTCCGCTTGTATGTGACTGTCCTTACGAAGCCTGTCCAGTACCTCGAGACCTCGCCTACCCTTTCCTCTCCTGAGAGGGTCTGCAGAGTCGGCGATGTACTGCAACTCGTCCAGCACGAAGTTGGGGATGATCAGTCTCCCGTCAACAAATCCCGTCTTAGTAATGTCCGCTATGCGGCCATCGATGATGGCGCTGGTGTCCATAAGTATAACTGGACCGTTTCTTTCGCTGGATTGGTCGGGACTCGAAGACTCTGACGTGGGCCGCTCGCGGTGCAGGCCGATAAGTTGAGAAAGCTCCCTTTCCCTAACAACTACAGCCATAAGGGCAAGAAATGCTACGGTCATGCTGATAAATACCGGAACTATGACGTCCCAGGGAGTGGGGAGGTCTGTGACTGGAAAAGCCAAAAGCACCAGTATGGAGATTATGAGTCCGATGGTGAGCCCTGCTGTCCCGGCCACAAGGAGGCGAATAGGCGTTTCAGAGACGTGTCTAATGATAAATCTGAAGAGGGGGACTAAGGTGTAAGGAGTAAATACAAAGCCGATTAAAACACCGGAGAGGCTGCTTCCCAGTACGATCCACATTCTGTCGGGGGCGTTGTCTATTGCATCCGCGACGGACATTCCAACGCCGAATCCCACCAGTCCGAGGGCGGTCGCCCCGATAATCCGAACTGCTAGCTTGCCTATCATGACTCAGCAATTCCGTTAGTGCGATGCACCGCTAAAAGGCGAATGCGAGTATCACATAGTCCGCGGTGGTGCGTCGCTAGGAAGTGAGGCTCGGAGGGCTTGAGAGGAGATGGAGAAACTAAAAAATAAGAATGCTAATCGATACGTATCTCAAGCTATCCTTCACCCTACAACCCGCGTTCCATCGTACCACAAGTCGAATAACAGGGTCAAACATTAGTGCTAGCGTTTTTCGGGAATTGACTTGCCTGATCTCGTTCAGAATGATAGATGACAGGTAGAGTAGCGTCATCGCTACCTTACTCCTCACCATGAGCGAGGGTTGAGGTGTTTCCGCTCACCCTGAGGCTGTCTAAGGGTGCCCCCACCCTCTATACCGTCATTCTCGTGCTTGACACGGTGTGAATTCACATTTCAAGTGCAACACCTGACCTGAGAAGATTTCGGACGGGGTACGGTAGCCCAAGCATTTGCGCGGGGTATTGTTGTAGACCTGTACCAGCTGAGTAAATCGCTCCTCAGAGACTGCTGCCAAGTCGGTCTTACGGGGCAGAGTACGCCGCATCCGCCCTATGGCGTTCTCCACTCCACACTTCTGCCAGGGGGAGTAGGTATCGCAGAAGAAGGTCTGTATGCCAAGGTCGTGGAGTTGGTAATGCCTTGCGAACTCAGCGCCATTATCGAATGTTACCGTCTGAGGCCACTCTGGGGGCAGGGGAGCCATTATCCTGGCCATAGCGGAGGCTATGGGATCTGATGCCTTCCCCTGGGGTCTGAGAGCTATGAGCAGACGGGAGTGGCGCTCGTGAAGGGTGAGGACAGCATGGCTGTGGTCCCTGAACAGCATCAGGTCCGCCTCCCAATGGCCTGGGGTCTGCCGGTCATCGGCTTCCTGGGGGCGTTCCGCCAGGGGGCGACGGAGCTGGATGAAGGAAGGGGACCTGCCTCCCCAGCGCCCACGCCAGCCCCTCCTCCACTTGCCACGAGGCAGGTAGTGACGCCATGAGTACTCCTTCTTCCGCACCACCTGCGCATAGATGAATCGATATATACTCTCGTGGGAGATGACCACCCGTCCTGCCTCCAGGGCCATACGACCGGCCACCTGCTCAGGAGACCACCCCTGCTTCAGACGGCAGAGGACCTGTTCCCGCAACTCCGCATCCCGTTCCAACCGCGAGCCACGCCAGCGCCTAGCCTGCGCCTGCTCCTCGGCGTACACCGGCTTGTATTCACCACTCTGTGAACCGTTGCGCTTCATCTCTCTAGCAACCGTCGATGGCGGGCGATCCACACTTGCCGCGATTTGGCGGACTGTGTGTCTCGCACTGTGTAGACGGGCCATTTCACATCGTTCTTCAATGGTGAGATGCCTATAGTATTTTCCCATGTCAACACCTTAACTAGGTGTTGCACTTCGTTTGTGAGTTTAGCCGGGAACCCATAGGCGGGGGTGGACGAAACCGACCGGGGCTGGAACATCCGCTCATCCTGAGCTTGTCGAAGGACATGAGCGGACGGTGGGGAACGGTTCTCGTTGTAACCCGCTCACATGATTCCCTTCGGCGGGCTCAAGATAAACTCTTGGCTCAGCATGAGCGGGGAAGGAGGGTATCCAACCAGCGTTGACATTACCAATGTGCCCGCTTCTTTTCCTCTACATCAAAGTACTAGCAACTATCCCCATCCGTCATTCCAAGCACCCCCTATGCCGTCATTCTCGTGCTTGACACGGGAACCCAAGGGGGTGGAGGTGGGGAGTCCAGCGCGAGTAGATTGCGTTGACAAGGGGTATACCCTACATTACTATGAAATAGGTCGTGCTAGGTGGGGAGCTAGCGGTGCCCTGAACCCGCAATCCGCTACAGCGGGGCCGAATTCCCCCTCGAGGTTATTGCATCGTCGATGTTGAGCCTGTTCGTGGGGTGTTGAAAATCGGGTCCTGCGCGGCAGAAAATCACGAATCCCGTCAGGTCCGGAAGGAAGCAGCGGTAAGTGATCCATTCTGGGTGACGCAGGGTAGCCGGGTTGGAGCCTGACGGCAGGTGACAATTCGTTGAGCAAGGTCGAAAGGGGGTGCACGACCTATTTGCGTTAGGAGATTCTACTGCCCAAAGCCATAGATATTCATATTCATCCTCCTCGGGAGCCTGGCTTACCTGAACGTCATTTCGATAAGGCCATGGCCGAGTACTTCAAGTCGCCTCCAGAGTTGATCACCCAAGAGGAACTCGCCGACAAGTACAAGCAGTTGGACATGATGGCCGTGGTGCTCGCTTCTGATTCTCGCAGCGTTCATGGTGAGGTCTTCGATACTAACGATTGGGTGGCTACCTTCGCCCAAAAGTACCCCGATACATTCATCGGGTTTGGCTCAGTAGATCCGTGGCGGGGGAAGGATGCAGTCAATGAGATCGAGCGCTCGGCAAAGGAGTTGGGACTGAGGGGTATAAAGTTCCTGCCCATGATGCAGGAGTTCTATCCCAACGAACATCGGTTCTATCCATTGTACGAGAAGATGGTTGCCTTGGGCCTCATAGCTATGTTCCACACCGGCACTACCGCGGTGGGGGCAGGCTTACCTGGCGGTGGGGGAATACACCTGAAATATACTAAACCAATCCCTTACATAGACGACGTGGCCGCCGACTTCCCCGATCTGACTATAATCATGGCCCATCCATCCTTTCCGTGGCAGGACGAGCAGTTGGCGGTACTGGTCCATAAACCCAACGTCTTCATGGACATGTCAGGGTGGTCCCCTAAGTACTTCTCGCCAAACCTGATTCAATATGCCAACACGCTTTTACAAGACAAGATGCTCTTTGGCTCCGATTATCCAGGTCTGACACCTGAAAGGTGGCTGAGAGACTTCGAAGCGACTCCTTTCAGGGACGAGGTACGTCCCAAGATCCTTCTGGAAAATGCCAAAAGAGTCCTTGGCCTCTAATCTGTTGGAACGGCGGCATTCTTATTGTGGCTGTCCGCTCGATTGACGATCTTAGGACCGTAAAGAGGCTTCTTAACCAATACGAGCTAAGGGCGAGAAAGGCCCTGGGTCAGAACTTCCTTGTAGACCGGGAGGTACTGGATAAAATCCTGATTGCGGCAGATCTGTGCCCCGAAGATTTAGTAGTGGAGGTGGGGCCTGGGTTGGGCATCCTCACAGAAGAGTTGACTAGGTCTGCCCACCGAGTTGTGGCTGTAGAGTTGGACGACAAACTGTGCAGCCTCCTGCGTAAAGAGCTTTCTCACTATTCTAACCTGACAATAGTTAGTGCCAACATTTTGGATATCGGCACGGCAGAGCTATTGCAGTTGTCAGCCCATAGCGAAGAGGCATTCCCTGACTATAAGGTAGTTGCCAACCTCCCCTATTACGTAGCTGCATCTGTTATCCGCCATTTTTTGGAGGCGCCCCGCAAGCCCACGAAAATGGTGATCATGATTCAGAAAGAGGTAGGGCAGACCATAGTGGCGGAGTCTGGCAAGAGAGCCTTTCTCAGCCTCACCGTCCAGGTGTACGGCAAGCCGACGATCTCAGCCGTGGCGCCTGCCGGGAGCTTCTATCCCGTCCCCAAGGTGGACTCGGTGGTGGTGACGATAGATGTGTACGAAGAGCCTCTAGTCTCTGATGTCGGGGGATTCTTTGAGGTGGCGAGGGCCGGATTCAGCGCTCCGCGGAAGCAGCTCCACAACGCACTATCGAGAGGCTTGGGAATTCCCATCAATAAGGCGAAGGAGATGCTACAGGAAGCGGGAATTGATAGCCAACGAAGGCCAGGCGCCCTTTCGATAGGAGAGTGGGAAACCCTATGCGAGGTATGGCGTCGGGAGGCACAGTCATCGTAACTGTAAGGGCCTTCGCCAAGATCAACCTCACTCTGGAAGTCTTGGAGAAGCGCCCTGATGGTTATCACGACATAGCGTCGGTGATGCAGACCGTCGATCTCTCGGATACCCTTTTTATCACTTCAGCCAGCGAGATAACACTGATCTGCGATTCTCCCGGGTTGAACACGGCAGACAACCTAGTCCTAAAGGCAGCGCATCTTCTCCAAGATGAGACGGGTGTTAGGAAGGGGGCTCAAATACACCTGAAAAAAGGGATCCCCGTATCGGCGGGGCTTGGAGGAGGCAGCAGCGACGCGGCGGCAACGCTGAAGGCCCTGAATCGTTTGTGGAGGCTGGGTCTCCACGTGGAAGAGTTGCTTCCTTTGGCCTTGCGCCTGGGTTCCGATGTTCCATTTTTTCTGAAGGGTGGTACTGCTATTGTCGGGGGAAGGGGAGAAAATGTGCGTCCTCTCCCAGCTATAAACCAGCTCTGGTTGGTGATTGTGGTACCTCCTAACCATCTTGCGGAGAAAACGGGAGAGCTGTACCGAAGTCTCACTGAAGCAGAGTACACCGATGGATCTGCTACGCATACGTTGGAGAAGAGGTTGATCGACGGTGAAGACATGGATTCATCCCTCCTATTCAACGTTTTCGAGATGACGGCTTTTAACATGTTTTCAGGCCTTGGCGACTATAGAGACAGGTTACTGGAGAGCGGAGCTGGGACAGTAAGGCTTTCGGGTACTGGGCCGAGCCTATATAGTGTGTTCGAGGTGCGAACAGAAGCGGAGAGGATAACCAGGGAGTTGGTCAGGGGATCTCTAAAACCGTATCTGACCAGCGCCGCAAATCCCCCAAATCTCCCTCCTAAATGACCCTGTCCCGAGATTCTTCACAGTGAGAGTCCAAATGCTTGCCTGCGCCGAACACGGCGCAGGCAAGTGAATTAGACCCCCAACCCTCTCCCAGAATCTCGTATAGAGGGAGTCCCCCCGCTCATGGTGAGCTTGTCGAACCACCCTCTGGCAGGGGGTATGGGGGCCTGTCCTCAGCTTGACTGTGGAATGTGCCCCCACATCCAAAAACCTCCCTGGGTGGGTGGTTGGGGAAGCAAAGCGTTTGCCATTCTGAGACAGGCTAAAAGTACTGACATGGCAGTAGTCCTTGCTTCATAATAAGTGCACCTCGTTGGTGATAGTTTCTCTTGTGCAAGAACCATCATAGCCTGCTGCAAAGCAGGCCTGCCTGTTGCAGGCAGACGCCAACGAAGTCTTCTTACGTATTTAGTTGGAGAATCCAGGTTTACTCTACTAGCTGAGAGATGGAGATTCTAATAGGCGGTGCATGTGGCTTCTTTATGGGGACTATGTTCATCAATGCCGCAGCATTGAGAATACTTTTGCCCAATGGAGGCCCCTCCATAGCAGCCACTTTTCTATTGCGAGGCACCTCGTCTTTTTCTGCTTCAGTGCTGTTGCCACTGATGGTAATGGCGGCCTGGGGAGTGATCGGGAGTGTGGTGGGACTGCTGTACATCGCCTCGGAAGAGGTTTTTCCAGAAGATGGTCTGGGCAGTCCTAACCGGGTCTTCACCATAGGAGTTTTGATTTTCACCGTTAATGCGTTGATGCTCAGTCTTCTGCTAGTAAGGCGAATGAACTGGTGGGAGGGATACGGGCTAGCCCTGGCATTCCTGGGGATTTTTGGTTGGCTCATGCCCTGGCTGGCCGACTAGATTGATCTGGTTAAGGACCATAGGTGACACATAGAACAGTGTCATCATGAAGATAATCTGAGCAGGGTACCGAGGATCAAATAGGTTAGACAGACATCACCAGCTGAGCAGAGAAGGCCGAAGCAGCCTACAAAGAAAGGGCAAAGTGTCACTGATCTACTGGACGAGTATAAAACGTTGACCCTGTATGAGCTGACTGCTAGAATGGGTGCAAGTTTGTTCCCCAGTTCACACAGGATAGCCATTCGTCCCAGGATTGATACTGTCTTCACATAATGTTGATAGACCTCCATGCCCACACTAACGTGGGCAGCAGCGATAGCAGCATCTCGCCTGAGGCTCTGGTTCTAGAGGCCAAGAGAGTGGGTCTCGACGGAATCTGCTTCACGGAACATGCCGCAGGATGGGACAGGCGAGCGTTCCAAGAGTTTGCCGCTAAACAGGATATTCTCCTTATCCATGGCTTGGAGGTGGGTACCGAGTTGGGTCACATAGGCACCTTCGGGTTGCATAGCCATGTCAGTGGAATCCACAAAGCTAAGGAGCTGCGCCGGGTCATAGATTCGGTGGGTGGGTATATGATAGCCATGCACGCCTTCCGGCGTTTCTACGACAAAAATGGGAACATACTATGGCCCGACGACTCTAAGCCGGAAACTCTGGAGGAGGCCAGCGATCACAAGCTGTTTGAGTTGGTTGATGCCATTGAAGTGTTGAACGGTGCCAACAGCGAGCAGGAGAACGAAGCAGCCTACAAGGTGGCCACCCTCCTGGGGAAGCCCTGCACATCGGGAAGCGACGCTCACTCTCATCATGGTGTCGGGTGCCACGTTACTATTTTCGAGCGGGTTGTGAGGACGGAGGACGAGTTCTTGACAGAACTTAGAGCGGGTCGATTCAGACCAGCCACCGGCCTCCGTTCCGGAGAGCTTTCCCTCTATAATCCCGAAGTTTAGGGAAGCAAACTATCCGTAGAGGGAGCCAGTTTTCGGGTAGCGGTATGAGCGCCTAGATGTATATCCAACTAGAGCAACCTCTGAACCTGGTACACACCCTTGAATGTGGGCAGGCCTTTCGCTGGCAAAGAACAGATGGTTGGTACTACGGCGTCATATTCGACAATATCATCAGGATTCGGCAAGCCCTCTTCGGACTGGAGTTCAACAGCTATCCTCAAAAGGAAGAGAATGTAGCTTATCGATTGAAATACTATCTGAGGCTGGACGACGACCTTCTGTCTATTTACGACAAGATACGCATCGATGACAGGATGCGGAAGGCGATAGCTCAGTTCTACGGTCTTTCCTTGCTGCGACAAGACCCTTGGGAGTGTCTCTTTTCCTTCATCTGCTCCATTAACTCCAACATCGCCAGGATCAGCGCCTCAGTAGAAAACCTTTGCAGGCGACTGGGAAAACCGTTGGAGATGGACAATCAGGTCCGCCACTCCTTTCCCACTCCTGAACAAATCGCAGGAGTGGGAGAGACTGGACTGCGGATCATGGGCATGGGGTTTCGGGCCAAGTACATGGCGGCGACGGCTGGCATAGTCAGCAGTGGAGACTACGATCTGGAGGCGCTGAGGGAGATGCCTTATGAAGATGCGAAGAAGGAGCTGATGTTGCTTCCTGGCGTTGGGGACAAGGTAGCGGATTGCGTGCTGCTATTCTCTCTAGATAAACTGGAGTCTTTTCCCATAGATAGGTGGGTGCGGCGCGCCGTGGAAGAGTGGTACTTGGGAGGGGAGATCCTTCCCTATCAAGCCGTCAGAGAATGGGCCCTGCAAACCTTTGGTGGCTACGCGGGCTATGCTCAGCAGTATCTGTTCCACCGCAAGCGCCTGGAGGGATCTGCAACTGCCAACGGCAAAGAGCATCCTTAGATTGCTTTATCCTGCAGCCACTGTTTCACGAACTCCACCTCCTCCTCTCTGCTGAGCAGTACTTCGTCGAGTCGAGCCTGGAGGATTTCCTCTAACAGCCGGCCCATGTCGGGTCCGGGAGTCACTCCAAGCTCCTTCAACTGGTTGCCGGCCAGCTCGGTTTTGACGTCTCGGAGCTTTGTCAAGTAAAGGCTTGCTCGCTCCTGGGCTACGGCTGAGGCGCAGGCCATTGTAAAAACCTCTAGGGCATCGTTGGATGTTCCCTTGAGTAGAGTGTAGATACCGCTGGGTGCCAGGTTGGAGTGTTCAAGAGAGCCCTGTATGGATTTCAGCTTGATGAGGTCTTTTGCCATCTTTATCTTCTCGCTGGTGAAGCGATAGCTCTGCGCGAAATCTAGTGCTTCATCGGATTTCATCCGGTAGATAAGCAAACCCAGATAGATGCCTGTGCTTGGATGAGCCTTGAAATGCCGGGCCCTCTGATACATGTCCTTCAGCCACTCATCGGCTGCTAGGGAAGGGTGGACTTGGCTTAGCACGCCCAGATGGTCGGCCCGTATCAGCGCCCACTCTGGACAGTCCTCCTGAAAGATCATCTCCAACTCGTGTCGTATCCTGTCTACCCCTACAGTTTGTAGATGGGATGTATCTCCTAGCAACTGCTTTTGAGTCTCTTGTTCTAGGTGAAATCCGAGGCGCTGCTCGTATCTGATGGCCCGCATGATGCGGGTAGCGTCATCCATAAAGCTGGCGCTATGCAGTATTCTGACCAGCTTCTTACTCAAGTCGTCCCGACCGTTGAAGGGGTCCATCAGCTTTCCAACGTGGGGTGGGCTGAGATGGATGGCCATTGCATTGATAGTGAAGTCTCGTCGGGATAGGTCTGTTTCCATGGAGCCGGGCCTCACGACGGGTAGGGCGCCCGGCCTGGAGTAGACCTCTGTCCGAGCCGTTGCCAGATCGATGGCTAGGTCAACGCTGCGGTACTTGGCGGTGCCGAACCGAGGATGTCTAACAACCTCTCCGCCGTGAGATTCCGCGAGACCTTGGGCCAGTGCTAGTGCATCTCCCTCCACCACCAGATCAAGATCCCCACCTCGTGACCCTAAGAGCAAGTCTCTGACTCGCCCTCCCACTAAGTAAAGAGGCTGGCCTCGGCTGGAGCCGATGTCGCCAGTCAGCTTGATAAGCTCCCACAGACGGGGAGAGACCGTGTTCTGAAAGGCCTGAATGATTTCTATGGGCGAGGACAAGGAAGCCTCGTTATGCACCAAAAACTAATGGGTATTCGGGAGTTATAATTATAGCATGCGCCCATTTTTGCTACTGATTGGGATTTCCCGCTCCCGTCATCCCGTGCCCTCCTTTCGGTCATTTCCCTGCCACCCTCTTTTCCGTCATTCTCGTGCTTGACACGGGAATCCAGGGTTGACGCCTAGCCTGTTGTGCCACGTGGCTATACATAAAATGAGCACCTACGTGCTATAATCCAAGTGCTCATCTCGCTTACAAGGAGGTATCAGTCTTATCTTTCACGAAGGCCGTCGCCCAAGGGCAACCTGAACGGACTCAAACACAGTCGGAGCTATTGCCTGTTTCAAGAGCTTGTAAACGCCCTCGCTGAAAACAAATTCCCGGCCCTTCTCCTTCGGAGGATGAGGTATCTCCGTTCATTTGGTTCGACTAGCTCACCATGAGCGGGGGCGTGTTGTGTCTCCGCTCGCCCTGAGCTAGTGGTTCGCAAGCTCACCATGAGCGGGGAGCAAAAGAATCATCCGCTCACTCTGAGCCTGTCGAAGAGTCACCCTGAGCGTAGTCGAAGGGAAGGGTGCCCTCACCCCCTATACCGGGATTCCCGTGTCAAGCACGGGAATCCAAGGGAGGGGTGTTGCACAGAGTGGGGGTTCCCCGCCTGTCTGGATGCCTGGGAAAGCCGGAAAAACAACTGGCTGCGTATCTCCTATCTCAAAATGCAATTGCCCTGATTGCACTTGTAGACGAGGTTTGACTTTGATAGTGCGGGTGTTAGAATTGGCTCAGCAAGAAGGGGAAAGGTGGATTCCATGGCTGAGAAAGTGAATCTGACGGTATTCTACGACTACACTTGACCGTTCGTGCGGGTTGCGACAGTTTGGTTGCAAGACGTAAAGAAGGCGATGAATGGCGGGCTAAATATAACCTGGAAGTGTTTTTCCCTAGATCAGGTCAACAGCAAAGAAGAGCCCGATTGGAAGATCTGGGAGCAGCCGGAAGACTCTCCCTCTGTACGAGCGCTCCTACCCTTCTTTGCTGGTGAGGCTGCAAAGAAACAGGGAGATGAGGCCTTCGAGAAGTTTCACGTTGCACTGCTGAATACCAGACACGTAGACAGGAAGAGAATAAACGATGTTGAAGCTCTGGTAGAGGCGGCTAAAAGCGTAGGCCTAGACGTAGATAAATTCCGAGAAGACCTCAAGGATAAGAGCACCCTCGAGAAGATAGGATCCGACCACACCGAGGCCAAGGAAAAGTACGGGGTTTTCGGGGTCCCGACCTTGGTTACGGAAGATGGACAAGCCGCATTCTTGAAGATGATGCCTCCTCCACCACCGGAAGAAGCTGCGCAAATCTTCGATACACTGCTTGGAGTGGTCTCGGGTAGGCCCAACATCTTAGAGATCAAGCGGCCTGAACTAGACGGTTAGCAGGGCACGTCTCTCACAGGACATGTCTGAAACCTCTGAGCTGCAGGCCATCCTCGGAGTGGCGTTTGAAGACTCATCCCTTCTGACCAAGGCGCTCACTCACAGTTCCTATGCCAACGAGAACCTGAACTCCGATATAGAGTCCAACGAGAGATTGGAGTTCTTGGGTGATGCGCTGCTGGGATACGTGGTCGCCCAGGAGATATACCTCCAATTCCCATCTCTTTCCGAGGGTGAGCTCACCGAGACTCGCGCTGAGTTGGTTCGTAGCGAGACCCTGGTTAGAATCTCCCGAAGATTAACCCTAGGAGATTATCTCTACCTAGGTAAGGGCGAAGAGCAGGGGGGCGGCAGGACAAGAGCAAGGAATCTAGCCGGAGCCCTCGAAGCGGTCATGGGAGCGGTGCTGTTAGACCAGGGGCCGGAAGCGGCCAGGGGGTTCATACTGGCTCAGCTGGAAGAAGATATCCGCAAGGCTGGTGAAGCCGGCCCGCGGAGAGACCACAAGTCGCTGCTTCAAGAGGCAGTCCAGGCGCAGTGGAAGGTTCACCCGGTCTATTCCATGGCAGAGGAGTCCGACTCTAACAGATCCACGGTGTTTACCGCGGAGGCTAGAGTGGGGGATAGGGTTCTCGGCCGTGGATCGGGTGAGACCAAACGAATAGCCCAGAGAATGGCGGCACAAGATGCCCTGGAAAAGCTGGGCATGGCTGACGAGGCCTGAAGACCCCTTCCAGTTAGAGCTCTTGACGCCGGAATACCGCCCAGGCCCCGACGCTAAGTAGAAGGATCAAGCCGCATGCGATGGCGAAGCCAGGCCACTGGTCTGTTGCATCACCATTGATGATGCTTTCAGCCCAACTGGTGGCGTTTATGGGCCAGAAACGCTCCGTTTTAGGAATGACTGTCAGGATGCCCTGAGCTATGTATAGCCCAAGGGCTATGCTGCCTGCTACCAGCTGTCGTGAGAACATGGCGCTCCAAAACAAGGTGATTGAGCCGATGAACAGCACATAAGTGGCGTTGATCAACAGGCCCAGGGCGTAGCGTCCGACCCCGCCGTCAGCAAACAAGAACAGGACGAGCAGGTAGGAGATGGCGCCTGAAACAGCCACTGCGCCGAAGACCGCCCCAGCTACTCCCAGGAACTTGGCTGCCACGAAGGCGCCTCGGGTCACCGGCTTGCTCAGGGTCATGGCCCCTGTACCTCTGGCCCTCTCATTGGCTATTGCCCCCATCGTGATGATGATAACAAGGAAAGTCCCCAGAAGGGCGATGACACCAGCGCTGCCCCCCAGGATCGAGACGGCATCAGTCACGCTGTAAGATTCGTCCTGGAAGTGGAGCACGACACGGGAGATTACAGGGATCAATACTGAAACCAGTGTAAATATTGCCGCCATAGCCAGAAACTTGCGGGTGCGCCACTGCTCTAACAGCTCTTTGCGAGCCAAGGCCCAGAAGCCTGTCATCGCTCTCCCTCTTGGCCGCCTACAAGCTCCATGAAGACGTCCTCTAGAGATGCAGACATCAGCTCGTAGCGTATCAGGGTAATATTGCTTTCCATCAATAGGCGGGGCAGCTCTCTTTTGGCCTGCTCAAGTTCGCTTACCTCCACGCGAAGAACGGAGTGCTCGTTGTGGCGAGACACTCTGCAAGTGCTGATCCACGGTGCGTTATCCAGGCGATTCGCTAACGCCGCGCCGTCCTCCTCTATCTCCACCTCGAAAAGAGAGCTGCTTTGTTGGGCTCGTAGCTCATTGATGGCCCCTATGGTCACCAACTTCCCATGGTTAACTATGGCCACGCGGTCGCAGACCCGCTCCACGTCCGCCAGTATGTGAGTCGAGAGGAAAATCGTTGTTTCACCCTTTAGAGTACGAATGGTCTCAAGGACGGCCCTACGCCCCATGGGGTCTAAGGCTGAGGCGGGCTCGTCCAAGAGCAGGATTTGGGGTTGGTTCATCAGGGCTTGAGCGAGACCGAGCCGCTGCTGCATCCCTCGAGAGTAGGTTTTTACTCGCCGATCAGCCGAGTCCATCAAGTTAACCCTCTCCAGAAGCTCCTCGGTGCGCGTACTGGACGCACTCGGTTCCAGGCCGTATAGATCACCCGTGAATCTGAGGAACTCTCTGCCGGTCATCCAATCATAGAAGGCGGGCGACTCTGGCAGGTATCCTATGGCCGAGCGAAGGTTCAGGGAGTTGGATGATACCTCTCTACCCGCTACCCACACTCTCCCAGAGGTGGGGTTGGTGATTCCGGCCAGTAGACGTAGAGTAGTTGTCTTTCCGGCGCCGTTGGGCCCCAGGAATCCAAACACCGCGCCATGATCGATGGTTAGGTTGAGGTTATCCAGAGCGGCCACATTGCCAAAGTGCTTCGACAAGTTTTCGCATTTGATGGCGGAGGTGTTCTCAGACATTTCTGGGTTCTTTGGGAGTAACTGCAAAAGTAAAGTATAGCACGAACACTTCACACCTCCCAATCTCCCAGCTAAGTGACCCTGCCCAGAAGCCCATAGAGGGAGTCCAGAGGGAATCCCCTCTGGGGCGGGGGGTATGGGCCTGTCCTGAGCCAGTCGAAGGAGGGTGTCCCCCCATCTCCCAAACCTACCGAGGGCGGGAGGATGGGGAACAAAAACCTTTGCCTAACTAAGCCAGCCCCCTTTCCTACCACCCGTCATTCCCGTGCCCGACTGAGACTTTTGCGTAACTTGCGACCAAGCCTCATACCAGTGTCATTCTGAGTGTAGCGAAGAATCCAAAGCGGTCCATCAAATACATCGTAAGCTTTACGGGCAGGGATTTTGGATTCTTCACTTCGCGGAGTTTACCCTGAGCATAGCCGAAGGGCTCCGTTCAGACTCCGTGCTGAGCTTGTCGAAGTAATGACAGTTGGAGCGCTTCATTTTGGAACAATGCTGGAGTTATTCAAAGGTCTCTACTTGACACGGGAATCCAGGGGAGGGGTGTTGCATGTCGGGAGTCTAGGAAAAACTCTCGAAGCTCAGAAGCTATAGAGCTATGACAGCCGAACCCTCTTAGAGTATCCTACGTCTAAGGGTGGTACACATCTGTTTGGAGTTGAAATCTCAAGCCGCATAGGAGGCCTTGGTGACACTTAAAGACAAAATCGAGCAGAGGGTGAAAAGAGAGTACGACTCGGTCTTCTTTGAGTTGACAAAGAGCATATGTCCCCGGTGTAGGACGGTCATAGACGCTCAGATACACCTGAAGGATGGCAAGGCCATCATGAGGAAGACGTGTAAGGAGCATGGATACTTCGAGAGTCTCCTCAGCTCCGACGCCGAGATGTATGTCAACGCCCTGAAATTCAATAAGCCGGGCACTTATCCTCGCCAGTTCGCCACTGAGGTCAAGGATGGGTGCCCCATGGACTGCGGCCTTTGTCCAGAGCACAAACAGCACACCTGCCTCGCCATAGTAGAAGTGAACACCGCCTGTAATTTGGATTGCCCCATCTGTTTCGCCGATGCAGGACCCGGCTACAACCTCAGCCTGTCCCAGGTGGAGTACATGCTGGACCGGTTCGTAGAGTTGGAAGAGGAGCCGGAGGTAGTGCAGTTTAGTGGGGGTGAGCCCACACTCCATCCCCAGATCTTCGATATGATCCAGTCGGCAAGGGACAAGGGGATAAAGCATGTCATGATTAATACTAACGGCATGCGCATCGCCAAGGACGATGCTTTTATGGAGGAGCTGTCCAAGGTCAGGCCCTACGTCTACATGCAGTTCGATGGTCTGGAGGGGACAACATACAAGACCATTCGAGGGGAAGATCTACTGGAAGATAAGCTGAAGGCCCTGGATCGGCTGGCCGAGGCTGATATGGACGTGGCGCTGGTGGCAGCCATAGAGCGGGGTGTAAACGAGGATGAGCTTGGTGCATTGGTAAAGTTTGGGCTGGAGCATCCCGCTGTCAGAGGTGTGATATTCCAACCCGTGTTCCACAGCGGCAGACACATCCCATTCGATCCGATGGAGAAGGTGACTATGCCCGATGTTGTCAAAGGTGTAGCGACTCAGACCGGTGGGCTCTTTACTGTGGACGATTTTGTGCCGGTGCCCTGTTGTTACCCCAACTGCCAATTGATGACCTATACCTACGTCGAGGATGGAGAGGTCACACCGTTACCGAGGATACTCAATGTTGATGACTACCTGGATTACATAAGCAACAGCGCTTTCCCTGATCTCTCGCTGGACGTGAAAAAGGCTCTGGAGGGACTTTGGTCGGCCACGTCGGTGCCTGGGTCTCAGGACTTGGCAGACAAGTTCACCTGTGCCGTCTGTGATATTCCCATCGATTTGGACCTGGGTCACCTGAAAAAGCATGTGTTTGCGGTGATCATCAAATCCTTCATGGATGCCTATACTCTGGATGTCAGACAGCTGATGAAGTGTTGCGTTGGCCAGCTTGTTCCCGATGGTCGCATGATTCCCTTCTGCGCATACAACACCGTTGGGTATCGTGAGCAGGTAAGAGACCGTCTGAGTCCCAAGGTGCGGCGCAAATGATGGATTTTGAAGCGCTCAAGGATCAGACCCGCATCTCCTGTGATGACCTCTACAGTCATCCTGCCGTGCGATGGTTTCTGGGTGACTCGCTTCACCCGGGAGGTCTGACTCTCACTCGAAGGCTGGCGGAAAAGATGGACATTCCCAGGGGCAGCACTGTCCTGGATGTTGCCAGCGGGTGCGGGGCCACCGCCAAGTTCCTGACAGAGGAGTTGGGTTGGAACTTGATCGGTATCGATCTGGTAATGGAAAATCTTAAACAAGCCGGGAAGCGGGATGGCTCCGCGGGTTATCTTAGGGGGGATGCCGAAGCCATACCTGTCGCGTCTGAGAGCATCGACGGCGTGGTCTGCGAGTGCTCACTATCCATTTTCCCGAACAAGTCACTGGCTGTAAGTGAGATGTCCCGCGTGTTGAAGCCCAACGGGGCAATCGGTGTCAGTGACGTCATCTTCGAGGGAGAGTTGCCCGAGAAGCTAAAGAATATCTTTTCTAGAGTGGCGTGCATCGCGGACGTGAAGAGCCCGGAAGAGTATTGTATTTTGCTGGAAGGAGCAGGATTTAGGCAAATCAACATAGAGGATCACGACGAAGAGATGCAGGCTTTGGTTGAGAGCATAAGGAGGAAGCTGGTGCCGTTGACGCTAATGATTAAACTCAAGGCTCTCAAAATCTCTGGAGTTAGCTCGGAGATGGTCTCCCAGGGCAAGGAGCTGATAGGCGAAGTCGAGAACCTAATAAGAGATAGAAAGCTGGGCTACTGCCTGATAACTGCACACAAACCGGAAAGTAGCTGAGCTTCTCACCTACTTTGCAGGTGTGCCCTCATCACTCTGGCTATCTCCTGGGCATTCTGGTCTGGAGTAGCTCCTAACACGTCGATGACTCTTTGCCGTCGCTCCACAGGGTGATTCTGATTCAGCTTCCACTTTCCCTCCATCTTCTGTATCTGGATGCGGAAGGGGACAATGCCCTTGAGCATCTTCTTGACGTATTGAGAGTCATAATCGGGCTGCCACGGGTTAGGCATTCCCGACTCAAAGTAATCGACCAACTGGCCTATAATCTGTTTGGCTCCCGCTCCGTTTTCTTCCGCTTTAAATAACCCGGTTACGTGTACTGCCGCGTAGTTCCAGGTAGGGACGGTGTCTGGGTCTTGATACCAGGTGGGAGACACATACGCATGGGAACCATGAAACACTACCAGTACCTGGCTGCCATTGGCCCACTGCCATTGGGGATTGGCCCTGGCCATATGTCCCAAAAGGTGACCTTTGTCGCCTTTTTCTTCGTCTAGTATCAGGGGTAGGTGGGTGGCGAAGGGGCCACGCCCGGCGTGGGAGAAGAGGATGGCGAAGCTATTAGCCTTTATGAAATCGGTAATTGTTGTGGGGTCTGTAACTTCAAAGTGTTTGGGAATGTACATCTATCTCCTTTCGATGGCCTCGCTGTTAGCTGTTAGAGGTATGGAGTATATGCAGGATATGGGGATGCTCAATCCAGTGTCAATGCCAAAATTCCCCGCCCCCTTCCGTCATTCCAAGCCCCCCTACGTCATTCCAAGCCCCCCCTACGTCATTCTCGTGCTTGACACGGGAATCCAGGGAAGCCTGTCCAAGAAGCCCGCAAGAGTACCCGCCGCTCATGGTGAGCCTAGAGTTTATCCTGAGCCTGCCGAAGGGAACCACCCTCTGGCAGGGGGTTGGGGGGCCTGTCCTCAGCTTGACTGGGGAATGTGCCCCCACATACAAAAACCTGCCTGGGCAGGTGGGCGGGTGGGTGGGTTAAACTCCAACCCCACGAAAAACTCAATCAAAATGTAACTGGCCTTCGTGCCTGGGAAACCCCTAAAACACAACTTTTTTTACAATTCAAGCAAGTTTCAAAGCTAAACAAAGAAAAACAATCAAGTTGCCACGCACAACCCCACCTGACGATTGCCCTGCCCGTGTGGTATCGGATTTTCTTGACCCCCATTTTCACACCATGCTAAGATGATTTTCCCAGCGTGTAATGGCATTTCTGAAACTTCGAAGATCGGAGAAGAAGACCGAGGAGAGCGTCCAGCGGACCAAAAAAAGCTGGTTTCGCAGAATCGTTCGCACCTTCCGCAGCCCCAAGATCGACCAGGAGTTCTGGGATACGCTAGAAGAGTTGCTCATCTCCGCAGACGTAGGGGTCAAGACCACTACCAAGCTAATTGAGATCATGCGGGAGCGAGTGAAGAAGGATCACCCAGAAGATGCCAGCGAAATTCAACACGTACTGCGGGAAGAGATGGTCAACATTCTGCAGGCTCCAACACAGAACGATGGCTTTCTGCAATCGACTGTCAACCATCCTGCTGTGGTGTTGGTGGTAGGGGTCAATGGCGGCGGGAAGACTACTTCTATCGCAAAGCTGACCCATGCCTTCAATCAAGAGGGAAAGAAAGTGGTTCTAGCTGCGGCTGATACCTTCAGGGCTGCAGCCATCGAGCAGCTGGCTCTGTGGGGCGAGCGGGTGGATGCAGAAGTAATAGCTCATCAATCTGGGGCGGACCCGGGAGCGGTTGCCTTCGATGCCCTCCAGGGAGCGAAAAGCCGCGGTGCTGACGTCCTGCTGATCGACACCGCTGGACGGCTGCATACTAAGTACAATCTGATGGAAGAGTTGAAGAAGGTGAAGCGGGTGGTGAGCAGGGTAGACCCCTCGGCGCCTCATGAGGTGCTATTAGTGATAGATGCGGTTACTGGACAAAACGGCTTGATGCAGGCCAAGAACTTTGTGGATGCCGTAGGGGTTACTGGCATATTCCTTGCAAAATTAGATAGCTCTGCCAAGGGTGGTATAGTTCTCAACATCTGTGACGAGCTTAACATTCCCATCCGGTTCATCGGCACGGGTGAAGGCCCTGAGGACATGGCCCCCTTCGAGCCGAAAGACTTCGTTAATGCCCTCTTCGACTGAACTGGACTGAATGAAGCGTCTATCCTTTCCAAGGTCACTTCTGATAAGTCAACTTGGCATTCGCTGATTCCCTGTTGAATATGTTGATAGGTGGCCTTCAAAATCGGCGGTCGCCGTGGGACGTTCTACGTAACGAGTGATTATAGGGTTTGCTAATAATGCTAAGAACACCCTCCGATTGTGACTTTGAATTCCAATTATAGATAGTGATGCTGGATTTCATCACCTGGTGGGTCTCCGTTGAGGCTTTCGGCTTCATAGCATTGCCTATAGCCTTTCTTCTGTTCTCGAGACTGCCGGATAGAGGTTATGCCTTTACTAAGCCTCTCGGGATGATGTTGGTCAGCTATCTTTTCTGGCTGGTTGGCCTCACTGGACTGATTCCTACAAACCGGTGGACGCTGATTCTGGTCATGGCCCTGGTTGCTCTGGGTTCACTGTACCTGGCAAGAAGGCATGGTAGGGAGTTGTTGAGTTATCTCTACAGAGAGCGATGGGCCATAGTTGCTATCGAGGTGCTCTTCTTAGGTGCTTTCGTCGTCTGGAGCATAGCCCGCTCCTATGATCCCGCCATCAACCACACCGAGCAGCCCATGGACTTCGCCTTCCTCAACGCGAATATCATTGCTGATAGCTTTCCTCCTAAGGACCCGTGGCTGAGCGACAACTTCATAAGCTACTACTACTTCGGTTATCTGATAAATGGGAACCTATCCAAGCTCACAGGGGTGCCGCCGAGCATATCCTACAATCTCGCCCTGTCTCTTCTCTTTGCTCTGACGGCTATCGGGGCATTTGGCCTTGTATCAAACCTCATCAGACTGTATCGGGGACGTCGGGGTGGGGGGGTAGCCGTCCCGATGGCCTTTGGCTTTTTGGGATCCCTCTTTGTCGTGGGCATAGGAAACTTGGAGGGGCTGCTGGAGTCGGTGAGATCACTGGGTCTGGGTTGGAGCGGGTTCTGGAATTGGCTGGGTATCAAGGGCGTAAGCGGCAACGTTGATGGCGCAGCACTTTTTCCATCCGACGATTGGTGGTGGAGAACAAGCAGGGTCATAGACACTCTGGAGGACGGACGAAGTCTCGACTTCACCATAACCGAAACCCCCAGCTTCAGCTTCGTGTTGGGAGATTTGCATCCCCACGTTATGTCTCTCCCCTTTGTTTTGCTAGCTCTTGGCCTGGGTCTACAAGTCCTCAGGTCTCAGGAGGCCTTTGGAATCAAGTGGATCAAATCCAATCCATTACCCTTCCTGTTGATGGGGGTTAGCCTGGGGGCATTGGGATTTCTCAATAGCTGGAACTTTCCTACCTCGGTGGCCATCTTCTTGTCCCTCACATTGCTGGCGAACTACCGGGTCTGGGGGAGGTGGGACCTGGAGAGGTTCAAGGACTGGGCGATTTTCGCCGGGATGCTAGGAGGGATATCGTTGGTGCTATTCCTGCCCTTTTATCTTTACCTGGATACTCAACTCAACGGAGCCTTTCCCGTCGAGGATGTGAACACCAGGTATATTCACTATGTCTTGATATTGGGGCTGTTCCTCTTTTTCTCCCTATCGTTTCTGGTATTGAAGACCTGGGGCTTGTGGCGAAGGGCCAACCTCCTACGGAAGGATACAGGAGTAGCGGGACTGCTGGCATTGGCCCCATTTGCCCTCTGGACATTCTCTATATTGATCGTAAACCTGTTCAGAGGGGAGATAGGAGGTAGCCTGACAGAGGTGGGGGGCCGGTTCGTGCGACTTCTTCCTCTGCACCTCATCATCTTTGTCATCCTTTTCGCCATTCTGCACACCCTACGACGTTCTAAGAGTCCGGAATCGCCTGCCAGAACCAGTGTTCTCTTCGGATTGATACTTCTATTGTTCGGATTCCTTGTTACTCTTGGGCCAGAGCTGTTCCGGATAATAGACGTCTTTGATAATCGCATGAATACCGTATTCAAGTTTTACTACCAAGCATGGATAATATTGGCTGTAGCATCTGCTTTTGCTGCCTACTATCTTGTCGCTCGCTGGCGGTGGAAGGGAACACTGGGGAAAGTAGCAGGATCAAGCTGGATAGGGGTGGCAGTGGTACTAGTGGTCGGTTCCCTGTTGTTCCCATTTGGCGCGTTGCGAAACAAGACGAGTGGATTCGATAGCGATCCCACTCTGAATGGACTGACCTTCGTCTATAACAGGAGCGATGGCGAGATCAAGGCATTGGAGCTATTGGTAAGTGATGGAGATGACGAGTCGGTAGTGGTTGAGGCGATAGGTGTGGATGATAGAGGAATCGCTGGCGGGGACTATAACATCGACTACGGAAGAGTTTCGGGGCGCACAGGACTACCGACTATTCTAGGGTGGGCGGGTCATGAGTACCAGTGGCGAGGCACCCGCAACTCCTTCCAGGAACGAACCAGGGACGTGGAGGCCATATACACTAGTTCCGACATAGAGCGAACGAAAGAACTTCTCGATAAGTACAACGTTTCCTACATATACATTGGCGATGTGGAGAGATCCAGATACGGAATAGAGGATACCTCCAAGTTCGACGCCTTCATGGAAA
Source organism: Dehalococcoidia bacterium (assembly GCA_965197675.1). Lineage (GTDB taxonomy): Bacteria > Chloroflexota > Dehalococcoidia > Plut-88900 > Plut-88900. The sequence continues at coordinate 2,375,099 of OZ240221.1, read as the reverse complement.
AGATATTGGACGAGGGTGACGTGACCATTTACAAGGTTAGAGAGGACAGAGACGATGGGATCGCTGTACAGCAATAGGTCTGAATAATCTAGCTAGCGAGGATCGGCTTGGCTTTAGACGTCGCAGAAAGAGAAGAGCAGATAACCAAGGCGCAAGGATTGCGCTCCTGGTTTCCCATCTCTCTTTCCAGGCTGGTATCCTGGGAGTTTGGGTTTTACTTGGTCCTGTTGGTGCTTGCTGGACTCGTGCGGTTCTGGGATCTGGGCTCCCGAGCGTTGCACCATGACGAAAGCCTCCACACCTTTTTCAGCCTGGATTTCCTGAATAGCTATCAACACAACCCATTGATGCATGGTCCCTTTCAGTTCTTCGGGTTGAACCTCACCTACAGCATCTTCGGCGAAAGCGATGTATCAGCCCGAGCGATGCCCGCATTGTTTGGAACTGTCCTGGTTGGTCTACCCTATTTCCTTAGAGGTTATCTAGGTAGGTGGGGGAGCATGGCTGCTGCCGTTCTCATCGCCTTTTCACCTACTCTTCTGTACTTCAGTAGATTTGTCCGCAACGACATCTATATGGCAGTGTGGACGCTGGGGCTAGTAATCTGCGTGTGGAACTTTTTGGACAGGGGCAAGGCTAGATTCTTATATCTAGCTGTGGCCCTGCTGAGCTTGAGCTTCGCCACCAAGGAGAACAGCTATATCATAGGGGCCATCTTGGGTAGCTTCCTCTTCCTATTGTGGCTTCAACAGCCCTTTCAGAGCAGAGAGTCAGGGTCAGCGGAAGATAGAGCCTCCTTGCCAACTCGGACTGGGATAGACAGCGCACTCAAAAGCATGGCTGTGTTTCTTCGGCGAACCAGGGCGTACCTGGTGCCCTCGGCATTCATATTCATAGCTATGTTGGGCTGGATGCTCTCCTCCTTTCTATGGTCGCTGGATATCTACGACATCCTCGGCAGGGTCGACCTGAGATTCAGCTTGATCTCCCTGGGACTGTCCATCGGATTATACGTGGCCCTACTCCCCTGGGTACACATACTTAAGCCTCACAGAGATAGGATGGCGCACAGGTTATCACAGTGGTTTAAGCGAGTGCCCCCGATAGCGTCTGCACAGAGCTACTTACGCGCCGGTTCCTTACAGAAGCTGTCTAGACCTGGGATGATGTGGCTGCTCATGCTCCTTCTTGCGCTACCTCTTACCGCTGCGTTCCTGGGCTTGATTCAGGATCCCTTCGATCTGACCTTGGTCAATCCCAGCAGCCTGGGTGGGACCAACGAGGACCACAAGGCCGGTTTCCCCGAGGGGGCGCCGGTGGGGAACATCAGTATTGCCATCGCCGTGGGGGTTGCCGTCTATCTCTTTGTGATCAGTGTATCCACCGGGCTCAGATGGAACTGGCGTAGGTTTCTCATCGGAAGTGCCATATTCTGGGGGATCTTCGCCATTCTATACACCACTTTGTTCACCAACATCTGGCGTGGGCTGGGCAGCGGCCTCTGGGACTCATTGGGGTACTGGGTAGCACAGCAAGACGTTAGAAGGGGTGAGCAGCCCTGGTATTACTATTTCCTCCTGGGTGGGGCCTATGAGTTCCTTTCTCTGTTTCTGCTTCTGGTTGGCGCCGCCTGGTACATCTTAGTGCAGAAATGGGTTAGAAGGCTGAACTTCTGGTGGGTGCATGGAGTTCTAGTCGCATGCACTCTTCTCTTGGTGCTATCGTCATTTTGGATGCCCGACTCGCCGGGGCAACAGCTGGCGATAGGCACCTTGCTTCTGGTTGCTGCCGCTTCTCTTGTCATCTGGTATGGAAGGCTTCAGGATCGGGACTTCATACGTAGCAGGGTAGTGGTGGGTGATGTGGTCTTGTTCGGGCTGTTGGCGCTCAACTGGACGCTGCCGCGACTCTTCGCGGTGTGGGATTTTATCCTGTGGGAGGCGATCTGGGATGCTAGGGATGTACTGAGCGTCGTTGTATTATGGTTTGCTATTGCTCTGGTTACTCTCAAGTCGCTTGGGACTGAGAACAAGTTTATCTGGTTCCTAGTCTACTGGCTGGGAACGTCAATAGTGCTGTACTCCTTCGCCGCAGAGAAGATGCCCTGGCTGATGGTGCATATCGCGTTGCCCATGGCCATCCTGGGTGGGGTGGTCTGTGAACGCCTGATACAGGGCGCACGTCGGCGATCTTTAGTAAGTTCTCGACTTCTGATAGGCGTTGTGTCCATAGTCGTTGTGGGTGTCCTCGGCTTCCAATCCATAAAGGTATCTACAGAGGCTGCGTATGGTCTGGACCGGGAGGGGAATGGGGATGTGCCAAAGGACATGTTGGTCTATACCCAGACCTCGCCGGATATCATCACCACCCTGGCGAAGATAGATGACCTGGCCAAGACCACGAGCAAAGGAGAGAATCTGGCTATAGTCATCGATAGGACCAGGGGGTTCGGGTCTCCCTGGCGATGGTATCTCAGGGACTATACCAACGTGCAGTGGCCCTGCTACCATGACAATCCCAGTGATGAGACCTGCGCCCCCATGAAGAGTCCACCTGACGCCGACGTGGTTATCATCCACCACTGGAATCGAGATGCCTCTATCGAGTATTTGACTGAGTTCGATAGTGGGCAACGGATCCGTCACCGTGCCTGGTTCCCCGAGTTCGAGACCTACAAGAAGGGCTCCGGTCCCTATCCACTGGAGGACTTTTTCCAGAGCTTGGTGAGTGCAGATAGTTGGAGACAGTGGTGGAACTTCTTCGTGTTCCGTGATCTGGATGAGGATAAACCTCTTGGCTCCGAGGACTCGGTGGTCTTTTTCCGTCTCCAGGATGGCATCACCGGCCAGGATTCTGTGGAATAAGGCTTCCTGTTGATTGGGCTATGCACTCAATCTATAATTGATGCGTTATTACCTTTAGAGTTTCGGTAGCATTCTGACTCGATGGACAGCTTTTGCTAAAGTCTAAGCGTTTCTGGATAGGTGTCCTTGTTAGTGCCGTCTTCCTTGGTCTGTTTCTCTACGGTATCGACTACCCTCGCACGGAGGATGTGCTTCGTAACGCTAACTACATCTACGTAATCCCTGCTGTACTCACTTACTTCGTCTCTCTCTTCTTCAGGACCTTTCGCTGGCAGTTGCTCCTCAGGCACATGTGCGGGGTGCCGATGGTACGACTTTACCCAGTGGTATTGGTCGGGTACATGGCCAACAACCTGCTGCCCGTGAGAATGGGAGAGGTGGTCAGGTCCTACTATCTGGGGCAACGAGAGAAGGTGAGTGCCGCGTCCACCCTCGCCACCATAGCGATCGAGAGGGTGTTCGATGGCCTAGTCTTGATCTTCTTGGTGCTGGTGGTGTGGCCGCTCTTGCCTTTGAAGGAGCTCATCGAGGATGACTCCGGAGACCTGGAGATACTGAAGTTACTGGGAGGACTGGTGATAATTGCCGTCTTCGCTGTAGCGATTATCCTATTCGTCGCACTTGCAGTCCGACCCAATCTGGGCAGAAGGCTGACGTCGCTGGTACTGCTGGTGACGCCTCAGAGCTTCAAAGCACCCGTAGGCCGACTCTGCGAGCTGTTCATAAGCGGGCTGGAGTCGCTGAATAGCCCCAGAAAGGTGCTGCTCATATTCGTCACGTCCATTCCCATCTGGCTGCTGGAAGCCGCCATGTACTACCTGATGACCTTCGCCTTCGACCTAGACGCCTCATTCGCCCTCATCATGGTCGCTACCGCCACCTCCAACCTGATAGCCACCGTGCCCGCTACTTCTGGGGGTATCGGCACCTTCGAGTGGGCCACCAAGGTGACTCTGGTCTCCTTCGGAATCAACACTGAATCAGCTGTGGCATATGCAGCTGCTCTGCATCTAGCCCTGTGGATCCCTGTGGTTATTGCTGGTTTGTTGCACCTGTGGTTCCAGCATCGCTCCCTGGCCGAGCTCGTTCGAGGTAGATCCGAGGCCAAGCTGGCGGATCGGTATCCCATGCGGCCTGTACCTCTAGAAGGCGATGGCAGGGAATGAACATTGGTATCATCGGCGCCGGCGCTGCTGGGCTGGCCGCCGCCTATGACTTGGTAAAGAAGGGGCACCACGCGGCAGTCTTCGAAGCGAGTCCCATATTGGGTGGCCAGGCTTCAACCTTCGAAGTTGGTGGAGGTCGCCTGGAGCGAGGGTACCACCACCTGTTCAAGAGCGATACCTACATGATAGACCTCATCCACGAAATGGGGCTGGGACACAAACTGGCTTGGATAGAGTCGAAGGTCGGTTTTTACCACCAGGGCAAGATATACAATTTCGTTACCCCAAGTGATCTGCTGAAATTCTCGCCCATAAGTCTGGTGGACCGAGTTCGTCTCGGGCTGGTGAGCGTTTATCTTCAGCGCACCAAGAGTTGGCGTAAGTTCGAGTCGGTGACGGCCAAAGAGTGGATAGTGAAGTGGGCCGGCCGTCGCAACTACGACGTGGTCTGGGGGCCGCTGCTGCGCGGAAAGTTCGGGGCCAGCGCCGATGAGGTGGGAATGGCATGGTTCTGGGGTAAGATATACATTCGCTTCGCCTCTCGGGATGGAGCCCTCCATAAAGAGAAGCTGGGATACCCTATGGGCAGCTTCGGAGAGATCTTCGATGCCCTGTCGGAGCGGATTGGCGAGTTGGGGGGCGAGATTCACCTCTCCACTCCAGTGACCAGAGTACGAGTAGAGCGTGGAAGAGCTGTCGGCCTGGAGTTGAAGAGTCAGAACGGCTCAACCGAGACTCGTGACTTCGATGAGGTCATTTCCACCACCCCCTCTTACATCCTCCCCAAGCTGGTTCCGGAGTTGCCTCAAAGATACGTCGAGAAGCTAAAACAGACGAAGTATCAGGCCGCTATACTGGTTATCCTTGTGTTGAATCGCCCCCTGTCAGACGTTTACTGGCTCAACATCAGCGACGATGATATCCCCTTCCTGGGGGTCATTGAGCAAACCAACTTCGTGGACAAGTCCCTGTATGGTGGCAATCACATCGTCTACTTAACCAACTACTTGGGGAAGGGACACCCAATGTACAGCATGAGCAGGGAGGAGCTGAAGGACGAGTACGTTACCCATCTCAAGAAGATCAACCCTGAGTTCGACCCGTCGTGGATCAAGGAGTACCACTATCACCGGGAGGAGGCGGCCCAGCCGATAGTGACCACCCACTACTCCTCTAGGATCCCCGAGCACCGCACGCCCATAAAGGGGTTGTACCTGGCCAACACCACCCAGATTTATCCCGAGGATCGGGGTACTAACTACAGCGTGCGACTAGGTCAACATATCAGCCGGATGGTTCTTGAGGATGCGGGAGTGTGAGCGTGTCGTTCTTATGGGTTCTTTCATGTGCTTGAATTGGGGTGGCTTCTGAGGCATAATGTGGCCGACCTATTAGTTAGATAAATCACGACTTTCCTCGGTAGGTTACTTGAGAGACAGGATTAGTCAGGCCCTCCAAAGACAGGACAAGGATGAGGTTACCGTCCTTTCCTCGCTCATCGAAGTCCAGGAAGAGTTGGGTTATCTTCCTCCCGAATCCATGCCCATGGTCGCTGAGTTCACGCGAGCCTCTGTAAACGACGTGTATGGCGTGGCCACCTTCTACACCCACTTCCGCTTCACTCCTCCCGGCGCGCACACCATCGAAGTTTGCTGGGGCCTGTCCTGTCATGCCATGGGCGCCTCTGAGATTATGCAGGCGGTGAAAGAGGAGTTGGGACTGGAAGAGGAGGGCACTACTCCTGACTCTAAGTTCACGTGGAAACGGGTTGCCTGCGCCGCTGCCTGCTCTCAGGGGCCGGTGGCAATACTGGATGAAAAAGTGCGCGGTCGATTGACGCCCCAATCGGTTGTCGATCTGATGCATGGGACCAACGGTAAGATATAGACTGGAAATGACTAAAACCTTCAGCGAACTGCAAGAGCAAGCCAAGTCCCGATGGGAGACTCTGCTCAATGGTGAGACGCCTCAGATATTCGTGGGAACGGCGACATGTGGACGCGCTGCCGGCGGCCTGGAAGTGCTGGAGACGCTGCGACAGGCCGTGGGTGAGAAGGGTGTCCAAGCAGACATCCACGAGGTGGGGTGTATCGGCCTCTGCTATTCTGAAGTCCTAGTCGATATCATCAAACCGGGTCGGCCCCGTATCTCCTATCGCAATGTCACTCCCGAGATAGCCCGCCAGTTGGTCGACGACTACGTAATGAACGATAATCCTCGACCAGACCTGGCCATCGGAACCATTGGCGAAGGTTCTGTGGTTGGCATACCTCGGCTGTTCGATTTGCCTGTGATGAAGCTACAGGTACGGATAGCCATGCGCAACTGTGGGATCATCGATCCCGGCCAGATAGACCACTATCTGGCCAACGGAGGGTACGCTGGGCTGGCCCGTTGCCTGTTCGACATTACACCGGAACAGGCGCTGAAAGAGGTGGAGAAGTCGGGTCTTCGTGGACGGGGTGGGGCGGCCTTCTCTACAGGACAAAAATGGAAATTCCTGGCTGGTAGCTCTGAGCCGGTTAAGTACCATCTGTGCAATGCGGAGGAAGGCGACCCAGGAGCCTATAACGATAAGGGTCTCCTGGAAGGTGACCCCTTCACCGTACTGGAAGGCATGACTATAGCCGGTTACGCCACCGGGGCCACCAAGGGTTACGTATTCATTCGGTGTGTTCATCGGGATGTCATCCGAAGAGTCCAGACGGCGATTCAAAAGGCCAAAGAGTACGGATTTCTGGGCGAAAACATTCTCGGATCAGATTTCAGCTTTGACATCGCCGTATCTCTCACTGGAGAGTCTTACGTGTCTGGAGAAGAGACGGCTCTAATGGAGTCCATCGAGGGCAAACGGGCCATGCCCCGCTATCGCCCTCCTTTTCCCGCGCAGGTTGGCCTTTGGGGCAAGCCCAGCAACATCAACAATGTCAAAACCTTCGCTTATGTGCCTGAGATACTAGCGAAGGGTGGAGACTGGTATGCGGGGATAGGAACCGAGAAGAGCAACGGTACGGCCCTGGTATGCCTGACCGGTAACGTGGCGAAACCGGGTATGATGGAGGTGCCCTTTGGCGTGACCATCCGGCAAGTCATAGACGACATAGGAGGCGGGGTCAGCCCGGGAAAAGAGGTCAAGCTGCTTCAGACCGGTGGCCCCCTGGGTGGTTTCCTGGGCCCGTCAGAGTTGGATGTGACTCTGGATTTCGATGCAATGGCCGCCGCGGGCGCCATCTTGGGCTCTGGGGGGATCATAGTCGCCGATGAGAACTCATGTTCCGTCGAGATGGCCATGACCCTGGCCGATTTCAACAACGAGGAATCCTGTGGCAAATGCTTCCCCTGTAGACTAGGTACCAAACACATGCTGGACATGCTGGCCAATATGACTAAGGGTCGGGCCAAAGAGAGAGACGTAGAGCGGATGCTGGCGATGGGAGAAACTATGCTCACATCTTTGTGTGGTCATGGGCAGCTTTCGGTCAACCCCATCAAGTCCTCGGTCAAATACTTCGAAAAGGACCTGAAGGATCATATCATTGACAAACGCTGTCCCGCAGGGCGCTGCAAAGAATTGAATCACGCCTAGAGGAGTTGCTGGTGGACGAGATTACCCTAACTGTCGATGGACAGCAGATAAAGGCGAGACCAGGCCAGACCGTAATCGAGGCTGCCCGAGATGCGGGAATCTATATACCCTATCTATGCTGGCATCCGACGCTGAAGTCTTTCGGAGCTTGTCGTATGTGCGTGGTAGAGGTAGAGAATATGAGGGGCAATCCGGCCTCCTGCACCACTGCAGCCGCCGAGGGAATGGTGGTCAGGACCAAGACTCCCGAGGTAGACCACATCCGACACGACATTATGGACATGATATTGTCGGAGCACCCTCACGGGTGCCTCACCTGTCCTAGAATAGACCACTGTGGACCTCAGGACACGTGCCTTCGTCACGCCAACGTGGTGGACCGTTGTGTTCTCTGCCCCCAAAACGAGAGGTGCGAACTACAAGACGTGGTCTATTACCTCCAGATGAAGGATTCGGAGCTTCCCTACGAATACCGTCACGTTCCGCTGGACAATTCCAATCCATTCATAGACCACGATATGAACCTGTGCATTGTGTGCGGAAGGTGTGTCAGGGTCTGCAATGAGATCGAAGGTGTAGATGCTATTACCTTTATCCAACGAGGGGACAAGACACTCATAGGCACTTCCCTGGGCGGTTCCCTCTCCGATTCAGGGTGTACCTTCTGCGGTGCCTGCGTGGATGTATGCCCTGTGGGAGCCATAACCGAGAAGAACAACAAGTGGTCAGGGGCTCCCGAGCGTTCGGTGACCACTGTCTGCTCCAACTGCAGCGTGGGGTGCCAACTGGAGCTCCTTGTCAAAGGGGATAAAGTGATTCGCTCAATTCCAGACCTTGACGGGCCGGTAAACAAGGGGCAGGCCTGCGCGAAAGGCAAGTTCGGGCACTTCTTTATCAACAGTGACGACCGACTTACCACCCCGTTGATCAGACGAAACGGCGAGTTGGCTGAGGCGACCTGGGACGAAGCTCTCGACTACATAGCTGATAACCTCTCCCAGCATAAAGGCAGCAGCTTCGGAGCTATTGCATCGGCTAGGGGCACCAACGAAGAGGCCTACTTGCTCCAGAGGTTCACGCGGTCCGTTATGGCCTCGTCAAACATCGACCATATAGACCGAGTTTGCGACTCTTCCAGCGTTGCTCCCCTGGGCGAGATGCTAGGCGCCGCTGCCATGACCAACGGCTTTCGAGAAGTGGTGGACTCCAAATGTGTTTTAGTGGTGGGGAGCGATATGACCTCCGACCACCCCGTCGCAGCCCTTCAGATTAAGGAAGCGGTTGGACGAGGTGCTGCCTTAGCCCTGATCGATTCTCGAGAGACCGAGTTGTCTCTTCTAGCTACCGTCTGGCTTCGGCCTCGCCCAGGCACCGAGGTGGCGCTGTTGGTGGGCATCATCAAGTACATTATTGATGAGGGATTGCTAAACACAGAGTTCGTTTCTCAGCATTGTGAGGGATTGGATGACTTGAAGGGATCCCTTCAGGCTTGCTCCCTGGATGAGGTTGAAAAGATAACAGGGGTGCCGGCCAGTAGAGTAGCCGAGGCTGCAAAGGTCTACGCTACTCAGGCTCCGGCCTCCATCTTTTATGCTACAGGCTCTTTACCAACTGACTGTAGACAGGAGGTAGTCAAGGCCCTTGCTAACCTGGCTATGATCACCGGCAACCTGGGTAAACCATCTTCGGGGATTACCCCACTGAGGGCCGATAGCAACGGCCAGGGTGCCACTGACATGGGCTGTGTTCCCGATATATTGCCCGGCTATGGTTCTATCACTGAAAAAACCGACGATTTTCAGACTGCGTGGGGTGCTCCTGTCCCTTCAGAGCCGGGTAAGAAATATACTGAGATGATGGGGGATGCCAAGAGAGGTCGGATTAAGGCCATGTACATAGTCTCTGACTCCCAGCGAGTGGACGATGTACCGGACGTTGAGGCCCTTGAAGCGTTGAAATTTCTTGTGGTGCAGGATATGTTTTTGTCGGAGGCGGCCAAACGAGCCAGTGTTGTTCTGCCATCTGCCTCCTTTGCCGAGAAGGATGGGACCATCACTAGCGCTGAGCGGCGGGTGCAGCGAGTACGTAAGGTCATAGAGCCGATAGGCGAGTCCAGGCCGGGCTGGCAAATCATGAGCCAGCTATCCACGAAGATGGGTGCGTCCAACTTCCAGTACGAGGATCCGTCTCAGGTCATGGATGAGATACGTTCTCTGGTTCCCACATACGCTGGCATAACCTACGATAGGCTGGGATATGTGGGTCTTCAATGGCCATGTTCCTCCCTTGACCATCCCGGTACCCTAATCCTGCATTCAGGTGGAATAATAGGAGGCAAGGGCCAGCTTAAACCAGTCACGTATCAGCAACCCTCGACTCAGGCTGACGAGGAGTATCCTCTGTGGGTGATGGCGTCGATGGTGAGGGAGGAGAAGGGCGTTCTGGAACTGAATGGCGAGATTGTAGCCGCCCTAAACGCTGAAGATGCGAAAGTGTCTGATCTTTCTGAGGGTGATATGCTGGAGGTGGTTACCAACACGGGTAAAGTGACTGCAAGGGCGAAGGTCAGCTCGGATTCGGCTGAGGGGATAATCTTACTCGCTTATCCTCACACCGAGGTATTGGTCAGGACTCTATACAATGCTCCAAGTGAGCCGATGTGGAACCCATCAAACCTAAACCAGGCCCGCGCAAGAGTGGTAAAGCTGGCTCCAGTTGTAGCCGGTTCTTAGCCCTCTCCCCTTTTGAAGCCCCAACACTAGGCTCCAGGAGTACCGTCTCCCCTTGTTCCCACAACGGCTCCTCCGTGGGAATCGATGTACTCGGACACTTCCGATGGGCCCAAGGTAGCCCCTGCCCAAGTCTTCCCGGCTTCCCGTGAGTCAACATTGAATATCCGGGCTACGAAAGGAATTCGCCAGCGGTCCAGTACATCCCATATTAACCGTCCCATCCAGTCCATTCCGCCGGAGTCGCCGTTGTACTGGAACAGGAGTGAACCATCGGGTTTCAGCACCCTTAGCATCTCACCTATGCTCGCTAGAATGATGTCTCGATGGGGTACGTGTTGAAAGACCAAAAAGCTGAATGCGAAGTCTATCTGTCCACTTTGGAAGGGTTCCATGTCCAAGCCGTTGACCTCCTGCCAGGTCACATTAGTCAAGTCTCTATGGAAGCCCTGGGCTCTTGTAAGCATCTCAGAGGATACATCTATGGCGAACACGTGGCCAAATCGCCGGGCGAAGCTCCCCGTCATTCTTCCCACCCCACAGCCCATCTCCAGCATAACGCTCCCTCCGGGTTCGAGGCCCATCGATTGAAGGATGGGTTCTACCAATAGCACATAATCACGCTCTCCCGGCTCGAAGAAGGAAGCTTCATCCCATTTGTGGCCCCTGCGCCAAGCGGTGTAATGGAAAGCGTCATGGCGGGCCCTGTCGTTCCAGTCCGTCTTCATGATGCGAACCCATTTATCTTTGCCTTCCATGATTCCGGCCAGATGTGAAGTAGAATAGGCTTCCTGTGCTTTTGCTATCGCATTATTACACAGTTGAAGGCGCTTGAGTGTGAATCATTCTCACGGACTGCTAGCTTGTGCTGCTCGTACACCTGTACGATGATAAAACGGTTCAAAGAACTTACGGAGAAATGATTAGATTTATACTCCCCTTCCCGCATCGGTTTCGGTAAAATAGGCTGCAAGGAGACCCAAGTGTGCGCCACACCTGTCCGCCGCCAGTACCTGAGAATAAAGCAGCAATATCCCGATGTCTTGGTCTTCTTCCGCCTGGGCGACTTTTACGAGACCTTCGACGAGGATGCTCGAATCGCCTCGCGAGAGCTCTCCATCACACTGACCTCCCGGGAGATGGGTCGTGGCCAGCGATATCCGATGGCGGGAATACCTTACCATGCTCTGGATAATTATCTGGGCAAGCTGATCCATCGAGGCTACAAAGTGGCTATCTGCGAGCAGGTGGGCGACACAACTTTACAGCGAGGCATCGTGGATCGAGAGGTGGTTCGGGTGGTTACTCCGGGAACGGTGGTGGAGCCGAACCTTCTGGACACGAAGACCAATAACTATCTGGCGGCAGTGGTTGAAGACGCTGGGGAGGCGGGGATGGCCTATATAGATGTTACTACGGGCGAGTTTAAAGCTGCTCAGATGTCTTCGAACGAGGTTGCATCCGAACTAGCGCGACTTGCGCCCTCGGAGGTGCTGCTACAACAGGACCGCGCTGCCCCCGATTCGTGGAAAGTGGATCGAGTAACCTCTTTGAATGGGTCTGTCTCAGACTCGGACGAGGCTGAACGGTTGCTCCTGGACCACTTCGGCGCCACCACCCTGGAGGCGTACGGATGTGAGAATCTACCTCTGGCTATAAGGGCCTCAGCAGGAATACTTCAGTATCTGAGGGCCACCCAAAAGAGTGCAGTGGGCCTGTTAAACAGGCTGTCAACCTACTCGATAGAATCTCATATGGCGCTGGACTCACAGACCCGACGGAACCTGGAGATGTTTACCAATACCCGAACTGGTAACGTCGAAGGCTCACTTTTATCCGTGTTGGACATCACGCGAACCCCCAATGGGGGCAGGCTGCTAAGACGATGGTTGGGGCAGCCATTACTCGACATAAAGATATTAATCCAGAGACAGGATGCCATCGAGGTCTTTTACCAGGACTCCATAACCAGGGCCAAGATTACCAAGCTACTGGGTCAGATGGCTGACATGGAGAGGCTTACCGTTCGTATAGCGCGCTCCATCGCCAATCCAAAAGAGGTGGTCTCTCTGAAGAGAAGTCTGAAGCTTATTCCATCCTTGAGAGAGGCCCTAAGTAGGGGAGAAGACCATGAAAGGATCGCCTGGCTGATGGAGGGCCTGCCCATATGCACCGATGTGGTCGAGCTGATATCCCAGGCCCTGGTTGACGATCCACCCTCGTCGCTAGACGAGGGTGGATTTATACGTCCCGGCTTCAATGACGAGTTGGACCAAATAAGGAGCGTTTCCTCCAATGCCAGAGAGTTCATCGCCGGACTGGAGAGGAAAGAACGAGAGAGTACAGGAATAAAGTCGCTGCGGGTCGGCTATAACAGGGTCTTCGGATACTACATAGAGGTCAGCAAAGCCAATCTCTCTCAGGTTCCACAGCACTACATTCGCAAGCAGACACTAGTCAACGGAGAGCGGTACGTGACACCAGAGCTAAAGGAGTCAGAGGCGTTGATCTTGAATGCTCAGGAAAAGATCGAGGGGTTAGAGACCTCTATTTTTAGACGGGTGTGCTCTCAGGTAGGCGACGCCTCCGAGTGCATTCAGCCCGCGGCTTCAATGGTGTCTCAGATCGACGTCTTCTCCTCGCTGGCCGAAGTGGCGACACGTTATGGCTTTATTCGACCCACACTAACCCAAGACGATGAGATTGTTATATCAAACGGGCGCCACCCGGTGGTCGAGCGGATGGTAGGTGAGGGTGAGTTTGTCTCCAACGACTCCCATCTGTCCAATACCGAGCACCAGATAGTGGTCTTAACGGGCCCCAATATGTCAGGCAAGTCGACCTACCTACGGCAGGTGGCCCTGATAGTACTGCTTGCCCAGGTAGGCAGCTTCGTTCCTGCCGACTCTGCTCGAATAGGATTAGTGGATCGGATATTCACCAGGGTCGGCCTCCAGGACGACCTGGCGGCAGGTCGATCCACCTTCATGGTGGAGATGGTTGAGGCGGCGAGCATTCTGAACAATGCCACCCCTCGCTCCCTGGTTATCCTGGATGAGATTGGCAGGGGGACCAGCACTTACGATGGCCTCTCCATTGCTCAAGCGGTCATTGAGTATATTCATAACGACTCTCGAGTGTCTTGCAAGACCCTGTTCTCCACCCACTATCACGAGTTGGTGGACATAGCTAAGGTGCTGCCCCGAGTGGCCAACTACAACGTGGCGGTGGCCGAGAACCAGGGACGGGTCATATTTCTTCACAAGGTCGTGCCGGGCGGAACGGATAAGAGTTACGGGATCCACGTGGCCCATCTGGCCGGCCTGCCTAGACCGGTTATAGACCGGGCGCGAGAGGTGCTGGCCACCCTGGAGGACAACAACCATCGCGATGGAGCTGTTGCATCTAAACTACGCAGCTATGGACCTCCTTCAGAGCAGCTTTCGCTATTCCAGAGCAAGCCAGAGGTACTAGACGAGCTTCAAAAATTGGACGTATCCTCCATGACGCCGCTGGAGGCCATCACCAAACTATATCAACTACAGGAGAAGGCCAAAGAGCAGTAGACGGTATGCGACTCTACTTCGCTTACGGATCGAACCTGAACAAAGGGCAGATGAAGAGACGCTGCCCCAGCTCTGAGTTTGCAGGCATCGCAAGGCTGGACGGATATAAGCTGGCCTTCACCAGGTACTCCACCAAGAGGAAGGGTGGTGTGGCCAGCATTGAGAAATCGGAAGGGGATTGCGTTTGGGGCGCGTTATACAAAGTAGCCGATGAAGATATCGAGAGCCTGGATAAACACGAAGGAGTTCCCTACTCGTATCTCCGGAACGACGAGATTCAGGTAGCCTCGCCGGATGGTAAACCTGTGCAGGTCTTTACCTACTTGGCCAACAAGACGGCATACTTCACTCCTCACAAAGACTATCTCCAGCAGATCATCCGGGGCGCCTCTCAAGCAGAGCTGCCCGCTGAATACATAGAGGAGTTGAAAGGCGTCACCGGTGAACCCTAGTAAATACATTCCAACGGTGAAAAGCGCCCGACAAATCGCCATCGAGCTTTTCCCTATACGGAATGAGTCTAAGAATGTTCTGAACAAGTCTTTACCGAGGGAACCCCTCGCTCATGGTAAGCCAAGAGTTTATCCTGAGCCTGCCGAAGGGAACCACCCTCTGGCGGGGGGCTTGAGGGGGTGTCCCCCCGTATCCAAAACCTACCGAGGGCGGGAGGATGGGACAAAGGCGTATGCATTTGTTCAGAGCTTTCCTAATATTCTAGATGCACAAATAGCGGGCTTATGATGTCGATCCAGGTTCTGACGCAGGGAGTAGCTGCGAAAATTGCCGCCGGAGAAGTGGTAGAACGACCGGCCTCGGTGGTGAAGGAGTTGATGGAGAACTCCATCGACGCCAACGCAACCCAGATATCCATCGAGGTGAAGGGAGGTGGATTGAGGCTTATCCAGGTGGTGGACAACGGGATGGGCATCCCTTCCGACCAGGTGGAGACTGCCCTCCAGAGGCATGCCACCAGCAAGATCATCTATGCGGAGGACTTGGACAATATCCGGACTCTGGGCTTCCGAGGTGAGGCCCTGCCCAGCATTGCTGCCGTATCCGAGCTGGAGCTCACCACCCGTACCAAAAACGACCTGGCGGGAACTCGCATACTCTCGGAAGGAGGTGCAATAACGGGTCGGCATCCCGCTAGCAGGCCCGTGGGAACCACAGTAATTGTTCGAAGGTTGTTTCAAAACGTTCCCGCCCGACTCAAGTTCATGAAGACGGCTGCCACCGAGAACGGCCGGATAAGCGCCATTGTGTCAAGATATGGCTTGGCCTATCCGGAGATCAGATTCATCCTCACTGTCGATGGCCGTCATTCCTTCTCCTCTACGGGGAGTGGGAATCTCAAGGAAGTCTTGGCCAAAATCTATGGTGTGGAAACCTCCGAGGCCATGTTGGAAGTAGTGGGCGAGGTGGACGGAGTGGGAAAGGTATCGGGTTTCGTCGGGCCTCCGTCCGTAAATCGAGCGCAGCGAGGATACATAACCTTGTTTGTCAACCGTAGGCGGATTCAGGATCGCCGCCTGACTTACGCTGTGGAAGAGGCTTTTCAGGGGCTGTTGATGGTGGACAGACATCCCGTAGCTGTACTGGAGCTATCGTTGCCATTGGCCGACGTAGATGTAAACGTGCATCCCGCCAAGAGCGAAGTGAGGTTTCGTCACGACCGGGAGGTATTTTCACTAGTGCAACGAGCCGTTCGCCAGACCCTAGTAGGCGAAAGTCCTGTGCGGGTTGTCAGTACTGGTTCCATATATTCATCTCCCAAGAGTGCTGAGACGTCGTCTGCAAAACCCCTGGGATCGGACCTGATGGGCTGGGCTAAGGGGCCTAGAGTAGAAGCAGGACCTGAAGGTGGAGTCCCTGGTTCCGTCGATACTCCGATGGAGACTCTGCCCATTCTTCGGGTCGTGGGGCAGGTTGGCAACACCTATATCGTGGCCGAAGCTCCCAGCGGGATGTATCTCATTGACCAACACGCCGCTCACGAGAGGGTGCTATTCGAAAGAGTTCAGCGAGAGCGACAAGAGAAGGGCGTGCAGTCTCAGGGTATGCTGTACCCCGAGACCGTTGAGGTTACCCCTGCCCAGCAAGAAACTCTCGGGCCGAAGTCGGAGCTATTAAAGGAGTACGGCTTCGACTTTGAGCTTTTTGGTGATAGGAGCTACATCTTCCGCGCCGTCCCGGCAACTCTGGCTGAAAGAGACCCAAGCCAGACCTTTATCGATATTCTGGACTCCCTTTCGGGCGGACAAAGCGGCGACGACTGGGAGGGAAAGGTAGCCGCCTCCATCGCATGTCGCAGTGCTGTAAGAGCGGGGGATGTGTTAGAGCGGACGGAAATGGAGGAGTTGATGCTCTTATTGGAAAGAGTCGCCAATCCCCATACCTGCCCTCACGGCAGACCCATCATGATTCACCTGAGCTCCACTCACCTGGAGAAGGAGTTCGGCCGGCGCTGAGCCAAGGATGTTCTGAACAAGTCTTTACCGAGGGACCCCCTCGCTCATGGTGAGCTTGCCGAACCACCCTCTGGCGGGGGCTAGGGGGTGTCCCCTATATTCAAAACCTACCGAGGGTGGGGTGGATGGGACAAAGGCGTATGCATTTGTTCAGAGCTTTCCTAATCCTCAGCCATCGGTCTCAGGTATGTATTTGCGGGATTCGCGAGTGATGATGGAGGTAACGTGGAACAGCCCGTCGGACTCTAGGCTTCCCTCCAGGACCACCTCAACTGATGGAACATCGAACTGGCCGGGAGGTGTCCCTCGAAAGGTTGCGCCCAGAGGCTGTCCCGATTTGGTCTCTGCGTCGACTATCTGAAAGATCACCGTTCGATCGTCGTCGAAGTTAACCGAACCTGGAACTACGATGCCGTTTACCCTGATATCCTTCCCGAAGATGGTAGGGCCTTTAGCGTGCACCTCACTAACGCTGAGGAGGAATTGTCCCATCTCCACTGTAACCACATACATGATAGCGGCGAAGGCCACCGCTAGAACGATTCCACCGGCTATCAACTTTCGTTTGGGGGTCAGCCACGGAGTGTACCCCTCTAACGTGACGTCGGCCTGTCGTTCACTTGCCATGAAACAATATGGGCCTTGTGGATATCACTTGGAGTTCGGGTCTCTGTGCTGCTTCAGTTCGTTTAGGTCTTGACGGATGCGTAACACCTTTCTATAGACCCAGAAGCCGAGGCCCATGAAAAGTGCCCAACCTGCTGTGAATGCGCCAAAAAGGAATCCAAAGTTCTCCATAGGTTTAACAGATGTGCTTGAGCTAGGAGGAGTTGACCATCCCCTCTAGGTTGGCCTCGCTCTCTCTCAACATCACCCTAAGAACCATGAGAAAAGCGAAAAGAAGGGTGAAGGTGACCACACTGAACATCAAGGTGAACCACATCTCAGAGCTAAGGTAGGCATCGTCTCCGCCGGCAATGATAGGCTCGACGTGGACGGTATCCCACAATCTGACCGATAGGTAGTTAATGGGTACGACTACGAATCCCAGTATTCCAACGGCAGCCCGCAATCTCGATTCTCTCGCATGACTCACGGCATAGGCTCCGACCATGAGATATCCTACATAGATGAGCCACAGAAGGGCAGTGGTGGTTAGTCGAGCGTCCCACGTCCACCAGACGCCGAATATGGGCTTGGCCCAGATGATTCCCGTCACTATGTTAACCGACGTGAAGACCACTCCCAGCTCAGCGGCGGAGTAGGCATAGTGATCCCAGCGGGCATTTCTCGACCTGAGGTGCGCGATGCTGAACGCGAAGACTAGGAAGAAGGCCATGTAGGCTACCCAGGCGGCGGGTACGTGGAAATAGAATATGCGCTGCACTGGCCCCTGGATGACCTCTGTGGGTACCCAAAGGAAGATGAGATAGAGATTTGCAAAGATGGCGGCCCCAGTCAGCCAGAACAGCCCATCCAGCCAGATCATCCTGCGCAGCAGTGGTTTGCCATCCCCTGCGACCAGACGCTTTACTCCATTAACGTTCAAGCTATTCCTCTACCACGTGCTCGAAGGTTAGGACTCCCACGACCAGAAAGACCACATCGAAAATGATCAAGACCCATATCCATGGCTGAATGTCGCTCCACGGGTCACCATTGAAAGCCATGCTGGTCGATTCCACGGCACCGATAACTGCGGGAACAGCGAGGGGGATCAACAATATGGGCAGCATGGCCTCTCTGAGTCTGGTGTTCATTGACAAGACCGATAGCAAAGTGCCGACCACTGCTATTCCCAATGTGGCCAACGGAAGGATCAACAGCAATTTCAGAGGGAACACCGAAAGATTGAAAACTATGGTGAAAATGGGCAGAGAGATGGCCTCCACCAATAGGACGAAGATGAAGCTGCTAACCAGTTTGGCGACAAATATGACGTCCCTGCCATAAGGGCAGAGCATCAATCCATCCAGGCAGTTGTTTTCCTGCTCTGTGGTTATGACTCGCTGAAATGCTAACATTCCAGCGAAGAGGAAAGTGAACCAGAGTACTCCCGAGGTCATCACTTCGCCGGAGATGTTATCGGGCTTGAAGGCGAAGTTAAAGGTGAACATCATGAGCAAGACGAAGAGGGTGACGGCGAGGACTATCTCCTTACCTCTCGCCTCCAGCAATAGGTCTTTGCGGACTATGGCCGCTATGGCTCGCCAGTAGTGCATCAGCACTCTCTACGCATTCACCAGTTCGCCGTATCTTCGCTCTAGCTGAGACTTGTCTAACCCATCCTTTTGGAAGTCCATAATGGCCCTACCCCTGACGAGGATGATTACTCGATGGGCCATGTTGAGGCCGTTCTCAAAGTTATGAGTAGACATAACAACTGTTCGGTTACCCGCGGATACTACTCGTAGCAAAGCCTCCAGTCCCCCCTGGTCTAAGCCAGAGTCTGGCTCGTCCAAGAGCAGCAGGGGCGGGTCGTGGAGGAGGGTCCTGAGTAGTGAGACCCGTTTCCTTTGGCCGTGGGATAAGGCGCCAACGCGCATCCTTAACAAATCGGCTATCGCTAACGGTTGGGCCAACTTGTCTATCCTATCTTCTAACTCGGTTACTTGGAACATCTTGGAGTAAAAGGTCAGGTTCTCCCAGACGGTTAGGCGATCGTATATAAGGGGCTCATGGAGTAATGCCCCAATGCTTCTCCTTAGCTGGGCCCCTTCCTTGAGAGCGTCTCGCCCAAATATCTTCAGTGTCCCGTCAGTAGGTTTGATGAGAGTGGAAAACAGCTTGATCAAGGTGGTCTTGCCCGATCCGTTAGGCCCGATCAATACCACTTTTTCGCCAGTAACGACGGTTAAGTCTACACCGGAGACTGCCTTGATGTTTCCGTAGCTCCTGGTGAGATCGTTGGCTTCGATTACTGGACTGCTGGCTGACCTCATCCCCTCCCATCCGTGCAAAACTTCACTAACTGCCTAATCATATTCCATTTCCAACGGCGTTTCAACAGAATCAAACTGTACTCATCCGTACATATGAGACAGTTGAGGCTTGCCCCCACCCTCTCTCCCGTCATTCCCGCGCCACCCTCCTTTCTGTCATTCTCGTGCTTGACACGGGAATCCATCCTCCATCTCCACCATCCCTTCTAGTCATCCACCCCTCACACCTGTCATTCTGAGGAGTAAAGCGACGAAGAATCCAAAGCCTCAGCCCGCAAACCTACGATGTCTTGGATGAAATGCCTTGGATTATTCGCCGCGCTCAGAATGACAATAACATCGGGTCCCGCTGCCAGTTACACAAAGGGCTCCCTACGCGGGTTGTAAATGTCAACTAGCTCGCTGAGAGAATGCCAGGGTTTGCAGGGGAGTCTTGCCTCCGAAGCCCTGGTGTGGCCTCCGCAAAGCCATAGTGACTCTGGGGAGCGCTCCCTATCCCCCCACCTCGTTGTGCCACGCGGCTATATATAGAATAAGAACCTACGTCCTATAATACAAATACACATCTCACTTAGAAGGAGGTATCACCCCTATGCCTCACGGAGGCCGTCGCCCAGGAGCAGGCGCTCCCAAGGGTAGCCTGAACGGACTCAAGCACGGGCGCAACTCTCGCCGGTTTCAAGAGCTTGCCAACGCACTCGCTGAACCTCCCGAGGCCGCGACATTATTCTTGCCTATCACCGCCGCCAGCAACGTAAGGCCCACCGCGCCCGCCGCACCGCTCGCCTCCTCTTCTCCCAGCTCCTTGCCCAACTCATACCCCAACCTGATGAAAAACTCAATCAAGATTAACGACATCTTCATGCCTGGAAAACCCGCAAAACAAAAGTTTTTTTACAACTCAATCAAGTTTGAACGGGAACCAGAAAATTCAATCAAATTTCAAAGCTAAACAGAAAAGACAATCAAGTTGCCACACCTCTATGAGCACCCATCATTCTGTGCGAGTTCGCAGAGGGGTTAACTGGTTATGCCCTTCTCGAAGGCGATCTTCAAGATGTCGCTAAGTAGCACTACGGCCAGTCCTCCGTAGATGATGATGTAAGGAGAGATGAGAGGTCTCAGCCAGCGCTCCAAGAATCTTATTGACTTACCGTTCTGTTGTGACGTGATAGCCGACTGCTCCAATACCCTTTTTCTGTAGGTGGCAGTCCCGACTCCAAAAAGCCAGAAGGATATGAGTATCTTAACCACTAGGGTTGCTATATAGGTGGACGAGGTAGACTGTTCGGTCAATCTATCGAAGGTGAGGATAGCGCCAGTGACTATTAGCGCTAGCATGCTCAGATGAGCCCAATCTCGGAAGTGAGCGCCTATAAAAGCGTTCACTCTAGTGTCTGCTTGTGCGCCTCTCTTGACGGCATCTCGCTGTGCCGGCCTTAGAACCAGCATGTAGAAAATGCTCCCACCGATCCACATTACCGCCGAGATGGCATGGATCCATCGCATTATTATGCCTAAGATATCGAATGTGTCCCACAATTATCTTTACAAATACCTGGTCTGTTTGATGGCCAGCGTCATGAGATTGCGCTTCAATTTCTGACGTTGAGTAATGTATTCATCTTCTGGTAAGTCGCAGCGTTGGTGTGCGTCGTCCAATCTGGCGATGTCCTCCAACCACTGTAGCTGTTGGGGTTGGAGTTGGATATTTTGAATCAGGGCCTCGGACGCTAGTGGCTCCGGCCTCCTTCGTAGAAGGCTCCAGGCGTAGATGAGCAGTCCCATCAAGGCTATGGCCAAGAACCCAGGCATGATCAGAGATAGCTCCCATCGGGTCTTGATAGCATCCCACATCCTTTCTGTCCACGGCGGTTTAGGGAGATCAGTGAATCCGATGGTGACCCGTTCCCCTGGTGCGATGTCGACTGTCTGAAAGACACGGAATGTTTGATCTGCTACGGTTACCGATTCCCTCTCCTCCAAGTCGGACCCCAATACATTTCCTGAATCTTCCCGTAAGAGGATTAGCAGGGACTGAGTACCGAAGGGGAATAAGGGTTCGAAGACCACGTTGCTGTTGTCCTGATAGGGTACTCGGTAGGATAGGACTATGGGGTGGATTCCAGGAGGCACCGCTGTGGTTATTCCTACGCCTCGATCTATCGGAAGGATCTGACCACCTTGGAGATCGCTGGTTACCGTTAAATCGTAGTAACCGATAGGAAGGGAAAAACGGAGGAATGACATGGCCTCCATGCTTTCCCCTTCAAAGGAGGGAACGAATGTGAGGAGCTGAGAGTTCTGGACCCGTATTACCTGTCGTATATGCAACACCTCTGCTTCGTTCTCGTCTGGTGTCACCATGAGGGTATCGTCCAGTACGACGATGGTGTCTTGCAGGGGAGTGCTCTCGTAGACGATTAACTCAACGAAGGCGCTCTGTTCGAGGTTTACCTCTGCCTGGTAAACGGATTGTTGATACTCCAAACTGACTAGGTAGGTAGATCCTGGTTCTACCGGCACATCGGAGAAGATGAAGACGCTATCGGCATCGGTGAAGGTGGTGAACTGCTGGGATATTACATCACCTTCCAAGATTAATAGGAACACTGGTAGACCGCCGGAGATCGTTGCGCTTGGAGTTCCATTGACCACCCGCCCCTCGATAGTCGAGTTGGATTGAGCGACTACGGAGGGCAGCCCCGAGACAGTGAGCCCCACAGCGATGGAGAGGACTAGCAGTATCTTAATCATCGGCCCTTACCCTCGCTGGTTAGAGAGCCGGCTGGAGCGTGAAGGACCGCTCCACAAGAGTTGCAGTTTGCTTGAGACACGGGAGCAGCGATTTCACACTCGGGACAAATGACTGTATTTTGACCATTTCTGTGGATGTTTCTAAGTTTTAGTACCTGCCTCTCCAAGGCTTCGTCAAGCTTTTCAAGCTGCTTCTCCCATCGTCCTTGAACGTAGAGATTTTCCGCGGCTCTCCACTTCAGGTTCCGGGCCAGTGATTCAAATTCGGCTCGGGGCACATTACCCACCCGGAAGCTCTCCTCCAGCATCATCAACTCCTGGTAGAATAGCCGACGTTCTCGCACCAGTTCGTCGATGGTCTCCAGGGGGTTGACGAACTGCCGCGCATGCCTGGACTTGAGGATAGGAAAGGCGATTACTATGAGGCAAAAGAGGGAGAGGATTATGCTAATGGCAACGACCAAATGTTATCCTCCGCTACTCCATTACTGGGGTAGGAGTTGGGCGTAAGAAGGGCGTAGTCTCCTCTGTCGATAGGAATGCTCGGCTACGCTGAGGCCACAGAGCGATCAAAGTAGCTAGGATCATCACTGGCCCAGCTATCCACATCCACACTACCAACGGGTTTACCAATATGCGGAATCGCACTGATCCGTCGGTAAAAAAGTCGGAGGGGATGATGTAGAGATCCTCCATGGGGGTAGAGCGGATGGCCGCCCTCGCCGGGGCTATGCTGAATCTAGGATAGAAATCTTGGGTGGGCTCGTAGATGCCTAATACCTTGCCGGCCCTCTCTACTTGTACTCTGGCCACCGACTCAGTTCGATCTGTGAACAGTGTTTGATTGGCATCGATGAACTCAATGTCGTAACCTTCAACCGTTACTCTTTCACCAGGGGCTAAAGTCACGTCCCGTTGGGTATCGAAGAAGTAGCTACCTACTACAGCCAGAGCTATCATAACCACTGACAGATGGGCCACATAGCCTCCATACCTGGGCCGGTTAGCCGCTATTAACCTACCGAAAGCTAGGACATAGTTCTCACCTTTCCTATGTCTGGCCAGGGTTCCCCGAGCCCACTCTCGTACAATGCCGGCGCCTACTATTGCGACAAGCCCGAAGGAGATGAGAGCATACGGCTTGCTGATTCCCAGAATAAGAAGCAACGCCACCAGCAGCAGGGCTGCACAGAGGGGCACTAGCAACGACTTCCGTACCTGTACCAGAGAGGCCTGCCGCCAAGGGAGTAGGGGGCCAACACCCATAAGGAAAATGAGCGCTAGAAAAATAGGGCCGTTCACCTGATTGTAGAAGGGCTCTCCCACCGTTATGGAAACGTCTGTGACCAGTTCAGATATGAGGGGGAATACCTGACCCCAGATTATTACGAAAGCTATTGCCAGGAATAAGACATTGTTAACAAGGAAAGCGGCTTCTCGTGATAGCTTGGACTCTAGGGGCTGAGAGCTTCGCAGCTCCGACATGCGATAGATCAGCAAGCCGAAACCAAACAAGGCGGTGGCAGCCATGAACCCCAGGAATACCCAACCCAGCACCGATTGGGCAAAGGAGTGGACAGATGGCGTGGGCCCGCCTCGGTTTATGAACATCCCCAGTAAGGCAGAGGTGAAAGCCATGATTATGAGAGCTATATTCCATGCACGAAACATGCCTCGGCGTTTCTGTACCATTATGGAGTGGATGAAGGCGGTCAAGACCAGCCAGGGCATAAACCCAGCGTTCTCAACCGGGTCCCATGCCCAGAACCCTCCCCAGCCCAAGATGGTGTAGGCCCACCAACCGCCCAGCAATAGACCAGTTCCCAAGACACTCCACGCGATGAGAGACCAAGTTCGGCCTGTGTCTACCCAATCGTCGCCAGTCCTACCTGCCAGCAACGCACCCATGGCGAAGGCAAAGGGTATGGTCACAGCAATGAGGCCTGTCATTAGTATAGGCGGATGGAAAAACATGCCCGGGTGAGTGAGGAGAGGATTGATACCCTGCCCGTCTGGTGGCGCCACGGATGTGGTCTCGAACGGGTTGGCCAAAAAGACCAGAACGAACAACAAGAAAGCAAGGACAGTCATCAATAACGCGTTGGTATATGCCAGGCTGGCCCTGGAAATTCGAGGGGCCAGAGCTATGGCAATGGCCGTCATTATAGCCAGGACAGACGCCAGAAATAGAATGGAGCCATCGTTGCCGGCGTAGAAAGCTACCCAGGCGTAGATCCTGTCCATGGCCAGGCTGCTGTTCTCTGCAACGTATCTCACCTGAAAATCCCGAGAGAGGAAGGCGCCCACCAAAGTCATAACCGCCAAGATCACGGGAATAGGAATCAGATAGGTGGCGTATCTGGCACTGGCGCTCAACTCCAGCAGTCCCTTGCGGACCCCCATGACTGAGCCAACCATGGAGTACATAGCCAGCACCATGGCGAAGAGAAGGGAGAGTGTACCCAGCTCAGACACGATTAAGATTCCTCGTCTTTTGCAGGCGGTCTCTCATCTTTTCGGCTAGCGCTTCTGCCGGGGTAGGCTTGCTGGAAGGCCAAGTACTCCTGGTCCACCTCTCGAAGATACGGACGAAGCTCATCCATATCAACGCTAAAATCCGATTCACTACGATCCTTCCGACCGAGCTTACGAGCGGCTATCCAGAATAAGCCGAACCCTGCAATTATCGCTATGGGAGGGACTATCCATACCACTATGTTGAATCCTTCCTGAGGTGGCTTGGCGAGAACGCTCTCCCCATACCTAGCCGCAAAGAAGTCGAGTATCTCTCGTTCGTCATCTCCAGCCTCCAACTTTTGACGCACAATGGCGCGCATCTGGAGCGATATTTCAGCCTGGGACTGGTCTATGGTTTCTGCTGGGCAGACGGGACACATCAGCAGCCGATCGATGCTTTGGGCCTTCTCCTCTAATGACTCGGAATCTGAAGCGCAACCGAGGCCGATGGCAGCCAACAACAATAGGAGACAGATCAATAGAACTTTTCTCGGGGTCTTGCAAACGCCGATGATACTTGTCATCTTATCCCCCCTTCTTCCCCAAACCAGGAACCTCTATGGGGTGGCCTGTTCTGAAAGAACGCGAAGGTAGTGTATAACTGTCCAGCGGTCTTCCTGGGTCAGAAGATTGCGGAAGGCTGGCATGTTGGTTATGCCGTTGGAGATGGACCAGAACGCGAGGCCGTCGGTGCTCCCGTCGTTGGCGGTTCCGGTAATGGACCCTGCGGTGGCGAAGTCGGCAGGGGGAGTGATATTGAGTCGTCTAAAGGCATCGGCTATAAAACTGTCCGAGCGCCCAGTGGGCCCGTGACACACAGCGCAATTGGTCATGAATATCTGTCTGCCTAGCTCCTCGGTGGCTGCGTTTCTGGGGATGGGATTGACCATAACCAGAACGTCAGCCTGAGAGATGGGTTCTAAGGATCGGAGAGGTGATGACTCTTTGGTGAAGGGTACAGCGTCTTCAGCTGGTAACAGCCTCGGTGGTTCTTGAGACCGGTAGGACTGTTGATAGTGCATCTCGGTGAAAACGTCTACTGGATAGCTGCCGGTAGAACACGCCAAAGCCAATACGCATACCGCGGCTATAAGGCCCAGCCAAACCATCTTGGACTTTAGCAGCTGGGTACGCGCCACCTTGAATCCTAACTCATGTACACCCAATCTCATTGTCCAGTTGGCCTGCTTTTACTCGGGCTCAGCCTCTTTTATATCCTCGGCTCCGGCCGTCCGTAAGACTTCTCGGGCGGCCCCGATTCGGTCTTCCGTACTGGTCACCACAATTCCTACGAAACCCTCTGTGATACGCTCGTCGTAAATACCCATTTTAGGTCTCGGGAGGCGAGACTCGAAAATGATGCCCAACACAGTAAAGATGATGGCCCCCAGCATAGTACCTTCATAAGCTATGATGGCCATGGGCGGTATGGAGAGAATGGGCTTTCCTCCTGTGACTAGAGGAAAGGACACCTGGGTTCCTGCTGTAAGCAGAATAGCAACTGTGAGGCCAATGGCCGCCCCAATAAAGGGGAAAACGTAGAGGCGATGAGAGGTGGGCTTTTCGCCGAAAGCACCCTCGGGGTAGGGGGTGCCAGATAGGATCTCCACCTCCGATTCATCGAATTCCCTAGAATGCAGACCTTCAACCGCGCTGGCGGCATCATCTGCAGAAGAAAAGATACCAAGCAAGCTCCGTTTGGGTATGAAGGTAGTCATATCGTCGCCCTCACTCTTCTCTTACGATGGCCGGCACTTTCCGTCGACCTATCCGTTTTTCCGCTTTCAGGACATTTCCTTCTTTCTGATCGAATATGGGTATCAGTGGAAACACCTTTGAGAACAACAGGACCATCATGAACACAAAGGCGAAGGATCCTATAACCATTAGAATCTCTATAATGCTTGGTCTGTATGTACCCCATACAAAGGTGAAATCTTGCTTTCTAGCTAGTCCGGGAACAATGATCAGGAACCTTTCCAGCCACATTCCTATATTGACCAATACCGAGGACAATAGCATCAACCCGATGTTTCTCCGTATACCTCGGAATAGCCACATGGGTATCGGTATGAAGTAGGAGGTTATCAGGAAAATTATGAACATCACGTTCCACGGCCACTCATAGAACAGCAAGTTTCTAAAGGAAACCTCCGATGCTTCTTGTGTATAGAGGCCGAATAGAAACTCCATAATGAAGAAGAAGAACCAGGTAGTCCCAACCACCACAAGAAGTTTACCTAACGCGTCGAAGTGTTCTGGACGTATATAGTTCTCCCATTTGAAGGCCCAGCGGATCAGTACCATCATGGTGACCACGGCCGAAACCCCAGAGTGCACTGCCCCTATGACAAAGTAGGGAGCGAAGACGGTGGAGTGCCAACTGGCTACGGACATGGCCATGCCAAAGTCCCAGGAAACGATGCTGTGCACTGACACAAATACGGGAAGAATCAGGGCGGATAGTAGGATGCCGGCAATGGCCTGCAGCCTCCATTGGCGAGGAGTTCCCCGCCAGTTAAGAGACAATACACCGTATATCTGCCTACGGATCCCCGTACTTCTATCCCTGATTACTGCCATGTCCGGAATCAGGGCGATGAACACGAACAATACGGCTCCTGTTAAATATGTGAAAATAGCGCTGGGGTCCCAGACCAGCGGAGACCTGACATTGGGCCAGATACCTCGAGCGAAGTCATAGGGAAAGACCCAGTAGAGTACTCGCCAAGGACGTCCTGTGTGCATCAGCGGGAAGAGAGCCGCAGTCATAAGAGAGAATACAGTCAGTACTTCGGCTGCTCTAGTTACGGGTCGGCGCCATTCGGCCTGGCTCAACCTCAGGATGGAGGATATCATCACGCCAGCATGGCTTATGCCGACCCAGAACACGAAGTTGGTGATGAAGAACCCCCACATGACGGGCCGGTTCAGGCCTGTAACCCCGATGCCTTGGTTGACCATGTAGCCGAAGGCTCCGCCGGCCGTAGC
Organism: Dehalococcoidia bacterium; assembly: GCA_965197675.1. Classification (GTDB taxonomy): domain Bacteria; phylum Chloroflexota; class Dehalococcoidia; order Plut-88900; family Plut-88900. The sequence goes on along the minus strand of OZ240221.1, from coordinate 2,347,513 downwards.
CACGATTAGTGCCAGCACCCCTACAATCACAAACCACCATAGAGGGTGCTTCTCAACACTGCTCAGCAACTCCCTATTCATTTGTCGGTCGGTTAACGATACTCGCTCTTGCATGTACTGTGCTTTCTATACTATCTAGGTATTACTCGGGTTTGGCCAGCACCAAGTACCGTTTGCGAAGCACTGTCTGGACTCCTCTTAGCATGAAGCCTTCCTTCACTTCCCACATGGATATCACTGGAATAATGCGGGTCGCTAGCATATATATAAATACCGGGAGGGCCAGTCCACCGATGAGCACCATGAAGTCGCTCCCATCCGGCCAGTTGGTCTGGAAGAAGTGGGGGACGTTGGCCCCAGTTGCGGGCTGTACCTCCTCCAAGACGTGTTCTCTGATCTCGTCGTCGGTGAATCCAAAGGCTGGGACGTACAATCTGATCTTGTCGAAAAAGGCCCCGACGAGAATTACGGCCGCCGCTAGACTTGGGCCGCCCACCGTCTTTCGTACCCAGTTCCACATCAAGATGAGAAACGGAACAACGAAGCTGAGGGCGAAGGCGGCATAAAAGGCGACTCGATAGGGCCCTGTCATCAGTAGCTGAAGGACGTTCTGCTCTACTGGTTTTCTGCCATACCAGAAGGTGATGAATCCAGCGAACCAGAAGTAGAACCATAGCAGGGTCAGGGCGATGAGTATCTTGCTGAGGGCCCAGAACTGCTCCATATAGATGTAGCGGTCATAGTTCCCGAACTTGCGCACTAGGAACAGGGTTACCAGCACAGTGGCCATTCCGGTTTGAAGCCCTGTGAGAGCTTGGAAGGGTGGGAATATAGCATCGACCCAGCCAGGTACCAGACTCATGGCGAAGTCCGAGGAGATCAAGAGGTGAACGAAAATAAGGAAGAGGAAATAGAAAGCTCCGAGCAGTCCTTGGGCTGCCTGCAGTACCTTCCACTGTCTCGCTGTTCCATCCCACTGTACGGATAGTAGCCGAGCGATGCTCTGTCGAAAACCGGTACCCCGTCGAGCGGTCACTGCCATGTCCGGGATGGAAGATACCCAGAGAAGGGCCAGACCACATACCACGAGGAAGATCATAGCCAGCGCATCAAGCAATTTGGGGGCGCCCCAAGGCCACTCGAACCAGATAGTCGATCGATCCTCCACTGGAGGTAGTGTCCATAGCAAAGGTAGGAACATCAACAGGTTGAAGACGCCCACTATGGCAAACATCTCCGATATCCTGGCCAATGGCCGTCGCCAGTGAGTCTTAGCCATCCTCATGGTTATGGACACGAGAAGGGCGCTTTGAGTGGTGGTGAAGAGAAAGGCGAAGATGGCGGCGTAGTACGCCCACTCCCTACGATCGTCGAAGCCGTCCATCGCTTTCAGCAGGAACCCGGCGATACCAACGGATACCAGAATAGCCAACACTGTCACCAGCGCCTTGAACCGATCGCCAACGGCCAGGGTGCGACTAATGATATCTCCGTTGACCTCGCTGGGTAAGGGAGGCTCTTCTAGTAGCTGAGACTCGTGTTCCTCGCTAGCCATCCTCTTCGACCTTCTTCAGGTATATAACGTTAGGGTCAGTACCCAACTCTTCGAGTAGCTTGTAGTGGCGGTCATCCTTTGCCAGCTTAGCCACCTTGGAGTTTGGGTCCTTGATATTTCCAAATACCAAGGCATCTGTGGGGCAGGTCTGAACACAGGCGGGCTGCAATTCGCCATCCTTTAGCTCTCGCCCCTCCCGCTCTATCTCTCTCTCCTTCCGGCGTATTCGCTGCACGCAGAAGGTGCACTTTTCCATGATTCCACGACTTCGAACGGTTACATCGGGATTGAGCTGGTTTTCAAGGATGTCGGGCCATTTGGGCTCCCAAAAATTAAAGAAGCGGACCTGATACGGGTCGTTGTTGGCGCAATACCGAGTTCCGACGCAACGGTTGTAGACCTGGACGTTAAGGCCCTCTTGGTTGTGGTAGGTGGCATAAACAGGGCAGACCGGCTCGCAGGGGGCGTTTTCACAGTGTTGACATAATACTGGGAGGAACTTGGCTTTGACGTCCGGGTATTCGCCCTCCCAGTACCTCTCTATCCTGATCCACTCGATGGCTCGTCTCTGCTGGAAGCGGTCGTCGGTATTGAGAGGTATATTGTTCTCTGCCTGGCACGCGACGACACACGCCTCGCAACCCGAGCACCGGTCTATGTCCACTGCCATTGTCCACTTGAAGGGATTCTCTTGAACCAACTCAGGCCTCCTCCAATAATCTCATAGGCTAGCTCTTATGCACCACCTGCACCAACTCGGTTGTAGGGGCAGGCAGGGCCTCAACGGCACCTTCGAATTTCGGCAGGGTCTTGTTTCCTACGGCCTTGGTGACCTTTACTCTTGTGGCGTTCCAAGCTAAGGCCCCCGTATGTCCATCTGTGAAGGGTGCCAACAGGCTAAGGGGATTGGCTCCTCTGCCCTTGGCGTATCTCCCGAAGTCGTTGTGCCCCTGACCCACCGGCATGCTGATGGTGCCTGGTGGCGTTCCCCGGTTGACGTAGGCCGGCACCTCGACAGAACCATAAATGGAGCGGATCTCCAATATATCGTTAGTCTTTACACTCAGGTTCTCGGCATCTCTAAGACTGATGTCCACCCACGTTTCCCATACCACAGTGGTCATGGGGTCAGGGGTCGCCTGTAGCCATGGCAGGTTGGCGCCCTTGCCATCGGTCAGCGCTAGCGATGGATACAGTATTAGATGGAATCCATCACCCGGGGGAGATGAAGAGAAGATGGGTAATACAGGTTCGGTGGGTAGTGGTTTGGGCTCTGCCCTCGTTTCGGGTTTAGCATCCAAGTCATACCAAACGCCACGTTGAAGTAACCCGTTCCAGAATACCTCGAAATCGGACGACTGCACGGAGCCGCGCCCCAGTCGTTGAATCTCCTGTGCGCCCTCTCTAAGCGCGTCTTTGAAGGTGGGCCATGGAAGAGGGCTGCCGGTCTGGTCGGCGATATCTATGAGCTGATCGCCGAAGGCTCGCGTGTTGAAAATAGGCCTAACGACGGGCTGCTGGTAGGAGACCATCTCGTAGCCTGGGCTTGGGTCTGGAACCTCGTCCCCCCAGGACTCCAGGTAAGTATGGTCTGGGAGAACTAGATCGGCCCGAGCGGTAGTATCGTCCATGAAGCTGGAGAAGCTGACCGCGTAGTCGACTTTGTCCAGAGCGTTTTGGAAACCAGCTACTTCGGGAGTGCCATGCACTGGGTTGACTCCTCGCACCATCAAGACTTTGAAGTCTCCCCGATCTATTCGCTCGACTGTGCTTTGCCAGTCTCTGAAAGTGGCCCTTGGCAGAGCATTTTCCTGCCCAGGTATTAGGGGTGCTGGGTTGAATAGTAGGGGACCATTGGAACCGACACTGCCCACGAGGAAGTTCAGGGAGTATATTGCCATAAGGTTGAATGTGCCGTTGGTGTGGGCGCCGGCGGAGTTGCCTCCTATGGCTAGACTGGGCCGTTCACTGGCGAACTGTCGGGCCAACTCTACGATCCGACTTGCCTCCACACCTACTTGAGCCTCTATGTTTTCCGGGGCGAAGGCCTGCAGCCATGAGTAGCCTTGTCCATTGGTCAAAGCATTGACGGTGGCTTCGGGCGCCATACCTTCTCTTATGATCACGTAAGCCATGCTGAGGGCGAGATTGCCCTCCATGCCGGGTTTGATGGGAACCCAACGATCAGCATTGGCTGCAGTCATAGAAAATCGACTGTCCACCTGCACGAAGGTTCCTCGGTCTCTAAGGGATTTGGTTTCGCCGGCCTGTCCCTGTCGGAAGGCGCCGTAGCCTCGGTTATACCTGACCGTGGAAAGCCAGGTTTCGAGCAAATCCACACCGAAACCCATCAAGAATTTGGTATTCTCTATATCGAACTCCGGGAGAGTTTCCTGGCCGAAGACATCCCTAATTGCCGTTCTCAGGTTGGCGTCCCTCTCCATTGACTCATAAGAGATGTGCTGGATGCCTAAGGAATCTATGAATCTCCTGGTCACCCGGGCCATCTGGCCCTTTAGCGGCTCGGTAACGAGGAGTACTTGCTCTCCAGAGACGCCTCGCAACCGTCCCATCAGCTCGTCCATGGCATCCAGCCAGGCCCCTCTATCAGTGCCGGGTATCTTCTCCAGCTGTCCGGTTGGGGAGCTTCGACGCATGGGTCCTTCTATTCGATCCGGGTTGTAAAGGGCCTGAACCCCGGCTTGACCTCTAACGCAGAGCTTCCCTCGATTGAGGGGATGGTTGGGGTTACCCTCCAGCTTCTTGGCTCGTCCCTCCATGACCCTGGTGACTACTCCGCATCCCGCCTGACACTGTCGACAGGTGCTGGCATACCAGTTATCTGTCCCGCTGACTAGATCTTCGGGCAGCTCTACGGGGCTTTCGACCAAGATCTCCCTATCAGCGAAGCCACACGCTTTGAAGATGACCGCTCCCAGGGAGGACAGGCCCACCGCTTGTAGAAATTTTCTTCGAGAAACTGGCACTTTCTATTTGACCTCAGGTTAGTAGTGACACGTCACGCAGTCGGTGGGTGCATTGTTTGCTCTATGACAATCTACGCAATCTCCCATCTTCAAATCTCGGACCTGTTCGACCTTCTTCATGCTACCGACATCTCCATGGCATGTTGAACAGTCAAAACCCGCGCTTATGTGGGCCTCATGCACAAACTGGACGTGGTCAGGAACGCGATGCACCCTTTCCCAGTCGATGGGAGTACCGGTATTGAAGGCCTGTTGTAGCTTGACCAGCTCTTCGCTGAAGCTCTGATTGATGAATTGGTCATTGCCCAAGTCCTTGTGACAAAACATGCACTGCTCCAGGGCGGGAATACCGGCAGCCTGTTCGGTGGCTGCAGTACGGTGACAGAAAGAGCATTCTATGCCTACCGTTTGAACATGTACGTCGTGCGGAAAGTCGATGGGCTGATCGGGCCCCGATCCCATGCCGAAGACTTGGAACGGAGTAGTGAACACGGCCCGAGTTAGAAACACAATAGCTAAAACCGTTATGATACCGACACCCAAGCCAATGAAGGGGATGATTATCTTTGCTGTTGTGGGCATCTTTTGACTTTCTCTAAGGCGCTACTCTCTCAGTTCTTTAGGTGAAGATGCCTCACATCTACTGCCACCAACGAGACCATATCTCTCCGAAGGAGTTATCTGCGTTGATGGATACGAAAACGAGAAAGGCTATTGATGCAAGAAATGAAATCAGTACTAGGGTATAGATGGGCCCCCGGAGTTTGAGGAACTCTTGAGGTATATGCCCTGAAGCCACGAGGGATGGGATTATGGCGTGGGCAGTTAGCATGAAGATCGCGGCCAGGATCATCATTCCGGGGACGAAGAGCAACCCGAAAAGGAAATCTCCAATGTCAGACCAGTCGGATCTTGAGATGACATTAGGGTCCATACTACCCGCCGAATCCTATAGGCTCAAAAGTTTGTGAAGAGATTATCATACCAAAACTGATATTGCAACAGATTTTAACGTTGAAAGCGAACATTTTAACAACCTTAGCCTCTCTTGTTTCTGTGTTGGGTAGAGAGCCTTGCAGAATGCTCTCCATGGAGATAGTATGGGGAAGAGGTCAGTAACTAGAGAAGTTTACAGAATGCTGGCATACGACATTCTTTACCGCAATGAATGCTAAATCTCAGGGTAGACGCAGATTCCTAAAATTAATGGGAATGGGGCTGGGCGGAACCCTGGCTATTGGTGGGCTAACAGGGTGGTGGCGGTCCTTGTTCACTTCCAGGAGGGTTAACGGGGGCCTTCCGAGTAGGGACTCGATCTACTACCCTAGAGATGACGCTGTCAGAAAGAAGCTGGCAGGCCGAGGGTAGCCCTCGTAAGACAGGTTATCGATACATCCACACTCGTTTCCCTTTTCTATACAAAAACAAAGAGCCCGATGGCGGGGGTCGAGCTCTTTGTAGGGGGGAAGGAGGGGGAAAGGAATGTGGATGTAGTCTTATTTAATGGGCGGGGCGCCTCCTGAACTGTGGTAGCCAGACGGGGCGCTGTAGACCCTTCGGTGGCTGTCGGGAGGATGATATGGCATCTACGATGTCGTCCCGCAATCTTCTGTAGAGAGCAGGTGCTCTACGTCGTAGCTCATCTATATCGCTCTTCAAGACCAGTGCGACCTGCCTTGCCGCTCGAACTTTCAACTCATTTCTCACCCATATGGTCTGGGTATCTGACCCCACACCCGTCAGAGACAGCCATTTTCCAATTCCGCTCTTGGGCCATATCTGTCGTGTGAGATATCCGTAGGCCTTAGCTTCTCCACTACCGATATTCAGCCACAGGTCCCACGGGTTCTGGAAGTATCTTGTCAGAAATTTCCTCACGATATCTTGTACGGCTGCGTGGGTGTGAGACATACAGTTGAAAAGCTCTACTGCTATACCTGTTCGGTGGAGCTGGGGGATATTTTTAATCGCCCACGTCTCCTCCTGGCTACGGTGCACCGATGCTGGTGAGGAAGCTGTGAGCTCTATGTAGCCCTGTCTTTCCAATTCTGTAAAGCATGCGAGAAACAGGGTAATCGTCGGATGCTCCTGTGTAACGTTTACCATTCTTCTCTTTACTCTATCTTGACCTGAGAGGAAGAAGGCCAGGGCAGGGTGCTCAAAGGCGATTTTCCTTAAAGCTCCATCCTCTACTGTTAGCTCCTGGGTCTTTACATCCTCACCCTTTGATACTATTTCCGTTGTGCCCACTGCATTCATTGGGGGTTGTGTTCCTCCTTGAGTTAGCTAGTTAACCCAACTATTTAGACCAATTCACCAGGCTGAGAGTGCCACCTCTGCTACCCTCAAATACATTTCTGATCTTCTTTAGTGTTATTGAATGCTGTATAACCTATTGACTAAAAATCCTCGATGTCGACTCGTGCGTTGTTGTTTTTCCGTCGACCGAGGATTCTGGGTGCCTTCAGCTGAACCTCGAAGCCGGGGATAAACTGCTTCACCTTGTCGGCTACCGAACTGAAGCTACCGTCCTGCTTCAACCCTGTTGCGATCAAGGTGAGTTTAACCATGTCTCCCAAGGCGTTATCGATGGACATCCCGAAGAATATGGTGGCGTCTTTTCTGACTGCACTGTTGATAAGCTCGCCGGCGGCGTTGACTCCACCTAGAGTAAGATCTTCGCCACCCTTGACGGAAAAGAGAACTCCTCGGGCACCCTTGATGGATAGGTTTAGTAGGGGATTGGTTATGGCCTGTCGTGCGGCCTCTAGCACTCCCATGTGACCTCGGCCTACGCCCATGGCCATTAGCGCTCCGCCGGTGTATGACATGATGGTCTGAACATCGGCGAAGTCCACGTTGATCTCTCCAGGGACGTTGATCAGTTCCGATACACTCATTATTCCTTGAGTGACTACTTCATCGGCGGTCCTAAAGGCCTCGCCCATGCCAGCCTCGTGATCTACGAACTGGAGCAGGCGGTCATTGTGAATAACAATGAGATTGTCTACGCGGTTACGAAGTTGGGAAACTCCGGCGATTGCCTGACCCAGCCGTCGACTGCCTTCGAAGCTGAAGGGGGTAGTGACCAGACCAACTACCAGTGCCCCCATGCTCTTGGCTATCTCCGCTACGTAAGGAGCCGCTCCGGTGCCGGTTCCACCACCCATACCACATGTGATGAACACCAATTGAGTATTCTTCAAAGCCTTCTTTAATAATGTGGAGGACTCCTCCGCTGCTTTCATTCCTATGACGGAGTCACCACCTGCACCCCAACCGTGGGTGAGGTTCTCTCCGATTTGTAAGACGGTGGCTCCATGAGTAACACTTTCAAGGGACTTGATGTCTGTGTTTACGACTATGAACTCAACTCCCGGCACATTATGGGAGAGCATTCTTCGAACACAGTTACATCCACCACCGCCTACTCCTATTACCTTTATCCTAGCTGGTGCACGGTCTACCGAAAATCGAGAGATGGGTTCATTAGTTAATAGTTGATGCTCTACAACCACGGCCTACCCCTTTCTATTCTATAACCATTTGTAATGCAGGAATACTACGTAGGACAATTTGCCTATCGGTAAGGCATCTGACGATGGGTTATTTTTAATGAGGTTTCATCGTAGAGTCAACTTTTTGTCCATTGCCACACAATATATTTATTTATATGTCCTTGACAGAAGCTTATGGACATCATAACATGCGGATAAATATAAGTGTGGATAGAGGTTCTGCAATGCAAGACGACACTCGTGAGGGACCACCGCCCTACGCTCCATACTCCAGTTGGCAACAGCTGCTAGATGGATTAAAACGGAACATCCCAGCGAGAATCGATAACAGCTATCTAAAACAGTATCGTTTTAATCAGTCCACCCGCTCGATGATTGCAACGGCTTTAGACTTCTTTAGGCTAGTTGATAAGCAAGGTGTTCCCACGGAAAAATTACAAACACTCGCTCAGGCCTTGGCTAACGGCGATAAATCTCAGCTTCGGGAACTAGTGGAAAACAGCTATCGCCCCCTGCTCGAGGATATCGATCTAAGCACGGCGACACCTGATATGCTACAAGAGCGATTCAAAGCGGAAAGAGCTAAGGGAGACGTGGTTCGTAAGTGTGTGTCATTCTTTGTAGCCCTAGCCGACGATACTGGTATGCAACTATCTCCCCATATTCACCGTCGGCGTCGTCAGCCTAGAGGTCCATCAGCAAACTCAAATGATACGAAGACGGTCAGCAAGTCCGACTCCAAACCAGTAACTCGTAGGGGAAGACCTCCTTCAGTGCCGGCTCGCGATGTAGTAGAGAGATCTCTGGCAGCCTCGCTAGTGGACAAGTTTCCATCGGCCAACCCCGATTGGAATCAAGAGACCATGGGGAAATGGATGGATAACTGGAGTCAACTCTTAAAGATAGTCCTTCGTGAGAAGATCCCCTCGAACGACGATGATGGGCTCTGAAGCCTTATTCCTGTCTCTCCACATATAATGTCCGATACTCAGTGAAGACTAAAGCGAGCATTCACCCGGCGCTGCTTGCCAGCGAATTGGGGAGACCTCACTATCATTACTTTTGAGCTTCTTGGCCAGACCACTCCCCTGCTAGATGAGGCTAAGCAGGCCGAGGTGTTGCTCGGGGGCTGAGAATAGGGGAAGACGAGAAGGCCTATAGCATTAAGGATCTACACGTCCATAAAGCGCTAGTGGAGACGGGATACAAGGAATATCCTGTCCAGGCATGGTAGGTGGGAGCGACACTATTATGGGAAATTACAAACCTAAACTGGGCGTAGACTTGGATGGAGTGATTTGTCGGCCTCCTCTAGGTCTGAACATCCTCATCGGGAAGGGCCCATATGAAGGCCGTGTCAGTACTGATGGGATTGATATGGATCCGGCTAGACACGGAAAATCCGGTTCTTCGGCGCTCATTTCCTTCCTGCAAAAAGTGAAATACATTAGGAGAAGCCCTCTACCTGATGCACAGGAGGGACTGAGAGCCATCAAAGAGCACCGAGACATGGTGCTGATTACCAGTCGCAATGGCTTGGTGCAAAAGCGGGTAGAGAGTTGGCTTGAAAGGTACGGAATCCGAGATCTATTCGATGCTGTCCACACCAATCACCTTGGGATTCCCGCACCCGAGTTCAAGTGGCTTATGGTGTCTCAGCAGGGAATCGACGAGTTCATCGACGACGATGGCAGGGTGGCCGACTTTCTGGCGCGCCAGAGGCTAAGCCGGGTGTATCTTCGGGATTGGCCCCGAAATCGAGGATACAAATATCCCGAGAACGTGATACGGGTGAATAACCTTATCCAGGTCTCTAAACGGCTGGCCGAGAACGACTAGGAGCGGCTGGCTCTTACTCGATCATGTCGTAGCTGCGGAGGAGCTTGCCGGGGAGTGTGCCGGTACACTCGTTACCTTGGAAGGTTAGGGTGCCGTTGACCAGGATGTAGCGCAGACCCTTCGGCTCCTGTATCAGCCGCCGCTCTCCCCCAGGGAAATCGTTGGCGTATATGGGTCTATTGTGGAGGAATCCCAGCTCATTCAGGTCATAGACGATGACGTCGGCCCAGCTACCCACTCGCAGCATGCCCCGACCTTTGAAATCGGCGAACCATGCAGGCAGCGTGCTCATCTTGTAATGAGCTTGCTCCAGGGTCATGATCTCTCTGTCTCGTATCCAGTAGGACAGGAAGTTGACTGGCCAGATGGCCTCGTTGAAAAAGCGGGTGTGGGCGCCACCGTCCGATACTGAAATGTGAGTGAAGGGATCTGAAAGACGTCCCGCCCTGTCTTCTTCGCGGGCGTATGGCATCACCGGATGACTGAACGTCGTCTCCAGGTCTTCATCCAGGGCTAGGTCCAGCATGGCGTCCAGGGGATTCTTGTTTTCCATGTTGGCGATCTCATGGATGGTCATACCTTCGTACCTGTAATTCCGTTCGTGGACGACCTGCACCACCCTGTTTCGTCGCCAGTCCGTTCTGATGTAGGGATGTGCATCCAGGTCCTGCTTCATAGCAGTTCGGACCTGGGCAACTCGCAGCTTGGCGGCCCGCTCTTCAGGAGTGCCTACGAACGGTTGTATCCAGTTGGGCATGTAATCGAAAAGATTGTACTCGGCCAGCTTGAAGTAGGATTGGGGATCTAGAGCTACCTCCTGGGATAGAAGGGGAAGCCCCTCCTCTCGCACAGATCTCAGCCAGGTGGGGGCGTCCTCCACCACCTGGAGATCGGCGTGAAGCTGCCGGCCGCTGGTCTTCATCAGCCGCTTTATCAGCTCTCGCTCTTCAGTGATCTCGGCGGTTGTAGCCTGGCTATCGAAAGTCCAACCTATGTGACCGACCCCAAACTCGCCGAGGACTTCCGCCAGCGCCAGGTATTCCTCCCTGGATGCTACTTGACTGGGCAGAAACCCTCCATCTTCCGCCTTGTCCTCTGAGTTCTTGTCGGCCGAGAACCCGAAGGCTCCAGCCTGCATTCCTTCATAAAAGAGATGCTTCATCTGGTCCAGCTCTTCGTTCGTTACCGATGTCCTCTGTCTGGCCTCCATCATCCCCAGCACGTAGCCCCGTAACGGAGAGAAGGGGAAAAGAGCACCCACGTTTACACCCAGCCCTTGTCTATCCAGACTGTCCAGGTACTCAGGGAAAGTCACCCAGTCCCAGCGAAGACCCCTCCTCATCGATTCCAGGGGTATGGCCTCGATGCGGTTCATCATGCGCATGTTGAGGTCTCTGTCCTCAGGCTTGGTGGGGGCGAACCCGAACCCGCACTGGCCTATGGTCAGAGAGGTAACACCAAACCAGCCAGAAAGAGAACAGTAGGGGTCCCAGTTGAGCTGTGCGTCGTAGTGGGTGTGGAGGTCGATGGCTCCCGGGGCGACAATACAACCAGAAGCGTCAAGCTCCTTGGCCCCACTCGCCTTGATGACACCGCTTATCATAGCGACCCTGCCGTCCCTTACGGCGAGGTCGGCCGTATAACGAGGGACGCCCGTTCCATCCACTATGGTTCCGCCTCGAATGACCAGATCGTACTCTCGCATCCTGCTCCTCACCAAGCTAGGTTATGATATTGTACGCCGCAAGTCACAGACAATACAATTCTTCTCTACCTGAAGGTGCCATACCATCGATACCAGGAGTATCCGACTGGGCTTGTGTATGGCAACTTGATTGTCTTTTCTGTTTAGCTTTGAAATTTGATTGAATTTTCTGGTTCCCGTTCAAACTTGATTGAGTTGTAAAAAAACTTTTGTTTTGCGGGTTTTCCAGGCATGAAGATGTCGTTAATCTTGATTGAGTTTTTCATCAGGTTGGGGTTTTTCCCTCCCACCCACCCCGGTAGGTTATTGTAAGTGGGGGCACATCCCCCATACCCCCTGCCAGAGGGAAACATCCCTCTGGACACCCTCGGTCAGGGCTTCTGGAACAGGGCTGGGGCGAGGGTGTCCATGGGAGCGCCTGCACCTGGGCGACGGCCTCCGTGAGGCATAGGGGTGATACCTCCTTCTAAGTGAGATGTGTATTTGTATTATAGGACGTAGGTTCTTATTCTATATATAGCCGCGTGGCACAACGAGGTGGGGGGATAGGGAGCGCTCCCCAGAGTCACTATGGCTTTGCGGAGGCCACACCAGGGCTTCGGAGGCAAGACTCCCCTGCAAACCCTGGCATTCTCTCAGCGAACTAGTTGACATTTACAACCCGCGTAGGGAGCCCTTTGCGTAACTGGCAGCGGGACCCGATGTTATTGTCATTCTGAGCGCAGCGAATAATCCAAGGCATTTCATCCAAGACATCGTAGGTTTGCGGGCTGAGGCTTTGGATTCTTCGTCGCTTTACTCCTCAGAATGACAGGTGTGAGGGGTGGATGACTAGAAGGGATGGGGGGTGGGAGGATGGATTCCCGTGTCAAGCACGAGAATGACAGAAAGGAGGGTGGCGCGGGAATGACGGCATAGGGGGTGAGGGCGCCCTTCGACAGGTTCAGTGTGACTCTTCGACCAGCTCAGGGTGAGCGGATACGCCGCAGTCGTTATTCTGGCTTTGGCCGGTGTCCCCTTCCGTGTAGTCATCGAGCCAGTGGCCGGGCGGATAGACTGCCAGTCGTTTTTCCGGCTTTCGCCGGGGTGCAGACGGGTGGGGTGGGGGGAGTTCCGCGAAAGCCTGTTTTGGCCAAAATGCGGTTGCCCTGAGGAGTAGCCGCCTGTACATTGTAGGCCCCAAGTGCATACTGTAGAATAGCTTCATCGAGGTTTCCCAATAGTGGAGAAGAAGAGTATAAATCTCCGTAACTTGAAGGGTACGCGCGACTATCTGAATGAAGAGTACGCTTCCATGCGGGCTCTTCGGAAGGGGTTACAGGAAGTCTTAGCTTCCCATGGCTTTCTTCAGATAGACACCCCTGTTTTAGAACCTGCCGAGCTGTACCTGCTCAAGTCTGGGGCGGAAGTAGCTTCCCGGCTGTACACCTTTACGGATCCAGGCGGAGTTCGAGTTGCTCTCCGTCCCGAGTTCACAGCCTCGGTTATCAGGGCTTACGTAGAGAAGGAGGAGAGCGAAAGGCATCATCCTGTTCGCTGGCAATACTGTGGCCCCGTGTTTCGCTACGGACCTCAAGAGGAGACTCCTCTCCGCCAATTCACTCAGCTGGGAGCCGAGCTTATCCGTGGGGCTGGCCCAGCGGCCGACGCGGAGATGGTATCCCTCGCCTACAATGGTATCAAGGAGTCCTCTGTTACTGGGCAACAACTGGTTGGTGGGGATGTGGGAATCATCCTTGGGCTGCTCAGAGGGTTGGGGCTCTCGGACCGCGCCGTCGCTTTCCTAGCCAGAAGCATCGGCGAGTTGAGACAGGGTGAAGGTGGAATGGATAGAGTGAGAGAGCTCAGCCGAACTCTGGGATTCGAAAGGTCTAAAGATGGGAATCATGTACTGGGGCTGGCTACCGATGGCATGAATGAGGAGGAGGCACGCACCACGCTGCTGGGGCTGATGAAGGGGATGGAAGGAGAGGCTGGTGGCAGGGATCGAGAAGAGATAGTAGCACGGTTTCTGCGGAAGACTGGTCGTGGAGATGACTCAGCCCTCATGGAGAAGGGGATTCAAGCCATCTCCAGATTGAGCGCTATACGGGGGAATCCATCCAAGGCAGTTGCAGAGTGTCGCAGCTTGATCAGTGACATGGGCCTTTCAGAGCTCAATGACACTCTTACCTCAAACCTGGAGAAGATGATTTCCGCCTTGATGGATAGTGGTATATCGGAGTCGGAGCTCATCATAGACCTGGGGTTGTCACGGGACTTGGCCTATTACACCGGAATTGTCTTCGAGATTCACCACCCCTCGTTGCCAAATGGTGGAGCGCTTTGCGGCGGTGGCAGGTATGATGGCCTAGTGAAAGCCCTCGGAGGAGAAGAAGACACTCCCGCCATAGGTTTTGCCTACTCCCTGGAGAATGTCCAGCAAGCGGTTGGCTGCGTAGATAAGCTCCAAGCAAAGCAGGCGGTACGTACTAGCGATGTTGCGACTAGCCCTCCCCAGTAACCCAGAGTGGCAGGAGCCGACTCTGGCCTTCATGGAGTCGTGCGGGCTCCCGGTGCAGCGCACTGACGTGAGACGTTACACAGGGACAATATCTTCTATCCCCGGCTCTACGGTCCTGTTTCAGCGGTTGGCAGATATCCCTGGTAAGGTCGAGGAGGGCGCCGTCGATCTGGGAATATCCGGCCTGGATCGATTCCGTGAAATCCACCTGCCAGAGGGAGATGGGTTACCCCTCATCGAGAACCTGGGATTTCGTAGGGCCAGTCTGGTAATTGCCGTTCCCGAAGCGTGGCTGGACGTGGGGTCTGTGGCAGACCTTTCGGACGTAGCCCTGGAGTTTCGGGAGAAGGGAAAGCAGCTCAGGATTGCAACCAAGTATCCTCGCCTGGTGCAGCAGTATCTACTGTCCCGGGATATCAGCCACTTCATGTTGGTTGAGGCGGGCGGGACTATAGAAGCCGCCCCTGCCATGGGCTACGCAGACATAATCGCCGACATTTCCTCTACTGGCACAACCCTGCGAGAGAATCGTTTGAAGACCATTCAAGGGGGGGTGGCATTTACCTCTCAGGCGTGTTTATTGGGAAACCGTTGCCGACTTGAGGAGAGTCCCGAAGCGCTGAATGCAACCAAGACTCTCCTGGAGCTGATGGAGGCTCGGTTGCGGGCCTCTACCTACTACAGTATCATTGCCAATATCAAAGGCGACTCTCCCGAAGAGGTGGCATACCACGTAAAGGCCCGGCCGGAAATCGCTGGGATTCAAGGCCCCACCATCGCCCCTGTCTACAGCAGAAACGAAGATGGTCAATGGTACGCCATCACTCTGCTTGTAGAAAGACACAAGGTGATGTCCACCGTGGAGCATCTCAGGCAGATAGGGGGCAACGGCATCACGGTGTCGCCTACTTCCTACGTTTTCGAGGGTAGCAGCCAGGCCTATGACCGGTTACTTGAGGCCCTGAACAAGTCGAACTAGGGAGTTAAGTCTACTGCTCTATGCCAAACAGCTCACTACATATATCCTTTGCTAAAGATGCCGCCAAGGCCCTGGATCACCCCAGCATCAATAAGCACCTGGGAAGCTACCTTCTAGGCTCCACCTCTCCGGACGTGCGCAATGTTGCGGGTTGGGAGAGGTACGATACCCACTTCTTTCACCTGAACACCGATCCTCTGGGCAAAGGTATCGAGCGCTTCTTTCGTCATTATCCGGAGCTGGGGGAAACGACCAATCTAAACGAGGAGACTAAGACATTCGTGGTGGGGTACATATCTCATCTGGTGACGGATGAGACCTGGATCGTGGACGTCTATCGCAGGTACTTTGGCAAGTCGTCTACCATAGCCAAAGACCCCATGAGGAATGTGATGGACAGGGCCTTGCAATTTCACATGGACCGTGAAGAGCGGTCCCGACTTGGCTCCATAGACGAGGTCCTCTATCTGCTTAAAGACAGTGACAAGAGTGTGGCAGTTGGGTTCATCAGCCCTGAGCTTTTGGGACGCTGGAAACAGGTCATATTCGACAGGACATCCGATGAACTGCCGTGGAAGCACTTCCGTAGGTATGCTAAAAAGGCGCTGCCGGATCACCTGAAAAAAGATCCAGACCACGTGGACTCCTTGGTGGATTCGGGGGCCGAACTCTTGTCCAGAGCACAAGCTCACGTACCCGACCGAATCCTTGTCGAGTTCAAGCAGAAGTCCATAGACCAGTTTGTAAAGCTGGCCGGAGAATATCTGGATTGAGGATTATTCAAGGCGTATCTGCTGCGCGAGAATTCATAGAAAGCGCCCGGGCGCCGAAGCCCGGCACCCTTTCCCCCGAGGCCTCTCAGAGGATAGTCGACGTATTCGGAGAGGAACTGGGTGTCGAAGGGGTGGTTGCTCGCATCATCGAGGACGTGATTAAGCGAGGAGACGAGGCCGTACTAGATTATGCTCGACTCATCGATGGGGTGGAGCTAAAGACTCTTAAGGTTACCGAGGCTGAAATAAAGGCTGCCGAACTACAGATATCATCCGAGGAGAGGGCTTCGCTGGAATATGCCGCTGAGAGGGTGAGAGACTACCACCTAAAGTCTAAAGAGCATGCCGCGAGAGACTTTTTTCAGGCGGCCCTGGGCCAGAGGGTTACTCCTATAGGCAGGGCTGGAATCTATGTTCCAGGAGGCACCGCGCTATATCCATCTACGGTGTTGATGACTGCGGGGCCAGCAAAGGCCGCCGGCGTAGAGGAGGTGACCTTGGCCACGCCTCCGAAAAGCGATGGGGAAATAGCTCCCATAGTCTTGGCGGCAGCCAACATGGCCGGAGTGGATAGGGTGTTCGCTATGGGAGGCGCCCAGGCCATCGCTGCCATGGCATATGGAACTGAGGCGGTGCCGAGGGTGGACAAGATCTTCGGGCCAGGGAATATCTTCGTCCAGACCGCCAAGCGTATGGTGTACGGGCAGGTTGGAGTCGATACCATTCAAGGGCCTACAGAGGCCGTGGTTATAGTTGATGAGAGCGTAGACCCAGAATGGTGCGCGGCCGATGTCATAGCTCAGGCCGAACACGACTCGCAGGCCTCTTCTATTCTGATTACCACCTCCGCCTATCTGGCGGAGGTGGTGGAACAGGAGTTGGAGCGACAACTTAGCGGCTCTCCCAGAGAAAGTATCTCTCGAGACTCATTGGAACAGAATGGCGCCATAGTTGTCGTCGACAAAGTGGAAGAGGCCATCGAGTTGTCCAATCTGTATGCGCCGGAGCATCTGTGTCTCATGGTCCGAGATGCCGATTCCTTTGTATCGATGATCAAAAACACAGGCGCCATATTCATTGGTGAACACTCCCCCCATGTTCTCGGTGATTACGTGGCCGGGCCCAGCCATGCCTTGCCCACCGGCGGAGCAGCTCGATACAGCTCTACTTTGGGAGTCGGTGATTTTCTTAAGATTACCTCGATGGTGTCCTTGAACGCAGAAGAGGTGAAGCATATGGCGGCACGCGGGGCTGTTATTGCTCGCTCTGAGGGTTTCGAAGCTCACGCTCGTGCACTGGACCTGAGGGCGTCATCCAAGCCTGGAACGAAAGTAAAGGCGGGAGATGGAGAGTCCAAGACCGAGTCAAAGGCAAGAGGACTGGTACGCAGTCATCTAAGGGAGATGGTGGGCTATACTCCTGTGCAGCCTGTAGAAGCGCTCTTAAAAGAGCTCCAGGCCCCCGACTCGCCACAGGAAGTCCTCAAGCTGGACGCTAACGAGAATCCTTACGGCCCCTCTCCCAATGTATACGAGGCCCTGTCTCAGAAAGATCTGTATCACGTTTATCCAGATCCTGAGCAGAGACGTCTCAGGCTAGCTTTGGCTGAGTACGTCGGTTTGGGTACGGAGCACATCGTCGTAGGCAATGGCTCCGATGAGCTCCTGGACCTGATAGTTAGGTTGGTGCTGGAGCCAGGAGAAAAGATCATCAATTGTGTTCCCACCTTCGGTATGTATAAGTTCGAGGCCGAAGTCTGTGGCGGGATAGAGGTGCAGATCTCCCGCAACGAGAGCTATGACCTAGACGTCGAGGCAATAGAGGATGCTATCGATGCTAAAACCAAGGTAATATTCGTGGCCTCTCCCAATAACCCCACCGGCAACTATGTCTCCGAGGAGGACGTTATTCGATTGGCAGAAACTGGGCTGGCATTGGTCATAGACGAAGCCTACTTCGAGTTCTGCCAACAGACGGCGGCACCCCTGGTTGCAGAGTATGATAACCTGATGGTGGTCCGCACCTTTAGTAAATGGGCGGGGCTGGCGGGGGTGAGGGTCGGGTATGGTATCTTTTCCCCTGAGATGGCCTCGTATATATCCCAGATCAAACCTCCCTACAATGTGAGCATATTTGCTCAGGAGGCTGCCCTGGAATCCCTCAAGGATCGAAAGCACCTAATGTCTAGGGTAGAGGCTATAATCGAGGAGAGGGAGCGGCTCTTCAATGAGCTTGCCAGGCTGGATTACCTGCAACCATTTCCGTCTCTCGGCAATTTCATCTTATGCGAAGTGACGAAGGGAGACGCCAGGGACGTCCACGAGGAACTTAAAGAGCGTAGAATCTTCGTCAGATATTTTGACACGCCGAGGCTGCGAAATTTCATACGGATTTCCGTAGGGAGGCCGGAGCACACGGAATCGTTGATGAGTGTCCTTAGAGATATTGGAGACCAGTTGGATGAGTGAGAGAAAAGCACTCCTGGAGAGGGAGACGAGCGAGAGCAAGATCATGGTGGAGTTGAACCTGGACGGCACGGGTCAGCACCAAGTCAGCACGGGTCTATCCATGCTGGACCACATGCTTTCTCAGCTTGCTCGACACGGAGCCTTCGATCTCAAAGTTTCGGCGGAGAGTAGGAACGACCCTGATGGGCATCACGTGGTCGAGGATATTGCCATAGTGTTGGGTAGGGCTTTTGGGCAAGCGTTGGGGGACCGTAAGGGAATAGTCCGCATGTCCCACATGGTGGTGCCTCTGGACGAAGCCCTGGCCCTGGTAGCGGTGGATGTTGGGGGCAGGGGGTATTCAGTTATAGACACTCCCTTCGGAGTGGAGATGGTGGGGGACTTGCTGCCAGACCTGGCCCGTCATTTTCTTGAAACCATCGCTTCTGAGGGGCGGATCAATATTCACGCCAAATTCCTCGCTGGATTGAACGATCATCACAAGATAGAAGCCCTCTTCAAGGCCCTCGCCAGGGCACTGGATGCCGCCACCCGGCTAGATTCTCGCATCTCAGGACAGGTCCCCAGTACCAAGGGAGTGATAGAGAGCTAGGAGAGGCTTAGCTTCTCCAGGTCAAACCGGAAATTCTCGATCACGGGATTGGCCAGCAGCTTGCGCCCCATCTCCTGCACCTGTTCTTCTGCATGGGCTTTGCTCTCTTCATCGATCTGGATTTCGATGTATTTACCGGCGCGTACGCTTTTGGCGTTGGAAAACCCCAGGGTATGAAGAGCCCCCAGAATGGTCAAACCCTGGGGGTCGTTCACCGTAGGTTTCAGTGTAACGAAGACCTTAGCAAGGAACATATTGGGGACTAGAGAATTACTGTGGTTTCGGCGTACCGTCGATGGTTTCGCGCCCCTCATCGTAGTGGGCGCTTATGAAGCTGCTCATGAGTTGCTCATTGAATTGGTTGATGTCGAGCCGCCATTCCCATGCGCTTAAACTTATGGTGGTGGGAAGAATGTTCCTAGGCGCCAAAATGTAACCCGCCGGGAAGTTGGGTTGCTGCTGAACGAACTCCTTCAACTCGTCAACTACACTAGGCGCTGTGGTGGTCCGGTAGAGGATCACGATACCACCATGCTCCATGTTGTGCACCAGGATTTCATCTCTTATTGGCTGATCGTAGATATCCCATGGAGCGGGAGCAGAGGTAACCGGCGCGAAACCGACGGAAGTGGGCACTGGCCCGTTCCAATGCTGCCCGGATGTAGGTGGTTCGTTCCGATAGGTGACCAACTGCCCTGCGGGAACGTGTTCAAAACCAGTGCTGGGGAAGAATTGCTCACCCGGAACCGTAGAGCTGGGCGTGCCATCTGTTGGAGTGTCGTTATCGTCGCTGACTGGCTGCTCTCCACCTGGGGCAATAGCAGGTACTATTACGGTGACTATGAAGAAAAGGGCCACCCCCATGATGATGTACCATTGGTAGCGTTGCCAGAGGGTTTTAGGGGGGGTAGGCTCGTTCAGGTTTCGTCTTCTTCTAGATGCCAAGTTTGCTTCACCATTCCTTTTCAGACAGGGTATTTCAATCAGTATCCCACTAGAGGTTTTGGCCTGTCAACCTTCGATAAGCCTCTTCATAGCGCTGTGCAGTCTTCTCCACCACCTCGGGAGGAAGCTCGGGAGCGGGGGGCTCCTTGTTCCATCCAGACCCTGTGAGCCAGTCCCTAACGAACTGTTTGTCGAAATTGGGTTGGGACCTGCCGGCCTCGTATTGCTCAGCATCCCAGAAGCGACTGGAGTCGGGCGTCAATACTTCATCGATGAGGGTCAGCTGACCGTCGATCAATCCAAACTCCATTTTGGTATCTGCGATAATGATCCCGCAGGTCAAAGCATACTCACGAGCAAAGTTATAGATCTGGATACTCTTCTCCTTTACAGTCTGAGCTAAGTCCGAGCCGACCAGGTTCTCCATCTGATCGAAGGGCATGTTTTCATCGTGGCCCGTATCAGCCTTGGTGGTAGGGGTAAAGAGGGGATCTGGGAATTCCTGACTCTCCTTTAATCCCTGGGTCATTGGCATGCTACCGACGGTACCGCGCTTGGAGTATTCAGACCAAGCGGAACCGGTTATGTAACCTCTGACGATGCACTCTACGTCTATTCGCTCCGCCTTTCTGACTATCATGGCGCGTTCAGCTACATCGTTGGTTAGCTCCGGTATGGACGGGCCATCTCCGATAGCCCTCAGGGCCTGGACGTCATTGGCCATGGCAATGAAGTGGTTGGGCACCAGGTGGGCCGTCTTATCGAACCAAAAGGTCGAAAGAAGAGAGAGAATCTTGCCCTTATCAGGAATACCGTTGGGCAGTACCACATCGAAGGCCGATATACGGTCAGTGGCTATCATCAGCAGCTTGTCGCCCAGGTCATAGGTGTCCCGCACCTTGCCTCGGTATAGCATGTTGGGAAGATGAGTATCGAGAATAGTGGTCATGTATCCTTCCTTCCATTTAGTTCTAGCCGCTCGAAGACTTCATCTACGTGTCGGATATAGAATTGGTAATCGAAAAGCTCTTGCAGCTCCTGCCGAGAAATATGTTTACCGACCTCCGGGTCAGCTTCGAGAAGCGCTCGGAAGTCGCTGCCTTCCCGCCACGCGGTCAAGGCGTTGCTCTGGACTATCCCGTAGGCTTCGTTGCGCGCCAGGCCCTTTTCTATGAGGCGAGTCAAGACCCTCTGAGAGAAGACCAGGCCTCGAGTTAGCTCAAGGTTGCGCTTCATGTTTTGCGGGTAGATGGTCAGTCCCCTTATGATCTGAGCGAAGATGTCCAGGGCGTAGTCCAAGGCCAGGCACGAGTCTGGCAGGATGATTCGCTCGGTGGAGGAGTGGCTGATGTCCCGCTCGTTCCACAGAGTCACGTTTTCCAGGGCGGCCACAGCGTTGCCCCGAATGACTCGCGCCAGGCCGCATACTCGTTCACACATGACGGGATTTCGTTTGTGGGGCATTGCAGATGACCCGGTTTGCCCCTCTCCGAAGGGCTCCTCCATCTCCAGTATCTCGGTCCTTTGAAGCCCCCTGATCTCGGTGGCGAACTTCTCCAAGGAGGCGGCTATGAGAGCCAAGGTCAGCACAAACTGGGCGTGGATGTCCCGCTGTATGATCTGATTGGATACTTTAGCTGCCTCCAGACCAAGCCTGGAGCAGACCTGTTCTTCGATTCGAGGCGATACCAGTGCATATGTCCCTACGGCTCCAGAAATTTTTCCCACCGCCGCCGCTTTCCTGGCCTCCTTTAGACGTTGAGAGTTACGGCGCATCTCATCCACCCATAGAGCCAGCTTCAGGCCGAGGGTGATGGGCTCGGCGTGGACCCCGTGAGTCCGACCGACCATGACCGTCTCTTTATGCTCCATCGCCTGGCTCTCCAGCAGATGGAGGACCTCTTCGATGTCTTTGCTAAGGATGTCGGCCGCCTCCAGCATCTGAAGACTTAGGGCTGTATCCCAGACATCTGAGGTGGTCAGGCCCAGATGGATATATCGAGACTCCTCGCCCAGGCTGGGATATATGGACTTGAGGAAGGCGGTCATATCGTGCTGGGTTTCCCGCATCGCCTCCTCGAATATGCCAAGGTCATAGCGCGCCTCGCGTATCTTTTCGAGGGCATCGCGAGGGACCACTCCTTCTTCGGCCCAGGCTTCACAAACTGCTATCTCCACCTGCAGCCACTTATCGAACTTGCTTTCCTCGCTCCAGACTCGGCTCATCTCCGGGCGAGAGTATCGCGGGATCATTTATTCAACCTTCTACGATATTCTTCGTAAGCTTCGGCGATCTGGGGATGTTTTAGCGCCAGTATCTCGGCGGCGAAGTAGGCGGCGTTTCGTGCGCCGGCATTACCTACTGCTACCGTGGCCACAGGCACCCCTCCGGGCATCTGTACGATGGCGTGAAGGGCATCCACGCCTTTCAAGTCGGTGGTGGGAAGAGGCACGCCAATGACGGGCAATGTTGTCCAGCTGGCTAGCACCCCAGGCAAGTGAGCAGCCCCGCCCGCAGCCGCAATCAATACCTCCAACCCTCGTTCTTTGGCGGTCATACCGTACTCCCTGGCCTTCTCGGGAGTGCGATGAGCCGAGATAACGGAGACCTCGTATTCTATATCTAGGCTATCCAGGACCTTGGTGGTTTCATTTACATAGGGTTCATCGGACTTGCTGCCCATTACTATTCCGATAAGTGTCATTCGAGTCCTTTCGCTTATCTTGTAACTCCGTGCTCTGCTACCGCCGGAACCGCTGCTATGTCGGTGCGATAGTGGCACCCTTGGAACTGAATACGGGATACGTTTTGGTATGCTCTGCTCTTGGCCTCTGCTAGAGACGGTCCTTGCGCCACGACGCTCAACACCCGTCCACCTGCCGTAGCTACGACGGATTCACTGCCATCACTACGAGCCCGGTGGGAGGTCCCGGCATGGAATACCATGACTCCTTCATCCAGGGAATCCAGACCGGTTATCTGGTGACCCTTGGAGTAGCTACCGGGGTAACCCTCCGAGGCCATTACTACGGCTACGCAGGAATCGTCGTTCCAGCGAACGTCCAGGTCGCTGAGAGTGCCGTTGATCACGGCTAACATTATATCCACCAGGTCGGTCTCTAGTCGAGGTAATATCACCTGTGTTTCCGGGTCTCCCAGCCGAGCGTTGAACTCGAGCACCTTGGGCCCTTCGTCGGTGATCATGAGACCGCCGTATAGGACACCCCTGTAGGGAGCGCCTTCCAGAGTCATGGCCTCGATTATTGGCGACAATATAAGGCTGTTGACTTCAGCGACAAGGGCCTCATCCAGGAACTCGCACGGGCTATAGCTGCCCATGCCTCCAGTGTTGGGACCCTGGTCTCTCTCCAACAGTCTCTTGTAATCACATGCAGTCACTATCGAGGAGACTGAGCGTCCGTCGGTGAAGGCGAAGACGCTTACCTCTCTGCCGACCAAGCACTCCTCTATGACTATCGTTTCTCCTGCCCGTCCAAACGCCTTTGCGTCCATTGCTTCATCTACAGCTTTCAACGCCTCATTACGAGATGGAGCTACAGTGACGCCTTTGCCCGCAGCCAGGCCGTCGGCTTTGACCACTACAGGAAACTGACAGATGGCGAGATACTGGCGAGCCTCTTCTGTGTCGGAGAATGCCTGACCGTAGGCGCATGGGATACGATATTTAGTCATCAACTCCTTGGCGAAAATCTTGGATGATTCCAGCCGAGTGGCCGCCTTGGTAGGCCCGAAGATAGGCAAGCCCTCACTGTTGAAATGGTCTACGATACCTGCGTCCAGCGGCGCCTCCGGCCCAACTACCGTGAGCTCAACTTGGTATTCTTTAGCCGCTCTGGCGAGCCCTACGACGTCGGTGGAGATGATATCCAGGTTTTGGGCCAGCAAAAAGGTGCCGACGTTGCCTGGAGCCACGTATAGCTCCTCGACTTTCGGGTTCTGTCGCAGCTTCCAAGCGAGGGCATGCTCTCTGCCGCCGCCGCCAACTACGAGGACGTTCAACTGTGGAAGGCTCCCGTCACCTGGCCTTGATCCCCTTTTTGGATCTCAGATAGGGCAGTGTAGACTTTACATAATCCATGCCATTCTCGATCCAGAACATGACTGGCTCCAATCGAGACGAGTCTAGGAAGGCTCTGAACAAATTCATGCGCCTTTGTCCCATCCACCCGCCCTCGGTAGGTTTTGTATATGGGGGGACGCCCCCCAAGCCCCCCGCCAAAGGGATGCTTCCCTCTGGACTCCCTCGGGGATGATCTCGGCGGCGTGATTTTGAAGAGCATCTTGGCTCTAGGCCTCCAGGAGCTTGGTGACAACGGAGTCCCCGGCGATGATGACGAACATCTTATCGTCGTGCCGCCCTCGGTAGGTTTTGGATATGGGGGGACGCCCCCCAAGCCCCCCGCCAGAGGGATGCTTCCCTCTGGACTCCCTCGGGGATGATCTCGGCGGCGTGATTTTGAAGAGCATCTTGCTTCTCGGCCTCCGGGAGCTTGGTGACAACGGAGTCTCCGGTGATGATGGCGAACATCTTATCGTCGTGCCGCCCTCGGTAGGTTTTGGATATGGGGGGACGCCCCTCAAGCCTCCCGCCAGAGGGATGCTTCCCTCTGGACTCCCTCGATAATGAACTCGGTGGCGCCGTGATTTTTAAGAGCATCTTGCTTCTCGGTCTCTGGGGGCTTGGTGACAACGGAGTCGCCGGCGATGATGACGAACATCTTATCGTAGGTGGAGGTAGCATACGTCCCCGAACATCTCCCGACTGGTAACCCCTGGTCTAGGAAGCAGGCGCACGTCGAGCCATTCTTTGTCTTGGTTGAGTAGGCCAATTATCTGTTCCTAAAGCTGTACTGACGCTACTCCCACTCTATAGTGGACGGCGGTTTGCTGGAGATGTCATAGACTACTCGATTGACTCCTGCTACCTCGTTGACGATTCTGTTGGATATTTGGGTCAACACCTCGTAGGGCAGACGCGCCCAGTCCGCGGTCATGGCGTCCTCGCTGGTTACTGCCCTGACAGCTACGGTATTTCCATAGGTGCGATAGTCGCCCATGACCCCGACGGTGTGCATCGACGTTAGTACGGCGAAGCTTTGCCACAGCTCGCCATAGAGGTTGGCTGCCTTGATTTCATCCATGACTATCCAGTCGGCGGCCCGGAGCATCTCCAGCTTTTCCCTGGTGATTTCGCCGATTATGCGTATGGCCAGACCTGGACCGGGGAAGGGTTGACGATACACCATCTCTTCTGGCAAACCCAAAGCAAGACCCACTTCCCGCACTTCATCCTTAAATAGCTGGCGAAGCGGCTCTACTAGAGAGAGCTTCATGGTGGCCGGAAGACCGCCAACGTTGTGATGGGTCTTTATCTTGGCTGAAGGCGCCTTTTGCGGCGAAATGCTTTCTATTACGTCTGGGTATAGGGTACCCTGAGCCAGGAAGTCCACCTCTCCCAGCATAACCGCCTGCTCCTCGAATACCCGTATGAACTCCTCTCCGACGATTCGGCGCTTCTGCTCTGGGTCTGTGACTGCTGCCAGACGATTGAGAAAGGACTCGGCTGCGTCCACGTATACCAGGTTCATCTTGAGGTTTCGTTCGAAGACTGAACGAATTCGCTCGGGCTCTTCTTTACGCAGCAGGCCATTATCCACGAAGATACAGGTCAACTGGTCTCCTATTGCTCGGTGGGCCAGGGCAGCCGTGACCGCCGAGTCCACTCCTCCGGAGAGGGCGCATATCACCTTTCCCGATCCTACGTCTTCCTTGATCCTATAGATGGCCTCGGCTATAAAGTTTCGGGGAGTCCAGGCACCTTCACAGCCGCATATATTGTAGAGGAAGTTCCTTATAATGGCTTTGCCGTCTGGGGTGTGGATCACTTCCGGGTGGAACTGAAGGCCGATGACACCCTCGTCGTTTCCCATGACAGCGATTGGCGAGTTGTCGGTGTAGGCGAGTCGGGAGAAGCCGACAGGCATCTCGGTGATCCTGTCGCCATGGCTCATCCAGACGGATAGGTCTCTAGGGAGACTCTCGAACATGGGGTGGCCGGTTACGTTTTGATGCAGGATGGCATGACCGTACTCTCTCTTTGCATCAGGGGCAACTTTACCACCCAGCTGATGCGTCAGGGTCTGCATTCCGTAACAGATGCCCAATATCGGCAGATTGTGTTCGAACACGTAGGAGGGAGCCAACGGGGACATTTCATCGTATACGCTGGAGGGGCTTCCAGAAAGGATGATGCCCTTGGGGTTGATCTGAGAGACCTGCTCCCATGGCGCATCATAGGGTAGGATTTCACAGTAGACTCGGCACTCACGAACTCGCCTGGCGATGAGCTTGCTGTACTGGGACCCGAAGTCCAGGATAGCAACCGATTCAGGCTTCTCTTTGGGGGGTGACTCCGACCCGTCTCTCGATGCAGTTTGAGGCCCAACCTTGCTCCCAGCGATCCCGAGGTAAGCAGAAACCTCCAGATCGTCGGTGGTAGCTATACGGCGGCTTTCTGCCCTGGCTCCGCCTTTTACCAAGGGCCCTCCTCGACCTCAGATTATCACCCATGATATACTGAGTCAAGGTTATACGAGGCTAGTTCTTCCCTTTGTGAATTGCCTTTACATGCCCCAGTTTGTGAACTCGGACCTGGATAAAGCTGTCAAGATACTGAGACGTGGTGGGTTAGTAGCCTATCCCACAGATACTCTCTACGGGCTTGGCGCCAATGCCCTTTCAGAAGATGCGGTAGAAAAGGTCTACGAAGCCAAAGGCCGCCCTCTCAACAAACCCATGCCTGTTCTCCTTTCTTCGTTTGGAGACCTTACCAGAGTTGCCCAACACGCGTCAGACGTTGCACGGCTGCTTGCCCTAAGCTTCTGGCCTGGGGCTCTTACCATGGTGCTGGAAAGCCGTCCAGGTGTTTCGGACTTGATTACTGCCGGAACGGGTACGATAGCCGTCCGCGTGCCCAATCATCCAGTCCCACGTGAGCTGGTCCGAAAGCTGGGGGCGCCTATAACTGGAACCAGCGCCAACGGAAGCGGAGGAGCCAATCCTACCACCCCGGAAATAGTGCGGGCGCAGATAGGAGATACGATAGACATAGTTATAGATGGGGGGCCGTGTCCAGGCGACATGCCATCCACAGTGGTAGACGTGACCAGAGAAAGACCTGTACTACTCAGAGAAGGAGTAGTTTCCCGAGAGGAAATCGAGCAAACCTGTGGGTTGCCCATAATGCTCGCTCAGTAGTATATGAATAAGAAGACAGTGGAAGACATAGATGTTCAATGCAAGCGAGTCCTGGCACGAGTGGATTTCAACGTTCCTTTAGACCCTCGGACCGGTTTCATGACCGACGATAGTCGAATCAGGGCCACCTTACCAACTATTCGTTATCTCCTCGACAGGGAGGCACGACTCATTCTTTGCTCGCATCTGGGTCGACCCAAGGGTAGGGTAGTTGAAGGCCTCAACATGGCTCAGGTCGGTGAGAGACTAGCCGATCTATTTGACATAAACGTGAAAATCGCCTCAGACTGTGTCGGCCCGGAAGTGGAAGAGGCAGCGAAGGAGTTGAAATCAGGCGAAGTCCTATTGCTGGAGAACTTGAGATTCCACCCAGAGGAGGAGGGCAACGATCCCGACTTTGCTAAGGATATAGCTTCGCTTGGCGAGGTGTACGTGAACGACGCTTTTGGAACCGCGCATCGTGCTCACGCTTCCACCGTAGGGGTTGCTCGATATCTGCCTGGCGTGGCCGGCTTTCTCATGGAGAAGGAGTTGGAGTTCCTCAGCCTGACGATCACCAATCCAACGAGACCTTTCGGCGCGTTGCTGGGAGGCGCCAAGATCGCCGACAAGATGGCCGTTCTGGAAAACCTGCTGAGCAGGGTAGACGTGCTGCTTATAGGTGGAGGCATGGCAGCGACTTTCCTTAAATCCAAGGGTTATGAGGTGGGCCAGTCTCTACTGGAAGAGGAGAGCCTGGATTTCGTCTCTGGTCTCATGAGTGAGGCGTCAAAGAAGAGGGTCTCTCTGGTCTTACCAAGGGATGTGATTGTCGGGGACAAGTTCGATGTAGATGCCATACCAACGACAGTATCAATAGACCAGATACCTCCGGATGGGCACATCATGGACATCGGCCCAGGAACTACCCAGCTATTCGAGGAGCATCTTAGAAACTGCAAGACGGTTTTTTGGAACGGACCCATGGGCGTGTGGGAGTTCCCCGCGTTTGCAGAGGGCACACGGCGCATGGCCGAAGTCTTAAGTCGGCTGGATGCGACGACAGTCGTAGGGGGCGGGTCCACTGCTGAAGTGGCGCATTCCCTCGGCATGACTGAGATGATGGATCACGTTTCTACTGGAGGGGGCGCCTCCCTGGAGTTTTTAGAGGGTAAGACTCTACCCGGCGTGGCGGCCCTCCTGGACAAATGAGATAATGGATCGATGAGTCAACAAGCGCTGATCGAGGAGCTATCCCACTCCAGCCCCTCCAAGATAATATTCCTGGTAATCGATGGCCTGGGCGGCCTTCCCCATCCAGATACGGGAGAGTCGGAGTTGGAGACGGCTCACACTCCCAATCTGGACAGGCTGGCCTCTGAGTCTATGTGCGGGCTGACTGTTCCTGTCGGCGCTGGGATAACCCCCGGCAGTGGGCCCGGCCATTTAGGTCTGTTCGGATATGATCCGGTGAAGAACCTCATAAAACGGGGTGTGCTGGAAGCCACTGGGATAGGGCTGGAGCTTGGGACAGATGATCTGGCGGTCCGGGGAAACTTCTGCACCGTGGATGATCAGGGCCGTGTCACAGATAGGCGAGCAGGGAGGATACCCACCGAGGAGAGCAGCGTACTATGCCGGCAATTGAACGAAATTCGAGTATCGGGCGCGGAGGCGGAGGTCCATCCGGTGAAAGACCATCGGTTTGCCATCGTCTTCCACGGCAATGGTTTGAATGAAGAACTCACAGATACGGACGCGCAAGGTGCAGGCATGCCAGTGCCTCCTGTTAAGCCCCTGATTCCAGAGGCCCAACCTACTGCTGACATTGCAAACGAGTTCATAGAGAAATCCCGACGAGTTTTAGGTGATAGGGACAAGGCGAATATGATTATGCTTCGGGGCTTCTCCAAGCTCCCCAGTCTGCCTTCAATGGGTGATATCTATGATCTGAGCCCCGCCGCCATAGCCACCTATCCCATGTATAAGGGGATTGCTCGTCTGCTGGGTATGGTTTGCCTGGAGACGGGGGTCACTTTCGAGGAAGAGGTGGATACCCTGATCAAGCGCTATAACGATTTCGACTTCTTCTTCATCCACTTCAAAGACGCAGATACGGCAGGAGAGGATGGCAACTTCGAAGCGAAGGTTCGCGCGTTGGAAGAAGTGGATGCCCCCATCTCTCGGCTCATCGATCTGAATCCGGATGTGTTCGTAGTGGCTGGCGACCACTCGACCCCTGCTGTCCTGGTGAGCCATAGCTGGCATCCGGTACCGTTCTTGCTCAGATCTCGATGGGGACGGACCGACCGTGTTGAACGGTTCAACGAAAAAGAATGTGCTGAAGGTGTCTTGGGGAGATTTCCATCTGTTGACATAATGCCTCTCGTTCTTGCCAACTCCCTGCGACTGAACAAATTTGGAGCTTAGAACTACCACATGCGTACACCCCTGGTAGCCGGCAACTGGAAGATGAATACTACTATAGCCGAGGCGCGTCAGTTGGCATTTGCTCTGCTCCGGGGCATCAACGCCATAGATGGGATAGAAAAAGTACTGTGCCCTCCTTTTATATCATTAGCTACGGTGAAAGAGGCTATCAAGGGATCGTCTCTCAAGCTTGGCGCACAAAACATGTACTTTAGGGAAAAGGGAGCCTTCACAGGGGAGGTGTCTCCGCTCATGCTTCGAGATTTGTGCGAATACGTGATCCTGGGTCACTCGGAGCGCCGGCACATACTGGGTGAAGACGATCAGCTAGTCAACCAGAAGGTGAAGGCGGCGAAAAACAGCGGCCTGAAACCGATCCTCTGTGTGGGAGAGACCCTCAAGGAGTTGGAAGGGGGGAAGACGAGGGAGGTACTGGTTCGACAGGTAACTCTTGGGCTGGACGGCGTGGAAGATACGCCGGGCCTGGCAGTAGCCTACGAGCCCGTTTGGGCCATTGGCACCGGACGACCGGCCACGGGCAAAGACGCCAATCAGACCATTGGAATGCTGCGGGAGACCCTGGGGGGTGTGCTGGGAGTTCAGGCAGCCATGGATACCTGCATCTTGTATGGTGGGAGCGTCACTTCAGAGAATATCCGTGAGTTCATGAGCGAGCCGGAGATCGACGGCGCCCTGGTGGGTGGAGCAAGCCTCAAGCTTGATGATTTTACTGAGATAGTCAGAAGCTCCGCTCAGATCAAGAAGAGCTGAACATGAATGGAATCATCGCGATTGTGGGCGCTACCGCTACCGGCAAGAGCCGGCTCGCCGTGGAGTTGGCGCGAGCTACAGATGGCGAGGTGGTCAACGCCGACAGCCGTCAAGTCTACCGTTACATGGACATCGGCACCGCCAAACCCTCTCCTGGAGAGATGGAACGTGTACCTCACCATCTCATCGACATTTTAGATCCGGACGAGTCTTTCAATCTCGCCCTCTATCTGGAGAAAGCAACAGAAATCATCGATGATATCCACGGTAGAGGAAAAGTACCATACCTGGTAGGAGGCAGCGGACTCTATGTCTGGGGCCTGATAGAAGGCCTGAAAATTCCCCACGTCCCTCCAGATGATAAGCTGAGGAATGAGCTGGAGATGGAAGCGAGACTCAGAGGCTCTCACTCTCTACATGATCGTCTGAGAGAAGTGGACTCAGCAGCTGCCGATTCCATCGATCCGAACAATATACGGCGTGTCATCAGGGCTCTGGAGGTGTTCATCAAATCAGGGACTCCCTTCTCCCAGTTGGTGAGCAAGAATGGAGTGAGCCGTTCCTCCCTCATCGTCGGCCTCACGGCGCCCAGAGAAGCGCTGTACTCCAGGATCGATAGCAGGGTCGACGATATGATATCGGGCGGTCTGGTCAATGAAGTGCGAGACTTGCTGAACAGGGGATATACGTTCGACTTGCCATCCATGTCCAGTGTGGGTTATAAACAGATAGGCATGTACTTGAAAGGACAGCTATCCTTGGAGGAGGCCATACGACAGACCAAGCACGAGACCCATCGTCTGGCCAGGCATCAGGGCACCTGGTTCAAGTCCAGTGACCGACGCATTTCCTGGCACAATATTACCGAAGACGCTCTCGAACCCGTGTTGAGTCAAGTCAGAGTGTTCTGTGACGACAGTCGATGGGAAGTGACAACTACTCAGGGCTATGGATAAAGGTAAATGAAGTTTACAAAGATGCAGGGCATAGGTAACGATTACATCCTCATAGATGCTCGAGGGATGGAGCGAGACTGGCCCAAAGTGGCAGTGGCCATGTGCGATCGTCACTTTGGCGTCGGTTCTGATGGCATCCTGTTGATTTGCCCCTCCAGTACAGCCGATTATCGCATGAGGATTTTCAATCCCGACGGCTCAGAGGCCGAGGCCTGTGGAAACGGCATACGGATGTTTGCCAAGTACTTGGTCGAGAAGGATTTGGTGGCTCCTGATTCCACCCAGGTCGAGATAGAGACGCTGGGTGGGGTGGGGACGGTCACGACATCCAGTGACAACGGTTCCGTAAAGTCAATTCGAGCGTCGATGGGTCCGCCCCGTCTTAAACCCGACGAGATACCTATCGTCCTTCCTGACGGGGTCGACGTGGTGAAGGGATACCCCATTTCCGTTGACGGCATGTCGCTCAAGGTAAGCTGTGTATCCATGGGCAATCCCCATGCCGTCTGCTTTATCGACGATCCCGTCGACCAGTTCCCTCTTTTTGAGGTGGGACCCAGAGTCGAGCACCACCCCCTTTTCCCTCAACGAGTCAATTTCGAGATAGCTAACATCATTGACCGCTCTCATGCCAAGGTCAGGGTGTGGGAGCGGGGAGCAGGCGAGACCCTCGCATGCGGTACTGGCGCCTGTGCAGTTACAGTCGCAGGTCGTCTTCATGACATATCCGACAGTCCGTTGCAGGTAGACCTGGTGGGAGGCACCTTGACCATCGAATGGGATGGGAAGAGTGAAGTATACCTCTCTGGGCCTGCCGAATACGTGTTCACTGGCGAGTGGGAGGAGAACTAGTTGAGAACTGCCAAACGTCTGGAGGCGGTGCCTCCCTACCTGTTCGTAGAGATCAATAAGAAGATCGCGGAGAAGAGAGGGAAAGGTGAGGATGTCATTAGCTTCGCCGTCGGCGATCCCGACCTTCCCACCCCGCCCCATATCCTAGACCGGCTTGTGAGAGAGGCCCAGGTTTCGGCCAACCATCGCTATCCGGAGACCAACGGTCTTGCTGAGTTTCGACAGGCTGTGGCCCGATGGTACAAGAGACGGTTTGGTGTTGAGCTTGACCCGGCTAAGGAGGTCGTATCTCTGATAGGCTCCAAGGAGGGCATAGGTCACGTTGCCCTTGCCTTGATAGATGCGGATGACGTGGCGCTGGTCCCCGACCCAGCATACCCCGTTTATGCTATGGGTACCCTCTTTGCCGGGGGAGAGAACTACTCTGTGCCTCTGTTGGAAGAGAACGGCTTCCTTCCCGAGCTGGAAGACATACCTGGCCACGTCCTCGATAGAGCCAAAGTCCTCTGGATCAACTACCCCAACAATCCCACGGGCGCCGTGGCGGAGTTGGACTTCTATAACAGGGTGGTCGAGTTCGCTAGAAAACACGATCTGGCGGTGTGCAACGATGCACCGTACAGTGAGATCACTTTCGATGGATACAGGCCAGCCAGCTTCTTG
The DNA here is from genome assembly GCA_965197675.1 of Dehalococcoidia bacterium. GTDB lineage: Bacteria > Chloroflexota > Dehalococcoidia > Plut-88900 > Plut-88900. The sequence continues at coordinate 2,314,719 of OZ240221.1, read as the reverse complement.
GAGGCCGAGGGAGCTAGAGAAGTGGGTATAGAGTTCCATTCTCTCTCCAAGACCTACAACATGACTGGGTGGAGAATAGGGATGGCCGTAGGCAACGCGGAGCTGATAAACGCTCTTAACACGGTCAAGTCTAACCTTGATTCTGGCATACCCCAGGCTATTCAGTACGCGGCCATCGAGGCGCTGGAAGGCCCTCAGGACTGCGTGCAGGAAAACGCGGCCATCTATCAGCAGAGGCGAGACCGGTTGGTGCAGGGCTTGGCCAGGCTGGGCCTTAGAGTGCAGCCGCCCAAGGCCAGCTTCTATCTGTGGGCTAGAGTACCCGAAGGCTACACCTCCGTCGAGTACGCGACCAAGCTGCTGGACCAGGTGTCTGTGGTGGTCACCCCGGGAGTAGGCTACGGAGAGCAGGGCGAGGGCTACATACGCCTCTCCTTGACCGCGCCCGACAACAGGATAGACGAAGCCATTGACCGTATCGCATCCCTGTCCTCTTAATAGACGCGCGAGATCAGGAGGCATCTATCACTCGGTATACTTCCTCTACATATCCTCCACCGGAAAGAGCTCTCCTCACAGGGGTTTCCGTGAGAAGGTCTAACAGGTTTTGGGCCCTGGAAGACTCCCTAGAAGAGTTGGGACAGCTAGCCCGAAGCGTGGGTGCCGAGGTAGTTGGAACTCTAACCCAACACTTGGACCGACCTAGCCCCTCCTATCTTGGCAAGGGGAAGCTGGAAGAGCTAAAACAGCTGAAGAGTGCCGTTCCCTACGATGTCGTCATAGCCGATGACGAGCTTTCACCTTCTCAGCAGAGGACTTTGGAGAGCGCACTCAAGGTCAAGATAATCGACCGTACGGCGCTTATATTGGATGTATTCGGTCGTAGGGCGCGAACCCGGGAGGGCAGGTTGCAGGTAGAGCTGGCCCAGCACGAATACCTACTTCCCCGATTGGCTGGCCAATGGAGCCACCTGGAGAGGTTGGGTGGCGGCATCGGCACAAGAGGCCCCGGGGAATCTCAGTTGGAGACAGACCGACGGCTGATAAGAAACAAAATCCACCGTCTCAAGCAACAGATTGAAGCTATCAGGAAACACCGGAGCCTTTACAGGACGGACCGAAAACGGAGAGGCAGCATAGTCGTAGCCTTGGTAGGTTACACAAACTCAGGTAAAAGCACTCTGTTGAATCACCTCACCAACGCCAACGTCCTAGCCGAAAACAAACCCTTTGCAACCCTGGACCCCGTCACCCGACGGTTGTCTCTGGGACTGGGTACCGAGGTGCTTTTGACCGATACGGTGGGATTTATTCAGAAACTGCCTCCCATATTGATAGCGGCCTTCCGCGCCACTTTGGAAGAGCTATCTGACGCCGACCTTCTGCTCCACATGGTGGATGCTACCCATCCCAACGCCTCGGAACAAGTGCGCGAAGTGGAGAAGATTCTGGAGAGCTTAGAGGTATCTACCAAGCCTATTGTGATTGTATTTAACAAGACGGACCTGTTACCACAGGACGGGTTCAAGTCGGGAGATGGTCGGCCGCCAACCCTGGACGCCCTAGAGGAGATTCGGCTAAGGGGCGACGTGGTGGGTATCTCGGCGTTGCACGGATGGGGTCTGGATACTCTCTGTTCCAAGATGGTGGAGAAACTAGCCGAGGTGGGCGCTGTTGTGGAGCGAGTCTAGGGGGCCTGCTTCTACTTCGCCAGGCGCCGCAACCAAGCGCTGATCAAGTCCACCGTCAGCACCAGCAGTACATACCAGAAGAGCAGTAGAGCGACATCAGTATAGTGGAAGAAGCTCATGCTCAGTCGGAATTCCCTGCCCAGACCACCAGCGCTAACAAGCCCAACGATAATCGTCGTGCGGATGATCACTTCCCACCTGTAGAGCAGGTAAGTGGTGAACTGGGGCATTACCTGAGGAAGGACGCCATAGAACAGCATCTGGAAATTGCCTGCCCCAGTCGAGCGTAAAGCTCTGGCGGGGCGATGGTCCAGATCCTCCACCACCTCTGCGCAGAGCTTACCCAGAATACCGTAGTTGTGAATGGCCAGCGCCACTGCGCCTGGGAGAATACCCGGTGATAGGACGAAGATGATTATCATGGCCCATATCAGCTCCGGCACTGCTCGTGAGAAGATGAAGAGACCTCTGACTAGGAAAAATAGGGTGTACCTGAGTAGAGGATGGGCAGAGCTCAGCTCTCCAAAGGCTACGTTTCTGGCCCCTGGCAAGAATGTTAGCAGTACCGCCATTCCGGCAAATACCGCCGCCAGTATGCTCATGGCCAGGGTCTTGTAGGCCAACCTCCCTGCCTCCACCCAGGAGTCCCATTGGAAGAAGGCAGGAGTTCCATCTTCTCCAATGCCCAGCAGGTCACCCACGAATCCAAAGCCGTCTAGCCACGCTTCAGGGTCAAGTAGAGCGCCCACCCCACTCTCGTCCTGAACCAGGATGTATGACCAGGAGACGAGGACAAGAATCGCTACCCCCATCAGAGAGCCTTTGATGACACCAACGCGCGGCAACCTGAGAAATCGCGGTCGTGATGGGGCTTCCAGGATGCGGTTCACGTCACCAGCCTCCTGCGCAGCAGACTGCTCCACAGATCGACTAGGACAACGAGCCCGATGAGGAAGAAGAGGAGAGTCCAGACTTCGTCGAACAGCAGGTCATCCAGAGAGAGCTGTATCTGAAATCCCAGACCTTTTATCCCGACAAAACCCAGGATGGCGGCAGCCCTGATTGCGCACTCGAAGCGATAGAGAGTGTAGCTGAGCATATCAGGTAAAGCAATTGGTAGCCGACCGTACACGAGCACTTTCCACTCGGAGGCGCCAGAGGTTCTAAGCGCCCTCAAAGGCTCTTCCCGAACATCGTTGAGGATGTCGGCGTAGATACGGCCGAGAATGCCACCGTAAGGGATGGCCAGACCCATAATTCCCGCCATGGGAGACAGACCTATAGCGACTACGAAGAACCAGGCCCAGATCAGTTCGTGGATGGAGCGGATGACTGCGAGAAACACCCTGGTACCCACCATCATGTTCCGTTTGTTGGAGGCTGCTTTTACCAAGGCCCCTGAGGCCAATACCCCCAGCGGAAGGCCAATCGCTATAGCAAGAGTGGTGCCGGCTACCGAGTATGCGAGGGTTATCCAGGTGGCCTCTAAGGCGATCTCGAGGAATGAAGGAGAAAGCTCTGGGTTGAAGAGAGTTCGAAGCAGATCCAGGAGTGCTGATCCTCCCCCGGTGTTAACGATACGATCGGTCCAGCCGACGTTGTAGAGGCTCCACCCGATGGCTCCCAGCAGAAGAAGGGTCAGGAAGCCTCGGTTCTCAAGAGACCGAAGCAAGAACGTCACCCCTCGGCTCTTCTAGGTCGTAGAGTGTTTTCAGCATCTCTGTTGTAAGCTTAGAAACCGGTACATAGAAGGAGAGGCGTCCTGATCGTAGCCCGATTACCCGAGAGAAATGAGCTCTAACCAAATCCATCGAGTGGAGGCTGGCTACTAAGGTTTTTCCCGATTCCTGTACGATATCTCCCAGGAGCTTCATGATGTCCTCCGAGCGGCTTGGGTCCAGGGATGCTACTGGCTCGTCAGCGATGATAACCTGGGGGTCTTGCACCAACAGACGAGCGATAGCTACTCGCTGCTGCTCGCCGCCTGAAAGTCGAGATACTCTTTCGCTCAGCTTGTGCTCTATTCCCGTTCTTTGCAATGCAGCCAGGGCGAGGTGTTTTTCTTGTAGTCTCACTAGGGATAGCAAGGATCTCCAAAAGCTCCAGTAGCCCAGTCGTCCGGCCATAACGTTATGGGCCACGCTCAGCCTGGGCACGAGATCAAACTGCTGGTGAATCAGTCCTATCAGGGTTGCCAGTTCGCGCCCAGCGGATAAGTTTGTCATCAGACGATTATCTACGTGGACTCGACCCTCGTCAGGTTGAATAACTCCGCCCAAAAGGTGGAGCAGAGTAGTCTTTCCACTCCCGCTGGGACCAACGATAGCCACTCTTTCCCCTCTTGGTATGGTCAGGGATAGGTGGTGAAGAGCTACCACACTTGGATAGCTTTTGCTTACGTCTTCGAGGACGAACATGGCCCTTCTACCATCGAGATTGAAGCTCATTTGATGATGCCTACCTGTTCGGCCACCTCCCTTATAGCGTGATAGTTTTCGTTGTCCGATTCGATGAAACTTTCAGTATCGAACAGGTCCAGTATGTCCTGTCTGTCGGCCCCGATAGAGATTAGGATCTTCTTAACTTTGTCTGTGAAACCCTCACCGAAGGTCTCATCGGCATCTCCTCTGATGGTCCAGTTGTAGTCGTAATAGCCAGGTGTTGTGTGAAACTCCCTCACCTTGGTCAGGTCTACCTTCCCTTCATCTACTGCGCTCTGCCATACAGTCTCGTTTAAGGCTCCCGCCTGAAATGCTCCACTCTCCACCAGCTTCCAGGTAAGGTCATGGGAGCCGGAGAAGTTGGGGCCTCCAGGAAAGTCCCCCTCGGGATCTACACCAGCCTGCAGCAAAAAGTGGCGAGGCATGAGGTGTCCCGACGTAGAGTTCTCGTCGCCGAAGGTAAAGCTGAGACCCTTCAGGTCCTCCAAACTATCCACCTCCAGCCTCGACTGAACGATGAACCTGGAGTGGAACTCGGCGTCTCGAGGTCGCTGAGCGATGGCTTGGGAATCGGGCACGGTAAGACGGGCCTGAACTCCAGTCAATCCACCGAACCAGCCCATCTGAATGTCTCCGTTGTCAAAAGCCGTGACCACGGCGGCGTAATCCACCGCTGGCTTGTACTTCACGGTCACACCCAATTGTCCGCTCAGGTAATCGGAGAATTCATCATATCGCCGAGATAGTCTGGCGGCATCCTGGTCCGGAATGCCGCTGAAGTAAAAGGTCTCCTTTGAATCTGAGTCACCACAGGCCACAAAGAGGGTCAGGTTCACGAGTACGAACAGGCCCGCCAGTTTATTCATACTCTTCGCGACTCCTCATCGAAACTATCAGGTCAACTTGTTTAATCTTTTGGACAACGGACGTTATCATAAGGATTATTAATTGTCAACATCAAAAAATTTTATTAATATAGTATGGTTATGAACCTGGAACATCTTCGTACCTATGTGGAGGTGGTGAAACGGGAAAGCTTCTCTGAGGCGGCAAAACACCTTGGTATAACCCAACCGGCCGTAAGTCATCAGATTCAGAAGTTGGAGCGAGATATGGGGGTCTACCTGCTGGACCGTAAGGAGAGTGGAGCTGCCATGACCACTGCGGGAGAGGAGTTTCACGGTTTCGCTTTGAAGGTGCTGTCGGAGGAAATTAAGCTCACCGAAAGGCTTCAGGGCCTAACAGGCACCGTAAGTGGCAAGCTGGTCCTCGGAGCCAGCACGGTACCCGGTGAATATATCCTGCCTCGGTTGCTAGGAGATTTCATCGAGCTTCACCCGGGAGTAGAGGCCTCCGTTTTGATTGGTGACACAGATGCGGTGGCCGAGATGGTGATGTCAGGAGAGTGTGACGTGGGTTTCATAGGGGCTATAGTGGAAGGCAGAGGTTTGAAACGAGCCGAGCTTCTGAGCGACGAACTGGTCCTGATAGTGCCGATGGGTCACCCTCTTACGAATTACCCCGGGGTTTCCGTGTCAGATCTGGAGGGAGAGAAGCTGATAGCCCGAGAAGCCGGCTCTGGGACTATGAGGAGCGCTCGACAAATCCTGCAACAGGCCGGTCTCGATGGCGGGCAGTGGCAGCGGGCCATGACCTTCGGCAGCACTCAGGCCATCGTCTCAGCGGTGGAGGCGGGTCTTGGTGTGGCTTTTGTCTCCGTCTTCGCAGCCCAGAAAAGCATTGAGTGCGGGCGCATCAGGGCCCTCCGAATCGATGGGGTCCCTCTAAAGCGTGACCTCTACGTGATCTACCTTGAGAATCACCTCATCAGCAGGCTGCAACAGGAGTTCCTCTCCTTCGCTTTTATATGGGCCAGCAAACAGCCTGCCCCTGGGAACTAGTCCATGAGCAATACCTAAACTACGGAAGCTTCGTTATTCATGGCGAGTTATAATCTATCTAGCGGGCTAATTCCTGAAATAAAGGGAAATTGTAGTGAACACTTTGAAAACAGGCATGTTGATGGTCGCGATGACCGTCTTGGTGGAATGGTCATATTTTTAGCCATTGCGGTGGCCCTGAATTTCGGTTCCTATTGGTGGAGTGATAAGCTGGCCTTGAAGATGGCGGGAGCCAAACCAGTAACCGAGGGAGAAGAGCCCACACTGCATCGTATCGTGGATCGGATGGCCGCCAGGATGCAGATGCCCAAACCGAAGGTGCACGTGGTACAGAGCGATTCTCCCAATGCCTTTGCGACGGGGCGCAGTCCCAATCACGCAGCAGTGGCGGCGACGACAGGTATCATGCGTCTGCTGACCGAGGAGGAGCTGGAGGGTGTGATGGCCCACGAGTTCTCCCACATCAGAAACCGGGATGTTCTGATCATGTCCATCGTGGCCACCATGGCCGGGATAATGACGATGATCGCCTTCTGGCTCAGATTCTCCGCCTTCTTCGGAAGTTTCGGCAGGGACAGGGGTGGTGGGATGGCGGGGATGGCTGTCATGCTGTTGATGGCCATTCTCATTCCCATCGCTGCTATGATAATCAAGCTGGCCATATCCCGGACTCGAGAGTATCAGGCCGACGCCTCCGGAAGCAGGCTGGGCGGCAATCCTTTGGCTTTAGCCAGTGCCTTGGAGAAGCTGGAGGCAGGCTCTCACGCGAGACCAATGAAAGTCAGCGAGGGCGTGTCTCATCTATTTATAGCTAATCCATTGGCTGGTAGCTCTGTTGCCCGCTTGTTCAGCACCCATCCTCCTATCGCCGAGAGGGTGCGTCGACTGCGCCGGATGGCTGGCCGAGTATAGCTGTTGCTCAATGACGTCTGGTTGACACTTCTCGCCTGTTGTTCACCACATTCGCCTCGAAAATACCCTAAAATCAGAACATGAATTCGAAAAATAGAGCGGGGGAGGGGCAGGGAGAGGTAGGAGAACAGCCTCATCGGGTGATTGTTTGGATCACGGCTTGTCGGCTTACCACTGCCGGCAGCCACAGTGGCTCAGAGTCCTCTTAAAAAGTGATGTTTTAGCTACGAGTTCTCTGACTAGCGGGCTTGCGAACACTATTTTGGATCGACTTGGATAGCCTAAAAATACTTTTCGAAAGTGGTTCGCACTATATATGTTATGTCCTGTTATACACACAGAATAGAAGTGGTTTTACATAATGTATTGAAGTGTTCCATGTAACTCTTTAGCTGGCAAAGCACTTTCTATTTGAGATGATATCTTCTTTAGCATTTAGAGTTCTGGCCGCAGACTACTCTGGTAGAATATTGAAGGGTTCGACTTCTCGGGGACGATATCTGTGAACCTTTGGGGTTGGTCTCATTCCATACAGGTTAGTCCGGTCGGTCAAGCTGAGCATAATGTTCATAAGCTCGCTCCCTCTCACCAACCCCAACCCCCCCTTGGCGGCAGATCTCTCGCCAACCTTGTCTATGCTATCTCGCCTCACGTGACGTCCTTTGATGATTAACGGACAGGGCTCGCCGCTATGCTGATCATTGAAGTCGCCGGGCTTCATGCCATCCCATTGACTGGGCGTGGAATGGTCCGAGGTGAAGACGGTCAGCAGGTCCTCATCCTTCCCCAGGGCCTCCCAATAACGAGCGAACCCTCGGTCCCAGGACTCCAGCGCTTCCTTGGTTTTCAGGGGGTTGCACCAGTGAGAGATATAGTCCGGCTCTTTGGTATGGAGGTGAATGAAGTCGTACCCCTGCGAAAACAGCTCCTCGGCCTTGAGCAGTCGCTGCCGAATATTTTCCTCTGGCCCTATGGCTCTGGGGATGTCCACCAGTTTCATGCCCATCTCCATGACCAGCCCTTTGACCACCTCTTCGTCGGGCATGCTGGCGGCCCTGAAAGCTGTTCTTTCAGAGAAGGATTCAAAGATTCTTCGCTGGCCCGACCACTTGGTAATTAGGAAATTAATAGGCGTCTTTCCCAACTTCTCCCTCTGTGAAGATATGGAATGATTACACATCTCACGGTAAGCCCAGGAGAGGAATTGGTTTAAGGCAACGGCTGTACGGCGGGCTCCTATGGGGTCTCGGGACTTCTCCATGGGTTGGACCTTTATGACCGGCAGATCCAACCCCAGGGGATCCGAGTCGGTCACGTCCGAGCTAGCATCTCCGGATATGAACAGTATGCCGTCGCCTTTGCTGTGATACTGGTAGCGGAACGTTAGGCCGTCGGTCTGGAAGTGGTCTATGGAGGCTGCCAAAGCTTTGCAGGCCTCTTCTTCGTCTCGGATGAAGCGAGATAGAAGGCGAAGCTGACCCTCTCCATGAGCTACGCTGGCGAATCGGGCGGCCAGTACCACGTCTTCGTAGCTCGTCTCCAGTCCTCGGGCCACTGATATGAGTACGCCTCTGTCCGGGAACTCATCGACAGGGTAGCCCATCATGACGTGCAGGGCTATCGGACTGCCTACGGGTATGCCAGGGGCGAAAACCGTGTATTGTCCACTCATGCCGGCGTCAGCCAGCATATCTAAGTTGGGGGTGTTGGCTGCCTCCAAGGGGGTCTTACCTTCCAACTCTTCGGCAGGCCTGTCTCCAAGACCATCGGGTATGATGAGTAATACTTTCATTATGTCAATTATCTATTCCCCAGCCCCTGACTGGACCTGGTCTGCACCTTTGACTTTGTAGAACATCTTAGGTTCAGTACCGTTGATGATGTTCTTAATGCGCGGAGCGTGTCTTACGAATATGGGAAAAGCCAGGAGTCCGACTGCTATCATCCGGTCATCGAATGCCGCCAACGCCACTAGGGGAACAGCGACGGTTCCCAGGATCTGTCCCAATACCAGCAGTCGAGTTATGGCGACCGTAATGAAGAATGTCCCCAGCCATACGCCGACCAGGGTTGGTTCAAGATACAGGAGGACTGGGAGCGCCGTGGCCAGCCCTTTTCCTCCCCCCAGCTTCAAGAAAGCCGAGTAGTTGTGACCTACTATAGCGGCTATGCCCCCGAACTCCATTATCAGCTCGGACTTGTAGTCGAACGCCTCGGCTACTAAATATCCAAGAATAAGGGAGAGAACACCCTTGCTTATATCTCCGACCAGCACCAGCAAGGTGAGCGGCTTGGAGTTGGTGGTGCGAAGAGTGTTGAGGGTTCCTATGTTTCCAGAGCCATGACTCCTGACATCTTTGCCGGTTAGCCACCTTACCACAAGGAGAGCGGTAGGAAAGGAGCCGATAAGATATCCGCCAAGAGCGACTAGTATGAGCGCCTGCACGCTGGGGTCTGACATTGGCTGTTTACCGTTGGGTAGGGTTCCGATGGTATTTAGGGTGGTTGATCCTATTTTAGCACAGGAGTGATTGTTGTTGGCGTGACCTTGCGATGCTAACATGAGTGAGATGACGTTTCGCGTTAACATTATGTTGACCTGTGCGGTCGCCGTCGTCCTGACGCTGTCTCTGTTTTCAGCGTATGCCTGCAGCTTGGATTCAACTCCTACTCCAACACAGACAGGCCTGTCAGTCGAGGAGATTTTAAGCAGGGCTGCGGATAGGTTCGAGATCCTGCAGTCCTTTCACTTCAAGATGACTCACGATGGGGGTGCCACGCCCATCGCCTTAGGTCTTGAGATGGAGACTGTGGAGGGTGACGTGGTCGCTCCCGACAGGATGGCCGTCACCATAGAGGCCAAGGCTAGTGGACTGTTCTTTGAGGTGGAGGCGATAACCATGGGAGATGATATCTACATGACAAACCCCTTCACCCAGAAGTTCGAGAACCTTTCAGACACGACCACCGTTGGAGGGTTCTTCGATGCGGCGGATGGAGTTGGCTCGATAATCACCACGGCTACAAACCCTTTTGTACTGAGTATCGAGGCCTTGAGCGGGGTTCCCGTTTATCGTTTGGGAGGTATGGTTCGCTCGGAAGACCTGCAGTCCATCTCGCCTTCGGCCACAGAGGGTAACGTTCTTGAGGTCGAGCTATGGATTGGACAAGAAGATTTCCTGGTGCGAAAACTCACTCTGGACGGGAGGATCACCGAGGAGGAAGAGGAGGGCATTGTAAGGACTATCATCCTCTCGAGATTCGATGAGGCCGTTACTATTGAGCGACCCCGGATAGATGGAGGTCATTAAACGATGATACCCTCTTCCCTCACAAGGTGCCGGGACTCAAACGGTATAATGCTTCCGTGCTAGCAGGACGATCCGTCTATCCGGCAATACTCGCTGCCTGTCTGGGCGTGTTCATCGCCGCCGATGACCAGACTGTGGTGGTAACGATTCTGCCCAGCATCATGGAGGATTTCCGGCTGGGAATCGACGATCTTGATCAGGTCTCCTGGACCATCACGGGTTATCTTCTGGGTTACACGGCGATCATGCCTCTCATGGGTAGGGTGTCCGACGTTCATGGACATCGTCGTGTCTACATCCTGGCCATGGCTGTCTTCGCAGTTGGCTCTGTTCTGGTGGCGGTAGCTCAGGATCTGCCCTCGCTGGTGGGATTCAGGGTGTTCCAAGCTGTGGGTGGTGGCGCAGTAGTGCCGGTTACCATAGCTCTAACAGGCGACTTGTTGCCTGCGCGGCGGCGCGCTGTAGCTCTGGGCATCGTGGGTGCTGCTGCAGAAGCCGGGGGTGTGATAGGCCCTCTTTGGGGAGCACTGCTGGACCACTACCTCGACTGGAGATGGGTGTTTTGGATGAACGTTCCCCTGGTAGCTCTGGTGATAGTGCTTCTTCTGCTTTTTACTCCCTCCACCCCACGACACTCCTACGTGGTGGACTACAGAGGCGGTTTACTTCTGGCCCTGGCGTTAACTACCGTGACTCTCTCCCTATCCCAGTGGGGGGAGTACACTCTGCTAGCGGTTACCGGTTTGGTGGGAGGTGCAGTCGTTCTTGTGGTCTACATTTGGAGCCAGGGGGCTAGCTCGACTCCCCTAACCCCGCTTTCCCTTTTCCGCAGGACCACCTTCTCAGGGGCCAACTCCACCCATTTTCTGGTGGGGGTGGCCCTGATAATAGCCATGATAACCATTCCTCTGATGACGGATACAGTTTTGGGCCAGAAGCCGTTGGAGGGTGGCTTTAGACTCGTGAGATTGACTGCTGCCATTCCCGTAGGCGCATTACTGGGTGGGTTCGTCTCGTCGAAGCTCGGATACAGGCTGCCCACCATTGCGGGTCTCCTGCTAAGCGCTTCGTCCTTCTACTTCATGAGCGGGTGGGACTTGAATATCGATGATCCGTCCATGACGATCCATCTCGTTGTAGGCGGATTGGGATTTGGACTGGTGATCGCACCTATAGCAGCGGCCGCTATCAACTCGGTAACGGCCGGTTATAGGGGCACTGCGGCAGCCATGCTGACGGTGATGCGCATGATGGGCATGACGGTGGGACTTGCTGCCTTGACATCCTGGGGAACAGATCGCTTCGATATACTGGTAACCCAAATCGCCATTTCCTTCGCCGACCCAGAATACGCTGAGGAGCTTACCGGAGTAGGCTTTGAAGTCTTCCAGGGATTTTTCCTGGCAGGGATGGTGGTGTGTTTGGCAGGGCTGATCCCCGCCCTACTGATGAAGGGAGAGGAACAAGTGGAGGCATCTATCGAACAGGGTCTCGCTTTTACGGAGGAAGAAGCTGGGAAAACGAAGCGTTGACCGCGATGGTAGTCGATTCTACAATGGAGTGTAACCTGATGAAACGTCACTGGTGAAGGAGTGAAGCATGGTGGATTTAAGAGTGGTGGATGCAGATGGTCACGTACTGGAGCCGATGGACATGTGGGAGAGCTACCTGGAGGACAAATACAAGGATCGCGCCATTCGCTGGAGGATCAGTGACGAAGGCCTGGAGTACTGGGAGGTGGACGGCAAGCCCTCGATGGGTGACGAGGTTGGCATTAGCGGTTCTCTAGGCGGCATCGGCGGATATCCTGACAAGAACGGCGACCGCACCAAGCTTCTCACCCCTGGTGTTTACACCTATCTCGATGGCGCTCCTCCTGGCTCCATGGACCCCCACGAGCGAGTCCAGGTTCTGGACGAGGAGGGTATAGATGCAGCTCTGATCTATCCCACCATAGGAATCTTTTGGGAAGAGGACGTAAGCGACCCGGATTTTGTCCTTGCCTTGGCTCGTGCCTACAATAACTGGCTTTCAGACTTCTGCAATACCTGTCCGAACCGACTGTTTCCCGTGGCCCATATTCCTTTACTAGATGTGGAGAATGCACTGGACGAGATGAAGCGTACGGCTAATCTGGGAGCGCGGGGTTTCTTTGTCAGGCCTGACATGTTCAATGGACGGACGATTGCTCACCCAGACCATGACGTCATCTGGGCTGAGGCTCAGGAGATGGACCTTCCCATAGCGCCCCACGTGGTGGTCCGAGCTGGTAACCCTATGGCTCAGTGGACCAGCTCGCTATGGCCTGACGAAGGTTCAACGTTCTCACAAGCAAACCAGGTCTTCAACTTCACCTATCTCATGCTGGATGTCCAGGCCGCCTTCACCGCTATGATGACTACGGGCGTATTCGAGAGGTTCCCTCGACTGAAGTACGTGATACTGGAGAGTGGAGGAGGATGGATTGCCCACTGGCTGGAGAGGCTGGAGAGCAAGTACAAAGTTGGGAAGGCATTCTCGCCGATGAAGGAGGAGCCCGGCTTCTACTTCGACCGTCAGTGCTACATATCGGTGGATCCCGATGAGAAGACGACCCCTGCGATGGTGGAGCTGTTGGGAGAAGACCACTTCGTGTGGGCGTCTGATTTTCCGCACATAGATGCTGAGTATGGGCCTGTGGAGGAGCTGAAGGAGCAGATAGGTGGGCTATCGGAGAGTGCCCAGAGGAAAATACTGGGCGAAAATGCTATCGAGATTTATAACTTAACCTAGAGCACCCTAAAGGCTACTTCTAGGTAGCAGGCAGGATTTTCCGCAGCTCGTCTATTGAGATTCCGTGGCGTGTGTTGCCGCTCTGTCCCGTCATGGTCTCGGCCCGGAGAACCGAGTTGACAATGGCCTCCTCGGTGGCCTCTATGGCGCCCCGTAACAGAGGGTTCAGGTTGTTCTCGTCAATGGAGGGTTGATGGGTAGAGTTGGTGAACCCGATTATGAAGTCGCCACTTCCATGATCTGCTATACCCCCTGCTCTAGCAAGGCCCATCCCCGCTCTTCGGGTGATTCGCCCCATCTGGCGGGAACTTACGGGAGCATCGGTGGCAACGAGCATTATGATAGACCCGCCGGGTCGACTGGGATCGAAGTCTGTTTCAGGAGGCAACAAGCAGCGCCCGATCCTGGTGCCATCTATCCGGAACTCCCGAGGGTCTCCGGTGTTATTGAGCACCGTGGCTCCAATGGTGTAGCGTCCCTCGGAGCACTCACAAAGGCGTGAAGAAGTTCCTATGCCTCCCTTCCAGTTGAAACCGGTCATGCCTGTGCCTGCTCCCACATTACCCTCTGCGATGTTTGGGGTGGTCGCGCTGGCGATGGCTTGTTGAACATGTTCGGTTCGTATGTGCCGACCGACTATATCGTTCAGAAAACCGTCGTTGCACTCCCCTACCACTGGATTGAAGGAGAAGACGCCGGGATTCATCGCTGACAGATAGTCGATTAAGGCGTCCGCAGCCCGCCAGATGCTGAGTGTACTGGTAAGAGCGATGGGACTCTCGATGACCCCCAACTCTGACACCTGAAGAAACCCTATCGCCTTTCCAAAACCATTTACCACGTGCACCGAGGCCCGTACTTTTCTAATGAAGGTATTCTCCTGATGTGGGAGGACGACGGTGACGCCCGTTCGCACAGGTCCTTTGCCCACCTTCAGAGCGCCTTCTCCTTCTACCAATGTGACGTGTCCCACAGATACCTCTGGAACGTCAGTGATGGAGTTGTGGGGCCCACGTGGCAGGATACCTATCTCCACCCCCAGGTCAGTGGCTCGCGGACATGCTTCAGCCATCTAGTGCCTCCTGGCAAGAATCCGATAAGGCTTACAATGAAGTCGGCCTCCTAAGATCAGGAGGCCGACTAGATGCAGTGGAGTTATGTCTACTTAATCTACCATATCGTAGCTTCGAAGCAGCTTTCCGGGTGTAGCTCCGGTGCACTCAGTCCCTTCAAAGGTAACGGCGCCATTGACGATAGTATAGCGGAGGCCTTTGGCCTTCTGGATCATTCTCCGCTCACCGCCTGGGAAATCGTTGGCGTAGGTAGGCTTATCGTAGTAGTAGCCCAGTTCATCCTGGTTGTACACCATGATATCGGCCCAGTTTCCGATTCGTAGTATGCCCCGATCTTTGAAGTTGGCGAACCAGGCGGGAAGAGAGCTTATCTTGTAGTGGGCCTCTTCTAGGCTCATCAGATTCTCGTCTCGGATCCATCGAGTCAGAAAGTCGACAGGCCACGCACTGGTTATATGGTATCTCACGTGAGCGCCACCGTCTGACACAGAGACGTGTGCATAAGGACTTTTTACCCTCTCGCCCTGAATGGGATCTAGCAATGGATGGCTGAAAGTGGTCTGCAGGTCTTCGTCTAGGGACAGATCTATCAAGGCATCTAGGGGGTGCTTCTTCTCCATGGTGGCTAGTTCTGAGACGAACCTACCCTCGTATTTGTAGTTCCTCTCATTGACTACCTCTAACACCTTTACTTTTGGCCAGTCGGTCCTGATATATGGATGCTCTTCGACATCCTTCTTCATAGCTTCCCGAAGGTTGGGATCTCGCAGCTTTGCGGCCCGCTCTTCAGGTGAGCCTACCAGCGGTTCCACCCAGTTTGGCAAATAGTCGAACATGTTGTACTCGGCCAGTGTGAAGTGGGAGTCTATATCCAGTACGTTCTCCTGGGTCAGTACAGGGAGTCCTTGGGCGCGTGAAGATTCCACCCAGTCGTAGGCGTCGGGTTCTAGGTCCATGCCCATGTGTAGAGGGCGACCGCTAATCTTCATCATCTCCAGCAGCAACTCTCTGTTCTCTCTTGGCGTTTCCGACATGTAGTTGGTCCATCCAATGTGCCCCACGCCAAACTCACCAAGAACCTCTGCTAGTGCTAAAAACTCCTCCTTTGAGGCGACGTGGCTTGGTAGATATCCACCTTCTTCCGGGCGATCTTCCATGTTTTTGTCAGCGGAGATGCCGAAGGCTCCAGCCTCCATCGCTTCTCGGAAGATCTGCTTCATCTGCTCCAGCTCTTCGTCGGTGACCGAGGTTCGCTCCCTGGCCTCTATCATTCCCAATACGTAGCCGCGTAGGGGTGAGAATGGGAACAAGGCGCCCACATTCACACCCAAGCCCTGACTATCCAGGCTATCCAGGTACTCAGGAAAGGTCACCCAGTCCCAGCGCATTCCTTTTCGCATGGACTCCAGAGGGATGGCCTCGACCCTGTTCATCATTCGCATGTTGAGCTCTCGGTCTTCTGGCTTGGTGGGAGCAAACCCGAAGCCGCACTGGCCAATGGTGAGAGATGTGACGCCAAACCATCCGGATAGGGAGCAGTAAGGGTCCCAGTTGAGCTGGGCATCGTAGTGGGTATGGAGGTCGATGGCGCCTGGCGCCACGATGCAGCCAGAGGCATCCAGCTCCTTGGCTGCCCCTGCCTTGATCACTCCGCTGATCAGGGCCACTCGACCGTCTTTCACAGCTAAGTCGGCTTTATATTTTGGGACGCCTGTACCATCTACTATCGTGCCGCCGCGGATGACCAGATCGTATTCTTTCATAGTCTCCTCCGAAAATACATCGGGTGTGTTGCTATTCTACTATAGGGAGAAACTCATCACAAGCCACTGTGCTCGCCCCTGGCTTTGACGGTTAGCTCAGGCTGCGCTATCATCCGGACTGAGATTTCCATGGGTGAACAACCTCAAAGACGCCTGCTAGTCGTTACTGCTCATCCCGATGACGAAACCTTTGGCTGTGGAGGCTTGTTGGCCAAGTCCTCCGCCGAGGGGGTAGAAGTCACTCTTATCTGCGCCACTCGGGGCGAGGTTGGTGAGATAAACGATTCCAATCTGGCTACTCCTGAAAACCTCGCCGAAGTGAGAGAGCAGGAGCTTCGGGCAGCCTGTGAGGTCCTGGGCGTCAAATGGATCCATCTGTTGGGTTATTGGGACTCTGGCATGGCAGGTGTCGATGACAACTATCACCCGTCGTCTCTTAGCCAGGCCGACTGGACGGAGGTTGTGGGCAAGATAGTGCAAATCGTTCGTCAAGTGAGGCCACAGGTTATCGTCACCTTCGATCCCAAGGGCGGTTACGGGCACCCCGACCATATATCGATGCACAAGGCGGCAAAGGAAGCGTACTTTACCTCTTCTGATCCGCTCAAGTATTCCGAGCAACTAGCTGGCGGATTGCAGCCTCACCAAGCTAACAGGTTGTACTATTTCGCCTTTCCCAGGAGCATGGCCAGGTTGTTCCGCCAGGCTATGAAGGACGCCGGCATCCACTCCGCCTTGTCAGATGTAGATGCCGAGGGATTAGGGGTGCCAGACGAGGAGATCACAACCTTTCTAGAGGTGAGCAACTACTCAGAAAAGAAGCGGGATGCGATTATGTGTCATCGTACCCAGTTAGTGGGTGGAGACCCCTTCTCCTGGTGGCCCGATGCATTGCGCAACGGTTTGCTTTCTAAGGAACACCTGGTCAGACTCGATCCTCCCCTGAAGCCGGATGATGCAAAAGAAAACGACATTTCCTACGGCATTAATTCCTCATGAGATTTTACTCTGATAGGTTACTTCGGATGACTTTGTTATCGTAGAACAGGTGCAGCCCGGACATCGGAGGAGTATATGCAGGCTCACTGCGTCAAATGTCGAATATCCCATGAGGTGAAGAACCTTACCCACATCACCACGAAAAACGGCCGGCCACCTGCTCGAGACCTATGCTATACCCGTGTAGCCAAAACGTCGCGCATCGGTATAGCGTAGTTTTCGAGACTCAGGCGATTCTCGGATATGGACTTGAATCTATCACTTTGTAAGCGAGTTATTGTTGTTGAGTGTATCAAGCTATGGATAGGAACAGGTTCGAGGATATTCTGGAGAGAGCTCTGATTTCTTTGCCCAAGGAATTCAAAGAACGAATAGAAAACGTCGACATAGTAGTCGAGGACTGGCCCACCCGGGGACAACTGGCTGAGGTTGGCCTGCGGAGTCGAAGGCATCTACTGGGACTATATGAGGGCGTACCCTTGGTAGAGCGCGGTTCTCACTACGGCGGCGTTCTGCCGGATAAAATCAGCATCTTCCAAAGGCCCATAGAAGGCATCTGTCACTCCGATGAAGAGATGGAGCGCGAGATACGTGACGTGCTTTATCACGAGATTGCTCACCATTTTGGAATCAGCGATGAACGCCTTAGGGATCTAGAAAACATGAAGCCGCGGGGAAACAGTTCCTAGCCCCTCGGTGGTCCACTTTCATCATCCAGAAAATGATTGGCCTGCTTAGAAACCCCCAAGCTTGGTCCCCCAGTAATCCCATCCTCCTTTCTATACTGACCTTTACCTTTGGCCTGCAGATGCTTCGACTTCTGATTGTAGAGCTGGTCTACTATCTGCGAGAAGTCAAAGATTTGTCGACGTTATTTTTGGGAGGGATCGCCTTTGCGGTCTTCTTTACGGTGTTTCTTGCCCCCATCATTCGGCGGTGCATAGGCATTAAATCCTCCTTTGCCCTGACGGCTTTCACACTGGGGCTCGTGCGACTAGTCGAGCAGTTCATCTACTCATCTCCCGCCGATCTATGCCTGGCAATCATCGGCACTGTTTTGTTTTTGTGGTTCTTTCCGATCTCCCTACATCATTTTCGATCGAGAGGGCCTGAAGGGGGAGTCTCGTGGGTTTTAGCCCTATTCTTGGGGATATCGGTGGACACTGCCGCGAAGGGTGTCTTTGGTACTCTGGACGTCACCTGGTATGCCGGATTCTCTGCCGACCTGGTCACGATAATTCTCTTTGCCGGCCAGCTACTCCTCATCACGCCTCTGGTCAGAGGTAGCTTCACAATGTCTGCCTCTCCTGAGACTGACCCGCAGCCAACTCTGACTCCCGGCTCCTCTTTTTTACCCCTGATATCCATAGGCTCCATTCTTCTTCTTGACCTTTTGCTGTTTCAGAACATAGGTCAGCAGACGGTGCTCATTGATTGGCCTCAGCCGGCGGTTTATACGTGGATAGTAGCGGCCAATCTGTTTGGTGTGGTTGGCATTCTGGTGTTGACTAGGCTGGATAGGCCCGTACCATCCCTTATTAAGCTATTTCTCGGTGTGCTGCTGGTCCTGGCCGTTGTTGGGGAGCGATCTGGAATCCAGGCCGCCCTGGTGGTCTTATTCGGTCAGCTAGCCTTGGCCCTGCTGCTAGTACCTATCGTGACCTCTGCGGAGAAGAGAGCGGGGTCAAGCTACGATTCAAGATTGGATTTAGGAGTCGGGTTGGGTTTGATCCTCTTTGTCACTCTGGTCTTTCTCTTTTATGTGGCGTTTGACATCGGCTTGCCCTTTCCAAGAGAAGTCATTCCTCCTGTAGCGGCAGGTGTACTGGCCCTTGCCGGCATTTGGAGTCGTGGAAAATCGTGGATCAAATCGGAATGGCCGCGCATAAGGTGGGCGGTTCTTGTACCTCTAGCCCTTTTGGTACTGCCCCCGGTCTATTTTGTTGGGTGGAATGACGCCTCGGTTACCCAAGGAAACGGCCTACCGGTTAGGGTGATGGCCTACAACCTGCATGCCGGCTTTGACGTCGAAGGAAGGTTGGTGATGGAGGACTTAGCCAAGGTGATAGAGGCGGAAGATCCCGACATAATCGCACTCCAGGAGGTTTCGAGAGGATGGCTCATCAATGATGCTGTGGACATGCTGGACTGGTTGTCCCAGCGTCTCGACATGAAATACGTTTCAGGGCCTACTGCCGACTCCCTATGGGGGAATGCTCTACTTAGTCGCTATCCTATAGTTGGCAGCGAGACCCACGATATGCCCAACAACTCGGATATCACCATAGACAGGGGGTTCATTTTGGCCGAGGTTGACGTGGGCGATGACCTGCCGCTCAGGATAATAGCGACTCATCTTCATGCGGGCGAGGATGAAGGCGAGCACCGAATCCCTCAGTCTAAGGCTCTCGTGGATTTCTGGAATGGTGTATCCAATACTATCATGTTGGGTGACTTCAATGGCCGTCCGTGGGACCCCGAGATAACGTTGCTAGAAGATGCCGGGCTTAAGGATGCTTTCATAGCGTCGGGAGCAGAGGGGAAGGGATTCACCTCCGCGTCTGACAGTCCCCACCAGCGGATAGACTATATCTGGGTGTCTCCCGACCTACAAGTCTCTGATTTCTCCATACCCCAGAGCCAGGCCTCGGACCACTTTCCCATAGCAGTCACCATCTTCCGTTAGATTGGACTAAGGAGCCTGTCTCCGGAAAGGCAAACGCCCTGTTCCCCAACCGCCCCCTGGTAAGTTTTTGTATATGGAGGCACGTCCCTTCGAGGGACTCAGGACAGGCCCCCACCCCCCAACCAGAGGGAGGTGGATTCCCGTGTCAAGCACGGGAATGACCTGCCTGCAGCAGGCAGGCGGGTGGGGAGAAGGGGGCTGGGACTAAGTAGATAGTACCAAGCGGCCGTGGCTTCTCTGAAGGACTCTAACGCTGCCTAGGGCCTTGGGTCTATAGCTCCAGTTCCAGCCACGACGATAACCACCAATCCAAACGCCAGCCTGGGATGAAGCTTCATGTTAACCATTGTCGTGTAGACCCTTGCCTACTTCGAGACCAGCGAGGCTAATGCAAAACCTCCCGCTCTGGCTAGGGAACGGTGGACCCTGAGGTTGGGGTTGGGGTTGGGGTGGGTGCAACCGGGGCAGTTATGACGTTGAGTTCTCCGTATCCGGAGACGGTAATCGTTCTGGTTACTCTCTCCTCCCGCCTTCCTCCTCTTGAATCGAAGAAGACGTCCCATTTCACCTGAATGGCTCTACCGTCTTCATCCACCCAGTACTCCCAGTTCTCAAAGTTGTCCCCTCTCCCGATCAGTTCCGGGTCTACAGAGGCGGAGAAGTGCTTAACCGGAGTGTCGTTTACCCTGGTATCTTCCAGTTGTCTGACGTTGACCAGATTATCTGCACCGCAAAACCTTGAAGTACCAGTTATCGTCTCATCGACCTGGCCCACGGGTCCCACTCCAGAGTCTTCCTCGGAGCCCGGCGAAGGATTGGATTCGGGAGTCGGCTGCATAAAGATCTCAGGGAAGGCATACACCTGCCATTCCCCCCATTCACCGTGCTCGTTGGTCTCACGGATGTAGGTGCCGAAGGAGGCTATGTAAATGGTTTCAGCTCTTCCGCCCGTTTGTTCGGAGTAAGTTAGGGTATGGGAATCCAAGCCGTTAACACGGATTTCCGAAACCCATGAATACTCACCGTCGCCGTCTAAGGCAGTTTTTGTGCCTCGTTCGGTGATATCGTATGAGATTACATCTGAAGCATACGATACATCTGAAGGATACGAGCAGGCGTCCTCGATGATGGCCTGAGCATCGACGAGGCTGCCGCCGGAGGTGGGGATCAGCCACCATAGAAGACCGGCTATTCCCACTGCGACGATAACCGCTAACCCAAACGCCAGCCTGCGATGAATCTTCATGTTAACCATTTTCACATAGCGCCTCTCTCAAGGTCAGGGGATGGCTGTGCAGCGTCATTTTCCCGCCTCACTGTTCAGGGAATCTCAGGGGCGGTGATGACATTGGGTTCTCCATGACCGGAGTAAGTAGCGGTATACTCCACTCTGTGTTCTGGCAGTCCTCCTCGCGAATCTCTGTAGATATCCGCTTTGGCTTGCAGCAGCGTACCGCCTTCGTCCACCCAGAATTCGTATCTATCGTAGTTGTCCCCTCCCCCAATCAGCTCCGGGTCTACGTGAGCGGAGAAGTGCTTGACAGGGGTATCATCCACCCTGGCATTTCCCAAGTGAGTGACGTCGAGCAGACCACCCATACCACAGAACGTCGCTGGCCCACCTGTTGAAGGCGCATCATCAACGGTTCCAGTGGGACCTGGCTCCCCCTGTAATAAGAGGTCCGCCTCGGTTCCAGTAGGGTCTGGCTCCTCCTGTGCTAAGGGGTCCGGCTCAGTTCCATGCAACTTCTGTACCACCCACTCCTCCCATACTCCGTTCTCGTTGGCTTCTCTAGAGTAGTCCCAGTTGTCGAGAATGATCCATTCACCCCTGGCAACGCCATTGGAATCATAGGTGATCTGGTGAAAGTCTTGGCCGCTAGCTCGAAGCTCTGTTACCGTCTTGATTGCCGAGTCTCTGCTGGTCCTTGAACCCTGGATGGTGACGTCCACTGATTCCTCGACTTGGGCCTGTTGGCAAGCGTCTCTTACTATGGCAGAAGCATCGACGGCATCACCACCTGAGTTAGGGATGAGCCACCACAGGATCCCGGTCATTGCGACTACTACGGCGACCACCAATGTGAACGCCAGCTTGGGATGAGCTCTGACGCTAACCATGTTCACATAGTGCCTCTCTCAAGGTCAGGGTATGGCTGTGCAGCGTCATTTTCCCGCTTCACTGTTCAGGGAATCTCAGGGGCGGTGATGACGTTGGGTTCTCCATGACCGGAGTAAGTAGCGGTATACTCCACTCTGTGTTCTGGCAGTCCTCCTCGCGAATCTCTGTAGATATCCGCTTTGGCTTGCAGCAGCGTACCGCCTTCGTCCACCCAGAATTCGTATCTATCGTAGTTGTCCCCTCCCCCAATCAGCTCCGGGTCTACGTGAGCGGAGAAGTGCTTGACTGGGGTATTATCCACCCTGGCATTTCCCAAGTGAGTGACGTCGAGCAGACCACCCATACCACAGAACGTCGCTGGCCCACCTGTTGAAGGCGCATCATCAACGGTTCCAGTGGGACCTGGCTCCCCCTGTAATAAGAGGTCCGCCTCGGTTCCAGTAGGGTCTGGCTCCTCCTGTGCTAAGGGGTCCGGCTCAGTTCCATGCAACTTCTGTACCACCCACTCCCCCCATACTCCGTTCTCGTTGGCTTCCCTAGAGTAGTCCCAGTTGTCGAGAATGATCCATTCACCCCTGGCAACGCCATTGGAATCATAGGTGATCTGGTGAAAGTCTTGGCCGCTAGCTCGAAGCTCTGTTACCGTCTTGATTGCCGAGTCTCTGCTGGTCCTTGAACCCTGGATGGTGACGTCCACTGCTTCCTCGACTTGGGCCTGTTGGCAAGCGTCTCTTACTATGGCAGAAGCATCGACGAGGCTGCCGCCGGAGGTGGGGATGAGCCACCACAGGAGCCCGGCTATTCCCGCTGCAGCGATAACCAGCAGTCCGAACGCCAGCTTGGGGTGAGTTTTCACTTTAGCTATACTCACACACCGCGCTCCTTCAGCGGGACATAATCAAGGGGTGGAGTCGTCGGGGATGGGAACGTCCGGGGCGGTGATGACGTTCGGTTCTCCAAACCCGTGGTAGGTAGTAGTAGCCTCCACCCTTTGGGACGGCCCGTAATCGTCCGGTTTGAACACTTCATCTTTGATTTGGAGGATCCTTCCATTGGAGTCGATCCAGTATTCCCATTTCTCGTAGGAATCGTCCTCTCCGGGCAAGTCTTCGTTGACCTCCACGGCAAAATGCTTGACGTCCGTATCGCCCACCATTCCCTCTCCCAGGTAGGTCACGTCCAGCAGATCCCAAAGGCCACAGAAGGTCTCAGCCCCGCCGGGCGGATCATCGACCTGGCCTGTAGGCCCTACGTCCGAACCATCGACTAGGTCTGTAGGCCCTACATCCGAACCATCGACCTGGCCAGTGGGTCCTACGTCCGAGCCTGGTTCGGAGTTGGACTCCAGCGCTTCCAAGAGCACCTGAGGTGGCGCTGATATCTCCCATTCCCCCCATTGGCCCTCCTCGTTGATTTCGCGGGCATAGCTATGGTAGTCCACAAGGAAGACCTCAGCCAATAAGTTGCCTTGGTCATCGTATATGGCCTTGTGCCAGTCTCGTCCATTGACGCGGTACTCCTCCACAACTTTGAGTGTTGCATCGCCCAGAGTGTTAGTTCCTCGGACGGTTATGTCTACTGAATCTACGGCTTCGGCCTGTCGGCAGGCGTCCTCGATGATGGCAAGGGCATCAACAGTACCGCCACCGGAGGACGGGATGAGCCACCATAGAAGACCGGCTATTCCCGCTGCGACGATAACCAGCAGTCCGAACGTCAGCTTTAGATGAGCTCTCAGGATGGCTCTCCCTTACCATGGCTAGGGAACGGTGGACCCTGATGTTGAGGTTGGGGTTGGGGTGAGTGCAACCGGGGCGGTGATGACGTTGGGTTCTCCGTGACCGGAGGCGGTGACCGTTCTAGTCGCTCTCTCCTCCTGCCTCCCGCCTCTTGAATCGAAGAAGACGTCCCATTTGAACTGGATTAACCCTCCGTCTTCGTCCACCCAGTACTCGTAGTTCTCGTAGTTTCCACCTCCCCCGATCAACTCCGGATCTATGGAAGCGGAAAAATGCTTAACCGGGGTATCGTTCACCCTGGTATCTTCCACGTATCTGACGTTGACCAAGTCTTCCCAACCGCAAAACCTTGAAGTACCAGTTATCGTCTCATCGACCTGGCCCACGGGTCCCACCCCAGAGTCTTCCTCGGAGCCCGGAGACGGATTAGACTCCGAACCCGGCGAAGGATTGGATTCGGGAGTAGCTTGCAAGAAGATCTCAGGGAATGGCTGCACCACCCATTCCCCCCATTCCCCCTGCTCGTTGGTGTACCGGGTGTAGGTGCCGAAGGAGGCTATGTAAATTACTTCAGCCCTTTCCAGACCTTGTTCATCGTAGGTTATGGTGTGGGAATCCATGTTGTTAACGCGAGTTTCAGCAACCCATGAATATTCAACGCCTCCGTCGAAGGTGCCGCGTTCGGTGGCGTCGTAAGATGTTACTTCACTAGAATACGAGCAGGCATCCTCGATGACGGCAAGGGCGTCAACGCGGCCGCCACCTGAAGTGGGGATCAGCCACCATAGAAGACCAGCCATTCCCGCTGCGACGATAACCAGCAGTCCGAACGCCAGCTTGGGGTGAGTTTTCACGCTAAGCATGCTCATACAAGTTCTCGCTTTCTTTAAGGTTCCTATTCGCTAGGGGGACACGCGGTAGTCGTTGTCGATATGGGCCCGGAGAGCGGCCCCCATGATGCACGGTACGCAGCACCGTCACCCAATGCTCTTATCCTGAAGTCATAGGTCGTTTCACAGTCCGGAGCCGCCGCCGTGTAAGGCACAGTCGTAATCTCCGAGCTTAGTATAGTCCAGCTATCCGTGCCGTTGGGGCTTCTCTCCACCCGGTACTTGGCCACCCCGCTCTCTACCGTCCAGTCTAGGGTGACGCTGGAAGCTCCTACTGTCGTCGCAGCGAACGCTACTGGGGCATGGGGCGGGACGGGTTGCTCCCACAGAAGAGTCCTATATGTGTATCCCCTGGAGGTGCGGACTGTGATGGTCTGACCTCCGGAAGTTATCTGATGGGTGCCGTAAGCCCAAAGCGCAAGATCCGGTATGCTCGATATAGGTAATGTGGAAACCTGGGGAGGGGTGGTCATCGTGTGGCTTTTCCAGATGCATGTGGGCTCATTAGTGCAGGGCTCCTCGCCTGAGCCCTCCCTGGAAACGCTGTCGGAAACAACGTCGTTTAGGTCATCCGAGTAAACGGTACCGGTCAGCGTGGTTGTGACGGGACGGGTGGATGCATTCGAGACCACAGCGTATAGACAGTAGCTTCGTGGAGCATCGGGATTGGTTAACAGGGCCGCCATGGTACTCAGAGAGAGACCCCTGTAGATGTCTGTCTCTGCCTTATGGTATGCGCGATCATTGGTCCAACCAGTAGCTATGTTGCGACCATCATTGTAAGAATCTAGATTCGTAGCTACGGGGCAGTCCCACCGTGTTCCAACAGAGGACAGTTCCGGTGAACAGACCGACAGCCCGAGGGTTTGAGAATCGCTGTTGGACAGGTGCCACACGCTGGCGGGTACGCAGCCGGTGAGCGAGTTGCCGTCCAAGGATAACCTAACCTGGGCGGAGAGGTCGCCCAATTCCGAGGGTATTGACCCGCTTAACTGATTGTTGGAAAGGTTGAGAGTGGTGAGACTCGATAGATCACTCAGGTCCGAGGGTATAGACCCTGTGAAGTCGTTGTCAGATAGGTCCAGGCTTTCCAGATTCCTGAAGTAGGAATCCAGATCGGATGGTATAGATCCGTCTAACTGGTTGTTGGAAAGGTCCAGAGTGACTAGAGATTCGAGCCGCATGTTCGGAATGGCAACATCCGAGGGTGAGGGGTTGTTCTGGAGTTGGTTGTTGGAGAGGTCGAGGGTCTGTAGGTTAGCCAGACTCTGCAACCCCGCCGGTATACTGCCCGCAAGGCCCCTGCCGCTCAGCTCCAGCTTAGTGACGCGGTTGGAGCTGCCGCTGACGGTAACCCCATCCCAGTCCGAGAGGACTCTGGTGCTGCTCCAGTTGAGCGCGGTGTTGGCAGTCCCCTTCAGGGTGCCTATCGCCAGCAGAAGGTTCTCGCAGTCGCTGACCAGACCCGGATTGGACGTGTGATCGGAGACCACGGTGCCGTCGTCGCAGACATCTGATGCGGGAATCGTCCGCGTGGCAATGGTCACATTTTGCGTTGCGGAGGCGCTGCTGGCGTCTCCGAGGGAAGCAGTAACCACTACGTCGCCGGGCCGGCAGGCATACAGGGTGAAGGTAGTGGTGTAGGAGGCGCTGGTTGCTGTGAAGGTCACGCTCTTCGATCTCTCGGAGCATGCGGAGTCGAAGGCCGCTTTGTCGTTGTCGGTTGAAACGGTGATGGAGTAGGTAGAGGATGAGATCAGGTTGGATGCTGTTACCGTGAAGATGTCGTTGGAGTCCTCTGTATCAGAGTCGCCCAGGGAGGTGTCAACCCCTGATATGCTTATCGTTGGTGACGGCAGAGTGGACGCTTCGAAGGTCGTCGACCAGGGGCCCCATTTCGAGGCGTGGGTCTCCCCGTCACCGTATGCACTCACCTGGAAATCGTAGGCTGTTCCTCCTGCGAGACCGTCCGCCGTGTGGCTGGTTCTGATGCTGGGGATTTCAGGGTCGACCTCGATCCAAGGGTCGGCAATGGGGCGGCTGCCGGACGTCCTTCGCTCCAGCCTGTATTTGGACGTGCCGGTGACCGAGTTCCAGCTCAGGGTTATGGCGGTGTCGGTGGAGGAGTCGACGCTGAGGGTGGGCGCTGACACGTCGGGCAGAGGCGCCAGTGTAAAGGTGATGCTGAAGGGGAGCGAGCACCCGCCGGCGGTGTTGCAATGACGCACCTCGGCGGTGTGGGTTCCCTCCAGGCCCAGCGTCCTGGCGCCCGATATGGTCAGCGTAGTGGGGTTCGCGGAATCATCTACGTTCAGGTTGCTGTATAGCGGCGTCGATGGGTTCGAAGCGTCCCGTATCACTACCTCGTAATGGTCAGGGTTAGACCCCAGACGGGCCGCTCCCGGGCCCCAGGATAGTGTAACGCTCCCCGCGGCATCGTCCACACTCCACGACGTGCCGGTGCTGGGTGCAGTCGGCGAGTACGGTCTCGACTCCTTCTGTACAGTTGCCCTCGCTAGCTCCGGCCCGGTGTCGTCGCTGCCTGAGTGGAAGGTCAGGGTCACGAGGGCGTAGCTGGTGTCGAAGGCATCGTTTTCAACGTCTATTCTTATGAGCGACCCCGCCGCAGCGCCCATCAACGTCCCGCTGTCGTTCTCATTGTCCACCTCCAGCGTGCTCAGCACCGTGTCGGAGGAGTCGACGCGGTTGATCTCGATGTCGCCCGCACCGGTGTCCTTGACGAATCCGCTGGAGAAGCTGACGTCCACGTAGACGCTGGTGACCTCCGCGGGCACCGTCCAGACGTTGCTTGAGCCGCCCAATGCCAGGGGGCTGGGCGAGAACTGGAAGACGGGCAGGCAAGCATCGGTTTGACTCGATACGTCGGTTGTCGACGGGGTGCCAAAGGTAGTGGAGTAGGGCGAGCCGTCTCCACGCGCGCTCACCCTGAAATAGTAGGTGGTGTTGCAGTCGAGGCCGGTGGCCGTCTTGCTGGTGCCGCTGATGCTGGAGCTGACCGTTGACCATGACCCAGAGGTTCCCTCACGACGCTCCAGCTTGTAGCGGTAGGCGTCAGAGACCGAGTCCCAACTCAGGGAGACGCTGTACCGATCAGATGAGGTAACCGTGAGTCCGGTGGGCGCTGGAGCAGTTTGACACTCGGAGGTCGTCCTCGACACGCTCCCCGAAGCTCCGCCAAAGGTAGTGGAGTAGGGCGAGCCGTCTCCACGCGCGCTCACCCTGAAATAGTAGGTGGTGTTGCAGTCGAGGCCGGTGGCCGTCTTACTGGTGCCGCTGATGCTGGAGCTGATCGTTGACCATGACCCGGATGTCCCCTCACGACGCTCCAGCTTGTAGCGGTAGGCGCCGGAGACCGAGCTCCAACTCAGGGCAACACTGTCCTGATCAGATGAAGTAACCGTGAGCCCGGTGGGCGCGGGAGCAGTTTGACACTCGGAGGTCGTCCTCGACACGCTCCCCGAAGCTCCGCCAAAGGTAGTGGAGTAGGGCGAGCCATCGCCGCGCGCACTCACCTTGAAATAGTAGGTGGTGTTGCAGTCGAGACCGCCCGCCGTCACGCTGGTGCCGCTGATGCCGGAGCTGATCGTTGACCATGACCCGGATGTCCCCTCACGACGCTCCAGCTTGTAGCGGTAGGCGTCAGAGACCGATCTCCAACTCAGGGAGACGCTGTACCGATCAGATGAGGTAACTGTGAGCCCGGTGGGCGCAGGTGCAGCTGGAGGTGCGGTTACACTCACGAACTGCGAGTCAGTATCGACGGTCACGGTGCTGAAACGCGAGGAGCGGCGCAGGGTCGCAGTCACCGTACCGCCGGACGTGTCGCACCCGTACAGCGTGAAGGTCGTGCTGTACGACGTACGGTTCGAGGGAACCGCGGCGGTTTCAGAAGTGTCGGAACACGAACTGTTGAAGCCTATGTCGCTGTTGCTCGCCTCGACCCGTATGGAGTAGCTGTGGGATGAATTCAGACTAGAGCCCCTCATTGTGAAGGAGTCGCTGCTCCCTTCCTGTATGGAACTGAGTAGACCAGCTATGTCTATCTCAGGCGAAGATGCAGGCGGAGGCGGAGGTGGCGGAGGCGGTGGTGGCGATGTGGGCTCTGGCGTGGGGGTGTGGGTATGAGGGTGAGGGTTGCAGGTGTCGCTGTGAGGTCCATATCTGCAGAGTACGTGGGCAGAGGCGGGAGAGGGGTCGATCGTCAGGAAGATTAGAAAGACTACTAGGGCGGTTACAAGCAGGCCTACCCCACTGACCGCTATGATCAGTCCATAGTTGGACATCTCCGCCCTCTCCTCGTCCCTAATCAGACTCACCCGACGGAGTAAGTATGCTGCTCGTATCGGCGAGTGTCAATGACGCGAATTGCGGGGGGTCTGGCAACAGAATGTGCTCGGCGGACAGGGCAATCGCATTTTACTGAGCAAGCGTCAATAGCAGGTAGTCCCCGCCCCAGCCGGCGCGCTTGTGTTTGGGGGCTACATCTACCTGGGCGAGGAGACCTGCAGGCAGGCCTCTGGACTCCCTCCGTGCAGGATTATGGGACAGGGTCATTTAGCTGGGAGATTTGGGCAATTGTACGTCCTTGATGAAGGTTTGGGGTGGATGTATACTCCCACTTGATTACATCGAAGAAGTTTACAGGGGGGATCAATGGCCACTTTACAAATTACCACCAAGTTGGGCTCTAACGTAAACCTCCAAGAGGAGGCCATCGACGCCTTGAAAACCGGTTTACGAGGTGAGTTGGTTAGTCTCGGGGATGATAAATATGACGAGTACCGCAAGGTCTGGAACGGCATGATCGATAGGAAGCCTGCTCTTATCGTTCGTTGCGCAGGTGTTGCCGACGTAATCAGTGCGGTCAATTTCGCTCGAGAGAACAACTTGCTGGTCGCAGTGCGAGGCGGGGGGCATAACGTCTCTGGTAATGCTGTGTGTGATGGTGGGATTGTGATTGACCTTGCGTCAATGACTAGCGTGCGCGTGGACCCTGACAACCGTACGGCCCAGGCAGAGCCCGGTGCGACGTGGGCCGACTTTGACCACGAGACCCATGCCTTCGGCTTGGCTGTTACTGGAGGAGTGATCCCTTCCACGGGCATTGCTGGGCTCACCCTCGGTGGCGGTATGGGCTGGCTTATGCGCAAGTACGGTCTCAGCATTGATAACCTTCTTTCCGTTGATATCGTCACTGCTGATGGTCAACTGCTGAAAGCCAGTCGCACCGAGAACGCCGAGCTATTCTGGGGTATAAGAGGAGGCGGGGGCAACTTTGGGGTCGTCACATCCTTCGAATATCAGCTTCACCCTGTCGATAACGTGATAGGAGGGCTGGTGATTCACCCCTTGAGTAGTGCCAAGGATGTTCTCAAGTTCTACAGAGAGTTCACCAGCAAAGCTCCCGACGAGCTCACGGTATTCTCCGCTCTCCTAACTTCGCCTGAGGGTGATGCGGCTGTTGCTCTGGTGCCATGTTACTGTGGCGGTCTAGAGCAAGGCCAACGCGAACTGAAGCCCCTAAAAGAGTTTGGCCCACCTGTAGCGGACCATGTAGGCCCTATGCCCTACACTGCTCATCAGCGGCTGCTGGAAGCAGGCCTTCCACCTGGGAAGCAGAACTACTGGAAATCCAACTTCCTGAAAGACCTCAGCGACGACGCTATCGACGTCTTGGTTGATAGATTCGGCAAAGTACCCTCGCCCAACTCTATGCTGATAATAGAGAATGTAGGTGGGGCGGTTAGCCGGCCAGACGATAGTGATAGCGCCTTCAACCATCGAAATGTCAGCTACGATCTGCTTGTCTTAGGCATGTGGTCCGATCCAAAGGATAAGGACGTGAATGTCCAATGGGTAAGAGACACCTGGGATGCAGTACAGCCTTTCTCGACGGGAACAGTTTATGTAAACTACATGGGCGGACAGGCCGATGAGGGGGCCAACCGAATCATGGAGGCCTACGGTCAGGCTAAATATGATCGGCTGGTTGCGTTGAAGAACAAGTATGACCCCACCAACCTGTTCTCTCTGAATCAGAACATCGAGCCTACCGTATAGCGGAAGCGGTTCGATGGAGTCTTCAGCGTTCAGTCCGGGATCGATGTTCAGGCCGACCTGGGCGGAATCCACAAATGGAACCCAGAGGTGTCCATTCCCACGCGACTTCAGAAAATCTGGGTATTGAAAGGCTCCCCGAGATACTGCGTTGTCCAGAATCCCCGTGTGGACCTCAAGGAGAGCTCTCGACTGGTGCGAAGGAGAGGGCTTCAAGAGCAACGTCTGCGAGACCAACCTTTCAAGGAACTGCTCGGTCTCGTCCCAGTTACTGAACCCACGCACGGCCCCTTCCCGGGGCGTATCAATGCTCACCATGAGCGGGGGTGTTTGTTGGAAAAACTTGCTCATCACCACGAAGAGGTTACTATTGAAGCAAGGGCGGTATTTCCCACCCACCCAGGTAAGTGGTCCTTGGAAGCACAGCCTCTACCTGGCGGTAGACAGGCCCAAACTCCCAGGCAAAGGGTGGAGTTCCTTTGTAATCCCCATAGACAACTATGTGCATCGCCGCTGGACCGTCTGTTTCTGAATGGAACATGCGTAAGAGAGTGACGGATCTGCTGGCAGGTCTCAGCTACCATGCTGAGGTCGGTGACCAGTATCGTCAGGAAGCCAGGCCATGGGGTCGATCCCATAACTGGATGCGAGGTTGATAGGAGGATTGTGAGGACCCCGGAAGGCTTGGTCAGCTTCCTGCCCCCCGAAGTCTAGGGCTTGACTCTCCTCAGTATCTTGACAGGAGGAAGCCTCGCTGGGAGATTCTTCAAGAAGATACTGATTGCTCACGTAGGAAAGGTCGAACTCTTGGGAGAAGCCCTGAAATAGGGTGTAGGCTGCCTTTGCTGGGTTGACGGCGAGGATGCCGCTAGGAAAGTCCTCCTGCATGTATTTATCCCTCCATTGCCAGGGAGGGTTGGCTTTATTCTTCTCCGCCAGCAACGGATGGCTTCCCAGGAAAGCCCCGGTTGAAGCATAGATACTGCCGTCATTGCGCCGCCCCCAGATTCCGTCATCGCCGAATATAGACGTCAACTTGTAAGGCACATCCATCTGACCAATGGACGCTCTGTACGGTGGAGGAGGCTCTCTTCCCTCATCTGCCGGATAATAGCGCACTCCTTGTTTTCCCTCTGAGACAAAGGACAGTTTGGCGAGAAACCTGGTTACCGTGTTGTGATACTCCAGGTATTCCCCGCGGAAGGGGCCGCCATCCCATGCCCACAATCCGTGCCCGTAAGGGTCTTGATAGGTGGAGGGATGGAATACGTCCTCTAGCTTAGTGCAAAGTAGCTGCCCATCTAACTCTCTTACCAGCTTTCCGTTCCTATGCCTCTCCTTCCGCTTAAGCCTCCGATCGAAGGTGTATAGCCAAAACTGATCATGGGAGGCGGTGATCATACCTAGAAAATAGCCGTGACGGTACTTACTTCGCTTTTCGATTATCATTAGGCACCCTTCTAAGTCGTTTTCGTGCTGAAAGTAGGGAATCCGCCAGGCGTGCCAATCTCTGACGTGGTAGAAGGCGTAGAGGATGTACCAATGTGTAGTCGTTTCCACCACGGAGTAATAAACGTGAGGGATCAGGGGATACTTGTTCAGGTTTTTCCACTTCTGCTGCATGTTCCAGCTTCTGTCGTAGTCTATGGCGGCTAATAGGTCTGCCCGGGGATTGGCTGATCCGACGCTCTGGTAGTGAATGGGCGCCCAGCGGAAGACCAGGGCTTTGTAGTCCTGAGATTCGTGCACGTGTCTAAGCCTGTTTTGTGGTGGTTGAGCCTTTTTCCTCAGAGGTATGCCCTTCGGCAACATTTACTTTTGACGCGATACAGGCATATGCTGGCGCTGGTGGAGTGAACTAGCTAAGCTATTCTTGGGCCTGCTCTCTGCTCCTGATGATCATGAGTCCGTTGAGAAACTTGTCCACCTCCTCTACGCTTTGAAAGGAACCCGTCAAGCCTAGCGCGTTCTGTCTTTCATCCGGGGAACTTCCAACCCAGTGAGTCACATCTCGTTCCTCTGTGTTTTCCGGCAGCCATGATCTCAACTCCTCCGCGTCAACTCCCAAGTGGCTTTTGAAACGGGTAACGTGCACGACAAATGGTAGCCCATCACCTTCACTAGAGTCAGCACTGATAATCAGTACCGTGCGCGTCCCGCCATCAAGCTGCACATAATACCCAACGTGTGTACGAGTGAGTACCCGGGACGCGAGAATGCCCCTAACGCCGTTTCTGATTCGTCTGTATAGTGCGCCAACACCGTTCTCTTCGGCCATGGCCTCAAGCCCGGACAGTGTGTTGCGGGATGTTCTCTTTGAAGTGGACTGCGCCTTTGTCTCAGCCTCCTCTGGTGGTATCAGGTACACTTGTGCCAGTATATCGCGGCCGTCTTTGTCTCTGAAATGCTGCACCGTGGCTACGTTGACAGGCACATTCATGTCTGACAGGTAGCGCACAATCCTCTCTGTGCTGGCGTCTATCTCCTCAGCAACTACCAGAGAGCGATGGCTCAAGTTAAGCTCGCTCGGCAGTTCCTCCCTGAACTTGGTCTGAAACTTTGAAGCCAGTGAACTTTCATCTCGGAAGTATTCGGTGGCTATTTCCGTCAGCTGCTCATAAGACAGGTCCTTTACCCAGGACGCGTAATCCAGCGCCTGGGCTGTTACCTCTCTTGGGGTTCTGCCCTTCTTCAACTCCACAACCACCGTGTCGCCTGCACTGTCAAGACACAACAGGTCTATTGTCCCGCCGTAATCGGTGTCTACCTGCCTTCCAATTACCAGAAGATTCGGGTCAAGCACCGAAATGTCGCTTGCCAGCCACTCTTCCAAACGCTCTTCTAGGGGTATCCGGTTGCTCATCATTTCGACGAGCTTTTGGTCAGGGGTTATCTCCCATAGTCTTATCTTCTGCACAAAGTCCTCCTTATAAGCACCGATGCACCGTAGCGAGGTGGCCCTTCAAGCACGTATTTTCATATCTGCCTGCACCAGGCATCACAAACCCAGCGCGCTCCGCAGTATCTCCGCAATGTGCTCCGGCTCGCTGCCTGTTCCGTCCATTACCTGGTGGTGGCATGAGAATCCCGTAATGGCAATACGCGCCCCTGGATTGGAGCGCACCGCTGGGAACAACCGCCCTTCTCCGATAGCCATCGACACCTCGTAGTACTCCTTCTCGTAAACGAACGAGCCCGCCATACGGCAACACCCTGAGTCCAACTAGGAACACGGAGGCCATAGAAGATTCCTAAGTAAAAGAGGGCTTTTCGAAGACGATTTGGACATCTCCAATGGAGCGGGCTCTAAAAGCTGCTTCGCATGAAGCTAGATAGCACTCCCACATTCGAATAAACTTGTCATCGAAGCCCAAGTCTCGCACCGCGTTGTGATTGGCAAGGAAACGCTCTCTCCATCGCCTTAGGGTGGGGACGTAATGGGCGCCGATTTCCTCGGCATGGGTTAGCAGCAACGAGGTCGAAGATAATGACCGCTCCATCTCGGCAAGAGATGGTAGAAGTCCTCCCGGGAATATATACTTCTGAAGCCAGTTGACGCCATCACGATGAGCAGCAAAGGACCTATTGGGGATGGTAATCACCTGCATGCACATGCGTCCGCCATGCCTTAGCACGGCATCGCACTTGCGGAAGAAGGTCTGGAAATATTCGTATCCTACCGCCTCGAACATCTCGATACTCACGATCTTGTCGTACTCGCCCTCTACCTCTCGATAGTCGCACAGCTGGATGTCTATCAGAGACGAGAGGCCCAGCTCTTGGACCAGCTTTTTTGTTCGGTCAAACTGCTCCTTCGATATGGTGATGGTGGTGACCTTAGATCCATAATTCTGCGCCGCAAATACGGCGAATCCACCCCACCCCGAGCCGATTTCCAGAACGTGATCTTCCGGGATGAGGCCTGCCCTCTCACATATCCGAAGGTATTTATTGCGTTGTGCATCAGCCAGATCTTCACCCTCCGACGAGAAGACGGCGCAGGAATAGGTCATGGTCTCGTCAAGGAATAAACGAAAGAAGTCGTTGCCTAAATCGTAGTGGGCATGGATGTTATCCTTGCTGGTGGATGGAGTGTTACGTCTTGCTAGATGGAAGTACCTGTTGCGCAGCCTTGACAGTCTTGAAAGCCAGGAGTAGTTGGGGCTGATGTGTTCCCTGTTGAGGATGGCCAACTCATAGAGACTTGCCAGATCATCGGATGTCCATAGGCCGTCGACATACGCCTCGGAAACCCCAATCTCGCCATCGAAGAGTAACCGTTTGTAGAACTTTTCGTCATGGATCTTCAGGTCGGCAGAAGGTTGATCAGAGGGATTTCCAAGGTTAGCGGTACTACCGTCGGGAAACTCGACAGACAATCTACCTCTCTTGATGAAAGTTCCAGCCTTCGCGGTCAACCTTTTGGCTAGGAAGCTTACTACTTTCTTTGTCAGATTATTATGTATAGCTGATGCCATCGAGTCATCTCAGGCAATAGAATTAATTTAATTAGATTCGGGCTATCCTCGGCTTGTGCAAAATGCTTCCGGACTACCTCAGTATTATTAACAGAACTCCAAGAGGCATCCCTATAAGGAATTCCATGCCTCGAGGAAACAAAACATCCCAACTCTTGCTCAGCGAGCGTCTTCGCGTTACGTTTATCGACCCCTGAAACCAGGGCATAAACTCTCAGCCCCAACCTATTGGGCCATGTATCCGCCATCCACGGCTATAGCGTGTCCGGTGACGAAGGATGCGGCGTCGGAGCAGAGCCATACGACGGTTGCTGCTATCTCTTCGGGTTTTCCTGCCCGCCCAATAGGGTGCTGGGCCAACAGCTCGTCCTGGGCCTTCGGGTCCACCTCTTTTAGCCTTGCGGTTCGAGGTGTGTCGATGAAGCCTGGGCATACCGCATTGACCCTGATCCCCTCTCTAGCGTACTCGATGGCGGCTGCTTTGGTCAGGCCTACCACACCATGCTTTCCGGCTATGTAGGGCGAGTCGTTGGGGCCTCCAGCCAGGCCATTGATAGAGGCGGTATTGACTATTGCGCCCCTACCCTGCTTTAGCATCTCAACTACTTCGTACTTGATGCATAAGAACACACTTCGAAGGTCTATGCCTAATATCTTGTCCCATTCATCTTCGGGATATTCATGGACGGGAACTTGAGGGCCTTTTCGTGCGGCGACGTTGTTATGAACACAGTCCAAGCTGCCGTAGGTATCTATCACGTCCTTGACCATTTTCTGAACTTCTTCCACCTTAGACACGTCAACCTTTAAAAATGTGGCCTCGCCGCCCGATTCTTTGATCATGCGAACCGTCTCTTGGCCACCCTCCGGGACGATGTCTGCCACAACTACCTTCGCTCCCTCTCTAGCGAAGGTTAGCGCAGTAGCTCGTCCTATTCCCGATCCAGAGCCCGTCACTAAGGCGACTTTACCCGTTAGACCCAGAGTCACTTTTACACCTCCATTTGCTCGCTCATTTAAAAGGGATACGAGCGATATTGTATACCACATTGCGAGTGCATTTGTCATAGGCGGCCGACTACTCCGAATCCATCCGTGTACGAACATTTGACGTTGTGGATAAGCACCACTACAATTTCCTCTGTCTAGCTTAGACGTGCTTTGAGATTACCGGGCTGTGTGGAACTGGACTGGGATTGACGTGGAAGTCTATCAATGCGTATCCCCTTCCGTATCTTCGACCGAAGAGTTAAGCGGAGTCCAGGCAGCTATCTGCTTCAGACCATGCTTGCCACCCTTGCCCTACTAGCCGTTCTCTCGGTGAAGGATGCCCTTTCCAGGACGGTGGTCATCGCTGCTCTCGGCTCCACTGCCTTCGTATTGTTCGTAATGCCTCACAGCGCAACTGCGAGTCCCAGACACGTCATAGGAGGGCACGCGATTGCCGTTATAGTCGGGTCTGTGGCTGCGGCCTTCGACGCTGAAGGCGCCTTCTTCTTTGCGTTGACAGGGGCCCTGACAGTCGGCGTATCCGTTCTGCTAATGGCCATCACGGATACGGAACATGCACCTGCGGCTGGGACTGCCCTTGGCGTGGTATCCCATGGGTTTAGCTGGGGCCTGGTCCTGTTCCTGGCTGTCAGTGTAGGAACCCTGGTAGTTCTCCACCAGATACTCCGCCCCAGATTACGGAATCTCTATTAGCCCTTTTCGCAAGGGTCAGGATGTGTAATAATCCCTTACGCTGAATATTAGGGCATTAGAAGGAGCATTCATCGCGTGAATTGGGCGGAACGTATAATCGAGGCGCTGAAGCAAAATCGTGTTTCACTCATACCTTTTGTTCCCGACATAAGCATCGATAAAGTCACTCGTTTGATGGAGTCGGACCCCTACTTCCATGTTGTGGCGGCAACTAGGGAGGAGGAGGCTATAGGGATAGCTGGTGGCGCTTATGCCGTTGGCCGCAACTCAGCTGTGTTTATGCAATCCAGTGGGTTTGGCAACACCATCAATGCCATCGCTAGCCTGGTGATTCCCTGCCGGATGCCCATTCCCATGTTCATCAACCTGAGGGGGGAGATCGGTGAGTTCAACCTAGCCCAGGTTCCCATGGGACGTGCTACTCGCCCCATCCTGGACGTGCTGGGGATTCCCTTCTACACCCTCACTGATGATTCGGACTTGGATTTGGTTGTGTCGGGGGCATTGAAGCTCTGCTTCAACACTAGACATCCGGTAGCCCTGTGTCTTACTCCTCAACTCCATGGAGGGAAGCTTGCGTAGGCTGGAAGCTACGAAAGTCCTGGCTCAAAACCTGAACGACCAGCCGGTGGTTGCTAATCTAGGACCCACTACCGACGACCTCTGGAGCGTGGAGCATCGAGAGCGTAACTTCTATACATACGGATCTATGGGTCTTTGCAGCTCCATCGCCTTGGGAATGGCGCTTTCCACTTCTGAGAAGGTAATTTCCCTGGACGGAGATGGCTCTCTGCTTATGAACATGGGTACCATCGCCACCATAGGCCGGGAGAATCCCAAGAATCTGGTGATTGTGGTGTGGGACAACGAGGAGTGGGGCCAGACAGGACACCAACCCACCCACACCGCCTTTGGGACTGATCTGGAACGAGTGGCGGCTTCCTGTAACATTCCTAAGACGGCAACGGTGAAAGAGCTAGAAGAGTTAGAAACCGTGTTTAGACAGGCCCTGGGTGAGGACGGCCCCTGGTTCATCGTGGCCAAGATAGAAGAGGTCGAGCCGCCTCCCGTGTCACCCATCGAGCCGGAGATGACTCTGTATCGGTTCCGTAAGACCTTCGTAGGGGAGCCAAGCGGAGATCCTCCATCTCACTAACTACATCGATTGCAGGAGAGCCGGAGGTTGAATATGGAGCAGGCAAAAAGGCTGGTTGAAGAGATACGTCAAGGCATTAAACCGCTGGACGATACCATTCTCAGCCATCCCTATATTGAAGCGGCAGAGAAGGGCCTTATTCCAAGGGAAAAGCTGTCTCACTTCGCAGGTGAGCAGCATCGAATAATCGAAAGCGACATACGGAGTGTTGCTCTTTTGGTCTCGAGATGCACCACGGAAAAGACCCAGCGCTTCTTTCTGGACGTGCTCGCTGGAGAAGACGCTGCATTCAAGGCGCTGCATGTCCTGGCCAATGCTATGAACCTAACCGAGGAGTGGTTGGAGTCTTACACCTCATCGGCCGAATCTCAAGCCTACACTCACTTCTTAGCATGGCTAGCCAGCCATGGCTCTCCGGCGGAGTTAGCAGGGGCGTTTCTCGTTAACCTTCCGGCGTGGGGAGCAAACTGCGGTCGAATGGCCCAGGCCCTTCGAAGAAGCTATGGCTTCACCGACGAGCAGGTGGAGTTCCTGGTTCTCTTCGCAACTCCCCGCCCTGAAGCCGAGCAGCCATCCATTGAGATCATTCAGGAGGGAATGGATGAAGGAGTCCCTCCCATGCATATCCGCGATGCGGCCAGATTTCTCCAGGCCAACGAGCTTCTGTTCTGGGATGGGCTCCAAAAGACGATGGGCTAGAGATATAGGGGGAGATGATGGGTAAACTGGACGGAAAAGTAGCTCTAGTGACTGGCGCCAGCCGTGGAATAGGCGCTGAAATCGCCAAGCTGTTTGCGGAGGAGGGGGGCAAGGTGGTGTGTGCCGCTCGTACGCTAAAGGAGGGTGATCACCCTCTGGAAGGCTCGTTGGAGACTACGTGTGAGGAGATCCGCAAAGCGGGAGGCGATGCGACGCCGGTGGCCGTGAACATCTCCCTTCCTGAGGAGTGTGAAAGGCTGGTAAAAGAGACCCAAGATACTTATGGGCCTGTTGATGTGCTGGTCAATAATGCCGCTTTGGCATACTTCGTTCCCATAGAAGAGTACCAGATCAATCGCTGGATGCGTACCTGGGCGATCAACGTACATGCTCCCTTCATCCTTAGTCAGTTGGTGCTCAAAGACATGATACCCAGGGGCGGTGGAAGCATAGTCAACATCTCGTCGGAGTCGGCTATAGGACCAGGCAGAGGCCCTTACACCTACCCTAACGATGAAATTGGAGATGCCTGTTACGGGCCTCAAAAGGCAGCCATAGAGAGATTTACGCAAGGGCTCGCCTTAGAGGTGTATCAACACGGCATCTCGGTTACCTGCGTCTCCCCTTCCCTGGTGGTTCCGACTCCTGGAACGATTTTTCATGGACTGGTTGGCGGAATCGACGACCCCGATGGAGAGCCTCCTTCCCTGATGGCCAGAGCGGTCTTGCTCCTGGCGACGGAACCGCTGGAGAAAGTAGCGGGCCGAGTAACCTATAGTCAGCAGATACTCAAAGAGTACGGCATGCTCGAGGATGGGAGGGGTGTGGGTGTAGATTCGGACGAGCCTGGGAGCGGCTACAGCAGGATTTAGCTGTCACCTAGAGAGGCCTGTAGAGACCCCGCTCAATACGTCTCCCTCGACCTTGGGAGCCTTTGATCTCACCCTTTTCGTAAACGATCTCGCCCCTTGAGAGGGTGTAGACCGGCCAACCTTGCACCTCTAGGCCCTCGAAAACGTCGAACCCGGACTTGGAGTGCATCTCTTCGCCTCGGATTGTGCGCTTGAGATCAGGGTCCCACACCACGATATCGGCATCGGAGCCAACGGATATAGTCCCCTTCTGCGGGTACATGCCGAAAAGCTTGGCTGCGTTGGTTGCGGTCACCTCAACCCACCGATTCAGAGAGACCTTTCCCTTTAGCACGCCTTCCGAGTAGAGCATGGGCATCTGAGTTTCTAGACTGGCGACTCCTGCATAAAAGCCTCCTATTTTCAAAGCGGGATTCAGCTTCTGACTCAACGTCCAGGGTGCATGGTCTGAGCAGAGAGTATGTATGTCTCCTATGCGCAAGCCCTCCCACAGAGCTTCGACGTCCGACTGTTCACGAAGAGGGGGCTCACCCACGTCCTTGGCTCCATCGGGCAGGTTGTATCGCTCGCTGGTCAGGTAAAGGTAAATAGGACGGGTCTCCACGTACACCTGCTGGCCGCCGGTCCGGCCCTTCCGAGTCTCCTCCAGGGCAGTGGTGGATGATAGGTGAACTACGTAGATGGGTGCATGGGTTGCTTCGGCCATGGCTACAGCCTTGGCAGTGGCAGCTGTCTCCGCACAGACGGGACGACTCTCGGGATAGTACCTTATGTTCGTATTTCCCTCAGATAACAAACGATCTCTCGTGAAATTGAGGATGCCTTCGTCTTCGCAGTGAACCATTGAGAGGATTCCGTGTTTCCCTGCTGCCTCCATCACCTTGAGATAATCCTCTTCACGTCCGATGAATCCGAAGGATAGGAATATCTTGATGGAGGTGTATCCCTCATCTACAAGGCGTGGGATCTCGGCAATAGCTTCAGGTGATGGGTCGATGATTACCGGGTGGTTGGTGAAATCACAGATGGCTTTGGCCTCGGCGTCAGCTGCTGCCATTTCCAGGGTCTTCAGTAAGCTTGGCTCCTTATGAGGTATGAGATATACCATGTTTCCGACACTGGTCACCCCTCCAGCGACGGCAGCCTGCGTGCCCGAGTAGAAGTCGTCTGACGTGGTGCCGCCTTCCCTCAGCGCCTCCTCCTCCGTCACTCCCCAGGGAGCAAAGTGGACATGCACGTCCACTCCGCCGGGAACGACCAGCTTGCCCGTTGCGTCGATGGTCTGGGGAGCGGAAATGGAGCCGCCGATCTGGGCTATCTTTCCACCCTGGATTCCGACATCTCCCACAAACTCACTCGAAGCCGTTACCACTGTTCCGCCTCTAACTACTGTATCCAAGGTCGCCTCCTTTGCATTTGTCGTTCTTGTTGGCGCTATCTGCCTTTGGCTTAGTCATGTTCCCTCCGCCAGCACAAACTCGGTGCCGTCTAGGTCGGAGAATATGGCGAAGGCGTCCCACTTCATCTTGGTCGGCTTTTGGGTAAAGGTCACGCTCTGTTCTACCAGTTCAGCAGTGGTGGCTTCTATATCCCGGCAGCCGAAGACGATAGAGGGTTTACGCTTCTCCCAGTCCTCCATCATAGAACGATGGTGTAGGACTATCCGAGTCTCTGCTCTAGGAGGAGCAACCTCTATCCAGCTACCGGTTCGACCCATGGACTGATTCTGTCGCACCTCGAATCCCAGCTTCTCAGTATAGAATCGGAGGGCAGCATCTTGATCGGAGACATAAACGGCAGCCGTTTTCACATTGGTTATCATGAGGTTCCTCCGCCTAACCTGCTTAATATTATATCCAGCAGCGCCAAATTGACACTGTTCTCCCGATTGTCTACACTCAATCGCAGGCGGCTTAGTTCCCCGGGGATTCCCTGGCAGTGTACGAAACTTAACGATGTCTGATAAATACAGCAGGTTGTTTGCCAGCTATGCTCATAACGTTAAGTGGGAAGACTTGCCTCCTGAGACCATCCATGAAGTTAAGCGCCGTATCCTCGATAGTATAGGTGTGGCTATTGCTGCCTTCCGCGACGATGCGCCAATGGCCGCACGAAAATACGCATCGGACTACTCTGTCCCTGATGGAGCTGCCATCTGGGGGCTGTCCACCCAGGCTACA
The DNA here is from genome assembly GCA_965197675.1 of Dehalococcoidia bacterium. Taxonomy (GTDB): domain Bacteria; phylum Chloroflexota; class Dehalococcoidia; order Plut-88900; family Plut-88900. Next base: position 2,273,252 of record OZ240221.1, on the reverse strand, counting down.
CCTGAAGCCTCCGCCTTTGCCAACGGCGTAATGGTGAGATATCTGGACTTCAACGATACCTACCTATCGTTGGAGCCTATTCACCCCAGCGATGTCATCCCAGGCTTGATGGCCCTTTGTCAGTGGGGCAAGCGGTCTATTAAAGACCTCGTCGCAAGCATTGCGTTGGCGTACGAGGTGATGGTAGACCTATGCGATGCTGCCAGCCTCCGAGAGCATCAATGGGACCACGTCGTCTACACTGGCCTGGGGGCGGCATGTGGCGCGGCGCGGCTTATAGACTTGACGCCGCCTGAAATCGAACATGCCATATCCATTTACAGCGTTCCTCACGCCTCCATGCGTCAGACCAGGGCTGGAGAGCTATCTATGTGGAAGGGGGCGGCGGCGGCCAACTCCGTCCGAAATGCCGTTTTCGCCAGCTTGGCCGCTCGAAGTGGGTTCACCGGCCCCTACAGCCCCTTCGAGGGAGAGATGGGGTTCTTCAGCCAACTCTTCAATGGTGGCGCCTTCGATGATGCAGCCCTACGTTCCGTTGAAGAAGGCAGTCCCCCCACCCTCATTCGGGACACTTACATTAAGAAGTGGCCTGTGGAGTATCACGCCCAGAGCGCGGTGGATGCAGCCATCGACCTGAGAGATGGCCTAAATGGCAAGCTGGACTCCATCGAGTCAATCAAAATCGATACATTCAAAGTAGCTTACGAGATAATAGCAAAAGACCCGGAGAAGTGGCGACCCAAGACCAGGGAGACCGCTGACCACTCTTTGCCCTACATCATTTGTGCTGCCCTTCAAGATGGGACAATCACAAAGGAGTCCTTCTCGCAGGCCAAGATTCAAGATGCGGATATCAGAGTGCTGTTGGATAGGACAACCCTGGAAGAGGACTCCCAACTAACCCTGGGCTATCCAGAAGGTATCCCAAACCGGATCACTATTAGCAGGGGTGATGGTGGACAAATGACTAAAGAGGTGAGCTTTCCCAGGGGGCATGCAAAGAACAAGATGACCGACAACGAGGTGATAGAGAAGTTTAGAGTAAACGTTAGCCCCTACTGGACACAGGAGCAGACAGATCGGGCGGTCGATTTAGTAATGTGTCTGGAAGAGCAGCAAGACTTGGAAAGTCTTATGGAGACACTGGAAGTATGACATGGCTCCTGGAGAAAGATAGAGACCATAGCCATGCCGGCAGGCTTTCCCGAATGCTGGACGATGGAAAAACTCTGACTGTGCCGGGAGCTTTCAACTCCTTGACCGCGTTGGTGGCAAAGAAGGTGGGGTTCGAGGCCCTCTATTTTTCCGGTGGTGCGTTCTCTGCCAGTCTGGGCTTGCCGGATCTAGGACTTTTTACTCTCGATCAGCTCGTCAATGCAGTACGTTGGATGGTGAGGGCATGCGATCTTCCATTAATCGTGGATGCGGATACGGGTTTCGGTGAGGCGCTTAACGTCATGAGAACGGTGAAAGATCTGGAGGACGCCGGCGCTGCTGCGATTCAGATCGAAGACCAGGTCCTTCCCAAACGGTGCGGTCATCTCGATGGCAAGTCGGTAGTTTCCGCCGAGGCTTTTGCTGAAAAGGTTAGGGCTGCAGTAGCTGCGCGTAGGGAATTGCTAATCATAGCTCGCACCGACGCTAGATCTGTTCACGGTATGGAGGAGGCCATTCGCCGGGGACGAATCTACAAAGAGGCGGGAGCCGATATCATTTTCCCAGAGGCTATGGAGTCGGAAGAGGAGTTCAAGATATACGCCGATGCCGTCGATGGCCCTCTTCTAGCCAACATGACCGAGTTCGGCAAATCGCCTTACCTCACAGCCGAGAGATTCGAGGAGATGGGCTATAACATCGTCATTTTCCCTGTGACAACATTGAGAGTAGCGAGTACAGCGGTAGAGTCCGTGCTGACCGACATCCGAGACAAAGGCACACAAACCGAATGGCTGGAGCGGATGCAAACCAGAGAGGAGCTGTACGACCTCATAGATTATCATCGCTATGGGGAAACAGACCGGAGGCTCTCCAAGGGAGACTAGGTAAAGGTTAGAAGGAAGCTCCAATTACTATGTCAAGCTACAGTCCGGGACTGGAAGGGGTTGTTGCTGCTCCTACCAGCGTATCTCATTTAGATGTTGAAATAGAACAGATCGTAGTCCGTGGCTACGATCTGATTGAGCTAGCCCGAAGACTTAGCTACGTGGATGTTGCTTATCTGGTGATCTATGGAGATCTGCCTGACAAAACTAGCGCCGAAACCTTCACCAATACTCTCAAAGATCAGTCGGAGCTCCCGGACGATATGTACCGCTTGTTTGATCTGATGCCCCAATCCATGAGCGTCATGGATGCCCTGCGTACCGGCGTTTCTTTCCTGGCCGGTTACGAAGAGCCGAGCAGACTGTCTGATAACTCTGAGGAAGCGAATCTCCAGAAGGGACTCAGGCTAGTCGCGGCAATGCCCACCATCACCATCAATGCCTACCGAGCTATGAACAACCTTCCCACGATAAGGCCTGATCCAAGTCTTGGATACTCTGAAAACTTCCTCTATATGTTGAAGGGAGAGAGACCCGACGCTCAATCCCTCGATGTCTTCGATCGTATTCTTATCTGCTACATAGAGCACGAGATGCCCAACTCAACTTTCGCCGCCCGGGTCATTGCCTCAACCCTCTCGGATATTTATGGGGCGGTGGTTGGTGCTGTGGCCTCCCTGAAAGGTCCGCTTCACGGGGGGGCCAACGAGGCCGCTGCACACATGTTGTTGGAGATCAACCAGCAAGGGGGACCATCGAGAGCAGAGCCTTACGTTATGGAGAAGCTGGAGCAAAAGGCGCGAATCATGGGGTTTGGACATAGGGTGTACGCGCGCAGACCAGACCCTCGTGCCGTCTTTCTCAGAGACTACATCTCGAAGCTGGCTGAACGTACACCTGATGGAAAGGACCTGGCTGCCATATACGATACGGTGGAAAAGGTCCTTAGCAGGGAGAAAGGTCTACACGCCAACACCGACTACCCCATAGGTCTCCTGTTCTATCTCCTGGATATCCCCATCCCACTGTACACACCCATATTTCTGTGCTCTCGCACCGCTGGCTTGGTAGCTCACGTGGTGGAGCAGCACAACGACAATCGTCTGTTCAGGCCCCGGTCCATCTACGAAGGGACGCGAGGCCTCACTCTTCCCGACTAAGCCATAGCACCCGACCAGACCTTCCAGGGGGATAGCGCATGGAAACTATAAATCCGATAGTTCAACGGTGGTGTAAGGAAGCGATTGAGGACTCGGATGGGTTCTGGGGGCGTGCAGCGGAGGAGTTGCACTGGTTTCGGAAATGGGACAAGGTTTTCGAGCACGACTTCCCCACATTTCGATGGTTCAGTGGCGGGCAGACCAACCTGGCCTACAACTGTCTGGACTACCACGTCGAGCGAGGTTGGGGTGGGCACGCTGCTCTCATCTACGCCACAGAGAGGGGTGAGCGACGAGTATTCACCTACTCTCAAATGCTTCACGGAGTGAACCGCATCGCTGCTGCGTTACGTGGTATGGGTATAAAGAAAGGTGATCGCATCACTATCTACATGCCGGTTTGCCCAGAAGCGGTTATGCTCATGCTGGCCACAGTTCGCATTGGCGCCATCCACTCGGTGATCTTTGCCGGTTTTGGAGCAGGGGCAATAGCCGACCGGGTGCAAGCCAGCGGTTCACGACTGATCTTTACCTCTGACATCACTCTGCGTAGGGGTAAAGACGTTCCTCTCAAGGGGATAGTCGACGCTGCTATGGATACAGGCCTCGACTGTGTAGACCACGTAGTAGTGCTTCGTAGGGGAGCTGATGAAGTTCCCATGAAACCTGGACGGGATCTCCATTGGCAGGAGTTTCTGGATCGAGGAGTTGGCCATGATGGAAGCTACGTTCCTATGGAGGCCAACGAGCCCGCTTACATCCTCGCCACCTCGGGAACTACAGCGAAACCCAAGCTGGTAGTCCACGTTCACGGAGGCTATCAGGTCGGCATATACAGCATGAGTCGCTGGTGCTATGACCTTAAACCCACCGACGTATGGTGGGCTACGTCAGACATTGGATGGGTGGTGGGGCACAGCTACATAGTGTATGCGCCCATGTTGATCGGTTGCACCTCCATCGCATACGAGGGTGCGCTGGACTATCCATCGCCCGATGTCCTGTGGAAACTGATGGAGGAGTTCGGGGTGACGGGCCTGTTCACTTCCCCAACAGCAGTACGACTACTGATGAGGTACGGAGAAGATGCGACCCCGAAGGGTGAGCTTCCCCTTCTGACTCGCGTGGTGTGTGCCGGAGAGGCATTGAATGCCCCGGCCTGGGAGTGGCTCCAAAAGACGGTATTGAAGGATAGGGTACCTGTCATGGATCACTGGTGGCAAACGGAAACAGGCGGGCCGGCGATAGGTAACCCTTACGGCTTATCCATGCTTCCTATAAAACCCGGTTCGGCGGGAATACCATTGCCGGGCATAGATGTGGCAGTAATGAGCCCAGAAGGCGAACCTTGCCCCACCGGCGAGAAGGGGATCCTGGTGCTAAAACACCCTTTCCCCAGCCTGACACCCTCTCTGTGGGGAGAGCCGGAGAGATATGGTACGGATTACTGGAATCGAATCGAGGGCGTGTATTTCACGGGTGACTCGGCTCAAATAGACGAAGATGGGTACGTATGGTTCGCCGGGCGCGCGGACGAAGTTATCAAAATAGCCGCTCACAGGATGGGCACCGTAGAGGTGGAGACAGCATTCCTCAAACATCCAGCGGTGGCCGAGGCCGGAGTCACCGGTAGGCCTGACGAAGTAAGAGGAGAGGTGATTTCAGCCTTCGTGGTGCTCAAGAATAGCTACGAACCTTCGGAGGAACTGCGCAAGGAGCTTCTCAAGACCATCCGACAAGAGCTAGGACCTGTTGCGGTTATCGGAGACCTAAATTTCGTTGGCATGCTGCCCAAGACTCGCAGCGGTAAGATAATGCGGAGGGTCTTCAAGGCAGTAGTTCTGGACCAGGACCCTGGTGATATCACCACCATCGAGGACGAGGGATCGGTGGAGGAGGCCCGGCAGGCCTGGCAGGAAATGAAAACCCAGATCACCCCTGGATAGGGTTAGTAGCCGTTCAAGCTGTAGAGCCTGGCACAGTTGTCCCAGAGAATCTTCTTCTTGGTTTCATCTGAGACCCCGTCATAGCTCAAGAAGGTCTCGATGGCGAATGGGTAGTTGGAATCTTCATGTGGGTAGTCGGTGGAGAGGACTATGTTGTCGTCGCCCACCGTTTCGACCACCTGCTGAAGGAGTTCCCCATCGCTCTCTACGGAGACGAAGCAGCGTTCTTTGAAGTATTCGCTGGGTAGCTGCTCCAGTTGAATATGCTGTCCCTCGCCGAAGATCTCCCACTGCTCATCTAATCGGTACAGCAGCCAAGGCAACCATGAGCAGTTCCCTTCCAGGAAAGCTGCTTTCAACCTGGGGAACCTTTGTAGAACACCTCCTATCGTCATGCAGCCGATGGTCATCATCAGCGTCAGTGGGAAGGAAAACGCATGGGTGAGAACCAGATTGTTGGGGTGTTCCCTGAACCAGTACCCGGGATTCATCTTCGAGTAGCCTCCCGAAGTGTCATGGAATGTAGCGGGAACGTTCAGGTCTTGAAGGGTTTCCCAAAGCAAGTCGCACTCTGGGTCGTGAGGCATGCGTTCATTTAAGGGTGTGGATAGCAGAGTTACTGCTACCATATCTAAGTCTTTGACGGCTCGTTCGGCCTCTTTCGCCGCTGCAGGTATATCGTTGAGGGGAATCATTGCCGCCCCTAGAAGCCGTCGTGGGTCTGTTTTGATGAAGTCAGCCAACCAGTCGTTGAAGGCGCGGCACAACGACATCGTGTACTCTGGGTCCTGCCCCTCCACGTGCATCGACATCTGTACTGTGGACCGGAACATAATGGCCACGTCTATTCCTTCGAGGTCCATGGCCTTCAAGGCCAGTTGTGGGGTGTAACCCTGCTCTTTTTCTTCGACGTAGTACTGCTCTTTTCTTTTGATCAAGAACCCACGGGAAACGGTATCTTTATCTACCCACTCGGGTCCTGCATGCTCCATGTCTTCGAGTGCCCAGCCGCCGGCGCTGTGCTCGAGGTGGCCGGTCCACTTGGGGGCCTTTTCCCGAAACTTGGGATCCATGTAATCTTTGTACATAGTGGGAGGCTCTATTACATGGAGATCGCTATCGACGATTTTAAAGCCGTTTTTCATAGTCTTGCCTCCTCGCCGTGAGATGCCTGAGATTGTGTCTATAATACTTTATGTTCATCATTTGGGGAAGCCCGACTCCATCATGTCAACTTTGACCCTGCGAGCTTTATCGTGCGATACCGTAGGCGATATCTTTCAGAATCGGGTCATCCTCCTCGCTCATTCGGTAGGCAATCGATTTCAAAAGCCGCCCCGCTGCCGTGCCACCCCAGAACCACTGGTCGATCTGCTCCTGGGTTGATTCAGGGCTCTGTATCATCCTGGATTCATAACAGAAGGCTTTCAGATCAGAGGTGCAATGGCGGATGAACTCCTCGACTGACACATGAGATGTACGCTCCTTCATATCCGCCTTTTCTCCTCTGGCATACGCCTGCAGGAAGCGAACCATCCCACGAAAGCGCTGATGGGGAATCCCTGATATGCCTACAGCCGTACAGCCGTCATGATTATCCATCCATAGCAGGTAGCATGGTCGCAATACCCTCAGTTCTTCCGCTGGGTCAAGGTCCGCCTGGGCCTGGTCAAGTTGAACTTCAGACGCCTGGAACAGCTTAACCGGACCTTCTACTTCGGGAAACTCAGCCAGAACAGGTCCCGATTCATTCTGCAACAGATCCAGAGCGGCGCGGATGACCGTGTGCTGAAGCTCAGGGTTATTTGGCTTGCCTAGAGGACGGCCCAGTTCGAAGGGGACAAACAGAGCCCGTGGAGGCTTCACCTTCTCGGCCTGCTCACGAATCAATGCAATGCCCACGGTGGTAAGCCCTTCTTCCTCGAATGTTCTGGCCAGCACACTAACTGTGTGGGTGCAAACGGGTCAGACGGGGGTTAGAAAGACCAGATCCACGCCTTCAGACCTCATCCGTCCGGCAACCTCTCTGCCCGTCCCCTGCATTAGGCGCTGGAAGGTCTTAGGGAAAACCACCCCACCCATGAAGGAGTAGTAGTTGTCGGATAGGCTGCCGATGGCGCCATCCTCTGCCAGCTCTCTAAAGCGATCTATCGGGAAGGCAACATTTATATCCTGATAAACGCCTATGTGGTCGAAGCCGATGCTGACGTGACTGGTCACCAGGTCCTTCGGGTGCACGTTTGAGGGAATCACTCGATATGACGAGTCCTCCTCCTGACCTTTGTAAGTAACGAAGGGTTTGTCGGAGCGAAGGTGCAGCCCTGCACTGGTCACTAGAGCGACTTTACACTGGGATAACGGCTTCTCTAGCGGAGTCCATGGAGATGTCTCGTACTCCAAGATGGCAAAGTCCATCACATCGTTGCGTGTGTGTTCATCCAGTCGGGCCAGTTTTACCAGTACACTCCTCCGTGGGACGTTTGCGTGATGTGCATATCATCTTAGTATGTAAGCCTTATGGATACAAGCGAGTGAAATCCTCATCTTGATGATGTAGACTATCCAACAGAGAAGTGACTTGGAGGTGTTTCAACCGTGTCAGGTATTTGGCCCGATGACGTCCAGTGCGTAGTGAGCCTAAGCTTCGACGTGGATGGTGTCACCAGCTGGACATCCGGCCCGGAATGGGCTCTACCTGAGCGTCCCGGCATCATGACTATGGGCGAGTACGGGCCCAAGACTGGAGTACCTAGAATTCTCCGGCTGTTGGATGAATACCATATCAAGGCCAGCTTTTTCGTGCCTGGCTACGTGGCTGAGACCCACGCCCAACTGGTGGAGGACATAATCTCCAGTGGCCATGAAGTAGGCCACCACGGCTATAAGCATGAGCCCCCGGCAGAGATCACTCTTGAAAAAGAGCGAGAGGTGCTTGAAAAGGGCATAGAAGTCTTGAAGAGGCTAACTGGTCACAGACCCAAAGGCTACAGGTCGCCAGCCTGGGATCTGAGCACCAATAGCGGCCCACTACTAGCCGAGCACGGGTTCCTCTACGACAGCAGTCTCATGGACGACGATGCCCCCTACATCTGGAAGACCGATAGAGGCGACTTGGTAGAGCTTCCCATCCATGAGCTACTGGATGATTTTCCTCATTTTGGCTTCGATCCCTTCCTTCAGTTTCGAGGACCCATGTGCAGCCCAACAAGCGTCTATAAAACCTGGATCGCCGAATTCGATGGATTGTATAAGGAAGGAAGGTGCTACATCCTCACACTTCACCCTCAAATCATCGGTCAACCGGGCCGAATCCTGGGCCTGGAGAGAACCATTCAGCACATAATTTCTCACCCAAACGTTAAGTTCATGAGGGCTGTCGATATTGCCGAGTACTGGATGAAATCAAGGGTGGAGATCTGAAATGGCGGGAATTTGGCCTGAAGACATACGCTGTGTTGTAACTCTGGGCTTTGACATAGACGGGGTAACCTCATGGCTGAACAGGAATCCCGCCTTCGCCAATCGCCCAACTCTTATGTCAATGGCGGAGTATGGCCCCAAACGAGGAGTGCATCGAATCTTGAAACTCCTCGACGACTACGATATCAAGGCCAGCTTCTATGTGCCGGGCTACGTGGCAGAGAACTACCCGGAAATGGTCAAAGATCTGGTGAAACGGGGCCATGAAGTGGGTCACCATGGCTATATACACGAACCTCCGGGAACGATGGATTTAGAAGAGGAAGTCGAGGTCTTGGAAAAGGGCATATCCGTTCTGGAATCCATCACTGGAGAGAGGCCCAGGGGATATAGAGCGCCTCGCTTTGATCCCAGCTCTCATACTCTTTCCCTGCTTGCGGCCCATGATTTCGTCTACGATACGAGTCTCATGGACGACGATGCCCCTTATACCCATCGTGTGGATGGGAAGAAGCTTGTGGAGATTCCGGTCAAGTGGTCGCTGGACGACTTCGCGTACTTTGCCTGCGTACCTCAAGCCAATGTCTATACCGCTATGCACGATCCGGACAGCGTCTTCGATTCCTACGCCTCGGAGTTTGATGGGGTCTACAAGTACGGACGATGTATGACCCTTACCATGCATCCTCAGATAACAGGGCGCCCCAGCCGATTGTCTACTTTGGAGAGATTAATCAGACATGCCCGCTCCTATCCGGACGTCGCGTTCATGCGGGGCATTGATATCGCCGAGTACTGGTTGAGTCGAGACGGCTAGCCCGAGTTGATACCAAGGCTACATTGCCAGGTATCCACCATCCACTGCCACTATGTGCCCAGTAACGAAGGATGCGGCGTCCGAGCACAACCAGACCACTGCCTCGGCAACCTCCTGGGGTTCTCCGATGCGGCCTAAGGGAGTTCGCGATAGATCATCGACTTCGCTGGAAAAGCCTAGAGACCTGTCTTGTTGCACCATGGGGGTGTTAATCACCGCTGGAGCGACTGCATTGACCCGAATGCCGGACCTGGCATATTCGATGGCCGCCGTCTTAGTTAATCCTGCCACCCCGTGTTTGCTGGCGTTATAGGCGGCCATGTTAGAGCAGCCGACCACACCTAGTATCGAGGATGTGTTGACGATGGTTCCACTTCCCTGCTTCAGCATGTGAGGGATCTCGTACCTCATGCACAGCCACACACCCTTCAGGTTGACGTCGATGACGTTGTCCCAATCGTCCTCAGGGTACTCGTGGGTTTTGATCTGGGTGCCGCCTATGCCCGCATTATTGTAGGCGCAGTCTAACCGTCCATGAGACTCAATGACAGTGTCGACCATCTTCTCCACGTCGCTCGGCCTGGTGACGTCTGCTTTAATGGATGAAGCTTGACCGCTGCGGTCTTGCGCCAATCTAACCGTCTCGGCAGCCCCCTCTGCATTTATGTCAGCTATTACTACAGTCGCACCCTCCCGAGCGAAGGTCAGGGCAGTAGCCCGACCTATGCCCGATCCTCCTCCGGTGACCAGTGCTATTTTGCCAGTTAAACCCTCAGCCATTCTTCACCTCTCTTTTCATTTATGGTCGAAACGGCTCGTATATGAGATGATAGATTATATACCAGTGTCAAAAGAGAGGGTTCAACCCTACCCATCGGCCCCGGCAAAGGGGCATCGCCCCTTTGCAATCCCCATAGACGCCAAGAGGTCCCCCTGTTCCCGCTCATAGTGAGCATGGGTGGTGTTTCCCACTCACCCGCCCAGGTAGGTTTATATATATGTGGGGGCACATCCCCCAGACCCCCTGACAAAGGGATGCGTCCCTCTGGGCTCCCTCTGTGGGGGATTCTGAAACGAGGTCATGTAGGTGGGGGATTTGGGTTGATGTTCACTATGGGCTGAAAGGCCCCTCTGCTATTCACTAGGCGTTAGTTGTTAACGCTTTCCCAATCTCCAGCCCTGTCGACTCGTAGTCACTCTGATGCAGCGATAGCAGACGCTGGGACGCCCGTTATGTAAATAGACCTTGCAGTAGCCCTGAAAGCGCTAATCAAAATCACCCCTATAAAGCTGAGGCCAGATATAGCTAGTATCCAACCTGGCTCGAAGACATCTGCTAAGCTTCCGTTGGCAAAATTGGCGAAGGACATTATCCCGCCAGCGTGAAGCAGGTATATACTTGTGACCCTGCCGCGCAGTCCATCAGGGACTACCGATTGAATCATGGAGGAGGCGATAATCATAAAGCCGGCCTGAGAAGCGCCGATACCTGTAGTCGCCAACATTCCAATAGCCAAGCTGGGGGCGACGGCGAGGATCAGCGGACTCAGCGCGCTTGCTATTCCTAGAGTTAGCAGCAGGCGACCCCTTAACCCCTCACCGCGCACGGGAGCTATACCTATGGAGACCAGGAGGGCTCCCAGACCCACCGCCATATTGAGGTAGGCCACTCCACCTCCCCCCTCCCCCAGCTGGGTGTCGGAGATTACCGGGAGTAACGACTCAAAAGACATAGTCAGTGCGCAGTGGAACAACACCAGCAGAATGATGCTCCGAAGAATGCTGTTCACGTAGGTATATCTGAGTCCACTGAAGATGTTGTAGAGGGCGCTTTTAGTCGGTTCTACAACCCCTGTGGACTTGGTACGAATGTTAAGCACCAGGTACAACCCCAGCAGATAGGCGTTGGTGCAGATGATGAATATCCACCCTGGGTCTAATACACTCATTAGCGGAGCGATGATCCCAGGCCCCAGAAGCCTGGTCGCATAGAAAACAGCGCTGAGTAGAGAGTAAGCGTTAATCAAGTGCTCTTTGGGCACTAGGTTCGCCGCCATGGACTCCGCGGCGGAGAACTCGACGGCCCTTGCACATCCGTTAACCAGAGCCAGAAACACCAGGTGCCACATCTCGATGACATTGGTGAGGACTAGTAATGCCAGAGCCAGTGTTTGCAGAATGTTTATGACGAATCCCCACGCAAGCAAGTCTCGCCTAACTATCCTGTCCGCCAATAAACCGGTGAGGAAAGGCACCAGCACATAGGGAATCATCGTCATGAAGGTAACCAGACCCACCCAGCTATTGGGGTTGTCCCCGGCCAGGGTAAAAGCCAGCCATCCCCTGGCGGTGACGAGCGCCCACGCCGCCGATTCACCCGCTCCCTCGGCCAGCCACATAAGTCGATAGTCTCTGTAAGTGAGGGATGGAAGGAGTCGTCGCGTAGTGATTCGCTTGAATTCGTATAAGTTAGCCATGGATACTCACAATCAAGAATAGAGCTATTCTAGCACTTAAGCATCTCGGAGTTGCCAGATGGTGCACTTATACTGTAGTGTGGCGCCATCCTACAGGTAGTTTCCACCAGAATTTGTGGGATTCGGGAGAGACAGCTATGCAAACCAAGATTCGACTGGAGGTGTCTGGACGCGAGTCCTTCGCCGAGGGGATGCATTTCGGCAGTGTAGGGCCCTACGAAAGGTTGTGGGGACAGGTGGATTTCGAAATCGATCCGATGTCGGAATACTATCAGAAGGTAACCGATATCGAATATGCCCCTCGAAACTCCTCGGGCTTGGTTGAGTTCTCCGCTGACTTCTTCATATTGAAACCCGTGGATTTGGGTAAGGGTAACCGTCGTCTCATCTACGATGTGAACAATCGAGGGGACAAGCTGTTACTTCAGTTCCTCAACGATGCCCTTCGCGTCAATAATCCCAGGGGGAGAGAGCATGTGGGGAACGGATACCTGATGCGCAGGGGATATACACTCGTGTGGTCCGGATGGCAGGGGGACATCCTACCCGGCGATAGTCGCCTGACCATGAAGTTGCCTGTTGCATCCAAGAATGGACAAGAGATCACGGGTGTCGTGCGTACCGAGTTCGCTATTGAGGAGCCGGGTAGAGTATCGTATCCCCTTAGCAGCAACGATTACACCGCCGACTACGAGTCGGTCTCCCTGGATACAACTTCGGCCGCCTTTACTTACAGACAATACGAGGGAGACGAGCGAATACCCATATCGCCGGACGAGTGGCAGTTTGCTAAGGTAGATGAAGATGGAAAAATAACCCCATCCATGACCCACTCGTACTTCCCTTCTGGCTTCAAAGAGGGGTGGATCTACGAACTCATATACACGGCCAAAAACCCCCAGGTTATGGGCCTGGGTTTTACAGGAGTTCGCGATCTTATATCCTTTCTTCTTCATGGAGATGTTGATCATGAAGGCCATCCTAACCCTCTATGGCAAGATAGAGTCGGAATAGAGAAGGCCTATGGATGGGGGTGCTCTCAGAGTGGGCGCTTCCTGCGGGAGTTCATCTATCAAGGTTACAACGAGGATACACAGGGGCGTCGGGTCTTCGACGCCGTTTCGCCCTTCGTCTCAGGGGGTGGACGAGATGCCCTAAACTATCGGTTTGCTCAGCCAGGACGCTATCCTAGAGACCACTACGATCACCTTTACCCTTCCGACCAGTTTCCCTTTGCCTACTCCGTGATCACCGATCCTCTGACCGGTCAGACCGATGGTATCCTGAAACGTCCAGGTACCGATCCACTTGTAATACATACTCAGACCTCATCCGAGTACTGGGTGCGGCGAGGCTCATTGGTCCACACCGACCCACTGGGCAACGACTTGGATGACCATCACATCTCCAGGGTGTATCTGTTCACCGGAGCGGAGCACAACGCCGATCCTCTTTTGGGACCTCAGACGGGCAATCATCAGAATCTGACCAACTCGTTATTCGTGACACCGCTGCTTCGCTCCCTGATGGATGCCATGGATCGATGGGCGACTAATGGTACCCCTCCTCCAGATAGTCGAGTTCCCAATCGAGCTGATGAAACCCTGGTTCCGGCAGAAGTCGCTCTGGGGAACTTCCCAGAGACTCCGGCTACCGAGTGTCCTATAGGGCCAAATCGACTATTCGTGACAGACCATGGGCCAGGCTTCGATTCTGGAATCATGTCCACCGAACCGCCGACAGAAGACAAAGCTAAAGAATACTCCGTTCTTGTGCCTCAAGTGGACTCGGACGGCAATGAGTTGGGTGGTATCAGGGTGCCATCACTTCATGTCCCCCGTGCTACTCATACTGGCTGGAATCTGAAGCCCAAAGGCACCGCTGAAAAAGCCATGGCTGATACCACAGGCAGCTATCTCCCCTTCGCGAAAACTGGGCAGGAAAGGCGGGAAAAGAGGGAGCCTCGCCTCTCTATTGAGGAACGCTATCCATCCCATGCTCACTACGTCCGGCTGATTGCTCTGGCGGCGTGTAGGTTGGTGGAGCAAAGGCTTCTGTTAGAAGAGGATGCCGACCGCTACGTCGAACGCGCTATGAAAGAGGACTGGTAGCATGGTGGAATCATATCCTGGGGCCGTATCGCGGTTTGGGTCCCAGGTTAGCCTTAATAGCCCCCTGGACAGCTTCGATGAAATGATAGATGTATCCTCGTGTCTCAGTCGGGTCTACCATCTCTTCCAGGGCAAAAGACTCGGCCAATGTCCAGGGCGATGACTCCTCCAATAGGCGGGCCTCTATCTCGGCCCTGCGAGCCTTGGGATCTGGGGCCGATTCGATCTCCCGACGGAAGCCTGCCGCCACACCTCCCTCGACGGGTAAGCTACCTGTCTCCGCCGTTGGCCACATTAGCCGAAGATGAAGGCGATGAGGGTTGAAGGTGGTGTCATAGGCCATTCCGTAGCCCTTACGCATATGCACTGATATCACCGGTACTGTGGCCTCGGACATGGCTTGCATGGCTCTCATCCCTTTTCTTAGGGTTCCCTCCTCTTCTGCAGCCGGACCTATCATGAAGCCGGGCACGTCAGCCAGGTAAATTAGCGGTATGTGGAAGGTGTCGCACAGCTCTATAAATCGGGTCTGTTTTTGTGAACCTGCCGCGTCCAGCGCACCGCCCAGATGCAACGGATTGCTAGCCAGGATTCCCACCGGGAATCCTCCAAGGCGTCCCAGGCCTGCCACCAGGCACTTACCCCAATCCGGGCTGATCTCGAAGAAGGAGTCTCGATCGAGAATTATTCCTATCACTTCATGAATGTCATAGGAGCGGCGCCGGTCCTCGGGAATGAGTTTGAGGAGTATTTCGTCGCGTCGGTCTGGTGGATCATCGGTAGGTTGGAAGGGTGGCATCTCCCACACGTTCTGTGGCATGTAGCCGAGGAATCGCTTAAGTTGATTCAGAGCGTCGACTTCATCTACTGCAACGTTATCCACTAGGCCGGAGCGCCGAGTGTGTATCTGAGCGCCGCCCAACTCGAATTTGTTAATCTTCATCCCTAGGGCACGCTCTACCAGGGGCGGGCCTCCGGCGAATAAACAGGCCGTCTCACGGGTCATTACGGAGAAGTGGCTGATGACCACTCGGCCCGCGGCGAAGCCGGCACACGGGCCCATGGCGGCGGCCGCTACTGGCACCTCGCCAAGAAGCTGAAAACTGGACTGGTCTTGACCGCCGACTTCGGGTGGCCGGGCTTCATCATGCTCGACCCCTCCACCTGCCCCCTCCACAAACAATATCAGGGGAATACGATATTCGTGAGCCATCTGCTCTACGAATCCACCCATTCCCCCCTTGCTGCGGCTGAGGGAGAGGGTATCCGAGCCACCCTGAACTGTGAAGTCCTGCCCTCCTAGAGCAACGGATCGACCGTCCACCTTTGCCAGGCCCATTACGTAGCCGTAGGGGGTTACTTCCACGATGTTTCCTTCGCCATCCCGCCGGGAGTGGGTGGCTAGGGTACCTATCTCAACAAAACTTCCATCGTCAGCAAACTCATCGATGCGCTCTCGGATGGTTCTGCGGCCACTTTTGCGGTGGCGCGCCACCGCCTCAGGGCCACCGTGTTGCAAAGCTCGCTCACGACGCCGTTGTATCTCCTTGCGAGCCTCCTCCCACGTGAACTTCTTGCTCATGCCATACTGCTCCTTGGCTCTCACTCCAGAATGAGTCGCTGAATCCATCATATGCCACCCAAACTGGATTGACAATGTAGCAAGCGAAGATGCCATCTCTTGTCTTTACACAAGATTCTTCTAAGGCTTATGCTCCTATGTAGGACTTAATGTCTCGGTCCAATTCTAGATTTTGGAAGAGAAAATGACGCAAAGGAGATTAGAAACTTCAGAAGATGTTTTGAGGGAGGTCAAGGAGATATGCACCTCTGTGAGCCAGAACCTGGAAACCTTTCTTTATAAGCAGCTCATCATCAACGCCCTCAAGTGCAAGCGAGATGAGTTGGAGATACTTGACCTCAAGGTTATCAATCGGGCCATGTCCGAGTTTCGTTATGCAGCGCGCATATTTAAACCTTATCGCGGACTTCGCAAGGTATCCATCTTTGGGTCGGCTAGAATGTCCGAAACGGATCCCTATTACGAAATGGCCGTCCAGTTTGCCCGACTGCTGAGCCAGGAAGGATACATGGTGATAACCGGCGCAGCAGAAGGAATCATGAAGGCTGGAAATGTTGGTGCGGGAGCACAAAGAAGCTTCGGGGTTAACATTCTGTTGCCCTTTGAGCAGGGCCCCAACGAGGTAATATTGGAAGACCCCAAGCTCATCACCTTCAAGTACTTCTTTACTAGGAAGCTGTTCTTCGTCATGGAGGCTCATGCGGTGGCCCTGTTTCCTGGGGGCTTTGGAACCCACGATGAAGGGTTCGAGACTTTGACCCTCCTTCAAACCGGAAAGGCCCCGTTGATGCCTCTTCTGTTGATGGAGATGCCGGGCGAAGACTACTGGGAAAGCTGGGACCAATTCATCAAGCAGCAGCTTCTCAAACGGGACCTGATCTCAAAGGATGATGTCTCACTGTACAAGATAATTCATTCTCCGGAGGAAGGAGTGGAGCACATCAGGTCGTTCTATTCGATCTATCACTCTATGCGCCTGGCCAACGGCAAGCTGGTGTTGAGGTTGGAGAAGGAGCTTACCGATAATCATCTCAGGCTGTTGAACGAGTCCTTCAGCGACTTGATATCTGAGGGAGTGATCGAAAAGACCGAGGCCCTGCCGGAGGAAGCCAACGAGCCCGCTCTCGCGTCTAAGCCGAGAATAAAATTCTCCTACAATCAGAGCAGCAACGGAAGACTTAGCGAGTTCGTACAGGCGATAAACCATCAGGGACGGTCGGTTAATTAAGCCTGGTAAGCTAGTGCTTCTCGGCTCTCTTCTAGCTAAAGTAGAGGAGCTAGGCTGATGGATGATCTGCCGGAAACCATCTCAACAGTATGTGAGACCGCATCGATTGCAGTGCCTTGAGGAGTGATGATATCGAAGGTGGTTTACTAACCAGATCTCGTCCGAGACATCGTTCAACAAGAAACCGTCATACTTAAGGGTGCAGGGCTAAAGTCCCTTGTTTGATGATCTATCTAGGGATTTCGAGGTGGTACGGAAACCCAGGGGTGTCAATATCTGATCTGCTAGCTCAAGGCATGATAAAATCCTGAAACACTGATCATCTACCCGCATGAAATCAACCGATACTTACTCCCCTGATACAGCCTCCCGTTACGGCTGGGTGATCCTGGCTACCTTCACTATCAACTCCGGCGTGGTCATAATCGGCATTTCCACCCTTGGACTTCTTTTGCCCGACATCTCCGACGAGTTCTCTCTCTCCCCGACTCAAAAGGGATGGCTAGCCTCATCGATTTTGCTCATGAATTTGATCTTGGATATTCCGCTTAACTGGTGGCTATCTCACTATAGACCTCGGATAGTTTCCGCTATATCCTTTATGGCCTCCAGTCTATTGGTACTGGCCATTGCATCAGCTCCATCCTACGCTCTGCTTCTGCTTTCTCGCATCGGTCTCGGGTTTTTCATATTGGCAACCCGCCCGACTCGGACACTCATCATTTATCAGTGGTTTGGTGCGAGGCAAATAGGGCGTGCCAATGGCTTTCACTTCAGCCTTTTCGAGGCCATAGATGGATCGGGTGCCATCCTGATTCCCTTGATACTGGTGATGGTTAATGACTGGAGGATTACTCTTTATGCGTGGGCGGTAGTGTGCGTCGTCTCTGCGTTTGTGTGGTTGCTGGTAAGCAGGGATAGACCGGCATCGATACGACAGGAAAGGGCTTCCTCGGACTCTGATAGCCCAATGCGAAGTCTATTTAAATTCAAAGTGCCATGGATTATGGGAGTAGGAATAGCTGGGGCCGGAGCAAGCGAGGCTGCATTCACTGCTTTCTGGCCTACACTCACAACCAGTAGATACGGGACTGCGCTAACCGTTGCCGGGGTCATATTGGGGTTGATGTTCATGGCAAGGTCTCCGGGGATACTGACAGTTACCTCCGTCCCTTTCTTCTCCCGCCGTACTCCTCTAGTTTTGGTTCTAGGGGGCGTGCTGTTGTGTGGCACATATCTCAGCCTTGTTTATACGGGGTCTCTATTCATAATCTTTTTAGTTGGAACAATCAACGGACTTAGCTATTGCTTCTGGGCCCCTATGCTGACAATCGTATATAATCTGCCAGGCATAAAACCCAGAGAAATAGCAGTCAGTGTGGCCTTGATGGGTACTTTTCAGTGGATCGGGGCCAGCTTGGGACCTTTAGTAGTGGGGTTTACTCAGGAGTCCACCGGCAGCCTTGCATTTGGAATGACCATCATGTCTCTCACCCCCTTGCTACTCGTCCTCGCAGGACTTCTTACTTACATCAACTCGCGAATACGAACAGAGAAGCAGCCGGCCCGGGCGTAGGGTATTGCTTGGCTAGGTCGATCCGTGGCGGCAGAGTCGGGCGTGACGTTGTAGACGCCTCGATGGCTTGAGCAAAGGTAGGACTGGCTGGTAAGTAACCTGCGCAAAAAAGTAGAGAGGTCGATAACTTGACCTCTCTACGAATACCTGTTATTAAATTGGCGTTTCCTTTTGTTCCTACTTACCACGCTGGCACTCGCTTTCGCGATTCTCATAATCGCAGCGCTGCTCATGAGAGCGATGCCCCTTTTTCAAATGGTGCGATGCCAACGGGCCTGGCTGCCCCGCCGGCTCTCTCCCACCTTCTACCACCCATAACCTGGGCCGACGGGGCGTGCATTAGGAAACTTAAACACACGATTCAGAATAAGCTTATGAATCGTAGACCCCCTTTCTGCCCTTTCCTAGTCCTTGAACGGATCTTCCATGTCCATTCAGATACTACTATATGGCCTGCATGTGAATGGGACGTGAGGATGCAAGGGATGAACGTGAAGATTCCGTGAACACCCTAGGAGGTATCCATCACAGAGTCCCGGCTTTGAACTGCTCTACCAGACTTCGGATTTCGTTGGCTTTATCGTCATTGATGGTGCCTTTCTCTAGGGCCAGGGGTACTGCGACCAGAGCCAGCTCACAATAGAGGGGCAGCAGCTCCGGCGCCCGTGATTGAAGGGCTTCTAGGTGCTTGCGAATGATACCAACGTCGCCTCTGGCATATGGGCCTGCAACCGCACCCGGAACCCCTTGAGACTCTAGATTGTAAGACACTCGTCTCATCATGGGCATCAGCGCCTTGACTCCTTCGTCTCGATTGCTTCCCAAGTGCTCCCATAGTCCACCCGCTATTGCCCCTAGTGCTGTCAGGAGGTTCCCCATCATTACACCACTAAGGTGGTATAGAGGTTTATCCTCGGGCTTGATGAATACGGGGTGACCGCCGATGGCGAGGGCCATCTCTCTCAGAAACGACCCGATGTCCTCGCCGCCTTCGATGGCGAAAGTCGTCCCTGGGATGCTTTTAACCCCGGCGTCTACTGACGAGAATATCTGAAGGGGATGAAAGGCCCCCGGCGAGGCCCCCTGATTCGTGGCTGCGCCCAGTACGTCCAGCGAAGCCGCCCCCGAGCAGTGCAGGACTGCCTGACTAGACTTCCAGGAGATGGAGGAAACAACGGAGCTTAAGGCGTCGTCAGGTGTGGTAACAAAGGCAACATCCACTCCATCCGCAACCTCTTGAAGAGTGGGGTGGGCTGTGCAGCCGGGTACCCGAGACGCCAGACTTTGGGCCGAGGAGAAGGTCCGGCTGGCGGCGGCAACCACCCGATATCCCTTCTCGGATAGGACTATGGCCAAGGAGCCAGCAACGGTACCTGCACCTATGAATCCGATTTTAGATTCTCGGTTGAATAGGGCCACTTCAAGCTATCCTGTAAGGCATATCTACTTTAATCTCACGGCCAGCCAAATATACCTTCGCACCTAATTTGTGTCAACGGAATTAGCTGCCTCAAATTCCTCGGCTCCCTCTCCCCGCCCCACCCGTCATCCCCTTACTTGACACGGGCATCCAAAAACCTTACGGAGGGAGTCCAGAGAGAACCATCCCTCTGGCGTGGGGGGGTGTGGGGGGTGTCCCCCCATATCTAAAACCTACCTGGGAGAGAGGGTGGGACAAAGACTTATGCCTCTCTAAGCCAGATCCTTACAGACCCTATCTGACCCTAGTCAGCCCTATGATCACTGCGACATACTACGAGAAAGTTTGATCGCGCGCCAACGCCTGTGGATAATGTGGGGCTAGAGCCTAGAGAGGAGACAATGATGAGCGAAGGACCGCAGCTGTTTAAGGTTGACCCGGAAAGCCGGGAATCCGAGCGAATTGAAGAGGTGGACTTCCGCCAGTTGGGATTTCAAGAGCGGAGGGACATCCAAGAGTGGGTGGTCGCCACCCCTAGCATCTTGGGCGAAGACCTACTGATAATTGGCAAGGAGCTCAGCGGCTTCGATCGCACTGACGAGAGACTTGACCTGCTGGCGGTGGACTCCGACGGCAAGCTGGTAGTCATCGAGCTGAAGCGCGACGATACTGGAGCAGACGCCCACTGGCAGGCCATAAAGTACGCCAGCTATTTTCGTCGCGCCACTGCTGAGAAAATCAGGGATATGCTGGCTGAACACGAAGGGTTCTCCCAGGAAGAAGCTACGAACCGACTGCTGCAACACCTGGGCGCTGATGACCTGAATACTTTGAATAACGATCAACGCATCATTCTGGCCAGTCATAGGTTCGCGCCGGAGGTTACCTCCGCGGCACTGTGGCTTAACAGTAAACTCCCTGGCGAAGACCTGCTCACCTGCGTCACTCTCACACCATATCAGGATTCTGACACCGGCTCGCTTTACATGCAGGCAACCACGATTATCCCCATGCCTGGAGAAGAGGGATACGTGATCAGCATCGATGATAGCCTAAGAGAGGGTCCCACTAGAGGCAGCAGCTTTGGAGATAAGCTGAGCAAGACCTTCCAGCAGAACAAAAATGACGAGGTCACGCGCTTCCTTAAGAAAGTAAGTGAACTGACGCTCCAAGGATTGGAAGACGAAATTCGACCGAACAGGACAAGCAGATGGGCTGGGCAAACCTGGATGGGAGGCAAAATCTGGCGCTACTACCATTTCTGGTACCAGCGTAATCCCTGGGGTAACTGGGGAGTGGACTACAGAGTTAACTTATGGCAAGAAGCTGAGGAAAACGCGTGGAGTGGCAACGTAGAGTTCAGGCACAATCTTAAAGGTCTGCAAGATAAGCTAACCAGTGTCACTTTGGACCCGTCACAGCATTTTGAACCCAACGACATTGGGCTCACGGTAGAAGTTGGCAGTGGCACCCTAAACGATGACTTTGCCAACCGCATAGCCCAAATTACCCGAAGCTTTATTGAGCAGATCACGCCCATAGTTGACGCGCTTGAGTACGAGAACAACGAGGAAAAGGTGTAAAGGCAAAGCTCCGCTCTCTGGATTTTTACTAGCTGTTGGAGACTTCTCCCTGTCCCAAAAACCTTACGGAGGGAGTCTAGAGGGGACCATCCCTCTGGCGGGGGGCGTGGGGGGACGTCCCTCCATATCTAAAACCTACCTGGGCGGGAGGTTGGGGAACAAGACGCCCGCCTTTCTGAGACGGGCCCTCAATGGGGAGGGGTGTTGGAGGTGGGCAATCTAGGATTGAGTTTTCGGTTGCATGCCGACGCTGTTTCGTTTATATTCCTATTTCCATCTCGTCGGTTATCTATGGAGCTGTTCATACTTTCCATTGGGGCTTCCATATCAAGTTTCTTGGAAACTCAGTCTGAGTGAAGGAGAGCAACAATGTCCCAACGTCCTATGCACAAGGTTAGTCCTGATGCTTTGAGAGACTTCATGGAGCGTATGCTGCGTGCCTTAGGCTGTGATGAAGAGACATCTAAGCTTGTGGCAAATGTACACCTGGAAGCAGACCTACGAGGAGTTCTCTACCAGGGACTAGACCACATGCTGGACCTAGTCATTGCCATCCAGGAGGGGCACGTCGATCCCAAGGGAACCCCTGAAGTGGTTAAGGAGAGCGACACTTCGGCACTAATCAGTGGACATAGAGGCCCTGGGCACCCCGCCGCGGTGCTCGGAGCTGACCTAGCCATTCGTAAGGCTGGCGCGATGGGTTGCAGCACGGTTGGTATCAAGGACAGCTCTGACATCTATATGTTAGGCTACTACGGGGAAAAGATAGCCAGGGCTGGATACGTTGCATTCTTGGCCACCAACTGTCCGCCTCTAGTGCACGCCTACGGGGGCACGGAGCCGGTCGTAGGTACTAATCCTATTGTATTCGCTATACCCACCGATGGAGACCACCCCATACTTTTCGATATGTCAACCAGCGCCCGCTCGGCATCCTACTTCCGACAGGCCGCTTATCACAACGAGCAGGTCCCGGAGGGAGTCGGGCTGGCCGCTGATGGGTCGCCATCCACTGACGCAACGACTATCGACAGAGCCGAGGGTGGAAGAGGCGCCATATCACCGATGGCGGAGCACAAGGGATTCGGCTTGGGACTGACTGTTAGTCTCTTGGCCGGTCCACTGGTGGGTGCGGCAACAGGCAAGGGTCTGGAGGGTTGGGTGGCTGGGAAGACTGCTGTTGGGGGCATGGGACATTTCATGATGGCGGTCAATCCCTCGACGTTTGGGGATCCTACCGAGTTCAAGAATGGCGTTTCGACCCATTTGACAGAGATCAAAAACTCTCGCAAGGCTCCTGGGTTTTCGGAAATCCGTATCCCAGGTGAGCGCACCTTCACTCGACGAGAGAAGAGTCAGCGAGAAGGTGTTGAGCTTCTGGAATTCACCTGGCAGCGAGCATCGGAGTTAGCAGCTGGCCTGGGCGTAGATATGCCTGAGTAATACGCCATGGTATCTGGGCTGCATTGGATGCGGGAACATTGCCACTGAAAGCCCATCTGAGGTAGCCTTTCATGTGTGCCCAACATGACTGCTCTCTATTTGGACTGGCCCCGCCGTGCCTGTCCACCTCCGTGACCTCCAAGATATAGAAGCTGTCTCAGAAAGGCAAACGTCTTGTTCCCCACCCACCCAGGGGGGTTTTGTATGTGGGAGCACGTCCGCTTCGTGTAACACTCCTCTCCTGGATCCCCGTGTCGGGCACGGGAATGACGGGTAGGGGGTGAGGGCACCCTTCGAGAGGCTCAGCAACTGCCCCTGTCATATGGGACCACCTTCTCCACGTCATTCTGAACGCAGTGAAGAATCCGGGGCGGCTCCCTGTTCCCACAATACCTCTTGGATGCTTCGCTTCGCTCAGCATGACATACCTGACGCGGCCCTTCGACGTGTTCAGAGCCTGCCCTTTACTTGATACGGGGGTGAGGGGAACACCCACGCCGTAACACCTCTCCCTTGGATTCTCGCGTCAAGCGCTGGAATGACGGGGGCGGTTCTGGGACAGAGTCTATAAAAGGCGTTCGGCTCATCAGTTCACTAGGTTTTGTATGTCAGATTCTGATTTCATTGATAGAGACGGACATGGACAGAGACTTATTCAGGTTCCACTGGTGACTTTTGAATAGTGGACGATACGTCGACTACAGATTGATATGTGAGCACTCACTTGCTACCATGGCAGTATTCACATACCAAATCCATCATATAGCACCATTATCTGTCATCGAATCTAGAAGGAGGACAGGAAATGAGATTGGAAGATAAGGTAGCAGTCGTTACTGGTTCCACCTCTGGGATAGGGGCAGATACGGCTGTACTGCTCGCGCAAGAAGGGGCCAAGGTGGTGGTTTCGGGTAGGAGAGTGGGGTTAGGTGAATCTGTAGTCAGGACCATCGAATCACAAGGTGGTAAGGCTATCTTTGTGAGAGCCGACGTATCGGTCGCTAAAGAAGTAGAAAGCTTGATTTCGACGGCTGTGGAGGCCTACGGCAAGCTCGACGTTCTGTTTAATAACGCGGGAACAGTATCAACAACTAGATCTGGAGATGAGGTGGAAGAGGAGTGGGACTCGGTCGTGGACGTCAATCTGAAAGGGACATGGCTAGGAATAAAGTACGCCATACCTCACATGATCAAGAACGGAGGGGGCTCCATTATCAATAACTCGTCGGTATGGGGCGCGATGGCCACACATAGGGGCAGCGGATCGTATGCTGCATCCAAAGGAGCTGTACTCATGCTCACCCGACAGGCCGCCTTGGAGTATGCCCACTACAAGGTCCGCGTTAACTGTATTTCGCCGGGGGATATCGCTACCGAGACCAACGGATTCTTGGAGGAGTACTGGGACAAGCCGGAAGTCGTTGAGGAGTGGGAGGGTTATCAACCTTTCCCCAAGGTTGGAGAAACCAGAGATATAGCGTATTCAGTCTTGTACCTGGCCTCGGATGAATCGGTCTTCGTGACTGGGGCTAATCTGTTCGTAGATGGCGGTGCTGTACTAGCCGAGTACAACCGAGGCGACCCCAAGCCATAGGGGTTAATCCATGACGTGTAGTCAGACCGCCCCGTTTAGCTTAGGCAGTACCTTCTCTGCGAAGAGACGCATAGACTCCTGGACCCGCCAACTGGGTATTCTTCCCCTGCGATTGAACTCCAAGATGCACTGGTTCATGTTCGGCAGGTAATCCTGAAGCTGTAGAAGCCGGTCGACGCAAGCATCAGGCTCATCGAAGATAAACAGCTCCGAGGCCTTTGTGATGTCCCAGGTCATCCAACGCACAACTCCGGGAAGAGCCTTAGGATTATCCGGGTCTAGGCCCTGGGCTTTGATGTATTTGATCCCATCGACTACATCCTGATCACGCCAGTTCTCTTTGGTAACCTCTAGAGCTTCCTCCTTGGAATTAGCCACAAAGAAGGGCAATGCCACGTGTGACTCCTGGCCTTGATCAATCCTACTCTTGTTAAACTTCTCTAGATGACCTGATATATTCGATACAGGCTGTGTCACCATGGTGCAGACCACGCCAATACCTAGCTTGGCGGCATATTGAAAGGTATCGTTGCTGTTGGCGGCAAGGAAGATGGGAGGATGGGGTTTCTGGACCGGCTTGGGTAGTACGGGGAGGTCAACGACGTCCCAATACTTACCCTTGAATGTTACCTTATCCTGAGTCCAGGCCCCTCTGATAAGATTTATTCCTTCCGCTATTCGCTCTCTACTCTCTTCGAGGGGCGTGTTTACATCGATTCCGAAGGGTTTGCCCGTCAGTTCAAACAGGGGTCCACCGTACCGGCCTCCCAGGCACAGATCGAGCCGTCCATTGGTGAGGATATCGCAAGTTGCGCTCTGCATTGCTATATGCAAGGGGTGGTGTAGAGGCGTTTGTGTAGCAAGCGTACCGACGCGAATCTTTTCTGTACGTTGCGCCGCCGCTACCGCCACCATAAGAGGAGCAGACATTGCCCATGGTGGTTCAAAGGGCGTTTCTGCCAGCCAGGCAGTCTCGAACCCCACCTCCTCAGCGAGTGCGATCTCATCGACTATATCCCAATGTCGCTGCGGTATCGGAGCCCCTTCGCTGGGAGGGGTTTGCCAGAATATACCTAAACGCATTTAAAATCGAGCAGGTAAGGATTAAGAGACTCCGTACATAGTGGCGCAGTTATCCCAGAGGAACTTGCGTTTTGCCTCATCTGAGATGGGCATTTCAAGAAAGCGCTCGGTGGCGTGGGGGTACTTGGCGTCGTTGTGAGGGTAGTCGGTAGAAAAGACCACGTTATTGACCAACTCGGTCTGCTCTATGAACCGGGCCGGCTCCTCATCTGCCTCGATAGAGACGTAGCATTGGCGTTTGAAGTACTCGGTAGGCTCCAGTTTCAGCTCTGGCGATTCGTAGCGCCCCGATAGCTCGAAGTGCTCATTGAGACGCCATACCAACCACGGAGCCCATGCGCTGTTGCCCTCGAGAAACCCAACGCGGAGGTTCGGAAAACGCTCGAGGATTCCGCCTCCTATGAAGCTGACTACAGCGAGCATCATTTCCATTGGGTGACAGCAGGTGTGGCGCATCATGAAAGTCTCGAACCGCTCACCCACCTGGGGGATAGTGACATAGATCCCCTCGTGAAATCCCAGGGGCACACCGAGACGTTCCAACTCGGCCCAAAGAGGGTCGTAATGGGAGTCATGCCAGTTGAGACCATCGATTATGTTGGGCCTCATATAAATGGCCTTGAATCCCAGCTCTTCCACGGAGCGGCGAGCCTCAGATATGGCCGATTCCACATCGCGAGGCGAGAGCATGGCCGCTCCAAACATTCTATCTGGAGCATAGCTGCAAAAATCGTACAGCCAATCGTTGTATCCTCTGGCTATGGCTGCCGCTAAGTCCGCATCCATCTGGGCTCCCATGACCGAGAGACCCCTGGTCGGATAGAGTGCAGTTATGTCGATGCCCTCTACGTCCATGGCTCGAACCTGGGATGCCGCATCCCAGTCGTTCTCGTAGGGGTCTTGGTAAATGCTGGTTTGCTCCTCAGCTTTAGCTTGCCCCCAGCCTGCGGGATTGCCTCCCAGAAGCTGGCCTTCCACCTCGATTTCGGGGTCGCCCAGGTACCTGTTATAGCCCTTGGGGGCCCTGTCCTTGAAAGCGGGGTCAATATAGCGCTGCCACAAATCTGGTGGCTCCATGATGTGCATGTCTGAGTCCATGAGCTTGAAACCGTTTTTCGCCATGTTTCCCCTCCCACAGTTAGCTTTGAAACTAGCTACAAGTGCGACAACCAAGTATACCACGACTAATCTGGTTGCTGCGACACAGAAGAGGCTGTCCTAGACGATGAACGAAGGTTGGAAATAGGTGTTAAGCAGGCTTGCAGCATCCTCTTCCCTTTGGTCGATAGCACCAACCCAGCAGCAGTTATGGACAGGGGGCAGAAGGATGCGATGACCAGCGCCAACCTCAGATTATCCGTGGCCTCTTGTATGAACCCCGTCATTAAGGGCCCCAGGGCCGACCCCATCCAGTCCATTGTGAACACCAGGGCTATCATGACGGCTACCTCTCTCGGCCTGATTTCAGGCAACTTGTATATCTCCGTTACCACCGCTGGGAAGAAGCAGAATGCAAGCCCGTTCAGTATTCCAAGCATGATTAGCAGATGAAGCTGTCCTGTGAAGAGCAGCCCCAGATAGGTCAGGCTGATACCTATTCCACACACCACCAATATCATGGGAGTGCGCCGCGAGAAGAAGGAGAGTACGGATACACCAATCATCGCCGGGGAGCTGGCCAAGTAGATCATCCCTATTACCAGACCAGCCGATGTCACCGTATTGCCGTACTCGTCTCCTGTAAAGGTGGGCCAGAAGGTGCTGAAAGCGAACCTGCCGCTCATGACTCCGATTATCCCTATGCCCAGTATCCAGGGCTCTCGGTACTTGAATAGTCTGGTTAGAGGGCTTTTTAGATCAGTCCGTGCAGGCCCTACTTCTTCGCGGCTGGAACGATTCTTGCCCACAAGAAGCCATATCACCGCGGTTACAGCGCACACCGCTGCCCACATGTAAAAGGTGATTCTCCATCCCCCCAACCACACCAAAAGAAGAGGTAAGACTATGAAACCAACACCCTCGATGGCCATTATTGCGCTAAAGAGAATGCCGTTGGCCAGCCCGACGTGCTTCTTTGGTATCCACTGTAGGATTACCAGTGTTCGCGGGGCCTGAATCGATAGATATAGGAGACCTAATCCAACCCTACCTATGAGCAGAATGGCAAAGGTGGGCGCCCAGGCGATGAATGCTATCAACAACGCGGCTCCCAAGAAGGCGATGCAGGCTACCTTCCAGGGGTCATATCGAGAGAACCACCAGTTGAAGGGAATCTCCAGGACTAGATGAGCCAGTAACACCGAAGATGCCAGCCATCCTTGTTGAGACGGCGAAAGGGATAGCTCAGTGGATATCTCGGGTAGAAAGATACCCAGGGTAGTGATGGCGATAATCACGAGGGAGTAGTTCAGGGTGAATGACCCAAGAACCGCCCAGCCGTATGATGTCCCTTTTAAACTCTTCATGGATTCTGTGAAGCCGACTTACTAGTAGCCTTAGATATATCATCATTCCTTCAGTTTGACGAGGTCTAGAACCCGATTAGGGGTTCAAGCGCTGATTTCGTTCAGAGTTATAGATGACACGTAGAATAGTGTCATCATGAAGATAATCAGAGCAGGGCACCGAAGATCGAAGAGGTTAGGAAGACATCTTCAGTTCCTCCACCCGCCCCAGCCGTAATTCCCGTGCCCTCCTTTTCGTCATTCCCGTGCTTGACACGGGAATCCATCCCCTCCCTCCTTGCCCCCCACTTTCGTGGGAAAGACGAACGAAACAAGCCTCCCACCCCTGCTCACTTCCTTCGCCCCGCTCATGGTGAGCTTGTCGAACCATTTGAGCGGGGGGTGGAGAGGAACACACCCCCTTCTGCTCACTCCCTTCGACCAGCTCAGGGTGAGCGGACACACAACACACCCCTCCCCACTCACTCACCCACCCCCCACCCGTCATTCCCGTGCTTGACACGGGAATCCAGCCGGGTACAGCGGCTTGAAACCAGCCAGGTCTGTATGATAAGGTTTGCGCGCTAATTTCCCTGTTCTCGTCGTAGAACCTGAAAGACCTCAGGAGGAGTAGATATGGCAGATCCCGTAATCGTTGACTCTCACATGCACGTCTACAAGACCAAGGAAGAAGGTCACAGGCGGAAGATAAGCGTCTATCCCCGTCTTGTCTGGGAGTACGGCGAGAAGCCTGACGTGCAGTACAGCGAATATGACGGAGACCTGAGTGATGCTCTGGAGTCTATGAAAGAGGGAGGCTACTCAAAGGCGGTGATCGTCCATCACTTCGGCGCAGCGCGGGTCAGAGAAAACGCGGTGAGCCAGCTAGACGAGGGACTCTCTTCGGATCAAAGGGAGAAGGCTGTCAGGGAGATCGATCTCAAGGTGAAGGAGCAGCTAAAGGACTTCAACAAGTGGGGCTGCCAGCTTACCCAGGGCCATCCTGAGTTGATACCTTTCATTAATGCCGACCCCTGGGCCCTGCCCGGTCAAGAGAGTGCTGAACACATACGAGACATGGTGGAGAACTACGGAGCCAAGGGGATCAAGCTGCACCCGGTAACCCAGCAGTTCTTCATGTCTGATAAGGCTATGCGGCCCATCTATGAGACCTGTATCGAGCTGGGAATCCCTATTGTAGCTCACACGGGTCCCGCCCAGAGTGGTGGGCCATCCTCGGAACCTGAGACTTTCTCTGGGGCCTTGGAGGCCTTCCCCGACCTGACGATAGTGTTGGCTCACATGGGTGGTGGTGCATGGCAACAAACTCTGGAGATAGCTGAAAGATATCCCAATGCCTACTTCGACTGCTGCGAGATCATGGAGTGGATAGGAGCGCCCAACGCTCCCACTGATCAGCAGTTTGCACAGCTAATCAGGGATATTGGGCCGGAGAGGGTCCTGCTGGGCACCGACTTTCCATGGTACGACCTGTCTAGAAGCGTCGAGATTATCATGTCGCTGCCTGTTCTATCTAAGGAGGAGAAGGAGGGCATTCTGGGCGCAAATGCCCTGCGAGTGCTGGGTGTGTAGGCACTCTCATCTCTATGCTCGGAAACCGACTCACTATTCGTGCCGTAGCCGAATTTGTCGGAAGAGGAGCAGGCTCCAGGCCTCTGCTACAGCGACGGTGAAGAGAGCGGTCCGAACGCCAGCTTGGGATGAGTTTTCAAGGTAACTATGTTCATGAAGCGTCTCTCTCAAGGTCAGGGTATGGCTGTGCCGCGTCATTTTCCCGCCTCACTGTTCAGGGAATCTCAGGGGCGGTGATGACGTTCGGCTCTCCGTGACCGGAGGCGGTGACCGTTCTAGTCGCTCTCTCCTCTTGCCTCTCGCCTCTTGAATCGAAGAAGACGTCCCATTTCAGTTGGATTACCCTGCCGCCTTCGTCCACCCAGTACTCCCAGTTCTCGTAGTTTCCACCTCCCCCGATCAACTCCGGATCTATGGAAGCGGAAAGATGCTTAACCGGGGTATCGTTCACCCTGGCATCTTCCAGGTATCTGACGTTGACAAGGTCTTCCCAGTCGCAAAACCTTGAAGTACCAGTTATAGTCTCATCGACCTGGCCCACGGGTCCCACCCCAAAGTCTTCCTCAGAGCCCGGAGACGGATTAGACTCCGAGCCCGGCGAAGGATTGGATTCGGGAGTAGCTTGCAAGAAGATGTCAGGGAAAGCATACACCTCCCATTCCCCCCATTCTCCCTGCTCGTTAGCCTCACGGCTGTAGGTACCGAAGGAGGCTATGTAGATCACTTCGACCCTGGCGGTGCCTTGCTCATCGCAAGTGATTTGGTGAGCGTCCTGGCCGTTATAACGAACTTTGGAAACCCATGAAATGGGGATACCGTCCTCGGTAATGTTTGTTGTGCCGCGTTCAGTGCCATCAAACGAAGTTTCCGCTCTAGAGTACGAGCAAGCATCTTCAATGACGGCAAGGGCATCAACGGTATCACCACCGGAGGATGGGATGAGCCACCCTAGAAGACCGGCAACCACGGCCGCCGCGATGACCACCAATGTGAACGCCAACTTGGGATGAACTCTCACGACAATCTTCCCATACCATGTCTAGGGAATGGTGGATTCTGAAGTTAGGGCTGAGGTGAGGGTGAAGGCCTGCCTGCACAATTGATGTCGCTCCCGTTTAAGCGTATAGTCATTGGAGTCTCGAGGTCGACTTTCTGGGGGGATTTGTGTTTAGGATCGGCATTGATGTAGGTGGTACCTTCACCGATTTCGCTGTATCGAAGAACTCTGAAGGTCTGCGCTATTTCAAGTCTCCTTCGACTTCTCCTGATCCCTCGGAAGGAGTAACGGTTGGCCTGAGGGAGGTCGCTTCCTCCTATCGCATCTCCATCGAGCAGCTTCTCCATGAGACGGAGATGATCATCCACGGCACTACCGTGGCAACCAATGCTCTGATCGAGCGGAAAGGAGCGAGGCTGGGCTTACTCACTACCGAGGGGTTTAGAGACCTGTTGGAGATGCGGGAAGGGATGAAGGAGGACCGGTATAACTTACGTATGAAGCAAGTGGAGCCTCTGGTTCCTCGGTACTTGCGGCTGGGGATTCCCGAGCGGATGAGGTCGGATGGGTCGGTAGAGACTCCTCTTGACAAAGGTGCCGTGGAGAAGGCGATAGACGCTCTGATCGAGGAAGGCGTCGAGTCATTAGCGGTGTGCTTGTTGTTTTCCTACGCTAATCCTGCCCATGAGCAAGCGGTTGGCGACTTAGTTCGAAACAAGCTTTCCGACGTTTACACCTCGCTTTCTCACCAAATCCTCCCCCAGATCAAGGAGTTCGACCGAGTCAGCACTACGGTCGTCAACGCATACGTGGGGCCCGTGTTGACCAGATATCTCCTGCGGCTCAAGAGACGCTTCGGTGCCCTGGGCGAGCCCAAGAAGATTCTCATAATGCAATCCAACGGGGGTGTGGCCTCCGTTGAGGACTCGGCTAGCCAGGCGGTGAGGGCCATCCTGTCAGGTCCCGCCGGAGGTGTGAGGGGTGCAGCCTTCCATGGAGAGCATGTCGGCGAGCCCAAGACGATAGGTCTGGACATGGGCGGAACCAGCACGGATATTTCTCTGATTGAAGACGGTGCTCCCCATGTCAGTACTGAGAGGTATGAGGGCGGTTGGAAGATAGCCGTCCCCATGATAGATATCCAAACGCTGGGTGCGGGGGGTGGAAGCATTGCATGGGTCGACCCTGGAGGTATTTTGCGCGTGGGGCCAGAAAGTGCTGGAGCCGACCCGGGGCCGGCATGCTACGGCAAAGGTGGAGCAGGCCCAACAGTAACAGATGCAAACTTAGTTTTGGGCTATCTCGATCCCCAAAATTTTCTGGGAGGGAAAACCACCTTGGACCGGAGCTTAGCGGAGACGGCCATCGAGGAAAAAATCGCCAGGCCCCTCAATCTCACAACCGTCGAGGCGGCCGCGGGTGTGCATCAAATAGTGTCCTTCAACATCGCCGAGGGTATACGCCTTCTCTCGGTGAAGCGGGGTGTGGACCCACGACGCTTCTCCATATTGGCTTTTGGTGGAGCTGCTGGACTTCAGGTATGCAAGGTCGCTCGACAGCTCCGGATCGAGAAGGTATACATACCGGCTGCGGCGCCTGTGCTTTCGGCCACTGGAATGCTGTCCAGCGACCTGCGTTATGACTTCTCTCGCTCCTGCCCGGGTAGCCTCCAGGATATAGATTTGAGCATGGTTCGCTCGGTGGTCGAAGACATGGTGAGGCAAGGCAGGGATAGGTTGAAGGCACAGGGGGTAGGTGATGATGGAGTAGAAGTGGAGGTGTCGGCGGACATGCGATATCTGGACCAAATATACGAGGTAACCGTCCCGGTGCCAGATCTCGCTCAAGATAGCTCTGCGGTACTCGGAGAGTGGGCCGGTAATTTTCATGAAAGGTATCGAGAGCTCTACTCTTACAGCCAGATGGACCAGGAGATTCGATTGGTCTCGCTCAGAGTCTCGGTTCTGGGGCGTCTTCCCAAGATCGAGCTTGACAGAAAAGAGACAAAGGAGAACTCGAGTGAGACCCCTTCATCCAGAAGACAAGTATTCCTCAACGGATGGCAGGGTGTCCCTGTATACGACATTGAGAATGTGCACCAGGGTATGGAAGCAAGTGGCCCGGCCGTTCTGGAATCGGCCTTTACCACTGTTCTGCTAGAGGCAGGCGACGAGGCCGTTGTAGACCAGTACGGAGGGCTGGATATACGGGTGGCTCCTGAAAGGAGTATCAAACCACAGCGTGCCAAGGGAAAGGCCGGCTCTCCCGATCCAATAACACTGGCGGTGGTGCAGTACCGGTTAGAGTCGATAGCCCAAGAGATGGCGGAGGTAATGCTTCGCACGTCAATGTCTCAAATCTTGAACTCCAGCCGTGATTTCTCCACCGCTATCCTGGATGCCGAGTGTCAACTTATCGCACAGGGCGAGGGCATCCCAGTCCACGTCAGTGCACTACCCCTGGCTGGCGCAGCTGTCCGAGACTATTTCGGAGAGGAGATCAGCGAAGGGGACCTATATGCCTTAAACGACCCCTATTTCGGAGGTAGTCACATCCCAGACATAACGGTTATTTACCCTATCTTCTATGGGGGGAGGCTGCTGTTCTACTCCGTCAACCGGGCACATCACAGCGATGTAGGAGGTCCCACCCATGGCGGATACAACCCCGCTGCAAGAGAGATATATCACGAAGGGCTGCGTATTCCACCTCTGAAGCTTTATGAAAAGGGCGTACCTAGAAGAGATCTTTTACAGATGCTATCGGCCAACGTTCGTCACCCAGAGAATTTCCTTGGCGATCTGAACGCACAGATCGGTTCTGTGCAGATAGCATCTCGACGTATTCGGTCCCTGTTAGATCTGTATGGCCCAGACCTGTTGTCGCTCTGTGTCGATGAGCTTCTTTCATCCTCCGAAAGACAGATCCGAAAGATGATTTCCGAGTGGCCTGACGGAACTTATAAGGGAGAATCGCTGCTGGATGACGACGGCTTCGATAATGAGATGGTGCCTATTAGGGCTGCAGTCACCATCAAGGATGATAGTATGACCATCGACCTGAGCGAATCGAGTCGCCAGGTAACAGGCTTTATTAACAGCGCATACGCTAACACCCGCTCTCTGGCCCACGTGGCCGTCATGTACATGGCCCCCTTCGATGTTCCCAAGAATGAAGGCTCCATGAGGCCGGTTACTGTCATTGCTCCCAAGGGCTTGATCGTTAACCCTAACCCTCCGGCGCCGGTTACAATGAGCACCAATCATTGTGGTGAGGAAGTAGTAGAGACCGTTTTCAAGGCTTTGGCGCCGGCGGTTCCAGAGGCGGTCACAGCCGGGTTTTCTCGGAGGTTGCGTTTCGCTATCACTGGCACTGACCCGAGAACCAAGCGTCGATTTATCTGGCACTTCTTCCTGGGACGCGGTGGAGGTGGAGCATCTTATGGCTTCGATGGCTGGTCCAACGTGGGGGAGATAAATGTGGCGGGCGGCATTCGTAGCCCCAGCATAGAAGTTACCGAAGAGCGGTTTCCCTTTTTCGTGAAATACTACGAGTTCCGATCCGATTCCGGTGGAGACGGCAGATGGCGGGGAGGTCTGGGAACCATGGTCGAAATGGTGTATGAGGGAGAGGGGCAAGCGGAGATGAACACTGCCGGCGATGGTGTCATTGTTCCTCCCTACGGACTGTTTGATGGTATGCCTGGCATGTCCCATCGCTACGCCTTGATATCGGACGGAGTGGAGCGCGTGCTGGGCTCGAAAGAGCCAGGTGTTATAGTGAGGCCAGGCGATAGGATCGTATGCCTTTCGGCGGGGGGTGGCGGGTATGGCAGGTCGGCCGAGCGCTCCAAAACAGAGCGTGATTGGGACCTGAAAAACGGATACTGTACTTGATGCGCGGTCTAAAGGTTTAAACCAGAACATCGAAGGAGGGATGAGATGACGAGTGAGGCGATTTACTTTTCGGCTACTACACTTGCTCGGAATATCCAAGACAAGACTATCTCGGCAGAGGAGTTGGTTAATCTACACCTTCAACGCATCGAGGAGGTCAATCCCGAGCTCAACGCGGTTGTCCAGTTGGCTGCCGAGAGGGCAATAGAGGAGGCTCGTGAGGCGGACCAAGCTCTGAGCAGGGGTGAGACCAAGGGTCGGCTGCACGGCCTACCCATCACTCTGAAGGATTCTCACGATACCGAAGGAATAATTTCCACCTGGGGAACTAAAGGTCGAGAGAAATTCATACCCGATAAAGATGCGACAACGGTGGCGAGACTTCGTTCCGAGGGAGCAATTATCCTGGGTAAAACCAACACCCCTGAGTTCACCATGGATGGAGAAACGGACAACCTGGTCTATGGTCGTACTAACAACCCTTACGACGTATCGAAAAGCCCGGCCGGCAGCAGTGGCGGAGCAGCAGCCATAATCGCGGCAGGGGGTTCGACTTTTGATCTAGGTACAGACACTGGAGGCAGCATTCGCGGCCCGTCACACAGCTGCGGTATCGCAGGGATCAAACCCACGTCTGGGCGGGTGCCCAGGACCGGTCATGCTCTGCCCTCCTGCATGGGCGCCTCGGATGCATTGACCCAGATCGGCCCGATGGCACGATATGTAGAAGACCTCTGGTTGGTTTTGTCGATTATCTCAGGAGAGGATGGTTACGACCCGGCAATCGTTCCCATGTCCCTTGGAGACCCAGAATCAGTGGACCTGAGGGGTTTGAGGGTAGCAGTCTATACCGACAATGGTATCCAAGCTCCTACCTCGGACATATCAGAAACTGTGAACCGTGCCGCTAAGGTGTTGGAGAAAGCTGGTGCGATTACCAAAGAGGCCGTTCCAGCTCCGCTAAAACGTGTGGCCGACCTCTACGATAGGATCACTGATTCAGATGGCCAGGCCTGGATGCAGAGGCTACTGGACAGGGTTGGCACTAAAGAGGCCAGCCCCGTGATATCCAAGTCCATGAGTGCCGCCAAGCCCGTCTCCTCTGAAGAGTACACCTTACTACTGGAGGAATTGGACGACTATAGGAGTGAGATGCTTCAGTTCATCCAAGACTACGATGCGATTTTGTGCCCTGTCTCGGCGTTTCCTGCCCTACCCCATGGGGCGACTTACCAGCCTGAGTATAAAGACTTCAGCCACACCAGCGCCTACAATCTTACCGGATGGCCGGGAGCCGTCGTGCGGGCAGGCACCTCCAGTGTGGGTCTGCCAATCGGCGTGCAGGCTGTGGCGCATCCATGGAGGGAAGATGTGGCTCTGGCCCTGGTTGCTGAAATCGAGACTGCTCTGGGAGGCTACCAACGACCCAACATCTAGAGAGCTGAGGTTTTTCTCTATTGAGCGATGTGTGATACGACTCGGTGTGATGTTCCCCAGCGAGTTGGGGGCTGATGCGGGAGCCATACGCTCATTCCCCCAAGCCGTGGAAGGCTCAGTGAATCGGCGGTTCGTGACGGTTCTACACCGAGGGCCTGTGGGCTCACCGGAAAAGGCGGTAAGGGCTGCTACCGTGCAAGAACAAAGAGAGTCTCAATGAGTAGTCGGGAAGGAAATGCCATCCGTCGTATCCGAGATGCGGTACGTCACGGGAACCTTGCGAAACCATTTATCCCGCACCACGTGAATGACGCACCAGGGATTAATTGTGGAGGAACGTTTCTACCGAAACATCGAGTTGGTAACCCAGGTGACTATACAGAACTTTTTGTACAGATCAACCGCTGCCCCGCTCTGTATTGCCTCAAGTCAAATTAGGACACCACCAGATACCAGCGGAATCAAGCCCCCCACTCAATGGAATCTTTACTTATGGAGGCGAAAGAGTGGCTGGATATGGGCATGGATGTAATTTAGCATCGGTGAAAGGCCACGTCGACGCAATCGATAGATTCAAGACATCCATGTGGCACCTTGTAGCTGACTAGTCAGTGGGCGAACCCCTTCCACCTTACGTCATTATCATCGCAGACACCTATTCACCATACGCGCTCTCGCCGTGCACGGCAGCGTCCAAGCCCTCTTCTTCTTGGTGCTCTTGAACGCGAAGGCCTATAGTGAACTTTAGGGCGAATAGGATGACCAAAGTCAACACGAATGACCATCCCAAGGTAGCCCCAATGGCAGTCAACTGACGAAGAATCTGTTCCCCGCGACTCATGTCGGCAAGGACGTGGTCACTCAAGCTAAGGAAGCCGACCCCGACGAATATCCCCGCTGCCAGCATGCCCCAAACGCCGCCTACTCCGTGTACCGCCCATACATCTAGCGAGTCATCCAGCTTAAGGCGGGTTTTCAGCCATACCGCTCCATAGCACAGAGCACCAGCCCCTATGCCGATGACAAACGCAGGCATCGGACCGACGAATCCCGAAGCGGGAGTAATAGTCGCTAGACCCGCTACGGCTCCAGTAGCGGCGCCCACTACCCCGATTCTTCCAGTTGTGGCCCAGTGGATTCCAACCCATGTGAGGGCTGCCACAGATGCCGATATATGAGTAACGACGAATGCAGATGTAGCATTGCCTCCTGCTGCCAGGGCACTTCCAGCGTTGAATCCAAACCATCCAAACCACAGCAATGAGGCACCTAGAACCACGAAGGGTATGTTGTGTGGCTCCATGGGCTCCTCCCCATACCTGTGGCGTCTGCCGAAGACAAGGGCTGCCGCCAGCGCTGCCATACCGGAACTGATGTGAACCACGGCGCCGCCAGCGAAGTCAAGGGCGCCCCAGCCACTCAGGCCTAGCCAGCCACCGTCTCCCCAAATCCAGTGAGCAAGAGGAGCATAAACTACGGTAGACCATATGAGAACAAAGAGAACATAAGAGCTGAACTTCATGCGCTCTGCGAAGGCGCCAGTAATCAGGGCAGGTGTAATTATGGCAAACATGGCTTGGAAGATCATGAAGGTTTGATGAGGAATCACATCAGTATAGGGGCCTGTTTCATCTGCGAAAACACCCCGCAATCCTATATAGTCAAGGTTGCCGATAAAACCGC
Organism: Dehalococcoidia bacterium; assembly: GCA_965197675.1. Taxonomy (GTDB): domain Bacteria; phylum Chloroflexota; class Dehalococcoidia; order Plut-88900; family Plut-88900. The sequence goes on along the minus strand of OZ240221.1, from coordinate 2,235,720 downwards.
CCACATCCGGTCCAAATGCTAGACTATATCCCCACAGCACCCATGCCACGGCCACTATGGCGATGGCTATGAAGCTGTGCATGATAGTGGCCAGAACATTCTTACTTCGAACTAGACCGCCATAGAAGAAGGCCAGCCCGGGTATCATAATGAACACCAACGCCGATGATATTAGTACCCAAGCTGTATGTCCCGCATCCATCCCTATCTCCTTTTTACTGCAGAATTACCACAGAGATGTAGCTTGTATTAAAAATGAGACTCCCTATTAAAGACGGGCGTAGTCTAATAGCCTAGCTGCGCTGTGTCAAATTTTGGTCAAACCGCACACCTAACAGAACCTTATTCTACTCCAAAAGTAGTATTCAGTCTCCTAGACGGCGTGTGAGATTGCAATCGGGATGTTGTCTAGGCAACCTTTGGCTGATTTGCGTTGTTTTTACCGCTTGCCTCAACCCATGCTGTTGCGGCGATGGCGTAGAGGCTGCCCCATTTCCCCAGATATTTATAAAAGTCCCTGGTCTGGCGAAGACGGTATGGAACCAGAAACAATAGTGTATTCCCCCGCTCACTGGCAGCGGGTCAGGACGCACCGCTTCAAGGTCGTTTCAAAGGTTCCTTCTTGATGGTAAGAAGCGCACACGGACGCTTGACACATCGAATAGCAGAGAATAAAGTGCCCACTAACATTCGAGCGATCGTCCAGGTGGGAGTGCCGAACCAGAAGAACATCCAGAAAGCATGCCTGCATTTTCGGCCGGGATGTTCGAGCGCAACCTGCAATCGCTGAACTCAGGGAGTAGCGATAGAGATGGAAGATACCGCCCCGCTGCCGAGTTGGTCGATCTACGCGATTCTGATCGCTCAGGGAGCAACCTACGCCCTTCTCGTCTGGTTCCTGGGCAAGACCAGAGGAAAAACAGCAGAGGCCTTCCTCTCGGGGGGGAGGGACATCGGCCACGGCATGATCAATGCTTCCGTGGTGGCGGTCTGGGTGTGGGCGGCCACACTGATGATCAGCAGTTGGACAGGGTACCAATACGGGTTCATCGGGCCGTGGTGGTACGCACTGGGAGCGACGGTGCCCTTGCCGATCATGGCCTACCTCGGCAGAAGGATCAAGACTGTGATGCCCCTGGCGACCTCCTACCCGGAGTTCATGCTGCACAGGTACGACGGAAAGAACCACATGCTCCACTCTCTCATCGCCACCATTGTATCTCTCTGGGTCACGGTTATGATTATCACCGGAGCGGCGGTCATGGGGCACGCGTTCACAGGCGCGCCGTTCTGGGCCATCGCCGTGCTGGTAGTGGTAATATTCGTCTCCTACGTCCCCTTCGCCGGACTGTGGGCCAGCATCTTCGCCGATACGCTGATGTCGCTGGTGCTCTATGTGTGCCTTCTGACCTTAGCGGCGGCGGTCCTGATCAAGATCGGCCCCTCGGAGATATGGGCGGGCCTCACCGAGGTCGCGAGTACGCAGCCTGTGCTGCAGCCAGGAACGGGCGAGGCAGAACACAGTAGTCAATGGGACGGGCTAAACTGGCTCAACCCCGCTGGCCTGGGCTTTCTCATCGTCAACACCGTGGGCAATTTAGGAGCGGTCCTGTGCAACCAGACCTACTGGTCCAGGATGACAGGCGCCCGGGACCCACAGACAGTGTTCAAGTCCTTTATGACTGCTGCCGTCTGCTGGTGGCCAATCCCCCTGGCGACAGGCACAGCCCTGGGTGTAGCTGCCCTGTCAAAGGGGCTGGTGGTCGGGGAGTCGTACAGCTACGGCACTACGACAATGCTCTTCACGGAGGCGGAGGCAGTGGCCCCCGTAATGGCCTTCCTCGTCCTGGGATTCGTGGGATTGACCATATTCATCCTGGCAGTCGGCTCCGCGACGGTCAGCACCGGCGCAGGTGAGATCCTAGCCGTGGCTACAGTGTTCGTGAACGACATACTCAAGGGGCATATCAACCCACGCGCCAGGGACAGGACGCTGCTCGTCGCCAGCAGGGTATCACTCTACGTGATCGCGGCCATGCTTTTGTTAGTTGTCATCTTCTTTCGACACATTGGGTTCTCTTTCGCGGGCATGTACCAGGCCATGGGAATTGCCTTCTCGTCAGCGGTCATACCCGTGATCATGGCGTGCTTTGTGCGGACCACCAACCGGAACGGAGCGTTCTGGGCCGCCATCGTCGGCAGCATGTGCGGCATAACCTACTGGACGGCGACGGGGATGGACCTCCTCTGGGGTGTGGTGTGGGGAAACATCATTGTGCTGAGCGTATCGGCCCTAATAGCAATTCCGTGGACGGTCCTGAGACCGCAACCGTTCGATTTTAACAGTCTCCGAGAGGCCGGAGGCGTCACCCGGAGATAGCGTGCGCCGGGAGTACGACAGCCCACGGGCAAGTACTCTACGACGTGCTGGAGACAGGGAGTTGGACATGTCAGAGCTCGGGTACATCCTGAACCATTCGGTCACCATTGCATGGCTCTCTCTGGCGGCCCTCTACGTGTACTACGCTGTGATAGCAGATCTCGTGGCGATGGTCAGAGGCAAGAAGAAAGAGGACGAAGCCAGTCAATCGAAGAGTTGACTCGGCATCTCCGTAGATGTAGGGTGTCGTCGCTCCTGCGTTCACCGGAACGGCGGACCAGGGTTTTAAGATGTTTTGACGGTCTTAGCATGACCTGGTGGAAACGGGCCGTAGGTGACATGCTAATGGAAAGATCCTAGGAGGGTGGAGTAGTCTTCCTCGCAGCAGAAGGCAACCCCATCTAGGGATAAAGAAGTGCCAGGGCGGAGCTGCTCCCGAACCGTCCCCGCTCTTTTGCACACTTATAGTTGCACTACTCGCTCTAAAAGTAGTATTCGTCTCCTAGACGGCGTGTGATATACTATTTGGTAGTGGCAGCGCCTTGCGTCTCCACACTAGATGCGCCATAGTGTTAATGTGGTTGGTTTGGACTATAAGTGAAGTCCTCGTGTGCCCTCAAGTTTGTTTTGAGCATGCTCGGTGTCGGTGATTGTTCCGTTCCCTGCAGTGAATGCTTCAACAGACGATGTACGACTCTATGGATGTATCGGTAGTGGAGGTGAGCAGCAAGGAAACGAAAATTCGTTTTCCGCTGGTTAAAAGGCAATAAGCAACTGTCGCCGTATAGGAGAGGAGACGGCATTGAGGATATATGTAGGGAACATCTCGTATCAGATGACCGAGGATGACCTGCGCCAGGCGTTCGAGCAACACGGGCAGGTAGAGGACGTTGCTATCATCCGTGACAGGGATACCAGCCGCTCGAAGGGTTTCGCGTTTGTGGAGATGCCTGCCAATGAGGAAGCAGAGGCAGCTATTGCCGCCCTCAATGGCAAGGATATAGAGGGGCGCTCAGTTACCGTAAGTGAGGCCCGCCCTCGACCGGAGCGGGGCTTTGGCGGCGGAGGAGGTCGAGGACCTCGCTGGTAACGTTCCAACTTTCCGAATAACCTGAGCACCACCTTGCTCAACATACAGTTCCTATAAGCATTCTATAGTGCTTGCTGATTCTTCGGTTGGATTTTCTATGCCTTTCCGAAGTGGTTCGCTTTGCCCTCTATGCTGGTGATGGACATGCCGGAACGTGCGGGGTCTGAAACATTCCAGGCAAGCTTGAACCGCAGTCCTCACATACTCTCTGGGATGAGAGTGTTGGACATGTCCACAGGTTTAGAGGGTTCATATTGCGCCAAGTTATTGGCGGACTACGGCGCACGCGTTATAAAGATAGAGCCTCCATCTGGTGAGCCGACCCGTCGTGAAGGGCCTTTCCCAGGTGATATTGTCGACACTGAGAAAAGCGGCCTATTCCTGTTCTTGAACACCTCCAAGGAAGGTATAACCCTCGACGTCAATACACAGACGGAACTGGAGATCCTTAAGAAACTGTCCAGAGATGCGGATGTCCTGGTTCACTCAGCAGCTTCTGAACCTACTCGGTCCATGGGGTTGACCTACGACGATCTGTCCCATATTAATCCAAGGATCGTTGTTACGGCGTTCTCAAATAGCGCTGATGACGAGACGGATGATGAAAGCAATCTCGCTGATCTCCTGGCATATGCACTAACGGGGATCCTTTACACCAACGGAGAACCGGATGGGCCACCCGTACAGCCAGGGGTCCCATTCGCTAGTCTTTTCACGGGGATCGCTGCTTGTTTCGCTACTTTGACGGCGTGGTTCTCTGCGCTTATGACTGGCTATGGACAGGATGTGTTAGTGTCCAAGGTAAACGCACTACTCACGTCGACTATCTATCATGCAACCGAGTTCTCCTACACTGGAGCAGTCCGAAGGCGGGTAGGCAGATGGGCCAGCCAAGACACCGGTGTCATCGAGTCGGTTCAACAGGCGAAAGACGATTACATGGCCTTTGTAGTCGGGCCCGGATATGAACGATGGAGAGTTCTCTGGGAAGTGATGCTCGACATGCCCGAGGTGTTGGAGGACGAGAGATTCAGTACTGTAGAGGGGCAGCGGAAATATGGACTTGAATTGGAGGAGAAGATACAGTCCCGGCTTCGTGAGCTTCACTCCGATGACTTGTTTCGCGAAGGTCAGGACTTGCGACTGCTGTTCGCAAAGATTCTCAAGATGTCGGAGCTGATGTCCAATGACCACCTGGAGGAGCGAAAGTACTTCAAGCAGGTCAATATCCCATCTCTGGGACAAACCACCATCCCCGGGTTTCCCTGGAAGTTCAGCGACTATCCCAACACGACGCTTTCGCCTTCCCCCGCCCTGGGAGAGCACAACCAAAAGGTCTACTCTGGTCTCTTAGGGTTGTCCAGTGAGGAGCTAATGCAGTTGAGAAACCAGGAGGTCATCTAACGTCACCGGGATTAGACGTGAAATGAAAGAACCAATGGGTCACCAACTCGATCGTACGGCTCCTCTCGCCGGCATCAGGATTATTGAGTTGGGAATGGGGTGGGCCGCCCCCCTCGCTGGTATGCTGCTTGCTGACTTCGGGGCTGAGGTCATAAAGATCGAATCAATCAAGAAGATGGATTGGTGGCGTGGGGGCGACTTGGGGACTCCCGATGCCCCCCTTTATGAGAAGGTCTCGCTGTTCAATGGCGTCAACCGGAACAAACTGGGGTGCACCTTGGATCTCACCGACCACAAGGGTCTGGACCTGTTTAAACGCCTCATTTCCATTTCGGACGTACTCTTGGAAAACTTCACTCCTAGGGTGATGACCAACTTTGGGCTTGATTATAATTCTGTCCGGTCTATTAATCCCAGCCTTATCATGGTGTCCATCCCGGCCTTCGGGCTGAGTGGTCCGTGGAGAGATTTCGGTGCGGTAGCAGCGACGGTTGAGGCGCTATCTGGAATCGCCGGACTTTCCGGACACCCCGATAAGTCTCCCTACCTGCAAGGTCACGCCGGCACCGACCCTTTCAGCGGCGTCGGGGCGGCCATCAGCGTGATAACGGCGTTGACGCAGTTGAAAAAGACCGGCCGAGGGCAACACGTTGAGCTGGCCCATCAGGAGTTGGCTATTCACCTGGTAGTGAAGTCGCTGATGGATTATATAATGAATGGAAGAGATTCTACCCGAAAGAGTAATACTCACCCCACCATGTCCCCTCACGGAGTATATAGGTGTAGAGGAGATGACGATTGGATAGCCATTGCCATTCGTTCAGATGAAGAGTGGAGGCGTTTCTGTGATGCTGTGGGACAGCCAGAAGCGGCAAGCGACGACAGGTTCGTAGATATTCTCGCCCGTCTGCGGCATCGAGAAGAGCTGGACACCCTCGTTGAATCCTGGACGCGCTCTTGGGAAAGGCATGACCTGGTTCGATGTTTGCAGAGGGCAAGTGTTCCTGCTGCTCCGGTGAATGCCAGCCCCGATGTCCTAGCCGACCCCATATTCAAGAAAGAGGGCAGCTTCCTTCTAATCGAGAGAGAACACGTGGGCCTTCATCCATACCCAGGGGTCATTGCTCGCCTATCACGCACTCCCGGAGCTGTACGGAAACCGGCGCCTACTCTGGGGGAGGACAACGATTTCCTTTTCGGCGAGCTCCTGGGTTTGAGTGAGGACGAGGTAAATCAACTCGAAGATGATGGAATCATCGGTCAGGAACCTTATTACTTCAGGGACGTTGAAGCCTCTGTTAAGGCATAGAGCATGGTGAGACGATGGAATACGATAGGATAATATCCTCGGATACTCACGTAATAGAGCCGCCTAACCTCTGGACGGATAGAATAGACAAGGGGTTTCGTGATCGGGCGCCTCACGTCGTGATGGAAGAGGATGGAGATTGGTGGTACATCGACGGCCTTAAAACCGACTCTTTTGGGGACAGCTCGCAGGGCGGCCTGCGATTTGAGCATATGGAAGATGTGACTTTTGCAGGCCGGTTCGCTGACGTTAGGTCCGGGGCTTACGTTCCCGAGGATTTTCTGATGGACATGGACTCGGACGGCGTCTTTGGCGCTGTCATATATCCAACCGCCGGTTTGACCGCCTACTCAGTAACAGACACAGGTTTGCTATCGGCGGTATGCAGAGCATATAACAACTGGCTATCCGAGTTCTGTCAGATCAACAGTCAGCGCCTCAAAGGCGTGGCATTAATAAATCTTGATGTTATCTCGGAGGCGGTGGACGAGCTTAGACGCGCCAGCAAGATTGGGCTAGCTGGCGGCATGATTCCAGTGTCCCCTCCCCCCAATAGACCCTATGACCTTCCTGAGTACGAGCCTTTCTGGGCCGCTGCGCAGGAACTGGAAATGCCCCTCAGTCTTCACATCAATACCAACCGGGCGGCGCCTGGGAGACAGGAGTATCACATTGACCTGCTGAAACCCTCCGAGTACACCGTTATCGACTACTACGTACGATTGTGCCTGTCGGACATGATCTACTCTGGGGTCTTTGAGAGATACCCGAAACTCGTGGTGGGCTCGGTAGAGCATGAGCTGGCGTGGGCATTGCATTATGTCAATATACTCGACTATACGTATACTCAGAGGGCGCCTCGCGAGGGGTGGAAACAGTTTAAGGGAGATGTTCTGCCCAGCGACTTTTTCCGACGCAACGTCTTCCTCAGCTTTCAGGAAGACGCGCTGGGAGTAAAGGAGAGGGCAATCCTGGGCTCGGATGGACTTATGTGGGGCTCTGATTACCCCCACCTGGAGACCACGTTTCCGCGGAGCCGGCAGATCCTGGAGGAGATCCTGGCTGAGTGTACGGAGGAGGAGAGGGTGAAGATCGCGGGTGGGAACTGTGCCAGGGTGTACGGTGTCTGACGTCACATCCGGTCCGCCTCCTTCCCCATTGGCCCCTCCTGCCGTCATGCAGCCATGAGCCGAGTTGCCGCGAACAGAGTGCGAGGCCCCGCAGGTTTCACGTGTAACCAATGAACGAGAGAGAAGTGAATCGGCTGAGCAGATCTGGAAGCCATCCGCCCGACTGCACCTGCAACGTCTGCACGGAACGGCGTGTGGGACGAGGTAGAACTGCAGTCGACCTTAGAGAGGGCGAGGGCGGATATCCCCGCGGCCCCAGCCCTCCCTATAGTGGGGGGACATCAGTTGGGCCTAACGTATGGGGGTGGGGTGGGAAGATTCTGCTGGTGGCCGTAGGCTCTGCTATAGGGTCTGCTATTGTCATACTGCTGTTCACGTCTGGCATTTTGGACTTGGGCGACGGCGGAACGCAGTTCACGCCTGATCCTGGCAACTCGGAGCAGCATCTGGCCGTTGCTCAGGTAGAGCCTACGGCCACGCCTCGCCCCACAGCTACTCTTGAACCGACAGCCGCTCCTATACCTACGGCCACACCAGTCCCAACCCACACACCAGTCTCTACCCCCACACCCCGACCTACCCCCACGCCCACTCCAACAGCCACACCGGTGCCTACGGCCACGCCCCGGCCCACCACGGCTGAGCTAGCGTACATCAGCGACCCGAACCAGAGGCATTTGCAAGCCAAGGAGTACATGTTGGAGCTGATCAACCGAGAGCGAAGGAATGCTGGCTTGAGTCGGGTCGATATGGGAGATAACGTGGCCGCGCAGCTGCACGCCGAATCTATGCTGGAGAACTGCTTCACCTCTCACTGGGGGATCGACGGGCTGAAGCCCTACATGCGCTACGCCCTGGAGGGAGGCGATCAGTACAGTTCCGAAAATGCGTCGGGGCTAGATTACTGCATTACTGCGGGGGACGGTTACCGCGGGTTGGTAGGCATAGAGGAGGAGGTGGAGGACGTGATGGAGGGACTCATGGACAGCCCGGGACACAGGGACAACATACTGGCCCCTCTGCACAGGAAGGTCAATATCGGGCTGGCCTGGGACAGGTACAACTTCTTCGCCGTCCAGCTGTTCGAGGGCGACTACGTCGACTACCAACAGTATCCCATCATCGAGGGTGACATTCTCAAGATTAGCGGCAGCACTAAGAACGGGGCGGACCTGGACTACTCGGGCAACACCTCCAGCTTTTCCATCTACTATGACCCCCCGCCCCACGAGCTCACCAGGGGTCAGGTTGCCAGGACCTACTGCTACGGCGGCGGTCGTCCTGTAGCTTTTCTGCGCAAGCCTCTGGGCAGCGGGTTCTACTACATCGATGATGAGTTCACGTCGACCTACTCGCCCTGCCCGGACCCCTACGACGTAGACTCGCTGGCGCCGCCCGCAGCTTCTCAGGAGGAGGCGCACGATCTCTGGCAGGCTGCCTACGACGCCAGCCGGGAGTCCCCGGAAGTCTCCTTTACCGGGCAAAGGATAACGATGTCGAAGTGGAGGGTATCCCCTCAGAGGTTCTCGGTGGAGGCGGATCTGAGCCAGCTGCTGGAAGAGCACGGGCCGGGAATCTACACCATCACCATGTGGGGAATAGTGGACGAGGAGGAAGGAGTTATATCGCAGTACCCAATCTTCCACGAGATCGACCCTCCCTAGACCTGTAACGCCGCTCGATTGTATCATTTGAACTGAACCCACCTACCCTTCGTGTACCCCATTAGAGGTATCTAAAAAATTTACTAGGAGGATGAATTAGATGGCTATTACCGTCTCCGGCGAGATTCGAGAGTTATTCGATGGCGAGAATTTTGCTCACGTCGCTACAGTGATGGCGGATGGGTCACCCCAAGTGACGCCTATGTGGGTGGAGATGCGAGGAGATCGTATCTTGATCAACACGGATGATGGCAACGTAAAAGTCAAAAACTTTCGACGGTATCCCAGAGTGGCCGTTTCTATAGCGGATCAGGCCAATCCTTACCGTTCAGCTTTTGTCAGGGGTAGGGTTGTAGGAATAAGCCGAGAAGGTGCCAGCGCGCACATCGACCGCCTCGCCAGGAAATACATGGACGTGGATGTGTATCCGTACCACGATCCAAACCAGCCGAGGGTGATAGTCGAGATAGAGCCAGAGACAGTGGGGTCAACCCTCGAGCATGCCTCGGCGAGCTAAGAGACGTCGTACACAAGTCTTAATGACTGGGTGTCACTCTAGCACGTTGTGCTTCTGCCCCCATTCGTGTACCTCTGCCATAGTCTGAATGGGTAATGCCTCCACCTTGCCCACCTCCTCCAAGGGCCAGATAAATGTGGTAAGCGCCTCACTGCTATCGGTTTCGACTATCCACCAGAAGAGGTGAGCCTGTACCGCGGCATAGTCGGCAATCACTTTGACGCCCGATTCTTCGGTCCTCTTGGCTACAGTATTCATCCAACCGGGGCGAGGGTTAAAGGGCCCGCCGGGGCAAGCCTCCGCTGAGTGGGTGTGAGTGACCATGAACAACATTAGACTGTCCTCTTTCCAAACGCTGTCCCTCAGGACAGGCTTATCGGATTTGAATCAACTTGAGTATAGCTGAGTGGCAGCAGCCAGGTCTCGGAACGTTTTATCACGTTCCGAGACCTGGCTCTCGTTCAAGTTCAGTAACCTTAACTTACTGGAGTGCTACTGAGCTTGCATGAATTCCTGCCATCGCTCCTGCAGCACATCATACACCTGGCCGCCCCACTCCGGGTCCATCATGATGGAGTACTGAATGTTGGTCGACGATGTAGGAAGCTCGTCTCTAATCTCATCGAACCTGGGGTCCTCCAGCAGTTGAGGTGCGTAGATAGTGGCAGGCGGATAAGCTATGAAGTCCGTGATCCTGACGTTGATCTCCGGGAAAGTGATCCAGGCCATGAACAGCTGTGTTAGATAGAACTGCTCTGGATCCTGCTCCGCTAGGCCTTTCGGGACCACCCAGCCGCCAGAGTCCATCGTAAATCCACACTCCCAGCATATCTTTAAAGGCGCTCCCTTCTGCTGAGCGTCGTAGATTCGGCCGTTGTAGGTAGTGCACATGTCCGCCTCGCCGCTGATAAGCAGCTGGGGACATTCGGAACCAGCAGCCCAAAATCCTGAAATGTTTGGAGCAAAGTCTTCCCAGAGTTCAAATGCTCTCTCTATTTCAGTAGGTGTCAGAGTCATGTGAGACTCACGGCTCTCCTCAGTGGCCAGGAAGTCAGGATCGTCGGCCATTAGTGGGTACCACAAAGTGGCCATCCAGTTGTTTCTAATGACGCGGCGACCAGGGAACCTGTCTACGTCGAAGAAATCTTGCCATGAGCTGGGCTGTACGGAGCCTTCAGGGTAGGTCTCCAGGCTATAAGCCAATACGTGGCCGGCGTTCAGTTCGCCGCCGGAGTTGCAGGGACTTTGTGCTATGGGTACCAGGTGTCGGGTGTCTATGATGCTCATGTCCAGCTCCTCAACGACACCCTCTGCACACATCAGCTCTACACCGATAGACTCAGTTACTGCCATGTCCCATTGGAGGTTACCGGACAAAGCCTGCGCCCGGATCAGCGATGGGTCGGAGTTACTTGATTCGACGATATCTATTCCGAACTGCTCCTCGAAGGGCTCGAAGAATGCCTTCCCTATTGCGGCCTGGGCAGCACCACCGTAGTGGGATATCCGCACCTGTCCGCCGCGGAATTTCTCAAACTCCGCCTCAATCTCTGCGCGAGTAGCGGGGTTATCCAAGGTCCACTCGTCAGGCCCCCTCAATTGGTCTCCGGGAGTAGGGGTTGGTGTAGGTGGTGGTGGTGTAGGAGTCGAGGGTGTGGGTGTAGGAGTATCCGGAGTTGTTGGGGGAGGAGTGGGCGTTGAAGGTGCGGGCGTAGGGGTAGCTGGAGCCGGCGTTGGCGTCGACGGCGCTGGTGTCGACGGCGCGGGAGTGGGTGTATCATCGCCACCGCAGGCAGCGGCGACTAACATTATCACGGCTATAATGCCGACGATCCCCAAGATGGCTCGCTTCCGTCTGGCCTTTGTCCATTTTGGCATGCTTTTCATACTTTCCTCCTTTGCTCTACAAGTCTATGAGACTGTTGTCTGTCGAGTTGTAGAACCTATCCACCACTCAGTTGTAGAGTTCTCCAGCGCTCTTGTATCTCCTCGTATGCCTCGCCGACCCAAGCCGGGTCAGCACCAACGCCATAGATTATGTTCTCCGCTGAGAGCGGCATCGCATCTCTGACGGCATCGAACCTGGGATCGGCCAGCAGCATGGGAGCCAAGGCCGTGATGGGTGGATACGTGATGTAGTCGGCGAACCTAATCATGTTCTCGGGGAAGCTTGCCCATGCCATCCAGAGTTGGGTCAGGTAGAACTGATCCGGGTCCTGAGCAGCTAGACCCTTGGGAATGGCGAATCCAGCTGCGTCGTAGGCAAAGCCGCACTCCCAACATATCTTAAGTGGTGCACCCTTCTTTTGGGCGTCAGTGATACGTCCGTTGGGGGCGGTGCACATGTCCGCTTCGCCGCTGATGAGCATTTGAGGGCACTGGGATCCCGATTGCCAGAAGCCATCGAGGTTGTCTCTGAAACCCTCCCAAATCTCGAAGGCTCGATCAACCTCAGCGGGAGTAAGGCTCCCCGCGGCTGCACGACTCTCTTCGGTATCCAGGATAGAGGGATCGTCGGCGAATAGAGCGCCCCAAAGATTCAGAGTCCAGTCGCTCCTGATGAACCGTCGACCTGGGAACCTGTCGACATCGAAGAAGTCTTCCCAGGAGGTTGGTTGTACCGAACCATCGGGGTAGGTCTCAAGGCTGTAGGTCAGGACGTGGGCTGCGATGTCTCCGGGGCCGCTTCCACACGGATTTATAGCTACATCGATGAGGTGTCGGTTGTCTATGATGCTGAAGTCCAACTCCTCTAATAGACCCTGGTCACACATCAATGTGATCCCACCGAAGTCGGTGGTCACGGTATCCCAAAGGAGGTTACCCGTTTCGGCCTGAGCCTTGATTAGATCGTTGCTGGAGTTGGTAAACTCTATGAACCCGACTCCGAACTGCTGAGTGAATGGCTCGAACCAAGCGGCGCGCTGTGCTGCCTGGTAGGCGCCGCCATATGAGGAGATGCTAATCTCGCCCCCGCGGAATTTCTCAAGCTCCGCCTCAATCTCTGCGCGAGTAGCGGGGTTATCCAAGGTCCACTCGTCGGGGCCCCTCAATTGGTCTCCGGGAGTAGGAGTTGGTGTAGGTGGTGGTGGTGTAGGAGTCGAGGGTGTGGGTGTAGGAGTATCCGGGGTTGTTGGGGGAGGAGTGGGCGTTGAAGGTGCGGGCGTAGGGGTAGCTGGAGCCGGCGTTGGCGTCGACGGCGCTGGTGTCGACGGCGCGGGAGTGGGTGTATCATCGCCGCCGCAGGCAGCGGCGACTAACATTATCACGGCTAAGATGGCAACGGCGCCCATGACGGATTGGGTTCGGCTTAACCGTCTAGCTCGGGCCCATCTGAAAACTCTTCTCATATCTCCCTCCTTCATGATGCTCACAATTGTATTATGTGAGTATCTTTACCAAATTTTTCAGTGCCGCCTCTAACTCTCAAGTTCCTACCATAGGCCCTCCGTATTCCTGGTACGGTAATATAAAAAGATATCCTGGTTCCCATTGATTCCTTCCTTGATTACCACTTACACTGCTACCATATCCTCGGCTTCCCAACCAACTCTAGGTCTACCACTCCCTGGATGGACTAACGTTTCCGATGTGATCTAGTTTATAGTCTGCGCCTGAGAAGAATGCTCCAGCTTTAGCTAAGCTGAAACCCGTAAAGCTTCGCGGAGTTGTCCCGTATTATTTTCCTGAGTGTCGACTCCTCCAGTTTTCCTAAGTTCTCTCTGTTCTCCGCCTTTGGGAATCTGGCAGCGAGACCGAAGGTGGGGAAAGAAATGAGTGGCCCCCGATGTTGGCAAATACCACCTTCTTCAGCGCCATTTCTCCATCCCCTCTCAGAGTTCTGCGTTATCTCCTACACAGGCGTTATCCGCTCCAGTACACACAATCTTTCGTCCGATGTCACCGTGTGCATCTGTTTCGCCCACTCCGTCCCGTTAGCCTCTTCCACCTTCTGGTCCTGCAACGTCTCCGGGCCCTCCATCTCGTACACCCCTACCCACTCCGGGTCGCGGCACGGCACCCCCGGATCCGGATGCCTTGCCACTCGCTGGCATAGCCGGCCGTTCACCATCCCTTTCGCCTGCAGCAGCGTCGGTATATGCTCCTCCCGGTGCCACCTGCTCAATTCATCCTCCCGCCCCGCTTCCACGTCCATCTGGACTGTGATCAGGTGTCTACTATTCACACCTCCAATGGAGTCCTTCCTTGGAGTAGGAAAACTATGCGGAGTTTCCGGCACCTTCACCGCAATCACCTGTTCGTAAAGAGAGCATGGCCAATTAAACACCCCGTGTTGCAGCTTGTACCAAGTTGCATTCTCGTTCTTGCCTACGTTCTGGTATGCCTCGGATTGCAGCAATGCCGGGCTGGGCAGCTCGTACAGATGCAGATACTCTGGCCGACTCTTGTAGGCCTTGAATCGCACCGCGCTCAAAAAGCCTGCCGCGAGCAAATCGTCTATGTGCTTGGTGCCAGCCCACGCGTTAAACTCCTCCCTCACCTCGAGCGTCATGTCCAATCTCATCATGTAGTTGATCGGCAAATCCGCCATCCTAACCCGACTTTGACCTATTGATCTACATTTCCCATATTACACTTCGAGTATCCCCAAGAGCACACTTTCTCACCAGCGAATACTGACGGATGCGATCCCTGTAAGATACTCGGGGAAAACGCAGCGAAACTCTACAACATCGCCCTTGATACCGATTGGGATTGGTCTTACAGAAGTCGGCAAGCCACTGGTTGTACGCATCGTATATCACAACCGTCCTCTCGGTGTCGGTCACCCCCTATGTACCTTCCGAGCTGATTCAGTTGTAGGTCTGCGCCTAAGAGGAATGGCCCAGCTTTAGTTAAGCTGAAAGCCGTAGAGGTTCGCCGCGTTGTCTCGTATTATCTTTCGGAGCGTTGACTCTTCTAACGCACCTAGGTTCTGGTTGATTACCTTTAGTGAGGATGGCCACACGCTGTCTTGGTGAGGATAGTCTGAGCCCCACATGATGTTACTCTCACCTACCCTTGCGGCGGTCTCCATGCTTAGCCGTTCGTGTTGGAAGGTAGAGTAACCCTGTCTTCTCCAAATCTCACTGGGCTTGGCGCTCAGATTGGCGTGGAACAGATACTTGTCGAACTCCCTGTCCATCCGATCCAGGACGTAGGGTATCCAGCCGATTCCACACTCTCCCAGCACAAACTTGAAGTTGGGGAACCTGTCGCAGGCGCCGGACACGATTATGCTGGACATGAACTCGGCTCCGGCCAGCTGGAACAGCGTGCCCATTAGACCCATGCTTATCCATTCAAACTTCTCGGCTTCGGATGGGTCTGGCCTCCGATACTGAAGTCCTACAGTGTGGAAGGAGATGGGCATGCTCAACTCATCGGAGGCGGCCCATAGCACATCCCAGTCAGGATGGTAGATGGGTTTGATTGTTTGGGCCACGTTCATCTCTCCACCGATGAGGCCCATTTCAGCGCCTTTGCGAAGCTGCTGGGTTGCCGTCTCCGGGTCGTGACTGGTGAGACAGGCTAGCCCCTTTATACGCTCCGGGCTGTTGTTGCAGAAGTCGGAGAGCCACTGATTATAGGCATCGTATATAACGACTGTCCTCTCGGCGTCAGTGACTCCATACGTGCCTTCCAAGCTGTTGAATCCACCGCCGAGACCCAGGATCCCGTATATTACCTCACCTTGAATTCCATCCAGATCCTGGTCTTTGATGCGGAGCTCTGGAATGGTTGGGTGGAAAAGCCCTTTATTAGCATCGTCGTAGAATCCCGTTGATGCCATCTCATCGATGTGCCTGTTGACACCGGGCTCGTAGGGTTCCCAGATATCTCGCATGTCTGCACCACCGACCCAGCCGAGAATCTGACCATCGACCTTCCAGATGTCTCCCTTGTCGGTCTTCTCGACTCTGGGCATTCGGTCTTTTAGTTTAGCTGGAGCGCTGGACACAAAAAGATCGGCCGGCAACCACACGACGTCAACATGGGTATCGGCCGATATGACCTTATATTCCATATCTCCCCCTCCCCCGAAGTTGACGTAATTGTACTAACAAATAGATGTACTTTCAAGTGCGCAACATACCGGGACAGTTGCTTATAAAGTCATGCTTTGAGTAGCTATCGATTAAGGTATTCTCTAGAATGCCAGGGCTGCTTGAGGGTTTTCAGTTGTCATCTTGTGGATGGCCTGCTCACTGACCCCTGCTTTGAGGAGCCGTGGTATAAACTCTCGATGTATGATTCCCAAGTCTGGCGGTAGGCCTGTCTCCCCTCCTGGGCGTGTGACTTCCTTCAAGCACTGGTCGTGGGATAGAAGGATGTGGTCTGCGTAACCCGAGGCCACTAAGCCAGCGATCGCTTCAGCTATGACCTCGTCACCGACACCCCAGTTTGAACCTACGCTATCGAAAGCTATATAGCATCCCCTCTTTACCACATCCGTGAGGTACCGTAAGTTCCCTGTCGTTGAAACATGCCCGATGATGCAACGCGATACGTCCACTCCCTCCTCTTCAAGCAGATCAAGCTGCTTTGAGCCCACGTTGAAGCCTGACCAGTCATCGGGATGTGTATGAGTAGTGATCGGAACCCCCAATTTCCTTTGAACCCTCGCTGCAGCTCGAAAGGCACGCTCTTCGCTTGGGGTTATCCAGTCCTTTTGGTTGGCCCCATGCCCTCGCGTCCCATCTGAGAAGAACTCTGGACCTGTGGCTAGCTTGATGATCCCACACTTGATACCTGTACCCACTACGCCTTCGGTTATCTCTTTGGTGAAGAAGTTCTCCAATTCATCTATGCCACGCTGCCTCCAGTAACAAGGTATTCCCACACTCTCAGTAAAGAGCCCGGTGGAAGCGACTATTTCTACGCCGCTGCGTCGAGATAGCTCTGCCTGAAACTCCGTATCTCTCCCTAAGTCTACGGGAGCGGCGTCAACCAAGCCCGAGATGCTATAGGATTCTCGGACGGCCCTTAGCTCTTTGACAGCAGTTTCAAGGGCCTGTTCCCGATCGTACGAGCTATAGTGGTCAGCTTCCGCCCCAAGTAGCCGCATGAGAGTGTGCTCATGAGGCAGAATGACACCTAGCTCCTTAGGATTTCTGTCACCTAGGACAGTCCGAACAATCGCCATGTAAACGTGTCCTTCTTGTGTATTCTAAGTCCTCAATCCAAGCCAAGTCTAATGGTTAATCCTTGGATGACGAAAATTCCCGGCTCCTTTTCCCTCGTGGGATGAGGTGTCCCCGCTCACCTGGTTCCCTTCGGTAAACTCAGGATAAACTCTAAGCTCACCATGAACTGGAGGAAAAGAAACATCCGCTCACCCTGACCTTAAAGTTTACCCTGAGCGTAGTCGAAGGGAAGGGTGCCCTCACCCCCCACCCGTCATTCTCGTGCTTGACACGGGAATCCAGGGGAAGCTTGTCCCGGAAGCCTAATGGAGGGAATCCAGAGGAACTCATCCCTCTGGCAAGGGTCTGGGCCTGTCTACCGCTGGGTAGAGGATGTGTCCCCACATACAAAACCTACCTGGTCGGGTGGTCAGGTTCCAAGATGTTTGCCTTTCTGAGACAGGCTCTCAGGAAAAGGGTGTAGGAGGTGGAAAATCTAGGATGATCTATCCCTTGGGTGGTGGGATATAATGCAGTTCTAAATATCACTGGGGAGGGCATATGTCAACGAAAGTTATCGATATTGACGCCCACGTCGCCGAACCAATAACGCAGATAATGGAGGAGTACCTGGACCCCGCTTTCAAAGAGCGTCCTATGCGCCTTCTGCTTGATGAGAAGGGACTGGAATACGTGGAGGTCGATGGGAGGAAATCGATGGTCTTGCAAGGCGGAGCAGGGTTGGGTTTGGAGGCGGGCAAGGCATTCGGGGCCGAGGACAAAACCCCCTTCTTCACTCCAGGTAAGGTTCATTATTACGATGGCATGATTCCCGCGTCGAATGACCCTCACGCCAGAATCGAGTGGATGGATGAAGAGGGCATTGACGTATCCTTTATGTATCCCACCGTCGGACTGTCCTGGGAAGACGATTGCGATGACCCTGCGACAGCTGCAGCTTACTGCCGGGCGTACAACGATTGGCTGCTCGATTTTTGTAAACCCTACCCTGACCGACTTATCCCCATAGCTCACATCCCAACCAGAGATGCTCAGGTAGCAACAACCGAGGCGACGAGGACTGCTAAGCTGGGGGTAAAGGGTTTCATGGTCAGTGCTATGCCGCCTAATGGACGACAGTATGGCGACCCTTATTTCGATCCTTTCTACGCCGAGGCCGAAGAGGTTGGCCTGCCTGTAGCCATCCATCCCAGCGGAAATAGGGACTACGTAGGCAAGGATTTATATGGAAATCAGGACGGGGTCAGTCAGGTGCTACTCAGCGATTATTGGTATGGAGGGCTGGCGAATCCCTTCGCACTGCAAATAGCCCTGCTGAACTTGATCAATCGGGGAACCTTCGATCGGTTTCCAGATCTCAAAGTTGTGTTCTTGGAAACTGGGGCTGCATGGGTCAACTACTGGCTGGAGCGAATGGATGATAGATGGGAGAGCGAAAAACACACCTGTAAATTCGAGTTGCGCCCGAGTGAGTATTTCCTTCGACAATGTTGGGTCTCCTTCGAGCCTGACGAGAAGTTGATCCCTTATGTTATCAAAGAGGTTGGAGCAAACAAATTCTTCTGGGCCAGCGACTTCCCTCACCATGACGGTTTTCCGGGGGTGGTGGGTAGAGTGAGGGCGTCCATCGAATCCCTGTCGCAAGGCGATCGAGATAAGATACTGAGCGAAAACGCCGTCGAAGTGTACGGACTTGGTTAGTGGTATGCGCCTTGGCTTCGTATTCTAGGCAGGACCTCTTTGGCGGCAAGGCGCATGGAGCCAAGATAGTTGCCGGCCCACCCTTGTATACCGTTGGTTTCTAAAGACTTTTCGAAGGAGCCAACGCTCAGGAAGTTGAACATCAGGTGGTTGAAGCCGAGATCTACGGAGCGTCGTCGAATCTCCTCTGCCACTTTGTCCGGGGGACCTACCACGAGGCTGAAGGGGTTGGTGCCCGGCGGGACCTTAGCTGTGGAGGCGTACAGGTCCCAGTTCAGAGGGATGCTGGTGATGCGAGTAAAATCGGGTTCCCAGTCGTAGCCTTCCTCTGACAGGACTATCGACATTCGACGACACATCGTCCGTGATTCCGGCTGAGTTCCCATCTCAACACACCGCTCCCGATATGCGTTTATGGCTTCTTCAACCGTGCCGTCGTGTCCCCAGTTGATGCAGACGGCGTCGGCATATTCAGCGGCCAACCTCGGCATGACTCTCTTGCTGCTGGTTACGGCTAGCCATATGGGCGGGTGAGGCTTCTGCAGTGGCTTGGGGGTCATGATGGCGTCCTTGAGGTGGAAGTGCTCACCTTGGTAGTTGGCGCGATCCTGTATCCACATCAGCTTTATCACGTCTATGGATTCCTTGAGTATAGCGAGACGCTCAGCACGTTCTGGAAAGGGTTGACCGAGCGACTCGAACTGGGTCGCGTCGTCGCCAGCGCCCAGAGCAAGATTGAGCCTCCCTCCTGAGATGACGTCGAAGGAGGCGGCTGTCTTGGCGAAGACCGGTGGGAACCGGCGAAGAACCGGTGTCGCCATAGGCCCGAGACGAATCTTGCTCGTGGCCTCAGCCAGCGCGGGCAGCATAGCCCAAACGTCAAAACCTGGCATGTCTCTGGGGTAGGGGGAGTGACCTGTGAAGTTGTCGTCCTGCCAGGCGGCACTGAATCCAAGACGCTCGGCTTCCTGGACGACGGCGCGGAAGTCGGGATAGGGCCAGTCTCGGCCGGTAATGAATGCGCTGAACTCCATCTCTGCCAATCTCCCAAGTTTGAATACGGTACCTATTCTAAGTACACGGGGAGGAATTGTATAGTCATTCCATTACGCTTAGTAATGGAGCCAGATGCTATGATTAATCGACCTGCCACCTCTACTTGCCAGGAGGTATCTCAATATGGGTTTTAAGATGGTATTGTTGCCACCAGGTTTGATGGATGACTGGCCGGACAAGATCAGGAATGCAGTGCCCGGCTGCGACGTGAAACTGTTTCATCAAGCTGATGAGGCTATCTACGACTTGGAAGACGCCGATGCAGCCTATGGCACTGTACCTCCAGAACTGTTTAGTCGGGCTAAGAAGCTCCGATGGATAGCTGCACCTATGGCGGGTTTGGGCGGAGAGTGGTTCTATGATGAATTGGTCAAAAGCAATGTGGTAGTTACCAACATCCGGGGTGTGTACAACGATCATCTTGGTGCTCACGTAATGGCCTTCGTTCTGGCTTTTGCTCGACATCTAGAGTCCTATATTCCGCAGCAGTTAAACCGAGAATGGAACCGATTGGGACCGGCCGTGCATCTCCCCGATAGTACAGCTCTCATAATAGGGGTGGGCCACATAGGAACGGAGGCGGCCAGGCTTTGTGCGGCCTTCGGCATGAGGGTCATTGGCGTCGATCCCAGGACTCCGGACCCACCACCCAATGTTGAAGAGCTACACCGCACCGATGAGTTGGATGATGTCATGGGAAGGGCTGATTTCGTGATTTTGACCACCCCAGAGACTCCACAGACTCGAGGTATGATGAATGCTCGGCGGTTCCGCCTGATGAAGCCAACAGCGTATTTTATTAACATAGGTCGCGGGGCCTGCGTGGTATTGGATGATTTGGTAGAGGCGCTGAGGTCTGAGTGGATTGCAGGCGCTGGACTGGACGTGTTTCAGATAGAGCCATTACCCAAAGAGCATCCTCTATGGACTATGCCTGGCGTACTCATGACGCCCCACATAGGGGCAGAACACTATGATAAGTATGTGGATGAGAGACGCACCAAAATACTCATTGAGAACTGTAGACGATTCGCTGGAGGAGAGCCGTTGATGAATGTGGTGGACAAGGCCAACTGGTTCTAGTAGAAGTGCCGCGACCGTTGTAGACCGGTGAAGTATTGGTGTGTAAGATAGGCTTCTATTATTGAGGCGGGTTTATTTTAAGGGGAGAGATTATGACGACTGTAGGATCGGGGGACTATCGATATGAGCGGGTAGAGTCTTGGCCAAAGGTTCCCAAATACTGGTCATTGGGCCGTCCTCTGAACGCTGCAGTAAACTCCTTAGGAGAGATATATGTGGTAAGCCGTGATGCCGCTCACCCTCTGACCATCTGGGATTCCGATGGCAACTTCGTCTCCTCCTGGGGCGAGGGGACATTCTCGGATGTTCCTCACGGGGTAACAATAGCTCCTGATGATAATGTCTGGGTGGTAGACCGGAACTTTCACGTCGCCACTGAGTTCACCCCGGATGGGAAGCCCCTCCGCACCTTGGGCAACAAGTTACAGCCCTCTCCCACGTGGGAAGGGAAATTCGTTCACAGCGTACCTTTCAACATGCCGTCCAATCTGGCCATTGCGCCAGACGGTCACCTGTTCGTATCCGATGGTTACGGCGCCCATCGAGTACACAAATTTAGCCCTGATGGTGAGTTGCTCCTCTCCTGGGGTGGACAGGGGACGGAGCCTGGCGAGTTTGCTCTGGTACACAACGTTTGGGTGGACAGCAATGGCAGGGTGCTCATCTGCGACTGTGAGAACAATCGCATTCAGATTTTCGATGATGAGGGAAACTACCTGGAGCAATGGGATATGCCCAACCCTAGCGGCCTGTGTATCCGTAGCGACATCGTTTATGTATCGGAATTTAGTCCAGCGCCCGTTAATGATCCAGATACAGGGTCCGGCGGCATCAGTATATGGACGTTGGAAGGTGAGCTGATGACTCGTTGGGTCGGTAACGAAGGCCCAGGAAAGGGATTGGTGAAAGGCGGCCACGACCTTTGCGTGGATGCCGAGGGGAGCATCTACGTCTGCGAGGTTAGGGGCAGACGGCTCTCCAAGTTCCAGCGAGTTTAACACTCCTGCTAACGATCCTGTCCCAGAAGCCCGAACGGAGGGAGTCCGGAGGGGTTCATCCCTCTGACAGGGGGCATGAGCCTGTCTACCGCCAGGTAGAGAATGCGCCCCCAGATACAAGAACTTACCTGGGGCGGGCGGTTGGAACCAAGGTGCTTGCCTATCTGAGACAGGCCCCCCACCCGTCATTCCCGTGCTTGACACGGGAATCCAGTGGATGCCTCTCCAAGACGCCCCACGGAGGGAGTCTGGAGGGGTTCATCCCTCTGGCAGGGGGCATGGGGGCCTGTTCTGAATCCCTTGAAGGGATGTGCCCGCAGATACAAAAACTCACCTGGGGCGGGGGGTTGGGATCAAGGTGTTTGCCTCTCTGAGACAGGGTCTAATGGGGAGGGGGAAAGGGTAGGCCCAACTCCTGGGCAAGCTCCTTCAAGGAGTCGACGACTTGGGAATGTAGCGGTATGCCGTGTTTAGACCTCTCCTGAAAGGTCTCGTGTTCCTTCAGACCTGCAACTAGAACCCTCTCTTCTCCTGGCGCGGGCGGTGTGTCCCTCAGAGTTCTTATCATATCGTCCATCATGGCTTTGAACTCGTCGATGGGCCTGAAGCTATCAATACGGATAGCTGCAAAGAAAAACCCTGAAATTCGCTCTTCGCTGGAAAGTGTGGCTCCGTATCCCACTCCCGAAAGCACGCCGGCTAGAATATCTACCATAACCGCCAATCCATACCCTTTGTAGCTGCTCAGCTCGGGTGTTGAGCCTAATGGGTTCAGTGCACCCCCCTTCCAGTAATCATTTGGGTCAGTAATGGGATTTCCGTCCTCGTCCACAGCCCAGCCGGCAGGTATAGAGGCGCCTTTGCGTCGAGCTATCTCCAGCTTCCCCTGAGCAACAACGCTGGTGGCCATGTCTAGAACAAAGGGGGGCTCTTTGTTTGTCGGAGCAGCCAGACTGATGGGGTTCGTTCCCAACCGCTGCTCTCGACCCAAGGTAGGTGGTACCGCTGGCCAAGTATTGGTCATGGAAATTCCGATCATGTCGTGAGGAAGGGCCATCATAGAGTAGTACCCTGCTGCCCCTAGGTGATGACCTTTGGTGACTACGACTATCCCAATGCTATTTTCTTTGGCCTTGCGTATGGCCATCTCCATGGCACGATAAGCCACCACCATACCGAATCCGGCATCACTGTCTACCACAGCGGTAGTAGGAGTCTCTCGTATTATTTGGGGTTTGGGTTTGGGGTTGACCCTGCCTGACTTCAGTCCCGGTAAGTAGGACTTGTGGGTGGTCAAGTGGGCCAGCCCATGAGAGTCGATCCCCCTGAGGTCTGCGTCAACTATGACCTCTGCGGCTATGGCAGCATCCTCCTCCGTCATTCCATAGTGAAGGAGCACCTGCCGCGCAAACTGGCGCAGGTCTTCTCCCAAGTAGCGGGGATAATCTTCCATGAATAACCCGAGTGGGGAAATTGCAGAGGGCTGAAATCGAACTAGGTGGATGGATTCCTCTCTGAATTCTAAACGGACGGGCTTGGAATTACAACCTGAGTTTGAAATAAAATGCCCCGGCCCCTTCTCCTTCGTGGGATCAGGTGTCCCCCCTCACCCGGTTCGACTAGCTCACCATGAGCGGTGTGGTGTTGTATATACGCTCACCCTGAGCTCGTCGAAGGGTCGCCCTAAGCCTGTTGAAGGACATGAGTGGACAGTGGGGAACGGTTGCCGTTGCACCCGCTCACACGTTTCCCCTAGGCGGGCTCAAGATAAACTCTTGGCTTACCCTGAGCGGTGGGGAAAAGAAACATCCGCTCATCCTGAGCTTAAAGTTTACCCTGAGCGTAGTCGAAGGGAAGGGTGCCCTCACTCCCCATGCCGTCATTCCACTGCCACGCTCTTTTCCGTCATTCCCGTGTCAAGCACGGGAATCCAGAGTTGGCGCCTAGCCTGTTGTGCTACACGGCTATATATAAGATGAGAACCTACGTGCTATAATGTAAACACTCATCTCGCTTACAAGGAGGTATCACCCCTATTTCTCACGGAGGTCGTCGTCCAAGTGCAGACCCTCCCAAGGGCAACCTGAATGGATCGAAGCACAGCCGCAACTCTCGCCTGTTTCAAGAGCTAGTCAACACCCTCGCTGAAAAATACCCGGCCCCTTCTCTCTTGTGGGATGAGGTGTCCCCGCTCACCCTGAGCTCGTCGAAGGGTCACCCTAAGCCTGTTGAAGGACATGAGCGGACAGTGGGGAACGGTTGTCACTACACCCGCTCACACGTTTCCCCTCGGCGGGCTCAAGATAAACTTTTGGCTTACCCTGAGCGGTAGGGAAAAGAAACATCCGCTCACCCTGAGCCTGTCGAAGGGTGTTCCCTCTCTCGCCATGCCCTCATTCCACTGCCCCCCCTCTTTTCCGTCATTCCCGTGCTTGACACGGGAATCCAAGAGAGAGGTGTTACACGAGGTGGATGTGCCTCACATACAAAAACCCACCTGGGCGGGCGATTGGGTCCAACCCCAAGCTGATGAAAAACTCAATCAAAAATAACGAGCCCTTCACGCCTGGAAAACCCCGAAAACAAAACTTTTTTTACAACTCAATCAAGTTTGAACGTGGACCGGAAAATTCAATCAAGTTTCAAAGCTAAACAGAAAAGACAATCAAGTTGCTATACACAAGCCCAATCGGGTTATAATGCAGAGCGATCGGATATTAGCCATAACCAGCCTTTGGCAGAGCTTCCACCCCGACCGGCTGGGCGATGGCGAGAGCCGGAAAAACGAGCGGCGGGGTATCCCCTATCTCAAAATGCGTTTACCCTACAACTACATACGGGAGGCCCAACCCCGTGCCAGCGTTGGTGAACTGGTATTCTTCGCTTTGATGTAGGCTGAGAGAGTTTCTATATGTCAGGACGGTTAGACGGCAAAGGTGGCCTTGGTGACAGGGGCCAGTTCAGGGATTGGGAGGGCTGCGGCCCTCTCTTTCGCAAAGGAGGGTGCTGCAGTGGTGGCGGCTTCTCGCAGAGTTCTCGAGACCGAGGAAACAGCCCAGAGGATTAAGGCTGCCGGAGGAGAGGCCTACGTCGTCAAGACGGACGTATCCGTTGAGGCAGAGGTCGAGAATATGGTTGAAAATACCATCGAGAAGTATGGTCGGCTGGACATAGCCTTCAACAACGCAGGGCTCGGCGGCAGGGAGGGACAGATCCACCTTGCGGAGCAAGACTACTGGGATGTAGTAATGGATACCAACCTCAAAGGTGTTTGGCTGTGCATGAAATATGAGTTGCCCCGCATGCTTCAACAGGGCGGCGGGTCTATAGTCAACATGTCGTCTACTGCCGGATTGATCGGATGGACGGGTGGGCCCATCTATACAGCCAGCAAGTGGGGAGTGATAGGTCTTACTAAATCGGCGGCGCTTCAGTACGCTTCAGCAGGGATCAGGGTCAATGCCATATGCCCAGCCTTTACTCGGACAGAGAAGCATGAATCCAGTAGTCCAGAGGCTATGGCCAAGATGACCTCAACCATCCCCCAGGGCAGAATAGGAACCGTGGATGAGGTGGCAGAAGCAGCGGTATGGTTGGCTTCGGACGCTTCATCTTTTTGTGTCGGAGTCTGCCTTACCCTGGATGGCGGTCAGACTAGCGGAGTGTGGTAAGGTGACGATCGACCATCATTTGGGCAACTCTATGCCCAGGCTTCCCGCTATAGCTTCTGCCCGTTGCCAAGTCGCATCCAACAGCTCGATTCCCTCTTTCAAACTCCTCTCCCGCTGAGCGAAGGAGCGCTCGCCAGGAATCAGGATTTCCGATACCCCGGGTGCTTTCTTGGAGGTTTTGATATCCTGCAAGTGGCGTGAAACCCACTTTTTGAACGTGGTGGTATCCCCGAAAATCTCGGGATTGATAGCCATCATGATGTGCCCCTTGGGCGTATCGCCTTCCAGTGCCCTTCCCATTTCGGCGCCTACCAGAGGCCCTGCCATGATCGCTAGGCACAGCCCCAAGCCGAAACCCTTGTGACCCGCCATCGGTGAGATGGTGCCGGCTCCACCCAGCCTCCTATCAATATCCGCCGAGTCAGTAGTGGGCATTCCCTTCTCGTCGATGGCGACTCCTTGTGGAATCTGCTCACCGTAATACGCAGCCTGGCGGATATACGACCCCGCTATAGCACTGGTTGCCATGTCCAGCACGATGGGGTCGTCACTATCAGTGGGAATACCGATGGCTATCGGATTCGTTCCCAGGATAGGCTCGATTCCGCCGTACGGATGAACCAGTGGTCCGCCGTTGGTAGTCAGAATTCCCACCATGCCAGCTCTCGCCAGTATCTCTACGTAGTATCCGATTATATAAATGTCGGAGCTGTTGGTTATTCCTATAGTGCAGCTTCCCGCCGACCTGGCCTTGTTGATCCCGATCTTTGCCCCCAGCACAGCGGCGGGGTGACCGGCCCCCCTGTTTCCATCGACCAGCACCCAGGCATCTCCCTCTTTAGCGACTTCTGGCTTGCCTTTGGGATCGATTTCTCCTGCTTGAATTCCCAGTATCAGATCAAACATGTGGTCAAGGCCCTGGAATAGGTGACCCCGCATATCGGCTTCCACGTGGACGTCGGCCACTGTCTTCGCGGTCTCTTCATCGCACCCAGCAGCTACGACCATCCGCTCCATAAGATCTCGCAAAGCGTTGGCGCTGATTCTATGAGTTGTACGCACTGCCATATCGATTATTCCTCTCTACTAATATGGTGAATCTCCCGGATTGTATTCTCTGAGTGTACGAATGTCGAGCTTGCGAATTGCTTCATAATAAAAGTTGCCGAATGGGTATAGTTGCTTCAAAAGTCATGCTACCTGCCTGCGCCGATGACACGGTAGCCAGGTGAGACCAAGCCTGGGCGACCCTGCTCTGATCATCCTATGAGGAGGCTATTCTATGCGTCATCTATCATTCTGAAGGAGGTCAGCTTGCTTGAATGGTAACCTATAATTAGGGGACTTGAAAAGCAGGCGGAGGAAGTCCATATTCTATCCGTATAGGGATAGCGATGATCGAGGAAGGGGGTTATGAATCCATGAATAAGAACGAGTTCGTAGACGTCGATGGGCATATCTTGGAACCGACAAACCTGTGGGAAGAGTATCTGGAGCCGGAGTATAAAGAGCGTGCGCTGCGAATCGAGTTGGACGAGAACGGCCTGGAATACATGAGTGTGGACGGTGAGAAGTCATGGTTCCAGAGAAACGGAACGTTAGGGGCGGTTGGGGCAATAGGGCAGGATGTCCGTCCATTCTTGACCCCTGGAAGAGTGAGCTACCAAGAGGCTCAGTTGCCTGGCGCTTATGTGCCAGACGAGCGCATAAAAGTGATGGATTCCGAGGGCATAGACGTCACTTTGGTGTACCCATCATTGAGCTTGAGCTGGGAAGCTGACTGCGAGGATCCAAGGCTGGCTGCCGCCTATTGCAGGGCCTACAACAACTGGCTCTTCGATTTCTGCAAACCCCACCCTGATCGCCTCATACCCGTGGCCCACATTCCCACCCTAGACGTCCAGGAAGGAATAAAAGAGTTGGAGCGAACGACCAAACTTGGGGCCAAGGCGGCCATGTTCGGCTCAGTTCCTCCCACAGGCAACCCTTACGGTAGTCGATACTATGATCCTCTCTGGGCTGTGGCCCAGGATCTGGATGTTCCTGTAACGATTCACCCTACCACTGGACATCGAGAGTTTCCGGTACTGGCTTACTCGAACAAGGAAGAGATCACTACCTGGTGGCATTTCGTCATGGGGGGTGAGGATGCCAAGATGAACTTCACCAGCTTCTTCAACAGCAACACCTTCGATCGCTTTCCACGCCTAAAAGTGGTTCTGCTAGAGTCGGGGATGGGGTGGCTGGTCTATTGGCTGGACCGGATGGAGGAGAAGTTCGACGTGAACGGCTTTACCACGGGAATGAAACTGCGACCCACCGAGTACTTCCATCGCCAATGCTGGGTCGCCATGGATCCCGACGAAAGACTGGTCAAGTACGGCATAGAGGTGCTGGGCGCCGATAGATTCCTGTGGGCCTTCGACTATCCCCACTCGGATTCTGTATTACATCCCGTAGCGGAGTTGAAGGAGAATCTGGAACCCATGCCGGAAGACGTTCGGCAGAAGGTTTACGGACAGAACGCTGTAAATCTCTACAACCTGAACTAGAGGCGCTCCTGTGAACTCGGGTGCTGATCAACGAGGTGAGTATTGAAAATCACTAAGGTAGAGTCCATCCCACTGAACAAGGGGCCGATGCTGGTCATGGTCCATACTGATGAAGGCATCACTGGCATCGGTGAGGTCTCGGGGTGGGGAGAGCTTCCAAAAGCGATAAAGACCTTTATAGATGAGTTCATCAATCCCCTCGTTGTTGGAAGGGACCCGAGAAATACGAATGCGCTGTGGGAGGAGATGTTCTTCAACACCGCCCGATTGGGGCCTATGGGAATGCAGACCACAGGCATCGGCGCTGTGGATATAGCCTGCTGGGATATCCTGGGTAAATCTGTAGATATGCCTCTGCACCAGTTGCTGGGGGGTGCTGCCAGGACCCGCATCAAGGTCTACCTTAGTGTGGGGGCTGGGTGTGAACTCCAACCACTAGAAATGTTGGAGAAGATCGAGGCAGGCTATGAAGCTGGCTTTAGAGCATTCAAGGTGCGCTTGGAGTGGACGTCTAGTCGTCAGGACGTGGATCCCGCTAAAGACTTGGAAATGTACAGATTGTGCAGAGAGTTCCTGCCTGCGGATGTCTACCTAGGCTTGGATGTCAACAATGGGTATTCGGTGAGCACCGCCATCGAACAGGGGGAACGCCTCGAAGAGGTGGGAATCGACCACCTCGAAGAGCCGCTCCCTGAATTCGACTACCAGGGACTCAGACAGGTTGCTGATGCCCTGACCGTGCCCGTATCTTCCGGCGAGCAGGAGTACACTCGATGGCAGTTTCGAGACTTGATACTCAACGGCAATCCCGACATCTTACAGCCCGATATAGTATCAGTGGGTGGCTTCTCGGAAATGAGGAGGATATGCACCCTGGCAGAGACCTTCAACAAGCCTGTGATGCCTCACTGCCCCTCGGCCGGTATAGCCAGCGCTGCTAGTTTGCACCTCTACTCCACTTTGAGATATGGTACCCGACCCCACGAGTACTCTAAAGAGGAGTTCACGTTCAATCCAGAGATAGAATCGCTGTTGGAAGAGCCGTTGGAGGTGAAGGATGGTGAGATCGAGCTTCCCAGCGGGCCAGGGTTGGGCCTCGCCATAGATGAGAACGTGTTGGAGAGGGTGAGGGTCTAGCTTGGGCTCTCCGGGAAACGAGAGGACACGAAGATGAACGTGATGCAGGCCGTAGCACGAATCTTGAAGATGGAGGAAGTGGAATGGGTATCCTGCTTCCCCTCCAACCAGCTCATCGAAGAGGTGGCCAAGGAAGGCATCCGGCCGATCATGTTCAGGCAAGAGCGGGGCGCCATCATGGCTTCCGATGGTTTCAGTCGCATGAATCATCGCCGAAAGTTCGGCGTAATCATCACCCAGGGTGGCCCCGGCTCCGAGAACTCTATGGGTGGTCTGGCCCAGGCATTCAGCGATAACGTTCCTATCTTGTATCTTCCAGGCGGTTCATCTTTGAGCGAGTATGCCGTCCGCCCTAACTTCTCGCCTGTTCGCACATATAGGACGGTATCCAAATGCGGGGAGGTCATCCTTCAAGCGAGCCAAGTCACTAGTGTCATGCGCCGCGCCTTTCATGCTCTTCGTAACGGACGTCCTGGACCGGTGATAGTCGAGATTCCCGCGGACGTCGGTGTTCAGGAAGCCCCGGAGTCGGTGATGAACTACCAACCACCGAGAAGATCACTCCAGTGTCCGTCCGACAGCGACATAAAGGATGCAGTCAAGCTCCTTCTGAGCGCCAAAAAGCCGATCATTTGGTCGGGTATGGGCGTCCTGCTCTCTGACGCCACTCAAGAGCTTAAGGAGTTGGCAGAGCTTCTTGAGGTCCCTGTTTACTGCACCATGCCCGGCAAGTCCTCCTTCGATGAGCGCCATCCACTGGCCCTTGGCGCAGGCAGCGGCGCAACTACTCTACCGGCTAGACGGTGGCTGCAGGAATCTGACGTTCTGTTTGCTGTCGGGTCCAGTTTGACCAGGACTAACTACGGACAACCTATTCCCGAGGACAAAGTATTCATACACAACTGCGAGAGCATAGAGGATATCAACAAGGATTACTCAGTGGACATAGGTCTTCCAGGGGATGCGAAGCTGACTTTACGGGCGGTGCTTCAGGAAGTCAAAGCTCAAGCAGGCAAGGGTGGACGTAGGGGCCAGACTAACGTAGCTGCCGAGATAGCGGCATTGAGGAGGCAGTGGCTGGAGGGGTGGGCGCCCATATTGAGCGCAGAGGAGGTGCCTATCAACACGTACAGGGTAATCGGGGAGATGGAACGCACTCTCGACAAGGACAACAGCATCGTTACTCACGATGCTGGCGCCCCCCGTGACAGCATCATGCCCTTCTATACCGCCACCGTCCCCCACAGCTACGTCGGCTGGGGAAAGAGCACCCATCTGGGCTTCGGTATTCCCCTTATGATCGGAGCAAAGCTGGCGAAGCCCGATAAGTTCTGTTTGAACCTCATGGGTGATGGGGCCTTCGGCATGTCTGGATTGGATATAGAGACCTCTGTTAGAGCGGGAATCCCCATCACCACAGTCGTGTTGAACAACGGTGGTATGTCCACCTATCCCGGGGGCTACTCCACTGCGAGAGAGCTTTTCGGTACCACCTATATGACTGGCGATTATGCCAAGATAGCGGAGGGCATGGGCGCGGTTGGTATTACTGTCACCCAACCCTCTGAGGTCTCCCCTGCCCTCAAAGAGGCCCAGAAGCTCAACGCGGATGGAATGACGGTACTACTGGACATACACACAAATATGGAGGCTCGTAAGTCCAGGTTCGACTAGATATACTAGAAATGAAGGGCAAGCCATGATCAAGACTAAAGGGCTGACACACCTCAATATAGCAGTGAGCGATTTAAGGCGTTCCCTTGACTTCTACCAGAAGGTCTTCGGGATGGAGGTCCAGTTCTGGTCAGGTGATTCGATGGTGTTTCTGAACACACCAGGCTCGGAGGACCTCATCACGCTGCAACAGGCCGAAGAAGATGGGACGGTAGGACAGGGAGGTGGATTCACCCACTTTGGATTTTCTCTGGTAGATGCGAAGGATGTTGACGATGCAGTGGAGCAGGTGAAAGCAGCTGGCGGTAAAGTATTGGACGTGGGGGATCATGCTCCTGGGGAACCATATATCTATCTGGAGGATCCAGATGGCTACGTGATAGAGCTGTAGAAATGCTTTCCTCGCCTGACATGGACTAATGTCCAAAACTCCGCGTTTGTCCGACGTCACATAGGATGAAATAATCAATAGAGAAAACGTCTGTCAAGGCGAATCATCGCATGGTGAAGGTTAGAAGCGAAGCTAAGAATAATATCGGATCTATTGCAGGCGCTGTCGTATCCTCTAACGCCAAAGTCAAGTTCGCCCATCCCAGTGAAGCCGAGTTCGCGCGCATTCTAGATTTCTACGGTGTGGGATGGACATACGAGCCCCGTCCCTCTCCGTTGAGCTGGAAGGGCGAACAAATGGAGGAGATGTTCACTCCGGATTTTTATCTGCAAGACCTGAACCTTTACGTAGAGCTCAACACCATGAAGCAGAGTCTGGTAACGGAGAAGAACCGGAAGCTGAGGCGGTTCAGAGAAGTCTACCCGGGTATCAAAGTGAAGCTGCTGTATAGAAAAGATTTTCATCGCCTGCTGGCGAAATGCGGCTTCGGGCCCCTGGCTGATGCCAAGGTCAGGGGGTAGATCGAGTCCTACACACCGAGATGCAAATAATGCAAACAGTGAGCAAACTGGGAAGTCAAATATCCGAAGACTACAAGGGTAAACAACCCGTGCTTGTTGGCGTGCAGTGTGGAATGATCTGTTTCATGGCCGACCTTATGAGGGAGATATCTTTACCGGCAGGTATCGATTTTATGTCAATATCCTATTGGGGAATAGAGTTGAATGTATCGGTCAGGCAGAAAGCCTTGCGCGGCATGACTCTCACTTGGCCGGTATAACGTTATCGCATGGCTAGTGACGCTACTTAAAGGAGGGATTACGTGACGGGAAACCTGCAGGATAAAGTCGCCTTAGTGACTGGGGGCGGCTCAGGGATAGGTAAGGCCACCTCTCTGGCTTTTGCGAGAGAAGGTTGCAAGGTTGTCATAGCGGATGTGAACGTGGAGGGGGGAGAGGAGACCGTAGGTATGATCGAAAATTCAGGTAGCCAGGCCATCTTCGTGAGGGCTGATGTATCGAAGGCGGCGGATGTTAAGAACATGGTAGAGGCAGCCGTTAAGAGCTACGGTCGCTTGGACTATGCTCACAACAATGCCGGTATATCTGGAGTCTACAAATCAACCCATGAGTATCCCGAGGATGGATGGGACCAGGTCATCGACATCAATCTTAAGGGTGTATGGCTGTGTATGAAGTACGAGATACCCCAGATGCTGGAACAGGGAGAAGGCGCTATCGTTAACACAGCATCCCAGCTGGGACTGGTAGCTTTAAAGGGCAGTTCTTGTTACGTTGCCAGCAAGCACGGGGTGGCTGGTCTGACAAAAACTGCGGCCATCGAGTACGCTAGATCTGGTATTCGCATTAATGCAGTTTGCCCTGGTGCTATCGATACTCCTATGACCATGCGCGATCCCATCGATGGGGGCCCCACACAAGAAGAGATGGCTGTTCGGCACCCCGTGGGACGAATCGGAGAGCCGGAGGAGATCGCCGAGGCGGTAGTCTGGTTGTGCTCAGACGCGGCCTCTTTCGTTGTAGGACATACGATGTTGGTTGATGGAGGATACGTTGCATGGTAGCCGGCGTTTAGGACAGCTGGCGTCAATCGTTGAGGTGAGGCTGTAAGATGGATTTTCCATATTCCTATGATCAATGGGCAGCTATGGGACAGAAGGTTCAGCTAGATGACGGTGAAGTGTTTTATGTCAACAAAGGCAAAGGGTTCCCAGTCGTCATGCTGCACCTGTACGGTGGGAACTCTTGGTGGTTCTCCCGTGTGTTGGATGTCTTTTCAGAGCGATTCAACGTATATGTAATGGATCTGCCGGGCTGCGCAAAATCGGAGACGCCGCCCCTCCCCTACGGACCACCCGAATATGCCGAAACCCTGCTGGAATTTATGAACAAGCTTGGAATAGATAGGGCTCACGTGGTGGGGAGTCATGGAAGCTCTTTTACGTCGGCACATTTCTCCGCTACCTTCCCTACCCGAGTGGCAAAGCTGGTCTTGGAGGGCATCCCGCCCTG
Source organism: Dehalococcoidia bacterium (assembly GCA_965197675.1). Lineage (GTDB taxonomy): Bacteria > Chloroflexota > Dehalococcoidia > Plut-88900 > Plut-88900. The sequence goes on along the minus strand of OZ240221.1, from coordinate 2,202,782 downwards.
GAATCGGCAGGAAGGAAGGCAGGTTTGGAAAGAGATCGTGCAGCCAGACTGGCTCGACGAAAACGAGTTGCCAAAGCCCCTCGAACAGTGGAGCGGTCTGGATGCTCCCTTTTCGATTCTGGGAGAGGAAGAAAGAGAAGTAGCTCTACAGCGGGCCAATGAAGACCTGCGAGAGCACGGTAAGTGGATAGCGTCCATGCTAAAAGGGGCCCTGAAATACGATGTTTACAGGTGTCTACCCTTAATCCAAGCCTCTACATTGCTAGTCTATGGAGAGAAGGACTTAGGCAGAAGCTCTGAGCTCAGGGTCAAGAATGGAATCGTCGGGTCTCGGTTGGCGACTGTGGACGGCACGGGGGAGTACCCGGCTTTCGAGAACCCCGATCAGTACAGCGAAATAATACTGGATTTTCTGACGGATTAGACGTCTGATTATAAAGCGCTATCACAGGCCAAGCCGAAAAGGGGGCCGCGTAGACTCAACATTGCGACATGCTCTTGGTTGAGGTGGTCTGAATTTGGCCCAAGGCGTCGGGTCTAATCCAAGAAGCAGTCAGGGCCACGAACACGACGGGTAAACTGGGTCCGGTTGTATGATCCGTTCATGTTCACTCAGCGCTTCCTCAGGTTTTGAAAGAGGCTTTCACTTCGGTAGAGAATCGGTCTGTGTGAGAGGGTATAGCCCGATGATGTTCGGTGTGCTCCTTATTTGAAATAAGGAATCACGGCATCACCGAACCGCTTGATGGAGTCCATGATGTGGGAGTGGGCTAAATTGCCCATCTGCATGAAGCACAACATCTGATCTACGCCTGCTTCCTCGTACTTTTTGATTCCGGCTATTACTGTGTCGGGGTCTCCCATGACGAAGGCCCCTGACTCTAAGTGGTCTTCTACGCTTTTGCTCGCTCTTCCCTCGGTGGAGGCGCCCACCTCCACCTTGTATGAGTCCGGTACTCCTCGCTTTTGCCATCCCCCGTAAGTCTCGGCTCCCTTGTCGAAAAACCATAAACCTTCGGAGCCTGCTATCCTCTTGGCTTCTTCATCACTTTCGCCGCAATAGGTTACGCATAGAGCCGCAACTTGTTCGTTGACGAATTTCCCAACGGGGGAGGCATTCCTAACAGCCTTCCGATATAGAGAGATACGGTCCGTCAGCTGATCGTGACCCTCCAGGTTGAAGCAGAGGATCCCTAACCCCATCTGTCCTGCCGACTCGAAGCTGTTGGGTTGGCTGCATGCCACCCATAGGGGAGGGTGAGGCTTCTGGATGGGCTTGGGTATCACCGAACGAGGTGGAATTTGGTAGTAGTGTCCATCATGAGAGAAGGGGTCTTCTGTCCACATTCTGGGAATCATAGAGATGGCCTCTTTCCACTGGTCCCTAGTTTCCTCAGGATTGACTTGGAACCCCTCCATCTCAATTATGGTGGAAGATCTTCCAGTACCCAGATCCATACGACCATCGCTCACGATATCCAATACTGCTGCTCTCTCTGCCACCCTGACGGGGTGATTGTACTGGCCCGGTAGGAGGACTACTGCATGCCCAATACGGATGCGGCTGGTTATTTGCGAGATCGCCCCGTAAAGCACTTCGGGAGCCGGACAGTGAGAGAATTCCGTTAAAAAGTGGTGCTCCACAGTCCAGAAGTAGTCGAATCCCGCCTTGTCAGCTAGAGCCACCTGATCCATCACCTGCTTGTAGCGTTCCTGCTCAATCCCCGGATAGTGGGGCTTGGGTATCTGAATTTCGTACATTAGGGCAAACTTCATCTGCTTTCACCTATGTGGAATGAGCTTTGAGGAGATTTAGGATAACGATTATTGAGGGTCCTGCTATGCAGCCAGCCTGTATAGTTCTATAGCGTTCTCGCCGAATACCTTTCTCTGAGCCTCTTCAGGTAAAGGAGCTAGGTTTTCCTTCAACTCGCCGACAGGATTCACCACAGAATCCGAATGAGGATAATCGAAGGCCCAGAGAAATTTCTCAGCTCCCAATACGTCTATACTGTACTTGACCAACCTTTCGTCAGGGTCCATGGCAGCCCAACACTGGCGTTGAAAGTACTCCTGAGGCCGCAGCTTCATCCCCGTGGTAAAGCCGTTCACATCGAACTTCTCCTCCATCCTATCTATCCAGTAGACCAGCCATCCGATGCCTGACTCCAGGACAACCACCTTGAGACGGGGAAATCGATCGAAGGTGCCGCTGTTGAATAGGCTGGTAAAGTTCATCTTGACGTCTTCGCCGCCCATGACGAAAGACCACCAGGTGGTGTTGTCCTCAGGACGTGGATAGTAGTGGGCGGGAGTTTCCAAGCTGCCGGAGGCTGGGTGGATGGTGATGGGCATTTCAGCTTCCTGGGCCACGGCCCACAGCGGGTCAAAGTAAGGTGTGCCATAAGGCTGCTTCGTTGGTGATAGACTGACAAGCATGGCGGCCTTGGCCCCCAGTTTAAGTGTTCGTTCCAGCTCCTTGACTCCCTCCTGGATATCCAGGGTCGGGATGTGGGCAACCGGTATCAGCCTGTCTGGGTGGGGCCTACAAAAATCTAAGACCCAGTTGTTGTAGGCTCGGGCATAAGCTGCCGCCAGCTTGGGGTCTTTACACTCGTGCTCCCAGTTTAGACCCAAGGAGGGATAGATAAAAGTCATGTCTATCCCTTCGTCGTCCATTACCTTGACGCGCTCGTCGGGATAGCGAGCACCAGGCAACACGGCATCTTCATAGCTCACCTTACCCGGTGTGAGAAAGGGCTTTACGTCCTGTCCTATGGCACCTACAGCCCCCAAGGTGCCTCCTGACAGCCACCAAGACCACTTGCCCTCCACACTCAGGTACTCCAAGCCCTTCTCATCCCGCTCGATGCGCAGGGCCCGATCTTTGTACTCATGCTCAAGATATTCCATCCATAGGTTCGATGGCTCCATAATGTGACCATCCACGTCGACAAACTTCGCCTTCATGCAACCTCCTCCTCAGATAACATTCACATACGGTGTTTTATTGTGGCGTTTGGGCTATCTCATAGCTGCGCAAGACCTTGCCTGGTAATGCTCCCGTGCACTTCTGGCCTTCGAAAGTAACCTCTCCGTTCACGATGGTGTAATGATAACCGTCGGCCTTCTGCACCCGTCGCCAGTCGCCATTGGGGAGATCGTGAAGGGTTTCCATGGGTAGCACCCGCAGCTTTTCCAGATCATAGACTACAATGTCAGCGGGCATTCCTTCTCTGAGCCAACCTCGGTCTCGAATGCCGATGGCCCAGCCCAGCATGGTAGACATGCGCCAGTGGGCCTCTTCTAAGCTCATGATCCGTTTATCTCGAACCCAGTGAGTGAGGAAGTAGGTGGGGTATCTGCCTGTGGTCAGAAACTTGGTATGGGCGCCGCCGTCGGAGGCCCCTACCAACGTCAATGGGTGCTTCACTATCTCGGCGACGGCCTCCTCGTTGTCGTTGCTTACGCCTGCCATGGAAAACTCGGCCTTCAAGTCCTCCTCTAGTGACAGGTCTAGTAGGGTATCGACTGGGTGCTTACCCAGCTCCCTGGCGATCTCGGTGATGTTTCTGCCTACTAGGTCTTTGTTCTTGTCCAAGACGACATCATTCACTATCAAAGAGTCCCAGCGGAACTCGGAGAGTTGTCCCGCCTCTCCTTCGATTTGGGTAGCCATCACTGGTCCCGCACTGTCGGCATCTTTGCGAAGAGCGGGTCTCCGCTCTGGGTCCGCCAGTTTCTTCTTGCGCTCGGAGAAAGTTCCTACCATCGCCTGATTCCAGGATGGCATTCGATCGAATATGCCCATAGTCTCCATGGTGAACTCGATGTCAATGGGCACACAGATGTTGATGGGCATTACCACGGCTTCTTTGTACACCTCTTCCGTCCACTTCAGCTCTTTGCGCCACCTGTCCGGATCGGTGTTCTCGAAAAGGATAGCGTTCCAGTTCACAGGTCGTCCACTGACCTTCGCCATTTCCACAAGGAAATCCAGCCCCAGACCCATCAGCGACTCGCCGATAGTCCACTCGATGGACCCCAAGTTGTACCCCCTAAGCACCGAGGCCATCTCCAGCCACTCCTCCCTGGAAACTACGTGGGTAGGGAGATATCCGCCGTCATAGTCTCGATTAGCCATACTGAGGGTTGCGGAGAAGCCGTAGCCGCCTGCATCAAGGCCGACCTTCAGGAGTTGCTTCATCTGCTCCAGCTGTTCAGGAGTAGGTCTGTACTCTGGGTCTCGGGCTGCCTCATTACCCAAGACCCACGCTCGTAGGGGAGAGTAGGGCACCAGCGATGCAGCGTTGACTCCTATACCGCTGCTTTCGAGGCTATTCAGATATTCGGGGAAGGTTACCCAGTCCCACCTCATGCTGGATTCCATTACCGATAGAGGAATCGACTCGGTGCGTTCCATGCGTAGCATTGCTCGCTCCCTGTCCTTGGGATGTACGGGAGCAAAACCAAATCCACAGTTGCCGATGAGTACCGACGTGACACCGTGCCAACCTGATAAAGTGGCGTAGGGGTCCCACCCACTCAAAGCAGCGTCGTAGTGGGTGTGCAGGTCCATGAACCCTGGGGCCACTATGAGGCCATCCGCATCTATGACTCGTTTGGCAGTCTCGTTGAGGCTTCCCATGGCAACGATTCTACCGCCGCGAATCCCTACGTCTCCTCGGTACGCTGGTATCCTCGTGCCGTCGACTATAGTTCCGCCTTTGATTAACAGGTCATAGGTCATGAAGTTCCTCTCTTTAACGTCAAAAGCCGTACTCGCCAATTTGACGGATTTCTGCCTGGAAGCTGGTATGGGAGTTGGGGATAGCATACGTTCGCCAGGATAAATTTGTCAATTTTGTGATTGTATTCACCTGTTCATTTCTAGATACACTTTCTCCTGCGAATTATAGCGCCCTCACCACACCCCTATGCGATACATGCTCCCGTCTTGGGACAGGCTGATGATACCTTCTTCGTATTCTTCCCGAAGAACATGAACCGTAGCGCTATACAGAAAATATCTATCTAGCCTAGCAAAAGCTCTACGAGCCGAGCCACATATCATGCAGGCGTATAGGGGAAGACTTTTTAGCCGCTGTTAAGAGGATGCCTATTTCTAATGGGTGTGGGAGATCAAAAGACCCTGTCCCAGAAGCCCCCACGGAGGGAATCCAGAGGTATGTTTTCCTCTGGCAGGGGGTTGGGCCTGTCTACCGCCAGGTAGAGGATGTGCCCCCACATACAAAAACCTACCTGAGCGGGCGGTTGGGGAACAAGGCGTTTGCCTTTCTGAGACACCCTCAAAAGGAGCACCTCCAAATGGGGCAAGTGGCTGGAGACAGTTGGGAGCAGTGCTGCGGTGAGAATAAGCGTCTCATGGAGGAAAAGCTAGGTGAATGGCACCACCCATTCAGATATCTAGGTTCATCGAGGGCGCCAGGACTCGAGACGGCCATTTTGGTAAGGGTTATCAGCCTCATTGTTGGGCTTTCAAGACAATTGAGCCGTTTGCCACTGCTCACGTAACGCTTCAATATCGAGACCGCAACTTTTGGCTCTATCTGTGAAGGGCCTCCAATGAGATTCTAGTATCTCCACATCAGGGCTTTTGGCCCTCGAGCGAAAACCTCGTTCGCCTGGCAGGAAAATCTCTTCTACGCCCGGACGCTTCTTGGCCGACTTAACCGCTTGTACAAATCGGTCAGACTTGGTTTTGAGCTCTTCCATGGGACCAAAGTGAGACGGGTCTATGACCAGGATAAAGCTTCCTCCCACCGTCCCAAGACCAAAGTCTTCTTCGAGCCAGGCGGATATGGGATGAGGCATCTCAGGAGTTATAGTTGCACCTGGCACTATCAGTGAGGAAAGCATTTCCGTGAATACGTTAATAGAATAGAGGCGTGGGGTGTCGAATACCGATGGCGCTTTACAATCGGAAATGCGGCCGTAACCTTCGAGCTCCACGAAGTATGGTTGGGGATCATCGGTCGGTTCACCAGTATCAGGGTCGACGAGAAATTTACCCTTCAGCTTCACGTTGTTTAGTGCTGCCTCCGATATGCTGGCATCGTGGGCCTCAATACACGCTATGTCCGTCACTAACGGGTACTCTTCACCCCCGGGCAGTGAAGCACAAAGGGGTGCTCCGGAGAGCTTGTTCTCCATTCCGCCCCACGGAGACACCAGGGGCATACTGTTGTTTGTAGCCAGGGCGAACATGTCTTCTTCAAGAGCTAGCGAGGTATAGGTGAAGAAAGACCCGCCGTCGTTGTGGTTTCGTGCCATTGCGACGGCCACCGCGTTTTGACGAGCTTTCTCCATGGCTTTTCTTGTGGCCGTAGTTAGAGTCCAGTAGCCGGTGGTCTTGTTTCCATCATATAGCGCCCAGGTGGAGCCTTCCTCAATGATTTGAGGAGTTGCTTGGAGATTCATGTTGCCTTTTTCAAGGGCTAGGAAGAGCACCTCGAACACCCCTATCCCCTGGCTCAGCTTGTTCATCCTATCACCTAATGAGATGCCCCTGGCCACAGCCTCGGCATCCTCTTCCTGCGCTCCTGCCGCCAACCAGATTGTCTTGTAGCAGTACTGCAGGAAATCGGCGTTCTCTGTCCGCATCCTTAGTGGGCTCATGGTTCCCCTCTGCTTTGTCTAAGGCTGGAAATCACTCAAACCTTCCCGGATCGAGCATGTGTATATCCATGAACGGCTCTTCGCCCCTCACCACTTGCGAGACCAACATCCCGCTAACGGGACCAGTAGAGATTCCAATCATCCCATGTCCGGCTGCTATGGTGAGGTTACTGTATGCTTTTGATCGACCTAGCAGAGCCAGTCCGTCTGGTGTAGTGGGACGCAGACCACTCCACACCTCTACCGGATTGAGTTTGCTGAGTCCTAGATCGGGCATGTATTGCTCGCCGGCCCGTATAACAGCATTAACACGGCGCTCATTGATACGTCTATCCATCCCAACAAGCTCAAGGGTGCCGCCTAATCTAAGCATGCTGTCCATTGGGGTAACTGCCACCCTTGCCTCGGCCAGCATTAAGGGAATGGGAGGTGACCTTTCAGGCTTGTTGTAGGTAACGCTGTAGCCCTTCGCTGCTTGAATTGGCAGGTTAAGTCCGAGGTCTTTGGCAACTCCAGGAGTCCATGAACCAGCCGAGAGAACGATCTCATCGGCAGTTAATAATCCGGAGGTGGTTTTCACTCCCTTGATTCTTTTTCCTTCGACTTCGAATCCCAAGACTTCTGTTGATGTCCTAATTAGCACTCCCATGGACTCTGCCTTCTTCGCCAGCGAACGAACGAAGTCTGCTGGAATCAAGTGGGCGTCCATGGGGTAAAATACGCCGCCGATGGCACTCGTCTTAAATCCATTCATCTTCTCGGTTACAGCATGTCTGTCTAATATCTCCGAGTCTAATCCCACCTTCTTCAGATGCTCCGCCTCACGTATGCCTGTACGAAGACCTTCCTGCGATTTAAAAATGTGCAACATACCCTTTTCCTGGAAGGAGAAATCTAGACCGTCGATGCTGTTGAGCTTGTTGAACAGATCCAGGCTTTTGAGGCTGAGGTCTCTTATCACAGGTGTCGCCCGGTTCACGTGGGCCTGTGTGCAGGATCCACGAAAGCGCCAGAGCCAAGAGAAAAACTCAAGGTCAAATCTGGGTTTGATGTAAAAGGGACTTTCCGGGTTCAGGCACCACTTCAACCCTTGCCAGATCACTCCAGGGGCGGCAAGGGGAATGCTGTGGCTGGGTACTATCATTCCGGCGTTCCCGTAGGAGCAACCGGAGCAGACGTCTCCCCTGTCAATAAGTGTGACTTTGGCTCCTTGCTCTGCTAGAAAATAGCTGCTGCATACCCCAATAGAACCGGCGCCGATCACCAAGACGTCTGGATCACCCGTCAAATCCCGCCTCCTCTAATCGAAGGTGATTACACTACGAGCCAAGTGGCCCTGTTTCATCTCTTCGAAGGCCTGATTGACCTGGTCGAGTTTTATCCTTTTGGAGATCAGTTCATCCAGCTTTAGGCGACCCTGCATATAGAACTCTACGTATCTGGGCATGTCGATTCTGAACCGGTTAGAACCCATGAGGCTCCCTCGTATAGTCCGCTCTTCCAAGAAGTAAGATGCCTCTATCTCAATCTTGGTTCCCTCCGGAACCATACCGATGATGACAGCCGTGCCACCCCTGTCCAACATATCGAAGGCCTGTTCAGCCGTTGCCTTGGTACCTATGACCTCGAAGGAGTAATCGACGCCTTTTCCGGTGAGTTGCAAGATCTGGTCAACTACTCCGCCGCTCGATGCGTCCACCACGTCAGTGGCGCCCACCTTCTTTGCCAGTTCCAGTTTACCTGGAACAGTATCGATGGCGATGATTCTTCCGGCCCCTGTCAGGACTGCACCTTGTATACAGCTTAGGCCCACCCCACCACAGCCAATGACGGCCACTGTGCTACCAGGCTCTACCTTAGCGGTGTTAAGGACGGCGCCCAATCCAGTGGTAACGCCGCAACCAATAAGAGCGACTTGATCCAATGGAACATCATCTCGGATTTTGACCACAGCACTTTCGTGGAGCAACATCTTCTCTGCGAAAGTAGAGAGGTCCGTCATCTGGTGGATTCTTCGACCTCCCTGGCTCAGGCGAGGCGGATCGTCCTCGCCTCTGCTCGTTCCGATCTGTCTGCAAAGGGCTGGTTGCCCTCTCATACATTTGTCACAGGTGCCGCAGAAGACGGAGCTGCAAACGATTACGTGATCTCCAGGTTTTACATGAGTAATCTGAGACCCTACCTCCTCGACTATGCCGGCCGCCTCGTCGCCAGGGACGAAGGGTAGCGGATGACTGTACTTCCCTACCAGAAAGTGAAGATTGCTGTGTCAGACCCCGGTAGCGCTGGTCCTAACGATCAGCTCCTTGGGGCCAGGCGAATCTATATCCACGTCTTCTATGGTAAGTGGACTGGTTACGTCTCTACATACCGCCGCCTTCATCATAACCTCCTCGATTGTTTCCAGTGCCCGAGTAAATTGTCCGGTGCCTGAGATAAATCGTCCGTTCTGTCCTTGATGGGATGTGTGAGTATAGCAGATAACGAGACCTGGTTGTCACGTATCTTCAGCCTGTGAACACGATTGTGCTACTATTGCCGAGAAAGGGGGTGTGGCTATGGCATTAAGGCGCCCATCCACAAAGGATATATTAGATGCAGCTGCTGTGAACTGCTTGGACCTGACCGAGGAGGATATAGAGGGATACCATTCGCTGATACCTGATATTTTCCAGCTTCTGGACTCTCTGGAGCAGATGCCTGTGGATATTCCAAGACTCGAAGGCGTGATTAGGGACCCAGGCTGCAGACCTCGGCCCGAAGACGATCCATATAATGCCATCGTGCGGAGATGCTCGGTTAAAGGCCCTTCTAATGGGAAGCTGGCGGGCGTTCGGGTCGGACTGAAGGACTACATCTCGGTGGCCGGTGTTCCTATGACCGCGGGCTCTCGAGTGCTGTCAGGCTACGTCCCTGATACGGACGCTACGGTGGTGTCAAGGCTGCTCAGCGAGGGCGCCGAGATCGTCGCCATACTGAATATGGATGATCTCGCTTGGGCAGGAGGCGGTGACACCAGCGCCTATGGGCCCATCCTGAATCCGCACAACACCAGACATTTGCCCGCTGGTTCATCTGGGGGATCGGGGACCGCCCTTTATTACGACGACATCGATATGACTCTTGGCACTGACGAAGGTGGTTCCGTTCGACATCCCGCCTCGTGGTGTGGAGTCGTAGGGTTGAAGGCCACCTTTGGGCTTGTGCCTTACACTGGCATAGTTGGCGGCGAGAGCACTCTAGATCACGTAGGGCCTATGGCCAGAAGTGCGGGGCAAGTGGCTCGTATGTTGGAAGTGATCGCTGGCAAGGACTGGCTGGACCCCAAACAGGGAGAGATACCCACCGAGAACTACACCGAAGCACTGGACGGCAGGGTGGAAGGCCTGCGCATTGGGATAGTTAAGGAGGGGTTCGAACGCGAGGTAGGGCAGCAGGAAGTGAATACTGCCGTTCGTAAAGCCTTGAGTGAGATGAGCGGGCTGAAGATAGAGACGAAGGAGATATCCTTACCTATTCATGCCCGGGATGCCCTGGCCATCTACCAGGGGATAAGTGTAGAAGGGGGTGGTGCCATACTGAGAGATCGAGGTCGCACATATGGCTGGCAGGGCTTCTATAACGCCGGCATGAATGAGGCCTTCGGAAAGGGCCTGCATACAAATGCCAATGATATGACCCACGAAGCCAAGTTGCTGGTACTGTCGGCCACCTATTTGAGCAGCTACTATCACGGACGAATGTATGCCAAGGGTCAGAACCTCCGTAACTTCCTGAGAAGCAAGTACGACGAAGCCCTGGAGGAGTTCGACGTGTTGGCAATGCCGACCATGGTGATCTTGCCCTTCGAAAACGACCCTAGCCTCGATTGGAGAGAGCGAGTCGCCAGGGATTACAACCACATAACCCTTAACACCTGTCCCTTTAATGCCACCGGCCACCCTGCCATATCCATACCGTGCGGCAAGGTGAATGGCCTGCCGGTCGGGCTTATGTTGATCGGGAAGCATTTCCAGGAGGCAACCCTACTCAAGATTGCTGACGCCTTCGAGAAGAACTTCGATTGGGAGAACCTGTAGAGGGAGCGCAGGGATATGTATCAGGGAAATATCAGCGTAGATGTAATGGGAGATGATCCTCGTGAGGTGCTTTCTAGCATTCGGAAGCTGGAAGAGCGGGGCATCCAGGCGGTATGGCTGCCCACTGAAGTAGTGGGGATAGACGGGCTTACACTGCTTTCCGCGGCCGCGGTTCAAACGGAACGAATCATGCTCGGAACGTCCATCATTCCTACGTGGCCGCGACATCCGGTCACCGCCGTGACGCAGGCGATGGTAGTGGCCGAACTGGCGTCAGGTCGCTTCAGGTTAGGCATAGGGCCTGGTCATAAGAGTGACATAGCGGATAAGCTCGGGTTCGATTTTAAGACGCCGCTCACCAATTTGCGTGAGTATTTACACGTCGCCAAGGCACTGCTTCGAGAGGGTAGAGTGGACTTTGAAGGAGAGCATTACAAAGTGCACGCCAGTGTGCGCATGACTTATCCCGATGTGCCTATAATGGCCTCCGCCCTTAGGAGGGCATCATTTCATTTGTGCGGCGCACAGACCGATGGAGCCATAAGCTGGCTATGCCCAACGCCTTACCTACGGGATGTGGCAATCCCTGCCATGAAAGAGGGTGCTCAGGAAGCGGGGCGGCCAATACCACCCCTCATCGCTCACGCGCCCGTCTGTGTCTATGAGGGACTGGAGGAAGTACGCGCCTGCGCCCGAAACGTTCTTGCAGACTACCCTCGATATTCTTTCTACGCCAACATGTTCGCTAAAGCGGGCTACCCGGAAGCTGAGGAAACCGGCGGATGGAGTGACCGTATGCTGGATGCAGTGGTTTTCTCTGGAGATGAAGACACAGTAAGAAGTCGGATAGAGGGGATGTTTGATTTGGGTGCCAGCGAGGTTGTGGTGACCGTACTCCCCGTGAGCTCTAACCCGGATGCGGTCTGGGAAAGGACGGTAAGTGTGCTAGCTGATAAGAGCGGTGACCGATAATCTCCTGCAGAACTCTCTCTCAGCAGGGTGTCCAGAGGGATGCTCCCTCTGGCAGGGGTCTGGGGGCATACCCCCCAGACCCCAAACCTACCTGGGTGGCGGTTGGGGAACAAGGCGTTTGCCTATCGAGATAGTTCGATGCTAGCCTTTCACCAAACAGAACTCGTTGCCGTCGGGATCTTCCATTATCGTGTTGATAGTAAATGCTTGCACCTTCTTTGCGCCTAGCTCTTCTGCCCTGGATACTGCCGCCTCCATATCATCGACTGTTATGTCTAGGTGCAGCCTGGTTTTGGCAGTCTTCTTCTCGGGCACTAGCTGAATGTAGAAGTACGGGTCGCCTCCCTGGCTCTCGAAGTTAACGTAGATATCGGAACCTTCCTCTATACGCTCACTTACCTTCAAGCCTAGCAGCGACGTCCAGAACCTTTCCGCACGCCCTATGTCATTAACGTCGATACCCATGTGAGTGACCTTGCCAATTGGTCCGCTCTTCCAGCTCATGATCGTTGTCCTTTCTAGTTGGGCCCTTGTCGACTGAAGTTAGCAACGAGAATATTAGAAATAATTGCCCCTGTTTTCCTGGCCTATTCTATCAAACTCTTATGCGAGGCTAGATCAGGTTAGCTCAATCCAGGACCAGTCGAGCTATCTCCTCGATCTCACGTTGTGCCTCACCGTTACCAGAATGTACTAACCGAATGATAACCTTGTTTGCTCCTGCACTCTTCAGCTCTTCGATGGACTCTTTGTCCCTGAACTGACCAGCCATACCCCACGCAATTATCTCAAATCTATCGGGGTTTCGTCCGGCTCCAGCTGCCAGGTTGTTGAGAATTGAACGACCTTGTCTAATCTCATCTGGGGTTACTTCTGTAGGCATCCATCCACTGCCCCACTCCAGTACTCGCTTGAATATTTTCGGGTTGACGCCATCACTTCCCAGCAGTATAGGAGGATGAGGCCTCTGGATCGGCTTGGGGAAGCTCCTCACTGGTGGAAAGTCGTAGTAACGGCCGTGAAATTCGGACTCCTCGTTGGTCCAGAGCTCTTTCATAGCTAATACTGCCTCCCGCGTCTGGGTCCAACGATGGGGAAAATCACCGCCCATGATCTCGGTCTCCTCCTTAATCCAGCCCGCTCCGATACCGAAGATGAACCGTCCCCCGGATATATGATCCAGGGTTGCCACCTCCTTGGCCAAAAGCAGAGGATTGCGCTCTGGGACGAGACAGACGCCTGTGCCCAGCTTGATGGTCTGGGTGACAGCGGAAGCTCGAGCTAGTGCTACAAAGGGGTCCACCAGTCTCTTGTAGGACTCGTATACCGAGGGTTCGATGTGTTGCAGAATGCTGACTGGCAGTATCGGGTGTTCAGGCAGCCACAACGAGTCGAATCCAGTCTCCTCTACTGTCTTAGCAAGGGAGGCTATGTCTGCCGAGCTATCGCTGCATATTACGGAGATGCCGACGTTAGCTTTCATGTTTTCGTAGTATAAATTCACAGTTCCAAAATTTCCAGCCACTATCTTAAAATATAATTGGCCTCATCCGTCATTCCCGTGTCTAGCACGGGAATCCAGCATTGGCGCCTAGTCCGTTGTGCCACGCGGCTATATATAAAATGAGAACCTACGTGCTATCATTCAAATCCTCATCTCGTTTACAAGGAGGTATCACCCTTATTTCCCACGGAGGTCGTCGCCCGGGTGCAGGCGCTCCCAAGGGCAACCCGAATAGACTGAAGCACGGACGGAACACTCGCCGGTTTCAAGAACTTGTCAATGCTCTCGCTGAAATCCCCGAGATCCGTGACTTTATACTTGCCTATCACCGCGACCAGAAACGTAAGGCCCATCGAGCCCGCCACACCGCTCGCCTCTTTTTCTCCCAGCTCCTTGCCCAACCCGATGAAAAACTCAATCAAAAATAATGAGGTCTTCACGCCTGGAAAACCCCGAAAATAAAACTTTTTTTACAACTCAATCAAGTTTGAACGTGGATCAGAAAATTCAATCAAGTTTCAAAGCTAAACAGAAAAGACAATCAAGTTGCCGTACACAAGCCAGCGGGAACAACACGAACCTCATCCGTCGCCGCTATGGCATTAACTGCCACCAGGCCGACTACATTCTCTATGCCCGTTCCTTTAACAGTGCTACAATCCCTCTCGACAAATCGTTAATCTTGAAGACTCTGTAGGAGGAATGTGTTGGCAGCTAGGCTGGAAGGTAAAGTAGCGCTGGTTACAGGTGGAAGCTCAGGGATAGGTAGAGCCACTGCACTATGCTTCGCTGGAGAAGGAGCAAAAGTAGTCGTTGCCGACGTGAACAACGAAGGAGGGCATGAGACCGCCGCCATGATCCGGGACAACGGAGGCGAAGCCATCTTGGTGAAGACCGATGTATCCGAGGCTGCACAGGTAGAAGAGATGATCGACAAAACAGTGCAGACATATGGACGCCTGGACTGCGCCTTCAACAATGCTGCCATCTGGACATGGCCCGCCTCTACCGTTGACTGCACCGAATCTGATTGGAATCGTGTCATAGATGTAAACCTGAAGGGTGTCTGGCTATGCATGAAGTACGAGATAGAGCAGATGCTCAAGCAGGGCGGTGGCGACATCGTCAATGCGTCCTCTATCAATTCTACGGTTGTTGCAGGAAACGATTGCGCATACGTGGCTAGCAAGCACGGGGTAGTTGGTCTGACCAAGACCGCCGCCATCGAATATGCTCGATCTGGTATCCGAGTCAACGCCGTTTGCCCCGCGAAAATCCATACGCCTATGACAGACGCTGTTATTGCTAGTGGAGCAGAAAGTGAAGCGAGAAACGCAGAGAGATTACCGATTGGGCGCATGGGACAACCCGAGGAGATAGCGGAGGCGGTAGTGTGGCTCTGCTCCGAGGCGGCTTCATTTGTAACGGGGCATGCGATGATGGTTGACGGGGGATTCATCGCGCAGTAGCGGAACACTAAGAAAGTTTTGTGGGAGGATGGTTTGGCAGCTAGGCTGGAAGATAAAGTAGCGCTGGTTACAGGAGGAAGCTCAGGCATAGGTAGAGCCACCGCACTATGCTTCGCTGGAGAGGGAGCGAAGGTCGTCGTTGCCGACGTAAATGATGAAGGTGGGGATGAGACCGCCGCCTTGGTACGGGATAAAAGAGGCGAAGCCATCTTCGTGAAGACCGATGTATCCGACGCTGCACAGGTAGAAAACATGATCAGGCAGACTGTAGAAGCATATGGACGCTTAGACTACGCCTTTAACAACGCGGGCGTTGGAAGTTCTGCTGCGCGTGGTCTCACCCACCAGGTTCAAGAAGGCGCCTGGGACAGGCTCATAGATATCAACCTGAAGGGTGTATGGCTTTGCATGAAATACGAGCTGCCACAGATGCTCAGCCAAGGGCATGGAGCCATTGTTAACACGTCTTCATACAATGGCTTGATAGCTACTGTAGAAGGGGCGGCTTACACGGCTGCAAAGCACGGAGTGGTCGGCCTGACCAAAACAGCAGCCATCGAATATGCCAGATCGGGAATCAGAGTGAATGCGGTCTGTCCCGGTTCCATAGATACTCCACTCACGCAGGGGATCGACGCCGCCAGGGTGCAAGCCGAGATCGACAAGCATCCAATAGATCGAATAGGGAGGCCAGAGGAGATAGCGGAAGCGGTGGTGTGGCTTTGCTCAGACGCGGCTTCATTTGTGACTGGGCACGCTATGTCAGTGGATGGCGGTTACGTAGCCCAGTAATTGTCCGGCTTTAGTTCAAACCGTAGAGCTTGATAGCGTTTTCACCAAAGACTTTCCTCTTGACGTCCTTCGATAGAGGGGCCAGATTCTCTTTAAGCTCTTTGACCGTGTGAAGCACGGAATTCGAATGGGGATAGTCGAAGGCCCAGAGGAACTTGTCGGCGCCCAGCAGTTCAATCCTGTACTTCACCAGCCTTTCATCAGGGTCCATAGAAATCCAACAATGCCGATGGAAGTACTCAGTGGGTCGCAGCTTCATCCCAGTGGTAAAGCCGTTCACGTTGAACTTTTCTTCCATTCTATCCAGCCAATATATCAACCAGCCCATGCCCGACTCCAGCACAACTACTTTAAGGCGGGGAAAGCGATCGAAGGTCGCACTGTTGAAGAAGCTAGTTCAGGGCGGCATGTCCATCAATGACGCCCTCGCGGTGAGTAGACTTCTCGCCGATGAAGCGCCTTCCAGGTAACCAGTGCGGCGGCTAGTTGTACAGAGACTAGGACTTAGACCTGCGTTGTGTCACCTGCGCTCGGACGCCGTTTCTCACTCGCCATCCTTCGGAAGCGGACAAGGCCGAGGCCCGGAGATACAACATACCTGCCCCTGACATCCCGCTGACACTGGAAGAGAAGGAATGGCTGGCGGCGGCGTTCGCCGAGGACTAGAACTACCGTCTGACTTTTGCAGGGCTAGGCCCTGACCTGCAAAAGTCAGATTGAGACCTTAAAGGTGTTTCTCGTTAATCTGGGGGCGTGGTTTTTAGAATGTCTTGACGTGCTGAGTACAATTGTTGATACACACCAGCGAGCCAGAAGGGCGCTCCATGAAGGGTTGGCTAATCGGGGTAATCGTTTCCTTGGCAATGTTCGGGGTGTGCCATGTCATCGTTATTGGGACCCCTCAGCTAGATATAGCACCTCTAGACTCAGAGGGGTAGAGGGCACGTCCGTTGACATTTACTTCGACAAATGGGTGAAGTTTACGGAAGAGCCTAAGGTCTGCAATGGTGTCCTCACCATGTCAGGAAGGCTCACTAATGGAGCCCGATTCGCCAGAAGTACGGACGATTTACTGGCTTTTGTCTTGTATAGACATAGGGATAGTGACGGAGGGACACAGCAACTGGTATTAGGATTCCTGAAGCCCCTTGAGCCTGGATGGTCCTACGATTCGCTAGCTGTGGATGACCAGATAGCTCAGCAATTGTATACAGAGTATCAGAGCTAGGATGTCAGTCTGCGATCCGAAGTTCCGCCCTTTATTACCAATAACCCGGGGGGGTACGAGTTCTCCATATTGGGACATCGGGAACCCGGAGACCTGGAAGAGATTCTGCGCACTCACCATTTGCAAGAAGAATGTGAATGAATGCCCCGCTGCAAGCCGGGAGGTCTAGACGATTACGCATATATTTATGTTGTACCCGCACCATCTGACATGTGGCCTAGGCTTCTCAAGACCATCGGACGGCATGACTTGATTGGTGACGAACGGTACGAGGATAGGCAGGGCAGGAGAGAGCGGGAAAAAGAGGTAGCCCAGATCGTTGAGGAATGGACAACGATGCACACCAAGTACGAGGTTATGAACATCCTAGGCGAGGCTGGAGTGGTTGTCGGGGCATGCCTTAATACCAAGGATATCCACTCTGACCCGCATTTGTTGGAGAGGGGCATGATCGTTACATACAAACATCTGGAGCGAGGCACCTTCACTATGCCTGGCCCTCCGATCGAGCTATCGGAATCTCCCAATGAGGTTACTGCCCCGCCACTATTGGGCCAACATACGCGAGAGGTGCTCAAAGAGGTCCTGGACTACTCGGACGAGCAAGCCCATGCTCTCGAGAAAGAAGCAATCATATAGCAGGGTTCCTAAAGTGAGATCAGAGCTTAGTCTAGGCTCTCCTTCAGCTGTTCCATGGAGATGTTGGCTCCGCTCTGAACCAGCACAGTCTTCTTTCCCTTGAGGTGATCCGGTATCTTCAGACCGCCTGCGAGAGCTGCCGCACCCGCACCTTCCGTAAGGTTATGGGTCTTTTCCACCATTAAGAATACTGCCTTTCGTACCTCTTCGTCGCTGACCAAGAGATAGTCATCCAGCTTCTCACGCAGAATCCGCTGGGGTATTTCGAAGGATATTCGTACAGCGATTCCATCGACGGAGGATTCCATGGGAGCCTCCACCAGCTTCCCCTCTTTCCAGGACAGGTAGGGCGATGGCGCCTGCTCTAGGCTGACTCCGATGATGGTCAGGTCTGGCTTGATCGCCTTCCCAGCGATGCAGGAACTGGATGACAGCCCTCCCCCACCAATAGGAATGACCACCACGTCGGCATCGGGGAGTACTTCTAGGATCTCCAACATGCAGGTGCCAAGCCCCGCTGTGTAGTCCCTGTCCTGTCCGTCATCGAAATAGTAGTATCCTCGTTCGGCAGCCAGGGATTCGGCGTGCTCTCGAGCATAGTCGATGTCTACTCCGTGATTGATGATCTCCGCACCGAAACTCCTTATGGCCTCGGCCTTCGCTGGATTGTACTTCTCTGGCATGGCTACTATGGTCTTTACTCCAAACATCATCCCAGCGTAGGCGACCGACTGCCCAAAGTTGCCCGTTGAGGTCACGATTACCCCTCGTTTACGCTGCTCCCCATTCAGCTTTGCCACGGCGTTTAGCCCTCCACGTATCTTGAAGGAGCCAATGGGGGTGTGGTTCTCATGCTTGACGTATACCTCGGCTCCAAGCAGCTTACTGAGGGAGGGATAATGGTGTAGAGGAGTGGGAAGCAAGTAATTCTTGAGGCGCTTTCGGGCCTCGAAGATGTCACGTAGCGTTGGATTGTCGTTCATAGCAGTTCCTTTCCTAATCGGCTCGGACCTCGGCCATGACGCACAGCATCTCGAACATGAGATTGTTGGCGACAATTGCCGTGTTACCCGTCGGGTCCACAGGTGGACAAAGCTCGTTCACATCGCCCCCAACGATGTTCAATCCGCGAAGGCCTCGTATGATGACTTGGCTGTCCCGGGGGCTCAGCCCACCCGGCTCGGGACTGTTGGTTCCCGGTGCTACTGCAGGGTCCATCCCGTCTAGATCATAGGTTATGTAAACAGGCGAATCCCCCATCAGGTCTCGTATCTTAGAAACGACGGCCTTGGCTCCCATCTCCTCCACGTCATCGATGGTGAGAATCGTCATGCCCTGCTCTTCTGCCCAATCGAAGGGCTCCGATCCGTATGTCGTACCACGAATACCTATCATTACGTGGCGCTTGGGGTCGGTGAGGCCTTCCTCGACAGAACGCCTGAAGGGTGTGCCCGGATTTATCTTATGGCCATCGATATTGTCGATGGTATCAGGGTGGGCGTCGAAGTGAACGATACTGATGGGCCCACGAGAGCCCCTTCCAACAGCACGAAGGATTGGCAAGGTTATAGTGTGCTCTCCGCCGATGGCAAGGGGGAGCGCGCCCGCATCAACTATGTCCTCGAAGAAGTCCTCTATGACTTGGATGCTGCCATCGAAATCCAGCAAATTCACAGGCGCGTCGCCCACGTCTGCTATTCGGCTGATCTCGAAGGGGAAGATTCGAGTAATCGCATGCCCCGGGCGCAGTATCCGAGAGTATTCGCGGGCCTGAGCCGGCCCGTAGCGCGACCCGGCGCGCTGGTAGGTGGCGAAATCAAAAGGCACCCCGGCGAGGGCGATGTCCAGTCCCTCCGCGGTGTCTCGTCTCTGAGCGCGCATCAATGTGAAGGTGGGCGAAAACCGAGTAACGGTGGGAGGCATGATCGGCTTGAGATCATCTATGGCTGTTTTCATTTCATTCCCTCTATTTGATTATCGTTTTATTGCGGCTCTATAGCCGCTTTCGGACGGCCTCGCAGAACTCGGTTGTGGAGGCGCCGCCGCCTTGGTCGGGGGTGAGCGATCTCCCTTCCTCGTATGTAATAGCTACTGCTCTTTCCAACCTCCTAGCGGCCTCGTTCATTTCCAGATGTTCCAGCATCATAACCGCCGATAAGATAGTGGCCGTCGGGTTGATGATTCCCTTCCCAGCAATGTCTGGAGCGGTCCCATGTACGGCCTCGAAGTAGACGTAGTCCTCTCCGTAGCATCCGCTGGGAGCTAGTCCCAGTCCTCCGATGGTTCCAGCCCCAACATCAGATGCGATATCTCCATAGAGATTGGGCATCACTACCACATCCAGCACCTGGGGAGCTTCCACCTGAAGTCTCCCGAAGTTGTCGACGAAGTATTCTTTGTACTCTAGGTCTGAATATCCCTCGACCACCGATCTAACCACATCGACGAATAGACCGTCTGTTTTAGGCAGCACGTTATGCTTTGCTACGCACGTTACTATTCCTTGGCGGCCCTGCTCCTTCCTTTGCATAGCGAGGCCACAGGAAAACTCGGCGACTCGCCTTGTGCTTGCCTCGGTGATCACCTTCAGTGCGTACGCACCAGATGGGGTTGGGTCAAACTGCCATCCGGAGTAGCTCGGATTCAGGGGCACGTCAGCTAGCTCTGCCATTTCCCCCTCAACGCCAACGTACACATCCTCCAGATTCTCCCTCACGATCACATAGTCTATGCCCTTGGGATCCGATAGGGGGCTTCTGAATCCTGGCGACCACTTCACAGGTCTGATGTTGGCGTAGGTCTCTTTCCCATACCTCAGATAGTCGATGGCCTGCTCTGAGTAGTAGCTGGAAGACCCGAAGAGGGTGGTATCGGCGCCATCGACGGCTTTCTTGGCCTCGGCGGGGAAGCCCGTCCCGTGTTTCTCAAAGGCATCTTTGCCAGTTAGAGGACGGAGAATCTCGATGTCCAGCTCCAGAGCTTCTAGCAGCTCCACTGTAGGTTTAACCGCCTCCGGCGCCGCATCATCCCCCTCGATTATGCATATCCGTTTAGTCATAGGTCGCCTCCAAGAGCTGCTAAGACAACAACCCTGCTGATTGTTAGATGTTTGGCTTCTGGTATCCGCCCAAGCTGATCTCGATGTGTCGAGCTAAGGCGAGAGCAACATCGTCTCGCCAAGGGGGCGCTACAACCTGTACCCCGATAGGCATGCCGTCACTGGACGTGCCCGCCCTGACGACAGCGGCAGGCCATCCCGTCATATTGTGAGCGCACGTGTCTTCATCTTTCGGTTCGTAGGGAGCGTGTGGTGGTGCGGGATAGTCTACTACAGGACACAGAATGGCATCGTAGTCTCGCATGAACTGGAGCATCTCGCTTCGGAACTGGTCTATCTCTTCCAACAATGCTGTCAACTCTTCGGAGGAGATGGGTTTGGCAGCTTCAATGTCCCTTGATATCGCAGGGCTGACGTCTCTGGTTCCCGCCTTTTTCAACAGCCTCTTTACCCAGGCCTGTCCATCAGCATCATCGAGCCGCCTATAGAGATCGACCGAGTCCTTGAGGGCGCTGGGAAGGTTCTCCCCGACTGCCACGCCTGCATCTCTTAGGGAAGCTGACGAGTGGTTCACTGTTTCTACCGTCTCCGCTGTGGGATTTGTGACTCCATTACTCATGTGGACGGCCACTCGTAAGCCTTTGAGGGTGATGGTATTGGCATCACCCAGAGGCATGGCGATGACTGCTGGGTCGTATCCATCGGTGCCGCACAAAATAGGTAGAGCGAGCATCAGGTCTTCAACGTACCTTGCCATTGGTCCTATCTGGGTAAGCATATCTCGAGCGCCTAGCCCATAAGGTACGATGTGACCCGTCCTTGGGATACGTCCTGCTGTTGGTTTAATCCCGGTTATGCCACAAAAATGCGCAGGGGCGCGAATGCTACCTCCTGTGTCAGTGCCAAAATCCAGGGCCGCTCCGGCCGCTGCAACAATGGCGGCGGCACCGCCACTGCTTCCACCCGTGGTTTTCGACAAATCGTAGGGGTTGTTTGTTCTACCGTATACGAGGTTGTCGGTCTCGCCGTCCAGTGTAAGCTCGGGAGTGTTGGTCTTACCGATTACTATGGCCCCCGCGGCCCTGAGGCGAGCTACCACGGTTGCGTCTTTGTCGGGCTTGAATCTCTCCCGACCTTTTGTCCCCCCGGTAGAGATGATTCCTTCAGTATCTATCGAGTCCTTCAAAGTTATAGGCAGTCCGTGAAGTGGGCCCCTTAACCTGCCTTTTTGGAGATCATCATCTGCTTCACGGGCCTCTGCAAGAGCTCTCTCGGTTGCCAGCTGCACTACGGCGTTGAGTTTTGGGTTCACCTCTTCTATACGCTGGAGGTACAGGTTCAACAGCTCGACGGCTGACATTTTCTTATCCTTGATGCTTTGCGCCAGGGTAGCGGCTGATGAATAAATTACGTCGTTGGTCATCTTACAAGTCCTTCTCTAAGTTGGTTCTGCTAATTCTATCACGCTGTACCACTCATTCAGTCTCCGTTAGACTAAGTTCTACGTCAGTGCTAACATAGATCTGCCATCTCAACACTCAATTCTGGAGTCTCGATGGGGCAGCAAAGTGATAAATGAGTTCCCTTTGTCAGACTCGAAGGTTTTAGCTTCGGAGTTCTTCCGAAGAGAAGACGAGAGCGACGACAAGCTGTTCTACACTGAACCCCGATTAACGGTCCACATAGATGAGCATGCTGTTTCCTCCTTAAAAGAGTATTTTTCAAATACCTTGCCTCCCAACGGAGTCATATTGGATCTGATGAGCAGCTGGCGGTCTCATCTTCCCGAGGGGTTGTCTGTCAAAAGAGTAGTGGGGCTAGGTCTCAACGCCATCGAGATGGCCGAGAACCCTCAACTCGATGAATGGGTGATTCACGACCTGAACTTCGATTCTCGACTCCCTTTTGAAGACAAGTTCTTCGATGTCGCACTCGTCACCGTCTCTATTCAATATATGGTCAGACCCGTTGATGTCTTTACTCAGGTAAATCGAGTGCTGCGAGAAGGAGCGAGCTTTCACGTCATTTTCTCTAATCGCATGTTCTTCAGCAAGGCCGTTCAGATATGGCGCATGCTGGACGATACGCGCAGGGCAAAGCTGACTAGATACTATTTCGAAAAGTCGGGTGGTTGGGAAGCTATCCACGAGACGGACATCAGTCCGAAGCTAGGATTCTATACAGATCCGCTATGCGTCGTTTCTGCTCGGAAGGTGAATGAATAAGAGGTCTCGTGGAAGAGACTTCCAACCGATTTGTGTTACCAAAATCCCGTCGGTATAATGCTCGCTAAACTTGTCTAAGAGACGGAGTGCCAAGATGGCGAAGGTAAATAAAGTTGTCTCTGTTCCAGAGAAGGGAAGGGTCAAAATCGCTGAAAAGCCCTACCCGAAAATCACAAATGGCTATGTGTTGGTCAAGGTACACGTCGCTCCCATTTGTACTGAGCAACGGATATACGACGAACACTTCTTCGAGTTCTATGAGAAGCCTGATGGTATGGGACATGAAGGCGTGGGGGAGATAGTGGAGGTTATGCCTGGCTCTCAGTTCAGCGTCGGTGATCGGGTTATCATTTATCAGTTACCCAGATGTGGGAAGTGTTATGTCTGTGTGGAGGCACAGGGCACACCCACTTCCTGCGTAATGAACAGTCCACCGAAGCTCGATTCGGCCCAGGAGTCCTCAATAGATGGGTTTGCTATGATCGAGGAGGCCTGTGGCAGCGAGTCCGGCGGCTACGCCTTCTCTCAATATCGCCTAGCTCCAGAGAATATGACCCAACGAATTCCAGATGGTCTTTCCTACAAGTACGCAGCTGCAGCTAACTGCCTCATGGGGTGTACATTCACTGGGATAAGAGAGACGGACGTGGGATCTGGGAGCTATATGCTGGTTGCTGGCATAGGTTTCATTGGTCATGGCCTAATTGCTTGGGGTAAATATTTCAGGGCCAAGGTGATCGCGCTTGGTCGAACCAAGAACCGTATGGAAGCGGCTCGTAAGCTAGGCGCTGACTATCTAATCAACCCCGAGTACCCAGACTGGCTAGACCAAATTCATGCCATCACCGGCTCGCGAATGGGTGTAGATGTGGCCTTCGAGTGCTCGGGCTTTCCCTACTATCAGGAAAAATGCGTACAAGCGACGCATAATTACGGTAGAGTCCATTTAATGGGTTATTACCCGAAGGCCGACAATATGTGGACGTTTCACGTCGACGATATGATTATTCGACGTCACATAACCATAGACGGCCATCACGACGTTCGTCTGAAGGATCGCCGAGACTTGGTCGAGTTGCTTCAGGATAAGGAGATTCAGAATGCCGTCGACTTCATGGTTACTCATGAATACCCGATGGAGCAGACGGAAGAGGCCTTCAAGACCATCCTCGCCAAAAAGGCCATTAAGGTCTATCTACTGCCCCACGCTAACTCTCAGAGTTAGAGACTTTCACTGTTACAGATTAACGTCTCCTGCCCCTCAATACATACCACTAATTAGCCTGCTTCCCTAGCGCACTTGAAACTGCCTCATTTTCACGGAGCAGCGGTTTGTACCCGTCGTCCTAGCCCATGTCCTAGATTACACGGCTCCAACCGCCCTGGCTTCGGGTCTCTTTGTACTGACGTCCCTGACAAGGAGAAACAACATTCTTCGCTAGCATCATCGATCCTGTATGTTTGAGTCCAAGCCGATTCGGATCGATGGATGTTCGGATCACTACTGTTACCTCCTTTGAGACTGACCTTTGGTTGAAGTGTTAGCCTCTTTTAAAGACTCGCACCTTTTTTACAGAGGAGAGCTTAGCTAAAGACATTAAGCAAAGTTACACAGGAGGATAACCACGTGTATGCGTGTATAGTGAGAGTCGAAAATACAGAATGAGGTAACATACAAGCGGCGCTATCGGAGCGCCGCTTGTATGTTACCTCCGTCCACCGTCGTGACGTTGGCGGTAGACTTGGTTTGCAATGCCTGATGTACGAAGGCCTTTGCCACATCAGCGGCCGTTACCTCCAGTCCCAATAGGTTGCCTTCCATGTACTCAGACTCGCTGACACCACGGGCTTTGGCCCTGGCTGAGATGAGTTCCGGCGTTAGCATTCCACTGCGGATATGATCGGCGTTGACTGCGTTGGATCGAATTCCATCTTGTCCATAATCGACAGCGTATTGGCGGGATAGGAACAGAGTCGCTGCCTTGGGCAGACCGTAAGGCCCAAAGTTCGCTCCAGGATTCACCGCCTGTTTGGAAACGTTGAAAAGCAGGGTGCCGCCCATTCCTTGGGCTCTCATAATCCTCACAGCATTTTGAGCTACGGTCTGATGGGAGAAGAAGTTCAGTTCGAAACTCTCTCGCAACGTGCTCTGGTCAACCTCGCCTATACGTCCCTGCCATGCGGCACCAGCATTGGATACCACTATGTCGACTCCCCCGAAGGTCTCGCAGACCCGATCGAAGGCCGACCTAACGGATGATTCGTCTGTCAAGTCGCACTCGATGCCAATTGCGGTTGAACTGATCGCTGTCGCTTCTATCTGTACAGCGTCGGCATCTATGTCCAGCAATGCTACTTCAGCCCCTTCCTCACTGAATGCGGAGGCTATGGCCGAACCGATGGTGCCACCTCCACCAGTGACTACGACTACATAACCCGCTAGGGGCTTTTCAGCAGCCTTGCCCAGCTTGGCCTGCTCCAGCGACCAATACTCGACATCGAACATTTCCTCTTCCGAGATGGATTCGAAGGTGCCTATTGCCTCGGCGTCAGTTATGGTTCGCACCGCGCTTTCGGCTATGTCAGCCGATACCCGAGCAGCCTTCGTACTTTTGCCGAGACCGTAAAGACCCAGGCCGGGCACCAGCACGACTCTCGGTACGGGGTCAAGGGCGATGAGAGTGTTAGGATACCGAGAGCTGTGGCGCCTGAAGTAGTCCCTGTATCTCTCCATGAACCGGGAGGTCGCATCTGCAACTGCCCGCTTAAACGAGTCGACATTCTCTGCGTTGGGGGCCGGGACTAGAAGTGGCCAATTTTTCGTTCTGATAGTGTGGTCAGGGGTAGCTATCCCTGACTGGCTGTACCTGCTCAGCTCTGTGCCGTTGACGTAAGACAGGATATCAGGGGATGTTCTGAACTCCAGCACGAAGGGCTTTTGTGCCGCGTCATTGTTAGATCCATCTACCTTGCAGGCGCCCCGCAAAATCGGCCCTGCCTCCGAGGCTGGCAAGATACGCGTAGGTAGCTCGGCTACTTGAAAGACTTGCTTATGCCCTCGCTCCAGTCGTTTTTCCACTAGAGTCACCAAATTTATCATTCTTTCATAGGCTTCGACTGTGGTTTCACCGAAGGTAAATATCCCGTGCTTGATGAGTATCAGCCCCTCCACGTCAGGGTTCTTCTTGAATACGGTTTCCGCTATCTTGGACAGGGGGAATCCTGGCATCACGTAAGGCACAATACCTACCCTGTCTCCCAGCGTCTCCTTGCATAGCTCCTCTCCATTCGGCTGGTTGGTGAGGCTTAGCACGGGCACGGCATGGGTATGGTCGACGAACTTGTGAGGAAGGAAAGCATGCAGCAGAGTTTCCACCGAGGGGTTAGGGGAGCTGGCATCGATCAGGTTGGAGCGCAGGTAGCTGACCATTCTGTCGTCGGTGAGGGTTTCAACCTTACTTAGCTTTAGCAATGGGCTCAGACGCACGGCTGGCAAGCCTGGCGGTTCGATGTCGGCCATATCCCAGCCACTTCCCTTCACGCAGATAACTCCCACCTTTTCGCCCAGCATATCCTCCTTCCGAGCCTTCACCGACGTGTTACCCCCACCGTGCAACACCAACTCTGGGTTCTGTCCCAGGAGTCGAGTGGTGTATACGCGCAATGCCAAGTCTTCATCGACACCTTGTTCAGCGTAGTGTTTGATCATGTTCTGAGCATGGGAATCAGACCACATGTTTTTCATGTCAGTACCCTTTACTATAGTCTCAGTCCTTGGCTCTCTGGCGTGCTCGAGGATAGCCCTCCCGACAGAGTCCGCGCATCGGAATCATAGGATACTCCGATGGCTCTCCCGCGTTCAACCTTCAAGGCTCTACCGAGGTAAAGTTGTCAGGTGGAGGAGGCGCTTGTATAGTAATTTGAGCTGTGGAAGGAACAAATGTTGAGTAAATGAGGAACGAGCATTGATTAAATATGGATATGCGCTGGGCGAGAATATGGATCCAGCCGTGCTCATCAAACGAGCTAAGACGCTGGAATCGGCGGGTTTTGATGTTGCGTGGACCGATGAGCTGTACACTTCGCCCTTCGTACCGTTAGCTACCGTTGCTCCACATGCCCAGCAAATTGGATTGGGTACCAGCATCGCGTACGCCTTTACCAGAAGTCCCATGGAGACGGCGATAACGGCTATGGACATGGACCGAATTACCAATGGCAGATTTACCCTGGGTCTTGGGTCTGGGGTAAAGCGACTGAATGAGAGTTGGCATGGAGTGCCCCACGGCAAACCTGCTCCACATATAAAAGAGTGTGTTCGACTGGTGAAACTCCTGCTGGAAAAGGCTCGGTCTTCAGAGAAGATTCAGTTCCATGGCGACTACTACAATATTGATATACAGGGTTGGAACAGATCAGACGAGCCGGTACAAGACAGGATTCCAGTTTACCTGGCGGCCATTCGTGAGGGCATGGCTCGCGCTGCTGGTGACGTGGCGGATGGAATCCTAGGCCATGGCCTTTGGTCATACAAGTGGACCAAGGAAGTGGTAGTTCCCAACGCCGCCATTGGCCTGAAGAGGTCTGGGCGAGAACGTAAAGACTTCGAGATTTGGGGAGCGGTGACCGTAGGCATCAGCAAGGATAAACGTCAAGCCCTGAGAGACGCCCGGGGTGTACCGGCCTTCTACACCACCGTCAGGACTTACGAGCCCGTTCTAGCCTGGCACGGGTTCCAAAAGGAGGCGGCTCAAGTCAGGGAGGCATTTGTGAAGCTCCGTGGTTTCGGGCCCGAAGTGCTGGACCCGGTACACGAGGAGATGGTCAATGCCTTTGCCGTGGTGGGGACTGCCGACGAGGTCCGTAAAAGAGTGGCGGAGTACGAAGAGTTTTGCGACGGTATTATCTTCACCGTTCCCAGCTATCTGGTTCCCGAGGAAGTGGCAAACGAGTATGAAGAGGCTATGTTGGAGACCTTCGGCAGATAAGGTGTTACCGCATCTGCCACTGTTTACGTAGCTCTTCGATATTTACGCCGTACTTTTCTGCTCTTTCGACAAAGGGCTGCCAGTGAGACTCGAGAATCTCCACGTCTGCACTTTCCGCCCCACGCCGGAATCCGCGCTCTCCTGGAAGGAATATCTCTTCTACGCCAGGGCGTTTTTTGGCTGACTTAACCGCTCGCACGAAACGGTCGGATTTAGCTTTGAGCTCGTCCATAGACCCGAAATGGGAGGGGTCTATTACCAGAACGAATCCTCCACCGGTCATGCCCATGCCATGGTTCTCCTTGAGCCAGACAGATATCGGATGAGGCATTTCTGGAGTAATTGTGGCGCCAGGTACCATCAACGTACAGAGCATCTCTGTGAAGATGTTTAGAGCGTACATGCGAGGGGTGTCAAAGACTGAGGGTGCGATGCAATCGGAAACACGCCCGAAGCCCGGGAGTCGTACGAAGTATGGAGAGGGGTCATCGGTTAACTCTCCCGTGTCGGGGTCTACGAGGTACTTGCGCTTGAGCTTTTGGTTATTCAATACTGCCTCTGATATGTTGCCATCGTGGACCTCTACAAATTGGATATCAGTAACTAAAGGGTACTCTTCACCACCAGGTAGTGACGCGCAAAAGGGCGCCCCAGAGAGCTTGTTCTCCATACCGCCCCAAGGGGATGCCCATGGCATTCCATTGTTTGTTGACATGGCGAACATGCCTTGCTCCAGGGCCAGCGATGTGTAAGTGAAGAAGGAGCCGGTGTCATTGAGGTTGCGCGCCATTCCTATACCGATTGCGTGTTGTCGTGCCTTTTCAATGGCTTTTTTGGTGGCCTCCGTCAGAATCCAGAAACCGGTAGTCTGGTGTCCTTCATATAGCGCCCAAGTTGGCCCTTCAGCAACGATTTCAGGAGATGCCTTAAAGTTCATGTTCCCATTTTCCAGGGCCACGAAAAGTACCTCGAATACGCCTATTCCCTGTGTGAGTTTGCCCATGCGGTCGCCCAGAGATATGCCTCTGGATACCGCTTCGGCATCTGCCTCTTGCGCGCCTGCCGCCATCCAAACGGTTTTGTAAGCGTGTTGCAGGAAATCGGCGTTTTCCGTTCGCATTGCCAGTGGGCTCATAGCACCCTCAATTCGAGATAGAGCTTGCGGTAATCTACTCTGCTGAACGATCTGTGAACTGCATCATTATAGGCTTGGACTCGGGTTGCAGCAAATGCTATCTCCCGATCCTCCATCAATCAGACCATCGTTCGAGATCGGCGCCTAGCAGAGACTTGGCCTCTACTACGCATTGGAGCAGAAGTGGTCCATGGATTTCGGTACGTATTTACCAAATCAAACAATTGATCTCCTGCCCGACAGCCTTTCCGGCAAATCTCTTTTTAGGGCTGGCTAGCACTTCGAAGGCGCCTTAATTGTGCCGTCTTTGCCAGATCGGCCTTGCCTGTTCGGGGGTTGGTGGACACGCCGTAAGCTTCCTCGGCCTTCTCACGGGAGACGTAACCATTAATCACGTCCCAGTCCACCTTTTCGATGACTCGCTCTAGCGGATCTCCATAGCCTCCGCCACCCCCTGAGCTAATTTCAAGGATGTCGCCAGCCCGCAATGGTAGGTTGGAGAACTTCGCAAGAGACGGGACCCCATACAAGCTGGGAAAATCCCACTCTTGCCCGTCACGAATAACCGCGAACTTGTTCGGGATCCCTTCCTTACCGCCAAAGAGTCCCCACGGTGGAATCTTTTGACGATCATTGCAGGCGGTCACGGTGTGGGGTTGCAGCATTCTCATTTGGCGTTTACGACCTAGCCCTCCCCTGTTTTTCCCCGGCCCACCGGAGTCGGTGATCATCTGAAAGCATTCAAACTGTACGGGAAAGCGAGTCTCCCATATCTCCATGGACTCGCCCTTGTCGTTGACCATGGTGTCACTTTCCACGTCGCGGCCATCTTTAGTCGCCCGGGCCCCATTTCCCCCTGGCCCGTAGTGATACCAGAGAAATTCCTCCCCTGTGTCTGGATCTTCACTGGAACCAGTGCAGTCGTTAGAATTTCCATATCCTCCTGCAGTGACTCGCTCGGGAAGCCATTGAGATATGGCCTTCAGTACTGACTCATAGACTCTATTGATGGGATCGTTGGTGGTGGCGAACACTGGTGCTGGATACACCGGATTCACCATGCTGCCCAAGGGCGCCTTAACGTGGATGGCCTCGATAAGTCCTGATGTTAAGGGTACATGGGGGTCCACTGCGGCCACAAGGGCGGTGTAGCAACCTGCTTTGGTCTCGGTGTAGGTGCTCTGGATAGGGCCATTCGCCTGGCGGTCTGTCCCCTCGAAGTCTAGGAAGACCTTCTTCCCCTTCTTCTTCAGGGTTACGTGGACTTTGTATGGCCCACCTCCATGGCCATCATCTTCTATGTAGTCTGTCCCTTCCCACTCACCATCCGGAAGCTCGGCTAGCTTCTTAGTAAACCGACGTTTGGAGTAGAGTAAGGCCTGCTCCATTCCATTCTTCACAGCCTCAAAACCATACTTCACGGCCAGCTCCCTGAGGCGACGCTCGGCGCGTATATTAGATGCGATCTGTGCCTGGATGTCCCCCCAGCACTGCTTGGGAATTCTGACGTTCTTCAGAATGAAGTCTTTAATCTCCCTGTCCAATACTCCTGCCTTGTACAACTTCACCGGTGGGATGATGAGAGCTTCCTGGATGACGTGGGTCACCGTTCCTGACCAACCACCGGGACTCATGCCCCCTACATCTACCCAGTGGCCTCGGTTGACTCCGAATCCCAGAATTTGCCCGTCCAGAAAGATGGGACGTGCTACCATTACATCGGCCTGGTGGGATCCTCCGTTGTACGGATCGTTAAAGACGATGACGTCTCCTTCCTGAAAGCTGTCATAGGTGCTGAGTATGACTTTGACCGGGTCGAACAATGCCCCCGAGTGACAGGGGACTCCATGGGCCTGAGCAATCATCCGACCTTTGGCGTCGAAGAAGGCGCAGGTAAAGTCTAGCCCCTCGCTAAAACAGGTGGAGTAGGCGGAGCGGAGGGTGGCCTCCATCATCTCCTGCACAGTGGCTATGAGGTAGCTGCGCATGATAGCCCCCGTAAAGGGGTCTATACGAGCCCTTTTCCTGGTTTCGGCTATAGCCTGTGTTGTAGTCATAGGTCTACTTTATCTCGTTGGCACCTGTCATGTTTGCCAGTGTTCGTGAGCTCCTCTTACTCTATTTCGGAATCCGTGTTCGCCGAGCAGGAATATCTCTTCAACAGCTGACCGTCTTCCAACTGACTTTGCTGATCGCATGAAACGGTCGGACTTCGCTTTGAACTCTTCTAAAGCACCGAAGTGAGAAGGATCAATCACAAGAGCAAAACTGCCAGCTGCGGTAGGTTCCTTCAAGGAGATCAGCGCTTTACCTTCTGATCGAAAGTTTGTGTACTCGTCCAGTAGATTGGTGATGCTTTGATCCTTTCCCTGAGTTTTAATACCGACGGATTTCTTCCTTCCCTATAGCCGCACAGGTGAGTTGTTAGAAGTCGAGGGGGCACTCCTCGAGACCCCTGTCAGAGGTGGACTTCCCCTCTGGACTCTGCCAAATCGACGTATCAGCCGTAAAGGTAGGTAGTCCGAGGTGGAGTGTAGGTTTTAGCCTGGGGCTGCAGCCCTCAATACCTCCAGGCAAAGGGACAAAGCCTCTTTGTAATCCCCCTGAAGCAGTACTTGGGCGAGGTGAAGGAGGCTGATGCCTCATCCAGGGTTGTACTCTACCATCACGATGACAATACTGGATTGATATGTCACCTATCATTCTGAACGAGTTCAGTTTGCTCATACTTTCTTCCCTTAGACCATGAACCCGATGCTTATTCAAACTTGGCGGTGATTGTACTACATGATGATATGAATGGCCTCATCAGAATGGGGAGTGGTTGAGAGCTCCCCAAGCTGTCAGCCTTTATTGTTCTCGTAGCGGGATGGTAGCTGTGATGCATGGCTGATTACCATAAACACCTGTGGTGTGGCCCTGACCCGTAGTGTCTTCGACTAAGCGGGCGTCACCGGGGCCGAAGATGTGTTTGGTGCCATCGCCCAATCCAATCTCCAATTTCCCTGAAAGGATGATGACGAACTGACGTCTTGGTGCAGGATGCCAATCCAGGAAGCTGCTCACGGGCTGCTCTTGAAAGGAGATTTGGGTGGCTGCCAACCCCTGGACCCAATCGGGTAACTTAGCCAGCTCTATGGATTCGATGTGGGATTGGCTATCTTCTCCAGTATATAGTCGATAAGTCCCCATCGTTATTACTCCAGCCCGTATAAGTGCCTAGTTTGGGGCTAGTATAACCTAGGATGATGCTTGTGTGGCTATAATAGGGTGACGATCATTATTGTAACTCTCCTCTTCAAACGGGTGGAGAGGGATTCTTGGAGGTATAGTCATGTTCCTAATAAGGAGAATATGCGTAGCCAAGCCTTGGAGGGAAGGAGAAGTCGCAGATCTGGCATACAGGTTGGCGAAGGCTTATGAAAAAGCTGGTCGCTCCGAGTGTCGAGTTTATACCAGCGGTTCTGGCACACCGGGACCCGCACGCCACGTTTATGTAGACTGGCTTACTGAGAAGATTGAGTCAACGATAGAAGCTAACATCCCTCAGGAAGTGAATGAGGTCTGGGAGCAGCTAGAACCGTTGCTGGAAGAATATCCAATAGAGTTTTACGAGATGGTTAAGCCCGAGTAACTGGCGGAATAACCGATCTGCGGGATAACTCGCAAGTTCGTACAAGCCCGCAAAGTTATGTGTGAGAATCCGACAGTTGGAGGACTTCTTTCTTGAGAGGGGGCTATTCTCTACTATGAACAGCCTCCTCAGATATCCGGCAGTCTGAAAACAACAAATCCTTTCCTGCCGGCACAATGGCATCACCTTCACATGTTCGCCGTGCTACAAGAAGAACGAGAATGCTCATGGGGAGCAGAAGATCTGGTCGACGGTGAGACGGCTGGTGGGGTATGACCGGTGCTCTACGAAGGTGTAGTTGGCGCACCTCAGGAGGCCTATCGGCTCTCGACTCTGTACATGAACCTCTTTCAGTTGGCCTGTGCGGGGAAGTCCAGGCAGGTAACCATCACTTTAGACGAAACGCGTTTTGACGTTATCGAGGGCTTTGTTACACAGGGAATCCGCCATCTTGTTCTGCTCCCGGGGGACATGCTTTATACAGTAGTAGTCGAACTCCTTAAGTAGATTTTGAACGCTCTTCAGTAATGGCTTTAGGCCAAGATTTTTCGTCTTGTATTCTCCTTGGACCTGTTTTACTACCAACTCAGAGTCCATCCTTACGTCCACGGAGCTTGCTCCCAAATCCAGGGCGAGCGTCAGGGTGGCAATAAGGGACTTGTATTCGGCGACGTTATTAGTGGCTCTCCCTATAGCCTGACTTACGCTTCCCACAATCGAGCCCGATGAGTCCTGAATCACCCCGCCGATGGCCGCCGCTCCAGGATTGCCCCTAGAACAGCCGTCTGCGTAAATGACAGCCTTCTGCAATGTTCCCACGTGTTCGTTCTCCGAACGGTCTTGAGGTTTCTAGCTAACGTATAGGATACGTCCGCAACTGGTACACTGGACCACTGTACGTCCCATCCTTGCCTGCTGAACCGCTCCCACAGGAAGAGAGATCCGACACCCCTGGCACATACCTCTTTCCACCTTAGCTACTGCTCCTCCAGACTTGGAAGAGCGCAAGGATTCATATAGCTTTATAGCCGTAGTTTCGATACCGGACACCATATTTTCCCGCTTGTCACCTAGATTGCTCAGCTCTCTTTCAAGAACCGATTTCTCCAACGAAAGTCTTTCGATGTCCTGTTGCCTCTGTTTCTCAACCCTAACAAGCTCTTCTTCAGCCTTCTTCAAGATGTCTTCAGCGGCCTCCACTTTTTCCATGAAGGCCAGTGATCCATCTTCTTCTTCGCCCAGACGCCTTTTGAGGATTTGGGACTCCTGCTGAAACGCCTCCAACTCTCTAGGATTCTGCACTGAGCCGCTGTATATCTTCTTCTCTAGAGGATTTAGCTTGGCTTGAATGTCGGCTATTGACGCCTCGGAATCTCTTAGCTCTGCCTGCAAGGCATTCAAGGTTTCCTGGCGTTCTAGGGCTTTTTGCTGGGCCTGTTTGAGGAGGCTCTCATTCTCTAGCTCACGGAGCACATCACCGAGAGCTGTCTCTCGCTGATCAATCTCCGTATCTGTCAGATGCAAATCGAAAAGAGATCTTCCACCAGTCATGAGTAGACCTCGATGATAAAGCCTTTGGAGAGAAGATGGAGTGTATCACCTACAAGACCGAGAGGAATCATTGGTGCTTGGTCATTTTATGGACGAACCCATCAAGTGTCAACAAAATTCTCTAAGCCCAGATGCAGTTTTATATGATGACGCATCCTTTCCCAATAGTGTCGCAACTAACAGTATGCTAAACTTTTTCTCTAACCTGGAAAAACCTGATGACTCACTCCATACCTCGGTTTAAGAAGACCCTAGCCCTGAAACTCCTCCTGGCAGTAGCACTTATCGCTCTGTCTTGCGGTGTATCTCATACCACAGCTCCTCCTTCCCTTGACCCCAGTCCGACTGCCCTAGCCACCATCGAGATACCCGATGAAGGCCAGCCCTTGCTCGAGGCTTGGAAGTTGATTCAGAGAGATTTCGTGGAAAACGACTCATTGGACAATCGAGCTCTGAGCGATGGAGCTATCCTGGAGATTCTGGATGTTGCCCAGTCTACCGACCTCTCTTTGGTAGAGGCTCGAGACATGGTCATTAGGCTAAGGAACGTAGGAGGATTTTTCGACGGGCCTGGAGGCCCTGAGCTAAGGGACGCCTACGAGGTGTGGGCATATGCCTACCAGAGCTTCGTCGAAGAGGGCCGCATATCCGTATCAGAGCTCAACGAGGCTGCCATAAACGGCATAGTCGATGCCTTGGATGACCCCTACACTATCTTCCTGAACGAAGAAACCCTTAAGTTGGACCAAGAAGATCTACAGGGTTCTTTTGAGGGTATAGGCGCCTTCGTTGAGACCAACGAAGATGGATTCTTGATAGTGATCGCCCCAATTCCAGGTACGCCAGCAGATCGAGCAGGTATATTAGCTGGAGACCTGCTGATGGCTGTCGATGGAGTGCCCACCAATGAGATGACCCTTCACGAGGCCATAGCCAGGATCAAAGGCCCTAGAGGCACACCCGTTACCCTGTTAGTACAGCACGAGGATGAAGAGCATCCCATGGATATAACAGTGGTTAGGGATGTTGTACAAGTAACAAGTGTTTCTCTCAATCAAGAGACTGATGAAATAAGCACAATACGCATAACCCAGTTCACCCAAAGGACGCCTTCCGAGCTAGAGGACGCGTTGACGCAAATTAGAGAATTGGATACGAAAGCGCTGATAATAGACCTGCGAACCAATCCGGGAGGGCTTCTAGTGGAGACTGTAGCAGTCGCGGACCAGTTCATAGACGAAGGCCTAATCTTGTACGAGGAGGATAACTCTGGACACAGGATAGACGTCAACGCTAGGCCCGGAGGCCTAGCATCCTACACTCCTCTAGCAATCCTCGTAAATGAGTTCAGCGCCAGTGGCGCCGAGGTATTGGCTGGAGCGCTGCAAGATCATAACCGTGGCCCTATCATAGGAGAACAAACCTTTGGAAAGGGCAGCGTGACTCACTTGAAAGGATTGAGTGATGGTTCCGGTGTCTACGTGACCTTCGCTCGCTGGTTTACCCCTAATGGCAGGCTGATCGAGGGCACAGGTATCACACCTGATATTCAGGTCAACCTAACTCAACGGATTTTAGCGGAGGAAGGCGACGTCCAGATGGATGCGGCCATAGCCTATCTAGAAGACCTGCTTAGTGAGGGTACTTGAATCGATTTCCACTTCACCCATTCAAAGAAGCTGCCGTGAAGACCATCACTGTCAACAGGAAGGCATATCACGACTATACAGTCCTGGAGACTGTGGAGGCTGGCCTAGTCCTGACGGGAACTGAGATAAAGTCCATCCGCGAAGGAAGGGTGAACATTCGCGACTCCTTTGCTCGCACCGAGGATGGTGAGATGTGGCTATTCAATGCCCACATAGCTCACTACCCAGGAGCGAACAGGTACAACCATGAGCCGACTCGACCGCGCAAACTGCTGCTTCATAGAGACGAGATCGACAACCTCAGAGGAAAAGCAGAGGAAAAGGGACTAGCTCTGATTCCATTGAAGCTTTACATCAAGCATCACCACGCCAAAATAGACCTCGCCCTGGCGAAGGGGAAGAGACAGTACGATAAGCGTAGACAAATCGCCGAGAGGGATGCAAAAAGGCAAATGCAGCGAGTGATGAGGCACGAAATCAACAAACTCCCCTTCCCAAGACAGTAACCTCAGGGTCTAGGCATGCTATAATATAACTGGTCAAGACGGGGACGCGTGGATTCGACAGGAGGTGTATTTCTTCAGGGTTGCAGGTCGAGGTGCCGCTACCCTCGCAAAACAAGTGGCAAAAAGTAACTGACGAAACTCAGTTAGCCCAGGCTGCCTAATATAAGGTAGTCCGCCCATCTCAGGCTATCCTCGGAGGCAGAGAATGGGTGCCATTCATTCGAGGTGCTGCAACTCATATGTCGATAAGAGCTGCTCAAGATCCATCGGCTAGCCTGGTAGAAACCCCGTCGGTTGAGATCTGCTAGGGGAAGACTTAAGAGCCGACTAAACCTGTAGTAGCCCTGAGGAAAAACCTTTTGGACGGGGAGTTCGACTCTCCCCCGTCTCCACCACGAACACCAAATCGACGCCTCCCGGCTGAAAAGTTCTGGGGGCGTCGTAGTTATAAGGGCTACATCACCACCTTCTCGGTTGGGTGCAATCTCAAACAAAGGCCTGAAGGCGGACTTCGGCCTTATGGCTACCACCGACTTTTCCTCCTTGGCATCTACGTAATCAGCATCCAGCATGACTGTTAGTATCCTGTGCCTTTCACCCAGGTCAACTTCCTGCCATAGCTTCGGAAGGCCCTATAGCAGCTTCCCAGCCTGCATAGATGCATCTATCCCAGGTATCATCAACCCTGATAGCTTTTCCTCGAGTGGCCGCTTCTGACACCGGTATTCTTCTATCTGAACAAGCCCATCCAGATACACCTGCCCCAGACCCTTCAACCTCTGGTGCGTCAAGTCCCTTTCTTCACGTGGGTGCACAGGGCCCGCGAATAATACTCTGCAAACGCGCCCAACATCTGGGTAAAGAGGCGCCCTTGAGGATTGGACAGGCGATGTTCTCGGTGATGG
Source organism: Dehalococcoidia bacterium (assembly GCA_965197675.1). Lineage (GTDB taxonomy): Bacteria > Chloroflexota > Dehalococcoidia > Plut-88900 > Plut-88900. The sequence goes on along the minus strand of OZ240221.1, from coordinate 2,165,809 downwards.
ATACCAACTCTGCGTTGTTCCGACGTAGCTGGGATACCGTATCCAAGGTCACCTTCAGATTCCGGGGCCATCTATCAAGGGTATGGACTACTACAACGTCGAACTGGCCAGCGGTTGCATCCTGCAATAGCTCTCGGAAGACAAGCAGACGCTACTTGTCATTTTGGAGATGGTACATCTCCATGGCGTTGTCCCGCAAAATGGCTTTCTTGTCCTGCTCGGTCAGGTCTTCGCGCCGCCAGATGTGCTGGATGCTTTCGGGATACTCGTTGTCCCAATGAGGCCAATCGGAGGCATAGAAGAGTTTATTCACACCCATTACTTTGATCACCTCAGGGATGAGTTCCTCGCCTGGTTCGGCGTGGATAAATACCCGTCCGCTTTTTATGTATTCGCTAGGCTTCTTTATGCAGTTCGGTGTCTCAAACCAACCTCGTTTCTCCCACTCCTCATCCATCCGATTTAGAAGATAGGGCACCCAGGTGCAACCAGCCTCCAAATAACCTACCCTCAGGCTAGGGAACCTTTCAAATACCCCCTCATAGGTCATGTGCATCATCTGCATCATGTTGGACACAGGAAAACCAATAGTATGGCGCTGGATGAACTTGGTGTACCTCATATATTCCGCGGTCGCGTGGCCGCCATGAACCGCAATGAATGCCCCAAGCTTCTCCGCTTCAGCGTAGAGAGGATGAAGTTGCTTCTCCCCCAGCAAACCGAAGCCTACTGCAGCTACGAAGATGCCGGAGTACCCCAGGTCGGTGATACAGCGTCGCATCTCCTTGATGGATTCATCTACATCCATCAGTGGCATGAGAGCAACCGACTTGAACCTAGGACTGTATTTGAGCCACTCTTGGTATACATAGTTGTTGTAGGCTCGGGTCACAGCTATCAGATAGTCGGGGTCGATAATGTAAGAATACGTCAGTAAGGTAGTGGGGAACAGAAAAATGGTCTCCATACCACCCTTGTCCGCAGTGTCTAGCCAATCTTGGGGAGTGGGGAAATCGGGGCCGCCGTGGTTTCCCAGCTTCCCACCAAGGGTGGAGTCCATGTAAGAAGCGTCGGCAGCTACTACACTGTCGCCGACGCGTCCATGTTCGTCGGGGATGTAGTGGTGAAGCTTTTTCTGCTCGCCATACGGTCCTTCAATGTATTCTCTGAGCCGAACTTCGGGTTCATTTATGTGACCATCTGCATCAATCACCCCAAACGACAACCTCGCCATATTCTCCTCCTGTTAGTCCTGCCACATCCCTCAAGTCCAATGATACTCTAGCGATCGGTATTGGCGTATGGTTAGCTCCCTTATAACCCGTCAAAACCTCATCATTTTTCTTGTATTGGCTCTCAACGCAGAGAACTTTTTAGTGCTTTTAACCTAGCCCCAGATCTCCTAGGAGTAATAAAAGCTAGACCGCTAGTAGCAACACGGCAAATTCGCGTTTCCGGGGAGTTCGACTCTCCCCCACCTCCACCACGAACACGAAGTCTATGCCTGTGGGCTGAAAGGGTCTGGGGGCAGCGTCGTTATAGGGGCGACATTAGGAAGTACTATCCGCCCTAGTTAAGAGGAAATTTATAAAGCCTGGCTGCGTTACCGCCTACGATCTTTCGGGTCTCATCCTCTGGTATGTCCTTGAAGATGCGAGCTATCACTTCCCGAGAGTAAGGGTAAGTACCTTCATCATGCGGGTAATCGCTACCCCACATAAGGCAGTCAACCCCCGTTACGTCTCGATTTCGCAGACCGATCACGTCATCACCGAATGTGATATGTCCCTGGCGCTTGAAGTACTCACTGGGCTCCATCTCTAGCTTGGGAGTCTGCCACATATGTCGTTTCTCGTTAAGCTCGTCCATAGCAGTCAGGCACCAGGCCAGCCATCCAATACCACACTCCACCAACACGAACTTCAAGTTGGGATGGTTTTGCAGCACTCCTCCAGCGGTCAGTGCAACGAGAGGACTCATAGCCTCCGCCATGCCTAATGTCATGTAAAGCAAGTCCGCTCCGTAGGAGTTTTCCTCCCCTAAGTCTTCCGGAATCGGCTCTTCACCTCGGATAAGAACATGGAACCCGATGGGGACTTCCATTTCCTCTACCGTCTTCCAGAAGGGCTCGTAATCCGGACGGTTGTAGGACAGGGGCATACTCACAGGTAACGATAGTGAGCGGTAACCCATCTTTACCACTCGCTCAGCTTCCTTGATGGCAGTAGGTATGTCTATCATGGGAATCACAGCGGAAACCGCAAATTTGTCTCCGTGCTCGCCAAATATCTCATGATACCAGTCGTTGTATAGCTGTGAGAAAGCTAGTTGATACTCCGGATCGGGAGAAGCACATATCTTGAAAAGACCTTGGGGATAGATTACCTCGGCCTCAACGCCATCCTCTTCTAGGTCAGCCAATCGCAAGGGAATGTTTGTGCCAGCTTCTCGACCAATCCCACTGGCTTCAGTTCCACCTCGAAACTCTCTCCGTTTATCCTCCTCGGTCAATTTGGATCCAGCAATATCCTGTCTAACTGGTCGCTGCCCTTCCTGGACCATGTAGACTCCCCCGTCTCTCTCTTCCGCTCTAGGCGCTCGACTACGATATTCTGCGGGGAGGCGATCATGCAAATAGAAGGGTTCTTCAGCATGGGAATCGGCAGAGATAATCTTTAAGTCCATGAGGCTATCACCTATCGTTAATAGTCCAGTGAACTTTATCAAACCAATTCTGGCAATGTCAATAATGTGACAAAAAGCTCAAAGTTGACGCGCTATGATTTAAGGACTATATTGTGCACACCATGAGAGGTCAGTCCTACACTACCGGTAGGATCATCTTTCCCTAACTTCGTGCTCCAAGTATTAGGGTTGATTGTTGAGTACACAGTTTTATACAATCAGGTGTTGAGTCGTGTACGCTGTTGGGGGCACCCTTAAGATGAGATTAACAGCCATCAAATGTGGGTTCGCTCGATAGTTGAATCAGTTACTCCAATTGGGGGAGGGTCCTATGATAACAATACGCAAGGTTAAATGGGTAGCATTGGCTTTTGTTTTGATAGGCGTGATATTGGTAGCCTTAGCCTGTGGAGACGATGCGACGCCAATCCCGACAGTAATGCCAGCCACTGCTACACCCCAGCCGCCAGACGCGACACCACCCCCCGCAACTCCAACCCCTGCCACTCCAACCCCTGCCACTCCAACCGCAACACCAGCACCGTCGCCCTCCCCTATCACCGAGAAACCCTTCGAGGGTGAGACCCTCAAGGTTACAGCCTTTTCTGGAGGCTGGTACGACGCAGTCAACGAGGCGATAGTTTCCAAGTTCGAAGAAGACACGGGTGCAAAAGTGGAGCTAATTCCTACCTACGGTGAGGAAGTCGCCACTATTCTGGCAGCACCCTCTGATGAGCCGCCTTACGATGTTGCCGCTGTATTTCAGCCCGATTTTGTCAGAGGTATAGCAGAAGATCTTTGGCTCGAGCTTAGGACGGGAAACTTCCAGCATTATCAAGATATTTCCCCATTCTTCGCCGACGACCATGGGATGGGACTGGACATTTCTTATGGCGTTCCATTCGACTTTTTCTTTATTGCGTTGGGTTACAATAAACAGACCCTAGGGTTTACACCGACACTATGGCAAGATGTGTGGCGTCCAGAAGCCCAAGGCAAGTTAGGTCTTGATTCTGTCTTTTGGTTTCAAGTACTTTCATTCACTGCATTGACTCTAGATGATGCCCCAGGCTTAGGGGAGATCTACAGTGCAGAGGGGCTCGATACAATCATAGCGAAAGTGAAAGAGCTGGATGTGGCATTGTGGCAAACTACCGGTGCCGAAGCAACGGCGGCATTAGAACGTGGTGATGTTGAGCTTGTAGTCGCCGGGCCGGAGGTCGTCGCTGCTCTTGCTCAACGACAGCCAGAGAGATTCGGCGTAGTAATTCCGCAAGAGGGTGTGGCTGGTTCCATTGATTATTTCGTGGTAGTGCGAGGTACAGAAAAGCAAGACCTGGCAGAGCTGTTCTTGGATTACCTGATAGATCCGAGTTTGCAATCCGTATTCGCTGAGAAAGTTCCGTACTGGATGTCGAACGGCAAGACGGCGTATGGTACGAATGCCCTTGAGATTCTGCCTCCGACCGAAGAAGAGCGACAGAAATTCGGAATAATGGTGGACTGGGCCTACATATTAGAACATTACACGGAGATAGAGGATCGTCTAAGGAGAGAGGTATTCACCCAGTAGTGCTGCGGACGTCCTTAACTTAGGAGCATAGAATCGCTGAGTGGTCGTTGAATTGCGCAACAATCAATTAAACGTGTAGACCGCGTTCCCGGGGAGTTCGATTCTCCCCAGTCTCCACCGCTACCACGAAGTCGACGCCTCTAGGCCGGAAAGGTCTGGAGGTGTCGTAGTAATAGGGGTTACATCACCACCTTCCCGGGTGGTTGCAATCTCAAACAGAGGCTTAAAGGCGGGGTTGAACGTGATCGCCACGATACACTTCTCCTCCACCATATCCCCATAGATGGCATCCAGCATACAGAAAACGAGAAGGGATCATACGATGAGAATCGACCATCTTTGTGGAGAGATTGCCTGAGACAACCTCTCTTCTCTATGGCTCGTAGGTAATCAAGTGTCTTGTGTCCAACCTTCGTCGAGTTCGTCGAATCGCCGTTTGAGCTCTTCGATGGCTGCATCAGATATCGGCAAATTATTGCTCACGCTTTCCAAGTTAGACCGCATGTGGGACGGGTTGTGGGTACCTACTATGATAGTATCTATCGCCGAATGACTGAAGACAAACCCCAGGGCGAGCAGAAGCGGATCGTCAGGCGCCCCGGGTATAGCTCCCTTCCCAGCCATGATCTTGTAACGGCGGAAATACTCGTCAGCCTCCACAGATGGACTGGTAGTCGCACCCCAGACCCCATTGGCTATGGGTCGTTTGGCGATTATTCCCATGTTCTGTGCCTTTGCCGCTTCGAACAACTCGGTGCGAGCACGCTGATCGGTCACGTTATAGCTGGTCTGGAGAGTATCGAAGATACCGCTATCGATCGCCCATTTGGCCGGCTCGTTGTCACCGCTGTAGCCGACGAATCGTGTCTTACCAGTCTTCTGAGCATCAAGTAGCGCTTCGGTGACCTCGCCCTTCTCAAGAACATCCAATCCACACGAATGGAGTTGGACTATGTCCAGGTAATCAGTTTTCATGTCCTTCAGGCTGCGATCGATGCTGTGCGTGACTAGGTTGGCCGTCCAGTCCGTGCCTTGGTAACCCTTGACTGCATGGCCGCATTTGGTAGCTAAGATATATTCGTCTCGTCTGTGAGCTATGGTACGGCCAATCAACTCCTCGCTGTCGTTATAGCAGGGTGAGGTATCCAGAAAGTTTATTCCAGCGTCCAATCCTGTATTCAAGACGTTGCCGACCTGCTCTAAATCTTTCAGAGACAATTTGAACCCTATCCAAGAACAACCGAGTCCAAGCCGACTTATCTCCAACCCAGTCCTACCTAACGTCTTCATTTCCATGTCATGTCCTTGTGGTCGACCAATCTGCCTATAGGGTAATTCACTGAAGGTCTCTATCGAAACATAGAAGATCTTCGTTGAGCCCATCGAGCCGCCGACTGAGCTGCTGAATACGCTGTTTGGATAGTGGTGGAAGAACCTGTAATGTTATCTGACTCTTTGGTCATGAAGAACAGGGTAAAGTGGGCAAGTTCCTCCGGGGTCTGTGCAGAGGGTGCCACTTTAGGGTTTATCTTCTTGATTGCCTCGCTCGATACAAAACCCGGGTTCACTGAGTTAACCTGAACATTATAGGGCTTAAGCTCCTCGGCCAGATTGATGGTGAGGTGCTCCAAGGCCAGTGTGCCCAGATAGTAGTGGGACATACGAGGTCCGCCTGTGTCAAAGGTTCCAGTGATGTTGACTATCTTCCCCCGCCCCTTCTTTATCATGCCAGGTATGAATGCGCGACAGAGCAGATAGGCGGGCCAGAACTTCACCCGGAAAACCTCGTCAAACTCATCCCGAGGTATCTCCCACAAAAGACCCTCCACGTGTTTGCCACCGAGGTGGAATACCCCAGCATTGTTTACTAGGATATCTATGTCTCCGAAGACCGACTTCACATCGGATACAAGCTTGTCGACCTGTCTTTCATCCAGAAGGTCGGCAACGAATATTTCGCTATCTCCTCCTATGCTCTTTATGTCATTCTGAGCCGCCTCCAAGTTAGATACGCTCCTGCCGGTCAGGGCCACCTTCCCTCCCTCGGCAGCGATAGCCTTCGAAATCGCCCATCCGATACCACCACTGGCTCCGGTTACAAGAGCAGACATGCCCTGTAGCTTCATATGTGCCTCCCTCTATTATATTTTTTGCCAGATTAAATTGAGTTTTATCATTGCCTCACCCTTATCGAACCTGTTTTGTACCTGTTCACTCCTCAATGTTGACCATGCGTCTGTTAGTCTCTCAATCATCCCATGCTTTTATGCCTGGAAAACAACGTGCATCTGTGACACTCCGAGTACAAATATCAGTTAATTCGCGGGTTGGCACGAATTTACGAGGTCATCCTGACTAATTCGTGGTTCTGACCTCTACTCCGGTTTAACTATCTGGTAAAACTCTATTGGATATTCTTCCAGCAACGGTTCTAGCTGCTCCCAGACCTCATTCACTTCCTGAGGGATGTTAGCTTCTATCGTTGACTCAATCTTCTCAGTAACCCAGTCTATATAAACGTGACGGGCGGGTCCCGGTGTGCCAGAACCGCTGGTATAAACTCGACACTCGGAGCGACCAGCTTTTTCATAAGCCTTCGCCAACCTGTATGCCAGATCTGCAACTTCTCCTTCCCTCCAAGGCTTAGCTACACATATTCTCCTTATTAGGAACATGACTATACCTCCAAGAATCTCTCTCCGCTCGTTTGAAGAGGAGAGTTACAATAATGATCGACGTCCTATTATAGCCACACAAGCATCATCCTAGGTTATACTAGCCCCAAACTAGGCACTTATACGAGCTGGAGTAATAACGATGGGAACTTATCGACTATATACTGGGGAAGATGGCCAATCTCACATCGAATCCATAGAGCTAGCTAAGGCACCCGATTGGGCCCAGGGGCTGGCAGCCACCCAAATCTCCTTTCAAGAGCAGCTTGACCTGCCTGGCGGCTGTGAAGCAGGTGAGCACGAAGGTTTGCAGGGTTATCCATCCAAGAGTATCATCTCTCCTATATATTGTGGAGGTGGTCTATGCTTGATGCCTCTTTAGCTTTCAGTCCCGCCTACGAAGTAGCTCAGCGTATAAGGAAAAAAGAGGTGTCGCCTGTCGAGTTGGTAGACCTCTATTTGGAGCGGATCGCTGCTCTGAACCCCAAGCTGAACGCCTATCTCACAGTAACCGAGTCCGAGGCCAGGTCAGCGGCGGTCGCCGCCGAGAAAGCCATCGCTACCGAGACCGATCTACCACCCCTCCATGGTGTGCCCATTGCCGTAAAGGATACCGAATACACGAAGGGCATTAGAACCACAATGGGATCGCAAATCTACAAGGATTTCGTGCCTGAAGAAGACTCGATAATCGTAGAGAGACTGCGTGAGGCTGGAACGATAATTCTGGGCAAGACCAACACACCGGAATTCGCCTGTTCAGGTAAGACATATAGGATCGAGTACCACAATCCGTGGAATACGGATCGCACGCCGGGAGGGTCCAGTGGAGGCTCTGCAGCAGCCGTCTCTTCGGGATTGACCTCCATCGCTACCGGGAGCGACTTTGGTGGCTCTATCCGCATTCCTGCCGGTTTCTGTGGTGTTTTCGGTATAAAGCCCACCCATGGAAGAATACCGACTTACCCAAGCCTCGTTGACATGATTTTGATGGTGGATTCGGGGCCCATAACCCGAACGGTCCGCGATGCCGCCCTCATGCTCGATGTCACAGCAGGCCACGATAGAAGAGACCCTATGAGCATGCGAGAGAAACCTCCAGGCTTTCTGGATGCCCTGGATGACCCGCTCCCGAAACTCAAAGTAGCATGGAGTCCAAATCTGGGCTTCGCTCTAGTAGACCCGGAGGTGCAATCTATTACAGAGGCGGGATGTCGGGTCTTCGAGAGCCTGGGATGCAGGGTGGAGACTGCCGACTTGGTCATGGAGGATCCCCTGAGTACGTGGGGAACGATTTTCAGTGGGGACCAACTGGCGGCTAGAGGACATCTCCTCGAGACTCATGCCGACCAGCTGATGTCTCGGTTGAGACAACGTCTGGAGAGTGGTAGGGAAACTACGGCCGCCGACTATTCCAATGCGTTGCGAGAGATGTTCAGGCTTCGCTCCAGGATGGCAGACTTCTTCGAGGAATACGATTTGCTAGTTCTTCCGACCAATCCTGTGGCTGCCTTTGCCAACGAGGGCCACACGGTTAAGATCGGTGATCAGGAAGTAGATGACGAGCGAGATACTATCTCTCTCACTCTTCTGAGTAACATTACAGGCCTGCCCGCCGCAAGCATTCCCTGTGGCTTTGCCTCAGATGGGTTGCCTGTCGGCCTTCAGATAGTTGGCAAATGGGGCGATGAACTCACAGTGCTAAAAGCCTGCGCCGCTTTTGAGAGCGCTATGCCGTGGATCGATAAAATCCCTACCATAGCTTCGCAGTAAATACGCTGTTCGAGTGGCAGAACAGGTTTCGCCATGAAAAACATTAGGGCCACCTGCGGTATCAACGCTGCTTCTCCTTATGTTCCCCCTCGGCCTGCCCGTTGCAGGCAGGTAACGCGACTTTTGAAGCAACGACACCCTTTTCAGTAACCTTAACTATGAAGCAATCCGCAAAGTTGACCTGTGTCGAACGCATAAGGTACGCTAGAACGGGAGCAAGGAGACCGGGTGGCCGCTTCACTTTTCTTTTTGAGAAGAGTGGAGAGGAAAGTCCGAGCTTCATCGGGCAGGATGCTGGGTAACTCCCAGGAGGGGCGACCCTACGGAAAGTGCCACAGAAACATACCGCCTCGGATATCGAGGTAAGGGTGAAATGGTGAGGTAAGAGCTCACCAGTAGTCGGGAGACCGGCTGGCTGGGCAAACCCCATTCGAAGCAAGGCCTAATAGGAGGACTTTGAGCGCCCGACTCGTCCTCGGGTTGGCCGCATGAGTCCGTTGGTAACAGCGGGCCTAGATGGATGGTCACCACCCTTCGATTGTGCAGGACGAAGCCTTGGGTGTAAACTGCACGGTCATTGGGTACAGAACTCGGCTTACAGGTCTCCTTGCCCTGAGTAGGCGATAGCTCGGCTATCGCCTACTTCATAGGAGGTGGCTGGCATGGCTGGTAGGTTTGAAGGAAGAGTTGCATTGGTGACAGGGAGTAGCTCTGGGATTGGACGAGCTACGGCCCTGGCTTTTGCGAGAGAGGGAGCCAGTGTTGTAGTCTCGGACGTGGCGGAAGATGGTGGTCAAGAGACGGTGCGAATGATCGAGGGCACAGGCGGTAAAGCTCTCTTTGTGAAAGCAGATGTAACTGAAGCGAAGGATGTAGAACGGCTCGTTGATCAGGCAGTGCAGACCTATGGACGCCTGGATTGTGCCCATAACAACGCTGGCATTGCAGGACCTGTAACACAAGTCGCCGACTACCCCGAGGAGGAGTGGAACCGAGTAATCGCCATCAATCTCAAGGGCGTCTGGCTGTGCATGAAGTATGAATTGCCCCAGATGCTTAAACAGGGCGGAGGAGCGATAATCAACACTGCATCCATCGAAGGGTTGGTGGCGGTAGCGGGCAACTCGGCATACGATGCCAGTAAACACGGAGTAGCCGGTCTGACTAAGACGGCCGCCATCGAGTATGCCAGAGACAATATACGAGTCAATGCTGTCTGTCCCGGCTACATAGACACGCCAATGGTGCAGGAGTACGTCCAATCAATTCCAGGTTTGGAGGAGACTACGGTTGGTCTGCATCCGATAGGCCGTATAGGGAAGCCCGAAGAGATCGCCGAGGCCGTAGTGTGGTTGTGCTCGGATGCCGCCTCCTTCGTTACAGGCCACACCATGACCGTTGACGGCGGCTACGTAGCCCAATAATAAGTCGAATGATCAGGGCAGCGGGACATCTGAGGCAAACTTGTGCAGAACGTTGTCCGTGATTCGAGAGACGTTGTTTTCATACCCATTGTAAGAAAGGCTACCGCACCAGCTTATCGATCCCACCGAGAAAACGGCCCCTTCGTTGGGGTATCGAAAATAGACCATGTCTCCCTTTACCAGTGGATTCGTCGAACCGCCTTGCTTTGAATCAGACTGCAGCACCTCTTCTATGACGTGCTGGTATGAATCAGAGAAGCCGGTAGCAATAGCCAGCAGCAGAGTGTGAGGGGGTGTTCCCAAACCGTAGTCCACTCGATCCAGTTCGAAGCCGCCGGCGCCATAGTTCATTACCAGGGAGGGAAAGTCTCCGATCAACTCATCTTTTCCGATGCCCTCGAATATGAAGGCGGCTCTCGGGTCGAAGCTATCTGTCTGACGGCGATACGGAGAGTTTCGGTCAAAGCCCTGGGAAGTGAACCCCACACCAACCAGCCTCTGGGGAGCCCATCCTCGAAATCTCCACGGCCCACCCAACTCTCCTGTGGTGCTGTGATAGTACTCTCCCGGAGCAGCCTGCCAAGTCTTGGTGCCGCTCCATCTTCTAACCTCAATGGTGTGTTTACCTTCAGGATCGATGGAGGTAACCCAGTAGAAGCCATTCCCTCCGAGATACATGAGGCGTCCACCATTCTGGAGGTAGGTCTCCAATGCGTCCAGCATCTGCCTTGTCCAGTATTCGGGGTGGGAGCCCGTCACGATAACCTTGTACGATGCTAGCAAGTCGAAACCTTCCCAGTGGAGGTCTTCGTCGGTTATCACGTCGTGCTGGTGGCCCTTAGCCTCCAGCCAGTCCACTAGGTGAAGATCCGCGTTGAGTTGGTGAGGTGCACCGCGGCCGCTGGAAAGCTCCTGCATCACATACTTTGGCCTCATGGTCAGGTTGGGTCGCAAACGAGAGGAATAGCAAACACCGCTGTTATCGGTGTGTATGTCGTATAGACTCACAAGACCCTGTCCGATGGTATATTTGTCCTGGATCTGGACCGGATATCGAGCATCCTCTGGCATGCTTGCTACCATCTCCTCCAAATGCTCCATCACGTGCTCGTTAGCGTATGCCAAGTAGCTCAAGGTGGGGACGAGGAAGGCTATGTTGGAGGTGGCTGTGCCCCGTTTTGGCCTGACGAAGAAGGGCACGTAGTCCTCGGCATCCTCTGCTCTTAAACAGGCGGCGTATACTCCGCTTCTCATCTCTTCTGGAATGGTTAGCTGGAAGTCCACGTTCCACTTGGCGTCATCCAGGTCATCCCCATGGAAGTAGATGGCGCCATATTCGTTGGGGGCGTGTTTGAAATCATTCTCGTTGCCTGTCCAGTTGTAGCCTGTCATGGCGCGGGTTGGCATGTTGACTGTTTGGCCATGCAGCAGATGGGGAGACGTATCTACAACGTTGGTACTGGATATATCTTTGGAGAAGTCCCAGGCAGCGATCAGAGACTGTCTAAAGCTCCTGGGGGAAGCTCCTATTTTGAGGGCATGCAGCTCATCCGAAGAAAGGGTGCGCCCAAAAAGACGCGGGCTGTCTATCTTGCCGTTGAAATGTCCACCTATCATTAAAGGTCCAGAGGTCTCACCTATCCCGTAGATGCCAGTCGATTGCTCTGTGATTATCCTGAAGTCTTCGGGAGACCAACCATTGACCGGTTCCTGATAGAGGGAAGCCGTTCCTCTCTCCGAGTCGTAGCTGGCAGCTACGAAATACCATGTGGATTTCCTGAGTGGTTGTCCGATACTAACTCGCCCGATCTTACCCCTGCCATCTCCCACCCGCAGCGTCAGTTGGCCACCTTCGTCTATGAACAGGTCATACCCTGCCCCATTCGAGGCTGACCACTTGGCAACCAGGCTCTGAACACCCTTTTCTGGGGTGGTTGCATAGACCCAGGTCTGTATGGTGAAGCTGCCATTCAATCTCAACACCGGATTATCAGGAACTGCCGCGTAGGATCCTTTGGATAAGGTCTGCTTACGTCCTTGATACCCCCCGCTGACTGAAGTCTCTACTGGCTCCTCCTTGAACCCAGGGCCATCGGGGTTGATGTCGCCGTGAATCAGTCGGACTATGTCGGCGTGATACGTGGGAAGCTCACAGCTAACCATGAAGCTGATGGTCTCCCCTGGCTGAACGCTCAAACGGTCGGTGTACCCTACGATCCTCAAGTTCACCTCTCCATAATATGCAGATTACCCTAGAGACGATTCCACTAATGACTGATTCTTTTAAGGGCCTTGCCAGGTAGAACGCCGGTGTGTTGTCCCTTATCCATCACTATCTTGCCATTGACGATCACGTAGTCGATGCCGGTGGAGAACTGTTTGGGGTTCTGACGGGTAGCGGGAGCAGTCGTAGATTCCATGTCGAACACTACTATGTCTGCCTTCATGCCATCTCGGAGGAGGCCTCGGTCCGGTAACCCCAGGCGCTGGGCGGCATAGGAGGTCATCTTTCGTATGGCCTCTGGCAGGGACATCAACTTTTCATCCCTGACGTACTTGGTCAGAATAAAGGGAAAGGCCCCGTAGGCCATGGGAGGGGGATAGTCGCCTATAAGCAGCGCATCGCTGCCCACCATCTGCAAGGGATGGACGACAAAGTCGGTCAGTGATAAGGGCTCTATCATCCCCGCCAGGTAGGAGGTCTGCAAGTCTTCATCCAACAGCAGGTCGCAGATGGTATCTGCTGGCGATTTGCCTAGCATGTCAGCGACTTCTGCAACGGACCGGCCTTCGTACTGCTGGTTATGAGGCTTCTTGAAGTAAGTAAGCCAGACAGTGTCCCAGGGACCCCACTTGGGCGTGATCTCCGCCCGAAGCCGCTCTCTGATATCCGGCGAACGCAATATCTCCATGATTTGCTCTGGGCCGCCGTCGTGGGTCCACTCTGGAAGGAAGTTGATCAGGCGAGTGCCGCCGTAAGGATAGGGGAAGCAGTCAAATGTGATATCAATGCCTTCTACTCTGGTCTGCTCCACCAGGTCCAGCACGTTACGGCTTCCCCTTGGATAGCTTATGTCACCTAGCAGGTGAGTGATGTGCACGGGGGCGCCGCTGCGCCTTCCTATCTCGATGGCTTCCTTTATGGGATCCAGATACATATCCCCCATTGGGTAGCGTATGTGAGTATGATAGATCCCACCCAGGCGAGCCACCTCTTTGGAAAGCTCGACGACTTCATCGGTGTTGGCGTAGCTCCCCGGCGGATAGTCTAACCCCGTGGACATGCCGAAGGCTCCCTCCTCCATGCTCTCTCGAAGGATGACCTTCATGTTCTCCAGTTCACCGCCGGTAGCCAGGCGATCATTCCAACCCAGCGCACCTATCCGAATGGGAGAATTTCCCACTATATAGGCTATGTTCACCGAGACATTGCCGTCGTACATAGCGAGGTACTCGGTGACGCTTGACCAAGTACCAGGCAGTGGAGGGCTGCCCTCTAACCCGGCATTGAGCTGAATGTAGCGGCGCAGGTCTTCCTCGGTGTTGAAGGGGGCGTAGGAGTTGCCATCGATGCCTATGAGCTCGGTGGTAATGCCCTGGTGAACCTTAGGTTCGTGTTTGGGATCGGCCAGGATCATCAAAGCAGAATGGGCATGAAGGTCGATGAAACCCGGAGTGACCAGCTTGCCCGATGCATCCAGGATTCGTTTGGCCTCGATGTGTGAGACGTCTCCCCTCAGGACGGTCAGGGTATCGTCTTCTACACCAATGGCGCCATAAAATCCAGGGTTTCCACTGCCATCGATGATGAGACCGTCTTTGATGAGTAGATCCAGCATCTCCTCCTCCCAATGAAATGCCTTAGGCGCCAATAGTACCTTTGACATAGACCGCTGTCAAAGGTAGGGTCGCAACCATTCAAGAGAACTTACCAAGATTCCCCGGCCTCTTTCCCCCCTGGGGATGAAGTGTCTCCACTCACCCCTCACCCCTGAAACATACCTGGTAGAGTGGGGGGCTCCAAAGCTGGTTTCGGCCAAAATGCGATGTTTTTGCACTATTATCCGACTTGGTTTGTGTGTGGAACTTGATTGAACTTTCCTGTTTAGCGACGAAACTTGATTGAACTAAAAAAAAGTTTTATTTTCGGGGTTTTCCAGGCACGAGGATGTCGTTATTTTTGATTGAATTTTTTATAAGGCTGGGCTAGGAGCTGGGAGAAGAGGAGGCGGGCTCGATGGGTCTTACGCTTCTGGCCACGGTGATAGGCGAGTATAAGGTCACGGATCTCGGGAATTTCAGATAGAGAGTTGACAAGCTCTTGAAACCGGCGAGAGTGCCTGCCGTGCTTCAGTCTATTCAGGTTGCCCTTGGGAGCGCCTGCACCTGGGCGATACCCTCCGTGAGAGATAGGTGTAATACCTCCTTATAAGCGGGGTGTGCATTTGAATGATAGTACGTAGGTTCTTATTTCGTATATGGCCATATGGCACAATAGGTGTTGAGCCTGGTCAAGAAAGGCAAATGTCTTGTTTCCCACCATCCCACCCTCGGTAGGTTTTTAGATATGGGGGGACACCCCCCATGCTCCCCGTCAAAGGGGAGCGGCCCCTTTGGAATCTCCAATAGGGATGCGGTCGGGGCGAGTTTTATGCCCACCTGGTTGGGTTTTTGTATGTGGGGACCACATTGCTGCTTGCTCATTTCCTTCGATTTACTCACCATGAGTGGGACATCTCTCTTCTTCCGCTCACGGTGAGAGGGCGTCTAAGGCTTGCGCCTATCATTGATGAGAAGCGACAATCAACATATAATCTAGGGCAAGCCTTAATTTCGCTATCAATTCCCGTTTCCTGACGAGGGGGTTCACTGTGGAAGATATCAAGTCCGTATTGGAAAGGCGACTGCCCAAATCAAAAGAGGTGTACCAACGCAGCCACAAAGTGCTGGCTCAAGAGGTGGTAAGCACCGCTGAGATGCCCTACCCAGTTTATCTCAGCAGAGCCAAAGGCTCTCGGGTACTGGATGTGGACGGAAACGAGTACATCGATCTAACCATGGGATTTGGGCCTCACGTCTTGGGGCATGGACCGGACGTGGTAGTGGATGCCATGAAAGAGGCTATCGAGAATGGGACCCAAGTGGGACTATTCAATCCATATCAAGAGCCTTTGGCTCGCTTGGTGGTTGAGGCCTCACCCAGTGCCGACAAGGTGGTTTTCTGCAACTCAGGAACCGAATCGACTCTGTATGCCATTCGCGCCGCCAGAGCCTTTACCGGTAAGAATAAGATAGGTGTATTTGACGGCGGATACCATGGTGCTCACGACTACGTTGTTGTAGAAGTCGATGGGGGAAGTCCGAGGCAGCGCCCGCTATTTCACTCCTTTGGAGCAGGAATACCGCAAGAGACGTTGGACCAGGTCATTATGCTCCCCTATCGTGAGGATGAAGCCTTCGATATCATCCGCCAGCAAAAGGACGAGCTGGCCATCATCCTAATCGAGCCCGTGCAGAGCTCCAACCCTCGTCTGAACTGCGGTGATTTTCTCAAAGGTTTGCGAGATGTGTGTCGAGAGTGTGACGTCCTCTTCCTGATGGACGAGGTAATCACAGGTTTCCGTCTCGCATATGGCGGTGGGCAAGAGCTTTTCGATGTCGTTCCAGACATGTCCACCTATGCCAAGGCCATAGGAGGAGGGCTTCCCATAGGGGCCATAGCAGGTCGGGCTGACATAATGGATGTGTTTGGTGAGGGCTCTGATAGTGGCTCTGGCCCACCCCGTATCTTTGCTGGGGGAACCTTCAGCGGCAACCCCCTCAGCATGGTGGCAGGCCACGCCCAGATCAAATATCTGAAAGAGCATCCCGAAGTCTACAGATATCTGGCTGAGCAGGGCACTCGGCTGGCCGACGAGGTAAACAATTTCTGCATCTCTCAGGAGATGTCCGCCCAGATGACCAGTGCTCTATCGATTTTCCGCATGAGATTCCAAAGAGAGCCGATAAATAGCGTGAGGGACATCGACGAGTCGCCCAAAGAGTCGGAGAGCGCCTTCTACATGCACCTGCTGAATAATGGAGTCGCGCTTCCCATTCACGCTGGCTATATATCTACGGCTCATACTCCGGCGGAGATCGACCAGATCATAGAGGTGATCAACAAATCGCTAATGCAGGTAAGGGAGCAGGGGCTGCTATAGTTTCCAAAGATATTGTTGAGGACCATACCAACTGCTAGAGTGTGTTCGTCCCTCCTAATCATTTCGATTAGGGACAAAGAGGAGGTATTTCTATGGAGCTGACTAGACAGATAGCCGACCGCATACACTCGACGACTTACGAGGATATTGCACCAGACACTATAGGCTACGCCAAGCAGGTGGCCCTTTCGGTGACCGGGGCCAACCTGGCCGGAAACACCGAGATCGCTGGAAAGATAATCACCGACTACGTTAAAGCTCAGGCGGCAGCGCTCGAGGTAGGAGTGTATGGAGCGGGTTTCAAGACTACCCTGGATAACGCTGCCCTGGCCAACAACACTCTCTGGCACTGCACGGAACTGGAGGGTAACTGCTATCCCGAGGTAGTCTCGGGGTTTATGCTGGTCTCACCTCTGTTGACGGTAGCCGAGAAACACCACCTCTCTGGTAGAGCCTTTCTGGAGGCATTCGTCATCGCCCATGAGGTACAGGCTCGGATAGGCAAGGCGGCCAACCCCAATCCTGATGACCCAGGGACTACTACCTACATGAACTTCGATACTATGGGAATACTGGGTATAACTTCCGGGGTCTGTAAGCTGCTCGAGATAGACAATGAAAAAACAGCCATGGCCCTCAGCCTGTGCGCCTCCCAGGCCAGTGGTATCGGTAGGCAGACGGGATCGATGTCCCACTATCTGGAGTCTGGATATGCTGCGCGGGTTGGAGTCTCCGCCGCCCTGCTGGCGCAGACGGGAATGACCGGCCATCCTGATATCATGGAAATCCCTGGTGGATTTTTCCACATATGGACCAACAGCTCCGAGCACGATACCGAGGCTATTCTGAGGGATTGGGGGAAGACTCCCTTCAGGATCGGAGGTGTGGAGGAGAAGCTGTTTCCTTGCTGCTCTCTTATGCAGCATCTGATGGAAACAACTCAAGATATGCTCGAGGAAAACAGCATCTCGGCTGGTGATATATCTCAGGTGGAGGTGGAAACCAATTTGCTGCACGCTGGGACGTGTCGCTTCAACGAGCCTGCCAACTCAGACCAGGCCAAGTTCAGCATCCCTCACGGTGTGGCTGCAGCCATCCTTGACGAAAAGGTGGCTCTACCCAGCTTCCGAAATGAGAGGCTCAAGAACCAGGACATGATCGGCATTAAAAGGAAAATCAAGGTGACCCTGCATCCTGAGTGGGAAGCGGGTAACCTGTCCCAACCGCATCCCATCACCATCACTCTTAACAATGGCCGGAAGGTCAAGGCCGACTCGACGGGTTTTACTGGACATCCACCCAACCTTCAAACCAGAGAGGACACGATCGAGAAGTTCAAGCACTACTCGGGAATGCTGATGTCGCCCGAGCAGACGAATCGTTGCATGGATATGATCCTAGGCATCGAAGACCTGAAGGACGTAGCCGATCTGGCCGCCGAACTCACCTTCCCAGACAAAAGCAGCTAAATAACCCATATAAGAAAGGACTCTCTGGAGAAAGCTATGGCATCAATGAGCATGAGCGGTAAGGTTGCCCTGGTAACGGGGGCAGGCTCGGGGATTGGCAGGGCTGTCGCAAAGAGATTTGCAAGGGAAGGGGCCAGAGTAATCGTCGCCGATATAGACTCGGAAGGTGGGGCTGATACGGTGCGCATGATCAAGGAAGCTAACGGTGAAGCCACCTTTGTCAGGGCGGACGCATCAAGCACCGAGGAAGTCCAAGCCATGGTCGACAAGACCATCGAGACCTACGGGAGGCTGGACTACGCCCACAACAACGCTGGAAAAGAGGAGCCGCCTGCTCCGACCCACGAGTATCCCGAGGAAGGGTGGGACAGGCTAGTCGGTCTCGACCTCAAGGGCGTTTGGCTTTGCATGAAATACGAGATTCCCCACATGCTCAAGCAAGGGGGAGGCGCCATAGTTAACACTTCCTCCATGGTGGGCCTGGTAGGATCTCCCAACGCTTCCGCTTACGTAGCCGCCAAATTCGGGGTTATGGGCCTGACCAAGACCGCCGCGGTCGAATATGCAAAATCGGGTATTCGGGTCAACGCCATCTGTCCCGGCCCCATACAGACGCCCAGGGGAGAGCGAATCCGCGCCCGGGATCCTGTAGGCATGGATAAGGAGCTGGAGCAGCTGCCCATAGGCAGGATGGGCCAGCCAGAAGAGGTAGCGGAGGTCGTGGTATGGCTGTGCTCGGATGCAGCCTCTTTTGTTACCGGTCATGGCGTGTCCGTGGATGGAGGTTTCGTCGCCATCTGAGCGGCAACCCTTGAATCCGGCCTATTTAATAGGGGATTATAAACTTAACTGCGCATCAGGCGGCTGTTCCAAGTGACTAGGATGCCGTAGTGCCGCCGTGGTCATGGGGGTATTTTATTCGGTTAACACCGGATAAAGAATAGCAATAATGAAACCCGCTATACTGGTGACAATGCCAGCAGTGGCCATACCCGTGCCTTCCTTAGGTCGTTTACTCTCGCGATATGCTACGACTCCTAGTGGAAGACCAACAAGCACAATAGGAAGAGCCATCCATGTCAGCAGTATGAGAGGGCGGGGCCAATGCTTGTGATTCCCAGAACCATGCTAGCGATGGCCATGTGGAGACCTTCTTATTTCTTGCCATTCAGTCCTTAAGTGCAGAGTCAAGAGGGACGGATACTATACCATTTAGTCATGGCGCTTCAAATTGCGATTGCATTAACTGCAACAGTATGAGATGCCAAGTTGTTGATCTCGTCGGCAACGCTAGGGCCTTGAACAGGCGGAGGAGGATTATATTGTAGAAGTAACTTGCTACTACGTCGGAGTTTGTTCGAAGCATAATAGGGAGCATATTCATGCATAAACTCCAACTGTTTTACCTGTCGTGGTGAAAGCCACGCTTCACCAAATTCATCTACCTTCACTGATGTTGGCCAGCTTAACTTAATCTTATTATCAGAGTAATAAACTATACTTCTTCTTTTCTTGACCATACTTCACCTCCCCTTATACCATCCAGTAACAATCTTTATTGGGCTTCTTTCATATCCTACAACGCTCTCAATAGTTCGTCCATCGCCATTAGTACCACTGATTTTGCACGAACGTCCTCTTTGGTCATCTGGATAATCTTCAACTATATGTGGTTCATTGTCAGCGATTGATTCTACTATAGCCGATGGCAGTGGTCTGCCAGGGTTTTCTATGAAATTGTCCCAGACGTGTTGCCCCACTTCATAGCTCGATGTCTGCAGTGCGGTGATAATACTATCCAATGGGTCAGACATTGCCCCAATCTTCTTTAGCTATGCCAAGTTGAGGGTACAGCGATGGAGGGAGAGCTATTTCCAGGGAATTCTCGCTCTCATAGTTCTTTAGATTACGTCTCAACATCATCGCTAGCACCTTCGACTGTTCCAATGACATGCGTAGTACCAGTTTGTCATCGGCAGGAGTTGGTTTCCCTGGCGGTGGATGTGGAGTATTAACTCCAAAGGTAAAAGCTACGCCATATGGCGTAACAGTGAATCGGAATGAATCGGTATAAAGTTCCAAAGGGGCATCGCCCTCAACAGTAACCATCAGGATTCTCCTCCAATCCTATTAACATGATTGTGAGTATAATGCCTATTTAATTATTCCAGCGCCAGAGATGCTACTCTAGCATTGTCGTGGTTGGCTTAGGGCGATGTGTGGACATGAAGACCAATGTGGAGTCGTCAGCTGCCCCAATCCATCGAGGCTCCCCCGCCGGAATGTGAGCAATGGTGCCGGCCGAAATCTCCATCTCTTCTTTGTCCGTTGCCAGAGTGCCCTTGCCCTCGGTCACGTGCACTACCCAGTCTATATCAAAGTTGAACAGCTTTGTCCTTGCACCCGGCGTGAAGATCAGCTCTGCCACGTCGATGGTCTGACAGAACGAAGGCTGGATTAGGGAGTGCATAGTGCATCTCCCCTCTTTCATCTGGTCGGCCCAGATCTCGACCTCCGGTAGCTCTTTGATAGTCAAAACCTTCATGATCTCTATCCTCCTTTTTCTGTATGGGTCAGTCTTTGCATTGCTTCCTCTACCAAGCTAACAACGTTTATCGGATGGTCCCTCCACCCGCGAGCCATCCATTCGGTATACCTCTGCTCCACTAGGTTTCCTATCTCCATAGGGACGTCCAGCTGCCTGGCCAGTTCAGTTGCCAGGCGGATGTCTTTTCGCCCTATCCACAGCGGAAAACCTCCGGGAGCTTCAGATACTTGCGATTTGCTGACTGTATTGAGTAAGTCGTCTCCCACCAGGCTTCTTCCCGAGCTGCTGGCTATCACTTGGGCCAGGGTTTCCATAGGAACTCCTGCCTTTACTCCAAGGGTTATGGTCTCGGCCATGCCTGCATGTATGACGTATACCATGTAGTTGTTTACTATCTTGCATATGGCCCCAGCCCCCGACTCGCCTATGTACATGAGATGGTCGTGCCCAATAGCGTCCAGGATTGGCGTGACACGGTCGAAAACAGCCTTGTCACCACCGACCATAATGGTCAGGGTACCATCAAACTTAGCGGTGTCCGAGTTCTCGCTGACAGGGGAATCCAGCACGTCGACGCCCTTTTCTTTGAATACCTTGTAAATCTTACGTATCAACGTGGGTGAGTTGGACGACAGGTCTATGTAGACAGACCTCCTGGAAGCACCCTCGAGTATGCCGTCATCGCCCAGGGCTACGGCTTCGATCTCCACAGGCCCCGGTAAGGAGGTGAAGATTATCTCCGAGCCTTGCGCCGACTCTTTGGGTGAGTTGGCCCACGTCGCACCCGACTCTAGAAGCTCTCTAGCTCCTAAGCCATCTCGATCAATGTCGTGGACTTTTAGCTGGTGTCCCGCCTTGACCAAATTCAATGACATGGGACGCCCCATGCTGCCCAGACCGATAAATCCGATATCCATGTTACTGAGTCCTCGCCTCTTGAATTCCGATTAGTTTACTGGGGAGAATGGGGCAGGGATGAGTATTTTGTTCTCCATCTTCAAGATAAACTCTCGGGTTTTGGGTGGCCAATCGCCATTATCGACGGCTGCTTTCCTTATTTTTCCTCGTTCTTCCATGCTCTCATAAGGCCAAATGTGGATCAGCCTGTTCAATCCGCCCAGCTCCGTAAAGCCGCAGGCCAGGCATGGCGAGTACTTTTCTCGTCTGGGTATCATCTCTCCCCAGCGTTTCATGATCTCGGACATGCTTCCCGGTTTGCAGGTGTAGATGCGCATCTCATAGATGTTGCCGTGATGTCCGGGTTCGATGGGCCGCATGAAGGGGGCGGGAGTCATTATCTCTGACATCATGTGTTTTTCGTGCTGATGAAAATGGTCTCCCGGAGGAGCCCAGATAGGGTCGCTCATGTACTGAGATTTGATTCTGGCCATCTGCCCCAAGTCTTCATAGGCCCACATGTGGACCTCCTGGTTCAGAACGCCGACTTCCGTGTGCCACCAGGCCGTAAGCTCAGAGTATTTCTCCCTGGCTGGCAGTGCTTCTCCCTCCTTCCTCTCATATTCCACCACGTCCCCCGTCATCAGTTCGTAAGTGCGCACCTCGTAGATCATGGATCTGTGCCTCCTAGGGTTTGACGATACTAGAGTCAGTTATGCCAGAAGAACAATATCGGGAAAAGGGACTAGATGGAAGGCCAACAATGCTCTATGCCGCCAGCCTGTACAGGTTTTGGGCGTTCTCTCCGAATACCTTTCTCTGGGCATCCTCGGGTAGAGGAGCCAGGTTCTCTTTTAGCTCGCTCACGGGATTGAGAATCGAGTCGGAGTGGGGATAGTCGTAAGCCCATAGAAACTTATCCGCACCCAAAGTCTCGATGCTGAACTTGGCCAACCTCTCGTCGGGGTCCATGGCGAACCAACACTGTCGTTGAAAGTACTCGGTGGGGCTTAGCTTCATTGGTGTGGTGAAACCGTTGATTTTGAACTTCTCCTCCATCCGCTCAAGCCAGAAAACCAACCAGCCAATGCCTGACTCTAAAATGACCACCTTCAGGTCGGGGAATTTCTCGAAGACGGCCTCATTGAACAAGCTGGTGAATTGCATCATCATGTCTATCGGGGTCAAGATAAAAGACCACCAGTGGCTTATCTCTTCGACAGGGTAAGTCGTGGCCCAGGTGGCATCGCTTCCTACGGACGGGTGAATAGTCATTGGTATATCCATGTCCTGCGCAGCCGCCCATAGGGGATCGTAGTGAGGTCTCCCGAAGGGAAGGCTGCTGGGAGGCAGACCGTTTAACATGGCGGCCTTCGTGCCGAGTTTCACGGTCCTCTCTAGCTCCTTTACCCCCTCCTCAATGTCCAGTGTAGGGATGTGGGAAACCGGAACCAGACGGTCGGGGCGAGGTTTGCAAAAATCGAAGACCCAATCGTTATAAGCTCGGCAGCAAGCTGCCGCCACCTTGGAGTCCTTGCAGTCTTGCTCCCAGCAAATACCCAGAGAGGGGTATACAAGGGTCATGTCTATCCCCTCTTCGTCCATAACCTTGACGCGCTCGTGAGGATCATAACCGCCGGGGACCAGTGATTCCTTCCAGCTAATGTTACCCGGGATGAGATAGGGCCGAAGATCCTTGCCGATGGCTCCGAAAGTGCCCAGGGTGCCACCTTGTAAGATGGGTATCTCTTCCCCGCCAACGCTGAGGACCTCCAAGCCGTCGTTGTTTTTCTCCAGTTTCAAGGTTCGATCGCGGTATTCGGGATCAATGTAGTCCTTCCATATCTCCTGGGGCTCCATGATGTGACCGTCTACGTCTATGAACTTGGCGTCTGCCACTGCCGTCTCCTCCTTGAATGCAGTAACTCGGGCTACGCGGCGAGATGATATAGATTGATGGCGTTCTCTCCGTAGACCTTGTTCCGGTCGTCCTGAGAGAGTGGGCCCAGATTCTCTTTAAGCTCCTTAACAGGATTCACAACAGAGTCGGAGTGGGGGAAGTCGTAGGCCCAAAGGAACTTATCCGCGCCCAAGACTTCGATGCTAAACTTGGCCAGCTTTTCCTCGGGTTCCATGGCTAGCCAGCACTGTCTTTGGAAGTACTCCCTGGGCCGCATCTTCATAGGAGTTGTAAAGCCGTTCACGTCGAACTTCTCCTCCATCCGATCCAGCCAGTAGACCAGCCAACCGATGCCCGACTCCAGGATTACCACTTTGAGGTTCGGGAAGCGTTCGAAGACCGCATCATTAAATAGACTGGAGAAGTGCATTATCGTGTCCAACGGGCTGAGCACGAAGGACCACCAGTGAGTGACCTCTTCTGGTGGATAAGTCTTAGCCCACACGGCATCGTTGCCTACTGCGGTATGGATTGTGATGGGAATGTCGAGGTCTTGAGCAACGGCCCACAGGGGGTCGTAGTAAGACCTTCCGTAGGGATGTGCATTGGGTGGGAGACCGGATAGCAATGCGGCCTTGGCGCCCAGCGCAGCCGTTCGTTCCAGCTCCTTGGCGCCTTCCTGTATGTCCAACGTGGGGATGTGGACGACGGGAACCAACCGGTCTGGATGTGCGTTGCAGAAATCAAAAACCCAGTTGTTATAAGCTCGGCAGCACGCCGCCGCGAGCTTCGGGTCGCGGCAGCCGTGCTCCCAGCAAATGCCCAGAGAGGGGTATACAAGGGTCATATCGATCCCCTCTTCATCCATAACCTTGACGCGCTCGTGAGGATCGTAACCGCCGGGGACCATGGCTTCCTTCCAGTTTATATTGCCGGGAACGAGGTAGGGTCGGATGTCCTTACCTATGGCCCCGAAAGTGCCCAATGTGCCCCCTTGCATCAGTTGGATTTCCTGGTTGTCAATGCTAAGGTACTCCAAGCCCTTTTCATTGCGTTCTATCTTAAGGGCGCGATCTCGGTATTCTGGCTCGATGTAGTCTTGCCACAGGTCTTGAGGCTCCATGATGTGGCCGTCTACATCTATGAATTTAGTCGCCAATGAGAGAGATCCTCTACCTACACAGCATCATTCTAGGCTGCGAGTTTATACAACTCCATCGCGTTTTCTCCAAAGACCTTTCGCTGGTCTGCCTCGCGCAGTGAAGCCAGATTCTCCTTCAACTCTTTTACTGGGCTGACAACAGAATCAGAATGTGGGTAATCGAAGGCCCACATGAACCTATCTGCGCCCAGGACTTCTATACTGAGCTTGGCTAGCTTTTCCTCGGGCTCTATGGCGAACCAGCACTGTCTTTGGAAGTACTCCTTGGGGCGCAATTTCATAGGGGTAGTGAAGCCGTTCACGTCGAACTTCTCCTCCATTCGATCCAGCCAGTAGACCAGCCAGCCGATCCCGGACTCCAGGATTACCAGTTTGAGGTGGGGAAACCGTTCGAATGTGGCGTCATTGAAGAAGCTGGAGAAGTGCATCATCATATCTATGGGCGTGATAACAAAGGACCACCAGTGAGTTATCTCCTCTTCGGGGTAGGTCTTGGCCCAAGCAGCCTCCGTACCGTTACCCGGATGGATGGTTACTGGGATGTCCAGATCTTGAGCGGCAGCCCACAAAGGATCGTAGTAGGGCCTCCCCAGGGGCAGATTGTCCGGCGGAAGGCCCAAAACCATGGCGGCTTTAGCGCCTTGCTTGGCAGATCTCTCTAACTCCTTCACCCCTTCCTGAATATCCAGGACGGGAATGTGAGCAACGGCAGCTAGGCGTTCGGGATAAGGTTTGCAGAAGTCGAACATCCAGTTGTTGTAGGCCCTGCAGCACGCCGCAGCAAGCTTGGCGTCTTTACAGCTGTACTCCCAGCACAGACCCAAGGATGGATAGAGGAAGGACATGTCTATACCTTCAGCATCCATCACCTTAACTCGTTCGTGTGGATCGTAGCTGCCGGGGAGCATAGCTTCTCTCCAGCTGATGTTGCCGGGAATGAGGTAGGGTCGGATATCCTTTCCTATGGCGCCGAAGGTGCCCAGCGTGCCCCCTTGCATCCACGGCACTTGCCGGCCATCCAAGCTGAGGTACTCCCATCCCTTCTCATTCTTCTCTATTTTAAGAGCTCGGCCTCGAAACTTGGGCTCGATGTAGTCTTGCCACAGGTCTTGGGGCTCCATGATGTGGCCGTCTACGTCTATGAATCTAGTGTCCATGAGTCTTTTGAGCGAGCTCTTCTGTCTGAAAAAGGGGTGAATGCGGGTGATATTGTACCAGCCGAGAATAACGAAATCAACCAATTGCGTAGGCAGGGCAAGTCTCTGCAGCCGGGCGACCCCGTAGGGGCGGGCCTGCAGCCTGCCCTGCTCACGCCCCTCACCCCGAGCCTATCGAAGGGTCATCCTGAGCTTGTCGAAGGAAGTGAGCGGGGCAGGGGTGTTGTGTATCCGCTCACCTGGTTCGACTAGCTCGCCATGAGTGGGGGGGTGTTGTATATACGCTCACCCTGAGCTTAAAGTTTACCCTGAGCGTAGTCGAAGGGAAGGGTGCCCTCATTCCCCTACCCCCCCTCTTTCCCGTCATTCCCGTGCTTGACACGGGAATCCAGAGTTGGAACCTAGCCTGTTGCGCCACGCGGCTATATATAGAATAAGGATCTGCGTACTATAATGTAACCACTCATCTCGCTTACAAGGAGGTATCACCCCTATTTCTCGAGGAGGTCGTCGCCTTGGGGCAGGGACTCCCAAGGGCAACCCGAACGGGGCTAAGCAGGGCCGGAACTCTCGCCCGTTTCAAGACCTTGTAAACGCTCTCGCTGAAAACAAATGCCCGGCTCCTTCTCCCTCGGAGGATGAGGTGTCTCCGCTCATCCTGAGCTTAAAGTTTACCCTGAGCGTAGTCGAAGGGAAGGGTGCCCTCACCCCCCACCCGTCATTCCCGTGCTTGACACGGGAATCCAAGGGAGAGGCGCTGCACGAGGTGGATGTACCTTACATACAAAACCCTACCTGGGCGGGCGGGGCCAACCCCAAGCTGATGAAAAACTCAATCAAAATTAACGACATATTCGTGCCTGGGGAATCCCTAAAACAAAACTTTTTTTACAAATCAATCAAGTTTGAACGGGGACCAGAAAATTCAATCAACTTTCAAAGCTAAACAGAAAAGACAATCAAGTTGCCCCACACAAGTCCAGTCGGGATATTATGCAGGGCAATCGCATACTGGCCAAACCGGCTTTGGCCGAACTCCTACCCCACCCGTCTGGACGCTGGCGAAAGCCGGAAAAACGACTGACGGTGTATCCGCTAACTCAAAATGCGTTTGCCCCAATGGCATAGGTTCATTGCCTTGACAAAGAGTACTCCGACTCCTACAATACGCTCCATTATTCATAAAGAGGCGTTTCTATTCGCCCAATTATGATGGCGGCAACTATTTTCGGATAATTTCGTTTACTATCTTGTAAGCACCGAAGCATTAGGGTTAACGCGGGAATGGTAAGCCCAATCGGAAATCTAGTTCAAAGCAAGTAGGAAGAGAGGTAACAGATATGAGTCAGAGAGAAAAGGGACTCAAGCGGCTATTGTCTAGCCGAAAGGTTGCGGTAGCTGTATTGGGCATTCTTACGCTCGTGCTGATTGTAGCGGCAGCCTGTGGAGATGAGGACACTCCCACGCCGGCTCCAACCACCCCCACCCCCACACAGGACGCGATGATGGATGACGACGACGCGATGATGGATGATGACGATGCGATGATGGATGACGACGACGCGATGATGGATGATGACGACGCGATGATGGATGACGACGACGCGATGATGGAGGAGAAGGCCCCCATCAAGATTGGGGCGATTCATGACTTAACGGGGCCAGCCCAGGACTATGGTACCGTTTTCTTCCGGTCCATCGACTTGGCAGCCGATGAGATCAACGCGGCCGGAGGTATAGACGGTCACCAAATCGACTTGATAGTGGAGGACGGTAAGTGTAATGCCTCAGACGCACTCACTGCTTTTACCAAGCTGGTAGAGGTGGACGAGGTTAGCATAGTTCTCGGAGCATCTTGTAGTGGCGCTGCCATGGGCTTTTCTCCAGAGATAGACAAGAACGAAATCCTGGTGATATCTATCGTTAGCACCAACGACTTCAGCTTTGCCGGGGACTATGCATTCCGTAATGCCCCCGATAACGCAGCGCTGGGTGAAGCGCCTGCTGCCGCCGCAATAGCTGACGGATACACAACGGTCGCTACTTTGACGCATGAGACCGACTTCGCCGCAGGCTGGATGGCCAGCTTCACAGAGATGTATGAGAGCCTAGGCGGTACCATCCTAACCGCCGAAAGAGCCAGGGTAGATGACACAGACTATCGGCCAGTGCTGACCAAGATGATAGCCGAGGACCCCCAGGCTCTAGTCATTATTACCCAGACACTTGAGGGTTGTGGAGCGAGCGTAATCCAGGCCAGAGAGCTGGGATGGGATGGCCGGATTTATGCGGGTGACACATGCCTGGCAACCACTTCCCTCGAAATAGGTGGAGAGGCCATTACCGACGTTAGGGCGTCTAACTTGCCGGAGGTTACGAAACGAAAGGGTAAGAACTTCCTGGCTAACGCTCTCGATAGATTTGGTTTCATCAACTACCCCTTCTTCGAGGCAGCCAACTACGACCAGCTGTACATCATCAAACAGTGTGTTGAGGAAGAGGGGGCCGACCTGTTCGACACCGCATCCTTGAGGGACTGCCTGTACGCTATAGAAGGCTTTGACGGCGCGGCTGGCACCTACGGATTCGATGAGAACGGCGATGCGGAAGGCATGACTGCAGACATGTTCCGGGTGTTGCCAGTGGCTGAGCGAACGCAAGATAACTTCGGCAGCGTACGCTACGAGCCCGGAAGCTGAGAGTAAAATCAAGGTCAAGGCGAGGGTAACTGTTGGGAGTTACTCTTGTAGAGTTGTTAGCGTGGCTAGCCGTCTTCCATGGGCGGCTAGCCACGCTGCGTTTAGCGCAAACTTAATCCTCTAGTGGGGAGAAGCGGTTGTTAAGGTATCTTCAACAGGGTTCGGGAACGCCGCTGACGGCGTTCCTTAGGCAGAACAGCTTGAGCCTTATTGGCGCTGTCACTCTGGCCTATGTCCTCTTGCTGATTATCCTGGATATCGATAAATTCATTCAGTTCACCCTGAACAGCATCGCTACAGGATCCATCTATTCCATGCTGGCCATTGGTTTCAGCCTGGTGTTCGGTACTGTCTGGTTTTTCGACCTGGCTTACGGCGTTCTGCCGGCAGTCGGAGCATATTACGTTTTCAACTATCATCCGTCCGGTGGTGTCGGAGTAAACCTGCCTCTGGCTGGTGGAGTGGGTGCAGTGTTTGCCGGATCCTTCGGGTGGATGTTGTACGCCCTGTTCTACGCGCCTCTGAGAAGGCGGTTCTCTGCCCATGTTTTACTGTCAGCAGGCGCCATCCTCGTTGCAGGTGTCGGCGTGTACACGGGATTCTTCTTTACTCAGCCCGACGACTTGCACATATATGTCGCACCCGTAGTTGGATTTCTAGTTACCGCAACTGCGTTGTGGGTCCTCTACAAGACGGTGGTACGACGGCTACCCAAGTCTGCGCCCTCTTCAACTGCGGTAACAACCGCTTTAATAGTATTGGCCATTGCGGCTGTTCTGGGCGCTTACTGTGGCTATCTGATGTCTCAAACGGATGATTCTAATTTGCCCGTAAGCGTAGTGCTTGGCATAGTTTTTGCAGGGTGTGTTGGCCTGATACTGTACCGCGGACTCTACTACTATCTCCGTCGTCGAGCCCGTTCTCCCCTGATTATGATTGTGGCCTCGCTGGGAGTCCTTCTGATGTTGCAGGCTTTGATCTCCATCGTTTTCAACGTGTCCCCCAGGGCCTTTCCCGACCCATTTGGAGATAGTCCGATTTCGATTTTCAGTGGAAGCATCAAGCCGTATCAGCTCTTCAATGTTGGATTGGCTGCAGGGCTTGTCGCGCTTCTTATCTGGATGCAGAAAAAGACGTCCTTCGGTAAAGCAATCCGAGCCATTGGCGATGACGAAGAGGTGGCCAGAGTGGTGGGCATAAATACGCCGGTGGTGATAGCAGGTGTGTTCTTCTTGGGAGCTGCCATAGCTGCTCTTGCAGGCATTTCCTTGGGGTTGGACTTGAACACCATACAGCCTAGAATGGGATTCCTACCCCTGTTCAAGGGCTGGATAGCCGCGGTAATAGGTGGAACAGGCAATCTTTACGGCGCTCTTTTGGGAGGATTTCTGCTGGGTATGGCTGAGAACTACGGGGTCTGGTTCGTAGGTGTCGAGTGGAAGGACGCCATCGCCTTTATCGTGTTCATCTTCTTCCTGTTGCTCAGACCAAGGGGGCTTTTGCCAAGAACCTAGGAGACGTTTGATGCTACTTAGCCGAAGCAAGATAGACTCCATCACGCCACCGTTCATAGCTGAGAACAAGGACATCACTCTAACTGTGGTGGCCGTTTCGGCCGTAGTCGCCTGGATGGTGTTCGGAGAAAGCGAACAGTTCGCCATGAGAGTCGGCACGGTAGCAGCGATTTGGGGCATCTTGGCAATCAGCCTGAACTTGATTGTTGGATATACTGGCCTTCTATCAATTGCTCACCTCGGCTTCTTCGGCTTCGGCGCTTACATCTCAGCAGTCCTCACATACAGTCCTCCGGAAGCTGCTGCGGGAACTGTCTCCGCAGAGATTGGCGTATTTTCCTGGAACTTCTTTGCCGCTCTGCCCCTAGTAATAGGCATTACTGGGGTGGGAGCTCTTTTCCTCGGTATCGTGTTCAGTAGATTCCGAGATGACTTCTTTGCCCTGGCTACACTGGGTGTAGCAGTTATCGCTCATAGGCTGTTTTTGAGTGCGCGGGATTTCACCAGGGGTCCCTTTGGCATCAACTGGATCCCCTCGCCATCGCTGGGCGGTTGGACGATGGACGAGCGTTGGGAGTATCTGATCCTGGTTCTGGTGTGCCTTGCCATAGTAGCCTTCATTACGTTTTATATAGTCAACACCTCTTTTGGTAGAGTGCTTACGGCCATTCGGGAAGACGAAAAGGCTATCGAGGTTTTCGGATACAGGGTGGCCTACTACAAGCTGACCATCTGGGTCATCTCTGCGATGATAGCGTCGGTGGCTGGCGCCCTGTTTGTCGCTGATATCGGAGCGGTTTCCCCCAACGAATTTGTGCTGTTGGAAGCGATATTGCTGTCCTCGATTGTGCTGATAGGCGGACTAGCCAGCATTTGGGGCTCGATTATGGGAGGTCTGGTCTTCGTGCTCTTGGAGGAAGGCCTGCGGTTTGTCCCTGGCTTCCCCATCGAGTACATAGGCCAGGCCAGAATCGGCGTGCTGGGAGCGCTCCTGGTAATTCTGATGCTGTTCAGGCCCCAGGGATTGATCGGAAGGTACAAGCTTTAACCGGCCGAACTATTCCTATACCGAATGTTGTTCTTTTGGCTGCCGATACTGTTTGGTCACGCAGCCGCTGTCAAACTTTCCAACAGCTTTCCGAAGCCCTTGACAGGTTCGGTTATTCCCGCTTTTCGGTAGGTCATCCATATGGTGGCCTGGTTGGACGTGATCACGGGTTTGCCTATCCTCTTCTCCAACTCATCCACCACTTCCATGACCCTCCAGGCGGTGCAGGAGCAGAACAATGCGTCGGCATCAGGACTACAGGCTTTGGATGTGAACTCTAGAATCTCTTCAGGGTCCTGATCGCTGATCAGCCTACCGGACTCTCTGAAAGCCCAGGGGTCCGCTTCCAGATTGAGCACGTCGAAATCCAGCGCTTCCAGATAGGCTATGAGCTTCTTATTGTTCCACTCGGGGTATGGCGTGGCAACCGAAACCTTCTTGGCTCCGAAGAAGCGAAGCGCTTGCACGACTGAATAGCTGGTAACCACGCCGGGCAATCCCGATGTCTCCTCGATGATCTTGATCAACTCTTCGTCGTATCCCGGCCCTTTGTAGAAGCTGGCAGTGGTGCCGCCGAAGGCGATGCCTTCGACTTTCGCGGTGATCAAGGAGCGCGCCGCATCGACGATGCCGGCGTTCATGTCGTCCATCCCCTTCTCGCCGCTGTCCTCATCGGGAAGCGGTACTCGGTGGCTGTGGAGGGTTACGTCGGAGGGTCTGGTCATCATGAAATCGGCTTCGTAGGTAGCGTCTGAAGAGGGAACTATCAGTCCGATACGAGTCCTCTTTGGCATGAAAATATTCTCTCCTTGGTGGTGTTAGTGGTACTTAGCTTATCCTATATGCATATTTATTTCTACGCCATGGAATCATTCTAATGAGAATGCGGCGTAAAAGCGCTCCTCGAAAGCTGCTCCAAGCCGACTGGACTCTCTCCAGTTCGCCCATGCTGGGTATCTTGGACGGACTGTAACTTGCAAGGATGAACTGCTGAGCTATGAGTGAGATCTGTTCTGCGTAATCCGGGAAGGCCCGCATCAGGCGAGAGCTGTACTCCCACGGAGTTTCATAGGAGCTTGGCCCCTCTCCTGCCAGCCGTCCCAGAATGCACATGGAGTAATAGGCAGAGTATGGGTGTCCGCCTCCCAGTGCGCTGATTCGTCGGTAAGCTACGAACAGAAGAAGGAGCAGTGCTCCTGTGATCAGCGCGATGACTATGCCGCCGAGAATCCAGTTTAAATCAATGGGTTCATCCGCTTGCTCCAAACTGCCCCCCTCTGGAAGGGAGATCTCCTCGCGAAGCCCCAGGTCTCCTATTAGAGCATCCCCGGGTGGTAAGCGCGCCAGGTCTCCACTGGGGAGGAAGCCGAGGTGCTGTAGGGATGGTTGTACGTCAGCGGGGGTAGGCTCGAACTCGATCCAACCGTACTCGGGGAAATAGACTTCGGGCCATGCGTGATAGTGACGCCACTGAACCTCCCATACCCCCCGATCTTGGTTCCATATACCCGGCGCGAACCCTACGACTAGACGTGATGGAATATCGAGGGAGCGCAACATTGTGATCATCGATGATGCATAGTTGAGGCAAAATCCCCTTCCCTGAACCAGCAGGAAGTTCTCCACCCAGTCCACTCCTGGAGGCGGCGGCTTGACATCGAGGCTGTAAGGCAGAGTAGCGAGATGTTGACGAATGGCTTCGGCTTTGTCGTAGGGATTGTCCTCATTGCGAGTCAGGTCTCTGGCTAGCTCTTTCACTCCTTCGGGGAAGTCATCGGGAAGCTGAAGATACCGATCGGTCACTGTCTCTGGGTAGTCCTCCGAAGCTCCCTTCAACATAGCAGGAGTGGCCTCGGATATGGAGCCGATGGTTTTATACTGCCTCGGTGGAAGCAGCGTCCTGTCACCCAGCAGAGCAAGGGGAGGCCCCGCATCCTCAGTGCTAACTGAGACGCTTCCACCATTTGTATCCGACTGCAAAATCTCTCCGTCGG
Source organism: Dehalococcoidia bacterium (assembly GCA_965197675.1). Classification (GTDB taxonomy): domain Bacteria; phylum Chloroflexota; class Dehalococcoidia; order Plut-88900; family Plut-88900. The sequence continues at coordinate 2,133,088 of OZ240221.1, read as the reverse complement.
AACTCAGTGGAGACGCCAACTCTACCTTTGTGACTATATCGGCGGCTAATGGTTCTCCGGCGGACATCAATGTAGTGGTCTTGGCGTGTATTCGCACATCGATCTCTACGTTTCTACGCTCCTTCAGCCCTTCCACATACCCAATAAGAGGTGCTTCCTGAGTCGATACTTCAATGGTAGGGGCATCGGCTATCCACCCAGTGCTGACGTAGACTTCGTGGACTCTCATGCGCCAGCGGTGAGGCTCCACTGACGCGACCACGAACAGCACCTCGTCGCTTAGATCCGCCGGCTCGGTAAAGTAGAGAGCTTCGGGTGGTGTAAAACGAGGCGTGTAGTTTCGATTGGGCACCCCGTACAAAAGGTTGGACCACTGTTCACGGAAGGAATACACCGACTCTTCGAAGGTTGACGCCAGGGGGATGACGGGCTCGTCAGGAGTGGGAGATTGCCAGACCGGGCCCACGACTATGGCCATAAGCGCCAGTCCGGCCATAGAGGTGGTGAGAGATGTCCTTCGATTCCCAGACCAGTTACTAAGGCCTTTGTAGCGGTATGCGATCCCTGGAGCAGCGGCCAAAAGGAGCATGAAGAAATGCCAATAAAACGAAGTCGGCAGGAAGGTCAACACCACAAGCAAAACGCCAAGGCTCGGCAGTGTGGCCAGCAGAGCTGTAGACCTTCTATATGCAAGCCAGGCCGTCGAGTAGCCCATCCAAAGGGTGACGGCTATCAGGAACACCCCTGTCATGGCCGTACCCCTGTTGCCATCCTTGCTCCCTATGTCACCAAACCAGGACGAAATCTGGCTTGCCAACTCATATAGCCCGCTGCTTTCAGATAGGGTTACGACGCCAATGAGAAAGGCCGCTACCACCCCTATCAGAAGTGCTAAGGGGTGCGAGATTAAACCAGACACTCTACTCCTAGCAACGAAAATCGAGATTATGAGGGTCAACGTCAGTAGGAGCTTCAGTGAAGGCAGCCCTTCGACCCAGTCTGCATCCTCGATTAGGGAGACCGTGACCAGTGGAGGCAGGATCAGCAGCGCAGTGGCAATCAACTCCTGCCAGGATAGAAGTCTTCCATTACTGGTGTTCAACTTCATCCTTTCGGCTTTCCTAAGAGGCCGTAATGCGATTCATGATGCTGTCCAGGGCTGTGGACAAATCATCGCCACGACTTATTACAAAAGCCCACTCCTGCGTCTTAGAGTGAGCGAATTTCGTCGGTCTTCCTTCTAAGGCTTGAGCGAATCCCGATCTTTCCAGAAATATGGGAACCACCACTATTCCCCTCCTGAACAGGGACTGGAATAGGTCTTCAAAGCTTCGATCGGGCCAAGGGGCGACTATTATTGCTACGTTACCTGGCCCCAGGTTGCCGATCTCCCCAGCTAAGAGGCTGTGCAGAGATACCTGACCCTTGGGTTGCGCCAATGCCAAAACTCTCAAAATCGTCCAAAGGTGCTCCGTATTCCTGTCAGGAGGGATCTTCTGAAGGCTCTCCCCATGCATCACCAACCCTACGGGGTGCCCCAATCGAATAAGGCCTTTCACTATAGAGGCAGCTATAGTGATGCTATATTCCTCGGTGCGTTCAGTCTCATATCTAACCTGTGAAGATTCTTGAAGATCTACGTAAATCCATATATCGTTAGTTCCAGTGCCTTCGAACTCCTTAGTCATCAGCTGGTCTCGCCGAGCCGTGGTTGGCCAGTGAATATGGGTTAAACTGTCACCTGGAACAAACTGTCGGACCAAGGAGGCGGTAGGGCTGTTACTCCTTAGTTGGCCCGTGTGTCCCACCTCTCCTCCGACCCCCTGCCCCTGTACTGCTGCACCGGGCAGGTCTACGGTATTGGGATACACTAAGATGCTTTGTGAACGGCCTATACGTCGCTCCAAACTTAGCAATCCGGAGGGATCGCTAGTGGATAGGGTTACTGGCCCGACGGAGTTAAGACCTCGTCGATCACATACGCCCGAAACGGTCCAGGTCTCCGAGGCGTGTGGGGATAGGTTAAAATCCTCTTCGTGAGAGCTTAGGATATCCCCCGCTACATGGGCCTGAAGTCCTAACCGTGGCAGTCCCAGTTTCTCTCTGATCTCCACACGGAGACGCACAGCATGCCCCATCTGTGAGTGAGAGGAAATCTCCTGAATGTGAGTCTCTAAACCCCTGCTCTGGAGCCATATCCACAAATAGCCAACCAGTATGCTCCCCACTGCCACGTAAAAGAGCCAATACAGAGGCTGGAACCCGGTAATCATACCGAGGATGAGAATAGATAGAAGAGCGGCGCCAAGCCAGAACCTTTTAGTCAACAATCTAGAGGGTGTCTGAAGACGGGTTCTCAGTGGATGGAGCACCAACTATTGCTCCTCTGTTCTTCTTCTACTGAAAGTGGATCCCTGACTGTTCGGGCTGGCTCCAGGGACCGGAGTCGATTCTAGGATTTGGTCGATGGCTCCCGCTTCGCGGGAGTTGGTGCGGCTATCGGCACTGAGGATGATCCGGTGTCCCAACACGGCTGGAGTTACTGCCTTCACGTCATCAGGCAGGGTATAATTTCTGCCCTCAAGCAGAGCCCAAGCCTGGGTAGTGCCCATCAGACCCAATGAGGCCCTGGGTGAGGCTCCTAGATAGATCTCGCCGTGCTGTCGCGTGGCATTCACCAAGGAGACTATGTACTCCTTTACAAGCCGGTCTACATACACCTTGCGTGTGGCCTCTTGTGCGGAACGGATGCTCGATTCGTCTACGACTTGCTCGATGGATTCGATGGGGTGGACTGGCACTTGATGTTCGAGTATGGATACCTCTTCATCAGGTGTGGGATAGTCAAGCTCAAGTCTCAATAAGAAGCGATCTAGCTCCGTCTCTGGCAATGGGAAGGTACCACCGTGCTCGGTAGGATTCTGAGTGGCCAGGACCATGAATGGATCCGGCATGAAATGGGTCACGCCATCGAGAGTCATTTGCCGCTCTTCCATACATTCTAGAAAGGCGGACTGAGTCTTGGGAGAGGCTCGATTTATCTCATCCACTAGCACTATGTGGGACATCACTGGGCCGGGTCTGAAGCTGAACTCCCTGTTCTTCTGATCGAAGATGTAGACCCCAGTGATGTCAGTGGGAAGCAGGTCAGCGGTACACTGGATGCGCCTGAAGGTCCCACCGATGGACTTGGCTATACTGCGGGCGAGCATGGTCTTTCCCACTCCGGGAACGCCTTGGATGAGAATGTGTCCCCGGGCAAGTAGCGCAGCGACGCCCAGCTTTACTACCTGCTCGTGACCTACTATGACCTCGTTGATGTTATCGATTACTCGATCGGCTACCTCTCTCGCCTCTAACAGAGATCCATCGTCCATGCTCCGCTACCCTCACAACCTCGCGCTACAGGTGTGGTAACTACGACAGCCTCCAGGGTAATGTCCAGGCCCTCGTTAGACAACAATAGTGCCTATAACAGAAGGAGGGACACAGCGATGCTACTATCTATGACCGTTGGATGTCAAGAAAGTGTACTCATTCAAACTTCCCTCGCCTACTATGCCGTCATGCTCCTGTGTGAAACAGAGAGCCATACCCTTCACCCCAGCCCTGTCCCAGAAGCCCCCACAGAGAGAGTCCAGAGGGATGCTTCCCTTTGACAGGGGGCCTTGGGCCTGACTACCGCCAGGTAGAGGATGTGCCTACAGACTCCAAAACCTACCTGGGTGGGGAACAAAACGTTTGCCTATGCGAGAGAGGCTCCCCACCTCACCCATGTGTCCCCCACCATTCTGAACGAGATCAGAAAGTTGGTGCGTATGGGTTAGATTTATGTCATGGCACAGAAAAAGGCTGGCTCTTCCTCAAGAGATAGGCGTTGGAGAACTTGCCTTCGATTACTTCAGTTGTTATGTCGGAGCTTTTGAGAAGCTCTCTAGGATCCACGTATTCTATGACGAAGCCTTCGGTCTCGAGGGTGCGGTCAACGCCGTTTTGATTTGTCTCAATGACACACACCACCCCTTTAGGTTTCGCTACTCTGATGGATGCACTCAAAGCTTTTCCTTTGCCTGCGATGTGCTGCAATGCATCGAACAGAAACACTCCATCGAAGGACTCCGTGGGAAATGGGAGCTCTTGAGCATCAAAGTGCTGGAAGGTTATGTTGTTTTCTACGCCTAGCTCTTTCGCAGAGACCCTCCAATCGGAGTAGTGCTCGTGCTCATCACCTTCGTGCTCGTCGTGCTTGTCTTCTGGCTGCCCAGTCAGAACATCGAAACCGATCAGGGCTAGGTTGACAGCCATTATTCCCCAGCCAGTACCTATGTCTAAGACCTTGGAGCCTTTCTCAAGACCTGTGCAATGGATGGCTTCTTTGATGAGCTGTTCATCAGGATCGAAGAACTCGCCATAAAATGCCACCGCCTCTTCAAAAGACATGTATACCCCTCTGGTAGCGGATGCAGTAAGGCCTTGGTTGAACTACAGTCGAGACATGTACTGCTGAGCGACGTCGATTCCCACAAACCCACTGTAGGCATCTGTAAGACGGGCGGTAACTGAACCGGGCACTTTTCCCGATCCGATGGGGTTGCCATTGATGGAGGATACTGGGCAGATACACAAGCTTGTGGAGGTCAAGAACGCCTCGTCGGCATTGTAGGCATCGAACAGGTCAATGTCCGTTTCTACAGTCTCGATATCCAACTCTCGGGCCAACTCCAAAACGGTGGCCCTGCTGATCCCCTGAAGCACGTATCTTTCAATGGGTGTGAAAAGGGTTCCATCTTTTATCAGGAAGATGTTGCTCCCTTGACCTTCGGCTAAATTTCCATTGCTGTCCAAAAGGACGGCCCAGGCACTTGGGTTCTGGGAAGTTACCTCGAGGCCTGCCAGTACCATGTTTACGTAGTTCTGGGTTTTGGCTCTAGGGCTCATGGACGATGGAGGTGTGCGTCTTATAGACGGGATGATCACCTGTATGCCATCTCGGAACAAGGGTGCCCTGGACGTGAAGGGTATCAGGCTGCATTGTATGATTACGGTACTTGTTCCGGCTTCGGCTACGTTGTGAGAAGGAGGTTCCACTCCCCTGGTTACTCGCTGAATTACCCAATAATCGTCGTTTTTATCTATCACTGGAAGGTTGGCCTCTACTACCTGCTCGGTGAGTTCGGCCATTCGATCCTTGCTCATCCCTGGATCGAGGCGCATGTACTTGCAAGATCTGTACAGTCGGTCCAAGTGTTCCCGAAGCTTGAATATCTTCCCTCCGAAGGTACGGGTATTGTCGAATACGGCGTCGCCCAAGGTGAAACCTCTATCGTGTATAGACACCTTGGCCTCGCTTTCGGGTACTATATCGCCGTTAAGATATACTACCTGCTCTTTCGTCAATGGACTCCCCCTTCCGTATCTATGAGATGACCTTAGAGGATTATACCCGGCTAGTCTCGCGCAGGGTGGGAATCACCTCTTTTGCGAAAAGCTCCATAGAGCTCAAAACCTTGTCCTGCTCCAGTGCGCCAATACAGAATTCAAAGATTAGATGACTGACGTTGGCCTTGTCCCGAAGGCGCTCTACTCGCTTTGCACATTCCTCGGGAGTGTCCAGCATGAACACATTTTCCATCAGCGATTCAGGCGACGGCTCGTCTGGAATGGGATCAGGGTACACTTTCCCATTAACCACCCTCTCTGTTCCGTTTGCCAGCCTCGCCCCTGCCCTATAAGCAAACATGGCATGCTCTAGCTCAGCACGTGCTTTCTCAGGGTCCCGAGACAAGTATCCGTATTGGAGGAAGCCGAACTCCCTCGGCCCCCACTCGGTTGTATCAAGAATCTCATGATAAAGTCTGCTGTTCTCTGCGACCTTGTCCAAGTCTCCGGTGATGCCAGAGCAGGCGCAGTGATACCCCCGTTCTGCCGCTAAGCGAATGCTGTGACTACTGTTTCCAGCGTGCCAGAGGGGTGGATGAGGACGTTGGACGGGTTTGGGAAAGATGCGAGTCTCAGGAAACTGGAAGTACTTACCATTGTAGGACAGCTCGTCTTCAGTGAAACAGCGAGTGATGATATCCATGTATTCGTCGAATCTTTCCCTGTTCTCTTCTATGGGGACGCCTAGCCGGCTGAACTCGAACGGCTGATAGCCGCGCCCCACTCCGACATCAAGACGACCTCTGGTAAGGACGTCGGCCATTGCGATTTCCTCGGCCAGCCGAAGAGGGTGATGCAGGGGCACCACCATGACGGCCACTCCAATGCGAACTCGCTTGGTTTTATCAGCCAACTTGACCGCCATCATTAGAGGATTGGGATCGTATCCGTAGCTCGAGAAGTGATGCTCAGCCACCCACACACTGTCGAAGCCCAACTCATCGGCCACCTCTGCCTGCTCAATGGCGCGGCCATAGACCTCTTCTGAAGGCTCCATCTCAGGCGAATGGCACAGCAAGAATATCCCGAACTTCATGTCGTTGACACCCATCTTCCCCCCGGTGAACAACGGTAGTTCAGTGGGCATTATAACTGGCAACTATCCTCGCTCGCAATCGGCGCTTTGACAGTAACGACACCCGTACATATCATTACCTGGGGTGACAGCATGCCTCATGGTCATTTCTCCGCCGATGTCATAAAGGCGAACCTTGGCACCCGGTTCATGGGCCAGGAGCTTCACTTCTATAATACTCTGCCCACTACTATGGACATGGCAGACGAGAAAGCCAATGCAGGGACCCCTGAAGGAACAGTTGTCATCGCCGATCATCAGACAGCCGGCAGAGGACGATTCGATAGGACGTGGATTACTCCCAAAGGGGATACTATCGCAGTGTCAGTCATCCTGCGTCCAACAGCAAAAGAGGTCTCTAAACTTCACATGGCGGCTGCTTTGGCAGTGGTTCGCAGTATCGAGCGTAGCTGCGGATTATCGCCTCGCATCAAGTGGCCCAACGACGTCTTGATAGATGGCAAAAAGGTATCCGGGATTCTTCTTGCGAGCAGCTTCCTGGGAGATAGACTGAGCTATGTCAACGTCGGCATAGGAATAAACGTGAATATCGAGCAGGACATCGTTTTGCAGATTTCTCCCCCTGCCACCAGCCTATCACTTGAGGTTGGAAAGCCAGTCTCTCGCCTGGCCGTGTTTTGTGCTCTCATGGAAGAGTTGGAAAGTCATTACCTATCACTACGAAGGGGTTATAATATCCTCGACCAGTGGAAGCACTATGTGGTTACCTTGGGACAGGATGTCCAAATCATGTGGCGTCGAGAGGACTTGCAGGGGTATGTCGAGAGAGGCTTCGCCGAATCGGTAAACGAAGATGGCAGCTTATTGCTGCGCTTATCCGATGGCACTCTCAAGACTTTAGTTGCGGGAGAGGTTACTCTTCACTCCAGTGAAGCTGTGTATTAGGATTATGTAAAACATGTTAGAATAGCCACTTCTATGGCGGTGATGGCCATTGGTGCGGCTGCAAAGCCGCAGGCCTATTAATGAGCTTATCTGAAGTTCTCGACCTGATTCCGATAGTATGGAGGCGGATAAATGCAGGTTACGGTGATCACAGAGCTTCACGTAGCACCCCATCAGGCAGACCATGCCTTGGCCATAGCCACAGAGCTAAGGGCCAACGCTATTCGTCAACCCGGATTCATAACGGGTGAGACGTTGATCGACATAGAGGACCATCAGAAGGTGGTGATGTTTGCGAACTGGGGGAGCCTGGAGGATTGGAAACGATTCGAGACTAGCGCCGAAAGGCAGCAGTTGGAAGGCAATGTGGACTCCCTGCTTAGTGAACCCATGAAGATGCGAATCTTCACTAACGTGGCAAGTTCCCCCGCAGCATCATCTTAGAGGAAGGAGCCGGTTACCTGGCTCAGGAGACCTGGGGCATCACTTCTTTGGCGAACCACTTGATTCGATCCGACATCTCCTCGGCTGGGTAAGGCAAAGTAACCGAACAGATCTCGCAGCCAGCCTTTTGGTATTCTTCAACTACGCGCAGATAGTCTCGCGCCTCTTTAAGTGATGGATCGTACACCTGCACCGAGGCATCGAAGGGCGCAGAAATCCCCATGCTCTTACGCTCTTGCTTAATCTGACCTAAAACGGTTTTGTATTTGGCAGGGGGGATTAGCCCTGAATCTGGGATCCATCCATCTCCGTGGCGAGCAGCAAGCTTCAACATCCGTTTCCCAATCGCCCCAAACCAGAGAGGCGGGTGAGGTTTCTGCACCGGCTTCGGCTCCAATAGCGCGCCCTTGGCATGATAGAACTCGCCTTGAAAATCAACCTCTTCCTCGCTCCACAACCTTAGAATAAGGTCGAGCCCCTCCTCAACTCTGCTCACCCTAACCGATATGGGGTCCCATTGACTGTAACCTTCGAATTCCTGGGGATGCCACCCTGCTCCAATCCCCAAGATAGCTCTACCGTTGGAGAGGATGTCCACTGTGGACACCTGTTTCGCCAATATCGCTGGGGGCCTGAGCGGTACGGGAGTTACACACGTTCCCAGCTTGATAGTTGAAGTCTTGGCAGACAGATAGGCCAACAGATTCCAGGCATCCAGGGTTTCCGGCCCTTCGGGTTGGGAGTAGTGGTCCCAGACCAAAATGGAATGAAAACCGGCATCTTCCGCGGCGAGGGCTGTGGAAACCGCAACGTCCGGATAGCAATATGGGTGCATGTTGGGGTAGATGAGACAGAACTGCAATGACAGCCTCCTCTATGTTAATAGGAGACAGTCTAGCACTTTGCTGGGCGACTAATCCAGTACCGCTGTTTCGTACCGTCGTCGCGGATCATCAGAGTGATATAATCTCTCTGGCGCTTCAATGGTTTAGGAGCAGGAGATGACGACTACAAAAGAGAGAAAAGATTACGAGTCGAACATAGTGCTAGCGACGCAAAAGTACGAAGTAGTAGGGACTCGGCCCATCCGCCACGACGGAGCGGACAAGGTAACGGGCAGAGCCAAATACGGGGCGGACTTCCAGGCGGTAGGTCAGCTGCATGGGAAGATACTGAGGAGTCCCCACGCCCACGCACGAATCAAGAACATAGATACGAGGAAGGCAGAAGCATTGGCGGGAGTGAAGGCGGTGGTGACGGGGAGGGACCTGCCGGATGCTGGGGGAGACCTGGCCCTTAAGTACAAGAGAAACAACATACTGGCAGGAGACAAGGTGCTGTACAAGGGGCATGCCGTGGCTGGAATAGCGGCGACGAGTCCTCATATAGCAGAGGAAGCCTTGGAGTTGATAGAGGTGGACTACGAGGTGCTGCCTCCAGTGTTGGACGTGCTGGAAAGCATGGGGGAGAATGCCCCCCTGCTGCACGAACACCTGACGACGGAAGAGTTGGGTATCAGGACAGAGAAGGTAAGCAATGTGGCGCGGCATGTTCAGCACAGAATGGGAGACGTGGAGGGAGGATTTGAGGAAGCGGACGAGGTAGCGGAGGGGGAGTACTACACCAAGGCGGTGCATCAGGGGTACATAGAGCCTCATCCGTGTGCGGCCTTGTGGAACGAAGATGGTCGTCTGATGATCTGGTGCAGCACGCAGGGGCCCTTCCTGGTGAGGGACTATACATCGGAGGTATTGGGTATAGGTGTATCGGAGATAAGGGTAACTCCGATGGAGATAGGAGGTGGGTTTGGAGGGAAGACGGAGATATACCTGGAGCCGGTAGCGGCGTTGCTATCGAAGAAGACGGGACATCCTGTGAAGATGGTGATGAGTCGAAAAGAGGTGTTCGAGAGTACGGGACCAACATGTGGTTCATACGTTAAAGTAAAGATTGGAGCCACTAAAGATGGCAAGTTGATGGCAGGAAAGGCGTACTATGCCTTCGAAGCTGGCGCCTTTCCTGGGTCGCCGGTGGTTGATGCTGCCGTAACCCTCTTCTCCGTATACGATGTGCCCAATGTCCTGATCGACGGGTATGATGTCGTGGTAAACAAGCCCAAGACCGCCGCTTATAGAGCCCCGGGCGGACCCAATGTGTCCTTCGCTTCAGAGCAGCTCATCGATGAGCTGGCTATAAAGCTAGGCATCGACCCTATCGATCTCCGACTACTAAACGTCGCCAGGGAGGGCACTCGGCGCTCTGATGGTATGGCGCATCATCGCATAGGTTGTCTGGAGGGCCTCGAAGCGATGAAGAACCACCCCCACTACAAGACTCCCCTGGAAGGCCCTAATCGCGGCCGAGGGGTGGCCGCCAGCCTCTGGTTCCATAGCGGACTGGAGTCTGCCTGCACCATCAGTGTGACTGAAAACGGCAAGCTCAATCTTCTGGAAGGCTCGGCCGACATTGGAGGGACGAGGGCGGCGGTAGCCATGCAGGCAGCGGAGGTGCTTGGGCTCAAGGCGGGGGATGTGAACCCGGTGGTGGTAGACACGGACTCGATAGGATACACGGCGTGCTCTGATGGAAGCAGGACGGCCTTTGCGACGGGGTGGGCGGCATATGAAGCGGCGTGGGACGTAAAGAGGCAGATGATAGGGAGGGCGGCGAGGATATGGGAGACGGGTCCTGGTGAGGTGGAGATGGAAGGTGGGGAGTTGATGTCCAGGGTAGACCCTGGGCAGAGAATGAGCTTCAAGGAGTTGGCGGAGCAGATGAATGAGACGGGTGGGGCGATAGTGGGGAGGGGATCGGTGAATCCGCATGGGGTGGGGGGTTCCTTTGCAGGAGTGATAGCGGACGTAGAGGTAGACCCTGAGACGGGAAAGGTGGAGATAAGAAGGTTCACGTCGATACAGGATGCAGGGAAGGCTATCCACCCCAGCTACGTAGAGGGGCAGATGCAGGGAGGTAGTGTGCAGGGGATAGGGTGGGCGTTGAACGAAGAGTACTACATGAGTGAAGACGGGACGATGCTGAACTCCAGCTTCCTGGACTACCGGATGCCGACGGTGCTTGACTTACCGATGATAGACACGGTGATAGTGGAGGTGGCGAACCCTGGGCATCCGTATGGAGCTAGAGGAGTAGGAGAGGCGTCGATAATACCTCCGTTGCCTGCGGTGGCGAATGCCATCTATGATGCCGTAGGGGTGAGGATGAACAAGCTACCGATGAACCCTGGAGCCATCATGGAGGCTATCTGGCGGGAGCAGAAGGAGAAAGGCGATTCTCCTCAGAAGATCAAGGCAGGAGAGTAACTTTTATGGCCCCGCTCTTCTTATCGGCGGCACAGTCGAAGGCTTCCTGGATAGAGGTTAGGGGGAATTGGTGTGTCGGAAGAATCTTGAGATCTTCCCGGTATCTAGGCAGCAGAGATACCGTAGCTCGAAACTCTGAACCCCTCCGGGTCATACCGTAAATGTTGGATGGGATGATGGAAAGCTCTTTGTCCAGCAAAGCGATAGGATCCATGGCTGGGACAATGCTGAAGACTCCGAGGAGAACTATTCGCCCGCCAGGCCTACAAAACCTGACTGCCTGCTCGAGAGTGTTGGCTTTTCCGCCTACCGTCTCTACCACTATGTCGGGCTCTCGGTCTTTTGACCATGCTTCTGCCTCTTCCTCGGTCAGGGGGTTCATACCCAACTTCTTGGCTGCCTCCCTCTGCTGAGGATAGCGCACGGTGATTGCCAAGTCTTCCACTCGATCACGCAGTATCAGTCCAGTGCAAAGGCCTATGGCACCCGCACCCAGCACCAATACTCGACTATCGATATCCAACCTCGCTAATTGCGCGGCCCTGAATCCACAGGCCAGCGGCTCGACCAGCGATGCTGTCAGCACTGGAATCGAGGAATCCACGGGATGAAGAGTATATGGAGGTAAGTCTACGAACTCGGCAAGTCCCCCAGGCTCCTGGGTACCAATGAGCGCCCCGTTGGGACAGAGATGAGGATTACCCGCCACGCATGTATCGCACTCTCCACACCTGGTATGAGGCTCAACAGCGTACAGATGATCACCCAGACCCTTGGGGCCGTTCTCCACCGTTCCTACTATTTCATGTCCGGGAACCGTGCCGGGAAAGGCCTGCTCTCCTTTATATACGTGCAGATCTGAGCCGCAGATTCCGCAAGCGGAAACCTTCAGACGAACCCACCCTTCTCGTACTGGGCCGGGCTCAACATCTGCTATCTTGACACCACCCTTTGTCCACTGAGTCTGAAGCATCACATACCTCCAGTCAGGTGCTATTTTACTCGGCCACGAATCCGCCATCAGCGGCCATGGTGTGCCCCGTCACGAATGAGGCAGCATCGGAGCAGAGCCACACTACCACTTCGCCTATCTCTTCCGGCCTGGCTAATCGTCCCATCGGCCCTAGATCTGTTTCTGATTGGGCTCCGCTGGCAATGAGACGCTCTACCATCGAGGTACGAATAACTCCGGGACATACGGAGTTAACTCTTATGCCTTGACGGGAGTACTCTACGGCAGCACCCTTGCTCAGCCCGTTAACCCCGTGTTTGCTGGCATTGTAGGCGCACATATTTTTATCCCCGATCAATCCCGATATGGATGCGGTGTTGACAATAGCCCCACCATCCTGTTTAAGCATCTGGGAAATCTCGTGTTTCAGGCACAGCCATACTCCAGTGAGATTAACAGCTATAACCTTGTTCCAGTCCTCGATCTTATACTCGGCCATCGGAGCCACTGCCCCTTCTATACCCGCATTGTTGTGGGCGCAGTCAAGGCGGCCATACACGGACACGACATTGTCGACCATAGCCTTTACCTCAGATTCTTGTGAGACATCCACCTTGATGAACGTAGCGTCGCTTCCGCTGTCTTTGATTAATCTGACAGTTTCTTCTCCGCCGCTCGAATCCATGTCGGCCACCGCCACCTTCGCACCCTCTCTGGCAAAGGTAAGGGCCGTGGCCCTACCTATGCCCGAACCTGCCCCAGTAACTAGAGCGATCTTACCCTCGACTCTTCCCGGCATAGTATCGACCTCCCAATTGACTCGTCTTCGGAATTCGTTCGATCAAGGCCTTTTATTGTATGGTCGCTTGGTTGAGGGGTCAACCTGATGGACCCTGATCTTTAAGAGGGTTAGGAAATAGACGTATACGGGGACGGAGCGTATATTAGGGCTAATCAGAGGAACAGCCAAAGGGAGAAAAACATGATTTACGAGCTGAGGATTTACAAGATTGCCAAAGGTAGAATGAACGATCTTCACCGCATCATGACAGAGACTGACGTACCGCTGTTCAAGAAACATGGCATCAAAACGGTAGGCTTTTGGGAGGTGAAGGACGAGGACGACCCCACTTTCGTGTACATCTTAGGCTTTGAGAACGAAACAGCGAAGGAAAAGGCGTGGCAGGACGTCGATGGCAGCCCCGAGTGGAAGAAAGTGGAGGTCTACTTAGAGGAGCATGGCAAGCCCTGGGAGCACATAGCCAGCACCCTGATGACCCCCACACCATACTCCCCGATTCAATAGGCCTGTTACAGGTCACTGCAACAAGGAGAAAGTCATCATGGAGCGTAAGATCATCGATATAGATGGTCATGTGGCGGAACCCATACAAGAGATTATGGAAGAGTATCTCGATCCGGAATTCAAAGAGCGTCCCATCCGTCTCTTGCTGGATGAGAAGGGGCTGGAGTATGCGGAGATCGATGGGAAGAAGTCGGAGATCATACAGGGAGGTGCGGGCATTGCAGTGGATGCCGGAAAAGGGTTTGGAAACGAGGATCTGTCAGACTTCTTCACGCCCGGCAAGGTGCGGTACTACGATGCCTTGATCCATGCCTCCAACGATCCTCATGCCAGGATCGAGTGGATGAACGAAGAGAAGGTGGATGTGTCGCTTCTGTATCCAACTTTGGGACTGTTCTGGGAGGACGGGTGCGAGGACCCCAAGGCCGCAGGAGCCTACTGTCGGGCATATAACAACTGGCTGTTAGACTTCTGCAACGCCTACCCAGACAGGCTCATTCCCATAGCCCACATCCCTACAAGGGATGTTCAGGAAGCAGTGAAGGAGGTTAGGAGGACAGCCGCTCTAGGGATGAATGGGTTCATGGTCAGCGCTATGCCTGGTGGCACCCAACGCTTCTACGGCGACCCCTATTTCGACCCCCTTTACGCCGAAGTACAGGAGACAGGACTACCGATGGCTATACATCCTACCAGTAACAAAGACTATCCAGGAAAGGACATTTATTCGGATCAGGACAGCCTAAGCTTGAAGGAGCTGGATGATTACTGGTATAGCCTGACCACGGACCCATTCCCAATTCAGATGAGCTTCATCAACATGATAAACCGTGGAACTTTCGACCGCTTCCCAAGTCTGAAATTTGTATTGTTGGAGACCGGGGCCACCTGGCTTGCTTACTGGCTGGAACGGATGGAGGATAGATGGAAGACAGCAAAGACCACGGTCAAGTTCAAGCTGCAACCCGATGAGTATTTTCGGCGGCAGTGCTGGATATCCTTCGAACCCGATGAGAAATTCATCGCCCCCATAATAGAGGAGATTGGGGCTGACCGGTTCTTCTGGGCCACCGATTTTCCTCACGCTGATGGCTTCCCCGGCATTGTGGAGAGAATCAAGAAAGCCATAGCTCCACTATCGGAGGAGGCCCAGTGGAAGATCCTGGGAGGAAACGCTATACCAGTCTATGGGTTGAACTAGGCCTTGCTGTAATCTGCTCGCCCTTCTAGCCTAGGTTCCTGCCAACGAGAGGGTCACCTCGTAAAGCACGTCCAGCCCGACTCGAATGTCTTCCCAATGAGTGACCTCTTCCGGCGTGTGACTCTTGCCAGCCACGCTGGGCACGAAGATCATGCCTGCATCCGCCGCCAACACCATGTAAGTTGTATCATGGCCTGCCCTGCTGGGGATGTCGACCCACTTGATTCCCAGCTTGTCGCATGCATCCGAGATGGCCTTTCTGACCGTCGGAGATAGATCAACGGACGGCACGTACTCCAACTCCTCAATCTGATATTCGACTTTCCTCTCTTGAGCTATACGGGATACCGTGGACTTTATCTGCTCAACAGCTCCATCTAGCGTAGCTGCAGAGGTGTCTCTGACGTCAACGATGAACACTGCTCTCTCGGGTACTATGTTCATTGCTCCTGGATGCACTTCCAAGTATCCTACCGTGGTCACCAGCGAGTGTTCTGGGTCAGAGCGCCCTATTCGCTCCACCTCCTGGATCATCTGTGTCGCCGGTACCAGGGCGTCTGTCCTCCGATTCATGGGGGTTGCCCCGGCGTGATCGGCCTTACCGGACACCGTGATCTTCAAGTGACAAAGGCCTGTGATGGCCTCCACGACGCCTATGGGAATGTTCATCTCCTCCAGCTTTGACCCCTGCTCCACGTGCAGCTCCACGAAGGCCTTGACTTCGCCCTTTTTCAAAAGAACGTCATCTGGACTGCCGGCAGCCTCAGCCGTTTTCAGCGCATCTTTTAAAGTTATTCCCCGAGAGTCCGCCAAGTTCCATAGGTCCTCAACCTTTAGCTCCCCCGCCATAGATGCGCTGCCAAGAGTCCCCTTCTCGAACCGGGTGCCCTCCTCGTCGGCAAATACCACCACCTCGATGGGATGTTTAGTAGTGATGTTGTTGTCGTTGAGAGTTCGGACTATCTCCAGGGCTCCCATAACGCCCGTCGGCCCATCGAAATCACCACCGTTAGGTACGGTGTCGATGTGGGAGCCCATCATGACCAGTGGCAGCGATGGGTCACATCCCTCTCGACGAGCTCGTATGTTGCCAATGGCGTCTACCCTGACCAACAGCCCCGCATCTCTCATTAAGCTCATCACCAGATTTCGACCCTGCAAGTCCTCAGGAGAGAGGGAAAAGCGAGACACACCACCTTCCGGAGTGCGGCCTATCTGGCCCAGGGCCTCGATATCCTTACGAAATCTGTCTATCTGTGGTTTCAATTACTCCTCCCAGATACCTCGGAGAAAGCTGCTTTTGGGTTATCGTAAGGTACTCGCACGGGAGTGAGGTGTCAAATCGTCTTGAAGTGAAGAGAGGTGAGAAGTGTGAAGGCTGGCCTTGAGGCTAGTCGGACTGGGCAACGTCCTCGGAATTGGCCTAGATATTTCAGGCTCCCTGCCTCTGTAAATTCTCCGACGTGGAGGTTGTCCCCAAATCTATCTAGCTGATCAACAAGTGGATAAATACACAGGGAGAGCCATCTGTCAATAAGACAGCTTTGGTCTGCCGCTCCATTGCGCAACAGACAACTCCCGGGGTAGTATCGGATGACTACTCCGTGGGTTTACGTGGCCGTGCTAGACTAGATCAGTCTAGGGTCGTCATTTCGGGGCCGGGGCGGTGGGTAGAGTAAAAGGAAAAGGTGGAGTCGGGGGCCGCTGCCAGCCACCGAGTTTCTCCCCTCTCAAAGACTACGACGTCGCCGGCGCTCACGTCTCGCTGCTCTTTGTCTGTACCTACACTGCCCTTGCCGTCGCTGATTTGCACCAGCCAATCGATGTCCATTTGAAACTTCTTGGTCCTAGCGCCTGGGGTGAAATGGATCAGTGCCGAGTCGATGGTGGGAGACATCTCACCGGGCAAAAACCACTCCATGGTAGACTCCCCATCTACTACCAAGTCTTGCCACAATGGCTGGGTCTTTTCCTCTGCGAAATTTACTACCTTCACTTTTCCCTCCTCGCTGATATGGGTAGAAATAGCAGGCCAATTATACAGCTTGTTACACGATTTTCAAGATGAATTCGCTGGGGACAACTTTTTGTCTTTTGAATCGTTAATGGAGCTATAGGGGATTGTTATCTGTTTGACATGGGAGGTACAATTACGCATCTCGTGAAGCTTATAAGCTGGTAAGGAGGCAGAGGAATGCTGACCAAGTCCAGAAAGAAATGGGTAGTGGTGCTTGCGGTGATAATGACAGTGTTGCTTGTGGCGGCAGCATGTGGAGATGATGACACACCAACACCAATACCTGCCACTCCGACACCATTGTCACCTGGGGTGACACCACCCCCAGCGACATCCACACCGGTACCTGAACCCACATCTACTCCGGAAGGGAAGATATTTGAGGGCAGAAAGATGAAAATGGCTGCCTATGCTGGAGCTTTCCTGGAGATCAACAGGGATGTGATGGGCGCGAAGTTTGAGGAAGAGACTGGCGGAAAAATAGAATGGGTGCCCGTGTTCGGAGAGATGCTAACCCTTGTCACTACCTCTCCTGAGCCACCCTTTGATGCAACTGTGTGCTTCAGTGCCGACATGATCAGAGGAACGGTCGCAGACGCCTGGGAGCCACTGAGGTATGAAAACATCCCCAACGCCGCTGACCTCACCGATTTCCACACTCAGACGTCAGGCCCCGGCTTTGATGGAATAGATTTGACCTACGGAGTCCCCTTCGAATACGGCATCGTGGCCCTGGCTTACAGAAAGGACCTGGTCCCCTTCGAGCCAATCTCTTGGGACGACCTGTGGAGGCCAGAGGTCGCAGGCCAGGTAGGTATGAACCCAGTCGGCCACTTCATGACCGCCGGAATAACCGCCCTGATTCTCGACGATCAACCGGGAATCCGTGAGTACGATTCGGGAGGCGTAGATAGCGCGGATATGGATGCCATTATAGACAAGCTAAACGAAATGGATGTCGCTTTGTGGTTTGACACACCCGCCCATGCTACTGCTGCCATCGAAAGAGGCGACATAGCCATGTTCGCCGAAGCGGCGGAGCAGATTACTACCCTGGTTAGACAGGACCCCGACAAGTACGCAATGGTGATTCCAGAGGAAGGAACGCCCGGGTTCATGGACTACCTGTGTGTGGTGAAAGGCACCGAAAACCGCGACATGGCCGAGGTTCTGTTTAACTACATGCTGGACCCCGAGCTTCAGGCGGAATTTGCAGAAAACATACCATATCCTATGTCCAACAAAAACGTGGTGTACGGGCCCAATGCTCGCCAGCTCGTTCCTCTGTCTGAGGAAGAGCTACAGTCCAAGATGGTTTTGATGGACTGGATCTACATTACGGATAACTGGGATCTGATAGATGAGCGATTGAGAAGGGAATGGATGACCCAGTAAGATTTACGAGACGACTTTGAAGAGAGGGCCCCGATTTCGGGGCCTTCTTGTTTATGGTATAGAGGGAATGTGTCCCTCTGGCAGCCTGCCTCTACCTTGTGGTAGACAGGTGCAGCGAGCAGGAGGTATGGGCCTGTCCTGAGTGATTGATTAGGGCCTGTTAACACTATTAGTTGAATTATGATACAATTCTGGCATGGAAATAACCGAAGTCCAGTTTCAACGTATCGCGCCCCATCTCCCAGTGCAGCGGGGCAATGTCAGCCTTTCGAACCTGCGAGTGCTCAACGCAATCTTGTACGTCGCCGAGCATGGTTGCAAATGGCGGGGGTTGCCGGCCCGGTTTGGCAACTGGCATACCATCTACACCCGCATGAACCGCTGGTCCAAGAGCGGCGTACTGGACCGGATATTCGAACACCTCCAGAAGGAACAGATGGTGCGCATCAAGCTGGAGGCGGTTTCGATGGACAGCACTACCGTCAAGGTGCATCCCGACGGCACGGGTGCGTTAAAAAAAACGGACCCCAGTCCATCGGCAAGTCCCGCGGCGGCTGGACCACCAAGATTCATATGGTTGCCGCGGATGCTCGAACAGCTATAACCTTTTCCCTCTCTCCAGGACAGGCCCACGACGCGCCGGAAGGGCGCAAGCTGCTGCACCATCTGGGGCCTCAGCATGGGAACCCGTCTCTGCTGATGGACCGGGCATACGAGGGAAACGAGACCCGCCAGTTGGCGTTAGCGCTGGGGTTCACACTTGTCGTTCCGCCGCTGAAGAGCCGGATTGACCCTTGGGAATACGACCGGGAGATATACAAGAAGCGCAACGAAATCGAGCGGCTATTCCGTCGGCTGAAGGGATTTCGCCGCATCTTCTCTCGCTTTGACAAGCTCGACGTACTCTTCCTGGGATTCATCCTATTCGGGTTCATTATCGATGCACTACGTTAGTGTTAACAGGCCTTAGTCAGTCCAAGAAACACTCTAGCCCGCTTTGCAGCAGATGCCAGTGTGGTCTTCTTATACATCTATAAGTGAGGAATCTAGGGATTAAGATAACTTTTTGTCTTTCGAATCGTTAATACGAGCAAGGTGGAAAGCGAATTGCTCCACTCTTGACATGAAGGATACAATAGAACAATTCGTGAAGCATATCACTTAAGAAGGAGGGCATATGCTAATCAAATCCAGAAAGAAGTGGGTGTTGGTGCTTGCTATGGTGATGGCCGTAATACTTGTGGCGGCGGCATGCGGCGATGATGATGTTGTTGATACAACGGCCACGCCCGCACCATCAACCCCTACACCAGTCTCACCTGGGGTGACCCCAACAGCGGATATATCCACGCCTGAACCCGAAGACACACCTGCTCCAGCTCCAGAAGGGAAGATCTTTGAAGGCAGGAAGATGATAATGGCTGCCTATGCCGGAGTCTTCCTGGAGACCATCAGGGATGTGATGGGCACAAAGTTTACTGAGGAGACCGGTGGGGAGATCGAGTTTGTACCGGTGTTCGGAGACTATCTAACCCTTATCGCCACCTCTCCGGAGCCACCCTTTGACGCCACCGTTTGTTTCGGTGCCGACATGATCAGAGGTACCCGTGAGGATGCATGGTATCCACTGAGGTACGAGAACATCCCCAACTTCGCTGATCTGCATGACTTCCACACCCAGACATCAGGTCCCGGCTTCGACGGTATCGACCTCACCTACGGCGTCCCCTTCGAGTACGGTATCGTCGCCCTGGCTTACAGAAAGGATCTGGTACCCTTTGAACCCACCTCTTGGAACGCTCTGTGGAGACCGGAGGTCCAGGGTCAGGTGGGTATGGACTCATCCTACCACTTCCAGACCGCTGGAATAGCTGCTCTGGTTCTCGACGATATGCCTGGAATCCGTGAGTACGACAGCCCAGGGGGCATGGACTTCATCGTTGACAAGCTGAATGAAATAGACGTGGCCCTCTGGTGGGAGACGGCAGCCCACGCTACAGCAGCCATCGAGAGAGGCGACATAGCCATCTTTGGCAACGCGGCGGAGCAGATATCCTCTCTGGTTAGAAAAGACCCCGACAAATACGGCATGCTGATTCCAGAGGAAGGAACTCCAGGGTTCATCGACTACCTGTGCGCGGTGAAAGGCAGCGAGAACCGAGACATGGCCGAAGTCATGATTAACTACATGCTGGATCCAGAGCTCCAGGCAGAGTGGGCAGAGCAAGTACCATACTGGATGTCCAACTCCAAGGTAGAGTACGGTCCAAACGCTCGCAGGCTCATTCCGGATTCCGAGGAAGAGCTACTGTCCAAGATGATTTTGATCGACTGGGCCTACGTTACTGAGAACTGGGATGTCATAGACGAGCGGTTGAGAAAAGACGTGATGAGCCAGTAAGGCTTACCAATTGACATGGTGACAATGGTGAAAGGGCCCCGATTTCCTCGGGGCCCTTTCATTTTGGAAGCTTGGCGAATTTATCAAAGTGGAACCACGCTACGTCCCTACCTCGATCCGAATTTCTGTAGGCGTACCACTATACTCGGTCAAGTCCTGGGGGCAAGCCGATACAGCGCAGTAGCAGTCTATCTCGGCTCGCACTAGAACGAAGTCGCCTGCCTTGGTTGCGCTTGGCTTTGCAGAGAGCTCACCATCTGGACTCAACGGAAAGTTGGCGAAAAAGTTTACTGGTTGAGGCATCTCTACCTCCGGGACACCGATTTCTTTCATGCCCGTCATCAGGTTATCTTCACAGCTAGGATGCCAGCCTTCGTAGCCCAACTCCAGGTTGTAGCGGCTCTGGTTGCAAGATGCGAAAAGCATGTCGTGGATGCCTGGCGAGTGGTCCTCCACGAACGTTATTATCGGACGACGTTTCTGGGTGTAAAAAGGCTGACCCACTCGAGGGAATAGCCGTCCGATAGCCGGGCGGGTGTGCTCGGCACTGAGGTACTCCTTCATATTGCTTCGGTTAAAAGCGAAGAAATCGGCTCCCTGACCACCCCTAACGTCGATGATCTTTATCAGTTGGCCATGCTCGACTCGGAAGGCCTTTCCTCCCTGAGGAGGGATATCGTACTCTTGCAGCTTTACAGATATATCTTTTATAGCTTCCTCCGTTACTTGATAGTTGAGGCGCCTGTAGGAAATCCATTGGCCACATTGTTCACAGTCTCGGCTCTATGGGGCACCGCATCTAGAGGGATGTCGTGCGATAGTACTACCAGGTTGAAGGGCTCTATCGAATCGTCTGCCGTGAGTGACCCTGGCGACACAAATGAGTGTAGTGATACTATAGGACAGTGTCAAATGGGCTTATAGAGCTAGTCTCAAAAAGTCTACTGGCTGGGGAAAATTATGAATCTACAGCCCTAATGTGGATGAATCCGAACCTGTACCAGCTCGTCCTGAGCTTGTCGAAGGACGAAAATCCAATGCTCTGGGGGTTTACGACACAGGTTCTATAGCTGCAATGTAGCATTAGACAACAGGTAAATGATATGCTTATACCAATCCCAAAGCAGGAGGAGCAGGATGCGAGAGTACGATCTGGTCATTCGAGGCGGAACCATAGTGGATGGAACGGGCGTCCCTCGTTATACGGCCGACCTCGCCGTAAGGGACGGCAGGGTCGCTATGATAAGCGGTGTCATCAAGGCGAGTGGGGCCAAGGAGCTTGACGCTTCTGGTTGTATTGTCGCCCCGGGAGCCATCGACCTCCACACTCACTACGACGCTCAGCTCAACTGGGACCCTTACTGTTCTCTTTCTGGCTGGTTTGGTGTTACCTCTCTGACCATAGGCCAGTGCGGGTTCGGGTTCGCTCCCACCAAGCCTGAGGACAGAGACCTCAACATGCGCATGATGAACCGCATCGAGGCCATACCCCTGGAATCGATGAGGAGGGGCCTTCGCTGGGACTGGGTGACTTTCCCTGAGTACCTGGACAGTCTGGATAGGCAAGGGCTGGGTGTAAACGTGGGTGCTCTTTTCCCCTTCTCTCCGTTACGGGGCTACGTGCTGGGGATGATGGAGGCCAGGCAGAGGACATCGGTAACGAACGAAGAGCTCGACCAGATGAAGCAGCTCTTCTATGAAGGAATGAAGGCCGGAGCCTTCGGGTTCTCAGCCGATAAAAATCCGGAGGACAGACCGGAAGATGGAGGACTCCTGCCAAGCCACGTAGCTTCGGATAGGGAATACCTGGAGCTGGCGGAAGTGTTGAAAGAGTTCGGTGTGGGCCATATAGGTTGGACCATCGGAACGTCTCCACTTCCTACTCAGAAGCCCCAGTACGAGTTGCTAACTAAAATGATGAAGGCCAGTGGTCGACATCTTCACGTATCCGTAGGAGATGATAGTCAAATCGGCCATCCCTGGGCGGAGTCGGTTCGCTCAGAGGGGCTACCACTTCTTACGCAGGAGTCTGCTCTAAATGCTGATGCCGAGTTTACCCTGGCAGAATACAATTTATTCGACTATATGCCCAGCTGGATCGACCCTCTAGTCGGTAATGCCGAGGAGAGAGGAGCCAAGCTGAGGGATCCGGATACCAGGGCCGCTATGAAAAGAGATGTGAAGAAGTATCCTAACGAGAGGACCAATTGGGACAAAGTTGTGGTGATAGAAGTTGCCCAACAGCGAAACGACAAATACGAGGGGTTATCTATCCAGCAGGTGGCCGATATGGAGAGCAAAGAGCCTGTGGATGCATTTCTAGACATGGCCCTTGACGAAGGTCTTCAGACAGTCTTTTCTCACCCCTTCACCGATCAATCGCTGGAGCCAGGCATCAAGTTCCCCTACGGTCACATATCGGTCTCCGATGGTGGCGCCCATACCCGTTACCTGACCAACAGTGCGTGGCCGGTGGAGCTCCTCTCTCATTGGATGAGGGACAAAGAGATCATGACCTTGGAAGAGGCTCACTATAAGATGAGCTCCTTGCCCGCATGGTTTGCCGATTTCAAAGGTCGGGGCATGCTGCGAGTGGGTAACTGGGCCGACATTATGGTCTACGATCTGAGTGAGCTGGGATTCCTCTACGACAAACCCGTCTTCGCCAACGACTTCCCGGGAGGAGAAAAACGACTGATTCAAAAGCCAAAGGGCCTCCGATACACGTTGGTAAATGGAACGCTTACTTTTGAAGAGAACCAATGCCTGGGATCCCTGCCCGGCAAGTTACTTCGTAGCTACGAGATGATCGACTAAGCTGAGAAGACTACTGTTTAAAGGAGGCGGGCCTGAGCGTACCGTACCGACCCCACCCCAGAAGTCCGCTTTGCAGTAGGCGCCAACGAAGTATTTTTACCTAATCTAGATGGAAACACGTCTCCCCCACAGAGGTCGTCTTGATTTCTATGGGACTTGCAAAGGGGCGGAGCCTCTTTGCCTGGGAGGTTGGAGCTGTGTCTCCAAGAACGACTTACCTGGGGGGTGAGAAAGACCACACCTGTTATTCCCCGAACGGTGCAAGACCTTGGTTCTATGCTCACACCTCCGGGGTGATTGGCAAGCCCTTCTAATAGCCTTACCAACCCCCTATCCCTGGAGCCAAGGAGGTCTTCTTACACATCTAGCTGAGGGATCTGGGCAGATACGTATTATTGACATAGCCAAAATCAGCAGGTATCTTATTTCAGTAAACATTATAGATATGCAATCACCTGCAATCCTAGCTAGGAGGCAATAAATTGGCGGAATATGATCTGGTCATTCGTGGTGGCACCATAGTTGATGGTACGGGCGTCCCTAGATACAAGGCCGACCTGGCGGTGAAGGACAGCCGAGTGGCCATGATAAGCGGCGTGATCAAGGCGAACGGCGCCAAAGAGCTTGATGCCTCAGGGTGTATTGTGGCACCCGGAGCAGTCGACCTCCACACCCATTACGACGCACAGCTCAACTGGGACCCATATGCAACGCTGTCGGGATGGTTCGGTGTAACATCTCTCAGTATAGGCCAGTGTGGATTTGGATTCGCTCCCACCAAGCCGGAGGACAGAGACCTGAACATGCGGATGATGAACCGCATCGAGGCCATACCCTTGGAGTCCATGCGCGAAGGTCTCCGATGGGACTGGATAAGCTTCCCTGAATTTCTAGACAGCCTGGAACGTCACGGACTGGGACTCAACGTGGCTTCTCTGTTCCCCTTTTCACCCTTGCGCGGATATGTACTTGGCATGTTGGAGGCTCGTCAGAGAGAATCGGTGACCGACGAAGAGCTGAATCAGATGAAGCAGCTCTTCTACGATGGTATGAAGGCAGGAGCCTTTGGGTTCTCTGCAGACAAGAGCCCTGAAGACCGCCCGGAGGATGGAGGATTCCTTCCCAGCCACGTCGCCAGGAAAGAGGAGTTCATTGCCCTAGCCGAGGTCTTGAGTGAGTTCGGTGTCGGACACATAGGTTGGACAACACCCAGCCAGGGAGATGTTGATCACGGTGAACGCGAGCTCTTGGAAGACATGATCAGAATCAGCGGCCGACCTCTCCACCTGGGCATGGTCGGGGTCGAAGATGGGTACGACTGGGTAAAGACTCTAAGAGGTAAGGGGCTTCCCATGATAGTTCAGGAGTTGGCTGTCGACATCGAGTCCGACTTCAACCTAGCCGAGTACAACATGTTCGACTATATGCCCAACTGGAGGCAGCCTCTCGTTGGTACTCCCGAACAGCGAATGACCAAGCTGCAAGATGCCAGTAATCGAACCGCCATGAAAAAAGATGTGGATGAGATACCCTACGTCAGGACCGACTGGAGTCGCATGAAGGTTCTGGAGGTGGTCAACGAGCGCAACTACAAATACGAAGGTCGCACCATAGAGGCGATCGCGAAAGAGCAAGGTAAACATCCCGTCGATGCTCTATTAGACCTGGCCCTTGACGAGGATCTGCAGACTACCTTCGCCCATCCTCTGGAAGATGATGCAGTGGGAGATCGAATCAAAGATCCCCACTCCCATATTTCTCTATCTGACGGTGGTGCTCACACCCGGTTCCTTACAATAAGCACCTGGCCCGTTCACTTCCTCGCCAACTGGGTCCGAGATAAGGAGCTTATGACCCTGGAAGAGGCACACTACAAGATAAGCTCCTACCCCGCATGGTTGGCCAACATGAAAGGCAGGGGTATGCTGCGGGTTGGGAACTTCGCCGACATAATCATCTACAACCAGGACGAGCTGGGGTTGCTGTACGATGGGCCCACGTACTCCAACGACTTTCCCGGCGGGGAACGCCGGATGATCCAGAAGCCGAAGGGGCTGCGCTACACCATAGTCAATGGCACAGTGACATTTGAGGAGAACGACTGCACGGGAGCGCTGCCTGGCAAACTGCTCCGCAGCTACGATATGGTAAGCTAGGCCTTGATTCCTTGTTTCTCTAACTCATCAAGAGCTCTGTAGGCACTACCAATAGCAGACTCCAGGCCCTTGGTTATGGTGTAGTCACCACAATAGTGGATATTTCCTGTCGAGGCCTGAATAGCAGGAGTTAGCTCGAGGCGGCCTATACGCCACGGTGGGTCGGCGTAGTCCCAGTGCTTGATAGCGCTTTCGATGATGCAGTCCTTTATCCTAGGAAACATCGATTCCAGATCATTGGCGAAGACTTCTAGAGCCTCTTCGTCTGGTAGTTGTTTCAATCTCTGGGTTACCTCGTCGCCTGAGTAGACTCTCAGCAGCCCCTGTCCTGTGCGCTCCCTGGCCTCTTTTGGAGCGAATATGTCGGGACGGGTTATGGAAACGAAGGACTTGCCTACCACCGGCATCCTCCATACTCCCTTACCTAATAAGTCCTCAGAGGGTTTGCTAAGAAGGAAGCCTGCGCTGGTGGTAGCGGCGTATTCCACTTTCGATAGGGCATCCCTCTTCCAATCGGGCAGGTCTTTGATAATGGATAGCACTATTGGAGCCGGGGTAGCCACTACACATTGGCGCGATCGAACAGTTTGCTTCTCTCCATCCTTTTCGTAGGTTACCCTCACCTCGTCATCTTGCTGCTTGATCTCCGTTACCTCGGCTGAGGTAATGGCGTTATGGCCTATGAGGTTCCACAAGGCTTTAGTTAGCTCCCACGTGCCGCCGGCGACAGCGTACTCGGAGGGCATCTTGAACTGGATGAAAGCGTCAATGGAGTCCAGGGCTGATACCTCATGAGAGCGGAGCATGGTAGCGGCTATGGACAGAGTGTCCCATATGGCCTTGGTGTCCGGATGGGTGGCGCCCACAAAGTCTTGAAGGATAGTAGAGCACAGTTCAACGAACTTGGGATTATCGGGGTCTGGGTCCTTTCCTGAGATATCGGAGAAACGTTTCCTTATGCCCAGGACTTTGAGTCCCAGTTTCACCTTTTCCGTCAACGGTATCGGCAGCTGCCAAAGAAAGCTCGCTTCCGAAGATGAGGCTATCTGCTTCCCCTTCATCCAGAGTGGTATCTTGGTCTTGGCTATGAGGGTTCGCCTCACGCCGGTCTCGTCGGCCAGTTGAGCTGCAAGACTCCTGTTCCCAATGATGACTTGAGCACCTGTGTTGTAGACGTACTCACCCATTTGGCGAGAGATGGTGCGCCCGCCACAGTTTTCTTCTTTCTCCAACAAGAGGATGTTTTTATGGCGCAGCTTGTAAGCAACGGTGAGTCCGGCCAGACCTCCTCCGACGATTATTACATCCAGCAGTTCGTGCTCTTTGTCTTCAGCCAATACGTGGATCCTTTCTTGATTTGAGCGCACTATACCAACCGTGTGCCTCTGATACAACTGCCCTAGATTTGATATGGCTAAATCATCAGCATATCTGTACAATGGTGCGAGTCCACACAAGGAGGTGCAGTTTGGCTAGTACAGTCGATCCCAATGAAGTACGAGTGACCGGTGAAAACTCTTTTATACGTCTCGGCCAAGAAGAGGGCGGTGAGTTTACGACTCGGGCCAGCCACTGGCGAGTACTCTATTCTCCGGCAGGTTCCGGACACGCTTTATTTCTGCAAAGCGAGCTTACCAATAACGAAGTAGCAGTCTACTCCGACAATCCCGCCTTGGCCCAGTGGCTCCAGGGCGAAATAGAGGTGATGATTAACCCACCCCTCAGCGACACCAGCGTTCCTGTGACCGAAGCCGAGTTTGACCGAGTGGGCGACGTAAGGTCCTATATCACAGAGACTATCACCGGAAGGGATATAGACATCAGCCTCACTTGGTGGGACATCATGGAGCCCATAGGCATCAACGCTCCTCCTGGAACTGCCGGCCGAAGCCATGGCCTGTACACAATCATTATTCCAGCCAGGAAAGCCCAGCTATTACTGAATGGAACGCTGGCATCGGGTAGGCCTCTCCGAGCCGATAGAGATGGGCGTGAGGCTACCAGTACCTGCATTGCCTGGTCGGAAACGTGGTTGAGACCTAGACCATAGAACCCCGGCAGTCGAGCATCACTTTTTGATCTCGATCAAGATGTTCTTGAATCGAGTATTGGTGTTGTTGATCACCCGGTGAGTATCGGGCTCGTCGTGGAAAGTCCAGTGCCCTGGTCTTGACGGCCCATCCTCGATTGTACCGTCATCGTGCTCTACGGTGATGCCGGTGCCTTCGAGCATAACTGTTGCATAGGGTCTGGTATGGTGATGCCACATACCGGTCTCCCCCGGCTCCACGATCAGATTCCATATCTTGACCAGATCGTTCTCGAAGAGGACGACCGTCGCGACCTCGCCTAATAGCTCGTTTCCTCTGAGCATGATAATCCTTGTATGTGAAAGGGCGTATTCTTACGTGGGAGTCAAATCTTGGATAGCGGGTAACACCTCCTTGGCCATCAGCTCCAATGACCTAAACCACTTGTCGGAGTCTGCGCCCCAGTCGAGACAGGCAGTTAGCAGCACGCCAAATCCACCCACGTCCTGATACAGCTTCCGAATCTTCTTTACGCAATCATCGGGACTTCCAACTATCCAAAACTCGTCGATCATGTACTCGGCGGTAATAGTCTCGTCGGGCATCCCCAAGTCGAGCTTAAAGTGGTCATCCCCCTTTTTGCTAATCAGCCCGACGAGGGGCCTGAAGTAGTCGGCGAAAACTCCACTGAGAGGGCCATCTATGGCATCTTGTCTGGCTTTTTCTGAGGTCTCGGCCACGTACACCAGCCGGCTGATTCTCCAGTCGTTCCGAGATACTCTTTCGCCGGTTCTAGCCATACCCCTCTTCATCGCCTCCCAGTGTTTGGGAAGCAGAGAGGAATGAAGAAAATTGGAGCTCATAGGCCACCACCCCTTCTCTCCTGCTATTTCCAGAGTTCCCGAGTTGGGGCTGAAACCTGCCACAGCTACAGGGGGATGAGGCTTCTGAAAGGGTCTCATGTGATAGCCCATCCCCAGCTCAGGTTCAGATCGAGGAACCTTGGCGCTGTAAAACTCCCCCCGATGCTCGAAAGGTTCTTCCTCAGTCCAGAGCCTTATGATTAGCTCGATGGACTCTCTCATCATAGCTCTCTGATCGCCCAACTGTATGTCCATACCGTACATCTCATATTCGCTTGGCGCTCCCCCCGAGCCTATCCCGAAGTAGAACCTACCTCTTGCCAGATGGTCGAGCATGGCAATTCGATGAGCGATGTGAACAGGATTGTGAAAGGGAAGCAGGACTACTCCTGTCCCCAAAGTGATCTGCTCTGTCTCTCCAATTGCTCTGGCCACGAACAGGTCGGGAGCGGGCACGTTTTCCCAGGGGAGGGTATGATGCTCGGCTATCCAGGCCTCGCTGTACCCCAACTCATCTCCCCAGGCGAGCACTTTCAGGTCCTCTTGATAAGTCTCGGCGTGGAGTTTCCCAGGAGGATGGCATGGCATGAAGAATAGGCCCAATCTCATAGCTTTCCTCGAGGAAATAGGTAGTCCGGATCAGTCTTTGAAGGCCGGCATCACATCATCGATAAAGTGCTGAAAGGTCTCGAAATCGAAAGGGGCCCGGATGGCTATGTTCAGTCCCTGAGCGCCTGCGTCCACGTACTGCCCTATCCTATCGATGACTTCGTTACGGGTTCCGAAAAGCATGCCTCCCAATCGCTGAGGGTTATCCTTCCACACTTCCTCGTTCTGGCTGCGTAATCTCTGCGCCGAAGCCTCGTCGATTCCCATGTAGAAACCCACGTTGACACTCCGCTCTATCGGTGATGGATCCCTGTTTTCCGACTCGCACCACTGGTCCAATATTTGAGACTTGGTCTTAAACAGATCCGGAGAGATGTAGGCGGCATTCCAAGCGTCTGCATACCTGGCAGCAAGGCGCAATGTCCGTTTCTCGCCCAGCCCTCCAATCCACAATCGAGGAGGGTTCTGAACAGGTCGAGGGAAGCAGTAGGCCTTTTCCACAGTGAAGTGCTGACCGTGGAACGTGGTCTCTTCCCTGGTGAGCATTGACTTTATGATTTGAGCGCCTTCTTCCAGGGCATCCAGTCGGAATTTCACCGGCAGAAAGGGAATTCCATAAGCCTCGAACTCTCTCTCATACCAGCCTGCACCTATTCCCAATTCCAACCTGCCGTTGCTTATGTGATCGACGCTCACAGCAGACTTGGCCAGGACGGCTGGGTTTCTGTACGGTATGCCAAAGACCAATGCCCCTACCCTAACGTGTTCGGTTTCGACAGCCAGAGCAGTCAAAGCCGAAACCGCTTCGAAGCAGTCACCCTTACCGTCCGGCGATGGATTGTCGTAGAAGTGGTCCCATATGGATATCCAATGAAAGCCTGAAGAGTCTGCCAGGCGCCACAGCTTAGCGAGATCCCGGTAGTTGGTGTTTTGAGGGCCGGTGTGAAGACCTATTTTCAGGGACATGTAGTCTCTCAGTGGAGGAAGAGTTCAAGTCTCGGAGACAAAAAGATACCTTCGTCCGTAACTCGTGTCAACCGTCAGAAAATGTAAATACGATCTGAGGTAGAGCTATCCAGACCGAGGGTTGGATAGTGCGGCTTGTGCGGCGGCGAGCTTAGCTACTGGAATCCTGTAGGGGCTGCAGCTCACGTAGCTTACACCTATATCGTGGAAGAACTTCACAGAGCGAGGTTCACCACCGTGCTCTCCGCAAACCCCTATCTCCAGGGTTGACTTTTGACCTTTGGCCCAGGAGATAGCCATCTTCATCAAGCGTCCGACGCCGTTAACGTCCACAACCTCGAAGGGGTTGTCTTGCAACACAATCTCTTCCAAGTAGGTGCTGAGAAATTCCTTCTCGGCATCTTCCCTGCTGAAGGAATATACAGCCTGAGTCAGGTCGTTGGTGCCAAAGGAGAAGAAGTCTGCATCCTGTGCGAGATTCTCAGCCCGCATGCAAGCGCGAACCGTTTCCATCATTATGCCTATACGGAATCCCTGCCCCTGAATGTGTCTCCTGACCCATAAGAGTTCTTGAGTTGTGATCACCTGCGGAATCATTATGTAAACGTTGGCATCTACTTCTGAATTTGCCTTTGTAACGGCCTGAATCTGCATCTGGTAAATTTCTGGATAGGTTATAGCCAGACGAACTCCCCGATGACCCAGCATAGGATTGACCTCTTTCATCTCCTCCAGACGCTTTTTCATCCTAGGTTCGTGAATCTGGTGTTCAGGCGGTAGAAACTCGTGAAGAGGCATATCCAGCAGCCTTATTATTACCGGCATGCCGCGGAGCTCTTTGAAAAGCTCGACGAAGTCTCTTTTCTGCAGCTTTCCCAACTCTTCCAGGGCAGACATCCGCTCCTCTAAGGTCCCACCCAGGATAAATCGTCTGATGGCTGCCAGGCCCTCTGGGGTGTTGAACTGTCGCTCAGTGCGACACAGCCCGATGCCTTCGGCACCGTGGTCTCTGGCCGACGCTACCAACTCGGCTGTATCGGCATTGCCCCAGACCCCAATCTCTTTGACCTCACCGGCCCACTCCAGGAGCCTGTCCAGATCAGAAGTAGCCTCAGCCTCCACCAGCGGAAGCGCTCCCAGATATACATTCCCTGTGCTGCCGTCGATAGTTATTACGTCGCCTTTTTCAACCAGGGTACCGTTGATCCTGAAATTCTGGTCAGACACGTTTACGCTCATCTCTTCCGCGCCGCACACGCATGGCTTTCCCATGGCTCTAGTGACGATGGCCGCGTGAGACGTAAGCCCACCTCTGGATGTCAGCACCCCGTCGGCAGCTGCTATCCCCTGTATGTCATCGGGGCTGGTCTCCGGTCTCACCAAGATGATCCCTTGACCCTTCTTGGTGCTAGTCCCCACCTCTTCTGGGTCGAAGTACACTTTACCAGTAACGGCGCCCGGAGCTGCACCCAACCCCTTGACCAATGGTTCGTGTTCATCGGGAGACTGGATTCTGCTATGCAACAAAGCTCGCACATCTTCGGGAGTTACTCGCTGGATAGCCTCCTCCCGAGAGATGAGTCCCTCCTCAGCCATGTCGACAGCTATCTTGATAGCTGCGGGGCCGCTGCGCTTACCAGACCTGGTCTGCAGCATATAGAGCGCCTCTGATTCCACGGTGAACTCCACGTCCTGCATATCTTTGAAGTAGCGCTCCAAGGTGATGGCCATCTTCTCGAGCAGTGCATATACCTGGGGCATAGATGATCGGAGACTTTCGACTTCCTCCGGAGTCCTCACTCCCGAGACCACTTCCTCTCCCTGCGCCTTCGATAGATATTCGCCAAAAAGGCCCTTCTCTCCCGTACTGGGGTTCCGGGTGAAGACCACGCCGGTTCCCGAATTCTCGTCCTTGTTTCCCATGACCATGGCCTGCACCACTGCAGACGTCCCAAGGTCGTATGATATCTTGTGTAGTCCCCGGTACCCTACGGCTCTGGGAGTATCCCAAGATGCGAAGACTTGGGTGATGCAGGACATCATCTCATCTTTGCTCGACACATTGAGGACCGTATCCATCATGCCCGGCATCGAAACCGGCGCCGATGACCGAACGGAGACCATCAACCCCTCTCCCAGCTTCTTTCCTGTCTTGTTTTCCAGCCATGTCAAGCCGTTGGCTATCTCCTCGGTGGGAAGGGAACCTCCTGTCTGATGCTCCTTGAAGGCATCGATAGAAACCACAAAACCCATCGGCACCGGCAAGCCCAGCCTTGTCATGGTTACAAGGTTGGCGCCCTTATTTCCCAGAAGCTGCTTATCCTCCAAACCATCCTCAAAGGTATAAACTCTAGCCATGTCTCTGCTCCTCTTGAACTCCCTCTCGCTTTTCTCTACCGATCATTTTAAAAACACCATTAACTCAGTGCAATATATTGACTGGTTCAAAACCTGTCAAGTCTGATCATGAATTTGGTGTCCGCGTACCCTCAATGTAGTCGTATCAACACACGATGTCTGGCTCTTTGTCCCTATGGTTTGTTGGATGTTGAGGGCGTCAGCCATAGGATAGGCTGGGAAAAATCTTCTGTAAAACTGATCCGTGGGATGTGGGAAGGAGGATACTGGAAGACGAAAAGGTAAAGGTGTTAGGCGCAGCCTAGTGACACTGTTGTGAACAGCTTGAGAAGTTTCTTTGAGAACAAGGGCGCTGATCACCTGGATGTCTAATTAGATCTACGATGCCTTTATCTTCATAGGCATGATTCTCATCACAGAGTTTCTAAGGCGCATCTTGAATCTGTACCAGTGGGGATACATAAAGACCTGTCCCAACCTGTAGACAAACGTACCTGGAGAGCTTCGCTGCCTGGGATGCTCGAGTGAGCAACGCCATTCAGGTGACGACACTTAGAGAAGCTCCGGATACATTGATGGTCAGGACTATCTCGGTTCCCGCAGAGCCCAACAGAAAGGTCTTGACCCTTGGCTCTCCATCTGGGAAGATTCATCCTAAGCTCAATGGTAGGAGGATACGGTGACCTTCGATGACGTGCGCTCCTTTTTCGAGACCTATCACGACGCCGTGGTAACCACGATTCGCAAGAGTGGCGCGGCCCAGTCCAGCGTGGTCAAAGCGGGAGCCTACAAGAATGGTGTGGTCTTGGTTGCCATCGGCGGATCGGCCAAACTGAAGAACCTGGCCCGAAACCCTCGGTGCACAGTGCTCACCGTCAGCCCAGACTGGAGCAGATGGTGTGTAGTGGAAGGTCTGGTGACCATTAGCTCTTTGGACAACACCGACCACGAAAAGCTGCGCTGGGAACTGCGCGACGCCTTCCGGGCTTGTGGCGGAGGCGAGCATCCCGACTGGGATGAGTACGACAGAGTCATGAGGCAGGACCAACGGGCAATAGTGTTGGTAAAACCCAACCATCTCTATGGCCAGGGCGTTTAAGCTTGATGCTGGGTTGGCGTCAAAACAGATAGGGCTCTGGGCACTACCTCAATGGTGGTCGGGGTCTTGGCAATTCTCTCCCCGTCTGCCCATAGCTGAAGCGTCTTTTCGGACTCGATGGTCAAGCGTTTCACTCGGTGAAGAGATACGGCAGGGTGATGAACGTGGCCTCCATTGAATATGTGAGGCATCATCCTAACCACCTCCAGCCTGGACACGGATTTCACCAAGCAAAGATCCAAGAGTCCGTCGTCCACCACAGCCGATGGAGCTACCTGCATTCTACCTCCATAGGTGGGCGTATTTCCCGTTGCCGCGAGAAATACAGGTCCTTCGAAGGTTAGCGAATCTCCACTAATCTTTACGTTGACGTCGCTGTATCGTATCAACTGCATGAAGGCACCGTACAGGTAGGCTGAAGTGCCCGCTAGAAAGCTCGGGCACCGGCCATCGGCAACGTATTCGCTGACCGAACTATCGAATCCGAAGGTTGCCACCGTCGAGTAGTAGCGCTCTCCTATCAGTCCCAGGTCAACCTTCCGAACATGTCCGAAAGCTAGTGTGCCAACAATGGTGGAAAGCTCTTTTGGTAGCTTGAGGCAAGAGGCAAAATCGTTACACCGCCCGGAAGGCACAACGCCTATCGGCACTTGGTCGGGATCCTTTGAGGAGGAGAACAGGCCGTTGATCACCTCGTGCAATGTGCCATCGCCGCCGCAGACCAGCAGCCCGTCAGTTCCATCTTTGACTACTTTCGTTGCCAGCCATTCTGCCTCGCCTGGCCCGGTTGTCCAGAGGACTTTGATTTTAGCGCCAGAACGATTGAGAATCTGAGATAGTCTGCTGGCATTCCTTTTACCTTTCCCGCGCCCCGAAACAGGATTGGCGATTATCGCCCATGAGCCTTTCATCCCTACACTTATTCCACGTCACAGAGAAATATGGGAGGAAAATGATACACGGTGATTTCGGGTTTGTCTCCAACGGTGTCCTTCGCCATCTCCAAAGCCGTATGGAGGTTGGGGGCTGTGTCGTAGCCTAACCGATGGGCTACCTTCGTATCCTTGGCTTCGGCTGCTATCACTCGACCTAGATAGCTCTGCCCGTAGCAGGCCCAGTACCACATGTAGAAGGGGTGGACTCCATGATATGCATAGGAGTTGCGGAATAGATCGATGTAACGCTCGTTATTGGCGTAGGACTCTTCGAAGTTACTTTCGATCTCTGTTGGGTTCCTAGTCTCAGCCAGGACGTTGTTGAAGAAGTCGATGTATGAAGGGTGGTGGAGCTTTGTGAACCTATCTTCCATGGGATGGAGAAGTATCAGGGCTCCACCCTTGCGAACCAGGGGCTTACCCCTATAGAGGTTGAAGACGTACCCTAAAGCGAGGCAGTGGATGAGTATGGGGTTTAGATACGAGTTGACGTTGTATGGACCCAGATAGGGAAGCCCGACGATAACGATGTCCGCCTGGCCCTTCACAGGCACCGCCTGTTGACGAAATACGCTCTTCAGAATTCTCTCATGAACAGGCTCAGTAGATCCCGCAGCTATGTCTGTAAGGCCGTAGGGCGCTCTTAGGTTTTGAAAGATGGACCACCGCAGACGGTGAGGCATGATATCTAGACCCATCCTGTTGGTGTGAAACAGAGACCTGTCTACAAGATTCCAGTCTTGCTCTTGCTTCTGAAGATGGCCCAGCACAGATGGAAAGGTATTGCTGTTGAGGGTAGTCTCGATCTTGAAGACCTTGATGTTCTCTTCCACTACTGCTCCCATGACATTGCAGGCGTCATGAAGAGCAGACCTGGTGGGATCCATATAGGACTCGCAGTGCATTAGTGTATGGACGTTGTGATGATGACGAATGGTTCGGTAGCTGACCAACCCCGTATTGATGGACTTGTGGCCCCCATCCATAGATGAGAGGTTGAGGTTGACGTATATCAAGAGGTCTGACTCTGCTGCTCTGCGGGATATCTCTATCTCCTGGCCTTTCGAGGTCTTTCCCAGAACTACCAGGTTGCCTTTGTCCTCGGCATCGAAGTTGTACAGCCTATCGGGGTGAAAGGAGTTGAAGATGCGAGATCCCAAGATTCCTCTCAGTTCTCCAGCGGTCATTCGCCGATGCAATCCTAGAGCCGCCATCAAGTGAACGTCGTCGACTCCCTTGACGGCCAGCTTGTCCAGCACCTTGTTGATGATGCGTCGTCTCAGGTCCGGCGACTTCATGGGAGGTAGTGGCAGCGATATGTCATCGAAGGCGATGGTGACCTTCATTCCGGGTTTCAATTGGGCAGAAAGAGGATCGGCTGATAGTGGGTTCTCCAGGGCATTTTCGATGGCGCCGTCAACGTCTTCGATGGGCGGTAGAGGAGGCGGGGGATAGACCACCCTGGTGCCGACTGGCAGCGGCTCATATCTGAAGGCCTCTCCATAGTGGAAGAGGTATCGCTCTCCCGGGGCCTCTACGTGAGTTATCAGTTTTTCCTTGTCGAAGTCCAACGAATCAATCTCGGCGGGTTTCAAGGTACTTCTCCATTCTGGGCTAGGCTGCCTGGTCGGTCAAATCGAACACCGTCTTCACTCCTCCCATTTTACCCGCTCGTACGGCGCAGTCGATAGCATCTCTATAGCGAGAGAGAGGGAACTTGTGACGTACCAACCCTGTCAGAGTCTCCGCCAGACCATCTTTGCTTAGCAAATCCAGGGCTAGCTGGAAGGTCTTGATCTCTTTTCCGCCATATCTTTCCAGCCCATAGGCATAGGCCCCTATCAAACGCAACTGCTTATACCAGACCGGCACCAGATCGGCGCCTGCACTTGATGGCATGCCCTGCATCACGACAGTGCCATTCTCGGAGGCCCAGCGAGTAGCATCATCCAACGCCGAGTGATTGCCTACGCACTCGAACACATAAGGGAAGCCTCCTATTACTACTGGCTTACCCAGTTCCAAGGTGCGGAGAGTGGCGCCGGCTATTTCGCTCAGCTTCTCATACCCCTTACTGCCTGCTGGGACTACCTGGTTTGCGCCCATCTCCTTTGCGAGCTTTCGCTGGTGAATATATTTGGCTGCGGCCACTATACGACAATCAGGAACAAGCTTCCGAAGGACTCTTATAGTCAGCAGGCCTATCGAGCCGCAGCCTATCACCAGCGCCTGTTGATTCTGGCCGATTTCACTCCGAAGGACACCGTGTATTGCACAGCTAAAAGGCTCTACTAACACAGCTGCCTCGGGAGACATATCCTCTGGGACGGAGTAAACTTGGGATTGATGTGCTACTAGCTGACTGCTCCATCCTCCACCGGTGCTTCGGCAGAACCCCGTCTGCAACCCCTCCGTGATGTCGCCATCGGTAACCCTCATACAATTGGCATATCGGCCCTGGCTGCAAGCTGAACAGAGATCAGAGAATCCCCTCACGACGCACCCGAGGGCCGGTTCCACCACCACTCGGTCGCCATCAGTTACCCCAGACACACCCGCACCGGTCTCGATGACCTCACCATATATTTCGTGGCCTGGCACAAAGGGAAAGGAGGTCAGGGCTGAGAGATAAAGACTTCCTCGACTTAGAATCACTGATAGGTCGGAGCCGCAGATGCCGCTAAGTAGCGAATGTACCCTAATCCAATTTTGTCCAGGCAATTTTGGCTCGGGTATATTCTCTAGCTTTAACATGGTCCCGGGAGCAGTGGCCAGGCGAGAAGACCTGGCAGCTAGAAGCCGAGTCCAAACATACCTGGGAATGCTTTTCCTGAGTACCAGCGCCTTCATTGTTATGATTGTTCAGCCAGATGGGACTTTTTCCAAAATTTAATCTCCCATCCACACTCTTTGGCTAACCTCTTCAGCCTGCGGTCTGGATTCACAGCCACGGGATGGCCAACTGACTCCAGGAAGGCCCTATCCGCATAGCTATCTGCATAAGCGTAGCTGCGTGTCGCATCCAGGCGCCATTCGCTCACCAAACGTCGAACGCCAGATCCCTTTATAGGCCCTGTAAGGGGCTCCCCGCTCAGTTTTCCGGTGAGGGTTCCTTCATTGTATATCATCTCGACCGCCATACAGCCATCAGCGTTTAGCAGCTCTTTCAAAGGTTGTACCATACTCGCCAGTCCACCAGTAACCAGCACTACCTTGTGGCCTAGACCTTGATGTTCTCTTACCTCTTTGAGAGCGGCGGGGAATAGTCGCTTGGTCCAGAATCTCTTACCTTCCGATGAAACCCAGGAATTCAGATGCTCCAAGCAAACACCTTTGTAATTTTTGAAAAAGACCTGGTTGAACATCCTACGACTGATCATGTCCACCACGGCGTAGTAGGGGAGCTTGGGGGTAAATCCTAACATCCAAAGAGCTTTTCTTAGAGATCGTCGATAGTGGAGCTTGAAATTCATGTAAGCATCCACCAGATTGGAGGCCGCTAAAGTTCCATCTACGTCGAAAAAGGCGGCGACACCTCTATGTTCCGACTCATCCCCTGCCATTGAGGGACTCGACAGCCTTTTGTAAATCCGTGGTGAGAGATCTACATGTCTCCCCAAGCCCCTTGCTATCCAGTAGTTCCAGGTACGTATCGACAGAGAGGGGCTCTCCGAAGCTCACAACCACCTCCTGCCGCTTAGGGAACCAGTTGCCTTTGGGCATTGAGTCAAAGGTGCCCCGAAGAAGGGTAGGTATGATGGGCACCTGGGAAAGCAGTGCCAAAATACCAACGCCAGCCTTGAAGGGCTGTATCTCTCCGGTTTTGCTGCGGCCACCTTCAGGGTAAAAGACCAGAGAATGGCCCCGATTCAAAATCTCCAGTGCCAGTCCGAGCCCCTCGGTAACGTGTCCCTGCCGATCAAAGGGAACAGCTCGAAATACGGCATGTACATAGCCACCCAGGTACTTGTGCCCTTCGAAGAAGTAATCAACCGCCGCTGCAGTGTAAAGGTCTCGGGATTTTTCGCCTAGCGAGTGGAAGATGGTGGGGGTGTCCATGTGGCTGCAATGATTGGACGCGATGATAAAGGGACCCTCGGAAGGTACATTCTCTACACCATGTTTCTTAACGTTCACCCAGAACCAATATGTCAGTTTCATAGGTATCCACGACGATCCCCTTATTACGTTTGCCACTAGACTTTCCCGCGTCCATTGCTCTATGTCTTTGGAGTCGGGCGTTCGAGGTATTAATGCTTCTGGCCAATGAGGGGTAGATAAAGCGTGATCTAGGGAAAGTGGTGAATCTTCGTAGGGGCCAGCCTGAGTTGCACCGGTACCGGCTGTGTACTGTTTAGCCTTCTGTTGTCCCCCTTCTTTCGAACTGGCGATGGCTGATCCAGCTAGAACATGTTCTCGCTCTATAGCGGACGAGGTGGTCTCTTCTATAATGCCGAGCACATACCGCTTTACGCCGGGAATATGTACGTCTTGAATGTATCTGCGCCAGTTCAGCTTTGATATATCGAAATTGAACTCCTTCTGATCCTCTGGGTCCAATGACTCCCATAGCTGCTTGGTGTTGTTGGTTAAGAATTGGCTTTGACTCTCAGCATATGGTCCGTACAGCCGCCCATATTGCTTGAGTCGTTCGAGGCCTGACAGCTTGGACTTGTACTCGCTCCTTAGTCGACGGCCTTCTGGATGGAAGGAGGCTGCCAAGGCTGCTAAACCCAACATGCGAGCCGGAATCATATATCTCAATCTCAGTCTACGTAGAAACTTTTCAGTCGATGGAAAGGTCGGAAGTTGTAGAGATTTGTCGTTACCATCTGCTCCCGAACGGTTAGTAAAGGGGTATCGGCGGAAGTATCCGTCCACCAGAGAGGCGAATCCCTCGAGGGTTAGGGGATTCTCCATGCCAGAAGCTATGTGATAGATCTGAGGTGCTTGACTTTGCCGAATGTTGGGTACAATGGCAAGTAGAGCGTTAACCACGATATCCACGGGAATTATGTCCAGGATACCTTTAGCATTGCCAGGGAAATCGATAAGTCGTCCTTTACCATAGGCCAAAATCAAGGGGTCAAGCATCCTGAGACCGTTGAGCCAACCTGGTAGCGGAGACTCTAGTGCACTCTCGATAATAGCGGGTCTAACTATGGCCGTACGAACCGAGCCTTGATTCCTGGCAAATACCTGCTCACCCATGGCCTTGGTGAAGGTATATACATCATGCCAGCCTCTGGATCGGGCCCACTTCATGCCTAGCTTGGATAGACGTCTTTCGGTCTGCTCTATCGTAGTACGCTTACCATCTCTTTCGGGATGGCGTCCATTATTGCTCCACCCTTCTTGGTCAGCCTGTGATTGAGAATGCCTCTTGTATGTTTTTCCCTTAACTCCGTCTACTCGCTTCTCAATGCTTGATATCTCTGCATCTACATCGTAGGGTTTGTCTGAGATACCCTTGATCTGGACTATAGAGGTTTGGGGATCAAGGGGTTCTTCGGGAATAGGGCCTTCTCTAGTCGCATTGACGTAGCAGGTGGAGACATGGGTAACCACCGCATCTCTACAGCCCTTGGCGAACTCCAAAATTCGCTTCGGCCCCAAGGTGTTCAACTCTAGGGCGGTGTCTATCGGGGCATCGAAGGTTACCAAGGCAGCGCAGTTGATGATTATGTCAACATCGTCTTGTAATCGCTTGTAAGTCTCATCGTCGAGCCCCAGATGATCTTGAGCTGCGTCCCCTTCGATGGCTTCCACCTTGTCGTCAAAAAACTGATGAAAGTTAGAGCCGTGCTCCATCCTAAGAAGATCGAAGGCGGTAGCATCTCTTATCTCTTGCCTCAGACGCTCTTGAACCAGTACAGAGACGCCGCCTGCCTTGTACCTGGGTCGCGTAAGAATATATACCTTTCTGACTTGAGGAAGTTGTCGGAGCACCTTTTCAATGAGGACTTTACCGACGAGACCAGTACCACCGGTCAGCAGAATCGTTTTGTCAGCGTAATAGTCTTTTAGGCGCTGCATCGGTCGAATTATAGCTTGCGCTTGTTTACAAGTCTATTGCCAACGGACGTCAGGAGGTCAAAGGCTTGCTCTCAGTAACTATCTGCTCTAACATCCCCGATGTCTCTTCGATGTCTTTGTGGCTATCTATAGATCTCCAGAGGCATTTGGGATATTTACACGCATATAGCAGTCCTTGCTGGGAGAGTACAGGGAACACGTCACGCTCTAAGCTCCCCATCCTGGGAAGGTAATCCAAGATGTTGGGATCAACTGCATATACGCCGGCGTTTATCCAGTAATCTTGCAGGTGAGGCTTCTCTCTAAAGGACTTAATGAAGCCGTGTCCTGAGGATGTACTATCGTCCACCTGTACGATTCCATAGGGAGAGGGCAACGCAACCAGGGCCATACTGGCTACTACACCATCCTGTGATCTGTGCACCTCCAGCGATTGAGGGTCCAAGTTGGTGACTACGTCCCCATTGGATACATAGACAGGCTCCTCGGTGGATAAGCTCTGCAACGCTGCCCTCAATGCTCCTCCCGTTCCCAGGGGCTGCTCCTCGACTAGATAGTCGATCTCCACACCAAGTGGAGAGCCGTCTTTGAAGTGAGAGCGAATGAGCCCGGCCAAGTATCCAACAGAAAGGAGGAAGCTGAAAACGCCGTGCTGTTTAAACCACTCTATTTGCCACTGTAAAATGGGTTTGTCTGCTATTGGCACCAAGGCTTTCGGAAGATTGTCCGTCAGAGGCCTCAGTCGCTTGCCTGAGCCTCCCGCTAGGATTATCGCCTTCATAGAAGGTGTTACCTGTCGCTGTCAAATATATTTTGATTGTGAAGTGTATGCGAAGGTGATTTATACGTCAAATAACGTTTGATGAAGCCCTATTCGTGATAAAATCATCCAATGAGGTCAACTATGTCAGAAACAGTAACAATGCGGAGCAATATGAAGTCTTTAGAATGCAGGCATCAGACCCACGAAAAGTGTCCGGGCTATGTGCTGGCAGGAGTGGGTGTTAACCAGGTGAGGCAACCCTGCACGTGTACCTGCCATGGTATAGGGGCGACGTAATATCCTTGATGGAGAAGCGAGAGATAAAGATGATCACCCGAGACAGGAGAACCCTCAGGAGTTGGCTTCCTGCGTGGTCGATGGAGCTTTTCTTTCTCACTCTGCTACTGATTGGAGGCCTCGGAGTGATAGGATCTCTCATCGCTAACCTCTCATTCTGCCCTGAAGGTCCAAGTGAGGATTTCTGGGCTGGTTGTGCCGCTGAACTGTTGGGGTTTTGCCTGGGTGGGGCCACTTTAGGAGCACTGATAAGCCTTCGAACGGCATTTCTCCTGAGAAGGTGAGACGCCAACCTTCTATTACCACCTGAGCGCCTCTGCTATAATATCGGCACTATCACAGTTGGCGGAGTTGATTATGAAATTGTGGCAAGGGCTTATGGCTTTTCCGTTAGGTGTCGCTGCCGCGGGAGTGACCTACGATCTGTATAAGAGGATTGTCGGCACCATGGCCAACTCGTCTGTACGATCTGAGGAGACAGTAAGTTCGGCGATGGTGGCGTCGGCGGGCAAGATGATAATGCCCTTCCACCCTCGAATAGCAGTAGTGGAGCTCTTTGGCTCCATATACGGAGGCGCCAGGATATCCGAGCTTGTGGGTTTGCTAGATGCTTTGAGATCCGATGCCAGGGTTAAGTCAGTGGTTCTGGAGGTCGACTGTCCTGGAGGCTCCGCTCCAGCCTGCCATTACCTCTATCGATCTGTCTCTCGCCTGGCATCCAGGAAACCTGTGATAGCCTTCGTTCGAGGTGTTGGCGCATCCGGCGGAT
The DNA here is from genome assembly GCA_965197675.1 of Dehalococcoidia bacterium. GTDB lineage: Bacteria > Chloroflexota > Dehalococcoidia > Plut-88900 > Plut-88900. Next base: position 2,090,934 of record OZ240221.1, on the reverse strand, counting down.
ACATGGTCAGTTGCGCCGCCACCAAAATAATAGCAATGCCCAGTTCTATTGTCGGCTCCATTGGTGTCATTTTTGTATCGCCAGTGCTTAAGGATCTGCTGAAACGCCTCGGCATCGATATGTCGGTGACCAAGAGCGGGCCTTTCAAGGATATGGGAGCCTTCTATCGGGAAGCCACCGAGGAAGAAGATAAGAAGAAACAGGAGCTAATCGACGAGTTCTACCAAGAGTTTGTGGAATTGGTGGCCCGGTCTAGGAGCATGACAGTCGATGAGGTTCGGGAGCGCGCCACGGGTGAGATCTTCACGGCTAAAAAAGCCAAGGAGTACGGTTTGGTCGATGATGTGGGCGATATGGAGTCCGCTTTAGACTTGGCTGCTCAGCTAGGCCGTGTGCCTCGGCGTGTGGTCTACGTCAGACCTAGAAGACCTCTTATGCAACGGTTGATGTCCCGGTTCGCGGCTTCCATGGCTGAAGAAATCCGTACCGATCTGGATTGGCGGCTGGGTACCCACGTTTACTATTGACCTTTCCCCTCACAGCCCTCATTCATCAATCCACTCCATAGACTGTTGTTTCGGGATGGAAGGCATACCACCCAAACCAGAAGGCCGTATGCCCTGGGATACGCGGCAGCACTTCCTCAGAAACAGCAACGTTTACTAAGGCCGACTCTTCCACTGTCCACGTCTTCCCCTCATCATCCAGGACCAGAGTGGCGCCATCAGATTCTTGCAGAGATACGAAGATATTGTTTCCCATTTCGTAAGCCCTGACTGCTCCCGTGGTAGGCTCTGTAACGAGGACGACATTGACCCCACCTAGAGCGTCCGAAACCACCGGTTCTTTCTTCAATTCGTCGATGGGATACGCCCTGTACTCATTGTTGATTTCCAGTCCATAAATCAAAGCTTTCGTCTCTAGCCGATCATCTCGTTCAGCAACGGGAAACATGGTGTTGGGGCTGGCGAAATAGGCTGTGTAGGCGGCCCCAGGGTCACCCTCTGAAGCGTAATTCCTGACATATTCTGTCTCTATGTCTAGGACTTTGGTTTCGGGATGAGAGGATAGCCACTCTCCCCAGGTTGTGAGTGTAATGGGTATTATATCCAGCTTTATGCCGCTATCGGCCAGAACCCCCAGAACGGGTTGACCGTTAAACTGGTTCCAGAGGGTGTTGGTGTTCAGGTCGTACATCAGCTTATTGCTGATGTAGAGAAGTCCTGACGTGCGAAAAGTGTAGATGGTATCATGGAAAGTGGCGTCGTACAGAATGCCTGCACCGCATAAAGTGCAATAGGCTAGGGCCACAGGCTTGCCACCAACTACGTCGTTGGCCATTTCGTGCCAGTTCATAATCCTCAATGGGTAGGCTCGAACATCACCGTTTATCGAAACCCCGAACACTCTATCGTGATCCCTGAGATAGTTGGCCTCCTCAGGAGAGACCATGGTTGGGTTTACCAAGGCGGGAATGCTGCTGATGCCTGATCCGTCGTCCTTCAACACTCCACCCCAGTTGATCTTGGTAAGGTCCAGTCGAGTCTTCTCTTGAGGAAACTGCATCCCAGTCTCTCGATCAACAAAGAAGTCTTTAAACCGAGGGTCGACGACGCCGAACAGATCCCCCTTCCATTCTGCGAAACTCTCGGGGACGGTCAAATCAGCTTGTCTGCCCAGCCATTCTCTCCAGGCTATTAGATCATAGAGAAGCTCTTGACCGGTAAGCTCACGCAGGGCGGGAAGTACCACCTCTACGTTGAACTGGCGGTGAGCTGATGTAAAAGGCAGGGGAAGAAGCTCCATCAAGACCGGTACGAAGGATTGATCTCGCAAAGCCAGGATTTCGCTAACGGCCGAATTTGCCGCGCTCACATCCTGCGTGTTGCGCACGTCGATGAGTAATCGATACATCAGGTCTCGTTGTTCCTCGTCAGAGAGCGGGGTGAGCGCCTGCATTTCCTGGTTAGAAGGCGTGGGGGCGGGTACAGGGGTGGATTCCTGAATATCCGGTGATGGCTGGAATGTAGGTGAAGCCTCTGGAGAGGCTTGTTGGTCGGAGCTGCATGCCATACTTACCAGTGCGAGCGTGACGATAACAGCCAAGACAGCTAAGTAGTAAAAACGATGTTTTCGCCACATTCGATTCAACGCAATAACCTTTCACTATCAAGCATTCGATGGCTCAATAATCACACCTGTTTCATGCCACCGAAGTAGGTAATAAGTATCGACTTTAGGCTTAGATGCCTGCTCTATCCAAACGGTGCGCTACCAATACTATGGTGCTAATTGTACCAGCTAGCCTGAGCGGGTATCATAGAACTGAAAGTGGATTCGCATGACTCAGAGAATCAAGGTAGGGGCCAGCTTCATCGACTCGATATTGAACGGGGGCTCGGGTCGGGGTTTCGTAAAGGCCACACTGAGAGGGGTGGTAGGGATGGTGGTCGGTTTTCTCCTGGGTCTTCTCTTGGGTGCTCTGGCCGGAGCGGTCATAGGAGCAATCCTAGGAATGTTAATGGATGGGATTGACTCGGTGCTTCACGGAGCTGCTGCCATAGCGGTTTTGGGTCTTGTCTGTGGAGGGCTCATAGGGCTGTTTCTTGGGGCTGTGAGAAGTGCGGGAATCAACGATGTCTATGGCGGTGGAGCAGTAGGAACCATAGCCGGAGCTGTCATCGGGAGCTTTCTGGGAGGCAGCGTTGGACTGGCCGTTATCGGATTCATAGGGGGTACTATAGGGGCACTCACCATGATGAGCTTCAGGTATGTTTCCAGGCTATTTGGCAAAGAAGGATCTCCAATCGTGGAGGAAACTCATCCTTCGCTGCAGAGTGAGGAACAGGAGCCTGATACTTGATCACTCTACTCGAGTATCTTTGTGTAGAAGCAGCAGAGCATCTCCCCATTGTTCACTGTTCTCTAGATCCCAGCCTTCAGGTGAATCCTGGAGCTTAAGCCTGATGCCCTCTTCACCGCCGTACACGAGGAGGGCTATCCCATCACCCGAATCTTCCACCAGTACGGCGTATGCGGGAATAGATCCTATGGGCGACCAACCCGTTATCTGAAATACCCCCTCTTCGCCATTCTGACCGAGGGTCTCGACTAGAGATATGCGTTTTGGAGCCTCGATTGCATTGAAGCTTTTGGTCAACGTTAGCGGGCAGTTCTCCGACTCCTCCACTTCCACCATGATGAACATGACAGGTTACCCTCCATCTCTATACTTGATTCTGTAGCTCGACCCGAAAGCAAACTTCATGTCCTGTGCTGACCTCTTCGATGATAGCTAGGTTGTTTACAGGAATTTTGCGGGGCACTCTCGCTGTCTCAAATGTGGCTGCAAGCTGGGGCAATTCATTCATAGCTTTCCGGTAATTAGCTATGGTTACGTGAGGCAGCCACCGATCTCTATGATACAGCCTCACCACGTTAGTGCCGGCTTTTGTAGTTTCATCCCAAAGGGCATCTTGCAGTCGGGTAAGATCGGGGCTGCGCACCATGTTTATGTACAAGATGCCTTCGTCTCCAGGATAAATACCCAACCCTCCGCTGGGCACAGCGAACCCTTGGGTATTGGAGGCCAGTTTTTTCAATAGCCTCTCCACCGTTGCCATGTCGTAGTCGTCGGCTACGTGATAGGTAAAGTGAGGTAGACTGAAACCCTCTACGGCCTCAGACCCCTGCGACGACTTCAAGTCACTCCACATCTTTCTTACCAGGTCTCCCCACTCGTCCTCAACTATAGTTACAATCCCATACATTGCAGCTTCTCCTCATAACTAGCTGATAACACCCTACCCTTTATTATAAGTCGCATAGATCCATGGTGTCAGCCACTCGCACATTGATCTCGTTCAGAGTGATAGGTGACACGTAGAATGGTGTCATCATGCAGCTAATCGGAGCAGGATACCTGGGATCAAAGAAGTTAGACAGACATCACCATCTGAGTAGAGAAGGCCGACTCAGACTTATGTGGTCTAAGAGAGTGGGGACAGGTATACGACACGTTGCATACCCACCAGGCTTTAGCTACCTTACTCCACTTCAGTTCCTCCAGCAGCATCACAACTCAGAGAAAGAGGCAAAGTGTCACTGATCTACTGGACGAGTACCATACATAGACAGCCCGAATCAAGTATGCTATTCTGCTGCTTGCTTCCCGGAGACAGATGTGGAACTTCCCATCCTTAAACCGCTGGACACCCCAGTCGAAGAGCTAGACACTCCTGCACTAGTGGCAGATATTTCGACACTGGAGCAGAACATAGAGACCGTTCACTCTTTCTTCCGTCAACGTAAGTCAAAGTTGCGTCCCTTTGTCGAGTCTCACAGATGTCCCGACATTGCTCGCAAGCAGCTAGACTCTGAAGGTGCTACAGCAGGCATTGGTGTATATACTGTCGGAGAGGCTGAAGCGTTTTTCGACAAAGGCTTTACCGATTTCTTCATCGCCAACGAGGTAGTTAGCGCCCCGAAGATCAACCGTCTGTGCAGCTTGGCCCGCCGCGCCAACATTACTCTGGCTGCCGATAACCCTGAGAACGTGACGGATCTATCGCAGGCTGCAACTGCTCAGAGAGTCAACCTAAATGTGGTAGTGGACGTCAACACTCGACTGAACAGATGCGGGACAGAGCCAGGATCTCCATCAGTCGAGTTGGCTCGTGCCATAAACAAGGCGTCCAATCTGGAATTTGCGGGGCTGATGACATACGAGGGCGCCATCCTGACAGAGGATAAGGATCAGCTAACTGCGGAGTCTAAGCAATGTGTCCAGAAGGTCCTCGATACCCGAGAGATGATCCAAAAGGCTGGCATGGACGTGCGCATAGTAAGCGTCGGAGGTACTCACAACTATGACGTGGTGGGAGAGATAGACGGCGTCACCGAGGTGCCGGCAGGTTCCTATGCTCTCATGGATGCTCGTTACCAACCGTATCGAGCAGAACTACGCCCTGCCGCCAAGGTAATGGCCACGGTGGTTAGTTGCCCCGAGCCTGGTCGATTCATCGTCGATGCCGGACACAAGTGCATCGCCGCAGACCCCAGCTTACCAGTAGTAGCTGGTATTCCTGGGTTGTCCATGGCTGGACTCAGTGCAGAGCACGGGACTCTGATAACCGAGGTCCAATCCAGCATTAGTCTCGATCTCGGCAGCAAAATATGGCTCATTCCGTGGGAGGCAGGCACGTGCGCTAATCTTCACGACTATATTCACGCGGTGCGAAACGGCAAACTGGAAGCCATGTATGAGGTGGCTGCCAGAGGGCGCTATCGCTAGAGAAAGGAGTAAGCAGATGGAGAGCTACCACCCTTCGATAGGAACCCATATAACTGAATTGGATACTCCGTGTCTCTTGGTGGACCTGGATGCGTTCGAGCACAATATAGATCTAGTCGCTGATACGTATCGTGACACCCAGGTGAAGATGAGGCCCCACTGCAAGAACATCAAGAGTCCTGCTGTAGAGCATCTGCAAATCCAGGCTGGTGGAACGGTTGGCGGGGTATGTGCGGCCAAAGTGGCCGAGGCCGAGGTTATGGTTCAGGGAGGCATCAACGACGTATTCATTCCCAACCAGATAGTAACCAGGGACAAGATCGAAAGGCTTTGCGCGCTGGCCAAGCGGGCCGACGTCAAAGTTGCTATAGACAACTCGCAGAACCTGAAGGACCTATCTGATATAGCCCAGCACCATGACGTTGTTATTGGAGTCTTGATTGAGGTAGATACCTCTATGGGAAGGGCGGGCATCAGGGATGTACAACAGGGAGTAGATCTCGCCAAGGAGGCAGTAAGGCTTCCCAACATCGCCTTTAGGGGTGTTATGAGCCATCAGACGTTGCCTGGCAAGCCCGATAGAGAGACTCGCTTCATTGAAGGACGCAGGTACATCCAGATGTGTCTCGATGTCAGAGACGCTATCGAAGCCGCGGGTATCCCGGTGGAAGTGGTCTCCACAGGTGAGAGTTGGACATACGATGTGGCTACCACCATACCAGGAATTACCGAGGTGGAGGGCGGAACCTACGCCCTCATGTCCCACGACTACGATTACATGACCGACTTTCAGATAGCGGCCAAGGTGCTCGGCACGGTTATCAGCACCCCTCGTCCAGGTATTGCGGTGGGCGACGCAGGTAGCAGGGCCATAGCCTCATTAAAGGGCGTGCTACCCAAGGTAGAGGGCATGCCAGGTGTAACTGTGGACGGGCTGTATGAGGAACACATAGTTCTTCGAGTGGGCAACGGAAGCCAATTGGAAATAGGAGATAAGTTCCTGCTCATAAGCGGTCACGAAGACTCTCTGGTTAACCGATGGGACCAGTTCATCGGAGTACGCAACGGTGTAGTCGAGACGGTCTGGGACATTCCTGGACGAGGCTGCTTCCACTAGACTGATAAATGGTCGAACAAGCCAAGCTTGAAACTCTGCCCGAGAGCTGGAGTAAGGCTCTGGCCATCGCCGCTCATCCTGACGACCTCGAGTTCGGAGCATCGAGCGCCATAGCTCGATGGACGTCCCAGGGTAAAGAAGTAGTCTACCTCATGGTCACCAGGGGAGAGGCGGGTATCGATTCCCTGCAACCGGAAGAGACGGGGCGCATCCGAGAAGAAGAGGAGATTCGCAGTGCGAAAGTGGTAGGCGTCGAGACGGTCGAGTTCCTGGACCACAAAGACGGCTGTATAGAGTACGGATTGCCCATGCGAAGGGACATAAGCAGGGCCATACGTAGACACAAACCTGATATTCTGCTAACGGGAAACTATCACGATACGTGGGATGGAGAAAAGCTCAACATGGCAGACCATCGCTGGGTGGGCTTGGCTGTGCTGGATGCTTCTCGGGATGCGGGAAATCGTTGGATATTCCCAGAGCTGACGGAGGAGGGACTGGAGCCATGGAATGGGGTTCAAATGATCTTCGTGTCCTACTCCCCCAACGCCACTCACGGAGTGGATGTAACAGACTTCATTGAAACCGGCATCGCCTCGCTTCAGGAGCACAAAGCCTACTTGGAAAACCTGTCGGGAGGTTTCGATGCTGAGACCTTCCTTACTTGGGGAGCAGCTGAGGTTGGCGCTAGGCTTGACTGCGAGTATGCAGTACCTTTCAAGGTGCTCAAACTGTAGGCGGCGTTGATTGAAACTCATGAAACAGCCTAGATAAGCTGACCTATTCCGTAGCCTGCGCCCGCCGCCCAGCGGTTTTAGCTATGATCATCTACTGACCCGATTCAAACTAAGGCCATACGTCAAGTGCCAGAGCACACCTACCCCTCAAGTCGATTCTACCCAAATCTCCCACCGAAATGACCATGTGCCGAAAGTCCACACAGAGGGAGTCTAGAGGCCTACATGCCGTAGGCAGGCACGGATCCCTCTGGCAGGGGGTGTGGGCCTGTCTACCGTCAGCTAGAGGATGTGCTCCCAGACCCAAAACTCACCTGGGTGGGCGAGTGGGAACAAGGCGTATGCCATAGTGAAGCAGGCTCAAAGTACGGAATAGCAGCAGTCCTTACTTCATAATAAATGCACCTCGTTGGTGATAGTTTCTCCTCTACACGAACCATCATAGCCTGCTTTGCACTAGGCGCCAACGAGGTATTTATTGCTTAATTTAGGTGGAGAATCTAGGTTCTATTGGTCTCCTTGTGCTCGTATCAGAAACACCGGAATCGCGGCCCCTCGGATAATCTTGTCGGCGACACTACCCATGAACCATCGGCCTACCCCAGAGCGGCCGTGAGTGGTCATTGCTATCATGCTGTCCGGGACTTCCTGGGCGTAGTCCACAATTGCTGAGGCTACGTCACCCTCTAACACCTGTTCATCTACAGAGGACACGCCTTGACTGTGAAGCTGGTCGGCAGTCCGACTCAAATATCCCGCCGCCTGTCGATGGTCTTCCTTGGAGAGATCTCGTAAAGCTCCCACATCTGCCAAAGCCGGGTAGTGATAGTAATCTCCCAACGGTCGAGAGACACGAACCAACACTATCTTCAAGCTCAGCGCCTTAGCCATGTCCACGACGTGGGGCAATACCTGCTCGGCGATGGAAGAGCCGTCTAGGGGAACTATAACTGATTTCATATCCACCTTCTCTGACTCGTCTGGCTATTGAGGGAGAAAAATCCAGGCTACCGAATTGAATATGTTACCCCTACACCTAGCTTACTGCAAAGACTATGATAGTGCCAATGACGGCAGGAGCCAAAAAACCTGGACAAGAATGCCGGACTTCTCACCCGGCGGCACAGCTTATGCATACAGAGATATATCTCTGGCCCACGCACACGAAAAACCCTTCATCCAGCTTTAAACTAAAAGAGTGCAGTGACACCTTTGTGATTATACCCGATACTGTTGTGAGAGAATTGTGAGAAACCTCGGTCCTGCTCGCCCTTCACGAAAATGTCATAGCCGCCGTTGCTTTAATCACACCAACTCCACGCACTCCAGTTAACAAGGCCTCTGGAAGGTCTGACCGTGTTCTCTATTGATGAATCTTTGAGTTGACATCGATGGACATTCGCCCGGGATTTGTAAAGGCGCTTCTCGAACCAGAAGCTTACTCCCAAGGAACTGGCGTCCAGCTTCTGCGCATCACCATAGAGTGAGGCGTGAACTAGGAGGTAATCAGAAGCCGCTGGCCGGCTGACTTATCCAGTCTATCACCGGACAGGTCAGAGCACACATTCCATACCACCTTGAAGTATCATCTGAAGCGGTTGCATAGGTTTGGTGGGTGGGACCACACTCAGAGGACGTCCATTTTGCCATCGCTAACATTACCGTTTAGCATCCGTTTTCTATGAAGTAACCACTCAAAGTTTAGGGATGTCCAGATTGTTGTGTCGTAGATTGCGTGATATTATTCACATAGGGTTTAAATCAATGAGCTTGGACAAGGAGATGGTGAGGGGAAAGCTCTCTTTTCTGACTATCTTAGCTTTGTCGACCAGTGTTCTTCTGATGGTTTCTTGCAGTGGCGGCGGTGAACCCGAAACGCTCACCTTCGACCTGGAGATCAAGGACAGAGAGGTGGTCGGAGACTCCGTCATAGATGTCAAGAAGGACGATACCGTCGTTATGAGATGGTCATCGGACGAGCCGGTGGAGGTTCACGTCCACGGCTATGAGCTTCTTAAGGATATCACGCCTGGAGAGGTCGGAGTGATCGAGTTTGTGGCCAACGCCGAGGGCAGGTATCCCATCGAAGGCCATTATTCTGTGGGAACTGATCACCAAGACGAACATGGAAATAGCGAGGGAGACTGTAATGCAGTGCTGTCCCCAGACTCTCCCACCCCGGAAGTGAGTCTCAGTGTTACTCCTATGGACCAGCCTGGAATCTTGCGCGTGGCTGTAGAGGTGGAGAACTTTGAAATTGGCACAGAGCCTGGGACTACGGGATTCCCGGTTGGCCATTGGCATTTGTATTTGAATGGTAAGTTGCAAGGCATGTATCTGGTGCCCGAAGCTCTGGTGTCCGCAACGGAGCCGGGAGAGCATACTCTCATGGTAACCCTTACCGATAACAGTCATTGTGAATATCCAATCAGTGCCATGACCACAGTTACGCTGGAGACCTCCAGTGATGATGAGCAGATGAGTGAAGATCGCCACAGCCATGATGAGCAGACAGAAGACGTAGGCCTCATGTTCTTGGAGGTGAATCCTCGCTAGCCTTCTGGAGGCGGAAGGAGTTCACTGTGCATATACGGCCGGTGTTTATCGTGACAGCGCTGGTCCTCATTGGGGTTCTGGCAAACATATCTCCTGTTCATGCCCACGGATTCGGCCCCAGGTACGACCTTCCCGTGCCCCTGTGGCTGTACATTGCCGGTGCTGGTGCAGCCGTTGCTCTCTCCTTCGTAGTCATCGGCGTGTTCGTGCGCAGCTCTCCCGGTCTGCACGGATACGCTAGATACAATCTTCTACAGTTGCGTCTCGGCCGGTGGGCTAGCCACTCTTCTATCCTGTTTCTGATAAAGCTGATCTCGGCCTCCCTATTCATCTTGGTGATAATCACAGGCCTCTTCGGTGAACAAATCCCATCCAGAAATCTGACTCCGACCATGATATGGGTGATCTGGTGGGTAGGTGCAGCGTATGTATCTGCACTTATCGGTAACATTTGGTCTCTGATCAATCCCTGGAAGATCCTCTACGGCTGGGTCGAGGGACTGTACGGACTGCTAAGTCAGAAGAAACAACTGTCCTTGGCTCTGCCCTACCCGGAGAAGCTGGGTATTTGGCCTGGAGTGATACTCTTCGCAACCTTCGCTTGGGTGGAGAACGTCTACCCCGACTCCGCCGGACCCAGAAATCTCAGCGTCCTGGTCCTCATGTACTCAGGGGCCGCTTGGGCGGGCATGTTCGTGTTCGGGAAACATGCGTGGCTCCGTCATGGAGAGGCATTCTCATTGATTTTCGGGTTCCTGTCGCGGTTTTCGCCTACAGAGGTTAGAGTGCATTCCGTAGACTTGTGCAAAGCCTGCCCTTCAGACTGTCTAGATCTAAACGAGCAATGCATAGACTGCCACGAATGCTTTCAGAAGGCGCAGCTCGACCAACGAGAGTGGAACCTGAGACCCTTCGCAGCAGGGCTGCTGCGAAACGAAAGGGTGTCCGTATCCCACGTAGCTTTCGTGTTGTTGATGCTGGCAACCGTCAGCTTCGATGGATTCACCGCCACTTCCACCTGGGGGTCCATCCTCGACGATATGTACTCTTACTTATCCTTCCTGGGAGGGCAGGCATTTACCGGTGCCCAGACAGCTGGCCTTATATGGTTCGTATTGATGTTCCCTCTGATCTTCCTTCCCATTGCCGCTCTGGCTGCTCGGTTCTCCAAGACCGACCATCGACCCGGAGAAGTGGCAAGGGTGATGGTGTATTCGCTGATACCCATTGCTTTGGCATACCACCTAGCCCACTTCTTCTCGTTCCTAATCATTCAGGGACAGCTAATCATTCCCCTGGCATCCGATCCCTTTGGTTTCGGATGGGACCTTTTCGGCAGCGCTGACTATCAGGTGAACATAGCAGCTGTAAATGCCAGAGCTATATGGTTCGTCTCTATAGTGACTATCGTCGTTGGACACGTCGTCGCCGTGTACATAGCTCACGTAGCAGCTCTTCGACTCTTTCGTAATCACCAGTTGGCCCTGCGCAGCCAGTACCCCATGCTGGCGCTAATGGTGGGCTACACGATGTTGAGCCTCTGGATTCTCGCTCAGCCCATCGTGGAAGTTGAAGCCTGATGGGCCACACTCTATCGGCTCCACATCTCCCGCCTAAATAACCCTGTCCCTGAATCCTTCACCGAGGGAGTCCAGAGGGATGACTCTCTCTGGCAGGAGGTCTGGGAGATGCTCCCCTTCTTCCCCGTAATTCCCCCTCCGGGCGGGAATCCATCTCATGCCCCCACGATGGCGAAGGGCGCCCCGCTCATGGTAAGCGTGTCGAAGGGTGCCCTCTCATCCCCTATGCCGTCATTCCCATGCCTTGACACGGGAATCCAGAGAACCCTGTTCCAGAAGCTCCACGGAGAGTCCAGAAGGACACCTTCCTCTGGCAGAGGGTATGAGGGGCCTATCCTCAGCATGACCGGGGAATGTGCCCCCACATACAAAAACCTGCCCGAGCGGGTGGGATAAATACCTATGCCTTATTTGTGTGGGCAATCTAGGCAGATCCATGAGATTGACATGAGGCGAGTCCACTCATAGTATTAGGATACCCCAGATTGAATACTCAACATCCGGATAGGAGGCGGGAATATGGCTCTGGACTACGATCTCATTCTGAAAGGTGGGGAGGTTGTCGATCCTGCTCAAAATCTGCGTGGAAAGCGGGACGTGGCCTTCAAGGGCGGTAAAGTCGCAGCGGTTGCCGAATCCGTCTCCAGCGAGCAGGGCGCGGAGGTGTTAGATGTATCTGGCAAGCTGGTGGTGCCGGGACTGATCGATCTTCATGGCCACTTCGCCATCGACATAGCGCCCTTTGGCGCAGACCCTGACGAGACCAACCTCTCCGTAGGAGTCACCACTGCCGTGGATGCAGGCAGCACGGGATGGACTAACTTCCCAGGCTTCAGGCGCTATGTGATCGATCGGTCTGAGACCAGGATCTACGCCTTCCTGCACCTATCGGCCATTGGCAGCAACATAACGGGGGCCCTGGGCATGGCAGACTTGGAGGAGTTTCGGTTCGCCACAACCGAAGAGGCCATCAAGTGCGTGGAGGCCAATAGCGACGTGCTTCTGGGGGTCAAAGTCCGTCTGTCACCGGACGGAACCACGGCAAAACATGCCGATGCTGCTCTCAAAGCAGCGAGAGAGATCGCCGACCATACCAACAAGAAGGTGATGGTCCACGTTATGGACTCTCTAATGCCGATGGGCGAGCTTTTCCAGCATCTGAAGCCCGGCGACATCGCCACCCATATCTTCCAAGGCACCAAATACAACGTCCTCAATGATAAGGGATACATCCACGACGACGTCTGGACGGCCTATAAGAAGGGCTATCAGTTGGACACCGCATGCTTCGCCAAGCACTACTCTCTCCCTATATGTAAAGTAGCCATCGAAGAGAAGCTGCTGCCCAACACCATCAGCACCGACATAACAGGGGTATGGCCAGGAGAGCAGCCAGGATATGACATGCTGAGTCTGATGTCCCTATTCCTGGCGTCGGGAATGTCAGTAGAGCAAGTTATCAAGAGCGTTACTGCCAACGCCGCAGCGACGATTGGCCAAGAGGACATAGGGACTTTGCGTCCTGGCGCAGAGGGAGATGCGGCTGTTCTGGAGCTGGAGGAGGGAGACTTCGCCTTCGATGACAAGTTGGGCAACGAAATACGTACCAAACAACGATTTGCTCCGACACTAACGGTCAAGGGAGGCAGGAGATGGAGGCCTAAATAACGATACTAAGGGTACTCCATTGCTATACTCCTCTGTCCAAGTCAATGCCCCTTACTCTCTTTTCACGATACCTATATTGCCAATTTTGATGTAAAATGGTGCCCAAGACCCAGAATGCCCAAGGAGGTGCACATGGCTTCTACTGTAGGCAGCCAGCCCAAGTTCGACGAGTTGAAGCAGATGGCTCTGGACCATTTCTGGCCTCATGAGCAGCAAGTAGCAGACCTGGCCAAACCCGACGGACTCCACGTCATAGCCGAAGGAGAAGGATGCTGGGTAACGGATACCGAGGGCAAAAAGTTCATAGATGTATTGGCCGGCATGTGGTTGGTAAATCTGGGCTATGGCCGAACTGAGATAGCAGATGCGGTCAGCGAGCAGCTTCGCCATATTCATTACGCTCCCGAGAATACTACCAGCGTTCCCACGTTGAAGCTGGTTGCCAAGCTGGCTAGCATCGCCCCTGACAAAAAGTCCAGGGTGTTCATGGTTAGTGGCGGATCAGAGGCCGTGGAGTCTGCTCTCAAGATCGCCAAGGCCTACCACAGACAGAAGGGTAACTCAGGCAGGTTCAAGATCATTAGCCGAAGAGGCTCTTACCATGGGGCAACTCTCGGAACCATCAGTCTCGGTGGCAGTCTATCGGCGGGGCCACAGCATTATGGTCCCTTAATGCCCGGAAACATCCACGTGACCCAACCCGATCACTATCGCTGTGTACATTGCAGTAACCTCCCTGAGTGTAACTTGGAGTGCGCTTACGACATCGAGCGAGCAATTGAGCATGAGGGCCCTGAAACAGTGGCGGCCGTGATAGGTGAGCCCATCTCCACTTCCAGGTTGATGATCCCTCACTTCCAGTATTGGCCAACTCTACGATCTATATGTGATAAATATGGCATCTTGCTTATAGTAGACGAAGTGATCACAGGCTTCGGGAGAACGGGAAAGATGTTCGCCTCGGAGCATTGGGGCCTCCAACCGGACATCATGACCGTGGCGAAAGGGTTATCCAGTGGGTACGTGCCTGTTGGGGCAGCAGTGGTCCGAAAAGAGGTGGCTGACACTTTCGTAGGTGAAGAAGAAAAGACCCTTCGTCATCTGTTAACCTTCGGAGGGCATCCCGGGGCGGCGGTTGCTTCCCTGACCAATCTGGAGCTGATCGAAAGGGAGAACCTAGTCGAGAACTCAGCTCAAATGGGCAAATACTTCCTCGAGCAACTCCAAACCCTTTATGAGCACTCCATTGTTGGTGACATCAGGGGACTGGGCCTCCTGGCCGCTATCGAGCTGGTGAAGGACAGAAAGACAAAGGAGAAGTTTCCCAAAGAGGCGAATGTCGGAGAAAAGCTTACCAAGGGCTTCCTTAGTCATGGCATCCTCACCAGGCAGCGCGGCGGCGATATGATTTATCTGAGTCCTCCCCTGTGCATAACCAGGGACGATGTGGATTACGTGGTGCGTAATCTCGGCGAGGTGCTGGCAGACGTAACGAAAGAGGTGGGCTAGCCCTCGTTGCCATATCAGTGGGTCATCACTTCGCCGCCGTCGACGTTGATAGACTGTCCATGGATCCATGACGCTGCCTTGGTGCACAGGTAGGCTACAAAGTCGCCCAGTTCCTCGTCAGTGCCAAGACGGCGTATGGGAACACTTTGAGAGTATTCCCCCCAGGCCTTTCCCCGCCCAATATCGTCAACTCTGGATGTGTCCACTAACCCTGGACACACGCAGTTTACATTAATTCCATAGGGGCCTAGCTCCTTGGCTAGGGTCTGGGTCATGCCTATCTGAGCAAAACATGCGGCGCAGTAGGCCAGCGTATTGGCATCTCCAGATTTGCCCGCGCCAGATGATATGTTGACTATCTTTCCTCCCTGCTTCTGATCGATGAGAACCTTTGCCACGGCCTTTGAGCAAAGAAAGGTGCCCAACACCTTCACGTCTACCACCTTTTGGAAGACATCCTGCTCCATCTCTACAGTCGGCACTCTGTCCCTTCCTTTGGCATAGGCCGAGTTGTTGATCAGAATGTCGATGCGTCCAAGCTCCTTCAACGTCCTGTCTACCATCATGTCCACGTGATTCGAGTTGGTCACGTCAACCGTCAGGGGGAGCGCGCGACGACTCAAGGCTCTGACCTGTTCGGCGGTTCCTTCCACGTCCTTCCAGCCGATGGCCTTTTCATCCTCTGGGAAAGTCGCAGGGTCGCGTCCAGTCCCTGTCACCACCACGTCGGCGCCCAGTTTCGCCAGAGATACCGCAGCGGCCCTGCCTATGCCTCTTAGTCTGCCCGCCCCGGTTACGATGGCTACCTGCCCGTCGAGTTCTCCCATATCTCCCCTCCATCAAGTGTTTAGTGTATCAGCTGTGTAGTGCCGATTGTCCGCCATCCAGATATATTACCTGCCCAGTCATCCAGTCGGAGGCGGGGCTGGCTAGATATACCACCAGCAACCCCAACTCACGAGAATCAGTCAACCTACCTAGCGGAATCTCCTGGACACTACGCTTGTAAAACTCAGGATCGTCGAACCTGGACTGGGTCAACTCGGTTATGAACCAGCCAGGACCTATACCGTTCACATTGATGTTGTACTTGGCCCACTCCAGGGCAAGGGCTTTCGTCAGCATTTTCATCGCTGCTTTGCTGCTGTCATACGCAGCATAATACGACTCGGCCATTAGGCCCCGAACTGAGGCTATGTTAATGATCTTGCCGCTACGCCTCTCCACCATCTGTGGGGCCACTGCCCTAGCACAGTAGAAGGCGCTGTAGAGATTGGTCTGGACAATGGCGTTCCAGTTCTCATCACTGAAACCCGTATCGATAGCCCAGGTGATACCGTGCTCGGGCGGTTCTGGTAGAGGCACGACGGGTATAGCGCCGAGGCTGAGACCCGCGTTGTTCACCAGAATATCGATGCGACCCAACTCTCGTGTTGCTTTAGAGACCATCTCATCTACCTGAGCAGAATCGGTTACGTCCGTCGTTAATGCAAGGGAGCGTCTGCCCTGCTTTTGGATAGCGTCAGCTGTCACTTCCACTTCCTTGGTCGTACGAGCGACTACCGCGACATCGGCTCCCGCCTCTGCCATCGTCAGAGCCATGACCTTTCCCAACCCTCTCCCACCTCCGGTAACTAAGGCTGTTTTTTCTTCGAGACTGAATTCTTTGAACATGAGTTGATTCCTATGCTATCTCCCTTTACTTCACTGATTGTTGAATCTGGTCCCTCAGGCTGCGCAATCTAGAACTGATCTCAACAGGGTAGCACTCCGGTTCATTGATGGACTTGTAGTTGAGAGGCAATAGGCTGAACTCCTCCCGGAGCCGCTTTCGAATCTCTTGGACATCGGGAAGGCGGATCAGTGTTTTCCCACCCCCCATCACTCTGCTCAAAAGAGGCTCCGACCCCGTATTGTTTGTGTTTTCAGAGCGTAGGGCTACAACGTCTTTGGCGAGATAGCCGTCTTCCCCACGATACCGAAAGACCTGCTTTTCATCGGGCAACGATGCCTTATCGGTGCTGAGTTTCAATACAGGCCTGTCCTGATAACGTACCAGCTTGTACACTATGTCCAGCCAGGGCGCATCTGCAGACACGGCCATCTTAGTCCCCACTCCGAAGCTATCAATGGGAGCGCCGTTTCGAACCAGATGATCGGCCTGATACTCATCCAGGCCTCCGCTGGCCACGATCTTGACGTAGCCTAGACCCGCCTCGTCTAGAATACGCCGCACCTCTTTACTCAGGCGCAATATATCACCGCTGTCCAATCTGACGCCAACAAGTCGTTTCCCGTTTGCTTCCATCTCCTTGCCTACTTCGACGGCCTTGTGAGCGCCCTGAATGGTATCGTAGGTATCGATCAGTAGTACAGTATCATCCGGGAAGCTGCGAGCAAAGGCTCTAAAAGAATCGCTCTCGTGTTCGAAGCTGGCGACAAAGGAATGGGCCATGGTACCAGTTACGGGAATTTTGTATTGGAGCCCGGCGAGCACGTTGCTTGTGCTCTGACATCCAGCTATGTAGCTAGACCGAGTCACCTTCAAGCCAGCATCTACACCTTGAGTGCGTCTCAGGCCGAAGTCTACCACTGATCGACCCTGAACAGCCCAGATGGTTCGTGCCGCCTTGGTGGCGATCAGGCTCTGCAGGTTCATCTGGTTTATGACGTAAGTCTCCACCAATTGGGCTTCTATGATGGGAGCGGTGATCTCTAAAATAGGCTCATCGCAGAAGTACAATCGCCCCTCGGGCATTGCCCAGACCTCGCCGGTGAAACCCACGTTCTTTAAATAGTCTAAGAAATCGGCGGAGAACATGTCCGTTTGGTGAAGGTAATCGATGTCCTCAGGAGCGAAGTGAAAGTCCTCGAGGTAGCGGAGCACGTCTTCCAATCCAGCGGAGACGAAATACGAGCGGTTAGGGGGGAACTTGCGAACGAAGAGGCTGAAGGTGGCAGGTGCGTCCATGCCTTCTTCAAAGTAGCATTGGGACATGGCCAACTCGTACAGGTCTGTGAACAACCCTAGACTCGAGGGTTTAGGATGATTAAAGCTGCCCATATGAGAATCGTGCATTCGAGAATCTCGTGTTAGTTTACGAGATGATGAGATAAAGAGTCAAAGAGAAGTGGGAGCTAAAATTCCCCTGTCACCTTCCCCCCGGAGCACGTGGTGTCTCCGCTCACCCTGAGCTTGTAGAAGGATGCTCCCACTCCCCATCCCGTCATTCCCGTGCTTGACACGGGAATCCAAGGGAGGACAGAGGAAAGCCTTCGCCCTCACTCCAGCCCTCTCCCTCAAGGAAAGAGTGTTGGAGGTGGAGAATCTAGGTTTCGCATAAACCTTGTCCTGTAACGCCCTGAGTTGTACAGTGGAGTTACAGGTCTTCAGTTAGCCCAGCAAAGGATTGGCCTAACCTTAATGGAGTATCTCAGGTAAACTCAGTCGATGGAGTTACAAGACAATACAATAATTAGAGAGGAGGAGCTACGTGACTATTATTCTGGATCACACCATAGTTCCCTCTCGTGACAAAGTTGCTTCTGCGGAATTCTTCGCCAAGATATTCGGCTTGAAGTACGAGGGAAACGCCGGACATTTCGCGCCTGTGAGGGTGAATCACAGCTTGACTCTCGACTTCAGTGAAAGCGGCGACTTCAATAGCCACCACTATGCCTTCCATGTCAGTGATGATGAGTTTGATGCTATCTTTGCCAGGATCAAGGCTGAGGAGATTCCTTACGGAAGTGAACCTTACAGCCAGGATGACATGAAGTTGAATCATCGCTTGGGAGGCAGGGGCATATACTTCAAGGATCCTAACGGTCACGTTCTGGAACTGATGACCCGAAGGTAGTTCAACGGGGAGCTTCTGGATTTCTTCCAAAAGCAGTTCTTGGGATCGTTTGGATTACTGACCTCAAGCCGGGTGAGGTGCGCACCGCCCTGAAGAGCCTATTGACACCTCAAAGACGCAAGGATTAAGGAGTCATTGCGGTAGGTTGATGTAAGCCCGGTGTTGCACAAGTCGTTCTACAGGACTGAACCACAGACATGAGTTACTATCTCTCAGTCATCTTGTAAATTCCTGTAGATTCCTCGTATTTCTTCAGCTGGTCTTTGGGGAGATATTTCTCTTCCATGACCCTCACATTGGGCATCCCGACCAAGTCAAAGTTGCCCAGTCGAGAAAGGGGGTGTCCCTTTGTCCTTTCCAGATACTCGTTCCACGCGGAAAGACCCCTTTGTTGGACTGCCTCTAGCACATCCCACGCAGCAATGACGGCGGGTTCACAGATCATCTCCGAAAACTGGATGACGCACTGCCCCAACTCCTTCATCTCTTGGACCGAAGGGTGAGGCTCGATGCCGAATGTACTGCAGAATAAAGGGCCATCTATGGCGTCTCTAAACTGACGTATCTCGTCTACAGAGCGAGCACCCTCGATATAGACGACATCCACTCCCCCTTCTTCCCTGTAGGCTCTTGCTCGATTAACCGTTTCTTCAAATCCCCCTCCCGCAGCGGTAAGAGAGTCAATGCGGGAGATAATCACGAAATCCGGGTCCATCTCCATCTTAGCGTCTCGGGCTGCTTGCAGCTTACCCACCATCTCCTCTAGAGATACTATCTCCTTACCCTCAACAAAGCCGCAGCGCTTGGGGTAGGGTTGGTCTTCGATGTGAAGTCCCGCACAGCCGGCGTTAATCATCGTCTTTACTGTGTAATAGGTGTTTATGGCGTTTCCGAACCCTTGATCGATGTCAGCAACCACGGGAAGATTAGTTGCCATGGCCATATACCTGGCGAGGTTGGCCATCTCCGTTAGCGATATGAGGCTTACATCAGGTCGACCCAGAAGGTAGCCTGTGGCCCATCCTCCCGAGAGGGCTACAGCCTTGAACCCAAACTTCTCGGCCATCACAGCGTGTATTGCACAGGCACCATAGGGAAGTATTAACGGTTCTGGATTTTCGATGAGCTGCCTCAAAACTCGGCTCTTGGACTTTTCCATGCTTGGCTCCTTTCACTTGAAAGCAGTTTGGTGTAGTGAATTTTATCATGCTGAGTCAGCTTTAGATTCTCACAGCTTTCGAGATACGAATATAATATAGCAATAGATATTGATCTGCGACTCGAAAGGATAAATGAGGCAATCTAAGAGGAGGTGACTATTGGATCTAGGAATCAAAGATAAGGTGGCCATAGTTACCGGCGGCAGCCGCGGCTTGGGGAGGCAGGCAGCCCTATCGCTGGCAGCGGAGGGGTGTCATGTTGCTATCTGCGCTCGTGGTGCAGAGCGATTGAGACAGACGGAGCAGGAGCTTAAGAATATCGGAGTGAAGGTGGCTGCCTTAGTGGCAGATGTGTGCCGGTCCGAGGATGCGCAGCGCATATACGATGCTGCAATCACCTTGGGGCCGGTTGACATCTTGGTCAACAACGTCGGAGGTTCTCTTGGTGGTTATAGTGTAGAGCGGACGTCGATGGAGCAGATGGAAGAGACTATGAACCTGAACCTATACGGCGCTATGCGCCTAACCAAGCTAGTAGTGCCTGGAATGAAGGAGAGCCGTTGGGGTCGAATCATCAATATCTCCTCCATCTGGGGGAGAGAATATGGAGGCGAGCTATCTTACATGACTGCGAAGGCTGCACTTAATGGTTTCTCCAAGCACCTGGCTATGGACCTGGCTCCATATAACATCCTGGTGAATGCTGTTGCGCCCGGTTCGATTCTCTACCCTGGGAGTGTTTGGGAAGCCTTCATTGAGAATGAACCTAAGTCAACTGTCGATAGATTTGTCGAAGACCATCTTCCTATGGGTCGGTTTGGGTGGGCAGAACCGGTGGGCGACTTAGTGGCATACTTGGCATCGGAACGCGCCGGATTTCTTACCGGAGCCTGTATTAACATTGATGGCGGTCAGACCAAGAGCCTGGTCTGAGAACTGAGGGATTCAGTCCGCTAGCTCTCGGCTTCTTCACCGAACTAGGGTTTTTACCAAGGCTGGTTCACTAAGCCACTGGTACAAGAGGCTACTAGTTGTCAAGCACTTAATGTGTACCTTAGTTTTAAATTTGACACTCAGGTACTAACACAAACGATTATCCTGAAGCGGACAGTTTGTTCGATGCCCCCTCCGCCTGGTACGTCATATTATGGTGGTACACAGTTTCAGCCCGATGATCTTGCAGAGTATTCGCGCTTACTCGCTGGAAAAGAGTTGATTAACGGTTGAGATATGGGTCGGGCTGAACTGGCGGCAATTAGGGTAAGTGCTGTCTATGAGCCAGCATCGGGACACACGTCGGAACAGGCTCCAGTAATGGTAGAGGCGCTCGATATTTGCAGTGGTGTTAGAGAGTACCGATAAAAAGATGGGGATAGTACCCAATAGTCGCAGGTGACCTGGAAAAGATCTGTTAACACTGTGCTAAGAGTTAAGAAACAAACGGAACTACTGGTCACCACAGTTAAGATAGATTTCAAATATGGCGACCCCGACCGATTCGAACCGGCGATCTCCACCGTGACAGGGTGGCATGTTAGTCCGCTACACCACGGGGCCGTGCATTCAGTTTAAACCGCTGCTATTATGCAATATCTAGCGGGTCAAGAACAGTAGTTAGGATCGCATTAGCGGATTAGCCAGCGCCGCCATCCGCCTGTTTGATCTGGACGTCTTTACCCTGGGTTGTGATAGTTATCTCCACGTTGAGTGCATTGTGAAAATTAAAGGTCTGTCCTGGGAGCAATCCTATGGGTTTCAGGGTTACTTGAGCGCTCGAGTTTGAACCGACGTTGGTGCTGGGCATGATTACCTCCTGGATAATGGCCGTTTTTTAAGGATAACTTTACCCACAAGAGGAATAGACGTCAAGACTTGGATACGAACGTCTCGGCTAGTGTTTCATATGACCCTGTCCCAAAAGTCCCCACAGAGGGGGCCTAGAGGCCTGCCTGCCTCAGGCATGGATACATCCCTCTAGCAGGGGGTTGGGCCTGTCTACCACCAGGTAGAGGATGTGCCCCCAGATACAAAAACCTGCCTGGGCGGGTGGGCCCAAGACCTTTGTTTTTCTGAGACAGGCTCAGATGCTATAATTCCTCACTGTGGCATTCCTATATCGCTATTCCATCAACTTGAGAAAACTCCTGTGAAAGCTATCTACATCAACCAGCAAGGCGACTTAGACGTCCTGATCTACGGAGAGTTGCCAGATCCGTCACCTGGAGCGGGTGAGGTGCTAGTACGAGTGAGAGCTACCGCACTCAATCATTTGGATGTTTATACTCGAGCGGGACGGAATGGGGTGATAATCGACCGTTTTCCTCACGTTCTAGGGAGTGATATTTCAGGAGAGGTAGCTGAGCTAGGCCCAGGCGTAGAAGGGTTTGAGACCGGTGAGAAGGTGTTGCTTAACAGCATTATCAACTGTGGAACATGTCGAGAGTGTAAATCGGGATCCGACCAGTTCTGCACGAGAGCTGCCCAGCTTGGGATCACTGTCGATGGTGGGTATGCCCAGTATGTCTCGGTTCGTGCTGACAGCGTCCACACTTTCCCCAGTTGGCTCAACTTCGAAGAGGCGGCGTCCATACCTCTTGTCTATCAAACGGTATGGCACTGCCTCATTACCCGTGGACAACTGAAGCCTGGCGAAGATGTACTGATCATGGCGGCAGGTAGTGGGGTAGGAAGTGCGGCGATTCACTTGGCCAAGATCATGGGCGCCAGGGTCATCACTACAGCTAGCAGCGAAGAGAAGCTGGCAAAGGCTAAAGAGTTGGGGGCCAACGAGGTAATCAACTACACGACTGAACCGAAGTATAGCGACAAAGTCCGCATGATTACCGAAGGTAAAGGGGTCGATATAATCCTGGACTGCGTGGGTGCTCCAGTCTGGGATGAGAACTTCGAGTGTCTGAAAAACGGGGGAAGGCTAGTAAATTGCGGGGTTACTGGAGGACATAGGGCTTCGCTTAGGATTGGACAGATGTTCACTCGAAACCTAACCTTCATCGGGGCGTCGGTGGGGGCCAAGGATGACTTCGCCCATGTCATGAAGCTGGTGAATCAAGGCAAGATCCGTGGAATCGTCAGCCAGACTTTCCCGTTGGAAGCTGCTGCTGAGGCTCACAGGGCCATGGAAAGCCGCAACGTGTTCGGTAAGCTGGTACTTCAGATACCATAGGAAAAGCACTCAAGCTCGGCCGCTGTAGTCCCATGTCCTCACCTTCTCTGGCACGAAGGAAATCACCAGCCTGTTTTCGTGAAGAGTAGTGTCCGCGTCCCGGTTTCCCTCTTCTTCACCTAGATAGTGGATAGCCATGCGTCGTATGAGGCTATGACCCTCATCCTTGCTGAGCTTGGCCTTTCCGCGAAACTCCACTCCTACATAGGGCGGCTTGACAGTAGATACTACAAAGGACACTCTGGGATCCCGCTGGATGTTCTTGGTCTTGACTCGGGTGTCGGTAACGGTGAGTCGTAGCTCTCCATCTATGTACTCGTACCAAACCTCGCTCAACTGAGGCGATCCATCCTTGTTTATGGTCGCCAAAGTAGCTATGTGGGGTTCCTGTAGCAACTTTCTCACATTATCGTTTAGCTCCATTGGTCCCAACCTCGATGACATCAATTGAGGCCTATGATAACATTGTCCGAGTCTTGGGGAGTGGAGTCCTCTCCAAACATCACGCCGAGGAGGATACGTTGGAACCCAACATAGATAGATTCAGAAAAGACATAGAGTCTCTGGCCAAAATAGGTCGAATTCCAGAGGGTGGCGTGGCTCGCATCTCTTTGACTCCTCCAGACCTGGAGGGTCGTGAGTTGGTTATGGGCATTATGAGAGAGTTGGGTCTATCAGTACAGGTCGATGCCATCGGCAACATAAGAGGCCGACGGAATGGTGAGGACTCTTCAGCGCCCAGGGTAATGATGGGGTCCCACATCGATAGCGTACCCAATGGAGGCGATTTCGACGGCCCAACGGGAGTCATGGGTGGGCTGGAGGTGATAAGGACGCTCAACGACGGTGGAGTCACTACCCGCCACCCCATCGAAGTCGTCGTCTTCACCGATGAGGAGGGCGACAGGTTCAAGAAGGGTACTCTAGGTAGTGCTGTAATGGCAGGAGTTCTTAAGCTTGAGGAGATATTGGACCTGGAAGATGAGGACGGGATCACTTTTCGGGACGCTCTGAAGAATGCAAAACCCGCAGGTAGTCCTGAAGATGTTGTCCTGAAGCCTAGAGAGGTCAAGTCTTTCGTGGAGTTTCACGTGGAGCAGAGCGCTAGGCTGGAACAGGTGAATGTTCCCGTCGGCATTGTGGATGCGATCACGGGTGCATGCCACCTGAGGATTACTGTGCACGGGAAAGCAGATCATGCAGGGGCCACGCCGATGAATCGGAGGACAGACGCACTGGTACCGGCAGCTCAGATGGTACAGGATATCGAAAGTATAGGACGCTCTGACCCAAAAGGTTCTTTAGTTACCACCGTAGGTATCCTACAAGTGTTCCCAGGGGCGATGAACATAGTACCGGAGCGAGCCGTCTTCACTGTAGATGTTCGAGATACCTCGCCCGAAGATTTGGACTCCGCCATCGATGAGATCAAATCTACAGCAGCTGAAATAGCTGAATCTCGAGACGTCAAGTGTGAGATCGAGGATCTTGAATATACACGAGCAGTTCACCTATCGCCAACCATCAGGAAGGCCATATCGGAGGCCTGTCAGAATTTGAACATCAAGACTATGGACATGCCAAGCAGAGCCGTCCACGATACCTCTCACATAGCCCAAGTAGTCGATTCTGGGATGATCTTCGTGCCCAGCGTAGCGGGCAAGAGTCATTCTCCCGATGAGTTGAGCCACTGGCAAGATATAAAGGTGGGCCTGGACGTGCTGTACCAGGTGACTCTATCTCTCGCTGATGCCAAGACCTAGCATGTTCCATTCTGGGCTGGGCTCCTCGATCTTAGAGAGGCTCTTATACGAGCTGGCTACCACCGATGGAATCATGTTTGTGATCAGTTCTGAGGGGATAGTCTTCGAGATGCACAGTTCATCGGATACGCCTCCGACATTTGGCGGAGAATGGGCGGAGTTAAGAGGCAAAGACTGGCATGCTCACCTGAATCTTCGCTCGGTGGAAGAGGTTCAGTTCGTAGAGCAGGAAGACCATGGCACAGTGCCCGTTTTGTACTACACCCGATTCTCTGACGACAAGGGCGACACAGTGTTCCGCGCCTATTTCCCCAACCCATACTTGGACGCAAATGAGAAGCTCACCAACTTCCAACCCGAGAAGCTAGAGCTATTCAAGGATTTCAAAGATAGGTATAGCGGACAAAAGGGGATCGCCTTCGTTAAGCGACCCAGGCAGCAGTAGTAAAGCTTAGAATACTGCTACCAACCGAAGACGTCACATTCGATATCCACGCGGAGGTCGACGCTGACAATCCAGTCAAGGTAGATAGCGAATAGAAGCAGTTACAGTTACACCTATGGTTGTCCCAACTCCCGTCTCAGATCCAACGCCTACTATAGGTCCAGAGCCTCCCGTACGCGTCTCTTTCATACGACGAGCCTCTACAGCATCTCGGGAATGGTTTCATCCACAGCATAGTCCCTCGGCCTGCAAACGTCTGGAAACACTGTCAACCATGAAAAGCTTGTGGAAGTTTCAGGAAAGGAGAATGGATGGGCTAGGAACCATGAGATTTGGGCATGCGGTATCCTACCTGAGGTTCGGTGAAGATGTATTTGGGATTTCGAGCATCGTCACCCAGCTTACGTCTAAGGTTGCGAACGAAGGAGCGCACCAACTCGGTCTCTCCCGAGTATTCGGAACCCCATACCTTTTGAAGAATCTGATCGTGAGTCAGGACTCGCCCCGCGTTGGTAGCCAACTCGTATAAAAGCTTGTACTCGGTGGCCGACAATGAAACGGGTGTACCGCCCATTGTTACCCTGCGTTCAGCGAAGTTGATGGCCAGTTTATCTAGCACAAATGGCGGCCTCACTTCGGTCACGTCTGGCATCACCCGCCTCCTCAATGCTGCTTCGATGCGAGCTAACAGCTCGGGTGGAGAGAAGGGTTTAGTAATGTAGTCGTCGGCGCCCATTTCGAGAGCGCGAATCGCGTTCTCTGTCTCGCGGTTGGCTGTGAGGAATATGACCGGAACGCCGGAAAATTCGCGGATACGCTGAAGAAGATCGAAGCCTGTGGTACCTGGCAACATGAGATCTAGCAAAGCCAGATCTGGTTCCTCCGTCTCTATCAGTGAGGCGACCTCAGTGGGGTCACTGGTTGGTATGGGCCGATATCCCGCCTTCTCCAGCGAACGTCGTAGCAACCTCAACACCTGTGGCTCGTCATCCACAACTAGAACGCTGGCCTTTTCCCCTGCCCGACTCACCTTACCCATGTGACTGGCTTTTCGGGAAGTAACTGTTTGATGCGTGCTCTCTGTGAATGTCGCCGTGGGGAGAGTGAAGCTGAAGACAGCCCCCTTCCCATTACCTGGACTGTTGACCCATATCCTGCCCCCGTGAGCCTCTACAATACCCTTACTGATGGCAAGTCCAAGTCCAGTTCCTGCCAGCTTGGGTCTACTCTCCTCGTGAATCCGTGAGAATTTCTTGAAGAGATGAGGCAACATGTCTTGGGGAATCCCTCGGCCTCTATCCTTGACGTGAACGGTTATGTGCAAATCCGAATGTTCTAGGAACACGGTTATTGGTTCTGTTTCAGGTGAGAATTTCGCGGCGTTGCTAAGCAAATTGCCCAGTACCTGACTCACCCTTAGCCGGTCTGCCTGGGCACTGGGGAGATTATCAGGGACGTGAAGCAGGATTTCATGGGCTCCGCCGCCGCGGACGAACGTCTTTTTGGCATCTTCCAAGATCTTGGTCAAGTCTATGGATTCTAATTTAACGGGTAGAGACCCCGACTCTATTCGGGTCATGTCAAGGAGATTGTCCACGAGGTCTCTCAATCTGTCTGACTGTTCGTCGATGATTTCAAAAAGTTCATGGGTCTCCTCGGAGTCGAAGGGTCTACTACTAGTCAAAACGGTGGCCGCCGAGCCTTTTATGGCAGTGAGAGGCGTCTTTAGCTCGTGGCTCACTATGCCTAGAAACTCGCTGCGCAGCTTTTCCAACTCTTCCAACGGAGTAATATCTTGAATGGTGGTGATGGCAGCCGATATAGTACCATTGACGGCATAGATGGGTGTGGCGTTGACCAGAGTGAGGATACTGTGGCCATCGGGAAACTCGAATCTGATCTCCTCTGCCCGCACCGTCTCCCCGCGGGATAAGGCCCGCTGCAGGGGTAGGTCTTTCGGGTCATAAGCGCCTCCATCCGTCCTCCTGTATATCACTTCCTGCTCATACCACTCGAGATTTTCGCTAGGCAACTGTGATTGTCCAAGAATTCGCCTGGCTTCCTGGTTCACCAGTAGTACTTGCCTGCTGCCGGCTTCGGCCACAAAGACTCCCACTGGCGAGCTGTGAATGAGGGCCTGGAGCCGCTTCTGCTCTTGGTCGGCCAGATCCAAAAGCCGA
The DNA here is from genome assembly GCA_965197675.1 of Dehalococcoidia bacterium. Taxonomy (GTDB): domain Bacteria; phylum Chloroflexota; class Dehalococcoidia; order Plut-88900; family Plut-88900. Next base: position 2,063,882 of record OZ240221.1, on the reverse strand, counting down.
CCTCTCTCCAAGGCCAAATCTTCTATCTGCTCCTGGGCCTCCTTTACCATCTCATGCGAGCGGGTGTTCTTTATCGCCATGGCCGCTTGAGCGGCAAACAGGATGAGGACTTGTTCATCCTCTGGTGTAAACTCCCCTCTCTTCACCTTTTCGGTGAGATACAAATTGCCCAGCGATTCATCTTCGTAACTGATGGGGGCGCCTAAAAAGGTCTTCATTGGAGGATGATGGGGTGGGAAACCGACCGAACTAGGATGTTTAGCCAGGTCTGTCAGTCGCAAGGGCTTCTGCGTTTCGTGAAGCAGCCCCAATATTCCCAGACCTTCAGGCAGCTTGCCTATCCGCTTCTGTGCCTCCTGGCTGATGCCGTGAGTAACAAACTCCTGGACGCGGCTAGCCTCATTAAATATTGCCAAGGCTCCGTATCTTGCTCCGGTCAGCTTACAAGCTGCGTCGACTACCTCTTGAAGTACCGTAGGCGTGTCGAGACTGGAGGTGATGCGTCGGCCTAGATCTAACAGTAAGGCAAATCTCTCCTTGAGACGCCGGTTTTCATCTCTCAACTCTTGAAGCTCTAAGTCTATTCGAGATTTAGCTTTACTCTCCATGATTCAGATGCTCAAGAATATCATACATCCTACTCACCTCATCGGATGAATGCTTGTTCTTCTCGCTTTCTTCTTCGGAGCCCCTTCATGCATTCTTTGTACTAGTGCGCTCCATACTTATGTGGCGCTGGCTCCCACGCCGTTTGCCTCTCTGAGCCAGATGCTCAAATGAGGAGAGCCGTCCCTTCTCCCCTCCATACCCGTCATTCCCGTGCTTGACACGGTGTGAATTCACATTTCAAGTGCAACACCTGACCTGAGAAGATTTCGGACGGGGTACGGTAGCCCAAGCATTTGCGCGGGGTATTGTTGTAGACCTGCACCAGCTGAGTAAATCGCTCCTCAGAGACTGCTGCCAAGTCGGTCTTACGGGGCAGAGTACGCCGCATCCGCCCTATGGCGTTCTCCACTCCACACTTCTGCCAGGGGGAGTAGGTATCGCAGAAGAAGGTCTGTATGCCCAGGTCGTGGAGTTGGTAATGCCTTGCGAACTCAGCCCCATTATCGAATGTTACCGTCTGAGGCCACTCTGGGGGCAGGGGAGCCATTATCCTGGCCATAGCGGAGGCTATGGGATCTGATGCCTTCCCCTGGGGTCTGAGAGCTATGAGCAGACGGGAGTGGCGCTCGTGAAGGGTGAGGACAGCATGGCTGTGGTCCCTGAACAGCATCAGATCCGCCTCCCAATGGCCTGGGGTCTGCCGGTCATCGGCTTCCTGGGGGCGTTCCGCCAGGGGGCGACGGAGCTGGATGAAGGAAGGGGATCTGCCTCCCCAGCGCCTACGCCAGCCCCTCCTCCACTTGCCACGAGGCAGGTAGTGACGCCATGAGTACTCCTTCTTCCGCACCACCTGCGCATAGATGAATCGATATATACTCTCGTGGGAGATGACCACCCGTCCTGCCTCCAGGGCCATACGACCGGCCACCTGCTCAGGAGACCACCCCTGCTTCAGACGGCAGAGGACCTGTTCCCGCAACTCCGCATCCCGTTCCAACCGCAAGCCACGCCAGCGCCTAGCCTGCGCCTGCTCCTCGGCGTACACTGGCTTGTATTCACCACTCTGTGAACCGTTGCGCTTCATCTCTCTAGCAACCGTCGATGGCGGGCGATCCACACTTGCTGCGATTTGGCGGACTGTGTGTCTCGCACAGTGTAGACGGGCCATTTCACATCGTTCTTCAATGGTGAGATGCCTATATCCTTTTCCCATGTCAACACCTTAACTAGGTGTTGCACTTCGTTTGTGAGTTTAGCCGGGAATCCAGGGAAGGGGTGTTGGACGGCGTGGACGTTCACCCATCAGCCCTGTTCTAGAATCCCGCGCGGAGGGATTCCAGAGAGAGTCATCACTCTGGCAGGGGGTTGGGGGATGTGCCCCCACATACAAGACCTACTGGGGCGGGAGGGTGAGGCCAGCCCCAAGTGGTGGTATACTACGCATCCCCTATGACAGACCCTAGAACTCCCACCACTCGAACCATTTGCCCAGGGGCATCTCCATCAGCACGATATCTCTGGGATGGCCATTTGAATCTTTCGCGTGGCCTCGAAGGGTTCCTGCTGTGATAAATCCCACGAACTCCGCTGCGCTTATGGCCGCGTCCTCTTTGCCCTCGATTGCCTGGAATAGAAGGCGCTCCAAGCCGTTTTCATTGGCTACGGCGGCCAACTCATGTATTAGGGTGGTCCCTAGTCCTCGCTCTCGAAATTCTGGATCTACCACTATACGAATCTCACCCACGTGTCGGCGGGCCATAATCCTGGTGCGGTGCAGGGTGCCATCTGCGACTATCCGATCTCCGAACCAAGTCAGCAAAGGAAGGACTCTATCGTAATCTAGCTCCTCGGCCCACCTCTTGATGATATCCGGAGAGGTGACGTCCTCCTTAAAATAGTTCCTATCCTCGGCAGGTATTCTCAAGAAGAACTTCAACAGCGCATCCTGATCCTCTTGAGCCATCGGTTTTATAATCACTCGTGTCCCGTCACGAAGGGTGATTTCCTTCGGATATGCAGTTAGCTTATATGTGTGTGGCGAGACCATAGCTGCCTCCCTCGTTTGTCGTGATTACTGCCGTCTTCTACATATCGTATCAGAAGAACAGGTAGACTGGAGCCACGTATCACCTTGTCAGTTACGCTTCCCACTAACCAAGGGCATCAACACCTTATTGAACATTTCTTCTCTGCATACCCTCTAAACTGGACAGTCACAGCTTAACGTGGGCTAGGACTCGTCTTCATCAGAACTTCCGCCATACCTCTCTTTCTTCCAGTGGCAGCTCTAGCTGGACCAAATCCTGATAGTTACCCCACAGGTCCCTGATCCACTCTTGCAGCGTGGCTACTTCCTTGAAGCCGATACTGTAGGCAGCCAATAAAGCAGGCTTTTCGCGCTGGGCTACCAATTCAAAGGTCGCCTTGTGCAGGCCTATCTCGGCAGCGATGTCAAGCAGTTCATTTATGAGCCTCTTGCCAAGACCCAACTCCCGATACGAGGGCTCCACCACCACTCTCAGCTCTCCTATGTGCCTACGGGCCGGTGAGCGGCTTCGGTGCAACGAGGCATCGGCGACGATCTTGTCATCAACTACGGCCACTATGGGAATTACTCTTTGGTGGTCTATCTTGGAGGTCCACTCGCGAATGACCTTTGGAGCAGTGACATTCTCCTTCAAATAGTATCTATCGGCCTCGGGGATTCGCTCGAAGAAGCGAAGCAGCCTTATCTTATCGCCGGACTCCAGAGGTCTTATTATCGCCTTGGTCTCATCCCGCAACAACAAAGTCTTAGGGTATGCCTCTTGATTTGGGAAGGGTGACATATCTCCTCCTCTACTCTTGCGCTGTGTGGAGAACCGTAGCTATCTCTATCGTCAAGATAGACTGTAAGTATGAGACCTTCCTCTTTGTAGCTGTGCGTGAATCATTATGGGAAGCAACCGTGATACCTGCATGATGACAGTGGGATAGGTTGTGAAATATCCGTGAATGCTCCTATACTGACGTGGAAATCGAACGCCTGCAGTTCTATGTCAAAGCGGTGAGCGTTCACGACGCCTTCATAGCTCAAAGAACCGTGTTCACCCCTGAATTACGCTGCCATGAGTAGTACAGGGGTGAGAAAGGGACAGTAGAGAATGTTATTTATTCTACTGATTCTGAAAAATTTGGTTCGCCAACGGATACGCACGGGGCTTACTGTCGTCGGAATCAGTATAGGTATTACAACCGTAGTTGCCTTGGGTGTCATCACGGCCGGCTTCAAAGAGACTACGGCAGAGATCATTCATCTGGGAGGCGCCGACTTCATGGTGGCCCAGAAGGGCGCCGCTGATATGTCCTTTAGCACAGTAGCCGAGTCCAAGTGGGCTGAGATTGCTCAGCTCCCCGATGTGGAGAGTGCCGAGGGCATGCTTTTTCACATCGTTCGCGTCGGATCCAATCCATTCTTCATCACCATCGGTCGTGATCCATCTTATTTAGCAGAGAACCCGCCACCCATAATAGATGGCAAACTGCCAGACCCAGGCACTACTGACCAAGTCCTTCTGGGTAGCAGAGCTGCCGACAATTTGGATGCTGGCGTCGGGGATCCCGTCACTATCGATAGTCGCACCTTTCTCGTGGTGGGAATCTATCATGCCGGCGCTCTCTTGGAAGATGGCGGGGCCTATGCCCCTCTGACTACAGTCCAAGAGATGGCGGCTAAACCAAGGGTAGTCACGATGGTATTCGTCAAAGTCAGACCTGGGATAGACCCGCAGAGCGTAGCTGTATCCATAGAGGAAAAGTTTCCAAGCCTCACCTCTATAGCCACGTTGGGTGAAATCGACGAGGTAGATCAGGGCTTGCAAGTCCTCGATGGTGTAAACCTGGCCATCTCTGTTCTGGCCGTTGGTATAGGTGCCATCGGGGTCATGAATACGATGATAATGTCGGTGTTTGAGCGTACTCGCGAGATAGGGATTTTGCGTGCTGTTGGTTGGAGTGGCGGAAGAATCTTTCGGATGATCTTTGGCGAGTCTCTTATCTTATGTATAGTGGCAGCAGCCTTTGGGGCGGCGCTTGGGGTTCTGGCAACCAGAGGGGTGCTGTTGATTCCAGAAGTCCGTAACCTGCTGGATCCCCAATACACGGCAGATGTATTCATAAGAGCGCTGATTGTGGCGATAATCGTGGCCTTTGTTGGAGCGGCATATCCAGCCGTTAGAGCTATAAGACTCACCCCACTTGAGGCGTTGAGGTATGAATAGCGCGCCGTCCGCAATCGAAGTGGTAGGACTGGTCAAGTCTTTTGAAAAAGGCTTGATGGTGGCCCTTGATGGAACTGATATAAGTATCGCTGAGGGAGAGTTCGTTGCCATAATGGGACCATCAGGGTGTGGGAAGTCCACGCTGCTACACCTAATAGCAGCCCTGGACAAGCCCGACAGCGGCACTATCCGCATAAACGGAACCGGCCTAATGTCACGAAACAACCTGAGTCGCTACAGAGCCCATGAAGTAGGCTTGATCTTCCAGCTGGATAATCTCCTGCCCACGTTGAGTGCCAGCGAGAATGTACAGATGCCCATGTTCGAACTGGGTATATCAGCTAAGGAGCGCAGAAAGCGAGCAGAGCATCTGTTGGCGATGGTTGGATTAGCGGGCAAAGAGAAGCAGAGGCCAACTGATCTCTCCGGGGGTGAACGTCAGAGGGTTGCTATTGCACGGGCCCTGGCCAACGAACCATCTATCCTTCTAGCAGATGAGTCCACGGGAAGACTCGACTCCGAATCCGGGGGGCGAGTGCTAGACCTGCTCGACGAGCTACGAGAGAAGAGGGGGCTCACCATAGTCATAGTCACCCATGATTCCGACGTCGCCAAGAGGGCAAGCCGGATCGTCAGGATGTTGGACGGTCGAGTGGTTAGGGAATAGAAGGTACGGGCATAGAACTCACCCTCACAAGCCATCGCTGCCGGGTGAAATCCCACGCGGAGAACTCCTTGCCCCCAAGAACCGCTTACCCGGGCGGGTGGGAGGGAAAGACCACCTTTGCTATTCCTTGAACGGCACAAGCCCCTGCTTCAACAGTCACATCTCCGCGGTGATGAGCAAGCTTTTCTAATTGCCTCACCATCCCCCTTGACCCCAGGCCTATCTGCTCTGCCTACAGCAGGCACGCACCAACGAAGTCTTCATCATCATTTAGGTGGGAATCTAGGGGCACTGAGCTGGTAGAAGGGAGTCCCCACCCCTCTGGATTCCTGTTCGGGGGCGAGAATGACGGAGAGGGGAAGCCTACCATATTTTCTCTGGGCGGCAGAATGTGAGAGGGTGCCACTTTCGGGGACAACACAAGGGGAAGTGGGGGAGGAGGAGTGAGGGAGGGAGAGTAAGACACTCCTTTCCCGCTCAAATGGTTCCTTTCGGCAGGCTCAGGATAAACTCTTGGCTCACCATGAGCGGGGGATGTTTCTGCCTGCTGCAGACAGGCTCGCACTGAGCTGGTAGAAGGGAGTGAGCACGCACACAACCATCGAAAATGCCACCTCACTCATTCAGGTGGGGGATTTGGGGTGTCCAGCCGGCCCGGCTACTCTCCGGCCTGCTGCAGATCTACCGTCTCCTTCAGAATCCTCTCCACAACATCCAACGGCAGCTTCTCTAGCTTTCTGAACCGCACACAGCTCTTGCCGATGCTCAGGTCCTCCAGTTCTTGCCGGTGCTTCTTCACCAAGTCGACGTTCATGTACAGGCTCATGTAGTTCTTCTGCGAAGCCAAGGCACACACCAGAACATCTCCCAGCTCATAGGTAGGCATACCGTACTTCATCGACTCGTTTACGCCGGGTACGGATTTCAGGATCACTTCTCTCACCGTCTCCAGTGCCGCTTTGCGCTCTGGCTCAAGAGCGTTGATGTATTCAAGTGTGGAGCTAGCTTTGAGGGGCAAGTCTCACCTCCCGGAAGTCCTCGAAATGCCCAGCAGTGTACTATGTTATCGCGACGAGATAACGATTACTGGGCCACAAAGCCCCCGTCTACCAACATCGGGTGCCCGGCCACGAAGAAGGCATCATCGGAGCAGAGCCACACCACGGCCTCGGCTATCTCCTCCGGCTGCCCGATCCTTCCAATGGGATGTTTCTCGATCTCATCTTTGCTGCCCTCTGGATCTATGGCTGCCAGCCGGGCTCCCATGGGAGTATCGATGGCGCCGGGACACACAGAGTTGACCCTGATGCCCTGTTTAGCATACTAGATGGCTGCTGTCTTGGTCAGGCCGTTGACGCCGTGCTTACTGGCGTCATAGGCAGCGTCGCTGCCTCCGGTGATGCCTAGCCAGGATGAAGTGTTGACTATGGCTCCACCACCCTGCTTTAGCATCTGAGGAATTTCGTATTTCATACAGAGCCAGACTCCCTTCAGGTTGATGTCTATGACCCTGTCCCACTGCTCCTCGGTGTAATCTACGGTGCTGGCCATGGCAGGTTCGATTCCGGCGTTGTTGTGGGCACAGTCCAGACGGCCGTAAGTTTCCACTGCCTTGTCAACCATCGCCTGCACTTCGTCGGCCTTGGTAACGTCCGCTTTTACAAAGATGGCCTCGCCTCCAGTGTCCTCTATCATACGAGCAGTTTCTTGGCCGCCCTTCTCGTCGACGTCCGAGACCACGACTTTGGAACCCTCTCTAGCAAAGGCCAAGGCAGTGGACCTTCCTATCCCAGAGCTTCCACCCGTGACTAGGGAAACCTTACCCTTTAGACTTTCGAGCATTTTTCAGATCTGAAACGAAATAGCTTTAGTCATCTATCTAAGCTGGTTGAGCTATTTAACTATTCTGTTTTGCTTCAATGCTTTAATCTCATCGGGTGAGTAGCCTATCTCAGCGAGAACCTCATCGGTATGCTCACCCAGCTCGGGGGCAGGCCTTCGAATAATACCTGGAGTCTTGGAGAACTTGACGGGCACTCCCATGTATTTCAGTGGCCCGATGTCGGAGTAGTGATGTTCAATTATCAAGTCGTTCTCCAGAAGATGGGGATGATCGAACAGATTCATGGATAGATTCACCGAGCTGCAGGGCACCCCTTCCCTCTTCAGCCGATCTAACCAATGAAATGAAGTATCGCTGGCGAAGACCTTCTCTAGAATTCCAGCCAGCTCTCCTGCCGATTGCAGCCGTTTGTCCCCTGTATCGAATCTTGGGTCTCGGTCTAACTCTTTTCTGTTCACCGCTCTGACCAACCCGGACCACTCCACCTCGTTCCTAACGCCCAGAAATATCCAGCCATCAGCAGCTTGATAGAGTCGGTAGGTGGCATTGAGGCCTAGCGAGTCCGTCCTAGGAGTTTCCTTGGTTTTCGCCGAGGTCAGAATAAATCTATCGGCTTGAGCGACCATGGTCGCATTTAATAGAGAGGTCTCCAGTTTCTGTCCCTTGCTAGTCCTAGCTCGAGCAACGAGGGCCGTGGCCATACCAAACGCAGACAGCAAGGCAGCACTGTAGTCGGATATGGCCGCCTGCAGAAAAACCGGAGGTTTTCCAGGGCCACCTTGATGAACCATGGCTCCACTCTTGGCTTGCAAAAGTGGGTCGAAGCCCGGTTTGCTGCTGTAGGGGCCTGTCTGACCAAAGCCGGACACTGAGCAGTAGATCAGATCGGGTTGAATACGCCTTAAGGCCTCATAGTCCACGCCCAGCTTCTCAGCTACAGATGGCCGGTAGTTTTGCGCCACCACATCCGCACCCTCCACCAGCTTATACACTATCTCCTTTCCCTCATCCTTACGAAGGTCTACAACGATGCTTCGTTTACCCCGGTTCCATGTCTGAAAGGCGCCGGATATCATGCGGAAAGGATCTCCTGAAGGAGCCTCCACCTTGATCACGTCAGCGCCTAAATCAGCGAGAAAGGTAGGCCCGAATGCGCCGGCTATGTAGCTGGACAGGTCAACGACTCTTATATTTTCGAGGGCGTTGCTAATCACCGCACCTGCCTACGACCCCTGTAGACGTCAACTCCTCGATCTTAGAATCCGAGAACCCCAGTCCTTTCAGCAACTTCTCGGTATTTTCCCCTTTGGAAGGAGCCGGCCCCTTGATGTGGCCTGGGGTTTCGGATAATTTTACGGGGATTCCCAGCTGTTTTGTCGCTCCCAGGAAGGGATCATGCACGTCCGCCATCATGCTGTTGTGGGTAACCTGAGGGTCTTCGATGAACTCGTCCCCGGTCTCTGCTCTTACAACAGGGATGAAGATGGGAGAGTGCTCTAACCCCGCCTGATCGGACATGACTCCTGAGAAGGCCGACACTACCCTATCGTCTCCTGGGTCGTTCATCATCGGCCCCCTCTCACCAAAGGTAGGAATGGCGCAGTAGAGCAATCTGGGATTCAGCTTACTCAGAGTGTCGTAGTCTAGGCCGCGTTTCAGAGCGTCACCATGGAGTAGGTCCTCCACCAGAACGTCTCCGTTTGAGACCAACGCATCCAACACACCTCTAGCCCCTGGACGATTCGGATCAAGAGATATGCTCTTCTTGCCTCGATTCCACAGGTGGAAGGGTGGGTTGCCTCTCCATTCGGGGGACCCAGCCAACTCCACCTTCGTTACCTCGGCCCCCATGTCGCCCAGAAGCATGCAGGTGTACGAACCGGCTACGTCCGTCGCCATGTCCAGGACGACTATCCCTGATAGAGCAACATCCATTCCAAGTCCCTAATAGAGCACTATCGAAACAGAAAAGTGGAAGGCGTGGAGTAGGTTATGTCATAGATACAAGAGTGTCAACAGAGTTTGTGATGCCCAGGCATCAGCTATAATGAGTCCTGGGTGCTCGCATACTGCTACACCCGGGTGCTGTACGGCATCGAGACCCTCATGGAGGGCTAGAGAAGTAGGCTTGAGATGGTTTGGAAGTGGATCAAGGATAACCTAATCCTCGGCGTTGATGTCAAGAAGCACATCGACCAAGGGGATAGACAAGCGACTCAAAGTCAGACTCAGGACAAAGAAGTAAAGCTGGACATAGCGGAGTTCAGCAAAGGTTCCTACGATGTCGCAATCGTCGGGGAGTCCAACTATATGGGCGCGCTGAAACGTGCCAAAGCCGTTGCAGAAGACGAGGATGGGAAGAGCATCATCAATGTCGTCCTGAGCCGAGAGCCAGATAACCGCTTCGATAAGCATGCGATAGTTGTCAGGGCGTTGATAGGCCGGGAGCTTAAGACCGTAGGATACCTCAGCCGCGACACGGCCTTGGATTATGAAGATGCAGTGGAGGTGTGGGAGGGCAAGGGGCACTTTGTGAGCTGCAAGGCTACGCTTTTTGGTGGGACAAAAGAGAAGCCGAGCATCGGCGCGTGGCTTGACCTGCCGGACCCCGAAGAAATCGAGGAGGACTACGAGGATATGTTCTCTAGCGAATGAAGAAGCCGAAAGGAGAGAAGCTGATGGACGCATATTCCGAAGAGGACAGGGCGGGCTTACGGTATGCAGGGTCACGGATCAACAACAGGCAAATGGATACCCTAATCGGGATATCCAAAGGTGTCATTGCAGACGGCGTTGTTAATCAGAAAGAGGCCGAGTTTCTTCTCACCTGGCTTGCCAACAACCAATACACAGATAACGTAATCCTCGATGTCCTGCTTGAACGAGTGAAAGCTATGCTTTCGGATGGCTTCCTGGATAAAGATGAGCAGGCCGAGCTCTTCAAGACGCTCTCCGATTTCGTAGGCGACCCGGGAACACCTGGCGAGATTTTGAAATCCACATCTCTGCCCTTGGATGACCCCCAGCCCAGCGTGATATTTCAGGGCGGGTCTTTTCTGTTCACGGGCACGTGCGCATATGGAACGCGCAAAGAGTGCCAGGCGTTCATCGAGGAGCGGGGAGGGATCAACGCCAAAAATGTCACCCGCAAGCTTGACTATCTGGTCATCGGCACATATGTCACCAAAAGCTGGATGCATGAGAGCTATGGCCGGAAGATAGAAACGGCGGTGGAGTACAGAGAGATGCACGGACAGCCAGCCATCGTGTCAGAGGATTCTCTTGGCATGACGAGATGAAGAAGCCGCCGTGAAAGGCTTACTCCCACAGCGTAACGTATGGATCGCCGTGCTCAGGTTGACCATCCTGCTGGGCCCCTCGTACTTCGCCGCATACCTCACCGGCGAGATGGTCTGGGTGGTCCCCACCCTTGCTGGAAGCGGCGCCATGGCCGCCAGCATCGGCTCTGGCGGCTTGCTCACCCGGCGAGTGGACGAGGACGGAGACGATGGCGATGATGGAGACGGAGGTGAAGAGGCAGCCCACCATGACGATTAGAGAAAGGAGGAAGCATGGCCGACAAAATACGGTCCGTGTCAGAGCAGGCACGGGTCAAGATGCGTAAAAGGGCCGAGCAGTCACTTAAAGAATTGATCAATGACATTGCTCTAGCCTCACCTGGCGTACGTCAACAGCTGAAAGACGCCCTTGGCATAGAGGCTGGGAAAGGAGAGAAGGAGAATTTAGAATGATAATGAGAAGAGCTGCTCGATTCTGTCTTTGGGGAGGATTAGCACTACTGCTCATAGGCCTTGTTCTTCTACCAATATCATGTGTGGTCGCTATTGGTGAAACCTTAGATGGCTCTCCGGCGGATCAGGGCCCCAACTTCTTTGCAATAAGTGGGGGGGGCAATGGGGATAGGCATCATGATGATCATCATTGGGGCAGTGCTCCAAGCAATTCGTGCCTTTGGATCAGATGATTGAAGAATGAAAGGCTTACTCCCACAGCGCAAGGTATGGATAGCGGTGCTCAGGTTGACCATCCTGCTGGGCCCCTCGTACTTCGCCGCATACCTCACCGGCGAGATGGTTTGGGTAGTCCCCACCCTTGCTGGAAGCGGCGCCGTGGCTGCCAGCGTCGTGTCGTTGAGAAAGGATACGACAGTCCGCGTAGACGAGGACGGCGGCGATGACGGAGACGCTGGTGAAGAGGCATCCCAGCATGCAGAATGAAGAAGCCGCCGGGCTGCCCCCGGCGACTTCCATACCGCAGGGGAGGTGGAACTCTAAACGGTAGGCCCATATTATAGCCTTTTCTTAACTAGTGAAAGGAGCAACCAATGATCTGGTTAGAACGCAGTAAGGCGTGGCTCATGGTGGGAGGGGTAGCTCTCGCCCTCGCCTTGTCGATAGTGCTGACCTTGGCCTGTAATGGTGGCGATTCAAAGGTTCACTTGTCGACAGAAGAGTACATTAAGTGGGCGTGCTCTCCCGATGAGTGCGAACTCGAACTGGGATATGACTTTGACGCTACGGTGGCCGAGTGGCAATCGTGTTACGAAAAGTTTCAGTCAGAATTAGAGAACGTAGCCCCGCCTTCAGGATTGGAAGAACTACACAATGCCATGCTATTCATGGTGAATAACGTCATTGACCTGATGAATCAACAGGATGCTGATGAAAGATTAGAGGACATGTCCTCATCTGTGGCGATCCAGATGCTAGGGTTCACGTCGCCTATATGGGAAGCGCAGGAAAACTTACATCCTGCACTTCGTGAACAATTTCAAGAGGCAGGATGTGACTTTTCGGGTTTCTAGATCCGGTCGCCAATAAGGAGAAGTGATAGGGGTGGAGAACTTCATACTAGGGCTTATAACAGCATTCGTTATATAAGGCATCTATCAAGCATGGCAGGACCGCAACAAACCCAGAGAACCAAAGAGGGAAGTAAGCCATTACGAAAACATGAGCGTTGACCCCCCTAATATATGGCCATCCCTTCTAATCAGCGCCATCGGGATGGGAGTGCTCTTTTTATTAGTCGTACTACTATGAAGAAACATGAATGGGGATATAACCCTACAAAGACCACAGTGTCCCGCATACCCAACTGCGACCTATGTGAGCAGCAGGGTTGGGAGCCAAAGCCAGCAGTCTATGATGCTAAGACCAGGTCCGGCCCTTGGCATTACATGTGTGAGCTGCACTTCCAGGTCTGCGGAATAGGGTTGGGATTAGGCAGGGGACAGAAGCTCATCTTCAGAGAAGATGACATGGCTTGACGGGGTGTATCCAGGGGGTGTATCCTGCCTCCATGCCATACGCTGACCAGGAGCGACGTAGAACCCTTTACCGCAGGAGAGCCCAATCCCGCAGGCATGAGGGACTGTGCGTCTCATGCAACCGTAAGGCCCAGCCGGGGCGCAGCCGGTGTGATCCCTGCGCCGCCGCCAGGAGAAGCAAAAAAGAGGAGGATGAGATGAACGGAGCGAGACTGCTGGGCCTTCTATCAACAATTGACCAAGGCATTGGGATAGAACAAGGTGATGCAATGGACCAAGCGACGTCCAAAGAGATAGATGACCTTGTTGAAAATGGCTATGTGAACAAGATAGAGGACGGGGGAATATCAGAGCCATATTGCATCAATGATGACATCGACTATCACTTTAAGTCCTTACGCAAGGGACATCTCATATCCCCTATCACCGCGCAAGGCAAGGATAAGCTCCGCGCTCTAAGAGAAAAGCGCCGCATAACAGGGCTTGGTAGCATGGATACTGAAGCGCAGCCTGAGTAGTTAGGGGCTTCATGGCTAAGACGGGGATTCGCTCATACCAGACCAAGACCAAGGGCACCTGCTGGCTCGCCTACTGCCACATGAACGGCAGGCAGGTCCTCAAGCGCGGCTTCAGGACTGCCCGCCAGGCCGAGCGGTGGGGCTCGGAGGTCATCGGCAGGGTCAAGTACCCATCCGAGTCCACCATCACCCTCGGCGAGTGGGCCCTCGAGTGGCTTCAGCGGCACCGTTCCCAGGTCAAATCGTCCACTCACGCCCGCTACAGGGTCTCCTTCGACAGCTGGAGCATCCCCCACACAGCAAAACTGAGCTTCAAACTTCATTAGACGGCTAGTGCCTCGAAACGCCGTCAATTCAGTAGACCCCTCAAAGCGAGTCAGAAGGAGATAGTTGCCCTCAGTGCAGATGAAGTCACGATGTTGATTAACGCATTTGAAGGCTCAGATTTCTCAGAAGTTTTCCTGGTGGCGCAAAACAACCAAATTTGGATATAATTACTCAGCGCAGGAGTGTAGCTCAGTTGGCAGAGCAGCGGTCTCCAAAACCGCAGGTCGGGGGTTCGAATCCTCCCACTCCTGCCAAATCAGTTCTATACTTCTTCAAAATTCATCAGCAGTCTATACGCCTAGAAAGAAACTATGACCAGGTTACAGAGAGCTACCACCAGCCGGAAGAGGAGTAAGATCGATCCTTTTACCGCCGAGATCATGCGCAGCTATCTCATCTCCACCGTTCAGGAGATGATGGAAACGACGGTTCGCGCCGCCTACTCCACATGTTTTCACGAGGGGTTGGATTTCACCTGTGCCCTTTTCGATAGCAAGGCTAGGATGATCGCCCAGGCTTACGGAATCCCCGTACACGCCGGCGCTTTGTTTGACCCTATTGAAGTGATGCTGGATACCTACGACTCCTTTGAAGAGGGGGATGTAATAATCTTCAACGACCCCTACAACGGAGGCTCCCACCAGGCCGACGTGGTGGTTGCTCGGCCCATGTTCATGGATAACAGGATGCTGGGCTTTGCCGTAAATCGAGGCCATTGGGTAGACGTGGGGGGCATGAGCCCCGGCGGATGGTCGGGCACGGTTCGTCACGTCATACAGGAAGCCCTGATTATCCCTCCAGTGAAGCTGTATAAGGCGGGAATACTGAACCGGGAGATCAAGGATTTCATCCTAAAGAATGTACGAATACCCAAGCAGTGTTGGGGGGACCTACAATCGCAAATCGCATCTAACATCGTAGCGGAGCGTCGTTTGCAAGCCCTGATAGGAAAGTACGGTCCCGATATGGTACAGCAGGGAATGGAGGAGGCACTGAGTTATTCCAGGCGTCGCTTTACCAGGAAGCTATCGGAGCTTCCAGATGGACGTTGGCAAGGGGTCGAATACATGGAGGAAGACGGGCATGGAGGCGGACCCTTTAAGATTCAAGCCACTTTGACCAAGAAGGGAGAAAAAGTGTCCGTGGACTTCTCCGGGAGCGATTCTCAGGTGAAGGGCCCCGTCAACTGCACCTTCACAGAGACCAAGGCCGGCACATACACTGCTCTCCTGGATGTAATAGATCCCTTCGTACCCATGAATTCAGGCTGCATAGAGGTCATCGAGGTCACAGCTCCGGAAGCCAGCATAGTGAACCCGGTGTATCCTGCGCCCGTCTTTGCTACCACAGGAGACCCTGTCAATAGAGTGCACGAGGCAGTATTGAAGGCAGCAGCTCAATGGCTGCCAGAACGGGTCACGGCGGGAAGCACAGGCACTATGAACGATTGCACGGGCTCTGGTGATGATCCGGAAAAGATGGACGAATTCATATGGTACCTCTTTGGGCCAGGCGGACTAGGTGCCAGAGCTACCAAGGACGGACTCAATGCAGACCATCACGCCATGACTAACGGCCAGATCGAGTCGATGGAGATATGGGAGACCCGTTTTCCTCTTCGCTTCGAGAAATTCGAGATGATAACAGACTCTGAAGGACCTGGAAAATACAGAGGCGGGCTGGGAGTGAGCCGACACGTACGGCTTCTACAGCCTACCTACCTCTCCGGCTGCCCAGATCGCCACATTATTCCTCCCTGGGGATTGTTCGAGGGTGAGAACGGCTCAACCAACGGCTATTCGGTGATTCGCGATGGGCAGGAGCGCGATTTCCCCACCCTCTATGGTACCCTGTCGGCCGCTAAGGTATTCAACCTTCCCCTTCAGGCTGGCGACATCTTTCACGTCAAAGCCGGGGGAGGCGGAGGTTATGGCAACCCCACGGAGCGCGATCCAGTCCTCGTGGAGTACGACGTTCTGAATGGCTACGTCTCTCCGCAAAAGGCCAAAGAGTCCTATGGTGTATGGATTGATCCTCGAACTGGGCGGGCGAGCCCTTCAAAAACAGCACGTCTAAGGAAAGATCTAACTAGTCTGTAACTAAGACTATTAATTACTGCAACGTCAAATACTCGACCGGGTCTGTTTTATCTGATTGGAGCTAAAGGAAAACTTCCTCGTTCTCACCCATCCCTGTTGGGCTGAACTGCTACTATCGAAGCTTTAGCCCTTGCCAATCCGAAACATTTTGGTACCGCAAGTTGGGCAGGTACCCTGTGTGGCAGGTCTACCATTCTTCATGGTGATCTGCTTGGGGTCCTTCATCTCTCGAGAAGTCCTGCACTTCACACAGTAGGCTTGCATAGCTCCCTCCTGTCTTAATTTGTCGACATTCTACAGGTAAAAAAACGATTTGTCAGTAGGTTTATATCTCAGTTTAGGCACAAATTCCATTGAAATTGCTATTTATGGCCATTCTGGCTATCCCAGATAGCCTCCATGATGGCTCCAGGGTTCATCGGTAGCTTGTTCATCCTCACCCCTACGGCATCATAGATGGCATTCGCCACCGCAGGCAACGGAGGTATTATCGACGCCTCTCCTACTCCTCTAGCTCCATACGGATGCCCAGGGTTCGCCACCTCCACTATCACCGTGTCTATCATCGGTAAGTCAAGCACCGTCGGCATCCGGTAGTCCAGGAAGCTGGAGTTCAGCATCGTCCCGTCTTCACTCATGTAGTACTCTTCGTTCAACGCCCACCCTATCCCCTGCACACTACCTCCCTGCATCTGCCCCTCTACGTAGCTGGGGTGGATAGCCTTCCCTGCATCCTGTATCGACGTGAACCTTCTTATCTCCACCTTTCCCGTCTCAGGGTCTACCTCTACGTCCGCTATCACTCCTGCAAAGGAACCCCCCACCCCATGCGGATTCACCGATCCCCTCCCCACTATCGCCCCACCCGTCTCATTCATCTGCTCCGCCAACTCCTTGAAGCTCATTCTCTGCCCAGGGTCTACCCTGGACATCAACTCCCCACCTTCCATCTCCACCTCACCAGGACCCGTCTCCCATATCCTCGCCGCCCTCTCTATCATCTGCCTCTTTACGTCCCACGCCGCTTCATATGCCGCCCACCCCGTCGCAAAGGCCGTCCTGCTTCCATCAGAGCACGCCGTGTATCCTATCGAGTCCGTGTCTACCACCACCGGGTTCACGTCCCCCGCCTTGAGCCCAAGCACCTCCGCTGCCTGCATGGCTACCGCCGCCCTCGTCCCTCCAATGTCGGCCGAGCCCTCCAGAAGATTGAGCTTGCCGTTTTCAGTCACACTGATGGTGCAGGCAGATGGCTCGCCTATGTTGAACCAGAACGCCAAGGATATTCCTCGGCCACGATTAGGGCCTTCCAGGGGAGTCTTGTAGTGGGGATGGTTCTTCATCGCTTCAAGAACTTCGACGCAGCCTACGCGTTGGTAAATGGGACCATCGGCGCGCCGAGTACCCTCTTTAGCAGCATTTCGAAGACGAAAATCTATGGGGTCTATGTTCAGCCTTCGAGCCAGTTCGTCAACGATCTGTTCTGTGGCAAAGGCGGCCATGGGAGCACCCGGCGCTCGGTATGCTGCAGTCTTGGGCTTGTTTAGCACGACATCATACCCGTCGATCAGGACGTTAGGAATGACATATGAGGCGAATACGCACATAGTTCCAGCATCAATGGACGAGCCGGGAAAAGCGCCAGCCTCGAAGGCGAGGTAAGCCTGGGCAGCGACGATCTTACCCGATTTGGTCGCCCCTATCTTCACCTTTACATACGAGCCAGAAGTAGGGCCGGTCCCCTCGAACACCTCTTTTCGACTCATCACCATCTTCACAGGATGTCCCGTCTTCTTCGATAGCAACGCCGCTACCGGCTCCAGGTATATCTCCGTCTTCCCTCCAAACCCACCTCCTATCTCCATCGGAGTTACCCTTATCTCCGATACACCTATACCCAATACCTCCGATGTATAGTCCCTCACCAGGAAGGGCCCCTGCGTGCTGCACCAGATCATCAGACGACCATCTTCGTTCCACAAGGCCGCACACGGATGAGGCTCTATGTACCCCTGATGCACCGCCTTGGTGTAGTACTCCCCCTCCGCTACCTCGTCCGCTTCCTCAAATCCTCCCTCCACGTCTCCCATTCTGTGCTGAACGTGAACAGCTACGTTACTCGTATGGTCCGTCGGCTCTCCTAGCTCCTTGGTATTCAAGTCGTCATGCAGCAGGGGGGCATCCTCCCCCATGCTTTCCAGCACGTCCAACACTGGAGGCAGCACCTCGTAGTCCACCTCTATCAACTCCAAGGCTTCCTCTGCTGTATGAGGACTCGTCGCCGCTATTCCAGCCACGGCATGCCCCTTGTACAGCACCTTGTCTCCTGCCAGTATGTTGTTTCTCTTGTACTTAAGGGCCAGGTCTCCCCCAGCATCCGGCAGGTCCCTCCCCGTCACCACCGCCTTCACTCCCGCCAATGCCTCTGCCTTCCTCGTATCTATGTTCTTGATTCGTGCGTGGGCGTGGGGACTCCTCAGTATCTTCCCATGCAGCTGACCTACCGCCTGGAAGTCCGCCCCGTATTTGGCTCTGCCCGTTACCTTGTCCGCTCCATCGTGGCGGATGGGTCGAGTCCCTACTACTTCGTACTTTTGCGTCGCTAGCACTATGTTCGGCTCGTAGTCTTTTCTCTCTTTTGTAGTAGTCATTTATCGCTCCTGAACTTTGCTTTATCCTTCTCCGAATAACTGCACTTGGTGATAAGCTCCCCCCATCTTCCTCGCCACGCCTAGAAAATGATACTACACCTTAGGCTCATTGTCAGCCTGTGGAACCTTTCTTGTATCCTGGGTAGTGTCAAGAGTTGTGTGTAAGTTGAGTTAGGGGCTTGTCCTTCCAACTGTTGTTAAGATGACTGATGATTCCAAAGATGGTCCTGTCGACGCTGGCACGGCTTTAGAAGCAACTCATGGGTCTGGCCCTACGCCGTGCCTCCCCTCAGCTTCTTGTATTCCTGGAAGGATACGCCCCTTCTCTTTTTTACACACTTATAGTTACACTACCAGAGATACCGAGTTCCTTGACCCTGTCCGCAGGCTTACCTATAATTTCGGAACAGCATCGTTCGAGTTCCCTTTCAGCTAATGATCGACCAAATCCACGAAATCAAGTCCAAGGCCATCAAAGAGTTAGAAAGTGCCTCTAGCTCAGAAGGCTTGGAGAAGTGGAGGATAACCTATCTGGGTAGAAAGGGGGCACTGACCCAGGTGCTGCGCCGTATTGGCTCACTGGCTAAAGAGGATCGAAAATCCATGGGCGTTGCGGCCAATGAGGTAAAGGCCCACCTCGAGAATGCCCTGGCCGAAAGGGAGGATGTGTTCAAGCAGCAGACCCTCTCCAGGAAGCTGGGTGAGGCTATAGACGTAACTCTGCCCGGTTATAAGATGGAGGTAGGTCGCCTCCATCCAACGACCCAGACGCTCAGGGAGATTTGTGGCGCCTTTACTTCCATGGGATTCCAGATAGTGGAGGGCCCCGAGGTGGAGTGGGACTACTATAATTTCGAGGCGTTGAACATTCCCCGTGGTCATCCAGCCAGAGATATGTGGGACACCCTGTGGATTGACTATCGCACTGGGGAAGGTCAGCAACCTATGCTCCTGAGGACTCACACCTCGCCCATGCAGATTCGGGTCATGGAGAAGACCCGCCCACCCGTGCGAGTGGTAGTTCCCGGCAAGGTGTATCGGTACGAAGCTACCGATGCCACTCACGAGAGTATGTTTTACCAGGTGGAGGGCTTAGCCGTTGATGAGAACGTCACCTTCGCCCACCTGAAAGGCACTCTCTTCGAGTTCGCGCGTCTGCTCTTTGGCGCGGATAGGAAAGTGCGATTCCGCTGTGATTACTTTCCCTTCGTTGAGCCTGGGGTGGAAATGGCAATCGATTGCTTCATCTGTACCGGAAAAGGCTGTCGGGTTTGCAGCAACTCCGGCTGGATCGAGATCATGGGAGCTGGAATGGTCCACCCTAAGGTATTGGATAGAGTAAACTATGACCCTAGCGTATACACTGGTTTCGCCTTCGGCCTGGGAGTCGAGCGAATTGCCATGCTCAAATCAGGTATAGATGACATTCGTCTTTTCTACGGCAACGATTTAAGGTTTCTAAAGCAGTTTTAAGGAGGAGAGTCCTTGGCAGAACAAAGCATCGTCAGTCGACTGGATGGCAAGATAGAGGCTAAGAGCCTGCTTAAACACCCCTTCTACCAGGCATGGCAGTCGGGCTACCTCTCCATACCCATGCTCAGGAAGTATGCGGCGCAATACTATCACAACGAAGTGATGTTCCCCACCTACTTAAGCGCAATCCACTCTCGTTCCACCTCCCTGACAGTAAGGCAAGCGATACTTTCTAACCTGTGGGATGAAGAATACGGAGAGAACAATCATCCAGAGCTATGGCTGAGGTTCTGTGAAGCCCTTGGCATGGCTCGGGAAGAGGTACAAAGCGAGGCGTTGCTACCTGAGACCCAGAACCTTGTTGACACTTATCGAGACATCACCACCTCGGCGTCCACGGAAGAAGCTCTCGCCGCTATCTATGGCTATGAGCGCCAAGTACCGTCCATTGCTAAGGAAAAAGCAATGGGACTTGAGAAGTTCTACGGCATAACCGATACCAAAGCCCTAGAGTTCTTCACCGTACACGAGGCTATAGACCCGGTCCATGCTGACGCAGAGGCTCGAATAATAGAAGAGCAGGCTGTAGACGACGGATCCAAGGCGGCTATTGAAGCTGCACTAGAGCGAGCCCTAGATGCTCAGTGGACTTTCTTGGACGGCGCTCTGAGGGTGTCAGGGCTTGAGCGCTAGAGCAATGGCATCTTAAACCGGCTTACTCGGTAAATCGTCCATGAAAATATCCCTCAAGTGGCTCAGGGAATACGTACCTGTATCCCTGTCCCCTCAAGATTTGGCCCATCGGCTCACTATGGCCGGGGTGGAAGTGGATGGCATCACCATTGTCGGAGGGAGTTGGGACAACGTCTACGTCGGCCTGGTCACCAAAGTTGAAAAGCACCCCAATGCCGATCGATTGTCCCTTGCAACTGTGGAGCTTCCTGATGAGTCTCTGATCGTGGTGTGTGGCGCCCCCAATGTGGCTCAAGGCCAAAGGGTGCCCTTCGCCAAAGTGGGAGCTCAGTTGATAGATCCTCAGAATGGCCGGCTAAGGAAGCTGAAGTCGGTCAAGATCAGGGGAGTGGACTCAAGCGGCATGGTCTGCTCTGAGAGGGAGATGGGAATATCCGATGAGCACGAGGGAATCATGGTCCTTCCAGAAGATGCCCCCATTGGTTCTCCTTTTGCTGAATACATGGGAGATGCCATTCTGGACCTCCAAGTTACGCCCAACCGGCCCGACTGCCTATCCATAATGGGGGTGGCGTGGGAAGTAGCTGCCCTCACTAACTCTAAAGTCTCATGGCCCGATATCGTCTACGAAGAAGACGGCCCGTCAGTTGATCAACTGGCCTCGGTGGAGATAGCTGATCCCCATCTCTGCCCTCGATATTGCGCCAGCGTGGTAATGGGCGTTCAAGTCGGACCTTCGCCCCACTGGATGCAGCGGAGATTGATATCTGCTGGGATGCGTCCCATAAATAATATAGTGGACGTGACCAACTACGTGATGATGGAGTATGGTCAACCTCTTCACGCCTTCGATTACGATAAGCTTCGAGACAAACGGATCATCGTCAGGCGCAGCCAAAAGGGCGAGAAGATCATCACTCTGGATGGAGAGGAGAGGACGCTGGATGGCGAGATGCTCGCCATCACCGACCCTTCCGGCCCTGTAGCGCTGGCAGGCGTCATGGGGGGAGCTAACACTGAGGTTTCGGAAGAAACCACGTCTGTACTGCTTGAGTCTGCCAACTTCAACAACGTAAGTATCAGACGCACCTCTGCCCAGCTCCGATTTAAAAGTGAGGCCTCCATCAGGTTCGACAAAGGGCTGAGTCCTGAACTCCCCTTGCCCGCCCTAAAAAGAGCCACTCAACTGTTCGCCGAGGTGGCAGGTGGCAAAGCGGCTAAGGGCATCATCGACGTTTACCCCGGCAAGGAAAAACAGAACTTTATTCGTTTGACATCACATCGAACGGAGCAAGTGCTGGGAGTTTCGGTAGATAGTACCAGAACCCGGGGAGTTCTGGCATCTCTGGGTTTCGATTGCCGAGCCTCAGATGGGAGTGCCTTAGAGGTAGCGGCTCCCTATTGGCGTACCGATGTCTCTATCGAGGATGATTTGGTGGAGGAAGTGGCCAGGATCACAGGCTACGACCAGCTCCCCACCACCTCCCTACAAGGACAGATTCCATCGCGGCAGCCGGATAGATATCGTGAGCTAAACGTCACTGTGGCAGATATTCTGGCGTCTCTTGGTATGCAAGAGGTCATAAACTACTCGTTGATAAGTCGCCGGGCATTGGAAAGAAGTGGAGTTATCCTTCCAGCCTCGGTGGAGCCGGTTAGGGTGGCTAACCCCATGACTTCGGAACAGGAATATCTACGTTCCAGTCTGCGCCCCGGCCTGTTGACCAATGCAGCCCAGAACGAGAAGCATCAGGAACAGGGGCTACACCTATTCGAGATGGGTAGGGTCTACTTTCCCAGGGAGAATGACCTGCCCGTAGAAGAGGAACTCCTCGCCGGTATAGTTACTAGAGAGGACTCGGTCGGCGAAGAGGGCTTTCTATCGGTTAAAGGCATCTTGGAGACACTGTTGGAGCGACTGAGAGTAGACGCTCGCTTCGAAGCGGGAGAAGATCCCGGCCTATACCCAGGCAGAGTAGTCCATTTGCGCGTAGATAATGACGAATTGGGGGTACTGGGAGAGGTCCACCCTCACGTAGCCGAGACCTTCGACGTCCAGGCATCGTCCGTGTATCTATTCGAGATAAAGATGGAAAAGCTGTTCCAGCATGTACCTGAGTACAGAAGATACAAGCCTATACCTCGCTTCCCCGGCATGGTGAGAGACTTGGCACTGGTGATGGATGCGTCGGTTCAGGCCCGAAAGGTGGAAGAGATAATTAGGTCCTTTCCCCTAGTTACTAGCGTCAAGCTGTTTGATATCTACACGGGAGACCAGGTTAAGTCCGGAAAGAAGTCCCTGGCGTATAGGGTCCTTTACCAATCGCCGGAGCGTACCCTCACTGAAGAGGAAGTCAACATCGTTCAAGCTCAGTTGGTGCAGAAGTTGGATCAGGAAGTGGGCGTGGCGTTACGCGGGTCAGACTAAGGTCTGTTAACACTAACGTAGTGCATCGATAATGAACCCGAATAGGATGAATCCCAGGAAGAGTACGTCGAGCTTGTCAAAGCGAGAGAAGATGCGGCGAAATCCCTTCAGCCGACGGAATAGCCGCTCGATTTCGTTGCGCTTCTTGTATATCTCCCGGTCGTATTCCCAAGGGTCAATCCGGCTCTTCAGCGGCGGAACGACAGGTGTGAACCCCAGCGCTAACGCCAACTGGCGGGTCTCGTTTCCCTCGTATGCCCGGTCCATCAGCAGAGACGGGTTCCCATGCTGAGGCCCCAGATGGTGCAGCAGCTTGCGCCCTTCCGGCGCGTCGTGGGCCTGTCCTGGAGAGAGGGAAAAGGTTATAGCTGTTCGAGCATCCGCGGCAACCATATGAATCTTGGTGGTCCAGCCGCCGCGGGACTTGCCGATGGACTGGGGTCCGTTTTTTTTAACGCACCCGTGCCGTCGGGATGCACCTTGACGGTAGTGCTGTCCATCGAAACCGCCTCCAGCTTGATGCGCACCATCTGTTCCTTCTGGAGGTGTTCGAATATCCGGTCCAGTACGCCGCTCTTGGACCAGCGGTTCATGCGGGTGTAGATGGTATGCCAGTTGCCAAACCGGGCCGGCAACCCCCGCCATTTGCAACCATGCTCGGCGACGTACAAGATTGCGTTGAGCACTCGCAGGTTCGAAAGGCTGACATTGCCCCGCTGCACTGGGAGATGGGGCGCGATACGTTGAAACTGGACTTCGGTTATTTCCATGCCAGAATTGTATCATAATTCAACTAATAGTGTTAACAGGCCCTAAGCGAAGAGGCCCTTTTTTATCTTAGTAACCTGGCTTGGCGCTCCAATCCACACGAAGAGTTCCCAAAATGTCCCGGCTCCTTCTCCCTCGTGGGATGAGGTGTCCCCGCTCACCCTGAGCTTGTCAAAGGGTGCCCTCAGCCCCTATGCCGCCTGCCTGCCGTGCCAAACGCGGCGCAGGCAGGGAAATGTATCCCTCTGGCAGGGGGTATGGGGGATTTGCCCCCACATACTAGTACCCACCGGGGCGGTTGGGTGGGATTGAAGACATGACCACCTGAATCCACCTCCCTTCTTCCGTCATCAAAGTATCCTTGAGCGCCAGCTAAGGATTGAGTGAAGTCCGGCTTGACCCGGAGGATGCTCCGCTTAAAATTGCAGTGTAGCCAATATTGTTAAACGAAATGGGTTTCAGCCTCAGTTGTTCGTGGTAGTACATCATTGGTAGGAGGTTCATTGATGGTGGAAAAACACCAGAATTGTGATGTATTGATAGTAGGTCAGGGAGCTGCCGCCTTCGGAGCCGCGCTTTATTCAGCGCGATATCAAATGAAGACCATAGTCGTGGGGGAGAGCTTCGGTGGTGAGACCGCCACTGGCAGCATTATCGAGAACTATCCCGGATATGCCCACATAGACGGATTCGACCTCATGCTCAAGATGAAGGAGCAGGTGGAAAGCCTGGGCGTCGATATTGTCAACGATAAGATAGTCAAGATTGGAAAAGAGTCCGGTTGCTTCATGTCGGAGGCCTACGACGGGTTCTACAAAAGCACTTCTGTCATTCTCGCCGTGGGACGGGAAAGACGGAAGCTGGGATTGTCCAGGGAAGAAGATCTGTTGGGTAAGGGAGTATCCTACTGTTCCACCTGTGACGCCCCCTTGTACAAGGACAAAGTAGTAGCGGTTGTGGGGGGAGGGGATGCCGCAGTCAAGGGCTCGGTGCTCTTGAGCAAGTACGCCAAACAGGCCTATCTCATCTATCGCCGCGACGAATTCACACGCCCCGAGCCGATAAATCTCCGACTTCTTAGCGAGTCACCAAATCTACACCAGCTAATGGGGACCAACGTAGTTGAGCTGATAGCCAACGAAAGTCTGGAACGAATAGGTCTCGACAAGCCGTATGAGGGCCAACCAGAGCTGGACGTGGATGGGATTTTCATAGAGATAGGTGCTGAACCTAGAAACGAGCTGGCCTCAGCCTTGGGTGCCGAAGTCAACGAGAAGGGCGAGATCACAGTTACCAAGTTCATGGAGACTTCGGTGGACGGTCTTTTTGCTGCCGGGGACGTAACCGACGCTTCGGGCGAGCTGAAGCAAACTATAACGTCCACCGCCCAGGGTGTACTGGCCTCTACCGCAGCCTACAAGTATGTGGCAGAGCATCCCAATGCCTGTCACACTCACGCAGCGGCCTACAGCCTGGTATAGGCCGATAGGCGAGGTTGAAGGGAGCTAACTGCAAATAGGTTAGTGGATATTGGGATGTCTGACAGCCGGATAATCCATCATTGGATTGTTCACTCCATCTACGTGGAGGAGCACACCGGTATCTTATTGGAGTTATAGGTGTGTACCAAGGACATCTAAAAAGAGAGAGTCTTCTCACACAGCCGTCCAGTTTCGTACCTTCGAAAGTATCAATGGCAGATGGGGTTGTTTGAGCGCCAAGGATCGTAGATTCTTGGGGCTACGTTTGTGTTATCATAGCGAGTGTAGCATCGAATCTCGCCGGTGGTCATCTTCAGGGAAAGGGGCGTGTGACCGATCCTACATTTGACGAACTCTATATTAACGTCATGCCCCTTCTGGACATTGATGCTTTACAGATAGATGATTCCGGTCACCTGAGCATTCTAATGGGCACATATCCCATGGCCTGCGTTTTATCGGACATGTTCCTTGAGTGCGATTCCCTGGAGCCTAAATGGCCTGAACCAGATCAATTTATCCTCTCGCCGAGCCGCGCCTCGGACACGCTTTATTCACTTGAAGCGGGAACAGCCAGAGGTTGGGAGCGATACGCGGGCCTAGCGGAAGAGCTATCTCGCCTGGCTGCGGTGAAAACGGCATGACCAGACGCCTTGTCCTGGGAACGGATCACGGAGGCTTTTCGTTAAAGGTCGAGTTGATACCCTGGCTCCAGGACAAGGGATGTGATATCGAGGACAAGGGCGCCCACATCTTCGATCCTGCCGATGACTACCCCGATTTCGCCGAAGAAGTAGCAAAGGCCGTATCAGCCAGTGAAGGAGTGCGGGGAATTGTGATCTGTGGCAGCGGGGTGGGAGCGTGCGTAACTGCAAATAAAGTGCCTGGCGTTCGCGCAGGCATCTGTCATGATACCTACTCTGCTCGGCAGGGAGTGGAGCATGACGATATGAACGTCCTTTGCCTAGGAGCGCGCATAGTTGGCATAGAGCTGGCGAAGGAGCTCGTATCAGCATTTCTAGACGCAAATTACTCCGGTCAGGAGCGGCATCAGAGACGATTGAACAAGCTGCTGTCCATCGAAGAGAAGATGCTGCAAGGAGCACCCAGCAGGAGGTCATAATGGCTAACCCGGTCCTGGAAGCTCAGCGCCTAGGTCAATCCATTTGGCTGGACAATATTCGTCGCGGCTTGCTGGCCTCCGGAGAGCTTCAACGACTCATCGATAACGGCATAACCGGCCTCACCTCCAACCCCACCATCTTCGAGAAAGCCATCGCCGGAAGTACCGACTACGATGACGCCCTTTTAGAGCTGGCTCAGAGTCATGCCAGTCCAAAGGAGATTTTCGAGACCCTTGCTATAAAAGACATCCAGGATACTGCAGACCTGCTCAGACCAATCTACGACCGTACTGATGGCCTGGATGGCTATGCCTCCCTGGAGGTAAGCCCTGCGCTCGCCCACGATACGGAGGGCACCATAGCCGAGGCTAAGAAACTATTCCAGGCGCTGGACCGCCCTAACGTGTTAGTCAAGGTGCCCGCCACTCCAGAGGGGATACCGGCAATACGGGGTCTTATAGGACAAGGGGTCAACGTTAATGTAACTCTGATCTTCTCCCTGGCTATGTATGATCAAGCAAGAGAGGCGTATATCGCTGGGCTGGAAGACCTGAACCGCATGGGTGGTGACGTAAGAAAAATGGCTTCAGTTGCATCCTTCTTCGTCAGCAGAATGGACACGACGATTGACGGCCTTTTGGGAGATCTTATTCGGGAAGGAAACGAGGAGGTCAAGAGCCTTCTGGGAAAGGCTGCAGTGGCCAACTCGAAGCTGGCCTATCGGGATTTCAGAGAGACCTTTGATGGACACCGATTCTCCGAGATGCGGCAGAAGGGTGCACGGCTGCAACGTCTCCTATGGGGAAGCTCCGGTACCAAGAATCCAGCGTACAGCGATGTCCTATATGTCGAGAATCTCATAGGGCCGGACACCATTAACACCGTTCCGCCATCTACCCTAACGGCCTTTATGGAGCATGGGAAAGCCACCCTCACCGTCACCGAGAACTTGGACGAGGCTGAATGCACCACAGGTGAATTGCGGAAGGCTGGCATAGACACGCAGCAGGTAACCTATAAATTGCTGGTCGATGGAGTAAAGGCCTTTGCCGACTCCTTCGATAAGCTCCTGGACAACATCGAGGAAAAGAAGGGGCGGTTACTGTCCAGGGATCACGTCCATCCTGGGATTGACCTGGGGAGCTACCTGGCAGACGTGGAAGCGACTCTATCCGATCTGCAAAGGAGGGACGTGGTAGCTCGTATATGGGCAAAGGACCACACCGTTTGGAGGTCTGATCCCAGAGAGATCGCTGACCGGCTTGGCTGGCTAAACATAACCGACCTGATGTCGGAGCAAGTCTCGTCACTGGAAACTTTCGCCGCCGAAGTGAGATCCTCTGGCTACAACCACGTCGTACTCCTGGGGATGGGCGGAAGCAGCTTGGGGCCAGAAGTGCTGTGGCAGATCTTTGGAAGCGCCGATGGGTACCCTTCCCTAACTGTGCTGGATTCGACCGTGCCTCCTCGTGTGCAGGAGGTCACCGACTCCATCGACCCGTCACACACTCTATTCCTCGTTTCGTCCAAATCAGGCGGCACCATTGAACCCCTATCACTTTATAAACATTTCAGGGCGTTGACGAACAAAGCCATCGGCAAGAACAAGGCGGGACAGAACTTTGTGGCTATAACCGACCCTGGAACATCCCTGGAGAAGCTGGCCCGGGAACAGGGGTTCAGGCAAGTCTTTACAAATCCAACGGACGTTGGTGGTCGCTACTCCGTCCTTTCGTATTTTGGTCTTGTTCCTGCAGCTCTTCTGGGCGTCGATCTAGCACAACTCCTGGACAGGACAGACAACACGAAGAAAGGCTGCGACTTCTATGTTCAGCCCCATGATAATCCTGGTGCCTGGCTCGGAGCCATCATGGGCGTGATGGTCCTGAAAGGGAGAAACCAGCTCACCCTCATAACTTCCCCCTCCCTCACCAGTTTCGGACTTTGGGTGGAGCAGCTTATTGCGGAGAGCACGGGTAAGGAGGGCAAGGGTATCATACCCATCGCAGGAGAACCTTTGGTGCCGCCCGATAAATACGAAGAAGACCGGGTCTTTGTCTATCTGAGATTGGGGAACGACGATAACTTAGAGATCGATCGGGCGGTGAAAGATATTCAGGATTCTGGCCAGCCGCTGGTGCAATTGGATATGGCCGACCGATACGACTTAGGAGCAGAGTTCTTCCGCTGGGAGTTTGCCGTTGCCCTTGCTGGCTCTATCCTAGATATCCATCCATTCGATCAGCCCAACGTTCAGAAGGCCAAGGATCAGACCAACAGCGTTATACGAGAGTATCAAAAGTCGGGAAAGCTGCCCCAAACGGAGGCATCCGACTCGCTGCAAGACCTTCTATCTCAAGCCAAGCCAGGCGATTATCTGGCCATCCTACCTTACCTGCGGGAATCCCAGGAGGTCGGCCAAACTCTCTCGGCGCTTCGTAGAAAAGTCATCGAGGAGCACAAAATCGCAACTACATTAGGCTATGGCCCTCGCTACCTACACTCCACTGGACAGCTTCATAAAGGCGGGCCCAACACTGGACTGTTCCTCCAGGTCACCCAAGCCGAAGATGGCGACATCTATATACCTGGGGAGGCTTATACATTTGGCGTGCTCGCCAATGCTCAAGCCTTAGGTGACCTCCAAGTGTTGCAGGCGGAAGGCAGGCGCGTAGCCAGGATACACCTGGAGAGAGGTGACGGAAAAGCCCTCTCTCATCTACTGGATGAGCCCTCGTAGGTCATTGGAGGGTGCCGTCCGCACCACCTCTGGGAGGGCCGGACGGCCCTTGGTTCTTTCTATTTCGTCTTATTCGAAAGAAATCTTGATAAGAGCAATTATATTCGATCTGGATGGGACTTTGGTGAAATCGGAGAACCTGAAGGCTCTGTCCTATGCCATTGCCATCCAACAGCTGCGAGGGCTTCCCGATCCCGAACACAAGGCTATCGAGGCCTATAGAGAGATAGTAGGTGCACCCAGAGAAGTAGCCTCCAAACATATAGTAGATAAGCTCAACCTGGAACCGGATGTTCGTCCTTTGATGGCTCAATATCACGTTTCCCGGCCGTCGGACGTTCTCGCATCCATGCGCAAGTCGATATACGATGAGATGGTGGCAGACCCGCAGGTGCTGCGGGATAATCAATGGCCTCATGCCATAGAGTTGGTCCGCTCGGCTCGGCAGACACTTTGTAAGACGGGACTGGCGACCATGTCCTACCGGGAAGAGGTGATGCATGCTCTTAGGTCTTTGGACTTGGAGAAAGAGCTAGGCGTAGTTGTGACCAGGGACGATGTTCAGAGTCCCAAACCAGACCCTGAGGTATATCTAACCGTCTGCAGTAAGCTGGGTGTCTCCCCGGGTGAATGTATAGTGCTGGAAGACTCGGTTAATGGGGTGAAATCGGCTCTCGCAGCGGGAACCCACGTAGTTGGTTTTGCAACGCCGTTCACTTCGGATAGTCTCTACTCCAGCCGAGTTTTGGACGAAAAGTGGATCGTAAGCGAACCATCCAATCTTTTGGAAGTGGTCGCTAGACGCATCGAAGAGCAGAATCTAGGCGTGCCTTGAGGTTTGGGTCACTACGTAGAAAGAGCCCGTCTCAGAAAGGCCGACGCCTACTCCCGAATGGTGAGACAGCTAGAGGCGCAAGTTGGGTCCGAAGTAAATACGTAGGGGGGCAAACCTTGGAACTGGGAATGATCGGACTGGGTAGGATGGGCGGCAACATGACCCAGCGTCTGTTACTGGGTGGTCATCGTGTGGTGGCATACGATTCTAACGAGGAGGCCGTGCAGGCTCTATTGAGCCATGGGATCGTAGGTGCATCGTCTATCGATGACCTCGTAGGCCAGCTTGAACCGCCTCGCGCTATCTGGGTGATGGTCCCTTCGGGCGAGATCACCGAGAACACTATAAAATCGGTTGCGTCCCATCTAGATATAGGGGACATAGTACTGGACGGCGGCAACTCCAACTACAGGGATAGCATGCGCCGTGCATCTGCTCTGGCGGAGAAGGGCATCAAGTTCATGGACGTGGGCACTAGCGGCGGGATATGGGGCCTCGATAAGGGTTACAGCCTGATGATAGGTGGTGATGCAGATACTTTCCGTCAGATGGAGCCCGTATTCCAAACTCTCGCTTCCGGTCCTGACAAAGGCTACGGCCATGTGGGTCCCGCCAGCACTGGCCACTTCGTGAAGATGGTACATAACGGTATCGAGTATGGACTTATGCAGGCCTACGCGGAAGGTTTCGAGTTGATGGAGGCAAAGAAGGAATTTAATCTGGACATAGCAAAGATATCCCAGGTATGGCGCCACGGCAGTGTAGTACGCTCCTGGCTGTTGGATATGATAGCAGCCTCATTGAAAGAAGCCCCTGAACTGGATGAGATACAGGCATACGTCGAAGACTCAGGCGAAGGGCGTTGGGCAGTCCAGGAGTCCATCGACCTGGGCGTGCCCATCCCCGTTATCGCTTTGTCCCTTCAGTCCAGGTTTCGCTCACGGCAAGACTGCCCCTTTGGCGCCAGGCTGCTGGCGGCCATGCGCAACCAGTTTGGGGGTCACGCCGTCAGGAAGGCAAGGACATGATAAACGCGAGCCCACCATCGTGATATCGAACCACCTTCACCTATTTCCTCATCAACTCTGCTCAGAGTATCGCTTTTCTGGCGTCTGGTGAAACTGAAGCTGGAGAGACCTGTGTATCCTGGCCTCAAGAGTACGCCCTGGTTCAGGATCTTTTCATTGGATCCTGAACCAGGATGCTGCTTGCCTGGCTAAGCCATTGAGGTTGACTGGCCTGAGTGATAATAATACACTCAGTCAGGCACAAACCTTTTTACCTTGGTCAACTAGACTCTTTGGACCCCTGGGAGGTGACAGATGAAAGCAATTGTCATGCGAGAGCTTAAGGCGCCTTTGCACGTGGAAGAGGTGGATATCGATAGCCCAAAGCCCAGTGAAGTGTTGATCCGCACTGGTGCCACCGGTGTTTGTCACAGCGACCTTCACTACTGGGAAGGAAAGTACAGCGAGGTATTGCCTGTAGTGCCCGGGCATGAGGCATCCGGTACCGTGGAAGAGGTTGGAAGCCAGGTTACATACGTCAAACCAGGAGACAAGGTGATAGTATGCTTCGCAGCCTTTTGCGGAGAATGTGATAACTGTCTCAGGGGAAAATCGGCCATCTGCAGGCGGGTGAAAGAGTTCCGGAGAGGGCCAACCGAGACCCCTCGTCTCAGTCAGAATGGCAAGATAATTCATCAACATTCGGGCCTCGGCTGCTATGCAGAAAAGATGCTGCTCAACGAACGCTCGGTGCTAAAGGTGGAGCAAGACGTCTCCTTGGAGCAAATGGCTTTAATAAGCTGTGGTGTGGCCACTGGGGTAGGGGCGGTCCTGAACACTACGCGAGTAGAGCCTGGCAGCACCGTCGCCGTCATCGGATGCGGAGGGGTAGGTCTTCATACTATTCAGGGTGCTCGCATAGGTGGAGCTGGCAGGATAATCGCCATAGACCCGGTGGAAATGAAGTTGGCCATGGCTCGTGAGATGGGAGCAACCGACGTCGTAGACGCATCCAGCGGAGACGTCGCTCAAAAGGTGATAGAGCTCACTGGAGGAGGGGTCGATTTCTCGTATGAGGTGGTAGGGCTGAAGGAGACGGCAGAGCTGGCCTACAACATACTGGACAAGGGAGGCATCGCCACCATCGTTGGCATGATACCCGAGGGAGTCAAGTTCAAGGTGGACGGGCCATCTATGCTGGACGAGAAGAAGATACAGGGAAGCAACATGGGCTCCACTCGGTTCCGCATAGACATGCCTCGATACATAGACTACTACTTGCAGGGCAGGCTAAAGCTTGACGAGATGATCACCAAGAGAATAAAGCTGGAGGATGCAAACCAGGCCTTTGAGGACGTGCTTCAAGGCAACGTAGCTCGCAGCATCATAATCTTCGATTGATCCTCTTATTTACTACTCAAAACTGGGCTACAGGAGGAATGTCGTCCGCCCAGGGATGTGCCGACTCAAAAGCCGCCGAGGCTTGAAGCACTCTGGTCTCGTCGCCCAGTCTGCTTATGATCTGTAGCCCCACGGGTAGCCCATCTGAAGCAAACCCACAGGGAACGCTGGCAGCTGGCTGACCTGTCATGTTGCAGAGGGGTGAAAAGGGGAATACACCCCATACTGTATCAACGGTCTTGCCCGCTATCTCCACTGTCTCTACCTGGTGTGGAAAAGCCGTAAGAGCGTTGGTGGGGATCAGCAAAAGATCATAATCTTCCATGAAGTCTTCCATCTTGGACTGAAGACGGTAGACCCTTCTGAGAGCGTTGGAGTACTCTGCTGCAGTAGCATTCCGACTTTCCTCCAAGCTTTGTCTTACCACTTGGGTTAGCTCATCGGCGTGCTCCTCCAGCAAGTGTCCTCTAAAGGCCCACTCATCACCGTGGAAAATGGGCATGTACGATTCCTCCAGGTCGTCCTCCAGCTTGAGTTCAGCCTCTTCGACAATACACCCCAGCGTCTCGAATACGTGGACCGCAGACTCGAAGATAGTGCGCACCTCCGGTTCTATCGGAGCGAATCCCAGGTCTGAGCTCCAGGCGATCTTGAGACGGGGGAATTTACCATCTACAGCGCTCAAGTAGTTCGGCGGTCTCTCTCTGAGACTCATGGGGTCTCGGCTGTCGTGCCCAGCGATAACATTAAGCATCAGGGCGGCGTCTCTGACCGTGCGAGTTATCGGACCTGTATCGAAGAAGAAGATCATATCGGTGAGGCTTGGATATAGGGGCACCCTGCCATGAGTGGGCTTTATACCGTAGACCCCGCAAAAGCTCGCCGGGATACGAATGGAGCCCCCGAAGTCGCTGCCCGTTGCCATAGGCACCTGGGCCGTTGCCACGGCTGCGGCCGAACCTCCACTGGAGCCCCCGGTGGTGCGCTCCCGGTTCCATGGATTGCGAGCATCATCTCCAAGGCGATTGTATGTCCTGCCGTCGAAGGCCAGCTCAGGAGCGTTAGCCTTTCCAATCACGATGGCCCCGGCGGCCTTGAGCCTCTCTACCACTATAGAGTCCTCATCAGGAACGAAGTCCTTGTACACCAGCGAGCCGAGAGTTGTACGTATGCCCTTTGTGTACTCCGTATCTTTGATGGCCACTGGCACACCGTGCAGAGACGGCAGCTCCGACTCTGTGTCCAGAGCCTTCTCTGCAGCCATGGCAGCTTCTCTAGCTTGGTCCTCGGCTACAGTCAGATAGGAGTTCAGCTTAGGGTTGAGGATGCTGATGCGTTCGAGGTAAAGCTCGACCAGTTCAGTAGGGGAGACCTCCTTTTTCCTGACTAGCTGTGCCAGAGTATAAGCGGGAGTGAAAGCCAGCTTAGTATCGGTCATTCGCCACCTCCGAGTTTCAATCGCCGCTGGGGAGAGTAATGAAAGCACACTAGCAACAACTCACTATCATGTCAATACAGCTAGCGATACCCAAAATGCCCCTGCCCCTTTTCCCTCGGGGATGAGGTGTATCCTCTCATCTTGAGCTTGTCGAATGGTGCCCTCTATCCCGTCATTCCCGTGCTTGACACGGGAATCCATGAGAGGCTTGTCCAAGAATCCCCAGCGGAGGGAGTCCAGAGGGGGCACCCCCCCTTGGCAGGGAGTTCGAGGGGTGTGCCCTCGAATTCTAACACACACCAGGGCGGGAGGGTGGGACCAAGACGTTTGCCTTTCCGAGGCAGGCTCTCAAGGAAGAGAAGACGTGGAGTATACCATCTCGTTGTGGAGCCGAGAACGAAGGTAGCGAAACCCTATGAAAGTTCACAGGGTCAGCCGTAAATCACCTTTGCTACCGATGTCAGCGCCCCAATGTCGAAGGGTGGGTAGGCCTCCAGCACCAGCAAGTCTAGGTCGTCCCTCTCTGCCTCCTCCATCCTCCCGATAGGGTCCTTCTGGAATGGCTCATCGAAGTATTCAGTCACCGATATCTCGAAGGATTCCCTGGGCCTGCCCAACTCATTCAGCTCTTCCAGCACCATATCCTTTAGCTTGTAATAGTCGATGTTGGGTCCCTTATCCAAACCTCGTGGGCCGTCGCAACTCCACCCATCTCCGATGCGGGCTGCCTGCCTCGCTGATACAGGGCCCATTCCCGCCACCATGATGGTAGGGACAGGGTTGGGAGGAGGCAAGCTCAGTCCACTCTTGACCTGATAGTACTGACCGGCATAATCAACCACCTTTCCCGACCACAGTAGACTTATCACCTCTACCGCTTCTCGTACTCGACCCACTCGCTCTCCTCCGCTGGGGAAGGGGCGGCCATAGGCTGTTTGCTCCTTCTCTTCAGAGCCTCCGCCTATGCCGAAGTGCACTCTGCCACCCGATATCTGCTGTACCGTAGCGACGATTTTGGCCAGCACGTCGGGATGGCGGTTCATGACGTTGGTGACACAGCTTCCCAGTTGTATTGTGCTGGTCGACTCGGCCAGACCGGCCAGCAGCGACCAGCACTCCAGAACCGGATCCCTCGCCGATACAAAAGAGACCAGGTGATCCACGACCCAGAGGGAGTCGTAGCCACTCTCTTCCACGGCTAGGGCTGCGTCCCTAAGCTCCTGATAGGTGCCGTTAAACGCTACTAGGCTTATTCCTACTCGTACCATTAGCTCCTCCCAACTCCATCACAGCTGCTCACTCCTAGATGGCAGCATGATATAGTTTGCCCATTCAGATGGCTCAAAGTAGGCTTGATGATATCAGAATGGGAAACGTTTATTAATATAGAGATACATGAAGTTTAAATGGGCCAATACCATTCTCTTGTCCCTTGTGGTGTCTCAAATCGCCACCGGGTTGCTGGGACTTGCCTCGGGATCGCCCAACCACAAGTTTTTAGTAGACCTGCACGGTGTCGGAGGTTGGGCCATCGGCGCAGTGATGGTATGGAAAGCTCAGAACATCTTTCTCGCCTTCAAGGGAGACAAGAGTCTCACAGCGCCTAGAATGGCATTTCTGTTAATGCTATTGATCCTCCTGGTGACCTTGATTACCGGCATCCTCTGGACCTTCACACTATTACCCAGTTTGTTGGGCTTCAGCATCCTCTCGTGGCACATATATATAGGCTTGAGCTTGATTCCCATTCTGATCTGGCATGCAGTTGCTCGCCGCCGGGGTTTCTCATCTCTCAGCTACTCATCAGGCCGGAGAGTCTTTCTACGATTCTCGGCGGTCGGGTTGGTGGGGCTGCTGCTTTGGAGAGGAACCGATGTACTAAAAGGGCCTCTCGGCTTTCTCGGAGCGAGTAGGAGGTTCACGGGATCTTATGAGCGAGGAAGCTTTTCAGGCAATAGCTTTCCTGTAACTTCATGGCTGTTCGACGATCCGGCACCAGTCGACGTTTCCAAGTGGACCCTATCAGTTGATGGATCGGTCAGACGTCCCTTGACTTTGACATATGAGGACCTGGTGAACGCCGGCGACGAAGTCACGGCCACCATCGATTGCACCGGTGGGTGGTTCTCTACACAGGAATGGCGAGGACTTGCAGTAGACCATCTGCTGAATGAGGCTGAGTTGGAACCCGATGCGTCCAGCGTCACCTTTTGGTCTGTCACTGGCTATTATCGCCGGTATGCCATGTCCGAGGCGCGTGAAGCCCTGCTTGCGACTCATGTTGGAGAGCAAACCTTAGCTCATAGTCACGGATTCCCACTGAGAGTGGTAGGGCCTGGTAAGAGGGGGTTCGACTCGGTCAAGTGGGTTCGGCGTATCGAAGTGAACTCTACGCCCAGCTGGCTGCAACCGCCCTTCCCCATGCAGTGACGTAGAGGAATGGGTGAGCAGTTCTCTCGTCGCCTCTAGTAGGCCAACCACTAGAATTAAGGGTAAGATTATCTAGAGCAGTGCTATAAGATGTAAAAGTGCCGTTAATCCAGCTAAATAGTCCCATAGATGACCCTGTCCCAGAAGCCTCCACGGAGGAAGTCCAGAGGGATACATCCCTCTGGCGGGGGGGATGTGCCCCCACATACAAAAACCTACCTGGGCGTGTGGGTAGAGAGCAAGGCGTTTGCTTTCCTGAGACAGGCTCATAGATGGGCTATTAATTACTCAAAAGACTGATACACTCTTTTGAAGCGAGTTCCGAGGGTATTCTCTCATGGCAGATATAAAGGTAGGCATTCAGTACAGCAGGTACGATCCCGCATTCCCTGTCGAAAAGTTTGGTCAGGCTGCAGAGGAGCTGGGATTCGATTCGGCCTGGGTGGCTGAAGGATTGGCCAATGAGACCCAGGCATTGGATATCATGATGGCCCTGAGTACCCTAGTACACCACACCAGAAGGATCATGGTCGGCACCGGGGTAGTGCTGGTTCCCTTGAGGAGTCCCGCCCTTTTGGCCAAGGAGGTAGCAACCCTGGACTTCTTGTCCGATGGAAGAGTGATGCTGGGTATAGGTGCGGGAGGCCCTCCGGACTCCAACCCCGCCTCATTTCATGTGGCTGGTGTGGACATGAAGGAACGAGGCCCTCGTTGTGACGAGGGTCTCGAGATCATAACCAAGCTGCTGTCTGGGTCGCGAGTGAGTCACAGCGGCCGCTTCTATCGGTTTCAGGACATCGTCATGGAGCCTCCTCCTATCCAAAGGCCCCACCCTCCCATATGGGCAGGTGGTGCAGGGGAGAGCATGCTAAAGAGGACTGTTCGTTGGTGTGACGGCTTCATCCCGGTCCGTGTGAGCACTGAACAGTACGCTAAATGTTGGGACAAGATTAGAAGATACGCAGATGAATATCAGAGAGACGTTTCCAGGATCACTAAGGCAGTGCATCTGTTTTATAGCATTGCCGGAAGCAGCGAAGAAGCCCGGAAGCTGGCAGAGGACACCATCAACATGAGGCGGCGTTTCAACGTCTCGCTGGAGGCGGATGGAAGGTTCGCTTTCGGTACAGTAGACGATTGTCTAAGAACAGTGGAGAGCTTCGTGAAGCTGGGCATTACCCACATTGTTTTCAACGCCCTTCGTCCAGCTGGAGAGATATTGAACCAAATTGAACGTCTAGCCACGGAGATAGTTCCGAGGTTCAGATAGCTCTGGGGGAATCCCGGGTGGAAGTACGCTTGACCTCATTTTAGAGAGTGCTGTAGGATGAGCCATGCGCAAGGGTGCTTCTAATCCCTCGGAGAAGGAGGCAGCAGTGGAAGAGGAGTTGATAATTTCTTCGGATTCCCACGTGTTCGAGCCACCTGACCTGTGGACGACCAGAATCGACAAGGAGTTCAGAGAGCGCGCCCCCCACATGAAACGGGTGGGGAACGTCGATCACCTGTTGATAGAGGGTGACGAGCTGATCGGTGGAATAGGCCTCATCCTGGGAGCTGGCACTCGCTTCGAAACCCCAGAGAAAATCTCGAATCATGGCCGGTTCGAGGAGGTACACGAAGGAGGCTATAAACCTGAAGAGCACCTCAGGGACATGAAGATAGACAGTGTATATGGCGAGGTGCTCTACCCGTCGCAAGGTTTGTTCTATTTCAAGATCGCCGATTCACAGCTGATGTCAGCCGTATTCAGAGCCTATAACGATTGGCTGGCCGAGTTTTGCAGCGTCGATCCCCAACGATTGAAAGGTGTCGCCATGGTCAACCTGGACGACGTTGAAGACGGCATCAATGAGCTGAAGAGAGCGTCCAAATTGGGATTAGCCGGGGCCATGATCGCCGATTATCCCACTGAAACCACCCGGTATTACCGCGCCGAGTATGAACCCTTCTGGGCAGTCGCAGAAGAGTTGGATATGCCCCTCAGCCTTCACACCGGTACGACAAGGGAGGGAGAAAACATCGGGTTCGGCGTTAAGTATGCCAGCGACCGAGCCAACGAGGTGTTCTGGCCATCCCTCTCCATGTCTGACATGATCTTCTCCGGCGTGTTCGAGCGTTATCCGGGCCTGAAGCTGGTCATCGTGGAGTACGAAGTCGCTTGGGCTGCCCACGTCATCAATAGAATGGACTACACCTACCGCGAGCGGCATGAAGAGGCCGACTATCGGTTTAAGGATGGGAAGGCCCCCAGCGATTTCTTCCACAGTAACGTGTTTATAAGCTTCCAGGAGGACGATGTGGGTATCAAGCTAAGGGATGTCATCGGGGTGAACAGCCTTATGTGGGGCTCCGATTATCCCCACGCCGAGTCCACCTTCCCCAGATCGAGAGAGATTCTGGACACCATCTTGGAAGGAGTGCCCCTAGAGGACAAACGGAAGATAATGGGTGGCAATGTGGCTGGGGTGAACAAATTCGACGTTGGACTACTGACCCGCAACCTCGTCTAGCGGACTACTGAGCTAGATAACCCCCATCCACAGCCATAGTGTGCCCCGTTACAAAAGAAGCAGCGTCTGAGCACAGCCATACAACAGCCTCAGCTATCTCCTCCGGCTCTCCGCCGCGCCCAACGGGAGATCCATCTTCGTTCCCGGATTCGCTTTCTGCGCCAATGGAAATGAGGTAGTCGGTCATTGGTGTATTGATCTTGCCTGGGCAAACCGCATTGACCCGTATACTGGACCTGGCATACTCGATCGCCGCTGTCTTAGTCAGCCCAGCCACTCCGTGCTTGCTGGCTACATAAGCACAATCGTTCCCAGCCGCAACCGCGGCATTGATAGAAGCCGTGTTGACTATGTTGCCACCACCCTGCTTGAGCATCTGAGGAATCTCGTACTTCATGCACAGCCACACACCCTTCAAGTTGATGTCTATTACTCGATCCCAATCATCCTCAGAGTGATCGACGGTAGACGCAACTACCACGATCCCAGCGTTGTTGTAGGCACAATCCAGGCGACCGTAAGACTCGATAGTCTTGTTTACCATAGCTTCTACCTCTGCCGCCTTCGTAACGTCTGTTTTCACCAACATGGCTTGTCCACCGGTGTCACTGATCATCTTAACAGTCTCCTCGCCACCTTTAACGTCCACGTCCGCAACGACTACCCTTGCCCCTTCTCTAGCGAAACATAATGCCGTGGCCCTACCTATACCCGAACTACCGCCGGTAACAAGTGCGACCCTGCCATCTAAGCTGGTCATAAGATTCCTCCTTGAATTGCGTCCTGACGAATAATAAAGCCAGTCCCAGTCCCAATGTCAAGAAGAGACATCGGCTAAAATGCCCCGGCTCCCACCCCCTCACCCCCACACTGTCATTCCCATGCCCCCTCTTTTCCGTCATTCTCGTGCTTGACGCGGGAATCCAGAGGAAGAAAGGGAGACAGGCCCCAGTTTTCACGGAAACGACAGAGGTAATCCAGAGGGACACATCCCTCTGGCAGGGAGTTGGGGGCCTGTCCTGAGTCCCTCAAATGGATGTGCCCCCACATACAAAAACCTATCATGGACGGGCGGGTGGGCCCAAGGCCTTTGCCTTTCTGAGACAGGCTCTCCGTGGAGTAGGGAGCAGCCCCTTCTCCCTACTCCACTCGTCATTCCGGTGATTGACACGGAAATCCAGGAGAGGGTGTTGCACGGGGTGGATTGTAGATCCCCTCCACCGCTTAAATAGACCCCCCCGAGCAACGGGTGGTTTGTTACAGACATCCAAAAGTGTTTGTGGTGGATTTCGCCTTGCGACAGACACCGGGCACCGTCCGTGACAGGGTGCAGGCATGGGTTTCTCCATGCCTCCTTGTGACCCTGGTGTTGGCGCGGTGTCTGTCGCAGGAACCCTGCCCGTCGCGAGGGGGCACCATATTGGAACGCAGCGCTTCCGACAAGCCATTTTTCCCGACGGGCCGAAGAAAAGACTTTGACCTTGAAAGGGGGCTTGCTATGCGCCGACCCACAAGATTATTCCGTACTATGCATCTATCCAAGCTCCTCGTGGTCGTTCTCAGCCTTCCACTTCTGACTGTGGCTTTGAGCTGCACTGTATCTCAAGAAGAAGCGGAGCAAGCGGATACCGAAATCTCGGATGCGCCGATTGATGTAAGGGTAACTGCATACCACTTGTCTGAAGATTATAAATCTAACGAACTTGCAGCCAATCAAAAGTACGATGACAAGGTGTTAGCAGTTACGGGGACAATCGAAGAGATATCGGGGGGTAATGATGGGGCCGCGCTATACGTAGACCTCGAAACAGGAGATTTCAGTTTTGTCAGCGTCCGATGCCCCTTTAGCGACGATCGCTTGGGTGAACTTCTTACACTTGCCAAGGGTGACGAGGTGACCTTGCGAGGCTTGGGAAACGAAGGCGAGGACAGAGACCCATTCACCATTGATGTGATTGGGTGCAGCGTAATCAAGTAACAGGAATAAAGAATATCATGAAAGTAGCAGGACTCGTCCTGGGCATATTGGGTTCCGTAGCTGGATTTTTCGGTGCCCTAGTTGCTATATTTTTCGGCGGGGTGGCCGGCGCCTTAGGCGACGAAGAGACCGTAACAACTCTGGCCATTGCCGGTACTATTGCCATAGCGGCTAGCATAGTCGGGCTTATAGGTGCCATTATATCTCCAGGTAAACCTAAACTGGGGGCCGGACTAATGATTGCAACGGCCATCATAGGAGTTATAGCAGTCTTTGTGGCATACATTCTGGGGGCAGTGCTTCTACTCATAGGAGCATTGTTGGCTTTTATAGGCAGG
Source organism: Dehalococcoidia bacterium (assembly GCA_965197675.1). Classification (GTDB taxonomy): domain Bacteria; phylum Chloroflexota; class Dehalococcoidia; order Plut-88900; family Plut-88900. Next base: position 2,022,972 of record OZ240221.1, on the reverse strand, counting down.
AAAGAGAAACAAGCAGCGACCTGACAGAACGGCATCAATCTTGAAAAAGAGCTCCCGCCACTGAATCGGCGGGAGCCTTTTTGGTTGCTTGGTAGCGGGGGTTGGACTCGAACCAACGACCTTCGGGTTATGAGCCCGACGAGCTGCCACTGCTCCACCCCGCGTCGCGAGCTTGACTAGTGAGACGTAATTGTTAACGATCAAAGATGGACTAGCATACTAGCAACGCCTTCTCTATGGTGGAAGACACTGAATAGGGATCCAGGTTCTGCACGAATTTTAATGTAGGTCAAGTCCTCGGCCGATTAGTACCGCTCAGCTAAACACGTTACCGTGCTTACACCTGCGGCCTATCAAGCAGCTAGTCTTGCTGCGGCCTTACCTCCTTAACAGAGCGGGAGATCTAATCTTGAGGTGGGCTTCGCGCTTAGATGCTTTCAGCACTTATCCACACCAGACATGGCTACTCAGCAGTGCCCCTGGCGAGACAACTGACACACCAGAGGTCTGTCCCTCCCGGTCCTCTCGTACTAGGGAGAGCCCCTCTCAAATCTCCTGCGCCCACGGCGGATAGAGCCCGACCTGTCTCACGACGGTCTGAACCCAGCTCATGTGCCGCTTTAATGGGCGAACAGCCCAACCCTCGGGACCGCCTTCAGCCCCAGGATGCGACGAGCCGACATCGAGGTGCCAAACCTCGCCGTCGATGTGAACTCTTGGGCGAGATCAGCCTGTTATCCCCGGGGTAGCTTTTATCCGATAAGCCACGGCCCTTCCACTCGGAACCGTGGGATCACTTTGCCCGACTTTCGTCCCTGTTCGACTTGTAGGTCTCACAGTCAAGCCCCCTTATGCCAATGCACTCAACGCACGATTTCCATCCGTGCTGAGGAGACCTTTGGGCGCCTCCGTTACCTTTTGGGAGGCGACCGCCCCAGTCAAACTGCCCACCAGACACTGTCCCAAAGCTTGCTCTTTGGTTAGAACCAAGATCAAGAAGGGGTGGTATTTCACCATTGGCTCCTCCCAGCCCGAAAGCCGGGTCTCTCTGCCTCCCACCTATCCTACGCATTCCTGGCCTCGATCCAGTGCCAAGCTGCAGTAAAGCTCCACGGGGTCTTTTTGTCCTGCCGCGGGTAACCCGCATCTTCACGGGTACTTCAATTTCACCGAGTCCCTCGTTGAGACAGCGCCCAAGTCGTTACGCCGTTCGTGCGGGTCGGAACTTACCCGACAAGGAATTTCGCTACCTTAGGACCGTTATAGTTACGGCCGCCGTTCACTGGGGCTTCGGTTTGGAGCTTCTCCAGTCGAACCGGATAACTCCTCCCCTTAACCTTCCAGCACTGGGCAGGCGTCAGCCCCTATACTTCAGCTTTCGCTTTCGCAGAGACCTGTGTTTTTGTTAAACAGTCGCTTGGGCCGATTATCTGCGGCCCTCGAAGGCTACTCCTCACTGACCTTTGCCAGCCGAAGCCGGCAGATCTGTGGGCCTTCACCCCCAAGGGCACCCCATCTTCCAAAGGTACGGGGTTATTTTGCCGAGTTCCTTAACGAGGGTTCTCTCGATCGCCTTCTCCCTTTTTGGAGTGCCTACCAGTGTCGGATTGCGGTACGGACGCTCATCCATCATAACGACGAGGCTTTTCTTGACAGCGTAGGTACAGCGAAGTCGCCTCGACCGAAGTCAAAACTTCCCCCATTCCTCAGCCTATATCCGGGGTGGATTTGCCTGCCCCGGCGTGGCGCGGGTTTGGGGACGTACCATGTCCAATAGGTACGCTCCGCCTGCCTTCCTGCGTCCCCCCTTCGTTTTAAAACGATGTATTAGCGGTACGGGAATTTTGACCCGTTGTCCATCGCCTACGACTCTCGTCCTCGGCTTAGGACCGACTAACCCTACGCGGATTGACCTTGCGTAGGAAACCTTAGGCATTCGGCGGGCATGGTTCTCACATGCCTTACGTTACTCATGCCGACATTCTCACTTCCTTCCGCTCCAGCAGACCTCACGATCCACCTTCTACGCACCTTGCCTCGACCCTCGCCGCGACAAAGCTGGGAAAGGAACGCTCTCCTACCTTCCAATGATCTAAACCATCGGAACCATAGCTTCGGTGACAGGCTTGAGCCCCGGTACATTGTCGGCGCAGAATCCCTCGAACAGTGAGCTATTACGCACTCTTTAAAGGATGGCTGCTTCTAAGCCAACCTCCTGGCTGTCTCTGCGACTCTACTTCCTTTAACACTTAGCCTGTACTTAGGGACCTTAGCTGATGGTCTGGGTTGTTTCCCTCTCGACGATGAAGCTTATCCCCCACCGACTCACTCCCAGGGTATGGAACCATGGCATTCGCGGTTTGATTGGGGTTGGTAGGCTCTTCGCCCCCTAGCCCATTCAGAGCCCTACCTCCATGGTTGAATCCCTGAGGCTGCACCTCAATGCATTTCGGAGAGAACCAGCTATCTCCGGGTTCGGTTGGCATTTCACCTCTACCCACAGCTCATCCCATACTGTTGCAAAAGTAACGGGTTCGGACCTTCACTCCGAGCTTATCGGAGCTTCATCCTGGCCATGGGTAGCTCACCCGGTTTCGGGTCTAATCCACGCGACCTCGCCTTCCGAAGAAGGACACATGCCCTATTTGGACTCGCTTTCGCTTCGGCTCCGCATCAGAAATGCTTAACCAAGCCGTGTAGATTAACTCGTCGGCTCATTCTTCAATAGGCACGCCATCACCCTCCCTATGCAGGAAGGGCTTTGACCGCTTGTAGGCACACGGTTTCAGTTCTCTTTCACTCCCCTTTCGGGGTGCTTTTCACCTTTCCCTCACGGTACTTGTTCACTATCGGTCGCCAAGAGTATTTAGCCTTGGAAAGTGGTCTTCCCAGCTTCCCACGGGATTCCACGTGTCCCGTGGTACTCAAGGATACGACAGGAGCCTCCCTCTTTCGATTACCGGGCTATCACCTTCTATGGCGGGGCTTTCCAGCCACCTTCGTCTAGGGTTAGGTTTGTAACTCCTTGCTACTCCTGGGGAAGAAGCAGCCGCACCTTACAACACCCGAAGATCATAGGGCCCCAGCCCACTGAGACCTTCGGGTTTGGGCTTCTCCTCTTTCGTTCGCCACTACTCAAGGAATAATCTCTTTTCCTCGGGGTACTTAGATGTTTCAGTTCCCCCACTTACCTCTACCTGGCCTATGTGTTCAGCCAGGAGTGCTCCGACTTTATCAGAGCGGGTTTCCCCATTCGGGTATCCCCGGCTAAGCTTGCTAGACAGCTGACCGAGGCTTATCGCAGTCTCGCCACGCCCTTCATCGGCTCTTGGCGCCAAGGCATCCACCGTGCGCCCTTAGTAACTTGACCTACATTAAAATCCGGACAGAACCTTGTTTCCCTATTCAGTTGTTAAGGTGCGAGTATAAAAAACGGCCTGACGTTACTCAAGCCGTTCCCGAGTGAACATCGAATGTTTTGTCTATTTCTATTGGTTTCGGAACAACGCTCGACAATTCATCCTTTGATTGATCTGCTACCTCAGTATAACTTTGTACCTTTTCCTGTGTCAAGAGTATGTGTGGTAGTTCATAGAATCTGACACTCCCTATGCCATCATTCCTGTGCTTGACACGGGAATTCAGCTCCCTGCCTGCCGGACGCGCCTGTCTGCGGGTGTCCCCACACAGGCAGCCAGGGGTGTTACACCCTCACCCCAACCCTCTTTCTCAAGGAGAGGGGTTAGAGGTGAGAAATCTAAGGCATCCCATCATGAAGGGCGAGACAGAGATATGTACTCGTCCATATTAGTTTTCCGTATTCAACAGACTCACAGATACTATTTGGGTATAAATGGCCCCCTTGGGTGTGAGAGTACTTTGCATCAGGCTCACCTTCTCCACCGTGAAGCCCTCCTTCCGCTGAGGTTTCTTGTTGAGCAGATCTTCCAAGCAGTTCGCCATGGAGTGGTTCACCTTGTCTCTAGACCTGGCCAGTGTGAGGTGAGGTTTGAAGGGACGGTCCTCTCTACGGTAATCCAGGCTGGCCATCGTATCCTTTACGTATCGCTGTAGCTGGGCCAAATCCTCCAAGTCCCCCTCGAGACCCAGCCATATAACTCGAGGAGACCTGGAGTGGGGAAAGCATCCCAGAGAGCCGGTTTGGAGACTCACGACTCTCCCAAAGATAGATAGGGTTTTCAGAGCTTCGATGGTTGCAGGCACCTGTCCCTCGGTAACGTTGCCTAGGAATTTGAGTGTCAGATGGACCGACTGAGGTTGCACCCATTTCAACGTTGTTGGCAACGCTTGCTTGAGCTCACCGATACACTCCCCGATCAGCTGTCGCACGTTTCCTGGAAGCTCAACTGCTATGAAAAGACGAAGCTGTCGAGGGGGTGTTTCCTTGCTCATGAAAAGCCCTTCCTCATGTTGTTAAGCGCCCTTCACCACGTCTGGATACGCCCTTCAACCCTCGAACCCACCCAAGGATGTCACCTCGTCGATAGTGAGTGTTTCGTCCGCTGGTAGAAGGCGCCGCCTATCCTCGAGATTAGCCCATAGTCACTTCCTCATGGCCTAGTTGTGACGGTTTACCAAAACAGTGTTTGTAGCCGGTCGGACTGTTGAATCAACCCACGTGGGTTCGCATTGGCTGAGCCTGCTCAGTAGGACATCAGAACTTGTTTGAAACTCCAGGATTTTTACCTCTCCAGAGTCGTTGGAGAGGCGTTTGACCACGTCATTAAACCAGAAGCCCGTACCCATCAGACCGGCATCGTCCTCAAAACTCACCAGCTTGGTCATACTCCACCCCTCTGATTGAGCGCCCACCGGAACAGACTTCCTTGTCGGGCGAAGCGGTTACCTCTTTCAGCGGAACAGATTCCGGGGTTTATACCTGCAAACACCAGTACTAGTCCTGGTCCCAACAGGCCGGGGAAGGTAGCCGGTTCCATCACTTACAGCCCTAGCAACTCTTTGGCGTTCCCTCCCAGTGCCCTGTCTTTCAGTTCATTGGGCCAGTCCAGACCCTCAACTTGGTCCAACATACGCTTGTGAGAGATCAACGGGTAATCTGTACCAAAGAGGATTTTCCCCACACCCACGCTCTCCACCACGGCAGAGAAGACCTGAGGAGTGTAAAGAAAGGGGGATGCTGCCATATCGAAATACACTCGAGCTAGACTATTCGCCACTTCTGGCATGAGACCGTAGAAGGGGAGCCCGCCACCCCAATGCGCGCAGACTATGGTAACCTCGGGAAAGTCCTCAATAAAAGCATACAGCTTTTCCGGTATCACGGTGCCCTTACCTGGGTATGTGTGTCCCACCGGTTCGGAGGAATGGGTCATCACTATTAGATTATGTCGCTGGGCAGTTTCCATAATGGGACCCAGCACCTCCCTATCCGTGATCTGGTATCCTTGAGGGTCGGGGTGCAGCTCTCCGATGCCTCTCGCACCCAAACCAACGCAGCGTTCTATCTCCGCTAACGCATCTAGCCCGTCGAGGGGATTGATACTACAAAAGGGCACCAACCTTTCTGGGTAGCGCTGGACCGATTCTAAAATGTAATCGTTGGTCTTTACACAGACATCGTGTTCTGACCATCCAAAATTTACAACCACCGCCACGTCTACCCCACTAGCGTCCATGCTTTCCACCAGCTCCTCGGTGGTGCTCATTTTTGCTTTGGGATCAGAGAAGAGCTCAGCGAAGGTACGGTCCCGAGCTAAATAGTGGTCTCTGTCGGCGGCGATGTCGGGTTGGAAGACGTGAGTATGAAAATCTATGATCATGGAGAATCATTGTAGCAAAGCCCTTGTTAAGGGACAATTAGCATTTCCCATGCGTGAACACAGTCTCCCAAGGTCAACCGTTTCCTTAATCAGGAACTTAGCCGAGTTCATAATTAGAGCCTGTCTGCGCCTGCCCGTAGCAGGCAGGCGCACCCATACGAAGTAGGTTTACCAGCTGTAAGATGATGACATGGACATGGCCACCCTGAACCTCCGCCTAAGAGAGTGGGAGCAGGTATACGACATGGTACGTTCTCACCCGATCTCTCAGCTGCCTTATCCCTCTTCAGATCCTCTAGCAGAACCACAGTTCAGAGAGAGGCCAAAGGTAGCTAATCTACTGGACGGGTACACATTGTTGACCCTAGAATAGCGCTATGGTAGTATCACCAGACGTAGCCCCTACTAATCATAGGGGCTTTCTTCACGAATGAGGGTAAATTGGTGACGAATGACCTATTTGGCCCAATACCTGCGAACGATACCGTCGTCACTATCGGCGTGTTCGATGGTGTACATCTAGGTCATCAAAACCTCATATCCAAGACGAAGGAGGAGGCGTCAAGCAGGGAACTGCTTTCAGCAGTCTGCACCTTCCGCAACGACCCCCTCACTGTACTTAAACCCGACTTCAAGCCTCGCTACATCATGGGGCTAGACAGGCGGTTGGAGCTGATAAAGTCGATGGGTGTTGATTTGGTTATCCCCATCGACTTCACTCGAGATCTCTCCCAGCTAACCGCCAGGGAATTCGCCTCTCTCCTGCGAGAGAATCTCAGAGCTCGGGTATTGGTGTCGGGTCCTGACTTCGCCCTCGGCAGGAGTCGTGAGGGTGACGTCCCCACATTAACCAGGTTGGGAGAGGAGATGGGGTTCACTGTAGTCTGCCTGGGGCCCACCGTATTGGAAGGCCAGATGGTAAGTAGTACAGCGATCCGAGAAGCTCTGAACCAAGGGGGCGTTGATAAAGTAGCTCGCTTGTTGGGAAGGCCCTTCAGCATCCAGGGTAGGGTGGTCGTAGGAGAAAAGAGAGGCAGACTTCTAGGGTTCCCCACAGCCAACATCGACGTCACTCCTAATCGAGCATTGCCCGCCGACGGTGTTTATGCCTCCACAGTCCACCTTGGCGCCACTGTCAGACAATCAATTACCTACATCGGCTCCAAACCTACCTTCGACGGCCTAAAACACTCCAAGGAGGTCTACATATTCGACTTCGAAGGAGACCTTTACGGACAGGAGCTAAGCGTGGACATTATCGCAAAGCTGAGGGGGGACATACGCTATGAAGGCCCCGATGCCCTCATCGAACAGATGAATAAGGACGTGGCTATGGCCAGGGAGCTGTTGGCCAAGGTCTAGCGCAATGAGTGGGAAGGACCTGTCACATATACTGGAGCGGGCTGTTGCCGAGGTTATTATCAGAGATGAGCTAGAGGCTCTTCTCAACAGGCGAAAACCTCTTCGCCTGAAGATGGGTTTCGACCCCAGCCGCCCCGACATTCATTTAGGGCACGCTGTGGGGCTGCGTAAGCTGCGCCAGTTCCAGAGCATGGGACACCAAGTCGTGCTCATAGTGGGGGACTGGACTGCTCAGATAGGCGACCCCAGCGGTCAGTCGGCAACCAGGCCAATGCTAACCGCTCAGGAGGTGAAGGACAACGCCCGCACCTTCATGGAGCAGTTCTTCAAAATCGTCGACGAAAATCGAACCGAGGTACGATGGCAGAGTGAGTGGTTCGGCAGCTTCCATCTGGCTGACGTAATCAGGCTGACCAGCAAGTTCACTGTTGCTCAACTGCTGGCCAGAGATGATTTCTCAAAGCGATACTCAGACCAGAAGCCTATAGCCATCACCGAATTCCTCTACCCCCTCCTTCAAGCCTACGATTCCATAATGGTGGAGGCAGATGTGGAGTTCGGAGGTACCGATCAGAAATTCAACCTGCTGCTGGGCAGAGAGCTTCAGAGTATTGAAGGACAACAACCCCAGCAGTGTCTCTTGGTCCCCATACTGGTAGGCACCGATGGCGTCCAGCGCATGAGCAAGAGCCTGGGCAATTACATCGGCATAGCGGAGTCACCCAAAGACATCTATTTCAAGGTCATGCGACTGAAGGATGAGCTGATGATGCCCTACTTTCAGCTGGTGACTGATGTCCCTACTGAAGAGCTAAAGGAGATGGAGCAATCCCTAGATGACCGCTCGGTAAATCCCATGGATGTCAAGAAGCGGTTGGCTAGGGAAATAGTTTCCCAGTTCCACGGCTCGACGGCAGCCCAAAAATCCGAGTCGGACTTCGAGCGGGTAGTACAGCGCAAAGAGGCCCCCGACCAGGTCATAGAGTTTGGAGCAGGAACCTACTCCATGCCTCAACTCCTGGTGAAGGCTGGGGTGACAGGCACGGCATCAGAAGCCAGGAGGCTTATTGATGGTGGAGGCGTTAAGGTTGGAGGAAAACCGGTCAACATCTACAATCCGGAGATTACCGTGGGAACCACGATACAAGTAGGTAATCGTTATCTTATAAAAATAGTAGAACTCAATACAGTAGAAAACAGGAAGTAGGGTCCATTCCAACCTCACTTCAACCGCCCTTCTAATCGTCCAACTAGCCTCTCTCGGGTGGATTCCGAAGGGGGTAGAATCTCTTGGCAGGGGACTGGGGGATACCCCAGGAGTCCTTGGAGGGCGGCTCGGTCGGGAAGAAAACGATATGTAATTCTTTTCAGAAATTGGAAACAGACGCAGCAGAGCAAAAGGATGGCCAAGACCACTGACGTAGAGGGCAGAGTCACTGATCTCAGGACTCGCCTTAACTACCACAACTATCGCTACTACGTCCTGGACAACCCCGAGATCAGCGACGCCCAGTACGATGAACAAATGCAGGAGTTGCGTCGGCTGGAAGAAGAGCACCCGGAGCTTGTAACTGCCGACTCTCCTACCCAGCGCGTCGGCGCCGCTCCCCTGAATGCCTTCGAATCGGTGGAGCATCCGTTACCTATGCTCAGTCTGGCCAACGCCTTCTCCAATGACGAGCTCATGGCGTGGCATCGTAGAGTGACAGGGCTTTTGGGTAACGACGAATTCCACATGGTATGCGAGCTGAAATACGACGGTCTAGCCGTGGCCTTGACCTATGAAGACGGGTTCTTTGTACGAGGAGCCACCAGGGGTGACGGCTACCGGGGTGAGGATATTACTCAGAACCTGAGAACTATTCGTTCTGTTCCTCTGTCGGTACCTAAGAACGCCCCCAGCAGATTTGAAGTACGCGGGGAGGTCTACATGACCAAGAGCGGCTTCGAGAAACTGAACCAGCAGAGGATGGATGCAGGAGAGCCAGTTTATGTAAACCCAAGAAATACCGCTGCCGGCTCTATCCGGCAGCTAGATCCTCGCATAACCACTGAACGGCCTCTGGATATCTTCATATATGGACTGGGTTACGCAGAAGTCTCCATGCCCGATAACCACTGGGACGCCATGGAGTATCTCAAGTCGTTGGGTTTTAAAATCAATCCCCTCAACGCCCAGGTGGAAAACCCTGATGCGGTGGAAGACTACTACAAAACATGGGAAGAGGGGCGAGAGGAGTTGGACTACGCCGCCGATGGCGTCGTCGTCAAAGTCAACTCATTCGGATTCCAGCAAGAGTTGGGATACGTCGGCCGCGAGCCGAGATGGGCTATCGCCTACAAGTTCCCCGCCGAGGAGTCCACCACGAAGCTGATGGGCATAGGGATCAACGTGGGCCGCACTGGATCCATCAACCCCTTCGCCATACTGGAACCGGTAGCAGTAGGAGGCGCCACCGTAAAGATGGCCTCTCTACACAACGAGGACGACATACGCAGACGAGATATACGTATCGGCGACACAGTAGTCGTACGTCGGGCGGGCGAAGTCATACCTCAGGTGCTGGGGCCCGTGGTCAGTATCCGCACAGGCAAAGAGGAGGAATTCAAGACCCCAGAGGTCTGTCCTATATGTGGCACCAAAGTGATACGGCCAGAAGGTGAGGTCATGTCTCGCTGCCCCAACTCCGCCTGCCCCGCCCAGATATACGAGCTTCTGAAACACTTCGTATCTAGAGGAGCAATGGATGTTGATGGAATGGGGGAGTCTTTGAGTGATACCCTTCTGAAAGAGGGTTTGGTGAAGGACATAGCCGACATCTACTTCCTTACCAAGGAGCAACTTTTGGGTCTGGAACGTATGGCAGATAAGAGCGCCACCAATCTACTCGACGCCATCGAGGCCAGCAAGAATCGTCCTCTGGCAAGGGTGCTTTTCGCCTTGGGTATACGCCACGTGGGTGGCGAGACGGCGGATATACTGGCTCAACAATTCGGAAGCATCGATGTCTTGGCCAGCGCCTCCATGGAAGAGCTCATCCAAATACCCACCATAGGTCCCAAGCTAGCCGAGAGCGTAGTGGCCTTCTTTCAGCAGGAGTCGAATAGAAAAGTCATCGAGAAGCTGAGAGTAGCAGGAGTGAATCTGAAGGATGATACCTCCGTACATATAGGCTTCAGGCCATGGGCCGGGAAGCAGTTCGTGGTCACCGGAAGTCTGGAGTCCTTGACTCGGGGACAGACGGAGTCGAAGATCAAAGACATGGGCGGCGCTATAGGAAGCAGTGTCAGTAAAAAGACGGACTACCTGGTGGCGGGCGAAGAGGCGGGATCCAAACTGGCCAAGGCGGAAAATCTAGGTACTACCATCCTAGACGAAACCGGTTTCCTGGAACTCCTGAAAGAGGCCGAGTCCCAACCCTAACATCCTCCAGATTGCGACTTCACGTACACAGAGATAAGGAGAGCCTCGGACTTGTCAGGGCAACAAAAGACGGGCGAAGGCGAGCCCGCCTCTCATAACGAACCCTCAACCCCTTTGGTCATCCCGTGGGGTGTAGCTATCGAGGGGTTACAGCACAAAGGTGAGGTTGTCATAGCGGGGATCTGGTCGCAGGCCCTGGAAAGATCATCAGGTGCGGAGGACGTTGAGTTCCGAATAATAATTCTCGAAACCCCCCACGCATTTCAACCCGACTCGATAGCTGACCCAAGAGTACTAGTGTGGACGCCATCTGAGCCGGTGGCACAGGAGACGTCTGCATATAAAGAAGGAGCGTCTGACGAGCTGCCGACCAGGCTCTCTACCCTGCTCCGCTCCGAACCTCTCGCACGAGGCGCCATATACACCAATGCAGGTCAGCCTGTATTCTCGACTCGGAATCTATCTGCTGGGAACCTCAAAAGCTCCCTGGATTGGCTGTCGAGCTTCGTCATGATCAACGCCGCCCAGGAATATCTGCGTCCCTTGGTCGAGATGGAGAAGTCAATCGCAGCTATGCCCCAACCCACCCAGTGGTTGAGCAAACTGAAATCTCGAGTCCAGGAGACTCGCTCCGCTCTGAACCGACTCTCTAAGCAGCTTTCCTCTCCCTTAGGAGACGAGGAGGAGCGAGCGCTGGACCATCTCTCCAACGTGACCAAACACGTCGACCCGGCCAACTTTGGCTCGGCGGCCAGGAAGACGTACCAAAGTCCATCAGAGTTCACCGCCGATATGGAAACATATCATCGCCTGAGTGAGCTGGCCGATCTAGAGCCGGATATATCCTTTGTTCACTCCTACTTGGAGGAAGTGTCATTGGGGAACAAGTACGAGGAGTTTAAGGTGGACGTGCGCTCTATAAAAGAGCAGCTACAACTCAATGAGCTCTCTCCAAGACCTCATCTCTGGAACAGTGCCAAGGACATGTTTCGCCGGTTCAAGTCCCAATACGTCCCTCTATATGTGAAGCACCACAGAGACTATTACCGAAAAACCACTGGGCTCTACGATACTTTGAAGCATTCTCAGCCACAGATAGTGGCACTGGAGAAACTAAACAACCTGGCAGAGTTGGGCAGCCAGGTGTCTGTAGATGTAGCAAACAGATATCGGGACATTTTATCCCATCTGAAGCCCTGCTCCATCGACGAGATCACCGAGTACACACTACAAATGCGCCCGACATGCGGCAATTGTGGCCTCGCCCTCTCGGCTATCCCACCCACTAAGGAGGTCACGGATTACCTGATGCAGCTTCGAAACGGCCTCGAGGATCAGTGCCGCCGGATCAGCCTAGCGGCCTCAAGAAGGGCATTGGTGGAGATACCTCAGAAGAAGCTGAAACAGCTTATTGAGGTATCCAACGGAAGCGACCTAACGTCCCTGGTAAACGTTCTCGACGATGAGTCAGTCTACCTTTTGAGAGAGCTTCTGAGGGAGCCCGTGTCTTAGATGTGGCCTTTCAGTAGACGTAAGCAGGACGCCTTCAAACCTGACGTAGCCATCATTGGACTGGGAAATCCAGGGCCAATCTACTCCGGCTCTCGTCACAACGCCGGTTTCATGTGTCTAAACCATTTTGCCAGCAGTCACCAGATTCTCTGGGCCGGTCGAAGGGGGCCCTTGATATGGGGCGAGGGCCAGATCACTGGTAACCACCTATCGATGAATATCCTTTTAGCCAAGCCCAGAACCTACATGAATCAAAGCGGGGAGGCGGTCAGATACATAGTAAAGCGCTGGCACTTGAATCCTCAGGAGCTAATGATAGTCTATGACGAGATGGATCTGCCCCTGGGTAAGATTCGCATTAGGCTTGGAGGAAGTCCGGGAGGGCACAACGGGATACGCTCAATCATCAATGCTCTGGGCACTGAGGAGATACCTAGAATAAGAGTGGGTATCGGGAGAAGAGGTGGAGATGCTACCGACGCGATTGATCATGTCCTTGGGGACTTCACTGATGAAGAGATGCAAGTGTTCGAAGAGGTCTTGCCTGTGGTGTCCGATGCAATTCTATGTGTTGCACTGGAGGGAATCGACGCCGCTATGAACAGGTTCAACTAACGCTACTCAGAAACATACTGAACCAGAGTCGAATGAACTTTGCATCGTCCCGAAAGCCCCCACTCGTCATTCCTATACCTTGATACGGGAGTCCAAAAGCTCAAACAGAGGGAGTCCAGAGGGAATCATCCCTCTGGCGGAGGGCTTGGGGGGTGTCCCCCCATCTACCAAGCCCACCCCGGGGCGGGTGGGGGGAACAATACTTTGGCCTCTCTGAGACAGGCTCACATCATCTATAAAGACAGAGTCGTTGGCTCAGCAAGAACCTGGCCAACGACTCTGAATAGTACTAGAGACCTTTTCTAGACGTCATAGTAGAGATAGAACTCGTAAGGGTGAGGACGCAACCTAACCGGGTCCACCTCGTTCACACGCTTGTAGTCAATCCACATTTCTATCAAGTCCTTGGTGAACACGTCCCCTTTGAGCAGGAACTCGTTGTCCTGCTCCAGTGCATTCAGCGCATCATCTAGACTGCCGGGCACCTGAGGAATCTTCCTAGCTTCATCAGGCGGCAGTGAATAGATGTCCTCTTCCATCGGGTCACCGGGATCCATCTTGTTTTCTATGCCGTCTAGGCCCGCCATCAACATAGCCGAAAATGCCAGGTATGGGTTACAGCTGGGGTCTGGGGGACGAAACTCGATTCGCCTGGCGCCGGGACTGGACGAGTAGACCGGTATGCGTACACAGGCGCTGCGGTTGCGTTGCGAATAAACCAGGTTCACGGGAGCTTCATATCCGGGCACCAGGCGTTTGTAGGAGTTGGTCGTGGGAGCGCAGAAGGCCAACAATGCCGGGGCGTGGGCCAGTAGACCTCCTATGTAGTATCTGCACATATCGCTGGTTAGGGAATATCCTCCCTCCTCGTAAAAGAGGTTCTCCTTACCCTTCCATAGGCTCTGATGGACGTGCATCCCGGAGCCGTTGTCCATAAACACAGGTTTGGGCATAAACGTTATCGTCTTGGAGTGCTCTTTAGCTACGTTCTTCAAAACGTACTTATAGAGGAGCACGTGGTCGGCCGTCTTGGTCAGAGAATTGAATCTAACGCCGATCTCTCCTTGACCAGGAGAGGCCACTTCATGGTGATGGAACTCAACGGATATACCGACGTCCATCAGCTTCATGGCTGCCTCGGAGCGAAAGTCTTGATGAGCATCTACAGGTGGAACGGGGATATATCCTCCTTTGTATCGAGGGCGATGTCCCAGGTTCACGCCATCGCTTCGGCCGCTGCCCCACACTGCCTCTTCAGAATCGATGAAATAGTACCCGCTTCGCTGGTTCTGATCGAACCTCACGTTATCGAAGATGAAGAACTCCGCCTCAGGGCCCCAGTAGCTGATGTCGGCAATGCCAGTGCTGCTCAGATAATTTTCCGCTTTCTTAGCCACTGACCTGGGGTCTCGAGAATAGTTACTGTCGGTTCCAGGTTCTCTAATGTCGCACAAAATACTTAGAGAAGGCACTTTATAGATAGGATCAACGAAAGCTGTATCAGGGTCGGGAACCATTAGCATGTCGCTTTCGTTGATCTTCTGAAAGCCCCTTATGCTGGACCCGTCGAATCCCTGCCCCTCTTCGAAAACGTCTTCGGTCAGCCTCTCCGCGGGGAGGGTGAAGTGATTCAACTGGCCGGGGAGATCAGTGAACTTCAGATCAACCATCTTGACTCCGCTGGTCTTACACAGCTCTATCACGTCCTTTGCGGTCCGTTTCTGGGTAGTACTCTCCATTTACTCTCCTCAAAAAAGAGTTCCCTATCTTGGTCAGGGAACTTCACTAATCCAATACTTCTAGCCAATAAAATAGGCTTCTAGAGCTTCGAAGCTCTTCACAGCCCTAAGTCTACAGATTCAGCTAAGACACGTCAAGGAAGATTAGCTTGACTTGCTAAGAGGCCACATCACCCAACTCATGCGCAGGGTTTGATAGGATGTCCCTGGAATATCCGTTCTAGGTAAGGACGACCTTCAGTCCTTGAATATCCAGGGTGCTGTCGCCGAATATCAGGACTTGAGGTGCGGCTTCTCTGGAAGTTTTATCCATTGATGCCCATCACCCTCCCGACGAGCCTTTCACTGCTGCCGTCACAAAGATGTTAATGGGCAGCAGTAGGCACGCCACAGAAGGCTTCGTAGTCTATCAATTCCGTAACCGTGGGATTATCTCCACACACCGGGCACTCAGGGTCGCGTCTGATCTTCACAGAGCGGAAGTCCATATCTAAGGCATCGAAAATTAGCAGCCTTCCCGATAGACTCTCACCCAAGCCTAGAATCAGCTTTATAGTCTCGACCGCCTGTATACTGCCGATAATCCCAGGCAGCACTCCCAACACTCCCGCCTCTGCACAGTTGGGAACGGCGCCTGGAGGGGGTGGGTCGGGGTACAGACACCTATAGCAGCCCTCTCCAGGAACGAAGACCGCCGCCTGTCCCTCGAAGAGGAAAATGCTTCCGTGAACGTTGGGTTTGTTTGCCATCACTGTAGCATCGTTCACTAGATATCGAGTGGGGAAGTTATCACTTCCATCAACCACGACGTCATAGTCAGCGATGATATCCATAATATTATCGGAACTGAGTCTAACCGGATGGGACACTACCTTAACGTCCGGGTTTATCTCCCGTAGGGTATCTGTGGCCGATTCCACTTTGAGTCGCCCCACGTCGCTGTTCTTATGCAGTATCTGACGCTGAAGGTTTGTCAGGTCAACCACGTCGAAATCCACTATACCAATGGTGCCCACTCCGGCTGCGCCAAGGTAAAGGGCTGTGGGTGAACCTAGACCGCCAGCCCCTATCAGCAGCACTTTGGCATCCAGAAGCTTTCGCTGTCCCCTGCTTCCCACTTGGGGCATGATGATGTGGCGGCTATAGCGTTGGACTTGCTCTTTAGTGAACGCTTGAGTTCCAATCATTTATCCATTACCTCCGCTGAACCTACATTAAGTATAGTAGTGGGGACGAAACACTCCTTTACACAAAAAATACCCAGATAAACACTGGGCCCAGATCGTCAGGCTGTATATGATAACATATGATTAACCAGTCATCAATTAAATTAGAACCGGAGTAAAAAGGATATTACCCATGGATACCATCGAGTTGACGGCAGATAGAAGAGAGTTGACAGGCAAGAAGGTGAGGCGCTTGCGCCGGCAAGGCTTGATCCCTGCGAACCTGTTCGGACCCAAGATAGAATCCGTACCCCTTCAAATAGAAGCCGCATCTCTTCATCAAGCCTTGGTTCAAGGTGGCCACAACGCGATTATCACCGTGACAATCAACGGGGAAAAGAACCCCGTCACCTCGGTGGTTAGAGGGCTGCAAAGTGATCCAATCACCGATGAGTTGCTGCACGTTGACCTCTTCGAGATCGACGTGACCCAGGTAATAACGGCCGATATCCCAGTGATCCTGATAGGTGAATCTCCAGCAGCCAAGGGACAGGGGGCAGTTATCAGCCACTCTCTCAACTCCATTCAGGTGCAAGGACGTCCCATGGACCTGCCCAGAGCCATAGAAGTCGACATATCAGGGTTGGCCGAGATAGACCAGGAGATCAGACTTCGAGACTTAACCATCTCTGACAACATCTCCCTTCTGACCGACAAAGATCAGCTGGTAGTCAAGGCGGCCCGAGCCCGGGTTGTGGTCGAGGAAGTGATACAAGAGGGCGTTGAAGCGATCGAGGGCGAGGTTCCCGAGGAAGAGCCCGCTCCTGGTGATGAGGAATCTCCCAACTAGCAGAAAGATGGAGAATAGGAGGAGTCGTAACTCCTACACACTTCTACGCAAATCATGTAACTCGGCCTCAAAATCCCTCGTCTCTTTCTCCCTCGGGGGATGAGGTGTATCCGCTCACCCTGAGCTTGGCGAAGGGTCACCCCGGGCCTACGAAGGGTGCCCTCACCCCCTATCTCGTCATTCCCGTGCTTGACACGGGAATCCCAGGGGAGGAACGTCGGAGGCGGGGAATCTTGTCCTTTAACATAGTTGCTAGCGGCCTGCACTTGCTTGACAACTCCTGTATAGCTTGTTAGACTGTGCTAGAACACTAGTTCTTTTCGGAGAGTACATATGAAACCGCTTTCTGCTCAGAGAAAAAGGGTCCTGGCAGTAATCAGAGAGTTCCTAGATGAAAGAGGATATCCCCCCACCGTTAGAGACATTGTCAGAGAGTGTGAGATGAGCTCCACATCCGTGGCGGACTATCACTTGAGAACTTTAGAGAAAGAGGGGTTTATTCGCCGTGACTCCGGAGTATCCAGAGGCATGGAGGTAGTAGGCGAAGAGCGACGAGTCGCTAATACCGTAAAAGTGCCCCTTATCGGGGCCATAGCTGCAGGTGCCCCTCTACCCTTCCCCACCACCGACTCTCTCACCACCGTAGACTCGTTAGACACCCTTGAGTTGCCTCAAGGCCTGGTCAACAACAAGAAAGACCTCTACGCCCTCAGGGTTAACGGCACATCAATGATCGATGCCCTCATAGACGACGGAGATCTGGTACTGATGGAGTACACCAATACTGCCGATGACGGAGACCTGGTGGCGGCCTGGCTGGTAGCGGAGGAAGAGGTTACTCTAAAGAGGTTTTACAGAGAATCAGATAGGGTGCGATTACAGCCTGCCAATACTCAAATGGAACCTATATACGTTACCCCGTCCAACCTATCTATCAAAGGGAAGGTGGTAGGGGTAATCCGTCAGCTTCTCTAGAGACGAGTAAGGAGCAGCCCCTTAATCGGCAGAGGGAAGCGGTTTGGGCTGCTGGAGGTCCATCTCCTGAGTGTGACACTCGATAGCGCCCTCGCCAGCCTTGGTGCACAGCACCTGAGTGCCGCACGCCTCACACACGTATCGTTTACCTAGCTGATTCGCCATTCCACGGAATTCCTTTGATTCGAAGGTTTTCGTCATCCAGCTACGAAAGGCTATTTCTTCATAACCATCTCCTGACCACAGCAGGAGATGGTTCCATCTGCTCCACGAGTAACAATAAACTCAGAACTGCACTTCTCACAGCGGTATCTCTTTCCTGTCTGGTTCGCCAAATCCTAAGCCTCGCTTATTTGATATGTATAGCTGCTTATTATAGAGCACCATCCCAAATTATAGCTTTGCCTGCTTACATGCGTCAACAGATGGAAACGGTAACCCGAAATGTGTTATTGGCTACGCAGTCGGCCCACCAACGCCATATAGAGTCGTGTTGGGCCCACAACCCTGCAAGCTCTGACCGGGAGACTACCTGAACCCCCCCGATGAGACTGCTTGCAGGCACAGCTCTAGCCTCCAGATCCTCTTCCATCGCGTACACGGCTACCCCTTTGCCAATCAGAGTCTCAACATCACCATCTATGGTATGGGGCACCTTTAGAGGCACTCACCGATTTGCAATCCGCTGGCGTCCTGCCCATTCACAGCGTAGTTGACCGCACCACCTCTTAGAAGCACTGATATATCTGCGCTGCCGTTAAAAACACCGGCGCTCATCCACAGGTTGGTATCATCCTGCTCCTCTAGTGTTCCGTGATATGCTCGCTCTACCACACTTAGGATCGTAGCCATCTCTCTCCTCCTACCGAGTCCCAATCTGGTAGGTTGTCAACGATTATACTCTCTGATCCGCCACATTCCTCAGCGGCTGGGATATAGCCGCCAGGTCCCGCATGACTCCACGGAAAGTATCAAATGTCAGGGCCTGAGCACCATCACACAGGGCGGCCTCAGGATGAGGATGGATCTCGACCATGATGCCGTGAGAACCAGCTGCAGCAGAGGCCAAGGCAAGAGGTGGCACCAGGTACCATTTACCAGTTGCGTGGCTTGGATCCGTGATGATGGGGAGGTGACTTCGCTTTCTCACCACTGGAATAGCACTCAGGTCCAGCGTGTTGCGAGTATAGGTCTCAAAAGTTCGAATGCCCCTCTCGCAGAGGATCACTTCTTGATTTCCTTGAGCCATGATGTATTCCGCCGCCAGAAGCCACTCCTCGATGGTGGCAGAGAACCCCCGCTTGAGCATCACGGGTTTGCCTACCTTCCCCACCTCGTCCAGCAGGATAAAGTTCTGCATGTTCCGGGCACCAATCTGCAGAATATCAGTGGTCCTAGCAACTAGCTCCACGTCTTGAGGCGACAGTACCTCGGTTATGACGGGCAATCCCGTTTCCTCACGAGCCTCGGCCAATAGATCAAGGCCATCCCGCCCCAGACCGCGGAAGCTGTAGGGGGACGTGCGAGGTTTATACGCCCCACCTCTCAAAATCTGTCCTCCCGTCTCCTTCACTACTCTGGCGCATTCCAGTAGCTGCTCTCGGCTCTCAACTGCACATGGTCCTGCCATCACCACCAGCTCACCTCCACCAATCTCAACTCCTCCAACGTTAATCACTGTGTCATCGGGGTGGAACTCACGACTGGGCAGCTTGAAGGGACGAGAGACTATGACCACCTCTGTCACACCCTCCATAAACTCCAAAGCATCCTTAAGTTCCGGCTGGGGGTTGCCGATAACACCTATTACCGTTCTCTCCATACCTTTCGAAATATGAGCCTCTAGATTTTCTCTCTCTATACGACCTTTAATATCTTCGATTTGCTTCTCGGTGCAATCCTTCCTCATTACTACTATCATCTCGCTACTCCATGATTTTTAATATAGGTTAACCGATATTTAAATCAGTCAATTATACCCAACTACCAAAATTCCCCGGCTCCTTTTCCCTCAAGGGTGAGGTGTCTCCGCTCACCCTGAGCCTGTCGAAGGGTTCCCTCGCCCCCTATGCCGTCATTCCCGTGCCACCCTCTTTCCCGTCATTCCCGTGCTTGACACGGGAATCCAAGAACCTGTCTGCCGGACAGGCAGGGGCCTTCACCCTCACTCCAGTCCTCTCTCTCAAGGACAGGATGTTGGAGGTAGGAAATATAGGACTACTCACCGCCTATGACCTCAAATGCCTAGCGCCCTTTATGTACACGTGCTTAAGCTCGCTGGCCTTCTTCTCAGTATTGATGAGAAGAAGAACCCTTATACACATGGGTAGTCCATTTGGCACATTCATCTCGTGGCCGCACAGCAAGGCGGTATCCTCCCACCCCATCTCTCTAGCCGCCGCGGCGGGAAATTCAGCATTCAGGTCTTGTGTGGTAGTGAAGCTTACTGATGCCACCTGATCTATCTCTATTGTGTTGGAGCTGACTATCAATCGTAACAGCTCCTTCGTAGCGTCAAGGATCGCCTCCTTACTGTTCTCATCAGCGGTGGTGGCACCGCGTATACCCCTACACCACACTCGGCATCTCCCAGTATTACTTACGTTCTAACACCGCACCAACTCTTTGACGAACTCTCTTACCCGGTCTGCTCTGCAAGCAGGTTCGCTGCCGACGATGACGTTTATCAACGCGCTGCCTACCACAACGGAATCAGCATGTGCACCTACCGACTCCACCTGTTCTCTCGTGGAGATTCCGAACCCTACTAATAGCGGAAGAGACGTTTTATCTCTCACTCGTCCGATAAACCCAGGCAGAGCGCAGTCCAGCTCTTTTCTTGCTCCCGTGACGCCGGTCAGGCTTACACAATAGATAAAGCTGGTAGAGGCATTGCAAACTATCCTAAGACGTTCATCAGTGCTGGTGGGCGCCAACAAAAAGATGAGCTCTATCCCGTTGGCATTGCAGGCTTGACGAAGGGTGCTCGCCTCTTCTGGAGGTAGATCGGCGACTATTAACCCATCCAACCCTGATCTTTTCCCATCTTTGGCAAACCTCTCAATCCCGTAAGCTAGAACAGGATTGTAGTAGCCCATCATAAGCAATGGCACGTCGGGGTGATTAATCCTGGCTTCACCACACACATCCATGCAGTCGGCAAGAGTGATCCCGTTCTCTAGGGCTATCTGACTCGACCTCTGAATTGTAGTACCGTCGGCCAACGGATCGCTGAAAGGTATGCCCAACTCGATAATATCCACGCCACCCTCTACCATCGCATTTATCAATGGTAGAGTAGCTTCCCGATCCGGGAATCCGACTGTGAGAAAAGTGGCTAGTCCTGTCCTCCCCTCGTTTCTCACACGAGAAAAGGCCTCTTTAATTCTGCTCAACTCGCTTCAATCAACGTAGTGTCTATTAAGTCTGTGACTTCCAATCATAGCATCACAAATTAGGCGTCGCAATAAAGCCCGACCAAAATTCCCCAGATCCTTCACCTCACTCCCTATGCCGTCATTCCCGTGCTTGACACGGGAATCCAGGGCCTGCCTGTCCTGTCTACGGGCGTCTCCGCACAGGCAGGCCTGTCTACCGACCAGGCAGGCGCAGGCAGGAATGTTGCACCCTCACCCCAGCCCTCTTTCTCAGGGAGAGGGGGTCTGGAGGCCTGTCCTGAGTCTCTCGAAGGGATGCGCCTCCACATACAAAACCTGCCGGGGCGGGTGGGCCCAAGGCATTTGCCTTTCTGAGACAACCTCATCAGAGGAAAGGGTGTCGTAGGTGGTGAATCTAGCACGAGTACCTTTCATTGCCCGGGTATAACGCCTATGGTATACTGACTCTCACATTAGGAACCGTATTCAGAGAGGAGCAACTACCAAATCCAGACATGGAACAAGAAGTAGCAGTCGCAGAACCAGTGGAGGTAGAAGAGCCTAAAGTCTCCTCAGAGCCTCTGTCCATGAAATCCTTGCTGGAATCCGGGGTCCACTTTGGCCACCAAACCAAACGATGGCACCCCAAAATGAAGACCTACATCTTCACCCAGCGCAACGGCATACACATCATTGACCTCCAACAGACTCTGACAAAGCTCAACGAGGCTTGCGAGTTCGTTAGGCAGACAGTAGCCAATGGTGGCGAGTTCCTGTTTGTAGGCACCAAGAAGCAGGCCCAGGAAGTGATTGAAGAAGCGGCGACGCGCTGTACCATGCACTATGTAACCACCCGTTGGCTGGGTGGAACCCTCACCAACTTCAATACAATCCAGGCTCGCATCGACTATCTCGTCAGGCTTGAGGATAGAAAGGCAAAAGGGTCACTCGATTCTCTTCCCAAGAAAGAGGCCTTGAAGCTGGAAGAGCAAATCGTCAGACTGAATCGACTTCTATCAGGCATAAAGGAGATGACTAAACTTCCCGATGTACTTTTCGTTGTCGACCCAGGAAAGGAAAGCATCGCTGTGGCCGAGGCCCGGCGGATGGATATTCCCATAGTCGCCATCGTCGACACCGATTGCGACCCGAACCTCATCGATCACCCCATTCCAGGCAACGATGATGCTATAAGGTCCATCAAGTTGATTTCCGGTAGGATCGCAGACGCCGCACTGCAGGGAATAAGCCTCCGACAGCAGAGAGTAG
Organism: Dehalococcoidia bacterium; assembly: GCA_965197675.1. Taxonomy (GTDB): domain Bacteria; phylum Chloroflexota; class Dehalococcoidia; order Plut-88900; family Plut-88900. The sequence goes on along the minus strand of OZ240221.1, from coordinate 2,000,882 downwards.
AAGAAGAGCAAAAGCTTTACGAAGAGGCCATGCTAGAGGAATCTTCTGTAGGAGAGCCCTCGACAGATGAACCTGAAGTGGCGCTGGCTGCTCAAGAGCCTGCGGAGTAGATCTTGAGCATATCAACCGAAGCTATCAAAACCTTGAGAGAGCGCACAGGTGCAGGAGTTATGGAGTGCAAAAGTGCGCTAGAAGAAGCGGGAGGAGCGATAGAGGGCGCAGAGAAGATTCTAAACCAAAAGGGCTTGGCCATCGCATTCAAGAAGGCCGGTCGCACCGCATCCGAGGGCATAGTGGAAGCATATGTCCACGGAGACAGCAAGTTGGGGGCCATGATAGAAGTCAACTGTGAGACCGACTTCGTAGCGCGAACCGAGGAGTTCAAGACCCTATCCCATGATCTGGCCATGCAGGTGGCGGCAATGACCCCACTGTACGTAGACCGAGAAGACCTGCCTTCTGACTCAGACCTGGAACCGGAGCAGGCGTGTTTGCTGCTTCAACCCTTTATCAAAGACCAAGACAAGAAGATCCAAGACGTCATCACTGAGACCATCGCCAAAGTAGGAGAGAACATAAAGATCAAACGGTTCTCCCGTTTCAAAGTAGGTGAATGACCCCATCTAGAAACGGTTCCAGATATGAGCGCCTCCTCATCAAGTTGAGTGGCGAGGCTCTCAGCCTCAACGGCCAGTCGGGCATAGATATGGAGACCGCCTCTCTGGTTGCCAAGCAGATAAAGGGAGCCCTCAAGACCGGTGCTCAGATCGCTATAGTGGTGGGAGGTGGCAACATCTGGCGGGGAGCGGATGCCGCTCTCAAAGGGATGGATAGGGCCAGTGCCGACTACGCCGGTATGCTCGCTACCGTGATCAATTCCCTGGTCGTTCAAGATGCCCTAGAGAAGGAAGGCATAACTACCCGAACTCAGACCGCTTTCGCCATTCAATCAGTGGCCGAGCCATACATTAGGCGTCGCGCCATTAGGCATCTGGAAAAAGGCCGAGTAGTCATTTTCAGCGCAGGCACCGGCAACCCCTACGTGACCACTGACACTGCAGCTGCCTTGAGAGCAGTGGAGATCTCTGCCGATGTAATTCTAATGGCTAAAAATGGCGTCGATGGCGTTTATGACTCCGATCCCAATAAAAACCCCAAAGCCAAGAAATTCACCGGGCTAACCTACATGGAGGCCATCAATAGACGACTTGCCGTCATGGACAGCACCGCCCTCACCCTTTGCATGGAGAATCATCTACCCATCATCGTGTTCGACTTTGGTGCCAAAGACAGTATAGAGCACATCCTGAGAGGCGAAGCCGTCGGGACGGTCATCTCCTCCCAAGAGTAAATTTAGACCATCTAAAATCCACACCTCTTGTTGAAACCAGTTCTCTCACTGTACAATCCCTTCTAGACAAACATCGCTCCTTAGATAAGCTGTCCGAAACCCCAACCTACACGGCAGGGCTATCGTCATGATGGGAAAAATTCTTTCTGGATCCGAGTCTAAGATGAAGAAATCCGTGGAGGCATTGAAGAGGGACCTCGCCACCACCCGCACAGGTAGAGCAACCCCAGCCCTCGTAGAGCACCTCCAAGTAAACTACTACGATGCTCCAATGCCGCTGAATCAACTCGCCACCATCTCCGTTCCCGAGGCGAAGCTTCTTGCCATACAACCATGGGACAAACAGGCCCTACCTCACATCGAGAAGGCCATCCTTCAAGCCAATCTGGGACTGAATCCCAGCAACGATAGCACCATCATACGCGTGCCCATCCCTCCCTTGACGGAGGAGCGCCGGAAGGAGATGGTAAAAATGGTCCAGCGCAGAGTTGAAACGGGGAGGGTGAGCCTGCGCAACATCAGAAGAGAATCACTGGAGCAGACTCGCAATCTCAGGAAGAATCAAGGACTGTCTGAAGATGAAGAGCGTCGTGGTGGAGACAAACTGAATAACCTAACGGAAAAATACGTTGAGCAGATGAACGACTTGGGTCAGTCCAAGACAAAGGAGCTCATCGAGAGCTAGGTTCACCCGGAGATTAAAGATCGGATAGTCTAAGACTGTGATCACTAACTTAACCCGGCTGGAGACCATCGACAAAGTCGATCCAGAAATAGCCATAGTCCCCCATCACGTGGCCATCATCATGGATGGTAACGGACGCTGGGCACAGCAGAGACGCAAGCCTCGCCTGGAAGGCCACAGGGCTGGCATCAGGAACATTCGTCCTGTTATAGATACCTTTGCCAAGCACGACGTCAAATATCTTACCCTTTACGCCTTCTCCACTGAGAACTGGACTCGCCCCCAAGAAGAGGTCAACGGCATCTTGGGCTTTCTCTCCTCGGCCATTAGTCGAGAGACCAGAGCTCTACACAAGAACGGTGTACGCCTGAAGCACTTGGGGCGTATGGATAGGCTGCCTAAGCGGGTGCAGAAGGCCGTCGATAGAGCTCTGGAGCTAACCAGGGACAATCACTCGATCACCGTCTGCATCGCCTTCGATTATGGAGGAAGGGATGAGATACTGCGAGCTATACAGCGGATAGCCAAGGACGGGGTCCAACCGGATATAATCGACGAGCAGCTCATCTCCAAGTACCTCTATACAGACGGCATCCCCGATCCCGACCTCATCATACGCACCGCAGGAGAGATGCGTCTTAGCAACTTCCTCATCTGGCAGTCTGCCTACAGCGAGTATTATTTCACCTCTAAGACCTGGCCTGAATTCAACGCCGAAGAGGTCCGGAAATCGCTGGTCGCCTACTCTCAGAGGCAAAGAAGGTTCGGCGGCATTAGGCTCTGAGCTTCAACTGCATGCTTGCCATGGGCTTGTTGAGGCAAAAAGCTAGTAGTCTGCGTTTGAGAATTCTGACCGCCATAGTCGCGGTCCCTTCTCTTTTCTCCGTTATCTGGTTCGGAGAGCCTTGGGTTTCCATAGCAGTAGCTATGGTAGCCATCCTAGCCATCAACGAGTTCTACGCCCTGGTCTCGAAGCGGTGGGCTAAACCCTCGTTCACCCTGGGAGTTCTAGGCGTCATAGCCATGGTGATGAATGCTAGGTTTGGTGGGACTGATACTATGCCCATTGTGTCAGGAGCTGTCCTTGTCATACCTCTGCTCCTTGTGCCTTTAAGGCGAAATTGGCGTGAGGATATGCTTACCTGGACCTGGACTATGCTTGGAGTCTTCCTCTTCGGATGGACCCTCAGCTTCTTCGTTGTAATGCGAGGCCTAGATTTCGGGCGGGAGTGGGCGATACTCACCGTGTTTTCCATCTTCGCCGCCGATACCGGAGCCTATTTCGTAGGCAAGGCCATAGGCCGTCATCAGCTAGCCCCTGAAATCAGCCCGGGCAAGACCTGGGAAGGGATGCTGGGAGGAGCAGCCGGGTCCCTTTTGATTAGTGTCCTCATATTCCAGTTCATGAACCTGCCCGCAAACCTCGCCGAAATCCTGGGGCTGAGCGCTATGGTCGCCGTCATCTCCCCTGTGGGGGACCTCTCCGAATCTTACCTAAAGAGAAGAGTAGGCACTAAAGAAGCAAGCGAGTTGTTGCCCGGCCATGGCGGAATCATGGACAGGTTGGACAGCGTTGTCTTCACTTTAGTCGGAGTGTATTATTACATTGAATGGATAGCGGATTGAAAAGACTTGCCATACTAGGATCCACCGGCTCTATAGGCCGTCAGACCTTGGATGTCGTTCGCTCCTTTCCGGATAGGTTCGCCGTCGTTGCGCTGGCGGCGGGCAACAACGCCTCCCTCCTTGCGGAGCAAACCCGAGAGTTCAACCCCAAGCTGGTTTGTTGCTCCAACAAGCAGACCGGTGAAAATAGCTTCCCCTCGGGTCTTCAGTGGTCATCCCTGGAAGAGATAGCCACCCATCCAGACGTGGATACTGTCATGGTGTCCACCGTCGGTAGGGTTGGACTGCTTCCTACGCTGGCAGCCATACGAGAGGCAAAGACGGTGGTGCTGGCCAACAAAGAGGTTATCGTTGCTGGGGGCGAACTCGTAATGAGAGAAGCATCCAAACGTAACATTCCTATCTTGCCTGTTGATAGTGAACCCAGTGCCCTTTGGCAGTGTCTCCGGGGCGAAGATAGCGTGGCCCGTCTCATTCTCACTGCCTCTGGCGGCCCCTTTCGGCAACGGCCCATCGATGAGCTGGACGACGTCTCCCCAGAAGAGGCCCTGAAACACCCTACCTGGAGCATGGGAAACAAAATCACCATCGACTCTGCGACGTTGATGAACAAAGGAATGGAAGTTATTGAGGCCCACTGGCTCTTCGATGTCCCTTATGATGACATCCATGTTGTGGTTCACCCTCAGAGCATCGTGCATTCGCTGGTGGAGTTCAAAGACGGCTCCATGAAAGCCCAGGTTGGCCCTACGGATATGCGGCTCCCCATACAGTATGCCCTCACCTATCCAGAGCGCTGGCAGAATCACCACACGCCCCGTCTCACTTCCCTTGCCGGCTTAGAGTTCACCTTCCAAGAGCTGGACACCACCCGCTATCCTTGCTTCAGCCTCGCCGTAGATGCAGGTCGACGGGGAGGCACCTATCCCGCCGTCCTCAGCGCAGCGGACGAGGTGGCAGTGAACCTTTTCCTGAATCGGCGCATCGGATTTACAGATATTGTCAAGGTAGTAGAAAGCGCTTTGGAAAAACACGTGTCAGTGCCTCACCCCACGCTAGATGACATTCTCAACGCCGATGAATGGGCAAGAGAAGTCACCGCTAGCTAAGTCCGAATCAGCTCATGGCTACCGTTCTCCTCTTTTTCGCCGTAATTAGCATCCTTATCCTAATCCATGAGCTAGGGCACTTCATAGCCGCCAGAGCTTTTGGCATTAGGGTAGAAGAATTCGCCCTTGGATTTCCGCCTCGCTTGACATCCATAGTGCGTGGGGAGACTCGCTATTCCCTCAATGCCATACCATTGGGCGGCTACGTGAAGATGACCGGCGAGGAAGATCCTTCCGATCCCAAGAGCCTCGCCGGCAGAAGCATCCCGACCCGAGTAACCGTCCTAGTGGCTGGCGTGGCAATGAACCTGGCTCTCGCCATCATTCTATTTACTATCTTCTTCACCTTCCCTCAAGTAGTTGCAGGCCCTTTTGAGGTGGAGATCGTCGGAGTGGCGTCAGACTCACCTGCCGCGCAAGCGGGGCTAAAGCCTGCCGACATAGTTCTCAGAACCAATCCTCAGCTAGAGCCGGGCGACTTCCGCTCAGACGACGCCTTTGCTGATATGCAGCCCCTGACTCCAGCTTCCACTGTGCCCTTTGGAGGCCAACCTGTCGAGTCTTTTGATGACTTCAGCTCCTTCACCCAAGCTCACCTGGAAAGAGAAGTCTCTGTGCTGGTCGGACGAGGTGCCGAACCTGTTGTGGTCAGATTGATACCAAGAGTTAACCCTCCTCCTGGTCAAGGTGCCATGGGGGTCAGCATCAGAGAGTCCGGTAGCAGGGTGGAGACCAAGTTCAAACCCAGCTTCGGGGCTATCGGCAAAAGCTTCGAGCAGATATACAGGTTCGGCAGCTTCCTGAACAACATCTTCTCCAGTGATGGAGCCAGAGAGATTACAGGACCTATTGGCATTGCTCAGGTGACGGGAGAAGTTGCTCGCTCAGGCGTCTTACCTCTGTTGGGATTCACCGGTATCCTGAGCCTGAATCTGGCTGTCCTGAACATTTTACCTATCCCCGCTCTGGATGGCGGTCGGCTCCTCTTCGTGATAATAGAGGCTGCACGAGGCGGTAAGAGAATAGCTCCTCAAAAAGAGGCCATCATACATCTGATGGGATTCATAGTGCTCATTGGCTTCATCATCCTCATCAGCTTTAACGACATCGGTCGCATCGTTCGTGGAGAGGATATACTGCGATAGCTCACCCCACGTTCCCCACCTCCAACACCCTTTCCCTGAGAGAGGAAGGGTGAAGGCATCCCTCCGTCCTTCCACTGCCACCCTCTCTTTCCCGTCATTCCCGTGTCAAGCACGGGAATCCAGCCTTGGAACCTACCTCGTTGTGCCACGCAGCCATATATAGAACGAGAACCTACGTGCTATAATTCAAATACCCATCTCACTTACAAGGAGGTATCACCCTTATTTCTCACAGAGGCCATAGCCCAGGTGCAGGCGCTCCCAAGAGCGCCCTGAACGGACTGAAACACGAGCGGAACACTCGACGGTTCCAAGAGCTTGTCAACACCCTAGCTGAAATCCAATCCCCTGCTCCCTTTCCCTCGGAGGATGAAGTATCTCCGCTCACCCTGAGCTAGTCGAAGGGTCACCATCAGCCCGTCGAAAGGGCGCCCCCACGCCGTCCTTCCCGTGCCCCCCTTCTTTCCCCTCATTCTCGTGCTTGACACGGGAATCCAAGGCATAGGTATTGCACGAGGTGAATGTCCCCCCAGACCCCAAAACCCCACCTAGGTGGGCGGGTGCGCTCAACATGATGAGATTATGGATGACGGGTTGCAGATGACTACCTGGGCGTGCGGCTGGCCCAAACCACAACCTGATGAAAAACTCAATCAAGTTATAACGACATCTTCGTGCCTGGAAGACCCCCAAAACAAAACTTTTTTTACAACTCAATCAAGTTTGAACGTGAACCATAAAATTCAATCAAGTTTCAAAGCTAAACAGAAAAGACAATCAAGTTACACACGCAAGCCCAGTCGGGTTATAATGCAGGGCAATCGCATTTTGGCCAAAACCGGCTTTGGCCGAACTCCCATCCCTATGCTGTCATTCCCCCACCCCCCCTACACCGCCCTTCCCGTGCCCCCCTCTTTCTCGTCATTCCCGTGCTCGACACGGGAATCCATAGGAGCCGGAGTCATTTTGTCCACCACCAAGGTTTCCCATCCCTCCCTATTCGCCTATAATGGCTTGTAAAACAATATCCTTTGTCCCCGAGGCCAATCGCACCAATGAACCGTAGCTCAACCAAAACCGTACGTGTAGGACACGTACCCATAGGTGGCGGCAACCCTGTAGTCGTCCAGTCGATGACCGATACGGACACCGCTGACGTCGACGCTACTTTAGCTCAGGTGAAGATGCTGGCCGATGCAGGAAGCGAGCTGGTACGAGTAACCGTCAACAACGATGCTGCCGCCGCCGCTGTTACCGAGATTCGCAAACGTCTCGATGACGTGGGCTGCAATGTTCCCTTGATAGGCGACTTCCACTTCATCGGTCACAGGCTTCTAACGTCCCACCCCGACTGCGCCAGCACGCTAGCCAAGTTTCGTATTAACCCAGGTAACGTAGGCAAGGGACCACGCCACGACGAGAACTTCAGAACCTTTATCGAAGTAGCCTGTGAGATGGACAAACCCGTGCGTATCGGCGTCAACGCAGGCAGCCTAGACCAGGAGGTCCTGGCTCAGAAGATGGACGCCAACGCCAGGAGGCCGTTACCTCTTTCCTCGGAAGAGGTGGAGCGGGAGGCCTTGGTCGAGAGTGCCATCTCCAGTGCCGAGGCCGCGGTATCTCTGGGACTGCCAGAGAACCGGATCATCATCTCGTGCAAGGTATCTCGTCTGCCACAAATGGTAGAGGCGTATCGACAACTTTCTCGGATGTGCCATTTCCCCTTGCATCTCGGCCTCACCGAGGCTGGCATGGGCACAAAGGGCGTCGTATCCACCACCGCAGCCTTGTCCATCCTGCTGTACGAGGGGATCGGGGACACTATTAGAGCCAGCCTCACGCCAGAGCCCAATGGCGACCGGACTCGAGAAGTCCGTCTGTGCCAGGAGATCCTCCAAGCACTCCATCTGAGGTCTTTCCGTCCCGAGGTCACGGCATGCCCCGGGTGCGGTCGCACCACCTCTTCCCTATTTCGAGAGCTGGCCCAGGACATCCAGGTGCATCTCGACCTTAAGATGCCCCAATGGAGTGCTGAATATACGGGCGCCGAGGCCCTGAAAGTCGCCGTCATGGGGTGTGTAGTCAACGGCCCCGGCGAATCCAAGAGCGCTGATGTTGGCATCTCGCTGCCTGGGACCGGTGAATCACCCAGAGCGCCCGTCTTCATCAATGGCGAGCGGGTCACCTTTCTCGAAGGAAAGACCATTGCCAACGACTTCATCAAGATGGTCGGGGACTACGTGGTGAAGCGCTGGGGTCATTGAGGCTTATTATCGCCCCCAAACTTATGAGAGAGGGGCCAAGTGAGTTGGCTCGCCCCCTGAGTAGAGGTGCTGAAATAGGAGAACGGGACACACTGTGAGACTAACCCAAATGTTCGGCAAGACCCTGCGCCAGGAGCCGGCAGAGGCTGAAACCGATAGCCATCGGCTCATGCTCAAAGCTGGAATGGTCCAGCAGGTCGCCGCCGGGGTTTACAGCTATATGCCCCTTGCGTGGAGAGTGCTGCGAAAGATCGAGCAGGTCATACGAGAGGAGATGGATGCGGCGGGGGGGCAGGAGCTGCGGATGCCGGTCGTTCAACCAATCGAGCTGTGGGAATCGACGGGTCGCAGCGCCGCCTTTGGCTCTACCTTGTTCAGGCTCAACGACAGAAGAGACCGCCCGCTATGCCTCGCACCCACACATGAGGAGATCATAACCCTACTGGTCAAGCAGCACATCCACAGCTACAAAGACCTTCCCAGGATGCCCTATCAGATCCAGACCAAGTTTCGAGATGAACCTCGGCCCCGCGCTGGCTTGCTCAGGGTGCGAGAGTTCGACATGAAGGACCTGTACAGCATGGATGCCGATGTGGATGGGCTGGAGATCAGCTACCAGAAGATGAAAAATGCATACGGCAGGATATTCAGTCGCTGCGGCCTCCCTTCTCTTGCAGTCGAAGCAGATAGTGGCGCCATCGGCGGCAAGGACTCTCACGAGTTCATCCTGATAGCAGATAGCGGAGAGGACCAGGTCGTGCAGTGTGGTAGCTGCGACTTTGCCGCCAACCTGGAGCGAGCCACCAGTGTAAAACCACCCCTGGAGCAGGAGGCCCTCCTCCCCTTAGAAGAGGTGAGCACTCCTGGCGTTACCACCATAGAGGGCCTGTCCCACTTCCTGGAAATACCAGAGTCCAAGACCCTGAAGGCCGTCTTCTATTACGTCGATGGTAAGGTCGTTTTCGCGACCATCCGGGGCGACCTGGAAGTCAACGATGTGAAGCTGAAGAACCTTCTGGGCGCTGTTGAGCTTCGCCTGGCAACCGATGAAGAGGTGAAAGGTGCAGGACTGATAGCGGGATCCGCATCCCCCGTGGGAATCACCGGCCTCAAAAGAGTCGCCGACGACTCCATCAATCTCGGCTCCAATTTCGTGGTGGGAGCCAACAGGCCGGACACCCACCTGAAAAACGCCAACTACCCCAGGGATTTCCAGGTGGACGCGGTAGCCGATATAGCCCAGGCTCAGGAGGGGCACGGCTGTAGAGACTGTCATGGTACTCTGACCATCACCCGTGGCATCGAGGTGGGGCACATCTTCAAGCTGGGCACCTTCTTCAGCGAAAGGCTGGGCGCCTATTATCTGGACAAGGGCGGAAAACAGAACCCTATACTCATGGGCTGCTACGGTATAGGAGTCGGCCGTTTGATGGCCGCCGCCATCGAGCAGAACCACGATGACAAAGGCATTGTGTGGCCTGCCCCCATCTCCCCTTATCAGATCCACATCTGCGCCCTATCGGTGGACCAACCCCAGGTCGCCTCCGCAGCAGATGCCGTCTATGACAATCTGTCCAAAGAGGGTTTAGAAGTGCTCTATGATGACAGAGGGGAGTCGCCCGGAGTCAAGTTCAATGACGCCGACCTTCTCGGTATTCCAGTTCGCCTCACCATAAGTCCCAGGACCGTTAAATCCGATAGCGTAGAGCTGAAAGAGCGAGCCGGTGAGGAGAGCAGGCTTTCGAGTATCGAAGACGTCGCGCAGGAAGTGAAGCTCATCCTCTCAAACTCTGGCTAAGGGAAAAGCTAGATGATGTCCTCTAAGCAGACCTATGTCATAGTCGGTGCCAACGCAGCGGGAGACAGCGCCGCTCAGACCCTCCGTAAGGAGGGCTTCGATGGGCGGATTATCCTGATCAGTGGAGAACCAGACAGACCTTATGATCGACCTCCACTCTCTAAAGAGTTCCTCCGTGGTGAAAAGGAACAGGAAAAGGTATTCTTCAAATCCGCCGAGTTTTACCAAGAGCAGGACATAGACCTGCGCTTGGGGGTTGTGGCAACCCGTTTAGACCCCGCCGACAAAGCTGTGGAGTTGGATACTGGAGAAACCCTTAAGTGCGACAAGCTGCTCCTGTCCACAGGAGGAAGGGTACGAAGGTTGAATATTCCAGGCATCGATCTGGAGGGAGTCTATTACCTGCGCACTCTGAGAGACTCCCAGAGACTTGCCCAGGCTATTGATAAAAGCAAGAGGGCGGTAGTGGTCGGGGCGGGGTTCATAGGCTCGGAGGTTGCGGCATCGTTCCGGATGAAGGGTCTGGAAGTCACCCTCGTTGAACTACAACCCATGCCGCTGCGTAACTCCCTGGGCGACGAGCTTGGGGCCATCTACGCCGACATTCATCGCTCTCAAGGCATCGACCTGCAGCTTCAGAAGGGAATCAGCGAGATTAGGGGCCATAGGAAGGTTGAGCAAGTCATCACCACCTCAGGGTCGCCCATAGAGTGTGATCTCGTGGTTGTCGGTGTGGGGATAGCCCCGGAAACTGGGCTGGTGGAAGACACGGCCATCGCAGTCGACAACGGGATTTTGATCGACGAGTTCTGTCAGACTAGCCTACCAGGCATCTACGCCGCCGGGGACGTGGCCAACTGGCGGCACCCAGACCTCGGCTACAGACTGCGGGTAGAGCACTGGGACAACGCTCTCAACCAAGGCGCCGCAGCGGCTCGTAGCATGCTGGGCAATAAAGAACCCTATTCTCCCGTTCCCTACTTCTGGTCGGATCAATATGACTTGAACCTGCAATACATCGGTCACGCCACCCAATGGGACAAGATCGTCTACAGAGGTGATCCCAAAGACCAGAAGTTCTCTGCCTTTTTCCTGCGGGATGAGATGGTATTAGCTGCCTTGGCGGTCAATAGGTTCAAGGACGTCAACCCGGCGAGGAGCCTTATCAAGCAGAAGCAGAAAGTAGACGCGAAACAGTTGGCAGATGAAGACGTCAACCTGAAGCAGCTTGTAAAGTCGCGCTAGCCCTTCTCCTTAGAGTCACCATCGGCTGCCCCGGCCACCTCTCTACCCTGGAAAGCCCTCGGCCGTCCCCTCTCTTCGACTTCGTGTTGAGCTACCTGCCACTCCCGGGCTTGAACCTGGGTTCTATACATGTCATTGTACAGCCCCGGCCTCTTTAGCAACTCTTCATGAGTGCCCACGTCCATCACCTCGCCTCTATCCAAGACCACGATGCGATTCGCCTTTCTTATAGTAGACAAGCGATGAGCTATCACCAGAATAGTCCTCTTGGCGGCCAATCTGTCTAGAGCTTGCTGTATCTGATATTCCGATTCTGGATCCACTGAGGAAGTGGCCTCGTCCAACACCAGAATAGGAGCATCCTTCAGTATGGCCCTGGCTATCGATATCCTCTGTTTTTGCCCTCCCGACAGTCGAGCACCCCTCTCTCCTATGATGGTGTCGTAACCGTTGGTAAGCTCCTTGGATATAAAATCATGGGCATTGGCAGCCTTAGCGGCAGCGATCACTTCTTCGTAAGTAGCATCGTAGTGGCCCATTTGTATGTTCTTCACCACCGTATCGTTGAATAAGAACACGTCCTGGAGTACCAGTGATATCTGACTCCGTACGTAGGAGATCGGTAGCTCCCTCAGGTCTTCTTCCCCCAACCTTATGGAGCCTTCCTGGGGATCCCAGAAACGCACCAGTAGATTAGCAACAGTGGTCTTGCCCGCCCCACTGGGCCCCACCAGGGCAACCACCTCACCTTCTCCTATCTTGAAGCTGACGTGCCTTAGCACCGGTTTGTCCGGCTCGTAGGCAAAGACCACGTCATCCAGTTCAACGTCGTGCTTGCGGCTCTCAGGAGCGCGGAGTTTAGGCTTGTCCTCTATGTCCGGTTGTGTATCCAGAAGCTGGTAGATCCTCTCCGAAGCAGCGATGGAGTTTTGTAGGTTCTCATGGGTCCTATTCAGATCCAGTATGGGTCTGTAGATCTGTAGGGAGAAGATAATGAATAAGAACAGGTCTGGTAGGCCGAGGACGCCATCCAGGAACCTGTTGCCGCCAAACCAAATAATCAGGGCGAGCCCCGCACCGGCCAACATCTCAGCCATGGCGTTGGTGCCGGAGCTAAGGACCGCGCCTCTAATGCTGGCCCGGCTGAAGGCCCAACTGCGCTCAGCCACCATCTGGGACTGCTCCTTCTCCCGGGTGAAGCTCTTGATCACAGGCAGCCCCTGAATGCTATCCACCACCAGAGAGTTGATCTTGCCCATCTCCACCCTGGTCTCACGGAAGCTGTGTCTCAATGGGCGTTCATAGAAGTAAAACAGCACCAAAATGAAGGGAAGGGGTATCAACGAGATCAACGCCATGAATGGGTTGACCACCAACAGAGCTATTATGATCCCCAACGGGATGGCCGTTGCCACTACCAATTCGGGAAGGAAATGGGCTACGAACAGCTCTATCGTCTCCACGTCGTTTACGGCACGAGAGGTTATCTCGCCCGTCTCCTGCCGGACCAGGTAGGAGTGGGAGAGCCTGGAGACGTGACTGTAGACACGTACCCTGAGAGTTGCCAGGACTCGATAGGCCACCACGTGGGCCAGGGCGCTTGCCCCATATAGGAACCCTCCTCTGAGCGCATGAACCGTCAGGAGCAGAATGAAGATTCCTAGCAGACTCAGGGAGATGGAGGTTTCATTTCCTAGTATGTTAGCCACCGCCTGACGGACTAAGAACACCGCAATCACAGTTAGGCCCACCTGCAGCATCGCCGACAGGAACGCAACAGTGATCAGGAGCAGGTTGCCTTTCAGCAGCTGTATCAGTCTCTTCGTAAACACCATCGTGATCGCTTAAAGATTACCCTTCAGCAATGTGTGACATTATGACTAGTGGAGGCAAGGGCGATTCTAAGTCCAGCCTACAACCCTCGTCAAGCTAATAGCTCATAGAAAGGCTGCGTCAACCGCCAACCCCGCAGCCAATAGCAGACCGGTAAGGGCGTGGAGCTTCGCCGTGCTCACCAGTATCAAGCTCGTCTCCCTTCTCTCTCGAGACTTCCATACCCTCATTACAAGGTGCACCGCCCAGGGTAGGGATGCCACCCCCAGCAGCCCCAGCGTCGGCAATGGCCCAGAGGCCGCCACCAATATCAAGCTGATGTAAGTGGCAGCCAGAAAACCAAGGTAGAGCCACCGCCCTACCTTCCGTCCTAGAACAGTTACAAGAGTCCGTTTTCCGCTCTGCCTATCCTCTTCCACGTCTCGAAGGTTGTTACAGTGGAGGATGGTGGTGACCAGAAAGGCAACGGGCAGCGACGCCCAAAAGGGTGACCACGATAGGTTCTCCGTTTGCACGTAGTAGCTGGCCATCACCATAAGAGGCCCCATGAAGAAAAACACAGTAAGCTCACCCAACCCAACGTCCCCCAGAGGCCAAGGGCCAGCACTGTATAGAACAGCCACCAGCACGCTGGCTAATCCCACCGCTAGTATGGGCCACCCTACCTCGGAGACGATATATACCCCCATTCCTATTCCCAGAGCGAAGACCAGCAAACAACCCAGCAGCACCTCGGTCTCCGATAGGAGGCCCTGCTGGATCACTTTATGCGGCGCTGGATACTTCGACTCGACCCCGCGACGGTGGTCGGCATACTCGTCGGTCAGGTTGGTGCCAATCTGTATCGCCAGCGACCCCACCAGGGCAAAGCTGAATAGGAGCCAGTCCAGACTTACTTCAGTTGCAGATACCGCACTCCCCACCAGGACAGGCACTAAAGCAGCGCTCAAGGAAAAGGGGCGGGTAGCCCAGAACCAGGCCTTCCCATAGGACAGCGTGGACTTCAGCCTAACCATATCCATCTACCACGGCATATGACGGTAGGGCGAGAAGTCCGGTTCCCTCTTCTCCAGGAAGGCTCCGCTGCCCTCCAAAGCCTCTTCAGAACCGTAGAACAGACCGTTGGCTCCATGGGCGACAGCTTGCAGTCCATAAACCCAATCAGTAGCAGCATTGAAAGATGCCTTCATCATGCGAAGAGCGGTAGGACTTTTCTGCAGCAGCTCTCTACACCACTTCATCGTCTCCTCCTCCAGCTTCTCCGCAGGCACAACTCGGTTGACCAGCCCCATTCTCTCGGCCTCAGCGGCGCTGTACTGGTGACACAGGTACCACATCTCTCTGGCCTTCTTCTCACCAACTATACTGGCGAGAAACACCGCTCCGAACCCGCCATCGAAGCTCCCTACTTTCGGGCCGGTCTGTCCGAAGATGGCCGTCTCGCTGGCGATGCTCAGATCACAGAGAACGTGGAGCACGTGACCTCCTCCTATGGCATAGCCGTTTACCATGGCAATCACAGGCTTGGGAATCATGCGGATGTTTCGGTGAAGCTCCATCACCTGCATCCTCGTAGATCCCTTCTCGTCCTTATACCCCCCAGCCGACTTGAGCCGCTGGTCGCCTCCGGAGCAGAAGGCGCGATCACCCGCACCTGTTAGAACTACCACGCCCACAGTCTCGTCATGCCATGCGTCCTGGAATGCAGCCACCATCTCATCGATGGTCCTGGGGCGGAAGGCGTTCATAACCCTCGGCCGATTTATAGTGATCCTAGCGATGCCCTCGCCTTTCTGGTAAAGGATGTCTTCGAAGTCCAAGCTCATCTCACCTCCCATCGTTTCTACAGTACCCTGAGTCTGGAAGTTTCTGAATGATGTATCATCAATCTGGACAGTGGAATGAAAGTAAAAAGTGTTAGCTGGCGGGGCATTCGCGTACCCCTGCGAGAGTCTCTTGCAACCACGGCAGGGATTATTAGTGAGCGCTCCAGCCTGCTTATACGGCTCCATACCGATTTGGGCATTACGGGTATAGGCGAGGCGCCCACCCCACTGAATGCAGGACACCTAGGTTTGACTCGACTCGACTCTGTCCTTGACAGCTTGTCCTCAAAGCTAATAGGAACGCCGCTGGACGCTGTATCCGCACAGGTATCCAGCCTGTTGGCAAGCAGTTCAGACGCTGCCGCTTTACGTTTCGCCCTGGAGACGGCCTCCCTCGATGCCATCGGCCAAGACAAAGGTATACCTCTTTCCAGTCTACTGGGAGGACGGCCGCGTCCTGTGCCTGTCAATGCACTTATCGGAAGCGCTTCGCTTAAGCAGGCAGTGCGGCAAGCATCGCAAGCAGTAGCAGACGGATACCAGACCATCAAGGTCAAGGTGGGGATACAGCCGGCTAACGAAGAAATGTCTGTCTTGAAGGCCATTCGCATTGCCATAGGCAACGATGTAAAGCTTCGGTTGGATGCCAACCGGGCCTGGGATCTGGAAGGTGTTGACGAACACCTCCAGAGATTGGAAGTTCTCCGACCGGAATACGTCGAGGAACCCGTAAAGACTGCCAGATTCTCCGACCTGGCGCAACTCAGATCCTGCTCTCCCATACCCATCGCCCTCGACGAGACCCTCGATAGCAGAGGAGCAGTACGACGGGCCATCCGAGCTACAGCAGCCGATGTGTTTATACTAAAAGCAGCCCGGCTGGGGGGAATCATTGAGACCCAATCCGTGATATCAGCGGGCGCTGAGTGGAGTGTGAAGACCGTAATTACCTCTTCTCTGGAAACGGGGATTGGGCTGGCCGCATCCCTGCACCTGGCTTCTGCTGCTCTGGATGCATCCGAGGTATGCGGTCTTTCCACAGGCGCCCTCCTGGAGCATGACCTTCTAACCAGCCCCTTGGCTCCACGTGAAGGTCTCTTGACTGCGCCTTCCAGCCCTGGCTTGGGTGTGACCCTGGACAGAGAGGCCATGAGAAGATACAGCGTGGCTATTGAGGGCCGTATCGGAGAATAGACTTTCGATGTCATAGCTTTCGTTTACTGTGTGCTCTCATAAAGTCCAGAACCACCTCGTTGAATCGCTCAGGTTGTTCCAGGTGCACCGCGTGGCCCGCTTCCGGGATGATGGTCATAGCTCCTCCAGCTACCTGGTCGGTTAGGGACCTGCCTATCCGACAGAACTTATCATCCTCCCTTCCAGTCACGAAGAGAATCGGGAAATCCAAAAAGCTAAGATTATTATGTAAAGATAGTTGGCGACCTGTGCTCAGACTTAAGAGGCTGTTAGCCAGGCCTACCGGATCGTTTTGCAGGCGTTGACTTCTTACCCTCTCCCTGACGTCTTTGGGCAATCGCTCTTGACTCTTGAATAGCGGTTGCGTCTCCCAGTAGTCCACAAATGTCGAAATCCCCTCTTCCTCAATCATGTCAGCCAAACGGGCGTCTTTCTCACGGCGTCGTATCCTCTCACCCTCGTCTATGATTCCGTAGGAAGCGCTCTCCAGAATCAAAGCCTGAAACCGCTCCGGCTCTGACATCGCTGCATGCAAGCAGATGCGTCCTCCCATGGAATAGCCGAGCCAGATTGCCCGGTGAACGTCAAGCGCATCCAGGACTCCCAGCAGATCACAGACACAACACTCCATTGAGTATCTATCTGCGTCAGGGGGAGAGTCGGAACCACCATGTCCTAGTAGGTCCACCCTCACAAAGGTGAACTCCGTTTCAGCGTTACGCACCAGCCCATCCCAAGTACTCATGTCCCCAGTAAATCCATGAAGCGCTAACACCGGTGGACCCTCGCCAACTACGTCCACGTTCAGATTCACCCCGTTGATTGGCATCCGGGCCACAGCTACTCCTTGGCGTGAACGTGAAGGGCATTCGAGACAGTTCCCCAAAGCCCTTTGTGCAGGTCCATGTTCCTGGCTCTATCACCCGGCACTTCTATGATGTTAGTTCCCATCATTGATAGACTGCTGGAAACAGCTTGGCGAAACTCATCCCAGGATGAGATTTTGGTATATTGGAGTCCGTAAAGCTCGGCAGCAGATCGAAACTCCAGTCCGTGAGGCGTCCCGAAATACTCTTCGAAAACATCCGTGTGGTTGGCCTGGGGTAAGAAAGAAAAGACGCCCCCGCCGTCATTGTTGATCACTACTATTGTGACGTTGATCTGATGCTGCTTAGCCGGGAGAAGCCCGTTCATATCGTGATAGAACGACAGATCGCCCAGCGCCAGGACAAGTGGCGCATCAGTCGCAGCACCGACGCCCAATGCAGTAGAGACCACGCCATCGATCCCGCTCGCTCCTCGATTGGCCATGCAGTGGACTGACTTGGAGGTCTTGGAAAGGAAAGCATCCATATCCCTCACGGGCATGCTGTTTCCCGCGAACAAGATGGCTTCATCCGGTAGCATATTCTCGATTTCACTGAATACCTTCCCCTCGAACAGCTCGTCCATGTCTCCCAAGGCAGCCTGGGAAGCCTCATTTACTCGGTTTCGAACTGACAGCCATTCTTCCGACCATGAGGATGGAGAGGATTCGAGTTGTAGACGGAGAGTCAACTGGTCGCATAATTCAACTACATCTCCGCGGATTATCTCAGAAGCCAAATGCGTGGGATCGTGCCATCCTTCCTCGGCCACCAGTATCTGCTCCACAGACCTGTACCTTTCCAGGTACCGGTTGAGAACCTTGGACGTGGGTATGGCGCCGAATCTCATAATCACCTTCGGCGCCAGCTGAGTTGACGTCCCCTCATGTCGAAGAAACAGGTCGTAGTTATCTATGACCTGACCTCTGTCATGAGGGCCGCATCGTACTTGTGAAAGCGAGTCCGACAATATCGGATACTTCAAAGCAGTCGCCAGTCGGGATACCTTATCGGGGAAATCGGGTGATGACTGAGGTCCACAAACGATGACCCCCCGCTCTATACCAGCCAGCTTTTTACTCAGCTCGTCAATCGGCTCATTAGAAATGGTCGCCCTGGGATTGGGGACTGATATGAACGGAGAATCTTGAGGGCGTCCCTCCCAAGCTTGGTTGTCTTGCCGCAGAGAGCGCCAGTCGAAATCTTCCGCCACCTCCTCCGGTGCCAGCGGTTCTCGGAAGGACAGGTTCACGTGTACTGGCCCGGCAGGGGCGGCGTAAGCTTCCGCCATAGCCCTGCACGCCGTAGCCCTCACGTACCTCAGTAAGTCTCCCGTCACCTCCACCGTTGGTATATCCGTGGCCCACTTTGCATGCACCCCGAATATTCGAGACTGTAAAATAGTCTGAGAGGCGCCCCATTCCCACGTCTCAGGTGGGCGATCGGCGGTGAGCAGCAGAAGGGGCGTGTAAGAGTATTTAGCCTCCACCACGGCCGGCAGCAGGTTGGCCACTGCCGTCCCAGACGTACAGACCACCGCTGCCGGTTCTCCCAGAGCCTTGCCGATGCCCAGGGTAAAGAAGGCAGCAGACCTCTCGTCCAGGTGAACCCAGGTCTTGACACTGGGATGCCTTGCGAAGCCGATGGTAATAGGGCTGGAGCGAGACCCAGGGCAAATACACACGTGACGAAGTCCGGAGCGCGCCAGCTCATCTACGAAGGAACAAGCTAGGGCGTAGTTACGGTTCTCGAACTTCATTGGCGCCTTCTCGTAAGGCAGTAATCATAGAGCTGAACTTCACCTCGGTTTCAGCAAACTCTTTTCCTGGGTCAGACCCCTCCACGATTCCTGCCCCCGAATAAAGAAGGGCTAGGTTGCTTCTGATCAGAGCGGATCGAATCGCCACAGTGAACTCGCCGCCGCCATCCCCGGCCATCCACCCTATGGGGCCTGAGTACCATCCTCGATCCACTCTCTCCAGCTGACGAATGACCTCCATCGCCTCGTTTCTTGGGCTGCCTGCCACCGCCGGAGTAGGATGGAGACTTTCGACGTAGTCCAAAATATGGGCGCCGGCACTCCTTCTCCCTCTGAAGGTAGTAGCAAGATGTTGAACCTTGCTCAGTTTCAGAGCTCTTGGGGTACTTTCCCAGCAAAGATCGGCGCATTTCCCCTCCAGTACGTGCCCCACCTCATTCACGACTAGGGAGTGCTCCCACCTCTCCTTCGCATCCCTCAGCAAAGACTCCTCCAGTTCCAAGTCTTGACGCTCTGAAGCACCGCGAGGCGCCGACCCTGCCAGACAATGGCTCTCGACTCCATCGCCGTTAACTTTGACTAGCATCTCAGGAGTTGCCCCAAGGAAGCAGGAGCCGTTCTGGGCAAAGGCGAATACAGTACACTCAGGCTCTCGATCAATCAAATCTCGCAAAACGTTACCTAAAGACGTGACGTCTGACAACTCGATCCTTCGCCGACGAGCCAGCACCACCTTTTTCAAGTCGCCATCCTTTATTCGGTTCAGGATATCGGCTACAGAGTCACACCATCCTTCACGAGTAACGTCCTCGGAGCCTGACCTGTCGAAAGAATCGGTGGTTGAGTATGAGTTCGATGAAAAGACGTCTCCATGTTCATTGGGGTGGACAACCACGTTTTCCGTGATCCAGCTTCCATCACCAGCCTTCGAACATAATCGTCTCGGTAGAACCAACAGACCATCTCCAAAGCCGCTCCACTCCTCCTCCTGCCGAGAACCGATGTCAAAGCGAAAGCCGCCAAAGACCACAGGCCCCACCTCGGATGAGCGAGACGCTTCCACAATCGCATCTGATACCCACTTTTCTACAGTCGCTTTGGCTCTTTTGAATCGCTCTTCCCCACGGCACGCAACCGCAAAAGCTGCACCCGCGCCTACCTTCCACGAGCCTTTTGAAGGGTTGACCCACAGCATCCTGGTCGTTGAGTCATGTTGAGGCTCAGAGAACAGAGATACGGGGTCATTCACTTCGGTGATTGGGTGCGTGTAGCTGACGAGGATGGAACGCCCCAAGGAGGCTGCCCGCTTTCGTCCGTCTTCTAGCAGTGCCTGTTGCGCTGTTGGCGTTGCCACTGTCATCATTACTTCTGCCTAGTCTTACCCATCTCCAGAGACCCAGGATCCACTCCGACACTACGAAGAAGCAGCGACCTGAGAGCCGGCGCCGTCTCCGCCATGGGGACAGACCTGCCAGACGTCAGCCACTGTAGAATCACCTCCTGGAGTGCGCCTAGCCACACGTGAGACACCAGTTGAGTATCCAGTCGTGGCACCGCCCCGGCTTCTATAGCCCTATCTAGCTCCATTTGAATCAACTTCGCGAAGCGGCCGCGAATGGGGAGAAACTTCTTGTCCATGACCCTGCCTTGACCCGCCATATTGATGAGTAGAATCTCGGCCAGCTTCCTCTGCTTCGAGAAGGTCAACAACAGAGCATCGATAGCAAGGGCAATTCTGTAGACGGGCCTGGACTCTTTCTCGATGGAGCGCTCTACCTTACGCACCAGCTTACCACTGAGCTGCTGGATGAGACCCATCACCATTTCCTCTTTGCTGGGGAAATGGAAGTAGAAGCTGCCCTTGGAGGTATTCGACTGCTGGATGATCTCGTCGACGTTTGCGTTGTGGTAACCTTGGCGAGCCAACAAGCTGGCAGCCGCCTCCAAGATGCGCTCCCTAGCGTTACGAGAATCCGACGTGGTAGTCATAGCAGTTCACTAGACCGACTGGTCTGTATAGAGAGTCTAGTGGACTGTACAAGGCCATGTCAAGCGCGGTTGAAAACCCCAATCCCCCACCCTCAGCTTATCGAAAGCCGCTCCACCCGTCATTCCCGTGCTTGACACGGGAATCCAGGGAAGACGTGTTGCACGGGGGAGATGTGCTCCCAAGAACCACTTACCTGGGCGGGAGGGTGGGACCAAAGCCTTCGCCTTTCTGACGCAGAGCCTCCTTGCCTGGGGGTTTGGAGACCACTTACCTAGGCGGGGAGGAGGATGCCCCTGCAGAGGGTCCAGAGGGAAACATCCCTCTGGCAGGGGGTTGGGGGGAACTGCCCCCCAGATACAAAACCCTCCCAGGGGCCGGGGGCCCAATTAGATCTTAGCGCTGCGCCTTTATCTCTTCTATTTGCGCTTCGAGGACGTCCCTATCGAATCCGTAGAAGACGGCCAGGTCGATGTCGTCTTTCACCTGTTCATCCATGCCCACCTGCGTATGAGCGAGAGCACGATTGGCATATCCAGCCGCGAATCGGCGGTCCAGTATCACACTCTGGTTGAAATCAGCAATGGCTTCATCATATTGGCCCAGCGTGTAATAGGTGAAACCGCGTTTGTTGTACGCTTCGCGATTGTCGGTGTCGAGGCTTATAGCAACGCTGTAGTCCTCGACAGCTGAGTCGAATTCCCCCAACTCGAAGTAAGCATCTCCCCTCTCCATGAGGGTAAGCACCAGGCTGGGGTCGAGAAGAAGGGCCTGATCGTATTTAGCTATCGCCTCTTCCAGATGTCCATCCAAATGAAGTTTAGCTCCCTCGTTGTGAAGCTCTTGAGCTGCAGACAACTCAGCTCCACATGCGGATAGGGCTAAGACCGCAACCGCTAATATGACAAAAGGAATAGTAATCTTTCTTATAACAGGTACCTTCGAGAGCATCATGCCTTTGCTGAGTGTCTAACGCTGCTTTTTTGCCGCTTCTATTGCCTTGTCAAGCCGATCCTTGGAAAAACCCCTCCGAAGGGCCTCGTCAACGTCCGCTTGTGCCTCCGGATCCATGAGCATAGCAATATATGCGACGGCTCGATTGGCGTAGGGTTGCCCGTTCTCGGGATCCAGGCGGATTGCGGCAGTAAAATCGTCAATTGCCTCCTTGCTCTCTCCCAGGTTATTGTGAGCAACACCCCTGTTGTTGCGGGCGTCTCCTAGCTGAGGATCGAGTCGAATCGCCTCATCGAACTCTTTGATGGCCTGCGCATAGCGCCCCAAGCTCAGATAGGAGTTTCCTATTCTGTAGTATAAGATGGCGTCGGTCAGGTTAAGACGCGAGGCTTGGTCATACTCCCCCATGGCTTCCTCGTGCCAGCTCTGTTCAGCATAGACCACACCCCTTCCGAAATAAGCCTCGGCCAGTCCCGGCTCCAGGCGAATGGCCTCACTGTAGTCATCCGAGGCCTGTTGATATTCGCCGCGTTCCTCGTACACACATCCCCGTTGATAGTAGGACCGAGAATTTTCAGGGTCCAGCAGAACAGCTTGGTCCAAGTCTTCGATTGCCTTCTGATGCTCGCGAAGCCTGCTGTGGGCAACACCTCGCACATAGTAGGCTTGAGCGGAGCCGGGGTCTAAGCAAAGGGCCTCGTTACAGTCCTCGATGGCCTGCTCATACGCTTCCCGGCTTATATGAGCATACGCACGACGAGCATAGGCTTGAGTCAGCTGCGGGTCCAGTTGAATGGCAGAGTCGTAGTCTTGCATGGCCTGTTCAGGTCGATCCAGCTTGAAATGGGCCAGACCTCGATTGCTGTAGAGATGAGCGACCTGGGGATTCAGCCCAATAGCCTGATCGAAGTCCTGTATGGCCTGCTCGTACCCTCCGAGAGCGGTGTGGATAGTGCCGCGCATATCATAAGCATCGACGCTGTTTGAAGACAGAGAAACAGCCTCGTCTAGGTCGGTGATAGCGATCTCGTACTGGCCTGTATTGTAATAAGCTGTGCCTCTATCTATGTAAGCTTGAAGCAACGTGGGTTCAGAACGTAGGGCCTTTCTGAAGCTCTTGATGGCATCCCGCCAGCGTCGCTCCTGCATCAGTCTCTGACCATGCCGATGCCAATCAGAGGCAGACCGCTCCTTTCGTCTAAGAACCTTGTCGACGAGATCCATAAACAGAGAGCCTCACGTCCCTCCACGACTCACTCTTCGGTTGCACTTAGACTATATCCTCTCTCTCGAGAGTGTCGACCTGCTCGTCCGAGTATTCCAGGACCTCCTTGAGCACCTCCCGGGTGTGCTGGCCCAAGAGGGGTGGGGCCGTAACCTCAGTGGGAGAGTCGGACAGCTTGATAGGAGAGCCGGGCGCAGTAAAGGTGCCTCTATCCGGATGCTTGTACGTGACGATCATTCCCCTTTCCAGCAAATGGGGATCTGAATGGATGTCTTTAGCGTTGAGACACGCCCCTACCACCAGGCCGGCCTCACCTAAGATCTTCATCACGTCGTGTTTTGTGCACTTAATCGTCCACTCTTCGATAATCTCGTTTACTTCATTCACGTGCTCTCGTCTAGCATCTCCATTCTCGTACCGCTCGTCACCTATCAGATCCTCTCTGCCTATGACCTTGAGAAGCCTGGGCCACATATCTGAAGGCGAGTCTAGGGCAAAGACGTAGGCATAGTCGTCCGCACCTCCAGGCTTGCACTGGTAGAGACCGTTGGGAGGTGGGTCCCACTCAGTAGAGTAGTTAACCCCGTTTCTATTTCCCTTCTTTACCCTGAGCACCTCGTCCGGGTTGTGGTAGTACCCCATCATCGCCACTCTGCTGAAGTTCACCACCGCATCCTGCATGGCAACCTCCACCACCTGGCCCTTGCCCGTCCGCTCCCTTTGATACAAAGCCGCCGTAACACCCAGAGCGGCGTGATACCCAGTGCCTATGTCTCCAAAAGTTGGGCCAGGGGCCATGGGAGGCCCATCGGCAAAGCCGGTAGTGCTGTAAGAGCCTCCCGCAGCCTGGGCGATCATATCGAAGCATTTGTAGGAGCTGTATGGCCCATAAGTCCCAAATCCCTTTACCCTACCCAGGATTATTCTAGGGTTGGTCTTTTCCAGAACCTCGTAGCCCAGTCCCAGGCGTTCCAGGGTGCCGGGGCCCTGGTTCTCCGCTACCACGTCCGCCCGTTTCACCATCTCCAGGAAGACCTCTTTTCCCTTCTCCCTCTTTAGGTCCAGGGTTATGCTCCGTTTGTTGGAGTTGAGGATGAGGAAGTAGGGGCTATCCAGGCCTGGCTTGTCCGTACTAAGCACTCGACCGGGGTCACCCCGACCCGGCGCCTCCACCTTGATGACGTCGGCTCCCAACCAGGCCAGCGCCTGGGTAAATGAGGTGCCGGCCTCGTACTGAGTCAAGTCTACAACCCTCACGTCCTTTAGTGCCTGGCCCATATTCTCCCCCTTTCTTTCGTTGGCTAATGTATGCTATACCAACATGACCACCAGAGAAGGCGAAACAACTAACCAACGTTTGAAAATTGCCTCTATTCTACACTATCCATATCAACAGTCGGATGATAGACCGCATACCAATTGACTAGGAGGTGTTCTCATGATCAATAAGCTGAGCTTTGCCTGCATAGCCGTAAACAGCCTGGAAGAGGCCACCGAGACCTATACCAGGCTATTCGGCCTACAGGTGATGCAACCACCCAACGACTTCACCAGATTCGGGTTCCGAAGCACTTACTTGGGCAACGGGCGCGAGGCTCTCATCGAGTTCATAGAGCCGATAGACCCAGACAGCGCTGTGGCCAAGTTCTTGAAGTCAAGAGGTGAAGGTATTTATCTGGTCACTTTCGAGGTGGACGATCTGCGGGAGGCGGTAAGAGAGGTGCGTGCCAAAGGTGGCCGCATCACAGGTATCCCTGAAGACGAAGAGCCCTCTCCCAATACCGAGGCCGTTTGGGTACACCCCAGGGACACCCACGGAGCCTTCATCGAGCTTCTTCAGAAGGGCCTAGGCCCGCTCCCCGGGGCCTAGTATTCTCAAATCTTCCACCAAAACTACCCTGTCCAGGAATCCTTCACCGAGGGAGTCCAGAGGCCTGCCAGCAGCAGACACACCTCCCTCTGGCAGAGGGCCTGGGGGCCTGTCCTCAGCTCGACTGGGGGATGTGCCCCCACATACAAAAACCTACAGGGCAGGGTTGAGGTGTCTCCGCTCACCCTTAGCCTGTCGAAGGGTACCCCAGCCCTCTATACCGTCATTCCCGTGCTTGACACGGGAATCCATGAGAGGCTTGCCCAAGAATCCCCAGCAGAGGGCCTGGGGGCCTGTCCTCAGCTCGACTGGGGGATGGTGCCCCCACATACAAAAACCTACAGCGGCGGACGGGTGGGACTAAGGTGTTTGCCTTTCTGAGACAGACTCAAGGTACTGGAATGGCAGCAGTCCTTGCTTGATAACATGTTCACCTCATTGATGATAGCTTCTCTTGTGCAAGAACCATCATAGCCCGCTTTACAGCAGCCCTGCCTGTAGCAGGCAGGCGCCAACGAGGTCTTCTTACGTTTTTGGGTGGAGAATCCAGGGATCAGAGAGGCTGACAATTGGAGCAGAAATAGGTCCCCCTCCCTCTGACCACTGTCCTCTGAATAGGGGAGGAGCATACAGAGCAAGCTTGACCATTGTTTCTGGGAACGCGGATCACCTCCATGCCCGCCTCTTCCGTGGGTGTAGCGTCTTCAGGCAGCATGTCCTTCAGATTGTCGATGGCTTCACTGAGTATCTTCTGGATAGACGAATGCAAGGCCCCAATCTCACCTTCAGATAGCTGGTTGCCCGTCTTCAGAGGATAAACCTTGGCATCGAAGAGGATCTCGTCGGCGTAGATGTTGCCAATGCCTGCGATTAAACCCTGATCGCACAGCAAAGCCTTGATCGATGCTGTCCTGTTCTTCAGAATCCCCGAAAGAACCAGAGGGGTGAAGGGCGGTTCCAATGGTTCTGGCCCCAAGCCTCCGATTACTGTGTTCACATCCTCCACCAACCACATCCTCCCCAGCTTTCTCGGGTCTACGAACCGGAGATGTCTCCCGTCGTCCAGCTCGAAAACAGTCTGGGTGAATCGGTGCATGTCCTCCCGTGCGGGCGTCAATCTCAAAGAGCCGGTCATGCCAAGATGAACAATCAGGCTTTCTCCCGTATTCAATTCGAACAGAAAGTACTTGGCTCTTCGCCTGAGATCAGCGACTTTGGAGCCGAGCAATGCCTCTTGAAACTCACCCGGGGAGGGACTTCGTACAGATCCGGGCCAATTCAGGGCGACGTGGGTAAAAATTCGCCCGACTATGTCGGGCTGGATATTCAACCTGATGACCTCGACGTCCGGCAGTTCAGGCACAGGTTACTCCATCTCGCCCCAGTTGAAACCCGTCTTTATGTCTACTTTTAGAGGGATATTCAACTCCAAAGCGTGAGGCATTACCTCTTGGGTCAGAGAGGCCAAGTCCTCAAGCTCCTCCTTAGGAACCTCGAAGATTAGCTCATCGTGAACTTGGAGGATCATCTTGGTGCGCATCGATTCCTTGTCCATCCGCTCCTGCATCTGAATCATCGCCAGCTTGATCACCTCCGCCGAAGTCCCCTGAACAGGCATATTGATGGCCATTCTTTCAGCCGCCGCGCGCACCTGATGATTGGACGCCTTGATCTCTGGCAGATATCGGCGACGCCCCAGGACTGTCTCCACGTATCCCTTGTCCTTGGCTTGGCGTTTAGTGTTGTCCATGTACTCTTTGACCCTAGGATACTTCTCGAAGTAACCCGATATAAACCTGTTGGCCTCTTCTTGAGATAGACTGGTACGAGCCGAAAGTCCGAATCCGCTGATTCCGTACACGATGCCGAAGTTGATTACCTTCGCAATACGACGCATTTCTGCGTCTACGTTGTCTATACTCACGCCATACACTTGCGACGCAGTAGATGCGTGAATGTCTTCCCCCTTCTGGAAGGCCTGCACCAAGTTTTCGTCTTCGGAGATGTGGGCCAAGACCCGCAAATCAACCTGAGAATAGTCAGCGGCCAGAAGTAGGCAATCTGGAGTGCCTTCGGCAATGAAGGCGGTTCTCACTTGACCTCCCAGCTCACTCCGTACAGGAATGTTTTGCAGGTTGGGATCATTGCTGGAAACCCTCCCCGTCACAGAGCCTGTCTGGTTGAAGGAGGTGTGTATTCGACCAGTCTTGGAGTTGACCATGTTCGGCAGGGCGTCGAGATAGGTCGACTTCAGCTTGGTGATCTGTCGGTAGTCCAGAACGCTCTGGGCTATGGGATGCACGTCTACCAACCCCTCCAGCACTGAGGCATCAGTGGAATACCCACTCTTGGTACGTTTGGCGCTGGGCAGCTTAAGCTCCTTGAACAGCACGTCACCAAGCTGCTGAGAGGAGTTGATGTTGAATCCGTGACCAGCATAACCATGTATTCTGGTCTCTAGCTCACCCATTCTCTCGCTCAGTTCAGAGGACATCTTCCGCAGCAGCTCCACGTCCACGGCTACCCCATTCCTCTGCATTCTCACCAGGACGGGCACAAGGGGCATCTCGATATCCGTCAAGAGGTTCCAGAGACCCTGCCCCTTTACCTCCCCTTCCAGAAGTTGAGAGAGCCTCAGCGTCATGTCCGCATCGGCACATGCATATGGAGCCGCATCACCTATCACCACCTTGTCCATGGTTATCTGCTTGGAGCCGGTGCCTATCAACGCGCTGATAGGCGTCATCTCTACGCCCAATCTCTCAAAGGACAAGGGTTTGAGACCCAACGCTTTCTCACCCGCAAGGAAGGCTGCCAACATGCTGTCGTTGGCCAGACCATGGACTGGAACATCACAGTTTTCCAGTATCATCATATCGTAATTGGCATTATGGCCTATCTTCCGAACTCCTTCATCGGTGAATATGGGGCTGAGCTTGTTCATCACCATATCAAAGGGAAGCTGATCACCTTCACGATGTCCCACAGGTATATAGTAGGCTTTGCCGGGAGTAGTCGAAAGGGAAACCCCAACCAGTTGCGCCTCCATGGCATTGAGGCTGGTCGTCTCCGTGTCGAAGGCCAGGGTTCCGACCTTCCTTATCTCCTTGATCAATTCATCCAACTCGGCTTCAGAGGTAACCGTAACGTACTCCAACTCCACCTCGTCTGCGGCGGCCGTCGGTATCGCTCCCCCGTCCGTATCCTTGGAAAGACGCTCCAACAGGCTGGAGAACTCCAGCTCCCGAAACAGCGCGACCACCTTATCTCTATCGTAAGCGGACCTCTCACAGTGCTGTAGGTTGAGCTCTAGTGGCACGTCGGTCACTATCCTTGCCAAATCCACGGATTGTCGAGCCTGGTCTTCATACTCTTTCAGGATATCCCTGGTCTTGGGTGGCGTCACCTCTTCGATATGAGCGTACATGTTGTCCACAGTGCCGAACTGTTGAAGCAGTTTCGATGCCGTCTTTTCGCCGATCCTGGGAACGCCCGGGATATTATCTGAAGGGTCGCCCTTGAGCCCCTTGAAATCGGCTATCTGAGATGGCGTCACACCATAGCGCTCCTTCACCCTCGCCTCGTCGTACAGGATAGTATCGCTGAACATACCGCGGGGTAGCAGCGCCTTGACCATGGGTGATACCAACTGTACTTCATCCGTGTCACCGGTCAGAATGATGGTGTCGATTCCCTGCTCCGTAGCCAGGCGAGACAAAGTTCCCAGGACGTCGTCGGCTTCATAGCCATCCATTTCGAAGGCCGGTATCCCAAAGGCCTCCACCAGCTCGCGTATCCTCTTGAACTGGACTCGGAGCTCGTCAGGGGTAGCAGCACGTTGAGCCTTGTAATCCTCGAATTGGAGATGTCGGAAGGTAGGTGTCGGCCTATCGAAGGCAATCGCGCAGTGGGTGGGTTTCAATTCCTCCAGAACCTTTATTAGAGCACTGGCAAAGCCGTAAACGGCGCCTATTGGCTCTCCTGTCCTGTTTATGGTTAGCGGAGGAAGTGCATGGAAGGCGCGATGGACTAAAGCATGACCATCCATCAGCATCAGGAGTGGCCTTTGATCCAACATCGGAGCTTTTTCCGAGGCAGGCATGTGAAATATCAGGAACAGAGTTTGAAGAGAAAATCCTCCCAAGTGATTATAACATCACCGCACTCGCAGCAAAATTAGCATCTAGGGACTGGATTCTCCACCTGGGTTGGTGAAGGGGCAGCCTGTGGCTTGGAGGCTTCACCCCTGCCACTCATGTAGACACATCCCTCCCCCCACGAAGGACGCCTTGTTGCCAATAGGAGCTGGCAAAGGGGTGATGCCCCTCTGCCAGGGGGCCTGTCCTGAGTCTCTCGAAGGAATGTGCCCCACATACAAAAACCTACCGGGCAGGGTTGAGGTGTCTCCGCTCACCCTTAGCTTAAAGTTTACCCTAAGCGTAGTCGAAGGGAAGGGCACCCTCACCTCCTATGTCGTCATTCCCCTGCTCCCCTCTTTCCCATCATTCCGTGCCCCCTTCTTTCACGTCATTCCCGTGCTTGACACGGGAATCCAAGAGAGGCTTGTCCAAGAATCCCCAGCAGAGGGAGTCCAGAGGAAACCAACCTCTGGCAGAGGGCCTGTCCTCAGCTTGACTGGGGAATGTGCCCCCACAGCCACTTTCCGGGGCGGGCGGGTGGGAAAGACCGCCCCTTGCTCCAATAGTCATACCTCCCTGGTGACCGCCAAGCCCTTCCAATAGCGATACCAGCCCCTTCACTCGGGCGCCAACGAGGTTTATTTGCCTATCTGGGAGGGGAATCTAAGAGGAGGACTGATTGAAGCTGAAAGCTACTGGGAGCCCAGCAGCTTATCTGTGAGGGCTACCCCTACGTGAGGTGGAACGAACGCGTTCGGATCACCCCCCAGCTTCACCACCTCCTTGAGTAGAGACGCGCTCAGAAACTGGTGTTCCAGACTGCTCATTAGCGTAACTAGCTCGATGTCCGGACCCAGCTTCTTGTTCATCAGGGCCATTTCAAACTCTCGCTCGAAGTCAGAGTTCATCCTCAGCCCCCGTATCATCACCTGTGCACCCAGTTGACGCGCGCAGTCCACAGTCAGCCCTGTGTAGGTCAATACTTTGATGTTGGAGATGTCCTTGGTGGCTTCTACCAGCAAGCCTACACGCTCCTCAGTGTTGAAAAGCAAGCGTTTGTCAGGAGTAGCGTACACCCCAATCGCCAACCCCTCAAACAGAGTCGCGGCCCTCTTGGCTATATCCAAGTGTCCATAGGTTACGGGGTCGAAGCTCCCCGGATAGAGGGCTATAGTCAAGAGATCACCTCCTGCTGATACATGGAGACCATTGTTTCACCATAGCGGCGGGTCTTCACCAAACCGAACTTACCATAGGAGTCTGTCAACGCTCGGCGTCTTGAGTGTTCCACGACTACGATCGTCCCTTCTCCTGTCGCAGGCGAGTTGGTCAGTTTCTCCATAACGCAATCGAGGCCCTCCTCGGAATACGGAGGGTCAAGGAAAACCACTCCATAAGCATCCTGCAACGATTCCAAAGCACTCTCCACCGACTGACGATAAACTTGTGCTGCATCCTCCATCTCTATCAGGCCCAGGTTGGACCTGATGGCCGAACAGTGGCGATGGTCCTTCTCCACAAAGTCTACCCATCCCGCCCCCCTGCTCAAAGCCTCGATTCCGAAAGAGCCGGTGCCGGCATAGAGATCCAAAACTTTACCCATGTCGGCCCCCGCCGACCCCAGCATCGAGAAAATCGCGCTGCGCACCTTTCCAGAGCTGGGCCTTAACGTTGACCCGCGAGGGTACCTCAGCTTTCGCCCTTTGCCTGTGCCTGAAATTACTCTCATAGTCAAGATTCACTTCTGCCAGCGTGGTCATCAACTCGGCACAACCATTCTAAGCAGGTTTTACTCCAGTGGCAACCGCAGCAGATTATATTGCATCACGTCCGATCTCATTCAGAGGGTGTCCAGAGGCCTGCCTGCGGACAGACAAGCGCGCCGAACGAGGCGCAGGCAGGGACATACCTCCCTCTGGCAGGGGGGGTTGGGAGATGTGCCCCCACATACAAAAACCTACCGGGACAGGTTGAGGTGTCTCCACTCACCCTTAGCTTAAAGTTTACCCTGAGCATAGTCGAAGGGAAGGGTACCCCAACCTTCTTTCCCGTCATTCCCGTGCCAAGCACGGGAATCCAAGAGAGGCTTGTCCAAGAATCCCCAGCGGAGAGGGTCCAGAGGGATGGTTCCCTCTGGCGGGGTGCTCGAGGGGTGCCCCCTCGACTTCTAACAACCTACCAGGGCGGGAGGGTGGGATAAAAGACGTTCGCCTTTCTGAGACAAGCCCATCAGGAAGAGGGGGCAGTCCCTTCTCCCTACCCCACCCATCATTCCCGTGTCTTGACACGGGAATCCAAGAGAGAGGAGACCCCCGCTCATCCTGAGCTTGTCGAAGGACATGAGCGGAAATCCAGGGAAGAGGTGAGGCGAAGAATCTAGCACAACCACCTTTACTTTACTATAGTAACTCTTTATAATTAGGCAGGATTTTAAGCTCCTTATGTAAGGGGCTATTTTCTTTATTTCCATCCTATGTCATCATGCCTCAGAAGCAGTTCTATTTCACTAGCGATGGCCTGGCCCACTTGAAGGAAGAGTTGGAACACCTTCGAACGGTCAGGCGTCAGGAGGGTGCTGACCGGATCCTCAGAGCCAAGGAGCTTGGAGGCACAGTCAACAACGCCGAGTACGATGACGCGAAAAACGAACAAGCCTTTGTGGAAGGCCGCATTCTCACCCTGGAGAACATGATAGGCAATGCCTCCATCATTCCAGACGAAAAGACCACCTCCGGCAAGGTGGAGGTAGGTTCGTGTGTTACGGTGCAAGAGAAAACCGGCGATTTAGTGCAATACACCATAGTAGGTGTTGCCGAAGCCGACCCAAAAGCTGGAAGGATCTCCAACGAAAGCCCCGTAGCCATGGCCTTGCTGGGGAAAAAGGTGCGCGACTCAGTAGAGGTGGAAGTCCCCGGCGGCCTCCTCAAGCTGTCTATAATAGATATCAAGTGACCAAACCTACTCATCGCGGGTCTACTTAGAAATAATTCCCATGGCCGAAAGAGGAGAAGATATCTATCGGCAACGTCTCAACAAAGTCGATAGACTGCGTGCACAGGGAATTGACCCCTACCCCCCGCGTTACCGCCGAACCCACACCATCGAAAAGGCGGTTTCTCTTTTCAAGCGGAACGAAGAGGCCGGCAAGACTCCAATCAGGAAGGTATCCCTAGCCGGGCGAGTTGTCGGAATGCGCCCAATGGGGAAAGTAACCTTCGCCGACCTTCGAGACAGTACCGGCAAGATCCAGATCTACGCCGCAACTAAGGGCCTCTCCCCCCAGCATCTGTCCACTCTCAAAGAGCTGGATGTGGGCGATAGCCTTGGCGTCAAAGGGCCCCTCTTCAAGACCCGCGCCGGGGAGGTTACCGTCCGAGCCGAAAGTTTAATGATGCTGGCTAAATCTCTGAGGCCGCTGCCAGAGAAGTGGCACGGCCTCACCGACGTAGAGAAGAGGTACCGACACAGATACATCGACCTCATAGCCAACGAAGAGGCGAGACGAATCTTCACTATCCGCAGCCGGATGGTCTCAGCAATGCGTCGATTCTTGGACTCTCGTGGCTTCGTCGAGGTCGAGACCTCCATGCTCCTTCCCATCGCAGCGGGCGCCATGGCTCGCCCCTTCTCCACCCAACATCACGCCCTGAATAGGGAGCTTTATCTTCGCATCGCCACCGAGCTTCACCTCAAGAGATTGGTCGTCGGTGGTATGGACAAGGTCTACGAGATCGGGCGAGTCTTTCGCAACGAGGGCGTCTCCACCAAGCACAACCCCGAATTCACGACCATGGAAAGCTACGAAGCCTACGCCGACTACCACGACGTTATGAATATGGTAGAGGAGATGATGGCCTCCATGGCCCAGCAAGTGTTGAGTACTTACCAAGTCACCTACGGACAGCACACCATCGACTTCACACCGCCCTGGCGTCGGATTACCCTGCGTGATGCGCTTCTCGAGAAGAGTCGGATCGACATAGCCGACGCGAGATACGAAGACCTGGAAGTTCTTCGTCGGGAGGTCTCCTCTTTGGGCGTTGGTGCAGCCGGTCTGAGCCCATCCCAGCTGTATGACAAGCTGCTGTCTCAATTCGTGGAGCCGACCCTCATTCAGCCCACTTTCCTCATGGAGTATCCAGTGGAGATGTCCCCTCTTGCCAAGAAGAAGCCGGATGACCCTCGATTCGTCGAGCGCTTCGAGGGATACGCTGGAGGCATGGAGATAGCCAACGCCTTCACTGAGCTCAACGACCCTATAGACCAGCGGCAGCGATTGGAGGAACAGGAGCGGCAGCGATCGGAGTACGGCGATGAAGACGTGGACCGGCTGGATGAAGACTTCCTCCTGGCCATCGAGCACGGCATGCCCCCTACCGGTGGGTTGGGCATGGGTGTAGACCGCTTGGTCATGCTCTTCACCAATCAGCAGTCCATAAGAGAAGTCATTCTGTTCCCCCAACTCCGCACCCTCGATAAATCCACCCCATGAAGAGAAAATCCACCAAGACCAGCGCCTTCGGAGCGCCTGGCAGAATAGGCCACGACTCCTCACAGTTCTACAGAAGCAAGCTCTACGAAGGCTTGACGGGCCAGAAACCCGTCTGTTCAGGCAGGCGCGTCGAGCACATGGAGAATCCCATTGACCCCTCTCTTTTAGACAGAATTTTGTGCAAGAGCAGCCAAGAGATGCATGAGTTGCCTGATAACAGCGTCCACCTGATGGTTACCTCACCGCCCTACAACGTAGGCAAGGAATATGACCAGGACCTCTCCCTGCCGGACTACAGGACCCTCTTGTCCACCGTGCTGGCTGAGGTCTACAGAGTTCTGGTGCCAGGAGGCAGGGCCTGTGTCAACCTGGCCAATCTGGGCAGGAAGCCCTACGTTCCACTCCATGCCCACGTCATAGAAGATGCTCTGGAAATAGGTTTTCTCATGCGGGGCGAGATCATCTGGGACAAGGGGGCCAGCTCCAGTGCATCCACTGCGTGGGGCAGCTGGCAGTCTGCGTCCAACCCCACCCTCAGGGACACCCACGAGTACATTCTCATATTTTGCAAGCAGAGTTTCCAAAGAAAGCCCCCTGAACCCAGAAACAGCACCATAACCAGGGATGAGTTTCTGGAGTTCACCAAGAGCGTCTGGAGCTTTCCTGCAGAGGCAGCCCGGAGGGTGGGACACCCCGCCCCCTTCCCCGTGGACCTGCCTTATCGATTGATACAGCTGTATACCTTCGAAGGAGAGGTGGTGCTAGACCCCTTCCTGGGCAGCGGCACCACCTGCCTCACCGCCCTGAAGACCAACCGCAACTACATAGGCTACGAAATCAACGAAAGCTACGTGCGCCTCGCCGAAAAGAGGATCAAAGAGCTAACTCCCACATTGTCATGTCTGCCTGCCTGAACAGACAGACAAAGTGCCGCTAACCTCTTACCTTGTTACTCTAGTCTGGCATATACTGTGTATGACCATCCAACCTGTCGTCCTGGGCTTGTCAATCTCAACGCTCATCCTGTGCTTGTAGTTTACCCTGAGCGTAGTCGAAGGGAAGGAAGTAAGCAAGAATCCAGGGGAGGGTCACAGCACGCTCATCCTGAGCTTGTCGAAGGGTGAAGAATATGAAAAGTGGCCGTGAAAAACTCAATCAAAAAAAGCTGGATCTCCGTGCCTGGGAAACCCCGAAATTAAAACTTTTTTTATAACTCAATCAAGTTTGAACGTGAACCAGAAAATTCAATCAAGTTTCAAAGCTAAACAGAAAAGACAATCAAGTTCCCACGTTCATCCTGTGCTTGTAGTTTACCCTGAGCATAGTCGAAGGGAAGGAAGTGAGCGAGAATCCAAGAGAGGGTCACAGCACGCTCATCCTGAGCTTGTCGAAGGATGACACATCTGCCTAAATAACCATGCTATCCCTGCAGCTTATCCGAGATAATACCCAGGTCGTGCGAGAGGCCCTGTCCCGACGCGGCGAAGACGATGCCCCCCTGGACCAGATTCTCCACCTGGACCAGCGTCGTCGCAGCATCTTGTCCGAGTCTGAGGCCCTGCGGGCTCGTCGGAATCAAGTCAGCAAACAGCTCTCCAAGATGAAGGATAAGCCCCCAGAGGTCATCGCCGAAATGCGTCAGGTGGGCGACGAGATCAAGGCCCTGGAAGATGACCTCAAGATCATAGAGGCCGACCTGGAGGCCGCTCTTCTCACCCTGCCCAACATCCCCAGAGATGACGTGCCAGACGGGGCAGACGAATCCGGCAACCTGATAGTCAAAAGCTGGCACGAGCCTACTTCCTTGGACTTCAATCACCTCCCTCATTGGGAGCTCGGTGAGAGGTTGGGCATCCTCGACTTCGATAGGGGAGTCAAGATTTCCGGCTCTCGCTTCTACGTCCTCAAAGGACAGGGTGCCCGCCTCCAGCGAGCCCTCATCAATTGGATGATGGACCTTCACGTCCAGAAGCACGGCTACCAGGAAACCTATCTTCCCTTCCTGGTCAAGCAGGAGACCATGATAGGAAGCGGCAACCTGCCCAAGTTCGGCGACAACCTCTACCACGATGAGGAGGACGACCTGTGGTTGATCCCTACCGCGGAGGTTCCTCTGACCAACCTTCACCGTGACGAGATATTGCCCCCCCATACCCTGCCCCTAAACTACGTCGCATACACACCCTGCTTCAGAAGAGAGAAGATGTCGGCAGGCCGGGACACGAGAGGAATCAAACGAGGGCACCAGTTCGACAAAGTGGAGATGTACAAGCTGGTAGAGCCTGAGTCCTCTGACCATGAGTTATCTAGAATGGTGGCCGACGCCGAGGCTGTAATCCAGGGACTGAACATTCCCTATAGGGTGCTGCAGCTTTGCGCGGGAGATCTGGGCTTTCCCTCGGCCAAGTCCTACGACTTAGAGATGTGGGCGCCAGGCCTACAAGAGTGGCTTGAGGTCAGCTCTTGCAGCGATTGCACAGATTTCCAGGCGCGCCGCTCCAACATTCGCTATCGAACTGAGAAGGACGCTTCCCCCCAATTCGTGCACACCCTAAATGGCTCTGGCCTTGCCCTGCCCAGGGTAATGATATCCATTCTGGAGAACTACCAGCAAAGCGATGGCACTGTCATCGTGCCGGAGGTCCTGCGTCCCTACACCAAATTCGACGTCGTAGACTAGGGCCTAGTGGTGACTCCACCCGTCATTCCCGTGTCAAGCACGGGAATCCAGGGCCCTGCATCCCTCTGGCAGGGGGATCTGGGCCTGTCTACCGCCAAGTAGGGGATGTGCTCCCCACATACAAAAACCTGCCAGGGCGCGTGGGTCAACACGTTCGCCTTTCTGACACAGGCTCAATGGCGACCTACTTTCCTGCCTTCACGCCAGACCGTCGTCGTTCCATGCGGCGAAGTAGTCTTGTATCTTAAGCTCCTGATTTCAGCGATGGGTAGACCTGCCTGAGAAGAGATTTTACTAATGACCAATCACAGACTACCTAGGCAGCTCCCCCCGAAGCTCTTTGTACATACGCTCCACATTTATCTTGACCCGCCAGGGCTCAGCCCAGTCTTCGTATTCATCGACGTGCATCGCTACTTCGGCATCCTCTTCACCCGCACCTTGCCGGAAGTATGACCTGCAGGTCCGCCTCAACAGCTGTAGGTAATTTAGGGTTTTGATGATAGCGGTCTTGTCACCTACCGGCCCATGACCCGGCATTATAGTCTTGGCGTCCATGTGATTGATGAGTCGCCGCGCTACCCGTATCCAGTTGCTCACGTGACCGTCCCTGGCCATAGGAATCAAGTAATGGAAGGCAACGTCACCCGTAAACAGCACCCTTTCCTCGGGCAGAAATATCAATGTGTCTCCGTAGGTATGCGCCGCTCCCGGATGCAGTAGCTCGACTATACGATCACCCAAGTGAACGACCATCTTGCCCTCATAAGTGACAGTGGCGGGAGTAAGTTGGATTTTAGGCCAATCCTCCGAATATTCGGGTCGCTGCTTCTGGTATGCAGCGATGTCTACGTTCAACATGGCTTCGCGACAGCGGCTGTGGGATATTATCTCAGGGTTATCGTAGAACTGGTTGCCAAAGCTATGGTCTACGTGGTGA
This sequence comes from Dehalococcoidia bacterium, assembly GCA_965197675.1. GTDB lineage: Bacteria > Chloroflexota > Dehalococcoidia > Plut-88900 > Plut-88900. Next base: position 1,963,894 of record OZ240221.1, on the reverse strand, counting down.
TGTGTGTTCACCACGTATCGAACCGGTTTGCTGGTGACCTTGCGAATAACTTCCAAATAGGGTCGCACCATGCTCTCAACCATCATGGCGTCTATGACCATCACCCCATCTTCGCCCACGATGAAGCCGGAATTGCACTTGTCCCATCTGGCCTCGTCGTGAACGTAGGCGAAAACTCCCTTCGCTATCTCTTGAAGTCCCGAGTCCCATTTTGGCTTTGCCATCTAACTTCTACTTTCTATAAGACCCTATACCAGAAGCCAGCATGGAGGGAGTCTAGAGGCCTGCCTACTCTGTCTGTCGGACAGGCAGGTGACAGATCCCGCTGGATCATGGTGCTGTCGAACCAGGGGGTTATGGAGATTGTTGTTGTGCATGGTGATCCGGCTCGCCCCGTCTACTGGCAACCCGGTTATCACGTAGTTATAGATGCGAGGGTCATCATAACAGTGTGTACTTTTGCTCTCCAGGATGTCGTACAGACTTCCCAAGTCCTACTGTCTCCACAGAGGCCCAGAGGTATGGGATTGTCATCCAGATTATAGCATCGATAGGATCGCCTATCCTAACTTCTGGTTTGGTGAGAGCCTAGTCCACGACATCAAGGAAAGCTAGCCTTCTCGCCGCGACCTCATCGATCTGGGTCTGGCTATAGGGCAAATCGATGCCAAAGTGTTGACTGTGAATACAAATGTGAATCGGCGCTTTCCCTGTATCACCGAGCCGAATCCCACAAATGGGATTGAATAGTATGCCCATTAGATCCATTCGTCCAGAGCTATACAGAGATATCCAAACTATCGATCAGAGCGCGGACTCAAGTTACATTTGGTACCCCAAACCAGGTCATGAGCTCAACATTGTGCAGGCCTACACAATGTTGACATCTACAAGCCTCCACGCTAGATTGTCATCTGCCAAGTCTCGATGGGTTTCTGTAATTGAGGAGCATTCGGCAAGAGAAGAGGCAAAGCACTTTGAGGGACAGGCGCTAATGGTGACGTCACTTTAGGAGCCATAGTACGATCAGGAGAAGGGGAATGACAGAAATGAGGGTTATCGACGCTGATGGTCACGTGCTGGAGCCTATGGACCTGTGGGAGAACTACCTGGATAGCAAATATAAGGACCGTGCCATTCGTTGGAGAGTTGACGAGCAGGGCCGTGACTACTGGGAGGTTGATGGAAAGACAGGGTATGAGCCAGGAACCAATGCCAACTTAGGTGGTATCGCAGGCTACCCCGATGGCGATCATGAGAAGTTGAACACACCCGGAATCTACAAATATATGGATGGCGCTCCACCCGGTTCTATGGACCCCCACCAGCGAGTCCAGGTGTTGGATGACGAGGGAATCGACGCCGCCCTCATTTACCCAACCATTGGAATCATCTGGGAAGAGAATGTAGACGATCCTGGTCTGGCTCTCGCCCTTGCACAGGCCTACAACAACTGGTTGGTAGACTTTTGTAAACCCTACTCTGACCGATTGTTTGCCGTGGCCCACATTCCCATACTGGATGTCGAAGATGCCGTCAGTGAGATGAAGCGAACGGCCAAATTGGGAGCGAAGGGCTTCTTCATTCGCCCTGACATCTTCGATGGCCGCACCATCGCACACACCGACTATGACCCTCTTTGGGCTGAAGCTCAAGACATGAACCTGCCTATAGCTCCCCACGTCGTAGTTCGAGTGAACAATACCATGTCCGATTGGGCCAGCTCTCTGTGGCCCGGCGAGTATTCGATACAGAGAGAGAACATGGTCTTCACCTTCACCTATTTGATGCTAGATGTGCAGGCTGCCTTCACGGCGATGATGACAACCGGAGTTTTCGATAGGTTTCCTAGACTCAAGTACGTCATTCTGGAGAGTGGTGGAGGCTGGATAGCTCACTGGCTCGAGAGAATGGATAGTAAGTATAAGGTGGGTAAGGGTTTTTCCTCTATGAAGGAGCCTCCAAGCTTCTACTTTGACAGACAGTGCTATATATCCGTGGACCCAGATGAGAAAACCACACCCGCCATGGTGAAGCTACTGGGAGCAGAGCACTTCGTCTGGGCATCGGACTTCCCACACGAGGATGCCGAGTATGGACCGGTGGAGGAGTTGAAGGAACACATCGGCAGCCTCTCCGATAGCGCTCAAAACAAGATCCTAGGCGAAAACGCTGTCAAGGTATACGACCTGGATTAAGGAATCACCCCTGTTTGAGTGGGATGGCATATCTCTGCTCTGAGGCAAGTACCCAATTTTTCAGGGCTCGTCATACTCCTCTATTCGAGATTCAGGTATAAAATATCCGTGAGGAGGGGTGGCCGAGCGGTTTAAGGCACCGGTCTTGAAAACCGGCATCTGCGCAAGTGGATCGTGGGTTCGAATCCCACCCCCTCCGCCATTGTACCCGGAATCAACAAAATATAGGATTCGGGGCAACCAATACCAGTGTCCTATTTCTCCAGGGTATCTAACAACCTTCTAACCCATTGGTGCGACTCGAGGCTGGGTTCAACTTTGACGATGGTGACGAAAATGACTATAGCTGCACCGATGCCGGCGCCGATGACAGCGTAGGTGGCTCCGAAGATAGTCCCGTAGATGAGGGCACCGATGGCAGCGACGATGACGACAAAGATGGCTGTAACGATGTGATTGCCCATAGAGCCTTGGCCGGGGCTTTCCCCATCGTTATCTGGCTTGCGTTCACAGCCAGGACATTCCATTGTCTCAGGATTCAGGATAATACCACAACTGGTGCAACGCATTCTTGCCACCGTTCTCTCCCTATGAACCGAAGCATAAATAAAAAAGGTCACCCGCCATCGAGAATACTGGGGTTTCTGCAGTCCTTGTGTCACATAGGAGTAGTCAACTAATGCTGTCGAAAGGAGGGATCAAGCTGTTGCCGAGTAATGCGTCTAATTGACGCCACCTATTTTTCTCTCTACCACGCCCGCTATCCCACGCGAAAGGATGTAACAATAGATGCGCATCGAATCATCAGACTACCTGTATAGGATCTACATCACCGTTTGGAGGAAACTCGGTGCAACCGAAGAGGAGGTGAGGATCTTCACTGATTGCCTTATCAAGGCTGATCTAACTGGCAAGGACAACCAGGGAATAGCGGGGTTCACCATCGTCTACCCCCTGGTCAAGAGAGATGCATTAAAGTTCGGAGTGTCCATCAAAATACTGGACGAGGGGCCGAGCTATGCCGTAATAGATGGGGGACACGGGACTGGCCAAGTGGTAACTACTAAAGCCATGGAAGTCGCCATAGAAAAGGCTCAAGAGTCGGTGCTTGGTAGTGTGTGGTTGAGAAACGCCAATGATTTCACTATGGCAGGCAACTATTCCATGCAGGATTGAAGCATGACTACATAGGATTCGTTACCTGTAACGGGGCGCCGGCCGTAGCTCCTTGGGGAGGCCGAGACCAGATTTCAATATGAATCCCATCTCATTTGCGGTACCAGCAGGAGCTGAGAGGCCCATTGTCTTTGACGGTTCTACCAGCGCAGTATGCGATGGACGCATCATTCGGGCCGCCCATGACGGCGTACCTGTACCAGAAGGTGTTGTCGTGGATGAAAATGGTCGTGTGACCACTGATCCTAAGCCTCTGGTGTTGGAGCCTTCAAATAGAAACTCCGAGATACTAGGAGCGTTATTGCCTCTGGGCCCCAGGGGGTTTGGATGGCTTATTTGGGTTGAGGTCTTGTCAGGGTTGCTCTCGGGCGTAGCGGTATCGAAGGATATAACCTGGCACGCCTCAGCCGAGCATCCTTGGGAAGCAGGCGTCTTTCTGATGGCAATAAATATTGACCGTCTTGTTCCGATAGATCAGTTCAAGGCCAGAGTGGACGATTTAATAAGGGCCATCAAGTCATCTCGACTAGCCGAAGGCTTCGACGAAATCGTCTTGCCGGGCGAACACGCCCAGCGTGAAGAGGAGCGCCGCCTGAAGGAGGGCATACCCATTCGAGATTAGGACTGGGACTACCTTTCAAATATCGCGGCCGAGGTGGGAATAGACCTGGATTCTCTTAGATCTTAGATATAGCTCATCTAGGTATCCCAGGATTGTCTGCATAGCTCGAGACCCTGTCCCGGAAGCCCGCACGGAGGGGGTCCAGAGAGATGCATGCTTCTGGCAGGGAGTTTGGAGGATGTGCTCCCAGATACAAAAACCTAACGGGGGCGGGCGGGTGGGCCCAAGGCCTTTGCCTATCTGAGGCAGGCTCTCGATGGTGGAGGAGACTCCCATCCCTCTATTAGCTCATCGCTAGGCTGGTACACCTCGATGCCCAGGGGATGGCAGGTGGGAGCAGAATCGCCACCTGTGGTGTTCCAACTAGTCGAGGACATGTCTCCTAACTGGCATGTGGAGATGGCACACAGGAGATCTATCTCGGCAAAAAACTCAAAGAAGTCGCCCTCCCTAGCGGGACTGGGTTTGCTGGCATACCTCTTGTCCTCTGTTAGCCCATCCACCTCAAAGATATTGAGGACGTCGTGAACATTCTCCTCAGTGAGGTTAAATGGCGCTATAGCTCTAGCTAGGTTGGAGTGACAGGTGTAGTCCACGTCCTCGCCGGTCAACAGTTTCTGGACGTAGGAGTCACATCGAGTTCCGAGCAGGTCATGACACCAGGCCCCATCCTTATCCACTCCGTAGTTGATGGAATCGTTGGTGATGGTCAGCATGGGCCGGAGGTAGGGCAAGCATGACCAAAGGCGGTCGTAAGTGGTTACGTAGGCTCGATAGAACTGCCTGGTGCGGGCTGCCCAGAACCGCTCACGGGGATCGTGCAAATTCCAGATGTTAAGATCGGCCACCTGAGGCCCTTCTACCACCACGATTCGACAGAGCTGTCCCGCATGAACCGGCCATGCTTTGCCAGAGCGGGGAGGCACGATGAATTTATCAACGAGCTTCCGATTCTCTGTGTTATTAGCGAGACGGCCATAGAATCCTCTATCCACCTGCAGTGGTAATCCCGGCTTTAGCGGATAGGCCTCTTGTAACTTAGTCATGTGAGCACCTCGTACTGGGTTTTCAATCTCGCTCCATGAAACTCAAGGCGCAGTCTACACCGGTTTACCCTGCGAGCCAGAATCAATCATGTTCTGCTCTGGCGAGTCTCATTCGTTGCTCTCACCTTGGTAGATGGGTCAAAGAGAGTGCCATGTACTGCTACTGTTTGACAACTCTCACAGAGGTCGAACAAACCTCGACCGGATTCCGCCATCTTTCGTGCCATCCATTGCGCCTTAACTCTCTTCAGCTCTGGGGCTTCCCTGTGATGTGGTCCAGCGAGGATTCCACAGTAATCGCAGCGAAGGTGCCCATTTTTAGCCTTACCACAGAAACAGGAGATAGGATCCTCAATAGATCTACTATTAATCTGATCGACAATGAATGAATTCATAATCCGTTTTCAACTCGCCTCCCAACATGCCCTTCATGACTACCCTTCTGTAACCGCTGAACAGCTCCTCCTGCCGCCACCCATGCCGACTTCAACGTCCGGTGCTCGAAGGCTATTACCGGTAGCACAACAACGAGTGTGGGCAGGAACAGGATCACATGTATGACCATGGTAAAGGCCGGGGCTACGGTCGGATCTACAGCGAAAACCCCCAACGTAGAGACCGCCACGAACTCGTATGCCCCGACCAGACCCGGAGTTGCAACTATGGCACCATCAAAAAGGGATACTGCCACGATCACAATCGAAATCAGCCAGAATGGCAGATCAACACCTGCAGTTTGGGCAACTAACCACGCCGTTACTCCGATCGACATCCATCGAGCAGTGGTGAGCACCAAGCATGCTACCAGTATTGCTGGATCGGTGCGCACTGCACCTATAGCCCTCAATAGCTCTTCAAGTGGTCGCACCCTGTGTACAACGGTAAGCCCGTGTAGACATCGCCCAAAGAGAAAGAATGCTGCCATGCCGACTGCAGTCATTACCCATAGAGGCACTACGATGGGCTTAAGTCCTGAAAGCTGGGGTAAGACGAACAATCCTCCGCCTACAAGGGTTATGGTCACTAGAAAATCAAACAATCGTCCCATAAAAAGACTCGACACCACTTTGGGAGCCTTGATTCCATTCCCATGGGTCAACATGAGTGTCTGAGCGGCATCCCCAACTACCCGTATAGGGCTAACGTTGTTGAGTGTTTGCCCCATCTCTCTCACTAGAAACAGCCGAGTTATGGATACCGACTCATTGGTTAGCAAAAGCTTCCAGCGCGCAGCCGAGAGCAAGACAGCAAAGCTAACAGCTGCCAGTGCTAACACCAGTATGTGCCACTCCATCCCTCGCACGCCGGAGAGAACTTGTTTCCAATCGCTTTCACGAAACACGAGCCTTCCCAGAACTCCCCCAATCGCAATTCCTATTAACGCTATGAAAATCCTTTTCACGCTGTTTTACTTTCTCGACAGACGGTTGAATCCTTCGTACCTGTTCTGCGAGATATAGGCTGTTTAAAGACGCCCGCTGTTAACGGAACGGTAGCTATCGAACACCTTGGCGATGTTTCGATATACAAACTCAATGCGCTTACCCCTTGTCTGAATAACGAAAAATACGGTGTGTATAGAGGGGACGTCACGTAGTCCCCTCTATACAACATCGGCATTACTTACTAACCTATCCGCTCTGCCGAACGTCGCTTGTTAAAGCAATCGCTGCAGTAAACAGGACGGTCGCCACGTGGCTCAAATGGAACCGTTGTATCCTTGCCACATTCCGCGCAGACCACCGGATGCATCTCACGTGGCCTTCGGTCGTATCCACCATTGCGCCCGTTGCGTCGAATCTCCCGACACGCTGGACAACGTTTGGGCTCGTTGGTGAAACCCTTTTCTGCGTGAAACGACTGATCATCCGCACTAAAAGTGAACGGCTGTCCACAGTCCTGGCAAGTGAGGGTCTTATCCTCGTAGTTCATCGGTGAACTCCTTTCTCCAAATAGTTGGCGAGAGTCCGGTCACCGATACCTAGGATGCTCTAACTATCCGATGGGCAATCAAGAAAACCACTAGTGGGTTCGATGAGGGCACCGAGGATGCTATAACAAGTCAACTAAAGGGACACTAAACACTGCCACTAATCCAAATCATATCATGAACTCTCCAGGTTGACAAGTTATCACAAGTAGGTTGAGGGCAAATTCTCCAGCCAATGGCCGAGTATCTCTAAACCACGCTTTTAGTGTCTTCTTTCAGCTTCCTCGCGAAGTCGATGTGGTCCTTGGCAGTGGTCAGACCCAGCTTCATCGTTTCAATGGCTACGTTTGTTATACCGAGGCCTCGCCACTCCTTTACGCAGTCCACTATAGACTCAATTCCCACAGAGGAAGACTCTATAGTGGGAACGATCTCTATGGAAGAGAGGTCTCGCCCAACCTCTCTAGCATAGTTTCCTACGCGCTCTATTGCCGCTTTCCCGTCTTCATCGGGTTCACGGTCGATTAGCCAGCCATCTCCCAAACGGCCTATCCTCTTCAGGACGGGCTCGGCGCCTCCGCCAAACCAGATAGGTATAGGGCGTTGCACGGGAAGAGGATTTAAGCCAGCTGCCGTAATCGTGTGCCAGCGCCCTTTGAAGTCCACTATCTCCTGTGTCCACAAGGCCCTGAGTACTTCGATCTGCTCCACAGATCGGACACCTCGGTTATGAAAGTCCTCCCCGAGGGCCTCAAACTCCACGTCGTTCCAGCCTACGGCAACGCCCAGAGTTAGGCGGCCTCCAGTGAGCACATCCACTTCGGCAGCCTGTTTGGCCACCAGAGCCGTCTGTCGCTGCGATAGTATTAGGATTCCCGTCACCAGCCGAATTCTTTTCGTAAACGACGCTAGGAACCCGAACAGTACGAAGGGTTCGTGGAACATGTCTTCGAGGGCGTAGAAGCCATCCCAGTCAGGACGATTTGTGGTGTCGGCACCCAGTACGTGGTCATACACAACCAGATTGGAGTATCCCATCTCTTCCACGGCTACAACGAAATCCCGCACATCCCTGGGATTCGTTCCTATCTCCGTCTGGGGAAAAACTATTCCGAATTCCATGTGATTGTCCTTCTTTCAGGTAACTTCTTATCCGGGAGCAGTCGAGCTTACCACCATGATGTAGTAGAGCAGCTAGATAGGAGCTCTATCCTTGATGAGGACAGTAGAGGGCCCACCGCACAGGGCGTGGAAAACCATACTCTTTCCAGCAGGCCCGCCAACCACAGCTACATCGTACAGGTCGGCATTTTCCAGAACCTGCAACGCTATCTGCTCCAGTTCCGATTCTGACCTGTCCAGCAGCCATCTCCACTCCGGGCGGAAAAGCTCTGGGGTCTTACGTCCCCAGCACATGGCCACCCTAGCATTCATGCGAGCATAGTTGTGTACGTACTCTCGCACCGAGCGCTTCGACCATCCTTCCTTTCCACATATGTTGGCGTGCTCGGGACACATGGCCAGCAGTATACGATCCGTCGGTTTTTCCTGGTCGAAGAAGTTGACCACGTACCTGGCCGGCACATTGGAGCAAGCGGCAGCGAAACTGTCCAGCACTCGTTCCGACTCCCAGTTGGTCAAGTCGTCCACGTCCTCTTCCCCGATAGTGTCAAATATGGTGACGGTGCTCTCATCCTTGTCGAAGCCCAAGTCCGTGTGATAGGGAGCCCATGGACTCTCTTCTTCATTCTCTGCAAAGCACATGCTGAACTTGCGAGACGAGCCAATGGTGTCCATATCCATGCGAGCTGGGTAGGCATTACCGACGTTCATCAAAACAAGCCTGAAAGCCCTGCCAACCGCTACGTTATGTCGCGACGGGGATCCCGGCCCCAAGGCGCATCGACCTGAGTTGAAACCTATCTCCCCGGAGATAGGGCCATTAATCATCAGCAGTGGTGCATTGGGGCTTGTCGACATGGTCAATACTCTTGCAGTGCTACCGAATCCAGGTAGCGCCTCGCAGGCCGCCATAAGGATGGGTAAATGAGAAGGCTCGCACCCTGCCATCACCGCGTTTATGGCTATCTTCTCTACGGTGGCATATCGGAGGCCCGGCGGCAGCACCGTAACCACGTCTTGGTGGTCTCTAGTGGTGCCCTTTAGCATCCACTCCACCTTTTCCGGCGTCGGAGGTATCAAGGGGAAGCCATCCCCCCACTCATTCTCCATGAACAGGCTATTCATGGCCTCAAAGGCATCGTACCTGTCTGTTCCCTCCACCTTCAATCTATCCGCAGCTCTCGCATCTGCTACGGCGGGCAGGCCTTCTCCGTTGGAGTTGGTGGTGAGCACCTGCACTATCTGGTCGAAGGCGTTGGTAACATGCTCCTCTATGCGCTCAGGGCTGAGGCCAGTCAGAACCTCTGGCACGAGGGCATATCTAAACCAGGGCAACCCGAAGGCTCTGGCGCTGACCATGGCATCCCTGTCGAAGCCCTTGGCCACTATAGCGGCTGTCGGTTTGCCCGCCTTCTCTATCACAACCATGTCGTGGACAAGCCACGACGTACAAGAGCCTCAGTCAGCTGTGGAGCCGACGAATACATCACACTCTCTCACCGCCTGCTCCAGAAGCTCCTTCTTACATGGCTGGCTGCCTTCGTAGCGCTTTACGGTCACGCCGCTGTATTTATTGCTGATAAGCTCTCCAGCCTTACCAAGGGCATCGAGGCCACCTCTCTTAGCATTCCACACCAATCCTATGGTGAGGCCATCCAAAGAGTTGGGCCTAGGAGCAGGTCTGGAAACCTTCTTGTCGCCCTCTGCTTCCGCCACGGGATGCAGGACTTCCATCGTATACATCTGGTGATACCTCCTTCAACACATTGCCGAAAGTCAAGTATAAACAAGGTTGGTAAGTATGGTAAAGCTGTGTTGCTATAGATTGTTGACGGGTGAAATACCCCCTGATATGATATCCAAAAGGCGGACGTAAGTTCCTAGCTGGGAGGAATTAAATGGACTACAGGATCATTTCAGGCGACGGCCATATGGACATCTTTTTCATGCCAGAGGACGTCTTTACGGCTAACGCATCGTCCAAGTGGAAGGACCAGGTGCCTCACGTGATTGAGACGGATAGGGGGCTTCGATGGGAGGCAGGCGGCACAGACAGAGGCTCCGTAGGGTCGTGGAAGGAATTCCTTGAAAATCCCACATCCGAACACAAGCGTAAAATAGAGACCTTTGAAAAAGCCGGCCTCTATGAAATAACCGACGGCAGATATCCCCCAGCCAATGCAGATGTACGCATACAGCATTTAGAGCGGGATGGAGTAGACGCAGAGGTCATATATGGACTTCTCGATGTACCTCAGCCAGACGACGACCCCGAGTTGAAGGTGGAGATTTATCGAATATATAACGACTGGATCGCCGACTTCACCAAAGGCAAATCCGACCGCTTGGCTGGGCTTGCATGTCTTCCTAATCACGACCCCAAGGTGGCTGCCGCGGAGTTACTTAGAGTCGCTAAATTGGGTCTGAGAGGAGCCGAGATCAGCCCAGGCACCATGAACAAGCCAATGTATCACAAAGACTGGGATCCACTATGGGCCGCCGGCGAGGAAACTGGACTACCCATCTCTTTCCACACCCTGGAGCTATGGCCGAGGAAGATTGAAGACCCTGTAGAAGCCGAAGCCTATGGCGACATCTACTCTAACATACTCCTTACCATGTTCCAGCTTTCCGGTGTGGAGTACCTGTCCAGCATTGTTTTCTCCGGAGCATGCGAGCGATACCCCAACTTCAAGTTCGTTCTTGGCGAGTGCGGCGTCAGCTGGCTGCCCTATGTTCTGGACAGAATGGACTATGAAGGAGAGGGTCAGGAAGGTCTCAGCCTAAAACCCAGCGGTTACTTCCGTCGACAGGGATTCTCGACCTTCGAGTCAGAGCCCACGGCGGGTGACATCATTCCCCTCGCAGGTGAGGACAGGGTCATGTGGGGCTCGGACTATCCTCACGTGGATGGGTCATGGCCCAACTCACAAAAGGCCATAGACCGGGACATGAAAAAGCTCAGCGATACGGCTCGCCGAAAGGTCACCCGAGATAACGCTGGCAAGCTTTACGGCTTCCTTTAGTTAGAACCGTCATTCGTGTTGACTAAGTCATCTCACTGGATCCAGCCGGCTCATATTAGAGGTGTACTACAATGAAGCTAAAAGTCGATCTCAGGGTGCCTTTAGGGCTTTCCATTCCGCGCGTGGTGGAGTTCATTCAGTGGTGCGAGACCGTTGGCTTGAACGGCGTGGCCATCCATGATCACCCAGAGAGCGGCCGCGACCTTTATGCGGCTCTGACCCTGGCAGCTGGGAAGACCTCTAACATAGACCTGTACACTGGCGTCACTAACGGCATCACCCGTCACCCCACTGTGTTGGCCTGCCTGGCCAATTCCCTCCAGGAGATAGCTCCGGGGCGCATCAAGCTGGTTGTAGGCAGGGGAGACATAATGATGCGCCTCATCGGCCTCCAACACTCCACCCTAGAAGAGCTCCGGTACACGGTTACTACTTTGCGTAAGCTTCTGGCTGGTGAACCCGTGGCCTTTGGCAGCAATCCCTCCCTGCGCTTAGACTATATCTCAGCGCCTGCCACACCCATCTACATTGCCTGCTCGGGACCGCGTGTGGCTGAGTTGGCTGGCGAGATTGGGGACGGGGTCTATATTCAGGCAGGGCTTAATCCAGAGATGGTGGATGCCGCCCGTCGACATATCGCTATAGGCGCCCAGCGAGCGGGACGTGACCCGGCCACAATTCCCGTTATCTTTATGACCCCCATCCATATCGACTCCGACTTGGAGGCAGCCCGCCGGTGGGCCATCGATTGGCTCTACGCCGATACCGTTGGTTCACGACACCCTGCCCTTTTCCAGGGCCCGCGGTGGATGGCAGACTCGAACCGTTACTGGTTCCAGCAAGCCGGTATTACATTACCCAAGGATTTCAGGGATACCCCGGATGAGACCTTGAGTCAGGTCTGCGACGGCGTTGGCCTCTTCGGCCCACCAGAATACTGTGCCGAGCGGCTGGCGCGTGCAAGGGAGGAGTCGAGAGTGGACCATGTATGTCTTTTCACTGCTCACCTTGAACGCGCTTATGATCCCCAAGGTACGCCACAAAGTCGAGAGAAGAATATCCCAGACCTCTTTCTCATGCCAGAGGCAGAAGTGAGGGCCTTCGAGTCTGCCATCGGACCACGAGTCCTTGTTTAGACCTGCAATACCTCAGTCCATAGGCTCACCCGTGATTGGAAACGGGTGAGCCTCCTTTGCAGGTGTAGTCTCATGCCTGAACGCGTTACCTTCTACAGCGACGGTATTCAGTTGGTAGGACATCTCTACCGGCCCGATAACGTTGCACCAGACGAGAGGCGAAGCGCCATCCTGGTCTGCCACGGATTCGGGGGACATCAAGAGGTATATCTACCGGACATCGCCAACCACCTAGCTGGCCAGGGTTACGTGGCCATGACCTTCGATTACCGGGGGTTTGGCGAAAGTGATGGTCCTAAATGGCGCTTGATACCCCTGGAACAGATATGGGACATCCGTAACGCCCTCACTTTCCTTCAACAGCTACCCGGGGTGAATCCATCCAATCTGGGACTGCACGGGATCAGTTTCGGTGGAGCCAACATTGTCTACGCCGCCGCAGTGGACCAACGTGTAAAATGCACGGTCAGTGTAGTGGGAGTGGGCAACGGTGAGAGTTGGTTCAGGAGCATCCGATCAAAGTCCGAATGGGGGGAGTTTCAGCGAGAGCTGGAGGTGGACTGGGAACGTCGAGTACGCGACGGAGCCTCCCAGATGGTGGACATTCCCAGGCTGATGCCATCACCTCCTGAGTACGAGGCAGAAGACAACAAAGTAGCCGAGCAGTTTCCTTCAGCTTGCACACAGCTACCGTTAGAGACGGGCCAGGCAGTAATCGACTTTCATCCCGATGAGATAGCACACAAAATCTCGCCTCGGGCGGTCATGTTCATCGTGGCCGAGAAGGATGCATTGGTGTTTCCTGAAGTTACTCGAGAGGTATACGATCGGGCATTAGAACCTAAGAAATGGGTGGCACTTCCCAACTGTGGTCACTACGACGTCTATTACCCACCAACTTTCGACACTGTCATGGCCGAGGCCACTCAATGGTTTCAAAAGTACATCCCCGCCGCGGCGAGTTAAGGGAGAGCTTGTGACAAAAAGGTTAGCATTCGTGGGTGCAGGGGCTGTCGGGAGCTACACGGGGGGTCTCCTGGCAAAGGCCGGAGAGGATGTGACTCTCATAGATCCGTGGCCAGACCACATCCAGAAAATAAAAAAGGAAGGCCTTCTAATCACCACCGCCGACGGAGACCAACGAACATCACCCAAAGCCATCCATATCTACGAGATTCAACAGTTCATCAAAGCCCAGGTAGACGTGGCCTTCATCTCCACCAAGTCCTATGACACCCAGTGGGCCACTGCGTTGATCAAGGACTACTTATCACCAAACGGATTCGTCGTATCTCTCCAGAACGGCATAAACGAAGAACACATAGCCGAAATCGTGGGCTGGGGACGGACTCTGGGTTGCATCGCCAATGCCTTGACCGTGAACATCAAAGGGCCAGGCCACGTGATGCGTACCGCCAAAACCGAACGGGGCGACTACACAATTTTTCGTGCAGGAGAAGTGCACGGTCGCAAAACCTCTAGACTCGAGAAGCTTGTAAGGCTTCTGTACAAGGTGAACAACAGCGAAGCGACGACCAACCTATGGGGGGAACGCTGGAGCAAGCTCTCCTCCAACACCATGATCAACTCGGTTTCTGCTATCACCGGATTGGACGAAAAGGATCTGGCAAAAATCCCAGATGCGCAACAGATTATGATCCAACTCGGTTCTGAGGCAGTGGCTGTAGGAGAAGCACTTGGATACTCTCTGGGTCTTCTGTTAGGTATAGAAGCCCATAGTTGGCTGGAAAGGGGCAGAGGGGAGGGATTGGAGGATCTGAAAGTGGCCCTCCGATATGTGGCAGACAAAGCCCAAGCCGGCACCCTCCCATCCACTGCCCAGGACGTGCTCAAAGGACGACGCACCGAAATCGACTACTTGAACGGTCTGATAGTCGCCAAGGGAAGAGAGGCTGGCATTCCCACTCCAACACAAGAGGCCGTTGTCCAGGTAGTGAAAGCCGTGGAGCGCGGGGTTCTAGCTCCGGACGTGTCCAACCTGAAGAGGGTACAGGAAGCTATGGCCTAGCCAGAGTCGTTCTTCACGTATGGAATGGTCTGAGGACCTTGAGGCAGAACGCAAACAGTAGCACCCTCTCCATGCCTTTCAATACACTGCATGACCGTGTCTTGTAGGTCTTCTACCGGCTCCAGATGAGCCGCCTTTACCTGTTCTGCACTAAGATAGCTGGACTTTAGATACACCTGAGCACGAAGCAGTATCTGGGCTTGAAGCTGGACCTGCCATTGATCCTGGTGATGGTATTCAGGTGAGTTGATCATATCCAACATCTCCTGAGGGCTGTTTCGTGAGGCCAGAATCTCCTTGTATTCGCCATGGTCGGGAATGCCGTCACTACATTCGGCGGCACAGATGATAGTGCCGCCGGGTCTAACTACCTGAGCAGCCGCCGACATACCCTTGACGCTCTGATACAGGTTGATATCCAGAGGGTATCCGCTGTTGGTGGTAATGACCACATCGAAGGGCTCGATCACTTGGTGCATGGCGACTTCTCTCGCCATTTGGCATGCTTCTCTATGAGCACCAAACACATCGCCTGCATGCACGCTGGTGATCCGGTGGTCTCTGTTGATGGTCACGTCGATACTGAAATCTACACCACTACTACGCACGATTTGACGGATGGCATCCTGAATGGGATTCCCGTCGATAGCACCCCACTTGGACTTGGGATGACCAATGAGGGGAGCGCTGTGCAAGCCCAGGATCGTTTCGAATCCGGCCAGCCCCGGCGCCACCATTTTGGGACCTCCACTGAAGCCAGCGAAGAAGTGAGGTTCAACGAAACCTGTGGTTATCCTGAAGTCGCTCTCCAACCAGTGTCGGTTAAGCAAAATGGGTATCCCATCTGAGGTCTTGCCAATCAGCTTAAGCTGGTCTTTGTCGAAACCGTTGTGATTGACTACTTGGTAGTTCTCGATTATCTCTCTGCCTAGCATCTCCTCTATCTCCTGAAGAGTATTAGCGCGATGAGTCCCGGTAGCTACCAGGATCACTATCTGATCCTTGGGGACATGGTCAAGCTCCTTCAGTAGCACTGGCAGCACAGTTCTCGAAGGCATAGGTCTGGTGATATCGCAAACCGATATGGCTACCCTGTGAGTGGTTCTGGCAAGTTCTCGCAGGGGAGGTTTGCCTATAGGCTCTCTTATGGCTTTGAGCAGCGTATCTTTTTCCTTGGGCAGGGCAGGCAAATAGGTCGGTTCTATGACGGTAGTTCGTTCGTCGGGAAGTTCGACAGTAAGTCCAGTCCTTCCATATGCCAAATCAACTAGCATGTCACTCTTAATATAGAGGTCAGACGCCAGGTGTTCAACTGGGCGTTTGCTTCAGATCTCTCAATCATGATAGAATTCAGTCATCCTAAGGCAAGGGGTGACGGTATGGTTACATCTAGCGCCACCGAGAAACCTAAGTGGCATACCCAGGGTTATGAGTTGGACATGGGCTGGATGGACCAGAGGGGCGAGTGGGGTGCAAAAGCCCAACCTGGAAAACACGGTCTCACCCTCGATGACATCAGCATAGGGTCCTATGGTGCACCATCTGATCACAGCGATAATCGCACTGGCCGTCCTCGTGGTTCCACCTCCAGGCGCGATGGATTTCGCATAGGTGCCTACAGTGTTTTCACCAAGTCGGACATATGGCTTGCTAACGCCGCAAGTCTTTACGAAGAAGCCCTCCAGAGACAGTGGAGTTCGGCAACCGACGTCCCTTGGGACAGCATAGAACCCCTGCCCGATGATATAGAGAGAGCGGAGTGTCAGCTCGCAACCTTCCTTACAGAGGTGGAGTTCGTAGCTGGAGACGTGCCGGGTCGCTGGGTTTCCTGGACAAGCCCCGACTACATGGAGCCTCGATTGTTCCTTATCACTCAGATAATGGACGAGGCGCGTCACTTGGATGTATTCCGTAAGCGTGCCCTCGTCAATGGCGGAGGGCTGCTGCAGCAGCCGGGGCCGGAAGCAACAGCCGCCTCTTCCGTCGGCAGCATAGATGTAGCACGTGACTTCACAGAGATGTCCGCCCGTTTACACATCTCGGGCGAAGGGTCGGTGCTCACCATATTCCGCACCGGCGAGTTGATGGCATACAACGAAGCCGAGAAGCGAATATATCGCCTTGCTGCACAGGATGAGTCCCGGCACGTCGCCTTCGGAGTGATGCACCTGCGCTACGTCGGAGAGACAGCCCCAGAACGCCGCGAAGAGATTCATTACTACCTTGACGACGGCGAAGAGGCGCTGGTGAGAGGAAATCAAAATCCCCTCTCCCTGGATTCTCCCAGCCACGACGCCTTAGGAATTCTCCTGGGGCGTGGCAAGGAGAACATAGATGAGGGTCACAATATCTCGCTAGCTATCCAGAAGCGCCAGGTAAAAGAGTACATCCAAAGAGTGCACTCGGCGGGCTTCAGCGAGCGCTTCGAAAACGGCCGAGCCAATCCCGAGTTGATGAAGTACATCCAGAACTGAGAGAGGCCGGTGCTTCGGCGACCTTCAAGTCTCAGTATCCTTTAGCCTTCTGTCCCGCTCCTAGGAGTATTAGAACGTGTCGGAGACCAAACGCAAGAGGCCCAAGGTCGACGCCAAACGTCCTACACGAGAGGCAGCCAAGACTCAGGTCTCACAAGAAGTTGAATCCACCCCTCCCTCCTCTTTCGACTGGATGTACAAGACCCATCAATGGGGGACCAAAGCCAGGCCGAGCAAAAAAGGACTGACTCTAGGCTCCCTGAACGTTGGCATCTACGGTGAGGTACCCGACCGTTGGGATGATGAGACCCGTCTGCCTAGAGGCGGGTATCCTCACGAGGGCATTCCACCCATCGGTTATCGCCTGCGTGACAAACACAGTCTATGGGCAGACAATGCCGCAGACCTGTACGAAGAGGCCATTCAAAGACGGTGGATTTCCGCCACCCACATTCCATGGGATACCCTTACCCCCTTATCCGATGAGGTAGAGACGGCCATGTGTCAGCTCTGCACCGAGTTGAGCCAGCATGCCAACACCGAGGTAGAGTCCATCAGCTCCTGGTTCCAGCATATGTCCTTTGGATACCACGAGGTTAAGCTCTTCCTGGCAACCGAAAACGCCGACGCAGGGAGACACATGGAAGCCTTTCGGAAAAGAGCCCTGGCTAACGGAGGTGGGTTGGGCCTAGAAGGCCGTGGAGAAGTCAACCGCATAATCTTGGAGAGCACGGGAGGCTGGTCTGAAGCAGCCCTGTTCCTCTACCTTCTAAGAGGCACATTGACCTTTATTCTCTACCGCTATGGTGAAGTCTTAGCCCACAACCCCGCCGAGAAAATTCTATTTCGACTCTGCCTTCAAGATAAGGCCCGGCACATGGCCTACGGTTTGGAGCATCTACGTTACGTTATAGCTCACAGGCCCGAGAAGGAGTTAGTATTCCACAACCTTCTGAACGTGGGGGAGCCAATGCTAGTTCGGGACCTGGACGATCCCGTCCTCCCTGAGGCGATGGCAGTGATCATGGGTAACGGGGTCAAGGGCGCCTACAGTAGTATGAGGAGAGTCAAACACATGATGGGGGACTTCATTCGTCTCTATCTGCGGTACACGGATTGGATAGGAATGCCCCGTCGCGATAAGCTGGACGGCGGCTTGGCGGCATACTTGGAGGACTAGACATGCCCGTGTTTCCATCGGTCGAATGGTTCGACGCAGTCCGCTCAGCCTTCAACGGTGACGAGGCCTATCAAAGGGGTGGCGGCGGTACCTGCGATGCCACAGTCGGAGTTAAGGTTGAGGACAAGGTCTTCATTCTGGAGTTTGAGGGAAAGGAGTGCGAGAAAGCCCTAGAGGCCAGTGAGGATGATTTGGAGAATGTAGACTTCTACCTTGAGATGGGCTACACCGAGTGGGAGGAGATGCTAACCAACATCGGAGAGCACGGGAGCGCAGACTTGGACCACACTCTCAATACTCTAGACCTAGAACGGGAGGACGGGCTGGCTCAGAGCAAGACTGGCGACGAGTATCGTCGAGACCTGTTCTTTCGCTACAACCAGACCTTTCAATATTTCTTCGATGCCTCGGCCAAGGTAGAGACTATATTTCAGTAACGTCACCTGCCGGCTTCTGGTACAGCTTTCCATCATGCCTATTTACGAATATCGCTGCGGGAAGTGCAGCCGCGTAACCAGTAACTTCTACAGGAACTTCCAGCCTCCAGTGTCGGTCCAATGCGAGAGATGCGGCAGCGTTCAGACCATACGTCTATTGTCATCTTTTGCTTTCCATAGATCTATAGGCAGCAAATTGTCTGATCTCGCCCCCAAATACGACAAGATGGTGGATGAGGCTATGGGAAGAACCCCCGAATCTGACCCTCAAAAACACTTGAATCGGATGATCCCCTTCGACGCCGCCGAAGAATAGGTGCTTTACTCTCTAGTTCCAACACTAAGTTTGGAGTTGGCCTCATAGTCGTAGTACAATCACCCCACATTTCCTTGTAGCCCCAATCATGAAGTTCGCCGAATATTACCGAAACCATCGCCCCGTCATATCCTTTGAGCTGTTTCCTCCGAAGACCGATAAAGGTATGGAGCAACTGGAAGAGCGCCTCCCCAAGCTGGTCTTGCTGGAACCTTCCTTTATAACCGTGACATATGGCGCTATGGGTACCACTCGAGATCGAACGTTAGAAGTAGCGTCGAAGATCAAAAACCAGTACGGAATGGAGACGGCTCACCACCTGACCTGCATCGGCTTGCGACAGGATGAGATCGATCAAGCCCTGGATGAGATATGCGCATACAACATTGAGAACATCGTCGCACTAAGAGGTGACCCCCCTCGAGGAGAGACCAGCTTCAAGCCTATGGAGGGGGGATATGAGCATGCTAATTCATTGGTGGGACACATCCGCAGACACGGATGCTTCGGCATAGCAGTGGCAGGATACCCAGAGAAGCATTTGGAGGCATCAGACTTCGATACCGATTTGAAATATCTTAAGCAAAAAGCCGATGCCGGCGCCGATGTGATCATCACACAGCTTTACTACGACAATAGTGATTATTATTCCTTGGTGGATAAGTGCCAGACCTTAGAAATTCAACAGCCCATCGTCGCTGGCCTCATGCCGATTCTAAATGTGGAGCAGATCAAGCGCATTACGGGGATTTGCGGAGCTAGCATTCCCAAAGAGCTTCTACAGGAGCTAGAAGATGCGGGAGAAGATCAGGGCAGAGTCCACGAAATAGGCATAACTCATACTGCCAACCAGGCCATGGACCTCCTGGAGAGGGGCGTTCCCGGTATCCATTTCTATGTGCTCAATCAATACTTCCACATCGCCGAGATCATGGAGCGCATCAAGCCTGCCCTACACTCCAGCATCGGGCAACAGGTGAAACCAGGCTAAGAGACACTTCATACTTACCCGATTCAAAAGTATGGTAATATCACACTGAATTCCTGGGGACAACGTAGACCTTTCTTCAACACAGGCATGCGAATAACTGACCTGCGCGTTTTCCAAACAAGGGGCGGTAAGTCCAACTGGAACTGGACCTTCGTCAAGCTCTACACCGACGCCGATATTACTGGCATTGGCGAATCGAGCCTGGAGGTCCACGACTCGGTGATAGTCAAGGCACTGGAGTCCTTCAAAGACTTCCTCATAGGCAAAGACCCCTTCCAAATCGAATACATCTGGAACTCTCTTTACAAACAGACCTTTTGGTATGGGCAGCTCATCGCCCTAACGGCCCTTAGTGGTATCGAGCAGGCCCTGTGGGACATCAAAGGTAAGGCTTTGGGCGTTCCGATTTACGAATTCCTGGGCGGTAAGCTGAGGGACAAAGTTCGCTCGTATCCCACCGACTGGATCCTAAGGGAGTCGGAAACCGAAATAGCATTGGACGAGACCCCTGAGTCCATAGCAAGGCTCGCTCAGAAAATGGTCTCCAAGGGCTTCACAGCGTTGAAGTGGGACCCTTTCCGGAACGCTGGCCAGGTCATCTCTAAAGAGGAAGAGGAGTTCGCTGTCGCCAGCGTTAAAGCCGTTCGAGAGGCAGTAGGACCAAGTATTGACCTCCTCATTGAGTGTCACGGTCGATTCAACATGTGGAGCGCAATTCGCATGGCCCAGAAGCTGGAGCCTTATGATCCCTTCTTCTACGAGGAGCCCATTCCCCCAGACAACGTGGATGCCATGGCAAAAGTGCAATCATCTATTCGCATTCCTGTGGCTACTGGCGAGCGCTTATACACCCGATGGGACTACAGACCCCTCTTAGAGAAGCATGCGGCTCGTATCATCCAGCCCGACATCTGCCATGCAGGAGGTTTTCTTGAGATGAAGAAGATCGCAGCCATGGCCGAGTCATACTACGTAGCGGTCCAGCCTCACAACTCCAACGGTCCTATTTCCACTGTAGCCAGCCTGATCCTGGATGCCTGCATTCCCAACTTTATCATTCAAGAATTCCTATATCCCCATCTGGAATACTTCAACGAGATACTAACAGAACCGATAGTTTTCTCGAAAGGATACCTACATGTGCCCGATGGCCCAGGCATGGGTACTGACATTCGCGAAGATATAATAGAGAAGCGTCCTCCCGTTCCTTATGACTACACAGGGACTTGGATTGGTTCCTACTGGTGAGGCGTCCTAAAAATCCTTCATCCAGACGTAGAAACCTATGAAGATTCACGAGTATCAAGCTAAGAACCTTCTAAGCAAGTACAAGATTCCCATTCCAGAAGGAAAACCCATCACTGTTGCTGAAGAAGCTCGGGGAGTCGCTCAAGAGCTGGGAGGCAAAGTAGTGGTGAAATCCCAGGTACACGCAGGAGGAAGGGGAAAGTCTGGTGGAATCAAGGTAGCAGACTTTCCCGATGAGGCCGAAAAGATAGCTGCGGAGATGCTGGGCACTCGGTTGGTAACTCATCAGACCTCGGCAGAAGGAGTTCCGGTCAATACCGTTTTGATAGAAAGGGCTGCCCAGCCTCAGAGGGAGCTATATCTAAGCATACTCGTTGATGGCTCCGCCCAGATGCCCCTAGTAATGGCCAGCGAGGCCGGGGGGATGGAGATAGAGGAAATAGCGGCCTCCACTCCAGAGAAGATACTCAAAGAGTATATTGACCCAATCATTGGACTACAACCCTTCCAAGGTCGCAGGTTAGCCTACGGACTTAACCTTAGCGGCAACCTTATTCGCCCTACCGGCTCCCTCATATCCGCGCTGTATAGACTGTTTACTGATAAGGACTGCAGTCTAGTGGAGATCAATCCTCTCGTCGTCACTGATGAGGGAAATCTGATGGCCCTCGACGCTAAGATAAGCTTCGACGACGATGCCCTGTTCAAGCACCCCGATATTCAGGAACTTAGAGACGTTTCACAGGAAGACCCCATGGACGTGCTGGCCAGCGAGTATGACATTAACTACATTAAGCTGGACGGCGATGTGGGCTGCATGGTTAACGGTGCAGGACTGGCTATGGCCAGTATGGACATAATTAAGTTCCTTGGAGCCTCGCCAGCAAATTTCCTGGATGTAGGGGGAGGGGCCAACGAAGAGAAGATCGCTCAGGCCTTCAAGCTGCTGGTGTCCGACCCCAAAGTCAAACGAGTCTTGGTTAACATCTTTGGAGGTATTCTTCGCTGCGACATAGCCTCTAGAGGCATCGTGGCGGCATCTCAGTACTTGAAAACCGACATTCCCGTAGTGGTACGAATGAGAGGCACCAACGTAGAGGAGGGCCGGAAACTGTTGGAGGAATCGGGCCTTAACATCACTTTTGTATCTGACCTTAGGGAGGCCGCAGAGAAGGTGGTATCTGCAACGGTATGAGTATCCTAGTGAACGAAAGCACCCATCTTCTTGTACAGGGCATAACTGGTAGGGATGGCAGCTTCCATACCCTCAGATGTAAGGAGTACGGCACCAATATTGTGGCCGGTGTCACTCCTGGAAAAGGCGGGAAGCAGGTGGATGGGATTCCCATTTACAACTCGGTTCAGAAGGCCGTGGAAAATACTCGCGCCAACGCTTCTCTGATCTTCGTTCCAGCGGCCTTTGCCGCCGACGCCATCCTTGAGTCCGCCGACTCGGGTATTCCCCTAATAACCTGCATAACTGAGGGGATACCCGTCTTGGATATGATTGCAGTAACTCGCTACCTCAAGGATAAAAACATCCGACTGATAGGGCCTAACTGTCCAGGAGTAATCTCTCCGGGCGGAAAGTGCAAAGTGGGAATCATGCCCGGCAACATCCACAAGCCGGGTAAAGTAGGAGTGATCTCTCGCAGTGGCACCCTTACATACGAGGCTGTCGCTCAACTCACCGAGCTAGGAATCGGTCAGTCCACCTGTATAGGAATCGGCGGCGACCCCATCATAGGCACTCACTTTGTGGATGTATTAAGCATGTTCCAGCATGATGCCGATACTGAGGCGGTGGTGATGATCGGGGAGATAGGGGGCACTCAAGAGCAAGAGGCAGCTGAATTTATAAAAAGGGAAATGAGCAAACCAGTGGTGGCTTTCATTGGAGGAGCAACGGCGCCCCCAGGTCGGAGGATGGGACACGCCGGCGCCATCATCACCGGAGAAGCCGCTACCGCCAGAGCCAAGGTAGAAGCCTTGAAAGAAGCAGGGTCTCACATAGTCGAGAGCCCTGATCGCATCGGTATCACTATGCAGCAGGTTCTTCAAGGTTGAAAAGTTGATATAGCTTATCCCTTCTGCTATCGTTTATCACCGTCTGACTTGTTGGTGGCGTGGGGCTGTGGCGCAGTTGGGAGCGCGCCTCAATGGCATTGAGGAGGTCGGGGGTTCGAATCCCCCCAGCTCCACCAACGTGTACGGTAGACAGAACCATCTTCGAGATGTGGCTCGGGGGTCTGTGACTCCCTAGCACCGCGTTCCACTTCTGGATACGCTCCGAGAAGCCGTTGAAGACCAGCCACTCCCTCTATGTACGCGTGAGAACTGAACCGCCTTGCCGCCGCGGGCAGCGGCGCAGACAGCATTGGGCGACTCACGCTCGGGCCGTAGGTCGGAGGCAACCCTGACTATGGGTATCCGACGAGGTGTGCCAAAGGAAGCCGCCGCTATGCCTATGGCTGTTCCGCCTGGCGGGTCGTGCAAAGGAACCTTTACCGTTTCCTAGAGAATCCTCAGGAAGCCGACTGACTTAATCAACTCGGTGTGGGAACATCTTCCAGGAGGCACCCCTCCAAGTTGGCGGCAACTTCGGGGTACATCAGGTTCCGGTTCCTCATCGCTTCACGTAGGTCGTGTTCGAGACTCAATGGAAGTGCACTTTGAGCTACGTCTTGCAGTGCAGCTATGAGCCGTTGGCTGAACTCGTGGAACTGCCGCAACTCGATTATCTTCATGTCTGGCGACGGGCTTGCCTCCTTGGAGGCCGATAGTAGGGGACCTACGAAAACTGGAATAATCTCCGAGACCTGATGATTGTCATTCACCCATTGAACATGATTGTGCAGCTGGCCTACGTCCTCCTTGCGGTAGAGTGAAGAGGCCTGCTTGTCAGTCTTGGCCTCCATGCAGACAGCGAGTCCGTCATCCGAAAGCCAGAGCACGTCAGGCCCCACACCCAAATCGTTATCCGGCCTTGTTGACTTCAAGCTAAGGTACTGGCCAAGACACCGTATGGCTTCCTCGACCTGAGCAGGGGACCCATTCCCATTGAGTGGAGTGAGGTCTTGGAACACTTGAGGTGCGAGCTCCTTGGAAGGAACAGTTTCGTAGAACAGGAACCACCCCCCCACAGCCACTGCGCGACCAGCATAATGGAGACCGGACGAGTGCAGCCCTTCCCGCGAGAGTTCGAGGAGGGCACGGGGTATAGACCAAGGGAACTGTAGCAGCCCAACGCTCGCACACCTGTAAAAAGCATTGGGCGGTGCTTATGTTCATGAGTGCAATGATCGTAGTTTCAAGCGCAGGTAAAGAGTGCATGGATGTATTCATGAATGCTTTGCCTCGCCCTTAGGCATGTGGGCCACAAGGACAGTTCTGGCAGTGGTTAGCTCGGCGGGGTTGCCCAACAACCTCAACACCACACTGCTGAGCCGCATGGTCAAGACTCTGCTGCTGGTGATGATACCGTGACACTGACCCTCTGTTCGTAGAACTCTGCGTACAGCTCCATAATGTAAAATGTGGGCATATTGATCGAGGTATCGGATTCCTTGTGGATTCGATCGTAGGTTGCTGCGGAAGTTTATAGCAAGCAACCGTCGGTCGAAGTCCAAGTTGCACGAGACAGCAACGTTCCCAGAGCCAATTGCCCGAGCGTCCGAAGGGTACGTTGTGGGAGAGCCGTCAGTAATCTACAATATTAGATACCACGCAGAGCGCAGAGAGCGTGTAAAAGAGCTATTTCAAGTGGTTGGGTCAAGCCTAAATATAGTGGACAGGTATACCCACGAGTTCAGCGGGAGACAGCGACAAAGAATATGGGGTACAAAGGCACTGGTGATAAATCCCTCCTTCATAGTGCGCAACGAGCCGGTTTCAACTCTAGATGTATCGATTCAAGCTCAAATCAGTAAACTGCTGCAAGAGATCCAGGAGCAGTTCAACCTCACTTACGTCTTTACAGCCCACTATCTCTCATTGGTTAGCTACATATCGGATCGAGTGGC
This sequence comes from Dehalococcoidia bacterium, assembly GCA_965197675.1. Taxonomy (GTDB): domain Bacteria; phylum Chloroflexota; class Dehalococcoidia; order Plut-88900; family Plut-88900. The sequence continues at coordinate 1,938,941 of OZ240221.1, read as the reverse complement.
GGTGATGTACATGAGTAGAATTGCGGAAATAACAGGCAGGGACCAGTTGTACGAGAATGCTCAACATCCAGACACAAAAGCATTGCTCTTGGCAGTACCGACGTCCGACCCAGTAGTAGAGGTCAAAAGAGAGGGAGTCATCCTTATCGGGGACGCCAGGCCCACTGAACCCGCCCAAGGGATGCACTTTCAACCCCAGATATCCCTACGTCATGGACATATGTCGGCAGGTAGCGCCGCCACTGAAGGAGACGAGAAAGGCACGCGCTATGGCCCGTCATTTATACTAGAGCACGTTGCGTAACATCAAACAAAAGCGTAAATTAGTCCTCAAATACGGAACTAGGAGTCAGACATGTGTGGCATAGGCGGCATTATGTACAAGTTGTCCAGTCCTGGAAGCTTGGCTACAGTGGGGGAAGATCTGGTGAAAATGCTGGAGGCGATGAAGCACAGGGGTCTGGACTCCAGCGGCGTAACGATCGCAGGTGAGGAATTAGAGGAGGACTACCTAATCCGAGTCTGGGCCGACCCCGAAAGTGATTACGAGGATCGCTTTCAGCAGGTCGAAGAGAAAGTTACAGAGAGTGGAGGGGTGGTGAGGACTAGGGGTTCTATAGGAGAGTACCTGAGACTAGGTGTCAACTATGAAGGTGGCGTTGACGTACTGGCCGATGCTCTGGTTAACATCGACGGGGTCGAAATCCATAGCCTAGGAGAACGCTCGGAGGTGATCAAGGACGTGGGAAGTGGTGTAGACCTCGATGAGAAGCACAAAGTCTCCTCTTTCAAGGGTACTCACGGGATTGGGCACGTTCGGATGGCTACCGAGAGTCGAGTGGATATTACTCACGCTCATCCCTTCTGGGCGTATCCGTTTCCCGATATCACTGTCGTTCACAATGGACAGCTCACCAACTATCACAAGCTGAAGAGGGCCTACGAAGACCAGGGCCACCGCTTTCAAACTGAGAACGATTCAGAACTCATCGCCGTCTATCTGGCTGACAGGCTGGCCAAGGGGGCCTCGCTTCAACAAGCTCTCGAGGCCTCTTTGGATGACTTGGACGGTACGTTCACTTATCTAGTATCAACCAAAGATGGATTGGGTGCCGCCAAAGATCAGTGGGCAGCTAAGCCGCTAGTCCTCATGGAGACAAAAGAGATGATCTCTCTAGCTTCCGAGGAAGTCGCTCTGAGGACTATTTTTCCCGATGAGATTGAACGTGTGGAGCCTCAAGAAAAAGAGGTTATGACGTGGCTGATATAAAAGCCAGCACCTTGAGCGTGCGGGAAATTAACCAGCGTATCAAGCAGTTGACTTCTGAGAACCAAGAGATTAGAGTCTTGAATCCTCAGGCCAGACACAACCTGGCTGTTGGTCTCCTCAAGCCCTGTAAGATTACTTTCGAAGGGAGTGTCGGATATTTCTGCTCCAGCCTGATGGATGGCCCCGAGGTAGTTATCAACGGCAATGCGGGTTGGGCACTAGGCGACAATCTGATGAATGGCAAAATCGTATTGACCAAAAATGCCGGCGCCTCAGTAGCCTCGACTATTAGGGGTGGGGAGGTCTTCGTCGGCGGCAACGCGGGAGCTAGAGCCGGCATCTCCATGAAAGGGGGCACCCTCATCGTCCGAGGCGATACTGGATTTCTCACTGGATTCATGATGCAGAAGGGTAGGATAATAGTCTGTGGAGATGTAGGAGACGGTGTGGGAGACTCGATGTACGAGGGAGAGATCTTCGTCGCGGGAAGCATTGGCTCTTTAGGAAGCGACGCCAAGATAGAAGAACCTACGGAGGATGAACTTGTTGAGATATGGCGCATCTTGGAAGGCTATGGCGTCACGGATAAACCTCACTTCAAGAAGATCGTATCAGCTAAGAAGCTGTACCACTTCGATTCGCTAGAGCGGTCAGAAAAACGGGTGATCTAGGAGGGGAGAAACAACATGGTGATGGGCAGTAGCCAGATTTGGCCACCTCATGTTATCAACGATGTGCATTCCAAAGCTGAGCTGGGCAGATACCGGATCAGAGGCTTCAGCACCTTTCAAAAGGTCACTCACTTCGACGACCTGACATTTCTTTCCACAGGGCTGACTCGGTTCCCGCTGGAGGGATACAAAGAGAAGTGCAACACCAGGACAATCATCGGCAAGAGGTACGCCGAACAACCCCTGGAGTTAGAGACCCCTATCTATATCACTGGCATGAGCTACGGGGCCCTCTCAAGAAACGCCAAAGTGGCTCTGGGAGAGGCCACATCTATGGTGGGTTCCGCCACCTGCACCGGCGATGGTGGTATGCTGATGGACGAGAGGAAAGCATCGGACAAGCTGATATATCAGATACTGCCCAGTCGGTATGGGGTAGACCCTCACCACATAATGATGGCAGATGCCATTGAGATATGTGTTGGTCAGGGAGCCAAGCCAGGCACCGGGGGGTTGCTGATGGGCGTAAAAGTCCTGGATCACATAGCGGAAATGCGAGACCTCCCCTCAGGGATAGACCAGCGCAGCCCCACCCGTCATCCAGACTGGCTTGGCCCGGACGATTTGGGGATGAAGATAGAACAGCTTCGAGAAGCCACTGACTGGAAGGTGCCGGTCCACGTGAAGCTGGGAGCCTGCAGGGTCAAGGATGATGTCAAGCTGGCGGCGAAGGCGGGAGCCGACGCCATAGTCATAGACAGCATGCTGGCAGGCACTGGAGCTTCTTCGGAGATACTGCTGGATCACAGTGGCATACCTACCGTCCCCGCTATAGTTCTGGCCAGGGAGGCCCTAAGAGAGCTGGGGCTCTACGGTGAGGTGAGCCTCATAGCTTCGGGAGGTATAAGGAGCGGAGTAGACGCCGCCAAAGCCCTGGCTCTCGGTGCCGATGCTGTGGCCATCGGGATCGCCGCCTTGATAGCCTTGAACTGCAACAAGGATATTCCGGAGGCCGATTTCGAGAAAGAGGTGGGTATCAAAGCGGGACACTGCCATCACTGTCAGACCGGTCTATGTCCAGTAGGCATCGCCACTCAGAACCCCGAGCTGGAAAAGAGGTTAGACCCAGAGGAAGGTGCCATTCGGGTAGCCAACTTCATCAACTCCATGACTATGGAGATGGCACTTTTAACCCGCTCTCTAGGCAAGAGTGATGTCCACAGCTTGGAACCAGAAGACATGGCAGCTCTGACCATCGAGGCGTCAGCCATGGCCCGGATTCCGCTGGTCGGCACCGATAAAGTTTTCGGCTGGGACTAGACGTCCCAGAAACCTGATTGGCCAGGGAGGAGGAGTTCCATGGCCGCAGATAATAGAGAAGATGTCCGCCAACGAATGGAGCAGGATGGAATCGAGTACGTCCTGACCCAATATGTCGACATCCATGGAGCTGCCAAAGTCAAGCTTGTGCCCGTTAGTCACTTCGATGATGTCATCGATGTGGGGGCGGGATTCGCAGGAGGGGCCGTACCCGGCATGGGTCAGGGGCCTCATTCCCACGACATGTTGGCCAGGATCGATCTTGACAGCTATACACCACTCCCCTGGGAGCCCACCGCAGCCCGATTTGCCAGCGATCTGTACGTTGATGATCAGCCTCACCCCTATTGCCCACGGACAAACCTGAAGAGGGTACTATCTCTAGTCAGAGATCAAGGATACGTTTTTAATGTAGGTATAGAGCCGGAGCATTTCCTGGTTAAGCACAACGATGACGGCTCGATAGCGGTATGGGACCCAGATGATGTGGACAGTTTGGACAAGGCCTGTTACGACTTCAAGGGCATCGCTGGGGTCATGGACTATCTTAGAGAGATAAACGAGGGCCTCAATCGATTGGGCTGGGACGTATATCAGTCAGATCACGAGGATGCAAACGGCCAATACGAGATTAATTTCCACTATGCCGATGCGTTGACTACTGCCGACCGCTACACCTTCTTCAAGATGATGACGAGCCAGGTGGCCAAAAAACATGGTGCCACCGCCACACACATGCCCAAGCCCTTCTCCGATCGCACGGGCAGTGGTGCGCACATCCATTTCCACTTGGCAGACGCAAGAACGGGAGAGAATCTTTTTCTGGACGAGGAAGACCCTCAAGGTCTGGGGCTATCGGAGATGGCGTACCATTTTATCGGGGGTATCTTACATCACGCTAGAGCTCTCTGCTGTGTAACATCTCCCACCGTGAACTGCTACAAGAGGCTACAGGTAGGAAGAGCATTGGTCGGCTCCCGCTCGGGATTCCTGTGGACTCCGGCCTTCCTCTCCTACGGCGATAACAACCGTACACAAATGATTCGCACTGCCGGGCCAGGCCACTTGGAGGATCGGACAATTTCTGCCGGATGCAACCCTTACCTAGCTTTGGCATCCTACGTACAGGCCGGGTTGGACGGAGTGAAGAGGAAACTGGATCCTGGTGACCCCAACCTGGGCAACATGTACGACCTCGGTCTTGATGAGATTGAACGAAGGGGCATTCGATTGCTGCCCCAAAGTTTGTATGAAGCCTTGGAAGAGATAAAACAGGACTCGGTGATTCAGAGTGCCCTGGACGTTATCTACGATGAGTTCATTCAGCTCAAAGAGCAGGAATGGAGCGACTATCATCGGCAGGTTACTCAGTGGGAGATAGAGCGATACCTCACTCTGTTCTAATCAAGAGCCGATCATTATCCAAACCAGGATACAGTCCAACAGGGTCTTCCTCCAGTTCGACTCTTAAGGAGAATCTTATTGGCTTTTCTGTTGCCATGTCCTAGCTGTGGCGAGCGCAGCGTCTACGATTTCCGATTTGGTGGTGAGGTGACTACACGTCCTACTCCCGATGCTCCATCAGAGGTCTGGACTCACTATTTCCACTTCCGCAAGAACGAGGCGGGAGTGCAAAGGGAGTGGTGGTATCACAAGTTTGGGTGCCGCCGCTGGTTCCTCGCAGAACGAGACACACTAAATAATCGAGTGGAGAGAACCTTCTGGCCTGAAGAGCAGGTGGATTAAGCAAACGAGAGGCCCATGACAGACCGTCGACTTCCGCCCCACACATCCCAGATCATAGACCGTTCCAAGAAGGTGACTTTCCAGTTCGATGGCCGCACTATCCCGGCATACGAAGGGGACACCATAGCATCGGCGCTCTATGCTTCGGGGACCAGCATATTCAACCGCAGCTTTAAGTACCATAGGCCGAGGGGATTGCTCTGTGTCTCGGGGAGATGTCCCAACTGCATGATGAAGGTCGATGGCGTACCCAACATCCGAGCCTGCACCCGTCTAGCCGCCGAAGGCGCAAAGGTTAATCATCAAAACGCCTGGCCATCTCTAGATCACGATGCTCTTTCGATATTGGAGAGATTCGACAGACTCATGCCTGTCGGTTTCTATTACAAGAGCCTTATTCACCCCAAAGCTGCATGGCATCTGGCTGAGCCGGTAATCCGACGTATAGCTGGGCTTGGGTCGGTGGACCCAAGCTTCGTACCTGATGGCGAGTATGAGCACTTGAACCTTTTCACCGATGTCGCAGTGGTAGGGGGTGGGCCCGCCGGTTGTCAAGCCGCTATTTCGGCTGCCGAGCAAGGAGCAAGGGTTATTCTGATAGACGATCAACCCTCATTGGGAGGACACCTACGTGCGCAAACCAGGCAGTCCCTTGACATCGACGAGTATTCCGGACTTCCAGACTCAGATGTGGCACGTAAGCTAGCTCAGGCCGTATTCGATACCCCTAACATAAGCCTTATGTCCAATGCCAGTGTCTTTGGAGTCTACGAGGGTAAGCTGCTGGGAATCCATCATGGTAACGAGATGGTGAAGCTTCGGTGCAAACGTATCGTGATAGCCACCGGGGCCCAAGAGGTGCCAATGGTATTCCCTAATAACGACCTTCCGGGAGTGCTCCTAAGCAGCGGAGTATTGCGTCTGGTAAATCTCTATGGAGTACGACCCGGACGAAGAGGCGTTGTGGTTATCAACAATGATCAAGGGTTGGCCTGTGCACTAGAAATGCTCAAGGCTGAGGTGACGATTTCAGCAGTTGCGGACTCCAGACCCTCCGCAGATCAAGACTCGGCACTGGTTGAGGCACTTTTGAATAAAGGCGTGGGGGTCTTGCCTCAGCACGCGATATGGCGAGCCGAAGGTAAAAAACGCGTAAATGCGGCTAAGGTAGGCAGGTTAGAAGATGGTCGGTTTATAGGTAACGTCGAGCGGATTGCTTGTGACTTCATATGCACGGCTCAGGGATTCGAGTCTGCTTCATCTCTTCTATATCAAGCAGATTGCAAGCTGGTCTACGATTCGCAGCTCGGAGAAACCGTACCCCTTGAACTTGCCCCAGGAGTCTACGCAACAGGGGACGTCACCGGCATTCACGACGCCAATGTCAGTCTATTGCAGGGTAAGCTGACAGGTTTGGAGGCAGGTGCTAGTTTAGCGGAATCGCCAGAACCTCAGATTATTGAGGAGATAGGTGCCTTACAAGAACAGGTCGAAAACGCTGAAACGACTTATCGATCCCGCCTAAGCTCTAGCCACCTGATAACAATACCCGTTTCGTCCAAGAAAAAGTTCGTCTGTGTCTGTGAGGATGTCACTGAGAAAGATCTCAGGGACGCCATAGACGAGGGGTTCGAGGACATTCAATCTTTAAAGCGGTACAGCACCATATCCATGGGGCCATGTCAGGGAAAGATGTGTCTGAAGGCCTGCGTGAATATATGCGCCGCAGAAAATGAAAAGAGCATCGAGGAGATAGGTAGCACCACACCCCGGTCACCGGTTAGTCCGGTGACCATGGGTGCTTTGGCGGGCCCGGGGCACTTGGCCTTCAGGTTCACTCCGATCCACCACAAGCACATCGAAATGGGCGGGAATATGATGGAGGTGGGACAATGGAAACGGCCTCGTTCATACGGGTCGCCCCAGGATGAGGTTAGAGCTGTCCGGGAGCGAGTCGGCATTATCGACGTAAGCACCTTGGGTAAGTTGGATGTGAGAGGCAGCGACGCACCCAAGCTTATGGACAAAGTGTATACTCACTTTTTTTCCAACCTCGCAATTGGCAGGATACGGTACGGCATGATCTGCTCCGATAGCGGGGTCATCTTAGACGATGGTACGGTGACCAGACTGGAGGAGACGAGCTACTACGTAACTACCGGGTCAGGAAACACGGATCTAGTAGAGGAATGGTTCAAATGGTGGATAGCAGGCACTGGAATGTGCGCCCATATCACTAACATAACAGCCGGATTTGCCGCTATAAATGTCGCAGGACCAAGAGCCAGGGACACCCTGTCTAAACTAACCGACGTTGACATCTCTACGGAGGGGTTCAAATACATGAGAAGCGCCAGTGGAATGGTTGCTGGGGTGCCCTCCCTTCTTTTACGCGTCGGATTTGTGGGTGAGGCAGGTTGGGAGATACACTGCCCTGCTGAATATGGAGAGCACATGTGGGAGGCGCTGCTCGATGCAGGGCAAGAGTTCGACATATCTCCTTTCGGCGTCGAGGCCCAACGAATCCTCCGACTGGAGAAAAAGCACCTCATACCTGGACAGGATACCGACTTGGCCTCCAACCCCCTGGAAGCCGACATGGGGTGGGCAGTCAAATTCGAGAAGGATGATTTCATAGGCCGCAGTGCTCTTAAGGAGATAGAAGAGCAAGGGCTAAGGAATAAGCTGGTGGGCTTCGTTATGCAGAATGGGGCGATACCTGGGGATGGTGTGCCTGTCATGCTGAACGGCCGACCGGTGGGCAAAGTTACTAGCTCCAGATATAGTCCAACGTTGAATCAAGGTTTTGGCCTAGTCTGGGTTCCAATCGAGTTGGCCCAGGATGGCAAGGATATAGGTATCAAGGTGGGTAAAGAAATCGCACCTGCCAAGATAACCATTGACCCTGTTTACGACCCGACTGGGGAACGGTTAAGGGGATGAGAGGTCTGAGAGTATGACCACAGCTGGTCCCGCCAGGCGAACGGCGATGTATCACACTCATAAATCGGCGGGGGCCTCTATCGTTGAGAAGGACGGGTGGTATCTTCCGTCGATATATAGCTCGTTAGAGTCTGACTTGGAGATGCTGAGAGATTTCGGGGGAATATGTGATATAAGCTCCGTTGGCAAACTCGACATTCAAGGTGCTGAGGCATTAAAGGCCTTATCAAAAGTCCTCTCGCTCTCGGAACCTCTTGAGGCAGGTAAAGCCCAGAGTTGCCCAAACCCAACTTCAACCGATGACCAATTAACCGTTGTCGGATTAACCTATGACGATGCGCTGGTAATATCATCGCCCCAGGACGTCGGCCCGGTGGGAGACTTCCTTAAGGAAAACATAAAGGGATGTGCCCACTTAGTGGACATCACCTCAACGCACGCGGGAGTGTTGGTATCAGGGCCGTTAGCATACCGATTACTATCCAAGCTAGCTGAGCTGGACCTAAACCCCGTTGTGTTTGCGGATGGTTCCTGTGCACAAGGCAAGGCTGCGGAGGTATACGTGATCGTCCTTCGCTCTGACATCGGAAACACATTGGCTTATCAGCTATACGTACAACGAGATTACGGCGAGTATTTATGGGAAGCCCTGTTACATGCTGGGAAGGATGATGGCATTGGAGCCTTTGGACTCGAGGTGCTAGGGCGCATCAGATCAAGTTGACAAAGACAGCGATAAGAATAACGGGTTAGTAGATTTTCGATATGCTGCGCATTTTCAAAAAAGAGCGGCTGTGGAGACGCCCCGAACTGAAAGGTCACTATGATGTAGTGATCATCGGCGCCGGAGTGCATGGGCTAGCTACTGCCTATTACTTAGGGAAACGAGGCATCACAAATCTCGCGGTCCTTGATAAGGGGTATCTTGGTGGCGGAGCCAGCGCTCGATCCACGGCTATACTCAGGGCCAACTATGTAACCACAGAAGGTATTCCCTTCTTTCACGAGAGTCTCAAATTATACGAAGACCTAGCCCAGGACTTAGATTACAACTTGTTATTTAGCCAGTTTGGTCGTATTGAGTTGGCTCACACCGAATCCTCGATCTATGCTCTCCGAACCCGAGCAGAGTTCAATGCTGCGATGGATGTAGATAGCAGAATAATAGGCCCCAATGAGATCGAGAAACTAGTCCCTTGCCTAGATATGCGTAGGGGCAAAGAATTGCCTGTGCTGGCCGGCCTGTATCATCCACCTGCAGGAGTCATTCGCCACGATGCTGTGATTTGGGGCTACGCCCAAGCCGTCGATAGAATGGGTGCAGAAGTTCATCCATTCACCGAGGTAATGGGCATTCAACGAAATAACGGAAGAGTGACTGGGGTGGAGACCAACCGAGGCAACATTCACGCCGACACAGTCCTCAACTGCACGGCGGGTTGGTCGTCGACGGTAGCCAAGATGGCAGGTCTAGAGCTACCTATCGTTACTCATCCACTTCAGGCGTTGGTCACGGAGCCACTGAAGCCCTTTCTGAATACTGGAATATCCTCCACTGATTTCCACGTCTATATTTATCAAACAGACCGAGGCGAATTAGTCATTGGCGGAGCAGTCGAACACTACTCTGCCTATATCGAGAAGACCACGTTCACTAGGTTAGAAGATTTAATCTCCCACACCCTGAAGCTGCTGCCCTTCCTTAAAGAAGTCAATGTGCTAAGGACCTGGGCTGGTCTTTGCGACATGACTCCCGACTATGCCCCCCTCATGGGCCCAGTCCCAGAAATAGATGGCCTTCTTCTAAGTTGTGGCTGGGGCACCTACGGCTTTAAGGCGGCTCCGATAGCGGGCAAAACCATGGCAGAGTTGATTGCAACAGGTGAGACGCCTGATCTCATCAAGCCCTTCTCTATTAGCAGGTTTAGTGAGGGCCGTCTGGTGAACGAAAAGGGAGCAGCTTCATCTGCCGCGCTTCATTAACTTATCTGCACTACTCCCACACGTGAAATACAGAATGTGCCAGCAAGAACCGGCATTGTATTATTGAAATTCGCACCGACATCTGCAATAGACACCAACCCGTTCAGTCCGTGCTAATTTGAGGCCTGTGTCCTACCATTGGAGACCTGAACTTACCTGTTTGCCCCATTAACTGCTAGTAGAATAAGGGTCACCACCTTGAGTTACACCCACATTTCGTAGGTATTCTATCCGGCTCGGTTTTGGGCAATCAGACCAGAGGCTTCCACAGGAGTGCCAGATAAACGTGACACGAAATGCCCACGCTACACGGGCAGTCGGTGATGAACCGGAGAAAGATAAGGGTGTTTTGCAGTATAGCGCTCGCCTTGCCAGACCAATCCTTAGGACGATAAATGTATTGTAGCGTACACCAGACATAAAAGGATGCTCTTTGAGCACTATGGAACAATCTCTATATCAATTCCCCCGAGATCGAGCCAACGTCACCCTCGATCTCATGGCCCTCGTCTGCCTGATGGCTGTGATTTCCATCGTCTCGACCTTCGCCGAGATAGATTTGCTCAGGCGAATCGAATCCGGCTAGCCTGTTATCGAGGAGCAAGCGGCCGCCAACGATAGCCGACAAAGCGTCATCGTGTTGCTGTCGCTCCTAGGCTTTGTTGGACAGGGATCGCATTTTGCTGCTGGATTCATAGCGCCTCAAGCAACCTGAGAGCCTTGGGAGTTTTCCGCCAGCGATTTTCCCCGCGTTGGGCCGTGGGCTGGTGGTTCATACCTATCGCCTTGCTCTTCCAGCCTTACCGGGTGGTAAAGGAGATCTGGAAGGGAAACAATCCGGAAATCGACTTTGCCGATCCAGATGTCTGGGGAAACGCTTCCGTATCACTCCTCCTCGGCCCCTGGTGGGCGGCTTGGTTACTATCATCTTGGCTGGGACCATCGGCGCCCTGGCCCTTCTCGGAGGCGCAACAGTCACGGTATCCACGTGCCGGCTAATCTCAGGCGATTGGCTGCTGATGGTCTCCGAGGCTGTCTCCATCATCGCTGCGGTATTGGTCTCCATGCTACTTCGACAAATCACAATTAATCAGGACACAAAACACCTACGTCTACCTGGGGTTCCAGATTCCGATGCAGTCGCGATAATGCTTGTTTAGCCTAGGCCGTCAGAGGCCCGTGCGTTCCATCTTCCCCGAGGCCAAGTCTGCTATGGGCCCTCCGACAGAGGAAGGCTCTCACTAGGATTTCGAGCTTCTACCGGGGCCATTTTGTTAGCGTTGCGCATGAGTCTATACTCCTTCTTATGACCGGCCCGGCCCTAGTATTAGTGATCCTGTCCGCCGTCGCCCACGCATCTTGGAATTTCCTCCTAAAGCGTGGCACGAACCAGGAAGTCTTTATCTGGTGGCTCTTGATATCCACAGCAATACTCCTGTTGCCCCTGGGTGTTGTTCTCATCCTCCTCTATCCCATCGAAGGTCCAGGATGGTGGTATGTTCTTGGAGCGTCACTCCTCCAGGTGCTATATTTCATTTTCCTCGGTCGAGGTTATACCCACGGCGACCTCTCAGTGGTCTATCCCATAGCCCGTGGTCTGGGCCCGGCACTAGTGCCGGTTCTAGGTGTTGTGATACTGGATGAGACCATTTCCTTCACAGCAGTGATAGGAATTATTGCCATCGTCCTGGGAATCTACATCGTGTACTGGTGGGGTAGGCTTTCCAACATCCTGGAGAACCCTGTCAGGCTCCTCTGGGACACAGGGACACGTTACGCCCTGCTGACGGGTTTGGTCATCGCCGCATACTCGACCTGGGACAAGGTTGGAGTGAGATACGTCAATCCCTTCCTTTACATGTACCTCATGTCAGTCGGTTCCGCCCTGCTTCTCTCTCCCTACATGGTAAAGGCTTTTGGCACAAAGCTGATGTATATGGAGTGGGATCGGGCCAAGGGGGCCATTGTTACCTCCGGGCTACTCACGTTTCTGGCCTACGGATTGGTACTGACAGCTCTAACGACCTCCAAAGTAAGCTACGTAGCCCCTGCAAGAGAGGTGGGCATCGTAATCGGGGTGATGCTTGGAACGTTGGTCCTAAAGGAGTCATTCGGAAGGGGCCGCCTAATCGGTTCCGGCCAGATCGTGCTGGGCCTTATCATTGTAGCCTTGTCGCCATAGCAATGAGAACATACGCGAACCCAATCTAACAAACGACTCAGCTTTGGGCGTTCTCCGAAAAGTCCGCAGAGAGTGTGTGTGAGAGCTTTCCCGATACGACGACTAGACGAAGGAGTGAAAGGCTTCACAAGTTTGACATCGGTCGGGTTACCCGCGTAGACTGGATTGCCCTGAGCCCTACGCTTTAATGCGCTTGCATGATTTAAGAGTCGACTTTTCTTCCCAAGAGGAGATGTTATGGCGAAAAACGGTTTCAAGGTCATGGATTCGGATATGCACGTGATTGAGCCGATAGACCTATGGCAGCGATATATTGATACGGCATTTACTAAAAGGGCACCCAAGGGCATAGATGAGTTCCAGGGAAGTATGAACCTGGAGGTGGAAGGACACGAGATACCCACAGACAGGGGCGCCGATTGGGAAAGAGAGAAGGCCAAAGAGTTGGACGATACCTACAGGGATTCCTACGAGAATAACTGGGACTCGGCTTCCCAAGTTAGAGCCATGGACAGGGAGGGTATAGATGTCGCAGTCCTTTACCCTAGTAGAGGGCTATACGTTCTGGCGGTAGACGGTCTAGACCCTGCTTTGGGGGCGGCCATAGCCACCGCCTACAACGATTGGATGTACGATTTCTGCAGCTTCGCACCGGACCGAATGTATGGTGCAGCCATGATTTCCCCCTTCGACGTGGAATCAGCTGCCACAGAGGCTCGCCGGGCCGTACAGGAGATGGGAATGAAGGCCCTATTCTTACGACCCAACATAGTCAACGGCCGCAACTGGCACGACCGATACTACGATCCACTCTGGGCAGAAATCGAGCGGCTTGGTGTACCCGTGGGGTTCCATGAAGGGGCCAATGCCCTTCTACCACAGGTCGGAGAGCGCTTCGAGACCTACTGGACGCACCACGCCTGCTGTCATCCTATGGAGATGATGCTGTCTCTAGTTAGTATGATCGGCGGAAGTGTGCTGGAACGCTTTCCAGGACTCAAGGTCGCGTTCCTAGAGGCCAACTGCTCGTGGGCGCCCTGGCTGGTCTGGAGGCTTAATGAGCACTTCGACCTGTCGGGACGTTTCGAGTCGCCAGAGTTGAAGTTGGAGCCCGTGGAATACTTCCAGCGACAATGCTATGTATCTATAGAGACCGATGAAGAACCCGCCAAGTTCATGGAGCAGTCAGACTTCGTGGACACTGTAGTCTTCTCGACCGACTATCCACATAACGATGCCAAGTATCCCCATGCCACTGAATCGTTTCTGGAAATGTCTTTTTCAGAAGAAACTAAACGGAAAATGCTGTGGGATAACTGCGCCAGCCTTTATGGGTTCTCCTAGAACCCTAACCTGCCTGTCCATTCCGGATGTGCATGTGAGCAATTCAATCCATTATGGATAACCAGGGCTAGATTAAGGAGGGGTATAGAATCATCTCCCCCACACAGTCTCCTGATCTGTAGCTTGAGAGGACCGACAAGGGTTAAAGATGGATCCCCAGGTGTCCCAGCATGACTGAATCGTCCGGGGAAACACTGATAGAGCTAAGATTCAATAGGATATCAGAGGTCATCTTCTGCAGTTGTAAAAGTATCAGACATTGACAGAAGATGTAAACTGGGTTTGGTACTTCCAAATTTTCTCAAATGCTCTAAGAAGTATAGTAGGGTTTTTCTACAGGTAAAGCGGGAGGAGACGCGCTCATGAGGTCCAAAAGTAAATGGATAGCTATTATTGTCATTCTGATAAGCACAATGTTGGTTGCAATGGCCTGTGGGGGGGATGCAACAAGCACTCCTGCACCAGCGACATCGACGCCAACACCTCCGCCAGCGGCTGCCACACCTACTCCAAAGCCCTTTGAGGGACAGACACTGGTATGGACTGCCTATTCGGGTCAGTTCTACGACGCTATCAAAGAGACTGCAATACCCAGCTTTGAAGAGAAAACGGGAGCCACGGTGCAGCTCGTGCCTGGAGTGGGAGCGGACCTCGGCGAAATCCTTGCTGCCCCGGCGGATAATCCGCCCTATGACGGCATCTTTGGCGATGGCACCACTCTCCTCAGAGGCATCGAAGAAGGCGTTTGGCTTCAGTTGAGGCGGGAGAATATTCCAAATATGGATGACCTCCATAGCTTCCACCTGAGCGATCATGGCGAGGGACGTGACGTCAACTTTGCAGCCCCCTTTCAGTATGGTTTCAGCACCCTGGTATTCAACAAGGAGATATTGGGATTCACTCCTACTTCGTGGTCGGATTTGTGGAGGCCTGAAGCCCAGGGTAAAATCAGCATGAGTACTGCCTACTGGATTTTGCCTATCTCAGCGGCAGCCTTTGCCTTGGACCTGGAACCGGGGCCGAATGAGCTTTATACACCGGAAGGTTTTGATGCCATCATAGAGAAGCTGCAGGAGTTGGACGTAGCTTTGTGGTGGTCGAGTGGCGCCGAAGCTACGGCCGCGTTGGAACGGGGTGACACAGCCATCGATCCAATGACTCCCGAGTTTCAGCCTATTGTTGCACGAGACCCTGAAAGATTCGGCATGTTTACGCCAGAAGAAGGCACTGCGGGATTCATAGACTACATGCTGATACCCAGAGGAACTAGTAAACAAGATCTGGCAGAGGCTTTCATCAATCATTTGCTAGACCCCGAGGTGCAGGCCGCGTATGCCGAGATACAGCCTTTCTTCGTGTCCAACTCCAAGACGGTATACGGCCCCGCCGCTAGTCGAGTTCTGCCGAGCCCAGAGGAAATGGCAGAGAGAGCCATATTGTGGCAATGGTCTTACCTCCTTCCTCACTGGGAGGAATATGAAGAGCGGCTAAAGAGAGAGGTGTTCACCCAATAAAGAAATCCTGTGCTCATGCCACACGGCATATCACAGGACACAAAGTAGCGCTCTATTAATCGCGTACCTCGAAGTGGTTAAGCTTTGAGGTACGCGATTAATAATACCAGGCGAGAGGTTTCATGATGGATGGCGGCCTCTTCGCTGTTGAATTGTTTGGCATCCTGATCCTGTCCTCTGATCCATTTCAACAGTCGTCCCTAATCGTTCGATAGGATGGCCAGCCAGTCCTGAATATCCGACACCACTACTTGTGAACTCTCCCCTAACTGATCCTGCGTGCGCTCCAACCAGTAGAGTACCTAGCTAGCTCCACTTCCACTATTACGAGCTTGGGAAAGCAGTCGAAGGCGCGCCTATTTATCATTCTGATGAAGTGATTACTGCCGAGGAATGATCTCGCGCCTGCTCGATAACCTCACGCAAGCCCGGCCAAATCTTCTCCTCCCGTAACAGCAGAGAAGCAATCACCTCCTATCGCCCTCCTGGGTATAGATCTGCTGATGTGAGAAGTGATGGATGCCACTGGAAACCTCTCCAGTGTTGCCTCCCAGAGAACCTAACCACCATGTGAGGAGTCCTGAGAACAGGTCTTCCAGGATTCTGAGGTATGACGTTGGAGCTTATATGGATTGCTATTGTAGGTGAGTCGTTTGGTTCGGTAATGTCTTTCTAACCGAGGCCGAGGGCTGCCGCTTACATCACAGCAAGTATGGCAGTGAAGGATGGCTAAGCGTAGAGCCGTGGCGATACACTTGAGCTCTTCCAAAACTCCCCGGCAAGGTCTAGAATGCCCGGTAAGCAAAGAACAAGGAGAGGGATATGGAAAGCTATCCTCGCATCAAGGCCGATGAGCTTCGGAGCTTTACCAACGAGGTCTTCGTCCGATCGGGCCTGTCAGCTGAGGATGCTTCCATTGCCGCCGATATCCTCATCGAGACCGACCTTAGAGGAGTCGATTCCCACGGCGTGGCGCATTTGGGCGGCCCCTTCTCCTACGCTGAGGAACTCCGAAGCGGACTGGATAACCTTAAACCCCGGCTTCGTATTATCCGCGAGACCGCTACCACTGCCCTGGTGGATGGAGATAACGGGTTCGGGCTGGTAGTTGCTTACCGAGCCATGGAGATGGCAATTCGCAAAGCTAAAGAAGCTGGAATCGCCATGATTGCAGTCACTAACAGTCGCCACTTCGGCGCCGGTCAATACTACTCTACAATGGCCCTGCTCCACGATATGATAGGATTGTCCATGACTAATTCCCCGGCTCAGGTGGTTCCCACTCACGGTTCGAAGCCAATGTTAGGCACCAATCCCATGAGCTTTGCTGTACCCGCTGGGAAGGAGCCTCCTTATATCCTGGACATGGCTACCAGCGCGGTGGCCTTTGGCAAGCTGGAGATCGCGAAGCGAAAAGGTACCTCTATTCCCCATGGCTGGGCGGTGGACAAGAACGGTAACCCCATCTCCGACCCTGAGGATGGCTTTGAGGATGGAGCGTTGCTTCCTTTGGGCTCTTCGGCGGAGTTGGGCAGCTACAAGGGCTATGGCCTGGCGGTGCTGGTGGATATCCTTGCTGGGGTTCTGTCCGGAATGGGCTACAGTGTCACGTTATCCGAGGAAGATGGGAAAGTAGCCCACTTCTTAGGGGCTATCCGCGTCGACGGATTCCGACCCGTTGATGAATTCAAGGAGATGATGGATGATATGCTAGCAAACCTTCGGGCCACACCTCCAGTTTCAGTAAGGGAGCGGGTACTGGTGCCGGGACAGATAGAGCACGAGACGAAACAAGAGAGATCTGGTCACGGCATACCACTGCACCCCGAGGTGTTGTACGGCTTGAAAGAACAGGCCCAGAAGCTGGTTATGGATTTCCCCTTCGAACATCAGGTTGCTGGATAGGTACTCATCGGCCTGGATAAATAGTGGCATAGGTGAAACTTCGGAAGATTACTCGTTGAGCTAGCCAGTGCTCGGTCAGGACCCGTACCATTTCCTATCTCTACTAGACTTCATAGAAACTATCCTTCCAAGAACACCGAGAGCTTCAGACACCAAGATGAGGAACTGTACCAACGCCCGATCCAACGAGCGCCACGCTGCCAATTCCCCATCTACCGGTCCGGCGAGGGCCATCAGCTACTAATACCCCATCCGGGCTATCTGACGGCGCGCTAGAGCCCCTATCAGGCTATCGCCGCCTTCTCAGGGAAGCATGATTACGACGGTGCGCAGGTCACCGAGGCGTCCCTCAACGGCTTCTCGTCCAACCTGATTGCCGACAGGATTCAGGAAGCTCCGTACCGCTTCCTGGTGTGCGCCGACAAGCTCCAGACTGGCTACGATGAGCCGTTGCTGCACACGATGTTCGCCGACAAGCTTCTCGACTACAAGGACGACCGCAGCAGACTGGTTGCTAAGGTTCGCGAGGTCTGTAACGAACTCGATTATAACTACTCGGACCTCTCAGATCGCGCTTCTTCCCACTGTCGCAAGCAACTGGACAACATGCTAGTTTTGGCGTCGATCAGCTAAACGCGGCCTCGCTCCTCCAGATAGCGTATCACCTTAGACGGTTTCCCCGGCTAACCGTTTGGACTCCAGCCTCCTGGCGTTCATTGAAGGGGCATCACAAGCCGTTCGACCCTTCATGAGCCAGCTGTTGCAACGGTAATAGAGGAACTTACCTGACTTGCCGTTGGTCCCCACACCCCTCAGCTGTATCCCACAGGTGGGCCTTCGCCCGATATTCAATATCAGCTTGAGTCCCTGAGCGGGGCCACGCTGAATATAACCGAGAAGGGCTTGCAGTAGATCACGACGCTCATCTGCGCAGAAACGTCTACTCCATCGGGCACGGTATAGTTCTGATTACCAATGTTGCCCTTCAGCTTTCCGAGGTCGTGGTAGCCGTCGTCCTTCAGCTCGCTCCGAGTCAGGGGATCGTTGTGTGCCGACAGCAGAACGTGAAGCTCTGGCCCGTTGGTGACCTTGAAGTCCTCCAGCCGGACAACGTGGGAGCCGTCCGGGGCGCGATAGACCGCGGCCTTGCCGCTGCCCTTGTGGAAGCTGTCCTGGTCGCGGAAATCGCCTTCCTTCAGCTTAACGACCTCCCCGCTGCCTTCCTTCATCATCTCGGACATGTCCTCCGCCATCGGTTCGCCGTCCATCTTCGACAGGACGGCCATCGTCGTCTCAACGTCCTTCCGCTCCATGTCGGGAGGCACGACCGCCGAATAGGCGAAGGGGAACTCCTCTTCGACAGTCTTGTTGAGGAACAGTGGGGATCCAAGGTCCCAGGCTAGGAATCCGGCCAGGACCAGCAGTGGCGTGCCGACGATGATCACCAGCCGTCTGTGCTCCCAGACCACCCTGTGCCACTGGCGCCGGTAGGCGTAGAACGCTATCGCGGCGACTACCGCCACGATAGCGAGTAGGATCGGCCACCGGTACGGGTAGAGATCGGCTGCGAGCCGTTCAAGGTCCCCGAAGAACTCAGCCATGTTACGCTCCCTCCGCTTGGTTGATAGGGCCGGAAATGAGGCATCGCCAGTTTACTCTACGGCGAGGCCCTCATAACTGATTATACACAGTGTTGGAGGTGCTCAGGTGAGATTCTCCGTCCTCATCGCAGCACTGGGCCAGCGGTTCTTAAAAACCACTCTAAGCAGGCATCGCTAGTGGGGAAGTCTCGGTCGAAACCTCTTATGCTATACTTGCTCCTAGAATCAACCTATATCTGATTGATTCTAGGCTGGCATGGATGGTTACGTGTGTCAAGGGGAGCATCATCTCGTCTTAAGATCAGACTCCTATGAACAGACGCGTACTCACCACCATCCTCGTGTCAGTAATGACGGCGATGGTGGTACTAGCCTTGTTAGGGTGGTTTGTTTGGCGCGATCCAGGCCCTCACGAGGACGGCGACTCCGACTCACAGTTGGTAGCTCGTGGCACTATTGTCTACCAAGCGCAGTGTGCCTCCTGTCACGGTGCAAACCTTGAAGGACAGGCGAATTGGTGGCGACGGAACGCCGACGGGACGCTGCTTGCCCCACCCCATGATGCGACCGGTCACACCTGGCATCACAGCGATGACCTGCTGTTCAAGATCACCAAGTGGGGATCGACCAGCGTCGTCGGTCCTAACTATAAGAGCAACATGCCAGGGTTCTCTGAGGTGCTCGACGATGGAGATATCTGGGCAGTGCTGGCCTATATCAAGAGCAGTTGGCCTGTGGAAATCCAGGAGGCGCAGGCCGCTCTCCTGGGTGATACACCCCAGTAGCCCGATTACATAATCCAGGCCAGCTAGACCCAGGGATACCCTGCTGAATGCTCTGTCCGTGCTGTGCCGCCAGGCATTCGTCAAACTGCCAGCGCCGGAGGCCGGGGATCGCTGAGACTGAGCTTGTCGACGTGCGATAGAGGCAGGACCGGCTGTACAACCTGGTGGAGACCACCACCTGGACATGGACGACATCCCCCCATCCGCGACCACCGGGAGCACAAGGAGAAGCTGGAGATAGCCGCAAAGGAGGCGAGGGCGGGTCCTCTCAGAGCGCAGTTTGCGGCTGAATCTGATGGGTGTTAAGACGGTTTCACAGACCGAGAATGAACGAACCTTACCTCCTGCACAGGGACGATGCAGCCGGCCTGCATCGTGAGTTCGGCGATGCACGGGGAGGCGGCTCTCCCCAGACCGGTTCCGTCTACAAGAAGGTCTGGCACACCTAAGGAGACTGTACTACAAACTTTTCGCTGGGAGGTTCTTATATGAGCAAAGGGTCAGCCTATCCCGGGTAGGCCTCCACGAGCCGCCGGGTCAGAGGCTTTTCCATTCATCGGAGGAGGCGGCCACGCCGCTTCCCACCAACAGACTCGGGGACGGCCAATACCTATTATCGGGGCTGCCCCCTGGCAAATCAATGCGCACCCTTGCGCTAAGGGGAGATCTTTGGGCGAGACCTGCCTCCCGTCCGCTCGTCGGAAGGACAACATGTCGAGAAGCTGCGCCGGCTTCCTCAGGCCGTCGATTATCCTCCTGGCCTACCGGTTGAACGACACCGGCGCTCCCACACTGGCGACGAAGACTGCTACACCCACTGGTATCTTCTAGTTTAGTTTTTCTAGGGTTGGTTGGCGGCCCCCGAAGTGGGATTGCCGACGGTCTGGAACTCGCCGGCGGCATCCGGCACGCGGGCGTAGCTCTGCCCCTAGCCCGACTGGCCCTCGTTCCAGTCAACGCTGGCGACCAGGGTGCCGTCCAGCAGCCAGATGCCCAGTTCCTCGTCACTGGCTAGCGCGAAGCCGGGCCAGCCCTCCTTGTCCAACTGGAACTGCAGGTATTGGCCCGGCTCTATGACCGTACCAGACTGGAAGGCGACCCGCTTTCTGACGTCCGTGAGGCTGTCGGCCAACATGAGGCCAAAGAGCGCGATAGGGTCGGCCGAGAATTGTAAAGCTCGAACCAGTCCAGTGGGTCGCCCTTCGCGGCCACCTCGTTGATGACTAGGCCAATGTCCAGGGAAGCCGCTCCGGCATCCGCGTCCTCTTCAGCAGAGTCTGCGCTATCCGGTAAATATGGTGTTCCCCCGAAGACGCCTGCGAAACTGCCGGCTATGTCCGCGCCAGGATCCGTCCCCGCCTCCGTCAGCTCCAGCGCGCCCCCAGTGAAGGGCGAAAAGAAGTCCGGCACGAGCGCGCCTGGCTGTATGGTCCACGCCCCTCCAGCGATCGCGTCCTCGCCAATGACCAGCGTGGCCCCGGCTGCCAGCTGTTCAAGGGCTAGCACTAGCGTCATCCCGCTTATGGAACCGTCGTACTCCACTCCCAGAACTACTATGGATGCGGTCTCATCAACGGCCGGCAGCAAGCCCTTCTCATCCGCGCTTGACAGGCCGGCAATGACTGCCAACCTGTCGACCGACTCTTCGGCCTCGTCCAACAACAGACTGATGACCGTCCCCTCCTCCAGCGGGTTGGCGCTCAAGTTGCTTCCCCAATTGGTCTCAAAGGCCACTTCCAAGGAGTCAGCTTGCAGACCGGCGGTCGGGGCATCCTCCCAAGGGTCCGGCCAGTCCGGCGGTTCTGGTGTGAGGTCGGCCAGGATTTCGCCCTTCCGCTTCAGAATGAACTTGCGCACCCGCTCCGTGTCGCCGGCGGCCGCCTGCCTGGCATCCGGCAGGGCGTGCTGCTGCACGATGGCGGCCATTTCGTCCACGACTGCCAGCAGCTCGTCTTCATCCCATGCGGAGTCCAGGATTTCCTTCAGTCGGATGGCGTATCTCGCCCGCCAGTCGGGGTTGTTGTAGAGGCGGTTGGGGATGGCGGTGAGGGCCAGCACCGACGGCGGCGGATTGCTGATGTTGTCGAAGGGGTTGGGGTCGTCCTTCAGGTGGAACGTGTCGTCAACGCCCCAGGGTATGAACACGAAGGGGCCGTCGGGCTCCCGGTAGAAGTGATAGTTGTTGCGATCGCCGGCGTACCCGTCCCAGTGACCCACCAGCACCTCTGTCGACCAGAACGACAGGAAGCGATCCAGGTCTACGATTTCCGACAGCGCCTTCAGGCCGGCATCGGACGGGTCCAGCAGGGCGGCAACTACGACGTCAATGTCCGACCAGTCGGCGGCGTCTTCGTTGGTCTTCTTCTCGAAGGTGCCGCGATAATCGGGTGTGAAGTCGCTGACCGTGCCTTCGTACAGGTTGCCCTCGGCGCTCTCGAAGTGACGCGCTAAGAACGGGGGCTTGATTTCCTCAACGTGAATGTACAGCCCCAGGTTCTTCCCGTTCACCGAGACGGTAGCGAAGTTGCAGCGCGGCGCGGGATTGCCCGCGGCGGCGAAAACCCGGTACGACAGGCAGGTGTTGACCATGGAGGGATCCTGAATGCCGTTGTTCAAGGTCATCCGCTCCATTATCCCGCCGAGGATCTGACCGTCCACGTATTTGTCGAAGCGGAGCTTGAGGGCGGGCTTAGTGTCGCTCTGTGAGCCGATGAACCCCTTCTTGCGGACACCGACATCGGCATAGGTTTCACCGTCCACGGTCACTGTGCCAGAGAACCAGTCGTAGATGTCAGCAAAGGGCTGAGACAGGCCGTATTCCTCGATTTCGGCTATCAAGTCATCGAAAGTCCGGGTCTGGTGGCGCAGGGTGTCCCAATCTTCGGGAGCGATCTCGATGCTGATGTCCAGCACGCGGTCTAGGGCAAAGTAGGCGTCGCTAGGATCGGCTTCGCCGTCGCTGTCCGGCGTGGCCACAGGTGTCGGCGCGGGTGCGGTGGCAGGCGCAACTGTCGGCGTCTCCGTGGGCGCCGCGAACGGCGTGGCCGTGACGTCATCCTCGCAACCGATGGTCAGGGCCACTATCGCTAGAATGAGCAGTAAGGCCGCAATGGTTCGCATCGAATTCACCGTCCTGTGAGTTTGCGTTTAATCTGAATAGGAGTTAAGCGGAAAGACATTCAGCTATGGTTGTAACGGCATCAGCGTAATCTTACATCGACGCCCAGTCAACTGAGCTCGAGCACTTATCATGGCCACGAATAAACGGAAGACGCTGACACCCCGACCCACCAGGACTCGCCATGCAACCGCCCTCAGCCAAAAGGACGCCGTGTAGGCCACAACAAAGACCAGCAGCCTCAGAATGGAACTCGACGGCACCACAGAATCTCTTGCTACAATGTAGCTGCCGTGATCCGCTTCTCGATCGCTCCTGGGAGCTTTGGCCTCAATCCCGCCCCAGTCGCACGTCTGGTTGCCGACCAAGGCCGTCAGCCGTCGCCGTGGGAAACTCTACAGCCGTCGTATTGCCCGTGAGTCGACTGCCATCATTCACTCCTTCTCCGACGGCTGACGGGTATCCGAGTTCAGGCAAGGGAAGCCCATGGGTCTTGTAGATCTCCGTCTGCGTTGACAGGGTGTTGCAGAATTGACGCTGACAAAACCGAGGTGATAGAGTAGGTTCATTCTAGACCGGGAGCACCAATGCGCGTTGTACTATTAGTCCTGGCTTTGTGAACCGACGGAGACTAATTCCGGTGCCAATTAAAGAGGTAAGGAGATGACCGCTAATAGGACTCGAGTTTGGCTTCTTGCTCTCCTCATAATGTCGTCCTTGTTCGTGTTGGCAGCCTGCTCGGATGACTCCGAGAGTATGCCCGCTCCCGTGCCAACAAGCCCAACTGCACCCACTCCTACAAACACGATTGCTCCCACGCTAACAAGAACACCTCACCCGTCCCGCAGACAACGATAGTCGACCAGCTCAGGAAGAATGCTGAAGAGTTCGAGTACGCCACGGGGAAACATGGCGGGACTCTGACCTTCGCGACTATTTCCGAGCCGCTTACCTTTAACCTCGCTATTGCCAACGATGCCTCGTCATCGGGCGTCTTGGGGTACCTCTTCGAGGGACTGACCGAGACCTCATGGTTGACAGACCAAGTGGAGCCGGCACTGGCGGAGTCCTGGAAGCGCTCGGAGGACGGCATGACGTGGACGTTCCACCTGCGCAAGGACGTGAGGTGGCATGATGGTGAACCCTTCACGGCCCATGACGTGGACTTCACTTTCAACAGGATCATCTACAACCACGATATCCCGGCGAGCAGCCGCCCGACGTTCCACTTCCGACTCCTGGACGAAGAGAGCGGCAAATGGCAGGAGTCGCCGATGTCCGTCAGGGCCCTCGACAGCTATACGGTCGAGTGTGTCCTTCCCGTGCCCTTCGCTCCCTTTCTCCGCTCTATGGGCACAGCGATATATCCGAAGCACATTTTAGAGAAGTACGTTGACGATGGCACCTTCGCTTCGACGTGGGACGTCAGTACGGACCCGACAGATGTGATAGGCACCGGCCCCTTCACGATTGAAAGCTACGTTCCTAGCGAACGCGTGGTAATGCAGCGCAACCCTGACTACTGGCTCAAGGACAACGAGGGCAACAGCCTGCCTTATATGGACCGGGTGGTCCACGTCATCGTACCCGAACTGGAGGACGAGCTTGCAAAGTTCCTGGCAGGGGAGGCTGATGTCCATGGGGTATTGGGAGAGGAGCTCCCAAAGCTAGAACCGCTCCAGGAGCAAGAAAACTTCAGTATTTACAAACGAGGCCCCGCCTTTGGGACAACGTTTCTCGTATTCAACATGAACCCAGGCCAGAATCCAGACACCGGAGAGCGATATCTCCCATCCGAAAAGCTGGGGTGGTTCCAGAACAAGGAGTTTCGGCAGGCGGTAGCACATGTCATAGACAAGGAGAGGATAATTGATGAGGCGCAACATGGCGTTGGATACCCTCAGTGGTCGTCCATCAGCCCGGCCGCTGGCGATTTCCACAACCCAAATGTTCGAAGATACGAATACGACCTGGGGAAGGCCAACGAAATCCTGGACGGTATCGGCTGGGTCGACACCGATGGGGATGGGATACGGGAAGACGGAGAAGGCAACCAGATCGAGTTCTCTCTGGTGACAAACACAGGCAACAGCGTGCGAGTCAAGGTCGGCACGATAGTCCACGAGGGCATGACGCAGGTCGGCCTAAAGGTAGACTATAACTTGATCGAGTTCGGCGATCTGGTTTCTCAGCTAACGGCTACATATGATTGGGACGCCATAATCATCGGTCTAACCGGCGGACCGGACCCGCACAGCAGCCTCACCACTTGGCACAGTGGTGAGGGCCTGCACCTATGGTATCCGAATCAGCTGGAGCCTGCGACGGACTGGGAGGCTGAGGTCGACGAGACCTACATCAGGGCCAGCCAGGAGTTGGACCGCGATGAGCGCGTGAAGTACTACCAGCGTGCCCAGGAGATCGTCGCCGAGAACGTGCCGGTCATCTACACGACACTCTCCGAACGGCTGAGCGCGGTCCGAAACGTCTTCGGCAACGTGACGCCCACCCTGTACGCACTTTGGGACATCCGATACCTGTACCGGATGGATCACTAACTTGGCCCGACAGCCCTCCACCGGAGCTCACGTCCAGGTTGTTCGTGCCGATACTACAACCGCCGAATAGATTCAGGTTTCACCTACGGACGAGACCGGATGCAACTTGCTCCCCTTGCATTCCTCTATGGACGGGTATGACATCGCCAACGTACCGTCTAATGGTTGACCTTGTGAGATAGGCTTGTGCAGGTGTCCAGTTGCGCCAGCCGGTCCCCTCAGGCACCACCTCTGAGTCAAGCGCCAGGGTCACCGTTTCTCTGACACACTAGCCGATTAGGATAGAAAACGATGGAAGTACGTGATGCATTTGCGTCCAGTTCACTCTGAATAAGCTCAACGATCAAGTCATTAGAACGCAAACCTCTTAGAAACTGGCAGAGCTGTGGCACCGCATCGAACTGCTGAATAAAAACCTCTTTGGGCAACTCCACTTCGCTCATTTCACTTCATTAACAGCAAAATGTAGTTCATGTCTGAATAGGTCTAATACGTATTCTCAAGGATCTGCTGTCTTTGCAAGATGGCACCTCCTCAGCACTGGGCGTAAGTCAGAAGATCGCCAGTCTACGGGACGGCCAATTCTTCCGCCCGACAGCTATTGCAGAAGAAGCTCAGGTTCGACTAGGGCTTCTGGACCCGTATCCCTAAGGCTTTGGCAACTGCATCAAGAGTCTTGAACTTAGGGGTCTGTTCTCCCTTCTTTAGCCGCATGAGTGTCAACCGACCAATGTAAACTGCGCTGGCGAGCGCCTCTTGAGTCAGTTCGGCGGCCTACCCTACTAATAGCACCGATATGGCCAGGAGCAATAAGCGCTAATCAGAAGGAGCCGAGTGTGCAGCCACATTACTTCCTCCCTAAGGGCGAACCTGCCCATGCAATATGTCCGCGGATCCTTGGAATCCGGCCAGTATAGTCCCTGCGATGTGGCGCGCGAACTCTTGGGGTGTCCGATTGCCGAGCGTACGGCGAGGGCGGACGAGATTATAGTCATCCCGGCACACCCCTACGATGCGTCGAGCGGCGTCCGTGTTTGTTCCGCTCGCTAAGAACTGATCGGCCCATACTTACGGCTCCATGCTCACGGCGCAGAACAGCACCCAGAACGCATAGCTCGGCATGCCTGTGCTCACGGATTGGACACGAAACGAGCCTAGACAGAGCTTGATGGGCCATATCGGTGCTAGAGTACCAAACCGCGGGAAGCTGTCATCACCTAACGGACGCGGAAAGGGCAGAACATGGCTTGACCCTCTTCCAAGAGTTTATCTTCGCTCCGGAGCCTTACCGTAGGAGGTCCTGTCGGACTTCTCGGTCGAGGCTAACGCGCTACAAATGACCCGGCGGTTTCCGAGTTGACGCTAACGGTGTACTCCAAGCCTGGCTCAAAATCCGAGCCTAGGGAGACGATGGTCTCTATTGAGGGGTAGTCGGCAGTGCACACAACAAATGGATCGGCTGCCTGATGGTGGGTGATAGCCACGTCTATTCTGTTGGACTCCCTTCGCCGGATTTCGTAGCCGTTGAACTGAGAGCATCCACTGCCCTCGGGCATGCCTGAGACGACGCGAAGCTGGTACTGGGGTGGAGAGCTTTCCAATGTCATCACCTCCATGCTCTCAATGGGCGATTCGGCTAGGAAGGTGTCCCCAAGGCTGGTCTCCGGCATGGTGAAGGTGGTGGTTTCCATACCATTTACTATCACCCTGTAGGTCTGCCCGGGTTCAAGAGACACTCCGATGGGCTCTACGGTATCGAGTTCCACCACCTGCTCGTGGCAGGGGATAGCCCAGGGAGTGGGCGGCGGCTGCATCAGCGTTACCCAGACGATAATGTCGTAGCCGTCCAGTTCCAACGCTTGGTTGCCGGGGCGGGCACAGCCTTCTATCGTGGGCTGGTAGTAGGCAACCCGCAGGAAGTGTTCCGGCTCGTTCGGTATCAGGTTGGCCCAAGCTACTGGGACCGGGACCTCTACCCAGGTCCGCCAGTCCGAGCCGGCATCACTGCCTTCAACCAGGTCAGGCGGCGGCTGCACCAGCACCAAGAGCATATCCACCCTATCGGGATTACCGTGGGTGATTACCTCATATGACGTATCATTGGTGAAGGCGAGGCAGCCGTCGGATTCGACAATTTCGGCACTTACCGAATACCTACTTTTGGAGCTAATGTCCTCACGGTTGTATCCGACCTTGAACTTGATGGGAACCTGACCTGGGCCGGAGATGGTCTGGCGAGCGATGAGCGGAGCTGGGCCATCGGCGTAGGATACGTCCCGCAGCTCTACCACGAGCGTTGCACCCTCGGTTAGGGCCAACCACTCCAGGTATGTGACGGTGCCGCTTACCGATGAGTCGGGATTCCGGCCTGACGCTACCTCCAACGTAGTGTTGGACGGCCCGGACTCGCTCTGGCAGGCTGCCGCTGCCATCAAGACAATCCAGATGCCTATAAGGGAAAGCAGGATGGTCTTTACTTTGGTCTTCATTGGGCAACCTCCGTAGATGAGGATTAGGATTGGGCTATATCTATATGGACGTAGACCGACGCAGTTTGGTTCCCTGAATCGGGGCGCATGCGGCGATTGACGCTGGAAAGTTCCGGATCGTGGAAGTTAACGCTTTGGGGATGACACCAGGGTGGACGCCGAAGTCAGCTACTACAACTACCGGCGTTACAACAATGTTCTGGGCAACGTTAAACCCGCATACATGCTCAAGAGAAGGCGAGAGGAGATCCTGCGACACTGAAGGAAGGTGCAGGCGAAGACTTTCGAAAGGCGAAGAAGCTACAACAAAGCCCTGAGGGAGCTTAACAGACCTCAATCCCACCCCAAACTCTCGGTTCTTCAGATGTCCCATTCTTGCTGGTTGCTCACAGTGATAGACCTTGCGAAAAAGCCCTAGAGCCTGCTCATCTGCGGGGCCACGCTTGGTATCTTCAAGTAGCGTATTGGCGAGCGAGCGTCGAGCTTGCCAAGTGCTCATCTTCCGGTGCTCCACCTGTATGTGCGAATGTGTGGCGGCTGAGTAGGCAGCTCTACGGATGAGGATCAGGGATCTGGCATCGAGACCCGATGAGCGCCCGGCCATGGACTTCATGAGAGACGAGTTGTTTCATGTACGGCGGATTCGTATCTTAACGTTAGTAATTTGTGGTACAACCATAGAGAGTAGGTCGAAACGGCCCGTGAGGAGATATTGACAAACATGAGCTTGCCGAGGCATCGGATTGAGGTCGAAGGCCTATGGAAGATTTTCGGCGACAGGCCGGAGAGGGTCTTTCAGCCAGAGTACGTGTCCATGAGCCGTACTGAGATCCAGGATGTTCTGGGTGTGGTAGTGGCGCTGAGAGACGTCTCGTTCGAGGTGGACGCCGGGCAGATATTCGTTGTCATGGGATTGTCCGGCAGCGGCAAATCGACTCTGGTGCGCTGTCTCATCCGGCTCATAGAAGCTACGAGCGGGCAGATACGTTTCGATAGCGAAGACATTTGCAGATACTCACCGGCGGAGCTAATGCAGTTTCGCCGGACTAAGGTTGCCATGGTCTTCCAACACTATGCTCTCCTCCCTCACCGGCGCGTATTGGACAACGTGGCATACGGCCTGAAGATTCGGGGCGTAGACAAGGAGGCCAGGTACAAGGCTGCTGCGAAGGCCATCGAGATCGTGGGGCTCAAGGGCTGGGAGAGCTACTATCCGAGTGAGATGAGCGGCGGGATGCAGCAGCGGGTCGGCTTGGCAAGGGCGCTAGTAGTGGATTCCGAAGTGATACTCATGGACGAGCCGTTCAGTGGCCTAGACCCTCTGATACGAAGGGAGATGCAGGACGAGCTCATCTCCCTTCAGTCGGAGCTTCGAAAGACAATAGTGTTCATCACTCACGACCTGAACGAAGCCCTCAAGCTAGGCGACCGCATCGCGATCATGCGGGACGGGGAGATCATCCAAGAGGGTTCTCCGGAGGAGATCGTAACACTGCCGTCCGACGACTACGTGACCGAGTTCGTGCGGGACGTGTCGAGAGCAAAGATAATCCGGGCCAAGGCGATCATGCGGGAGCCCGACGTGGTTGTATACGAGAGGCAGAGTCCCCGTGTGGCGCTGCACACCATGCTGAATCACGGCATCGACACGGTGTTCCTGATAGCGCGGGACTTTACCCTGCGGGGGGTCCTCACACGGGAGCGGGCCAGTGACCTGGTATCACAGCGAAAGGGAACATTGGAAGGCGTACAGGTCGTCGAGGCGGTGACCACAAACCCTGATGACCATATCGAGGCTATAGTCCCGAAAGCAGCCCAGACCGAGCATCCGATCGCGGTGGTTGGCGACAACGGGAGCTTGCTGGGGGAGATTCCCCGGAGCGTCCTGCTTACAGGCATTTCCGATAGTGGTTAGGAGGTCTGACATGGCACAAACCCAGGATACTCAATCCGGCGGCGGCGAGACCTGGGCGCAGCGCGTCGCGCTGGGAGTTGGCTCGCCAATCTATCGATGGGTAGTGGGGCTGATAGTGGTGACAGTCATCCTTGCGGCGAGCGTCTTGGTATGGGGGCCGGAGATGGGTTTCCCAACCACCGTATCCACCACCACAACCGGACCGGTTACCCTCGATAGATCGGTGCGAGACGTCGCAGGGGGGGCCGTAGATGACTCGGTGCACTGGATTACCAGAGAGGGTTCCTGGATGTTCGACGGGCTGAGTACAGCAGTCACTTATGCGTTGATCAATATCGAAGGGGTCTTGAAGTGGCTGCCATGGCCGGCTGTCGTGGTGGGCCTCGCGCTGCTTTCCTTCGGGGTGGGTAGATGGAGCCTGATGGTCTTCACGTTCCTGGCTCTGCTTTTCGTCGGCTTCATGGACCTTTGGGAGAACATGATGGACACGGTAGCGCTAATGGCGGTGGCGGTGGTCTTCGCGGTGTCGATCGGGTTTCCACTTGGCGTCCTGGCTGCTCGCAACCGGATGGCGGACTACGTGATGCGTCCTATCCTGGACGGGATGCAGACCATGCCCAGCTTCGTCTATCTGCTGCCGGGGATTCTCTTCTTTGGATTGGGGAAGCCGGCGGGCATCTTCGCCACTATCATATACGCGGTCCCGCCGACGATACGGCTGACCAACCTGGGAATACGCCAAGTCTCCGCCGAGACCGTCGAGGCCGCTCGCTCCTTCGGAGCGTCGTCTTGGCAGGTGATGTCCACGGTCCAGATACCTATGGCTCTGCCCACGATTATGGCTGGCATCAACCAGACTACGATGATGGCTCTGGCAATGGTGACCATCGCGAGCATGGTGGCCGCGGGTGGACTAGGTGATGATGTGCTACGTGCGTTGCAGAAGAACGAGCCCGGCAATGGAGTAATCGCCGGGCTTGCCATCGTCTTCCTTGCTATAATTATGGATCGCTTTACCCAATCCGTGGCCGGCCGCAGAAGGGAGGCGCTGAGCGTAGGTTAGCAGTGCCAGCGACCATCGTGGGCGCAATTTTCGTTTCACGAAAGGTGTGTGCTAGTCCCAAATTAGCTGTGATGGTGCCACGGACCGTGCACTGATGTGTCGAGCAGGCCACCCCTGACTTCATTCCGCCAATGTCCGGTATTCGAAGAGGATAGTTAGCGGCTATGATGCGCCCTCATGGCAAAATGGTGTAATATGTCTGCTGTATCGCCATTGGGTAGGCATCCATCTGGATAGTTAGGCCCAACAACAAACAAACGAGGTCCCTTTTGTCAAAAAAATACAAGCTGCTCTGCGTAGTAATGACGTTAGTGGCGGTTGCGGCCATCGTCTCCTGCGCACAGTCCGATGAGGAAGAGAAAGAGACCATTGTTTTCAGCGATTTGAACTGGACCAGCGCCCAGTTCCAGAACCGCATCGCCCAGTATATCGTGGACAAGGGTTACGGCTACCCAACGGACGTCGTTTTCGGAGCCACGTTGCCGCTGTTCAATGGTCTGCGGAACGGCGACAGCCACGTGACTATGGAGATATGGTTGCCCAACCAGGATGAGCCCTGGATGGAGGCGCAAGCCGACGGCGAAGTCGTTTCGATTGGTGAGAGCCTTGGCAGAGACTGGCAGTCCGCTTTCGTGATTCCCGCTTATCTGCAGGAGCAGTACCCTGAGCTGGACAGCATTGAAGACCTCAAGGACGACCAGTACAAAGCGTTGTTCGCCACAGCTGAAACGGGTGGAAAAGCCCGGCTGGTATCCTGCGTCATAGGCTGGGCCTGCGAAGAGGTTAACGCCAAACAGATTGAGGGACACGCACTGTCTGACCACGTTCACATCATCAACCCCGGAGATGGCGCAGCAGCCAACGCCGACCTGTACGGTGCCTATGAGAAGCGAGAGCCCTGGCTGGGCTACCAGTGGGGCACCAATGACCCCAGCGTGGAGCTTGACCTGGTTCGGCTCGAAGAGCCGGCCTACAGCGACGAGTGCTGGTTCACGACCAAAGCCTGCGCCTATGGACCTACTACAATCCTGATTGCCGTGCATCCGGACCTTCTAGCTAGAGCTCCTGAAGTCATCGACATACTGCGGGCCTGGGATCTGAACATCGAACGCTACCAGGCCGTCGGCGAATGGAGGCATGAAAACAAGGATGCCAGTATCAACGACACCGCCCTCTGGTGGCTGAATAGCAACACCGACGTCTGGAGCACCTGGGTTACCGACGATGCCGCCGCTGCCATACAGGCCGCTCTAGAGGATAACGAGATCCCCGACGGTTGGCCAAGCCAGTAGAGCCGACGGGGCGGCGGTATGAGCAGAAGTGTAGCTTTCTGAATGGGATTCATTGGCCTCCCGTTGAGTGACGTGCTCTCGTAATAGGGATGATTGTAGAATGTTAAGGAAAATGGACCAGATTTGGAGTGAGTTGATCGGCCTCCAAAATGACCGGAGCGAGTCGCAACGGAGTTACGTTGCGGGAGATTCTGAGCTACATGTTAGGTCGGAGTAGGCCCGATTACCAAGTACCTACGTTATGCTAGATCACCATCAAAGAGTAACTGGCTATTAACGCTCCAAATTGCTAAGTCTGTTGAGTTGGGGATGAACCGAAGTTGCCCTGTACCAGTACCGCAACGACTAGGAGCAAGACATCTCCTCGTGTGACCTGCCCCCCAGAAACGGTTACCGAGATAAATTGGCAACCCCCTCAACGAGTATCGCCGGAGCGAAGGGGAGCAGTCTAGGAATGTTGGCTCAGACTGATTTCTTCATCGATTGGAGGAGGGTCCAACTCAGATAAGCCGGAGGCTTATGGTTCTGAGCCAAGATTAGCTGTATAGCACCCTCCCCCTATATCCGAACCTCCCACCGAATCGGCCTCGGCCAGCCCTTCATACAGAACGCGCCCGTCGGCAGCGCAGCACAAGCGATCCCCAGATCTGCCTCCAGGCTCTCCGCCCAGGAACGTATAGGTGATTTCGACTTTGTCCAAGATCACATTCAGAGCGGCATGGATGAAGCGAACATCGGTCGCCTCGTCCGCTCCATGCATTGTAAAAGGGCCAGGGACTCTTCCGGTGAATGGTTGAAGTGTCCGATGGTATACACTGGATAGAGTGTTGTGCTCGCCCTATGCTACACTCATCGCTTGGCTCGATGATGTTGGACTGTTCAACCAGGCTCGTATGTGGCTCGCGCTGCGACCTTCTGGATAGCGTTACAAATCATTGACATCACGCGCTTGCATCTAATCCTATGGGTAGTCTGTTAGGCCGCACGTGATACATAACACCTTGAAGGAGCAACCAATGCAAAAGCATGATGTACACGAGTGCGACTCCCACGAGCACCATGGGGATGAGCCTGGCCACGTCCACGACGCCCACGAGTGCGATACCCACTACCATCACCATCACACCCACTAGGGCGTAACACGCCAGACTAAAATAGTAGCCCCCCCATATCTCACCATGGCTGTGGGTATTGCCTGAGTCTGTCTATAGGGGCAGTTGGCGTCCCGCTCCATGACTGTCTACTGGTCTCAGGACCGGACTCTAGCCAGCAGGTAGCCGATGTGGTGGTCTTCCTTGCAGCCCTCTACCGACCGCTCCAGCTGTATGGTGATGTGGCCGATGCCGTAGCTGGCGTGCACCAAGTCCTGCATCCTCCTCTTCAGGTCGTCGACGTTCCCCTGATAAGCAGGGTCCAGCAGAACGTGGGCGGTGAAAGCCTCGTTCCCCGAGGTTATGGTCCAGACATGGACGTCGTGGATAAGGTTCACGCCCTCCAACTCCTCGATGTCGCTGCAGAGCTTGTACACGTCGATGTGCTCCGGGCTGCCCTCCAGCAGCACGTTGGTTATGCTGACTATCAGCTTGCGGGTGTTGTAGAGGATCAGGACAGCGATGACAATGCTGATAATTGGGTCCGCGATGTGCCACTCGAAGGCCATGATGAGTATCGCCGAGATGATGACGCCGACGGATCCGAGCAGGTCGGCGAATACGTGCTGGAAGGCGCCTTGGACGTTCAGGCTTTCTCCCGACGACCGGTGCAGTATCCAGGCGGTGATCACGTTGATGACGAAACCGCCTGTGCCGACGAGCAGTACCGGCAACCCGACTATTTCGACCTCTTCCCTGACGATCCGGTGGTAGGCTCCGAAGCAGATCCAGCCGGCGATGAGCCACAGAGCGAAGGTGTTGACCAGCGCGGCTAGGATCTCGGTCCGGTGATACCCGAAAGTGCGCTCGACGGAGGCCTTCTTACTACCGATCCAGAAGGCCACCAGTGCCATAGAGATGGCCGCCGCGTCGGTAAGCATGTGCCCAGCGTCGGCCAGCAGGGCCAAGCTGCCTGACAAGACACCGCCGACGACCTCGGCCACCATGTATGTGGTTATGAGTACCAGGGCTATTCGCAGGCTGCGCTTGCTGGTCCCCCGCAGGTCGTGTGCGTGATCGTGCCTGGCGTGGCCGTGCTCCGCATGGGCCTCGTGACCGTGGGCATCGCCCTGGTCCACTTGCCGATCGTCGTTTTCTCTCATAATGCAACCTTTCAGCTACAGCATTATATACTACTGATTATGTCTGCTGCTACCCTGGTACAAGTGTTCCAATCGAGGAAAAATCGTCCATTGGGATAGCCAGCGTGAGATTGAGATTGTCGCCGCGGTCGGGTGAAACATCATCCATCATTGTCAAGACGATTCTTGACTACGTGACGCCAGCGCTCCATAATGAGGAAGCCGTACACAGGGGGAGGTACATCAATGGTTACCACACGTGAGAAGTTTTCCAGCCAGGCCGCGCCGGAGCTGCTCTCGGCCATGCGAGAGATTGCCAGCATAGAGGGCCGCCACTTCCAGGCAGTGTTGGAAGATGCCATGAGCAGCTACATCGACGCCCGAAGGCAGCAGAGGGTACGGCCTGAGGTGCTGGCCCACTACCGGGCCAGCCTGGAGCGGAACCGGCGCCTCTATGAGTTGCTGGCCCAGTAATGCCGCATCTTTTCCCAACCCTGGAGGAAGTCATCGCCATCCATGACGATCTGATAGAGCAGTTGGGCGGCTCCATGGGCCTTCGGGACATGGGGGCATTGGAGTCTGCACTCCTGCGCCCCCAGATGGGCTATTACGATGGACTCATCGAAGAGGCCGCTGCTCTCCTGGAGAGTCTGGCTATGAACCATCCCTTCGTG
This sequence comes from Dehalococcoidia bacterium, assembly GCA_965197675.1. Classification (GTDB taxonomy): domain Bacteria; phylum Chloroflexota; class Dehalococcoidia; order Plut-88900; family Plut-88900. The sequence continues at coordinate 1,904,335 of OZ240221.1, read as the reverse complement.
GACGGCAACAAGCGAGTCGCGTTTGGCGCTGTTGATGCATTCCTGGGCCTCAACGGACACTTCATCGACTGCGACAGTGACGAGTCATACGCATTCTTTATGCGGTTGTTCGAGACCAACTCATTCCGCTTTGCCGAGCTGAAGACGTGGCTGCAGGAGCACGTCAAGCCGCTGCCAGGGTCTTGACGGAGCTCTGGGACCTCGGAAGTTCTGTCGAGAAGGAGAAAGGAGGCCTTCCGGCGCGTCACTGGGCTATCCTGGAAAAGGTATAGGGGACGACTACACTAACTCCGATTGCGTGAACAGACTCTAGGTTGACTTGCCGGTGTAGAAATCGGTTGTGCGCCTTGCTGCCGCCCGCGCCGCATCAGGATCCGTTCCGACCGCAACCGCGGCTTGCGCCCATCGCTCGCTGCTGCCTGTGATGAACGCTTCTCCATCCCGTGAAGCGGCGAAAGCAGCTTCGTCCGGCTTCGTTGCGGTCGGTTGTGCAAGATGCATGGCGAGCCCCATGAGACCCAACTCCCAGCCGACTCCCACCGCGCCCGGTCCATACTCGCTCCAGTGCTCCGAATCGTGAGTGGTGTGGGTTAGTGTAAGTCGAGCACGATCGGCTCCCTCCTCGGAGATGCGCACCTCCATCCAGCTGACTTCGCCGCCGAACTCCCAAGTAAGCGCAAAATGGGACAGTGGTTCACAGGCTGTGATCACGCCGCCTGCGTTGTCTTGCAGCTGATAGCGTCCGCCAAGCTTTAGCTCGCCGCTGATCGGTAGAAACCAGTGCGGAATACACTCGCCGTTCGTTACGGTGTCCCATAAGTCGTCAACCTTCGTCTCGCAGCTGCGGGAGAGGGTGACCGCGTGAGCGGGTCGGCCGTCTCGCTCCAGCGCCATCACGGAGCGCTCCACGGCGTCTAGGCTACCTTCGACATCCAAGTACATCAGTTTCCCGTCTTGTTCAAATCTTTCACTTACATAGTTCTACGCTAATGGTAAAGCAATGGGACGGGGAAATGAAGCTGGCCTCATCGGCAATCACCTTCACCCTAGTCATCTCAGTTGAGGAGGCGCTACGCTGCTTACTGGTGTGTTCCCAGAACACACCAAAGCCCTAGCGGCGGAAGCATCGCGCGACTGGCCTTCTGGGGCGCCCCGCCCTAGCTTGTCGTCCCACCGTCGGCGACCTCACCACAAAGTACTCGTAACGCCAGATACATGGGCCGTTCCGTTACCCACAAGCGTTAACCTGTAACGCTGCTTCATCACCTCTGCATATACCTTCACGATGCCTCTACTCTGGAACATGACTTCTAAAGAACCATACCCTTTTGGCCTGCCTGTGTTTGCTTACCCACGACCTGCAAGTGGACAGGCACAGGCAGGTCCCACCTCTAGAAGATCTGGTGCCTAATCGCATAGTAGCGACAGGTTAGGGCAGCGTTGCTCCCATGCGTTTACTCCCCTATTTCACTCTTCTCTGCTCAATTCGTGACGTCTGCCCAACCTCTTTGTTTCTTGGTACCCTGCTCTGACTATCTTCATGATGACACTATTCTATGTATCACCTATCATCCTGAACGAGATCAAGTCGGCTGTATAGGTATTTACCCAAATGCTAGAATTACTGGGAGGGCTAGCCAAGTTTAGCCCTGTGCGCGTTGGTAAATAAAAGATGAATCTCTCCGGCATCATAGAGTTCCTGACTGAGCATCCCGAGTTTCAGCGATTGCTTAAAGCCATTGGAGACAAAGGTGCTAGCTCAAAGGAGAAGTCCCGATGGGAAGGAGTAGTGCTAGACGCTGCTAAGCCTGCTCTCATCGCAGCGCTTCACCTATCACTAAATAAACCTATGTTAGTCCTTACGGCCCGCCCCGAGGTGGCAAAAGAGCTTCATGAGCAGATCGATAGATGGGCTTCCTCCGGCTCGATTCAACTCTTCCCAGAACCAGATGTCCTACCTTACGAGCCTCATTCCTGGGAAACCTCTATTGCCCTAGACCGACTCAAGGTATTACATCTTCTCAGCAGCCGTCAGAAGGAAGCGCCCTTAGTAGTGGCTAGCCTGCCTGCCGTCCTCAATAAAACGCTTAGTAAAGACTATTTTGCCTCGTCATGCGTGAAGATCGATGGTGGGGGGCGGATAGAGCCCTCATATCTTTTGGAGAAGCTCACTAGCATAGGCTACGAGGCTGAGAAGGCTGTGGAGGTGCCAGGCACCTTCAGTCGGCGAGGTGGTATTATCGATGTCTACTCTCCAGCAGAGGAACACCCCATTAGGTTAGAGCTGTTTGGTAACGAAGTGGAGAGTCTTCGCAGATTTGATTCCAACAGCCAGCGATCCATAGATTCTACAGAGTCAATGGTGATAATCCCAGCAAAGGAATCTCTCTTGGAACACCCCGATGAAGTCGCTGCCCACCAGGTGATCGAAAAGCTGAACTTGTCAGACCTTGAGCAGGAGACCCAGGGTAGATGGATGGAAGACCTGGAGCGATTCATTGGCGGTGCCTCCTTCGAGGGCCGAGAATACTATGCTCCCCTGTTTCAACAAGGCACTTTCTTTGATTACCTACCAAGAGACACTCTGCTGATACAGGATGACCCTCTGACCTTGCAAATTACCTATCAGGAACTGGACGAACAAGCGCGCCAGCTTAGGCAGCAGCAGGTGTCCAACCGCAAATTGCCTAAGAGCTTTCCTAAACCCTATTTGGAGTGGCGGCAAATCTCTAAGAACATGGATTCTTTCCGCGCTTGCATTAGCCTTAATAAGTGGGAAGCGGAGAATACATCCTCTGCCCGGTTTGAGGGATTCACGCCGACACGCAACTATGGAGGGCATCTCAAAGTATTTCTTAGAGAGCTACAAGGCCTGCTCAGAGATGGCCATGGAGTGGCTATAGTATCCCATCAAGCCAGCAGGCTCTCCGAACTGCTACAAGAGTTGGATATCATCGCCTCTGTAACTGATGGGATACCTCAAACGCCTCCCTCGAGTTCCATGACACTGGTACAGGGGTCTCTGTCAGAGGGATGGATTCTGAAAACGGCCGAAGAAGCTCCTGATTCTTCACTAGTCCTTTTCACTGACAAAGAGATATTTGGCGTCACCAAGCAGAGGCGGGAGGTCAAGAGGAGGCCAGTCCATCGCGAGGCATTTGCATCGGACATATCGGTGGGAGACTACGCTGTTCACGTAGATCATGGCATCGGCCGTTTCATCGGTGTCACTACCATGAAGCGTGAGGGGGCCGAGCGGGAATATTTGACCCTGGAATACGCCGATGAGGCTAAGCTATACGTCCCCAACGACCATGTAGACAGGGTTAGTCCATATGTGGGGCCCAGCGACAAGGCCCCTCAGCTGACCAGGCTAGGAGGTATGGAGTGGGCCAAAGCGAAGCGCAGAGTCAAAGAGTCGGCGGAAGAGGTGGCCAAGGAGTTGCTGACCCTATACTCCAAGCGAGAGGCCAAGTCGGGCTATGCCTTCTCGCCTGATACCGAGTGGCAGCATGAGTTGGAGGCATCATTCCCCTACATGGAGACTCCGGATCAACTGGAGACCATTCAACAGATGAAGATAGACATGGAGCAGCCCAGACCAATGGATCGGCTGGTGTGCGGCGACGTCGGTTATGGCAAGACTGAGGTGGCCTTGAGGGCTGCCTTCAAGGCGGTTATGGATGGAAAGCAGGTAGCAGTCCTGGTGCCAACCACAGTCTTGGCCCAACAGCACATCCAGACCTTTAAGGATAGGTTGAAGGCCTTCCCGGTACGAGTGGAGGCGCTCAGCCGCTTCCTGACTGATAAGGGGCAAAAGGATGTAGTGGAGGGTCTTAAGTCGGGATCTGTGGACATCTGCATAGGCACCCACCGGCTCGTTCAGAAGGACGTGAAGTTCAAAGATCTGGGATTAGTGATCATTGACGAGGAGCAAAGGTTTGGCGTCAATCACAAGGAGACCCTGAAGAGGATGAAAGAAGAAGTGGACGTGCTCAACCTGAGCGCTACTCCCATCCCTCGTACCTTGCACATGTCCCTCATCGGTGTCCGAGACATGAGCACCATGGAGACGCCACCAGAGGAGCGGCTCCCCATCAAGACCTACGTTCAGCAATACGACGCCGAGGTCGTTCGAGAGGCCATATTAAGAGAGATGGATAGAGGAGGACAGGTCTTCTTAGTTCATAATAGGGTTCAAGACATAGATGCTGTTGCCGAAAGAGTGCGGAGGCTCGTGCCCAATGCAGATATAGCAGTAGCTCACGGTCAGATGCCTGAACATCATCTGGAGGAGGTGATGGTGGAATTCGCTGGGGGTCAATACGACGTCTTGGTCTGCACCACCATCATAGAGTCCGGGTTGGACATGCCCAACGTGAACACCATCATCATCCACCAGGCTGAAAACATGGGCCTATCTCAGCTTTACCAACTGAGGGGCAGGGTTGGGCGAGGCGTGGACAGGGCTTACGCCTACTTTCTGTTCAGCTCCTTCAAGGCTCTCAGTGAAGTAGCGGAGAAACGACTCAAAGCGATCCAGGCGGCCACTGAGTTGGGCGCTGGTTTTCGCATCGCCATGAAAGACCTGGAGATCAGGGGCGCAGGCAATCTTTTGGGAGTTGAACAAAGCGGTCATATCGCTTCGGTCGGATTTGATCTGTACTCCTCCATGCTAGCCAGGGCCATCGAGGAGTTGCGCGAGCAAGGCTACCAAGGACTCAGACCTGCCGATGGTCGGACATCAACTCTGTTAGAACGACCGATCACCTCCATAGACATACCCATTCCGGCCTACATACCGCAAGAATATGTCCCTGAGATGGACCTACGTCTCGCCTTATATCAGCGCTTTGCCCGAGTCAACGATCTAAAAGGGGTGGACGACGTCAGCGATGAACTTGAAGACCGATTCGGAGAGCACCCAGCGGAGGTGACAAACCTACTGTACCTGGTGAGGATAAAAATCCTGGCAGCTCAACATGGCATTTCCAGAATCGGCAGACAGGATGGTTCAATCGTGGTGGCCCTAGGTGAAGGTGCCGAGCTGGACAGGAATAGCCTTTCGGCATGTAGCCCAGGAGTCGGAGTGGGGACCAGACAGGTGAGACTAAACATATCTAAACTGGAAAAGCGGTGGCAAGATGTGCTGGAAAGGGTTATACAGCACGTAGAAACGCGAGAGCTTACAGGTAGTTCAGCACTTCCATAAGACCCCTCACCTTGATGCAGTCGTTTACGTGGGTTTGCAGCCCATCCCGGTCAATCAGTATGGGAGTCATTCCCACACCCCTCGCTCCCACCACGTCCGAGTTGTACTGGTCACCCACGTGGACAGCCTCCGTAGGCTCGACGCCGGCCTTTTGAAGAGCAGCCCGAAATATTGATGGGTCGGGTTTCTCCGACTGCACATCCTCGGAGGTGACGGCGACATCCAAGTATGAGGACAATCCCAGTTTATCGCAGGTCTCCCGAATATTGCCGAATATATTGGTGATCACGCCTGTGTTGAGCTTTTTCTCCTTCACGGCTTCCAAGCACCGGACAGAGTCTTCGAAGGGAGCGAGATCATAGGGAATTTTTTGGATGGTCTTGAAAATATCTAACGCTAGATCAGCAGCAAGGTCTACGCCGGCACCCTGTAGAATCTTTCGTTCATACTCTCCGAAGAAACGCCGTCGCTCTTCCCTGGAACGCTTGGAGATGGTACTTTTGGCGTTCTCCAGTACCATATAGTTATCGGCAGCCACGTACCCCTTGATGATCCCCTCCTTCGTCACCTCAATCCCAAACTCTCGGCAAACCCTCTGTTGCAACTCCTCTCGGGGTGGCTCGAAGCAGGCAAGGGTGTTGTATAGATCGAAGAAAACGGCTTTAATCATCGTCGAGGGCCTAGTACACTAGCATAGCCGGGATGCAGACAGTTCGATTGTAGCATATCACCAGGATCAGGTAGCTCTGTGTGAGACTGAATCGAGGCCTCTCCCAGATCAAAGAGGCAGTTCTGGATCTCTTCTTTCCCCTCTACTGCGTAGGATGTGGCAAAGAAGGATCCATGATTTGTGCTGGATGCCAGGCGGACATTCCAAGAATAGAATCCCCTCGGTGCTATATTTGCGGCTTACCGCGCTCGGGGCCGTGTGTCTGCGGGACTGGCGAGGCCAAAATCTGGGCTTTGGACGGCGTGAGGTCTATATTTCGCTTCGAGGGGGTAGCTAGAGAGGCGGTACACTCCTTGAAGTACAAGAACGTGAGGATCATCGCGAAGCCATTGGCCCAACATTTGGCAAATTACCTCATTGAAGAACCCTGGAAGCTTGACCTGCTGGTTCCTGTGCCCCTTCATAAGAAGAGATTGCGGCAGAGGGGATACAATCAGTCTGGGCTTCTTGTGCAACATCTTGAGGAGCTGACTGGGATACCATCGTCGTTGAATTGCTTGTACAAGAATCGAGACACCAAGCCACAAGCCAGAACAACAAACATAGAAGAGAGAAGATTAAACGTGGTCAATGCCTTCACCAGCGTACCAGGATTAATGAAGGGAAAGAATATCTTGCTCATAGATGACGTTATCACCACAGGTGCCACCCTGGAGGCCTGTGCACTGGAGTTGAAACGAGGTGGAGCGACAGCGGTGTGGGGACTGACTCTTGCTAGGGGGATGTAAATAGGCTGCAGTTCATTTGACAAGGCATCTGGTGTAATGTAGACTCAGCGCAAGTTTTAAAGGTGGCCGCAGAGGCATTCACCTGGTAGTCGAAAGGTCCGATCGGCACATACCAAGAGGCACTCTACCATAGGGCGTGCCTCTTTTGTAGTTGATGGGCTAGGATAGAGTAAGCGGATATGACTATGAGTGTCTTGACCGAGCAGGACGAGGCAGTCGCTTCGATAGTTCACGCCGAAGAAGAGCGGCAGAGGCACAAGATTGTTCTTATAGCCTCGGAGAATTATGCCAGCCGTGCGGTATTGGAGGCTGCCGGTTCAGTACTTACCAACAAATATGCCGAGGGGTACCCAGGACGCCGCTACTACGGTGGCTGCGAATACGTAGACCAGGCGGAAAGCCTGGCGATCGAGCGCATCAAGCAGATTTTCGGGGCTGGGCATGCCAACGTGCAGCCCCACAGTGGTGCTCAGGCTAACATGGCGGTCTACTTCACCCTGCTGGAGCAGGGTGACACGGTGTTGGGCATGAGGCTTGATCAGGGTGGGCACCTGACTCACGGAAGCCCAGTAAATTTCTCAGGCAGACTCTACAACTTCGTGTCTTATGGCGTCGATCGCGAGACAGAGCTTATCGACTACGATGAAGTAGAAAGCCTAGCAAAAGAGCACCGACCTAAGGTAATTGTGGCCGGTGCTACCGCCTATCCCAGGATTATAGATTTCCCGAGATTCCGCCAGATAGCCGACCAGGTGGGCGCAATTCTAATGGTAGATATGGCCCACATAGCGGGTCTGATTGCCGCGGATGTACATCCCTCCTGCGTTCCTCATGCCCAGGTCATAACTTCCACGACTCACAAGACCCTGCGAGGACCTCGGGGAGCCTTCATTTTGTGCGATGAGGATCTGGCAACCTCTATCGACAAATCGGTGTTCCCAAGGACTCAGGGCGGACCCTTTATGCACTTGATAGCGGCCAAGGCGGTCGCCTTTGGGGAAGCCATGCAACCCGAGTTCCGAGAGTATCAGAAGGGCGTGGTAGATAACGCTCATACGCTTGCCGCGGAGCTACAGAGCTTGGGGCTGAGAATAGTATCCGGGGGAACCGACAACCACCTGCTTCTGGTGGACGTATCTACCATTGGCCTGACGGGACAACAGGCAGAAGAAGCATTGGACTCTGTCAATATCACCACCAACAAAAACACCATCCCATTCGACACCCAACCTCCCAGGGTTACTAGCGGACTAAGGGTGGGGACCCCAGCAGTTACCAGTAGAGGGTTTGGGCCAGACGAGATGAAGAGGGTTGCTCGCCTCATGTATAAGACCCTAGTCAACCTGGAAGATGACAATGTGAAAGAAGTAGTTAGAGAGGAAGTAGAATCCATTACGAGCCACTTCCTTGTTCCCGGCATCGATTATTAGTAGGCTCTCTAGCCATCTAATATTCCTGTGCTATAATTCTGTATTGAAAACTTAGAGTTGATTGAAAGTAAGCTGTGCGAAACTACGAATTGGTGACGATCGTTAGCCCCGAAGTATCGGATGACGATGTCAAAGGTACCACCAACAAGGTCCATAATCTTATAACCTCCAAGGGCGGACTCGTCACTAGAGTTCAGCGTTGGGGCAAACGTAAGCTCGCGTATCCCATCAAGCACCACGTCGAGGGTCACTATATACTTACCTGCTTTGATATGGACCCTCAACTGACCTCGGAGCTAGACGCTGATCTCAAAGTCTCGGAGGAAGTGATAAAGCATTTGATGGTGCGCGCGGCCGCGCCTCCACCAGAGCTCCAGGATAGCGCTGAGGAATCATCGGCTGCTAAGGTGGAAGATGGGAAGGCTGCCGCTGAGACACCTGTCACAGAGGCCGCTACACAAACAGAAGAGACAACTGAACCAATCACCGCAGAAACTGACGTTCAAACTGAAGATGCTGTTGAGCCAACTATTGCTGAGACCAAGACAGAAGCTAAAGACGCTACCGGGCCAGAACCTGCTGGAGACGAGGTACAGACTGAAGAGCCTGTGGAGCCGGCGACCGTAGAGGGTTCGGCTGAAGAATCTGACGAAACATCGACTAATACTGAGCAAGGCGGTGAGGAAGAGAAAGGAGTGTCTTAGTATGGTTGGTTTAAACAAAATGATCATAATTGGGAACGTGGGGACGGATCCGGAGATGCGTTACACTCCTAACGGTAACCCCGTCACGTCCTTTAGGATGGCCACCAGTAGGACCTATACCGACAAGGATGGCGAGCGCAAGCAAGATACTGAGTGGTTTACAGTGGTGGCCTGGAATCAGTTGGGTGAGCAATGCAACCAGTTCCTAACGAAGGGACGCAGAGCTTACGTCGAGGGACGCCTCAGAAGCCATACTTGGGAAGGGCAGGACGGGAAGCTTCGTTTCAGAAACGAGATTATAGCCGGTAGAGTCCTGTTTCTGGACAGGCAGCCCACTGCCACCCTCTCTGATGAAGAGGGTGCAGAAAAACTCGAAGGGCCCGCCGATGCATTTGTCGGAGACAATAACGACCTACCCTTCTAAGGAGATCGCAGTTTGACTACCGAGACCCATTCAACAAGGGACAGGCCCAGCAGTAGACATTCGGGATCCAGGGAGAGAAGGCAGCGTCCTCGGTTTTTCTCCAGGCGCAGAGTGTGTACTTTTTGCGTCAACAAAGTGACGTACATAGATTACAAGGACCCCGTGAAGCTTCGCCAGTTCATCTCGGATAGGGGTAAGATAGACCACCGACGAAGAACAGGCACCTGTGCCAAACACCAGAGGGTATTGACTAGGGCCTTAAAGCGAGCACGTCATATTGCGTTGCTACCCTTCAGTGCCAACCATGTCCTTGAGACGGGCCCTGTTGTTGTCCAAGAGGAAGCATAGAGCCCCTCCCCCACAGAAAACCTCACTTTGCTAAGATAGCTCACTGTGAACACCTTGCTCCTTATGAGTAACGTTAACCATTCGTACGACTACTTTGCGGAGATAAATGTCCCGGAAAAATGATAGCCGTCGTTCGGAGATAGGGCTGGGACTCATGGGGTTGGGTGTGGTTGGCGGGGGTGTTGCTCAGGTAATCTCTAATAAATCCACTGCTCTAGCTGCCAGAGTAGGTTTACCACTTAAACTGAGAAGAGTTCTAGTTCAAAACCTAGAAAAGCGTCGCCCCTTCAATCTTCCCCCTGAGCTGCTCACTATCACACCAGATGACTTGTTAGGTGACCCCGATATCGACATCATCATAGAGGCTATGGGCGGAGAATCAGCTGCCCACCAAATCATCCAGGAGGCGATAAAAAAGGGCAAGCACCTAGTCACAGCCAACAAAGTGGTGATGGGAAAACACGGTTCTGATCTTGCCCGACTGGCTCAGGAACACGACGTCGCGCTCCTATATGAAGCGAGTGTGGGAGGAGGAATACCGCTAATCAGCACTTTAAGTGGAGACCTCTCCTCCGATGATATCTATGCTGTCAGGGCGATCATCAACGGTACAACCAACTACATCCTCACACGAATGGCTCAAGACGGAATATCCTTTGGACAAGCTCAGGTTCAAGCACAGGAGCTCGGATACGCAGAGCCTGACCCTACTGAGGACGTGGAGGGCATTGATGCCGCTCACAAGCTGGCCATCATCGCCTCGCTGGCCTTTCACACAAAAGTTCGCTCAGAAGATGTTTATAGAGAGGGCATATCCCGCCTTACCTCCGACGATTTCCAGTACGCCAGTGAGTTGGGCTATGCCATAAAACTGCTGGCTATTGCCAAGGACATGAACGGCTCAGTGCAGGCGAGGGTTCATCCCGTGCTCATCCCCAAGGATCTCATGTTGGCGAAGGTGGATGGAGTTTTCAATGCCATCCAGATAGACGCAGACGTAGCAGGAAGGGTGTTGCTTTACGGTCGTGGGGCCGGGTCTATGCCAACCGCCAGTGCTATCATCTCCGACGTGGTGAGAATATCCAAGGGTATAGCCTCCGGTAGCCTAGACTGTTCCAGTGGCACACCCAACAGAGTCAAACACGTCCTGCCTGTAGATGAGATAGAGACTCAGCACTATATTCGAATAACCGCTGTGGACACTTATGGTGTGTTGGCGCAGATCACTCGTATATTTGGAGACCTTCAGATAAGCCTTGAATCGATGATACAGAAACGCACCGATCCTGAGACGCAAACCGCTGAACTGGTCTTCATGACTCACCCAGCTCGAGAGAGAGCAATGAGGCAAGCTGTATCGGAGACCGGCGACTTGAAGGTCGTCAAAGAGATAGGTAACTGGATTAGAGTCGAAGCATGACTGACGGAGTCCTGTACAGATACGGCGAATATCTCCCTCTCGGCCCCTCCACTCCAATGATAACTCTGGGCGAGGGGGGCACTCCTCTGGTTCGATCTCGGAGATTAGAAAACGAGATCGGCGTTGAAGAGCTGTATTTCAAATTGGAGGGTTGTAACCCTACTGGTTCCTTCAAGGACAGGGGGATGGTCATGGCAGTGGCCAAGGCCTTGGAAGAGAAGAGTGAAGCGATAATATGTGCGTCCACGGGAAACACTAGCGCTTCGGCCTCTGCCTACGGTGCCCGATTCGAGTTGGACACCTACGTTTTGATTCCTAAGGCTAACATAGCTCGCGGAAAGATGGTCCAGGCTATTGCACACAACGCTCGGTTGGTTCTTATCGATGGAAGCTTCGACCAAACCCTAGAAGTAGTTAGAGAGCTTACCTCTAAACACCCCCTTACCTTGGTCAATTCGATTAACCCGCTTCGTATCGAGGGACAAAAGACAGCAGCCTTTGAGATAGTCGATATCCTGGGGTGCGCCCCTGATTATCTGTGCATCCCCATTGGCAATGCCGGGAATATGACTGCATACTGGAAGGGTTTTACAGAATACTATGAGAAGGACAAAGCCACATCCAGACCTAGCATATTGGGATTCCAGGCGGAGGGTGCGGCACCCATCGTACGTGGGGAGCCTGTCTTAAATCCTCAGACTGTTGCCTCTGCAATACGTATTGGTAATCCCGCCAGTTGGCAAGGAGCTCTGGTCGCACGAGACGAATCTGGCGGTATCATAGAGCAGGTGAGTGATCAAGAGATATTGGATGCCTACCGTCAGCTCGCGCGACATGAAGGCATATTCTGCGAGCCGGCGTCGGCGGCTTCACTGGCTGGGCTGAAGAAATTAGCAGGGCGGCGTATGGACTTTAAGGGTAAAACGGTGGTATGTGTCATTACTGGGGCGGGCCTTAAAGACCAGGAGACGGCGCTTTCATCCTACGTTCTACCAGAAGAAGTGAAACCCGTGCTCTCGGAGCTGGAGGCAGTCATAAAAGTGGGAGCGTCTCAACACTGAGTCCCATCTTTAGACGTAACATCCTACAGGAGGTAAGCCGTGATGGATGGATCTGCCATAGAGAATGCCATACAAGCCATAATCGAGGCTATAGGCGAGGATCGATCGAGAGAGGGGCTACGTGGTACGTCACAGCGTGTCGCTAAAGCCTATTCCGAGATCTTCTCCGGAATCGACTCCGATCCTGCCATAGAGTTGATAGTCGGTTTCGAAGAAGGGCACCAGGAGATGGTCATCCTCAAAGACCTGCCCTTCTACTCCATGTGCGAGCATCATTTCCTCCCCTTCTTTGGAGTTACTCACGTGGGGTATATTCCGGACGGCAAGGTAGTTGGCGTCAGCAAGCTGGCCCGTGTGGTGGACGTCCTCTCCAAGAGACCACAGATGCAAGAGCGCCTCACCACTCAGATCGCTGAGACCATCTCGGACACCTTAAAGGCTGATGGTGTAGCTGTCGTAACATGGGCCGAGCATCTGTGTATGACCATGAGGGGAATCAAGAAGCCAGGAAGTAAAGTCATCACCTCGGCGGTTAGGGGTCACTTTAGAAAAAGTGCGATAACCCGCAACGAGTTCTTGTCTTTAGTGCGTGAGAGCTAATGACTTCCTTCTCCATAACCCAGGAGAGCTTTGACCTTCTATCGGAGAGATGGCTAACCCTTCTTCCAGAGTCGGCTCATAACACAGCTTTCCTTACGCCTACATGGCAGCGTCTATGGTGGAACAAATTCGGCGATGGCTATGAGCTTCTTCTCTTTAGCTTCCAGACTAACTCGACCCTGGATGCGGTTGCACCCCTGAAAAAGAAGGACGGTCAGATATCCTTCGTTGGCAGTCCTGACGTTTGTGATTACATGGACTTCATCGTTCGGAAGGGACATGAAGAGGGGGTCTACTCCTCACTCATAGACCACCTGAAGAAGCTGGACTGGGAGACGCTGTCTTTGTCCAGCGTGGCGGGTCATTCACCTACTTACAAGTATCTCCCAGACCTCCTGAGAGAGGAAGGCTTGAACGTAGAAGTGCGAGCCGAGGATGTATGTCCTGCGTCTGAGCTACCTTCGACCTGGGATGAGTATCTGAGTGGTCTACGTAAAAAAGACAGGCATGAGTTGAGAAGAAAAATCAGACGCCTTTACAGTTTAGCGGACGCTCGCTATTATGTTGTGCAAGACCCTGAAACGTTTTCGAGCGACTTGGAGGACTTTCTATCACTGGCGGTGAAGAGCCGCGTCGACAAAGCCCAGTTCATGACGCCAGAGATTAGAGAGTTCTTTCATACTGCCCTCTCTCAAATGGCGATCGAAGGATATGTGAAGCTCGCGTTTCTAGAGTTGGATGGAAAGCGCGTCTCTTCGGCGGTGTGCTTCGACTACGCCAACTCTTTTCTTTTGTACAACAGCGGATACGACGTGGAATACTCTTCCCTGAGCGTCGGGTTACTCCTGAAGGCTTTTTGTCTCAAAGATGCCATAGAGTCTAAAAAGATCTGTTTCGACTTTCTTAAGGGAGCAGAGTCCTACAAGTATCGCCTGGGAGCGGAGGACATGCCGGTCTATAGCATATACGCGTCTCGATAGTTATAGAGACCGTGCAAGAACATATCCGATATCAGACTAGATGAGCCCCAATCCTATGAGAGTAGCGGTAATCAGTGTACATGGGTGTCCGCTGGCCCGGCTGGGCGAAAAAGACACCGGTGGAATGAACATTTACCTACTGCAGCTTGCCAAAGAGCTTGGCACCAGAGGTATAAAGACAGATGTTTTCACTCGCTACCACGATCCCTCAGATCCTCAGGTGGTGGAGCTAGGTCCTAATGCTCGGGTTATACATATCAAGGCGGGGGAGTGGTATGAGACTAAGAGCAACATTTATCCACATCTTCCTGAGTTTGTAAGAAACGTTGTGAGCTTCCAAAATCACCACAATCTTAAATACGATCTCTTCCACAGCCACTACTGGCTCTCTGGGGAGGCGGTATCGTTGCTTAACAAACAACACCAGTTACCTCACATCGCCAGCTTCCATACATTGGGAGAAGCCAAAATCAGGGCGTTGCCAGGAGAGCGCGAAAGTACCCTCCGTATCCGCTCTGAGAAGAAGATACTCAAGCAGGCTGACCAAGTAGTTGCAATGAGCGATCACGATCGAAGAAACATGATCGACTACTACGCTGCATCACCCAGCAAGATACAAGTCATTCCGTGTGGAGTAGATATGGACTCCTTCAAACCCTCAAACAAAGCTAGAGCAAGGGCTGAGCTGGGAATATCAGACTCCAAGGTTCTGTTGTACGTTGGTCGCGTGCAACCACTGAAGGGGCCTGACTTACTTCTACGCTCCATAGCATGTATGGAGGATAGGAGAGACCTAAGATTGCTGGTGGTCGGAGGGGATAGAGAAGGGGACGAGGAGATTAACCGCCTGAGAAGTCTGGCTGAAGACCTTGGGATAGTCAATATGGTGACCTTCTTCGGCATCGTGGAGCAACCCACGCTGCCTCTGTTCTACAATGCGGCAGACCTCTGTATAGTTCCATCCCACTACGAAAGCTTCGGCCTCGTTGCCGTCGAGTCCCTTGCCTGCGGTACTCCGGTAATTGCGTCCCGCGTAGGGGGTCTGGCCGAAACCGTGAAGGATGGAATCAACGGATATCTGGTCCCATGGAGGTGTCCAGAGCCCTTCGCCAAGCGTATCGAGCGTCTTCTAGACAACGAATACCTGAGAGCTGCATTAGAGACGCAAGCCAGACCGTCTGTAGAGCGATTGAGCTGGCCGTTGATAGCTGACGAGGTGCAAGACTTGTACCTGTCGATGACTCAGTCTCAGAACTGACCCCCTCTAGAGCCTCAGTTCATACCAAAGGGTTACAGCCCTTCTTCGGAACCCTGCGGCCTTGTATATCTTGGACGCACTGGGGTTTCCGCTGTCGACAGTGAGATAGACCCCCTTCAACCCTGCATCTCTTAGATAAGCCACCCCAGCCCTCAACGCCGTTTCTCCCAAACCTCTGCCTCTGTATTGGGGATCCGTGCCCATCATACCTATAAATCCCCTGGAGCCTTCTATCTGCGTCCAGCAGTAGGCAACCACCTTACCGTTGGACGTGATTAGTGGGATGCCGTCTGGATGGCTAAAGCTCATGTGGACTCTATACCGTATCTCTTCCACTGTGTTGGGACTGAACCCCCAGTGGCGAGAGAAGGCGAGATTCTGCAGCTCTGTGAGAGCCTCTTGGTCTCCTTCAGCCAATGGTCTAAGAGCGAATCCTGAAGGTAGCTTTGGCGGCGGCACCTTGGAAGAATCGTTCAGGTACATCTCCCAATAGCGTCGGACTACTCGGAATCCGGCGCCCCTGGCTAGACGCCGGGAGGCCAAATCCACATATAAACCGGGTATGTGAGCAATTTCATAGCCTTTTGACTGGGCGTAATCTAGGGATCTCTTCAGAAATAAAGCATCAATACTCTGTCTTCTATAAGCAGGATCTACGCCGCCTCCCATGATGACTCGCCTTAGTAGAGGCTCGAGGGTGTTCTGCCAATAGCCAAGCAGTTTAGAGTCCTGGTAGGCAAGAAATAAATCTTCCTCGGGATGAAGATTTGGTTGGCCTAGCACCTCTGCTACAAGTCCCGGTGAACTAACATCAGATGAATGGCTCTGGCTACTTATGCGGTTGAGCAGCGCTACGTACTCGTCGAGATCAGTCCATCGGAAGTTTCTTATTTGAACTGAGGTTGACATCTCGGACATGATTGTAGCAAAGTATTTTTTTAGCAGCAATGAAGTGCACCATACACATGAACCTTAAGGAGAAAACTTGATGATACCCGCTCCCAAAAGTGTTTTAGTAGTAACCCCTCACCCCGATGACTTTGAGTTTGGCTGCGGAGGCATCGTAACCAGCTGGGTGAAACAGGGAACTGAGGCAGTATTGGTGGTCGCCACCAATGGAGACAAAGGAACAGATGATCCCGACATGACTTCAGAGAGACTCGCTGCCATAAGACGAGAAGAGCAGTTAAAGGCAGCCGAAGTGATAGGCCTGCAAGAGGTAGTGTTCTTGGGTTATCCGGACGGCAGCCTTGAGGATACTGTAGAGCTCAGAGGTAAGATTGTCGAGCAGATCAGGAGACATCGCCCTGAGGCCATCTTCACCACCGATCCCATGAGACCTGGTTCATTCCTCCATCGAGACCACCGAATAATAGGGCAGGTGACGCTGGATGCTACCTTCCCTTACGCACGGGACCGCCTTCACTATCCAGAGCACGCTAAACTGGGATTAGAGCCTCACAAGGCGAAACAGATTTACTACTGGGGCGGGGATAGCCCTGACACCTTTGTAGACATATCGGAGACCATTGATGTAAAGATTCGGGCTCTTTTGTGTCATCACAGCCAGATGACTCGTGAAGGCGAGTGGGACGTGGACTCTTTCGAGCGGGAATGGGCCAGGACTCTGGGGAAAGATCACAATATCCCCTACGCCGAGGCCTTCAGGCTCATCAACTTGAGGTATTAAACTCCAATCATGTTCGATTTGCACAGCCATATCCTCCCCGGCTTGGACGATGGCGCCAAGACTATGGAGGAAGCAGTAGCGATGATACGCCTGGCGGCCCAGAACGGCACAAGGGCCATTTTGGCTACCCCCCACAGCCGTGATATTCAGGAGACATCAGCCCATCAGGCATTGCAAAGCCGGCTGGATAAGCTGAAGAAAGAAGCCCAGCGAGAGAGCATAAAGATAGATGTCGTCCTCGGTATGGAGAACCATCTGACTCCTGACTTGCCCCAGCTCGTGGAAAGGGGTGAGGGATACTCCATCAATGACAAAGGCTATATCTTGGTAGAGCTTCCCTTCTCCTTCTATCCTGACTACACGGAAGATGTGTTGTTCGATCTCCAGGCCAAGGGCCTTACACCCATAATCGCTCACCCAGAACGACAAGCGTCGATACAGGCCGACCCGAATTTAATGAAGAGATTAGTAGAGCGGGGCATCCTCGGACAGGTCACTGCCATGAGCATAATCGGCCAATTCGGCCCTGAAGCTCTCAGGTCGGCTCACACACTAATGAAGCGGGGCCTGGTGCACGTCATAGCCTCGGATGCTCACAGGCCAACAGGCCCCAGGATACCTGTAATGTCAGAGGCAGTGGAGGAGGCTATCAAAATCGTCGGGAAAAGTGCATCTGAGGCCATGGCGGTATCCAATCCAGAGGCCATCCTAGAGGGACGCCCTGTAGAGCCGGACACGCCTTCTGCACAATCTGAGAAAAGGGCCGGAAGTTCTGGCGATAGTTAAGTCTTGCCCATTTCCTTGCGTACCAGCCCCACCAGCGCCACAACCGCCCACGTTCCCTCCAATATGACGAAGGGTATAAAATCGATGAGGAAAGAGGCCAAACACGCCATCCCACCTCCGCCCAGGTTAATAAGCATGTAGGTTCTGGTCTCTCGCCCTATAAATCCGAAAAGGTTGGAAAAGAAGGCAATAAGAAGTAGGCTTACTCCCAAGGAGCCTATCCAGTCCGAAGCAGACATATCAGTGTAATCCTTTCAATTTCTATTGTGCGGTTCTACCTCCATCGACGGACATAGGGTGCCCAAAGACGAAGGACGCCGCATCGGAGCATAACCATACTACAGCTTGGGCTACCTCCTCGGGCCCGGCCATCCGTCCGATGGGAGACTGGGCGACGCTCTTTGCAGCAGCCTCTGGGTCGCCGGCTTCTAGCCGCTGTCCCATCGGAGTATCAATGACGCCGGGACACACGGCATTGACACGGATGCCCTCTCGAGCATACTCGATAGCGGCTGTCTTGGTAAGCCCGACTACGCCAAACTTACTGGCCGCATAAGCCGACTCATTGATGCTCCCTTGTAATCCGGCTATAGAAGCTGTGTTAACAATGGCGCCATGTCCCTGTTTAAGCATCTGGGGAATCTCGTACTTCATACATAGCCACACGCCTTTGATGTTAACGTCTATAACCCTATCCCAGCCATCTTCAGGGTACTCGTGGGTGGGTACTTGGGCTGCCGTTTCGATTCCGGCGTTGTTGAAGGCGCAGTCGAGGCTCCCATATACATCAACGGTCTCCTTGACTAAAGCCTCAACCTCAGATGATTTACTAACATCTACTTTGAAGAAGATAGCCTCCCCACCGTCATTCTTTATCATAGACACGGTCTCGTTGCCACCGTCCACGTCTATATCGCCTATCACGACCCTCGCCCTCTGCTTGGCGAATAAGAGAGAAGTCGCTTTTCCTATTCCGGAGCTTCCTCCTGTTACCAGGGAGACCTTATCAGAGAACTTATCATACATTTTGACCCTCCTGAGGAGAACAGGTATCCATTCGCAATAGCCCTCATTATAGGTGGGTGATGATTATGCCACCAGTCTTAAGAGCGAGAACCAAATTCCCCGGCCTCTGCCCTGCACTTTGTCTCTTCTCCCCAGGGAACCCTGGCCAAGAAGCCCGAGCGTAAGGAGCCCAGAGGCCTGCCTGCAGCAGGCAGGGGTATTACACGCTCACGCCATCCCTCTTCCTCTGACAGGGAGCTTGAGGGATGTATACCCACATACAAAAGAAGCTGTCTCAAAAGTCCGCCCGGAGGGAGTCCGGAGGGAACCATCCCTCTAGTGGGGGGTTGGGAGCTATGCCCACACATACAAAACCTACCAGGGCGAGTGGATAACAAGGCGTTTGCTCTTCTGAGACAGGCCCATCGAACTTTGGGGGGGAATCCCAGAAGAATATCTATTGATCTCGTTCAGAATGATAGGTGACACATAGAATAGTGTCATCATGAAGATACGAAGTGCAACGGTGCAGGGAACAAAGGTGTTAGTGAAGCATAGGGAATTGTCTAGAGACGCAAGGAAGTGGTTGAAGTGGCCCGACTATTATGAAGGACCCGGGCATAACGCATCTCTCACCTGCCGCTACTTCGGCATAAGTCGTCAGACTTTCTATAGGTGGAAGAGGAGGTATGACTCTCGCTGGCTGGAGACCTTAGAAGAGCGGTACCGCTGTCCCAGGAGATTGCGCCAGCCGACATGGCCCAGAGAGTTGGCTCTAGCAGTGCTCCATATGAGGGAGCAGAGACCTAGGTGGGGTAAGGACAAGCTGGCAGTGCTGTTGAGAGAAGAGGGGTGGGAGGTGTCCACCTCTATGGTGGGACGGGTCCTGAAGAAGCTGAAGGAGCGGGGAGCCCTTATAGAGCCTCTGAGCAACGGCGTATCAGCCCGCAAGAGGATACGCCAACGCCCCTATGCCGTCCGCAAGCCCAAGGGGTACTCGGGGACAGAGCCCGGCGACCTGGTGGAAGTGGACACCCTGAACGTACGGCCCCTACCTGGGGTAATACTCAAGCACTACACGGCAAGAGACCTCACCTCCCGCTGGGACGTGGTGGGCGTCTACACCCGGGCTACCGCGACTACCGCCACCTTGTTCCTCGACCAGTTGATCCAGAGGATGCCGTTCAAGATCAAGGCCATACAAGTCGACGGAGGCAGTGAGTTTCAGGCCTCCTCAAAGGAGGCCTGTCAGACACAGGGCATCCACCTCTTTGTGCTTCCACCCCGCTCTCCCAAGCTCAATGGCCACGTCGAGAGAGCCCAACGTACCCACACCCAGGAGTCCTACGAACTGTACCATGAAGACCTTGCAACTCGCTCCCCTCAACCAGGCTCTGCACAACTGGGAACAGGTCTACAACACCATTAGACCCCACCGTCTCTAGACTACCTCACACCGCTCCAGTTCCTTCAGCAACATGCAAACCTAAAGAAAGGACCGTACTGTCACTAATCTACTGGACGAGTACAATCTGTTGCGCGCGGCTCGGCGATTCAGATAGAATGAGATGTCTCTGGTATTCTTCGGGCCCGTAGCTCAGCGGCAGAGCGGTCGGCTCATAACCGATTGGTCCCTGGTTCGAATCCAGGCGGGCCCACCATCACTATTTACCGGTGGAAGATACCGTCAAAAATACGGCGAAGAGTTCGGCGCAATTTCGTAAAATGCGAATTTTACCGAAGTTTCAGCCCTTGATGAGTGAGCCTCTCTCAAAGTGAGGAGACCCTGGAAAAGGATGCCTCTTAACAATAGCTAAGGATACGTGCCGAAGTGGCGGAATGGCAGACGCGCTACGTTCAGGGCGTAGTGTCCGCAAGGGCGTGTGGGTTCAAATCCCACCTTCGGCACCACACCAAATATGTCAAGAGTTTCTTAGATCCAAGATCCAATAGTGCGCTTGTAGCTCAGATGGATAGAGCGCGGCCCTGCGGAGGCCGAGGTCGTGGGTTCGAGCCCCGCCAAGCGCGCCACTTTTTACCTATCTTCAAAAAGGGCGGTTAGCTCAGTTGGTCAGAGCATCTGCTTTACACGCAGGGGGTCGTAGGTTCGAGTCCTACACCGCCCACCATTTTTGACGGTAGACAGAACCGAGCCGTTCAGCGCCATCTCCTCGGCGTTCCTGCCGGGAATGGGGCTATCATCCGGCATGGGGATGGTGTAGCGCACCAAGGCGTCGCCGGGCATGACGACGATCTCCTTGACGAAGGTCTCGATGAAAGCCCTGCGCTCGGTCAACTCGCTCTCCTTCAGAAACTCGCTCATCTCCTGGGCGCAGGCCGCGATGGGTTCCACGTCGTCTAGGACGGCTCTGCGCTGGGAGAGAATCGCCCTAGCATCCGCCGCCAACTCCTCAAGGCGCTCCTGACGATCCTGGTGCTCTCTAATGCGGTCTGAGGCGTCGGTCATCTCGACGTTGTCGGCTGTCTCAATGAAGTGCCAGATGCGGCCCAGTTTCCGCTTCACGTCCTCAAGCTCATCCTCGATGTTCTCAAGTCGTTTACGCTGCTCGGCAGCCACGCTGTCCGTCTGCTCGTCGACGACCTTTACGAGGGCGCGGATGTTGGAGTCGGTGAGGACGTTGGAACGTATCTTGCCGATGACCAGCTCCTCGAAACGGCGGGCGTTGAGCCTGGGAGTATTGCAGGCGTCCTTGCCGTGTTTATGGACTACGGACAGGCGTGGGCTACGATAGACAGCGAGAGCGTGGTCACCATCGTGGTCTTTGGAGAGGACCAGCCCCCTCCCCTGCTGAGGGCCTACACCCTGGAGGGTCCGGCGTTGGCGGTGGACCCGGAAGCTCAACGGCTGGTTCCCACCCACCTGATCCTGTACTAGGACGCCGCAGCGCTCGCCGCGTACCTTCTTCCTGCACATCTCAGCCTCCCGAGTCCTGCGGGAGCCATCAGTCCTCCTCCTTGCCGCCGTCCTCGATGAGGGAACCGGCCCCGTGCTTTCGCATGTAGAAGCGGATGGCGACCCTTGCCCAGATGCGCAGGCCCTTGAGGATGAGCCTCCGCTGCTCCGGGGTGTAGGTCACCTCCGGGGCGTCCTCTCCCGTCTGCTCCTCTCTGTTGTGTTCGTTCTTTCCGGTGGTATCTTTCATGTTGCGTAGTCGCAGCGGCGGTGGGTTGGGCCGCTGGCCTCTCGTTGCGAGTCTGGAAATGGGCCGCCGGCGCGGACGGACTGGGGCGAGCGCCGGCGGCGCCGTGGGCCTGGTTTAGCTCTCCTCATCCTCCTCCCAGAGGTTCATCTGGAAGCCCCTTGCCCATGAGGATGTCCAGGCCCGCCGGGAAACCGGCCCGCGAAGCGGTAGAGGGATTCCATGGCTCCCCCGGAGGGCTCGACGCCCTTCCTGCGCCATCGGCGCACCTGCTTGCGGTCCACGCCGATGGTCTGGGAGAAGCCGCTCCAGGTGAGGCCACTGGCCTCCTTGAGGCGTTCCAGGCGGTCATTGAAGTCTTCGGACAGCACGCCGCTCTGGTATGGCAGCACACGTCCGTGTTCGGTGGTCCGGTCGGTCCCGTCGAAACGGGATTCAGCGTTACGGTTCGTCATCTGTTACCTCCAATCTGAAAAGCTGGTGAAAGTCGTTCACGCCGAGGGCCTTGAGCATCCGCAAACGGATGCATCCCGAGGGCACTCGCCCTTCGTTGACCAGCTTGGAGACGTAACCTGGGCTGACCCCGATCTCCCTGGCGAGCCAGTTCTGGGAGCGGTTCAGCAGTGCCAGCCGCTTCCAGACGGCCGCCGTGTCGAGCCGGACGATGGTCCGTCTTCGACGCCTCCGGGGGCCGCTCGAATCGTCGGTGTGTGGACGCATAGCTCTTCGTTCTCCTATCGGGAGGGGAGCGGCGCAGAGGCTCACGCTCCCCTCCCTTCAGCGTTGTTCATTGAGGCGGCAGGGCCGGGGGCGCCAGGCGCGTCCCAGCGGCCCCAGCTCGTCCACGGCCTCCCTGTGGGAGACCCACAGCGGAACCATCACCCCCTTTGCCCTCATCTCCTCCCGCGCCACGCGCAGGAAGTGGGTATGTGCGATGTCGTCGTCGAAGACGACCAGGACGTGGGGCCTTGTTCCGTGGTCGTCGGTGGGCCGGTGTGACGAGTAGTAGCGAAGATAAGGCGCGAGGCGCTCCGACATGGTTGAGGGCCGCACGGCTCGGCGCTCCCACTCCAGGAAGAAGGGCCAGGTCGTCCCACCCTTGCGCAGGAGGCCGAAGGCGTCGGGGTGGATGGAGCGGAGGCTCTCGCCGTGCCAGAAGTGCCTCGACGCTCTCCAGGGCGGGTCGAGCTGGGCTATCTCCCAGCCCAGTAAACCCGCCTGCCTCGCCAGGGCCGCTACGAAGGCGTGGACGGCTGCGGTGTGCTCGATGTTCCTGAGCAGCTGTCGGCTTCTCGCGCCGGAGACGTTGCGCCAGTCGAAAGGGTCCTTCGGGATCAGGGGCGCCACGCTCCACCGCTTCTTCGCGATGGCGACGGCGGTGCGGACGCCTGGGACGGCTCGGGTTCTGCGGGAAGCCGGCTTCCCGGCTCCGTCCGGTCAAGGACCGAGTGCAGGTCGATGGCCGCGTAGACAGCTGGCGGACTCCACATCGGATCGTCGGGACCTGCCGCGACGCCTCCAGCTCCAGGGCCAGAAAGTAGGGAACGGGAGCGCCAGTTAGCATCCTGCGGGCGTGTCTCAGCCCCACCTCGTCGGGCATGAGCACGAGGACGGCTCCGGGGAGCGGGCCGTCCCGCAGCCTCCGCATCCGATTGGAGAAGGCCGTGCGGTCGGAGGTGAGACCCCGCCGGACGATGACGACGGTGCGCCCGTCGGGAAGGGCGAGGGAGACGTCCAGGGGCGTGGACTTGTACCACCGGAAGCGTATGGGGTAGGCGACGCCGTCTCCGGCGTCGCCCAGCCGGTACATGACGGCGAGAGCGTCGAGCCGCTCCATCAGGATGCGCCGCCACGCGGCGGAAATGGGATGGCTGAGGACGAGTTCGTCCAGGTCAATGTCCTCTTCCCAGGCCAGTCGGCTCAGCCCGTCGGCGGTGAGGTGGAACCTTCTCGTCGGGGTAACGAGGTCGGTGGCGTGGGGTACCGAGGCGGCGAACCCGCCGGTCTCCAGCCTCTCGACGGCCTCGTATACAGCGCCCCTGGACCAGCCGGAGACGGCGACCATCTCCGGGCGGTCGAGGAAGGGCATCTCAGCCAGGGCGCGGAGCAGATCTTCTTCACATCCGCCGGGCCTCATTCCTGCGCCTCCTATTTCGCCGTGTTCCGCCTGCTGACCTGCTTCCTGCGCTCCGGGTCCTGCGGCGCGGCCTGCTCCTCCGTCCCTTCCCCACCCTTCTCCAGGTCTTCGACGGCCTTGCGGTAGTCGCCCACCTTCCTCTGCGCGTCGGCGTCCGAGATGTCGTGGGCCGTCAGGGTGTATCCAGAGGCCGCGGCGCGGATGAGGGCGGCGACGGCGGGGTCTCCCTCCTCCGGCTTGCGCACCATCATCGAGAAGGCGGGCATCCGCTCGATTCCCACAGTGGTGCGGACGTAGCAGTGGTGGACAGGCAGCGACGTGATGTCGTCCTCGGTCACCCGGTCCTTGCCCAGCTCCCACACCAGGGTTCTGGCGTCGTTCCCCGCCAGCTGGAAGACGGCGAGACACCCGACGTTGGTCAGCAGGGTGTCGCGCATGGTGCGGGAGAGGTCGTCGAGCTTGGCGAGGCTCTGGGTGGCGAGGATGAAGGAGGCCCCGACTTGCCGAGCTCCGAGAGCATCGACTGCATCTCGTCCACAACGACCAGCGCTCCCCGCCGCCTGTTCAAGGGGAGACTCCCCTGCTCCCGTATCACGGCGTCCACGAGGTTGAGGAGGGACGCTCCCATCAGGGCAGTCACATCCCTGCCGACGCTCTCCTGGGCGGTGGAGACCAGCAGGATGCCGCC
This sequence comes from Dehalococcoidia bacterium, assembly GCA_965197675.1. Taxonomy (GTDB): domain Bacteria; phylum Chloroflexota; class Dehalococcoidia; order Plut-88900; family Plut-88900. The sequence continues at coordinate 1,879,973 of OZ240221.1, read as the reverse complement.
GTCGAGGATGGTCTCCCGCAGGTCGATGGTGGAGCTGGACTGGCCCAGAATGGCCCGCGCCCGCTTGGAAGATGCGTAGTAGGAGAGGCGGGTCTGCACCGGGGCCAGGGCCTCGGCCTTGTACTGGGGGTGCCAACTCCCGAAGGCCCTGGCCCACCACTCAAGCAGGTAGGGATCTGAGACCCTCTTCAGCACGCCCTTGCGGAACGTCTCGTCGGACAGCAGCTTCAGCCCGTGAAGGATGGTTGCTGGCTGCTCTCGTCCGTCTCCGGGTGCTCGTTGGCCTCGTGGAGGGTCTTGACGGTCTTGTTCGAGGATGGACTGCATCCTCGGCCCCCACTGTTCCCACAGCCCCTTCGCCACCCTGACCACCGAGTCGGCGGTGCGGTCGCGGTCGGAGAAGATGCGGGTGTCCAGCAGGTTGATGCAGGGAGCGCCCAGCGGTCGGCAAGGTCGATGAGCCGCACCGGTCTATGAGGGAGTCCGGCACCTGTTCGAGCAGGCCGCCCCGGCTTCAGTGCCCTCCCGTAGGCGGTTCTTCCCTTGACGATGAGAGAGCGGACTCATTGCGTTTCAGCACTCGCTTCTTCACGTCAGACATGAACGTTATGACCCCCATCAGAAGCCGTAGAGCAAACTCCAACACTATGAGGAACGTTAGGTAGTATAGGATGTTCTCGCTATAGAACCTAGCGTCCTTCAGTACCTCCAGCGACTCTGAAACGGTGAAGAAGGACGCATCAATAAGGAAGATACCCAACACCGCAAAGGGCAGTATCTTGGCTAGGTCTCTCGACAGGTCTTCGTTGTAGTAGGATGTCGCCCGGATGGCACTGACCGTGGCGAGAGCTATCAATAGGGTTTCTGAGAAGGTCTGGCCCTTTGAGAGGAAGGCCAATATGAGGGTCATGACCGCAAACCAGAAGAAGGCAAAGATTGGAAAGATGATGATGTACTTCAGGACATACAAGATGAGGTGAAGCATGGACCGCAAACCTCGGAACCTCGAATGTTCATACTTGGTCAGGTCCAGCTGGAACATGTCCCGAGAAGCTACGAACCGATAGAACGTGAAGACAAAGATGGCGTAAACGCTCATTCCTAGGACATAGACCGCTACGGGCCCCAACAGGTCCAAGGCGTCGTAGGCGTCCAACCCCTTGGTGAAGATATCGTTGATGTCCATGACCCTCATCTTTCCTAGCAGATACTTTGGTCTCCCTCCTGCCCGACATATTATAAGCCACTTCAGATAAAGCAAAGGATTACCCTGAAGTCGGTGAGTGGGCCTGTTTGCCGGAAGGCATAAAACTGGGCAAACATGCCCACTGGCCGCTAGCTTTACGACAACATCGGTAAGACCACTCTGCAAAACTACAGGCCTCTTGCCCTTCTCAAGGATGATGGAGGCCACACAGATAAAGCGATGGCTTACCCCCCGCCCGTTCGTGGTGTCACCACCTCCTGGGTTTATCCAATACGGGGGATTGATCCCCGGTGCTAGCCATCCGCTGTGTTTTAAGGCGGACCATATTGACAAACCAGTGCCCCGGATGCGAATAACTAAGGATATAGGCTCTGCACTCGCCTAGGGAAATCAGGGTAAGGATCCCCCATCGAGAAGCGCCGGGATGTCCTGCGGTTGCTAGTCGATCAGGTCCTGGTAGACAGCTACAACAACGTCAACATCACCCTCGGCATCCCGACTGAAGATTTTGTGTCGATTGAGAAATGGGAATCTCCATCCCTACGCCGGAGGACAGCCCCATAGGAGGAGCGGATGCCGCAGAGGTCGCCCTGAACGGGCGAGTTATGAATTCGGTACGTCATGGTGGGCCGGACTTGACGAAATCAAGAACCGACGCCGATTCCGACATCGCACCGTCGCTCGGCATGGGGACCGTGTACGTCAGCGTCGCCTCGTCTGCGACCACCTCGATGCCCTCAACGAAGTTGCGGATGAGCGCCTTGCGCTCGGGGACCGTCCCGTCCTTCAGGAAGTCCCGGAAGTCCGCCACGTACCGAGCGATCTCCTCGGTGTTTGGCAGCTCCACTCTCCTCTGCTCAAGCTGGGTCTCGGCATCCTCTCGCGCAGCCTCCAGCTGCTCCTCGCGATGCCTCAGAGACATGATGCGGGGCGACAGGACCTCCAGGGTCAACTCGCTCGTCTCAATGGCCTCGTAGAGCTTCTCAAGACGCTTCCTCACGTCGGATAGCTCCGCCTCGACGACCTCCAGCCTGCCGGATAGCTCTCCGGCCATCGCATCGATCTCCTCCGCCACCAGCGTCACCAGGGCCACGATGGTCTCCTCGTTGAGGATGCGCTCCCTGATCTTCTCCACCACGAACGTCTCCAACCTCGGGGCGTTTAGGTAGCGGGCGCTGCACGTCCCCGCTCCCTCCCTGAACAGGGTGCCGCAGATGTAGTAGGCGAACTGGCCGCTCTTGGCTCCCTGGGCCGAGTAGGGCCTGCCGCACACCCCACACTTGAGCAGCCCGCTCAGCAGGAACTTGCTCCCCACTCTACCGGGCCTCTGCACTTTCGGGGCGCGCTCGCTCATCGCCTGCTGCACGTCGTCGAACAGTTCCCTGGACACCAGGGCGGGCCACGCTCCCTCAACACGCACGGGGTCGGCGGCCTCCTGTCCCTTGCTGGTCTTGCCCCAGACGGCGGTTCCCGTGTACGCCTCGTTTCTCAGCACGTAGTGGAGTGTTCCCTTGTACCAGCGCTTGCCCCGGTTGGTGATGCCCCTCTCGTTCAGCTCCTTGCATAGCTCCTTGAGGCCGCTGCCCCGCAGGGACTTCTCGAATAGCTCCCTGACCACCGGGGCGGTGGCCGGGTCAACCTCAAGGGTGGGGCGCTCCTTCGCCCCGTCGCTGACCTTCACCTTCCTGTAGCCGAAGGGTGCCTTCGAGCCGAGGAAGAAGCCTCTCAATGCGGCCTCCCTCATTCCCCGTACGACCTCCTGGGCAAGATTCTCGCTGTAATATTCGTCCACGCTCTCGATGATGCCCTCAAGCAGCCTGCCGGTGGCGTTGTCCTCGGCCTGCTCGGTGATGGACACCACGCGGATGCCCTTGCGCCGCAGCTGGGACTTGAAGGCTACGGCGTGCTCGCGCTTGCGGGTGAAGCGGCTGAATTTCCAGACGAGAATCACGTCGAAGCGGGCCTTGGGCTTGGAGCCCTCCTCGATCATCTCCCTGAACTGGGGCCGGTCGGCGACGCGGCCGCTCTCGGCCTCGTCCACGTACTCGCGGGCCACGGAGTAGCCGTTGGCCCTGGCGTACTCCTTGAGCGCCCGTAGCTGGGCGGACACGGACAGGTCCACGTCCTGCCGGTCGCTGGACACCCTGGCGTAGAGCGCCGCAGGTGTGAGCGGCTGTAGGTGCTTCTTCATGTCGTCCTCCTTTAGTCTCCCCGTGAGTCGTCCTGTTCGGCATGGCGAGCGCGGAGCCTCTCGTACCGGATGGTCCTGAGCCACTCCTGCTCCTCCATGTAGTTGCGAAGGGCCTCGCGGATGAGCTCGCTCATGGTGCGGCCCTCGTCGCGCATCACCTCCTGCACCTGCTCGGCCATCTCAGGCGGCAGGGAGAAGGTGATCGTCTTGGTGTTTCTGTTGATGAGCCTGGTGGTCATATGCTGTCTTACTATACATCATCGATCATCCGCTGACTCTCTGTCAAGGAACTCCTTCCAAGCTTACCGAGATTGCTTACCCTTACACGTGGAATCCGAATGACTTCAACTCCTTGATGAGTGGAGCCTGCCAAGCGCCTGGGTCATCCATCGGAATGTAGAGAACGCCAGAATAGTCCGATGGTATCTCTACCTCTCCTTTCGTCAGAGCGCAGACGCTATGTCTCCCAAAGCGCCCGACGAAGTAACCCAACTCAAAAATGACGTTCTGCCTTGCCCGTGCACGAAGGTGCTCGTCATATTGGAGAGACCCTACATCGTCTGGAGTAAGCAGTGCGATGGCCAGGCCCACCTCCGAGTGTTTCTCAAATTTCTCGATGACTGTTAAACCCTGACTCGGTTGGTCAGCCAGGGTTATCGGTGTGAGCCTCAGTTGCTGAAGGAATCCCGCGACGACATCTTTCGTGGTCTCGTCTCTGCCATGAATGACGAATATCTCGTTCCCCGTAGGCCGACCTCGTCCTCGGACCTCGGAGGAGCCAGTATCTTCATCCCAGAAATTTTCGACCTCCGTAATCATGGACTCAAGCTCTGCTTGTGCGTAGTCCAATTTGCTGGCGAAATCGTTCTGGTCATACGTTAGGTGCCATTGCAGGTTTCTGATTTGGGGGGATCGCATCTCCCCGAAAATCTCGCGTATCGTTGTCTCCGTGTCACTCAGCCACTTACGAAACGACTGAGAATCCGCCATAGCGGGCTCCTGCCTAAGTGCAGAGATCGCATCCACCAACTCCCGCAAGAGCATCACGGCTTTCGTCTTTGTCACTTCAGCCATCGCCTTATCTCCGGCTCTGTCTAGCTAACCGCGAACGTGAAGAAGTCCTTGTATTTCGTGTAGCAGGCACCACACAAAGGCTTGATTAGAGTCGCCGTATGCTTGCTTCCGCAGGTGTGGCAGTGCTTCTCTTTGTACGAATTGTTCTCGTACCGCTTCCATCTCGCGTAGCATCGCCTGCAATACGGCTGCTCAGGATTGGCAGCTACAACATCTCTGCACCGGATGCAGAAGCCGTCCCTAGGCCTATGCTGCCTGAGTCCTACTTGGATCGTGCGGGCCTTTGTCGTCGTTGAGTTCACCTTCCCTTTGCTGGCTGGCTCGATCTCACTGCTGGCGGTCTTCCAACTCATCGCCTGTCTGTGTATCGCTTCGTAGAGCTCCTCGTCGTCCTGTCTGGAAACCAGTATGCCCATTTCATCGTTGTGCTCCTGGGAGAACTGGTAGAGGTTCATGGACGTTAGTAACGCTTCGTTTTCGTTCAGGTAGCACTTTGCGTGAAGATTCTTGAGAAAAGAGGACGCGATGCCGAGCGAGTCCAGAAAGGACTTTTCGGCTGGCTTCAACTCCTTCTTCCCGTAGATCACGTGGATCGTCGTGGCGCGCGTCTTGGCCTTCAGAAGGTTCTTGGTTTCGTCGTCGGCCTTGATGTAGGGGCTGATGAGGACGAGTTCCCTATCTGCTTCCTCGATAATCTTGTCGAGGTAGTATACGATGCCTTTCCTGGTCAGAAATTCCGCCATAGCTAGGACTCTGCCTCCTGATCCTGTCCGGGTCGGTCATGCGCGCTTGCGTATTTTATCACTCTCGATGTCCCGCTTGTACCGGCAGGATGACTTGGACCCGTACTCGGTGCAGCCCCAGAAAGGGCCGAACCTACCGTCTATGACCCAGAGCACGCCCAAGCCGCAACGCGGACAGACGGTGGGCGGACGACGGCAAACCTGATTTGTACATGAGGCCACGCGCTCTCCTACCAAAGCGTAGCCGGCATCGCAGTTCGGACAGCGGGGCGCACGGTGATCACAGCTCGATTCGGAGCAGACCAGATGCCTTGGGCTCTGTGAGGGGCGTAGGCGACCTCTGCGGCAACGCGGGCACTCCGCTGCGAGTTGGCCGATCTGCCGCAGATCATAGGATTCCTTCAGCAACTCCATCACAAACGCTGATGGCCGCACAGGGTCTGTCACCAAGTATGCGCCGTGCCGCGCACGGGTCATCGCTACGTAGAAGAGACGCCGTTCCTCCGCAAACGGGTACGCTCCCCCGGCAACCGGGGGCAGCACGAGCTCCAGCAGCGGATCGTCCTCGACCTTGGAGGGGAACCCCCAACGACCGTCGTTGAGGTCGAGCACGATCACGTAGTCAGCCTCGCGGCCCTTCGCCCCATGAACGGTGCTGAACTCCACTCTTAGCGATCCCCTCCGTGGAGGCGTGGGAAGCTCGCCTCGGCGTTGACGGTAGCGGCCCAGCACCAAGACGGTCTGCTGGCCTCGGGCCTTTGCCTCGATATCCTGCAACGCCCCCGCCATGCCGCCTGCCGGTCTGGGGTCGGCGACTACGGCGACGCCCTCATCTTCGGCTTCACTCGCGGGCAGTAACGGTCTCTGGGTCTGCTCCGGGTTCCGCTTCACGAACGCGGTCGAAGGGCCGAGTATGCCGTCGGCGAATCGGAAGGTCCGGCTCAGCGTGCGCTCCTCCACATGGCCAAGCAGGTCGCCGCAATCACGCAGAAGACCGACGTCGCTTCCCGTGAACCTGTAAATCGACTGCCAGTCGTCGCCAACCAAGAAGTAAGCCACGTCCTGACCCTGGAGTGCTTGGAGTAGAGCCATCCGCCCGGCGGATATGTCCTGGAACTCGTCCACCAGCACGTACCGGTATTTGGGCTTCGATCGGCCCTCGCGGATGTGCTCTGCGGCAAGGTTGATAAGGTCGTGGAAGTCCAGCGTCTCCTCGTCTGCAAGCAGCTTCTGGTAGCGGACGCGCACCTGCTCGAAAACGTCAAGGAAGCTCTCGTTGCGCCAACGGTCTCCGGTCTGTCGGGCGCGAGAGCCCAGCCCGTCAGATGACAATCTGCTGCTCTTGACGTGGTTCAGAAAAGTCGCCAACAGTCCCGCCAGCCATGAGGTCTGCTCCTGAGCGAGGTGTCGGACAAGCGTTTGGCGGGGGACCTGCTCGAAACGAACTCCAGCCTCTTCGAGTCGCCTTCGCAGCGTCTCAAGCAAGACGCCCTGTCGGTGTTGCCAGCTATAGGTCTCCACCAGCGTCGAGCCGCGTTGACGATGGATGTTCCTCTTCCACTCGACGCCCTCCGCGTACCCTCTCCAGCCGGGCGGAGGGCGGCCATGTCGATCCAATGCGAAATGCTCAATGTAGATGTCGTGGCCCGGGAGGAAGAAATCCGGCTGGTACTGCCGGTGCAGCCGCGTCGCCGTCGGCACTTCGTACGGGTCTTCATACCGGAACTCGACGCCGTGCTCCGTCAGGTAGTTCGCGATCTCCAGCTCTTCGAAGCTCTTGACCAGGACCCCGCTCAGCGTTCGCAGTTCGATGTCTCGGACGTACTCCTCGTACTCGCCGAGGGTGTCGAACTCGAAGGCCGACCTGTAAGGAGCGTGATGGTAAACGATGAAGTCGATGACGGCCTTCGACTGCTCCGGGTCGTTGAGGAGCTCGCCGATGATAGTGTCGACGGCACGCTTGAGCGCCAGGTCGTCCTCCGCGAGCTTCGAGATGGTGGGAGCGGACTCGGACTCGGCTATGACGCGGCGACCGAAGCTGTGGAAAGTGTGGACGTACGCCGCCGAGAGGTCGCCTTTGAGTCGTCCTCTTATCTCGTCGGCCGCCTTGCGGTTGAACGCCAGGACCAGAACCTCGTCCGGAGATACTTCCTGGTTACGGACTAGGTGGGCGACCTTCCCGACGATCACCGAGGTCTTGCCCGTGCCCGCCCCCGCGAGCACAAGGCTCGCGTCCTCGTCTGTGGCAACGGCTTCGGCCTGTTCGTTCGTGAGAGGGTTCCGCAGGGTCTCAAATGCGGCTGTCTGCACCGTGGGGACGTTCTTCGAAATGAAGAGGCTGTTCGCACGCCGCCGCGCCGATTCGAATCCCGCGACCGATTCGAGGGACGCAAGTCGCCCAATCGCCCCCGCCGCTTCTTGGTCGAGGCGCTCTCGGATGAGTCCTTTGCACTCTTGTAGTACCGGCATTAGAGCCTCGTACAGCTTTCGGGAGTTGCTGTATCGGGCATAGCGGTCGCCGGCGAAGTGTTGGCGCAGCCGCTCATCAAGCCGTTTCAATTGAGGGCTCAGCGCCTTGGCGACGCGGACGGCACCCTCAATCGCCGCATCCCGGACCCGTACGGCTTCATTCTCGTCAAGTCCTCCGATTGAGCGCTCGGTTCCGTCGCCCAGGCGGATGGTCAACCGATGCCAGAACCACGACGGTCGAACCGTGATCGAGTCTATAGCCCCTACCGGTATCTTGCGTGGCCCACCGCCCACGAGTCCCTCGATGTGGAGCGTTTCGCCGGTCAGCGATACGCGCCCAGCACCCAGGGTGAACAGGCGATGGAGCCTGGAACTCTCGGCCGCAATGCGGTTGTGTGTTTTCAAGTTAGTCCCAGTCATGCGCTACATGGCTCCTAGCATCCCATATACGGAGGCGCCAAGCGTCCTCCATGCCCAAACTCGTTCGGGTGACGGCGAATTCTTGATGTGATGGAGCCTGTCGGCCCTTACCTCAGCACAAACCACCATAGAAGAACGCTGCCGATCAGCAGCGCCAACAGCACGAAGGCGATCACACGGACGATGTTGAGCACGTCATTCGTCACCTTGTGCTCGGCGACCTCCTTCTGGTACTCCCTCTCCAGCTCGCGGTACGGCTGTCTGGCGGTGGCTGCGGACTCCCTGGCCTCGTCTCGCTCCCGCTCCAACTCTGATGCCCGAAGGTTCAACTCGGATACGCTCTGCTCCAACTCCCGCACGGTCCGCTCAAGCTCATGCTCCCTGGCGATGGCTCGGCGCAGCAGCTCCTCGTCGGTCATGTACTCCCCCTCCATCCGCACGAACACCCGACGGCCCTCCCTGCGAACCTCCACCTCTCCATTTCTGATCTTCCGATCCAGGGTCGAGAGGGAGACCTCCAACTCCTCAGCGGCATCCACTTTCGTCACCCAGCGGACAGGCTCATCCATCGGTTTTCGCTCCCTATTGGCTGACACGTCAGCGGTTGTATTGGGAGTACAAAATGTACTCGGACTCGCTCATTATTTTAGCGCATCTTCCCATTTTTGTCCCTGACCGGTCAGGCGACACGTCAAGCCCGTTTCGTAGCTAAAACAGGGGTGATTTGAGCATTGGCGGACCCCGGAACTCGGCCCGGTTGTGCCGTTTTGTACCCCCCAGGCAGCATAGAGGGGAGATAGCGACGTATCAGCGCTATCTCTTCCTCCCTACAGGACTCTGACGCATCCGGTGGTAGAGTGAGTCCCACTGGTAGGCTCTCAGTGCGGAAAGCGGCAGTCGGGGAGACTCCGGTTCCCACAGTGGACGCCATGACCGTCCGAGTATCCCTGTGTGGGACAGAACGGGTATGCACGACACGAAGATGGGTAGGAACATACGGCTCATGTGGGCGGCGGTGCGCACGTAGGTATCCTCGACCTCCTCGGTGTCGACGACGAACAGGGTGACGGGGTACGGCGGCTGGTCGTCCTTAGGCTCGTTTGACCAGTAGTAGCTCTCATAGGGGTTCAGGCGGGCAATGACTCCTCTGGGGTGACGGGCGCGAAGCTCGTGCTCAAGGTAGAACGGCACATGAAGGCCCCCTGCAATCACCTTCCCCACGGCGTCCGGTGCGATGGCGGAATCGCCCCAGTTGTAGGCTCGGTCGGACCTGGCGGTGGGGACCGACCACGGCAGCTCGCTGCCGTGGTCGTCCCTGACCTCGGCCTCCAGTTTCGAGAGGAACCACGTGATGCCGTCCGCGTGCTTCGTCTGCCGCGCCCATGTCTCGATACGGTGTCCTAGGTGACGGCTACGGCCCTTGAGGTCAGTGGTGAGGGCGGTGCTCCAGATGCCCTGCGTGGTCGGGAGCTGGGCACGGTCCCGGTGGGTGACGTAGCGTATGCCCTCGGCGGACAGCGTGTAGCGGGTGTCTCCCCGTTTCCCTCTCTGTTCGACCAGGCCCCAGGTATCGACGAGGCTGTGCATCATCTGGCTGACCCGTCCCTGGGAGACGCCCAGCCAGAGGGCCAGGTGTTCGCGGGGGATCATCGGATGGTCGGTGATAAGGTCGAGCGTCCTCTTTTCCGAAGGGCTGATGCCGAAGGCCGGCGCAGCCTGCGCCATCCGCTCGGGACGGGGTAGCGACGCCCGCTTCCGACTCGGCGACTGCGTGCGAAGCCCTCCGCCGGGGCTGCCGTGGGAACTCACGTCCTTCAGCGTGTGGTACGAGCTGCCGACCCACGAGTATTTGCGCCAGAGGCGAAGGCCCCTTCTTTCGAGTGCGTCCCTGGTCTCCACGGCGACGAAGCAGTCATCGAGGTTCAGGTTTATGCAGAACCTCGTCGTCAACCTCTCCTCCCAGACGCTGGGCGTCAGGACCAGGGTGGCGGCGGGGCGGCGGGTGTAGTCGTATTCCGCTATGGCCCGCAGCCGGTCGTAGAGCGACCGGCGATGCAGAGCCAGGGCCTGGCGCACGATGCCGAAGCTGCGGCCGTCGTGGAGCGTGATGGTGCCGTCGAAGCGGCCCCGACGGTGGAACTCCACCTGCGAGCGGAGCCCGTCGATGCCTGGAGAGAGTGCGGCTGCAAGACGGTAGACGGAGGCCACGGCGTCCATCCTGCGGATGAGCAGCGTCAGCCACTCCCTGGACACAGGGTAGGCGCGCACAAAGTCCGAGGGAGTCGCAAAGCCGAGCAACTCCGCAGCCTCTCGGATGCCCTGGGCCGTCAGGTAGTATCTATGGCTCGACGGTAGGTGGGCGGTGCCGTGGCTCACGCGCCCGGCGATGCCCTCGCCCAGCAGGTCGGCTAGGGCGCGGTGGACCGTGGCGTGCGGCTCGCCGAGGATGCCCGCCAACTCTGCTGAGTCGATGAACGGCATTCGACCGAGGGAGTCGAGTAGTTGTCGGTCGGAGAGAGCCATGTTAGGGTCCTCGTTCCTAGCTGTGTCGCATTTCTACATCTGCTGCAGTCGGCATTTGCCCAACATCCCATTGTGAACGGGAAAGGCGGCATATGTAATGCCTTGCAAGCCATTGTGTCGAAGCCAATCTTGTGGTATGGACGAAAGGGTTGCAGGCTAAGCTACGGCCCAAAGGCAGAGAGGGGCCATGCGCCAGGACGACGGGCAAGAGACGTTGAAGAGAAATCCCTCAGCAGCCTCTCGGCAGTTCAAGGGGAGCAACGGGTTCGTGCTTCTACTTCGCTATGTCGTGCTCTCTCCAGTCGGGCACGTGCGCTGTCATAAGCGCCTTGAAGAGCTTGCCGTGGTTTGGCACCCGAAAGTGAAGCAGCTCGTGGACGATTACGAAGTCTTGGAACCCCGCTTCGCGCTCAGCAAGGTCAGAGGCCAGCGTGAGGGTGCCCAAAGTCGAGCAGGACCCCCACTTCCGCGACATTTGCTGGATACGTATCCGGGGCTTCTGCACAGCCAATCGCAACGCCCAAGCCTCAACTCGCTTGCAGAGGGCCGCGCGGCCCTCGTCAATTTTCCGCATCGGCGTCTCCGCCCAGCAGTATTGCCAGGACATGCTCTACAATCCGGCCCCGTTCATCGTTTTCCATCCTTAGCAATGGGTTGTAGAGTGAAGTCCTAAGTCGTCGTTGCTCGTCAGCATTGACGGCGGCATTGGGAAAACGAACCACAAGCGCCTGAGCCTCTTCTGCGAACCCCATCGCGCTCACCCCAGCGGCTTGGAGGGCAGCGTCGTCCTTCAGCGTCCAGTACACCCCGAACGCCCTCGGTGGGAGTGTGCTGTCCCTCGCCGCGGCGACTGCGGCCCCCTTCTCTTTGGCGAGGACCTCCAACAGGTCCATCGCCGCGAGTCCGGAGGTCGTGCGCTCTTCGAGGCCCCGCAGCACGGACTCTGCACGTTCCTTGAGAGGCCGCAGCACAGACTCCAGCCCCGGCTCGCTCTCAACCTCCGCTTGGAGGCCGCGCACCAGGTTGAACACCTTGGCTTCGTCCGGGCCAGATTCCCGCCGCAGCGCTGAGAGAGTGCGAAGGTCGAAGGTCACGGCCTTGGTAAGGTTGCCTAGGCCGTACATCGCAGCCGACTCTTCCACCAGCCGTTGTGTCTTGTGCGCCAGCGATGCCACGAAGTCGGAGCGGTCGGCATACGCGTTGCGAACGACGGCGTATAGGTGGGCCAAGCGTTTGAACGTGTCGATATGGTCGCGCAACTCCGCAGACGGCGATAGTATCTCCCACAGTGCCTCTATCTCCTTGTAGGCCGAGAAGAACCTCTTACGGGCATCGCGTTCGAGGAAGCGCGTATACACGACCTGCTCTAGGCGCTCGTCCGCGCTTCCCCCGGCGGTGGCATAGGATGGCTGTGTCTCGGCAACTTTGCCGCCATCCGCATTGTCCAGGTAACTTGCCTTCGCCCTGGCAATCTTCTCCTGGAAGTCCTGCATTAGCAGATCAAGGTCCTGGATCGCGCCGCTGACGTCGGACGAGTCAAACTTCAGAGCCTTCCGTAACTCCCGCAGGACGCCTACGAAGTCCACGACGAGGCCGATGGGCTTGCTGTTACCTTCCCCGTCCACATAGGGTCGGTTCACCCGCGCAATGGCCTGCAGCAGCACGTGATCGCGCATTGGCTTATCCAGGTACATGCAGTACAGCAGTGGCGCGTCGTAGCCCGTTAGAAGCTTGTCGGTGACGATGAGAATCTTGGGATTCTCGTCCACCTTCTTGAAGGTAAGCCGAACGTCCTTCTCCTGCTCCTCCGAAAGCTGAAGCTCGGCGACAAGGGGCCTTTCCACAACGTCATTGGTATTCTCCGAGTACACCGGCGCGCTCCACTCTGGCGGCAGCAGCTTGTCTAGCGCTCGTTTGTACTCGGCGCAGGCTTCGCGGTTGACCCCGACGAGGAATGCCTTGTATCCGAGGGGGAGCACGTTTTCCCGGAAGTGTTGGGCGACAAAAGCGGCGACCTTCTCGATCCGGTCGTCGGCTGTCAGGAATGTCCGCAGGCCCACAGCCCTGTCCAGTACCTGGTTGAGTTCGTCGACATCGGTGACTCCTTCCATCTCGGCCAGGGCGAAGAACTCTCGATCGAGTTGGGCAGCGGGCACCGTCATCTCGCTGGGGGCCATCATGTGGCGGATGGGCAGCGTCGTCTCGTCCTTGATGGACTCGGCGATGGTGTACCTATCCAAGTAGCCTTGGTTGTCGTCGTCACCGAATATCTTGAAGGTGCCCTCCCCGTGCACCGTCCGTGCGATGGGCGTGCCGGTGAAGCCAATGATGGTAGAGTTGGGCAGCGCGGCCATGAGGTACGTGCCCAACTCCCTAGCGACGGAGCGGTGCGCCTCATCTATAAACACGTAGATGTTGTCGCGAGCGCTAGCACCCTTCTCGATGCCCTCGAACTTGTGGATCATCGAGATGATCAGCCCTCTCCTATCGGTAGCCAGAAGCTCCCTCAACTCGGCCCTGGAGTTGGCGCGCCAGACGGCGATGTCCTGTTGTTGCATCTCGCCGAGCAGCCGCTCCACCCAGCCCGCAAGCTGGCCTTCCAACTCCGTGCGGTCCACGACAACCACGACCGTCGGGTTGCGGAACGCCTCCTTCGCTTCCAATATCAAGCGGGCGGCGGTGAGCAGCGTGAAGGTCTTGCCAGCCCCCTGGGTATGCCAGACGAGGCCGCGCCGCTTCACCGGCTCTGCGCACCGCTCGACAATGCAATCTACGGCGCGCCGCTGGTGCTGCCGCAACACGGTCTTCCGAGTCTCGCCATCCTCGACGTAGAAGAGAATCCAATTGCGCAACGTGCGCAGGAAATCGTTCGGCTCGAAAAAGGACTGGACAGCGAACCGGTAGCTCTCTTCCGGGGACTCCTTCCACCTCGCCATGTACCGGGGCGATATGTTCCAGGTGACGCCGTACCAGTAGTCCAGCACGTGGGTCACGTTGAAGAGTTGGGCCGCGCCCAGCAGCTCCGGCGTCTCCAACTCATATCGGCGCAGTTGGGTAAGGCCCCGCTCCATGGCGCCGGCGTCTGTCGGGTTCTTGTGCTCGACGATGACGACGGGCACGCCGTTGACCACAAACATCACGTCCGCGCGGTTGCCCTTTCGGGCCGGCGGCTTGAGCCGCCACTCCCAGGTCACGTGCAGGACGTTGGCCGACGTGTCGTCGAAATCGATGAGGGCTACCTGCCGGTGGCGCTGCTCGGCCTCGTCGTACCACTGCCGCTCGCCGCGCAGCCAGGCCAGCATCTGCCGGTTCCCCTCAATGGTCGGCGGGAGTGCCTGGAGGTTTTCGATCACTGACCGGACGGCATCCTCCGTCATCCAGGGGTTGAACCGGCGCAGGGCCTTTTCCAGCACGCCGCGAAACAGCAGCCCTGCCTCGCCGCCTCTCAGGGCAAGGGCGTCCTTCGGCGGCAGTGGCGTCCAGCCGATCTCTGCCGCGTGGCGGACCATCGGAAACTGGACGGCGCCTGCTTCTGTGATGTTGAGTTCAGTCATGGCTTGTCCCTATCTCGCCCCCATAACGCCCCCCATTGCGCCCCTATAGGCCCCCATACGACCTCCCCATTGCCTACAAACGCTCCATGATGACGCCTCTATCTTCGCCCCCATCGCGCTCCCACCTCGCCCCTATCTCGCCCCCTGACCACGTCTCCAGCGCGTCAACGGGCCGCGATTGGTGGACACGACCAACCCTCTATCCCTCAACTCTTCCAATGCCCTTCGCACCTGACGCTCGCTAACGCCAGGACCCGAACGGGCATGAATCTCGCGGCGTGTCAAACCCTCATCCGCACCTTCCAGCAGCGCAAGTATCAACTCCCGCTGCGCCTCAGGCCCGCTTACGCCGCCGCCGCGTGGCTGCGGGACGAACTGGCCGTGTCGGAACCGCACAGTGACGGCCCCACCGTCATCTTCTATCTCCGGGATGGGAAGCCCCGAACTGCTCGCCAGGTCAGCCATCTTCAGCGTTCCGCTCCCCCACTCCTCAATGATCCCGCGACGGTAGAAGGTGCGGGCAATCAAAGGGTTCCACGGCCGCGACTCATGCGGCGCGAATAGCTTCTCCGGCGTCAAGCCGAAGTGCAGTGAGCCGGAGGAGGTAACCTCCAGCCGGTCGTCGTAGACCGCTATGCCAACCGAGCCGCCGCCGATGGAGTAGTCACGGTGGCACAGGGCATTCGCAAGTGCCTCACGTGTGGCCAGAGGCGGGTATAGGGGATCGTCGATGCGTTCGAAGCGGTCCTGCTCGAACCGCCCGGCGATGGGCAGGGTGTCGCGCAGGAAGCGCTCTGCGCTCGCGAGAAGCGTGAAGGCGTTGCTGTTGAACTGGCGGTTGTCCAGGAACTCCATCCGGTCGAGTCCTCTGAAACGGGCGACACGCAGCAGGCACTGCGGCATCTCGAACTCGAGCCGCTCCGTGCTGCCGAACAGCACCGCCGCCGCCCGAAGCAGCACGCCGTCACGCAGAAGACCGAGTCCACGCAGCAGATCCGACGGCTCCCCACCTACAGGCTCCTCCAACCGCCCACGCCTGACCGCCTCAGCAACCGTCCGTCGAATCTCCGCCATGTCGAGGTCGTCAACCGACCACCCGACGGCTGGCTGGTTCTCCCAACGCTGCTCGCTGTGCATCCGCTCGAAGAGCATCCGGTTGTACTCGTCGGCGGACATTGCCAGCGTGGTGTTTCCGACGCGGCGATAGGCGGTGCCACGGTAGGAGTACGGCCTTGACGCTCCCTGGGCCATGCTGACCACGATGACTTCGCGGCCGCCGTCCACGGGGACCCTCTCGACCGTCGGAAACGCTGGAGGGTCGATCCACCGAAGCTCAGCGCTCAACTCCTCTATGGTGCGCTCGCTGATCTGCTGGCCAACGACGGCCCCGACCGATGTCACTCCGAACAGCAACTGCCCGCCACCCTGGTTCAGGAAGGCGCAGACGGTCATGGTCGCCTCTCGGCGCGTGCCGGTCGTCTCCTTGAACTCCAGCGTCTCGGACTCGCCGGATGCGGCTAGGGCTGCTAAGTCATTCTTAGTCATTGTTAGCTGAGTAGCGAGGTCATGCGAGATTGTATAGTCCAGTGGACAGCCCGAACTCCGTCATCTATCAAGCAGTTGTCGGGTCTCGGATGCTCATTCTCGCCCCAAGGGCCTATGATTTCTCTCAGTTGCCGTTCCTTCAATTGGACTTGCGTCTGCTTTTCAAGACTATCCCACCATTCGGGTGAGAAGTATGTATTCTCAAAGAACTCGAATGCAAACCGGACAATTGCATGTGGTTGTTCGGCATCTGGGAGACTATTGAGAGTCATCATGACACTCTTGCTTTTGAGGTGATCCGCTAGCCACGTGAATACAGCCGCCCCACCATCGTCTGTTGCAATTAGGGAGAAGGTCATCCAATCAGCTGACACACTAAGATGTCCTAGCTCAACTATCTTGTTACCCAAAAAGTCGTGGGTGGCTTGTGCGATGCCGCTACACATTACCTCTGGGATGCTTGGAAAAAACACGACATAGTGGGCGAGGTTGGTGTAGCTCTTGCTGAAGAGCATTCCCTCGTATCGGCTCTTTTGCAGTGTGAGCTCCTGAATCGCCTTTTCAGCTCCTGAATCACGATAAGATAGAGCTTCTTGGTGAAATTGCTGAACAAGAATTGGCTGCCCCTTATCCATTTCCTTAATGAAGTCATCGCCGCGCAGGAGGTATTGCTTCATCAGTAACTCGTAACATACTGCGCGATACCCTAGAAGCGCCATCTGCTCAGCTGTGCCTCTGAAAGGCTCTTTCTCAAGTGCCGCGAACAATTGATCATCATGCTTAGAGCAGAATCCTCTAAAGGTCGAAGCGTCCTTGATTCCCACCCTATTGGCTCCACCACTCGTCTCAAAAGTGGACTCATTGAACATACCCCGATGCTTGAGGAGGCTGAATACGTGACCGTCACTGGCAATGACGCTTAGACCTCCGTTCCTTTGAATGGTGTGAGCTGAGATGATTTTGGGCGAACAAGATTGAGAGCTTGCTTCTGGATGAACGCAATGTCCCTTCTTGTACACACTGTAGAAGCGTTGAAGCGCTTCTTGTTTCCCTGGTCGGACTTGGTTCTCGCGGCCCAAGTGGCATCGCTTGAATTTCTTACCTGAGCCACACCAACACTTGTCGTTTCTTCCAAGCTTTGACTTCAATTGAGTGATTCCCTTATACATCAGTGGTGGTCCTGATATTGGAGCCAGGCTCCCCCACCCGTATGTCCCCCGTCATCGGCTTGTGCAGCAGCGCCTTGAAGAGCTCCTGCGTGCAGCCCAAGGTTCGAACAAGTGTGTAGTCGCTCAAAGCGATGTCGTGCTCCCTGAGCCATTACTCAGTGTCAGACGATCCTTTAAGACCTTCAGTTCTTCCGTCATTTCAGATTCTGGCACTGGATTCATGGACGACAAGGTGCCGATTCCACGCTTTGTCATCTCTTCCATGTTCAGAGTAATCAACGCCAATGCCAAACAATGGAGAATCTGTATGTCGCGTTGCGTAAACTCCCATTGGTTGTTCAGTCTCGCTCTATGATCCAACTGAAAATATCTGAAGTTCGAGTAAGACGAGTCGTGTCTCTTAAGGCAGGCCTTCAGTTCCTTTTCAGTGATAGCATCAATATTCCGGGCTTGGCCTAACATGTTCATTCTACTGATGATGTCATTTCTGATTCCTTCCTTTCCACCGCTCTTGTTCTGTATCGTGCCATAAAGGACATGTGGATTGTGATTCGTATCGTCTCGGATAATTGAGTAGTGAAGAAGCAAAAGGAGGCGCAAGGATTGTTCGACCGAAAGCAGTGCCAGCTCAAAGGACACAACACCGAAGAAGAAGTAATCGATATTTGGAGGCTTGGCGTCGGGTTTGTCCATACACCAAACGGATGCTCGCTGATGAGCTTGCGCTGCAGTCATCATTCGCGACGCAGCGACCGCCGTTTCTTCCACAGTCAGTTGTATTCGGTTGTCTTCGATTACTGGCTTTCTACGCCTCGCCATCCGTGTGCTCCATCATGTTTCTCCTTATGAATCAAAATCTGCGCCTTCTTCCGCGACGTCAATTAGGCAGTGCTGCCTGTTGCTGAGGTACTCTAGATGTCTTGGTGGGGCGTAATAACTCCAACTCCCCCACACGTATCTCACCTGTCATCAGCTTGTGGAGCAGCGCCTTGAACAACTCCTCCAGCACGGTGCGCTTCCTTTGGTGCAGGTCTATCTTGCGGTCAATGGTGTCGAGGATGGCGACGATCTCGCGCTGTTCTTCTACCGACGGAGCTACAATCGGCCAAGGTCTGAGGAACTGAATATTGATGTTCTTCTGTGTTCCCTTGGGCGCAAGTCTGTCCATTTCCTCTTGCTGGGTCTGGAGATAGTACTCTAAGAACTCCGACGTGACTAAACGTTCTGGAGTTATAGCAATCAGACTATCGGGACATGCGCTGTCGAAGCACAGAATCCCAGTGAAACCTATGTTGGCTGCTATGGTGATGAGAATAGTGCCAGCCGGAAAGACGCGGCTTATCGCAACGCCCTCATCGTTGAGTGTTTGGGTAAAGTCACGGATGCGGCCGCCTGACTTGACGACGTCCCCAGTCTGGACAAATGGTGTAGTTCCGCCGTAAAAGCGCGGTTCATTTCTGGGGCGGTGCATGAACCGTCCACGTTCCAGCCGTGCGGACTCTCCCAATGTGGAGGTTTCCCAACTCTCCGGCACAGGCCCGATCTCCGACTCCTTCTGCACGTCGCCCCGCAGCCCGCGCGTGAACAGGGTGTGCATGGCGGCGCGTTTGAGGGCTTGGGTGGTAGCAAGGCTCCGGTCCTGCACCTTGATTGCATCCCGTACATGGCTGAGCACACAACTGATTGACTGCTGCTCGGCTAGCGGTGGTTGCGGCACGTCCAACCCGGCCAACCGGCTGCGGGACAGGTTTGGGATAGTAGTCTTGTTGCCCGCGCCCTCGTAGATGCCCAGCTGCGTGAAGCCAGACTGTAGGAAGTACACGTAGAAGCGAGGATCGACCTCTTCGACAATAGGACGTAGCCGATGCACGTGGTTCTGGAACGACAGCGGTTCGACTTCGCCACTCCAAATGGCGGCGCGGCCAATCTCACCACCTTCACATACAAGCAAGTCACCCGGCCGGAGGAGCCTGGCAGGCAGTTCGTGCTCCGGAATCGACATCTCGTCCACAGACGACAAGTCGATCTCGTCCCAGAGGACATTGGATGTCCGAAGAAACGGCGTCTTGTCAGCGCCATTCCTGGCGGCGGCGGACATGGTCTTGCCCGCGCCAATCTCGAACAACTCCCCAAGGGGACGCCATGTCCACTCTTCATTCATTGCAGGCTCTCCAGCATTCTCGCCAACTGCGCATCTATCTCACGGGCCACACTGTCAAGGCGCTGCATATCGGCAATGATCTCCGAGATAGGCCGCTGGTCAACCATGTCTGCCTGCCCCACCCAGCGGCTCGGGCTGAGGTTGTAGTCGGCCTCCTGCGCCTGCTCACGGGTGATGACGGCGACCTCGCCGTCGACAGCCTCGCCCTTGAGGAATGCCGCGGTGATGGGGCGGATGTCCTCCTCCGGGATGTAGTTCTTGGGCCGTCCCTTGCCGACGCGGCGGCTGGCGTTGACCAGCACGATCCTGCCCCTGCGCGCCTCCGGCTTACGCTTCGACAATACGACGATGATTCCAGCGGCGCTGGTGTTGTAGAAGAGGTTGTCCGGCAACAGCACCACGCCGTCGATCAGGTCCCGCTCCACGAACCACTTGCGGATGTTGCGCTCCCTATCCTCGTTCTTGCTACCGGAGCCGCGCGTCACCGCGCCCGTGTCCAGCACCACCGCCGCCCGTCCGCGCTCGTTCAGGCAGGCCAGGGTGTGCTGGAGCCAGGCCCAGTCGCCCTTGCCGGTGGTGACGCCGCCTGCTGTACGGAAGCGGTCGAATGGGTCGTTTTCGAAGGTGTCCTGGTTGAAGTCCTGATTCCACATCGGGTTGGCGACCACGACGTCGTGGTCGGCAATGCGTCCCGCAGCGTTCTTGAACTTCGGGTTAATCATGGTGTCGCCGCGCTCGATCTCGACCTCCATGTCGTGGATGATGGCGTTCATATGGGCGACGGCGTAGCTGTCGGCCTGCAGCTCCTGACCGTAAAGCCTGAGGGGGACACGGCTGGTTGGGTCGGTCTCGCGGGCGACCAGCTGGAGCTTGATGAGCAGCCCCGCCGAGCCGCAGGCGTAGTCGTGGCACGTCTCGCCGGGCCGAGGGCGCATGATGTGGGACATGAGGTAGCCGACCTCAGTAGGGGTGAAGTACTCGCCCGCGCTCTGGCCGGAACCCTCGGCGAACTTGCGCAACAGGTATTCGTAGGCGCGGCCCAGGAAGTCGGGCTGCACGTCGGCCAAGCCAAGGCGGTATCGAGGGTCAGAGAAGGTCTCGACTACGGCGGCGAGCCGGGCCGGATTCAGGTCGCGCTCGCCGTTGCGCTCGGAGGCGAAGTCCACCAAGTCAATGACGCCCGAAATCGTGGGATTGTGACGAACGACGGCTCGCACGGCCATCGTCAGGTGTTCGCCGACGTCACGGGGGCGTGTGCTGCGTCCCCCGGCGTCGAGAGGCCAGTCGTGGGCCTCTCGACTGTTGACCACGCTCCATCGGGCTTCGGGCGGCAGGTAGAAGCGCAGCAGATCGTGGTCGCTCTCCGCGATTTCCTGTGCGATGGCGCGGTCCCCAAACTCCTCAGCCAGCCGGTCGATCTCGTCGTCGAACACGTCAGAGAGGCGCTTAAGGAAGAGAAGGGGCAGCAGGTAGTCCTTGAACTTGGCGGCATCCTTTTCGCCTCGGATGGAGCAGGCGGCGTCCCACAGCATCTGCTCCATGGGCTTGGTTTCGGGAACGGACGCCTGGCCTCGGCGGGACCGTCGGCGGGTCACTTGGGCCGCGGAATCTGCCTCATCAACGGCTGGCTCAGCGGCATCGATGCCCGCCTCGGCCGCTAGGGCAGCGATGGCTGTCCGGGCTGCCTTCTGGGGCATCGTCACCCCACCCTCCCAGCGATTCACCGTCGCGAACGAGACCCCAAGGCGCTCCGCAAGCTGCTCCTGTGTCAGGTCCAGCCTGGCGCGGATGGATTGAAGAGTTGGACTGACAGACTGTCTATCTGTTATATTTGCCATGTTTGCAGTATAAGCGCTGCGGAAATAGGGGTCAACGGCAGTATGCACTAATCCTTATGCGGCGGCGCGAGAAGGAAGACATGGCCATTCCGGAATCCCAACTTAGCAGGTGGTCTCACCACGGGGCGCAGGACTCCGCCAAACGCACCTATGAAGCAATCAGGAGAGCGCTGGACGCCTACCGATGGCCACAGGGCATGACCTACGACTTCTACCTACAGGGCTCCTACCGGAACGATACCAACATCCGAGGAGACAGCGACGTCGATATGGTGCTGGAGATGACCTCGGCGTTCAAGCATGACACCGGTTCACTTTCTCAATACGAACAGCAGGCGCTTGCCTCGTCCTTCCAGCCAGCCACCTACGATTGGAACGACTTCCGATGTGAAGTGCTCAAGGCCCTAGAGGGCGGATTCGGCAAAGGGATGGTGGCACAGGGCAACAAATCGATCAAGCTGAAGGCGGACCCACCGAGGCTGGCGGCCGACGTGGTTGTTTGCATAGGGCACCGGCGTTATGACAGCTCCTACTCATACGCAGAAGGCATCACTTTCTACGCTCTCCAAGACAAGCGCTGGATCGTCAACTACCCGAAAGAGCACTACAAGAACGGTGCCACCAAGAGCAGTAGGACAAGCGACCGATTCAATCGAACTGTGCGGATGTTCAAAAACGCCCGGAATCACTTGGAGTCCACCGGCAGTATCAGCGCTGACCTCGGCCCGTCCTACTTCGTCGAGTGCCTCATCTACAATGCGCCAGACTCAGCTTTTCAGCACAGCTTCCAGGAAACCTACCGCTCCATCGTCAACTGGATGGTTCAGAACGACCTCGATATGATCGTCTGTCAGAATGGGCAGCAGTGGCTGTTTGGTCCGTCTCCTGAACAGTGGTCAGTGGAGGATGCAAAGGCAATTGCGAATGAACTGGTATCCCTGTGGAACAACTGGAGGTAGCCTCCTCGAATGCACCCCTACGAGGTAGAAGGCCAAGGGAAGGTATTGGTAGCGCTCGCTGCCGCCAGCATCCTGATAGTTTGGATCATTCACATCGTGCTGGACGCTATCGACTTCGACCCGCAGTGGTGGTTGAGCGTGCCCTCCTTTGCGGGGTTTTATTCGGGTCTCTACTGGTTGTTTGACCGCACCGTGTGGAAGCTCGGTCTGCTCAGGAAGCTCAACCTCGTCCAACTTCCCGATCTCAATGGGAAGTGGGCCGGTGAGGTCAAATCCTCATACAGCCAGGGTGGTAGCCCCCACTCGGTTTCCGTAGTGATCTTGCAGCGATGGTCGAAGATGCTTGTCAGGCTGGAGAGTGAACATTCTCGCTCACGGAGCATTGCGGCCAGCCTGAGGACCGCTGACCTTCCCAATCCCGAGCTGTCCTACCAGTACGTGAACGAGCCCAAGTCGAATGCTCCGGGCACAATGGAGATGCACCGTGGTACGGCAACTCTAGAGCTCACCGGCTCAGGGCTTGAGGGCGACTATTACACGGGGCGCGGAAGGGGAGAGGTAGGAACAATTAAACTTCGCAAGGCGTGATGTCACGGCCATACGGTCGATTGCGGCGGTGGCACGCAACCTGGTATTCCGATGCCTGTACTCCCTACACCTCTTGGGTTGGGAAGAGGTCCTGCCGCAGTGAACTGAGGGCTTTGTCCAGTTGCCCCATACACTGCGTGATCTCTCCTAAGTGGGCGATCCCGCCGCCGATCTGGCCGACGCTGAAGGCTCCCTCGTTGGCCTCCTCATCCGAGGCCCTAGGGGGTGGCGAGTACGCAATAATCTCCGAGTCCATTGAGCCCTCAGGCACTTCGATGCCGAGCCTCAAGTACGCTTTGATGGCGCGTGCTGTGTGCTCACCCGTCAACCTTCGATATAGGACCCGTTCGTCGCGATGTGCAGCGAGAAGGTTCCGGGTCTCTCGTAGTCGGTCTCGAAAGCCCGTCGGGCAAGCAATTGACAATGCATCGAGATGCGGGGTCACGTCTTGCTGGCAGAGGTTATTGAGCTCATGCAATAGGCGCTCTACCAAGTCGAGGTGGGACAGGGCGTCGTTGGCAACGGTGAACAGCAGGTGCTCCTCGACGTGGTGCAGCCCAAAGTCCCACTGGGTCGAAAGGGTCGGCACATTCGCGTACCGCTCCACCTGCCGAATCGTCCCCCAGCAGAACGCCAGTGCGTCCCCCAGTGTCCCGTCCAGAGTCTCCAGAAGCCTCGAAAGGTACGCATCGTCGTCGCCCTGGCACTGCTCTCTGGCGACTTCAAATGCTTCATTGATCGTCTCGTCGCGTCCTTGGATCATTGGCCTTGTCCTGTTGCCCTTCTGCAACTTCAAGTTCCCTGCGATATTAATACTGTGACCGCCCCTCCTATGCTAGAGACTTGGCTGCACAAGCGAAAGGCCCCTGCCCTCGAGAACAGGGGACTCGTTTCCATGGGATGGGAAGCAGGCTCGGCCTACAGGTCCAAGGTGAGGGTCAATGTGAAGGTTCTTGATTTTGTCAAGCGTGGTGGACTCCGGTGCACTGAAACAAGTACCGGGTCGTTCAAGGCCAACTTCTCAATCGCCTTCCCTGGGATCAGGCTATCGCTTGGCATAGGCACGGTGTATCTGAGAAGGGCGTCGCCCGGCATGACGGCGATCTCCTTGACGAACGACTGGATGAAAGCCTTGCGCTCGGTCAGTTCGCTCTGGGTCAGGAAGTCTCTCATTTCCTTGGCGTAGACCTCGATGGTGTTTACGTTGTCCAGGACCGACCTGCGCTGGGTCAAAATCTCCCTGGCCGCCGACGCCTCGTCCTCAAGGAGCTCCTGCCGGTGCCGGAGTTCCCTTATGTGGTTTCCGGCGTCGGCCATATCGACATTGTCGGTCTCCCCGATGAAGTGCCAGATGCGGCTAAGGTGCCGCTTCACATCCTCAAGTTCCGCGTCTACTGCCTCCAGCTTCTTGTGCTGCTCGGCGGCCACTCTATCCATCTTCTCATCCACGGTCTTCACCAGGTCGCGGATGTTTCCCTCGGTGAGAATGTTGGAGCGAATCTTCTCGACGACCAATTCTTCGAATCTTCGAGCGTTGAGCCTCGGGGTGTCGCAGGACCCGCTGCCCCGCTTCATGAGGGTCTGACAGACGTAGTATGGAAACTTGCCGCTCTTGGCGTACTGGCCGGTCAGTGCACGACTGCAGGTCTTGCACTTGACCAGCCCGCTGAGGAGGAAGGGACTTGCAACCCTGCGGGGGTTGACGACCTTGGGCGCGCGTGAGCGCATCAGCTTGACCACACGGTTGAACTGGGCTTTGGAAACAATTGCGGGAAACGCATGGTCCACCCGCACCGGGTCGGCCCCGTCCTTGGCGTTCACGCCCCAGATCAATGTGCCGGTGTACGTCTCGTTGATGAGGATTGCGTGGAGGGTCGTCTTGCCCCAGGGGTTTCCCTTGGGGCTGGCGATGCCCTCGTCGTTGAGGATGCGGGCGATGTCGAGCGTCGACTTTCCGGCCTCCGACATGTCAAAGATGCGCCTGACGACCTGGGACGAATCGGGGCCCGGCTCCAGTTTGGGTCTCTTCTTGGGTCCATCCTGGACCATCACCCTGCTGTAGCCGAAGGGGGCCCCGCTGGACATCCAGAAGCCTCTCGATGCAGCCTCCCGCATACCCCTGGTGACTTCCTGGGCCAGGATATCGGTTATTCAATCGAAACAAAAAGCTACGGTACTCGTGGGCGGCGGAACTGGGCAGCGGCTGATAGCTAGTATCCACTGAGGGAGCCAACTCTCGACATGCCCGGCAGCCGCTGTCGTGGCCTAGCGACAGCTCGTGGACCAGTGGCGTTCCGAGTCGTTCATTGCGGTTGCGAAATAGCGACCAAACAGTACGGTACTCCTGGGCGGTAGGGCTGGGTACAGCGAAAACGGCGACAGAGACCTCCCTGCTATCGAACGGCGGTCACTTCGAGTTGGTCGCCCTCGTGCTGCTGGATGCGTCTGACTACCTCGAAGAGGTTGCAGGCGTGGGGATTGCCGTCCGCAGGATGGCGCAGCCCTAGCCCTAACGTATCGCCCCGCTCGGCAGACGATGAGGATATCGACTGATGACCTGTAGATGGGTCATCAGTCTTGGCACGAAAGAACGGGATTCCGTGCGTCATACATCGTATCTCCACGTTTGCCACTGTTCGGATAATCCCAGAACATCGTTGACGGTTCGCTGTCGCCCACCATCTCCCACTGCGAAAGGGAACATGCCGTTCGGCAGCGGAGTATCGGCCCAAGGATTGCGAATTAGACGCCAAGGATCTTCCACACCGCACACCGTCCATATGTTTAGGCGCGGCTTGAAGAGAACCGCGGAGACGTTACGTTTACGTGGTCGCGCCGCTGAGCCAAACAGACCTCCTATCTGATACGCCCTCGCCGGAACGACTGACATCCCCTCACGACCAACATTTGTGTTGATAGCCCTTCTGCCCAACAAGGCTGTTTCCATGTCGTCCGCATTAGCAAGGTCACGCCCCGAACCAACTACGATGACGTAGGGCTGTCCGCGCGGACGATACCTCTTGGCTTTGCGTTCAACCGTCCTTCTGAGCCTAGTGTCTTCTTGGTCCCATCCACCTCCACTGGACTCCAAACCAATTGCCGATTCGTCTTGTCCCCTAACGTATCCGGGAGGCATAGGCATGGCATCAATTGCGACTTCCCATCCGTCTCGACGCCACACCAATGGCTCGTGGATGTAGTTACTCAGCTCAAGCTGTCGAATCATCACATCCGGGTCAAGACTGCCGAGCCGCTCTTCAATCTTGCTGCATAGCTGGCCAACTGAGGGTTGTCTAGATCCAACTGCCAACAGGGTTGCAACCAGCGAGAAACGTCCCGTCTCTAGGGAATCGATAGCTGCCTTTAAAGTGCCCCACCTTCGAGACTCGGCGATATCCTCATTGGAATCTTGGGCCACCGTACATTCCACTATGACCGTCTCCCCCTCGTATGTGGCTGCGAAGTCGGGTGTGCCCCCGTTCAAGTCAGGATTCGCTTGCACCTCAGTACCGACCTGCAGAAGAATCTCGTGGATGAATAGTTCCAGTAGTGCCCCTACGTGCTCTCGGTCGTCTTGCGCTCGGAAGCGTTCGCGAATGTCCTGCTTTCTTTCGTCAGGGAACCGTGCAAACCAAGACTGCATAATTCTTCGGGTCTCGATGGCAGGCTCCTGAGCGGACCGATCGAGAAAGGCGAACTGTGATTCAACAGAGTTCCTGAACCCCTGATAACTCCTCCATCTATTGTCAAATAGACCTCGAACGGCTTTCACTTCGAGCTGGACGCCCTCGTACTGTTGAATGCGGCTGATGACCTCAAGAAGGTTGCGGGCGTGGGGATTGCCGGACGGTCCGAACATGCGCATCAGACTCTTGGGCGATTTATTCGTGAGAGACCCAAGCTCTTCGAATCCAACGGTGGCGTTGATGTAATCGCGCACCACGATCTTGCCAGCATCGACGTCCCCGGCAAGCAGGCATTCGACGCCTTCCTTCAGCAGCTCCTCTCGAAACGCGGGATCGCGCTCAGCACGGGCCTGCACAGTCTCCTTGAAGTCACGGGTGAGTGGCATCTCTTATACCTCCTGTTGCTTGCGATCCCTGTACTCCTGCCAGAGACCGCGGGCATCCTCGATGTCCTTCTGCTGGCGCTCCTTGGTCCCACCCCCTAGCAGGACTATCAAGGTGTCTCCGTCCCTGCCGAAGTAGACTCTGTATCCTGGACCTGCGTGAATACGGCGCTCCAGTACTCCTCTTCCAACGCCTCTTACGTTGGACAGGTTTCCAGCCTCCATGCGGGCGAGGGTTGTCCTCACTCTAGCCGCTGCCTTGGCGTCGAGACCGTCGAACCAGCGACCGAATGGACTGTGGCCTCGGTCGTTGATGTACTCTCTGATCTCGATCATGGCAATATGGTACCAGGTGCGTTACCATGATTCAACCCTCGTCGCTTGGGGCTCAGTTGCTTTGCCCTCGTCGGAAAGAACACCCAACATTCTGTCGTATGCGGATGAGGTGCCCCATATGCAAGACTCAGGAAAACTATCGCGAGGTGAGATGATGACGGAAACGACACGCTTTGAAAGCTCCGAGGAAGTGCGGGAATATCTACGCTCGGAGTGGTCTAGAACGGATAGCTCCGTAATCGAACGGATGCATAACATCCATGGGGTCCTGCATTCTCTGCAAACGTCGTCGTCTGAAATCGACTTTGAGGAAGTCATGGCTCCATTCATCGAGCAGTGGCGCAGAGATAACCCAGAGTTAGCCCAGGATCTCGACCGAATGAGCGCTCAAGTCTTGAACGTGATGCGCGAAGCAGCACGGCGGTTGGAGTTTGTGTTCAGCCAAATCTCGGCGGAGATAAACCAATGGATGCGCAATAACCCTGAGGCACTGCGGAGGCTGGTCGTCATACTCCGAATACTTGCCTCTGACGGCATAGCCGCTGGTTGGCGCAAGCGATACGAAGAGGAGGGAGATGCCATTCCGTTTGATGAGTCCGTTCGATTGGCTATCGGTCTGATGGCTTTTCGTATTCCATACCGTGGGACTCGACGTTCCGATGAGGGAAACCTAACTACCATCTATGACTACGAGATGCGGGCAATTCATGCATTGCGAGATGACCGCCTGAGAGAGTTGATTGAAGGGGCGCGATCTAGCCCTGTGGACTTCCAGGCACTTCAAGAAGCGCTGTCTCACCTATTGGAGACGCAGGAACCAATTCCGAGTGAGCTTGTCGAGTGGGGTTTATCAGTAGCTGCAGGAAACGTGACATTGCCGAAGGTCGGGTCTGGAAGAAGTCCCTACACCAACCAGGTTCGCGATGCCTTGATTGCCCAAACGGTGCATACCCTTGTGGACTGTGGTCTGAACGCGACCCGGAATGAGGTCTCAGCGCCGGAGTCTGCTTGTGACGCCGTATCAGAAGCGCTGAATGCTCACGGAGTCGAGTTAAGCTACGCAGGTGTAGCCAAGACATGGCAGTCCAGCAGACGTCAGAAACTTACGTCTTAGAACTCGGGCACGGTCTCAGTGATGGGCTCATGAGCTTGCCGTTGGGGAGTAAGCCGGTCCTGCTCTGTAGTGGAGACCGACCATTACGCCGTTCCTTCTCAGCATGGACTTGAAAGCTACGATGTGCGGCGACCTGATGCGCCAGTGGGCGGCAGATGGGCTAAGTAGAGCACGCGCACAGGCCCTCCTCACAGGGCAGGAGATTCGGATTAGCGTAGAGTACCCATTTATTTACTACTGAACTACGGATACACCACACTAGCTTATCGGCTTGGTGCCCTTCGGACGTGCCTTGCCTCCATGCACCGATGGCTCAGCGCACCACTTGGCGGCCAGGTGTCGCACCGCAACGTACACCTCCTCGTCGAAGCCCAGGAGGTCGCAGACCACCCGCCGGTCCAAGAGCGCCCGGTTGGGGTCTGCGTCCGCGAGGTAGGCGGGCTTGAGTTCCTTGTCGCCCACCTCGTTGAAGATGGCCTCAGCCGCGTAAAACTGCTCATCGGTCAGGGCGCGGAGATCCAGCACAGGCATTGACGGCGCTGCTGTTATTGTAGTCGTTCCTCGTCCGGCAACCTGGCGATTAGAATGCCACCAAGAACACAGCAGCCCCAATGTGCAATTTGCCCAAACTACGAAAGCATAGTCAAACCGCTTGTCACTAAAGATAACATTCGGCCACGCCCGGCCACCTAAGCTAGCTCGCTTCGTGAATGCGGCCGTCAACGGCTGAGAATTGAACCTAAAGTCAAGGTTCAGATGTGAGCGGCTGGCGGTGGCCCAAACATGGGCTGCCTTCTCCTCCATCCCTTGCCTGACTTGAAGCTGGGAATCGGGGTCACACACGATCCTGGTCTCATTCTGAGCATTATGATTCCACAAAGAAGGGTAGGTTGCCGTAGGACTGGGGGCTATCTTATTGAAGGGTCCTCGCGGGGCCGGGCCAATGATATCGAGATGGTATGTTCCAAGGTTTCCTAAGTGGTTCAGTGAAGTCATCCTCAAATCAACTGAGGCCGCGCTGCCGGGGAGCCACAACTTTGATTGCGCCAAGGCGTAGGAGGTCTGGGCCAGAGAGTAGTCGGACAGACGCACCGCGCCCCAGCTCTCCCCGTCTTCACTCCGAGGGGTGGTTATGGTCCCGCCGGCCAACTCCTCTCCTACTGTCAGGGGCGTAGCCCCATAAGGACCGTCCTCAATGCGCCTGATCCGCCTGCCGTCCAGCAGCCTGCCCGCCAGGGAGCTTGCGTGAACGAACCCCTGAGGCCTGTGGCTCAGTGACGTGAAGTGTGTCCGGTCTTGGGGCGTTTCGTCCGGCATGAGCTTGCGGGCAACCACGAGGCACTCAGCCATACCAGTGTCTGAGGAGAAGGAGAGGTCATCATTGTCCGCGGCGGCTATGGTGAGTAGGGTCAATCCCGTGTAATGGTCTGCAAGCATTTTGCGGAAACTCTGCCAAGCCAAGCCGACAGTGGCGGAGATAGGAAGCACCAAGGCCAGGACGCCGCCAGGCTTGATCTTCCTATGGGCCAATGCCGCAAAGGCGGAGGCAATGCCCGCATTGCCGTGATAGCAGGTGTCCTTCTTCAAGACCTCCATTCGCTTTGCCATCTGCCTCTGGTCTTCGTCACTGGCTCCGAATGCTGCGAATGCTGCGGCTATCGTGTCAGCGTATGCGCCTTCACGAGTGACGTTTCGGGTAAAGGGTGGGTTCATAATCACGAGGTCGTAGCTTGCGTCGGGTATCTCGGCGCGAATCTGGGTGGCGGTTTCCTCGCCGGCGCTGCCGGTGCGCATGGCAGGGTCGCTAGTGTTGAACAGCGTCAGCACGTTGGAGGACTGAAGAAGCTCCAGGGAGCCAATCATCGCGCTGTTGTCCTTCATCCGACCGTAGGGCATGGTGTACAGATGAGAGCCGTTGAACAAGACTGCCGGCTCGACGCCCGACAGCGTGGAGCCGGTTATGTGGATGGCCGAGGGCATCACGTCGCAGCCGTGTAGGACTTTTTCCATCATCATTGAATGCAGCGTGGCGGAGTCGCCTTCAGCTCGGTCGTGGCGAGCAGCGATCTGCTCATACACCGCTGAGAGCAACGCTCCTGTGCCGCAAGCGAAGTCGGCAACGCGCAGCTTGCCGATGGCGTCTGCATCGGACCAGTCCATGCCGTCCACCTTGCTGACGGCCAGCCGGGCTAGCAACGCCGCCGAGGCGGGCAGAGTGTAGAAGGTGGCTAGGTACTTCCGGTCCGTGATGAGCCTCTGGAAGATACGCCCAGTTAGGTCGTGGGCGTTGTCGACGCCAGTGGCTTCGACTCCCTGGGCAGTCTCCAGTAGTTCCCGCAAAATGGTGGCTGCGGTGTTTCCGGGAAGCTGTTCCAGGATGTCTTTGGCGATGGCGAAGATGGGCCAATAGTTTATCTTCAGGATTGCGGCCCAGGCCGATAGCGTCTCCCCTTGAGGGTTTGTTACGTCAGGGCCGCACACCAGATGCAGAGGTTTCACCTCCTCGTGCATCCCTGCGATGCGCTGGTGGAAGACCATCGCGTTTGCGACGATAGCGCAGGCCATGCGACGGGTCTGCGGAACGTCTTTCATTCCTAGCAACCGGGCAATTACAGGGGTGACACTAGGCCGAAGCTTGGCCATCTCTTCCAATCTATTGGCGGCTTGTCCAATGCCTCCCTCAAGAGTCTCAGCCGCCTGTTCCACCGCCTTCTGCGGCACGGATACAAGGCGGATGAGGTCTGCCAGGTCACTGGTGGTGCCATCCAGCCATCCCGATTCGGGGAAGCGACTGCCGTCTTCGTGCAGGACGCAGTAGGCAAAGCGGGCTGCGGCAACAGCCTCCCGCACGTCGTAGGCTTCCTCCACGGCTATTGGATAGCGCAGTGCGATGGCTGCCTCAATGGTCCGCGGTTCGCCTTGGACGGCTAGCCCCAACCGGTCGAAAGCGTCCTTTTCCACTTCGGGGGCGGGTTCATACTCGCCTTCGACGACCACGGGGGAGCGGCCAGGAGCTGTAATGAGCACGTCAGCATGGCGGCCCGGGTGGTTAGAGAAGGTCTGGGTATTCTCCGAGCGCACCTGGCAGCGGGGCATCATGCTGCGAAGCAGGTCCCCCAAGGCATTGTTGGCGTTCGGCTCCGTCTGGCGTGGCATACTACTCAATGAACCTGCAAATCCGTAGTTGAACGGCAGTGGAAACTCATAGAGAGTATCCCATCGGTTGAGGGGGGAAGTCCAGCACGCCGACTAGAGGTCCAGAGTGAACCGCAGCGTGAAAGTTCTTGATTTCGTCAAGTCTGGTGGGCCTAAGTTGACGGTAGGCAGAACCATCTTTGAATTGTGGCTGGCTCTATAAGCTTACTAGATTACTAGAGTGCCGCCCACGGTTTGGCTTGAGCTGCCGTTCTCAGGTCACGTGCACTTCCACTCGCCCCACAGGCAGGCCTCGGCTTTGCGGTCCTCCAGCAACCGTGTTGGCGCTTAGTTCACACCCACTCACACCGGATACCAACTCCTCCCGCTCCAACTCATGGCTTGCTACGTATCAGGGTGGTCGAGCTTTTCGCCTTACAGGTACTCCGCATATGCATCGCTAGCGATTTCTGTTCCTCTCATGACGGAAACTCGTTCGCCAACATCTCCTTAACCAACGTGGGAGTGTTCAATCCTCTGATTGTCAATATATCGGCGATATCTTTGCCACAAATGAAGATGATGGGATGGCGGTCCTCGCGCACTTCTTCATAAGCCTGACGCGCTACTACCGACGTCGTTACCAGAACGCCGAACTGTCTATGACGGATGCGCGAAATCAGACGAGACACGTCTTTCACACCGACGCTGTTAGCAACCTGGCCGTTCAATGGCGGTCGATAGCACTTCGCTTCAAGTGAGAACTCGACATAGACCGGATCGTCGCTGAGGCCTAGTAAGTACCTACCGACAGCGTCCCGTCCTCCATCGCCAACATAGCGTGTGACCTCATCGATGACGACTCTAGGGTCATGCATTGTGAACAGTCGGGCGGCAAACCTCTCAAAGCTACGGGGCGCGTCTTTGAAGTGTTGCCACACGGTTTCAAGAATGGCGGCCTTCGTCTCTGTATTCGGCAATTGCGCCTCTTGACGACGGACGACCGCCGTACTCTCGGCAGCCAAGACTCTGTAATCTCCTCTTGCGACCCACTCCTGCCAGGCATCCGGTGCATGAGGAGAGTCAGGTGTTCCCTTCTTAAGATCGTCTATCCATGCTCTGCTTATCTGAGGAGCATCTAGTATGGTGAAGACGGCACGATAATTCTGAAACCTCTGACCATCTGTTGTTTTCCAAATGGCGACCAAGTCTTCTGTCGTTGGCACCCCCGTGAATCCTGGAGCTGCCAATCCCCTGAACTGGAAGGAGCGAGCGCTGACATTAGTCCAGTACTTCTCAAAGATCAGAAAGGGAGGAATCCTATGTCGCTGGGGAGGACTATCGTGGAGCAGATCGAAAACGTGGCGGAGAATTCTGTTGCCTCTGCGTTGAGTTACGTGTAGTTCATGTCCAGGTCTTTTGTTGTCGCCGTAATATATGAAGCGTCCTGTGCTCGTGTCCAGGAGATCCGGCCAGTCCTTATCCTCTCCACTCGTGAAGAGAACTACGAATCTCTTGTCTACACCACGGCCGGACGATCGAAAGCCACCTTGGTTGCCGACGCCAGGGAGTAGGTGGGACAATGCTTCACCCGACAATTGTCCCCCGTGCTCACCTTCGTAAACGGCGTCGACGATCAGATCAGCACCCGGCAATTCTGCATATGTGAAGCTTCGCACTATCAGACACTCCCTCGCTTGGGCTGCTTCCTGGCGTCATCTTTCGTGACCAAGGAGTAGTGCGCCTTCTGCTCCACTCCGCCGATAACTACTTGCTCAGGACTGAGCAACGCTGACCCACTGTCCACCACTAGGGGACACGGCGTCGTTCGCCGTCTACGAAGTGCCCCTTCCTGTATACATGTCCAAGAACTCGTCAATTGCCTCAACCTGCTTTCCGTGTATGAGTACACCTAGTTCTAGGTTGCGCCCTTCAAGCGCGGCAGCGGTCAAGTTTGCGCTGCCTACGTATGCTGCTACCCCATCCACCGTCATGACCTTCAGATGAGGGAATGGTCCTCCTTCGATGGTGTCGAGCAGCGTAAAGCGGGTGAGGTCTCCCTTCTTCCGTACGGAATGGTGGAGAGAAGCGATGGACGCGTGCTCTCGTTTCCCTTGCGCCGGTCGGATTAGTTCGATTGCTACCTGTCTCAACGTTGCTGCGACAATGCTTTCGGCAAGGTAGCCTACTCCTTGCTCGTCCATGTACGGAGCTGCGAGACGTAGCCTTGTCTCAGCCCCATTGACCAGCCCAATTAGAGTCTCGGCAGTGGTTCTGTGAAGACGATCAAGCAAGGGCATATGAGCAGGAAGGCTGGCAACCGCTTCCCACGTGTGTCCTGTAGGAATAGATCTCCGCCCGGAAACCCAAGCAGCCCCCAACGCACAAGCATGGTCGATGGCATCTGAGTCCGAAAGTTTCAGCACCCGAAGCGAATCGACTAAAGTGGGATCTAGGCCTGCATGAATGGCGATTGCATGGTCAGTTGTGGGCTTCTTGAGCAGCTTAGCCAATACGACTGCTGCTGCGACGACATCCGTTGCGTTGTAGAGCACACCGCCGAATAGCTCGGAATCATGCATCAGTCGCCTCGGATAAGAATCCGTCTTCCCCGAACAGCACCCTGCGGTCGAGGAAGCGGTTGAACCATCGACAAGATGGTTCACCAAGGTGGATACAAGCCATACACGCACCACCACCTGCTCGGCAGCCGGGGTCCAGAGGGCAGCGAGATTCACCGTGAACAAACAGATTCAAAACGGTATCCAGGCCTGTCTCAAAGACCGACTGAAGTCCTCCCAAGACAAACTCTCCTCTGGATGCCGCGTAGACGATCACCGAAAGGTGATGAGGCAGTAGGTATTCCGACAATCCGTCTCGCTCGATTCCAGCAGCAGCAGCTAGAGAACGAATGAGCCGGTGTCCATAAGAATGGAGTAGCGTAACCACTGCGGAACCCAAAGGTTGGGAGAGTTCGTCGGTGGGACGTGGGATCTCCATTGTTCGCAGCAACTCGACTCTTGCCGTTCTTGCATCTGTGGTCTGTGGCACCTGAAAACCACGCCTGCGAAGATGGTTGGCAACTAGGACAGGATCAAGTTGAAAGAGGAGCGCTTCGGTGTGAGTCTGTAGACCGTAGGCCTGAATTACCCCACGTTCTCTGAAGGGCACAAGTGTAGAAGTCGCGGGGTCCCGACCTTCCCGCGTAAAACCGAAGGCCAAGGTGGTTACCGGGAAGTCGGTCAGAAGTTCTACGTTGGCAAGACCAGCGCGAACGGTTCGACTACGATAAGCTGACTCATAGAGCGTCCTCAGCGGAGGTTCCGAGTCGTCAACCATGTCTTGAACACGAACGCGCCCCTTCTCAAGTGCTGAAGACAGGCTAATGGCCTCCTCCTGCGCCCGGATGCGCACGTTGCTGGGGAGGTCTAGAGGCGTGTCGGTGGCACCGTGCTCCACTTCTCCGCGTTCAAGAGCACGTTGAGCCATCTCCCTTGCGAAATCGGGTGACAAACCCTGCCGAAGCAAAGCCTCTTCAAAGCCCTGCACAGTTTGCTGTCCCTCGCCAGGTCCGACACCTCCCAATCCATCCAATACCCAGTCGAGTGCCCGAGCACCTCCGCCAGTCGCTCTAAGTCTCGCTGCCTCGGCGGGGTCAGGGGGGTTCACCAAGACCGTGAAATGGGGCGCAAACACTGTTCCAGCGCGGTGCACGTTCCGGGTCATTCCCTCTTGCCTTCCGCACTCACAGGGTTGGAATGGGAACCCGTTGGAGAGTCGTCGGTCGCAGATCGGGCAAAAGAAATAGAGCTCGCGTGCGGCAGCTGTTCCAGGGAGTCGCACGGCAACTTGGCGGTGTGTTGGGCATCGTTGAAGCCGTGGTTCTTGTATGCGGCCGCACTTGTGGAAGGCGACGAACTGCATCTGGGCGAATCTCCCGGACCCACATTGGCAAGGCTGGCTCGACGAAGTTGCAATACGATTGCATTGCCGACAGCGCCATTGCTTTGGGAACGGTTCTACTACTACGCCGCGATCCTCGTTGACCGCCACGACCTGAATCGGAGCTTGCCCGTATAACTCGGCTGACACGCCACCATCATTCTGGGATGCTTGCCACGGGGCGATTGCCTGGATGAGCGCGTCTCGTACAGTCGCCTGGTCAATCGGAATACGTACCGGGTCAGCCCAACGACTTACCTGCCACACGCCCCCTTCTAGGTCGACGGTCTGAGCCGGCAACAGTCCGAATAGAATCTGGGAAGCTCCTCGCTCGACTCTCATCGACCACCTCGGGAATAGACGGGAATTTGCTTCTCCACATCTCTCAGCGACAGCATTGGTCCTCCGCCAGGAAAGAGGTCCGATGGCCACTGGGCGCTCTCTGTTGGATCGTTCAAGGCACGGTAGAACTCCCGGAAGTACTGCTCTATATCCTGGCGCAGCTTGGAGTCTAGGGCTCCCTCAAATCCAAGTGAGCGGATCATGGCGTGTAGTTCATCTGACTCATTGATTTGAAGCTGAGTGAACGCCTGCCTCAACCCACGGACTGTGGTCAATTGCCTCAGCCCTCTCGCCAGGGCAGCAGGCTCATGGACTCCCTGGATTCGGCCCATTTCTAGACCTGAGAAAGTTAGTTCCAGCACCCGCCTACTTTTAGAGGTAATCGGAACGGGATCAACGAGGCGGTCCATGTGTTGGATGAACGATGGGAACATTTTGAAGACTGCCGCATCGCGCTCCCGTCCAATCTTGTGCATTACGAAGACGAGCCCGGGGTGCCTTCTGCCTACTCTTGCGGTTGTTTGGATGAATTCAGCCGTCGCCAAAGGGAGACCCAGCATGACCATTACGTTCAATCTATCCAAGTCGACGCCGTGGGACAGCATGGACGACGCAGCTATAAGGTGAATTCGATCCGGAAATGCTTCTTCGGGGCTTTTGACACGCTCAATGATGGTCCTGACGTCATCCAAGGGAGTTCTCCCGGTCAGGGTCTCGGAATTGAGGTCTTCAAGCGGTATCTGAGCCTCAAAGGACCGGGCTGCTGCCTCGACGTCCTTGAGAGTGGAGCCATATACGACTCCAATCCCGTAGGCTGCAACTAGGCTTTCAATAGCCTGCTCGGGAATGCCGGCTTCCACGGCTACCTCGCCTGGTTCTCTAAGGGCTCGCCTCACTGATTCCTGCAAGGTTGTCGTGAGTTGGTCGTTGGCGTACTCAAGCGTCACGCCTTGAGGAGCGAGCCCAATGTACAGCCGTGCTAGGCGACTTGAGTCTTGGACCCAGAACGAGCGCGTTGCCTGTGGCCCTGGAATCGGGAACATGCGACCCTCGCGGCGATACAGGGCTTGGGCTTGTTGCGAGTGTCCCGCAAGTGTAGCTGAAGATGCTATGAGCTTTGGTCGGCTACCCCAGTAGGTCTGAAGGTCATCCAGTAGTGACTCATAGTGAGAATCGATAGAACCTAGGCTATCTCTCAAAAGGTGCAACTCGTCCTGCATGCGGACCGTAGGTCCGAACAGGTCCTGCGCTTGTGGCAAGCTCAGGGGTAGTTCATGGCACCCTGGATACAGACACCCGTGTGGTGAGTGGCTTCGTGGGGCATACGTGAAGCCATGGCCAGGGACAGGGCAGTACCCTGCCGGTGGTCCGTAGAAACCACGCATCGCTGCCTGTCTTGAGACATTGGCGGCCTTGTCCAAGGTTCCGAGGACAACGGTAGGAAGCCATCGGTAGATCTCGTTATCGACGATGAAAAACGGAAGAGCTTGCTGCCCCCAAGGACAACTGGGATTAGTGCAGTGGTGTTGGAGTGCCCACATGGCCTCATCGAACAGGACATCAGGGTTTGGCGCTGCGCAGAATGGACAGTGAATCAGAATCTGATATCTGCCTCGGACCTCAGATTCACCCAATTCGGTGTTGGTTACGTCACTCACAGAGCCATTGTCTCCTTGCCTTACGATGCGATTCGGACTACCAGCCCCACCAACGAAGAAGCCGAGGGAAAAACCATCGCCTTGAAGCTCCTCGCGTCCCCTTACCAGTTCGGCTGCAGCGAGGACGTCGGCGAACCGTTGGGTTTGTTGGAGAGATAGCATCCTTAGAGGGAACCTACCCCATGAAGAGATGCCGTAGTTTTTGCCCCGTAGCCTGTCAAAGAAGGCTGCTGTCACCGTGAAGAGAAGGTAGGTCTCTGTTTTCCCTCCGCCTGTAGCAAACCAGAGTGTGTCCAGAATTTGCCTCTCCTGCTCAGCAGTCTCGGGAGATAGTGAAGCAATGTTGGCAAGGACGAAGCCCAACTGGAATGGTCGCCATGAGTCATAGTCGATGGAGACCGTGTTGGCGAAGGCTTCGTTTGCTAGTTGAAATGCACGACGCAACTCACTATTGGCCTCCAACAACCTAACTCCAGCACGCAGGCGGTCGACTTCTTGGTACGCACGGTCGGCTTCGGATTGAGCTTCTTCCCTCATCCCGGATGACCAATTCTCCTGGTCTGCACGCACGTCCAATTGCCTGATATCCCAATTCTGCTCGGTCCACCTCTCCAACGCGGCCAGTAGGGATTGTAGATTCGGCATTGGATCTCTGGATAACCCAACAAATGTCAGGTCGGGCTGACCAAGAGTCGATGCGTGGTCCCAATAGGAAGGCCTGTATTGGTTCTGGTGCGTGTAATCGGACGTTGAGAAGACATTGGTAGCAAGCCTCCGGTCAATTCCGCCGTTTACGCCATATGCATCCACAAGGCGGTCGTACCTGAATGAGTCTGGAAGCGCATCAAGCTGAAACGGGATGGTGGGGCCTACGTCTACCGAAAGTCCAACCTCGTACAGGTTGGTGTCGAGTCCTTGAATCTCTTCAGGGGAGACGTTGACGACAGTAACCACTAGCTCGGGGCCTTGCTGACCGATTTCGATCTCGGCCTGAACTTCAGCTGCGAGGCCGGCCGCGGAAGCAGTCGTGAATGCCTGAGCGATCTCCGTTCTGCCGGCCCTCGATACTTCGTCCGGTCGCTTTGGGGCCTGGAGGTACACCATGACTTCCACAGGCGCGGTCTTTTCCCACTTATCGTCGTCTGGGCCATCGCTGTGGTCTGCGATCTCTCTCCAACCAGTCAAACGGACGGTGCAGTGTAGGGTACGGCCATCAAGTTCGGACGGTCTCACTCGAATCCCTAGGGCACAAGGGAAAAGGCGCTCTGCCCGTTCGCCGAGGGGGCTCTGCTGTACAACGATTTCGGGAGCGAGGCGACCAAGCCAAAATCTACCCTCTGGGCCAACCGTCAGCCGCCGATAAAGATCACCTCGCGCCTCTCGTATTACATTCTCAAGAAGCCATCCCAAGAAACGTTCTTCGTGGTCTTGAACAATAGACATCATGCTCTCACGCTCCCAACAATAGGCCGGTTTCGCTCAAGGGTACAGGCGCTTCACAGCGTCGTACTGCAAGAACCTTTGCTTCAAGTATCAATTCCTGTAGGTCCGCCACAGACAATCCAGTGTCGGCGTCAACAAGGTCAGCATCAGGCAACAAGACCGTGCTGCGCGCTGCTGCGGCCAGGGCCCTTCCAGTCGCCCTCCGAAAAGTGCGCTCTCTCTGAACAGCGGTGAATACTTCTGTAACTCTTCGGTCATCGTAGCCTATGCTTAGACTCGTGTTTAGTCTCCTTAGGTCCGACAAGTCCCTGGGCGCCAACGGCCCACCGTCGACCACATATCCCCGGGCTGCCTGGTAAGTCTTGGCGAAACCCAGAGCGACGAGCCTCTCGTAGAGATCAACCACGCTCATTCCTGACCCGAGGAAACTCTCACGAATGGACGCACGTAGGTCTCTAATGATCAGATTCGCCGCATATAGGTCAGGACGGTGACTGCGTAGCTGCTCCGCGACCGCATCGAGCAAACCGACCCTTCCAGCGCTGCGGTTTACTAGCAAGAACATACCTGGGACCAATCGATCTGCCCGAACCTCATCCAATCTGTTGCCCGACCGGACATCCACTGCACGATCCACGGGTAGGAGAATGATTCCCGAGTCTGTGTTGACTTCGACGGCCTCCACCTCCGTATGCCAGTGACCATCTTCTCCCTCCGCCGCAAGCGTCTCGCTGGGGCCCTCCTCACCGAATAGAGGGACTGAGACAAGCAATGGTTCAAATGCCTCAAATGGGTCCGGTTCCGGTATGAATTCATGAGCGCCCACGACCTCAGGTTCGCTAGGTACCTGGATGCGATTCTGGGGCTCCGGCGGTGGAGTAGCGCCTGTGAGTCGTGTCCATGCATATCGTCTCATGCTGGTGCTAGCCCATCTATTCCGAGCTTCATGGAGTGCCGCTAGCGAGCGGCAACTCAGCGCCGCTTCGGCGTCTCCCAACACTAGGAGATGCAGTTCCGCAGCGAGACCCGAGTCCAGACGATGCCAGTGCCATCGGGGCGGCATTCCAACGACGAATACCCTTCTCCACGTACCTATACGATGTAGACTGCGCATGGAGACGACTTCGCAGCGACCGGCGTCGCCGTGCTTCACATCCCCACCTAGTTCGTCCAGTAGCGCCCGAGCCGCTGTGCCGTTGGGAACAACGATAAGTGCCTCTTCGTCCCCGGCAGCTACCTGAGAGAGCTCTGTAATGAATGGAGGGGATTTCTCGAGGGAATCCCTGAGGTCTGCCAAATCTGCAGCGATGATCTCGGCCAACTCTCCTATCTCGCCGCCGAGAGTGCGAGCCCATGTGCGCATCTCCGGTTCGTATGTAGCCGTCGACCGGGCAGCAATCGGCGGAAGCCCCGCAAACCGATCGAATTGGGACGGACGCACGGGTAGTGCCTGGAGGGTTCTCTGATGATGCCAGGCAACCCTCAGTCCTCTCATCAGTTGTTTCGAGGGACTGGTCCCTGCCATCTGGTGGAGCGTAATCAGATCGTCCTTGAGTGCCTTCGCCGAATGTTCAGCCTCTTGGTTGTATGCGACTCGAATCGTCCGGTGTATCCCGGATGCGATAGTGGTGAGCCGATCCTCGGCTACCGAGAATGGCGAGCGGCGGTGCGTACCTTTGGGCTGAGTCGAGGTCAGCATGGTTACATCCCCCGCTCCCCAACCTCAGATCGGCTCACCACCACTAGAAGCATCTTGCAAGGAGGATTCCAACGGATCGGCGTGGACGTTGATTGTGGGAACCGTAGGAGTCCCAGGGGCAGGTCCTGCTAGGTGGTCTCGGATGACAATGTCGACCGGCCAGTCCGAGAATTGTCGTCCTAGCAACAGGCCTTTGAAGTCTCGGCGTTTGCGAGGATACTCGCCATTTGGTCCTGCCCTCAGGCAAGGGAAGACTTCGCTAATCGCGACTCGCTCGCCTGGGCGCCCGAAGCTCAACTGGCTCCATGTCCGAGCCGCGGTCGTCGCGTCGGCTGTCACTACTCCTACGGAATGTGAGTTACGGCGGCCTTGAAGACCCATGATCAGTATCTGAGCTGCGAGCAACACTGACACATCGCCTGCTGGCGACGGATACACAATTGTCACGTTGGAGCGCCGGCCAATCGCCAAATCGACCAACGCCAAGACCGATTCGTCTACGAGGCTAAGACCTACCTCGACATATGATCCTTGGACATGACGAGATAAGAGTCCTTCATGAGCAACCCATACAAGACTACCTGGACCTTTCCCTGCAACGAGAATCGTCTCCCATGGCTGATGTTGCCTCGTACCGTTCGTCATGCCTGCGAGCTCTCCTCATAAGGAAACCGATATCTGGCTCTCGGGTCAGTCGCTCTGGATAGTAGAAGCAACCGACAGAGCCACCTTCGACGGTTCGTCGTGCTCCCAGAACCTCAGTACCCTCCATCCATTAGAGCGGAGTCGAGAGTCAGTGTCCCGATCTCGTTCCCGATTAGCTCGTAACTTGTTTGCCCACCAGTCAGAATTGCTCTTAGGCTCTGAGGAGTGGACGGGACACCCATGCCAAAAACAACCATCCACGAATACTGCAATCCGTGAATCTCGGAACACCATGTCTGCTCGGCGGGGAATCGACGACTCGGGACGCTCATCGGTTGTATAGACGAGCCTTAATGAGTCCAGTTCCTGGCGAACAGCCAACTCGGCGGCGGTTCCTCGTTGACGAATAGAGCGCATCCTGGAAAGTGCTTCGGGGGAGGACGCTCGGGGCATGGGCTGTCCGTTTGTATGAAAAGTCTCGGCTTCGCCACGGACGAGACTTGGGTATAGGGAGAGAACTTCAAACACAATCGCCTCACACAAAGGAGGAGGCACTGCATTGCCGATTAGACGGGCCAAACTGCTCCTCGTTCTAGCGGCCGAGAGGTCCCAGAAGTCGGGGATTGACTGTAGTCGAGTCGCCTCGTGTGGCGTGATGGTCCGGGGTAAAGATGGATGTACGTAACGCCCTTGTCCCATGCAGCCAAAGCCAGTAGTGATTGTCTGCGCGGGAAGATCCCATCGCAGGCGACCGTACATTGCGTTGTAGGAGTGCGAGGACGACGAATGGCACTTCGGCCTCATGCTGTTGGGAAGGTCGAAGACGCCCTGCTCGATTAGCCAGGCCATCCGGGCCTGATTCTCCGCATTAGCGCTACTCGCCGTGTCGAACCGCGTTTCGGGCTGAGGCAGCATGAGGTCCTGGATAGCATGTCTAACGGTCATCCGGTCGGCATTGATCGATTCAACGTGCTCCAATACGCTAGATGGGCATGTCGCCTTCCCTAAGAGGCCCAATACAACGTGCCTCTTGCGCTTCTGGGGTAGACCGAGTTTTGATACGTCTAGCACACGATCCTTGACCAAGTAGCCGTCCTCCTTCAGTGCATCCATAGTGACTTTGACCACCTGCCGCACGTCGTGTCTCACGGTAGGCACGTTCTCAATTAGTACCATCCTTGGCCTGAGCACCTTGGCTGCGCGGGCCATTTTGGTGTATACCTCGTTCCGGGGGTCGCTGCGCCTTGTGTGATTGTTTAGGTTGGAGTGCCCCTGGCACGGAGGACCACCCAAGAGTACATCGACTGTCCCGGTTATGGCCCGAACGTGACGCTCCATCTCAGTAAGCGCTGCATCAGGTCCTCCGTCGAAATATTGCTCAACTAGCCCAACTTCAACACGGCTTCCTTTGAAGTTCATCCCGAAAACAGCGGCAGCGTCCTGGTCAGAGTCGATTGCCAAGCGAACATCAATGCCGAGTCCCTTGCGCCACGCCGCCTCGGCAACACCCAGTGACATTGCACCGCATCCGCAGAAAAGGTCCACTAGCCTCAAGGAGGGCGCACAGTTCTCGTAAGGAGGGCGCTGGGACCGTAGCCAAGCCGCCCTTCCGTGGATGCCCTCATCATTGGTACCGGGTGAATCCGGGATCGTGTTGACCATGTTGTGGTTGCTCTATGTAGATTGAGATTCCGGGTTATTCGGGAAGGCGCCTAAGTACAGTTAGGCGCTTCCGCTATTCCTGAACGTCGAATTCTCCTATCCAGTGCACGCGCCCGTCGTCTTCCGCGACAGACTGACAAAACTTCTCATCTGCGGTCCACAGCTCGCAACCGAGACTCTCAGCAAGTGCCAGGTAGTGGGCGTCGTAGGCAGCAGCCTGACCAAATCGACTTGCCATCTCCAGCGCCTTTCCGTGGAGATTCCAGGGCTGATGCAACTCGATCTGGGAGGTGAGCAGGTTTCCGATAAGGTCAACTGCCCCCTCTATACTCAGCTCGCCTCGGGTTACTCTCTTGTGGAGTGCGTTCGATACCTCAAACGGCAGTAGGTGGGGAGCGGCCGGCGTAACCTCCTCATCATGCCATTCTCGGAGAATCGCCAGAGCCTTGTCAGTGTGCTCCTCCCTCACCAGCCACTTGAAGGCCAGGCTGGCGTCTACAACTACGAAGCCGCTCACTTTATCCCCTCTAGCTGGGCGTCCCTAGCCTCTCGCGCTTCCCGGATGAACTCGGTGCCGCTGCCAGGGAGCACGCTGTCCCCGAAGTACTTCTTCTGGAGTTCCTCAAACCGCTCGGCGTCTGAGCGACTGGAAGCAAGACCCGCAATGCCATTTGCCTCGTCTTGTGCCAATTCTCTACCTATGGCTGTATAGCAGTACTGGCGCATGGTCACTCCCTTGAGGGCAGCAACTACCTTCAGCCTACGCTGAAACGTCGGCTCCAAATCCAAGGTGAGTCTCTTCTTCTTGACTTCCATGATTGCTCCTCCCGAGACAAGTCCTGATACTGGAATTATAGTACATACACAGAAACGAGTTCAATATCCTATGGCACGGCTCCTTGGTCTCGTTGCCTCTACCACAGAACCGCCTCGTATACAAGGGCTTGCAAGGCCTTACCTTGGACCAATTGTCCCTTCACAATGAGATGTTGGGCTATTGCCGACTGGGGCAGGGGATTGATAGTAGCAGAGTCAAGAATACGACCGTTGAACGGCACTACACAGGCCGGACCGCACTTGGAGAGGGCGGTT
This sequence comes from Dehalococcoidia bacterium, assembly GCA_965197675.1. Lineage (GTDB taxonomy): Bacteria > Chloroflexota > Dehalococcoidia > Plut-88900 > Plut-88900. The sequence goes on along the minus strand of OZ240221.1, from coordinate 1,836,395 downwards.
CGGGACTACGTGCGCGCCTACGCGTCGCTGCATGGACGGCGCAAAGCAGCCGAAGACCTCGGCGTGTCCCGCCACACCCTGTGGCGATTCCTCGAACGGGACCAGATGGGGCGCGCCGTGCCCTCCGCCGTCGTCAACAAGGTCGGCAACAGCGTGCAGGCGATTCAAGCGGCCACGTTCGAGCTCATCATCGACCTGGAAGGCCTGCGGCCGGACCCTGCGCTGCGTCACCTGCGTCAGGGCCTCGAGCAGGCGCTCCTGCTGCTGTGCGCCACGCCCCTGGCCACCGTGGAGGAGCTGTCCCGCTTCGGGCGCGTTCCGGCCTCCACGCTCCGAGACCGGTTGAAGAAGCTGACCGAGCGGGGCCTCGTGGACTCGGTGGCGCACCACCTGAGCGTCCTGGGGACTCGCCCGCAGCGCCGATACTTTCCCACGGAGAAGGGCGTGATTGCCGGAGCCATGGCCACCGAGGGCGAGGCGCGCATGCTGCAGTCCTACCCTGTGTCGAAGCAGTGGTTCCGGCTGCTGGCCGAGCGTCTGGACGCCGTGGCCGTGCTCCACCGCGTCGCCGCCATGGTCGCCGACGCCGACCCGCACGACGACCCCGTGCGCGTGGACCACTACCGCAACGGCCCCTACGACGTGCTCATCACCCTGTCCGGGGGCCGCAGCATCGGCCTGATCCGCCAGGGACCGGCCCTGCCCACGTCCAGGCTCCGTTACCGCCTCAGGAGCATCGAGCGACTGGACAGCAGCGACACGCCCTTCGTTACCCTGGTGCTGACCCACGCAGACCAGGCCACCCGCAGGGCCATCCGCTCCCTGGGCGACCCGTCGGAGCACCGCAGGACCTTCGTGACGACGGAGGAGGAGCTTCTGGCAGGAGACCACACGGGAGTCGTCTGGCAGCAGTGCGGGAGCGGCGTTGGCGAGGCCGTGCGCATCGATGCCGACGCATCCCTGGCGGGCATATTGGCCCTGGCGGAACGCCTGCTGGACACGTCCTACTCTTTTCTCAGAGACAGGCCCAAGCCGAAGCCAAGCACTCTCTACCCCTCCGGAGTGCAGGCCGCCATGCCGGAACCAACCGAGCAACTCAAACCGGCCCTCTCGGTGCAGTTGGCCCGCGCCGAGAAGGACGCTCTCGACCTGCTGGCCGCATGGCCGCTGTGCACCCGTGAGCAGCTCGCAGGGCTGATGGGAGGAATCACCCTGCGCCGGGTCAACCAGGTGCTGCACTCACTCTCCCAGCGCGGCCTCGTGCGGACCGACGAGCCCCTGCACATGCTCACCGACGAGGGTTTGACGTACCTGGCCCGCAGGGACCGTGCCGCCGTTGGACTGACGCTCGAACGGTGGAGCGCCGAGCCTCTGTACCTGAACGCCGACATCTACGCCGGGACTGCGGTGCGCGCCCTCGCATCACAGCTGCGTCACCACGCCGGCGTCGTCGACTTCGCAGCCGCCCTGTCCGCCGAGGTCGCTCGGTCCCCGGACCACGACCTGTGGGACCTGCTCCCCACGTCCCGCTCCAGCATCGGCTATCGCTACGACTGGACCACCTACGTCATCCACCCCGACGTCTCGTTCACCCTGGAGTACGAAGGCCGGTGGCGTCCGTACCTGCTGGAGTTCGAACGCCGGGCCACGACGCCGAAGCGTGCTCGCTTCCGCCTGAAGTCCTATCGACGCTACTTCGACAGCGGCTGGGCCGAGCGAGACCACGAGGGCCGTCTGCCCCGGGTGCTCTTCGTCTTCGAGTCTTCCGACAACGAGAAGGCCTTCCTCGACATCGCCGACACGGTGAAGGGAGTCCCCATCATCACATCCAACGCAAAGACCCTTGCGAAGCGGGGCATCTTGGGGGACGCATGGATACTTCCGCCCCCGCATTCCCTCGACAGGAGACCGTTGTCCCTGCTGCATCAGGTGCAACAATGACCGCCCCAGCCGTTTCGACCACTTCCTGTAGGGGTTGTCCCAGCATGGCTGCTGGGACCGTTGTCCACCCACTTGCAACCGCTCCTGTATCTTACGCCCTGCTGACTGCAATATGGTGCAGAATTGATACGTCAGGGGATGTCCCCCACACCATGCATCCCGCTCGCCTCTCAGCCTTGGTCCCTAGCTACAGTTCCTCCACTCAGCAACCCGGTGAACATCGCCTCGAAGGTGACGGAAGCATGTTCCATCACCGCCCACAGTTCGTTCCGACTACTTCCTATAGGGGGACAAAAGGGCATTCCGCCACCTACGGTGCCAGCCCCCAACAGGTCGAAACATGACAATTGTTGCAGTGCACGTCTCCGCCCCAGTAGGGGTTGAAGGCCGGTGTCCTTATAGTGTATAGTAAGACATTATACTACAACAGGAGACAAGAGGAGTGACCACCCCCAGGAGATCCAAGACTATCACCTTCTCCCTGCCCCCGGAGATGGAGGCGCAGGTTCGGCAGGTGATGAAGGAAGACGACCTCTCCGTGAGCGAGCTGCTCCGACAGGGCATCCGCCTGTTCATGGAGGAGCGGGAGTGGCGCAGACGGGAGCGGCTGGAACGGCTGCGCTCCCGCACAACTACTGACGAGGAAGAGACAGGGAGGAGAGACTGATGAACGACCGACTCGATCTGATACCAGCGGCCCTGTACGCCAGGGTGTCCAGCGACCGCCAGGACGTGGACCTGTCCGTCGCAGCCCAGTTGCGGGCGCTCAGGGACTACGCCGAGAAGAACGGATACCACGTCGCCCACGAGTATATCGACGAAGCCGAGAGCGGGCGCATCGCCGACCGGCCCCAGTTCCAGAAGATGCTGGACGAGGCCAGCAAGCCAGAGGCTCCCTTCAAGGAAATCCTCGTATGGAAATTCTCCAGGTTCACCCGGAAGCGGGAGCACGCCGTCGCCTTCAAGTCGATGCTTCGGCGCAAGGGCATCCGCGTGGTGTCTATCACGGAGCAGGCCGACGACTCCGCAACCGGCAGGCTGCTTGAGGGCATCATCGAGAGCGTGGACGAATTCTACAGCGAAAATCTTGCCCAAGAAGTCGTCCGGGGCATGAGGGAAGCCGCCTCCAGAGGCTTCTGGGTCGCCAGCAGGGTGCCCTACGGCTTCAGCAAGGTCATGGTGCAGGACGGGGCCAAGAAGCGGCCCACCCTCGAACCCGATCCTGCCACCGCGCCCGTTGTGGAGCGCATCTTCGGGATGGCCGAGGCTGGCCGGGGCATCCTGGACATCACCCGGACCCTCAACGACGAGGGCATTGCCAACCCCACCGGCAGGCTCTGGTCCAAGAACGGCGTCCACATCATCCTCAAGAACGAGACGTACACGGGAACCCTTGTCTGGGGCGTCGACTCCAAGGACAAGGCGGACCCGGTACGGGTGGAGAAGGCCTTTCCCGCCATCGTCTCCAAGAGCCAGTTTCGCCGGGTGAACCGGAAGCTGCGCTCCCGCGCTCCCAAGAGGACGCATCCCCGCAGGGTGGGGAGCACCTATCTCCTCAGTGGATTGGTCCGGTGCAAGGCGTGCAACCGCGCCCTCTCCGGCCAGGACGCCAAGAGCGGGAAGTTCGCCTACTACGTCTGCCAGTCGGTGATGAAGCGGGGCAGCGGGGCCTGCGACGCCCCCAGGCTCAACGCCCGGCGCTTCGAGGAGAAGGTGGTGGGGAAGATCCGGGAGAACGTGCTCACCGAGTCCAACATCCGGACGTTGGTGAAGCTGGTGGACGAGGAGATGGACGGGGTGGCCAAGGAGCAGCGGCAGAAGCTGGAGACCATCGAGGCGGAGCTGGTGGACGTGAAGCGCAGGTTGGGACGGCTCTACGACCTGGCGGAGACCACCGACTTGGACATCGACGACTTCAAGCCCCGCATTCGAGACCACCGGGAGCGGCAGGAGAGGCTTGAGGCCACGGCGGAGGAGGCGAGGGCGATGCTCTCCCAGCGCAGGGAGGTCCTGGACGACGTGGAGACCATCACGGCCTACGCCCTGGACATGAGCATGTTCCTCAACGAGAGCGAGCTCACGGAGCGCAGGGCTTTCATCGAGAGCTTCGTGAAGGAGATCGTCGTCACGCCCGATAACGCCGTGGTGCGCTACACCATCCCCATGCCGGACGATTCCCCCATACCGGGGAGAGACGCCGAGGAGATGGCGCTGAACGGCTCGGTTCTGTCTACCGTCAAGTATGGTGGGCCATCCTGGACTCGAACCAGGGACCTCAGTCTTATCAGGACTGCGCTCTAACCACCTGAGCTAATGGCCCTGATGATAACGGGTTAAAGGAGGGGCTATCTAGCTTAACACAGGCTCTTTTGCCCCTGTCTTCGTTTCGATGGTGCCAGTGGCTACAATGTGCCGTTGCATCTGCAGTTGCTTGGTGCTGAACCCCAAGGCTAATCCTACTAGTTGGGGCAGATGGAGTATGGGCAGATCGATCTTCCGACCCTTCTGGGCTGCGGCTCGAGACTGATTACCATCCAACTCCAGGTGACACAGAGGACATGGAGTAACCATACAATCGGCGCCCTTATCTTTCGCCTCTAGAGTGTGGTTACCAGCCATCTCCAAGGAGTTTCTCTCGTTGGGAATGAGAATCGGGAAGCCACAGCACTTTCCCTTACCTTTTATGTCCACGACTTCTCCCCCGAGGGCGGAGATAGTCGACTCTAGCGCCTTCTTTCTACTTTTCTTGCCTGGAGGCACCATTACGTCAGGCGGGCGGCGTAGATAGCAGCCGTAAAAGGGAGAAACCTTTAGCTCAGATAACGGATTGACCACAATCTCCTTTAGTTTGTCCAGTCCGAAGTCTTCTTCCAACACCCACAGGAAATGCTTAATCTCGGTAGTGCCCTTGTATTCCAGCCCTTCCGATGCCAAGTTCTCTCGGTTTATCTTTTCCCTGTATTCTGGATTTTCCTTGAGACGATGGTTGGCCTGCATTAGAGCGCCCTGACAGGTGCTGCAAATGGTCATTATGGATAGGCCCATCTGCTCGGCCTTGGCGAAGGTGCGAGCGTTTATAGGGTCTGAGACCTCGCGGCTCAGCACGCCAGCGCCGGTGCAACCCACGTCTTTAAGCTCTTCTAGCTCTATGCCCAGCTTCTTCGCCACCATGACGGATGCAGGATACAACTCGGGGCAGCCTCCTTTGGAGACGCAGCCTGGATAAAATGCATATTTCATTTCTTAGTGGCCTCCCATTTCTCGAAGATACGTTTAATCTTACCGGCCCCAGGCCTCTTGTGATGCATGAAGGGCATTGGTGCTTTGCCCCTCATCACGGCTTTCAGGGCAGTCGGAAGCAGCTTAAAGAGGCCTGAGGGATTAAAGAACCCCTCAGTCTCGACGGCTAGACGCCCCTCGTCTAGCCAGCCACTGGACTTCACCGAGGCAGCAAAGCTCTCGTTGTGGCGGTGGACTCTCGGTGTACCTATGCCCCGCTTTATAGCCTCGTCTCGAAGAGAAAAGATTCGATCTGTTGGATCGATGTATTTTGGGCAATGTTCCGTTGCCTCGAAGCAGTGAGTGCAGTCCCACATTCCTCGTTTCTCGCTCAACTCTCTTAGCCGTCTGCTGGTCTTGCTATCCCGAGGGTCATTTACCACTCGATAGGCTTTGGTCAGAGCTGCCGGGCCCAAAAAGCTTTTGTCTACCACCAAGACTGTGCATCCTTCGTCACACAGACCACACATAGTGCAACTCATCACCTTCTGGAGGTCTTTAGTGGTTTCGCTGGAAATCAGGTGTTCCCCGTCTGGCTCGGATGATGCTCTTTCGATCCAGGGCTTCACCTCCTTGTATTTATCAAACAGGAAGGCCTCTTGGTCATACACTAAGTCCTTGATCACGTTAACCAGTCTGATAGGCTCGACTGAAATTTCTCCATCCTTCTGTGACTTGCCAACCAGCTTACGACATGTTACAGCACCCTTACCATTTACCCTCATGGTGCAGTCGCCGCAGAAGCCGGTTCGACAGGAACCTCGAAAGGCCACACTTCCATCGTGCTCCTCTCTGATCTGAACCAGGGCATCCAGTACGGTGGCGTCCTCGTCGATATCCACAGTGTAACTTTGATGATCTCCCTTGCCATTGGTAATTGGGTCATAGCGACGTATCTTGAACGTAACCTCCATCTATGTGCTCCTTTCCAGCTTCCAGCGAGTGATCGTCACCGGCTCGCTATCCAGATGAGGCCCTTCCGGCGAAAACCTTGCGATGGTATGCTTGCGCCAACCTTCGTCGTCCCTCTTGGGAAAGTCTTCTCGTTTATGTGCTCCTCTGGTCTCTTTTCGCTCCAAAGCGCTGGCAATAATTACCCTCGCCACATCTATCATACTACCTAGCTCCAAGATGTTGTTTAGCTCGGCATTAAAGGTGCTGGGCTGATTCTGGGATCCTAGCTTGATGTATATTTCGCTCAGCTTCTCCAAACCCTTCCAGGCATCTTTCATGCCCTTCTCGTTACGGAAAATGCCGACTTTGTCACTCATCAAGGCACTCAACTCTCGACGCAGTCCCCCCACAGTTTCCTTGCCCTTGTCGCGTGATAGCAACGCTCGAAACCGTTTGTCCTCGTCAGATACCAGACTTTCGGAAACCGTGGGCACGGGGGTCTGCCTAGCGTGCTCGCAGGCTGAAGCTCCAGCCCGTTCCCCTGTGACTACACATTCAAGCAGAGAATTACCCCCTAGCCGGTTGGCCCCGTGAATTCCAGCACTAGCACATTCCCCTGCAGCGTATAGACCTGACATCTGGGTAGCGCCTTGTGAGTCTATACTAATACCTCCAATAGGACGATGCATTGCAGGACGAATGGGAACAGGCTCTTCACTAAGGTCTATCCCTGCTAGGTCTTTGACCAAGGACTTGGTCTCGGGCAGGTACTCGGCTATACAGTCTTTATCCAGGTGGCGGAAATCCAAGTAGGCATAGCCTGCTTCTCCCCTATCAATACCCTTAGCTATCTCAGTCTGGGTTGCCCTAGCACAGATGTCCCTCGTAGCCATCTCTAAGGCGTCTGGGGCATAGCCTTCCATGAATCGATCGTCTTGACCGGTTAGTAGTCGGGCGCCCTGCGCTCGGGCTGCCTCGGTAATCAGCACTCCACGAGACTTGAGAGTTGTGGGGGCGAACTGGATCATCTCCATATCCCTTAAGAAGACTCCGGCACGATATGCTAGAGCTATACCATCGGCTGTGGCACTGATAGCGGAGGTGCTGGGGTGATACATCCGCCCGAGGCCACCCGTTGCCAGTACCACCGATCTAGCTCTGAATGCTCGCACCTCACCTGATCGTAGGTCCCTGGCGAGTACACCCTTGCAAGTGCCATCGTCCACTATTAGAGAGGTAACCATCCATTCGTTATGGATGGATAGATCTTGTCTCAGCACCTGTTCGTACAGTACTTGAAGAAGAATATGTCCCAGTGAATCTCCACTGTAACAAGTGCGGGGGTGAGAGGAGCCAGGAAACTTAATCTGATCGATCCGGCCCTTTTCATCCCTATTGAAGAGCACTCCCATGTGCTCCAGCCGGATCACCGTCTGATTAGCATCTTGGCATAAGGCTTCGATAGCGTTCTGCTCTCCCAGGTAGTCCCCGGCTACAACGGTGTCTTGAGCATGAGATTCCCAGGAGTCACCGTCTCCGAGGCTGGCGTTGATCCCACTATGGGCTCCTGAGGAGTGGCTGCGAAGAGGGTGGACTTTGGTTATTAATGCAACCTCCGCCCCTTTCTCCCGGGCAGATATCGCCGCGCTCATCCCGGCGAACCCACCCCCAACCACTAAAACATCAGTATCAGCCATGAGGGCCTCCTGCAGATAAGAAACGATTGAGCGCCGGCACCATAGAATATGGATTATAAGGGAACGTGCTTGTGAGGGTCAACAGACTGTACGGGGTAAGGACATATCGGACAAGACGTCCTTTCTTGGGGTATTAGCAATGAGCCATTGGCAATGGAACTGGTCCGGTGTCTTGCCTGCCTGACGGCAGACAGGCAGGCAAGGGTTTGTGTGCGGCAATTTGATTGAATTTCCCGTTTCCCGCACAAATTTGATTGAATTGTAAAAAAAGTTTTATTTCAGGGGGTTCCCAGGCATGAGATCGTCGTTAATTTTGATTGAGTTTTTCGTCAGGTTGGGTTTGTGTCCCATCCACCCACCCAGGTAGGTTTTGTACGTGGGAGATGAGTATTTGGATTATAGCATGTAGGTTCTCATTTTATATATAGCTGCGTGGCACAACAAACCATGGATACTCTGAACAAAGACATACGCTTTGCTCCCAGCTGCCCGTCCTCGATATGTTTGGGAGCTGGGGGAGACACCTCCCAGACCCTCCCAGCCATAGGGATGTATCCCTCTAGACTCCCTTGATGAAGACTTATTCAGAACATCCCTAGGCATCAACTCTGGATTCCCGTGTCAAGCACGGGAATGACGGGTGGGGGCGGGTTGGATTCGCCCACCTACCCAGAGCAGTGGCTCTTGGGGGCTGTGCCCCCAAACCTCAGGCAAAGGAGCAGAGCCTCTTTGCAATCCCCATTGACAACAGTACGTCCTCTGTGTGCAGGCTAGCTAGGCTATAGGTGGGGGACTTTGGTGGGGTGGTCGGCCAAGACCCATCGGGCTGATCGCGGATGGGGCCGCAGGAGACCCAGGGGAGGTAGTGTCTCAATCGTCACGCTCGGTCGTTGGTTCCAATCCGAACAGGCCGAAGAGCTCTTCGCGGCTCAGTTGTGCGGACAAGTCCAGCGTCACGTCGTCGATGAGCTGATCGAACAAGGCCTGCTTGCGTTCCAGGATACTGTCGATGCGCTCCTCGATGGTCCCGACGCAGGAGTACTTGAAGTCGTCGGCGGTGATGGGGCGGCCGTCGTGGAAGATGATTCCCCCCCGCAGAGTAAATGTGTAGACGGTGCCCGTCTCATCCACCTCCCATCCATCGGCCAGATCAGGCACTACGGAGAGGTTGGCATCGAACCGGACGAGGCCGCTGAACACATTGTTCACGAAGAGGGTGGGAGGTGGTCTCCCTGGCAAGGGCTGGGTCCATGGTGTTGGGCTCGCCAAGGGGCATGATGAAGGCGCGATCGCGGCCTATTCCATAGATGGACGGAGGAAAGCTCGTGAGGCTGGACAGCATTGCCTCGAAGGTCTCTTGCCAGAGTGGTAAATCGTCCAATTGAGTGGTAAGGACCAGCGCGTAGGTGAAAGAGGGCCCCGGGCGACCTGGATGCGGTGCAGCACAGTACCGCTCTCTCCCGGGTGGGTGATGTCAGCTCGTTCGGCTTGGAAGTCGTCGTCCTCGGACAAGACCTCCTTTCGCGTGGTATTAGTATCGAGCCAGTGTCGATAGAACTGGTCTGGGGTCTTGTATCCCAAGGCTTGATGTGGGCGTACGGTCTCGTAGGTGTGATTCTAGGCCAGGAGGGCCTGCTCCAGTTCACCAAGATCGGCGTGCTCTCCCCGTCGTCATGCCCATGAAGCCTACCCCGCACTTGATGCGGGGGCGGGAACCCATCCCTCGCCCTCTGGATTCCCACTTGCGTGGGAATTACGATGATATGAGGCAATTAGCTGTATAGACAGAACTGGGCGTCGTCTGTAAACTTGGAAGGAAAAATTTCACAAGGGCGGTTGGGGAAGGCAGAAAGGGCTTTCCTCAACCCAATGAATTGACATCCGGAGGATGCCAATGAGCATACTTGCGAATCGCAGGCGCGTGGTTATGATGGCCGTGATAATGCTCCCGATACTGGGATACGTCTTGCTCCGACCGGCTGTTGTCCACGCGCAGGGGGTTGACGAGGAGACGCAGTTCGTATTCAACACATTCGCCTTCCTCGTTTGGGGAGCGCTGGTCATGTGGATGTGCGCCGGATTCACCATGCTCGAGTCCGGCTCCGTCCGAACCAAGAACGCTTCCATGATCTGCTTGAAGAACATCGGCATCTACTCCATCGCCTGTCTCGCCTACTTCTTCGTCGGCTACAACCTCATGTACGGCGATATCATCGGCAACTTTATTGGCACCCCCGACTTTCTATACGGGGCCTCGTCCGCCGAGATAGCTCTCGTTGCGGAAGAGACCGGTAGCGTGGCTGATGTGGTAGGAAACGCCGACTCACGCTACTCGACCATGTCGGACTGGTTCTTCCAAATGGTCTTCGTAGCGACCGCGGCCTCCATCGTATCCGGCGCCATGGCAGAGCGAGTGAAGATGTGGTCCTTCTTCCTCTTCACGCTGTTGCTGACCGCCATCATCTACCCGATTGTCGGCGCTTGGACGTGGGGAGGAGGATGGCTGGATGAGTTGGGATTCAGTGACTTTGCCGGTTCGACCATCGTGCACAGCACCGGCGGATGGGCCGCGCTCGCGGGTGTGCTGGTCGTCGGGCCCAGGCTCGGCAAGTACCGGCGCGACGGGAGCGTCAAGCCTACGCCGCCCTCCAACATCCTGGTGGTGACGCTCGGCATCTTCATCCTCTGGTTCGGCTGGTTCGGCTTCAACGGCGGGTCGCAGTTGGCCCTGGGAAGTGCCGCCGACGCCGTAGCGATGAGCCACGTGCTGGCCAACACCACCCTGGCCGCCGCCGGCGGTGTCGTGGCAGCGCTCATCGCCTCCCGGCCCTTGCTGGGACGCATGGACCTGTTCGCCGGCCTGAACGGCGCGATCGCCGGTCTCGTCTCCATAACGGCCGGGCCAGACATCACAGAACACTACTGGGCCGTTCTCATCGGCCTCATCGGCGGCATACTGTGCACCGCCGGCCTCAAGCTCCTAGAGAAACTGAGAATCGACGATGTCGTCGGCGCGATCCCTGCCCACTTGTTCGCAGGCATCTGGGGCACCCTAGCCGTCTGCATCGCCGCCGGTGGAACCTTCCACGTCCAGCTGATCGGCATAGTCGCGATCGGTGCGTTCGTGTTCGTGACCAGCTGGTTCGTGTGGCGCCTGGTAGACATGATTCTGGGCGCCCGAGTGTCTCGCCAAGTAGAACAGCTTGGACAGGACAGTGGAGAGCTGGGAATCGAAGCCTACCCCGAGTTCGTGCTCATGCCGGAGCAGTTCGACGACGATTAGCCATGCCCTCTCGCGCAGAGTACCTTCCGCCTATACGGCAAGGGTATTAGGTGAGGCGCGTGGCGACGAGCCCGCTAGAGGGTGTCGAAGACTGCCTGCACGAACATTGACAGCCGCGACTTGCCGCCACAGGGCAAACGCATTTTGAGATAGGGGATACACTGCCAGTCGTTTTCCGGCTTTCGCAAGCGTCCAGACGGGTGGGGAGGCAGTTCCGCCAAAGCTAGTTTTGGCCTAAATGCGATGGCCCTGCTAGGGACCGCTCCCTTCCTTGATTCTGCTCTGACCTTTGTATACAATTGCGCCAGTTACCCACCAGAGGAGTGCGAAGGAAGGCGCGATGTCGATAGCACCCAAGCTCTATATCACACGTATGCTCCTCCTTGGCTTGCTCTCCGTCCTGTTGCTGGCGGCCATGGTCACCTGCGATACGGGGGGGTTCAAGGCCGGCCCCCTGGGAGCCGTGGAGGTGGCTCCCGGCGACGACATCCAGATACGCTTGATGCTGTCTCTCACGGAGCTTGACAACCTGGGCTCTCCCGAGTATCACGGCGCCATCCTGGCGGTGGAAGACTACGGCCCCATAAAGGGGCACGCCGTCTCCATGGGCGCTGGCCTCGACTCCCTCTGCACCGGGGAAGGGGGCCGCGCGGCCGCCGACACGGCGACGGGCGACCCGCGGGTTGTCGGCGCCATCGGCACGTCCTGCTCCGTGGCTGCCGTTGAAGCCCTGCCAATCATCAGCGAGGCTGGGCTGGTCATGGTCTCGCCCTCCAACACCGCTCCCTCGCTGACCTCCGACCTCCGCGGCAACGCCGGCTCCAACCACCGTCCCGGCTACTACAGGACCTCCAACAACGACCTCCACCAAGCCCGGGCGGTCGCTTACTTCGTATACAACGAGTTGGGTCTGCACAGTGTGGCAACCATCGATGACGGAGACCCCTATACCTCTGGCCTCACCGGCGCCTTCAAGACCGCTTTCGAGGAGCTTGGCGGTTCGGTCCCCGCCGTCGCCACTATCAGCAGGGGCGACACGGACATGGTCCCCGCTCTGAATCACATTGCGGAAGGGAGCCCTAACGGCCTCTTCTTCCCTCTCTTCCAGAGCGAAGGCATCCACGTGCTCCGTCAGCTCGGCCAGGTAGCCGGGCTTGAGGACGTTGTCCTGATCGGCGGCGCAGCTCTGCTGGCCTCGGACCTCCTTGCCCTTCAGGAGTCGGAGGGCGCGTACTTCCCTGCCCCGGCGTTGGACTTCGGTGCCAACGTCAACGAGGCGACAGGCAAGAGCGGCGACGAGATCATAGCCGCCTACAAGGAGCGGTCCGACGAATCGTCCACCCCCACCTACCTGGCCCACGGCTACGACGCGGCCACCATTCTCCTCCAAGCCATCGAGGAGGTCGCGGTTGCAGACGGGGAGACCCTATTCATCGACCGCTCTAGACTCCGGGAGGCACTGACCGGCACCACCGGCTTCAGCGGCATCATAGGGACCATATCGTGCGACGGGTTCGGCGACTGCGGTACGGGCCACGTTCACATACTCCATCACACCGACTCCAGCGTCACCGACGTTTCGGAGCTGCCCGTGGTCCACCGCTTCGCACCCTGACCGGCGGGCCGGTGAGGTGGTCGAGACAGGAGAGAGCCTCGGCAGATATTGGCAGTCCGCCTTCGTGATTCCCGACGGCTAGCCTCGCGAGTAGGCCGCCGGCCCTCGACTATGCTCGACAGACAGCGCCGCCGGGCTAGTAGGGCAGGCAGGTATCCGCGTTCTCCAGCATGAAGCGGGCCTGCCGGACGCCGAAGTCCTCCTGGAGCTGCACGGTCAGCCCGCCGTCCACAACCAGCGCGTGGCCGGTGATGAAGGCGGCTTCCTCCGAGCACAAGAAAACTATGGCGTTGGCGACGTCCACCGGCCGCCCCACTTTGCGGATGGGGTACTGGTCCTCGAAGAAGCGCAGCCCCGACGGGTTCTCGTTCCACGAGGCCTGGAGGCGCTCCGTTACGATGTGGCCGGGGCAGATAGCGTTGACCCTGATGCCCATCGGCCCGTACTCCGTCGCCATCTGCCGCGTCATGCCGATTACCGCCGACTTGCCCGTCTCGTAGATTAGCTTGTCGGGCGCCATCAGCATCCCGTGCACCGACGAGATGTTTACGATGCTGCCGCCACCCTCCTTCCTCATCTCCGGCACGGCGTACTTGGCTCCAAGGAATATGGACTTCACCAGCAGCCCCATTCCAACGTCCCACTCCTCCTCCGTTACGTCCACGGCGCCGCCTCTTCCTCCGCCGTGGAGGGGGCTGTAGGCGTTGTTGACCAGAATGTCTAGCCTGCCCCACAGATCCGTTGCCCTCTCGATCATGGTCGATACGTCCTCGTGCCTGCCAAGGTCGGCTCTCAGGCTCGCCGCCGTGCCCCCCGACCTGCGGATGGCCTCGACGTTGGTCTCCGAGGCGGCAGAGTCTATGTCTGCGATCAGCACCCTGGCCCCTTCCTCCGCCAGCCGCCGCGCCGCCGCTCCACCGATGCCCTGGGCACCGCCCGTTACTACTGCCACCTGGCCGTCCAGTCTCCGCATAGTCACCTCCGGCCGCGAGGCGGCTTTGCCTCGCGTGTTTCTGCAATAGCGACTGCCCATCTCATAGGGCTAGGATATTGTAACCCGTGCGGCGTCTCTTACAAAGTGCGGCGGACGTCCAAAACGCGGAGCGGAACGTACAGATCACGTACGTTGTCAGCTCAGATAGTTCCGGTCTCCGTTAGGTCGGGATCGAGTCTCAGGCTGCCTGGTCTCATGACAATTCCCGAGTTGCTGTCCACGACCAAAGCGTAAGGTAAGCGGATAATACTTACCTATACACGGTAGCACCCGACGTCACAGACGTGCAGTTCCCGGTGAGGATAGCCGAAGACGGCGACGTCAAGGTGGAGCCTGCCTTTGGCAATGCATCCGCGATCCCCCAAGCACGCCGTACTCGATGCCAGAGGAATATGCCCTTGACAACGAGGTGGGAGGTGGACAGCGATACATCACAGATACCCGGCACGCGCCCAACAGCGTGAAGATCAGCTTCACTCGCCGCTTCTACAAGCCACAGCGGCTGCGGCAGTTGGAGGAGATACGGCGGACAACCTGGCGCTGGAGCGAGGTTTCCGGCAGTCGTACAGCAGCTTTGTCGGCAAAGTCCACAGTGGACAAGTATCCACCTCAGATCTCTACACCATGGCCCCCACAGGTTCGACAGCTCTGGAAGTCCTTCGAATGATGTTCAGGTCTTTCTCCGTATTGCCATGAGCCACGTCCTTCTAGGTGAGTGAGTGAAGCCAGCACCCGTTCTCTCTTGACTCGCCATGTCTCTCGAGCAGTACTTGGCTCGTAGCGGAGGCTAATCGCTTGTGACGGCACCTTGCCCGTCTGAGACATCATCTCTCAAGGCGTCGTACTCCGGCTCCTCTTCTTGAAACGACTGGAAATACACAGCTGAGGACAATGCGTCCTGGAGAGCCTTCCGGAAAACCTCACGACCGCCGTCGAGGTCTCGGCCCACGCTGCTACTAACAACGTCGGCATCGTTGCGCCAATCTATAGCCGACCTTATCAGCTTCCTTCTACGGGATGGGGGAACGCCAATTCACATCCCTCGCCGACGTATGGATGGACCATAAGGCTTAGAGACCCTATGTGTCTCCAAGGCGATGCTCCGGTCGGGGCTCGTGTAACTTGCTCACAACCTATATCTGCCAACCAGCCCCCACGGCCTGAAGAGCATCAGAAGCACCAGCATAATTCCTAGCACCACCTGCCTGGCCTGGCCAATGAACTCCGTCGGCAGGCCCGGCACAAAGCGCATCCCCTCCTCCAGCAACACGAAGACCATCGCTCCAAGAATAGATCCCCAGAGCGTCGCCAGTCCACCGAGGATGATAATAGACACCAGGAGAATAGACTCCAACAGAATGAAGGAGTTAGGGTCGATGAACCTGGCCCAGCTACTGAAGAGGCTCCCTGCCAGACTCGCCATCATCGCCGAGACTACCCATACGGCAAACTTGTATTGGGTTGTACGGTAGCCAAACACCTGGATCACCTCCTCGTCCTCCCGGATGGCCGTGAGCACCCGTCCGAACGAGGAAGTTACGATGAACCAGGCGATCAATACAACTAGGGCCAGGAAGAAGAGAGCTAGCAGCAGGAACTCCAGTCTCCCATCCAACACCAACCCGGCTATTTCAGGCCTCGGGATATCGTGAATACCGAAGGCGCCCCTCGTAAGGCCTCGCCAGTTCAGAAAGACACTGTAGCTGATAATGGCGAAGCCAAAGGACACCAGAACGAAGATATCATCTCTGAACCGGTTAAAGACTATACCCACCACAATAGCTATGAGGCCTGCCAAGATCACGCTGATCGACAGCCCTGCGAAGAACGGCAAACCGAAGGTTGGGATGCCTTCCGTTCGCAGCTGCTCGTATGTGGCCTCGGAGGTCAGGATGGCCGTTGCGTAGGCGCCGATACCAAAAAAGCCAACATGCCCAACCGACAGCAGTCCCGTGAACCCAACCAGCAGGTTAAGACTGACGGCCAATATTGCCCATATAGCGAAAACGGTGCTCGCCGTTATGGTAAATCCAACGCCTTGCCAGAGCATGAAGGCCACCGCCCAGGTGATCACCAACAGGTTCGCCCACAGCTCTACCTTCCGACTTGCAGGCCGCAACACCTCACCAGGATGGCGCGCCAGTCTCCTTATTTCCGTGTGGATTTGTGAAATCGTCAGCACCGGCTCACCTTCTCGGCAGCAGACCCTTGGGCCAGAACGATAAGAAAAGGATCAACAGGATAAAGGATATGGCGTCCTTCCATTCCCCGGCCAGGTCCCATATACCAAACTGCTCCACCATCCCTAGGGCAAATCCGCCGAGGATGGCGCCGTAGACGTTTCCTATGCCGCCAACCACTGAAGCTATCCAGCCCTTTAGCAGAAGCAGCAGGCCCATTCTGGGCTGGATCGCAGTATCGTGGCCATTCAAGAGCCCAGCCAGAGCAGCATACACCGCACCGAGGAAGAATACCATTGCGATCACCGACGTCGTGTTTATCCCCACTACCTTCGCTACCTCTTCGTCGTCTCCGACGGCTCGCACCACCTTCCCGAAGCTGGTCCTATTCAGGAGGAGGAGCAGAGCCAAGAAGCCAACGAGGGCGACGCCGGTGGTGAAGACGTTGAATCCCTTGATGTTGGCTCCGCCGACGGTCCAGGGTTCGCTGCCGAACGCCTCCGGTAGGGGGCGGGGGGCGCTCTGAAATATGATAGTGATAAAGGCCGTGATTGCCAACAAGACGCCCAGAGAGGCGACGAGCATGACCAGCGGGGAGTTGGCCCGCTTCCGCATATACACGTAGAGGCCTCTGTACAGGGCCAGGCTGACAGACCCTGCTAGCAGGCAGGACACTACCCAACTCAAATACAGGTTGGCGCCGGGTGAGCTGGCGCCGAGGCCACAGTATGCGCCCAGCACGCCGGCAACCGGCGTGAGCAGGAGGAAGGGTAGGAGGCTAGCGTTCGGCAACAGCCACCGATAGCCTAGATACAACAGCCAACCTGTAGCTATTGCTGCGAGCAGACCGACAACAGGACTGAGCAGGATGTGGAGTTGGCCGGGATGGGCCAGGAGCATCCCCATGTAGACACCTGCTCCTGAGGCTAGAAGGCCACCGACGACGAGCAGAACCGCGCGGTTGAAGCGGGCCCGAAGGCGAGGGTAGAGGCCGCCGTGGAGGACCCAAGCCGCTACTCCGGCGACTATCGCAGCGAACACAATATTAACGTAAAGGCTGTTTGAACTGTGCAGATCAAAAGACGAGGATTCGGACCTCAAGTAGAAGACGCCATAGGCCCCTATGGCCGCGGCGGCACCGTAATATAGATCGAAGAACCAGACCGTACTGTAGACCAGCGTGAACCCCAGGGCCAGCAGGGCGTAGATGGCGCCCGTGGACACACCGTTGAAGGAAAACTGGAGAGCCTGATTGGGGGACTGGCTGATCTTCCAACCAATGTAGCCGACGACCAGCAGGACCAGTGCCGTCGCAAGAAGGCTGCGGTAGTCATCAAAACGCCTAAGCAAGTAGCCCCTCGATGTGAGCCTGTGCGCCAAGATTCATCGACGCTCCGATCGCTCCTTCCAGACCCCGTGTACCTGCTCCGCGACAGGCACCGACGCTGGGGAGATCCCACACGGCTGGAGTTGGCTCCGAGTAGCAAAGGCCAATGCCACGCCCCGGACGGCTATACAACTCTGTCTACTCGGTCGGAGCCGGGCCCAGCACCCGGTACCCCTGATTCTCATTGGTCCTCTCGGCCGTCGGCAGAACCTCTACGACCACGTTGGCAAGTCCAACAACCTCTCCGTTTGCGTCGAAGCTATAGTTGTCTCCGATACTGCCGCTCCAGGTGATCTCGTACAAGCAGTCCCGGAACCCGTCTGCGTCCTGGTCATCGCCAGTCTTCTTGAGACACTCGGCGGTGATGTAGACGTCATCGTAGGCTGAACCGATATACCAGGGCAGGGTCACGTATTCATATTTAGCCCTGAAGCTGGTAATCACTTCCCGGGCCTTGGCGTTGGCCGGGTCAAGGTCGGCGGAGATCGCCTTCAGACCTGTAGCGGCATCGCCGGCTATCTGGAGCGCCGTGGTACCAACCGGCACCACCTCGGAATAGAGTGGGCCTTCGTATCCCAACTCTCTCAACTGCTTGACGATAGTACCCCCAGAGAACTCGGACTGAGCGGCGATGTGAATGGCCTCAGGATTCGCCCCCATCAGCTTCGTCAGCTGGCTCCTGAAGTCCGTGACGTCGGAAACGTACCGTTCCTCACCCACTACCACACCACCCAGCTTCGTGAACTGTGCAACAGAGGTCTTCCTCACTCCCTCGGCATAGTCGGTCGTCTCGGTGATCGTCCCCAGAGTACGGATGCCGTCCTCCCAGAGTACGTTGCCTGTGTCGATACCCAACTGTGCGTCGCTCATAGCAGTCCGGAAGATGTAGTCCCCGGCATTCGCGATGTCAGGGTTGGTCGCCAATCCGGAGAAGAGAATCACACCATCCTCCTCGGCCAAGGGTGCCGCCCCCAGCATAGCCCCACTACAGGAGGTGCCGAGGATGATCTTGATCCCGTCCACGTCGGTGAGTTTCCTGTAGGCGGTAATCGAGTCCTGCGCGCTGCATTTGGAGTCTTCGATTATTAGCTCCAGCATGCGCCCATTGATACCGCCAGCAGCGTTGATTTCATCCACGGCCAACTGCTTGGCCCGAACCGCCACGTTGCCATATGTCTCACCAGGGCCCGTAAGCGATTCCATCACGCCGATCCTGAAGGGTTCCGTCGGCTCCTCTGTCGGAACCTCGGTGGGTTCCGACGTGGGCGCCTGGGTTGGCTGGGCCGTGGGGGCTTGAGTGGGTTGCACTACGGTAGGCACCTGGGTGGGCTCCGCTGTGGGAGGCACCGTCGCATCCTCACCATCACAGGCGGCGGCTACCAGGGCCAAGGCAACCAGTAGGGCATAGACAACTAGCCATCTCTTAGGCGACATCTGCGTATTACCTCCTTTTCCGACAGGCAATGCCCTGTTCGGTATACAGGCCGCATTCAAATAGCTGCAACAATCGCCGCATCCCCTGTTGAGTGGATGACCTGAGTGTGGCTTAAATGGCTCTTTCTACAGCCGTTTACAAGTCGGCGTATCTGCTGGCGACCAGTGGCAGTATAGCAGTATGCGTTTTTGCACGCAAGAATAGACGATTGTACTTGTGTGTGGTAACTTGATTGTCTTTCTTTGTTTAGCTTTGAAACTTGATTGAATTTTCTGGTCCCCGTTCAAACTTGATTGAGTTGTAAAAAAAGTTTTATTTTCGAGGTTTCCCAGGCGTGAAGGCCTGGTTATTTTTGATTGAGTTTTTCATCGGGCTGGGGTCTGGGAGTACATTCACCTAGTGCAGCACCACTCCTCTGGATTCCCGTGTCTAGCACGGGAATGACGGAAAAGAGGGTGGCAGGGGAATGAGGGTACCCTTCCCTTCGACTACGCTCAGGGTAAACTTTAAGCTCAGGGTGAACGGATGTTTCTTTTGCCCCTCGCTCATGGTGAGCTTGTCGAACCAGGTGAGTGGAGACACCTCATCTCCCGAGGGAGAAGGAGGCGGTGATTTGGTTTCAGCTAGGGCGTTGACAAGCTGTTGAAACCGGCTATAGCTCCGCCCGTGTTTCAGTCCGTTCAGGGTGCCCTTGTGGGCGCCTGCACTCGGGCGATGACCCCTGTGAGAGATAGGGGTGATACCTCCTTTCAAGTGAGATGGATATTTGCATTATAGCACGTAGGTTCTCATTCTATATAGGGCCGTGTGACACAGCGAGGTAGCTGCCAACTCTGGATTCCCTATCTACAACACTCTCTCACTTAATGAGCCTGTCTAAGAAAGGCACACGTCTTGTTTCCCAACCGCCCGCCCCGATAGGTTTTTGTATCTGGGGGCACATCCCCCATTCCCCCTGCCAGAGGGATGTTTCCCTCTGGACTCCCTCTGTGGGGACTTCTAGGGCAAGCCTCCTCTAGATTCCCATGTCTGGCACGGGAATAGCGAATGGGAGATCTGTGAGAGCCTGTGTCAGAGAGGCAAACGCCTTGTTTTTCAACCGCCCGCCGAGGTAAGTTTTTGGGTATGGGGGCACATTCCTGTCCCGCTCACTTCCTTCCCTTCGACTACGCTCAGGGTGAGCGGATACACCACCAGTCGTTTTTCCGGCTCTGGGCGGGGTAGGAGTTCCGCCAAAGCCAGTTTTGGCCTAAATGCGATGGCCCTGCAGCCTTGGACCAGGAGGACAGGCTCAACAATCTCCCAGTACTGTATCTCGGAGGCAATGGCAATCGATTGACGGGTACAATGCCACCCGCCTGTACACCCGGCGGCATTGAATAAGGAATGCTCACCCTAGGGAGTAGAGGGTTTACTTAATCAAGGGGAATGTCGTAGAGCTTCGCTGCATTTTCCCCGAGTATCTTCCTAGCATCATCTTCTGGCACATCTTTGAAGGTGCGCTCTATCACATCCCTGGAATGGGGGAAGGTACCTTCATCGTGAGGATAATCACTGCCCCACAGAAGTGAATCTACACCGGTTATGTCTAGATTTCGGAGCCCTACTTCATCGTCCCCGAAGGTGGCATAGCACTGCCGTTTGAAGTATTCGCTAGGTAACAGCTCCAGCTTATGATAGTGCCACATGTGACGCTTCTGGTACAGCTCATCCATCAAGTTAAGGAACCAGGCCACCCAGCCTATACCCGACTCCACCAGGACGATTTTAAGGTTAGGATGACGCTGAGGTACACCGGAGGCGATCATCTGCACCAAGGGATTCATGGCATCTTTTATAGCCACAGCTAGATACCACATGTCCGTCCCATGGGAGTCCTCTTCCCCCAAGTCAAGAGGGAACTCGTTTTCATCTTTGACCTGGGTGTGGAAGCTGAGCGGGACGCCCACCTCCTCTACGGCAGACCAGAAGGGCTCGTAGTCAGGACGATCGTAGGGTAGTTTGAACGTGGTAGTGGGGACACACATGGCTCGATATCCCATCTTGGCTACTCGCTCCACTTCTTCTAGGGCAAAGCTGAGGTCGGCAAGAGGTACTATCGCTGCAGGAACAAGGCGGTCACTGTGACCCCTGAATAGATCAATGTAATAGTCGTTGCAAAGTTTAGCAGCAGCCTGCTGGTATCCTGGATCCGGATTCTTGAATGTTCTGAAGATCGAGTTGTTGTAGATGATCTCGGCATAGACTCCATCCTCGTCCAGATCGGCCAATCTGTCCTGGACGGTGAAAGCGAGATCACTGGCTACGGCGTTGGGCCTGAGTGTACCTCCTCGAAACTCCTTCCGCAGATCCTCCTCAGTGAGCAGTGGCCCGGTTAGATCGGTCCTGACTGGGTTCTGTCCAGGTTGGATCAGGTAAGATCCGCCATTTCGCTTCTCAATTTTGGCGAGCTGGTGTTTATACTCAGGGGGTATATTCTTGTATATATCTGCCCCATCATGGGCGTGAGAGTCCGCAGAAATAACCTTGTATCGCTCCAAAGGTCTCCTCCAGTCTAGCCCTTACAGGGTCTTAGTAGGCACCCACCTCTTGCCGTCCTTGATGGTTAGTACGGACTTAAAGCGTTGAGGTGTCCTTACCTCGTTCCCCAGTTTGTCGTCGTATACGAAGTCTCCCTGTTCCAGCTCCAACACCGCCACGTCCCCCACAGCCCCGGTGCGTAGTGTACCCAAGTCCTCTTTGCCTATTAAAGATGCCGCGTTAACGGTAACAGACCTGATGACTTCATCCACCGACATCCCCGCTGCGTGGAAGAGTGACATGATGTCCATCATCTGGTAGCCAGGCTGGTCTCCCGGCCACGTGCCGGTTATATCAGTGCTGAGAGTGTGGGGCAAGACCTTCTCCTCAATGGCAGTTTTGCAGATGGGTATCGAGTAGTGCTTGGCAAAGCAGGCGGTATCGAAGATGTAGCCTCCTTTGTAAGCCGTCCGCACATCGTCTTGAACGTAGCCATTATCATTGAGGACACTGTACTTAGTTCCCTGGAAGATGTGTGTGGCTATATCGCCAGGTTTCAGGTGCTGGAATAGCTCGCCCATGGGCAGCAGGGAGTCCATGACATGGACCATGACTTTAGTATTCGTGTGGTCAGCGATCTCTCTAGCCATCTTCAATGAGGCCTCGGCATATTTAGCCGTGGTGCCGTCGGGCGCCAGACGAATCTTGATCCCCAAAACTACGTCTCTATTCTCTTCGATGCACTTGATGGCTTCCTCTGTCCTGGCATAACGAAAGTCCTCCAGATCTGGTATGCCCATTGCTCCGTTGACGTGGCTTCCTATGGCAGAAAGGTGAAGGAAGGCAAATATACGGGTATCCACTTTGTTGATAATGTAGCGCCGGAACCCTGGAAAGTTGGCCCATCCAGTACTTCCGGCATCGACCGCAGTAGTAACTCCATTGGACAGGTTTATGGAGTCTGGATCTGTTTCGAATGGGACGATATCCAGTGCGAAATGACCATGTGCATCGATGAGCCCAGGCGTCACCAGCTTTCCGGTTACATCAATTACTTCACCACTCTGCTCTTTAGGGATATTTTCCTTTACACTCGCGATCTTTCCATCTTTAACCGCCACGTCTCGCTTACTCTTAAGGCCCTGAGACGGATCGATTACCTCTCCACCCTTCAGTATGAGATCGAAATCAGCCATGGCTGCCTCCTACTAGCACCACAAATCCACCGTTACGGCTCATAGAGGGAATGCACTGGGAAGTCTAAGGTAGCGGGATGTCTATGTCAACTGAACATGGCTGCCTAGATGCCCTACCTCTAACACCCCTCCTCTGGATTCCCGTGCTTGGCACGGGAATGACGGAAAAGAGGGCACGGGAATGACGGGATAGGGGGTGAAGGCACCTTTCCACTAGCTCAGGGTGAGCGGAGACACCTCATCCCCCAAGGGTGAAGGAGCCGGGGAATTTTGGGCATTTCAAGACCGCGTTGCCACAGCATCTTCAATCCTATAAACTCAGCAGGATTCTTCAAGTAAGGAGGCATGCTGGGATGCCCGGCAAATCGATAGATCTAACAGGTAAGGTAGCCATCGTAACGGGAGGCAGTCGCGGAATAGGTGGAGCCATCGCAAAAGGCCTGGCATCCTGTGGCGCTAAGCTAACCATATTAGACCTTGCTGAGAGAAGCGGAGACGCTGCAAAGACGGTACAGAGTATCGAGAGTGAAGGCGGAACCGCCCAGGCACTGGAAGCAGATGTGCGGAATCCACAGTCCATTGCATCAGCAATCTCGGCGACAATCAGCAGTTATGGCACGTTGGACATCATGGTGAACAACGCTGGTGTATCTGTACGTGCACCTGCCCTAGAGATGTCCATTGAGCAGTGGAACGCAGTTCACGAAGTGAACCTTCGGGGAGTCTTCTTCGGCTGCCAACTGGCAGCACGAGAGATGGTAAAAGGAGGTGGAGGCAAAATAATCAACACCGCGTCCGAGCTGGCTTTCGTAGCTCCGAAGTCTGGAACGCTCGCCTCCTACATAGCCAGCAAGGGTGGAGTGGTCAGTCTTACCAGGGCGTTAGCAGTGGAATGGGCAGAACACAAGATCAACGTCAACGCCATAGCTCCTGGGCCTACCAACACGGAAATGATCGCCGCTCGACTGGCTGACCCGGTCTTCCACCAGACTCACGTGGCCGAGGTTCCTATGGCACGGGTGATGGAACCCGACGACATGGTCGGGGCGGTAGCTTTCTTGTCCAGCGATCTGTCTAACATGGTGACCGGACAAGTAATACCCGTGGACGGAGGACGATCGCTCACCTGATTCATCGTCCTCTAAAACTGCTAACCCACGATCCGAGGAGGAGCCATGTCAGAGTTAACCCTATCCCAGCTTCAGGAGCTTGGACAGATACAGTCATGCGCCATAGCCAATGCCATCGAGACCTTCAACATCAGACCTAGAAATGAAGGGTTCATGGCACCAGCTATTCGGAGCATCTTCCCGGATTTGGGAAACATGATCGGATACGCCGTCACTGGGGTGATTAGCGCCAGCAGTCCCCCAAGCCCTCACATGCGAATTTCTCGTGATGAGTGGGTCGATTACGTTCTCACCGTCCCTCAACCTAGAGTGATCGTGCTGAAGGACATGGACTATCCCAATGTCATCGGCTCCTATTGGGGTGAGGTGCAGAGCAATGTCCACAAGGCCATCGGATGTGTCGGTACTGTAACGGATGGTGGCGTACGGGATTTAGACGAGATGAGGGAGCTGGGGTTCTTTGCATTCGCCACGGAAGTCATGGTCTCCCATGCTTACGTGCACATGGTCGAGTACGGTGTCCCCATAACCGTCGGTGGGATGACCGTTAATCCTGGTGACATCATCATGGGTGACAAGCACGGAGTTCTGAATATTCCCAAAGAGGTCGCACCGGAGATTCCCTCCGCTGTCAAGAAGATCGAGGAAGACGAGCTTAAGATTATTGACTTCTGCAGATCGGACGACTTCAGCTCGGCAGGACTAAAGGAACTGCTCAAAGGTCGATATTAGACACAAATCCCCCACCATAGAGCCTAACTAGCCCGCTCACTCTGGTCCTGCCGAGAGGAACCATTTGATCGGAAACACTCCCACAGAGGAGGCCTTGTTGTCTATGGGGATTGCAAAGGGAGATGCCCCTTTGGCTGGGGGTTTGGGCCTGTCTACCGCCAGGTAGAGACTGTGCCCCCAAGAACCACCTGCCTGGGCGGGTGGGCGGAAAAGACCACGCTTGATATTCCTTGAGCGGCACAAATCCTTGCTTCTATAGTCACGCCTCCGTGGTGATTGGCAAGCCCCCTTCACTCCAGACTCCAACGAGGTATTTCTATTTTAATTTAGATGGGGAATCCAGGTTAGACACCTCGAAATTACCCTTCAGGAGCAAATCGGGAAGGTGAAAATGGTGAGATGTCCTCTTTCGTCTCTCCACGCACGATCAAGTCCGTAATGGCGCGGCCGAAAAAGGGGCTCATCAATATTCCCTCCGCGCCGGCTGCCGTGGCCATGTATACCCCATCCCAACCCGGCACCCTTCCTAGGATAGGAAGCTCGTCCGAGGAGAATGGTCGCAGGCAAGCCGTTTGCAGAGCAAGTCTAGCATCTTCTAAGGCCGGTACTACCCTCACTGCCCCCTTCATTATACTGGTCATGGCTTCAGGTGTGGCGGACTCGTCGAACCCCACCCTTTCGAAAGTGGTGCCACACCAAACCAAGTCGTCTGCTGGCTTACTGGCTAGGCCCACCTCCTTTGCAGCATAGCCGTCCATATAGCTCATAGGACATGCCAGAGGCGCTTGATCGAACTGTAACCTCAGTATCTGGCCTCTGACCGGTTCCACCGGCACGGGGAAGTCCAACCACTGAGATGCCAGTCCGCTCCAAGGCCCCATTGCTATTACGACTGTATCGCACGAGATTTCCCCACTTTCCAGGATGACAGACGAGGGTTTGGAGCCGTTTTGCTTTATGTCAACAATCTTTCCTTGCCGCTGAGTAGCGCCCATCTTCTCGGCCGCTTGGATGAGGGACAAGACGTACCTGTAGGCATCCACTGCAGCTACGTCGTTCATGACCCCCGCTCCGATTACCTCATTGCTTATGCGAGGCTCAATCCGGTGAACTTCATCCCCATCTATCAACTCTGATTTGAGCCCCCCCTTCTTCTGCCATTCGACGTCTTCCCTTATCCTATTCATCTCGTCGTCAGTGAAGGCTAGGTTTAGTTCGATCCCCTCTTGATAGTAGGTATCTATGCCGGTGCTCTCAAACAACTCCTGAAAGAGAGTGCTATGCAAACGATATGATTCCAATGCGGCCGCAAGGAATTTGTTGAGAACATTAACCCCCAGCTGAGATGTCCAGTAGTAGATCCAGTAATAGTTCAGATTCCCGAAAGCGAAACCGGACGCATGGCTACCAACTGCATCCTGTTCCACCACCGTCACTCTAACTCCCTCTTTGCTAAGGAAGTAAGCCGTAGTGCAGCCGGCGACTCCTGCACCCACAACAACAACGTCTGCAGATTTCAAGTCACGAAATCCTTGATTAGTTAAGTTCGATACTAGTTGATGACACTTATCCTACGTCTGTCTCAATTATAGGGTCGATAGTGGCATATCACAAACTTCTAAGTTTGTCAGGAAGGCTAACTAAAGGGAACAACTTTCGTTAGTCGGGATAGAGCAGATTAACGGTAGAGTTGACGCTTAGGGTAGAATGGAACCTAATCTCGAACATGGAGAGAAAGATGTTAACCAGAAATAAAGGGATATGGGTAGTGGTGCTTGCGGTGGTAATGACGGTGATGCTGGTGGCGGCAGCATGTGGGGATGATGACACACCCACACCGATACCTGCCACTCCGACACCAGTCCCATCAGGGGAGACACCGCCCCCAGCGACATCCACATCCACATCCACACCCACACCCGCGGTAACCGAGAAGATATTCGAGGGTAGGAAGATGACGGCGGCCATCTATGCCGGAGTCTTCATGGAGACTATCCGAGACACCATGGGCAAAAAATTCGAGGAGGAGACGGGAGGAAAAATAGAGTTTGTACCCGTCGTTGGAGACTTCGTCGCTCTTATCGCTACCTCCCCTGAAGATAAACCGCCCTTTGATATGACCACCTGCTTTAGTAATGACTTTCTCCATGGATTAGCTGAGGAGATATGGCTGCCTCTGCGATTGGAAAACATTCCTAATGTCGCAGACCTCACTGATTACCATACACAAACAGCGGGACTTGGATTCGACGGCATTGATCTGACCTACGGGCTTCCATTTGAAGTTGGCCTGAGCGTCATTGGATACAGAAAAGACCTGGTTCCTTTTACGCCTACTGCTTTTTCCGACTTGTGGAGGCCTGAGGTCGCCGGACAGACCGGCTGGGACGGCTTCTTCCATAACAATACTCTCGGACCTGTAGCTCTAGTCGTCGAGGACCAGCCTGGATTAGCCGAGTACTACAGCGATGAGGGTCTGGATCTTCTTTTTGATAAGCTGCTCGAATTACCAGGGGGGGTTGCTCTGTGGTGGGATACACCAGCCAATGCGACCGCTGCGCTTGAAAGGGGCGACGTGTCCATCTTTATTAATCCCGCTGAACAGGTCTCTTCCTTGGTTAGAAGGGATCCAGACAAGTATGGGATGGTGATTCCAGAAGAAGGCACCCCTGTATTCCTGGACTACCTGTGCACCGTCCGGGGCACCCAGAACCGAGATATGGCTGAGGTCTTTATCAATTACATGTTGGACCCCGTGTTACAGGGCGAATTTGCCGAAGAGGTCCCCTATTGGATGTCCAATTCGAAAACTGTATATGGACCCAATGCCAGTGTGCTCATTCCTCCGACCAATGAAGAGCGCGAGGCAATGGTAATCATGCCTGACTGGGTCTACATAGTGAACAACTGGGAGCACATAGACGAGCGACTAAGAAAAGAAGTGATGAGCCAGTAAAAACTCTAGGATTAACCCACCATCTCGTAACTTCGGAGCAGCTTTCCGGGTAAAGCACCTGTACAGTTGTTTTCCTCAAAAGTAACGGTGCCGTTAACAATCGTATAGCGCAACCCCTTGGGTTTCTGTATGACACGTCGCTCTCCCCCAGGAAAGTCGTTAGCATACGTGGCCCGTTCATACAACAATCCCAACTCTTGTAGATCGTATACGATGATGTCAGCCCAGTTCCCTACTCGCAACATCCCCCTATCTTTGAAGTCGGCGAACCATGCAGGCAGGGAGCTTATCTTATAGTGGGCCTCTTCCAATGACATCAGCTCTTCATCGCGTATCCAGTGGGACAAGAAATGGACAGGCCACATACAGATGGTCAGGAATCGGGTATGGGCGCCGCCATCGGATCCTGAGACGTGAGCATATGGGTCTTTGATTCGGTTTCCGACAGCGTCGTTCTCCATGGGATGGCTATAGATAGTTTGGAGACTCTCGTCCAAGGCTATGTCCAGAAGAACATCGACGGGGTGTTTATCTTCCTGTTTAGCGATCTGGGCTATGTTCAGACCTTCGTACTTGTAGTTGCGTTCGTGAATCACCTCTAAGACCTTCACCCGCTTCCAATCTGTCCGGACATAAGGAAGATCCTCCACGTCTTTCTTCATGGCAGGTCGGATGCTGGGGTCTCGCAGCTTAGCTATGCGCTCTTCGGGAGTGCCTACGAAGGGCTGTCTCCAGCTAGGCATGTAGTCGAAAAGGTTGTATTCGGCCAACTTGAAATTCGATTCGATATCGACTGCCAACTCCTGTATCAAGAGAGGAAGCCCCTTTGACCTCACTGATTTTATCCAGTTATGGTCGTCGTCGACACCCAAGAGAACCGCATGCAAAGGCCTGCCACTAATCCTCATCATATCTTCAAGGAGTTTGCTCTCGGTGTCATCGGATTGGCCTTGGCTTGGGGAAGTCCAACCCATATGGCCAACCCCAAACTCGCTCAAGACCTCTGCCAGTCCGAGGAACTCCTCATCGGAAGCTACGTGGCTGGGAAGATATCCGCCGTCTTCTGGTCGATCTTCGGGGCTCTTGTCGGCAGAGAATCCAAAGGCCCCAGCTTTCATCCCTTCATGGAAGAGTTGCTTCATTTGGTTAAGCTCCTCCTCTGTGACAGTCGTTCTCTCTCGAGCTTCTAGCATGCCAAGTACATAGCCCCGCAATGGCGAGAATGGAAACAGTGATGCGACATTTAAGCCCAACCCCTGGCGCTCCAGGCTGTCAAGATATTCTGGGTAGCTTGTCCAGTCCCAACGCATTCCCTTCCGCATCGACTCGAGAGGTATGGCCTCGATGCGGTTCATCATCCGCATATTAAGCTCCCGGTCTTCGGGTTTAGTGGGAGCGAAGCCGAACCCACACTGGCCTATAGAAAGAGAGGTAACTCCAAACCAGCCCGACAAGGATGCGTACGGATCCCAGTTTAGCTGAGCATCATAGTGAGTATGGAGATCGATAGCACCGGGAGCCACGATGCATCCGGAGGCATCTAACTCTTTGGCGGTGCCTGCATTGATGACCCCGCTGATCATCGCCACCCGTCCATCTCTCACTGCCAGGTCAGCCTTATATTTGGGGACGCCTGTGCCATCAACGATAGTGCCACCACGAATAACCAGGTCGTACTCTTTCATGTCTCCCCTCATACAGTATTGATAACCCTTGCCTCGCAATTCTAATATGTTAAGAGGTCTTTCACAAGGAGAATCTCATTTTGACGATGCAGTCTAGCGAAGCTAATATCACAATCCGAGGGAATGGGAAATTGATCTTTGTGTTACAGCCCCTTGTGTTGGTTAAGCTATCTACTGACAGCGCCCTATCACTTCCATACACTCCTTGGGGCTTCCCACGATGGCCCAGTCCGAGAGGTTCCCTTTCGACGAAAGCCCTAAGTCTACCATGCTGGACTCTTGCATTTGCCAGTTTTCACACATGGCTGCACTCGCCTCAGCAGTCTCCAGTGCCGCCTCGATAGCGGTTTCTCTAGTTTCTGCCACAGCAACGCAGCGAGGGCTAGCAACAGCAC
Source organism: Dehalococcoidia bacterium (assembly GCA_965197675.1). Taxonomy (GTDB): domain Bacteria; phylum Chloroflexota; class Dehalococcoidia; order Plut-88900; family Plut-88900. The sequence continues at coordinate 1,807,076 of OZ240221.1, read as the reverse complement.
AAAGCAATCCAGCTCGCTGAGGAGTTTTTCTGTGCTTCAAGGGTTTTCAACAGGACGTGACTTCCTCTATTATGTCCAAAACACGCTGGAGGTGTCCATGATCTACGACGTGCGAATCTATAATCTCAAGTCTGGGAAGCTTCAGGAGTATATGGATGCTGTTAGAGAGATCAGCCTGCCCCTGAGAAGAAAGAACGGGGTAAAGTTGGCAGGCTGGTATTACACCGACATCGGGCCTTCGAATCAGGTTATTCATATCTGGGCCTACGAAAGTTACGCTCACATGGAAAAGGCTCGAGAAGCTATCGAGGCAGACCCCATTTGGACGGAGAAGTATGTACCCCTGGTTGAGCCATTAATCGAGAGCGGGGCAGACCAGATAATGAAGCCTGCAGACTTCTTCCCAGGGCCCAAGGATTAATCCACCCAGACGCTGAGACCTCTATCTCTTACCGCTCCCTGGCGGGAGTATAAGGTGGCCGCAAGTCACTTACCGGATGACAGTTCCGCAACGATTCATCTATCTGTGGTGGACTCCTATGCCTGTTGAGTAAGAGCTCGGCTTGATAGGCGTTGCTAGCTTCTGCCGGCAAGGTAATCAGCCCATTCCTGGTAGGGGATCACAGGCCTGGCTTCTTCGAATATCAGATCTCCGCTTGCGCCAGGAGGGAGAGAGCCAATCATCGTTAGCAGCTTTCCGTGGGCTTCGGCTTGATTGTCCGCCTCAACACTCACGAAGTTGTATGCCGTCGGTTCTGCCGCATCTTTCCATGCGTGGGTTATGTCCACGCCCGGCGTATCGATGGGCGCATGAGCCCCTATATTCCACTTATCCAGCAGCTTTTCTCCCGAGGAGAACTTCTGGATGTCGAATCGGAGTTTTAGATAGAATGTGAACACCGCCATTTACTGCTACCTCCTCGCTATTTCCCGATATATCCAAGGCCGTTTTCAAAATCACGTCTGCGCTACGCCACACCAACACCTCCCAGCCATGCTTCAATACCTTACACAGCTGACGGAACTATGCGTTGAAGTAAGGTATCACCTTGCGACCAAACATTTTGATCGAATCCATTACAAGTTGATGGGTTAAGCCTCCGTTTTGGGTCATGCACAGCACCTGGTCTACACCCACCTTGGCATATTTCTCCAGCGATCTGATAACCGTTTTGGGACTGCCGATCACGAAATAACCCGATTCTATATGGTCATCGATAGTTTTCTCTGTCCTCTCCTTCTGCAGCACAGACACATTGAACTTGTAAGTTTCCGGCACGTCCCGGTCCTTCCAGGACGAAAAATTCTCGATAGCCTTGTCGAGATACCACATTGCCTCCGGAGCAGCGACCTCAACCGCCCTCGCATCGTCTTCTCCACAGTAGGTCATGCATAAGACGGCCACTTGATTGTTCACAACTTTGCCTATGGGTTCAGCGTTTTTGATGGCCTTGCGATAGATGTCGATCCGCTTCTTTAGTGCCTCATAGCCTCCAGTGCTCAAGCACAGCACTCCCAACCCCATCTGCCCCGCTAGCTCAAAGCTCCTAGGTTGTACGGCCGCCATCCACATAGGCGGGTGAGGTTCTTGCACGGGCTTAGGTATCACCGAGCGGGGCGGTATCTTGTAGAAACGACCCTCGTGGGAGAAGGGGTCTTCGGTCCACATCCGGGGAATCATCGAGACGGCTTCAGCCCACTGCTCCCTGGTCTCTTCCGGGTTCACCTGGAATCCATCCATCTCGATAAGGGTGTCGGAGCGCCCAGTACCCAGATCCATGCGACCATCGCTCAAAATGTCCAGTACCGCGGCCCTCTCGGCCACCCGAATGGGGTGATTGTACTGGCCTGGAAGTAGCGCCACCGCGTGGCCTATACGAATTCGCTTAGTGATCTGGGAGATGGCTCCGTAGAGGACCTCTGGAGCTGAACAATGGGAAAACTCGGGCTGGAAATGGTGCTCGACGGCCCAAACATAATCGAAACCAACCTGATCCGCCAAAGATATCTGAGCCATGACTTGTCGATACCGTTCCTGCTCGATGCCCCGGTAATGGGGCTTCCGAATCTGGATCTCGTACATCAGTCCGAACTTCATTTTTCGTTTCCTTTAATTCCGCTTGTAGAGCTTAGGCACGCTCTTGCCTATCATCTTGCTTCGCTCTTCTTCTCGAAAAGCTTTTGGTGTCTTACTTCAAGTTCTTTATACGGTCTTTGGGAGAAGATGTGTCCGTCCATAGACATCGACTGTCACGGCGCTCATAGAAGTCGGATTTCCCACTCGCTATCTCGGATTCTAATAGAAGTCAGTCTATTCATATAGGGCATCAGCGTCAACGACTAGACAGCTACCGGTTGAAATAGAAGCGCGTAAACGCGTACTTAGGTGTATGTTTCCGGAATGCAATAACCGGAGTCATCTCCAAAACCAGACCCAAGAGGGCTTTGGTATCTAAGCGACCCCTGATTCAGTGAGTATTACCACTACGCCAAGTGTACTCCAAGTGTCCAACTAGAGACCTGGAAAGTCTCTCCCGTGAATCTGCTCCCTTTGTAGATGTTGACATCGCACCGGACGGCTTGGCTATGATCATGCTTCAGGCGGAGACTACCGGCGATCCAAAGGGAGTAATGCTCACCCATGCAAAGCTGATGGCGAATCTAGAAGCATCTTCTCAATGGTTGTCCGTCAAATATATCGATCTACTGTTGTCCATTTTGCTCTGAGCCACTTGGTTGAACGGATGGGCAACCTGTCTATTGCTTTACGTTGCGGAGGCAGTATCTCCCTCGTTATCAGCCGCCAGCCCTTTGCCAAAGACCATTACTGCAGTGACTATGAGGAATAACGAACATAAAGAAGGCACTAGAAGGGAGAGTTGCAGGTCATCTGTTGCCTCCTGCAGGAAGCCGGTAAGTAGTGGGCCAATGACTCCTCCAGAGCGAATCGCCATTTCGAAGAGCCCTGCGGCGGCGCCTATCTCCTGATGGCTGATTCCAGGTATTTCAAACGGCACGGTAAACACTATCGCAGCGATGGAGAACCCTATCCCATGAACTATTGACAAACCAACCAGTACGGGAACCGAGCCACTCAGCACCATGCCAACCGCCGAAGAAGTTTGGAATAACGCCAAAAGTACCAATAGAGGCCCTCGCATGCCCTTGGACTTGGCATGCAGTAGATATAGCGACACAGCCAAACCACCGACTCCCTCGGCTATACCGTCGATGGTCAAGATTACGCCTGATGTCGTGAGTGGGATATCGTGGTTATCCAGCGCCAAAGTCGGCCAGAACGTCACGATGGCGCTGAACATAGTGCTCGTCCCCAAGAACCCCAGGGCCACATACCACAGCTCCTTGTATTTTAGAAAGGTGCGCAGTGTGGTACGCACCCCTGACTCCACAACCCCCTCGGCGGTCACGTTCGTTCGTTCTCGTCCCACGATTATCCACGTGAAAGCTACAACCAGGTTCACTACGGCGAAGATGATGAGAGTAGTCCTCCAACTGTCATCCAACCACACCAAAAGGTATGCCGTCGCCAGGAATCCAACGATGGCGGCAAGCCCGAAAACGAAGTTGAAGATAAAGCCGTTGACCAGCGCTATCTCCCTGGGAGGGAACCACTGAGCAGTCAGCACCGCTCTCGCAGGCTGCCGGGCGACAATAATGGCCCCGAACATGAATCTGCCGAGAAATAAGACTGCAAATATCGGCGACCAGGCCTGAATCACTACAAGCCCAGATCCCATCATCATGGATGCAGCCATGACTGCCTTGGGGCTAAAGCGAGTAAGCAGGCTTGCCGGTAGTGCAAAAACCAGGCCACCAATGAGCGCCGATGCCCCTATCCATCCTTGCTCCGAGGGAGACAGCCCCAAATCGTCTGAAATACTAGGCAGTAGTATTCCCAGGGAGAGAGTCATCAAGGCGTCCAAGACGTTGGCTAACCCCAGGTAGACCAGGATGAGGAATCTGTATCTTGGATGAGGTGCTGGATTTGCTAGTGTCACCGTTTAAAGGTAATTCATTCCCGCTTTGTGAGGAGAGCTTATCCCCTTTTGGAGTAAGGTGCAAAATAGCACAAAGTTGACAAATACCTATCTGATAATAATATGAATAGTCCAGCGTTGGCCCATAATCTGTTCGCAAGAAAGGAAGAGGATAGTGCAGTGCCATACTGTAGATATCGATAGCCACGTCGCCGAGCCCATCGAGCTGATAATGACTGAGTACCTGGAGCCTCAGTTCAGAGACAGGCCGGTGCGCTTGCTGCTGGATGAACATGGACTGGAATATGCCGAGATCGATGGTAAGAAGTCCGCCGTGATGCAAGGCGGGGCTGGTATCGCCGTGGATGCAGGGAGGGGGTGGGGCGGCAACGACGTGGTAGAGCTTTTCACGCAGGGTAAAGTGCAATATTACGATGCTATGATTCCCGCCTCCAACGATCCTCATGCCAGAATCAAGTGGATGAATGAGGAGGGAATCGACGTCTCCTTGATATACCCAACATTGGGTACCATGTGGGAGGACGGCTGCGAAGACCCGAGATTAGCTGGGGCATATTGCAGGGCCTACAACAACTGGATACTGGACTTTTGCAAGCCCTATCCAGACAAACTGATTCCCATAGCCCACATTCCCAATAGAGACGTTCGAGAATCGGTCCAAGAGGTAAAGAGGACGGCTGGGCTGGGCGTGTCCGGTTTTATGATAACGGCCGTCTCAGGCAGCGGACATTTATACGGGGAGCCGTATTTCGATCCGCTCTACGCCCAAGTACAAGAGACTGGTCTCCCGCTGACTATGCACCCCAGCGGAAATCAAGACTACTTAGGAAGGGACAACCACAGCGACGCAGGGAATGATAGCCTGCTGTTTTTGGATGACTATTGGTATGGACTTACCGTCGGCGCTTTCCCTCTCCAATTGAGCTTCATCAACATGATAAACAGGGGCGCCTTCGATCGCTTCCCCAAGCTCAAGTTCGTGATATTGGAGACAGGAGCCAGCTGGATACTCTACTGGTTGGAGCGGATGGAGGAGAAGTGGAATACGTCCAAGAGCACGGTCAAGTTCAAACTCAAACCCGATGAGTACTTCCAACGCCAGTGCTGGATATCCTTTGAGCCAGACGAAAAGCTTATATCCCACGTCATTGGTGAGGTGGGCGAGGACAAGTTCTTCTGGGCAGCGGATTTCCCTCACGCTGATGGCTTCCCAGGTATTGTTGGCAGGATTAAGAAGGCCATCGAACCGCTATCAGAAGAGGCACAGGCGAAGATATTGGGCAAAAACGCCGTTCAGGTGTACGGACTGAAGCTCGCAGACTAGATTTCAGGCTTGATCTAATGGGGCATTGGATGCAGCTAGGCCGTCCCCTCTGCAGGCTGAATAAATGCTACGTAGCCGCCTTGAGGATCTTGTAGGAAGACGAACCTGCCCACATCCTCGACAGTCATCGGAGGGATGACCTCTTTTGCGCCCATATCTTTGGCCTTCTTGATGGTATCGTCGAGGTTGGCGACAACAAAGTAGATCGACCAATTGGGAGGCACCTCGCCCCACTCTTTTTTGATAGCCATCATGCCCGCAGCGGGTTTGTCGCCGATCTCGAACACCGTGTACTCACCGTCGTGAGGTACCGCCGACCACCCGAACACGCCTGCATAGAACTGGGACGCAGCCTGGGTGTCGCCAGTGTACAGCTCGGTCCAGCCCAGAGCTCCCGGCTCACCGAAGACCTCCGCACCGATCTCCGTCTTGGGTTGCCAAACAGCGAAGACAGCTCCAGTCGGATCCTGCGATACCAGCATTCGGCCCGCTTCGAACACATCGAAGGGCTCCTGAGCCACATTACCACCCAGCTTTTTTACTCGGGTGGCTATGTCGTCCGCGCTAGTTACGGTAAAATAGCTTTGCCACACCGGATGTCCGCCCATCTGCTGCTTCATCTCTTCGTTCATCTGGTACATGGCGCAAACTTTTTTGCCACCCTTGTTTAGGATGACGTACGCCATGCCCTCTCCTACAGGGACCTCAATTGCGTCCACCTCCAGGACCTTTGTGTAGAAGTTCTCCGATCCTTTCACGTCCGGTGTCGCCAGGTCAGCCCAACTGAACATTCCTGGTTCGTGCTTTGTGATTTCCATCGTTCCTCCTCGTAGGATTTATTCCAGCCCTCGGCAATCCAATCCATCACTTTTCTATAATATACGGCCTCGTCCTGGACATAGCCAGCATAGAACATCGATATTGACAACCCCACTGAAGAGGTGAATGAAGCCCCCTCTATTCGCCGGATTAAAAAGGTGCAAATGGTAACCAGCTAATCGTTGGCCCTAGCCTGGATTCCCAAAATGGATTCCAGTAGAGACTACAGAGACACCCATATCGCACATTCAGTTCAAGCCAGCGGGGCAGCGGTGGCTGTAACTATGCTGAGTCGAGAGCAGTGTTATAGAAGCAGCCGTATTCACTCTAAACAGGGTGAGTCGTCAGGCAGTTTCAGCTGAAGAAGCCTTCTCAGCGGCGCGCCTACTCAGCTCCTCCATGGACAGGTCTTCCACGTGAGTAGCGACGTGCCAGACGTGCCCAAAAGGATCCTCGATGGAGCCAGTTCGGTCGCCGTAGAACTGGTCTTCCACCGGTCTTACTACGTTGGCGCCGGCGGCCGTTGCTCGATCCACGACCGAGTCGACGTCCGTAACGTACAGGTGAATGTGCACAGGACTTCCTCCTAGGGACTTGGGGCCGCGGAAGTTCATCTCTGGAAACTCATCGGCGAGCATGATACGAGAAGCACCGATCTGCATCTCGGCATGGCCTATTGTTCCGCTCGGACCCGGCATTCGCATTATTTCCTTGGCATTAAAGGCTCTCTTATAGAACTCGATGGCATCGGCTGCTCCATCTATACACAAGTAGGGTGTCACCCCGTGATAGCCCTTCGATATCGACTTCACTTTATTCGACATAGCATTCCCACATCTCTCATGGTCTGGAATCTCAGATTACTCGTACTGGAACTAAGAAGAGTACGACGAGCCCTGCATTACGTCAAGCACAGAACGCGTCATCATTCTTATGTTATGAAACAAGGGTGGCATCATAGACGAACTAAGAATGGGAGGAATATAATTGTAGCTACTCGAAAGCAGATACGGCAAAGAGAGAGATGGATCTAAACCGACGCGTGGCAACACAGGTTCGGAGATGTTTGACATCCCCTCCAGCTCGGGACGGGAAACAACACCATGATCATAAGAACTGACGCTAGTGATTTTGCAGGCAGCTATGAGCTTGTTGAAGCTGCCTGCATCATACGGATCGATATCCGTATTCCTGACATCCAGTACAGGGTGAAGTCCAGTCACCTGATACGGTGGATTCGCTCCGGATTGACTCATCCAGAGTTGATCTCGATCCCGGGCAGGAGGTTGCTCATTACCTTTGAAGACTTGGTCTCCATGCGCGTCATTGCTTTCCTGCGTGCTCAGGGGTACAGTTTTGCGAAGATTCGTAGAGCCGAGGCAGACCTGCGTCGCATTACGCAACATCCCAGACCCTTTGCCACGCAACAGATATGGGCAGAGTCGATGGGGGCCACGAATATCTGGGCTGAGATTGGGAAGCTATTGATGGTCGCGGGAGGACATGGACAACTCGCCTTTTTGGATCTCGTGCGTGACAACCTTGTCAATGTTCACGACCTTACCTTCAACGAGAAGAGGGTAGCGAATTCGTGGCAGGCGAAGCCTGGCATTCTCTTGCATCCTAGAATCCAGTTTGGTCGCCCCTGCATAGCAGGTACCAGAATCCCCACCAGCGACATTGCGGGCATGGTCCGTTCTGGTGATAGCTGCCGATCACTAGCTCGCTCCTACGGGATAAGTGAGGATCAAGTCAACAGGGCAGTGTTCTGGGAACAGGAACTTGCTACAGCTTGAGCCATCGATAGATCCATTCTTCGTCTTGGACGAGGGTCTCAATCCTGATATCGCGCGAGCGTTAACCATTCTAGGATATGCCATTCATAGCGTGAAGGAAGCATTCACTGGTCTAGATAGGGCCGTTGAGGATCCCGAGATTATCGATTGCATCGCAGATAATTATGGTTTCAGAGGGGTCTGGATTACAAAGGACAGATCTGCAAAGCGTCAGCATATTGAACAGATAAAGCGCCGACGCATTTCGGTCATCTGGATACAACAGCAAGATCTTTCCACCAAGTTGCAACACAGAGTCATTACTTATGGGCTGGCCAGGGTAGAGCAAGATCTCCGAGAGTCGCGCTATCCAGTCCATTACCTAGTTACTGTTCACGGTCAGACAAATCGCGAAAGAATCACCTACAGAACCGAGTGGAAGGGTAGACCTTCATAGGGCAAGCGGGGAAATATGATTTATCAAGCGGAACCCATGAAGCCCGCGAGACTATCATTGCTAGAGAGGAAATACTCCCAGCTTTGTTCCCAACCAGCGACCGATCATCCAGGCTATTCGAAGACTATGACACTGCGGGCGATTTCTCCCCGCTTCATATCCTCGAAAGCGTCGTTGACCTGATCCAACTTTATCCTCTTCGATATTAGCTCGTCTAGCTTCAGACGTCCTTGCCGGTAGAACTCTATGTACCGCGGCATGTCGATCCTGAACCTGTTTGACCCCATATTGCTGCCTTGAACTTTGCGTTCACCAATGAAAGAGTAACCATCCAACTCGATCTTGGTGCCTTCGGGAATCATACCTATAATGGTGGCCGTACCGCCTCTGTCCAGCATCTCGAAGGCCTGCTCGCCCGTCACCTTGGTCCCTATGGCCTCGAAAGAGTAGTCCACGCCTTTGCCCGTCATTTGAATAACCTGACTGACAACATCACCAGACGAGGCATCCACAACATCCGTGGCGCCTATGCTTTGAGCCAGATCCCGCTTACTCTTTAGAGGGTCAATAGCGATTACCCGCCCCGCACCTGCCAAGACTGCACCTTGTACGCAGCTAAGCCCTACTCCGCCGCATCCTATGACAGCGACAGTGCTCCCAGGCTCTATCCGCGCCGTGTTAAGGGCCGCGCCAAGGCCCGTAGTAGCACCACACCCCAGCAAAGCGATCTGGTCGAAGGGCAGATCGTCGTCCACTTTAACGACGGCACTCTCATGGAGTAGCATCTTCTCGGCAAAGGTGGAAAGCTCCGAGAACTGGTGAACTCTCTCTCCATTTTGACTGAGTCGGGGAGGATCATGGTCTGCCCGACTGGTACCCACGTGCCTGCAAAGGGCGGGGTTCCCACTCAGGCATTTGTCACACTGGCCACAGAACACCGACAGGCATGTTATCACCCTGTCGCCCGGCTTAACGTACGTGACCAGTTCACCTACGGCCTCGATGGTACCGGCGGCCTCATCCCCGGGAATGGTTGGCAGAGGATGGGAGTACTTCCCTACCAGGAAGTGGAGGTTGCTGTGTCAGACACCCGTTGCGCCTGTTCTAACCACCACCTCCCTTGGCCCTGGGGTATCTATCTCTACTTCTTCAATTTGGAGAGGTTTGTTCACCTCTCGGAACATCGCTGCCTGCATAATGATTTCCCCTTATATAGCTCAAATGCCTAGGTCGAAAACCCGTATAGCCTTACCGAGTTTTCGTACACGATCTTGCGGAGGTACTTTTCGTCCAAATGCCCCAGGTTCTCGTCTATGACCTGGCGAGAGTCGGGCCAGATGCTGTCAGGGTGGGGATAGTCCGATCCCCAGATTATACGGTCTTCACCAATCATACCCACTATCTCGTCAGTCAGAAACTCGTGCTGAAAGGTGGAGTAGCCCTGTCGATGCCAATATTCACTGGGTTTCATGTCCAAGTTGAGGTGGAATAACCACTTCTCATAGCCCTCGTCCATGCGGTGGAGTATGTAGGGTATCCAACCCACCCCACACTCGCCCAATACGAACTTGAAATTGGGGAAGCGGTCACAGGCCCCCGAATAGGCTATGCTCAGCAGGAACTCGGCGCCCGACAACTGGAATAAGCCCAGGCCAATTCCATCACTGACCCACCGGTAAGTTTCCCTGTTTGCCGCGTCTGGGTATCGGGGTACCAGGCCTAGGGTGTGGAAGGATATGGGCAGTCCAGTCTCCGAAGCGGCATCCCACAGCACATCCCACTCCTTCTGGTATATGGGAGCCGCGGCGGTGGCCACATTCATCTCCGCCCCGCTGAGTCCCATCTCAGCGGCTCTGCGAAGCTGGTTTGCCGCCACTTTCGGGTCATGCCCACTGAGACACGCCAAGCCCTTGAACCGGTTGGGGGTGCTCTTGCAGAAGTCCGCCAGCCATTCATTATAGATGTCATAAGCCGTTTGGATGAGCTCGGGATCGGTTAGCCCGTACCCTGGGCCGGGTGAGTCTCCGCTGCCTCCCAGCTCCGTATCAGTGACTCTAACCGCGTTGGGGTCACCGCCCAAGCCCAGGACTCCGTAGATCACCTCGCCCTCGATGCCATCGGTCTCTTGATCTTTGATGCGGAGCTCAGGCGTTGTTGGATGAAAAAGCCCTCTTTGTCCATCGGAGAAGAAGCCCACATCCTCCATTCTATCCAAGCGATTGGAGAGTCCAGGTTTGTAGGGATTCCAGGCCCCTTCTTCCTCTCCTATACCTGCTCCAGCAACCCAGCCGAGCTGCTGGCCATCGGCAAACCACTGCTTACCCTGATCCGTGTCCAACACTTTGGGCATCTTGTCTCTCAAGCGAGCCGGAGCATTGGACACGAAGAGGTCTGCCGGAAGCCAGGGTATGTCTATGTGACAATCCCCCGAGATAACCTTGCCTTCATACGCCATGATATCCCTCCTCGCAGGTCAACTTTTATCGCCTTCCATAGCTTTATATCTGAATGACGATCACTCCAACGTTATGTGAACCCGTAGAGCCTGGTGCAGTTATCCCATAATATCCTTTTGAAATTCTCTTTCGAAAAAGGCATCTCAAGAAAGGTGTCCAAGGCATGGGGGTATCGAGTGTCCGTGTGAGGATAATCCGTAGAAAAGACTATATTCTCGTCACCCAGCCACTCTAGAGCAAATGTGCCCGGTGTCTCATCGGCCTCCACCGAGATGTAGCACTGGCGTTTGAAGTACTCGCTGGGTCTAAGGGGGAGTTGACTCTTAACATACCTTTCTCGATGCTCCCAATGTTCATCCATACGCCATAGCCAGAAGGGGGCCCAACTGCAGTTCCCCTCCAGAAACCCTACTTGCAGGGTTGGAAAACGCTCCAGAACTCCCCCCATTATGAAGGATAGGCAAGCGTACATTTGCTCAAGGGGATGTGCCGCCACGTGCTCAGTAAGCCACAGGTCGTCTTGTGGTGCTTGGAAGCGGTCCCCCATGACAACGGGGAGTTCGTGAGGTATACCCTCGTGGAACCCCAGCGCCAGCCCCTGTTTTTCACACTCTGCCCAGATGGGGTCGTACGCCGAGTGATGCCAGTTTCTTCCCCTTATCGGATTGGGGCGCAAGTAAACAGCTCTAAACTCTAGCTCCTGTTTTATCCGGATGACTTCTTGGACGGCGGCCTCGACGTTTTGGACTGAAATCATGCCGACTCCATACAGTCTGGTGTTGTCTTCTCTACAGAAGTCGGCCATCCAATCGTTATAAGCCCTGGCGACATCTGCGGCCAGATCATCGTCGTCGTATTCTTTACCAAGTGCGCTTAGTGCAAGTCCTGGAAACAGAATCGCCACATCCACACCCTCGGCATCCATAGCTTCCAGCTGTACGTCCGGTCCCCATCCGCGCTCTTGGTGCTTCTTGAGCTGGTCCAGGTTACCGTAACGGTCGGTCATCATCTCGGTAGGCAGTACGCTATAGTTATCGAAGCTGACCTGAGAACGAGAGATGACCTTCCCTTCATGCTCCATCCGCTGGTCTAAGAAGTAGCTGTAGGTAGGCCTGGGTGCACGATCTCTGAATTTAGGCTTCATGTAACGGTCCCACAGGTCTATAGGCTCCATAACGTGCATATCCGAGTCCATAACCTTGAAGCCGTTCTTCGACATGAGCACTCCCGCCTGTCGCCGACTCAGCAGACCCCCAGTGAGGTGGAGTCTTAGAAGCATGGAGCCAGGACAGTCAAAGTCTACGTTGAGAACCCGGTGATGTCAATTTTGTGATACGGTTCACCGCTCTCTTTATCATTCACATACTATGTATAAACTTAGTAAGATGAACCGACATGGTTTTCCACTTGACGTCAAAGCTTCTCTATCAAAGGTACCTTCGTGGGTGAACTACTTGCGCTTGCCGCTGCTGCAACATTTGGTATCACCTCCATTAACGATAAGCTGCTAACAGCGAGGGTCAAGCCTATCACGCTCGCGGCCCTAAGCAGCATGGGCGGAGCGTTGCTCGGCTTTGTGATAGCTGGCGCCTTGGGCAAGTTAGATGATCTGGCCAATGTAAATCTGAGTTATATTTCTATAGGGATAGTCGGAGGAATCCTCAATACGGGGTTGGGGTTGCCTCTGTACCTACTGGTGCTTCGCTTCGTCGACGTAAGCAAAGCATTTCCTACGGCAAATGGACTTTACGCTATTTTGACCGTGCTATCTGGAATCTTTCTTTTGAGAGAATCGCCATCTGCATTGGCCCTGGCAGGAATTGTCAGCGTAATCATCGGGGCCTATCTCCTCAGCTTTGCGCAGAGAGGTACAGCAGCCCTTCATCAGGCGCCCTGGTTGGGGATTAAAGGTATGAGCCTTCTACTAACGGCGTCATTGCTGTGGGCGGGAGGCTTTACACTACAGGGAATAGCCGTCGAGGAAGTGGACCCATTCTTAGTGAACTCGGTAAGGCTTGCTGTTGCAAGCCTTTTCAGCCTCTGTCTAGTCATTCTAGGGGTGAACAAACTACTGATTAATCCCCCCGATAGTCACGACTCTTCTGCCGTCAATCCGACTTCAACCGATTGTTCCAAGCAGGGAAGGGTACTAACTCAACCTGTCCTCGGCTCTGAGAGTGAAAGTGCGACGAGTACAGAGCGTCAAAGGAAATTGTTAGGAGAGAAACCAGTGACTCTGCTATTGGCAGTTGCCAACGGAAGCGTCATTTATGGATTCGGCAGTCTTCTCTACTTAGTTGCGATAGAGAAAGTGGGACTGGCCATAGCAACTGTGCTTACCAACACTCAGATGCCGATCCTGGCGATGTTATCGGTTCTGATTTTGCGTGAGACCTTGAGACCAAAGACGCTGATAGGCATAACGGCCATATTTGCGGGTATCATCCTCATAATCATTTAGGTTCCGCCAAGGTACGAGACGGCATCATCGCTTTGCTAACTCTAGTTTAACCATGTCCGGAACATCAGACACTATTCCGTCAATGGGCAGCTTTACCGCCTTCTCGACATCGTCTTCAGTCTCGCAACCCCACACGAAGATCATGCGCCCGCCTGAGTGCACTCTTTCGATCAGGTCTTCGGTTACGTGAGGAAAGCTAACCCCAATGGCTTGGCAACGAACCGACTCCAACACCTCGATTGGATCACTTTCAACTCGCTCCAGGATTAGCCCTCTTCTGAACTCGGGAGCCTTGTAAGAAAGCTCCCGTAATAGCTGGGTATTGAAAGATCCGAACGCAACTCTATCAGGATTCACCTCCGCCCTCAAGATTTCAAGTAGTGAATCCAGAGACTCCAAATCCTTTAAATCCAGGATCAGCCCAACGTGATCTTTGAGAAGAGCAAGAGCTTCCTCCAGAGTAGGAATTGCGTATTCATCGTGCAGCCTAATTTCCCTAACATCGGTTAGCGACATTTCACCGATGTCAACGCCCTGTAGCTCCGGCTCGTGGAAAATCACGAATCCGTGGTCTATCGTCTCTCTGACATCGCATTCGACCACATCAACACCCAATTCGATGGCTGCTTGAAAGGCCTCCAGGGTATTGTCCGGGAATTGCTTGGTATAGCCCCTGTGAGCAATGTTAAGCATACTTACGCAGCCTCTCCACCATACAATAATACACAGATTACAAGAGGTCTGAATCTTTAAAACAGGTACAAAACTAGTATTGCAATGTTACAAATGATGTGCTACTTTAAACGCAATGACAAGCTCGGTGGGAGGTGTGGTTTCCAGGAAGTGCCGCGAGGTGTTAGATAGAAGCTAGCAGTTCCCAACCTCTAGTGTAGGGCGCCTACATGACCCGAGTTATTTTTGCTCTCCTACTGCTCTTACCAGCTATTCTGGTATTTCCACTGAACTCCCATCATGCTAAAAGCGTGTATGCTGCCTCGTCGTGTATAGGTCTTGCCGATGTAGTGCTGGCCTTGGACAACAGCGAAAGCATTAATGCCGCAGAGTTGGCCGATCTCAAGCAGGCGGCCAGCGCCATAGTAGAGGCCTTCGACCTAGACTCCAGCACGGGAGTTGTCATGGCCATTACCAAGTTTCTAGGCGGCAGTGGTTCAGTGGTAGAGATGACTGACCAGCGGACCATGCTGCAGGCAGGCATAGATGGACTGGTGCGAGGGGGCCAGGAGCTGGCTCCATTCACCAACATCGTCAGAGGTCTCGAAGGCGCCTCGGAGCAGTTCACCACAGGCTTGGGTGAACGACCCACGACCACAGACGTAATTATATTCATCACCGATGGTAACGATAACCAAGGCAACAGTTTGCAGGATGTCGAGGCAGCCTCGATGGCTACTGGAGCGGAAGTCTTCGTGGTCGGAGTCGGAAGAGACGTAAGTACCTCCACTCTCAACGCTATCGCCACCGATCCCGACATAGACCACGTCTTCAGCGTGGATGATTTCGCCCAACTGGTTGCTGATATCGGAATGATTGCAGGGGAGGCCTGCCCCACCCCAACCGTCATCATCAATCAGTCATCAACTCAAGCAGACCCCACCAATGCCTCACCCGTACTATTCACCGTGGTATTCAGCGAGGACGTGACCGGTTTCGACAGCGCCGACGTGATCCTAACTGGAACATCAGGTGCAACCATCGCTACAGTATCGGGAGGGCCGGTCACCTATGAGGTTGCCATCGGTGGATTGGGGGACAATGGTACGGTTATCGCATCGGTGCGCGCAGGGGCTGCCGTCAACTCTATAGGCAGGGGAAATCTGGCATCTACCAGCAGCGACAATCAGGTGGTCTACGACGCTCCGCCTCCACCAATTCCTGCAGCTGATCTTGCTATAACCGAGGTCGTCGGCACAGGTCGGATAACCGAGGGGGACAGCATAGTATACGAGGTCGAAGTCACTAATCTGGGACCACACCCGGCTGCCGGAGTCACGGTTAGCGGCATTCCTGTCCCCGATTTAACAATCCTACATAGCGCGCCCAGCCTGGGAACTTTGGACAGCAATTCAGGAGAGTGGAGAGTTGGAGCCTTGCCTCCCGGGACCAGCGCAACTCTGGAGGTTACAGCCCAAACTATGATCGGCATGGGCGGCAGAGTGATTGCCACCCACGTCGAAGTGCTTTCGGGCCAGATTAGTGATCCTAACTTGGACAACAACTCCACGACTCTAGCTTTCACAGTGGTTCCGGTTCCTGTCCTCACACCTACCCCTACCTCTACCTCTACCCCTACCCCAGCCCCAACACCAACTTCGACTCCCGTTCCGACAGCTACGCCGGAGCCAACTCCTACACCTATTCCTCCACCAGCCCCAGTTATAGAGGAACCAAGCGATGGTATTAGCTGGTGGGCATGGGTCCTGATAGGAATCGGGTCTCTGGGAGTCGTCACAATAATAGGACGCTTATTCTTCCCCGTATTCCCCTTCTTCCGATAGCTGGATGATCAGCCCTATGCTAGCTAAGTTGTCAGTTGATAATATTCAGAAAAGGATGTTTCCATGTCTACAATGACAGTGCTGGCCCGTCCAGGGCTGACTAAGAAAAGAGTGGTGAGCCTCTTCAGAGAACGCTTCACCGGCACCCATGAGGTATACGAAACTAACTTGCTAACCAGAGACTTTATAGTGAAGAAGAGCGGGTGGACAGGCGTAGGCATTAAACTAAAACGTACAGACCAAGGAACGGAGTTCGTGTTTACGGGATTGGTTCCCTCGTACAGCTTGAGCGTTATAGCGAATATGTTGGGAGGAGGGCTCATCACCATGCCCTTCCTCAGAGGATCGAGAAAAGATCTGGAAGACGAGATAAAGATCTACATAGAAATCGAACCCGAGTTCCACTGACCTATACAGACACTGGGCTAGTGGTAGTCAGTCTACCGTTGCGGTAATGTTCAATTTGGTGAACAGTCCGGACATGTCTCAACAGTAGAGGTGCTTCAGCGTGTAATCTAGCAGGCAGCCACAGGTCTCCGGTCCCAAGACACGAGTAGAAGCCGAGAAGTCGCTGATCGACACGTCTACTACCGGGACTTTGGTTGACCTGTGGTAACCCCCCTGGTTCGCCACGTGGACGTCTACAACTGCCAGCACTCTATAAGGTGAAGCCAGAGTCGCGCTTGGCCAGGCGCCGTATCTTCCTAACGACGAATCTCATCCGTCATAGACCTCCCTTCATTTGATAAGCTCGTGATAGAGTTGAGGCGGAAAGAAAGCCGACAAAGACTTTTAGCATCCTAAAGGTATGTTCAGGAAATGGTATCGATGATATCTCCGTGCATAATCCCAGTCCTCAGACAGGAGCAGACGTACGTGTACAATACCTGCTGACTTTGGAACCCTAGGCCTTTCTCCGGATCTCGGCACAGCTTTAATGAACCACTCTGAAACCACACCCAGCTCATACCGATACGTAGTGTTGGGGCTGCTCGGCAGTACTTATACTATCGGAATCCTGATAGTCCTGTGTATTGGGCTACTGCTTCCTGCCATCACCGAGGACCTCGATCTATCCCCCACAGAGCAAGGCTGGTTGGGTTCCTCAGTATTCATCGGCAACTTAGCCCTTACCCTGCCCATGAGCCTATGGTTTTCCAGGTTCAATGCTCGAATCCTCACATCGGTAACAGTGATACTGGGAGTGGGATGCGTCGCATTACAAGGTTGGGCCCAGGGATTCATTATGTTGCTTCTGTGGAGGGTCGTGTTCGGCATAGTAATGGTGGCCCGAGAGCCTGCACGAGCCCTTCTCATAACACAGTGGTTTCCACCCAGAGAGGTAATGGTAGCCAATGGCTTCCTTCAGGGCATGATCTATCTCGCCGACACACTAAGCTTCCTTTTAACCCCGTTCATATTGATACTGTTGAATGATAGTTGGCGGGGAGCCTTCTACATATATGCTATCGCCTATGCCGTCGTTGCCGCCATGTGGGTGATCGGGGCCAAAGAGGGAAAAAGGATGGATCGTGTCGAAGGCGACCGATCAGAGGAAGGGGTCTCCATAGCAAACGTGTTCAAGCACAAAGAGCTGTGGTACGGCGGTCTGACCCTCTTCTCCGCCAACATCTTATGGGGTGGATTGGTCACGTTCTGGCCTACCCTGATGCTGGACAAGTATGACATCGGGCTCATCACATCCGGACTCCTTCAAGCCCTTGCTTGGTTTATGACAGGTTGCGGCGGTATAGCGGTAGCGTTTTACATAGTCAAGAGAGACGTGAGGAAGCCGCTTCTGCTTGTATCACCCATAGTGCTGGTTACGTCGGCTATAGGATTGGTCCTCACCGACTCACTCCCGGCGCTGATAGCTTTGAGCATCATTCACGGGCTGGCGTGGGCGTTCAACCCCATCATCTTTACCATACCCTTCGAGCTGCCGCATCAGAACCCAAGGGAAATAGCTTTGGGATCCGGCTTCGTTCTGACCAGCATGTTCTCAGGAATGGCAGTTGGGCCAATAATCGTAGGGTTTGTGCAGGAGGTCAGCGGCGATCTGACTCTAGCCATGATCACCTCCTTCCTATTTGCAGCTTTCATGATACCCACAGGTATGGCCATGTGGCTCAGAAGATGCCAGCAGCAGCCTCAGTCATGATGGACACCGCTAATCACATCCAGAGTGGCCTATACAGGAAAAACTCAGAATGCTACCCTATGCCAAGTCGTGGGCGACCAAAACCATACCCAAGAAATCTCTTCTCAGGTGGGACAGTAATTGCTGAACATCGGAGTTGATACCGGCGGAACCTTCACCGACTTCGTTGTTTTCGACGAGCAGACCAACCAACTCAAGGTCTATAAAGTCCCCTCGACCCCCTCTGACCCGACCCAGGCCTTTATGCAGGGCCTGGGTGAGATGGAGTTGGACCTCCGAGATGTGCGAATGATAGTACATGGCACCACCATAGCCACCAACGCCGTAGTCGAGAGGAAAGGCGCCAAGACGGCCGTTCTGGTAACCAAGGGGCACAGAGACGTCATCGAATACGGACAGCTGAGGCGATATTCCGAGCAAGGATTGTGGAACATCCGTTGGCAGCGTCCAGAGCCTTATGTTCCTCGGCGTCTTCGCTACGAGGTCGACGAGAGAGTCCTATACAGCGGGGCAGTGTTGAATGATCTCCGAGACGAAGATATAGAGTCCATTATCGATGAAATGAAGAGAGAGGAAATCGAATCCGCGGCGGTATGCTTCGTGAACTCATACGCCAACCCAGACCACGAGCATCGAGCCGCAGAGCTGATCAGACAACACCTCCCATGGGTTCCCGTATCCGAATCAGCCCAGGTCGTGCCGGAGTTCCGAGAGTTTGAAAGATGGGCTACCACCATCCTCAACGCTTACGTGGAGGTGCTGGTGGGAAGCTACCTGAAGAAGCTGGGATCCCTCCTTCGCAGCGAGGGATACAAGGGCGAGCTATTCTATATGACCTCCAGTGGCAGCATACTCACGGAAGCCAGCGCGGCAGATTATCCCGTCAGGTTTCTGTTATCAGGGCCTGCAGCTGGAGTGAGTGCGGGAGTCCATCTTGGAGAGGCCATCGGCTCCGAGGACATCATCACCTACGACATGGGCGGCACCAGTACCGACGTATCGCTAACCCGTAATCTGAAGCCTGTCATAACTAGGGAGAGGCTCTTTGCCGGCGTACCCATCAAGACTCCTCAGCTAGACATCATTACAATTGGAACGGGTGGTGGCAGCATCGGGTGGGTGGATGAAAACGGAAGTCTCAAAGTAGGGCCTCGCAGCGCCGGTGCAGACCCAGGCCCAGCCAGCTACGGAAAAGGAAGCTCAGAAGCCACCGTCACCGATGCTAGCTTGCTCTTAGGCTATCTATCCGTCGATACCCCACTGGCAGGCAACCTGCGCCTCAACAAGGATCTGGCAGAGCAGGCGATATCATCACTAGGTCGGCAAGCAAACATATCCGACCAGAATCGACTGGCGGCTGGCATTATCGAGATATCCATCAGCAACATGGCCGGCGCCATCCGTACCCTATCAATAGAGCGAGGGTTAGACCCCCGTGATTTTGCTCTCGTCCCCATTGGCGGGGCAGGCCCCATGTACGCCATCCCCATAGCTGAAGAGCTTGGGGCAGATAGAGTTTTGGTCCCCAATCACCCAGGTAACGCCTGTGCCTTCGGCCTGCTGACCACAGACTTGCAGCACCACTATGCCAGAACCTATGTTACCGAGCTACATGAGGCCGACTTGTCTTTGATCAAGACCCTACTGAAAGAGATGGAGGGAGAGGGCCGGGATGCACTGACGAAAGAAGGTCTCCCCGATGAGAGGGTACACATCGCCTACTCTGTCGACATGAGGTACATGGGTCAGTCTTATCAGCTGGAAGTTCCAGTAGACCTGAAGTCCGAGCTAGAAGGTATGGAACGAGACTTCCACGACATCTACCACCGAACCTACGGGTACAGTCGTAAGGAGATGACCATCGAGATCGTGTATCTGAGAGTGGTCGCCTCTGGTAAGTTCGATAAGCCGAAGCTTCACTCTGAGGGCGCTGGAGGGAGAGTCCTGTCAGAAGCCCTCAAAGAGGAGCGCTCGGTTTATTTCAAAGGCTCCTTCCTCAACTGTCCAGTTTACAGTCGAGAGCTATTGAGCCCAGGAAGCTCTCTAAGTGGGCCGGCAGTCATAGAAGAATACGGCTCTACCACGGTCATCTTCCCTGAATGGAAGGCTTCGGTAGACCCGTACGCCAACCTGACTCTTGAGCGGACTGGAGGTTAACCTATGTCAGGGATAGACCCTATCACTCTAGAAGTAGTGCAGGGTACCTTCGTTCACACTGTCATGCAGATGAGGGCAACCCTCATCAGGACGGCCTATGCACCCATCCTATACGACTCCCACGACTTTTCCTGCGGTCTGCTAACGGCCAAGGGTGAGCTTACCCAGAGCCTCATAGGAATGTCGGAGGGCGACTTCTCCGGCCACGTGTTCAGCTTCCACCTGGCGCTGAACAACGTGTTGGAAAAGCTGCGGGACAGAATCTACCCAGGTGACGTCATCATAATGAACGATCCCTATACAGGTGGAACTCACCTCAACGACGTGGTCTTCTATACTCCCTTCTTCTCCGATGAGCGCCTACTCATGTTCATCGCTGTAAGAGCTCACTGGTCCGACGTTGGAGGCGCTACCCCTGGAAGTTTCTCAGGGCAGGACGTAGATATATACCAGGAGGGCATCCGGATGCCTCCTGTGAAGCTCATCGAGCGAGGGAAAGTAAATCAGGACTTGTGGGACGTTCTGTTTGCCAACATGCGTCTGCCAGAAGAGAGGGAGGGAGATGCCCTCGCCATGCTGGACACCGCTAGGGTAGCTGAGATGAGAATAGCAGAGCTTTGCCAGAAGTACGGCACCGCTACCATTGAAGCCTGTCGAGACACCCTCTTGGAGAGGGCCGAGCAGATCATGCGACGCCGTATATCTCATCTCCCTCCAGGCGAGTACTACAACGAGCACTACTGTGATAATAGCGGCCTCTCCCCCGACCCCCTCCCGATCAAGGTGAAGATGTCCATCGAGGGCGATAGCATGCACTTCGACTTCACTGGCTCATCTCCCCAGGTGGTTGGACCCATGAACGTGGGCCCAGCTATAACCCAGGGAGCCGTGTTCGTAGTGGTGAAGAGCTGGCTAGACCCCCACTCGCCAGTGAATGGTGGCACTTTCCGCCCGTTGGAGTTCACTGTCCCGGACAAAAGCTTTTTACAAGCGTCACTGCCTTACCCCGTGGGTGGGGTCTGGGAGGTGTTTCGTCAAGTGCAGTCGGCGGTGGTGGGACTCTTTGCACAGATCATGCCAGAGGAGGCGGGAGGAGAGAACAGTGGCACGTCCTTCCACGTCTACGTGGCCGGCTACGACACCAGCCGAGACAAACACTACATCTTCTACGAGTATCCTCTGGGAGGCTTCCCAGGAACCAACGATACCGACGGTGCGACTGGATGCGAGTCCTACGACGGCGGAGATATACCCAGCATTTATCCCGCGGAAAGCGCCGAGCAGAGACAACCACTTCTCATAGAGGGTCTGGAGGCTCGTACCAACGGCGAAGGGCCAGGATACAGGAGAAGCGGCTTCGGGGTTACCAGGAAGGTGAGGGTATTATCTAATACCAGCGAGTTGAACGTCATGGCGGACAGAGCCGTAATTCCTCCGTGGGGCGCAGCGGGGGCCTACCCTGGGATGGGCAACTCGGTCACCGTCATCCGAGACGGTCGAGAGATAGAGGCCTCTCCTCTTCCCGGTAAGATAAAATCCTTTCCCTTGCAAGAAGGAGACATCGTTGTCATGAGTTCATCGGCGGGGGGAGGTGTTGGAGACCCCCTAACCCGCGAGGTGGAGCTAGTGCGGATGGACATGCTGGATGAATATATCACTCAGGATTGGGCTCGGGATGTTTACGGCGTGGTGTTCAAGAATGGCGAAGTCGACCTGTCCGAGACAGCGAAGTTGCGCCGCGAGATCAAAAGCCGGCGGCACTATGTAAAGATCAGCGTTAGCGGCACCGATGTGTTTGACCACAGAGGCTGCCGTACCACAAACCTGATCAAGAAAGATGCTGACGCCATAGGCGTGAAGGATGGGGACGTGATGGAGTTCGTGGCAGAGGTGGGTTCGCCATTGAGGGCCTGGGCTAAAGTAGTCGATGGTCCTGATGATGAAGGGGTGCTCATGGGGCCCATAGGTAGGAGTATCCTCAATGTTACCGATGGCGATCGGGTATGGGTACGACGATTGAATACGTACGTCCCCAAGTCATCCGTCAAGATCTCTTAGAGGGTAGTAGGCCTGATATGTCGACCTCGAAAGACAAGTCTGAGCTCATTGAAGAGTTGCGCCAGATAGCACTGAACCATTTCTGGCCTCACGAGCAGCAGGTAGAAGATTTCGCCAGGCCAGATGGTCTCCGAGTCGCAGTAGAAGGCGAAGGCTGCTGGGTCACAGACTCAACGGGACGCAAATACTTCGACGCAATGGCAGGCATGTGGCTTCAAAATGTGGGCTATGGACGTAAGGAAATAGCCGACGCTGTATACGATCAGCTACAGCATCTCAACTACGCGCCCCTTGCTACTACCAGTGAACCTGCCCTGAGGCTTGCCGCCAAGGTAGCCAGCCTATCCCCCGACAAAAAGTCTAGGGTATTCATAGTTAGCGGTGGCTCCGAGGCTGTGGAATCGTCCTTAAAGATGGCCAAGGCGTATCATAGGCTAAAAGGGAATCCAGGAAGGTACAAGATAATCAGTAGACGTGGCTCTTATCACGGCGCGACTCTAGCCACCCTTAGCTTGGGTGGGCGACCAGACGCAGGCCCTCAGCACTACGGGCCGCTCATGCCAGGCAACGTGCATGTTACTCAACCCTATAGCTATCGTTGTGTCTACTGCCGCAATCTCCCCGAGTGCAACCTGGAGTGTGCTTACGACGTTGAGCGGGCCATCAAGCATGAAGGGCCAGAAACCGTGGCGGCTGTAATCGGCGAGCCCATCTCGGTAACCACCGCCATGGTGCCGCATAACCGGTATTGGCCCACATTAAGATCGATCTGCGATAAATATGGCGTATTGCTCATAGTTGATGAGGTGATCACCGGCTTTGGGCGCACGGGCAAGATGTTCGCCTCGGAGCACTGGAATCTTCAGCCCGACATTATGACCATGGCCAAAGGCCTGTCCAGTGGATACCAGCCCATCGGTGCGGCGGTGGCGCGCAAGGAGATAGCAGATGCCTTTGTAGGAGAGGAGGGAAAGACCTTCCGGCACCTGTTCACCTTTGGCGGCCATCCAGCAGCCAGCGCTGCCTCCCTGGCCAACATAGAGATCATGGAGCGAGAGAACCTGGTCGAGAACTCGGCGCAGATGGGCAGCTATCTATTCGATCAGCTCCAGACTCTGTACGAGCACCCCATCGTGGGTGATATTCGAGGCGGCCTGGGTCTCATTGGCGCTATAGAGCTGGTGAAGGACAGGGATGCCAGAGAGAAGTTTCCTGAAGAGGTCAACCTGAAGGAGCGACTTACCGAAGCCTTCTTGAAACGGGACATGCTCGTTCTTCAAAGGGGAGACTTGATACTCTTCAGTCCTCCCCTGTGTATAACGAAGAACGAGGTTGACCTCCTGGTGCGTAATATCAATGAGGTGGTAGCCGATCTGGTGAAAGAGCTGGTCTGAGCTACACCTCTATCGTGATCTTATCGAATAGGTGTCGGCTTAGGAAGCCTATCAGTCCGCTGGCAGCCAGATGAGCCGTTCTTCCCGTCGGGTCAAGGGGTGGAGACACCTCGCACAGGTCTAAGGCCCCCACCATATCGCTTGCGCTGAGATACGCCATAGCATCCAGCAAGTCCACGGCCTCTATGCCCTCGAAACCGGGAATCCCGGTGCCCGGAGCGAAGCCGCTGTGCACCACGTCTATGTCTACCGTAACGTATACCACGTCTACGCTATCGGCGGCCGTCTCCACCGCTTCCCTAATCACGTCATCCATGCCGCGCTTCCTGATGGTATCAGCAGTGAACATCTTGAAGTTGTGTTTTTTGAAGGAGATGTAGGCGTCCCTGTCCATGACAGGGCCGTTTAGTCCCACCCATGCCATGTTCTTATAAGTGATCATGGGGTTCTCGCTGAGACGCCGTGCACTGGTGGCGTGATTATAGCGCCCCAGTCCCCTGTAGCCCTCTCGGAAATCAGGGTGACTATCGATGTGGATATACCCCAGTCGAGCATCAGGTCTACTTTCAGCTATGCCCTTGGCGAACCCTTCAAAGCACGGATACGTGATGTAGTGGTCGCCTCCAAGAACAATTGGCTTGCCCCCCCTTTTGACCACCTCGTAGACCCCTTGAATGATTGAATCGGTGCTTTTCATCAGGTCTTGAGGATAGACTGTGAAATCACCTATATCCACAACGTTTAGATGGTCCTTGAGTTGCAGCGCAACATTGGTATCCACATCAATGGACACGGGTGGGTCGCCCGCCTCCTGCAGACCCCTGTACATGGAAGAGGCCTCACGAATCTCCCTCGGTCCGAACCGAGCCCCCGTCCTGGCCACCACTATCCCCATGTCCAGGGGAACCCCGGCAACCACCACCATTCCATCTTCCACCTTCTCAGCATCAATAAATGGCACCTTGTAAAAGGTCGGTATACCTGAATACGAGGCAAATAGCTCAGTTTTCTTCATCTTGTACCCCCCATTTCATCGAAAGGGTTGCGACGTGTTTTATAAGCTCTACCCCAACCCACTGTCAAGGTAAGCTCTGAATTTGGGTTTGCTGTCAATCTTACCCTATGATATAAGTTGTAGCTAGTTTCAATGGCCCTCTACTACAGATTCCACAGAAGGAGGTATGTCCGTGCAGTATACCGACATTGTATATGGAGTTAAGGATGGTGTCGCCCGAATCACTATCAACCGACCTGAAAGCTACAATTCGGTGAGGGAGCGCACCAAGGAAGAGTTGGTGAAGGCCTTCAGGGAAGCCGCCAACGACGACTCGGTGAGAGTGGTAGTAATGGCCGGAGCAGGCCCCAACGCCTTCTGCTCTGGAGCAGACGTCAGCCAGCCTGATTTCGAGGGAAGGAACTACACCGATCCAGAAGTGGACTATTTCACACAGATACGCAAGTACCCCAAGCCTGTTATAGCCATGGTCGACGGGTATGCCATAGGTTCAGGGAATATCTTGGCCTACAGCTGCGATTTCACCATCGCCTCGGACCGCTCCCGTTTTGGTCAGACAGGACCGCGAGTCGGCAGTCCAGCATCCGGCTACGACGTCGCCTATCTAGCCCAGGTGGTAGGTCAGAAACGGGCAAGAGAGATATGGATGAGGTGCCAGCAGTACACAGCCCAGCAAGCGCTGGAGATGGGACTGGTCAACGGCGTAGTACCGGCTGAGCAGTTGGAGGAAGAGGTAGACCAATGGTGCCAAGACCTCATGCTCTGCAGCCCAGTGATATTACAGCTACAAAAGATCACATTCGACGAAGCATCTGATCCCCTGAGGGTGCCCAGCCCCACGGAGCGGTACGTGCCCGACTATCTGGATTCGGAGGAGTCGCTAGAGAGGCGCCAGGCCTTCATCGAGAGACGCAGGCCCGACCCGGCAAAGAACCTGTCTTACATTAAAGTTGAAGGTCGGGAAGTCTGAAGATCCCCACGCGTAAGTCAGAATCAGAGGTGTCAAAACCATGTCTTACCTAAAAGTAAACTCAGCATTGGACTATCGACCCGCCGGCGTCACCTTCAGGATAGAGATCGACCTTACTGAGGTGAGCCAGGCAGGTGCATCGTTGAAGATTACACCCATCAACTCGCACAACGGAGCCAACATACCCATTACAGATGAGGCTAGCGTTGTATTGGCCGATTTCGCCCAGGCTTTTGCTCGCTGGATGCGTACTCGCAGGGTGACGGCCTCAGTGGAAGGGAACCACATTGCCGGCACTTTTCATCAAGAGCTGACTATTCAGGAACTGCTTCAGTATGCCTCCGACATTTGCGAAATGATCAATCAGAGATTCTCTTTATACCAAGAGAGCGTCATCGGCTAGACGTTCCAGCTAAGCTGGGAGAGGGTCTGATTTTGGTCTGTCATTCTGATTGAGAAGGTAATGGAGCAAGCTGGGAAGCGACTCCTCTACCTAGCCGAGAAAAGGCCCACTCATGGCGTATCACAGAAGAACAGGTTCATGAAAGACACGTCCAACAGATGACATTGCGTCGATCCACTACATCCGAAGAAGTCACGAACACCCTGATCTTCCCAATCTCAGGGGATTCGAAGGCTATTACCGGACGAGCCCTGGCAGTGGATGGCTGCTGAGACGTTTAATATAGAGCGTACCCCGCTAAACCTTTCTGGCTCCTGTAGCCACTCGACACAACAGTCTCAACACAAAATCAAATGCTCCTGCATTACGTCGAGTGATTCTCCAACCACCAGTGGGCTATGTCTATGCGGCGAGTGATCCACACAGCAGGAAACGTCTTGACGTAGCCTATGAAGTCCTCAATGGCGGATGCCCTGGAGGGAAGGCCTGAGATTCTAGTGTGCAGCCCCACCGACATCATACGCGGGCTGGTCTTAGCTTCGTCGTAAAGCCGATGGAAGTTAGTCTTCATATACTCGAAGAACTGTCCAGCCGAAACGAATCCCGGCGACTGTTTGAACTTGGCGTCGTTGACGTCTTCTGAATAGGGCAGAATCAGAAGCCGCTTGCCCAATACTTGCTTGAAATAGGGAAAGTCATCGTTGGAAACAGACGAATCATATACGAAGCTCCCCTCCTCTACCAACAGCTCTTGAGTATTGAGGCTGGGCGCTCTAGGAAACCACCCTAAGGGTCTCTGACCAACGACCTTGGCAATAGCTTCGACACACCTACGTATATCCTCCTTCTCTTCCTCTCTTGTCATTAGATTGGAGTCGATCCAGCGATAGCCGTGCCCGCATGCCTCATGTCCGTTTCTAGCGATCTCTCTACCAACCTCTGGGTTACGTTCCACGGCTCTGCCGCATGCGTAGAAGGTAACAGGGACCCTATACTTCTCGAAGATTTCCATGAGCCTCCAGACACCCACACGGCTGCCATACTCGAAGGAGGCTTCTTCCAACAAGTCCCTCGTTCCGTCTCTATTCTCACCTGTCATTTTCGACAGCGGTTCGTCGTCCAAAGGATTCCACTCTGCTCCCTCTTCGTAGTTGAGGACAATGGACAGAGCGAGTCGGGCCTTGTTGGGCCAGTTTACTCGCGGTCTACTTCTTCCGTAGCCAACGAAATCTCGCTCCTCCATCACATTCACCTCAAACAATAAATGGTTTGCAGAATATCACAAAGTTGACAAATAACCGAGGGGGAATAAGATAGTTAGGCTAGCTCTCTACCATATTCCCGACAAGCAAAGGAGGGGACGAGTGGAATATAGAACGGTTGATGTCGATGGACACGTAGCGGAGCCTGTCAAGCTAATGATGGACGAATACTTGGATCCGGAGTATAAAGACCGGCCCATGCAGTTTCTGCTCGACGACAAAGGGTTGGAGTATCTGGAGATAGATGGAAAGACCTCAGAGATCGTACATGGTGGGGCTGGGCTAGGATTGGATGCAGGCAAGGCATTCGGCGTGGAAGACCAAAGCCAGTTCTTCGACCCCGGCAAGATGCACTACTACGACGGTATGATTCCGGCCTCTAACGAACCTGAGGCCAGGCTGAAGTGGATGAACGAGGAGAAGGTGGGGAAATCCCTCTTCTACCCAACCGCTGGCCTCTTTTGGGAAGATGGGTGCGAGGACCCAAAGGTCGCTGGGGCCTACTGTCGAGCGTACAATGACTGGCTCATCGACTTTTGCAAGACCGATCCCGAGCGTCTCATCCCCATAGCCCACTTGCCGACCAGGGACGTAAACGAGGCAGTGAAGGAGGCCAAAAGGGTAGCCAAGATGGGGGCAAAGGGATTCATGATCTGCGCGGTGCCCCTAAGTGGCAACCTCTACGGTAGCAAATACTACGATCCACTATATGCGGAAATCCAAGAGACTGGACTACCATTGAGCATCCATCCCACCAGCCATCACGATTACCCAGGCAATGATGATTTCGGGGACACCAATGGACTTACCCAGTTCCTTCACCAGGATTTCTGGTATAGCCTTACGATCGACCCATTCCCACTGCAAATGGCCTTGTTGAACATGATCAATCGAGGAGCCTTCGACCGTTTCCCTGAGTTGAAGGTGGTGTTCCTGGAGACAGGGGCTACGTGGATTATCTTCTGGTTGGAGCGCATGAACGATAGGTGGGAAACAGGCAAATATACCTGCCCCTTCGACCTCAAGCCCAGTGAGTATTTCGAAAGGCAGTGCTGGATATCCCTGGAACCCGACGAGACACTGATCTCCCACGTGATAAAGGAAGTAGGCGCCCACAAGTTCTTCTGGGCCACCGATTTCCCTCATGCCGATGGCTTCCCTGGCATCGTTGGCAGGGTGAAGGAGGCTATAGAATCTCTATCAGAGGCTGATCAGCGTAAGATCTTGGGAGAAAACGCCCTGGAAGTCTACAACCTTAACTAGAGATACAGATAAATTTGACTTTAGGCTTGTTTTCTGAGCAGCTACAACTAAACTATCAGGGTCTATTCTGTCAGGGATTCAAGCGCGCATATATAGCCTTGCAAGAATCCAGGGACTTTCAATAGGAGGGTATCCATGGGAAAGGTTACCATGACCATGGAGGAGGTAAAGAGCTTCATGGCGGAGCCCTGGCTAACCCACGTAGCTACTCTGACTAAAACAGGTCATCCCCACGTCACTCCCATCTGGTCCTACTACGACGGAGAGTTCTTCTATATAACTTTAATGGATGGCAATCCCAAGTCTCGTGCCCTGGACCGAGATAATCGAATCTCCCTTTCAGTGAGCAGCGATACTCTTCCATTCCGAGGAGTGGTTGTCCATGGTACGGCGGAGATGATACGGGGTGACGTACGACCCATAGTACGAAAGATAGCTGCGAAACACGTGGGAGACGAAAAGGCAGATGGGGCGGCGGATATGCTGCTAGCAAACCCTCAGGCAGTAGCCAAGATAACCCCCAAACGCATCTACTCTTGGGACCAGTCCAAAGTCTCCGACTTCTCAGAGGTCGCGGCAGCGGAAAAGACCGGCAAGGACTTGCGAACGCTTTAATATGACTAAACAATCAACTCATATCGAACAATTGGCCCTGGGTAGGTGATAAAAACAGTATCAAGCCCAGGGCATTTTGTGGGGAAGAAGAAAGGCTGTACAGGAGGATATCGGTGCCTGATTACAAGTTGATTTCCGCCGACTCTCACGCAGAGGACCCGTCTAAGATATACCACCGGCTGTCACCCGAGTATCGTGATAGGGCGCCTCGAATCGAGACCATAAACGGCGGACACTACCTCGTCAACGAAGGGCAAAAGCCCATTCGGGTTGACCTGACAGCTAAGCTATTGACCGATGAGGACAAACGCAGAGAGTTTCGAGGTGGACAGGTGAAGGCCCAGGGAGGAGATGAAGCCTTTACCGATATTCAAGCGAGACTGACCGACCAAGACGAAGATGGGGTCAGTGCCGAGGTGGTCTACTCCAACGAGATATTTCGCATCTTCGCATCACCCGATCCTGGATATCAGATGGCGTTTTGTCGCCTCTACAACGACTTGTATACCGAACTATTCAAGGACAATCTCGACCGTTTCGTGCCTGCTGCCACGGCACCAGTAGTCGATATCAGAGCGGCTATCGAGGAGGTCAAGCGAGCAGCTAAACTGGGCTTTCGCACCATAAACATTCCCGTGAGTATGCCATCTCTTCCCTACAACCGACCCGACTACGAGCCTTTATGGTCTGCTGTCGAAGATGCGGACCTTATACTCTCCTTCCACTCCATGACCGTCGGTGAAAACGAGATCATCGATGACCTTGGAGAAGCAGATCCCCAGGGAACGGACCTTATCTACATGGCCATGACCATATCGGAAGCTCGCAGCACATTAGTGAACTTGACTGCATCCGGGGTGCTGCAGCGCCACCCCAGCCTAAAGTTCGTATTGGCCGAAGCAGGCATAGGGTGGATAGCCTGGTACCTTATCCTCATGGACGAATACTACGAAAAAAGGCATATGTGGCATACTAAAAAGCTGGACATGCTCCCCAGCGAATACTTCAAGCGCCAAGGATACGCCACCTTCAGCATAGATCCTGTAGGGCTGAGAAATCGAGACATAACAGGGGTGGACGGGTTGATGTGGGGCAGCGACTACCCCCATGATGAGGGAACTTTTCCTCGCTCTCGTCAAGCAGTTGAGGACATGATGAAGGACATCCCAGAGGATGAAGCTCGGAAGATAGCCGGAGGGAATGCCGCAGCGCTGTATGGGCTGTCTCTTTAAGAGCCGACCGGTACGCAATTAGCACAATTTAGCAAGTGATACATACCACAATTCTGATATAATACAGATTCACTCTGTCCTTGATGAAAAAAGAGGACAGGGAAATGGCGTCACACTAATCATCCAGATCACCTCGGAGAGAAGTAATGAAGAGAGTAGGAGTAGACATCGGAGGCACCTTCACAGATTTGGTGCTGTATGACGAAGAGACGGGCGAAATAAGCAAGACCAAGACCCTCACCACGCCCAGAGCACCAGAGGAAGGGCTGCTCACAGCCTGCCGGCAAGCAGCCGTCGATATGAAGGAGATTTCTTACTTCATGCACGGCACTACGCTGGTGACCAACCTAACCCTTACCCGCTCAGGGGCCAATGTAGGGCTCATCACAACCAAGGGGTTCAGGGACGTGTTGGAAATTGGTCGCAGTCACAAGAAGGAGCTGTACAACCTCCAGTACGACAAGCCCAAGCCCTTCACTCCTCGACACATGGTCTATGAAGTAACCGAGCGTGTGGACCACAAAGGGAATATCACAGTTCCCCTAAACAGGGATGAGGTGGTCTCGGTGGTACGAACCCTCCTAGACAAAGGAGTCGAGGCCATTGCGGTGTGTCTTTTCAACTCCTACGCCAACTCAGAGCACGAGCACATCATTGGAGAGGTGATCCGAGCCGAGGCTCCCAATACGTATGTAACCATCTCTTCGGAGGTAGACCCTCGCATTCGAGAATACGAGCGGGTTAGCACTACTGTCTTGAACGCTTACGCCATGCCCAAGACTCAGGGATACATCGAACGACTGGACAGAGCTTTGGGAATAGACGTCAAATACATGCACTCAGGCGGAGGGATCATCCCGTCCAAAGAAGCACAAAGGGTTCCCGTAACCCTTATAGCCTCGGGGCCCAGTGCAGGAGTGCTAGCCGGGAAGTTCATCGGGGATAAAACGGGGGTCAAGAACCTGATCACGGTTGACGCCGGGGGAACCAGTTACGACGTCTGCGTGATTCGAGACGGCCAGCCCGATATCAAAGACCAGGTCGAACCCGAGTGGGGAATCCCGGTACGAACCCAGAGTATCGACATAAATTCCATAGGCTCTGGCGGAGGCAGCATAGCCTGGATCGATGAAGGGGGAGAGCTGCAGGTAGGCCCTCAGAGCGCAGGAGCAGACCCGGGCCCTGCCTGCTACAACCTGGGAGGTACCCAGCCTACAGTCACAGACGCCAACCTGGTCACTGGAATTCTGAATCCCGACAATTTCCTGGGTGGAAGGCTAGAGGTCGACCCACAGAAAGCCCAAGATGCCATCAGGCCCATAGCCGACCACTTCGATATCTCCATCGAGGAGGCATCTATGGGAATATATCGAGTGGTAAACGCCAACATGATCCAGGCTATCCTCGAATCCACGGTCAGGAAGGGCATCGACCCTCGAGATTTCACTCTATTGCCTTACGGAGGCGCCGGAGGTCAAAATGCAGCCGAGGTAGCCAGAGAGGTGGGGATAACCTCCATCATGGTGCCCCCTAATCCCAGCACCTTCTCCGCCTTTGGGCTGCTGACAGCGGACTTGAAGAATTCGGCCTTCCGAACGGTGATGATGCCTATAGATGGGTTCGACGTTGAAAGGCTTAAGAGCGTATTCAAAGAGTTGGAAAAGAAAGCTGAGGAGTTCTTGAAAGGGGAGGAGCAGTTCATCACTGGAAGTGTGGTAGATTACACGCTGGACATTCGATATATAGGCCAGTCCAACGAGGTGGCAGTTCCCCTGGACGAGAAAAGCGCACTGGATAAGGACGTCGTATATAAAGAGTTCGAGCGCTGGCACCGAGTCTTATTCGGCACCAACCTTGGGGACCCCGCAGAGATAGTCAACGCCAGGGTTACTGTGACCGGCCTTTCGGTTCCCTTGGACATCTCAGCGACAAACGGCAAGACCTCTTCTAGGAAAGCTACGCCCAAGTCCTATAGAAAAGTTGCCCACTACGAGGACGAGATTGCAGTGTTCGATAGAGACGACCTGGAGCCTGGGATGACCGTTCGCCAACCCTGCATCATAGAAGAGGTCGACTCCACCTTCTTCATGCCTAAAGGCTGCACAGCCAGCCTCGATCAATACGGAAACATCATTGTAAAGGTTCCAAAGCAGAAGATGTCCCAGGAGTGGGCAGATGAGCTATAAGGGCTCAGGAAACGCAGAAATATCCGATAGATCCACTTGTCCAAGCTAAGGAGGAGCCATGACTACTACACAGGCCGTCGCTGAACCCAAGAGGAGTCGAATAGATCTCTTCACCGCAGCCATCATGCGCAGTTATCTCATCTCCACGGTGCAGGAGATGATGGAGACCACCATTCGCGCTGCCTACTCCACCTGCTTCAGCGAAGGTCTCGACTTCACATGCGCCTTCTTCGATTCTCAGGCCCGTATGATCGCCCAGGCCTACGGTCTGCCCGTGCACTCTGGAGCGCTGTTCGACCCGGTCAAGACCCTGCTCAGTACCTACGACACCTTTGAAGAGGGCGACGTGATAGTTTTCAACGATCCCTACAACGGAGGCTCTCACCAGGCAGACGTGGTGGTGGCCCGCCCCATCTTCCTCGATGGCGATCTCATGGGCTTCGGTGTCAACCGAGGTCACTGGGTGGACGTGGGAGGCATGAGTCCAGGAGGCTGGTCTGGGACGGTGCGGCACGTTATCCAGGAGGCCTTGATAATTCCCCCTGCGAAGCTCTACAAGGCAGGTGTCTTGGATAGAGAGATCAGAGACTTCATACTCAAGAACGTGCGTATCCCGAAGCAGTGCTGGGGAGACATACAGGCTCAGATAGCCTCCAACATAACTGCGGAGCGAAGGCTAAGGGAGCTGGCCCAAAAGTATGGCGCCGGGGCCGTACTGGAGGGGATGGAACAGGCCCTCAGTTACTCCAAGCGTCGGTTTACTAAGAAGCTGGGAGAGTTGCCCGATGGACAGTGGGAGGGGGAAGACTACATCGAGGACGATGGACACGGTGGAGGGCCTTACACCGTCCACGTGACCCTGAAGAAGGAAGGGGAAAAGATACTGGTGGACTTCGATGGGACAGACCCACAGGTAAGAGGGCCTGTCAACTGCACCTACACTGAGACGAAAGCAGGCTCTTACACGGCGTTGGTGGACGTGGTAGACCCCTTCGTTCCGTTGAACTCCGGCTTGATCGAAGCCATAGAGGTCAAAGCACCCATAGCCAGCATGGTGAACCCGGTATATCCGGCGCCTGTGTTCGCCACAACGTCCGACCCCATCAACCGGGTCCATGAAGCGGTGATGAAAGCAATATCCAAATGGCTGCCTGACAGAGTCGTCGCCGGAGGCTACGCGACTCAGAACGACTGCACTGGCGGCGGCGATCATCCAGAGACGGGAGAGGAGTTCATCTGGTACCACTTCGGCCCAGGAGGAATCGGAGCTCGAGCGACCAAAGACGGACGAAGCATGGATACCGACGCCATGGTCAACAGCAGGGCAGAGTCCATGGAGCTGTGGGAAAGCCGGTTCCCATTGGAATTCGATAGACTCGCATTGATTACCAACTCAGGGGGGCCCGGGGAAAACCGGGGAGGTCTGGGAGCGAGCCGCCACATGAGAATCACATCGCCCACGAGCATCACAGGATGCGCCGACCGACAAAAGATCCCACCGTGGGGACTGTTTGGCGGAAAAGAGGGGTTCCCTAACAAGATGTCGATAATTCGAGATGGCAAGGAACGAGACTTCCCATCTCTGTTCGGCACCTTCTGCAGTTCCAAGTTCTCCAACGTTCCGCTGAACATCGGCGATATCTTCGATATCAGTGCCGGCGGCGGCGGGGGATACGGAGACCCGTTGAACAGAGACGTCCAGAAGGTGGAATGGGATGTGCTCAACGGGTACGTTTCCCCAGATCACGCCGAGCAGATGTACGGCGTCTGGATTGACCCTAAAACCGGCAAAGCCGATAAAGCCAAGACAGCTGAACTGCGAGAGCGTCTGAAAAAGCAGCAAAAAACTGTCAAGGCTTAGGTGATCAGACGAAGCCGGCAGCCTCCTTATACCAGTCGAGGATCCCGCTGCCCGTCATGAACATCACCCCCTCGTGCTGCTTGATATACTGGAATATCTGATCGTAGTACTTTATACGGTGTGCCGCTCCAGTAATGTACGGGTGGGTTGAGATGGCCATTATTCGGGCGCTCTCCTCTCCCTCCTGATAGAGAGTATCGAAGTGATCTCGCGCCCTCTCGAAGATTTCGGGGGAGCGATGATGCTGGATGATGTAGATGGGAATGTCGTTGATCTCCAAAGTGTAGGGGATGGAGAATAGGTTTCCAGCTTTCACCTTCATGGGATAGGGCTGGTCATCGTTGACCCAGTCGCACACATACTCGATGCCTTCTTCAGCCAGTATGTCAGGGGTATGGAAGGTCTCGGTCAGGCCAGGGCCCATCCATCCGCGAGGAGCCTTTCCAGTGCGCTCCTTGATAAGCTGAACGCTCTTGCGCACCACATCTCGCTCGTCTTCCACCACGTTCATAGCTCGTTGAATAAAGCCGTGGCCCAGTATCTCCCAGCCGCTTTTCACGCTCTGATCAACTATCTCAGGATAGCTGTTGCAGACCGACGCGTTCAGGCTGAGAGTAGCCATGATGCCATGCTTGTCCAGAACGGCCTTCAGGCGCCAGAATCCCACCCTAAGCCCGTACTCGTGCCAGCTGTAGTTAGCGATATCTGGGATAACCGTTACCCCTTGAGGCGGAGGCAGAACGGTACGGGCCATTGGTGCGTTGATGTCCCACTCCTCTACATTGATGATGGCCCAAACAGCCACCCTCGCTCCGCCGGGAAGCTTCAGAGGCTTGCGATCAGGCATCGGTGAGTACTCGGCCCTTGGATTGGTCATGACGGCTCCTTAAGTGGAAATCGGGTGCATAGATTATACCTTGTAAGCAGGCAACGTTAGTGTATAATTCCATGAAGCGTACAGAGGCAATAATATATCGACCTAGGAGGAACCAGACCAGCATGTCTCCTAAGATTATAGATAGCGACGCCCACATCTTGGAGCCCCCCGACCTATGGGAGACCTATCTCGAGTCCGAGTACCGAGAAAGAGGTCTACATATCAAGCTGGACGAGCGCGGCTATGAATATGTAGAGTTGGATGGCAAGATGTGCAAACAAGACAGAGGAGGAGTGTTAGCCAACATCGCCGGAGCAGGTCAGGACCCGAAGAAGATATTAAGCCCCGGCGAGATCCCTTATGAAGAGGCCCGACAGCTCAACCGGCCCGCCGCAGACCCTCATGATCGAATAAAGCTGCTGGATACTGAAGGTGTGGATGCGGTGCTGCTCTACCCCTCCATAGGTTTGGACTGGCCAGAGGATTGCGACGATCCCAAGCTTGAAGCGGCCATGTGTCGAGCCTATAACAACTGGGTGCTAGATTTTTGCAAACCATATCCTGATAGGCTCATCCCCATCGGGCACATCCCCATGCTAGATGTACAGGAAAGCATCAAGGAGCTAAAAAGGGCGGTTAACCTGGGCGCAAAAGGCTTGTACGTCCACAACACGGCGCAGAGGGGAACACCCTACGGAGATCCTTACTACGACCCCTTCTGGGCCGAAGCTTCAGATGCGGGAATCCCTGTAAGCCTTCACGTTTCGAGCAACGTAGGGGTGGCGCCAGGCAACCTGTACCCCAGAACCGCCGAGTTCTCCTTCTGGTGGCTGACTGTAACCAACGTAGGAGACGTTCTATTTAGCCTAGTAAGCCTGCTGCAGGGCCGCGTCTTCGACCGCTTCCCAAACCTGAAAATAGCCGTCCTGGAAATCGGCTCTGGGTGGCTTCCCTGGTACATGGAGCGGATGGACGGCATTTATGATAAGGTAGGGTTCACATCACCTATGAAACTCCTCCCAAGTGAGTATCTGAAGAGGCAAGTATGGGTGGCGATGGAGGCCGACGAAACCACGGTTCCCAACACGATAAAGTACATAGGAGAAGATCGTTGTATGTGGAGCTCCGACTACCCTCACATTGAGGCCGAGTCGGGAGCACTGCAGGAGCTAACGGAGACCCTCAGTCCGTTGACAGAAGAGGCGAGGCGTAAGGTCCTAGGCGAGAATGCGGCTAACCTATACGGTCTTCCGCTCAACTAATACGACGAGTAAAGCCAAGATATGACCACGATAACTCGAAAGCCAGCTCATCCATCCAAGAAACGGGGCAAGCTAGACCCCTTCACTGCCGAGATTATGCGTAGCTATCTAATCTCCACGGTGCAGGAGATGGTGGAGACTACCGTGCGAGCCGCCTACTCCACATGTTTCAGCGAGGGACGAGACTTCACTTGCGCCCTCTACGATTCTAAAGCCCGAATGGTTGCCCAAGCTTTAGGTACTCCTGCCCATTCAGGAGCAATGTTCGACCCCATTGAAACACTGCTGAGCACCTACGACTCCTTTGAAGAAGGCGATGTAATAGTCTTCAATGACCCCTACAACGGCGGCTCTCACCAGGCCGACGTCGTCGTGGCCCGTCCCATGTTCATGGACGGGAAGATGCTGGGCTTCGCGGCAAACCGTGGTCACTGGGTGGACGTGGGAGGCATGAGCCCTGGCGGCTGGTCGGGGACTGTACGGCATGTAATCCAAGAAGCGCTAATTATTCCCCCAGTGAAGCTATACAAGGCAGGGGTTTTAGACCGAGAGATTAGAGATTTCATCCTTAAGAACGTACGGATACCCCACCAATGCTGGGGAGACGTCCAAGCCCAGATCGCCTCCAACATCATAGCCGAACGTCGCCTTCAAGAGCTTATTAGAAAATATGGACACGACATGGTCTCGAAGGGAATGGACGAGGCCCTGAGATACTCCAAACACCGGTTCGTGAAGACCCTAGAGCAACTGCCTGATGGCCAGTGGGAAGGAACCGAGTACCAAGAAGACGATGGTCACGGCGGCGGGCCATACAAGATTCATGTCAAGCTAACTAAAAAGGGGCGGAAAGTCTCGCTGGATTTCACTGGCAGCGATGCCCAGGTGAGAGGTCCTGTCAACTGCACCTTTACCGAGACCAAGGCCGGTTGCTACGTGGCTCTTCTAAACACCGTGGATCCCTTCGCACCGATGAACTCGGGATTTATTGAAGCCGTCGAGGTCAAGGCACCAAAGGGCAGCATCGTGAATCCCGTGTATCCGGCCCCTGTCTTCTCCACAACCAATGACCCCTTGAGCCGAGTCTATGAGGCTGTCCTCAAGGCTATGGCTCAGTGGCTTCCAGAGAGGGTCATAGCGGGAAGCCACAGTACAAAGAACGACTGCACAGGCTCTGGTGATAGACCCCATAGTCATGACGAGTTCATCTGGTACTATTTCTCGCCGGGAGGAACGGGTGCTCGGGCCACATTGGACGGGCGCAACGTGGATAACCACTCGATGAGCAACGCAAAGAACGAGTCGATGGAACTTTGGGAGGCTCGATTTCCGCTTCGGCTAGAGAAATACGAGATAGTCACCGACTCAGGAGGTCCCGGTAAACATCGCGGAGGCGTCGGTGTACAACGCCAGATGCGAATCCTAACACCAACATCAATAACCGGTTGTGCAGATCGTCACGTGATCCCTCCATGGGGCATCTTCGGAGGGAAGGAGGGGTTGGCCAACAAATTCTCCATAATACGAGAAGGAACCTCGTGGAGCTTCCCTGCTCTGTTTGGAACCTCCTCCCCCTCCAAGTTTTCCAACCTTCTTCTCCATACCGATGATGTCTTCGATATAATCGGTGCAGGAGGCGGAGGATATGGAGACCCCCTAAAGCGAGACCCTCAAATGGTGGAGTCGGACGTCTTAAACGGGTACGTTTCCAAGGAGAAGGCCCGTGATGAGTATGGGGTATGGCTCGACCCGAAGACCGGCAAGGTGGACGTGAAAAAGACCAGCCAGCTAAGAAAACGTGTCAAGACAAAGCAAAAGACCTAGCTGTTTCTGTGCTCCCTACCACCTGGGTTTCGATAGCTTATGTCCCACATACAGCTTAACTGCTCTAAATGCGGCTCCTCCTTCCCCGCCAATGCCTATACCCTAACATGCACGAGTTGTTGTCTGCCCCTAGACGTAGACTACAAATCCACGATTCCTTCCTCTTTTAGAGACACGGGGCAAGGTCTGTGGTCCATTCGCGCACCTCTCCCACTGCATGACCAAGGCAATATCGTTTCCCTCGGTGAAGGACAGACCCCTTCAATAACCCTGAACAAGCTGGGTAAAAAGCTGGGCATGACGAATGTCTACGGGAAGTTGGAGTTCCAGAATCCTACCGCTTCCTTCAAAGACAGGGGCACCACGGTCCTTATTTCTATGCTGAGGGAGTTAGGTGTAAATGAAGTTGTCGAAGACTCCTCAGGCAATGCCGGCGCATCCCTTTCTGCCTATGCTGCCCTAGCAGATATGGTTGCTCACATCTTTGCGCCCAGCACTGCGCCGCAAGCTAAGATTCAGCAGATCATGGTCTACGGCGCCCAGACCCATTTGATAGATGGCCCCAGGGAAGCCTCTTATCATGCTGCCCTGGCATATCAGGATGAGCGAGGACTCTGCTACGCCTCTCATAACTTGAGTCCATACTTCCTAGAGGGAACCAAGACCTTCGCCTACGAGGTGGCCCAACAATTCCAAAACCACACACCCAAGCACATTGTAATGCCTGTTGGAAACGGTTCTCTACTAATTGGGTCATGGAAGGGCTTCAGAGAGCTTAGAGAGCAGGGGGTGATCAGCGAGATTCCCAAGCTTCACTCCATTCAAGCGGAAGCCGTCCAGCCCATAGTAGCGGCTTTTAAGGGAAAGGACTGGAAACCTCAGCCGGGAGCTAAAACTGTAGCAGGCGGGATTTCCGTGGCTGAACCGCCCAGGCTGGAGCAGGTCTTGAAGGCATTAAAGGACACTGGTGGAGTTGCACTGGCAGTAAACGATGACAACATACTGAAATGGCAAAGTATGCTAGCAAGAGAAGAGGGAATCTACGCCGAGCCCACATCGTCAGCGGCCATTGCCGGGGTGGAAGCGCTTGTTAGGGAGGGCCACGTCTCTCCTGACGAATCGGTATTGGTAGCCATTACGGGGCTTGGCTTGAAAGACGTAGCTCCAACCTAGCCTCACTCCGTCCATTTGTGGGGTAAGTCCTTCAACCGCTGAAAGCCAAGCTCTTCGCACAGGTCCAGATAGTCTTGTCTCCGTACGCCTTTCCACTCTAGATCGTCCAACGTCTCGGTAATAGGCGCATCCCGCCTCAGAGTTGTCAACGTCCTATAGAGATTAGCCTCCTGCCGGTTCTCCGCTAGGCTCCTGGCCATCGCTTCTGTTCCCCGGGGTTTCACATCCCAAGTCATCGGGTCACTGGGGATCTGCTCTATGTGGCGGTAACATCTCAGCATCTCTGAAGTTGACTTGGCTCCCCATTTGGGGATGCCTGGAATCCCATCCGCCGAATCTCCGACCATGGCCAAATAGTCGGGGATCGAGTCCGGGGAGACGTTGAATTTCTGGACGACTGCGGTCTCGTTCAGCACCACATCCTTCCTTCTATCCCAACTCACTACTTTGTCGCCTTGTGCTAGCTGCATCAAGTCTTTATCAGGAGAGCATATAACCACCTGCTCCACGCCTGGATCATCTCTCCACCTATCAGTAGCTGTAGCTATAGCATCGTCGGCCTCGAACTCGACCATGGGCCAAATGACGATGCCGAGGGATGAAGCGGCTCTTTCAGCCAACTCGAACTGGGACATCAGATCTTCAGGCACGCCCGAACCGGTCTTGTAGCCTGCAAAAAGATCGTTTCTAAAGGACTCGATGACATGGTCGAAAGCGCAACCTACATGCGTAACGCCCTCACCGCGTAGCAATAGGAGGAGGGTTTGAATCAGGCCTCGCACGGCACCAACGGGTCTACCGCTTGGTGCACTGATGGAAGGCAGGGCGAAATGGCTTCGAAACAACTCATAGGTGCCGTCTATCAGGTAGACTTTCACAGTCCCATCTACTTGAAGTAGGGGATTATACATCTTCCGAACAGCCTTATGGAGTCCATTATGTTGGAGTGGGACAAGTGGCCGTTCTGCATCATGCAGAGCATCTGGTCTATTCCGGCCTCTTGGTAGTGCTTGATTCCTTCAATGACGGCATCCGGGTCTCCAATGACGAAGGCGCCCGAATCCAGATGATCTTGTATCGTCTGCTCAACCCTCTCCTTCTGGACGGCCTGGATATTGAACTTGTAAGTATCGGGAATGTCGCGGGTCTTCCAAGACTCGTAAGTTTCAGTCGCCTTCTGCACATACCACTTAGCCTCAGGGCCGGCTAGCCTCTTGGCCTCGGCATCGTCCTCTCCGCAATAGGTCAAGCAAAGGGCGGCCACCTGATCGTTGACGAACTTACCAACCGGTGTGGCATTCTTGATAGCCTCACGGTATATATCTACGCGCTCTCCAAGCTGTCCATATCCACTCAGGCCAAAGCAGAGCACGCCCACGCCCATCTCACCCGCCAACTGGAAGCTCTTCGGCTGCTCGCATGCCATCCACAACGGCGGGTGAGGCTGTTGCACTGGTTTGGGAATCACAGAACGGGGTGGGATCTGATAGAAATGCCCTTCGTGGGAGAATGGATCCTCTGTCCACATCTTGGGAATCATCGAGATAGCTTCTGACCACTGCTCTCTGGTCTCTTCTGGGTCGATCTGGAATCCGTCCATCTCAATGAGGGAGGCTGAGCGTCCGGTCCCCAAGTCCATTCGACCATCGCTCAAAATATCCAGCACCGCCGCTCGTTCCGCCACCCGTATTGGATGATTGTAGTTCTTTGGCAGCAATGCTACTGCGTGCCCTATCCTTATTCGCTTGGTGATCTGCGAGACAGCACCATACAACACTTCCGGCGCAGAACAGTAGGAGAACTCGTTTAGAAAGTGATGCTCTACTGTCCAGAAATAGTCGAAGCCGACATCATCAGCCAAGACCACCTGCTCCATCACCTCCTTATACCGTTCCTGCTGTACGCCAGGATGATGTGGTTCAGGTATAGCGATCTCATACATCAGCCCGAACTTCATCTGTCTTCCTCCCTTGAGCTTGATGTCGACGACTCTATTGGAAGTAGGGAATTACGTGACGTCCGAACAGCTTTATCGAGTCCATGATCTTTGAATGCGCCAGATTGCCGGGCTGTACGAAGCATAGGATCTGGTCTACGCCTGCCTCGTCATATTTCTTGAGGGTTTTAATGACAGAGTCGGGGTTTCCTATAGCGAAAGCTCCGGAGTTGAGGTGGTCATCGAGGGTTGAGGCGTATGAATCCGTTGCAGTCGATAGTTCGAATTTATAAGAGTCGGGCACGGCCCTGCTCTGCCATCCGAAATAGGTCTCCGCGGCCTTGTTGAAGAACCACTCGCCTTGAGGGCCGGCCACATTTACAGCCTCTTCCTCGTCTTCACCGCAGTAGGTCACGCACATGGCAGCAATCTGGTTGTTAACGAATTTACCCACAGGGTTGGCACTCTTGACGGCCTCTTTATAGACAGCCACTCGCTCGGCTATAGCGTCGATGCCATCGAGATTGAAGCACAGAGCACCTATGCCCTTCTCCCCGGCTATCTTAAAGCTGGCTGGCTGGCTGCAGGCCGTCCAGAGAGGCGGATGAGGGTCCTGCACGGGCTTGGGAATAACTGAGCGAGGTGGAATCTGATAGAAATGCCCTTCGTGGGAGAAGGGGTCCTCTGTCCACATCCTTGGAATCATCGATAGGGCCTCTGCCCACTGGTCCCTGGTCTCTTCCGGATTGACCTGAAAACCATCCATTTCGATGACTGTGGATGACCTGCCTGTGCCCAGGTCCATACGGCCGTCACTCAATATATCCAGCACTGCCGCCCGTTCTGCAACCCGTATCGGATGGTTGTACTGCCCTGGGAGTAAGGCTACGGCGTGGCCGATGCGTATCTTGTTTGTAACTTGTGAAACAGCACCATAGAGAACCTCAGGGGCCGAGCAATAGGAGTACTCGTTTAGGAAGTGATGTTCCACAGTCCAAAAGTAGTCGAAGCCTACTTCATCTGCTAGGGAAACTTGGGCCAGAACCTGCTTGTAGCGGTCCCGCACCATGCCCGGATGGTAGACTTCCTTCGGGATCTGGATTTCATACATCAAGCCAAATTTCATATCAACTTTTTATATCCTCCCTGTGATGGAATCCCAAAAGTCAATCAGCATCCTACATTTCGTATTGTACTGTGTCAAGCCAGGGCCAGACTCGTCCTCTCTACAGGGCAATCGCATGTTGAGATAGGGGGTGCACCGCCAGTCGTTTTTCCGGCTTTCGCCGGCGTCCATACAGGCGGGGTGGGAGTTCCGCCATAGCTGGTTTTGGCCGAAATGCGATTGCCTTGCATCATATCCCGACTGAGCTTGGGTATGGCAACTTGATTGTCTTTTCTGTTTAGCTTTGAAAGTTGATTGAATTTTCTGGTCCCCG
This sequence comes from Dehalococcoidia bacterium, assembly GCA_965197675.1. GTDB lineage: Bacteria > Chloroflexota > Dehalococcoidia > Plut-88900 > Plut-88900. The sequence goes on along the minus strand of OZ240221.1, from coordinate 1,764,161 downwards.
TTCAAACTTGATTGAGTTGTAAAAAAAGTTTTGTTTTAGGGGTTTTCCAGGCACGAAGACCCGTTATATTTTGATTGAGTTTTTCGTCAGCTTGGGGTTGGACCCGCCTGCCCAGGTAGGTTTCGGGGTCTGGGGGCACATCCACCTCGTGCAACACCCCTCCCTTGGATTCCCGTGTCAAGCACGGGAATGACCTGCCTGCAGCAGGCAGGCGGCATAGAGAACTAGAGCACCCTTCCCTTCGACTACGCTCAGGGTAAACTTTAAGCTCAGGGTGACTCTACGACAGGCTCAGAGTGAGCGGGATATACGACACACCTCCGCTCATGGTGAGCTTAGAGTTTATCCTGAGTTTACCGAAGGGAACCATGTGAGTGGAGATACTTCATCCTCCGAGGGAAAAGGAGCCGGGAATTTGTTTTCAGCGAGGGTGTTGACAAGCTCTTGGATCCGGGGAGAGTTTTGCCCACGCTTCAGACCGTTCGGGTTGCCCTTGGGAGCCTCTGCTCTTAGGCGACGACCTCCGTGAGAAATAGGGGTGATACCTCCCTGTAAGCGAGATGAGTATTTGCATTATAGCACGCAGGTTCTCATTCTATATATAGCTGCGTGGCACAACAGGCTAGGTTCCAGCCCTGGATTCCCGTGTCGAGCACGAGAATGACGGGTGGGGAGAGGGGGTGGCAGTGGAATGACCTGCCTGCAGCAGGCAGGCGGCATGGGGGATGAGGTCACCCTTCCCTTCGACTACGCTCAGGGTGACTCTTCGACAGGCTCAGAGTGAGCGGGATATACGACACACCTCCGCTCATGGTGAGCTTAGAGTTTATCCTGAGTTTACCGAAGGGAACCATGTGAGCGGAGATACTTCATCCTCCGATGGAAAAGGAGCCGGGAATTTGTTTTCAGCGAGGGTGTTGACAAGTTCTTGGATCCGGGGAGAGTTTTGCCCACGCTTCAGACCGTTCGGGTTGCCCTTGGGAGCCTCTGCTCTTAGGCGACGACCTCCGTGAGAAATAGGGGTGATACCTCCTTGTAAGCGAGATGAGTATTTGCATTATAGTACGCAGGTTCTCATTCTATATATAGCTGCGTGGCACAACAGGCTAGGTTCCAGCCCTGGATTCCCGTGTCAAGCACGAGAATGACGGGTGGGGAGAGGGGGTGGCAGTGGAATGACGGCATGGGGGGGTGAGGGGGAACACCCTTCCCTTCGACTACGCTCAGGGTAAACTTTAGGCTCGGGGGGGAGACGCGGTCAGTCGTTTTTCCGGCTTTCGCCGGGCGTCCAGACAGGCGGGGTGGGGGTTCGGCTAAAATGCGCTTGCACTCGTCCTCTGTACTCGCGTTCTTGACACAGATGATAGAACTTCATACACTCCTATCCGTTCAACACGAACGTTCGCAGATCAATACTGGTTGTATGTAACAAGAGGTAGAATCCTACATGCCTAGTACCCTTGTCCCCGACGACTTCGAGGTCCCGGAATCCCTGCAGGGAGATGGCTTCCGACTAAGCATGCTCACTATTCACGATACATTCAAAGACTATGACGCTGTTATGTCAAGCAGAGAGAACCTAACGAGCGTCTTCGGGTCTCACACTGAGTGGCCCAGCGAGGATCTGAGTATCGAGCAAGACATGATCGACCTGGGGTGGCACAACAAGGAGTTCCAGACTAAAACGTCCTTCGTCTACAAAGTAACAAGCCTTGACGAGAGCAAATACTATGGCTGTGTGTACATATACCCGCCCGTCAAACCTGAGAATGACGCGACTATTTACATGTGGGTGCGGAAAAGCGAGGCCAATACAGGCCTAGATGGAAAGCTGTTTAGTACAGTCAAGGATTGGATAAGCAAGGAGTGGCCGTTCAAGAGCGTTGCCTACCCGGGCAGGGAGATAGACTGGAAGACCTGGGAATCGAGCTAGACCCTACTCTTCTTCAGTATCCAGACGCAAAGCCGCCGAATTGAGGCAATATCTCAACCCAGTTGGAGGAGGCCCGTCTGGGAAGACATGACCCAGATGGGCATCACACTCAGCGCATATCACCTCAGTTCTCACCATCCCATGCGACTCGTCGAGTTCCGAATGGATTTTACCCTCGTCGACGGGCTCCCAAAAGCTGGGCCAACCCGTACCCGAATCGTACTTGGTCTTGGAGGGGAAGAGGGGCGTATCGCAGCAAACGCATCGGTAGATGCCCGCGTCCTTGGCAGCCCAGTATTCTCCGGAGAAGGGTGACTCAGTACCCTTCTCCCGGGTTACGTGGTACTGCTCCGACGTTAGCCTTCTCTTATAGTCTTGTTCCTGATCATCCATCGAGTTGATCCCCCATCAAAAGGGCTTCTTAATCTTCACCAGGTATCCACAGCCCACTTTTGGACTCTCTTTCCTTTTGGATTAAGTTCATGGCCTGTTGAAACACTTCGTAAGGCTGGGCTCCCTGCAATAGGTACCTGTCCAGTATAAACGCAGGAACGGCTCTCAGGCCATACGTGTTGGCCTCCATTAGCTGGGCCTCGACACGCTTGGCGTACTGTCCGTTACTGTCTGGAGAACTGAAATCCTCCCAGTCCAGGTTGCACACCTCGAAAATCCTTTTTTGAACTTCCGGTACGCCTATATTCTCGCTTTTCTCCCAGTATGCCTTGAACGCAGCCTTGTGGTATTCATCGAACTTGCCTTTGTCCTTGGCATACTCAGATGCCTCGAAGCAGGAGTTGGAGTTGGGGGTTATGGCCTGCTCCTTCATATCCATCAATCCCGCTTCTTCCGCCGCTTGCTTCAGGTGACCTGTTAGCTCGTCGCCCTCACCTTCCTTGTGTTGGTTGGGAATGCCCTCCACAGGGATGCCAGGGTTGAGCAAAAAAGCCTTCCATTCCACATCCACTGCATAGTCCTTTTGTAGCTGTTCGATCCTCACCAGGCCGATATAGCACCAGGGTCAAGTGTAGTCAGAGAAGACCTGTACCTTAACTGGATCCATGAATGTTCCTCTCTAATTTCTTAGTCGCCCAGCGTCAGATTATAGATGTTCATGGCGTTTTCGCCGGCCACCTTCCTCTGGTCATCATCGGGTAGCTCAGCGAGGGCTCTCTTAAGACTCTTCACCGGCTCCAAGGGGGAGTCAGAATGAGGGTAATCATAGGCCCATATGACTTTGTCAGCCCCCAGCAGCTTGATGGCAGCCGAGCCCAACTCATCATCAGGGTCCATAGATATCCAGCATTGACGGTAGAAATACTCGCTGGGCTTGAGTTTCATAGGAGTGGTGAACCCCAGGATTTCGTGTTTCTCATCCATTCTGTGAAGCAGCCAGGGCATCCAGGCACAGCCCGTCTCCATGATCAGCAGTTTCAGATCCGGAAAATGATCGAAGGCCGCCTCTTGAAAGAAGCTCAGGAAACCCAACGGGCTATCCAGGCCATTGGCGGTGAAAGTCCACCAACTTGGCCTCTGCAGCTCCGGATAGTGTATTGTCGTAGCGCTCTTTCCCCCCGAGGCCGGGTGAAGGCTAACGGGAATACCTTGTTCCTGGAACTCGGCCCACAGCGGATACCAGTGTCGATTACCGTAAGCCTTATTCTGAGGAGGAGAGTTGGGGAACATCACGGTCTTGGGAGAGACATTGGAGGTGCGCTTCAACTCATTGATGCACTCCTCTATGTCAATCAGCGGAAGCAGCAGACAGGGGAAAAGCCGGTCGGGATAGGGTTGGCAAAACTCAACTATCCAGTCGTTATAGACCCTGCAATAAGCAGCCGCCAGCCCTGGATCACTTACTCGGCTCATCCATGAGAGCCCCAAGGAAGGAAACAGGAAAGATACGTCTATTCCCTCTTCATCCATCATCTTGATGCGATGGTACGAGTCACAGGCGGGAGGGTTCATAGCACGTCCATCTTCCCAGCTCACCAAGTGCTTATCGAAGATATTCTCTCTCCTCCACTCCATACTCTTGCCGATGGTCGCGAGGTTCGCCGATGTGGAATCGGTCAGCTTCCCATGTATCTGTCCATCTATGCTCCAGTTTTCCAAGCCCTTCTCGTCTTTCACAAAGTGCATGGCCCTGCTCTTGTATGGTGCTTCCAGGTTGTTTAACCAGAGGTCTGAAGGCTCCAATACATGCCCGTCCACATCCACCCACTTCATAGGTTGTCCCCCTATACCAGCCAGGTCTGTCTTCAGCCGATATGATAACATCATCTCAATTGATGACCAAACATCATCGGACGGATTGATGCGAGCCGATCAAGAGAGAACAGACTATCCCGCTGATCCCACGCCCTCCATTGAATCCATTAGCGCCGTCACTCTGGCCACAGATGACATGGCAAGGGCGGTCCGATTCTATGGCACACTGGAGTTCAGAATGCTGTATGGCGGAGAAGGGGCCTCTTTCACTAGTTTTGCCGTTGGGAGTGGATACCTGAACATAATCGCCAAGAGCAGGAGCTCTAGAGGATGGTGGGGAAGGATAATTTTCTACGTCTCCGACGTAGATGCTCTTTACCAACGAGCCATTGGTAATGGATTGAAGCCCGATACTACTCCCAGGGATGCCGAGTGGGGGGAGCGATATTTCCACATGACTGATCCAGACGGGCACGAGCTGAGCTTCGCCAAACCATTGAAGGGATAGAGACAAAGAGAATAGTGCTTCTGGAATGGATGCTCTTGCCTGCGCCGCGTTCGGCGCGGCGAGCAGGCCCAGACTCCTTGCCAGAGGGGTGCCTCTGGATTCCAGTGTCAAGCACGGGAATGACGGGCATAGGGGGTGATGGCGCTATCGGTGATTTCGATCTGGAGGAATAGGGCATGACCTGTCCCCGCCGGCGAGTAGAAGACGCTCCAGTGACTGGCGCGGGTGGTGAACTCACCGATTTCTTGTTGGGCAAGGCGCATGGAGGAGTTTTCACCGGTTACTCTTACTTCATTGGAGTCGACCTGCACCAAGCGTTTGACCTCGCTTTAGAGATATGCAGGAGACATTGTATAATGAGAGTGTCACCATGTTTTATAACATGAGAACAAGGGCGGACGTGCGGCGTTACCGTACCCCCCGCAGTGTGTTACTATTCCCAGTCTGCAAGCCATATTGAAAGAGTGTCTTGTCTAACCTGGTGCGGCTCATAGTGATGGCCGGCCTGCTCATTGCCGTCGTTGCGTGTGATAACGGCGCACCGGAGGAGCCGGAAGCCTCCACTCCCATGAGAATTGGGCTGATGCTCAACTTTAGTGGCGCTTTGGAGACTGTGGCCGACAGGAAGCGCGCCTTTGACATGGCGATATGGCATATCAACGAGGCCGGCGGCGTGCTAGGCATGCCGGTCGAAGGCGTTGAAGCGGACTCCACGCTTGATCCGCAGCTGGGGGTTGAGGCGGCGCGGCGCCTAGTGGAGACGGAGGGCGTCCATGCCATAGTGGGGCCCACCGCCAGCGCAGTGGCATTGCCTGTCGCAGAGATAGTCACCGGACCGGCCGGCGTGCCGACCATTAGTCCCTCAGCCACCTCTCCCCAACTGACCGGGGCGGCCGACGACGACTACTTCTTCCGCACGACCCTTTCCGACACCGCCCAGGGGCCGGTGCTGGCCCGCGTGACCCGGGAGCAGGGCTTCGACAACGTGGGCTTGCTCTACATCGACGACCCGTACGGTCAGGGGCTGGCCCGCAGCTTCGAGGAGTCTTGGGACGGGCCGTTGCGCGCTGTTGCCCTTGACCGCAATCAGACGACCTACCTTGCCGAGCTGCGGGAGAGCGCGAGCGCAGGCGCCCAAGCGCTGGTGGTCATCACCTTTGAGCAGGAGGCGCTGTCCATTGTCCGGAAGGCCCTGGAAGCGGGCATCTACAGCCAGTTCACCTTTGGCGACGCCGCCAAGAGGCGGAGCATGGTTACAGAGATAGGCGGCGAGCGGCTGGGCGACATGTACGGCACGGCGGGGGCCCCTGCCCCGGGCAACGACGCCACCGCCGCGTGGGAGGCGGCCTTTGAGGCCGAGTATGGCGCTCTGCCCCAGTCCACCTATGTCAAGGAGACCTACGACGCGACCATTGCGCTGGCCCTGGCTGCCCAGGCAGCCGGCAGCCTTAACGGCGACGCTATCCGCGACCAGCTGCGAGCGATCGGTAGTCCGCCCGGGGAGATGGTCCTGGGAACTCCCGTGGGAGTTGCCAATGGCCTTCGCCTGCTCGCCGATGGCCGTCAAATAGACTACGAGGGGGCCGCCAACTCCCTGGACTGGGACCAGAACGGCGATCTGCTTCGCGGCTACATCGGCACCTGGAGGTATACCCAGGACGAACGCATCGAAGAGTTGGATACTATACTCTTCCAGTACTAAGGATGTTCTGAACAAGTCTTTATCCAGGGAGTCCACTATGGAAGCATTGGGGCAGCCGAAGGGCGTCCTTATCCCCCCAACCGTCATTCCCACGCCCCCTCTCCTTTGAGAGATCGTCTCAGAAAAGCAAAGGGGGTTGGCCTCCATCCTGGTAGGTTTTGTATGTGGGGGCACATCATCCTTGGACGAGATCAGGACGGGCCCAGACCCCTGCCAGAGGGTGGTTCGACAAGCTCACCATGAGCGAGGGATCCACTCTCACTATGAGCGGGGTAAAAGAGATTCCCGCTCACTCCCTTCGACATGCTCAGGGTGAGCGGGGGACATTCTCCCCGTGTGACACCCCACCCCTGGATTCTCGTGCTCGACACGGGAATGACGGGAAAGAAGGGGGCAGGGGAATGACCTGCCTGCTTCAGGCAGGCGGCATAGGAAGTGAGGGCACTCTGGGACAGGGTCAAGAATAATGAAGTTTCCGCTCTAAAGGTGCCAATACCGAGTTGAAGTCACTATAGACCCTCGTCCGCACTGCCTAAGGCCTGGTCATTGCAGCGAGATTGACAAAATATAGCGCCAAATGTACCTTTAGAGCCACGTCATCCACCCAGATAGACAGTGCGCTTTGAGGTGAGAATGAGGTTTGGTCATTTCTTCTACCCCATGAACTTTGACCCAAGCAGAGACCCGCAGGCGATAGATAGATGTCTGCAGGAGGCCCAGCTAGTGGAGGAGATGGGGCTGGATGCCATTTGGCTGGCCGAGCATCACTTTGCAGGAGAGGTTATCTACTCAGATTCTCTGGTTTTCGCGGGAGCGGTGGCCGCCAAAACCAAAAGAATCTTGATAGGTCTTGGAGTGATCGAGATGGCGCTGCATCATCCGGTTCGAGCCGCTGTACAGACAGCCCTGCTCGATAACCTGAGTCATGGGCGCCTAGTGGTTGGAATTGGGCGAGGCTCTAACTACAACGCCTTCGAATACTCAGGGTTCGGCACAACAGTTGCCGAAGGTAGAGAGCGCCTCACAGAAGCGGAAGATCTCTTGGTGAAAGCATGGACTTCCGAAGACCTGAATTTTCAAGGCAAGTATTGGCAAGTGACCATACCCTCACTTAGACCTAGACCCTACCAGAAGCCTCATCCACCCCTGGCTCGTGCCTGCGGAAGCGATGAATCGATAATAAGCATAGCCAAAATTGGCCGGCCTCCCCTCTTTCGTGGGTTGGCCGCCGAGAAGGTAGGTCGAAAGGTTAAGCTGTATAGAGATACCATGCTTTCGGCAGGATTCAGTGAGAAAGAGGTGGAAAAGATCCTGGACCAGTCCTGGGTCTGGTGTGACAGCTATATAGCGGAGACCAATGATGAGGCTCTCGACGAGTTTCTTCCAGCTTTTCTGAAAGCCGAGAAGCACGTTCAGGAACTCCGTGAGAAATGGAACCCTAAAGACCAGGATGTTCCGACCATCGCACCTCATCTTCTGCGCTCGGACTACAAGGAGAATCCAGACCCTCTGGCGGAGGAGATGCTCATCGGTTCACCGAAGCGCGTCGCCGAGCAAGTTGCCCAGTTTCGTGATGCAGGTGTGAGAAACTTGATGCTCACTCAAAGAAGCCTCATGTCGTTAGAGAAGACCAGCAAATCTCTTCGGCTCTTGAGTGAGAAGATCATGCCGCTATTCAGGTAGAACCCTCTAGCTCGATAGAAGGAGACGGCCATGGCAGACAAAGGTAAGATTCCTACCGAGGAAGAGGCTCTAAGCTACATGGAGACCCAGTCCAACTGGGGCAGGTGGGGTAAGGATGATCAGCGGGGCACTCTGAATCTGATAACCGAAGAGAAGCGGAAGCAGGGTGCATCCTTAGTAAAAGACGGGGGCTCAGTCTCCTGTTCATGGCTTATCACCCGGGAGCTTCCTGGAGACCGCATCTCCAAAGTCTTTCACTACATGACCCACTCGGGCGAAAGGTACAACCTACCCTCCGAACAGGGGAAGAACGATGAGCAGGGCGCCATGGACTTCATAGGCATGACCTATCACGGCGACAGCATCACCCACCTAGATGCCATCTCTCACATCTTCTGGAAGGGTCAAATGTACAACGGGTTCCCCTCTAAAATGGTTAACACCGCACAGGGAGCTACCGTAGAGTCCGTGGAGCAAATGTCGGACGGTGTGGTGACCAGGGGCGTTTTACTGGACGTACCTCGTCACCGAAACGTCCGGTGGCTTGAGGGACCTGTACCCATATTGCCGGACGAACTGGAGCAGGTTGAGAAGTCTCAAGGTGTAGAGGTAGAGTCGGGCGACGTCTTACTTGTGCGGACTGGGCACCTGGCCAGACACTTCACCGAAGGCCCCTTTGACTTCTCGGCAGAGCCCTACCCCGGAACGCAGGCTGCCTGCATACCATGGCTCAAAGAACGGGGTGTCGCCATACTGGGTTCCGACGGAATAAACGACGTACAACCCAGCGGTTACCAGAGCCTAAGCTCTCCAATTCACCAGATAGGAATACCCCATCTGGGTCTTTGGCTTATAGACAACGCCAACCTCGAAGAGCTAGCTAAAGCCTGTGCCCAGCGCAGGCGCTGGGAGTTTATGCTGGCCATCTCACCTCTGCGAATACAGTACGCTACTGGCTCTCCACTTAATCCTATAGCCATCCTCTGACAGCTTCAGCAGATCATAAGTCTCGCCCTGCGATATATCTGGTCTATAACACTACCTCGCGAGAGGTCGAATCGCTGAAGTAAGGCAGGGTTAATGTGTGGAAACTTGATTGCTTTCCCTGTTTTCCTTTGAGAACTGATTGAATTGTGAAAAAAGTTGTGTTTTACGGGTCTCCCAGGCACGAAGGCCCAGTTAATTTTGATTGAGTTTTTCATCAGCTTGGGGTTGTACACAACCGTTCGCTCTTGGTAGGTTTTCGTATCTGGGTGTACATCCTCTACCTGGCGGTAGACAGGCCCAAGCTCCCCGCCAGAGGGTGGTTCCCTTCAACAGGCTCAGGAAAACTCTTGGCTCACCATGATCGGCGGGCACCCTTGCGAGCCTCTGGGATAGGGTCCCCGTCATTCCCGTGCTTGACACGGGAATGACGGAAAAGAGGGGGGCTTGGAATGACGGTATAGGGGGTGAGGGCACCCTTCCCTTCGATTACGCTCAGGGTAAACTTTAAGCTCAGGGTGACTCTTCGACAGGCTCAGAGTGAGCGGATGTTTCTTTTCCTCCCCCACTCATGGTGAGCTTAGAGTTTATCCTGAGTTTACCGAAGGGAACTAGGTGAGCAGGGACACCTCATCTACCGAGGGAGAAGGGGCCGGGGCATTTGGTTTCAGCAAGGGCGTTGACAAGCTCTCGAAACCGGCGAGCGTTCCGGCCCTGCTTCAGTCCGTTCAGGCTGCCCTTGGGAGCGCCTGCACCCGGGCGAAGACCTCTGTGAGAAATGACGGTGATACCTCCTTGTAAGCGAGATGAGTATTTGCATTATAGCACGTAGGTTCTCATCTTATATATGGCCACGTGGCACAACAACGGGGCGGAAGGGTTGCGGCACCTTGACATCGATAGTAGACTAGCAGGGCTTAGACTTTGGAACCAGTTGAGAGAGGTGAGTTCATGCTTTCCATAAGAAAAAGTGTATGGCTAGTAGCATTAGCCATATTGATATCAGTGGTCCTGGTTGCTGCTGCGTGTGGTGACGATGACACACCGACGCCCGCAACTCCAGAACCTACACCATCAGCCCCAGGGGCGGGGGCGACAGCGACACCTGAACCTACGCCGACGCCCACTCCTGCAAAGCCCTTTGAGGGCCAGACTTTGATAGCTACCGCCTATGCAGGACCCTTTTATGATGCGATCAATGAAATCATAGTGCCCAAGTTCGAGGAAGATACCGGCGGCAAGGTAGATTTCAGGCCCACGTTTCTAGAAGAGATTCCCAATATCCTCGCCGCGCCTGAAGATGACCCTCCCTACGATGTCATCGTCGCCTTTTCCCCAGACTTCGTCAGGGGCATACAGGAGGACATATTCCTGCCTTTGAGAAGAGAGAACATCCCCAATATGGCCAACCTCACCGACTTCCACTCTTCAGACCAGGGACAGGGGATGGACATCAACTATGGGATACCCTTCGAAATGGGCTTCGTAGTAATCGGATACAACAAAGAGGCACTGGGCTTCACCCCGACTTCGTATGGAGACCTGTGGAGGCCCGAGGCCCAGGGTAAGATTGCTCTAGGCTCCGGCAACATGTCCGGCTTTATTGCACCATTGGCACTTGCTATGGATTTCGCTCCAGGGTTTGACGAGCTGTATACAGAGGAGGGCCGAGACGCTCTCATGGAGGAATTGGCCAAGCTGGATGTCGCTCTATGGTTCCAGACTAATGCGGAAGCAGCGGCTGCGATGGAGCGAGGCGACATAGCTATCTACGTTGAAGCCCTCGAGATAGTTGCTCCCTTTGTGCTGGAGCAACCCGATAAGTTTGGCGTAGCAGTTCCACAGGACGAAGTATCGGCTTTCATGGACTACTTCGGCGTCGTGCGAGGAACCAAGAAGCGGGACATGGCCGAGGCATTCTTGAACTACCTGCTCGACTCTGAACTTCAGGGCCAGTGGGCAGAGAGGATAAACTACTGGATGTCCAACAAGGACGTTCAGTATGGCCCCATAGCCAGCCAGTTCCTGCCCGAGAGCTCCGAAGCGAGGGAGTCCTTCGGTAGGATGCCAGACTGGGGTTTCATATTGGAGAACTGGGACCTGTTCGAAGAACGTCTAAAGAAAGAGGTGTACACCAACTAGCTAGGGTCTCCTACGGCTCCAGCCATTAATGGAATATATCCTCTAACCGACGGTTTGTTATGAATCGCTATCCTTCATGATAATAGGCCGTTGGAGTAGGTAGAGAACGATTGCGAAACCCTGATAACACTAGTAGAATGTCAGGGTTTCGCAACTTAGTCAATGGGAGGGTTGGGATGTTTACTAAGAGAAACAGCAAGTGGTTAGTAGTACTGGCTGTAGCGTTGAGTGTAGTTTTGGTTGCGGCTGCATGTGGCGGCGACGACACTCCTACTTCTGTAGCCAAGCCTTTTGAAGGCCAGACTTTGATTGCCACCTCTTATTCAGGGCCTTTTTACGACGCGATTAACGAGGTATTCGTAAAGGCCTTTGAGGAGCAGACCGGGGCAAAGGTAGAGTTGGTTCCCAGCACCGGCGAAGAGATCGTCCAAATCCCTGCCGCACCCGCCGACGATCCTCCCTACGATGCCGTCTTTCTGGGCAGCAACGATTATTTAAGAGCGAAGGCAGAAGGCCTACTGGCGCCCCTTCGATTGGAGAATATTCCTAACGCGGCCGAACTCACCGACTTCCACAAATCACCCGGGTTCGGCCTAACTCCCGATTATGGAATGCCTTTCGACTTCGGCTTTATAGCTTTGGGTTACGATAAGGAGGACCTGGGCTTCGAGCCCACCTCGTGGAAGGACCTGTGGAGACCTGAGGTCACTGGCAATATAGCCCAGTCAGCAGACCAGTGGATAGCCCCTGCTTCGACAACTGCTCTGAGCATAGATGTTTCTCCGGGAGAGGGCGAGCTGTATACCGATGCAGGGTTGGATGCTATCATCTCTAGGCTTCAGGAGCAGGACGTGGCAGTCTGGTCTGAGACTGGTGCAGAGATGACTGCGGCTATCTCCCGAGGAGACGTAGACGTGGTGGTCCACGCAGCGGAGATAATCATGCCGTTGATACTGAGAAACCCAGATAAGTTCGCCATGGTACTCCCAGAGGAAGGAGTGCCTGGATTCATCGACTACTTCGGTGTAGTGCGAGGCACAAAGAAGAGGGACATGGCCGAAGCCTTTGTAAACTTCATGCTGGATGCTGAGCTTCAAAGTCAATGGGCCGAACTGGTGCCCTACTACATGTCCAACAAAAACGTGGAATATGGCCCTGTCGCCAGTGAAGTTATTCCTTCGGATCCCGCCGAGCGGGCGAGCTTCGCTATTCTGATGGACTGGGACTACATCGCAGTCAATTGGGATACAGTGCTTGAACGGTTCAGGAAGGATCTTTACACCCAGTAACAGGCTTTCCAAAATTCACAGCTAATACTGAAGCTATCTAAGCCGGCGTCCTGCCATGTGCAGGGTGCCGGCTTATCCATCTCCGTCTCTTATTACACACCCTAGACTACTCACCCCTGAACAACCGGGGACATAGGTAACACTTTTACAGGTATCTTGTCCACTCTCATACTAACCTTCTCCCACCAGGAGTCTGTCTCAGAATGGCAAACGTCTTGTTCTCCATCGCCCATGTGGGTTTTTGTGTCTGGAGGCACATCTCCCAACCCCCCGCCAGATAGATGTAGAGACCTGGATTCCCGTGCTTGACACGGGAATGACGGCATGGGGAATGAGGGCACCCTTCGACAAGCTCAGGGTGAGCGGAGACGCCTCAAGCCCCGCTCATGGTGAGCTTGTCGAACCAGATGAGCGGGGGCGTTGACAACCCACCCCTCCCCCGCTCACGCCCTTCGGCAGGCTCAGGGTAAACTCTAGGCTCGCCATGAGCGGGGCTGTTTACTCCAGCCGGTCCTGCTCATTCTCGTATCAAGCAGAGAGCAGGCTCTAACCTTCTCCCAGAGGAGAAGGAGTCAGGGAATTTTGGACGCACGAATCATTTGACATATGTCTCTATAATCTCGTATATTATTCATGGAACTCAACCAGTCAGAAAGAGGGTGACATCATGCCGCTAGGCAATTTTGGTAGAGGGATTAGAGACGCTCTGGTAGGGACAATCAAGAGTGCCGGTGACGTAGTTGGCGCCACCATAGACACCACCAAAGAGAATACGGTGAAGGGACTTCAGGGTGTAAGAGATATTGGCAAAGAGGCTTCCAGCCTAGCAATTGATGGAGTCACAGGCGCTATCCACGCCGCCAATCAAGTTGGGGGCGACTTGGGGGCGACTGCTAAAGGGTCCGTCATTGGAGTAATTCAAGGCGTCGGTGAAGTGACTACTGTCACAGCTGGAGTCCTAAGCGACACCGTCAGAGCAGCCATCAAAGGAACCAGAGAGGTTGGAGGGGATATTACGGATGCTGGACGAGGCGCTGTCGAAGGCGCCTTGGTTACAGGTAAAAGCGTCGGTCTGACCCTCGAAGACTCGGTAGTCAGTGTTGCCCGAGGGGCCATACAGGGCGCCAATGAAGTGGGTGGCGACCTGGCCTCTACCGCCAAGTCGGTCGTGCAGGGAACCTTGAGGGGGACAACAGAGATCGGAGCGGATACCGTGGGAGCCGCCCGTGATAGCGCTAAAGGATTGATCAAGGGCACTGCAGAGGTGGGAGGAGATATAGCCTCGGTAGCCAGAAGTGCCGTTGAGGGAGCCATAGAAGGAGCCGCGAACGTAGGACTTAAAGCCGAGGATGCAGCTTCAGCTGTAGCCTCGGGAGCCGTCGACGCCGCCACGGAGATAAGTGAGTCTGCAGCAACTTCGGTCAGAAATGCAGCAACCGGCGTCATCTCAGGGGTCAAAGTCGTATTGCAAACCCCTTTCAAGGACGAAGAAAAGAAGTAACCAACACCCGTTTCTGATGATATTGAGGAGACGAGGCCCATATGGGCCTCGTCTTTTTAACGTATTGACAATACTCTCTCTCCTGCCTTCCACAACTGTTAAACTCTTATCATGACTCGCAACTCATCTCCAGACGAGCGAGCTGTCTCCTTAACACAGCGGCTAGCCTTGTGGGTCAAAAAGGCTAAGCCGTCTTTTCTCAGAAGATCACCTGCGAAGCAACCAAGCCGCACCCGCCGGAGGCATGGATTCTTCGGCAGAATCGTGAGCAGGATCCGACATACTACAAATGTCTCGGGCGCGGGCGCCAGCAAGCTCAAAGAGCAACTCCCCAAGACGCGCTTGGGATCCAGCACCCTCGTTCAGTTGATCACTCGAGTGATACGAGAACTGGGGGATGACGACGCCACTCACATGGCCGCCAGCGTGAGCTATTACGCTATCCTATCATTGTTTCCGCTTATATTAGGATTGAGCGCCATCATCGGCATAGTCGCCGATTCCCCAGAACGACAGGAGGAGATAATCGACTTCATCGTGGATTTCCTGCCCGGCTCAGAGGACTTCGTGCGGGATAGTGTACAGGGAGTAGTGAGGTTCCGTAGCTCTCTGGGGATTCTAGCTGTCTTCGGCCTTCTCTGGACAGCCAGTGCGGTCTTCGGCGCCATCACCCGAGCAGTGAACCGAGCATGGGACATTCAAGACAACAGACCCTTTTACAAGAGCAAACCAAGACAGATAGGCATGGCCCTGAGCTTGGGGGTGGTATTCGTTTTTTCCGTGGCAATAACCGGCTTCTTTCAGTGGGCCACAACCATCGAGATCGGCGACCGAAACGTGTCAGACATCCTCGGCGGCTCAGCGGTCACCATCGTGCTCAAGATACCGGCGTTCATCATCAGCTTTGGTATGTACCTGCTCCTCTACAAGTTCCTGCCGATTACCAAGGTTTATTGGCGAGACGTATGGTTGGGCGCAATCGTCGCCGGTGCATTGTTCGAAATCGGCAAGAATTTGTTCCTGTGGTATCTTGAGCACTACGCCCAGTATGACCAGACATACGGGAACGTGGCGTCCATAATTATCCTGATGGTTTGGGTCTATGCCACCGCCTTCATCCTGATCCTGGGGGCGGAAATCTCCTCGGAATACGGCCGCATAAAACGAGGCATCAAGAGAGGTCAACATTCATAGCTTGATAGCCAGTTTCTTATTCGCCAGCTTCTCTCAGTCTCGCCACCTCGCCCTTCAAAGAGCGAATCTCTTCTATCAACTGAGAAACCTCCTGACCGTTGCCCTGGAAACTCGGGGTTCGCACGAGGAAAAAGGCCAGGTTGGCGGTTATTCCACCGAAGAAGGTTATCCCACCAATCATCAACAACATGGCTATTGCTCTACCAGCAGCCGTCACAGGAACCATGTCGCCATATCCTACGGTAGATATGGTTACCACGGCCCACCACAACGCTTCCGGAAAAGAGGTGATGCTGGCCTCGGCTTGATTCTCCTCCACTGAAAACACGGCGGTAGACGCTATCATCACCATACCAACACCGTAGACAAAAAGAAGGTCTATATTTACCAGTCTTCTGACGCCAAGTATTGCTCGGGAGCTGAATACAACAAGGCGAAGGAGACGCAGGGGCCTAATGAAGGGTAACGCAACTATTATAACGTCCAGCCAATGACTTCTCAGGTAAGCCAGTCTGTGCGGAGCCACTAGCGTCTTTACCCCCAAGTCGACGGCAAATACAACCCAAATAAATGCGTCCAGGGCGATGAAAGTAGCCTCTTCACCGTCGGTAAGGTCCCACAGATAGGGCCCAAGCAGCAAAGGGATCATGACAAACGCGAGGATCAGCAGTGGAAACTCGGTCACTCTTTCGATGCGGTCTAGCATGGCCTCTCTTCGATTCGCGTCCATGTTCCCTGCCCTGAGAATCTTATTCATATGACTCCTCCGTTTCTTGGGGCTCTGATAGCTTCAGCATGCGGGAATTCTCCCAGACTTGATGGGGATTGCAAAGGGGCTCTGCCCCTTTGCCTGTAGAGTCCGTCTCATAGTTCCCAATAGAATGAGTCCAGAGGGATGCATTCCTCTGGAAGGGGGCTTGTGGGATGTGCCCCAAAGAATCACATACCGGGCTGGATGAGAAAGACCACGCTCATCACCGGCCCCGTATCAAGTACAAAGCCGTGCATTGTAGAGTAACTGCGATGAGACCCAGCAGTTCATTGAAAGCTTAGAGTTTATCATGAGCCTGTCGAAGGGAACCATTTGAGTGGGGCAGCGGGAGATGGATTCCGGTTCGGAGTCGGGAACTGCCCATAGCATTGTGGAGGCCACGCAAGGGGATGAAAATAGCCTGTTTTCAGAGGATTGGCAGAAGAGGAGACCTCCATCTCCGTCGTTCCCGTGCTTGATACGGGAATCCAGAGGGCTTCGACCTCATCCCCCTTGAACTCCCCGGCAAAGGGGCGTTGCATCCTCTGCACTCCCCCCTGGAATCCCCTATTTACAGAGAAATGACGGGTAAGGAGATGGGAATCTAAGTAAAGACACGGCGGCCTCATAGGCCGCCGTGTTTCCTTTCAACTGATCTTGGTCTTGGATCAGCTAGCTGCTACCTTAGCTGGCGCTTTGAACGCGGGCATCACCTCTTTAGCGAACCATTCGAACTGCTCTAGCATCTGCGCTCTAGGGAATGGAGACAGCACCTGAACATTGACTTGCTCGACGCCAGGATAGGCATCCTGCACCTTCATCAATCCCTCTATGATCGTCTCAGGAGGCCCAAAGAGGTAGGAACCGCCCTTGATAAAGTCATCGATCTTGGGAAGGGTAGGAATCAACTCATCGGTGGGGTATTCCAGATCCAGCTTTTGCTGGTCGGTCAAGCCAGGCACAAAGTTGAGGGGTCCGAACATCTTCATGTTCTCTTCATAATAAGGCATAGCCTCGGCTATCGCCTTCTCCTGAGTGTCGGCAAGGTAGATATCTAATCCGACTGCCAGTCCTTCTCCCAACTGAGTTTCTCTGCCCGCCTCGGCCATGGCTTCCTGGTAGGCTCTCACCACCTTCTCTGAAGCTCCGCCAGGGCCAGCTCCGCCACCGATTATTCCTCTAATGCCGTGTTTGGCCATAAACTTCAATCCACGAGGGTTGGCGCTTACTATGGGCTGCCAGCACTCCACGGGGAGGTATTTGGGGCGGGGCACCAGCGTTATCTCCTCCAACTCGTATCCGCGGTAAGGCACTTTGGGAGGGATGTTGTAATACTTGCCATGGTGGGAGAAAGAGGCATTGTTGAAGGCCTTAAAGATAATCTCCACCTGCTCCTCGAACAGGTCCCTGTTGGCCTCTTGGTCTATGATGGGGGCATCGAAGGCCTCCACCTCTCGGGTGTGATATCCACGACCAACGCCGAAGACGACTCTACCGTCGGTCAGGTGATCGGCTGCTGCATAGTCCTCGGCCAGTCTTACGGGATGCCACATGGGCGCTATATTGAAGGCGCAGCCTACTTTGATCTTTTCGGTCAGATTAGCTATATGAACGCCCAGTAGTATGAGGTTAGCCAGGCACTCGTAGCCTTCCCTTTGGAAGTGGTGCTCTGCCAACCACAGGGTGTCGTATCCCCAGCGATCGGCATTCTGTGCGATATCGACCGAAGTGAACATAGGGGCCGCCAACTCCTCATCGGATAAGAAGCGGTCGTTGACCGGCGTTCCCTTGAACCCGACGTTACCTATATCGGTATGGCCGGCGTACAGGATCCCGAACTTGTTAATCATGCTGCCCTCCTCGCGTACCACCTATCTGTGAAGAGTAGGCGCTCTACACGCGATGGATACTCTATCATGCCTATCTAGGAAAGGCTCCCGCCAGTGAAGCTTTTCACACATCAGCATACCTGCACTTTCGCACTATGTCAATTTCTCAGGCTCTGATAACTGCGGGGTCTGATCAGGGTCTTGAAACGCCTGAAGTGCGAGAATATACTGCTTTTGACGCTTCGTCACATACAGCGAGGATGACAAATGATAAGAGGCGTACATACCATGTTCTACACCTCGGAGCCTGAATCGCTTCGTGCTTTCTTCCGGGACAAGCTGGGCTTTCCCTGTACGGACGTAGGAGATGGCTGGTTGATATTCGACATTCCCGAGGCTGACATGGGGTGTCATCCAACAGACGATTCGGTCACGGCCCCTTCCGGAACTCACTCTATCTCCTTCTATTGCGATGATATCGAGAAGACGGTTGAGGAGCTAAAGTCTAGAGGCGTCGAGTTCACAGGCGAGATAATCGAAGCGGGCTACGGTAGAGCTGCTCACTTCAAAGTGCCTGGAGGCTTCAAGGTAGAGGTTTACGAGCCAAGCTACGGCAAATAGATCAACAGGGAAACTTCACTTAGTAAAACCGCTGGGAATGGAGGAGGAATCATGGTACAAGCATTGGAAGGCATAAGAATCATAGACATGACTCAATGGGAGGCAGGAACATCCTTCACACAGGCTTTGGCCTGGCTGGGGGCCGATGTCATCAAGGTGGAGGCTCCGGGCCGAGGAGATCCTGGTCGCAAGTCCACTCAGGACAAACCCGGTCTGGATAGCCCCTACTTCCTCGCCCTCAACAACAACAAACGCAGCTTAACCCTGAATCTGAAGTCGGAAAAGGGTAAAGAGATATTCTTCGAGCTAGTGAAGAGGGCAGACGTGGTGACCGAGAATCAAGGGCCAGGTACACTGGAGCGGCTGGGATTGGGTTACGACGTGCTTCAAAAGGTCAATCCCAGGATCATTCTGGGTAGGATAAAGGGATTCGGCACGTATGGCCCTTACAGCTCCTTCAAGAGCTTCGACATGATAGCCCAGGCCACGGGCGGAGCGTATTGCACCACCGGATATGATGACAGTCCTCCTATGGCCACAGGCCCTACCATCGGAGATATAGGAACGGGGTATCACGCTGCTTTGGGAGTCACTGCAGCCCTGCTTCAACGGGAGAGAACCGGCAAGGGGCAGGTCGTCGAGGTTGCGATGCAGGACGCAGTGGTCAACATAGGTCGTGTCGCCATGATGTGGTACCATCACGACCCCGATGCAACCGTAAGAAGAGAGTCCACACCAACTTTTGCCGTCCCTTCGGGAATTTATCCCTGCAAGCCCGGAGGAAAGGACGACTATGCCTACGTTCAGGCAGGCGAGACTACCAACGACACTTGGACATTGCTTCTTAAAGCCATTGGTAGGGACGACCTCATTGGAGACGAACGTTACACTAGTGAAGAAGGCCGTATGGAGAGAAAGGAAGAGATAGACGAGATAGTCAAGGGGTGGACCAAACAGCGCACCAAGTACGAGGTCATGCACATTCTAGGAGAAGCAGGTGTGATCGTAGGGGCCTGCCTCAACGCCAAGGACATCCACTCCGACCCTCACCTCATCGAAAGGGAGATGGTGGTGCCCTACCATCACCCCCAAAGGGATGGAAACATGACAATGCTTGCCTCTCCTATAAAGCTGTCCGATTCCCCCAATAAGCTGACCAGAGCTCCTCTCCTGGGTGAGCACTCTTTCGAGGTGCTAAACGAGGTGCTGGGCTATACTAAAGCGCGGGTAGATGCCCTGGAGAACGACGGGGTGGTCTAGCTGAACGCTATAACCGCGTTATGTGAAAGCCAGAGCCCGTTTGGGGTTGTCGATCAGCACGTGGTCAATCTCATCCTGGGACAGTCCTCTCCTCTTCATTATTGGCACCACGTGCTCCAGAATGTGCGAGTAGCCGGGCCCCCCATACCTGGTCAGTTGGATCTTTGTGCAGACATCCTGAGCCATCAGCACCTGGTCCAGCCTCCCCTGGTCTCGAAGATGAAACACAAAGTCCAGGCGACGGGCGTCGTTGGGCAGGTCGATGGGGCCCAGGGGGTATAGAGCCTTCTCATTCCCGAAGAGGTCGTATTCCAGGTAGCAACCGGTCGCAGCCAGCCTGTCCAAGGTCTCGAAGTCGAAGATGGTGCGATCCAGGTGACTCATAACGGCACGCTTGGGATCGCCCCCCGCCTCCAGGACTATCTCTATGGCCCGCTTGGGAGCGGAAGGGTCCACACCAGGGTGGATGAGAAGAGGGGCCCCAGTAATTGCCTGTGCTCTAGAGGCTGCTCTCAACGACTTCACCTCGTTATTGGGCATGGGCCAAGAACATCCAACCTCGCCAATGATCCCCGATTTGATCCCGGTATCGCCCACCCCCTGGGTAACATCTTTGACGATCTCCTCCACTATCTCATCTTCGCTTTTACCATCCATGTCAGGTGGGTGGCAGTCGTGAATGTAGTATCCGGCGCCCATAATTACGTTCAGATCAGTGGCTCGAGCTATGCGGGCGAGTCCCGATGGATCCCTTCTGATACCAATGCTAGTAGCGTCTACTATCGTTCTACCGCCGTACTTTTTGTATCTGAGAGCTTCCTCGATTATGGTTGTTTCGTCGCTCAGAATCATGTTGTCGATGTTGCTCTCGGAGTGATAGATGATCCAGGAAAGGTTCTCTAAGGAGACCGGCTGCCTGGATAGCTCGATTTCGCTGGCTCCCTGAGGCTCAATCAACACCGTGCTGAGATCTATCAGCAGATGCTCATGGGTGAGAGTTATGCCCAGATCATCGGGGGCAACTGGTCCTAACACGGTCTGTATTTTTCCTGATAGCTCACTTTTGACCACTGGAAACCTCCTGGGGTTTTACTTAGACTTAGTGCATGGACTCCAGATTGTATATAGGGCTGTTGGCATGGATATCCAACCCATAGTCGACACCTTTAATGAAATGGGCATATCCCTACGGCGGCCTCTTCACACCAGTCTTTATCGCCGGAGTTAAGGATAGCACGAGGATGACCCCGGTAAGAAGAGTCGGCGGTGACGCCAGCCGCGGCCGCCGCTGCCAGAAGCACGTGGGCCGAACGAATGCGCAGTGCCGTTTTCACTATATCTCTACCTGCTGCTCATTTCAGTCGGGAACATGGTGGATTTTATCATAACGGATGATTGTAGTACGAACCATTCGGTTACGAAGATAAACAGAGCTATAAACAAAGAGATGTCTAAAACGTTGTCAGTGCTTACCCTGGCAGCTTTGGGCTGCCTCATCATGTTTGGAGTCATCCTCGCAGGCGGCTGCAACTCCAATAGCCCCGTCACACTCACCTCTATCCAATCTGACGAGCTTAGTGGGCTGCTGGCTGCCTCTGAAATGGTGGTCGGGGAGAATCGCTTCCCCTTCGGCGTGATGGACGTAAGCGGACGGTTGATCCCTGATGCAGAGGTTCACGTGAGCTTCTACAAGCTAAACAACGACCAGGAAGTGCTCAAATCAGAGGCCGACGCCGTCTTTTACAACATATCCGGCTCCACGCCTCATCGGCATCCCGATGGCGAGATACACATGCACGAAGAGGTGCTACCTGTATACACCGTGGCATCGGCCATCTTCGATGAACCAGGCATATGGCGAGCCTCGCTGCAAATCCGGCTCCCCAATGATTCAACCCAGTATCAGGGCAGTCTGGCTTTCCAGGTTGAGGAGGTATCGGCAACCCTCCAAGTCAACGATGAAGTGCCGCCCAGTCGTAATCCTACAGGGCGTGACGTTGAATACCTATCGATGATAACGACTCACAATCCCCCCATCCCTGGGTTTTACCAGCTCACGGTGGAGGAGGCCCTGGTGCAGGGGAAACCCTTTGTAGTGATGTTCTCCACCCCTGCCTTCTGTCTGACCCGAATGTGCGGCCCGGTGACCGACGTGACGGCTCAGGTATATGATACTTACAAAGGTAGAATCAACTTCATTCACATCGAGCCTTGGGACTTGATTCTGGCTCGCAACGAGGGCCGACTGGAATGGACAGATATATCCAGGGAGTGGAACCTCCCCAGCGAGCCGTGGCTGTTTGTAGTTGACTCCGCCGGCTACGTACACGCCAGGTTCGAAGGCCTCGTGAGCCCAGAAGAGCTATTACGCGCACTCGATGGGGTGCTGGTCGATGGTTCTTAGAATGAATTTTTCAGACGGGTAAACCAGCGAACTGGCTATAGCAAAAGCATACGACGTCATCATCGTCGGGGGTGGACACAATGGGCTGGTAGCATCGTTCTACCTGGCCAAGGCGGGTTTGAAGGTGTCAGTCCTCGAGAGACGGGAGATGATCGGGGGCGCATGCGTCACAGAGGAGCTTTTCCCCGGCTACCACTTCTCCACATGCGCCTACATCTCTTACATGCTGCAGCCAGAGATTGTTCAAGACATGGAGCTGGGGAAGCACAGATTCTCCGTTTATCCCGTAGACCCTTACACTTTCCATCCCTTTCCTGACGGACGGAGGTTGCTGTGTTGGAAAGACAATGATAAGACGGTAGAGGAGATAAGTCGTATCTCCAAGCACGATGCCAAGGCTTTCATGGAGTGGCAGGACGTCTGGGAAAGGGCCGTCGTGTAAGCGGCTGTAGTTGCATCTTCATGCTGTCCTACTCACTTGGTTACTGTATCTTACGCAACAGGGACCGGCTGGGGCATTCTCGGCGTGGCGCAGGGTTGTTATCGCTCGGTCGCCTATGGGCTGCACAGGACGATTGTTGGGACCACCGCTCAGCATCAGAAGGCTATCGACCTGATCTTGGGAGATGGTTTCCGGCTGGCGCATCACATACCAGTCAACTGGTTCGTCGCACGGAGGCGTCGTCTTTGAGCCGTCGTACCGATAATAGCCCAACTCGCCCGGCACGTAGTCTCTGGCGCTGAGCGCAAAACCTTCGATGACGGTATCGCCGGCAGCTGGGGCGGCGTCGAGAATCTCCTGCGCCACGGGACCGGGTGCGCCCAGCCCGAACAGCAGCCCCACCACCGCCAGGTTTCCGTCAGCGTCCGCGTGAACCAGGTGCAACTCCGCCGCAAAGCTCGCGCCGTCTATCAGATGCTCCGAGGGCGAATGAAAGTGAGCCGACTTCAACTCGTAGGTCCGCCGACCCACGCTCAGAGTGTTGCCGCGTCCATAGTCAACGTGCACAAATCTGCCGTCGTTGCGGACAGCAGCGGCGTCGCCGCTGTATGAGAGCGCAATGGGCGCGGCGTCACCCCGGTCGTATCCGGCAATGTCGATTGGAGATTGCCGCTGGCCGTCGGCGCAGGTTGCGTACTCTTCAGACAACGAGGCCCAGCGTTCCGGCGCGCCCGGTCCATCGTATCCCCATTTCACCTCCTGATCGTGACCGGCGCAAGCCGCGCCTGTGAGCAAGGCTGCCAGCAGGCAAAACGTTAGCGTCGGCCAAATGACTTTCGGCACTGGCTTACTCCTCAAGCTGAACCGGCTACCTGCCATTGCCCGGTTGTCCCTGATAATGGTCGTTCATTCTCCAGTCACTCCCGGCGCGGCGGACGCATGAAGTTGTAGTCCCAAGGCACGGACCACCTTGAGCACCGTGGCGAACCCTGGGTTGCCGTCGGCAAGTGCGGCGGCCACCCTTGTTAGTCCGTGTATGGGGCCTGTTTTGCATTTCGGGCCAGGTTGAGCAGGGAAATCTCTGGCTGTCGCGTGGATAGGACAGATAACAAACTCAATGAATTAAACGGAGCAAGACTGATACTGCCGCCAAAGGACCGTTGGCAAAACAGGACGGTTATCAGCCAGACACTCCATCAAAGCAGAGTATCATGCTCAGGCTGCCAAGTCGAACGGCAAGTCACTGATGTCGGGTAGCCTCCTGCCGGTCACGAGTGTATTTAACAACTCGGCATCCGAATCGTTATCCGCTGCTGCTGCCTTCAATTCCCTCAAGGCGAAATGGTAGATGCAGTCGATGTCTCCTGTGCCATATGCGAGCGAAGCAATTCGCCCAGGAAGAGGTTCCCCTATGACGACGACTATATGCGGAGTCTTGCCTTTTTTCGGTTGCGCACAAGGTTTAGGCCCTCGGTGCGTGCGTTTTGAGAGTGGTCGCTGCGAATCGTCCATTTGCAAGACACGCTGGAGTGCAAGATATTCGCTTGTGAATTAGCGAGCCGCAGTGGCGTATGCGTAGCTACAGTGTCGTCATTGATCAGAGCTTCGTTCTCGTTGATCTTCGAATCTGTAACCGGCTTTCGGCAGACAACAATGTCAGCCGTGACGATATAGTCGCCGAAGATGATCCGTAGCTCCTCATGTTGTTCGACGACTCGTCGTACATCGGACAAATGCAGATATTGTTCGTAGTCACGGATGTTTCCGCCCAGCGAGAATTCCCATTCCCCCGGGCGTAGATGAGAAAGCAACCCAAATGCGTCGCGCAGGAAGCTCTTTGTCGTCTCCTCGAATTGGCGTCCCGCTGTCTGTCCAGCCAATCTCTCCGTCCCTATCGGAAGTCCGATGTTCTCGACAATGCCTCTAGCAAGCCTCACACTCGAAGCACTTCCGCTATCGGCGTTGTTCGGAATGCCAGACGCCGTTTGCCTCAATACGTCGCGGAAAATCTGGCGGTGATAGGCTCGTCGGAGAGCTTCGATCCTGCCGGGCATTACGACTTCACCAATCCAACCACGTATTCATTGTGCATACGCTCTTCGATCTGCGACTGCTTTCACTGACCCCATCGCGCGGGCATCATGCGCTTGTCCCGGTCCAGCCTGCGAGTGCCGATTCCAGCTAGGGCAAGGCCTACGCTCTCACCGATGGCGGCAAGCCCCTTGTGTGTCTCTACGTCTAGGCCCCGTAATCTCGAGGAGCCTACGACGATCACAATCGGCCTGCCGCTCTTCAGGACTCGCTTCATCTCCGCAATGACGGTCTTCATCTCTTCAAAGTAGCGACGTAATACCAGTGCCTTCCTGTCGTCACGGTCTGCCAGCTTGACCAACGTATCCTCGCACCGGCTGGGTAGACCGTCGTAGCGTAGGCCGGCTATCGCATCGTGTCCCACATACTGAGCGCGAATCCGGGCGAGGTCGTCGATCTTCCAGCCGAACCACACTAGCGCAAACTTGTGCGCACGCATGTAGTCGATCGCGTTATTGGCATAAGGCGGCGACGTCACGATTAGGTCGACACTCGGGGGCGGCAGGCCAGTGTCGGCAGCGCTTGCGGCGTCGCTGGGCGCGTGCTTGTCAAGAGTCGCGACATTGCGCTCTAGGCGTCTGTCAAACTCTATGAAGGCCGACGGGGGCGTCTTCTGTGTGTCTCTGTGAGGACGGGTGTGCGCTAGATCGCGCGCCAACGATACTCCGCCAGACTTGGCAATGATGGTCGAGGAAAATACCACACGGAGGAAGTCCCGCGTTCCTCCTCTGGGCAGAGATTCGATGCGCTGTACCAGAGCGAGCAGTTCAAGCTGGTGCTGGGGTAGGAACCAGTAGCGGATGAACTTCCTCGTTTTTGCGTCGAAGCGCAGTTTCGATTCTCTTTGCAGTCTCCAACGGGCTCGACGGTAGTAGTCGCTCGCTCCATCTATGATCTTGTTTCCCTCCCGGAGGGCGGCGATCGGGTCAATGGGGGTCAACTTGGCTGCTGCAATCATTCGAGCCAGTGGGTCGATGTCGCAGCCAACGGCGCGGCGTCCGAGTCGCATAGCTTCGACTAGCTCAGGGTGAGGGGATATGGCGCCAGCCGTTTTTCCAGGTTCGGCCAGCGTCCAGCCGGGTGGGAAGAGTTTCGCCAAAGCTGCTTTTGACCAATATGCGATTGCCCTGGCTGTGGTAGGCGGCAATGTGTGTTTATGGGGTCTTTTCCATGTATCATGTATACTGTTAGGCAGGCACTAGAGTAGCAAGACCATTCTTTTCAGGGGAACTCACCATGCGAGAAGTAGCCATAGTCAGTCCGCTGCGGACTCCAATAGGGAGATTTGGGGGAGCACTCCAGAAGGTGCCCGCCGAGGAGCTGGCAGCACTGGTCATTCGAGAGCTGTTGAGTAGAACGGGCCTGGATGGAGAGTTGGTTGACGAGGTAATTCTAGGTCACGGCTACCCCAGCGGAGAGAACCCTGCCATAGGTCGACTATCATCACTCAAAGCTGGCCTTCCAATAGAGGTCCCCGGCTATCAGTTGGACCGGAGGTGTTCTTCAGGGCTACAGGCTATCCTGAACGCTTCGATGATGGTCCAGACTAATAATGCCGACGTAGTTATTGCCGGCGGTGTCGAGAGCATGAGCAACGTTGAATACTACCTGACCGAGGCCCGCTGGGGTGGACGGTTCGGTTCTCTCACCCTTCATGATCGGTTGGTAAGGGGGCGAGAGAGGGTCTCGCCAGAGGAGAGATTTGGATATATCTCCGGGGTAATAGAAACAGCGGAGAACGTAGCCCAGAAGTACGAGATCTCCCGAGAGGAACAGGACCAATACGCACTTCGCAGTCACCAGAGGGCCATAGCGGCTCAAGAAGCCGATAAATTCAAAGAGGAGATTGTCTCTGTAGAAGTTCCCCAGAGAAGGGGTGATCCGGTCATATTCGATACGGACGAAGGGCCCCGTGCAGACACCTCTATGGCGCAACTGGCAAAGCTACCGCCTGTGATGCCGAAGGGAACAGTAACGGCAGGCAACGCTAGCAGCCAAAACGATGCCGCCGCCGTCTGTCTAGTAGTGGCCGCCGAAAAGTTGGATGAGCTGGGGCTCAAGCCGATGGGCTTCTTGAGAGGATGGGCTGCTGCCGGGGTTCATCCAGCATATATGGGCATAGGGCCCGTGCCTGCAGTCAAAAAGCTATTCGATAAGACAGGGTTATCTTGGAAGGATATCGATCTCATCGAGCTTAACGAAGCCTTTGCCTCTCAAGTATTGTCGGTGCTCCGAGAGTGGCGTCTCCCTGATGAGGACATCGTTAACGTCAACGGATCCGGAATCTCACTAGGTCATCCCATCGCTGCCACGGGGGCTCGAATACTGGCCACAATGCTCCACGAGATGAGGCGCCGCCAGTCCAAATATGGGCTGGAGACCATGTGTGTAGCCGGAGGACAGGGCGTGGCCGCCATCTTCGAGCAAGCCGCTTAACCCAGTCTTACGCAATCACCGCCAAATACGGCGGTCGCACACATTCCATAGTCCTTTCCTCGCCCACTCAGATCTCGATTCGTCCCCTCCAGCTAGATAGTGGCAGACAACCGACTGCTATAATCCTTTAAGATAGTAGTATGGAGATTCTCGAAAACCTCAATCCGGCCCAACGAGAGGCGGTAGAGACCGTCCAAGGCCCTCTGCTCATCCTGGCCGGCCCCGGAAGCGGCAAGACCCGAGTCATTACTCATCGAGTAGCATATCTCATCAAGGTGTGCGGGGTGGCTCCCCACAGAATCATGGCCGTGACCTTCACCAACAAGGCTGCCAGGGAGATGAAAGAGCGCCTGTACCAGCTGGTGGGACAGACGGTCGAAAGCATAGCGCTAGGCACCTTTCACGCCATATGCGCCAAGATACTCAGAATCGACGGCGAGTCTGTGGGACTAGACAGGAACCTTGTCATCTTTGACGATGACGATCAGATAAGCATTATAAAGAGGGTCATGCAAGAGTTGGGGGTAGACCCCAAGAGCTTCTCGCCTAGAAGCATCCTATCGTCGATCTCGGCCGCCAAGAGCCAGCTCATTGGAGTAGAAGAGCACACTCGACACACCCAGAGCTACTTTGACGAGGTCGTGCACCGCATTTACCAGAGGTATCAGGTACGGCTACAGGACAACAACGGGGTCGACTTCGACGACCTCCTTCTGAAGACGGTACAGCTGCTTCAGAAAAATCGCGAAACACTGGAGAAATACACGTCCCGCTACGTCCACGTGTTAATCGACGAGTTTCAGGATACCAACATTGCCCAATACACCCTGGCCAAGCTGCTGGCTAGTGGGTATCGAAACATCTGTGTGGTAGGTGATCCAGACCAATCCATCTATTCCTGGAGATACGCCGATATCCGCAACATCATGAATTTCGAGAGGGACTATTCTGATGCCAAAGTGGTTTTTCTGGAGCAGAACTACCGCTCCACGCAGACCATACTGGAAGGGGCTCATCACGTTATCTCCACCAACCAGCAGCGCAAAGAGAAGAACCTGTGGACTCAGAACGAGTCGGGAAGCCCCATTTCCATGACCGAGGCCTACACCGAGCAGGAAGAAGCCCAAGTGGTGGCTCGAGAGATAGAAGGGCTGATCAGGTCCCATGAATATAAGAGAGGCGATTTCGCTGTGATGTACCGCACCAATGCCCAGTCACGGGTCATTGAAGAGGCGTTCCTCAGATACGGGATTCAATATCGGTTGGTTGGTGGGACGAGATTCTACCAAAGACGAGAAGTGAAAGACATCATCGCCTATCTGCGCCTGATTCACAATCCATACGACTCGGTGAGCCTAATGCGGGTCATAAACGTGCCGACTAGGGGAATAGGCCAGCGCACCATCGACGAGCTTACCCGATGGGCGCAAGAGCTGGACGTGCCCATGTACAC
This sequence comes from Dehalococcoidia bacterium, assembly GCA_965197675.1. GTDB lineage: Bacteria > Chloroflexota > Dehalococcoidia > Plut-88900 > Plut-88900. The sequence continues at coordinate 1,735,730 of OZ240221.1, read as the reverse complement.
CGCCCTCCAAATGATAGCCACCGATGGGCGAGAAAGCTCGACTGAGAAGCATCCCTTTACTGCACGCACGACCCGCTCCCTCACCAACTTCCTGGACTTGCTCAATGGCCTGATAGACCAGGTGGAAGACTTGGACGTGGTGAGGCTAGTCAACGCAGTAGTACAAACTACTGGCTATCAAAGATATCTGCTGGACGGCAACGAGGATGGTGAAGAAAGATGGGAGAATATCCTGGAGCTACGCGGCGTTGCTGGAGAATACCGAGACCTGCCTCCCGAAGAGGGCCTGGCTACCCTTTTGGAGGGCGTGGCCCTGGTGTCAGACGTTGATGAGCTAGAGCAGAGAGCCGACGCTGTGACTCTTATAACCCTTCACCAAGCCAAGGGTTTGGAGTTTCCCGTGGTATTCATAGTGGGTATGGAAGAGGGTATTCTACCCCACATGAGGTCCTTTGATGACCCTGGAAAGATGGAGGAGGAGCGGCGACTAGCCTACGTGGGGATGACCAGGGCCATGGAGCGTCTATACCTGGTTAGAGCCTTCCGAAGAAGATTGATGGGAAGCAGCACCGTCAACGCACCGTCAAGGTTTCTGCAGGCCATCCCAGAGCATCTCACAGCCAGCGTCTCGAGCCTGCCCCAAGGAGTACAATCGAGTCCTTCAGACCTGTGGTGGTCCACGCCCGCCAAGCCGGAGGAGAAGGACTCTGGGTTGAGGGACGGCGATCAGGTGCGACACTCCGTATTCGGAGATGGAATAGTCGTGTCCTGCAAGTCCGCCAACGGAGACCATGAGGTTACCGTGGCCTTCAAAGGAAGCGTCGGCATAAAACGGCTGCTGCTGAGCTACGCACCTCTTGAAAAGATCGAATAGACCGGTCGTACGACGGTATACTAGGAGCAATCCATAGAGGAGCTGAGCGCCCATTTCTCAGACGCAGCGATTAATGTACGACTGGTCCGCCCAAATCGGTTTAACTGCCGACGTCGAAGGGCTAAAGCACGAGTATCCCAAGGTAGAATGGGCCACATTCGATCAATAGGTAGACATTCAGGATTGGAACATCTTAGAAAAACGGAATAAGTAGTTAGGGGCTTGACAAATAGACTCTGTTCCTTTACACTATCCTTAAGGAAGGAACAGACATGGACTTAATCAAGGTTTTCCAGCGTTTCCCAGACCATGAGTCTTGCATAGAGCACCTAGAACGGGTGCGATGGCATGATACACCGGCCTGCCCCTATTGTGGAAGGGTAAGCGTAGCCCGCAAGGCTGACGGGCATCGTGAGGGTCGATGGAACTGCCACGATTGCAAGTCCAGCTTCAATGTCCTGGCTCACACCATCTTCCAAAAGACTCATATCGAGCTTCAAAAGTGGTTTCTCGCTGTCTCCATTCTTCTAAATGCGAAAAAGAGCGTATCCTCTCACCAGTTGGCCCGCGACCTGGACTTGAACCAAAAGACAGCCTGGTACATGGCAATGAGAATCCGTAGGGCGATGGTAGGAGATGGTGAATTGCTATCTGGCATTGTTGAGGCGGATGAGGCTTACATAGGTGGAAAGCCCCGTAGACGGAACCACCACGCCGACGCTACACCCGCCCCCAGGGGCAGGGGCACTCACAAGCTCCCCATCGTTGGAGCCGTAGAGCGCAATGGGAGAGTAGTTGCTGAGCCATCTATCAAGGTGGATGGACCAGCCTTAGAGGACTTTTTAAGCCGAAACCTAGATACTGACAACTCACTGCTGGTAACTGATGAGTACCCCGCATATCGGCGAATGGATGGGAAGATCCGACACGCAACTATAGAACATGCCAAGCAGTACGCCGATGGGCTAACCCATACCAACACTATCGAGGGCTTTTGGAGTCTGCTAAAGAGGGCTTGGTATGGGACTCACCACCACTACACTAAGGGCTTCGCTATGGCTTATGCAGTCGAAGCCTGTTTCAAGTACAACATGCGGGGTATGGCCGACCCATTCTCCCGCTTCATTCAAGGGGCGGTGACAGCGTGAGTTGGAAGCACTATGTTCAGAATGCTCAACAATGGCTCAAAAGAAAGGACATCATTACATCTGAGCGCGTTCCGGGGTACGGGCGATTGTATTTCTGGAAGGTGGCGGCATGAATAGGCTTTACTATGGTGACTGCCTTACCATCATGCAGGAATGGCCTAATGCTTGCGTAGACCTAATCTACCTTGATCCACCCTTCAACAGTCAACGCAACTATAACGCCATTTACAAGGATGAGACCGGGCGACCGCTCCCAGACCAGATAGAGGCGTTTTGTGATATGTGGGAGCTTGACGAAGAGCGGGATCGGGCTATCCGAACCATGCCCGTTCTCATGCGGGAGAGCGGGCTTAGGGACGAAGTGGCGGAGCTATGGAGGCTCTGGATGCAAGCCTTACGGGGAACCCAGCCACGTCTCTTGGCCTACCTGTCGTACATGGCCCAGCGCCTCTTGATCATGCGGCGCATCCTGAAGCCGACTGGAAGCCTTTATTACCATTGCGACCCGACTGCGAGTCATTACATCAAGGCCCTGCTGGATGCCGTATTCGAGCATGACAATTTCAAGAATGAGATTGTCTGGCAACGGTTTAACTTCCACGCGGATGCAAAACGCTTTGGTCGGGTATCGGATCGGATTCTTTTCTACACCAACAAGCCTGGCTTACACCAGTTCAACCGGCAATATGCACCGTTCTCAGAAGAATACATTGAGAGTAAATTCACCCATGAGGATGATAAAGGTCGGTTTAGGCTTAGTGACCTAAATCCGCCAGCAGGTCGGGGGCCAGTCTATGAGTTTCACGGTATCACGCGGGCATGGCGTTATACTGAGGAACGAATGCGCTCACTGGAAGCCGAAGGGCGGATCTATACGGGGAGCCGAGTACCACAACTCAAACGCTATTTGGATGAACTAGAGGGGCGCGCTGTCCACGATGTTTGGACCGATATTCCGCCAGTAAATTCTCAGGCTGCGGAGCGCATGGGGTATAACACACAGAAACCCCTCGCCTTGCTAGAGCGTATCATCAAGGCAAGCTCTAACGAGGGCGATGTTGTCCTCGATCCATTCTGCGGTTGTGCCACGACGCTGGAAGCAGCCCACAAGCTAGGGAGACCGTGGATAGGGATAGACATAGCTATCCACGCTGTCAAACGAGTTGCCCGCATACGGCTCACAGAACGCCTAGGGCTGGTAGAAGGCCAGGACTTCACTGTTGAGGGTGTGCCTCGTACTGTAGAAGGCGCACAAGACCTTTGGCAGCGAGATAAGTACCATTTCCAGAAGTGGGCAGTTGAGCAGGCTGACGGCTTCGTAACCACCAAGCGGTCAGCCGATGGAGGGGTTGACGGTAGAGTCTACTTTGCTGTCCCACACGCTCAGGACTTGCAGAGCATGGTTGTAGAGGTGAAAGGCGGGGCTAACGTCGGGATCAATGTTCTACGGGAACTTAAAGGCGTTCTGGACTACGACACAGCATTGATTGCTGGACTGATAATCATGGAGCCGATGGGCGTTGTCAAGGCCCGCAACTTCACAAGGTTTATGGCTGAAGCTGGCACGCTGGATATTCTGGGTATTGACTATCCGAGGATGCAGATATTGACAGTGGGGGAGATACTAGAGGGTAAGAGGTTTCAAACGCCTACTGTGGCTGGTCGACATACCCTAGAGCCGAGGATGCCGGGGATACCTCGGTAGGAGGCTTCTTTATGGATAATCAAGGACACCATCTCAAGGAGCAAGTCTGGATTGGCCTCACTGATACAGATCGCCTCATTCGTTACTACGGGATTTTATCAGGCAAGTTGCGGAGAAAGCATACATTCTTAACGTGGGTGACGATTCTGTCTGCTGCTATGGCGATAATCCCGTTGGCGATAGAGCTATCGGTACTTATATCCATTGCGTTCTTTGGCATGGTAGTGATCTCAACGCTCTGGTCTATTCATGCCGATTACTCATCAAAAGCAACTGCTGCTAATCTGTTCAGCGAACAGTATGGGTATCTGGCAACTGCATGGCGACAATTATGGTATGGGAATGTAACCTCAAATGATGTTACTCGCTTACGGCAGACATACGATAAGATTCCCACAGGCTATGAAATGGCGATTGATGAGGGCGCGAATGAAAAAGCTCAGAAAGAAGCGTATAAGGTTATTGCTGACGAGTTCAGATCAGACGGAGACACGAGGCTTGCCACCCCCACGCCCTGAGCCCCTACGGCCACCAATGCCTCGTCCGCCATCGTCACAGTGATGAGTAAGCCCCTAACTACTTATTCCGTAGAAAAATACGACAATCAAGCACGAAACAGTGACAGATGGTCAGCTATGTCTACTAAAACACAAGTTCAAGCCGAGACCCCGAGTGATCGAGACAGGGCTTTAGAAGACATTCAGAACCGTGTTCTGTGGCTGTCCATGCAGATGGTATACCATGCCAATAACGTACGAGAGAACCCAGACGAATTGAAGGTAGGGGGTCACCAAACATCTAGCTCTTCTGTAGTTACACTCTTAACAGCGCTGTTCTTTGACTTCATGAGAGCAGGCGACAGGATATCGATCAAACCCCATGCCTCGCCCGTCTATCACGCCATTCAGTTTCTCCTGGGCAACCTGGACGGAGAATATCTCAAGACACTGCGAGCCTTTCATGGGCTGCAGGCCTATCCCAGCCGTACAAAGGATCCGGATGAAGTGGATTTCTCGACGGGCTCGGTTGGCCTTGGAGCAGTTGCTCCTAACTTCGCCGCGCTGGTAAGTGAGTACATCAGGATGCATCTACCTTGTGGTGACGGACCAGACAATCGGTACATAAGCTTGGTAGGTGATGCTGAGCTCGACGAAGGCTCGGTTTGGGAAGCCATAGCCGAGCCCGCTATGGCCGATCTACCCAATATACTGTGGGTAGTCGATCTGAACAGGCAGAGTCTAGACCGAATAATACCGGGAATCCGGGTGCGGTCTTGGAAAGGGATGTTTGCTGCTAACGGTTGGAGAGTCATCGATGCCAAGTACGGTAAGCGGCTCGAAGCTGCTTTCGCTCAGCCCAAGGGCGAACTTCTGCGTACGGCCATCGACGAGATGTCCAACGAAGTGTACCAGAGGCTGCTTCGGTTGCCGCCCGATGCTCTTAGAGAGTGGCTGCCCCGCTACAGCAGACATCCAAAGGACCTGAGCAAGTTCGTCAGGAAATGGAACGACCAAGAGCTTCAGGACCTATTCCGAAACTTGGGCGGCCACGACTTCTCCACACTCAGAGAGGCGTTTACACAGGTTGATATGAGCGACGGACCCAACGTGGTATTCGCATACACTCTGAAGGGCTGGATGCTACCGTCGGTGGGAGACGCTCAGAATCACAACGTCACCTTGTCTGATGGCCAGATGGAGAAGTTGAGGCACAAGCTAGATATCCCCAAGAAGGAGGTATGGTCAGGACTTCAGGCAGGAAGTATCGCGGAGCAGCTATGCACAGAAGTGCGTCAACGGCTTTCCGCCATGAATGACTCGTGCACTTCGCCTCCACAATATTCAATCCCACCAGATCTCGGTCGCCGGTATGGTGGGAAAATGTCAACTCAACAGATATACGGGCTCGTGCTCACTGACATCTCCAGAAATCTACCTGAGATCACCGAGCGGATCGTGACAGTGAGTCCTGACGTAGCGAGCTCAACCAATCTGGGTGGATGGATTAACAAGGTGGGTGTGTGGGCGAGAACGGAAAGTGGAGATCTGCCGGAGGACGTCGTAACGAGGGCGTTGAAGTGGGAAGAGCACTCCCGAGGGCAGCATATTGAGCTGGGCATCTCCGAGAACAACCTATTTATGGTTCTGGGCCAGTTGGGGCTGTCCTTCGAGATGAACGGAGAGGTCTTATTCCCCATTGGTACTCTGTACGATCCGTTTGTGCGCCGCGGGCTGGATGCCTTTTTCTATAGCGTCTACTCTGGAGGCAAGTTCATCGTCGTTGGAACCCCTTCAGGGATTACGCTGGCTCCTGAAGGTGGTGCTCACCAGTCGGTACTCACTTCTTCGATCGGTGTCGAGTTGCCAGAGACCGCTTTCTATGAGCCCTGCTTCGGGCAGGAGTTGGAGTGGATTCTGCTATTCGCCATGGAGCAGATACGCCTCCGCAAAATGTCCACCTATCTGAAGCTCACCAGCTATCCAGTGGACCAAAGCCTCTTTATCATGCCATCGGACTCCGAGTCCCGAGAGCGCCTACGCCGACAGGTCCTAACCGGTGCATACAGACTGGTAGATAAGAGAGGGGAATCAGATTATAGAGTCGGAGCTAACGTAGTTCACCTGCTAGCAAGCGGCGTAATGGTTCCCGAAGCCGTAAAGGCCAGCGAACGCATGCTGGAAGAGGGTGTGATGGTAAACGTAATAAACGTTACGGGCCCTGGCCAGCTATACAGACACTTCCAAGCATCTGTGCAAGCAGTGATAGAGGCGAAGGTCGAGTCGTCGACATTTATGGAGGACGTGATTCCCAGTGAAGATCGAGCTCCTCTTGTCACCGTGGTAGACGGACATCCCCACTCTCTCGCTTGGGTAGGCGGAGCGCTTAGTGCTCATACCTTGCCTCTTGGCGTGACCAACTTCGGTCAGTCGGGTACACGCACAGAACTGTATCGAGAGTATGGACTCGACTTGGACAGCATCATGGCAGCTTGCTTCAGCGTTTTGGATCTGTAGCTTGGTAAGCGTCACCGGAGGAGAGTTCTAGGGATGCCGTCCCCAGATGCCGATCAGTCTATCCTGAATGCCGGCGCCCTCAGGAACCGGCACCTCAGCCGCGGCTGCTCCACCAGCACGCATCTGCTCCATCAATTCAGGGGTGCTGATGGCTAAGCTCACTTCCACCAGGCCTTTTTCAATGGTAGTATCCTGGCCCGTTCCCTTCGCCAGGTCCCATTGATGGATCAACAGATCGGTGAAAGGCATCAAGAGGAACTGCCCTCCGGTAAGTCTGCCAAAGGGAGTATCCAACTCTTTATCGATGACGCCTGGGGCCTTTAGCAAATCCAGGACTTGAGAAATACCCGTGTCAAAGGCGGCTAAAACACCCTCCGACGGCAGAGGGCCTCTAGGGTCTAGAGAGTCGTCATATGGGGTGTTCGAGAGCACGTCCTGGGTAAACGCAATGGTCTGGAGGTTGTGATTAATCAGCGCTTGAACGTTCCATTCCGTGCAAGGCGTTGGGCTGCTTAGCTGCTTTTCCTTAACCGCTGCCACGGCCAGCCGAAATCCCGAGGCTGCGGCCTCATAGACCTCTCTAGGGTTGGGCATCTGCTCTGGGGACACGTACTATTCCTCGCTGGATAGCATATAGGGAAAGGGGCGTATTCTGCCTTCTCCCCAAGCTAATAGTAACTCGGCTTTGCTAGTACGTACCGGGGAAGCGGGCTGCTATCTAATCGAGCTCGAGTCCATCGATTATCCGGACACAGAACTCGGTACGCCTATGGTATCGCCCACAGAGACCTTACCGCCATGAACTACTCTGGTAAGCATGCCTCGGCGGCCTTCCAACTCCTGACGCAGGCCGGGACGAATGGCGTCCATCCTCTCGCAGGGCTCACAGAGCTCTGTGATCTCCAACACCACTTCCGGCCCTATACTTACCTGCTGGCCTAGTGGCAGCGAATAGAGAGACAAGCCCTGGGTAGTTATGTTCTCCCGAACTGTTCCAGGAGTCAGCCTCAACTCATCCAAGGTCTCCTTGTCCATCAGCAGCACCTGCCGACCTGCCGAGTTGGGGCCACGTGCTTTTACAGCGTACCTATCACCATCTACGCCCAGACCTTCCACGATTTGAACTCTCTGCAAGGACTTCATCTCGTTGAAATGGGCCGGGGAGACATGCAGCGCCGTTACAGTGGGTTTATCCGGCATTTTCCCATCCTTCTAGGGAACTAACTCCGAGGGAAGGTTTCGCGTTAAGTATTAGCACAAGGCGAGCTAAATTGCAACTGCTCGGAATGTTTGGTAGTGTCAAGAGTTGTGTGTAAATTGAGTTAGGGGCTTGTCCTTCCAACTGTTGTTAAGATGACTGATGATTCCAAAGGTGGTCCTGTCCACGCTGGCACGGTTTTGGAAGCAACTCATGGGTCTGGCCTACACCATACATCCCTGAAGGCTCTCTCGATGGTATCGGTGGCGCGTACCTTCTTCCATCGCTCCCTCTAAGAGCCGCTTCAGTCCACTGCGCCTCTGCCCCTTTGCCTACACCCACCACTCCTCCTCTGTCTTGACCTCCTTCATAGCCCCTTTACCCTTACCTCGGTCAGGTCTCCGATCTACACCTCCAGGCATACCTCCTCTCAGCTTCTTGTATTCCTGGAAGGATACACCTCTTCTCTTTTTTACATACTTATAGTTACACTACCGGTCCGACTATCCACGTTGAAATGGGGTTGTAAACAAGCTAGAATGTAAGCTGCACACTGCAGGTTCCAAGGCTATCGTCAACTATTACTACGTAAGATGAAGGAGGAGATATGGCATTCAAAAACATAGATGTCGACTCCCACGTAGGAGAGCCCATAAGCGTCATCATGGATGAGTATCTCGAGTCTGAGTTCAAAGACAGGCCGATTCGCCTCCTGCTTGATGAAGACGGCTTGGAATACGCGGAAATCGACGGTAAGAAGTCCGACCTGATACAGGGCGGGGCAGGAATATCGGTAGACGCCGGCATGGGATTTGGCAAAGACGACTTTACCGATTTATTCACTCCAGGTAAGATCCGCTACGAAGAGGCGCTTATTCCCGAATCCTACGAGCCCGAAGCCAGATTGAAGTGGATGAACAGTGAAGAAATCGACATCGCCTTGCAGTATCCCACCCTAGGCCTCTTCTGGGAGGAGGGATGCGAGAACCCCAAAACTGCTGCAGCCTATGCTCGGGCCTATAACAACTGGATTGTGGATATGTGCAAGGCAGATCCAGATCGCCTCATCCCGATAGCCCACATCCCCAACAAAGACGTAGACGAGGCTGTTAAAGAGGTAAACAGAACAGCCAAGTTGGGAGTCAAGGGCTTTATGATTCACTCCATCTGCTACAACGGGCGTCTCTGGGGTGACGAGTATTATGATCCTCTGTTCGCAGCAGTGGAGGATACGGGCCTGCCCCTTACTGTACATCCCATCGGCTCTAGTGACTACCCAGGACGAGACCGCTACAGCGACTCTAACCGCGATAGCAAATTTCTGCTGAACGATTTCTGGTACACCCTCACAGCAGACCCTTTCCCTCTTCAGATCAGCTTCCTGAACATGATCCATCGTGGAGTCTTCGACCGCTTCCCCAAGCTCAAATACGTGCTTCTGGAGACGGGCGGGGCTTGGATACTCTACTGGCTGGATCGGATGGAAGACAGGTACAAGACCACCAAGAGCACAGTATCATTCAAGCTGCCTCCTGACGAGTATTTCTACAGACAATGCTGGATCTCCTTCGAGCCAGACGAGAAGCTTATGGCTAACATAATCCAGGAGGTGGGAGCAGACAAGTTCTTGTGGGCCGCTGACTTCCCCCACGCCGATGGCTTCCCAGGCATTGTGGGACGGGTGAAGAAAGCTATCGAGCCTCTATCTGAAGAGGACAAGTTAAAGGTACTCGGAGAAAATGCGGCCAAGCTGTATGGACTCGAGGTCTAAGCAGCGCCTTTAGAATAGAAGTTGCATTGTGTATTGTGCGGATTGGGTTAGCCAATCCGCACAACAACATAAACGAGTGAATGACTCAATAGGCTTAATTTGTCAACAGAAGGGAGGAGTGGCATGGAGCGAAAGACTGTCGATATAGATGGGCACGTGGCGGAGCCCATTACGGAGATTATGGAGGAGTACCTCGATCCCGAATTCAAGGACAAGCGCATACGCTTGATGAAAGATGAAAAGGGGCTGGAGTATGCAGAGGTCAATGGCAGGAAGTCTTCCCTCATACACGGGGGCATAGCTCTTGGAGTGGATGCCGGCAAAGGATTCGGAAATGACAACTTAGAACCGTTCTTCGAGGGTCAAATCTCGTACTATGACGCCTTCATTCCTGCTTCCAACGACCCCCATGCCAGGATCAAGTGGCTGGACGAGGAAAAGATCGACATCTCCTTCGTTTATCCTACCGTAGGGCTCCACTGGGAAGACGATTGTGACGATCCCCAGGTCGCGGCTGCCTATGCCCGAGCCTACAACAACTGGATCGTGGACTTCTGTAAGCCATACCCAGATAGGCTAATACCTATAGCCCACATAGTGACCAAAGATGTTGAAGAAGCGGTGATGGAGGTAAAGAGGACGGCCAACATGGGAGTCAAGGGCTTTATGACATACGGCCTCCCCACCAACGGACGGATGTATGGCGATCCCTACTTCGACCCTCTGTATGCCACCATTCAAGACACAGGTCTGCCCGTAGGCATTCATCCCACTAGCAATATAAACTATATCGGGAAGGACGCCTATGGGGAGACTGGACAGGTCAGTGAGCTTCTCCGCGACGACTTTTGGTACGGCTTGGTTACCGATGCCTTTGCTCTTCAGGTGGCGCTGATCAACATGGTAAATCGAGGCACCTTCGATCGCTTCCCTAGTCTAAAGGTGGCATACCTGGAAACGGGTGGAGCCTGGATCGACTACTGGTTGGAGCGGATGGACGATCGCTGGAAGAGCGCTAAGGGCACCTGCAGATTCGAGCTTCTACCAAGCGAGTACTTCCAGAGACAGGGCTGGATAGCCTTCGAACCCGACGAAGAGCTGATCCCTCACGTAATAGAGCGGGTAGGAGCCGATAAGTTCTTCTGGGCCACAGACTTTCCCCACGCCGATGGTTTCCCCGGTATAGTAGGCAGGGTCAAGAAGGCGCTGGAGCCTCTTTCCGAGGAAGACCAATGGAAGGTGTTGGGAGAGAACGCACTGCAGGTATATAACATTAATTGATGAGGCCAAGACTATTTAGTGTGTAATCCGGAGGGGCTGGCCGCTAAAAGCAGCCAGCCCCTCCGGATTATCTATGATCTCAGCTTGTGCCTCGCTTACCCTAACTGTATAATCCATACTTGTCTGCGACAGCAAAATACGGCACAGGAGGCAATAAAAGATGAAGTTCGGGTTATTTGCTCTTCCCACCATGCCCGGAGCTATAGAGGATGGAGAGCAGCTGCGTCCTATCGGACGAAACAACGAAAAGTATCAGGATATGCTGGAGGAGCTTCGGCAGATCTGCATAGCAGCCGATGATCTGGGCTACGATTGCTTTTCCACTACCGAGCACCACTTTCACTCCGAAGGGTTCGAGATGTCGGTGGCGCCGCTGATGCTGTACGCAGACTTGGCAAACAGAACGAAGAACATCAAATTCGCCCCCCTCGCTCTGGTGCTGCCTTCCTGGGACCCTGTGCGCTGCGCAGAAGAGATGGCGGTGCTGGACCATTTGACCAAAGGTAGATTCATGGCAGGCTTCGCCCGGGGATACCAGGACCGTTGGGTATCTGTGCTAGGTCAGAAGTATCGAGCTATGGGGACCCAGTCGGACAAAACTGCAACAGACGCTCGGAATCGCCAGATATTCAACGAGATGTTCGATATCGTAAAAGCGGCCTGGACTGAAGAGGTTTTGTCCTACAAGGGAGACTTCTACGAGGTTCCATTCCCCTATGAGGACGGGATCAAAGGCTGGCCCCCCATCAAGTGGACACGCGACAGGGGAGCTCCAGGAGAAGTAGACTCGGACGATGTCATACGGGCAGTGTGTGTCGTGCCGAAACCGTATCAACAGCCTCACCCTCCCATCTTCCTCGCCTTCTCCCTAAGCGAGGGCACCATCACCTGGGCAGCAGAGAAGGGAGCGATTCCACACATAGCCGTCGCCTATCCATCCGAGTTCACTCGTCTATGCAAGACCTACCAGGCAATATCAGCGGAGCATGGTAGAAACTTCAAGCTGGGAGAGAACGTGGGAGCCGCACGTACTCTATATATTGGAGATACCTACGAGGAGGCCTACAAGCTCGCCGAGATAGGCGTTGGCTGGCAGTACGTTACCTACTTCGGGGAGTTTGGAATGAACGAGGCCTTCCGAAACCCGGGAGAGACGGCTCCCAAGCCTCTCAAGTTCAAAGATGCTCAGCAAGCCACCACGCGATTAGCCGAGCACCAGTACGCCCTGATCGGCACAGTGGACGATGTGAAACGCCAGGTAGAGTCTCTGGCCCGCTGTCACGCTGATGGTGAGTTGGAATGGCTGATTTGGCAGTGCGACCAGGGTTTAGCCCCACTGGACGTAACCCTCAGGCAGATAGAGCTATTCGCTACTAAGATAATGCCCGAGTTTCGATAGTATAGAAATCGGGTTAGAGTAAAAACTAGGCGGGGTAGAAATGTTCTACCCCGCCTAACTTCATCCACGCTTAGTGGCTACTAGATCCTGTGAGCACTTTACCGCATCTTTATCTTTTCAATGCCCACCAGCTTGGAGATCGCCGCCAACGCTATGATGATGGAAACTATCATCAGTCCGTCTATAGCCGCGATTATCGGGCTTACCTCAAACCGTAAAGAGTTCCATACCAGCACTGGCAAGGTTCTAGAGGTCGCTGCCGTTAAGAACAGGGCTATTATGAATTCATGGAAGGAGATTATGAAGGCTAGAATCAAGCTGGCCAAGATTCCCGCTTTTACCAACGGCACCGTGACTTCCCAAAAGGCTCGCCAGGGCTTCGCACCCAGGTTCTTGGCAGCCGGTACCAGGGCAGGATCAATACCCAGTAGGACGGAAACCATGACTATGAACACCAGCGGCGTTGCCCATAGACAGTGACCTACAATAACAGCCCACCGGTTTCCAACTAAGAAATCCAGCCTTAACGGGTCAAGACTCATCAGTATTCCGATACCAATGACCAGTCCCGGAATCAAGAAGGGAAGGAACAGCAAGTAGTAGACAAGCTCCTGCCCCTTGAATTTCCTCAGCGTCCAACCGACGGAGGCCAGGGTCCCTACCGTACCGGCGACGACGATCACCAGGCCGCCCGTTATCATGCTGTTTTTGATACCTTCTATGTACAGATCACTCTTGATGAAGGCTTCGTACCATTGCATAGAAAGGGGCCACTTGGGTGGGAAGCTAACGTAGTGACCCGATGTGAAAGAGGCGATTACTACGACTGCTATGGGCAGCAACAGAAAGGTTAGAGTTAGGTAGTTTACCGTATCCAGGCCTACCACGCCCATATCCAATCGACGTCCACGTATCCTGAGGCTCGTCAGCCTATCTCCAAAGGCCTTTAGAGTCGGTAGGAAGTTAGCCCGATGGACAGCACTGTTTATCGTTGTACCATTTAGCTTCATACCATCCACCTCTTCCGCACTACGAGCCTGTACATGACTATGATGGCCAACATGGTAGAGGACACCAGAACGAATGAGAGCGCAGCTCCATAGGGCCAGTCGTACGCCCTCAGTATCTGGTGTCCGGCCTCAATGCCGGTTGTCCACTCCTTCGGGGAACCGAGGACGGTAGGTTCTGCGTAGGCCCCAGTGCCCCACGTCATGGTCACCGCCAAGGCTCCAGCGAATCCAGCGGCACTCAGCGGCACGACTGTCTCCAATATAGATCTGAATTTTCCAGCCCCCATGGTTCTGGCGCTTTCAACCAGATTCCAATCAACGCCCTCCAAGCTACTCCATAGGATCAATATAAAGTAGGGTATAGCTACATAGGTTACCCCTAAGATAACTGTCCAGAAATTAAAATTCAGCAGTATGGGATCGTCTACAAAGGGTGTTTTGGTAAGCACCCAGTTGATGGGACCCTCTTTAGCCAGTACAACTAGCCAGGCATAGATTCTAGCAATGATGTTGGTGAATAGAGGCAAGAGCACTACAGCCAGCAGTATCCCCTTCCTCCTGCCCTTCGCCCGCCAGATCATATATGACAGGGGATACCCGAGCACAACCACGATAGCTGTAACTATACTCATTATCTTGAACGTGGTTGCCCACTGGTTTAGGTACCAGGGATCTGTAAAGAACCGTTGATATGAGCCGAAGGTGAACCCAGCCTCATATCTTCTTATCGGTACACTTTCCTGAACGCTGATTCCCAGCAAGGCAATCACCGGGATGAGAAAGATGCCAACCAGCAGAACCAAGGCCGGCAACATCAAAAGCCAATGAGGTTGGGTTTTCACGAGTGTCATTGGGTTCACCCAACTTCGCACTGCCGGAAGCCGCATTTCCGATATGCGCATCATAGCTCTGCCTCCTCTATTGCCCCTGTCGTATGTTCACCGATTCCAACTGTATAGATTCTGTCTAGTGATTTACGATTCGGCTTGCTTCACACCTATTTGGGGAAGCACACGCATCCGTCTGCAGACCATCCTACGTTTATCTCGTCTCCCACCGAATAGGTAGGCTCGTCTGGGCTAATTCTTCGGTCAATAAAGATTCTGTTTTCGTCATCCAGATCTATGTCGTATCTTATGAAAGCTCCCAGGTAGGTCTTCATAAGGATCTTCCCTGGTACGGAGTTATCGAAAGACACACCGCCATCACTACTAAGCGGACTAATGCCGATCAACTCCGGTCTCACTGCTAGGCTACACTCGCTTCCTTCTGGAAGTTCTGTCCTGCTCATCATGTTAATAGATAACCCACTTTTAGTCTTAAAGACAGCGGTCGTGGAGTTAACTGATACCACAGTCCCCTCGAAGAAGTTGCTCTCGCCTATGAAGTCGGCCACAAACCTGGTAGCGGGCTGCTCGTAGACCTCGGCCGGGAGACCCACTTGCTCAATGTGTCCCTGGTTCACCACAACGACCCTGTCGGAAAGCTCCAAGGCTTCGGTCTGGTCGTGGGTCACGAAGATAGTAGTAATGCCGATGCGCTTTTGAATCTGCCGAATCTCGACACGCATCTGCTGGCGAAGCTTCAGATCCAGATTGCTGAGAGGCTCGTCCATTAGGAGTACCTTCGGCTCGATGATCAAGGCACGAGCCAATGCGACTCGCTGCTGCTGACCACCACTAAGCTGCCCGGGCATTCTTCTTTCAAGTCCGGGCAACCGAACCATATCCAAATACTCCTTAACCCTCTCCTGCCTTATCGCTTTGGGAACACCTCTCATCTTTAATCCAAAGGAGATGTTGTCAAACACGTTTTTGTGAGGGAATAAGGCCCAGTTCTGAAACACCATAGCGGTATCTCTCTTATAAGCCGGGATGCCATTAACTACCTCACCTGTAAGTTTGATCGTGCCCTCAGTGGGCTCCTCAAGTCCAGCAAGCATCCTCAGCAAGGTGGTCTTGCCACACCCACTGGGGCCGAGCAAGCAGAGGAACTCTCCAGACTGTACGTCCAGCGTAAAGTTACTGACTGCGACTGTTTCGCCGAATCTCTTGGTCACCTGTTCCAGTTGAACGTCTGGTTGGCTCATTCTACAATCTCCCCCAGGTAGTTTTCTCCTCGGCTATCCAATCTTTCTCAAAAGGCATCTCCACACGGAAGCCCGCCCATCCTATGTACCCGTGAAAATGGTGTCGATATAGTAAACGAATGGATAACATAAAAGCAAGCCCTATTCAATCTAGCTTACTCGCATCTCTCTATTGACTTCGGCTATAAAAACAGATGTTACATTGTACCACTGTGCGCAAGTCCATGTCACCTCCTTTAAAATGACATCTCGCTCAGTGGGCTACATTTCCCCATCTACGACCCTGTGGGGTGACCTGCGACGAAGAAGCCAGCATCTGAGCGCGGCTATCTTAAGGCCTCTCCTGGCAAAGGTTGACGCTGTCTACCTCCATATCCAGAAGCTTCCTCCTGTGACCAAGGCAACTTTGCCGTCGACTCTTCCGGACATTCTCCCACCTGCATCTCTCCTTGCCGGTCACTGAATTCACAATACTCACGCCATAATTCGTCTGATTTGAGCTCATAAAACGAAGTGTAACGGGAATGTAAATATGTAGCTGGAAATACAGTTGCTTCTCTTGTCGAGACACAGCTCATTATTGATCAGGTATCATCTAAGACGACGAGATATACGGTTTCCACGCTGTACTCGATCAAAGCTGGAACGTACATATTTCCATCTCCTAATACTTAACGATGTAACAGGCTTGGCTACATCTTGTTCCATCAGAACGGGAGGACTCCGCA
This sequence comes from Dehalococcoidia bacterium, assembly GCA_965197675.1. Lineage (GTDB taxonomy): Bacteria > Chloroflexota > Dehalococcoidia > Plut-88900 > Plut-88900. Next base: position 1,719,513 of record OZ240221.1, on the reverse strand, counting down.
TTTTGCTCCAGACCGGGCACAATATATTCCTCCATGCCCATGGTGACAATTACCCGTACTAATAACCGGATGGTTGCCGAATCCTCACTCTATGGGGTTGGCTGGCATGGCAGCTAGGCGAGGATTCTCACGACTTGGTATGAAGTTACGACTACGATAGCGCCCCAAATGTCACAACAAATACCAAGCCCCTGTGTTCGAGCAGCGCGTGTAGAAGCTCCACCCTTCACACCCTTCTTCTTTGCTATCAGGGCAAGAGTTCATCATCTTAAGCTAGGGTTGACACTGAATTGAAGAGCCACTTACAATGGCCCCCTATTCAGGTGTAGTTCCAGGCAAATAAATAGGGGGACAGTTGTGAAATTAGAAGGCATGTCGGCTCTTGTAACAGGGGCCAGCGGGGGAATCGGGACAGCAATTTCCAGAAAGATAGCAGCCGAAGGCGGAAAGGTGGCGCTAACTGGTCGGAATGTGGCCAGGCTGGAATCTGCTCAGCGCGATATACAGCAGGCCGGCGGGGAGAGCAATATCTTCCCTGCGGACCTTCTGGATGAAGCACAGGTGGACAAGCTGGTGTCCGACGTGAAGGCAGCCTACGGGGACATAGACATTCTGGTAAACAATGCTGGGGTATTTCACATTGATGGTAGAGCCGTATACGGCAAGAATCTATGGGAGATCCCCAAGGATGAGTGGGAGCTTGTCTTCGACGTGAAGTTCTGGTCGGCCTATTTGCTCTGTCGTGCCTTCATTCCAGGAATGATAAAGAAGGACAGGGGAAAGATAGTCAACATCACCGGCACCTTCGATACGGGCGGCCCCGAATCATCCCACTACTATCTGGGGACCCTGGCGTTGGAGCACCTCACTATGAACCTGTCGGAAGAGCTCAAGCCATACAACGTTCAGGTGAACTCGGTTAACCCCGGTTGGGTGTCCAGCGATGCGGTGAAAAAGCTGGCGCCTGAAGATGCGAAGACTGCGCTGACTCCGGAGCAACTCGCCGACTTCTGTCTGCTCTTTATGACTGGCGACTCGGGCAACGTCACTGGATCCTCTACCATCATCCGTACGGTAGTGCGCTAGTAAGCTACTCGGGCTGGCCGAAGAGAACCTTCTCCATAGCGGGTCTATCGTCGATGATCTTGACCGTCTGATCGAGGGAGTCCAAAACGCCTTCAGCAATGTCTTCGTCGCTCAAGCCTGGACTCTTTAGGCTATTCACCTTAACGCTCATTATCTTGGTGGCGCCAGGGTAATGCAAAGTGGTGATGGTCATGAATCCGTGCCGTCTCAGCATGAACATGGAATGAGCGGTGCTGATGTCCACTGGGGCCAGGTCCACCTCATCTAGGCCCGCCTTGTCCATGACAAATTCGGTGAAGGCCTCCAGGCCCATAAACACTCCACCGTAGGCATCAAAGACCAGGTCTTCTCCGAAGACAGGCTTCATCATCTCCCAAATGCGCTGGTGTCTGGCCCTCCACTGGCCGAACATCTCCTTCCCCTTCTCCGGGGTATACTCCTCTAGGCAGCGAATAATAGAGGCGATGGTGGACGGACGAGCCTCCGCTCCTGTGTATACAGTTTTGGCTCCTATCTTAGTCATGAGGTCATCTCTGCCCAGTAGTATCCCAGCCCTAGGACCAAAGAGGGCCGCTTTCTCACAGCTGGTCATGACCAGATCCACGCCCAGATCCGTCGCTCTGCTCTGGCCAAAGGATATAACCCTGTTCCGAGCCCCAGATGCATCATCCACGAAAACCGGAATGCCTCTATGGTGAGCTATGCGGCACACTCCCGACATCAGCTCGTCCCGCACTATTCCTCTGTAGGAGCCGCATATGGCAACCAGAGGCACCTGCGCCCCCTCATCCAGAATCGCCTCCAACTCTTCTGTGGAGGATATGACCTTGTGTCTGGCCCCGGCAAGCTCGACTCCACGAGGCACGCACGGGTGACCTCGAAGAGCCAGACCGGGATAGGTAGGAACCACATAAGGGACCATGGAGCCTCGCGGCACCAGTGCGAGCATTAGACTGGTAACGCCGGCAGTCACCCGATTGAAGGCCATAGCCCTGTAGCTTTCGTCACCCCCCAAGTGCTCTCTGGAGAGCTGGTTCAGTCGGTCCTCCATAAGCTTGGAGGATAGGAATCGCTCCTCGTAGGCGGGACCTTCGAAAAAGGAGGGAACGCTGCAGTCGTCCACCAGGGCCATGAGATTGTGCACACCCTCCATGCCGCACTTGTTGTAGCGATGGAGAAGAACGTCTTCCGCGGCCCTAACACTTCGGTATTCCTGCTCATCGTCATATAGAATGACTCCTCTGGCGTAGCCCAGAATGGGATCGAAGTCCTTCTTATAGCTCTTCTGTTTTTTCACGTCTCCCAGGGCCTTAGCCATCACTTCCTCCATTTCCCTTGGGTAGTCGAGAGTTATACTCTCGCGATTTTCCCTACTTAAACAAGCGACCTACTTTGTCAACAAGGATGAACCTCTCATCCACTACCAGGAAGTCTCACCTCCATCGACAGGCATGGCATGACCCACCACGAAGGAGGCTGCATCCGAGCACAGCCACACCACGGCCTCAGCCACCTCCTCCGGTTGAGCGCCTCGGCCTAGGGGTGTGCCCTGCATCAACTGGACGTCCTGATCTGGCGCAACCTCACGGATACGTTCCACCATAGGGGTGTACATGGTCCCAGGACACACCGCATTGACCCGAATGCCCTGTTTCGCATATTCGATGGCGGCGGTTTTCGTGAGACCGACAACTCCATGTTTGCTCGCTGTGTAGGCCGCCATGCCGTCTTTACCCACGAGGCCCATAGTTGAAGATGTATTGACGATGGCTCCCCCACCCTGCTTGAGCATCTGAAGTATCTCGTACTTCATGCACAACCACACTCCCTTGAGATCGATACCGACTACTCGATCCCACGTATCTTCGGAGTACTCGTGGGTCAGGGTGATGTCTCCTTCGATGGCGGCGTTATTGTGGGCACAGTCCAGCCTTCCATAGGTCTCCACCGCCTTATTGACCATGCCCTCCACTTCGCCAGTCTTAGAAACGTCGGCCTGCACGAAGATGGCCTCGCCGCCTGTCTCCTTTATTATCCGCAGGGTTTCCTCACCACCCTTAGAATCCACGTCCGCAATCACTACCTTCGCACCCTCTCTAGAGAAGGCCACCGAAGCAGCTCTCCCCAGTCCCGAACCTCCTCCTGTTACCAGGGCTACTTTGCCTTTCAACAGATCAGTCATAGATTTCTTCCCTGTATAGTTTTTTGTCAACAAGTATTCGGTCTGCATGCTATGACGCATAAGGGGTCTCTGTCAAGGAAAATACCTTCCACCGACTTACCTGAACTTTAAAATAAACGGCCTTGACAAGAAGGGCGAAGAGCCTAGGTCTCGAATGAAATCCGCTACCCTCGTTTTTAAATCATCTAGACTCTGTGCTGGCTTTACGGCCTCTTCTTCTCATATCTGCCAGAACGATACCGGCAAAGGTCATTACCATTGGTCCCAGAGAGGTGACCACAAGGGCCAGCCCCAGACTATCGGTGGTTTCTTGGATCGACCCCGCTATCAGCGGTCCCAAGGCAGCCCCGGTCCAGTTAAGGGTCATCAGCAATCCGCCCGCAACGGCGATCTCTCGAGGACGTATCGCCGGCAGGCCATAGATGCTGGTCAATAGCGAGGGATAGTAGCAAGCCATCATACCGTTCACAATCCCAAGGATGATCAGCAGAGGCGCTGAGCCGGTAGCGAGAAGTCCTAAGTTGGATGCAGTCAGTCCGATGCCGCAAATGATCATTATCAGGGACGTTCGATTTACCAGGAAAGGTGTGAGGTTGACGCCGAAAATCGCAGGAGCACGGGCCATAAACGTCAGTCCCACGATCAGGCCGGCCAGAGTTATGGAGGTGCCATATTCGTCTCCTGTAAACGTTGGCCAAAAGGCTCCGAAGGCGAAGTTGCTTCCTACAGCGGCAGCTGATCCCAATCCAAGTATCCACGGCTCTCCATACCTGAACAAGCTGCCGAGGGGGGTCTCCCTCTGCGATTGTACATTCTCCTTGTGCTCGGAGGTTCGTCTCTCTTTGCCCAGCACCAGCCACAGCAGGCTGGAGGTTACGCACACTCCAGCCCACAAGTACAGGGTATCCCGCCAATCTCCCAGCCAGACCAAAATCTGGGAAATAAGAATAGAGCCGACCCCGTCCAGCCCTTCAAACAAGCCGAAAATCACGCTATTAGCCAGTCCTATTTGCCTTCGAGTCATCCACTGGAGCACCAGCAGGGTACGAGGAGCTCCGACGAAGATACTGAGCAATCCCACCAGCACTCGCGCTAAAACCAGCGCGATAAAGGTGGGGGCCCAAGCTTTCAACAGAATGGACAGGCTGGCCGCCATGAAGGATATGCTGGCCACTCTCCATGGTCTGTATCGAGAGAGCCACCAGTTGGAGGGGATCTCGAAAATCAGGTTTGCGAACAGTACGGAGGAGGCCAGCAAACCCTGCTGCGAGGGAGATAAGGATAGCTCCTCGGAGATATCTGGCAGTAGCAGCCCCAGGGTTGAGAGAGAAATGACGATAGCAGCGTAGTTGAAGGTGAAAGAGCCTATTACTACCCAGCCGTAACCTCGGCTATCCCTAAACTGCCAGAGGCGACCACCCGTTGCTCTTCCCATGGGTTGCTAGGTTCGCAGGGTTTCTAAATCCACGCCTATCTCCTGGGCCATGGCCGAAAAGTGCCCCCAGTCCTCGTCACGGATGGGTATGCCTTCTTTTCGACGGCGCTCCGCTTCGATCTGGGACCGCTCGCCCGGCATGACGATCTCGTCGAAACCCTCTGCCAACTTGGATGATTTGATAGTCCGTATCATGTCATCAACCTGGGCCTTGAACTCATCAATGGGAACTATGTTGCCGACGTTTATAGCCATCAAAAAGGTCCCGCCAGTCCACTTGGCTCCTCCCGAGTAGTCCAAGGGAATGTATTTGGATATGGTCATGCCGGAGGTGATGGCCGCCAACACCTCCACCCAGATCAACCATCCAAATCCTTTGATTCCTACAGGAAGAATGGCGCCTCCTATGGGTGAGTTCCGGTTAGTCGGGTCTGCTACGAGAGGAGTTGGATCGAAAACGGGCTTGCCGTCATCGCCCACCACTATCCCCTCCGGCAGGCGAACTTTATCGTACGCTGCTCGTACTACTCCGCCATGAGTAATCGAGCTAGTGGCCGCATCGAAGATGATGGGTAGCTCAGCGCTGGCCGGAATGGCATATGACATGGGGTTGGTGCAGAACACAGGCTCACATCCACCCCACGCCGACACATAGGGCTCTCCGTTGCTCATCGCCCAACCCACAAAGTCGTGCTCCAGAGCCATCTCTGTGTAGTTCCCGACCCGCATGACATCATTGCTGTTTCGGATCCAGACACACCCCACCGTCGCCTCTTTAGCTTTTTGGATGGCTATCTCCATTCCCCTGGCGGCGATCACCTGTCCAGTCCCGTGGCCACCATCGATGAGGGCGAAGCTTGGACCCTCTTTAACTATTGTCATAGGCATACCAAACTTCAACGAACCGCTGCGGACCAATGGGTAGGAGATTGTGAGGCTCGCCAAGCCCTGGGTGCTTTTTCCCGCCATGTCCGCCTTCAGGAGATTTTCGGCGTATATCCGCGCCTCTTCTTCAGGGGCGCCCAATGTCTGCCAAAAGGTTTCATAGACCTTTCTTAGATATTCTGCTGATTCAACCCTCATTGTATAGTAGCCCTCCCGCTTCGAGTAACGGTCATGGTAGTAGCAATGGCAAACCTCGTCAACCGCTCCTACAGCAAGCTGATTGCTCTTAAGCGGGGGGAGGCAGGTGTCCTGCTCACTCCCTTCGACTGGCTCAGGGTGAGCTCGTCAAACCATTTGAGCAGGGCGGCAGGCGGATAGGGGCGCGCCGGAGGTAGGAATGACGAATGACCTTGTGGAGGTCACGTAAGGGGATGAAAATGGCCTGTTTTCAGAGGATTGGCGGAAAAGGAGACCCCCTTCTCCGTCGTTCTCGTGCTCGACACGGGAATCCACGGGCGGTGGAGGGAGGCTTTCGACCTCATCCCCCTAGCCCCCTTCTCCCATCCAGGAGAAGGGGGAACACTAAGAGCATTAAGGAGGGACACCTCCTCGAAGCCCCTGGTAAAGGGGGCGTTGCCCTCTCTGCACTCCCCCCTGAAATCCCCTATTTACAGAGGAATGACGAGTGAGGCGAGGCGGACGCCTTGTTCCCCAACCGCTCGCCCAGGTAGGTTTTGGGGCTGGGGGCACATCCCTTCAAGGGACTCAGGACAGGCCCCCTGCCTGCACCAGGAAGGTCTAGACTCCCTCCTTTGGGGATTCTGGCCAGGGTCGCCTAGAGAGATGGCCGACTGCAGACTTAAGTGGTTTGACTGCTATCAAGCCCTGTGGGAACAAAGCAACCCTCTCCTGTCGCTACTATTGATAGTGTATAATACGACCCTGATTTAGCTCGTCACGCCCAGCGTAGAGGGACCAATATGAAAGTGTCCATGTTTCATCTGATGCCTCATCGAGAGTTGCCCGATGACTTCGAAGAGCGCTATCCATCGGTGTGGGTTGATCCCCCATGGACCGAGCTGGCTGATGCGGGAAGGGTGGGACAGTACTACAACTGGAGTCTAGACGAGTTGGTCCACGCCGATAAGATGGGGCTCGATGGGGTCTGCACCAACGAGCACCATCAGAACGCATACGGGTTCATGCCCAACCCCAACATCATGGGTGCGGCACTGGCTCGCGGCACCAAGAATGCTGCCATCGTGCAGATGGGTTCCACCTTACCCACCACCCAACCGGCCACAAGAATCGCCGAAGAATATGCCATGCTGGACTGTATCAGCGGAGGTCGTTTGGTGGCTGGGATGCCTCTGGGAACATCTATGGACGCCAACTTCTGCTACGGCATCAGCCCCATCGAGCAACGGGAGCGATATAGAGAGGCCCACGACCTTATAAAGCAGGCCTGGACCAAGGATGACATCTTCGCCTTCAATGGCAAGTACACCCAGTTGCGATATGTAAACGTGTGGCCCAAACCCATCCAGAAACCGCATCCGCCCATCTGGGTCCCCGGCGCCGGCAGCATGTCCACCTGGGATTTCGTGGCAGAGCATGATTACTGCTATTGCTACTTGAGCTTCTACGGCAACTTGGACGCTCAGGAAATCGTCGATCGATACTGGGAGAGGATAGCCCATCAGGAGTTGGACAGAAATCCATTCAGACTGGGATTCCTGCAGCTAGTGGTGGTTTCTGAGAGCGACGCTCAAGCAGAGAAGGACTACACCGAACACCTCCGATACTTCTTCAACAAGTGCCAATGGATTGCTCCCCATTTCCTGTCAGCACCAGGCTACCAGGACCACCCCAGCCTGGTTCACACTATCAAGAGAAGCAAGTCGAGAGAGTCCAGAGCTTCCGGTCAGTGGAGGGATTTGTCCTATAGCGACTTCATTGACAAGCAGTTCGTCGTGGGCGGAAGCCCATCCTCGGTTGTTGACCAGCTGAAGGATGCCGTCAAGAGGTTGAATGTCGGGAACTTGATGGTGTTGCTGCACATAGGCTCCATGCCCCACGAGCTCACTTTGAAGAACATAGAGCTATTCGGCAAAGAGGTGCTGCCTCACCTCAGGTCTATGTGGGAAGACGAGTGGGATAACAAATGGTGGCCCGAACGAATTAAAGAGGGTGCCCCAATCAGCAACTAATAGGTTGCGGCAAGTCTAAAGGGTCAGTTCCCGGCTAAACTTGCGGGCCATCTTCTGTTACGAGGCAGAATTCATTACCGTCAGGGTCTGCGACTACTACGAACCGTTCGTCGTATTCTTGAATCTCTTGCAGCTTCTTGCCACCCAGGGCTTCAACCTTGGCCAGGGCGACATCCAGGTCATCCACCTCGATATCCAAGTGCACCCGGGTCTTGGCGGTCTTAGGTTCAGGCACTTTCTGAAGGATTATCGCAGGACTTCCTTCGTGGCGCACGAACTCCAGATACTGGCCAAACTCCCGTCTTATCTCCAAGCCGAGGACGGCCGACCAAAACCGAGCGCCACGCTCCAAGTCGCTGACGTCTATATCCACCTGTGACAATCGCCCCACCGCTTCTTGGGGAGGATTGCCTGCAGCGCCCATCTCCTAATCTCCCTGGTCCGCTTACTTCTCTTTAGGAGGGGATCCCTCCATGCCACCGACATCATGGGGAGATACGGCGGCGGCGGTAGGCTCCACGATGACGTTTACCACGGCAGCTTTTCCGCTTTTGAACGCCCTATCTATGGCGGGCTTAATCTCGTTGGGATCCTCCACCTTCTCTCCATAGCCTCCCAGGGCTGTCGCCATCTCGTCAAAGGCGGTGAACCCCAATTCTCGGCCGGGTTTGCGTTGGGTCAAGGAACGGGCCGTCCACCCGGCGTTGTTGCTGACCACTGTAACCACGGGCAGGTTGAAGCGAACCGCAGTATCAATCTCCATGGCATTCAAGCCCATAGAGCCATCGCCGTGAAGGACCATGACCTGCTTGTCGGGTTTGGCCAGCTTGGCCCCTATGCCGTAGGGCAGTCCGACTCCCATGGTTCCGGTGACCCCTGCGTTAAGCCTGTGGCCTGATACGTAGGTCGGGATGGACTGGCGAGCGAAATGGAGTATCTCGTTGCCGTCTACACACAGAATGGCATCCCTATCCAGGTATTCGCGCACCTCCTTGCAGAGGCGGAGGGGGTGTATGGGCACTCGGTCAGATTCGAGTAGGTCTGCAACCTTGGCGGCTCTTCGCTCGTTGTCAGCCTTCAAACTGGTCACCCAGGGAGATTCGGACCTTCCGGAGAATTTGGGCGCCTGGGCCTCCGCCTCGTCGACCAGCTGACCCAGCACCATCTTGGCATCGCCGACTATTCCTAAATCGACACTTCGATTATGTCCGATCTCGCTAGGCTCTATATCTATCTGAATAAACTTGGCATCTTTGTTGAATCGAGCACCAAAGTTCAACATCCAGTTCATGCGAGTTCCAATGATCATGACCAGATCGGCCTCTCGAAAGGCGGCGCTTCTAGCACCCTGGAAGGAGACCTCATGGTCTTCGGGCACCACTCCACGAGACATAGGTGCTGTATAGAAGGGAGTCTTGGTTATGTCGATCAATCGCTCCATCTCTGACGCACCACCAGAGAACACAACGCCTCCGCCTGATACGATCACAGGACGCTCCGCCTTGGCTAGCATGTCGATAGCCTCTTCGACGGCTCCCGGCTCCGCCATGGGCCTACTTCTCTTGGCGAATCTCGTGGGTGCTGGCACCTCTGACTCTTCCACCCAGTCGTACAGCACATCGGCGCCGCAGTCTATATATACAGGGCCAGGTCGTCCAGACATGGACTGGCGATACGCCATGCTTACTACCTCAGGATATCTCTCTGCTTTGCCGGGCTGGTGCCATGCTTTGCAGAGGGGTTTCATAATATTGACCTGGTCAACCTCCTGGAAGGACCCGCGTCCTATTTCGTGGACGGGGCTGGCTCCTCCCAGAATCACCATTGGAGCACAGTCGATTGCGGCTGTGTAAACTCCTGTAAGAAGATTCAAGGTGCCGGGACCAGAAGCGGCGGTGCAGATGCCAGGCTTACCCGTTACACGAGCATATGCATGAGCGGCAAAGGCAGCGGCCTGCTCATGACGGAAGTCTACAGTTTTGATACCCATGTCTTCACAGCCCAACACTATGTCGAAGTTTGGACCGCCCATCAGGTAGAATAGAGTATCCGCACCCTCTTCTTTCAAGGTCTTTGCTATCAAGGTGCTGCCAAGAACTTTAGCCATCGTCTCCCCCTCGTAGAAATAAGTGAAGCACCCCCTGGTAGAGGGCTTGCGTAGCCTGACCGAACGCGCGGAAAAGAGTACCATATACTGTTGATGAATTCCAGAGTCGAAAGGAGCAACCTATGTTCGGGATAGTCGATGACGAGGTGGAGAAGTACGCTTTTCAACACACCACACCCCTCCCCCCACTTCTGGAGGAGGTGAAGGAGGCAACTTACAAAAACATGGCATATCCTCAGATGATCTCCGACCGGCTAATCGGAGGCGCGCTGCAGTTTATCATCGCCACGTCGGGTGCAAAAAAGGTCCTTGAGCTAGGGACGTTCACTGGTTTCAGCGCTTTAATGATGGCCCACGCCCTTCCAGAAAATGGTCAGATAATCACCTGCGATATTGATCCCAAGGCCCAGAAGATGGCCCAGGGCTACTTTGACAGGTCTCCTCACGGCAAGAAAATAGAGATACGTATGGGCCCAGCCCTGGAAACTCTCAAAACGCTAACAGGCCCTTTCGATCTGGTTTTCATCGATGCCGATAAAATCAACTACACCAGCTACTATGAGGAGTGCCTAGGGGTTCTGTCTCCTAACGGCATCATAGCCGTGGACAACACGCTATGGTCGGGAAGAGTGCTAGCTCCAAAGGACGAGGATGACAAGGCCATCGCTAGCTTTAATCGCCATGTGCAAAACGATCCTAGAGTGGTGAATCTCCTGCTAACCATCCGAGATGGATTGATGCTGATCCGGCGTAAATAAGATAAGGGTAGGTATACGTTGAAAGAGATAATTTATTCATCTGCGGCCAAGCTGGCTCTAGCCATCCGAGATAAGAAGGTTTCATCCGAGGAGGTGATCGAAGCACATCTTCGACGCATCGACGAGGTGAACCCAAAGCTTAACGCGATAGTACACCTCAGGGCAGAGGCGGCCTTGGAAGATGCCCGCAAAGCGGACAAAATGCTTGCCAAAGGTGAATCCACGGGTCCGTTGCATGGCGTGCCCATGACCATAAAGGACTCACTGGATACCGCAGGAGAGATCTCTACAGGTGGGACCGCTGGCAGAGCCTCCTTTACTCCAGAGGAGGATGCTACTGTAGTTGCTCGCCTTCGCTCCGCCGGAGCCATCCTCCTGGGGAAGACCAACCTTTCAGAGCTGAGCCTTGTCGGCGAGACCGATAACGCTCTTTTCGGTCGCACCAACAACCCCTACGATCTAGACAGAACGCCGGGAGGCAGCAGCGGCGGCGAGGGAGCCATTATATCGGCTGGTGGGTCGCCCCTGGGAATGGGGGCTGACTCGGGAGGCAGCATTCGCAAGCCGGCCTGCTTCTGCGGCATCACCGGCCTCAAACCTAGTATGGGGCGAGTTCCCAGGACGGGCCACTTCCCGCCCATGGGTGGAGCTCTCGACTTCCGCCTGCAGGTAGGGCCCATGGCCCGCTTCATCGAAGACCTGGTTTTGGTCATGCCTATCCTTTCTGGGCCGGACCGGGTTGATCCCGCGATGGTAGCGATGCCGTTGGGCAATCCAGAGGACGTAAGACTGGGGGAGCTGAGAGTAGCCTACTACACCGATAACGGAATAGTGTCGCCCTCCCCCGAGACGGTGAGTACAGTGCAAAGAGTGGCTGAGATGCTGGCTGACTCTGTGTTGAAGATAGAAGAAGCCCTACCTCACGTGGTAGATAAGACCCACGACATCGCCGGAAAGCTGGACCAGCTGGAATGGGCCGCATCCGATGATTGGATTCTGGAGGATGCAGGAACAAAAGATATACACGTGTTCACTCAAAAACTGATCGAGGACAGGTTGCCGAAAGAGACCTCGGCTTCTGAGCTCTTGGGCCTGACCCTGAAATGGGATGCCTTCAAGATGGACATGTTGACCTTCATGGAGAGGTACGACGTCATCATCTGTCCCTCCAATGCCTTCCCTGCACCTCACCACGGAGTCACGTTGGAGGGCGGCGAGCGCGCCGACTCCAGCTACACCGAGACTTATAATCTGACCGGGTGGCCGGCCGTAATAGTGCGCTCCGGAACATCATCCGAGGGCCTGCCCATTGGAGTACAGGTGGTGGCACGCCACTGGCGGGACGACGTGGCCCTGGCAGTAGCTCAGCACATCGAGAGTGTGTTCGGTGGATGGCAGACACCCCCAATTTGAGTAAATCTGCTAGAGCGCATCGCAATCTTGATATGCGCTCTAGCATTCATGGAGAGAAGGGAGCAGACAAAACATGAACCCTAAGATCCACCTAACCGTGTTCTTCGACTATGGCTGACCTTTCGTTAGGGTCGCGGCAGTCTGGCTGCGAGATGTTAAGCAAGCCTACGACGGCGGGTTCGATGTTACCTGGAAGTGCTTCCCCCTGGAGCAACTGAAGAGCAAAGAGGGATCGGACTGGCGGCTGTGGGAGCAGCCCGAGTCATACATCAGTCGAGGATTGCTGGCCCTCAGGGCGGGTGAGGCAGCCCGTAAGCAGGGTGATGACGCTTTCGAGAGGTTTCACCTGGCCCTCTTGGATGCTCATCACTTAGAGAGAAAAGAGATAAACCAGCCAGAAGTGCTGGAGGAAGTTGCCAGAGCCGTCAACCTGGACGTGGACCAGTTCCGAAGCGACCTTAAGAGTAGAGAGTCGTTGCAGAAGATCGCCGAGGACTATTCAGAAGCCAGAGAGAGGTACGGCGTCTTTGGGACTCCCACCATCGTCTCCGATAAGGGAAACGCAGTCTTTCTCAAGATGATGCCTCCTCCATCACCTGACGAGGCCATCGGAGTTTTCGACTCCTTCTTTAACGTTATATCCGACAAGCTTTACATAGAGGAGCTGAAGAGGACGGAGCCTAGCTGCGAGGATTCGGTATACGAGTTCCTGATTGTTCATGGCTTCGAGGTACAAAGACAGGTAGCCCTCGATGGATTCGCTGTGAACATGGCAATACTGCACCCCGAAACTCCAGGACGCTATCTGCTGGGCATCGTGTGCGACAACTCGCTTGCTTCGGGAGATAGCCGATTACAGGAGAGTGGCAGCGAAGTCCAGCTGTATCACATAAGCCCTGCCGACTGGAATCAGAATCGGGGGGAGACGGAAGACCGCCTGCTGGACGCCATACGAAATGCGACGTTGAAGTGATATAGAAGGGGTTGCCGTTAATGAGACTTTCGCGTAACTTGCGACCAAGCCTCATACAGTGTCATTCTGAGCGTAGCGAAGAATCCAAAGCGGTCCATCAAATACATCGTAGCTTTACGGGCATAGGTTTTGGATTCTTCACTTCGCGGAGTTCACCCTGAGCATAGGCGAAGGGTTCCGTTCAGACCCCGTGCTGAGCTTGTCGAAGTAATGACAGTTGGAGCACTTCATTTTGGGACAATGCTGGGGTTATTCAAAGGTCTCTTAATCGGGTGAAGTCTCGTACTTCTTGCCCAACTCCTCTTCCCACCGCAGGTAGTTGATAGCCTCGGCCCAATTCCTTTCGATATCAAAGGGCACCATGTCATCCGGAGGCGTCATGACCCCACTCAGGCCCTTTTCTACCGATAACCCCGCCTCTGTCCAGGCTTTCATTCCGCCTTCCAGAACAGCCACTTGCCGGTAGCCGAGGCCTTTGAGAGTGCCCCCCGCCAGCACTGAGCTAAGCCCATCCAGGCAAGTGACCACAACCCGCGAATCTTTGGAGGGCGCTGTATCAGCTATCCCAAGCTCTAGCCATCCTCTGGGTATCCACCTAGCGCCGGGCACATGACCGTCACTGAAGTCCTGGCTGGTGTCTACAAAGATCACCAACGGAGCATTAGGGCTTCCCAGCTGAGCATGCAGCTCCCGATGGGAGATCATCTTTACTTTTGTTCGGGCCTTTTCATATCCAAAGGGCAGCCTTGAAGGCATACCGGTTTCCAGCTCAAGTCCGCCGCCCACCCAAGCCGACGTACCTCCATTCAGCACTCGAACGTTGGGGAATCCCATCTGCCGATACCAGGAACCCGTCACGGATGCCCGCACGTATCCGTCGCAGGCGAACACTATCTGGGCATTTTTCACCGCCACAACATCATCGCTCTGTTGAACGGCCTGACCCCCAGGATACCATCGGAACCCCGGGATGTGTCCTCCATAGAACTCCTCCTCGGTGCGGACATCCACGAGATACACGTTTTCACGTTTAGACCGTTCCATGAGGCCCTGAAGCTCCGGAACATCGATATACCGGACACCGTCTTCCGCAACAACTTTCCTCGCAAAAGCCTCTGCTGAATACAGGCCTTCCTGGGAAGGCTTGGGCAGGTCTAAACGTCTAGAGCCTCGCTCCAGCTCCAGGCCGGCCATCTGCCAGCCCATCGTTCCGTTTTTGAGACCATACACGTTCGATAGCCCCATTCTCTGCAGTGCTCTGGCGCCGATGATACTGCGAGTGCGCCCAGCACAATGGACTACAACTGGGTCACCCGGTTTTCCTATGATGTCCCAAGTCCTCAACGCCAGCTCGCCACCTGGCATACTTATACTACCTGGGATACAGGAGCGCTGATGTTCTTCTGGTGTGCGGGCATCGAGGATGACGATCTTGTCCCCACTTTGCAAGCGATGATGCAGCTCCTCCGGCTCTATCTCCGCTACCCTCCGCTCTACCTGCACTCGCTCACCGAAGTCCTTGCTGTGCACGTTAATACCCCACTCGGTGGGATAACCCGACATCGCCCAACGGTTGATCCCGCCTGCAAGGACGGAGACGTCGTAATAACCCATGCCCTGGATAGTAGCGGCTGCTAGCTCAGCTCTACGGCCATCGTCGTCGCATACCACCAAGGGTGTCCCCCTGAAAGGTGTCAGCTCCGGCAGGCGGAGCTCCAGCAGCCGCCGGGGCAACGGGGTGGACATAGGGATATGAGAGGTGTTGTATTCGCCGTACTCTCTGACGTCTATCAGAGCAAGGGTAGACTCAGCATCTATCAAGTCTTTCAGCTCCGAGGGTGAAGTCTTCGATGACATGAATCTGGATCTCTTATGAATGTTAGCTTGGCGACTAGGCGGCGGAAAGTGGGATTGTCGACAGAGTCGAGGCAGGAAGACTACATATTATCGTACTCGGAGCCGCTAACGAAGGCGCTGACCTTGCCAGTATTCAGGTCAAACTTACAGCGAGATATCTTTCCCAGGTCATCACCATATACATGAATCTCGACGGTGGGGCGATCATCTGTGTTGTCTATCTGATGAATCTCGTCGGTTCCCGGCATCAGGAGGGCTATCTCTCCAGGCCTGGTCAACAACTCCCTATCCTTCTCCAACCGGCTAAATTCTGGTTTTGACCCATCGTCCACTCGGCGGAAGCGAATCTCCTGCAGCACGTTTTCTATCACACCAATCATGCCCCACGTGTGATGGTCGTGAGGTCCCACATGGTCTCCCGGGCCCCACACCTCGGCGCTTAGCAGCAGCCCGTTGTCGCCGCGGTGAAGCAGATAAGAGCCGTGGTTGGGCGACTTGCCTCTCCCTGATGGAACCCGATACTCGGATGGAATGCAGTCTGGGTTTCCCACCAACCGCTCCATCAAAACCGAACCCCTATCCAAGAGCTTTTCCCGACTTATGTCCTTCTTCATCTCCTCGGACATATCATGAATAAACTCTTCAAGTGCATAAGTACTAGTCACCATGACCTACCTCCTCCATATTCCCAGACAGTAAATGCCCCGACTGCGATAATCAATAACCTACGCCTTGTATATCAGCGCAGGCCTTCAACTCTTCATCCGAGAGCTCCATATTTACCGCCTGAAGCGATTCCTTCACCTGGTCAACCCTGCTGGCCCCTATGATGGGGGAGGTGATGATGGGGTTCTGCAGCAGCCAGGCCACGGCCAACTGGACAGGAGTCTTACCATTGTCATTGGCCACGTCCACCACCTTTTCTACGGCGTCAAAGTTCGTTTCGTACCAGTAGCGTTTCATGTACATGTCCATAAGACCGAAGCGGGTGTCCCTAGGGGGAAGGTCTCCCCTCTTGTATTTCCCCGAGAGCAGGCCTCCGGCGATGGGATTGAAGGGAATTACGCCGATTCCCTGATCTGCGCAAAGAGGGAGTAACTCTGCCTCTATGTGTCGGTCCAGCAGGTTGTAGCGGGGCTGAACACAGACGAATTTATTCAAATTATATACGTCGCTGGTCCAGAGGGCCTTACACATGTACCAGGCGGGATCATTCGAGCAACCTATATATCTGACCTTCCCCTGATGAACCAGATCGTCCAGGGCCCGTAGGGTCTCCTCGAGAGGGGTGTCGTAGTCTGGCCTGTGAGTCTGGTAGAGGTCTATATAGTCGGTCTGCAGACGCCTCAGACTCCCCTCCACCGATAGCATTACGTGAGACCGGGACAAGCCTGTATCGTTGGGGGCGTGCCCGGCCTTGTTACCTACTTTCGTAGCGAGGACGGTCTCATGCCTACGCCCCTTCAAGAGGTTACCTATTATCTCTTCGGAGCGTCCCTCCACGTACGCGTCGGCCGTATCGATGAAATTGACGCCAGCGTCCCAGCAGGCGTGCAGTATGGCCTTTGAGGTTTCCTCGTCGGCCTGATCACCGAATGTCATGGTACCCAGGCATATCTCGGATACCTTGAGCCCTGTTTTTCCCAGAGATTTGTACTTCATGGGTCTGCTTGATTCTAACACCCCAATCTATCACCTGTCATCTTGAGCGCCGGACCATACCCAGGACTGTACGGCCCTAGCATCCTGCAAATTTCCTGGCGTCAGCAGTACCTTTGGCGCATGTAATTACGTCATCTCTGTAATATATTTTGTCCACGTGAAACAAAACCCAATAAACCAAACCTCAACAGGACACAAGGGCCAACGGATGAATGGGGAGGCCTATGGTCAGGACAGAATGCAGCAGCAATCTCTTGTGAAAGCCCATGTCCGTGGCACCCCCTATGCCGTCATTACCGTGTTAAGCACGGTAATCCAGGGTATCCTGTCCAAGAAGCCCGCAAGGGTGCCCGCCGCTCATGGTGAGCCAAGAGTTTATCCTGAGCCTGCCGAAGGGAACCACCCTCAGGCAGGGGTATGGGGGCCTGTCCTGAGTCCCTAGAAGGGATGTGCCCCCCACATACAAAAACCTACCTGGGTGGGCCCAATCTGGGACAGGCTCTTAGGGGGAGGGGGTTGGAGGTGGGGAATCCAGGAAGCGTCTTAAGCCGGACCATCTACCGCGAGGCCATCGCTCTCAGGTTCCTGATCCTGGCAACCGTGGCTTCTATACGCCTGAAGGTTTACTTCCATTCAGGGCAGGCATGACCTCGCTGGCTATTATGGAAAGCTGATCAAAAAACTCGTCTCGAAGCATTCCGTAAGGCCAGTGAACGAATACGTGTTCCAGTCCTGGATATCGACTACTCCAGTCCTTTAAGAACGAGACAAACTCCTCGGGTGTGCCTGCAAACCAAGCCCTTTGTTCGAGACTCTCATCCAAAGAGGGCGAGCGCATAGGCGTCCCAGGAGCCCCCCACGGACGACCCTGCTCATCAGCGTATCTCACGAAACCAAAGGGGGCTGCCTGCTTGAAGAACTCGTCATGGTACGGCTCCAGCTTCTTGTAAGCCTTTTCATGACTATCGGCTAGGTAGATATCCAGCCCGAAGGACATGTCTCCTCCCAACTCCAGCTCGCGTCCGTATTTGGCCGCCGCCTCTTGGAAGCCGCGAGCAACCCCGTCTAAGATAGCATCTCCCGTGGCATGAATTATTCCCTTAAACCCCTTTTTGGCTGCGTAATCCATCGTTCGTCCACTGACTATAGGCTGCCAAATCTCCACGGGAAGATATTTGGGCCGCGGCACTAGAGTGACGTCCTTCAGCATATACCCTCGATATTCCACAGGCGCGGGGATAGTGTAATATTTGCCTTTGTGAGAGAAATTGTCCTCGCTGAATGCCTTCAGGATCACCTCCATTTGCTCTTGAAACAGCTCACGATTAGCATCGTTATCGATGAGGGGTGCGCCGAAGGTCTCCACCTCACGGGTGTGATATCCCCGCCCCACCCCGAAGATAACACGCCCATCGGTCAGTATGTCAGCCATCGCGTAGTCCTCAGCCAGCCTGAGGGGATGCCACATAGTCACGATATTGAATGCGCAGCCAAACTTAAGCTGCTCGGTCTGGGTGGCCAAATAGGTTCCTAGTTGGATTAGGTTGGGGATACACTCATAGCCTTCCCGCTGGAAGTGGTGTTCTGCCATCCATAGGCAGTAATAACCTAGATCGTCCATATGCCGGGCCAGCTCTTTGGACCTAGTCAAAACGCCCGCAAAATCCTCGTTGGAGTACAGACGTTCATCGGCATGGGTTCCCCGATGCCCAGGGTCCGCTATGTCCACGTGGCCGTCATATAGAACCGAAAATTGGCTGATCATGCTGACCTCCCGGAGAGCTACTTGATAAACGGGAAATACGTCTGCTCGTCTAAGTTTGTGTCGCCGACGCACCCCAACGATAGGATACGGTAGATGCAGTCATATTTCAATTCGTACCACATGTAGATTCAGCAGTGACGAATCAAGAATGTTTAGATATTATTCGTGGTACTAGTTCGGTGTGAGAAACACTCTCAGGAACAGGAAAGCATTGATTGTACGTTGGAGGACTAGAACAGCTATCAAGCTCGTATCTCTGTTATTGGCGGCTAAGCTTATGATCTTGGCGTGCACTGGAGGCGCCGCCACATCTACTCCGGAACCAACCTTAACCCCAAGCCCCACCTCTCCTCCAAACCTGCTTTCTACTCCTAAACCTACCTCGGAGACTAGAGGTCTACAGACGACTTCCCTGTTAGTAACTCCGTCCCTGGTATTCCCAGGAGGAGAGGTTACGGTCAATGCTGTGGTCAATGCCGGTGAAGAGGGGGATTCCTGATCAGCCTGATGGTCGACGGAGTGGAAAGCGACAATCGACCGATTACATTGTCCTCAAGCGAAAGTGCTCCTGTATCCTTCTCGTTGTTCAGGGACACGCCTGGAGATTGTGAGATCAGCATAGGTAACATGAGTTCGACCCTCACCGTTCCTGAAGTGATTACCTACACTAACGAGGACTTCTACTACACCATTTCCTACTCCTCGGACTGGGTCTTAGACGACTCTAATCCATCTCTTATATCAATTAATATGTCTGAGGATATAGCTATTCAACTCGGTGTGTCGCAGGCATCATCCATCATATCCTTAGACGAGAGTTGACAGAGTTTCCTTGATAACTTGAATTTCTTGTTTGCCGACTTGGAGATAATCTCTCGCGTTCCCGTCCAGGAAGACGGGAAGACCGTTGGATACTCCTTTGAGGCTCGGGGGGCGGAGAATAGAAAAAGTATCAGAGGGCCTGGCAATGTACTCGGAAGAACCCTTGGAACCCTACCAACGGGACGCCCTGGAACAGGCCTCCAAGATGATGAGCTGATATCGGTACGGAGTTTGAGCAGCAGTTTCCCGGCTGACCATAGCGGCGCCATACTCTCCTATGCCCAAAGCTTCAGCTTGGTGGAGTACTTGATAGATGCTCACGGCTGGGAGAAAATGGTAGACTTTCTGGTCATCTTCAAGGAAGGGAGCACTCCCGATAAAGCTTTGCAAGAGGTCTACGGTCTGGACAGATACAGTCTGTATCAAGTGCGGCGCCAGTATGTTGGCGCCAATTAGTCCATAGCACAACCGATAAATTTGCTCAATGCCTAGCTCAACTAATGACCTCTCCATCAAAGAGGCTCGTCGAATAGCTCTAACGGCCCAGGGTTTCAACGAGCGCCGCCCCGCTGGCCCCATCGCCCTACGGCACATTCAACAGATGGTAGAGCGATTGGGAATCGTCCAGTTGGACTCGGTCAACGTAGTGGTGCGCTCTCACTTCATGCCCTTCTATTCACGACTAGGCCCTTATCCTCTGTCACCGCTCAGTGACATCGACTACACCTGCAACGGACTTTTCGAGTACTGGGGACACGAAGCGTCGCTGTTGCCGGTCCACCACTACCCCATGTTTCGACATCGCATGGAGGGGATTCAGCCAAGGTATCATGCGGCCGAAGTTATCAAGGAGTACCCCGGCTACATCGACACAGTTCTCGAGGAGGTGCGTCAAAAGGGCCCTCTCAACGCCTCAAATCTGGACGACCCAGGAGAGCGTATGGGGTCGTGGTGGGGTCACAGAAGGGGAAAGACGGCCCTGGAATGGCTCTACACCAAGGGTCTGCTAGCCGTCCGTCACAGACGCAACTTCAATCGCGTTTACGACCTTACGGAGCGCGTGATGCCACAGTCGATCCTCTCCGCTCCAGCTCTCTCGACCGAGGAAGCCCACAGGGAGATGCTGCGTCTAGCTGCAGGTGCATTGGGAGTGGCGACAGCCGGTGATTTGGCCGACTACTATCGCATCTCAGTGCCAGATGCCCGGGCGAGGCTCAACGAATTGATAGAAATGGGCGATCTGAGGGAGGTTTACGTCGAGGGATGGCCGCAGCCCGCTTTCCTGCATCCGGATGCAAAGCTGCCTGAGCTAGTTGCAGCCCGTTCCTTGTTGACTCCCTTTGACTCTCTTATCTGGGAGCGGGACAGAACGGAGAGGTTGTTTGCGTTCAGGTACCGGATCGAGATCTATGTGCCTCCGCCGAAGCGAAAATACGGCTACTACGTGATGCCCTTCCTATTTGGAGAAAACCTGGTGGCTAGAGTCGACCTCAAGGCTCAGCGAGACGAGAAATCCCTTCTGGTAAGGGGGGCATTCATCGAGGAAGGGCAGGATGCCAAACGCGTGGCGGAGGCACTGGCCGATGATCTCGCCTCTATGGCATCATGGCTTGCCCTGGAGAAGGTAAAGATAGGCCGCAGAGGTAATCTGACCCAGGACTTGCGACGATCGATTAAGTAGCCCATGCTCTGTTACTTCACGTGCTATAGCTCCACGTATTGGAAGACCATCTGTCACTGGCAGTAGACCGCACACAATAAGGGCATATCTACTCTCGTGATCGCGAAGGAGGATCTCCTGTGATGCCGGCAATAGGACATCTCCTGGGCAGAATGTTTCCGTGAAACTCTTGGGACTCTTACAGGAAAGGCGAACCTTACACATCCTCAACCTGCTGCTAGTTCACGACCTCCGGACAGCTGTTTGAGTCAGGGGGAAATAAGGGTCTGTTAGAGTGGGAGGACAGAGAAATCAACACAGCACTTGAGCGCAGAGAGGTGCTCGCCTAGGAAACCCGAACGACTTATAGCATCCCTAATACGACCCCGCCTGTCCGGAATCGATTTGTCCAAGTGGGGTAGGACTAAGCTACGGAGAGCTCTTCGTAGCGCCAGACGTGGAACCAGAGGCATCTTGATTAGCATCAGGTACGGGTCCACCACCAAGGAACACTTGGGTCAATATGTCAGTCTCTCGGACGGACTGAGGGGTGCCATCATGGACGACCTTACCGTAGTTCAACACATAAGCCCTGTTCACAATATCCAGGGTGCTCTTGATGTTGTGCTCAACCACGAAGATAGACGTTCCTTGCTTCTCGTTGATTTCCACTACCTTCTGGAACATCTCTTTGACGATCTTCGGGGCCAAGCCCAGGGTAGGCTCATCCAGAAGCAACACTTCTGGGCTCGCCATGAGTCCTCTACCCACAGCCAACATCTGCTGCTCACCTCCCGACATGGCGCTGGCCTTATCTCGACGCTTCTCGTGGAGTACAGGGAAGATGTCCATCACCTGCTCCATTCGTCGCCTTTTCTCGGCCTTGTCCTTGAGGTAAAGACATCCCATTTCCAGGTTCTCTTCGATGGTCAGGTAGGTGAAGACACGTCTACCCTGGGGCACGAAGGCGATACCAAACTGGACAACCTCGTGCACTGCCGCCTGGAGCTCTTTCTGCTTCCAGTAGACGCGCCCGCCCACAACAGGAGCTAAGCCGAGAATAGCCTTCAGAACCGTGGACTTGCCAGCCCCGTTGGGGCCCATTACCGCCACGATCTCGCCCTCGTCCAGGCCTAGGGATACCACATCCAGCGCCTTGATCGCGCCGTGAAGGTAGTGGACAGAAATGTCCTCTAGCTCGAGCAGTCTTCGTTTCTTAGCAGGCTCAGCCGTAGTCTGCCCCGAAACCTTATGGGTTCTTGTGCCATCTCTGGGTGCAACTAGCTCCTTCAGTTTAGATAACACTGTATTTCCTCTCGTTCCGCCCCAGGAATATCTCCAGGTAAAAGCCTCAGTTAATCGCCTAGATACGCCTCTATGACCTCCGGTCTGCTCAAAACATCCTCAACATCGCCCTGAGCTAACAACTCACCACTGTCCAACACAAAGATATAGTCAGAGAGCTCCCGGATCAGATCCATGTTGTGCTCGATGAATATGATGCACTTGCCCTCGTCCTTCAATCTACTCAGTAGCATCTTAACCCGCTTGAGCATCTCCGGAAAGAGTCCGGCAAAGGGTTCGTCGAAGAGATAGATTTCAACGCCCATGGCCAGCGCACGGCTGACCTCTAGGAGCTTCCTCTGTCCATAAGATAAGTTCTCCGCAAGCACGTTGCGCTTGTCCCAAATCCCTACGGATTCGAGAAGCTCCTGTACATGCTTCTTGTGACCGGCACCAGCCCGCTGGAAGAGGGACTTGAAAACTCCTCGCTCCGTTAATACGACCAAGAGATTGTCCATCACCGTTATCTGATTGAACAACCTCACCTCTTGAAAGGTCCTAGTGACCCCGTGTTTAGGGCTATCATAGGGCAAGACCACTCGGAGCCTGTCGCCCATCAACACGACGATCCCGCCATCGAGAGGCAGGGTGCCGCTGAGAACGTTGACGAGTGTGGACTTCCCCGAACCGTTGGGGCCCACGATGCTAGTGATTCCCCTTCGAGGAAGGGCCATACTCAACTGGTTTAGCGCCTTTACACTAGCAAACTGCTTGAGAAGCCCCTCAGTCTCCAGAGCGTGGGTGTAGTCGAAATCACCTTGGACGATTGGTGTAACTTGTTCTTTAGCTTCCATGTCCACCACCTGTGTTAAGCTCAATACTACCAAAAATGAGTCAAGCGCGCCACCCCAGATTCATACAACTAGCAGTTTACAAATTATTGAATCTGTTGGGATCCAAGCGATTATACAACTCCACTTTCTCACCTTGTATCATTCTAGCAACCGCTCTGCCTGTAGCTGCGCTCAGCATGATACCGCGTCGATAGTGCCCCGCTGCTACTATCAGCCCATCACACCCTGAGACGGGGCCAATTAGCGGCAGATCATCGGGGGAGCCAGGCCTAAGACCCGCCACAGCCCAGTTGATAGAGGCTGTCTTAAAAGCAGGGACCAGCTGGGTAGCGACGCCGAGAATTGATCCCATGCCTCCCGCCGTGACCCTGCTGTCGAAGCCAACCTCTTCGACTGTCGCTCCTATCATCACCGAGCCATCGTTCCTTGGAACAAGTAGCCCCCATGATCCAGTAACTATAGTCCTTATCCCCCTATTCACTGGCTGGATATTGATATTCTGGCCTCGGACGGGACGTGTTGGTACGTTAACATCTACGTGGTCAGCCAACATCTTGCTCCAGGCCCCGGCAGCCAACACTACAGTATCTGAGTAGAGATCCTCATCTTGTAAGCGGACGCCTGTTAGCCTATCACCTTCTGTTATCAAACCGGCGACTTCCACGCCCTGTCGGAACTCGGCCCCCAATCTGGTCCCTGCTCTTGCAAAGGCGTCGGAGAGTCGCTGATTATTTACTCTACAAAACTCGGGGAAATAGGCCGCTCCATATATCGAAGGATTGATCTCAGGCTCCATCTCCAGGACTTCTTGCTGATCCAGCCACTGAGCCTTTCCGCCTATCTGGCTAAAACGTCGAGCGTAATCTTGTAGATCATGGACCTCCTTCTCGCTCAGGGCCAAGTCCAGCTCTCCACACTGGACCAGTTCTATGTCTACGCCACCTAGCTCTTTCAACTCTCCAGACAGCTCACACAGCAGAGTGAGACTCTCCTTACCGAACTTTGAGAAGAGATTGAAGCCAGGCTCGGAAAATAAAGCTCCGGAGGCAGCATTTGACGCCTCTCCACCCAGCGATCCTCGCTCCAGAAGGAGGGTTTCTATTCCAGCCTTAGCCAGGTGAAAGGCTATGGAGGTGCCAATGACTCCACCACCCACCACAATCACATCTCGACTGCGGACCATAGAACCTCCGGTGAAGCAATACTGGTATCAGGAGTCGATTCCATACGGGTAGGAGATTATCACAACAGGCCTTTCGTTGCTCTTGCTAAAAAGACTCTGACCTGCCTAGCTAATACCGGAAATGCATACCCTTTGTTTGGTCTTGGTTGGTTAACTTTGCTCAGTTTGGAAACTACTACTATAGACATAGCTAGCAAAGAAAGTCCACAGTTAAGACAAGGATCCAGTCAAAGGAATGTTACTACCCTTCATGTAGAGGTGGAGATGCATCTAAAAAAGAGCCGCAGCCGAATCGGGCTCCAACCAATGTCGCTCGCCAGGAATCTCGCGTAGACATTTACCTACTCTACTACCTGTCCGACAGACTCATGGGTTGTCGATGAGTCTTATGCCGATTACGCCGCAAAAGTCGTCTGTTGGAGCGAAGGCGCGGGCTGGGACTGGAGTTCGGTCTGGATTCCAGAGGTCTCATCATCTCTCTTCACTTTCTTCTTTAATCTGAAATAGTATCTTCATCTGGGCCTAATCTTCCTCTATAATGTATAAAATGCCCGGTAGGGTCTACCTGCAAGATACCCTGCCTATAAATCCACACATTGGAGTCTTGTGAATGCGCGATCTGCATCAAAAAGTCGTGATATCCATCTTAGTATTTGTGCCATTTGGGTTCACCATCTACTCAATGATTTTACTCTGGCAACGGCTAATCGACTGGCTAGACGTGGCATTGCTACTTACACTGTATCTGCTGGTGGGTTTCGGGGTTACCATCGGATTCCACAGATACCTGGCCCACGGCAGCTTCAAGACGAATAGATTCATCAAAGCCATCCTGCTAATCCTAGGTGCCATGTCCTGGCAGGGCGGGCCGATATCCTGGGCCGCCATCCACAGGAAGCACCACGCCTACTCCGATCAGGAAGGAGACGTTCACAGCCCCAGGTTGAGCAAGAACCTGCTGAGAGGCTTTTTCCATGCTCAGGTGGGGTGGATGTTCAGCCTGGAGAGACCTGACACTGAACGCTGGACTAGGGACTTGCTCAAATGCCGAGATGTCGTTCTCATTCACAAACTCAGCGCGGTATGGTGCGTGCTGAGTCTAGTCATCCCCCTGCTTATCGGTGGCTGGAGCGGTCTACTGTGGGGCGGTTTAGTGCGTATCTTCCTGACCCATCACGTCACCTGGTCAGTAAACTCCGTCTGTCACATGTTCGGCAGCAGACCCTTCAACACCAAAGACCTGAGCACCAACCACTGGTTGGTGGGACTTCTGGCCTTTGGAGAGGGGGGACACAACACTCACCACGCCTCACCTAAATCGGCAAGGCATGGACTTCAATGGTGGCATTTCGATCTAAGCTGGGTGATGATCCGCCTCTTGGAGAGGTTTAGATTGGCTCACAATGTATACGCCCTGAATCCCCTGGACCTCAAGAAGGCTGTGAGCGAACGAGCGGCGAGTGTCAAGGTTGTGCTGCGTCGCCGGCTCAACAGTTCAAAGACGATAAATGTCGTCGCCTAAGGTGATCTGGGTTGGCAAGGCTTGTACACTTAGATAGATTCGGGGTAGCCGTGAGATGAAGGTCCGCGACCTAATGAACACCTCGGTGGTAACCATCGATGAGGACGCCACCGCTGAGGAGGCCGCGAGCTTGATGATGGAGAAGAGGGTGGGCTGCCTTCCCGTCATGAATCGAGAGGGTCGCCTTGTAGGAATCATCACGGAGTCCGACTTCGAGCCTCACCCTAAGCACATGGCCCTTGGAGGTAATCTGTACGTTCTGTTGGGAGAGTGGATGAAGACTGAAGAGATGGAGGAAATGGCCCACAAACTGCGGAACAAGAGAGTCAAGGAGTTCATGGGCCCCGAAGTTTTTACAGTAGACGAAGATACTTCGGTAGCCGACGCCGTAAGATCGATCCTTCAACAGCATATCAGCCACCTACCCATCCTGAGAGACAAAGAGCTGGTAGGTATCGTAACTCGCCACGATTTGATAAGGCTGTTTACCAGCGATAAATGGGGCCAGTGACCGGTATGATACTCGCCGTACAGACCCCTCCATACGATAACTCCCTGGAATTCCGTTCTTAGCTATTGAGCCCAGCATGACCAAGAGCTATTTATGACTCTCTTCTTGTTGTGGCTCCAGTTTGCCGCAGCTGCAGCCATAATCCTAGGGGCCTCCCACTTCTTGACCCGATCGGCGGACGTAATAGCCCTCAAGACTGGGTTGGGGCGCGCCTTCATAGGGGTAGCCCTTTTAGCCACCGCCACCTCGCTTCCAGAGCTAGCTACTGGCATTAGCTCGGTTACCCTCGTAGGTGAACCAGATTTAGCGTCGGGCACCGCTTTTGGCAGCAACCTCTTCAACTTGTTGATAGTGGGACTCTTAGACGTCTTCTGGAGGAATGGCCCCATTCTTAACAGGGTCAGCAAGACTTCCACTATCGTTGGGATAATTGGGATTGTCATCATAGGCTTATCCTCCGGGGCCATCCTGATACACAACGCTACGGATACCATGGCCGGTTGGTACCTAAGCCCGCTATCCGGAGTGATACTCGGTGTGTTTGTAGCAGCTATATACATAACCTACCGTTTCAGGGGAGGCACCGACTCTTCCAATGGTGGGAGTGAAGAAGTCCTGGAAGACTACGATACGAGCCTATCTAGGGCCGTAATGATTTATATTCTCATGGCCATTATCGTTATAGGCTCTGCTACTTGGTTGGCCGAAATAGGGGGTGGCATCTCCGACGAGATGGACTGGGAGGCCAGCTTTGTCGGAACTCAATTCCTGGCGCTGAGCACATCGCTGCCCGAGCTCGCCACATCCTTCTCTGCGATACGTATCGGCGTCCCCGAACTGGCCATCACTAACGTACTTGGAAGTAACCTTTTCAACATGGGCTTCATCTTGTTCGTGGATGATCTGGCATATTCCGACGGCGTGTTGTGGGCCGCTTCCTCGAAGATACACGCCCTTACCGGCCTAATAGCCATCGTAATGACGTCCGTAGTCATCCTGGCCTTATTCAGTCGGCCCAGAAAGAGGATAAGTAAATACCTAACGGCGGAATCGATGGTGCTCATCTCTCTCTACTTGGCGGCTAGCTTCATCGTATTCAATCTGGGCTGATGACCCCAACCCGTTGATCCGATCCCTCAAGCCTCAGCATGATGGCCTTTTAACATATGATAACTACTGGCTTGACCATGGCAGACGGATGCAGAGTTTAACGATCTTGAGTAGGGATTCCTAGAGAAGGGAAAAGGAGAGGTAGATGCCAACCGTTAACTCCGTTCTCGGTCCTATCGAAACAGCAGACTTAGGGTTTACGCTGCCTCACGAGCACGTGGTGGTAAGCTCGGCGGGCATTCAGCACGTTTATCCCGAGTTTATTGAGCGTCGCGCTATCATCGAGCGCGGGATTTCTGACCTCAAGCAAGCCTTCGTTGAAGGCTTGCGGACCATCGTAGACGTTACCACATTCGACCTCGGCAGGGATGTCCGCGTGCTTGAGGAGGTGTCCCGCAAGTCAGGAGTCCATATAATCTGTGCAACCGGCACCTGGCGAGACATCCCTCGGGTGTTCTGGGACGCCACCCCCGATATGATTGCCCCCCTCTACATACGAGAGATCGAGGAGGGGATAGAAGGAACGGGCATTAGGGCGGGAGTAATCAAAGTCGCCAACGATAAGGGCGGTGTGACCCCTGAGGGTGAAATCGTGCTCAGGGCCGCCGCCATGGCCCACAAGGCTACCGGAGTGCCGATTTCCACCCACACATGGGCACCGGAAAGGGTGGGGGAGCAACAGGTTCGGATATTCGAGGACGAAGGGGTCGACCTGAGTAGAGTCTACATTGGGCACAGCAACGACACCACAGACGTCCAGTACTTGGCGGGCCTGCTAAAACGAGGTGTATGGATAGGTCTGGATAGGTTCCCCGGAGGCCGCTACGAAGGAACGCCTCAGTGGGAAAAGAGAGTAGAGACCACAAAGAGCCTTATAGATGCGGGTTTTGCTGATAAGATTATGTTAAGTCACGACTGGTCGGTTCCTGTAGGCAGGTCCAATCAAGAGGAGCGCGAGCGGTACAATCCCGACGGTTACCTGTTCATTACCCGCAGAGTCCTACCGGGTTTAAGAGAAATGGGTGTTCCCGATGAGACGATTCGGCAGATAATGGTGGACAACCCAAGACGGTTCTTCGAAGGCGTCTAGGTAAACGATACTTTCTCCAGCATTAGCCTAGATTGTAAATCTTAACTGCGTTATCGCCCAATATCTTCCTCCGGGCTCTCTCCGATAGCCCACCTAGCTGCTCTTTCAGCTCCTCCACCGGCCCATACTCAGCATCTATGTGTGGAAAATCAGATGCCCATACGAAGTGGTCCTCTCCCAGCAATTCCACCATCGCAGCGGTGGTCTTCTCATCCGGATCCACAGATATGTAGCACTGGCGATCGAAGTAGAAGCCGGGCTCTTCCTTCATCGGCGAAAAGGTCTTACCTACCTTGTACTTGCTCTCCATTCTATCCAGCCAGTGGGCAATCCACCCTCCTCCACTCTCCAGGATCACGTACTTCAGTCGAGGGAACCTTTCGAAGACTCCCGTGGTCATCATCGCCGTGAAAGCGACGTGTACATCCAGCATCAGATAGGCAAAGGTAAAGATTATGTTCTCCTGTATCAAAGTAGTAGCCTCATTTGGCCACAGCGACCTGGACCAATCGGTCAGCAAGTGATTGGCTCGGACCACCACGTGTGGCGCTATGGGCAAGTCCATATCCTGCGCCTCGGCCCATATGGGATCGTTGTCCGGGTGAGCCAACGTGCGATCCTTGAAAAGGTCGGGGCGGACGAAGAAGCCTTTGGCTCCCAGCTTGGCCATGCGACGCATCTCCCCTACCGCATCTTCCACATCGAGTATGGGGATATGGGCAACGGCATACAGCCTGTCCGGGTAGGGTTTGCAGAAATCTATCAGCCAGTCGTTATAAGCCCTGGCCATTGCTATGGCAAAGTCGGGGTCGACCACGTCTTCCTCCCAGAAGATTCCCAGGGTGGGATATAGAAGGGCGGCATCGATACCTTCTTCATCCAGCAGCTCCACTCGTTCCTTAGAGTCCATGGAGCCTGGGGGAGCGCCATCAAGGTAGTTGTAAACACCGGGAGTCATGAGCTTAGTGCGGTCTCCGTCTTTGTCGGGATAGCCGGCCACGCCACCTAGCGCCGCGTTGATGCCGTAGTCTGTGTTAACAGAGGGTCTACCCTCTATTTGCCAGTAGTCGAGTCCCTGCTCGTTTACCTTCCACTTGATGGCGCGATCTTTGTATTTGCTCTCCAGGTAGTTCTCCCACATGTCGACGGGCTCCAGGACGTGGCCATCGGCATCGACGACTCTTCCGTTTTGCATGATACCCTCCCAAAGCTTCGCATTTCGACTTCTGCGATCATTAAGAAATTATAACTTATCCAGCAGTCTAGGGATAAACGATTCGATCACAAACCGCATACCGCAGGAAGAAAGAGAGGAAAGAGGGCCGCTCCGACCTTTGTCGGAGCGGCCCTCTTACACTAACAAAGCTAAAGTGCTGTTACTGGGTCATGACCTTTCTCCGCCATTCGTCCTCGATCTCAACCCAGTGCTCCAAAATGTACCCCCACTCTAGGGGAACTCCCATTTCGGCGCGTCCTTCTTCCGTTGCAGGTAAGAACTTGATGGCGTTGGGGCCATATTCGACCTTGGAGTTGGACATCCAGTAGGGTATCTCCTCGGCAAACTGGGCTTGAGCCTCCGGGTCGAGCATGACGTTCAAGAAGGCCTCGGCCAGCGCCTTGTTCTCGGTGCCTCTGATTACTATGTAGTAGTCTATCCACCCGATGGCGCCCTCATCTGGAATGATGACGGTGAACTTGTCCGGGTTATTTATGGCAAGGGGGGCAATCAACTCGATTGCTTCGACACCAACAGCTACATCACCTCGCTCGAATGCCGACGTTCCCTCTGCACCGGATTCGTAGAACAATGGGACATCCAACTCACTCAGCCTATCTATCACCACCGCCAAAGCCTCAGGGTCGTAGAGCTCCTGCACGTCGGGCTTCACGTCCATAGCCATGGCCACGGCGGGGATTGTGGAAGTCCAGAAGTAGCCGTTAAGGGCTATCTTGCCTTGAGCTTCGGGCTGCCAGAGGTCCAGTATCGAGGTTGGCTGAAAGCCAAGTATATCCTCTCTATATGCCATCCCCACATACCCGTACATGAAGGGAACGCCGTAGTTTAAGTCTACGCCTTCGACCACAGTATGAAACTCGTGCAGGTCCGCAAAGTTGGGAATATTCTCCAGGTCTAGCGGCAGACCTAGTCCCTCTTCCCTGGCTCTGATTAAGTCGCTGCCAACTCCCCACCGTAGGAGGGCACTATCTCCAGCTTCGCACCTGTAGCTTCTTCAAACTTGGGCTTCATATACCTTTCGATAGCGTCCAGGTAGGGCCCGGACACTATAGCTGCTACTAACGTCTCACCTTCGAAGGGTTTGGCAGCCGTAGTTGGAGTGGGCGTGGGTTCAGGAGCTGGAGTTGGGGGCGGTAGAGTCTCGACTGGTGAGATTGGTGTGGCTGTAGCTGGTGCCGGAGTAGGTGTGGCGTCATCTCCACAAGCAACTGCCACTACCAACACCACCGATAGCAGAGCAAACACAGCGATCCATGTTACTTTGGACCTGGTACTTATCCCCCTAAGCTAGCCATTCAGCTACAGGTGCAATTGTATTTGAAGCGTCGAGTACGCACCAAGCCCTACAAGCGCATTAACGAAATCATCCAGATGAGGTTAGTCTTATCCTGGTACTAGTAAATAGAACAGGCCGCTTCGATAGATCGAAGCGGCCTGTTCTACGCTTTATTCGCTTAGTTTAGGCTGTACACCTTAACCGCATTCTCGCCCAGTATCTTCCTCTGCGCACTCTCCGATAGCCCGCCTATCTGCTCCTTCAACTCCTCCACAGGCCCATACTCAGCATCTATATGCGGAAAGTCCGATGCCCATACAAAGTGGTCCTCTCCCAGCAGCTCCACCATCGCTGGCGTTGTCTTCTCGTCAGAGTCCACCGATATGTAGCACTGGCGGTCGAAGTAGAAGCCGGGCTCCTCCTTCATCGGCGAGAATGCCTTCCCAACTTTGTACTTGCTCTCCAACCTCTCCAGCCAGTGGGCAATCCACCCGCCCCCACTCTCAAGAATCACGTATTTCAACCTGGGAAACTTCTCGAAGACGCCTGTGGTCATCATGGCCGTGAAGGCAGCCTGCACGTCGATCATCAGGTAAGTAAATGTAAAGACCAGGTTTTGTTGGACGATTCTACTCGGCTCGTTAGGCCACAGAGAGGTAGCCCAGTTCGCCATGGGATAATCGGTACGAACTACGACATGGGGAGCTATAGGAAGGCCCATGTCCTGAGCTTCGGCCCAGATAGGGTCGCGGTCCGGGTGGGCCAGAGTTTTGCCACCAAATAGGTCAGGCCTTACAAAGAAACCCTTCGCTCCCAGCTTGGCCGTGCGCCTCATCTCGCCCAGAGCATCTTCTATGTTAAGAAGAGGGATGTGGGCCACAGGGAACAGTCGACCTGGGTAGGGTCGGCAGAAGTCGATTAGCCAGTTGTTATATGCTCTGGCAATCGCCATAGCAAAGTCGGGCTCGTTCACGTCCTCTTCCCATATGATGCCGATTGTGGGGTAGATGAGGACGGAATCGATACCTTCCTTGTCCATCACCTGAATCCGTTCGCGGGGCTCCATTGAGCCGGGAGGAGCTCCATCCATGTACTTGTAAGCTCCTGGGGTGATGAGTTTGGCTCGATCTCCGTTTTTGTCGGGATATCCACCGATGCCACCCAAGCCGGCGTTCATCCCAAAATCGGTGTTCATCGACGGCTTACCATCGATTTCCCAGTAGTCCAAGCCTTTATCATCTACCTTCCAACGAATTGCTCGGTCCTTGTATTTGCTCTCCAGATAGTTCTCCCACATGTCCATGGGTTCCAGAACGTGACCATCTGCATCTACGACCCTGGTTCCATTTGGCATGACACCCTCCTTTCCCAACGTTGCCCACTACTTGACAGTGCATTATAAGACTTTCCTATACCCCGAACAACAGACGAAAATCATCGACTTCTCAAGGTCTATTTCAGGGCACTCACATTTTTCAGCTAGCGGATACACGCCAGTCGTTTTTCCGGCGTTCAGACGAGCGTAGTGGGAGTTCCGTCACAACTGGTTTTGGCCAAAATGCGATTGCCCTGCTATACGAATAGACACAATTGACTACCCAGAGGGCGTAGAGTACATTTCAAGGATGTCCGACCTGAGCGATACCCGATCCTTGCCCCTACTTTCACGCCTGTCACGTGTTTACTACGGCTGGTGGATCGTCGTCATAGCCTTCGTCGGCAACGCCCTGGAAGAGGGCGTATACCACCTGGGTTTCTCCGTCTTCTTCCTTCCTATAAGCAGGGAGTTCGATATATCACGGGCCGAAGCCTCTCTACCCCTCTCACTGGCGAGGGCCGTAAGTATCTTCACTATTCTGTTGCTGGGTATCGGCACAGACCGTATCGGACCAGCGAGGGTGTTTTTCATTGGTGGATTGCTAGGTGGGCTCGGTTTCGTGCTTCTGAACTGGGTGCCCAGCTACACAGTATTCCTGGTGGTATTTGTCGCTGTTCTCACACCTGGGATGCAAAACGGCCTCAGCACTCCCACTACCGTCGCTTCAAGCTATTGGTTCGATAGGCGACGAAGCCTCGTTTTAGTAATCGGATCTATAGGATTCGCCATTGGAGGGGCAGTGCTGATTCCCCTTGTCTCTCTGTTGGTGCAGAATTTTGGGTGGCAGGCGGCATCCCTAGTTGTCGGGATCACCATTTGGGCTGTTGCATTCCCCATGTCCATCTTCCTCCGCAACCCTTCCGGACCAGCAGAATTGGGCAAGGAAGCAGCTACACGTACTACCCCCGGAGAAGGAGCCGCGAATTTCACCGTTCGAGAAAGCTTAAGAACTATCGCTTATTGGGTCCTGGCATTCAGCTATGCCTTTCGCTCGACGGTATGGGCCGCGATTGCCTTCCACTTTGTGGCCATATTGGTTTGGAAGGGGATAGAGGAGTCCACGGCGGGACTGCTCCTGGGTAGCTACACCCTGTTCTGGATACTGTCCAGCCTCGTAATGGGGTGGCTGGGGGACCGCTATTCCAAGGAGCGTCTTTCCGCCATAGGTGGGCTTCTCGGCGCAGTGGCGATGGCGATGTTCCTGGTCTGGGATACCTTTGAGCCCTGGCACGTCTTGTTTGTCTTCTTCCTGCTGGGCCCCAACGAAGGCTCGTGGCCGCTAGGATCGGCCATCATGGTGGAGCAGTTCGGCCCCAAGGTGTTCGGCTCTCTACGAGGGGGCATGTTCGCCCTGTCCAGCTTTCTGAGTATAGGTGCCCCCTTCTACTCTGGGTGGGTCTTCGACACCACCGATAGCTATGTATGGGTAGTTGCGCCTGCAGCGGTCCTGCTGGCGGTGGCAGGCCTGCTCAACTGGTTCATGCCCCAGGCCACCCCCAGAGTCCATAAACCACCTGGTGGTAAGCCTTCCGAAGCACTGACGGAGGTCTCTTGATGGCGCACACGGTTTCCAGCTCTGGTGATACTCCTCACTATCGAGGCAAGAAAGTAGCTTATCAACAGGTCCGGTTAAAAGAGCCGTTAAATAGAGCTAGGACACACCAGTTATTCCAAGGATAAGGTGTTTTAAAGTACTACCGGTAGAATGAAGGATGGGAGGAGAGGGCAGCCTTCGAGAGGCTGAGGGTGAGCGTAGACTCCTCATCCTCATGCTAACCTTCTCTCGCCAGGAGTCTGTCTCAGAAAGGCAAACGCCTTGTTCTCCAACCGCCCGCCCCTGTAGGTTTTTTGTATGTGGTGGCACATTCCCCAGTCAAGCTGAGGACAGGCCCCCCAAACCCTCTGCCAGAGGGATGCGTCTCTCTGGACTCCCTCCATGGGGCTTCTGGGACAAGCCTCCCCTGAATTCCCGTTCAGGCACGGGAATGACGGCATAGGGGGAGCGGGCACCCTTCTACAGGCTGCGAGTCTTATGTGTCGCGACCGGCATGACCTCATATGCGGCTGATCTAGTCCACACGTTAGAGGCACTCTCGGAGGGGTTTGCTATACCTATGGTCACCAGCCGGGAACTTTCTTGTGGCACGAAACATCTATATCTATATAAGAGGAACCCAATGGGGCCCACAGTGAAGTTGTTTGCCTATATGGTCAACAGCGCACGGGAGTGGGACCCGCTTTGAAGGCACGATGGCAATGGATGCGATATGACGGCAACTCAGCAGTCACTAGAAGTCAAACTACCACACACCATCCTGCGGATCTTTTGGCTCGGCCTGGCGTATCTTGCGGCCCTTGCCTTGCTGGCGGCGTGCTCTGACCTTTCCACCTCCACAATCCCATCCGGTCCGATGGCTACGCCAACGAATACTCCTACGCCAACACCCTTCAACACGCCTACGCCACAGCCGACTGCTAAGACGAAGGAGCGAGCCGCGCCAGCAGCCACGGATGCGGAGATAGCAGACCTGGTACGCGGCAACAGCACCTTCGCCTTCGACCTGTACCAGGGCCTCAGGGGCGAAGATGGGAACCTGTTCTACTCCCCTTATAGTATCTCTCTGGCCCTCTCCATGACCTACGCCGGCGCCAGGGGAGAGACGGAGCGCCAGATGGCGGATACGCTCCACCTCCTCCTTTCCCAGGAAGACCTCCACCCTACTTTCAACGCGCTGGACCTAGATCTCGCCTCCCGCGGCGAAGGTGCGGAGGGCAAAGATGATAAGGGATTCAAGCTGAACATCACCAACGCCGTTTGGGGCCAGGTAGACTACGAGTTCCTAGAGTCCTTCCTCGACGTTCTCGCGGAGAGCTACGGGGCCGGGGTGAGACCGATGGATTTCCGGGCGGCGCCGGAGAGGTCGCGCGTCACCATCAACGACTGGGTCGCCGATCAGACTGAGGACAGGATCAAGAACTTGATTCCGCAGGGCGCCATCGGCAAGTCCACCCGAATGGTGCTCACCAACGCCATCTACTTCAATGCAGCCTGGTACTACCCGTTCGAAGAAGACCCCACGTTCAGAAAACCCTTCCATCTGCTGGATGGTGGTGAAGCTGTCGTGCCGATGATGCGGCAACTCTCCGGGTTTGGTTATGCGAAGGGAGATGGCTATCAGGCCGTGGACCTGCTGTACGACGGCGGAGAGATGTCCATGACCATCCTGCTGCCCTACGAAGGGAGATTTGGAGAGTTTGAAGAGTCGCTGGACGCCGATGTCGTGAGCCGTATCCTCGAGGGGGTCCATAGCGAGCGCATTGTGTTGACCATGCCTAAGTTCGAGTTCGAATCGCAGTTTGGGCTGGCCGAAACTCTCAAGAAGATGGGAATGTCCAACGCCTTTGACGACGAGGCATCCGACTTCTCAGGAATGGACGGACAGTCGTGTATCGGCGAGGACGATCCGTGCCTGTACATCGAGGATGTCATTCACAAGGCGTTCGTGCTGGTGGATGAAGAAGGAACTGAGGCCGCGGCTGCCACCGCGGTGATTATGGCCGTCCCAACATCCGCGGGGCCTCCGCCGGAGCCGATTAGGGTGACGGTAGATCGCCCCTTCGTCTTCCTCATCCGGGACAGGGGGACGGATGCGATCTTGTTCGTAGGCCGCGTGCTGGACCCAAGGACGTAGCTGAGTTGTTGTCTAACATCGGCGCACCACCCTGTCAGGGACGAAGGCTGTAACCCGGAGATTGCTTCGTCTTCGCCAGCGACTCTCGCAGCTTCTGGGTTGCGTCCCAGTCGATCTTTCGAGAGGAATCGTCTATGACTACCCCATACACCTCTCGAGCTCTCTGACGGCTTACCTTTTCTTCGATAACGTCCCACAAGACCCTCTCCGGGTTCCTCTCCAAGGGATCACCGTAGCCTCCAGCGCCGCAATCGTCCAGTCGAGCCACGTCCCCACAGTTCGTTAGAAAGCGGCTCTTCAATGGTTTTTCCTCAGCGTCGGTTTCCGGGTTGATGACCAAGCTCGGGGGAGTACTGGAGCCGCCGCCGGCCACTCCCCAGGGGGGTCTGTTCAAACGGTCGGCGCTTATTTCCAGCAATGTCTCGTCACTCCTCATCTGCCACGTCCTTCTCATACCCAAACCGCCTCGGAATCGGCCTGGGCCTTCGCTGTCTGGCAAGAGCGCATACTCTTCAACCATAATCGGAAAATCTATCTCCATCTCCTCGG
Source organism: Dehalococcoidia bacterium (assembly GCA_965197675.1). Taxonomy (GTDB): domain Bacteria; phylum Chloroflexota; class Dehalococcoidia; order Plut-88900; family Plut-88900. The sequence goes on along the minus strand of OZ240221.1, from coordinate 1,683,012 downwards.
CGGGAAAGTTGGCGTGCTGGGTGACGTTGGTGCAGTGAGCCTCGATTCCGTCTTTGTCATGACGCCCACCCATGGCTAGCTCCATATTGGTCTCTAAAATCACCCATGCCTGAGCAGGGGTAACACTATTATCATATCCAGATATGGTTACATAGCAAAAGGAGCCGCCTGGACAACCGTACACCCTATCGGGAACTGCCTGGGCAAAGGCGCCCCAAACGGCGTGGTTGATAACCCGGCACCCCAGAGAGCGAGCGGCTACCGCTGCAGGAAACCGAGGGTTCACGAAAGAGCCTTCCGGCGCCGTGACGTGGATGGGTCGAAGGAGTCCCGAAGTGTTGGGGACGTCGGGACCAACCAGCGATTTCACCACCGTGTACACCATTCCCACATTTGTGCTGAACATTCCCTGAATGGAGCCTCTGGTCTGAGGCGAGGTACCATCGAAATCAACGTATATCTCGTCGCCTTTGATGGTGAGGTTGCACTTGATATAGATGGGGTCCTCGCCGATACCGTCGTTGTCTAGAGAATCGGTGAAGCTCCAGGAGCCGTCGGGAAAATCTCGAACTGCTGCCCGAGTTAATCTCTCGGTATAGTCCAACAGATCAGTTACGCTTCTTTTGAAGTCCCCTACACCTATCCTATCAACTGCACGGCGGAACTCTTGTTCGCCCAGGTTCAGCGAAGAGATCTGGGCTTGCAGGTCGCCTAGCACAAGCTCCGGGGTGCGCACCGCTTTTTCCATGATGGCGAAGAGAGTTGTGTTCCGCTCTCCTTTTTCAAGCAGCTTGGTGGGAGGGATTCGCAATCCCTCCTGAAAGATCTCCGTGTTATCCGGCGCCTGACTTCCAGGGGTGCGGCCGCCCATGTCGGTGAAGTGTGCCATGGTAGCCAGATAAACCAGAAGCTCGCCATCCATGAAGATGGGTTTGAAGAAGTACACGTCCGGCAGATGGCTGCCTCCTTCATAGGGGTCGTTGATCACGAGGATGTCTTCTGGAAAGATGTCACTCCCGAAACGGTTCATGCAACCGTGAAGAGCGGGCATCATGCCCGCCAAGTGGAGTGGTTGGCTCAGTCCTTGGCCGATCAACTCACCCTCGGGGGAGAGTACTGCAGTTGAGAAGTCCCATGCAGTCCGAACCAGGGGTGAGCGAGAGGTACGGGTCATGGTCGTGGAGAGGACGTCGGTAACGCCATCCAGCAGATTCCGAAGCACCTCCAACTCCATTGGGGCGTATCTGGCTACCGCCGCTTCCATGTCAGGTAGTATAGCTTTCCAGGGGATTTTTTCTAGCCTGAAGGACTCGTTGAGAACGTGGAAACGTACCTTACACCGCTCAAGTCTCTAGAGAGTAGCTGTGCCATCACGAGATTGTCCCAATGTCGTAAAACGAGAGTACATACTCTGATATTCTCCAACCACTTAGTTCTCAGTAAAATTCTGCGCATCCTCTAAACAGGCATTCCTAATTTCCCTCGACAGGCAAACGCCTCCTTGCATTACCCTCTGCAGGATTTTCTGGATGTCGCCCGGACACTCTGAGTCAAACAGGAACCCATTGGCGCCTTCCCTGACGAGCTCTGTAATACCTCCCCGTCGGGAGGCACTGACAGTCACCCCACAGGAGAAAGGCTCGAGAACCACCCGCGAAAGGGGCTCATGCCACAGTGACGGAACCACAACGAAGCCGGCTGCTTGATACACTTCTTCAGGAGCGCCCCAACTCAACCACTCGATCCTAGAGTCGTCGAACCTAGCCCTAAGATGGGAGTGATATCTTCTGTCTCCACTGCCGGCAATAGTTACGCGCCCCCCAGAGAGGTCATCTACCATTATCGCGCCGGTGCCCAGAAAAACGAGTCCAAAGGTTCCGGCTGACTCGGCCATACATCTGGTCAGGAGAGAGGGCATAGCCGGAGCTTCAATGGGAACGGGGTGAGAGAAGCCTTCCTGTGTGGGATGGATGGAGAGATTATCATTCGTGCGGCGGGACCTGATGAACAACGACCTCTGCCACTGTACAAACTTCCCGGCTGGATTTGTGAACACCCGTCCAGACTTTCAGTAGGCCTTAATACAATCACTCACTTTAGAGGTGATTCTTACCTGTTCGGATGGGACGACGACCCACCTACCTTTATGATTGATAGAATAAAAGCATAGACCAAGATGCCAATGCTTAGCGTCACCCAAGCGTAGGCGCGACGATAGATCCCTGGAGCTTGGGGGAACAGTAAGTGGCCTGATGTAGCCCTGATGACTTAGTTAGAACATAACTTATTCGACCTTGCATCGTTAAAGAATATAAGAAAAGTGTTGTAAACTTGACACTCGTGATAGACTCTTTGACATAAAAAGGAGGTGTACATGTTTACCAAGCCTTACAGCAAATGGGCCTTGGTGGCTACCGTGCTTATTGCAATAGTATTGGTAGCAGCCGCTTGCGGAGATGATGCGGCTGTCACCCCGGCCCCCTCAACCCCGATTTCTCCTGAGGATACTCCAGCCCCAACTCCTACCAGCGAGGTTTCGACTCCTCCACCAGCTACGTCGGATAAACCCTATGAGGGCGAGAAGTTAGTGGTCAGCGCCTTTTCCGGGCCGTACTATGATGCAATGCTCAACTCTGTAGTTAAGAAGTTCGAAGAAGAGACAGGTGCGAGTGTGGACTTCATCCCGACGTGGGGTGAGGAGCTTACCGTTCTCACCTCCGCTCCGGCAGATCAACCGCCTTGGGACGTGAGCGTCTTTGGTGGCGGAGACTTGGCCAGGGCGATAGAGCTAGAGCTGCTACTGCCAATAAGACGAGAGAACGTCCCCAATATCGAGGACTTGACACCCTTCTTCCAAGAGAGCCACGGCATGGGGTTTGACAACAACTATGCTGTCCCCTTTGATTTCGGTTTTATGGCCATAGTGTACGACAGGGAACAGCTGGGATTTGACATTACTTCCTGGGAAGACTTCTGGCGGCCAGAGCTACAGGGCAAGATCGCATTGGATGCTGTTTGGTGGCCCATGACTTTGGCCATTGGAGCTTTCTCGATGGACCTTGCTCCTGCTGATCAGGAGATTTACGACGATGATCTGCGGGCTCAGGTAATGGAAAAAATGGCCAAGATAGACGTTGCGCTATGGTTTGAATCGGGTGCAGAGGCCACGGCGGCCATGGAACGGGGCGACGTAGCCGTCATGACCCAAGCGGTTGAGATCGGGATGCCTCTATGGCTGAAAGATCCCGATAGATATGGAATCGCAACTCCGCCACCCGGCGCCCCGGGATTCATAGACTCCTTCGGCGTAGTTCGCGGTACCAAGAAGCGTGAGCTCGGCGAGGTGTTCTTGAACTATGTCCTCGATCCTGAAGCTCAGGCCCAGTTCGCCGAAGAGGTTCCCTACCTGATGACCAACGCTTTGACGGAATACGGTCCAATTGCCAGCAACTTCATTCCGTCCGATCCTGAAGAGCGCAATGATTACGCCATCTTGCTGAACTGGGGTTACGCCGTCAACGTTTGGGACGAAGTACTGGAGGACATGAAGAAGAACGTATACACGAAGTAGCAACTAGCTAGATAAGGCCGGAGTAACTAGGCCTCACGGGATACAATCCCGTGAGGCCCTGTCGTTATGCGAATAACTCACCTATGCACAAGCAGAGGCGCGCTTCAGACTTTAGCGGTGAAGATGTTATTATTCCGGCTGTGAGACATCTTTTTCTCTGCCCGTATCAAGGAGCTTGAAGATGACTAAGGCCAAAGTGGTAGACGCCGACAGTCACGTGATGGAGCCTTCCGACCTATGGGAGAAGGAACTTGAACCCGAGTACAGAGATCGAGCTATTCGCGTTCGCAAAGACGAAAGAGGCCTGGAATACGTGGAGGTGGATGGAAAGAAATCCGAGGTAACCAGCGGCGGTGGACTAGCCGGCTTCGGAAAGCTTGACGAAGAGGTGAAATCCCGGTGGGAGAAGGTTACTCATCCCAGAGTCTTGGAGTATGAAAAAGGGGTGCCCAGAGGAGCCAGGAATATGGGTGCCAGGCTCAAATGGATGGATAATCACGGCATCGATATTTCTCTCGTCTACCCCACCCTGGGAATATGTTGGCAGAACGAGTGTGACGACCCAGATCTGGCGGCTGCCTATTGTCGAGTCTACAACGATTGGCTGACCGACGTTTGTCAGTCGTCATCTGGTCGGGTGCTGCCCATAGCCCAAGTTTCTCTGCTCAGGGTAGAAGACGGGATTGAAGAGGTACGAAGAGCAGCCAAGCTAGGGGCAAAGGGTGTATATCTCTTTACCCGTCCTGCCAATAACATCCCTTACGGCGACAGGTACTACGATCCCTTTTGGGCAGAGTGTCAAGAACTTGGTCTACCATTGGGCATACACGTCAGTAATACGCCAAAGCAGGTGGGTAGAGACCTGTATACATCAACCTACGACCATAACAACTGGTGGATGACTATGATGTATGGGCCAGACTGCCACATCGCCTTCACTACCTTCTTCCAGGGAGCCGTCTTCGAACGTTTTCCAAAGCTCAGTGTAGGAGTGGTGGAGACGGGCTGTGGTTGGTTGGCCTATTGGTTGGAGCAGATGGACTCCAGGTTCAATGACGACTACGACAGCACAGAAATGAAGATGTTGCCTAGTGAATACTTCCGAAGGCAGTGCTGGGTTGTTGGCGATCCAGATGAAAAGACTTTTCCATTCATCGCTCAACTCGTGGGGGCCGACAACTTACTTTGGGGATCGGACTACCCCCATGAAGAGGGTCATGAGGAACCTCTGAAAGAGTTGAACCAGAGTATCGGCAGGTTGGATAAGGAAGATCAGACAAAGATTCTAGGAAGTAACGCCATGAAAGTCTACAACCTGTCGTAGATTCAGGGTGTTTTAAGATGGCGCTATGGGTCTCCGGCTCCTTCTCCTAGCATCTGATGCCATTGATGTTGCTCTGGATCATGGCTGCGCTTCAGGAGATTGTTAGGAGTTCATCCGAGTGAATGCCGATGACCAAATTTCAAGTGCTCAGCCTCGCATTCGAGGTCAATGGAGCTACCCCTAATGGCAAATCACGCTATTACATCCTACTTATACAGTCACTTACAAAACGGGGGTTTGGATGCGTAATGAGCGATCTGTGAGTTCTTGTGCCCATTACTCCCATATTTCCACCTTCAGGGGCCGGTTGCCTTGATCCGGGCCTTCACCATTGACTATTGTCACATCGCCACCGGGGCAGGCCGAGAGTGCGACCAAACAGTCCATTTTGGCCAACATGTCGATATATCCACCCTTGCCTACAACTGGGGGTCTGATCGAGAACTGGCCATGCTCATCAGACCCCGCATTCATGAACACGTTAAAGACATCGGGCACGTCCTCGGGTGTCAAACCGTAGGGGGCTATCGCTTCAGCCAGGTTATCGAAGCAGTTCCTATGGTTGTCCTTCGCACCCAGAATCTTCAACACCTTGAGGGTACATCTAGCTCCGCAAGTTACATAGTGAGTACCTACGGTGTCAGCGGTGATGGTGAACATGACATTAATGTGAGGAGGTCGGGAGTATAAGTCTCTTATAGTTCTGTCGTCCCCAGTACCCTGCAGGCTGTTTATAATGTACGAGTTAGCCGGATCAAGATGCTCCTTGAGGTTGTGCGCGTTGAAGCAGGTCCAGTCGCCGACCTGTGGCCCATCCACCATAATAACCCTTTGGGTTTGCCCTTTTTTGACGTGGTAGGCCGCACCGTGTTCTGCTGGGATTAGGATCTCTTCGACCAACCTCTTACCATCCACCTCACTTAACCTCCTGCGATGGAGTCTTACGTACACTTGGAGAGTGTTGCCAGGTATTTCGTATCATTATTGATGACTGTATGCGCAACCTATCACGCTCGCACAAGTTTAAGGGATACTACTAGCTCAGTTCCATTATGGAGCGGGAGATGGGACTCGAACCCACGACAACCTGCTTGGAAGGCAGGAGCTCTACCACTGAGCTACTCCCGCGCGTCTATCATTCTAGTGGTATTGGCAATCTGTGGCTAGGGGTCCAAAGTCAAGCATGCACAGTAAAATGGTCAGCTAGGTGACGGGAGAGTTCTCCAGCAGCTGCCGATACTGCACCAAGGAGTCCCTGAGGTAGCGGGTAATAAGGAAGTTTTTCCTGACGTGCTCTCTGGCATTCTCGCCCAACCTACGTGAGAGGCGGGGGCTTTTGAGCAGTTGTAGGACTCGCTCGGCACACTCCTCGGTGCCGTCGATCAGGAAACCGGTCCTACCATCGAGCACCTGAAGCTGAATGCCGCCTGCACGCCCTGCGACTACTGGCTTGCCGTGCCACAGGGAGCCGGTTACGCTGAGACCGAATCCCTCTCGTATCGACTTTTGTACAACAACATCGGCTCGGGTCTGGACAGCATTCACCGCCAGATCTCCGGCGCCCTTGAAGTTGCTCAGCAGGTGAACGTCAGTGTCCTCTCCCGCGTGGCGAGCAGTCTTCTCGAAGAAGAGCCAGCCTTCGGGGTCATCCGCAGCCGTGGGACCGATCATGACCAGCTGCAACTCGTTAATCTGCGTCTTGACCTGACGGTACACATCCACAACCCCGATAGGGTCCTTCCACGGGTCGAATCGAGAGATCTGGGCCATGATGGGCCGAGCAGGGTCTACACCAAAACCCGCCAATATGTGGGCCGAAGCCCTACGGCCGAGGGGAACGTTCTTGGGGTTAATCGGGTCTATGGCCGGAGCAGACACAAAAGTGCGAGGCCCGCCGAAACCGTTTTTGATGAACTCGGACATGCTGAACTCGGCCCCATCATACTTTCGCACATAGCTCTGGAGCCTCTTCCAGACGTTAGAGGGGGCATCCGTCAGATCTATGTGACAACGCCACAGCCATTTCGCTCGCCCCTTGCCGTTTTGGCTTGAAAGGAAGTGAGGTATAGCAGCGGGCTGTGGATCATGCACCACCACCACATCGTAATCGGGGTCCATCTCCTGGGCATTGCGTTCATTGCCGTCCAGCCAGATGTTCCACATGCCTCGATTCCATGTCACCGGCCTGCCCTGCAAAGTGTTGTGCATCTTCTTAGTGATATCGAAGAACACGCTATTACCGCGGATGACGCGCCACTCCGGCCGAAGATCGAGATCGATTAGAAGAGGAATGAGAGCCTCTAGTATATCCGCTACTCCGCCTCCAGAAGGAGAAGAGTTGAGATGCAAAATACGCTTACCTTGCAAGGGGGCAGCAAGGGAGCGTATTTCATCGATTACCTGCGCACTTACGATGTCCAGGTAATCGTCAAGCTTTTTCTCCTTAACCTCCACCATAGGGAGGGTAGTTTCAATACCCGCTTCAGTTGTCATTTACCATCCTCGATTTAGTTAGATAAAGCAACGCGCTACAATTAAACGCCCTACTATACCGGAGGGTGTTGTCCTAGCTTGGCCACCCCAATAGGTTTTGCTGTGGGATGCGCTCCATATGGCCTGTATGGAGTGGGGCATTGGACCAATCTAGAACAGCGTGCGACTCCTGATTTCTTGCGGCCAAAGACCGCTCGATTCGTCCTATAGGCTTCCGCCTGCTCAACAGCAAAATATAAGGTGCCCCTTCCCAGATGGGGAGCACCTCCTCCTTGTACCCTATCTTTTTCCAGACGATATTCTGTTTTGCTTCAGTCGCTAAAGACTCCGATATAAATTAAGCACTTGAAACTCGCATGTCAATAGAGCGAGTAGCTTACAATTCGGCTATTGGCGACCGTATCCTCCCACTCACTCTTGAGCACTCCGTACGGCAGCGTGTCCCCCTAACGCCCCTTGAAGTAGTCGTTCTCTCGAAGCCGGCCTTCCCGGTGCACCTCCAATTTCTCCAATACTTTCATCGAGGCAGTGTTATCAGCTATGCACCATGACGAGATACGCCGCAGTCCTAGCTCTCGAAACCCAAAGTCGACCAATGGCGCTGGCGGCCTCAGTGGCATATCCCCGATTCCAATACTCAGGCGCCAACTCGTATCCGATGTCCGCCTCCCAGTCGTTTTCAGGCTCACGTCGAATACCGCAACCGCCGATCACTTGTGCACGGTCAGGGAGTGTGATAGCGAGTTGCAATTTGCGTCTGGGTTGCTCGCTCTGCCAGCCTGTGAACATCTGCACGAAGTTTCGCACGTCAGTGTCATTTCGTTTGGTCCAGGGGTAGAATCGGAGGTATCGAGGCTAGTTCTGATAGGCGAGGACGGCAGGCCAGTCATCGATTACCAACTCTCGGAGGACGAGTCGCTCTGTGACTATACGCATAGCGATGAGCCACACCTACTTGGGTCGAAACACCAGGGTAGTCGGTTTCTCGTCCCCCTCTTCTGTTTCGAGGATCCCTGCTGCCACCGGCATTCCTACCTTCACACTCCCAGGCCTTCCGGCGTCCACTCTCTCCAGTAGACCTGTCACACTAGGGCCCTCATCCATCTGAACCAATGCGGTTACGTAGGGGTTGTCTCGACCATAACCGAGTTTGGCCATGGTGGTGGGCACTATGGATATTACAGTGAATCCCAAGACTTTTCCCTCGCCCTTCAGAGGACGCCAACTCATCTCTCTGCTCTGACACTCGGGACACACGGGCCGAGGAGGTAGGTAGAGGATTCTACAACCCTCACACTGAGAGGCCGTTATCTTGCCATCGCTCAGATGCTTATTGTAGGAAGCAACTGTAAACTCGCTTTTGCTCATGCTACTTCCGCTCCAGGATATGTACAGCACAGGTCCCGCCTGTGCCGCCGACATTGTGGGTCAGACCCAAGTGAAGGTCTCTGTCTTTGAGCTGTCGTTCTCCCGCGTTTCCCGTTAGCTGAGTCCACACCTCCAACACTTGCCCTGTCCCAGTCGCGCCGACGGGGTGCCCTTTAGCCTTGAGGCCCCCGGATACATTGATGGGACAGCTCCCTTCCCTGGACGTCAGCCCCTCGGCGGCGGCAAAGACTCCCTTGCCTGCTTCGAAGAAGCCTAAATCCTCAATGCCTATAATCTCGGCGATAGTGAAGCAGTCGTGAATCTCCGCCAAGTCGATGTCAGAGGGCTCTATCTCAGCCATCTCGTAGGCCTGGCTAGCGGCGATGCGAGCGGAAGGAATCGAGGTTATGTCGCCGGCCCAGGTGGAAAAAGGACCTGCACTGGCCTGTGCTGAGGCCGCGACGGTTACTACATCGTCGGTAAAACCACGGGCCGTTTCTTCAGCAGCCAAAATTAGCACGGACGCCCCATCGGTAACAGGTGAACAATCGAAGAGATGGAGGGGCCACGCCACCAGGGGATTGGCAGCAGGATCACTCAGAAACTCGAATTCATCCGCCCATTGGGGAACGGGCTGACCCTTCTTCTCAGCCCGCTGCTTTCGTTGCCCCATGAAATCAGCAATGGAAACATTGAATTGGGCCTTGGGGTTCAAAGAGCCGTTGCGATGGTTTTTGATGGCTATGTGCATTAAGTGCTCTCTGGTCGCACCGTATCGGTCCATGTAGGCGGAGCCCATAGCAGCATAGAGCCCGGGGAAAGTGAACTGAGCTTGGTCAAACTCCATCGGAACATCACTGGCTGCCGCCAAAGCGTCCTGTACTTGGTCCGTAGCAAGCGACGTCATCTTCTCCACGCCGCCCACCAGAACCACATCGTACATCCCCGATGCGATAGCTATCACCCCTTCCCGAAACGCGAGGCCGCTGCTGGCGCACGCACCCTCTACCCTAGTAGCGGGACGGGGGGCCAGACCAACCCAGTCAGCCAGTAGGTGTCCAAGATGTCCTTGTCCTTCGAAGAGATCAGACGAGAAGTTCCCCACGTACAACGCCTCGATGTCCTTGGGGTCCAATCCCCTGGGTACAGAGGCGAGCGCCTCGGCATAGGCTTCTGCGAAGAGGTCTCTGCTGGACAAGTCGGGGAAGGCGCCGAACTTACACAAGCCACCCCCTATAATGGCCACTCCTCGGCCCAGTTTCCTTTTCTTGGATGGCATGGAATCCTCCTTCCCGTAACTTCAAGAACGTAGCATGAATTGAATCCTCTGTGATGGGGCCTTAATTATATCAACTCGCTACGATTATGCCACTCGCCAATCTACCCAAATCTAACACCCAAATGACCCTTGCCCAGAATTCTTCACCGAGGGAGTCCAGAGGGACGCATCCCTCTGGCAGGGGGTTGGCGGGCCTGTCCTCAGCTTGACTGGGGAATGTGCCCCCAGATACAAAAACCTATCTGGGGCGGGAGGGTGGGCATAGGGCGTTTGCCTTCCTGAGACAGGCTCAACGTACTGGCATGGCGGCAGTCCTACCTGCAGCAGGCGCAATGAGGTATTTCTATTTAGTTTAGGTGAGGGATCTAGGTCTATGGTGGGGACTGACCATGACATCGAAAGAGGACACCGAGAGAGGCCGGTATGGAAGCTGAAGGACTGGAATGCCTTTTGCTCAGTTCAAGGCCAACGGACGCTCCATCTGACTTTTTGCATCACTAGAAATGATCCTCGCCCTCGATGAAATAGCTGGGGGAGAACCTGGAAACATCCCTTAAGTAGGCGGGGTCTCCAGCCCAATTTGAAGTCCCGCCCTACGTGGTGGTATCTTCTAACCTGATCGGTTGGAAAGTACCTTTCCGTAGCTGAGCAACAAGGTCTTCCATCGATTTTACAGGTTCTTCAAACTCGGTAGCGTATTTCCCTATACTGCTCACAAAGTGAGCATCGCTTCCACCGATGCCCCTAAAGCCCCTCTTGTCCGCCAGCTCTCTGGCCCTCCTATTCTCATCAGGAGTGCTGCCACCGTTGAGCACCTCTACGGCCTCTATACCTGGAATATCCGCCCCGCTCTCGAAGAGCTCGTACAAGCCTATGCGCCTGCGTCCTGGATGGGCAGGCACGGCAAAGGCTCCGGAGGCATTGGCCTCCCTTATCAGCGTTGTGGCGTCCATGTGGATGTCGGAGAAATCGAAGAGGCTCAGTAGATGCTCATTGACTCCGTAGACCAGGACATGACCGGAGTTGGTGTCAAGCTCCGAGGCCTTGAACACCTTGATCTGATACTGTTCCTCTAACACAGAGTAGTCGGCATCTGCATTGAATCCCCTATGTTCAGTGAGAACGATACCATCCAATCCATGGTCCTTTCTGACCACCTTGCTTATCCATTTCAGGTACTGTTCCACCGTGGCACGAGCATCATCGGAGAAGACGGAGTGGGAATGCATGTCGATAATCATCACTATCTATTCCTAACAATGGAACGTCTCACTATCCAGGTTACTATACAAGCACCTCCGAGACCTGACAACATCCGTCGAGGTGCATGAAAACGGGGTCACGGCCCTGCCCTCCAAGAGGCATCGTATAGGCGTGGCGAACATCCCATCTCCGAATCCGGCGCCGACCTCGCCGTCATATATCACCACCCCGGACACGAATCGCTCGCCCGCAGTCCTCTTCAACTTCCGCAGCCCTCGAAAGTCGGACTGCGTTACAGTGGCTGCCGCCTTCACTTCTACACCAGCTACCTCTCGAGCTCCTCGCTCGATGACAATGTCAACTTCCAACTGGTCCTTGTCGCGGTAGTGGAAGAACTCCAGAGGCGTCTCTTGACAGACGGACTGCCGCTTCAACTCCTGATACACGAAAGTCTCCAAGAACTGGCCGAGGAGTTTACGGTCTTGAGCCAGGGTGCGTGGACTATGCCCCAGCAAGGCACATCCCAAGCCGGTGTCCCCGATGTGGAGCTTGGGCGTCTTGACCATGCGGCTCAACTGATTGGCTTGCCATGGCGGCAGCCGGTCAATGAGAAACAGCCGTTCCAGTAGTGTAACGTAGTCGCCGATGGTAGGACGGCTAAGCTGGAAAGGCGCTGCCAAGTCGGAAAGGTTGTATAAACGGGCTGTTTGTGAGGCTGCAGCGCTAAGCAATCGTGGCAGCGCATCCAGCGCACTGATCCTGGCCAAGTCCCGCACGTCCCGCTGGAGTTGCGTATCTACGAAGTTCCGGTACCAGTTGGTTCGGCGGCGAGCCGTCTGGCGTACTAGCGCCGCCGGATACCCGCCTGCGGCTATGCGCTCCGACAGTTCGCCGGCAAGACGGTCGGTAGTGGAAGTCTGAAACGTTCCATCAAACAGGTCGTCAAGGAAATTGGGCACGCCCCCATGCATTTCGCCTTGGGAGAGAGGATGCAGCCGCAGTATCTCCATCCGGCCGGCCAGCGAATCGGAAAGGGCAGGCACTAGCAGCACCTGGGACGAACCGGTGAGCAGGAAGCGCCCGGGAGTGCGCTTGGTATCGATGGCTTGTTTCAGGGCGGTGAAGAGGGAGGGAACGCGCTGCACTTCATCGAGGATTGTGCGCTCCGGCAGCCCGGCGACAAAACCTGCCGGGTCGGCGTTAGCAGCAGCACGGGCGACATCATCATCAAAACTGATGTAGCCGTATCCCATGGAGTCGCCGACCAGCCGGGCAAGGGTGGTTTTGCCGGACTGGCGCGGGCCGTGGATGAGAACCGCAGGCGAGTCGGCCAGCGCTTCGACCAGAGGCGCTTCGGAGTAGCGGGAGTAGAGTGGAGACTGCTGCATCGTCCAATTGTAATGCAACCTTTCATCCAATTGCAATGTTCAGGCGCGGCTGATTGCAACTTTATACAGCGTCTGATTGAAATGCAGGTGCGATACCCACCTCCACCTCTCCACACAGCCAGTCAAGGGTAATCTGTTCAACGTCGACTTCGATGAGGGTGGTCATAATGGCGTCCTACCACTACACAGTTGGTCAAGGGCTAAGTAATTGATCTGTTGGATCTCGTTCAACGCCGACATAAGCAGTTGAATCGTACTAGTGAAGTCATACTGAAACAAGGGAAAGAACGCCGTCTGACTAATAGACCGATAATTGGCCTCTGCCGTCTCGTTCGTGTGGGCGAGATTGCCATAGACAAACAGGTCGAGAATCTCTTTGTGTGTCATCGGCCCTTCTTCAGAGATCGAAAGGTTGGAAGGGGCGTCCAGATAGAAGTTGACTTGATCCCTGATCTCATTGAACTGTGTGGGGAGTTGAGGCTCAATGTTCAAATTGGAATACAGCTTGACCATGTTTGACAAAGATGTGCCCTCATTATCCTGGATGAAGAAGCGCAGTGTGAGAACGGTCGCTTCAACCGTCTTTTCCGATGGCCCTATGTGGAAGCCATCCCAACCCCACCCCTTCCGCCATTCTACGATTGTGCCCCCTCCTTTGGACTCCTTCGTAAAACCGCGTTGCCTTAGTCGATTCACCTTCTCGTTGAATCGCTCAAGGATTCTAGTTTGCTCATCAACCGTCATTGTTCCCATGAGAGCTTTCATCCGCTACCCCACCTTCCCGCGCAGCTAGTACAGCGCGGCCCGCTCAACGTCGGCTTCGGTGAGAGTGATCATAAGCCCAAATCTTGTCAATGATGTCAGACCTAAGCGCCTGATATGTTTCCATACCGGGGACAATTAAGGGGCTCAGCGTATCCTTCATAAATGCGTCCTTATCCCCTCCTGAATGTTGAAGGTCAAGCAATTGCGTTAGCCCATCATAAATCTCGCCCGCCGCGGATTTCAGGTCATTAGAGCGGTTTCCTCTCGCCATGCTTGCTTGGAGTGCATTGCTCTTAACCTCTAACGCTTGTTCACGAAGTTCGGTTTTGCCTTCTTTGTCCAACAGTGCTTCAATGACATCGTCTGCGAGCAAGTAGGACTCGATATTACGCCTTGTAAGAGTGATACCGTCAAATTGAGCGACTTGCTCATCAGAGTTATCGTCTCTATCAGCCAGAGCGATCACTCTTGTTTGTGGAAGTATACGTTCCAGAACACTGCGAAGGGAATTACCTGTCACTGCGATTTGCGTCGAGTTGCCACCTGATACAAAGACAATTTCCGGTTCTTGGGTTCTGAGTACTCGTTCATAAATGTCAGCATCGAAGTCCTTGCGGCGATTGCCAATGGATGAGCCTTCGCATATAACGATGACCTCGGGAGCGACTCGGTTAGACAAGTCGTCCAAGGTGATGGACAGCATTTTCTCCCAAGCGACTCTGTCTATCTTTGTAGGTGCGACCTCAGAGAGCACATCAGGGTTGACAGCATCAAAGTTAATCAGACATACAGACCCTGGTGAGTCAGCTTCCATCTCTTGAGCTGCGCGAAGCACACCTAGTGAATGCGTTGTGACCCATAGTTGGGAAGGGTCTGGCACGATTCTGCTCAACTCCTTTAACAGCATGCCTCGTACCTGAGTATGCAGGTGAGATTCAATTTCATCGATGCAGTAGATCGCATTCTTGAAGTAACTCTTCTTTATGTGAATATCCAAAATTAAGTCAAAAGCGGCCTTCTCACCTCCCGATAGATTTTTGTAATGATATGAATCCACTGTTCCTTTCCGAAAATAGAATGCACCTGAACCCTCACCTGACCCTAGAGGCTCTGTAATGGCATTGAGGGTCAAATCCCCAAAGATGTTTGACATGGACAGCCTAATGTCCCCTACTAGCTCGTCGACGATTTCGTCTCCAGTCTTTTGCTTGCTATCTTCGCTGTACAGATTCCTGATCGAGTCAAGCAACAACCGTTGGTAGTTACCGGAGACAGTCTTGTCGTCTTCTATCAGCCGGTGGAACCTGGGTCTCTCAACAGGGCTTGGCTGATCTGAAATCTCTGCTGATCTAAAGTCGGCATCATTTCGGTAGGCGGTACGGATGTACAGGCTGTCCCTGCTCGGCTGTTCGCCTCCGTGTAAACTAACCTCGACGATGCCGTGCGCATCACTCTTGTCATAGTATTCGTTATCTCCGCTGTGGCCCAAGCCGGTGTGTTCCCTGTGCCACTTGAGAAAGGCATCGAAGACGGAAGACTTCCCGCATCCGTTTGGCCCAACTAAGACCACGAGTTTCGCCGACTCAGGAATGCCAGCAATTAAGAGGTCGGTGAACCTCTTGAAGTTCTGCATGTGAGCGGATGCAACCCTCATAGGTCCAGCCCTTTCGTTTCACACTGCAAGTTAACTCTCATCTCCCCACTCACCAGCCCCGGCAGCTGCGCATCACGTTGGGCAGCGAGCGAGTGGGATTGCTCGGTGATGGTCCGTATCTTCATGTCCAATGGTAGCACATACGTTTGAAGGGCGGCTATCAACTCTGCTGACGGCTCCGTGAATGGCATTCCCCTAAGCTGGGCAGCGGTGATCGCGCCGAACACGGTTCCGGTATGGTCATATTGCTGAAGCTCTGGCTGGAGCGTTTCGATGGCGTAGTAGGTGTATGAAGCAGAGCCGGAGCCGTGTCGCAGGGCGGCAACCTCGCGCCCAATGCAGCATCGTTCCCACGCCATATTTATATCTCCAACGGGCGCCCTAACACTAATGAGCGTGTCGTCTGGCTCAGCTGTCCGCGACGGCGCAGAGCAGAACACGCGGTTGTTGGGATACCACTTGCCAAAGTCGGCCCTACCCTGAAAGAAGGGCAACCCTTCACCGCTCTCGTTGTAGGTGCTGCCGGGAGGAGATTGCCCCATCGTAATCGAGAAGCAGTCCCCCAGCACCTTCACCCCCCTGGATGTCTCCCAGCTCTGAGGGACGAGGCGGTCGGGGAAGAGATCGTAGAGGTCGGCGGGGAGGCCGCAGTAGTTGACATTCAGCCAGGTACACTTGATTTTCTTTTGTAGAGCTACACAGGCCCGAATCCTTGGACCGGATTTTCGGGACGATATAGTACCGGATCAGACCAAATGAGCGATCGCTCCACTTAGTCACCTTTACCGAAGTTTGAGGATAGTACCCCCACATTCTACCATCAGGTAGTCCAGACAGTGAATCTAACTCATCTCCGGTGCCGAAGCAGGGTGAACGTGAGGGAGATAGCCTGGACAGGGCATCTTTGTTCGGCCTCGCTGTAGCTACCATCCGATATATATCCTCCGTCGAATTATGCTACATAGATTCTTTCACTTGTGCATCTAACATTTTCAAGTTTCACGCCCTGTTCTTCACCAGCGCAATGGTAGCACGGTCTATAGATGACGCCAATGACTCTCGGAGGACGGCAAGCATCCTCGCCCATGGCTCGGGGTTGTAGATGGCCGTTCGCTTTCAGCTTTCTTCTTAGTCGAGGTGCATCGTCCAGGGGTATAATGGATGTTGAACCATCCCTTAAATATCGAATAGGCGGGAGGTAACTCAGCGATGATTAATCCAACAAGGTTGGGACACTTAGTGCTCAGGGTACGAGATTTAAAGCGCTCCGAGGAGTTTTACACCCGGATTCTGGGGCTCAAAGTCACAGGAAGGGCAGGTGAAACGATGACTTTCTTCAGCAGCACTGATGACTACCACGATCTGGCCATCATCAAGCTGGGAGAAAACGCTCCCGGCCCAGACCCCAACAGAGTGGGACTCTACCACTTCGCGTACCAGTTGGGCTCTCTAGATGAGCTGAAGGAGGCGTATCGCTTCCTCCAAGAGAAAGAGGTGAAAATAGCAGGCATGGGAGACCACGGCCAAACCAAGAGCCTCTATTTCCTTGACCCCGACGGCAACGAGATAGAGGTGTACTGCGACTCGCAAGAGCACGAGAAGGATAGCTTAGAGCAACTCTTCACCGAAACCAAGCCCCTAGACCTGGGGAAGCCCGCCAAAGCCGGGTAAGCCCAGTGATTCCGAGCTCTTCCAAGAAGAGAGAAGAACCTTAACATCTACCGTGAACACCGTCCAACTTCTCCTCAGGCACCTGTAAAACAACGGAGTGAAGCACAGCTATGGCTTTTTTGATGAAGAGATTGCCGAGCTCTTGGAAGAGGTGCCCAGACCCAGTTCGTCCTCTCTCGCGTGAGCGGCCGGCGCTTTTATGGCGCATGTCTCGCCATGCTGGGACCAGGTGCCACTAATCTACTGACCGGCGTCCGCCCGCGCCTTCCTAAATCGAGTCCCAATCCCCTCTGGATACGCAGTCTAGGTTGAGGGTTGTCATCCTCGGTCAGCCAAGACAAATCGACCACGCGGGTGGGTGACTCACGCCATATAGCACTCAGTCAGCCGAGATAGTGACTGTGATATAATGGCCCAACTTCACCCCCTATGATACCTTAGCAGTTTAGTTGACCGCGGAGGCCAGAATGAATACGCAAGAGACTCAGCGGCAGTACGTTCAGAGTCATCCCATGTCCAGGGCACTTTTCGATAAAGCCAAGCATCTGTTCCCCGATGGCGTGACCCACGACTCTCGATGGTTCCTTCCCTTCCCCGTCTACGTAGACCGCACTAAAGGCTCGCATAAGTGGGACGTAGAGGGACACGAGTACATCTGCTACGCAATGGGGCATGGAGCATCCATTCTGGGCTACGCCCATCCCGACGTTGTTGAAGCGGTCCAGGAACAGATAGACAAGGGGACTCACTACAGCGGCTCCCACGAGATGGAGATTGAGTTGGCCGAGTTGATCGCTCAGCTTTATCCCTCGGTGGAGAAGATACGCTTTGTCAGCTCAGGAACCGAGGCGGGCATGATGGCCGCGCGTCTCTCTCGAAGCTACACTGGACGCCCCAAGATCGTTAAGCTGCAGGGCAACTTTCATGGTTGGTCCGATGCTCTCTATATTGGAATGGACCCACCCTTTGATGAGCCAACCCCAGGCCTGGCCCCAGGCATGCACGATAACGTGATCACCCTCCCCACTAATGACGTTTCAGCTTTGGAAGCAGCCCTGTCGAATAGAGACGTGGCAGCCGTGATAATCGAAGGAGGGGGCGCTCACATGGGGATGGTCCCCACGTCTCCAGAGTACGCCCGTTCAGCTCGAGAGCTGTGTGATAAGCATGGAACGGTTCTCGTCTTCGACGAGGTAGTGAGCGGGCTCCGTTGGGCGCCCGGCGGATGGCAGGAAGTCGTCGGCGTTAAACCTGATCTGTCCACCATGGCCAAGATAGTAATGGGCGCTCTCCCAGGAGGTGCCGTGGGGGGCAAAAAGGAAATTCTGGACATGATCGAGCACCAGGATGACTCCGAGTGGAACCGCTTTAAACGCATGCCTCACCAGGGCACCTTTAATGCCAATCCACTGTCTGTGGCAGCTGGAGTGGCTTGTCTGAAGATCATCGCAACAGGAGAGCCCCATCGACGAGCCAACGAGGTAGGAGAGAAGCTTCGAAGAGGAATTCACAGCATAATACAGGAGCGGGGCGTCTCCGGGGCTTGCTACGGAGACAAATCAGTTTTTCACATCTATCTAGGTGAGTGCGATAGGGACCCCACCAACTACGATCCTATACCACCTGCCAATGCAGTCAACATCCTATCTGGAGGTAGGCGGGAGGCAGCCGCCGCCGTAAGAAAAAACCTGCTGTTCAACGGAGTAGACTGCTGGGTTCGTGTGGGAATATGCTCTATGGCCCACACAGACGAGGACATCGAGAAGACCTTGGAGGCCTTCGCCAAGTCCCTGGACACCGCCATAGAAGACGGCGTAGCTCCCCTCAGAACTTAGACAACTCGTCCATAGGGGTATTTCCCATAGGAGGCCGTCTTGAAGCTGGGACTGCAGCTAGCTAACGAATACCTGTCAAGACAACATACCAAGTCTCGTGTGGAGGCATTGCTGGAGCAGGTGGCCGTCGCGCGGGACTATGGCTTCGACGGCATCTTTGCAGGACAGCACTTCCTATCTGCGCCACTGCAAATGATCCAACCCATACCGCTCCTGGCCAGATTATCTGCCGAGGCGGGGGACATGCGTCTGGGAACAGGTATCCTGCTGGTGCCCCTCTTTCACCCTGTAGACATGGCCGAGCAGATAGCTACCCTCGACACAATCTGCAACGGACGCTTCATCTTCGGGGTGGGGCTGGGTTATGAAGAGGAGGAGTTTCAGGCCTTCGACATACCAAGACGGGATAGAGTAGGGCGATTCGAGGAGTCCTTGGAGATCATAAAGCTACTGTGGACTGAGGACTCAGTAACCTTTGAAGGGGACTATTTCACTCTACGCAATGTAGTGCCCACTGCCAGGCCCATGCAAAAGCCCTATCCGCCCATATGGATTGCTGCCAACAACCATCCCGCGGTACGACGAGCCGCCAGGATGGGCGATGCCTGGTACGCCAACCCTCACGCCGTATTCTCCACCTTGGAGGAGCAGATGGGCATCTATAAGCAAGCTATCAGCGAGTCAGGAGCTCCAATTCCCGAGTACGTGCCCATACTGAAGCCAACCTACATAGCCGAAACAACTGAAGCAGCATTCGGGGAATGTAGGCCTTTCTTAGAGCAGAGATACCAGATTTATACCAATCAGGGGCAGGATGAAGAATTACCGCACGGCGACCGGTTCGATAAGCCCTTCGAGGAGTTGGCTACGGACAGATTGATCATCGGCGATCCGGCCCTGTGCGTCGAGGAGTTGAAAAGATACGAAGCTGCGGGGTTTAACTACGTGGTAATGGAGATCCAGTGGGGAGCGATGGACAACAGTCTGGCTATGAAGTGTCTGCATTTGCTGGGTAGCGAGGTCCTGCCGAAGATCCAATAGCTCTAACTGTATTGGATCAGGAGCTGGCAACCTGGCCGTAGAGGGAGAGGGGCAGCTCCTCCAGTTCGTCTTCCAGACGATTTTTGATGGCGTCGAAAGTATCCATCTCCCACTCACCCACCAAGGTTATGGCAGTGCCGGGCCTACCCATCCGACTGGTCCGGCCTATGCGATGAACGTAGTCCTCCACGCTATCGGGAACGTCGTAGTTGATGACGCAGGAGATGGAAGGAACATCCAGCCCACGGGCCGCCACATTGGTAGCGACCAAAATCCTGGGGTTCCCACTTCTGAAGCCCTTCATTACCGAGTCTCGCTCCCTCTGTCTCATCCCGCCGTGAATGCCTCGCACCTCGTAGCCCCTACGCAGGTCTCTGGCAAGCCTGTCCACTGCAATCTGAGTCCTGCAGAATATCAGGGTCTGTGCATGTTCTCCAGGAACTCCCAGCACCTCTCGCAGTCCTTCCAGTTTATCCCTCTGGGCCACCTCACAATAGAGTTGACGAGTCTCAGACACCGTCTCTATCTCCTCGCCAATCTGCACCCACACTGGGTCTTTGAGATGATAGTAGATAAGGCGTCGGATAAAGGTGGGAACGGTGGCGGAGAAGAGGGCCGTCTGACGGTTCCTGGGAGTGCGTTTTAGAATGCGTATCATGTCATCGGCGAACCCGATGTCCAGCATTTCGTCGGCTTCATCCAGTACCGCCATCTTGACTTGGCCGAGATTTATCGTCTCTCTGTTTAAATGGTCTATGACTCGCCCTGGGGTGCCGACTATCACGTGGGCTCCATTTCCAAGGGCCTTGAACTGCTTGTCGATGGGTTGTCCCCCGTATAGGGTCACCACTTTGACTCCCTTATACTTAGCTAAACGGGTTAGCTCTCCTGCTACCTGCTGCGCCAACTCTCTAGTGGGAACGAGAACTATGGCCTGGATGATTCGGTTGCTGGCATCCGCTTGCTCTAAGACGGGGATTCCAAAGGCGCTGGTCTTACCACTGCCTGTTTGCGCCTGCCCCACCAGATCGTCGCCTTTTAGCAAGATGGGTATCGCTTTCTCCTGTATAGGGGTGGGGGCGGTATACCCCATATCTCGAAGGGCTTGATATATCTCCCCTGAGACTTGAACCTCGCCAAAGAGCCCTGGATCTTGTTTAGGGTTGGGGGCCTTCGGGGCTACTACGCCCGCAGAGGCCTCGGAACCTTTTGGCAGGGTATCCTTGGAGTTGCGTCGTAGCTTGAGAAAGGGGAATTGCGGGCGCCTGCTTCGTTTTGTCTTTGTGGGATGAGAAGGAACGGTGATGGTTATGCTCTCTTAAAGTTTATGGCCATGATTCAGCCATGTACTCAATGTCCATTATTTATGTCTATTGTTCATTGTATCACAGGTTAGCTATACCAGTCTATGCCATGTTGTTGTGCCGCGTGGTTATATATAAGATGAGAACCTACGTGCTATAATGTAAGTACTCATCTCGCTTACAAGGGGGTATCATCCTTATTTCTCACGGAGGTCTTCGCCCAGGTGCAGGCGCTCCCAAGGGCAACCTGAACGGACTGAAGCAAGGTCGGAACTCTCGCCCGTTCCAAGAGCTTGTCAACGCCCTCGCTGAAACCAAATTCCCGGCTCCTTTTCCCTCGGAGGATGAAGTGCCTCCGCTCACCTGGTTCGACAAGCCCACCATGAGCGGGAGCGTGCTGTATATCCGCTCACTCTGAGCCTGTCGAAGAGTCACCCTGAGCTTAAAGTTTACCCTGAGCGTAGTCGAAAGGAAGGGTCACCCTCATCCCCATGTCGTC
Organism: Dehalococcoidia bacterium; assembly: GCA_965197675.1. Lineage (GTDB taxonomy): Bacteria > Chloroflexota > Dehalococcoidia > Plut-88900 > Plut-88900. The sequence goes on along the minus strand of OZ240221.1, from coordinate 1,661,617 downwards.
ATTCTCGTGCCATCCTCTTTTCCGTCATTCCCGTGCTTGACACGGGAATCCACCCCCCAGGGCCACCACTTTCGTGGGAAAGACGAATGAAAAGCTTTTCCGCTCACCCTGAGCCTAAAGTTTACCCTGAGCGTAGTCGAAGGGAAGGGTGTTACCATATACAAAAACCGACAGGGGCGGGCGAGTGGGTCCAACCCCAACCTGAAAAAACTCAATCAAAATATAGCGGGTCTTCGTGCCTGGAAAACCCCTAAAACAAAACTTTTTTTATAAATCAATCAAGTTTGAACGGGGACCAGAAAATTCAATCAAATTTCAAAGCTAAACAAAAAAGACAATCAAGTTGCCACGCACAAACCCAGTGGGGCTACAGCGTCGGGTGGGGTTTCAAATAGAACTTCTTTGTGCTTGAATGGAGCCATGATCGACCCGATAGAGGAGATTGTGGCAGAACGAGAGCGGGCGCGGAGCCTGGGCGACTCCAACGTGGACATCTGTTTCCTTGCAACCGTCACTATCGATGATCATCCCACAGTACGAGCCATATCTCTGAGGGACATAGGCCCGGAGGGCTTCGATATCCTCATCACCAGCGCCGGACTCAAATGGCAGCAGATTCAGAGCCCCCAGGGATATGAACTGCTGATTCTCTGGCCCAGAGTGAGGCGGCAGTATCGAGTTCGTGGCGGGATAGCCCCCTTGCCTGAAGAGAAGATGGGAAAGTACTGGCAGAGAAAGAACCACGGCTCTCGGCTGCTTGAGCTGTATTACCCGACCTTCGAGCACCAGAGCACTCCGATACCCTCTCGCGATCACTTGATGAAGGGCATAGAAATTCTGAGGAAGAAGTATCCCAGCCTCGACGACGTGCCTCGTCCCGATGATCTCAAGGGGATTCGACTAGCACCCAGAGAGATCGACGTGTGGCACGGTTCCGAGGACCGTCTCCACGACAGGAGGCTTTACACCCGTAAAGCCAACGATTGGGATGAGCAGGTGCTGGTTCCCTAACTCAAAGGCCTTTAGTTCAAGCTGTAGAGCTTGACGGCGTTCTCGCCCAGAATCTTGCTCTGTGCACCCGCAGGCATCGAGGTCATGTGTTCCTTCAAGTCCTGTAGCGCGCCTGCAGGCTCGCCCTCCGTGTGGGGAAAGTCGGAGCCCCAGAGCACCTTGTCCGCTCCAAGATGCTGCACCGTAGCGGGCACCGTCGACTCATCCGGTTCGGCCACTATCCAGCACTGACGCTGGAAGTACTCGCTGGGGCGCATCTTCATCGGGGTGGCGAAGCTGAGCTTGTCATAGAGACTGTCCAGTCGCTCCAGCCAGTAAGGCAACCATCCAGAGCCAGTCTCCACCACTGGCAGTTTAAGATTGGGAAACTTATCGAAGAGGCCTCCCTGGAACAGACTGGTAAAGGTAACTATTATGTCCCCCATATCGGTGGCGAGGAACCACCAAAAGGAGCCGGCAAAGGATTTATCGTAAACGTTGCCCCCAAAACCATCGACGTTTCCTGTGACGTGGAGACTGATTGGAATGCCTATCTCCTGTGCTTCGGCCCAGAAAGGATCGAAGTAGGAGTCAGCGTATGGGATGCCGTTTATCGAGTAGCCAGGAGGATATGCCCCTTTGAAGCCCATCTTTGCGGTTCTTTTAAGCTCTTTAACGCCCTCTTCCACCTCTATCAGGGACAGATGAGCCAGAGGAATCAATCGACCGGGATGTCCCTGACAGAAATCGTGTAGCCAGTTGTTATAGGCTCGGCAATAGGCAGCAGCCAGCTTGGCATCTTTACAATCCTGGGGCCAGTCCAATCCGAAAGATGGGTACAGGAGGGTTGAATCCACTCCTTCCTGGTCTAGCCACTTCACCCTCTCACCGGCATCCTTGCCCGCTGGAGCCAGGTCTCTAGCCTCCTCATAGGGCACGGCACCTGGGCTCAGGAAGTGCTCAAGGTCTTCCTTTCCCGCAGCAGTTATGTTAGAAAGCGTCCCTCCTCTTTGAACTCTGCTGGGGTTGCCATCTATCTCAAGATATTCAAGACCTTTTTCGTCCTTCTTGATTCGCAACGCCCGAGAGCGATATTCGGGTTCCAAGTAGTTCTCCCACAAATCACTGGGCTCGAGAACGTGGCTATCCACATCGACTACGCTAGATGCCATTAAGTTTCCTCCATATCACAAGCTGTATCGGATTGACTTTGAAACGGGACTTATTGTAGAAAACACGCCTGACTCTGTCAACGCTGCGGGGAATTTCTTTACTATTGTGTTACATGCTAAAATGCCCGTCAGAGTTTAGCTATGCCCTTAGATAAAGTATATCCCTCCTGTTCTGAGGCCGTCGCCGATATAACCGATGACGCCACTATCATGCTGGGAGGCTTCACCACGGTTGGCGGCATGGCCAACGAGCTGATCCTAGCCCTCAGAGACCAGGGAGCTAAGGAACTCACCATCATAATCAATAGTCTCGCTATGAGCGTAGCCTCCACCAAGAAGGGCCTACCACCTCCCCCAGGGACTATCACAGACTTAGTGGAGAATAGGCAGGTCAGAAAAGGAATAGCCAGCTTCGGGGTATCACCATCCCCCTCCCGGCCCACAGCCTTTGAAAAGCTGTTCCTAGAAGGCAGGGCTGAAGTAGAGGTTGTGCCCCAGGGAACCCTTTGCGAGAGGATGAGGATAGCAGCCGCGGGTTTGGGTGGCTTTTATACAAAAGTGGGGGTCGGCACTGCCATCGAGGAAGGTAAAGAAAAACGCGAGTTTGACGGCGAGGATTACATCCTGGAGACTCCACTGCGGGCAGACTATGCACTGTTGAGAGCCCACAAAGCCGACAAGATGGGCAACCTGGTATACAGAGGTACCTCTCGCAACTTCAATCCCCTCATGGCTGCGGCGGCAGCCACCACGATTGTACAAGTCCATCAGATTGTAGAGGTGGGAGAGCTAGACCCAGAGGAGATTGTGACCCCGGGCGTGTATGTGAATAGGATCGTTCACGTACCCAGGGAATGGCCTCCAAAGGGACTCGAACAATGAAGACGAGATTAGACCGAGACACTATCGCGATGAGGGTGGCCAAGGAGTTCCAAGACGATGATATCGTCAACCTTGGCGCGGGTATTCCCACCCTCTGCGCCAGCTACATGCCCGAGGGCCGGGACGTGATCCTTCAATCAGAGAATGGAGTCCTGTACTATGGCCCGTTGGCCCAGGCGAATGAGGAGTCGCCGGATCTCATAAACGCCAGCGGGGAGTTCGTCACACCCAGGCAAGGCATGGCATTTTTCAGCTCTGGAGACGCCTTCAACATGATACGGGGCGGGCACGTGGATATCGCCGTTCTAGGCGGCTACCAGGTTTCGGAAAGGGGTGATCTTGCTAACTGGATGATCCCAAGCCGCAAATCCGGGAACATAGGGGGGGCTATGGACCTGGTAACCGGCTGCAAAAAGGTAATCGTCGCTATGGAGCATACCACCAGAGATGGAGGGCCTAAACTGGTAAAACGGTGTGCCTACCCCCTGACCGGCAACCGCTGTGTAAAGCTGGTGGTAACCGATCTAGCAGTGGTAGAGGTCACCGAGAAAGGCTTCCTGCTCCTGGAAGTCGCTCCAGGCTTCACCCCAGAAGAGATACAGGATAAAAGCGAGGCTACCCTGATCGTCAGTCCAGACCTCAAGGAGATCGAACTTTGAAATCCAAGGTGTTCATCACCTTTGCCGAAGCGGTATCCGACATTCCCGACGGCGCCAGAATACTGATAGGCCACTTCGGCGGCCCTGGTGGTATGCCCATGTACTTGCTCAAGGCCCTGCGAGACCATGGCTCCAAGAACCTGACCATCATTGGTAACACGGCGGGTATCGGGGTAGTTTTCGGAGCTAAAGAGGGCATGATGAGAGTCGATCCCGGAATCCTGGTGGAAAACGGACAGGTATCCAAAGCTATCGTCTCCTATCCTCTATCCCCAGTTGCGCCGCAGCCCAATCCATTTGAAGAGGGCTTCAAGTCCGGAAAAATCGAGGTGGAGATGAACCCTCAGGGCATTCTGGCCGAGCGCATAAGGGCCGGCGGTGCGGGCATTGCCGCGTTCTGGTCGCCAGTGGGCATCGGAACTGTGATCGAGGAGGGGAAGGGGAAAAGGGTTATAGATGGTAGAGAGTATTTGCTGGAGCGAGCATTAAGAGGCGACTACGCTCTAATCCGCGCTTATAAGGGCGACAAGATGGGCAATCTAATTTATAGAGGAGATACTCGCCACTTCAATGTACCCATGGCTGCCGCAGCTGGCGTTACCATAGCCGAGGTGGACGAAATCGTCGAGCCTGGAGAGTTGGAACCTGATCGGGTGGTCACCCCAGCAATATACGTGGACAGAATCGTACAACGTCCGAAGAAGAGAGACCAATGAAGCAGCCTTTAGATAGAGAGACTCTGGCCCTCAGAGTCGCAAGGGAGTTCCGGGATGGGGACGTGGTGAATCTGGGGATAGGCATACCCACCCTCGCCGCCAACTACATACCGGAAGATCGCACAGTCTACTTCCACACTGAAAACGGGGCTTTGGGCTTTGGCCCCTTCGCCGACGAAGGCGAGGAGGATATAGACCTTACCAACGCCGGCGGTCAATTTGTCACTCCCATGCCAGGCATGAGCCTCTTCGACACCATCGAGGCCTTCTCCATAGTGCGCGGAGGCTACCTGGACATCACCGTGCTGGGTGCCCTACAGGTGTCGGAAAAGGGCGACCTTGCCAACTGGAAGAGGCCGGGCCGCCTCATAGGCGGTATAGGCGGAGCTATGGACATCCTCATGGGAGCGAAACGGGTCATAGCCGCCATGGAGCATACAGACAGGCCAGGCAACGCCAAGATAGTCAATGAGTGCACTATCCCCATCACGGGCCTCAGGTGTGTAAACACTATAGTAACCAACATTGCTGTCATAGAGGTAACTGAGAAGGGTCTAGTGCTCATGGAGCACGCTCCCGGCTTCACCCCAGAGGACGTGCAGGCCGCAACTGAGCCTACTCTGATCATCAGTCCTGATTTGAAAGAGATGGAGCTTTAGGTAAACCTATCGTCCACCCGCCCAGGTAGGTTTTCGTATCTGAAGGCACCTGCGGGCATCCCCGCACAGCCAGGACCCTGGATTCCCGGCTAAACTCACAAACGAAGTGCAACACCTAGTTAAGGTGTTGACATGGGAAAATACTATAGGCATCTCACCATTGAAGAACGATGTGAAATGGCCCGTCTACACAGTGCGAGACACACAGTCCGCCAAATCGCGGCAAGTGTGGATCGCCCGCCATCGACGGTTGCTAGAGAGATGAAGCGCAACGGTTCACAGAGTGGTGAATACAAGCCGGTGTACGCCGAGGAGCAGGCGCAGGCTAGGCGCTGGCGTGGCTTGCGGTTGGAACGGGATGCGGAGTTGCGGGAACAGGTCCTCTGCCGTCTGAAGCAGGGGTGGTCTCCTGAGCAGGTGGCCGGTCGTATGGCCCTGGAGGCAGGACGAGTGGTCATCTCCCACGAGAGTATATATCGATTCATCTATGCGCAGGTGGTGCGGAAGAAGGAGTACTCATGGCGTCACTACCTGCCTCGTGGCAAGTGGAGGAGGGGCTGGCGTGGGCGCTGGGGAGGCAGGTCCCCTTCCTTCATCCAGCTCCGTCGCCCCCTGGCGGAACGCCCCCAGGAAGCCGATGACCGGCAGACCCCAGGCCAACCAGCGGATTGGGAGGCTGATCTGATGCTGTTCAGGGACCACAGCCATGCTGTCCTCACCCCTCACGAGCGCCACTCCCGTCTGCTCATAGCTCTCAGACCCCAGGGGAAGGCATCAGATCCCATAGCCTCCGCTATGGCCAGGATAATGGCTCCCCTGCCCCCAGAGTGGCCTCAGACGGTAACATTCGATAATGGCGCTGAGTTCGCAAGGCATTACCAACTCCACGACCTGGGCATACAGACCTTCTTCTGCGATACCTACTCCCCCTGGCAGAAGGGTGGAGTGGAGAACGCCATAGGGCGGATGCGGCGGACTCTGCCCCGTAAGACCGACTTGGCAGCAGTCTCTGAGGAGCGATTTACTCAGCTGGTGCAGGTCTACAACAATACCCCGCGCAAATGCTTGGGCTACCGTACCCCGTCCGAAATCTTCTCAGGTCAGGTGTTGCACTTGAAATGTGAATTCACACCGTGTCGAGCACGGGAATGACTGTATAGTGGATGATGGCACTCTTCCCTTCGACTACGCTCAGGGTAAACTTTAAGCTCAGGGTGAGCGGAGAAATGGGGGGGCGCTCATGGTGAGCTTAGAGTTTATCCTGAGTTTACCGAAGGGAACCATTTGAGCAGGACGGCAAGGGGATGGGGAATCTAGGCATCTCACTTACGTTGACGATGGTTCACCCAGCACCTATAATGCTTGTGTTTCCGTAGGGGGGAGTCGTAATCCACGCATTAATTTGATCCGCGCTATCCTAACACACCAAGCACGGTCTCCAATCCACAATTACATTGAAGCGACTAGTATGAAGGAGATAGCATGACGACTGTAACGGGCAACTACGTCTTTGCTAAGGCCATGAAGAACGAGGGGGTCTCCACCATATTCTACCTCTCAGGCGGCCCCATGGAGGATTTTTACACCGAGTGTCTCAGGCTGGGTATCCGGATGATAGATGCCCGCCACGAGCAGGGCGCAGCCATGATGGCCCACGCATATAGTCGGGTAACAGGAGAGCCCGGCATCTGTGGCGGTTGCTCAGGACCAGGCACTACCAATCTGGTCACAGGTGTAGTCACAGCCTTTACAGACGCTTGTCCCGTTATAGCTCTTGGGGGTTCCAGCAATGCCAACCTCAGCGGCTGGGAGGACTTCCAGGAAATCGATCAGGTCAGCGTCATGCGACCCATCACAAAATGGGCTTCCCAAGTCAATACCGCCAAGAGGATACCTGAATTCGTTAGCGTGGCTTTCCGAAAGTGTTGGGGCAACCGCCCCGGCCCGGTTTATCTAGATTTTCCCAACAACGTCCTGTACGAGAAAGTTGAGGAGAGTGAAGTTCCGTACCCCACCAACTCTCGAAGTGAAGACAGGCCCATGGGAGACCCCAACAGGGTCAAGCAGGCCATCGAGATGTTGGCCAAGGCAGAGCGACCAGTCATTCTTTCTGGAACGGGCGTCTTCTGGTCAAAAGGAGGAAAGGAGCTTAAGGAATTCATCGATGCCACCGGCATCCCCTTCTATACCTCACCTCAGGGGAGAGGAGTCGTTCCCGAAGACCACGACCTCTCCTTCCTGGCTGCCCGGTCTCTGGCCTTCAGAGAGGCAGACGTAGCTATTTCTATAGGGACCCGCAACAACTGGATCTGGCAGTACATGCAGGCGCCCCGCTTCTCCCAGGACATGAAGTTCATACAGGTGAACACGGATAGGGAGGAGATAGGCCACAACAGGCCCGTGGACGTGGGGATAATGGGGGATGCCAAGATGGTGCTCCAGCAACTGACCCAGGAGGCCAAGGAGCAGAAGTTCCCCAACAAGAAGGACTCACCCTGGATACAGAAGCTAGCAGCCAAGGATGCTGCCAACGCCGAGAAGTCGGAGCCGCTTCTCAACTCGGACCAGTCACCCATACATCCCCTGAGGCTGATGAAGGAGGTCAGAGACCTTTTACCCAGGGACGCCATCCTGGTTGTAGATGGTCACGAGACTCTTAACTTCGCTCGTCAGAGCATACCCACCCACTTCCCGGGTCACAGGTTGAACTCAGGAGCATCGGGATGTATGGGAGTCGGCCTACCCTTCGGCATTGGTGCTCAAGTTGCCAAGCCGGACAAGCGCACCGTCGTGCTTCACGGTGACGGCTCCTTCGGAATCAACGCCATCAACCTGGACACCGCAGTGCGGCACAATATCCCAGTGGTAACGGTGGTGAACCACAATGGAGGATGGGCAGCAGGACGCAACAACGATACCCCCGGCATCGAGCTGGGGTTCCAGCAGCGCTACGACATCCTGGCCCAGTCCCTTGGCGCCCACGGAGAGTACGTCGATAAACCGGATGAGATCAGACCCGCTCTGGAGAGGGCATTCGCAGCAGGTAAACCCTCTGTGGTAAACGTAGTAACCGGCAGGTTTGCGCAATCGGTGACGGCTCAGTTCGTGCCCTACTCGGAAACATAGTAAGCATATTCGTAAAAACAGTCCAAAGTGATCTAACTGGAGGTAACATGGCAAAGGTAACGGGAAATATGGTCCTGGCGAAGGCGCTGAAGAACGAGGGTGTGTCCACCATGTTCTTTCTGTCTGGCGGGCCCATGGAGGACTTCTACCACGAGTGTCAACAGCTGGGTATGCGGCTAATCGATGCCCGCCACGAGCAGGGTGCGGCCATGATGGCCCACGGGTGGAGCAGGGTAACGGGTGAGGCGGGCGTATGCGCTGCCTGCTCAGGCCCGGGCACCACTAACCTGGTAACGGGCATCGTCACAGCGATGACGGATGCATGTCCGGTGATAGCCCTGGGAGGCTCCAGCAACGCACAGCTCACCCACTGGGAGGACTTTCAAGAGGTTGACCAGGTGGGTCTCATGAAGCCCATCACCAAGTGGGTGGGTCAGGCCAACTCTGCGAGGAGGATGGCGGAGTTGGTTAGCGTGGCCTTCCGCAAGTGCTGGGGCAACCGGCCGGGCCCTGTATATCTGGACCTTCCCGGGGACATCCTGTATCAGGAGGTGGAGGAGGACGAGGTCTACTACCCCAGCAACTCCCGCACCGACGCCAGGCCCATGGGAGAGCCGGACCTGGTGAAGAGGGCTGTAGAGATGCTGGCGAATGCGGAGCGCCCTGTGGTGCTCACCGGCACAGGGGTGTTCTGGTCCAAGGCGTGGAAGGAGCTTCGGGAGTTTGTTGAGACCACTGGCATACCCTTCTACACCACACCTCAGAGCAGAGGTGTCATCCCCGAAGACCACGACCTCTCCTTCCTGGCTGCCCGGTCTCTGGCCTTCAGAGAGGCGGACGTAGCTATTTCTATAGGGACCCGCAACAACTGGGTGTGGCAGTACATGCAGGCGCCTCGCTTCTCCCCGGAGATGAAGTTCATACAGGTGAACACGGATAGGGAGGAGATAGGCCACAACAGGCCCGTGGACGTGGGGATAGTGGGGGATGCCAAGATGGTGCTCCAACAGCTGACCCAGGAGGCCAAGGAGCAGAAGTTCTCCAGCAAGAAGGGCTCGCCCTGGATACAGAAGCTGGCGGCCAAGGATGCTGCCAATGCCGAGAAGTCGGAGGCGGTACTCAACTCGGACCAGGTGCCCATACATCCCCTGAGGCTGATGAAGGAGGTGAGGGACTTCCTGCCCAAAGATGCCATTCTGGTTGTGGACGGACATGAGACTCTCAACTTCGGGAGACAGGCCATACCCACCTATGAGCCTGGGCACAGGCTCAACTCTGGTGGGTCCGGGTGTATGGGGGTGGGGCTGCCCTTCGGCATAGGTGCACAAGCGGCCAAACCCAATAAGAAGACCCTGGTGCTGCACGGTGATGGCTCCTTCGGCATCAACGCCATCAACCTGGACACTGCGGTTAGGCACGGGTTGCCTGTGGTTACCGTGGTCAACGTCAATGGAGGATGGGCGTCCAGCCCCAAGGATGTCGTTCTAGGGCCAGGATGGGACCTGGGCTTCGAGCAGCGCTACGACAAGCTAGGTGAAGCGCTGGGGACCCACGGCGAGTACGTAGACAAGCCGGACCAGATACGCCCCGCCTTGGAGCGCGCCTTCGCATCGGGTAAGCCAGCGGTGGTCAATGTAATTACCGATAGGTATGCTGCATCCACCACTGTGAACTTCCAGCCGTATGCACATTAAGAGATTCAAAGTCCTAGCCTGGTAAGTCTGAGACAAAAGGGCGGCCGAACCAGTACTGGTTCGGCCGCCCTTTATCTGAAGCTTAGATTCGGGCTGGGAATCTTAGTGGTACATTGCCAGGCCACCGGGTGAAGTGGTCTTGCATTGAATATGCGACGAACTCATAGATTGGCAATCTTGGGTAAGGGTGCGTGTCAATCGACGCCTGGGGAAATGGTGGGCTAGTAAAGCCGTTCCCGGTTGGCCTCTTCCTCAGAGTTGTCTATCTCTTTAGCGTCTGCTCCTGAAATCTGGTCCCCCAGCACCTGTCCATATGTAGGATACTCCGAACGGTCGATCTGCACTTCATGGTCCCAAATCCGCGAGCGGATCAACGCCCTACCGCAGTGCAGAAAAGCCTCTTCCACAGTTATCCGCAGTCCAGACATTGGTGCCCGACGCTTTACTTTCATTGGCTCTAAAAGTCCAGCATCAGTTACGATCTCCGCCTTTCCCTTCACGCGCCACGTCTCGTTCATCCCAGGCACTAAGAATAGCAATCCCACGCCAGGGTTTTGCACGATGTTCTGCAATGAGTCCACCTGGTTATTCCCTGGTCGGTCGGGAAGTAACAGCGTCTTATCGTCCAGCACCTGTACAAACCCAGGTGGGTCGCCTCGAGGCGAGGCATCGGGCTGCCCATTCATATTGGCGGAACTGAGAATACAAAGGGGCGATAGAGCTATGAAGTTCCGACAATGGACATCCAGATGATCCAGCACCTTTTGCGTAGCCCGTGGAGCCGGTGGTTTGTAGACAGTACGCAATTCAGAATAGTTGCTAACGCTTATTGCACAACCTCCTACGCTACCCTCTAGAGTTCAGATTATACCATCTTCTATCCACATCTCAAGCCACTCAAGAAGCATCTTAGCAGGCTGAAGAAGCGCAGAATCTGATAGGCCCCTCGAGGAACGATGAGCACAACTTGAGTGCAATCGTCTTTCGGTGGTGATGGGGAGAGCACTCGAATGAGTGGGTAAATTGCAGGCGGAATCCGGCAAATGAACGTGAGTTAAGCAATAGAGAGTGATACTTCGGGATCTCTCTTCGCTCAGTTCCCCAATGGTCGGCGGGGCGAGTTAGTGGGTAAGTATCTCGTCGAGGAAGAGCTTGGTGCGAGGCTCCAGAGGGTTTAGGAAGATCTGGTCTGGTGTTCCCTCCTCGGCGATCTCTCCCTCGTCCATGAAGACTATGCGTTGTGCGACGTTCCTGGCAAAACCCATTTCGTGAGTGACGCAGAGTATAGTCATGCCAGAGGCGGCCAGCTCACCCATCACCCTCAGGACTTCATTGATCATCTCCGGATCCAGGGCGGAGGTAGGCTCATCAAACATCATCAGTTTTGGGTTCATGGCGAGGGCACGAGCTATTGCAACGCGCTGTTGCTGGCCGCCTGACAGTTGCGCAGGGTACTTATCTGCCTGTTCAGGTATGCCGACGCGTTGTAGTAGCTGGAGGGCCATATCTTCCGCCTCCCTCCGTGGCATGTGACGGACCTTCTGTGGAGCAAGGGTTACGTTACGCTTGACAGTAAGGTGAGGAAATAGATTGAACTGCTGAAAAACCATCCCCGTCTCCGACCGCACTTTGGCGAGAGTACGAAAATCATCCGTAATCTCCATACCGTCAAAGATGATTCGGCCGGAATCGTGCCGTTCAAGCTGATTGATGGACCTGAGTAGGGTAGATTTGCCTGAGCCGGATGGGCCGATGATGACCACCACTTCTCCCTCCGATACCGAGAAGTCGACTTCGTTCAGTGCAGTGAAATCGCCGAAGCGTTTAACTATTCTCTCCATGCGTACTATCTCTTTTCCTCTATTTCCTGTCATAGTCTGGTCCTCTCTGAAATCTGGTTTGTTATCTAGCCCCAATCCCCAATCTTGATTCCGCCGATTGGCCAAGGCGGGATAAAAGGTATGAAACCAGCCAGTAGATGAGGCCTACTACGATGTAAATCTCGAAGAAGGCTCCTTCTGCTATGTCCGTCTGGCCACCGAGGATCTTCTTAGCTTTGTCCAAAGTGTTAACTAATGATATAGCGGCAAAGAGGGTGGTATCCTTCCACAGTGAAATGAACCGCCCGATGATCGCCGGGATAACCGCCCTGATCGCCTGCGGCAGGATGATGAAGGCATACTTCTGCGCCGCCGAGAGGCCTATCGCCTCGGCTGCTTCATGCTGCCCGCGGGGTATGGCTTGCAGTCCGCCGCGCACTACTTCGGCGATGTAGGCCCCGCCGAAGAGAGCAAAAACAATCATGACGCGGAAGACCAGGTCTATGCTGCTAAAGGCCTCGCCGATAGGCCCAAGCTCATCCTTGACGAAGGTGGCAAAGAGGAGCCAGACTAGCAACGGGGCCGCACGTACGACCTCGATGTAGCTGACGCAGGAGATACGGATTGCCCTGTACGTAGAGATGCGACCCAAAGCCAGCAGCAGGCCGATGAAGAAGGAGAAAAAACCTCCTACGGCAAACACCAGTAGGTCTAAAAATGCGCTCTCCCAAGTGGCGCTGGGTACCCCCCATTGCAGAAGGAGAATCACGGGGATAAGCAGGACCCAGGCTGCGCCAAGCGTCTGAAGTATTATGGGACTGCTTCGCCAGGGGGCGAGACGACTACCCACCCAAGCGCCTCCTATTAGGACGCCGAAGACCCCGGCGAGCAGTAGCCACGACGCCCCGAACGGGACGGCAAGCCCAAGTGAAAGCGAGTACAGCCAGGAGGGCGCCCAGCCACGCTCCCAGACCAACTCCCTCGCGACCCCACTCACGATAGTGGTCTGTCCAGCTGACTGTATCTCCTCGGTGTACTGGTGCTCCTCGATACTCAGATCCGTCCCAAGGCCGACCGTTAGGATCAACACCGCAACGGCCGTGATGGCGATGATGTAGGGACGCAGTTTCACCGCCCAGATGCCATAGGTCAGGGCGATGAGAGCCACGACGATGAAGATGGATATCCATATCCTAAAGGCTTCATCTTGGGGATAGCTGCCTATGAAAAACAGCTTCCGGTTGATGGCTACAAGTCCCCAGTTGGCCTGGAATAGGACGAACTTGGCTGCCAGGTAAATGATACCCCCGCCAGCAGCTAGGGCCACCAGAGTAAGGAGGGAGTTACCCCATGAGTCGAACAGATTGGCTCTAGCCGAGATCAGAAGACGGACAATATTGGACTGGCGCGCCGTTGAGGTTATCATCTGATCTGAACGTTTTTGTTGATGGTGTTCATGATCAGCGAGATGATCAGATTCGTGATGACGAACACGAAGAATATGAACAAGTACGTCTGCAGCAGGTTCCCGGTGTTATTGACGATGCGATTGGATATGAGGACAATCTCACCATAGGCTATGGCATGAGCGAGGGTTGAGTCCTTGTTGGCGTTCTGATATTCGTTGTTCAGGGAAGGGATCATGATACGCAGGGCTTGGGGAAGGATGATCAGCGAGAGTCGCTGGTAGGCAGACAGGCCAAGCGATGCCGAGGCCTCGGTCTGACCGCGGGGGACTGCCTGAATGGAGCCACGCACTATCTCAGCGATATACGCGCTGAAGTACAGTGTAAGCGACACCAGTGCACTGAGGTAACCCAATCCGAGCAGATTGCCGTCGGTGTACGTGAAGAACCCGGAAGCCGATTGCGTCACTTCAGGAAGCGTTGGACGCACCGGAAAGAGCAGCGCGGCGTATGCTACCGCTGCTATTAACACGAAGGTTAGTATCCCCCACGCGTTGGGGTGGAGGCTCTGACCTGTTTGGAACTCTCTGCGCGCACGGCTCTTTCTGACAAACCATGCTAGGATTGCGGCGGCGAGAAGTGCTATTAGCCATAGCCACCAGAACGTGTGGGCCGTCTCAAGCCAGGGAATGGCCAACCCCCGGTTGCTGATGTAGAAGACACCACTCCACCCTGAGCGTTCCTCTATCCTGGGTAGCTCCCTTAAGACTGAGAAGGCGAAGAAGAACATGATGAGCAGAAGGGGGAGGTTTCTGAACAATTCGACGTATAGCTTGCCGAGCCGGTTGATGAGAGGATTGCTAGTGAGGCGCGCTATACCGACGGCCAAGCCCAGCAGAGAGGAGAGTAGGATGGCGAAGACGACTACCGATAGGGTGTTGCCTGCACCTTTGAGTATTGCTAGCCACCTGGAGTCACTCGCCTCGACGTCCAGGACCTGTAAAATCGAACTGCGGTCAGGGCTGCCGTAGGGCCCAAAGAGGAAATCAAAGTCAAAGAGGTTGACTACAATGGAAAAGACGACGTAGGCAGCGACACCCGCTGCCACGGCGCCGACGGTCAAGTTGACGGCGAGATAGCGGGAGTGTCTGTTGAACCATATCTCTTTCAGGCGCTGCTTCATCGCAGGGTCAACCCAGGACAAAACACATGGGCGGAATATACGCCGCCCATGTGTTTTGCCTTTGGGATTAGAGTTTCTAGCGCATCGGTGGGGAGTAGATCAACCCACCATCGAGGTAGGAGGCGTTCAAACTCTCCTCACGAACAAGTCCTACCCGCTCGAGGGTGCGGCTATAGACCTCACCGTAGTTGCCGACCTGGGCGATCACATCCTGCATGAAGGTGACCGGAATCTTCCCATGTCCGATGCCGAGATCGGTCGGGGCGCCTTGACCGAACCCCACGCCCAAGAGCCGGGCAACTGTGTTGTTAGGCGGGTCGGCTACCATCTGGCCTACGTTGGCCGAAGTGACACCTTGCTCTTCGGCGATGATCATGCCATTCACTACCCAGCGCACCACGTCCTCCCACTCGGAGTCGTAGTCGCGTACGCTTGGGCCGAGGGGCTCCTTGGAGAGCGTCTCCGGTAGCACGATAGCGTCGATACCGTCGTCCACCTTCAGAGTGAACTGATGGCCGCCCAACTGCGATTTGTCAGAGGACCAAGCGTCGCACTGATCATTGATGAATGCTCCGCGCAGCTCCGGGTTGGCCTGGACGGTAAGCTCCTCGTAAGTGAGCCCCTCCTCAGAGAAAAAGTCAGACACGGCGCCTTGTGTGCTGGTGCCGTCCAGGATGCAGATGGTGGCCCCTCCCAACTGCGTTACACTCGTAAACCCAGTTTCGGCCTTCACCATTATTCCTGCACCATCGTAGAAGGTTGTCGGAGCGAAGGCCACGTTCAGGTTGGCATCCCGGCTGGCTGTCCAGGTCGTCGTGCGAATGAGCACGTCAATCTCCTTGGCAGCGAGCAGTTCGAAACGGTTGGCAGAGGTGGCCTCCCTGAACTCGACCTTGTTCCTATCCGCAAAGACAGCCGCTGCCAAGGCGTGACAGAACTCCACGTCGTTGCCCTCAGCCGTTCCGTCCGGGTTAAGAACGCCAAAACCAGGGGTATCGGCCTTGATACCACAGACCAGGTTACCCCTGTCTAGTATCTCATCAAGTGTGTTTTCTCGAGCTGCTTCGCTGGTGCCACACGCGGCTGCAATCAGAAGAACCGCAACCAGAGCCATCCCAGCGAGTAACCATCTGAACCGATTCATCTTGTCTCCTCTCGGAAAATTAGTATGCGACCATCTATGTCTGCATCACCGTCTTTTACCTGTGTTCATTTTGGTACACCATTACGGGGGTAGCAAACTCCGAGGATAGTACAATACACCTCTTGGAGGTGTCAAGGAACTGTAGTAGTAAGTGAATGAAAGTTTAGTCGCTAGCGTGGACTTGTGGACCAGAGGTTCGATTGGGATTGGCACATGTCGAGGTAAGCGGGAGGATATCAGGCTAGCGAGTTTGGCATCCTCAACCTTATCTGGAACAGAGCCTTTGAATTAGATTTGGCGCTGTGAGCCTTACAAAATCGCCCGTTCGCGGTATGCTATTTCCTTTGGTAGAGGCGAACGACAGGTCCATCATAGCGCCTTCGGACGTATAGGAGCATCCTCTCTGCCTTTGAGGTGGCTTTGTTTCAAAAGTTCCCCTGTCGTCCGTAAAGCGGTTTAGCAAGTCGACTTTTGTAGCAAAGTCCCTTGGCAAGTACCTCCCTGGACCTGCACCATCCTCGGATCACCATGACTGGCCGCTTAACCACAAAGTGAGAATGGGAGAACTGGTACTTTAAGACCTGTGGGATGATGGTTGACACACTTCCATGAACGAGAGTAGCATCCTTTGATGCCACTGGACTAGACTTGGATGGGCTCATATGGAAAATCTCGGATTAAAGCAGTTTAGCCTGGAGGGAAAGACGGTGTTAGTGACTGGGGGTGGGAGGGGAATAGGCAGGGCTATCGCCCTGACCATGGCCCAGGCGGGGGCCGATGTGGCGGTTGCCGCTCGAACTCATAAGGAGATCGAGGAGACGGCCAAAGAGATACAAGGTGTGGGGAGGCGTTCCCTGGCCATAAAGACAGACGTCTCCAACTCTACACAGGTGGACGAGATGGTGTCCAAGGCCTCCGAGTCTCTTGGCGGAGTAGACATCCTGGTGAACAATGCTGGGGTCGGTGAGTTGGCCCCGGTCGCTCACCTCCCCACTCCACTGGACCGTAGGGAGATCTTTGCTGAGGAGACAAGCGACGAGATGTGGCGCCGTGTCATCGAGGTCAACCTAACCAGCGCATTCTATGGCTGCCGCGCCGTAGCGCCCCAGATGCTGAAAAGACGATCAGGCAAGGTAATAAACGTCTCCTCTACCGACTCCATCATGGCCTATCCGGGAGGTGCTTCCTACAACGCAAGCAAGGCGGCGATGAACGCTCTGACCAGGACGCTAGCCGTGGAGTGGGCGCCCTACAACATCAACGTTAACGGAATAGGACCCGGGTGGTTCATAACAGATATGACCCGGGAGGGGTTTGATGACCCAGAGATACGCAAGTACAGGCTGAGTGATGTCCCACTGGGAAGGCTTACCGACGTTCAAGACCTGGGATCTCTGGCGGTGTACCTTGCCAGCCCCGCTGCGGACTGGATGACGGGGCAAATCATATACCTGGACGGCGGAGAGTCATCCTCCCATACCTAGACCCGCATCGGAGACTTCCGCATCTCCCACCGTCCAGCTTTTGGGGCTGCGGGCATTAGGATTCCGGCCTTTGCGCTTCGGCTCTCCAACCTCGAATATCTACCAAAGTGTGGACAATCACTGATACCCCGTATTGGATATCGTCGGCCTGACAGTCGACAGCTCAACCTAGATTAGGCACAAAATGACCCTCAACTACCAACGATGACCTAAAAGATCGGGGTTATATGGTGCCCCTGACCTGACTATACACAGAACTTTTGAATTGGTAATTCAGCTGTAGAGGATGTAAGCTACGAGCATTGTGTCTCTCCAGACCCACCCCCCAAAGGACTAATCGTGTTAGGCGGAGTTTGTTGACGGTGGCTGTCAGCAATGGAACGAAAACACCCTTCAAACAGGCGTTGTGAAGCAGTTAACGAATCAGTGCCTACTACGGTTCAGGAGCAGTAGGATACATTCGAATCCATGTCGTTGGGCCGGAGCGTACTGTACTGCGAACTTTCCGCTGGGAGGTCGCTCTCTGAGAGGGTAGAGGCTCCTGTAAGGCACATCAACCGAGTTTGCCAACCTCAGCCTTCTCATGTTTCCCCAGGATGTCCTTGATGTCCTCCGGGCTGTAGGAAACGTCGGAAGACCACTGCTCCAAGCCGCCGTGCTGATTGACGGCTTGGGTCCACTGTTCCAGAGCGCGACGCTTCGAGCGGCTCTGTTCGTCCGGTTGCCCCTTCATCTCCAGGACCAGCAGATTCCCTGATTTCAGACGGATGATGAAGTCGGGACGATACTTCCGTACCACGCCTCGGTACACGTAGAGCACCTCGAAGCCCAGGTGGTCGTTCTTGACCCAGGCTTCTATCAACGGGTTGCGGTCCAACTCGTAGGCTTCCGAAGCTTCCCACGTGCTGTCGTAGACGCACATGTTGATGTGGCTGCGGTCCGTGAAGTAGCACGGCTTACCCGTGTACCACGTCGGCATGTTTGCGGTCGAGCGGATGGGATGGCTTCGATCAAACACTGGCTCAAGTCGCTCCATGTTTTCGAAGCGTACAGCGTCCAGGACGTGCTGCACGACCTTGGTCATGTTCAGGGTAATGATGAGACGCCGGGCGGTCTCGTCCTGATAGAAGAGGGGAGGAGTTACAAGCAGCCTGTCCGATAGAAGGAACTGCTCGACCAGCTTCACTAGCTGGGCAATGAGTGACTCCCGGCTTCCCGGCCAGGACGCCTTCATCTGATCGAAGACGTCCCGCGCCGTCTCGAAGATGATCTTCTGTGTCCGGTACTCACGGGCCAGCGCCTCCAGGTCAATGCTGCTCACTTTGGAGACATCCGGCTTGCCGTCCACGATTGGGGCAAGCTCGGCCACCTGTGCGGTCTCACTGGCATTGATCTCCAAGGCCTCCATCTTGTCCCAATCAAGGGATAGATGGGGGCGATAGACGTGCTCGATGCGGTTTATATTGGGCCACTTGATCTCGAAGGCGGCCTTTTCCACAACCGGCTCAATGGCTGTCTTGGGCGTAGGCGGCTTCGGAGCCACGCTCTCGTCCGACTCGTGGGGTAGGAAGGTGAACGGAACACCGAATATGTTCACGTACTCAGGCTCGAACATTCCGGTGTCATCATCCACCTCGTAGGAGGTGCGCCTGAGACCCCGCCCAACCACTTGCTCACACAGAAGTTGGCTGGTGAATGCCCTGAGCCCCATGATGTGGGTTACGGTCTTAGCGTCCCATCCCTCCGAGAGCATTCCTACGGAGATGACATTCTGAATCTGCTCGCCGGGCTGTCCCGGCCGCCCAACGGTGTCGACCATCCTCCTCAGCTGCTCGGCCCTCTGGTCAGCTGTAAGCCTGGGACCGACCACACCATTGTCAGAATCATCTTCATCGTCAATCAGGACTTCTGCTATGGGTTCCTCGGACTCCTCCGCTCGCTTCAGCACACCGGAGTCGATGTGCAGGGTCCGCTCCTTATCGCAGAGCTCGTCTATGCGGATTCGCTTGCGATCAAAGGCGTGCCTGACCCGGGCCGCCGTCTCCGTGCGGTTGGCGACGGTGATCATCACCGGCGGTGTTTTGAATCCGGTGTCTTCCCAGCTTTTGGCGGTCTCCCTCCAGTCGTAGCCCAGGAGATAGTAACCATTGGCGACGAGATCGGGCAGAGGCTCGTCGGGCTTGGCCCGGCGGTTCAGATCGTCCTTGACATCCGGGTCGTTGTAGATGTGGTACAGGCGTGACTTGTAAGTCTTGGCGTCGGGCAGTGCGTCATCCCGAACCACGACCCGCGGCGTCTTTACGAGACCTGATTCTATTGCGTCGTTCAGCCCAAAGTCGCTGACAATCCAGTCAAACAGCGCCTCCTCGGAGCTTCTCTTGCCGGAAGGGGCGAAGGGCGTGGCCGAGAAGTCGTAGCAGGTTAGGATTCCCCGCGCTCGGTGAACCCGATCCAGGCCGCCCACCCACTTGGTCGCCTCCTCGATATCGGCCTTTGCCACGCCCTTCACCTTGGACTCGGCGGGGACTCGCCAGGCGTGGTGGGCCTCGTCGTTAATGACGAGAAGGTTGCGGGCAACGGCCATTTCACCCATCACGTCGCGGACATAAGCCTCGTCACTCTTGACGCCGCGCTTGTCCACACTCCGCTTTCTGCCTATCTGTTCTTCACTCTCCCAGTTGAGGGCATGCCAGTTGCGGACTACTACCCGCCCTTGACGGAGCTGGTCGAGCAGAGTCGCCGGCACCACACGGAAAGCCTCGTAGTAGTCGAAGAGGGCCGTCATCAGCCGCTGCTTGGCAAGGGATATGGCCACGCGGGAGGTGTCGCAGGTGATCCAGCGGCGCCCCCACTGCTCGGCGACGTAGGCGGTAGTGCCGGAGCCGCATGTGGGATCGAATACTAGGTCGCCGGGGTCGGTGGCCATTAGGATACAGCGTTGGATAGGTGCCGTTCCTGTCTGTACTACAAACACTTTTGGGTCCGAACGACTCTGTACACTTCCTCCAATGTCAGTCCACAAATTGTGAATTGGTTGAATAGGGAAATCGTTAAAGTAACGAACATAGCTTAGGCGATGCCCCATTATAGCCAGTCTTCTGGAATTCTTTAGATTCTCCATCCCAAGGGGATAGTTAGCCGTCCAGTGCCGTCCAGTGCCGTCCATTCGGGGGATTGAACGTCCTTCCCTGAAACTCAAAAGGCGTCGCTTCACTGCTACTCCCCTGGCTATCGATTCCCCCGTGTCGAAATAGTTTTGCATCTTTTGCCAAAATCATCTCGTCGCGTTTTTCTTGTGCTGTCAGAGCCCGACGAGTCCCATCTGGCAGCTCTACTTGATCATATTTTGTACTGTCGTCATCCACTAGAGATAGCTTCTCTGTGAATATTTGACGGTACTTTATAGTCTTTCTATCCTTTGCATACCAAAGAATGTAATCGCCAGCACGACTTAGGGTGTTAGATGTGAAGCCGCTTGTGGTAGTGTAGGAAATCATGCTGACGAAGTTATCTACCCCAAATATCTCGTCCATCAAACTGCGCACATTGTGAACATTCTCGTCGCTTATCTGGACGAAGCACGACCCACTCTCGGTCAGCAATTCCCTAGCCAACAGCAGGCGGTCGCGCAGGTAGCTCAAGTAAGAATGGATGCCCAACTCCCAGGTGTCGCGGAAGGCCTTGATGGTCTCCTGCTCCTGGGTCAGGTCCTCATCACGGCCGTCTCGCACATCCCGACGGTTGACGAAGGGCTGGAAGTTGGAGCCGTAGCGGACGCCGTAGGGCGGGTCGATATATACCATCTGCACCTTGCCGGCCATGCCTTCCTTCTCCAGCAGGCTGTTCATCACCAGCAGGCTGTCGCCGGCCACCAGGCGATTGGTCCAGTTGTGACGGTGCCGGTAGAACTCGATGGCGCTGCGGACCGGCGGGTTCTCCTCCGGCAGCTCGAACAGGCTCCCCTGCATCGGAGCACCGTCGCCGTTGCGCTTGCGGGTGGCCTCAATGATAGTGCGGGGGTCGATGCGCTCGTGCACGTGAAGCGACACCGTTGGCACCTCGAAGGAGGTGTGTTCCGCCTTGCCCGCCCACTGGAGCTGCGGGTCGAGGTGGGGATCGTAGGCGTAGGTCTTCCTGCCCGCGTCCTGATCGGTCTCCGGCGTGACCAGGCCGACGGGCGGGTTGTTCAGCCTATCCTTGTCCCGGTGGTCGTAGGACTCAATGGGCCGCTTGGCTTGGTAGGGTGCCTTGCGTCTTGGCATGATACGCTCCGGCATCTACTCTACCACCAGCCGCTGTGTGCTGGAATACGGATACACAGTCAGCAACGACTGCTCCGCAAGGGCCTGAGCATCCGCCGAAGACGCGAGAGTAGATCGGAGATGGGAGAGGATTTGTCGGGTCTTGTCTCATCCACCAAGTAGAATGGAACTGAAGAATCGCCCATTGCGACGCGCTAAGACTGAAATGGAAGACGTTCTGATTGGTCGTCCGTGCCTCTATAGCCAAAGCGACTCTCGTTGACATGATGGATTCTGACGAGCAGAGGTTGTCTGTTCCTGTCTTGACCGAGGCGTTCGGCCTATCGGTAGAGGAGGTCCAGGCTGCAGTTATGAACATAGCTTATAGAGGCTTGATCCGTCTGTGAGAAAGACAGCCACCATTGGGCTCGTACCGTAACAAGAAAAATCAGGAGCATCATGGCGCCGATTATTGCTGATAGAGTAGCGACCCACCTTTCCAGAGATTGGATGAATTGCCTGGACTAAGCGAGAACAAACTGTGGACGGGCGAACGTGTATACTTTAATGGATAATACTCGAGGAGGAGAACCGATGGTCGCCGAACAAGAGAACTCGACGGTTGACTCAAAACCTTTTGTTGCCTGGGCGCGGGGTGAGGCCATACCGGTCTCGATACCGCGAACCGATGAGAACTATGACGATCTTGGTTTCCTGGCGGAGGTAATCGGTGATGCCCGGATCATTGCCCTGGGAGAGAATGCCCACTTTCTACACGAGTGGAACCGATTTCGCGCGCGTGTGTTCAAGTACCTCGTAAAAGAACACGGATTCAGTACCTTCGTGCTCGAATCGGGAATCGTCGAGGGTCGTAATATTCACGAGTATGTGGCCGGAGCTGACATCGATTGGGATACGGTGGTCAAGTCAGCGACCAATGCTTGGGGGGTATGGGCTGAGCTTCAGGATCTGATCCAATGGATGCGGAACTACAATGCAAATCCCGACCGGGACCGAGAGCTGCGATTCTACGGCATGGATGGCACAGGGAACTGGTTCCATATCCAGCACGCCTTCAACGCGGTGATGAAGTTAGGCCGCAACGTCGATGCCGATCTCGCCAACGACATGGAGAGGAGCTTTGAAGGACCGGTACGCGACATCAACTTCGACCGGCGAGGTGAGGTTGACGAAGAGACATGGCGCCGCCTCATTGCAGAATCTACGTTGGTAGTCAATCGGATAGAGCAACACCGAATGGCCTATATCCGGGCCAGCTCACAGGATGAATACGACTGGGGGCTCAGAAGCGCGGAGGTCTTGCGGGATATGATCTTGATGCTGGCTCAGACCGACCCCGATATCAGCAAGGGCTTTCGAGCCTTTTGGAACGTCCGTGACGTTTCCATGGCCAGCTCGCTCGAATGGGTTTTGAAACGTGAGGGACCTGACGCCCGAATCGTAGTCGGTGCCCACAACACCCATCTGCAGCAGTATCCAGTGCGGGTCGACAAAGCGACTTCCATGGGTTCTTACATCGCCAATCGCATCGGCCGAGAAAAGCTGCTAATCATCGGCACCGCCAGCACTTACTCCGTCAAGGGCGAAGAACCCCTACCGGACACCAACCCTGCAGCCTACGATCAAGTGGGACCGGATTGTTACCTTCTAGATCTGCGCAAAGCGCCCGCGTCCGGGCCCGTAGCGAAGTGGCTGAACACCGAGAAGCTGAGCCGCCACAATCTTCGTTATGGACCAGAGGCACCAGGACCCGCCTGGGATTGCCTTCTATTCCATCGTACCCTTTCCATCGCAGAGGTAGCACTCCCGCCTTCGATGGTGAGGGGGATCGCTACGCCCGATCCGTCTCGATTTGACGATCATGTCGGACGTTATGTGGTACCCGGATTTCTCGCCAAACCTAGTATCATGGATATCGACCGCCAGGGTGACAAGCTTTACGCGAGCGGGCAAGAAGACACCAGTGGTGAGCTCTTTCCCCCTTACCAATCGGAGATCCGGGAGACGGAGGACGGTCGATTCGTATGGTCGGATTGGCCGGCGGTCCTCGATTTTCACCGCACCAAGGGTTTGACCGAGCGAGTGACGATCGATATGCCAGGGTTGGGGGTGTATGACGGGGAACGAGTCGAAGTCCACGACTAGCTTCTACTTGGCAAATGCTCGGTCAATCAGGCCGGAACGAGAATGACGGCAATGGAGGAGTCGGCCTATCTGGGTCTATGTCTGGCTCCGCGGAAGATGGCGTCTGCGTGACCTTCTCAGGAGTAAGGCTACAAATATGCTGCCGGCAACTACAGCTACTCCAATCAATATTGCCTCCAAAGGGACGTCCTTGTACCACTCATCTGACTCGGTATTCACCGGAGCAGTTACGGTAGTCTGTGGAGGGGGAGCCAGATGCCTGGTGGGATGTCGGCAGGAAGGCAGCAGATGTCGGAGGCGATCGTTTTGCCGCTGGGATCAGAAAGCCCAGCTCTATCCGGCCATCGGTCAGCCACCGCGTGCGAATCTTACTGATCGAGCTTCCGTCCATCTCGACGTCTCTGCTGATCTGTCACTCCCCGGCCGGAGCTTCGGTAGACAACTATGGTTGGGCTGGCGGCGCGACGAGGGCTGAGGGTACATAGCCTACCATTTCCACGAAACCCTTGCCCGATACAGCCGCCCCATCCCTGCTCCCCGTTGCCACCACCGCTCCCTCCCAATAGATCACAGGGATGAAAACGCTGGTGACAAATTCGGCCTCCTCTATGACCGGAGTTAGCACCAGATCAAGGCCTAGGGAGTCGACACGCAGATTCCAGCCCATAGGGTAGACACCACCGGTGACAGCGCTTGTCCAAGTCCCCGTGGGGTCCAGGGAAATGTCGTCGCCGGGCAGATGCATCGGGGGGGAGTCCGGCGGGACGTAGGTGCCGTAGGTAGTGATGTGCTCGGACCCCGCCTGCTCCCAGACTACCGAGACCATAAGATCAGAACCGTCGTCCAGGCTGAGGCTGAGCCAGTCCCACCCGATCTCTGCTGTCGTAAAGTCACCCCATTGATGGTCCATCCAGGAGACCCCAATGACAGGGTTAGAGACGCCGGATATCGACACCGCGCCGGAGGTCTCCAGGCCGGTGCGGGAATAGTAGTAAGTCTTGCCTGCTATATCCAGGTCCACCAGACCGGTGTCATGGTGAAGCACCGCAGGGTTTTTTGAATTTGCTTCAAGCTCTACGGTGTAGTCCCCGACCCGGAAAGAGAGTTGGTAAGTATCGCCGTCCCCGCTCATGTGCCAGCCGTTCGTGGAGAGGTCGAATCGCCCCGACGAGGCCTCCAGGAAAGGCAAGGCTGCCTGCTCCCCGGTCAAGTGCAGGCTCTTGCCGTGGTCGGCCCAACTTAGCTGGGCCACCCGGGGCGTTAGACCGGAGGGCAACACCGACTGGAAGGTGACAAAGTGGTAGCTGAACGCCTGGCCACTTTCCGTAGTCAGGTGGCCGTTGAAGTACCACCACTCCAGGGGCGAGAGGTGAACACCTTCGTCGTGGGGCAACCGCACAACCCCGTCGAGTGCAGGGGTGGGGAGGGACGGCGGAGGTGAAGAAGTCGGAGTTGGCGATGGTTGTGAGGTTGCAGCAGAAGCTGGGGCGGGTGCGGGAGTTGCAACAAGGATCGGGTCCGGCGAGTCATTTGCTCCGCCACCGCACGCGCCCAGAACGACGACCAATAGTACTGCCGCGAACAAGAAAGGAGCGAGGCGTACCGGCCATGAAAGGAGCATAACTCTATAAAATTATGCCACAGTTTCGCCTGTCGCCGATTGTAGTGAAGCCTCCGGAGGTGGTGGGCCTCGGACTACTGTACTGCGAATGTTCGTCCGAAGCTTGGGCGATACATGGTCTGGGCGATTGGATGACAGATTGAATCACCATCGCAAGGAGCTTCCACATATACTGATAGCCGAATCTGAGCGAATTATTACGAACACAACCGCTATGTTCCAGACGTTACCGAAGTAGGGCCGGATGGCCTGTTAGTTCTCTTGAGCGTATCGGCAAAGTCTTCCACAGCAAGACGTCCGCTGGCGACTGCCGCCAGTTCTGCTTCAAATTCTGGTAGACAGCTGTAGGCAGTTCGGGGACTGCACTGGCCTATGACCCCTGCGTCATACGTCACAGCCCCTACGTACGTTTGTCCATTCACCCTGAGCAACTTCGTTGCATTGTCGTAGTATGCAGGCAGAACCTGATTAGGTACGGTCTTCTTATTCACGGTAGTCAAGGTGACCCTGCTATCTGCGGCGAGTACAATGCCTTCAGCGCCCTTAAATGCAATATCTAGTGACATGGTGTCTATTCTCCCGATATACAGCCGCCAGGTGCACAACAGAGTTCGATAGCACAAGCGTATTCCATCTCGTGCTCGCGTTTCACGACCGTCGAAGCACCCTCCCCGTGAGAGATGTCACTCCTAATGTTCACCTCTATTGGATGTATAAGTGGCCTCATGCTCCATGCAGTAGACAGTTCGACTCAACAATATCCAAGGTCGTGAGGCCCCCATGTCGGACGTGGCGAAGAGTGCCTAAGCGTTGATGCAGACGCAGATACTCCGTAAGATACCGCTCGACAGTAGGGCGGTCTGTAGATATAGGGCCCCTCTAGTGAGTTGGGCTCAGGCGGGTCGCGAGGGCTTCTCAACGTGTGTTGGGTATAGGCTGGGTGGACTAATATCCCTAGGACCGGTTACGGAGTTCGTCCAGGGCAATGCTTGCCTCGCGGCGCAGCCTATCGGCATTGTCCCGCTCTCTTTCGGCCGCTATAAAGGCGTCAACTGTGAAGGGCTGCCAGGAGTTTCGTAGGGCCCGAATGGCACCCTCTTCCCTTTCTGCCGCTTCCACTAGCAGGTTGTACATAGGCAGCAAATAACCTGACTGAGGCAGGTCTCTCACCTGTCGGCTGATCTCTGTCATGTGTATATTGAATTGACCCAAGGCTTTGAGCACCTCAGTCCGGTTGCATCCGCCCTCAGTTCTTCGCCAATTGTTGTATTGTTCGTGGAATGCGCCCCAGTCAGACAAGAGGACCTGATACTTGTCAGCAAACTCCTGAACGTCCTGCAAGTCTTGCATCGCGCTTCCATCCAGGGCATCCTCTATAGTCAAATCGACTTCCTTCAAGGCATCCTCTATAGCCAAATCTGCTTCCTTCAGGGCTTCTCGCGAGTCCTTGATAGCCGTCTCAAGCACCTTCAGAAGCGGGGCAACTGTCTGACCAGATGCTGCCGTCCCAGGAGTAGCAGGCTCATCACCCATCTTGGAAGACGCCATGATAGCCTGAGTTACAGCGTTGTGCGTATTAGCCAAGGCCGTCTGCTCAGCTTCCGCCGCCCCTTGGAGAGCCTCGACCATGTTTTCCGTAGCGTAGGTGGTGGGTAGTCCGTCTATAGACTGGAGTACGGAGTTGAGTTTTTCGATAAGCCGGTTGAGGCGAGCCATGACTGCTTGGTTGTCCAACCCAGCGGCTTCATGCAACAAACTGGTGTAGTCGTCGTGAAACTCATCCCAGGCATCACTGACAGGTTCGAGGGCGAAGGATAGCTCTTCTATTGCCTGCAATCCTCCGGGGTCAGTAACTTTCTCAAGCTTTTCCTGCAAGTCCATGACGAGGTCTTGCACTTTTCTTTGGGCACGGGCAGACTCAGTACGCTGTTGCTCGATCATCTCGAAGAGTGAAGGGTTGTTTGGCTGCCAGCGGTCATACAGCTGCCGGAATGCCGCCTCCTCGGATTCGGCGGCTTCAATTATTGTGTCAGCAAACCCCCGAGTGGCGGAAGCTCTGGGAAGATCCCTTGCCTGCTCTGTCACGAGGTTGAAGCTGACGGCGAAGTCTCGGAGGGCGTCCTGAATGGCGGTTTCGCCGCAGAGATTCAGCGCAGCGCGCCATCGGTCGAAGTCTTTGTGGAATTGGTCCCACTCAAGGTCGATGGCCTGCTGTTGTGTTACAAATTCATCCACCGCCACTAGTTCCGTCGCCGACAAGGATGTCGAGGACTGAGGGGACGAGTCTGCGGGCTGGGTAATGGGTCTGATGTCGGTATCGTCAGAACTGGCGCAAGATATCACCAAAGTCAGCGCCAACAACAGCGAAGATAGATACAGGTATAGGCTGATTCGTTTTTTCATGGACTCTTGCTCAACCCCAAGTTATTGCTGACTAGATCGTTTCTGAATGTATCGTTGAACAGGCTGCCCACAGCTCCGCTCAGAGCAGCGGGCGTATCCGCCAAGACTACAAGTACATACCGGTCTCCGTCCCTGTGGAGTAGAATGATTCTCGTGCCTTCACGGTCGAGTTCCGAGGCAAAGGGCAAGCTAATCACATCGTCAGCGCTTATACCGGCGGCCTGGAGGTATTGACTCATAGTGCGGGAGTCTTCATACAAGCCCAGGAACACCGTATTCCGGCTCAAGTCTTCCTCTCCTACGATCCGGGAGGACAACCCTTGGGTCGAAAGGCCGGTTTTCATCTCAAGACCTATACTCCAGAGTGACTGTTGGCCAAGCACTATGTCGGTATTGTCTTCAAGGGTGGTTTCAAAGAAATAAGGGAAGTCAAGCAGGTCGAATTCCCGCTGGCTGTCCGTCAAATAGTCCGCCACATTGGACAACAACTGATCATTGCTCAGCAGGGAGTTATAAGGGGGGATCATAAACGTGAAGTCCGCTATGGCCAGGACATTACGCTTGCTGCTCCAAGCAATGGGAAAGTAGTTCTCTTCGGTTTCACCTAGTGAAGACTTGGTATTTGTATCGGTGACGGCCAGTCCGGGGCCGGAAGACCGGATCGACCCGGCAACATACAGGACTATGGTGTCCAAGCCACTGGTGAGGGGAGCGGGCTGGAAGTCTCTGACAAAGATGTGCCGGAAGTTCAGGTCATATTCCTTAGTGTTGTACAGGTAATCGGGCTGGAACTCCACACCGAATCTCTTGGCCAAGGCGTTAATCTGGTTTGTCCTGGTCGGGTCCGAGACTAGGAGCAGTTTTCCACCTTTTTCGACGAACCGTTGCACCAATTCAATTGCCCCCTCGGAGTATACACTCCGGGGAAGCATAACCGCGAAGCTGTCGGCACGACGAAGCTTTTGCTCCAGCAGTTGCAGCCTGGTCTGCCCCTCCTCGGCATTAAAGAAGTCAATGACCTCAACTTCGTAGCCGCGGCTGGCTACCATAGAACTAAGGGTAGAGATTTCGCTTTCCTTAAAGGAGTTGAAGTGTAGGGCGTCCACCACAACCAACCCTTTCTGAACCCGTGCCACACTCGAATCCACGGCGGCAACCGGGGCAACAGCAGGCGAAGTTATTTGTTCAAGGGGAATATCCACCGAGGGTGGCGGGTCATAGTTGCCCTGGTAAAAGAAGAAAAACGCACCCGCGAAGGTGGCGACAGCGAAAATGGGCAACAGGGCTAATGCAAGTAGTTTAGGGGGCATGTCCTACATATAGGTAATAGAAGTTCGGGTGGTTTATGTCAAGGGGGAACCCTGGGAGAGGATCCTCCTCATTAGTCCCGAGACCCCAATTGAGCATCGAAGCTCGCAGGGTTTGTAGTCCTGTTATGCCGCTTCGGGACTCGCCCCCTGAGGGTCGGGCTTCCCCGTTGTTGGGGTGGTTAGAACGCAGGGACAGAGCCTCTACGAGGCTAACATTCCCATCTTCCGCGGGAAAAATAAATTCGAGGCTCTGGACAAACTCTCGTAGTACTTCCAAGTTTACGTTT
The DNA here is from genome assembly GCA_965197675.1 of Dehalococcoidia bacterium. Lineage (GTDB taxonomy): Bacteria > Chloroflexota > Dehalococcoidia > Plut-88900 > Plut-88900. The sequence continues at coordinate 1,632,654 of OZ240221.1, read as the reverse complement.
ACGAATCCGTAGTTGGAGATTCCCGCCAAGTCCGCGGCTTTCCGGATGGCATCACTGTCACTTCCAAGTTCGTCAGCTAATCCCAGCCTCACTGCAACCATCCCTGAATAGAGGCGTCCCTCGCCAATCTCATCCCCAGAAATTCGCAGCTTGTCCCCCCGTTCGCTAACCACCATTTGGACAAAGGTGGAATTTAGCATATCCAACGCTGCGTCCCACTCCCTCCTGCTGCCCCCGTCCAGTTTGTTGGGGCTGCTGAAGACCACGGATTCGTCGGGCAGTTCTGGGAGTAGAGGCCCTGCGACGGAAACCACCCCCACGTTTCCCACCAGGGAAGATGTCTGAACGTAGGTATATGAGGCTCCCATCGACATCATGTAACCGCCGCTTGCAACCAAGTCACCCATAACCAGCACCACCGGCTTTTCTTCACGGAGCCTGCGGGTCTCGATATACAGACGCTCGCTGGCTGCGGCAACTCCGCCAGGACTGCTCAGTTTAATCACTACGGCTTTGATGGAATCGTCCCGGCGGGCGTAGTCTAAGAATTGGCCAATTGCATACGAGGTGTCATCGTTGATGACAGTATATGGCACGTCAATAACGCCAATATGCGGCTTTCCTGGAGTCACATAAGCGAATACGAATGCGCCTGCCGCTATACCCAGCCCCACCATTGTTGGGACAAGGACATACCAGCTGGTTAGAAAATTTCTCAAGTAAGAAAGGATGTAGATTATCCACCTCTGGAATACGAGGTCTCCTGCAGCGAGCGACGGACTAATTCAGGTCTCCCCTGCAAACTCTTAGCCCGTATATCTTACTCCAGTCATTTCATTGATGTCCACGAGATTTCTCCTGTTTTTTCAGCGTGGATTACTCAAGAGAACAAGTTCACTTGGCTTGTCAATAGGCAGTTGGGTTATCGGCCGGGTGGAATGATTTACCCATCAGCACTAGGATCGGGATCTCGGGCATAGCCAACCGCCACCAGGATGTCAGCTATCCAATCGACACCAAAAACCCAGATACACCTGGACCGTTGGACTTCGAACCAATTGACTTTAGGCGACGGTTGATGGGACTTCTTGTGGTTCGAGTCCTGTAAGCGGGGGCAGAAGAGGTGATCGAGCAAATCCGTCCTATCGGATTTCACGCTGAGACGATATAACGCTTTGGCATCCTTTTATGTTAACTCAAGACATTTTGCACTTCTCTGGAACAGTTACGTCCTACCCACAACAGTGTACCTGGAGTATAATATCCGCTTGGATTGCCAAGCATTCCCAAACAAAGACCAAGTGTCTTTGGATCGCCGGCGATGATGGAACGCCAGGATAGACTGCTCAAACAAGGACTCTACGACCCCTGGTTTGAGCACGCCGGCTGCGGAGTCGGCGTCGTGGCCGACATCAAGGGTGGATGGTCTCACCGCATCGTGCGCCAGTCTCTCGAGGCGCTGGTGAACTTGGGACACCGGGGGGCACAGAGCGCGGACCCGAAGACAGGCGACGGCGCGGGCATCCTCCTCCAGATGCCCCACCGGTTCTTCCAGCGCGAGTGCGGCAAGCTGGGCATCGATCTGCCACAGCCGGGACGATACGGTGTCGGGACGCTTTTGGAGGGCTTCTCGCGCCGCGTTTCGTCCGGGAGGGTCCACGCGGTCAGCAGGTGGGCGAGCCCCAGCTCGTCGGCCAGGTCCAGCAGCGCCATCTGGTGCCGGAAATGGGGCCGCGCTCGGCCCTTGTACCAACGCCATACGGTGTAGGGATAGGTCCCGAGACGGCGAGCGGAGCGCAAGCATCCGCAGTCAGCCCCGTCCCGGAGCCCTGGGGGAGGCCGCCGCTTGCTTGCCCAAGGGCTGTGGCGGCCTCCCCCTATCTCCTTCCATGTGTGCGGGCTTTCTTCGTTGCCCTCTACCGGCCCCGACCGCTGACGGTCGGCGCCAACTCGTCGGGCAGCTTTCTGCCGACGCTCGTGCGGACGGCTCCCTAGCCCTCGCAGTCCTCAATACCCGCTACGGGGCCTCGGGGATGTCGATGTGGTACCAGCGGGACCGCTCGCTTGTTCCGTGCTCGTTGATGGCCTTGATGCGGTAGGTGTAGGTGAGGCCGGCCTCCACCGTGTCGTCGGTGTAGGTGGTCGCGGCGCTGGCCGTGTCCGCGACCAATACATCGAAGTCGCCCCAGGTATCGTTCTCGCGGACGCGGCGCAGTATCACGTAGCCGGTGATGGTGTCGTCGCCGGGGTCGTCCCAGGTGAGGGTCACCGAGTCGTGGGTCGCCGTGGTGGCTTCGAGGCCCCTGGGCTTGTCCGGCGGCTCCGTAGGTTGCGCACCGGCCACAGCAGCCGTCGCCGCGCTGGTCAGCGTCTCCTCGTTATTGGCGTCGTCGGTGAAGCTCACCCGAACCTTGATGACCTTATCTTCGTCTTCGGCGACCAGGGTGTAGGTGGCGTTGGTCGCTCCCGATATGTCGGCGTCGTCGGCAAGCCACTGGTACTCGTACTGGACGTTGCTAAGACCGTCAGCGTCGATGACCCCAGACGTGTTCGCCGTCAGGGTCTCTCCGACTTGGACCGTCCCGTCGATAGTGGGCGCTCCGGTGGCAAGGCTGTTGGCAGCGGGCGCTGCCGACACCGCGTCCGTGGCCGCGCTGGTCAGCGTCTCTTCATTGCCCGCGTCGTCAGTGAAGCTCACCCGAACCTTGATGGCCTTGCCTTCGTCTTCGGCGACCAGGGTGTAGGTGGCGTTGGTTGCTCCCGATATGTCGGAGTCGTCGGCCAGCCACTGGTACTCGTACTGGACGCTGCTAAGCCCGTCCGCGTCGGCGACCCCAGTCGTGTTCGCCGTCAGCGTCTCGCCTACCTGCGCCGTGCCACTGATGGCGGGCGCACCGGTGGCAGGGCTGTTGGCAGCGGGCGCTGCCGACACCACGTCCGTGGCCGCGCTGGTCAGGGTCTCTTCATTGCCCGCGTCGTCAGTGAAGCTCACCCGAACCTTGATGACCTTATCTTCGTCTTCGGCGACTAGGGTGTAGGTGGCGTTGGTCGCTCCCGCGATGTCGGAGTCGTCCGCAAGCCACTGGTACTCGTACTGGACGTTGCTAAGCCCGTCAGCGTCGGCGATCCCCGACGTGAGCGCCGTGAGCATCTCCCCCACCTGGGCCGTGCCTGTAATCGTTGGTACTCCGGTGGCAGGGCTGTTGGGCCGGGTATCCACCGCGCCCGTGGCCGCGCTGGTCAGCGTCTCACCGTTGCCCGCATCGTCGGTGAAGCTCACCTCCACCTTGATGGCCTTGCCCTCGTCGGCGTCGGCCAGGGTGTAGGTGGCGTTGGTCGCTTCCGATATGTCAGCGTCGTCGGCAAGCCACTGGTATTTGAACGTTGCGTTGGACAGTCCGTCACGGTCCCTGATTTCCGACGTGTGCGTATTGAGCGTCCTGCCCACGAGGGGCGCGCCGCTGATGGTCGGGGCGCCGATGGCCGGTCTGTTGGGGCGAGGTAAGGAAACGCTCCCCTCGGCGCGGGTGATCGCAAGTGCATATCCCGTGTCGAGAATGCAGTAGGCGATCGGGTATACCGAGACATATACGTGATTCTCGCCGTCATACAAGTCCACTTGGAAGCCTGGCGTGTCGGGGTCGGCGTCGGTCAGTTCGATCAACTGGCCCAAGGCATCGGAATGGGACCGGCCACAATCGCTACTGAGTCCTGAGGCGGGACCACCTGGGCTGCGAGCCTCGGCAATAATTTTCCCCACACGCCCGCCTGACGATTCGAGGAGCTCGATGGCGTAGCCTGTCTTGGGGATTGCGGTGATGGTTATCCTGGTGTCGGCGTTGGCGACGTCCGGGACGGCGTAACGGAAGGTGTGGCTGTTGAAAGCGGGCGTGAGGGTGCCGTGGCTTACGCTCAGCGCATTAAGCGGCGGCTCCGAAGAGTATGTTTCTGGCATGGGTCATCCGTAGGCCATGGGAATTTCTACTGTCGAGACCAATCGGCCCGATCCGTAGGTTCCGCAGTACAGCTCCACGTTGAACCCCTCGACACTGCCTTGGACGCCCAAGAGACTCTTGGTTATCAGGGCGCCGTCGGAAGCGGATGAGCCTAAATCGAGTTGGTAGCCGGGAGTTTCGTGTCCTGGTCGATTTCCAGGTTCGACATTCAGGTAGGCGTTGTATCCGGTGGAGCAGGGGTCAGTGTCGCTCCAGGTTATCGTGAAATCGGTCTGCGGGTTGTCCGGGTCTGAAGTGTCTTCCGCCACCACGACGGTGATGTAGCTTCGGAGACTCGACTTATCTTCGGAGTCGGCCTGAGAGGAGGCCAACACCGCGTCCGTTCCCGCACTGGTCAGCGTCTCACTATTCCCGCCGTCGTCGGTGAAGCTGACTTTTACCTGGATGGCCTTGCCCTCGTCGGCGGCTACCAGGGTGTAGGTGCTGGCTGTGGCTCCCGATATGTCGGTATCGTCCGCAAGCCACTGGTACTCGTACTGGACGTTGCTAAGCCCGTCGGCATCGGCGATGTCCGACGTGTCCGCAGTCAGCGCCTCTCCCACCTGCGCCGTCCCGCTGATGGTGGGAGCGCCTGTCGCCAGGCTGTTGATGGTGGGCGCTGCCTTCACAGTGTCTGTCGGCGCGCTTTTCGTGGACTCGACATTGCCTCGGTCATCCTCGAAAGTAACGTGCACGTGAATGGTCATGCCAACATCCCGAGGCTCGATTGTGTAGGTGCCTTCCGAATCGATCATCCGCAGAAGGTTCTGTCCGGTCGCGTTGTCGTAGGTGCCCCAGTAGAAAGCAACCGCAGCATTTTCCATGCCGTCAGCATCGGCGATGCCCGACGTGTCGGCCGTCAGCGTTTCGCCCACCTGGGCGGTCCCGCTGATCGTGGGCACTCCAGTGGCAGGGCTGTTGCGCGTGGACGCTGCCGCAGCCGCGTCGGTTCCCGCGCTGGTCAGCGTCTCCTCGTTATCGGCGTCGTCGGTGAAGGACACCTCCACCTTGATGGCCTTGCCTTCGTCTTCGGCGGCCAGGGTGTAGGTGGCGTTGGTCGCTCCCGATATGTCGGCGTCGTCGGCAAGCCACTGGTACTCGTACTGGACGTTGCTAAGACCGTCGGCGTCAGCGATGCCAGACGTGTCCGCCGTCAGCGTTTCGCCTACCCGCGCCGTCCCACTGATGGTTGGCGCACCCGTCGCCGGACTGTTGGGACGGGCTGCCACCGCGCCCGTGGCCGCACTGGTCAGCGTCTCCTCGTTATCGGCGTCGTCGGTGAAGGACACCTCCACCTTGATGGCCTTGCCTTCGTCTTCGGCGGCCAGGGTGTAGGTGGCGTAGGTCGCTCCCGATATGTCGGCGTCGTCCGCAAGCCACTGGTACTCGTACTGGACGCTGCTAAGCCCGTCGGCGTCGACGACCCCAGATGTGTTCGCCGTCAGCGTCTCCCCCACCTGCGCCGTTCCGTTGATGGTGGGCGCGCCGGTGGCGGGAGAATTGGTCTGGGCCGCCGACACCGCTATGGCCGACGCCTCGGACCGCATCAGGGAACACCGGGAGCGGCAAGAGCGGCTTGAGTACTTCGCTGAGCAGGCTAGGGCGGACCTCGCCCAGCGCCGGAAGGTACTGGACAACGTAAACACGATTGCGGCCTACGCCAAGGACATGAAGGACTTCCTCAACGAGAGCGAGCTGACCGAGCGCAGGGCATTCATCCAGTCCTTCGTCAAGGAGAGCGTCGTCGTGCCCGGCGACGCTCTCCTCAGATACACCGTCCCCATGCCAGACGACAGCTTGATACCTGGGAGGTCAGCCGAAAGGGTGGCCCTGAACGGGTCTGTTCTCCCTACTTTACCCGATGGTGGGCCGAAGCTTACTGTACTGCGAACTTTTCGGTGGGAGGTCCTGATATAGGGAGGAGGCATTCATTATCGGGGTAGCGCCCTGGCGAATCAAGCCAGGTCGTGGTGGATTGGGTCCCTCAACGCAAGAAGATGCCCATACATGGGAATGGAAAGGGACGTGCAGCCACCGTTATTGTCACTGGTGATCTTCCGGCTCAGTACGAAGGCGTTTCACACTCTCTCGTTGACCTAGTTAGTAGACAATTGATAGAATAGTATGGTCAAAACAACGGGTTGGAGTTACATATGCGTGAGATTCAAGCTACCGAAGCTAAGACGCGCCTGGCCGAACTCCTCCGTGTGGTCGAGTACGGAGAGACCGTAGTCATAACCCGGCATGGCAAGCCGGTTGCGCATCTGGTGCCCGCTCCTGCGCAGGACCGCACCAACCGCGAAAGGGCGGTAAAGCGGTTCCGGCAGCGCCGCGCCGGGTGGGAGCGCGTGGCATTCTCCACAGAAGAGATACTTGCCGCGCGCCATGAAGGTCACCGCCTATGAGCGGACTGGTTGTCGATGCATCGGTTGTCATAGCGTGGCTCTTCGACGATGAGGGGGAGCCGCGCGCAGATAAGGTGCTAGAACATCTCGAAGAAGATGGGGCGCTAGTGCCGCACCTGTGGCATTTGGAGACCCGCAACACGCTGCTCGTCGCAGAGCGACGCTGGCGTCTTTCCGAGAGAGGGGTCAAGGAGCGGCTGGATGCCTTGAAGGGCTTGCCCATCCGAACCGATGAGAAACCCGACCTTCAGTCCGCATTTGACTTGGCAAGAGCCCATGAACTGTCCTTCTATGACGCCCTTTATCTGGAACTGGCCAAGAGGGAGAGCGCAGAGCTCGCAACGTTGGACGGAGCACTCGGTCAGGCTGCCCTAGCCGAAGGGGTGCCGCTATCAGTTGCTTAACTGCTCAGGACAACAGTGAAAGCACTCTGGTCGGCTACCGGAGGCTCACCGACGCAAAAGTGTTCCGCGTCGTCCCGGCATATCAACGATGATTACAACGCTGACATACACCCATAGCCCACAAGATGGCCACCGCAACCGGCAAAACACCGGTCATGGCAAGGCTCATACTGTGGCAAGCAGGCAACCACCGGAACGCTGCGTCGAACGATGACCGATTCGTCCGCCACTTCCTGATACTCACTCCGGGCCTCACGGAAGCCGGGTTCGGATCAGTCCTGGGCTTCGAGAAGGTCATGCACATCAAGGCACGGTCCAATGGCCTTGAGCCTGACGCAGGGGTCTGGGTGGCGTATCTGAACCCACTGGTCTCAGCCTTGAGTGAGCAGTTGCTCTACAACAAGGTGTATTCCGATGGGGTAATCATTGGCTCCACTAGGGCCCAAGCCTATGGCGCCTCAGAAAGGGACGGCTCCCGGATCTCTATCGATCTAAAGCACTTCGCCCAGCTATTGGCGGAAAACCTTCCGGACACGGATATCAGCCCGAGCCTGAGTGAGTTGACAAAGGCCATAGACCGCTTGGTCGTTCACTCCAACCATGACGGCTCTAGGCCCTATTCCTTCGGGGTCGGCCCCAGGACCTTGTATTTTTTGTCTGCGGTCCACTCAGCCGTTGGCAACACCTCCACGACCACCCTGGAAAGGCCGACTACCTCCCCGTCTGAGTCGAAGCTGTAGTTATCCCCAATGGCACCGCTCCAAGTAATGGCATACATGCAGTCGCGGAAGCCGTCAGCGTCTTGGTCGTCATTGGTCTGCTTGAGGCATTCAGCAGCGATATAGACATCGTCGTATGCAGACCCTAGGTGCCATGGCAGGGATATGTAGTTGTAGCGCTCACGGAAGTTGGCCAGCACCTCCTGCGCCTTCCGGTTGTCGGGGTCAAGGTCGGCAGTGACTGCTTTCATGCCAACTGCTGCATCTCCAGCGATCTCGAGGGCGGTCGTTCCTACCGACACCGTTTCTGCATATATCGGCCCTTGATAGCCAAGCTCCCGGGCCTGCTTGATGATGGTGCCTGCTGAGAATTCGGACTGAGGCGCTAGGTGGAGGGCATCAGGGCCTGCTTCAAACAGCTTCGTGAGCTGGGTCCTGAAGTCCGTAACGTCAGACCCGTACTCCTCAGCAGCTACGACCCTGCCGCCCCGCTTCTCGAACTGGGCTACCGAGGTGCGGCGCACTCCGGCTGCATAGTCCGTGGACTCAGTGATGGTAGCCAGGGTGCGGATGCCATCCTCCCACAGGAGGTTGCCGGTGCCGATCCCTACTTGGATGTCGCTGATCTGGGTGCGGAAGATATAGTCCCCGGCGTTGGCAATATCTGGGTTGCTTGCCAGTCCGGAAAACAGTATCACGCCGTCAGCCTCTGCCAGCGGGGCAGCACCAAGCAGGGCGCCGCTGCACGAAGTTCCTAAGATGATCTTCACCCCGTCCACGTTGGTCAGCTTGTTGTAGGCAGTAATGGCGTCCTGAGCGCTGCACTTGGAGTCTTCGATGATCAGTTCCAGTCTGCGCCCGTTGATACCGCCAGCAGCGTTGATCTCGTCTGCTGCCATCTGCTTGGCGTTGGTGGCTGTCGTCCCGTATGTCTCGCCAGGGCCTGTCAGCGATTCCATCACGCCGATCCTGAACAGCTCTGGCTCTTGTCCATCGTCGCTGCTGCCACATGCCAGTGCTGCCAAGGACAATGCCAGTATCAGGCTGAGCACCAAGACCTCGTTCCTAGGTAATGACCGCATTCTCTTCCTTTCCGGGTGTGCTGAACGTTGTCCGGCTGCGCGTGTCGCAGCCATCTTTTTTCATACCTGCATCGGTCCCCTGATTGCAGGTACCTCTATGGGCCTGGATTCCGGTGCTGGCAGGCATGGGCGTACTCAACGGGGGCCCTCTACGTTGACCGTAACTACGTCAACGCTATGGTACTTCTGGTGGCGCACCGAGGATGCATAGTGGCGCAGCAAGCGGAAGGAGATCTCTCTAGCGTCCAGTATGTCAGGGTCGTCTCCCAGGTAGGCCAGCTTGTCTTCCAGGTTCTCCCTCTCAGAGGTCGACACGAACTCCAACTCTGCAGCACTGTCAACAAGACGGGCAGTGACGATAAGCCGCCGTGACTCGTCGCTGGCTGTACCGTTGCCTTGTTCGGGCAGAAGGCTTGTCAGCGTCTCCTCTCCCACCAATGCCAAGCGCTTCGTAGAAACAGAGTTCCATCCGCTCTTCAGAGCAAACGTGTCCAAGAACTCGTTCAGCTTTGGCAACGCCTTTGTGTCCAGCGGGACTTCTAAGTGCCTGCGCCTCGGGCTGGTCAGATCCATGAACAACATCATTATGACGGCAGCAAGGGCACCAGAGGTCATGCCGTTGCTCAGCAGCACCCGCAGAAAGCCCTCTCCCAGCAGGTCAGCAAATATCGCCTCGTTCTGGAATCCTACACCGACCCAGAAACCCACCCCTACGACGAGAGCTTTCCGGTGATCGACGCCGTCATGGATGATTATCCTCATACCTTGCACGAACAGCAGCCCCAGAAGAACGGTGAAGTAAGCACCAGCCACGGGGCCGGGAATAGCGACCAGCAGCGCAGTAAACTTAGGGAAAAAGGCCAGCATGATGAAGATGATCCCTATAGCAACGCCCACAGGCCTTGCAGCGATCCCGGTGACTTCGACAAGGGAAATACTGGTTGAGTAGGTCGTATTAGGCAGCGTCCCGGCGACGCCTGACATCAGGTTGCCTACGCCGTCCGAGTTGAGGGCGCCTTGGACCACCCGGAAGTCCGTTGCTTGAGGTCTGCGCCGGGAGATCCGCTGAATGGCTACACCGTCGCCGATGGTCTCTATAGCCCCTACCAAGGTGACTACCACGAATGCAGGCAGGAGGGCCCAGAACTCCACTCCCGGGGTCAGGTCGAAGCCTGGCCATGCACTCAAGGGGACCCCTACCCAGGACGCATCCAGCACGTACTCCACGTCATACAGCCCAAAGGCAGCGGCCACCGAGCAGCCTACTATCACACCGATGATAGGCGACCATATCCGCAGGGCCGGGGGAGCGCGCAGCACCAAGACAGCGATGGCAGCCAGGGTGGCCACGGCTGCTATAGGAGCAGTAGCCTCTGATGTGCCCTCAGTCACGTCGTGCAGGGTGTCGAAAACGATAGGCATAATGGTGACTGCTACTAGCATGATTACAGTGCCGGAGACCACGGGCGTGAATATCCGGCGCAGTAGCGAGAGACGGGCTGCCAGCACGAACTGGAACAGCGACGACACGACGATAAGGCTGGCCGATGAGCACATGCCCAGACCCCACTCTCCCGACCCGGACAGCTTGGAGGATGGTAGTAGAGCCGCAGATCAACAGCGCTGCAAAGACAGCCCATGACAGGTAGCTGTCCGGCTGCTCGGCGATCCGGGCTACGATGACCACCGTCAGGACCACCGGCGCTACGATGATCATGGCAGCCTGGAAGCCGGCCCCTGCGACCACTACCGGCGGAGGCTGCGCATCAGGTTCGTATCGGATGTTTTCGTTTATGGGGTCAGCAGCCAGCGGTCACACCTCAACAGTGATCGGCCTACGGTAGCGCCTGGCACACGCTGCCGTCACAGGACGAAGAATTTGATACATTCTACCAAGAACATCAGTGACGAGAAACCCGTAAGTGCATCACCGACATTGGCTTGGGGCACCCGGATGCGGTCTACGTCAGGCTCGGACTGGCCTTGGGATCGTATCCCATCGACGCTGCTGAGACCCTTGCCCATAACGTGGAGATTTATGAGTGTATTACCAACGAGGAGAAAAAGGCGTTCACGGTGAGCCTCTGGACGGGCCTTGACAGGCACGCTACTGCCACCGGGAGCGACATCGTCGCCCTTCTCTCCGAGTCCGATTATCCGGCTTGCAGGACATAGAAGCAATGCCCATAGATGAGTTCGTCGAGATCAGCAACGCTGGCTCCCAGCAGTACGCCTGTATGACGGAAGAAGAGTTGCTGCGAGTTCAGGAAGCTGCCACGGCCGCTATGCAGTAGGGGGCTACCTCGATTTCCGCGAGGGCTCTAAGACCAACTCGGCTGCGACGATCCATCCCCAAGCTGGACATCTGCTCTACTGGACTAGAGGGCGTGTGTGCCAAGGTGTGCGAGCTCAGAAACAATTGTCCTGGCTCAGCCGGGCATGCCATGGTATTTTCGTCATCTCCACGGTCTTGATCGCAACATAACCGTTGGCTCTCAGGGAAATGGGACAGATAGAGGAGCAGAGGGTCAGTAGGGTGAGGTGAGTTGCTCAAAAGGACGTGACCGTAGCGTTCCAGAAGTTATGAATACTGTCCACTTAGTTTGAGTAAGAGGTTCGAATCCGCTCGTGTAGATCCGACTTAGCATCATTGCGTGTTGAACAGGCTGGTACAAGCCAAGTTGGCGAACGGACGATTGGCCGCCCAACCTGCAACCGATATAGGCAATTTAGGCTAAAGCGTGGGTAATTGTGCTATCCGAGGAAGCGACGAAGAAGGGCAGCCTCTTCAACGTAGTGTAGAACATTCACAGTTGTGTTGTCATGGTTGATACTGGCCCATATTGCGCTGGTCAGCCCTTCGTGGACTCGGTCAAGCTCGTCGGTGAACTGTGCCAATAAGCGCAAGTACGGTTCGCCCAGCAGTTCCTTCACACGACGCTCATTGGCGAAGCGCAAGGCTGCGCGGAGGTCATCATCCAGGCTGGGGTAGACCTCCCTAACGAAAGCAAGGTCGGTTTTGGTAAGGGAGGCTAGCCCTAAGAGTTCCGGTGGAACGCCAATAGAGTAAAGCGAGGCGGCGAAGCGTATAGCCCGGGGGAGGGTCACCCCACCGACGCCGTCCAGAGAGCGGCCATAGCCAAAAAGGCCGACGTGGAGCTTACGGTCACGCCGCTTGGGGACGTGGGCCGACACAGTTCTGATGATACCGATCAACTGCTGCACATGCGCTTGGTATTCGTCCGTCGTCCTGTCTATTATCGCGCGGGCGCTCTCTTGGTCAATGGGTGTGGGCTCGCCGCGCTGGTGATCCCGTATCTTCGCGATGCCTTCGCGGACAGTTTCCTCATTGTAATCGTACTTGAATGCGGATTGAACCGTGAAGGTCTGGGCACTGGGGTACTCAATCAGGACACGTTCGACATTGACGGGGTTCAGGTGGCCCCGAAAGGGTACGGAACCGGCTCCGATGATGGGAAACAAGGACAGCCCCAATCTTCCTTCGAGACCATGGAGACGGAGCAGGGCCACTTTCAGGATTAGTTCAGCGGCCACTATACCGTAGTTGAGAGCCGTATCACTCCTGGCAAGGAACACTCGCTGGAATGGCAGGTCCCTGTTCTGTACATACTCCTCCACAATCTGGTCGCAATAGAGCAGGTGCTCCATGTCCTCAATAAGAGGAATCACGCGGACACTCTTTGGGAAGAACTCCCCCACCCAGTCCTTAACAGACTTGCCGTCGAGCAGCGTATGGTCTTCCTGGCCGACGACCATCTTTCGGTAATAGGCCTCAATCAGGGAAAGTTCTTCAGCCGAGGTTGTGAGGGGAAGAATTACCTCCTGAATGGGAGAGATGTTTTCCTCACCGTAGAAGCTTTGCGTCATATCCCAGGCCGAGGGTATGCTCTGGAGCGCCTCCACCATGGACTTGCGCATGTCACGCTCGACGCGTGGATTAGGCACACGCAGCGTCAGCGCTACGTCACGCCCAAGTTGGAACTCCTTTTGGAAGACTTGGGGATAACCTGTGAGAAGCTTCCGCACGACTTGGTTGTCAGATTCCTTTCCTTCGGAGTCCCACATTTGCTCGTCACAGCCCAAGGCGAACACATGGACAGCCTCGGCTACTTCGCCGTCACCCCTCAGGACTCCTACATCGTCGGCAAAAGGGGCCGGCGTAGCGTTATCCGGGTGTTGAGTACTCATCACTCTGGGGACTAGGAACACGGTGCACCTCTCAAAAGATACCTTGCATGATATTCGTTCAACAGCCGAGCTTCATTGGACTTGATTGTATAAGGGTGGACGTTTTGGAGTCAAATATCTCATTTGGGGCATTGGCTTCAAGCTGGGCATCTGTCCGAAGAGGGACAGCTAAGAGGGTTTTGGGTAACAGTCTATCCCTGTGTGCGGGGGGGCCTCTTTTACGAGAGTGTTGCTTCGTCTGCGGAGGTGGCGAAGACAAGAAGTCTTCGTTGATTGCGCCCAAAGGGATGAAGACTGAGGGCATTGTAAGAAGACAGGTCAGTCTGCCGAGGCCCTAAGTATCTATGCCGTACCTACAGGATCAATCTGAATCTCAATGCGAAGGTTCTCGATTTTGTCCAGTTTGGTGGTCTATTAGGTGCTCGATTCCATCCAACCCACATCGAACCAGTCGTTTGAAAGCAGCGGTATAGGCCAACTCTGGTCGGGCCCCTATGCTTCCAGCCGGCGGCACCACACTCTCGATAATGCGGACTATTCGGTCCGCCTCTGCTAGTATCGACGATACTTGGTCAACGCCAAAGAGTCCTTGGTCGACCAAATCCTAGATCTCGTACCAGTCCTTCCATGACCGTGACAGGTCCCGGCGGCGCCAATTCCCCATCCCCACATCTCGCATCGAACTAGCCCTATCTCCCTTCACTCGCGGTACTATATGACTATGCAAAGGACTCGTTCAACGATATTGCACGAAGGTATGGAGAAGAGACATTGAAAAAAACAATCTACCTTGCCAATGCCTACGGTTTCTGCAGTCAGCATCGGGAACTACTGCTTCCACCCATAGTAAGGGCGCTGGAAACCCTCGAACTCGAAGTCTGGGAGCCCTTCGAAAGGAACAACCAGATCGATTTTTCCGAGCCCGGCTGGGCCTATCGAATCGGCCGAGCGGACCGGCGTGACGTGGAGCAGTCCGACGCCATTTTCGCCGTCGTCAACGGAGTCCCTCCCGACGAAGGTGTTATGGTCGAACTGGGTATGGCTATCACCTTGGGGAAGCCTACCTTCCTGTTCCGGGACGACTTCAGGAGAGCCACTGACAGCGAGGAGTACCCGCTGAATCTTATGGTATACACCGGTATGCCTGAGCAAGAGTGGCAACGCTACTGCCACTCGTCGGTTGAGGAGATAACCGACCCGGGGAAAGCCCTTGCTCAGTGGGCGATGCAGGAATGAAACGTCTATAGTACGCGGGGCAGTCCAGGATTTCGGTCGAACCCTTACCTCGTCGGCCAGTATGAAAACAGGGGCGGGTGGATTGCCCGCCCTTTTTGAGGGGCCCCACCAATCCACGTAGAAGTTGCCGTAACATGGCTTGTCGCCGTCTACTGGGATCTGGCATCCGAATTCGCGGTCGGGCTACCTGCGTCGGTCCCGCGACAAATACGGGAATCTTGCGGGACGTGCGGTTCTGGTACTCTTCGTAGGGTGGTAATGCCTCTACCACCAAGTCTCATGGGCGATCCCTTTCCGAATCGTCTTGGACCTCGCGAACTTGCATCTGGTACACCTCGGTCTCGTCGCGGATTTCCTCTTTGCCGTCGGCGCGCAGGTTGTAGACCCACACAGGGTTCTTGGGCGCGCCACCTTTCGATCCCACCAGCACGTAGTTGTCGCTGTCATTCACACGCATGAGCGAGGTCTTGCGGGTCAGACGAGCAGGCAGTTACCAAGAGGGGGCAACGAGCGTCGATATGGTGAGAGCGATATACAGGGTTGACAGCGTAACGCGGGTGTATTAGTGATGAAGGCGTGAAAGAGACCCCTGCTAGGAGGAATTGGCGACGCAGGCCGGAATGGCTTGTACGTCTCGGGAGCCGTTTGCAGGCGCCGGGGCGAGTTGGCCTCAGATGGGTGTTCATGTTGCTCATCGCCGTCTTTTTGCTCCTGGCAGTGCTCAACTTCGGCTTGAGCTGGTACTACTCGAGTGTGCTGAACGACCTCGCGCTGGAGGTGGGAGACGACGAGGTGGAGTACAACCTCATAGCCTCTGCCGTTGGTGAAGGTCTTGTCAGTCTGGAGCAGGGTCCTGACGGCGGGGAGTGGAGGTTGAGCGGCAAGTGGGGGCTTAGCTGGGATGGAGGAAGTGGAATGATCGGCGACATCGTGGAGTACGGAGGCGACTTCTTGGTCCGGCGGTTCACCATGGCGGATGGAGACCCGCCGCGCTCCGCCCCGGCCTTCGTGTCGGGCGATATCTACCCCAACGATCCCCTCCTGGCCTATGGCATCGAGTACGAGGAGGTCGAATACGAGACACCCCTGGGAAGACAGGACGCGTGGAGGTTTGAAGGAGACGACGACACGTGGGCGATCTTCGTACATGGCCATCGCGGAATCCCCGGAGACGGCCTGTCCTCATTGCCTATCCTGCATGACCTTGACGTCCCGGCGCTTTTCATCACCTACCGCAACGACAAAGGACAGCCCCAGGACCCAAGCGGCATCTACCAGTACGGCCTCACCGAGTGGCGAGACCTTCACGCCGCGGTGGAGTACGCCTTGTCCCAGCCTGGCGCCAGGGACGTCGTGCTGATTGGTCACAGCATGGGCGGCAGCATAGCGGTTAAGTTCCTCTACGAGTCGCCGCTGGCCGGCTCGGTGACCGGGGCGGTTATGGACTCGCCCGTGATGGACTTCGAAGCGCCGGTGGACCTGGGAGCCCGTGAACGCAATCTGCCTGGTTTCGTGGCCGCTACGGTGAAGTGGACCGCCACGCTCCGGTTCGGCGTGGACTGGGATGCTATGGACTACCTGAAGGATGTGGACCGGCTGGACGCGCCTATCCTGCTCATTCACGGAGAGGACGACACGCACGTACCTATCGAGACCAGCGACAAGCTGGCCGAGCTGCGTCCCGACTTGGTCACGTACAGTGTTTACCCGAATACTACCCACGCTGACGCATGGAACGTTGATTCCGGGCGCTATGAGCTAGAGCTCAGGGAGTTTCTTCTTCGTGTCATCAAGTGAGGCTGGCCGGCATTCAAGCGCCTAGGTTGCGGCCATGTGTACCGGCACAACCGGCGCCCGCACGGCGGAGCAGGCAGTTTGTCAAATTCGTCTCACGTGGTACGATGTCCGGAAGTGGAGGTGGATCCTTCAGCCCCGCGAACCCAGAGAGAGGAGTTGATCCAATGCTAAGCAGGATGCTGGGCGCCGCCCTCTTGAGAGCCGAGACCTACGAGGACGTGGAGAGGGACCGCGGCGCCACCATACAGGCGCTGTTGGTAGTCATTATCGTCACCATCGTCAGCGTCGTTGGCGGGCTCTTGAGTGGTGGGGAAGATGTCGAGGTGATCAGGGCGCTGGTCGTCGGTATAGTCCGAGGTGTGGTGACCTGGGCCGTGTGGGCCCTGGTAGCCTTGTTCGTAGGGATCAAGTTACTGAAAACCCGGGAGACTGAGGCAGACTGGGGACAGTTGGCGAGGACCACAGGGTTCGCCCAGACGCCGGGGATCCTGAGTATCCTCGTCTTCATACCGGTGGTCGGAGTTCTCATCGCTCTGGTGGCATTCTTCTGGGCCTTTGTGGCTATGGTGATTGCCATACGGCAAGCCTTGGACTACACGTCGACCTGGCGGGCCTTCTTCGTAATCCTGATCGCCTTCATTCCAGTGATAATCATAAACGCGATCATCTTTACGGTGCTGGGAGTCTGGGACCAATCCCCAAACTAACCGGTTGATGGGGTCACGGCCTGCTTTGAGCGCTCCGAACTCCGGAAGAGGCTCCGAGGCTTGAGTTCACGGCATCCCGTCCCCAGTGCCCAGCACGTATGACACTGTCAAGGGGCAAGCGGCCAGTTCCTGGACAGCGCCGACACCATCGCCGCCCTGCTGCATTACACCATCTCCATGCCCAACGATAGCCTCATACCCGGCAAGAACTCGGAGGAGATGGACGGGGTGGCAAGGGAACAGAGGCAGGAGACCATTGAGGAGGAGCTTGAAGACGTGAAGAGGCGGCTGGAGCGCATCTGGCAGGTCATCTAGACCACAGATACCGAGATGACCGACGCCTCTGAGCGCATCAAAGAGCACCGGGAGCGCAAGGAGAAGTCGAGATCGCCGCAGAGGGGGCAAGAGGGCTACTGGTGGAGCGGTGGCAGTTCCTGGACAGCGCCGACATCATCGCCACCTTCGCAGAGGAGATGAGCGAGTTCCTCAACACCAGCGAGCTGACTTAGACCCGCGCCTTTGTCCGATCCTTCGTCAAGGAGATCGTCGTGATGCTTGACAATGCTCTGCTGCGTTATACCATCTCCATGCCCAACGATAGCCTCATACCCGGCAGGAACGCGGAGGAGATGGCGCTGAACGGCTCGGTTCTGTCTACCGTTAAAAATGGTGGGCCAGGCTCCCTCCACCCGCACCGGGTCGGGGTCGCTCTTTCTTGCTAGTCCTGCCCCAGACGGCGGCGGCAGTGTAGGCCTCATTGGTCAGCGGTAGTGGAGTCCTACCTTATACCATCTCCTTCCCCCTATTGGTGATGCCTCGCTCGTTCAGCTCCTTGCATATCTCCTTGAGACCGTTGCCCCGCAGCGGCTCTCGAATATCTCCTTCGCTACAGGAGCGGTGGCCGGATCCACCTCGAGAGTGGGCTGCTCCTTCCCTCCGACGTTGAGCTTGATCCGCCGGTAGCCGAGGGGGGCCTTGGAGCCGAGGAAGAAGCCCCTCGACGCCGCTTCCCGCATTCCCAGCGTCACGTCTTGCGCCAGGATATCTGTTATCCAATCGACACCAAAAGATAAGGTGCACTTGGGCAGTGAGGCTTGGAAGCAGTTAACTGCGGGGGACAACCGGCCAGGGTTCGTCAAGTCTCTGAAGCCGAACCCTCCACCGTCGAATCGGCCGGCGCTGGTGGGCATCAAGCCGGTATTATGCGGAAATAATCTCCCTTCGCTGACTGGTTGCCTTGAGTATCGCAACGGGTGACCCTGAGCCTGTCCTTGCAGAAATTCAATTTGAGCCAAATATATGACCCATCGTCCTTACTCATCCATCTAGGCCATTCGCTGGCTCTCAACTGCTTGGGACGACGCGGGGATGCCAAACAAATGTGTGGCCTGATTCCGGGATAGCGGTTTCCGTCGGAGCCGAATATCTGGGTCAACCGACCGGCTTTGGAACGCATTTGTTTATTTGTCCAGCCCGTAGCAGCTTTGGCCTCGACCAAGACTATGTGGTACTGCTCATCCTCCTTAAACGCGACAAGTAGGTCAGTGTCCTCCTGGTTCCCCTTGACTACCTGTGGCTGTGGGTTGTCAAAGAAATGGTCAACGTCGCCGCACTCGTGAGCGTATAACGCGGCAGTCAACCAGTCTAGGTGATAATCCATCGCCGTGAACACATCGGGGGGGATTGCGAGGTTAGTGGCATCCCCTAGTTCTCGCTTGAATTTGTCGCTTAACTGAAAGTTGCCCAAAGCTTGCTTAATGACGAAGAAACGCTCCTTACGGTTAAAGGACTCCAGCAGTTTAATAAGGTCAGGCACTTCAGAACCTCCTTGATTTATGACTCTAGATGCACTGAGTCTAGTGACGACCTCGCGGCACACTGCCAACTCTTCCTGCAATCTCCCATTGCTCAACGGGGCTTCCAGCAGGTCGGACTCGAACTGTCATCAGTTTCCCTATTCAGGGAGCAACCAAAAACGACAGAGTCGCTATAGACCGAGACAACAGGCGCAGGCCCTTCGGCATCTTCTAGCCGATGTGACGGCCGTTGAAGATTTTATCAGAGTCGAGTCGAACAGATCAGTCCGGCTGCTATACGAACCGAGAGGGCTATGGCCAAGCGATGTGACCGCTCCGACTCTGGGGATTCGGGACTGTCTACAGTGTACTAAGGCCGGAAATGGTGGATCTGCGGTTACAGTATGTAAAACATTTAGGTCTACATTTACCCCAGCAGCCTAACCACGGAGCACATGCCAAGTTTCTACAGGCCTTGAGTGGAAAGAGACATATTTTGGTTCGATAAACGCGAGAGAAGTGTATCTAGTTTGGTAGATTGTACACTTTCTCAGCATTTCCTCCGAGGATCTTTTGCTGGTCCTTGACTGGCAACGAATTAATCGATTTCTTGATTCTTTCGACGATCCCAGGAAAGCCGTCCGAGTGCGGAAAATCTGTGGCCCAAAAGAACTTGTCCGTACCTACTTCCCTCATTACATGTGAAATAAGCACTTCGTCAGGCTCGAATGAAATCCAGCATTGTCTCGCGAAATATTCGCTGGGGCGAAGTTCGAATCTGCAATTATACCGCTCGGTTTCCCACTTATCGTCCATTCGCTCCAGAAGGTATATTATCCACGTGGCGCCGGTTTCTAAATAAACGACCTTGAGTTGGGGGAAGCGGTCAAAAGCCCCACGATTTATCATATTTAACAGCTGGATTTGAGATGGAAAGGTGTCCGCGACGACAAAGTACCAGAAATCATGGTATTGGGACATACTTTGATCATCGGCGTGTGAATAGACGTCTTTCCCGATGTAGTCCTTGTGGGTGGTCGGGTGCACAGCTAGTGGCAGCCCCAGCTCCTCAACCTCTGCATACAGAGGGTCAAAATAAGGGTCACCATATAGACGGCCATTAGTAGGCAGGCCGTTGACCATGAATCCCTTTGCCCCCAACCGGGCAGTCCTTCGGACTTCTTTTACTGCTTCCTGAGCCTCAATAGTGGGAATATGTGCTATAGGAATGAGACGATCAGGGTACGGTCGGCAAAAATCAAGCAGCCAGTCATTATAGGCACGGCAGTACGCGCCGGCTACTTTGGCGTCCTCACAATCGTCTTCCCAGAAGAGCCCTACGGTTGGATAAAGCAGGGTTTGGTCCACTTCTTCTTCATTCATCCACTCGATTCTGGCATGTGGATCGTTCGATGCGGGAATCATGCCGTCGTAATAATGCACCTTGCCTGGAACGTAAAATTCACTGAGGTCCTTTTCCCCAAATCCCTTGCCAGCCTCCAAGCCAAGTCCAAGGCCTCCGTGTATAGAGGCGGACTTTTCCCCGTTAACCTCCAGATACTCTAACCCTTTGTCGTCAAGCGGTAGACGCATGGGTCGATTCCTAAATTCGGGGTCCAGATATTCATCCATTATTAGAGTGATTGGCTCCGCTACATGAGCGTCGACATCAACAATCTTATGACCCATGGTTCCTCCTGCTGATGCGGTGATATTAAGACTATAGACTGCACATTTATTGTATAAGCATGTGGTCGGGCGTCAAGTTTCCATATGGTAGTCAATTGGACGCAAGAGGTAGAACATACGGCCAAAGTAGAATCTGAGAGGATTATGGCTATCATCTAAGGAATATATTTAGAGGCAATGGGATAAGAAAAAACATTGTTATCATTTTGCGATAACAACGTGATAACAAGCCCTATCTAAACGCTGGTGGACCTGCGAATGCGCATCGAGGGCTATGAAACTTATACCATCAGGTGGGTGGGAGAACCAGGCTGGCGGACAGATAAGTTCGGACAAGGATTCAAGAAGGTAATGTGTGCCTATGCTGAACTAGTCCAGAGGGGCTAGCAAGCCCCGTGGATCAGCGCTCTAACTACACGTGATAAAGGGAGGATAAAATGGCCATTTTAGTTACGGGTGGCACCGGTTTTACCGGCTCTAACGTCGTTAAAGAGCTGGCGGAGCGGGGTAAGGAGGTAGTCTCATTGGATATTGTGCCGCCGGACGACCTCGTGAAGAGATACGTAGAACCGTGGAAAAGGAGAGTGACCTTCCTTAAGGGAGACATCACCAGCAAGGCAACCGTTGAGGAGGTGTCAGCTTACTTCAAGATAGACAGCATTGTACACACTGCTACCTATACCGGCTATGGAGACCAGGAGAGGACTAATGGTAGCAGGATCTGCGAGGTAAACTTTCAGGGTACCGTCAACATGTTGGACCTGGCCCGCCGGTTAAACGCAAAACTGTTCCTCTACATCAGCTCCGTCGCCGTTTACTTTGGCGGCACACCTCTTGAAACACCGATAAAAGAAGACGTGGTCCTACACACCGATGGGTATCCTCCTGCAGACCCAGACGGCTTTTACTCCATCACCAAGCTGGGCAGCGAGCTCATCACTCAGAGGTATGGACACCTATATGGCTTTGAAACCGCCAGCTTACGCATGGTGCAGAATTTTGGGCCCATAGAGAGGGTCACACCCTATCACTCGCGGATATCGTTACCCGGCCAGTGGACCGGTTGGGTAGCTCGTGGTGAGCCTATTGAGGCCGCACCCTTCGGAAAGGGCATCACCGAAGGGTGCGGCGTTGGCATAGACCACATCTACGTTAGGGATACCGC
Source organism: Dehalococcoidia bacterium (assembly GCA_965197675.1). Lineage (GTDB taxonomy): Bacteria > Chloroflexota > Dehalococcoidia > Plut-88900 > Plut-88900. The sequence goes on along the minus strand of OZ240221.1, from coordinate 1,611,450 downwards.
GGCCGCAATTGCCACCATGCTGGATGCGCCGAAGCTACCTCACAATCAGTACAATATCTCCAGGGCAGAATCGGTGTTTCTCAATGACCTGGTATCGGCTATGCGAAAAGCCGCGCCGGACGCCAGGTTTGTCGAGCCCATTCCAAAAGACGATGAGATAAAGAGGCCCGGGTTCTTGTTTGACAACACTCGTATGCAGGAGGACTTCGGCTTCGTCCCCCAGTACGATATGACCTCCGCCCTCGAGGACTTCATAAAGTGGCGGAGAGACTCTAACTTCCTCGACTGAGGAAACCCCAATTCAGAGACTACTCACTGCCTTCCTTCAATTGTGGGGCAGGGAGAGTTTTATGCCTATGAATGGAGCCCCTGCCAGAGAGGTTAGCCATGCCTAGTCAGGCCAGCTATCTATATGTGGTGCGGATGGACGTAGATCCCGCCCAGGAGTTCAACCGCATCTACGATGAAGAGCATGTGCCCGCCCTCCTTAAGGTTCCTGGGGTGCTGGGTGCGGCCCGCTACCACCCTTTTGGAGAATGCTAATCTGAATCCGGCGAATATTATAGCAGGGGATATACGGTGGAACGAGTGCTAGAGTTCGGCAGAGTATACGGGATTAGTCACTGCGACACAGTGGAGACGGGAGAGCCTGGAATTCCCCCAGGACCGTGGGCTGCCTATACTGATAATCGCAGCCTAGGCGCACCTCTCAGAAGCCAGATATCCTCATTCGCCAAACGGACGATCCATCCTCAAGAATTAAAAGCCCTTCTAGTTAAAGCCATACATTCTTGCAGTGTTGAGCCCGGCGATCTTAGCTTTTTCGTCCTCGGGGATTCCCTCCAGGATGCGCTCTACTATCTCCTTGGACTTGGGGAATGTCGATTCGCCATGAGGATAGTCAGAGCCCCACAGGAGATTGTCCACCCCGACCAGGTGTCGAAGTTGTATGCCCACAGCATCTTCTTGAAAGCTGACGAAACAGTTGGAATGCCAGAAATCACTGGGCAGGGTATCTCCCTTGAAGCGCTGCCTGCTGTATCCTGCCACTCTGTACTTGTAAGTGTCATCCATCCTGTCCAAGAAATAGGGGGCCCAGGAGACTTCAAACTCCACCGCTCCTACCTTTAACTTAGGATACCGCTCAAACACACCACCAAATATCATGGCGGAGATGGAGGTCATAACCGTTGGCATCAACTGAGCAGACAAAATCACCGGGTCGCGGCTTATCAACTCGTCCTGCGACTCGGCACCCCATTGCTTGGAGCGATCAACGGTTATATGAAGATTCAAAGGAATCTCCAATTCGCTGGCCACCTCCCAGAAAGGATTGTAGATGGGGTCATCGTAGCGATGTTCCAAAGGCGTGGTGGCAATCATGGCTCCCGACATGCCCATAGCAACACACCGCTCAAGCTCAGCTATGCCTTCGGAAACGTCATCAAGGTTGACCAAGGCAATACCCTTCAGGCGGTCTGGGTAGGGTTTACAGAAGTCAGCCAGCCAGTCATTGTAGGCCCTAAGGACGGCCGAAAGCAGTTCGCTGTCTGGAATGGTGAAAGTGAACAGCCCTTCCGTAGGAAAAAGTACGTCGCCTGCTACACCATCCCGATCCAGGTCAGCCACGTGGGCATGGGGATCGTAACCTCCCTTAGGGATGAGATCAAATCTTCCCTTCATGGACATTTTGCTGGCATCTTCGAACCTCTGGCCCGCTGAGCCAGCGATGCCCATGGCACTCAACTTATGGTTGCCGTCAACGTACCACTGGTCAGTATCCGAGTCAGTCTCCAGATGAGGCGCTCTGTCTCTAAACTTGGGGTCTATCCGCTCCCGCCACAGGTCAGGCGGTTCCACGATATGAGAATCCGATGAATAGAGTACATAATCAGCCATGGTTTCCGAGTCTCCGTTAGGACCACATTTCTAAAGAGGGCTATATACTTTACTGCGCATATTCTATCTGATAACCGATAATACATTGATAGATAGGCAAGTGCAAATGGCACACAACGACGGAATCACAATCAGCGCATACAGGTTCTTCAAGGACTTCCCCAGCGAAGCATCAGCCATCCAGTACATAGAGGGCATCCGCTGGCCCAATGGCGCCATCTGCCCCTTCTGCCAGTCCACCAGGACGTCCAGGCAGAAGAATCCCCAGTACCACCAGTGCAAGGACTGCCGCAAGAAGTTCACCGTTCGGACTGGCACTGTCTTCGAGCGTTCGCACATTCCCCTGGACAGGTGGCTGTATGCTATGTACATCCTTCAGACTACCCGCAAGGGCATGTCCAGCCTTCAGCTCTCCAAGGAGCTCGGCATCACCCAAAAGGCGACGTGGTTTATGCTTCACCGCCTGCGGACGGCCTGCGGCATAGAGGCAACCCCGCTGAACGGTGAGGTCGAGATAGATGAGACCTACATTGGCGGCAGGGAGCGCAACAAACATTCATCCAGGAAACTTCGGGGCGGCAGGGGAATTGTGGGCAAGCAACCCATCCTCGGCATGAGGGCCATGGGCGGGCGTGTCCATGCTAAATCGATTACCGATACTTCGAGTACAACCATCGGGAAAGATGGCTTTGCCGGCGTGGAGTCTGGGGCAACCATCTACATGGACGAACATGCCGCCTATGAACAGCCGGTTGGCCGATATCAGCACCAGTCCGTCAAGCACAGCATCAGGGAGTTCGTCAACGGCATGGCGTCCACCAATGGCATAGAGTCCGTCTGGCCACCCCTCAAGAGGGGCTACAACGGCGTGTATCACCAGTGGAGTGAGAAACACATGCGCCGGTACATAGACGAGTTCACCTTCAGGCTGAACGAGGGGAGCGTAACCAGGCACACCATGAAGCGGCTGGAGAGCTTGGTGAAGGGCGCAATCGGGAAGAGGATTACCTACGCCGAGTTGACGGCGGAGTAGAACGGAAGCCAATAGACGGAGGACAAAATGCAGGATCAGATACGAGAATACCAGAAGGCAGCGGCGGCGGAAATCAAGACCCTACGGAGTAGACTTGAAGGACTGATTACCAAGGCAATGAACACTGAGGACAAGGCAAAGGGCGTACTGTTGTTCATAGCAGCTGACAACATCCAGAAGATGATGATTCAGGAAACTGCGATTGTGCGGACTACTCCCAACGACCTGGAGCAACAACTGGATGATGCCCATCGTGCAATCATCAAGCTCGAAAAGGCCATCTAGTCATAGGAGGAGAAAGCTAGGTTGTCATCGCTTGGGCCGCTTTAGCCCGGAAGTGGCGCCCAGGCATCCCCGAGCCTCTGATGAACCAGAAAAGGATCGGATTGGCCTGATCCCTGAGCGTGAGAACAAAAGTCTTCTGGGTATCAATCTACGTGTAATGTCCTACTCCATGCTCTGTAATGGGGCTGTGGGTCTGACTCCGAATTCTGGTCCAGCCGGAATGTTAGTTTTGTGGAATGTAGACTGGCAAGAGAAGGTCATCGCCGTCGGGAACAGCAACACCGGCAAGGCCCATGTAGTCCCCGGCTCGGAGGCCCCTCGATGACCAGTGTCCATCTAGCCTCCCGACGCACCATATACCTGGCACCGGGCGTGCTGACGGGTGTCCTGGGTGCCTCCCACTGACCATGTGACCATCGGATACAATAGAGTCCGGCGGCGGTTGCGTACGCCAGCGTACTCGCATATCATGCACATGCCAAGATCGGGATGCCTTTACGGAAGGAAGCACATCATGATGGTCGACTTTGTCGAGTTCAACGGTCCCGCGCGTCTGCTGCAAGCTCGGGGACGCATCAACGTTCTCAACGCTGAGGTGTTCGAGGCCCATGTTAGGAGCGCCATTGCAGGGACCAACCATGACGTCATCATAGACGCCTCGGAGGTGACCTATCTCAGCACTGCGGGCCTCCGGGTGTTTCTGCGTCTGTGGCAGGAGCTCCAAAAGGAGAACCGCAACCTCCACATCTGTGCCCTTAGACCATATATAAGGCAAGTTTTCGAGATAATCGGATTCGACCAGTTCATCCCAATCCAAGCGGATATTGCTGAAGCGTTGGCTGCCGTTGAGGACCGAACGCGGAGCCGACCTTAGCAGGGTGTTGAAGAGCTGAGGCTGGAGTGTCTAAGGACGATCTGCTACGAGAGACTGAAGGCTCGCGAGGAAGAGTTGGAAGAAGCAGACAGGCTCCTCGGCCATGAATTCCGTCCAGGAAAACAGGGAACATCGAGGACGAGGGGTTATGAATACCCTTGACTGTGCTGATTCGTTTGGCATAGACCTCGCCCGTTCTTGCCCCACGTGGGAACGGCGAGCCAGACTCCTCGGCGCTCATTCGTAGGAGGCTCAGGGGCGGGGACTGGGCGAACCCTGTCGCTCATGGGATCCATTCTCGTCAATCCATAAGCTTCCGGAGCTCTGCCTGAGCCCCCGATCCCCTTCCCGATTCCTCGGGTGTCAGATATTACCTTGGCCTCGACCTCACCCTGACGATGTAGAGGATGACCGCTCCCGCTGCCAACACTGCGACGATGACGATCACCACTATCAACCATGCCGGCATGCCCCCGCCTTCCTCATCAGGAGTCACGGGAGGCTCAACCGTCGGCGTTGGCACAGCCGTCGCTGTCGACTCAGGCGTGGGCACAAGTGTCGCCGTTGGTGTGGGCGCAGGTGTCGCCGTCGGTGTGGGCACAGGTGTCGCCGTCGGTGTGGGCACAGGTGTCGCCGTCGGTGTGGGCACAGGTGTCGCCGTCGGTGTGGGCACAGGTGTCGCCGTCGGTGTGGGCACAGGTGTCGCCGTCGGTGTGGGCACAGGTGTCGCCGTCGGTGTGGGCACAGGCGTCGCCGTCGGTGTGGGCACAGGCGTCGGCCGTGGAGTCTGGCTACCGCCACCCGAGGACGTGGTAGGCTTACGAACCGTTACACTGGAAGCGCCGACGACGTCGTGGTCGGCTCTATCTGCGTCCCTCAGTATACCGGAGAAGGGATGGGAACCCGTCGTCCTGGATGCAGTAACGGTGTAGGTGAAGGTCTTGTCCGCTCCTTGGAGGGTGAACCTCACAGTCCGGTCATCAACCTCGGTGACCTCACCCTCATCAGTGAGGCTGCTGGATACATAGCTGAACCCGGCGGGCAGCGTCTCCGTGACCGCCCCCAGGGACCCGTAGCCCGTAGCCGTGATCGTCACCACCACCCGCCCACCTGGCCTTACACTTGTTGAGGAGAATGACCTGGTGGCGCGAGGCCCCAAAACCGTTACGCTGGAAGCGCCGACGACATCGTGGTCGGCTCTGTCGGAGTCCCTCAGTATACCGGAGAAATCATGGCCTCCCGTCGTGCCGGAGGCGGTAACGGTATAGGTGAAGCTCTTGTCCGCTCCTTGGAGGGTGAACCTCACAGTCCGGTCATCAACCTCGGTGACCTCACCCTCATCAGTGAGGCTGCTGGATACATAGCTGAACCCGGCGGGCAGCGTCTCCGTGACCGCCCCCAGGGACCCGTAGCCCGTAGCCGTGATCGTCACCACCACCTCGCCGCCCGAGGCCACCGCATCGGGGTTAAAGGAACGGGTGGCGCTGGCCCCTGAAGTAACCGGCCCGGCCTCGACCGTCACGCTGGAAGCGCCGACGACGTCGTGGTCGGCTCTGTCGGAGTCCCTCAGTATACCGGAGAAATCATGGCCTCCCGTCGTGCCGGAGGCGGTAACGGTATAGGTGAAGCTCTTGTCCGCTCCTTGGAGGGTGAACCTCACAGTCCGGTCATCAACCTCGGTGACCTCACCCTCATCAGTGAGGCTGCTGGATACATAGCTGAACCCGGCGGGCAGCGTCTCCGTGACCGCCCCCAGGGACCCGTAGCCCGTAGCCGTGATCGTCACCACCACCTCGCCGCCCGGGGCCACCGCATCGGGGTCGAAGGAACGGGTGGCGCTGGCCCCTGAAGTAACCGGCCCGGCCTCGACCGTCACGCTGGAAGCGCCGACGACGTCGTGGTCGGCTCTGTCGGAGTCCCTCAGTATACCGGAGAAATCATGGCCTCCCGTCGTGCCGGAGGCGGTAACGGTATAGGTGAAGCTCTTGTCCGCTCCTTGGAGGGTGAACCTCACAGTCCGGTCATCAACCTCGGTGACCTCACCCTCATCAGTGAGGCTGCTGGATACATAGCTGAACCCGGCGGGCAGCGTCTCCGTGACCGCCCCCAGGGACCCGTAGCCCGTAGCCGTGATCGTCACCACCACCTGTCCGCCCGGGGTCACCGACGCCGTATCGAAGGTCCTTGTGGCGCTGGCGTTCTCCTGGGCGTACACAAGGCCGAAGCCCAACATGCTTACCAGTGCCACAGCAACCATTGTTATCGCCAAAACCTTTTTATTCACCAAAGTTTTTTTATACAAAGACATACGCTCCAGCAATCCCTGGTTGCTCCAGTATTTACGACTGCTGAAGCAACCAGGGATCATTTTCTCCTATATTGACCTTTACAGCGTCCCTTGAACTAGCCGAAAAGGTAGAGGTTTATGAGCCTTAACACATCGGGCTTGCTGATGGCCTCATCCCCCTCGCCAAAGAGGTAGTCGTTTATGGCCTTTAGAACCTCGCCCTTCTCGATCGTGTCGTTGTTGTTGGCATCGTACCTCTCCAGCAGGGTCCCCGGCTCGGGGGTAACCGGCTCATCCACGTCGGTGACCGTGACGGCTACGTTGCGGGTGTTCATGTAAGTGCCGTCGTCGGCCATTATCGTCACCATGTACACGTTGTCCCCGTTGGTGTCCGCCGGGTTCTCAAAGTCCGGCGCGGTGTTGAACGTGAGCACACCGGCACTGCTGATGCTGAAGTCACCGGCGTCGTCTCCCGACACCGACCAGATGGCCATGTCAGCGTTCGGGCCGCTGGCCGTGTAGGTCTCAACTGCGGTCGTGCCTTCCTCCACCTCCACGCTACTGTCTCCCGATATCGCCAGGCCGCCGACCATGATCTCCGGCGCTTCGTCCACGTCCAACACCTTGATGGTAACGTTGACGGTGGCGCTAAGGCCGCCCGGGTCCGTGGCGGTGACCGTCACCAAGTACGTGTCCTTGTCTTCGAAGTCCAGCGCCGCCTTGGCCTCCAACTGACCGTTGGCTCGATCGATGTTGAACGACGCAGCGTCAGCTCCGCCGAGGGAGTATGTCAGTGTATCCGCTGTAGCAGTGCCGCTGGGGGCCAGCGTGTTGTCCACTTCAGCAGTGACCGCAGCGCCTATGTTCGGGTGAGAGAAGTCAGTACCACTTGCACCGCCGTACTCGTCACCTGTTGCGTAATTTTCCGGGACCGACCGCTCCTGGTCTGTCTGCCGACCATCCATCTCAGTGTCCTGGTCCATGAACTGTGGAGCCTTGTTGTCCGTGTCGGCTACGACTGCGGCCGTGGCCTCGGACTCCAGCGTGATCGGTTCGGCGTCCGCCGCAAGCGAGCCGTCCCGGTACGTCGCGGTCACCGTCAGCGTGTCTCCTATGTCGCCTGCAACCGGCGTGTAGGTAGCAGACGTCGCATCTTCAATCGCGTCGCCGCCGTTCTCCCACTGCCACATGAGGCCGGAGATTTCGCCGTCAGCATCGTCGAGCGTCGCCGTCAGCGCGATGCCCACCTTCGGCTGCAGCGACGAGAAGGTAATCGTTCCCGTCTCTGCAACATTGGTCACTGTGACCCGCACGTCCACCTCATCACTATTCCCAGCGGGGTCGGACACCACCACCGTGACCTCGTATACGTTGTCCTGGCCCGCGTCCGCGGGATCTTCGAAGTCCGGCTGGGCCTTGAAGGTCAACCGACCAGGGGTGCCCCCGTCCTGATTGCCGATGTTGAACCTCGCGGCGTCATCCCCGGACAGACTCCAGCTCATAGTCTGGGTCTCGGGTTCCGTAGCCTGGTAGGTCGCCAGCTGCGTGGTTAGGTCGAGAGCATCAGCAGTGGTGCCCTCAACGGAGCTTATGTCCCTCACTGCTGAACCCGTTGTAGTTATCGACGGCGCCTCGTCCACGTTCGTGACCGTGATGGTCACCTCCGACGTATCCGTTAAATCTCCGGGGTCTGTGGCGGTTACGGTCACGGTGAATGAGGCAGTCCCCTCGGTGTTCAGAGACGCCTGCGTCTTCAACTGACCGGTCGCCCTGTCAATGTCGAACGTGGCCTCGGCGGTGGCGTCGATCGAATAGGTCAGCACGTCACCGGGGTCGGAGGCCCTCACGGGCACTCCGATGTTCCGCCCGGACGGCGTGTTCTCAGCGACCATCCGCGTCTGCGCCGTTTCCACCGCCTCAGTTGAGGGGTTCTGGTCCGGGAACGCGGGGGCACTGGTCCCGCCGGTAGGAGCCCTGCGCACCGAGCGTGAAGAACGGCCTTGCGCGGTCTTGTCGGTATCCGCATCCTCGGCGTCCCTGTAGGTCGCCTTCGCTGTCAGCACAGCGCCGACATCGCCGGTTACGGGCTCGTACGTGGCGCTTGTGGCGCCCACGATGATGCTGCCGCCCCGGAGCCACATCCATGTGGGATTAGCGGTAGTGCCGCCTGCGTCGGGGTCATCCAGCTCAGCGTCGATGTCCACTCCCACCTGCGGTTGCAGGGTGGACAAAGTGACCACGCCCGGCTCTTCAACGTTGGTCACCTCGATGGTGACATCCTCCGTGGCGCTGTTGGTACCATCAGAGGCATTCACTGTGAATTCGTAGGTGTTGTCGGTGTTGGCATCCGCCGCCGCCTCAAAGTTGGGCGCGCTCTTGAAACGAAGCACGCCACCAACAATCGTGAAGTCTTCCAAATCGTTTCCAGTCAGGGTCCAGACTATGTCCTCCCCTTCAGGGTCGGTCGCCCTGAAAGTGGTCACCGGCGTCGTGCCATTCTCCGCATACTCTGCGGGCGCCTCTCCGGTAAGCTCCGGGTCCTCGTTGACGTTCGTCACCTTGATGGTGACATTTACTGTAGCGCTAAGATTGCCCGGGTCCGTCGCTGTGACCGTCACAGCGTAGGACTCCTTGGTCTCGTAGTCCAGCTTCGCCTTAGTGCTCAGCTGGCCGGAGTCTCTAGCAATGGAAAACGATGCCGCGTTCGTCCCACCCAGCGTGTACGTCAGCACATCCGGTACCTCAGTGCCGCCGGAGGTCATGGTGTTGTCCACTTCAGCAGCGACAGTATCGCCGATGGCTATGGCTGATGCGGTGTTCTCAGCGACCATCCGCTCCTGGTCAGTCTGCCGGCCATCGGTCTCAGTGTCCTGGTCTGGGAATCGCGGGGCCTTGTTATCTGTGTCGGCCACGGCCGTTGCCGAATGCGCCTGCTCAAGAGTGATGTCAGCATCGTCGGCCGCAAGAGAGTTGTCCCTATAGGTTGCGGTCGCAGTGAGCGTCGTAGTTATGTCAGCCGTCACCGGCGTGTAGGTGTCAGACATGGGGCGGTCATCTTCGTCAAAGTCCGTCCCGCTTCTAGACCATGCCCACTCGAGGTCGGTGATGCCGCCGTCAGGATCAGTCACCGACGCCGTCAAGGGCACACCGGTCTTCGGCCGCAACGACAAGAAGGTAATCGATCCCGTCTCTGCAACGTTGGTCACCGTGACCTGCACATCCACCTCATCGCTGTTCCGAGCGGGGTCGGAGACCACCACCGTGACCTCGTATACGTTGTCCTGGTCCGCGTCCGCGGGATCTTCGAAGTCCGGCTGGGCCTTGAAGGTCAACCGACCAGGGGTGCCCCCGTCCTGATTGCCGATGTTGAACCTCGCGGCGTCATCCCCGGACAGACTCCAGCTCATAGTCTGGGTCTCGGGTTCCGTAGCCTGGTAGGTCGCCAGCTGCGTGGTTAGGTCGAGAGCATCAGCAGTGGTGCCCTCAGGGGAAGTGATCTCCGTGGTTGCGCCAGAGGCGATCGAAGGCGCCTCATTGACGTTCGTGACCGTGATGGTCACCATGACCTCAGCTTCAGCCCCAAATGGGTCCTCAGCCGTCACCTCCACCGTCCGCGTGGCGCCGCCAGCCGTAGTGTCCTCAATGTCCAAGGACCCCTTCGTCCTCAGCTGGCCCGTTGCACGGTTGAGGTCGAACTGGGCCGCATGATCGCCGTTCAGCGAATAGGTCAGCACGTCCCCGGAGTCCGTGGCCTCGACGGGCGCTCCGATGTCCTCACCCGCGGGCGTATTCTCCGCCACCATCCGCGTCTGCTGATTACCGGCAGTATTCGAGTCCTGGTCCGGGAATGCAGGGGGGGCATTGGTGTCAGGCTTCGCGCGGACCGCGTGCGCCGATTCAATCTCGGCGGTCTTGTCCTCTCCCTCGGCGTCCTCGTAGCTCGCCCTCGCCGTCAGGACCGAGCCGACGTCGGTGACCATGGGTGTATACGTGGCGCCAGTCGCGCCTGCGATTACGTCCTCACCTCGCAACCATTCCCACGTCAAGTCCACAAGTGGGGTGGCATCCAGGTCGGGGTTGTCGGGATCGGATAGTGTGGCGGTAATCGGGATTTCCACCTGCGGCTGCAGCGTTGAAAGCACGATCGAGCCGGCCTCTTCAACGTTTGTGACCTCTACGGTGACAGGATATTCGTCCATCACCACCGTGTCCTCGGTCGAAGTTCCCGCAGAGGCAACGACCATGACCGAGTAGGTGTTGTCGGTGTCATCGTCTGCTGGAGCCTCGTAGTTGGGCTTGCTCGCGAAGGTGAGCACGCCGCCGTCGATCTTGAAATCTCCGGCGTCGTCTCCGTCTAGACTCCACCTAATGTCCTTCTCTTCCGGGTCTGTCGCCGTGAACGTCGCCACCGCCGCATCCCCGTTCTCCGGGTACTCGATTGGGCCGTTGTCTTGCGCCTGGGCAAGTCCGCCGTTCAGCAGGAACACCAGGCTGACACACAGGGCCGCGAGGAGCGCGAGAAGTGAAATGTTGAGGCGTTTACCTAGGAGGGAGGAAGGGGAAGCGGCCGAGCCGCGATGGAAGGGGGAACCGGAAAACCTGGATCTGCCCGTCAGGGCCGCCAGCAGGCGGCGCCCCAACGGCGTCCGGTTTGCCGAATTAGACGCTAGCGGGGGGTGGGCTGTTGGTTCCGCGCGCTTATGCGCACCGAATCAACGGAGTAACCTGAGTCGTGGCTTGAGTTAATCGAATCCATTCTCATCGGCACCTACCTTTTAGTATTGGCCGTTGTACTGCGCAGGCGAACCGATGCGCCACAACGGACTCATCAAGGGACATTCTACATATGAATTCCCAGATGTCAAGAGGGGACAAACATGAGACTTTGGGGGAATAGCTGAGCGATATGCAAGGGGTGGTCTGAAAGAGGCCGGTGAGTTGCGGGATGGCACCGTGCCACACGGAAGACGGAGATGACTGGGCGTGAGGACACGATGAACCCGCCATCGCTTGCGGACTTGAGATGCCACGTCAACGAGCGCAGGACCTGCCTAGAGATACTCTTGGAACACACGCCTGGACGGACCCTATGGCATCGGTCGAAAGAGGGCATCCGGCAGTTCCATGCAGGGAGACCTACGGCCGCATAGATTGTACGCGATGGGACGAATACACTGCGTGCAGCTCTTCCACAGCTCGAGCGCCCCGTGTTGGGAATCTCGGATGGCGGAGCCCGTGATGGGATCCGTTGCATGGCCGCCCGGCATCAGGAGTTTCAGAAATTCAGCCGGAACCTCAGCGTGAAGGTTCTCGATCTTGTCCAGTTTGGTGGTCCTGGGTGGAGCCGGCGGCTTCGATGTTTGGCACAGGGCGTACGGGAATGGTGCGATGATAGAAGACGATGAGTGAGCCCATTCGAGTCGGGCCGCCTTGCCTCGTCGATTCTTCTTGGTTCGCCTTACAGTATGGGTAGGCCGAAAAGAGTCGGTTTGTCACTGTTCAGAAGACGGTTTCGAGATTGACGAATGAAAGCAGGGAAAGCCCTACTTGTCGGGGAGTCGGGGGCGGCCCTATAATTGAATCATGCTCAGAGTGTTTGCAACCACCGCCATCCTCCTGGCCATTGCCTGCGCAACCCTTGCCTTGACGTGGCCGTCTCCTGCGTCTCACGGCGATAACGGCCAGATTACCGGCCTGTACCAGAACACCACCGAGGGCTTCTCCGTGGTCATACCCGATGGATGGGTTGGGCATGAGAACGAGACCAACCGTCCTCTACTCTCCATAAAGGTAGTGGACGATGGCCTCCCCGTCTTCTCCGAAGTATGGCTCTTTCCTCTGAACGACGATTCGTCCGCGAAAGCCTGGGCCGATGGTCAAATTTTGCAGTATGCGCCCGACGAGATCAGAAACAGCGAGCCTAGCCTCTACGGAGGGGCCGATTCGGGGCACAGCGTCACTATGGCTTCCACTCTGGAAAGCGGAAACGTCCTCTTCGAGGTGTGGACGGTCGTCATCCGCGGCTCCCAGGTGTTCCTGCTCCGGGTCCAAACAGCGGAGCAGGACTGGCCGGCCGTTGGGACGCAGGTCAACGCCTTCATGGATAGCTTCGCCCTCCAGACGCCCATGCCATTCGGCGCGTCGCGGGACGACTCCCTGTTCCTGCACTGGGGCGAGATCATCACCATCGACCCGGCACTTTCCCGCAGCGGGGCCGGAGACCTGGTCGGCGCCATCTTCAGCGGTCTGGTGAAGCTAGATAACGATCTGCAGGTCGTGGCCGATTTGGCGGAGAGATGGGAGGTGTCAGAGAGCGGAACCGTCTACACCTTCACCTTGCGGGACAACGCCCGCTTCCACGACGGGCGTGCCGTTAGGGCGCAGGACATCGAGTATTCCTGGGAACGAGCGTTGCACCCGGACACGGAGTCGCCGGTCGCCGAGACCTATCTGGGCGACGTGGTGGGCGCCAGAGCCCTGGCGTCGGGCGAGAGCGCCAGCCTGGAGGGCGTTCAGGTCCTGGACGACCGTACCCTGCAGGTGACCATCACCGACCCGTTTCCCTATTTCCTGTCAAAGCTGACCTATCCAACCTCCTTTGTGGTTGACCGCGCCAACGTGGAGAGCGGAGATGACTGGACTGACGCGCCCAACGGCACCGGCGCGTTCAGGCTGAAGGTCTGGGAGAAGGACCAACTGCTTGTCCTGGAACGCAACGAGGACTGGTACGGAGGTGCGCCGGAGTTGGCCCACGCCGTCTACCGAATCTTCGCCGGCAACCCCATGCAGATGTACGAAAGAGGCGAGATTGACCTGACTTACGTAGGTGTAAACAACATCGACCGCGCCCGCGACCCTTCCAATGAGTTGAACGAAGACCTAAGGGATGGCACCACCTTCTGTACGTTCTATCTGGGGTTCAACCTGTCCCAGCCGCCCTTCGATGACCCTAATGTGCGCCAAGCCCTGGCCCTAGCCATGGAGGTGGACAAGCAGTTGGAAGTTACACTGAAGGGCTTGTCCGAACGGGCGGCTGGCTTTGTGCCGTCGGGCATGTTAGCCCACAACGAGGACTTGGAGCCCTCCCCCTTCGACTTGGAGACGGCAAGACAATTGCTGCGAGAGTCCCGCTACGGTGGAGCGGAGAACCTGCCTGCTATCAAGTCATTTGCCGGTAACGACGCCATCCACTGGGCGTGGCGAGAATACCTGGGACTGGAGGTGGAGGCCGTGTCGGTCTTTGAGTTCGCCGACTTTTTAGAAAGGCTGGACAACGAAGAGTTCGGTGTTTTCACCGCCGGATGGTGCGCCGACTACCCCGACCCACAGAATTTCCTAGAAGTGCTCTTCCACAGCCAGAGTGCGGAGAACCGTTTCGCCTACAGCAACGAGCAGGTGGACGCGCTTCTGGAGATGGCGGCCGTGGAACCGGACCCGGAGCGCCGCGTAGACCTCTACCAGAGGGCTGAGAAGCTGGTCTTGGATGACTGGGTGGCCGTGCCATTGCGCCACACCAGCAGGTACGTGTTGGTGCGCCCCTACGTGAAGGGTTTCGAGCTTACGCCCATCGAGGTGCCACATCTGCAGAACATATCCATCGAGCGTGAGAAATGATGCGCGCACTCCTATCCACTACACTGGCCATTGCCGTCGCCCTGACTCTAGCGGCCTGCGACTCTTCTGAGCCATCGCCCGTCGTGACGCCGACCTCCACACCCGCTCCCATCCCATCGCCCACGGCAGCGAGCACTCCCACGCCCACTCCGGCTCCCATGGCTACGCCCGTCTCTCCACAAGCCCAGGCCGATTTCCAGGTTAATATGAGCAAAGCAACTCTGGAGTTTCCAGAGTCCATATCTTTCCATCTGGAGGCCAGCAGCCAACGCATCATCGAGACCGTTGACGTGGAGTTTGGCACCAACCACGTCTTCTCATGCGCTTCCACCTCTTACTGGACCGCGCGGACAGACTTGGAACCGGGGAAGGATGTTTCCGTTACCTGGGACTGGGATATGCGGCGCAGTGGGTCCATGCCCCCAGGAGCCCTTATCTGGTGGCGCTGGAGGATGACGAGCGACCAGGGGCAGGAGTTCCTAACACCCCGACAGGAGACGGTATTTGCCGACGCGCGCTTCGACTGGCAGTCCCATACGGACGGCAACATTACCTTCAATTGGTACGCCGGAGGGGATGATTTCGGGCGCCGCATCGCGGACGGAGTCCGCAGCGGTCTGGAAACATTGCGGCTGGGGAAGGAGCTTGTTGCTCCCATCACAGTCTTCGTCTATCAGAGTGCCCAGGACGTGCAGGGGGCTGTCCTCTTTGCCCAGGAATGGACCGGTGGGCTGGCCTTCGTACACCACAACATCGTTCTGATAACCGTGGATCCAGCGGGATTCGAACGTCACCTGCCCGGAGTAGTCCACGAGTTGGCTCACCTGCTGGTGGAAGAGGCCACGTTCAACTGTTTCGGGGGGCTTCCCACCTGGCTGGACGAGGGTCTCGCGGTCTACGCAGAGGGCGGACTGCCCGAGTTCCAGCAAATCGTCCTTGAAGACGCCATCGCAAACGACAACCTGATCAGCCTGCGCAGCCTGAACAGCAGCTTCCCCGCCAGTGACACGGGGGCCACCCTCTCCTATGCACTAAGCTACAGCCTGGTTGACTACCTGATAGACACTCACGGCTGGCCCAAGATGCAAGAGCTTCTGGCAGTCTTCTACCAAGGGTCCACGGACGAAAGGGCGATTCAGCAGGTCTACGGGTGGGACTATGACGACTTGGAGGCCGCTTGGCGCCAGTCGCTGGAGCTTCCATCTCGTAACTCTGAGAGGTGATTGGGCAAGAGATCACTTGGCAGTTGGGTTCACTGACTTTAGGTACATTTCGGCCTGTCTGACCGCGACGTAGTGTCAAGTCGAAAGAAGAAACCTGGCTTAGCACAAAATAGTGAAATGCTTCTGGGGCACGGAACCTCCTAGCAACGGATAGCATCCAGAGCTGGAGTGCTGATGTGCCCATCTCCAAGTAGTAGGTGGCTACAGCTAAAGTCTCCCCTCCCCCAGTTCGTTGGGTTGTCTCTTCAGGGAAGAATGCCAGTCAACCCCTTCATGCTCAACTCCACCAGTCCCTCTGAGACGGGCAATCTTGTCCATCTGGAGCTCGGGTGGTTAAACCTTGTATACACCAACCTGAGCGGGTCCATGCCTGGGAGTTAACTAGCATTGAGGTCATGGCATTTGTGATCCTGCAAGATACAGGCTTCACTGGCTGCACATCACCTGAGCTTCTGGAGAGATGGGTCAAGGGAATTGGTCTGAAGCGCTGCACACCAGCAGAAGAGGCGTGCCCATGACGATGGTCCATGTCCTGTACCAGGCAGGGGGTTGACCTGACCGGTACTGTCTACCGTCAAAAATGGTGGGCCTAAGTTGACGATAGGCAGTACCATCTTCGAGATGTGGATGGGCCTGTGAACCAACCCACGGACTCTAGGGTCAAGGCAACCTTAGCTTTTTCTGGGGATGGCCACTCATGCGCACCAACGTCTACATCGACAGCGCCAATCTATACTACCGTGCCTGGTCTTGTGGGGCACGCCTTGCCACTGGCTCGTCCTTTGGAAGCTCAGCTCATGGTCAAGCAAATACGGGATAGGAAATACCCCATTGCTTGAACTTCGACGCAACCTCGCCCGTGGGCCAACTCACTCTGACCGGGTTGTGTCTCTTTGGCGGCGTGGAGATAAAATCCTAAAACTGGGGCCTCCAAAGGCATCTGATTCCTCCCCGGTACATGCTCCGTGACTTTCCACAAGATCGGCATAGGGCGCACGCGACCGCACGTAGCAGGTTGAACTGTCTTTGACCAACGCGGGAATCAACTTCGATTCGGCTACTGGGCGAGTGTCTTAGCGAGGAACGTGCCCGAGTCTACTGCGACTGCTACGCCGCAACGTCCGGGCACTGTCTGCTGTAGGCATGCGCTGCAAGAAGTGGGCCTGACAAGACTGAATTGCGAACTTTTCGCTGGGAGGTCCTCATATAAGCAGACGAGAGGCAGTAAAGCAACGCCGCCTGGCCTCCTGTCTGGCAAGAGCTTGCGCCGTGCCCACCGGACGGCGATGCGGCAAGCCACTTCTTATCAACGACGTGAGAACAGCCCGTCCCTCACTATCGGATCTGCGCCCAGGCCACCACAAGCCCAGTAGTGGTGGTTTCGCCACAAGTCCGGTATTTCCGACAGAGCCGCGCCATCGGTTCCCGGCTCGACCCCAACGGGAGCGGCGCGACAGGCGGCCCCTGAAACCCTGGGCATCCTGGTCGTCGTCGGTCTGCCTCAGACATTCTGCGGCGATGTAGACGCCGTCGTAGGCGGAGCCCTGAAACCAGGGCCATGGGGCAACAACGCCGTAGCGGGCCTTGAAGTTCACCAAGAGCTCCTTACCGGTGGTGATAGTCAGGTCCGGGTTAGGCACAACAGCTTTCAGGCCGGTGGAGGCCTCGCCGGCTATTCTGAGGGCATTGGAGGCCGTGGGTACCACTTCTGAGTATATCGGGCCGTCGTATCCTAGTTCATGCGTTTGCTTGACGATGGCGCCTCCGGATGCTTCGCTCTGAGCGCCCAGGAAAACGGCATCGGGGTTCTACGCTGACCAGCGACTGAGGGGCCCCCGCTAAAAACAGGTAGAAGGTCATGGCGTATGTGTGAATGAGGCCTGTAAAGCCGCCAAGGATCGCAGCACGAGTCCCTCGCTTCCGAGTACGCAATTCACTCATCTACGAAGTACGCCGGAACTCCATTGAGCTGTTGATCCCAAAGAGCTTCCAACGGAGCCCCGCCAGCGTTGCTATCGAGGTGCCATTGCCTTGCGGACCGCCTGCCAAGGCTTCCTGGTGAACCGCCTGCCGAGGCCACGCTCGATCTCACGCCATTTCCGCTCATCCTCCATCGTGATGAACGTTACCGCCTCACCGGAGCGGCCCATACGGCCAGTCCGTCCGACGCGGTGGGTGAACAGATGCTCCGAGTCCGGCAGGTCATAGTTAATGACTTGGCCAATACCTTCGAAGTCCAAGCCTCTGGCTGCCACATTCGTCGCCACCAAGATCGACGCGGCGCCTGAGCGGAAGCTCGTCATCACCCGTTCACGTGCGCTTTGACTTAGATTTCCTTGGAGTGCCCCTACCGGGTAGTCCAACGAATCGAGTCGTCTTGCCAGCTGCTTGACACCGCGCTTGGTCCTGAGAAAGACGATAACCGAGGTACCGTCTCGCCGGTCCAGCAGCGTTCGCAGGGCCTCCATCTTGTCACTCTTTTGGATAGTGTAAACCAGGTGCTCGACGGTGGGCGGTGCTTGCAAACCCGCATCCACTTCCACCCTTACAGACCGCCGCAGGTGCTTTGCGGCGGTCTGGGCCACCCACTCAGGCATGGTTGCGGACAGAAGTGCTGTCTGCCTCTCGTTAGGCGTCTGGCCTATGATGGATTCGACATCGGGGGCAAACCCCCTATCTAGCATTTCATCCGCTTCGTCCAGCACAAGAAATCGCACTGAACCCAGGTCGAGTGTCCCTTGCCGTAGATGGTCCAACGTCCGGCCTGGAGTGCCAATGACGACATGGGTTCCGTTCCTCAACGCTGCGTACTCCGGCCGCAGAGGCCGGCCGCCATACAGTAGCGCCACGCGGAGCTGCTGTGAAAAAGCCAGTTCTTCTATGACTCCCGCTACCTGGATGGCTAGTTCACGGGTGGGTACCAGCACAAGGGCCTGGACCCGCCGGAGCGATGGGTCGCACCGCTCTGTCAGGGGCACCGCGAACGCCAGCGTCTTTCCGGATCCCGTACGCGCCTGGCCAATCAAGTCTCGTCTCGCCATGAGATGAGGGATAGCCTTCTCCTGAATTGGTGTGGGCCTTGATATGTTCATCCGGGAAATCGCCGCCTTGGTAGCTGCCTTCAAATTCATTTCAGAAAACACCCGACCGCTGGACGTGGCGTTATCGACGGCTTGCTTGCTTGCAGTAGACGACTTGCTCCCGTTTGTACTGACCATCAAGGAATGCCCGTGGCGACGGGCTTTGAAGCATGAGGGGCAGTACACCGGCTTGTCCTGGCTTGGCTGGAAGGGGAGGGCAGCAGATATGCCGCAATCATCGCAAACGGCTTGATGCCGGGTGCGGTTGGCTGGGCGCAGGCGGGCAGGCGAAGAGCGATAAGTCATACGAGAACGGACTCCCTAATCTAGAATGGCGACACAGGTGAATCAGCGGGGAGGTGAACAAGAAGAGAAGGGACAGGTCCGTTCTTGCGTCAAACCTTGGCAAGCTAATTAAGTGTGTTCTTGTATTGTAGACGAAAATGACAGAAACCGCTAGGCCTAGGCATAAACTCAGGCAATGGTCTCACCTTCCTGTTATCATAGTATACGGAGTGATTACATTTGACTGACTGTCAAAACAACACCATTCGCAACCTGGCCATCATAGCCCACGTCGACCACGGCAAGACCACCTTGGTGGACGCGCTGTTGAAACAAGGCGCGGTCTTTCGCGACCACCAAAAAGTGGGTGCTTTGATTATGGACACCAATCCTCTGGAGCGGGAGCGCGGCATTACGATCCTGGCGAAGAATGCCTCTGTCTCCTACGGCGGTGTCCGGATCAACATTATCGACACGCCGGGACACGCCGATTTCAGCGGCGAGGTGGAACGTGTCATGAATATGGCCGATGGATGTCTGCTGTTGGTGGATGCCGTAGACGGCCCCATGCCCCAGACTACTTACGTGCTGCGTCAAGCTCTCCGGCAGAATGTCACACCAATGGTAGTCATTAACAAGATTGACCGCCCCGAGGCCCGCGTGGCGGAGGTGGTCGCGATGGTCCAAGACCTGTTCTTGGCATTGGCCACCAAGGTGGAACAACTGGATTTCCCGGTGGTATACACCTCGGCCCGCCAGGGCTACGCTACCGCTGAGCCTGATACGCCGGGAGAGGACATGAAGCCTCTTTTCGACGCGATCTTAGAGTCGGTGCCGCCGCCCACCGGCGACCCCTGCGCCCCGCTACAAATGCTGGTGGCATCTGTGGACTACGACGACTACCTGGGCCAGGTGTCCATCGGTCGCATCTCCAATGGCACGCTCAGGCCGCGGGACGATGTGGCCCTGCTGAGCCGCGACGGCAAGGCCAGCACCCACAACCTCGAGCGTATCTTCGTGTTCCGCGGCATGGAGCGAATTGAAGTATCTGAAGCCCTGGCCGGGGACATCGTGGCTGTGACCGGCCCCGAAGGTGTGTCCATCGGCGATACCGTTGCTTCTCCGGAAAGCCCGGAGGCCTTACCAATCATCGACATCAATGAACCCACGGTACGGATGACCTTCGGCGTCAACACTTCCCCATTCACGGGCCGCGAAGGTGCCCATTGCACGTCCCGAAACCTTCACGAACGGCTGATTAGAGAATTGCGGACCAACGTCAGCCTACGAGTGGATGCCACCCCCAGCCCTGATGTGTTCGTCGTCGCCGGACGGGGTGAACTCCACCTGTCCATTCTGGTCGAGACAATGCGTCGTGAACAATTCGAGTTCCAGGTGTCACGCCCCGCTCCCGTCACAAGGGTGGTCGATGGCAAGGTATACGAGCCCTACGAAATTCTGAATATAAGCGTTCAAGAAGAGTATGTGGGCGTACTCACTGAGTATCTCTCGGCCCATATGGCCCAGCTCAGGGATATGCGGTACGGCGAGAACGGTTACGTCAATATGGAGTACAAGATACCCACTCGGGGACTGATTGGATTCAACGCCTTCTTTCTTCGAACCACCCGCGGCGATGGAGTGAAGAGCAGCACCTTCACCTCCTACGAGCCTATGGAAGGTGAGATAAAGGCCCGGCGGGGCGGCGCACTTGTGGCATCCGAGGGCGGCGTGGCTGTTACTTACGGCCTGATCAACGCCCAGGGCCGGGGCGATACCTTCATCGAGCCGGGCACTACAGTCTATGAAGGAATGATTATCGGCTCCCACCACCGCGAAGGTGACATCGAGATCAACGTCTGCAAGCAAAAGAAACTGACTAACATGCGGTCGTCAACGGCCGACGTGGCCAAGCGGCTCAACGCCACCGTCAGGATGAGCCTCGAGGAGTCCCTGGCATTCATCTCCGACGACCAACTCTTGGAAGTTACACCCCTCAATCTTCGCCTCCGCAAGGCGGAGCTCTCCGCACTGGACCGCAAACGTCAACGCAGCGACGGAGCCTTTACCCAGCACTAGAAGCTCCGTTTCCCTGTCTGCATCTCCATCCCCACGCCGGAAGACAGTCTCATAGGAGGAGCGGACACCGCAGAAGTCGCCCTGAGCGGGCGAGTTCGCAGTACGGTACGTCATGGTACCCCTGGCGGGACTCGAACCCACGCACCCAGCTCCGGAGGCTGGCGCTCTATCCTCTGAGCTACAGGGGCAGGGGACAGTCTAGGGTACTTGTTTTCCACCGGGCTCTGCAACCTTGCATCCGTAACCAATTCTACTCAGGTGTACCTCGAGACCTTAACCCAGATGTGTCTCTATTGAACAAGGGCACCAGGACAAGGGGCGCCATAAGCGTAGTCACGATAGTCATGAAAATCGCCACCCCAAAGACATCATGCCCTATCACACCATTGGACAGGCCGATACCGGCAATGATTAGAGCGACCTCTCCTCTGGGCAGCATTCCATAGCCTATCCGAGCTGCTCCAATTACGTTGAAGCCCACCCCTAGAGCAGGGCCGCCTGAGCCGAGGACCTTCCCAAGGATAGCGAATATGGTGAGCACGATAGCGAAACCGATCGCATCCCCAAAGGCGAATACGTCTACTTGCATGCCCTGGACTACGAAAAAGATGGGAACGAAGGCGTTGTACACAGCCACCAGAGGCTCCTCCAATACCCTCGCCAGGTTGGTATTGGAGAGGGCGAGTCCGGTGGCGTAAGACCCTATGATAAACGCTAGCCCGAAGCTCTCCGCCAGTCCCGATGCAAGAAACGCTAGACCTAGGGCCATGGCTACACCAGCGCCGATAACCCGTAGGGAAAGTATGAACCTGGAGATGTATCTAGCGACTAGCAACCCCCCGCCAAACCAGACGCCAAGAAAAGCGATAGCCTTCCAGCCCACATCCAACACCTTGATAGCTGATACATGTCCCGTTTCTGCTACACCCACAGCCACAGTCAAAGCCAATATGCCCAGGATGTCATCGATAACAGCAGCGGCCAGAATGGTCACTCCCTCAGGAGTGTCCAACTTACCTCTCTCGCTCAAAACCCTGGCGGTGATACCCACCGATGTCGCGGTCATGGCCGCGCCCACAAATAGAGCCGTAGGGTCGGCTAAACCATGGGCGAAGCCGAACCACACAGTAGTGTAAACGCCTAGAAAGAAGGGGAACAACACCCCTCCCAGGGCGATTACCATAGCTGGTCGGACATATTTCACGAACTGATTTAGGTTGGTCTCCAGCCCGACTACGAACAGCAACACAATGGCGGCTAGCTCAGAAACGGAGAAAAGCTCAGACGAGATGGCATCCGTGGGAACCCCGGGCTTCTCGAACAGTTTGCCCAGATCAGAGCCAGGAATTATAGCGCCCAGATCTATCAGGTCCCCCAAAGCAAAAGGCCCGATGGCGACACCGACCAGCAGCTCGCCGATAACTGCAGGTAGCTTGAGGTAGCGGGTGAATAGCTCACCCCCCAGTTTTGCCAGGATGAGAATCACGGCCAACTGAAGGACTAAGAGGGTTACAATATGGGTTATGTTACCTTCACCATTGGAAAGCAGCATCGGTAATCTTATTTGTCGATCGGTTGAAAGGCTTGGTGAGAATATCGGGAGGGTGGAATAGGATAGGCATTAGGAAGAAGTGTACCAGGCTCTAAAATCCACTATGAAGCAAGAGGAATCGGGCGAAGTATATCACGCCCCGAGAAGTCAGCAAAGAACGCCTGGCGTCAGGACTGTGCTAATCTCGTTCAGAATGATAGGTGACACATAGAATAGCGTCATCATGAAGATAATCACAACAGGGTACCGTGGATCAAATAGGTTAGACAGACATCACCAACTGAGCAGAAAAGGCCGACGTAGACTTAAGTGGTTTGAGACCTCGCCCGAGGGATAGGTCCCTGTTGGCACACAGATGGAACCGGTGTTCCGCCTCTAGGAGTGAAAGCAACGACGATGATAACGGCACCCGATCAGGTCGGTGCCGACAAGCCACTGGGATCCTGTCGGAAACGACGTAGCCTTCTACGCCACGGGCCTCTCAGGCAGCAGCGGCCGCGCCATGGTAAAGGACCTGCTGGACACCGCCATCTCTGGACTGATGCCTTTGTGGTCTGCAGCTACCTCCGCTTGGCAGACGCGCAGGAGACGATCCTTACGAACACCTCACTGAGATCAGGAAAGGTCGAAGCGGTCAAGATTCATCACCTTGTCCCACGCTGCCACGAAGTCACGCACGAACCCCTGCTGCGCATCGTCACATCCGTAGACTTCAGCGATGGCTCGGAGCTCGGAGCTCGAACCGAAGACGAGGTCTACCCTTGTACCCGTCCACTTGAGCTCGCCTGTCTGGTGATCGCGTCCCTCGAACACGTCCTGAGATGTGGAGGACGCCTGCCACTCGGTGTTCACGTCTAGCAGATTCACAAAGAAGTCATTGGTCAACGTCCCTGGACGATTGGTGAAAACACCGTGTCCAGACTGCCCGGTGTTCGCATTCAAGACGCGCATGCCGCCAACGAGCACCGTCATCTCGGGAGCGGTCAACGTTAGCATGCATGCCCGCTCCACCAGCAGCTCTTCCGCTGATTCTCGGTGTTCGCCTTGGAGGTGGTTTCGGAACCCGTCCGCAGTGGGTTCGAGCATGGCAAACGACTCCACGTCAGTCCACTCCTGCGACGCGTCCGTGCGCCCAGGTGAAAAGGGAACCTGTACGTTCTGTCCTGCGTTCTTTGCAGCCTGCTCGACGCCCGCGCACCCAGCCAAGACGATCAGGTCAGCTAGAGAGACCCTCTTCCCACCGGTCTGCGAGCTGTTGAACTCCGTCTGGACCTGCTCCAGTGTCTGCAGCACTTTCTTCAGACCGGCTGGGCTGTTAGCTTCCCAGTCCTTTTGCGGAGCGAGGCGGATTCGTGCCCCGTTTGCTCCGCCGCGTTTGTCGGTGCCGCGGAATGTTGCCGCCGACGCCCAAGCGGTCGAGATCAGTTGGGAAACGGACAATCCCGAGGCGAGAACCCTAGTTTTGAGGTCCGCTATGTCCTGCTTCCCGATCAGCTCATGGTCTACGTCGGGGACAGGGTCTTGCCATAACAGCGGCTCTGCGGGAACCAGCGATCCGAGATACCTGCTGCGGGGGCCCATGTCGCGGTGGAGCAGCTTATACCAAGCCCTGGCGAAGGCGTCTTCAAGGTCCGCTGGGTTCTCGAGGAAGCGCTTCGAAATAGGAGCGTAGACCGGGTCCATCCTGAGAGAGAGGTCCGTCGTGAGCATCATGGGAGCATGCTTCTTCGAGGGATCGTGAGCATCCGGCACGGTGGCCACTGCAGATGCATCCTTGGGAGCATACTGAGACTTACCGGCAGGACTCTTCGTCAACTCCCACTCGTAGCCGTGCAAGTTCTCCATGAAGTTGTTGTCCCACTTCACCGGGTTGGTGGTCCAAGCTCCTTCCAAGCCGCTGGTGAACGAATCGCCGCCTTTGCCGCTGCCAAAGCTGTTCTTCCAGCCGAGGCCTTGCTCCTCCAGGTCGGCTCCCTCTGGTTCGGGACCGACATGGTCATCAGAGGTGGCGCCATGTGCTTTGCCGAAAGTGTGTCCGCCGGCAATGAGCGCGATCGTCTCCTCGTCATTCATCGCCATGCGCCTGAACGTTTCGCGAATATAATTTGCCGCAGCAAGTGGGTCCGGGTTGCCGTTCGGCCCCTCCGGGTTCACGTAAATCAGGCCCATGTGATCGGCACCGTATGATCCCTGGATATCCCCGTCGCCGCTGTGACGCTCGTCTGCAAGCCATGTGCTCTCAGACCCCCAGTCAGTCTCGTCGGCCTCCCAAACGTCCTCGCGCCCGAAGCCGAAACCGAAGGTCTTGAATCCCATCGACTCCAGGGCACAGTTGCCGGCGAAGATTATCAGGTCGGCCCATGAGATCTTTCGTCCGTACTTTTGCTTGACCGGCCAGAGCAACCGGCGCGCCTTGTCGAGGCTCGCGTTGTCGGGCCAACTGTTCAGGGGCGCAAATCGTTGGTAGCCGGAGCCGCCGCCGCCGCGGCCATCGGTGATACGGTATGTGCCTGCGGCGTGCCACGTCATCCGGATAAAAAGCGGCCCGTAGTGGCCATAGTCGGCCGGCCACCAGTCTTGCGAAGTCGTCATCACTTGTTCGACGTCCTTCTTCAGGGCATCAACGTCAATGGTCTTGAACTCCTCGGCATAGTTGAAATCCTTCCCCATAGGATCTGATAGGGAAGAGTTCTGGCGGAGAACCTTCATGTCCAACTGGTTCGGCCACCATTTTTCGTTTGACATTGGCATTTCGTTCCTCCTTCTGGCTACCTGCTAAACGGCGCGAATCTATCTTGCGGATGCTGGGAGTGAAATGTGGACATGGCTGAAAAACCCATCACTCGTTCTGCTTATACGGCGAGTTTGGCGTTCAACGAAGTGTTCCTGACTGAGAGTAGCCCCGCAATGAGTGCAGGCAACTGCGACAGCCTGCTCGCGCCCTTCATTCTGACAGACCCAACCGTTCATGGGGAAGCCCCTCACAATCCAGACTGAGTCTTTGCTAGAACTCAATACAGGGTAGCCTGCCCCCATCCCTCTGTCAAGCCCTGGTGTGGTAGTTCTGAGAACCTGACACCGCCTAGCAGTTCAGTGAAAATGTCACCCTATGAAAGGAAAGACAGTGACACTGAATGAGAAGGAGCAACAACGGTGTGACGTAGGGAGTGGACCGGCACCTGGCTGTGTCACCCACATCCACAATCACTTGGCATGGGGTGTCGAGAGGTCTCTTTGATAGAAATACAGGATCTTTCTGAGAAGACCCTGTATAATCGGCCATGCAGCTGAGCTGGTACGGTTCGCATTATTTGCTCAAGCAGATAATCGCCTAGACCTGACCTCCGGCCAACGGGGGAAATACGCTAACCACATCACCCTCTTTGAGTTGCTTCTTTTCTCTCCACTCCACATCCGGAGGGCAAGACTCACCGTTTATGAGGGTCATCTGGGACAGTTCCTCTGGTATGTCTAGCTTGTTGAGCAAATCCACGAGTGTGGCGTTATCTTCCAACTCTACGAAGCCTTTGCCAGTGCCGTTCGGCATCCTGGCCCTCAGATTAGCGAAAAGCTTTACGTCCACCTTCATCCGATGAACACCTTCCAGAGTCTTTCTTCCATTTTAACACAGGCGAAGGCCCTATTCAGGCGCATCAGACGCTAGTACCTTGTGCCATGGTGATTTCTGGGTTGTGGGTTCTATGAGTGGGGAACGGAATCCCCTGCCACCGGTGACCGCCGGCTTACCGGTGATCAAGGTTTTAAGAAGGCCCTCTGCAACTTTGCACGCGACGTAGGGTTTGCGTATATCCAGGGGGTTCTCCTTTAGGTAGTCTTTCCACTTGTCCAGGCGAGTGCCCGCCTGTATGAATCCTTTTACCATTCCCACGTCATTCAATGCCCCCACGTCAGTGGCCTTACCTATCATGATGGCTCCCACGATCGCATCGCCATCCCATGATAGCCTTCGATAAATAGATGTCATGTCACTGGATACGGTAGTTGTGTCTTTCTCACTTCTCCAGTCACCGAAGCTCGATACCTGCAGTCCCACTGCATCCACCACATTCAGACCAAGGCTTCCCGGATACTGGATGTCCTGTCCGGCCATGTTGGCGCCGGCCACTCGTCCATGTTCGAAGGCCGTCGGCTGAATTGCGTGAACTTCTTTATCCTTTGAACCCAGGACAGGGCCCTCGGCGACGTCACCGGCGGCGTAAACGTTGGAGACACTGGACTGCAATCTGTCATTTACCACTATGCCTCCCCACCCAATTTCAATCCCAGAGCCTTCCAGGAAGTCCAGGTTGGCCTTTATACCAGTAGCCATAATCACCGAGTCGGCTTCCAAGGTTTGGCCATTCTGGAGACTCAACCCGAATTTCCCATTGCTCGATGTGATCTCGGTTACACTGGTTCCGGTGATGCTTTTTACGCCGTGTTTATCCATCCAATTCTCTACTATGCCAGCACCGCCAGCATCGATCATCCTGGGCAAAATATGCTCTTCCAACTCTACGAAGGACACCTTGTGGTTAGCGGCATGGAGTCCATCCAGGATGATAAGACCTATGAACCCAGCCCCGATAATCACCACCTCACTGTTGGGCTTTGTTTTGGCCAAGAAGTCCTGAGCGTCTTGGAGAGTCCACATGTTCCGCACTCCCGTCAAGTTCGCTCCAGCAATGGGAGGCCTTGTCGCTGAGGACCCTGTTGCTATCAACAGATCGTCGTACTCGACCATTTCCCCGTTATCCAGGGTCACTGTTTGAGCCCTGGGGTCTACCGAGACGGCCTTTCGCCCAAACTTGGTCTCCACACTTCGAGAAGAGAAGTAGTTTCCATCCCCTGTGTACACCGCACCTTCTTCGATGTTACCTGCCAAGTAATAAGGCAAGACCATACGTGAATAGGCAGGCTCATCACAAATCAGCGTTATGGAAGAGTCGGATTCGTAGTCACGGATGGTCTCCATGGCCCTAAGGGCTGCCGGGCCGCCGCCGATTATTACGTGCTTTTTGATAGCCATCCCTCTACCCTCCTGGAAAGCCTCTGATACCGTGATAAAGAATAGTTACTTTGTCCTCCGTTTTCAGCTCTGTGTTCAATCCATTCAGAAAACCGATGTTTCGACCGTTTACCAGCACTTCTGTATCATCACTTAGCTGCCCCCAATCCGCCGGCGAGAACAACATCTCATTCAGCTCCATGCCGTATACCTCTCCCAACTTCCTCAAGACCCCTCCCACCTGCGACAGGTCCATCTTTGTTGTTGGTGTTCCGGTTAACTCTCGCAGCTTGCCGAGGAACTTGACCTCAGCCACTTTATATTATTCCCAGCTCAACCAGCTTCCCTGACGTGGGAGCGCCATTTTCGTCCCAACCCCTCATGCTGTAGTACTCGGGAAGCATCTGGTCCAGCTTCCCAACTCTGCCCTTTGCTGGCCCCGAGGGTATACCTTCCTTGAGTATCCTATCTGGAAGGGTATCGTTCTTGCTGGTGAGACCTGCCTTCACGTTGAACAGACGCTCTAGGTTCCACACCCTTTCGCCGACCTTGTTCATGTCCTCCATGCTGTATGGGATGCCGGTGGCCGCCACCAAAATCTTGCGTATATCCTCCAGGTCGTTAGCAGACCCGATGAAGGCACATAGGCCTGTAGAGTCGTGGATCGAAGTCTCGTTTTGAAGAGTTATAACCAGCTCCGCCTTACCTTCAGGGGAGGCTGGGTCCAGTTTGTAGGGACTCCCAAACACCTCGGCGCCAACCGTGAAGGCCCTCATATGATCGGCACCCCGATTGTTGGTGGCGTATGCCAGGGACATGCCGTTATATGTCCGCGGGTCATAGGCGGGAAACTCTTGACCTTTGGAGCCCATGTGGAACTCGGGGTGATCGAACTTCTCACACATCAGCTTGGAGCCTTCGGCGAGGTCGTCGCCTATACCCTCTCGGTATGCTGTCTTCTCTATCAGGGCTACCAGGGCGTCGCCGCTCCCGAAGCTCATGTCCATTCCAGCATCCCCCTTGCCTATAAAGCCCTTCTCGTAGAGCTCCATAGCTGCGGAGACGGTGGCGCCGGCAGAGATAGTGTCCATACCTAAATCGTTGCATAGCCAACTGGCTTTGATTATGGCATCCAGGTCGCCAACGCCGCATTCTGGCCCCAACGCCCAGCCCGTCTCATACTCGGGTCCCTCTCCTTTTATTCGCCAGTTGCGAGGGTGGGTGTTGACCATGAATTTGTTGGCGGCGTCTCCAGGGAGGTGAGTCACTCTCCCACAGGCTATGGTGCACCCAAAACAAGCTTTATTAGCCACCAAGCGAGTGTTTGTCAGCGCCTCCCCGTTCACGTCTTCTTCATGCTCAAACTGGGTCTCCTGATGGTTACGAGTGGGAAGACCCCCCGTCACGTTGATAATGCCCATTATCTCCATTGTGCCATATCGCTGCATCCCCTCGACACCAGGGTTGGCAGCCAGCTTCTTTTTCTGATCCCAGGTAACGCTCATCATGGTTTCTGGGGAAGATACCTCCACCCCACCCGTACCCCTAACCGCAATGGCCTTGAGATTCTTAGACCCCATCACAGCACCAACCCCAGATCGCCCTGCCGCTCGATGCAGATCGTTCATTATGCAAGCGAACTTAACCAGGTTCTCCCCTGCCGGCCCTATACTGGCGATTACGCAGTCGGGGACTCCGGTATTGTTCCTGATCCATTCCTCCGACTCCCAAACGGTCTTACCCCAAAGGTCTTCAGCAGAATAAAGCCCTACTATGTCGTCATATATCCATAGAAAGACCGGCTTGGGCGATTTTCCTTCCAGTATAACCATGTCATAGCCAGCGAACTTCAACTCGGCACCCCAGTGTCCACCGGAGTTGGAGCCGGCTATCGCACCTGTCAAGGGCCCCTTGGTAACGACGCAGTAACGAGAAGACGTCGAAGCGTTGGAGCCCGTTATGGGGCCTGTGGCCAGTATCAGCTTGTTTTCGGGACTCAGTGGGTCCACCTTGGGATCCATCTCCTCATAGAGATATTTCGTGGCTAGACCCCTGGTGCCAACATAGTCCCTAGCCCATTCCTGGTTCAGGTCTTCTTTTGTGATGACTCCGTTAGTGAGATCAACTCGCAGGACTTTTCCGACCCAACCGTACATCTAAGCCGATGCTCCTTTCCATAACGCTGTACCACCCACCGCAGGCAGGACTGCCAGCTTCTGTATATCAACGATCAGCGACTCTAGGCCCGAGCCTACTGCGATAGCTCTATCCTATATTATTCCCAGCTCCAGCAGTTTCTCCGAAGAGGGTTCACCGCTCTCGCTCCAGCCGCGGGCCCTGTAGTACTCAGGCAGCATCTCGTCCAATCGGTTTACCTTACCCTTGGAGGGACCGGCAGGGACGCCTTCACGTAATATCCTCTTGGGTAGGGTATCGTCTTTACCCGTTATACCGGCCTTGAGGTTCCATACCTTTTCCAGGTTGAAAATTCGCTCGCCGGCCTTGACTAGGTCATCCATCGAATAATCGATGCCGGTGGCAGCAACGAGCTCAGGGTGGATGTCATCCAAGCCGATGCCAAAGGTCAGGAAGAGGCAAAGTCCGCTGGCATCGACAGTAGAGGTGATGTCCTGGAACAGCTTGGTCAGATCTGCTTTGCCTTCAGTGGCAGCCGGATCGACTTTCTGCGGAATACCGAACACCTCAGCAGATATGACGTAGGCCTTCAGGTGGCATGCGCCTCTGTTGGAGGTAGCGTAGGCCAGTCCCATACCCTGAAATGTTCGGGAGTCATAGGCGGCGAACTCCTGTCCCTTGACGCCCATGAATAGGTCGGGATTGCCGAACTTCTCAGAGAGTCGTTTAGCGCCCTCTGCCAGCTCATCACCAAATCCTTCACGGTAGGCTGTTTTCTCGGCCATACCGACTAGCGCATCACCACTGCCGAACTCCAGAGGCAACTCTGTTTCCTGGTTGGTGATGACTCCATTCTGATACAGCTCCATGGCTGCAGCCAGAGTACCTCCGAAGGATATGGGGTCCATTCCCAGGTCGTTACACAGCCAATTCGCCTTTATCAACGCATCCAGGTCTCCCACACCGCAGTCGGCTCCCAGGGCCCATGCCGCTTCATATTCGGGGCCTTCACCAGCGATATTCCAGTTGCGTGGATGGGTGGTAACCATGAATTTTCCAGCGGCATCGCCGGGGAGATAGGTGACTCGTCCACAGGCAATGGTGCAGGCAAAGCAGGCCTTCGGACCCTTTAGCCGTGTCTCCGTCATACGTTCGCCGCTTATGTCTTCAGCCTGGTCGAACTGACCGAACTGGTGGTTGTTAACGGGCAACCCCCCATGCTCATTGATGGGATTGACGAGGATAGGGGTACCATACATGCGTAGCCCCTCGCCTGTGACAGGGGATTCAGCAAGCTTCTTCTTTGCGGCCCATGTCGACTGCATCAAAGTTTCTGGTGATGCTACGGCTACCGCTCCCGTCCCCCTCACCGCGATGGCCTTGAGGTTCTTGGACCCCATTACGGCTCCTACCCCGTTTCTCCCCGCCGCTCGATGTTTATCGTTCATTATTGCGGCGAAGCGAACCAGGTTTTCACCCGCTGGGCCAATGGATGCAACAATGGCGTCTGGTACCCCGGTCTCACTCCTTATGGCGTCTTCCGTCTCCCATACACCCTTGCCCCAAAGATACTCCGCAGGCACGATCCGGGCGTCGTCGTCGTAGATCCATAGATATGACGGCGCCTTCGCCTTCCCGGTCAGTATGACCATATCGTAGCCGGCAAACTTCAGTTCAGGGCCCCAGTGCCCGCCCGAGTTGGATGTAGTGATGGTGCCGCTCAGGGGGCTCTTGGTAATCACCATATAGCGAGAGCCACAGGAAGCATTGGTCCCCGTCATTGGGCCGGTGGCAAAGATGATCTCGTTTTCTGGGCCGAAGGGGTCTACGTTGGGGTCAAGCTCCTCGTAGAGATACTTAGCGCCCAAGCCTCGGCCCCCGATGTAGTCGTGGGCCCATTCCTCGTTCAGGTCTTCTTTTACTATAGACCCTGAGTTCAGGTCTACTCGAAGCACCTTTCCTACCCAACCATATGTCATGGCCCTACCTCCCTCCCACAGAAGTCAGATAGCTCTCGTTAACTTTGTCACCCCATGGAGCTACCCAGTCCTCTTGATCAAACTCAGCGAACTCGATGGCGTCTGTCGGGCAGGCTCGAGCACACGCGGGGTCGCCGCCACACAGGTCGCACTTGAAGGCCTTCTTGGTGTCGGGGTTGAGAAACACGGTGCCAAAGGGGCAGGCTATCACGCACAGCTTGCAACCCACGCAGACATCATCGATAACGATTTTAGCCTGGGTCACTGGGTCAATATCGATGGCGTTAACGGGGCAAACCTGTAAACACCAGGCCTCGTCACATTGGAAACAGGTGAAAGGGGCATAGCTGGACTGCTCGTCAAAGATGTGCACCCTGATAAGCGACTTGGAGGGTGCAAAGGTTCCCGTTTGCACCCAGGAGCAGGCCAGCTCACACTGTATGCAACCCGTACACTTATCGGGGTGGATTTCCAGCATTTTAACCTTGCTTTCGGCCATAGCGTCCTCCGATCTAGAAGGAAAAGTCGTATGTTCTACCAAGGTCGAGGAAACATAGAGGCGAGCGACCTCAGAATAATGTCAATGGACTTATTTGTCAACAACGTGTACTCGGCCAAAACTCCCAGCTAAATTGGTGAGGGGGGATTTGGGAGCCGTGGTTGGGGTGCAGGGGCTTTAGACCTCCTTGGGGGCGTTAGGCCGGGCTCGATGGAACATCCGGGCTAGGCTCCGTCGGCGGGACCACAATCCCGGAGGTCGGTAGCGTCTAGATCGTTCCCATCGACGTCCCTGAGCCCTGGCGGCACGCAGCCGGTGAAGCTGTTGCCAGCGACGTATATCTCCTCTAGGTCGGGTATCTCACCCAACTCCGCAGGTATCTCTCCCGTCAGCTCGTTGTCATTCAGCCACAGATATGTAAGCCTGCTCAATCCTCCCAGCGTCGCAGGTATGGCGCCGCTCAACTCATTGTCGGCGAGTATCAGTTGGCGCAGCTTGGTCAAGCTCCCCAACTCCGCCGGTATCTCTCCCGTCAACTCGTTCCCGTAGACATGCAGGACCTCCAGTTTAGACAGGTTCCCCAGTCCCGTCGGCATCGGGCCGCTCAACTGGTTGGAGTTGAGGTATAACGTATGTAACTCGGCCAGATTGGCCAACTCGGCGGGTATCGCTCCAGTCAATCCATTTCCGCCAAGGCCGAGAGCCTCCAGCTCCTCCAGGTCTCCCAGCGTCGCAGGTATCGATCCCGACAGCTCGTTGTCGTCCAGCCACAAATCCGTAAGCTCGCTCAGCCTACCCAGCGTCGCAGGTATGGGACCCCTCAACTCATTGTCGGCGAGTATTAACCGCTTCAGACTGGTCAGTCCACCCAGCGAGGATGGTATCCCGCCCGTCAGATGGTTGTCCTCTAGGTCCAGTCCCTCTAGGTCCGAGAGGTTGCCCAGTTCCGTCGGCATCGGACCGCTCAACGCATTGTCGAACAGATAGAGGTGCACCAGGTTGGACAGGTCGCCCAACTGGGATGGTATCTCGCCGGTCAGCTCGTTGCCGTCCAGGTCCAGCCTGCGCAGAGCGTCCAGAGCTCCCAGTTCCGGCGGGATGACGCCGGTGAGACCCAGGTCCGCAAGCAGCAGGTACTGCACCCGACTGGGTTCTCCACGGACGCGTACTCCCTGCCAGCTCCTCAGAGCGGTGTCTCCGTCCCAGTCGAGGGACACAGTCCCAGCCAACGCGTCCCGTACCTTGTAGAGCACAAGGCAGTCTTCGACAAGGCCAGGATTGTCGGCATGGTTGGGAAGGACCACGCCGTTGCGGCACACCGACGACACGGAGATGGTGACCACGGCCTCCGTCGTGCCGCCGTGTCCGTCACGGGCCTCGACCGTCAGGGTATGGGTGGGAGAGGCGTCATGGCTCAACTCACCCGCCACCGTGATCGCTCCACTGCTGCTGTCGATGGCGAATTGACCCCCGTCGTTCCCCTCGGTGATGAAGTAGGACAGGGTGTCCTGGTTCGGGTCCGTGGCGGAGACGGTACCCACTTCGTCTCCCGTGCTCGCATTCTCATTGACTACAAATGTGTAAGAGGCGGCACCGAAGGTCGGGGTCACACAGGCAGCAGTTGAGGCTTTCACGACCACGGAAGGGTCGCTCCACTCGGCGGCGTAGGTGGTGCCGTCCCCAAAAGCGCTCACTCGGAACAGGTATTCCTGCTCGCAGGTCAGTCCTGTTACCGTGTGGGGCTGGGCAGTGACGGCGTCGGTTGAGACGTTCCAAGATTCCGTCCGTGTTGGGCGATATTCCACTCCGTATCTGCTGGCTCCGCCAACGGCTGGCCAACTCAAGGCTATGCTTGTTTCGGTGACCGTACCGACACTCGGTTTATTCGGAGCCGGCTGGCAATCGCCAAGCCCCAACGCGGTCAGGTCGTTGTTGCTGGGAGCCGCTGCCTTGACTGCCAGGGGCAAGCAGCCAGTGAGTTGGTTGCCCGCCAGCTTTAACTCGTCAAGTCCGTCCAGGTCGCCAAGTTGGGCTGGAATACTCCCGGTCAAGGACTGCATAGTCAGCTTCAGCTTGGTGACCCTCTTCAGCGTTCCGCCTACGGTTATGCCGTTCCAGTTGGCGATTGGTGTGCCAAGTGCCCAATTGAGGCCGCCGCTTCCCCGGAGCGTATCCTTGATTGCCAGCAGCGTTGCACAATCGTCAAACAATTCCCGGTTGGCCGCCTGATCGGTTACGGATCGGCCGCACGCTGGCGGTATTGGCTTGAGCGGGAAGCCAGGGTTGTCCAGGGCGCCGACTTCAACCAGAAACTGGCGGAGCCTGTTGGCATCGGTCATCAACGGGGGATATTCCGGGCGTGCTGCAATGCCGCCTTCCGCTGACAGCCGCCCTTGGTGGACAGCGGTTAGCCGCGTCCGAAAGGTAGGTAGGTCAATTTCCAAGATGCCCGGATCGGTTACGGCATCGCCTTGAGCAATCCGGTAGTCCCAATACGCCTTGTACGGGTGGACGGCAGCTACGGTGCCGTCGTCTTTCGTCCTCAAGCCCCATGCATCGATTGCGAGGAATGAATCCTCGGTAACGTCATACGAGGGTCCAATGAATAAAATACTTTCTACGCCTATGATGCCGCCTTCAGGCACTTCCAGTCGCCAATGGGGGGCGCCGCCGGTCAGAGCGGCCTCCAACGCTGCAAACTCTTCTTTGACCTCGGCCTCCGTCATTGGGATTCCGTAAAAGGGCCTCGCCACGCGGAGGGTCAGCTTGGAAGGGCCAGACCCAATCAGGTACTCGTTCACCCGCACGTCCGCATAGCACTTTATGCGGTTGATCTCTCGTGACCCAAAGTCCTGCGATCCAGTGTTCAGATAGGACGGACCATGGTATTCGTTATCAACAAAACATCTCGCCGTATTGGGGAGATAGGTGCCGCGAATTACGAAATGACGTGCCCAGACAATCCGGTCGCCGCCTAAGAACCACGCCAGGTCTCTGGGCTGTGTATCAAAGTCGCGGTGTCCGGGCGTTGAGCCAACCCATGGGGATACCCCGGCACAAGGCTCTATGGAAACGCCTTCAACCGGCGTGCATGGCGGAACCGACTCAGTCAAATATTCCGGTTCGGGCGTCTCAGCACTCGGCGACAAATCCGTCACAGACATTGTTGCGGAGTTGGGCGATGGCGTCGGTGTCGGCTGGGTTACCGGAGTCTCCGGAGGGGAGGTGTGCGACGTCTGCACACCCCTTTCTTCGCCTTCGTATGTATTACCCCCGCAAGCTGCAATTAGGAATACCAGTGTAGCCAGTAGGGCAGCGGTCACTGTCGGCATTCGGAAATACATTGTTGCCTCCCGTTATTGCCTTGACTGGTAATTGCCCATAACCGGAACCTCGTCGTATATAGTAGGTGCACACAGGTCGGGTCTGCGGTTCGCCGACATAATTGATTCTTGCAAAGAATTATGATGAACACCTCCGACGCCGTGCCCGAATTCGTGAACGGCGGTGACATGGCCCCTGATGCAGCTACCGATTGGTTCAGTCATAACCGTTTCATCAGCTCGTAGGACGATGGTTGTCCAATTGGACGGCCTATTCATATTGCCGGGGTCAACAGCAATGCACCCCTTTACATCGTCCCCGCAGTGTCGATCTGCACCTTTCGGGCTCAGAAACA
This sequence comes from Dehalococcoidia bacterium, assembly GCA_965197675.1. Classification (GTDB taxonomy): domain Bacteria; phylum Chloroflexota; class Dehalococcoidia; order Plut-88900; family Plut-88900. The sequence continues at coordinate 1,575,938 of OZ240221.1, read as the reverse complement.
TGACTAGGTTGATGCTGCGATTCCCTAGCCCTCCCCTACAATCACTGACGGTGCCGTTGTTAACTATCTTGATGATATTGCCGGAAGCACCCAGCGACCACACTACCCGGTTCTGCCATTCTTGCGAGGCTCGAAAAACCGCGTCTGCGTCAAACCAATCTGGTACGGGAACGGGATCTAACACTCCTTGGGGAGCAACGGCCGGATCGCACAACTGGTAAGTATACGTCCCGTCTGCCACGTAGTTGTGCAGAGGCGTTGAAGCTACCGAAGTGCCGGACACCGTGACGGTTTCCGAGGTTGGCCATACAAGAGTAATGTCGGACCACTCGTCGGATGCGTCTACTGCAACCGCTTTCACCTGAACCTGGTAGACCGTAAACCTAGACAGCCCCCCTAAGGTCGCCTCTTTGGCGCTGCCGCTGCCGGAAGCATTGCCGGTGGTCATCACCCAGTCCCCAACAGTGTCGCAGGCGAGTTCGCCTTCCTTGCAGTCCAATTCTTGATATTGCACTTGGTATTCATTCGCTTCTGGGTTGGTGTACCAGCGCATGGTCACTTCGCCGTCTTCCAAATGCCCGTTGATTCGGAAATTGGAGGGCTTGGCTGGCTTGTCGTCGTCCAAGACGATTACGCCTGTGGAGGACGGACTTCCTACTTTATAACCAGTATCGGTTAGGACAGTTGCTGTTACGGTCCCGGTCATTTCGTCAACGGTGTCATCCTCCGTCTGTAGGATGAGGTCCGCTGTCGTGCTTCCACTGGCGATGGTTGTCTGGGAAGGCGGCGTGCCGGTGAGGAACGAGCCTGCCTGGGTGACGCTGACGTTCACTGTAAGAGCTGCCGCCGGCGCGGAGCTTGCGGTCAGTGTGAACTGTATGCTCTGGCCCTCGGTTACGGTTAACGGGGTGGAGCTATGGCGAGCGATCGTTATGGTGGACGTGGAGGGACGAACCGTAACGTCGAAGCTCTGGGATACGCTTAAGCCGCCTGGAACGCGAGGGGGGCGATCACGGGCTGTCACCGTTATGGTAGCAGTGCCCGCGGCCACGGGTGTAAGCGTCAAGCTACTCCCAGTCACAGGCACACTCGCAGTTGCTACGCCGGGCTGCGACGAGATGGCGGTGTACCGCAAGGTATCGCCATCCGCATCGCTGAACTTGTCCTCTAGCACAATGGTCGTGGCGGCGTCCCCTACCGTGAAGGTCTTGTCGGATATCTGCGAAGCAACTGTTGGGGGAACGTTAGACGGCGGGAATGGGTCGTCGTCTTCTACATCCACGCTGGCAGAAGACGGAGCGCCGACCCTGTAGACCGTGTCAGACTCTATGGTGACCTCAATCTCTCCATCGGGTTCATCCACCAAGTCGTCATCCGTCGGCAAGCTGAGAGTGTAAGAGCTGCTGCCTCCGCTGATGGTCACGCTGGACGGCGGAGTGCCGATGATGAAAGACCCTGTTTCGTCCACGTCTATATTGACGACCAAGTTGGACGACGGAGCCGGGCTCGCACTAATTATGAACCTGGCCGACTGACCTTCGTCTATGGACGACGGTCCCAGACGGGAAATGGTTATCTCTGGAACCGTAGGACGTTCACTTACCGTTACACCCTCCTCGGTGGAATCGACATTCGTGCCTTCGCGAAGCAGGTTTGCTGTTACCACTCCGCTGGGGGGTTGCACCCGTGCAGCGTGAAGCTCGCGTTGTACGAGGTGCGTCTATCGGGTACCGTTGCAGTTTCAGACGTGTCGGAACACGAGCTGTTGAACCCAATGTTGAAGATGCTATCCACTAATCTGGGGCTTGCTCTGTTGCTCGTCGTGATCTCGATGGAGTAGTCCTGGGCTGAATCCAGCTCGGAGGCCCTCACCGTAAAGCCGTCGCTATCCCCTACATCCATGGAGCTGACCAGACCGGATATTGTTATAGACTCCGCTGTCACGCTTACGGACTGGGAGTCGGTATCTACGGTCACGGTCCCAAAACGCGAGCTGCGAAGCAGGGTCGCCGTCATCATCCCGTCGGAAACTGCACACCCGTACAGCGTGAAGCTCGTGCTGTACGACGTGCTGCCCGAGGGTGCCGTTGCGTCCTCCTGCCGGTCCGAACATGAGCTGTTGAACCCGATGCCGCTGTTGCTCGTCGTGACCCGGATGGAGTAGCTCTGAGATGAATCCAGGTCCGAGGCCCTCACCGTAAAGCCGTCGCTCAGTCCTCTCTTCATGGACCTGACCAGACCGGATATGTCTATCTCAGGGTCTGAGTCTGGGGGTGGAGGCGGGGGCGGAGGTGTCGGTGTGGGTGTGGGTGTAGGTGGAGGTGGAGGTGTGGGTGTGGGTGCGGTTACACTCACGAACTGAGAGTCGGTATCTACGGTCTCGCTTCCGAAACGCGAGCTGCGAAGCAGGTTCGCCGTTACCGTCCCGCCGGACGTGTCGCACCCGTACAGCGTGAAGCTCGTGCTGTACGACGTGCTGCCAAAGGGCACTGTGGCGCTTTTAAAGGTGGAGGAACATGAGCTGTTGAACCCGATGTCGCGGTTGCTCGTCGTGACCCGGATGGAGTAGCTCTGAAGTGAATCCAGATTGGAGGCCCTCACCGTGAAGGAGTCGTCATCCCCCTCCTCCATAGAAGTGCCCAGACCAGATATGTCTATGGACCCGGACGTCTGGGCCTCCGTTGTAGGGCCGTATGCGATGATGAGCGCAACCAAGGCGATGCTCATGAACGTAGTCGCCAGTATCTTTGTCGTCAGACTCAACTTGGCAATGCCTCTACTCTATATGAGTCCTAGCCAGGCTTAGGCCGCCCGACGCAACACGTCCAAATCGCGGCGCGCAGCCCTGCTTTGCGAAGATCGGGATTGGAGACAGAGTCAGGTGAATCGCCTGAAGGCGTCCACAGAGACAATACTAACCGAGCGATGCTGGCTATCTCCACAACCCCGCATCTCCCTCTCTTGTCTGAGTAACCTACTGCATCACCGCGTCAGTCCCCCCTCAAAGGCGTTCTGCCACAAATGGTATTCTACCACGTTGCGAGAGGTTGTTTCAGAGAATGTGCTCGGCGGACAGGGCAACCGCATTTTACTGAGCAAGCACCAACGAGATATTTCTACTTACCCAGGTGGGTGGGGGCGAGGGGGAACATCCCCTACGTGCAACCCCCTCCCCTTGTATGTTAAGAGCGGTGTGGGGGGTAACACCTCCTGGTTCCTGTGCCAAGCGCAGGGATGCTGGGTGGAGCGGGGAGAGGGGACTGCCCGGGCCTTCACTTCCGAGGAAAAAGGAGCCAGAGAATGTCGGACGCCATAAGAGCACCAAGATCTCGACTAAAACCCTTTGACACGCAATGCAATCAAAACCTACACTTGCAGTGTCTATCATAGATACAAGACCACGAGGTTAGTTTGGAGATGGCATGAATTTTTCTCTAACGGAAGAGCAGAAACTCCTCAGAACCAACGTGCGTGACTTCGCCAAGAAGGAGATCGAACCCCTAGCGGCCCGGATTGACGAGGACGAGGAGTTTCCCTGGGAGAGCATTCAAAAAATGGGGGGCCTGGGCCTCATGGGGATCACCATAGACCCCCAATACGGTGGTCACGGAGGAGGCTATCTTGAACTAGCCATAGTGGCCGAGGAACTGGCAAGGGCTTGCGCGTCCACCAGTGTCACATACATTGCCTCTCTATCCCTGGCTTCCCAAACTGTCCAGACCTTCGGTAACGAGGCGCAGAAGAAGAAATACCTCACTCCGCTGGCCCAGGGTAAGAAGCTGGCCGCCTTCGGACTCTCGGAGCCGGGTGCAGGCAGCGACATAGCTTCTCTTCGTACCAACGCTCTTCCCCATAACAACAGCTATGTGTTGAACGGGAATAAGACCTTTATAACTAACGGCGATGTAGCCGATACTTTGGTGATATTCGCAACTGTAGACCGTACACGAGGAGGGAAAGGGATCACCGCCTTCATAGTGGAGAAGAACACCCCGGGTTTCACCGTACGCAATGAGAAAGGCAAGATGGGAGTGCGAGGCTCTTCCACAGCAGAGCTGTTTTTCGAGGACTGCCAGATACCCACCGAAAGCAGGATCGATGAAGAGGGGAAGGGTATGAAGATAGCCCTTTCCGTCATCGATGGCAGTCGAATAGCCATAGCTGCCCAGGCAGTAGGCATAGCCCACTCCGCCCTGGACGCCTCCCTCCGCTATTCGCAACAGAGACAGCAATTCGGCAAATCCATCTCGGAGTTCCAAGCTATCCAGTGGATGCTGGCCGATATGGCAACCCAGATAAGCGCCGCCCGACTTCTCACTTACCAAGCCGCAGACCTGAAGAACCAGGGAATGCCCTTTAGCAGAGAAGCAGCCATGGCCAAGCTGTTCGCCAGCGAGGTTGCGGCGTTCGCTACCTCCAAGGCCATCCAAATTCATGGCGGGTACGGATACTTCAAGGAGAACCCCGTAGAGCGATACTATCGGGATGCCAAGATAACCGAGATATACGAAGGGACCTCGGAGATCCAGAGATTGGTCATAGCTCGGGACCTTTTGAACACAGGCGTTTAGGCAACATAGGTCATGGCTAATCGTCAGAGCATGAGTGAACTGAATCGGACTAACTTCGACGATGAAGCGTCCGAGTACGATAAGTCCATATTCAATAAGTCCCACTCTTTCCAAGGGCTGCAAGGGATGGTCTTAACTCTAATAGGTGCGTCCCCACCGGCGGAAGGGCGCGTATTGGAGTTGGGGGTGGGAACCGGAAGCCTGACCGCTCTGATATTAGATCAGTTCCCTTCCCTTGAACTAGACGGATACGACATCTCCGACAAGATGTTGGAGGTTGCCCGCGAGAAGCTCAGGCCTTACCGAGATCGAGTTCAGATATACCAGAGGGACATCACTGTAGACATACCTGCAGGGCAATACGACGTCGCAGTCACCGTAAACACCATTCATCACATTAATCACCGCGACAAGCCCAGACTAATATACCGTCTATATCCATTGCTGAAACCCGGCGGTCGTCTCATATTGGGTGACCGATTCTCCCCCGGCACGGATGAGTTGGCCGAGATGTATGAGGACCTTCGAAAGAGGGAGTTCGAGGCTCAGGGCTTTGATCAGGAGTCGATCGAGGAGGAGTTCTCACCTGAACATCACACTGGAAGCTCTCTCGCAACCATAGATGAGTACATCACGTGGATGCGCAAAACCGGTTTCTCGAAGGTGGACATCGTATGGAAGCATTTGGGTTCGGCCATCCTCTACGGCGAACGCCCGCCCTCTACCAGCTGACCACGGCAATCGCATCTTGAGCTAGCGGGTACACCGTCAGTCGTTTTTCCGGCTTTCGCTAGCGCAGGCACCCTTCGACTAGGGCCTGTTAACACTATGAGTTGAATTATGATACAATTCTGGCATGGAAATAACCGAAGTCCAGTTTCAACGTATCGCGCCCCATCTCCCAGTGCAGCGGGGCAATGTCAGCCTTTCGAACCTGCGAGTGCTCAACGCAATCTTGTACGTCGCCGAGCATGGTTGCAAATGGCGGGGGTTGCCGGCCCGGTTTGGCAACTGGCATACCATCTACACCCGCATGAACCGCCGGTCCAAGAGCGGCGTACTGGACCGGATATTCGAACACCTCCAGAAGGAACAGATGGTGCGCATCAAGCTGGAGGCGGTTTCGATGGACAGCACTACCGTCAAGGTGCATCCCGACGGCACGGGTGCGTTAAAAAAAACGGACCCCAGTCCATCGGCAAGTCCCGCGGCGGCTGGACCACCAAGATTCATATGGTTGCCGCGGATGCTCGAACAGCTATAACCTTTTCCCTCTCTCCAGGACAGGCCCACGACGCGCCGGAAGGGCGCAAGCTGCTGCACCATCTGGGGCCTCAGCATGGGAACCCGTCTCTGCTGATGGACCGGGCATACGAGGGAAACGAGACCCGCCAGTTGGCGTTAGCGCTGGGGTTCACACCTGTCGTTCCGCCGCTGAAGAGCCGGATTGACCCTTGGGAATACGACCGGGAGATATACAAGAAGCGCAACGAAATCGAGCGGCTATTCCGTCGGCTGAAGGGATTTCGCCGCATCTTCTCTCGCTTTGACAAGCTCGACGTACTCTTCCTGGGATTCATCCTATTCGGGTTCATTATCGATGCACTACGTTAGTGTTAACAGGCCTTAGCTCAGGGTGAGCGGATATGGCGCCACCAGACGGGCGGGGTGGGATTTCGGCCAAAGCCGGTTTTGGCCGAAATGCGATGGCCCTGCACTATAACCCGACTGGGCTTGTGCGTGGCAACTTGATTGTTTTTCTTTGTTTAGCTTTGAAACTTGATTGAATTTTCTGGTCCCCGTTCAAACTTGATTGATTTGTAAAAAAAGTTTTGTTTTACGGGTCTCCCAGGCACGAAGATGTCGTTATAACTTGATTGAGTTTTTCATCAGCTTTGGGTTGGGCCCACCCGCCCCGGTGTGTTTTTGTATGTGGGGGCACATCCTCCTTCGACAAGCTGAGGACAGGCTCCAAGCCCCTTGCCAGCGCCCCGACCCCGGGCGGGGTCTCCCGCTCCAGATTCTTCGCTTCGCTCAGAATGACAAGCTCTTGGAACCGGCGAGAGTTCCGCCTGTGTTTGAGTCCGTTCAGGGTGTCCTTGGGGGCGCCTGCACTTGGGCGATGGCCTCTGTGAGAGATAGGGGTGATACCTCCTTGTAAACGAGCTGAGTATTTGCATTATAGCACGTAGGTTCTCATTTCATATATAGCTACGCGGCACAACGAGCTAGGTGCTAGCCCTGGATTCCCGTGTCAGGCACGGGAATGACGGGATGTTTATTTTGGCCTCCACTCATGCCCTTCGACTAGCTCAGGGTAAGCGGATGTTTCTTTTGCCTCCCGCTCATGGTGAGCTTAGAGTTTATCCTGAGTATACCGAAGGGAACCATGTGAGCGGAGATACCTCATGCCCGTAGACTACAAGGCGTTCGCCATGAGCGGGCTAGTTAGGCTCCAGGAGGTGGATTTTGGTGACCCTGTCTCCTTCCCCCCATCCTTCCGTTACCTTATAATGTGCGTCTCCGATGAAAGGAGCCACACGATGAAGATCGGATCCCACGTATCCACTGCCGGCGGACTGGACAACGCCATACCTAACGGCCAGGAGATAGGAGCCGAGACGATACAGATATTCGGATCTCCGCCTCAGGGTTGGAGGTATAAACCACACCCCCAAGAGCGAATAGAGGCCTTCAAGGAAAAGGCCCAATCCGCCAGCATCTCCCCCGTCTTTCTTCATGGGGTGTACTTGATCAATCTAGGCACTGAGAACGAGGAAAACCTGGGTAAAGCCATCGACTCACTGGTCGCTCACATGACGTTGGTGTCCCAGATAGAGGCTTCCGGAGTGATCTTCCACCTTGGCAGCCACAAGGGCAGGGGCTTCGATGGGGTTCTTTCACAGGTTGTCTCGTCCATGAACATCGTCCTGGAGAAAACGCCGGAAGAGAGCTGGCTGATTATAGAGAATGCAGCAGGTATGGGAAACCACATAGGGGCCAGTTTCACCGAGATAGGAACTGTCATGGGAGAGCTATCCAACGACAGAGTCAAGTGCTGCCTAGATACCGCCCATACCTTCGCCGCTGGATATGACATCACCAACAGGGATGGTATCGAAGAGGCGATGTCGGAGTTCGATAAGGAGATAGGGTTCAAGAACCTGGTGGCGGTGCATGCCAACGATTCAAAGATCCCTCTGGGCGGTGGAGTGGACAGGCACGAGAACATCGGCGAGGGCCATATGGGCAGAGAAGGGTTCGAGGTGATCATGTCCCATCCAGCCTTTCGGGACGTTCCCTTCCTTCTGGAAGTCCCCGGGTTCGAAAAGACCGGCCCCGACAGAAAGAACATCGATATCCTCCATTCCATTTTCGAGGGCGCCGCATAGAACGGCCCTCAAACCCATCTCCTATCCACTGCCAGCTCCCACGCATTGACAAAACAATCCGGACTACACTATTTATGATTCATGGGAGGAATCCATGGGGATACTAGACCTATTCAGAAAGAAGCCGGACGCGGCCAAAGATCCGGTCTGTCACATGATGGTGGAAAAGAGCAAGCCCAGGGCCACCAGTGAATACCGGGGCGAAACCTACTACTTCTGCGCGCCCGGCTGTAAGCACGTGTTCGACGAGGATCCGCAAAAGTATCTCAGCTCCGATAAGCCGGCTGTGGAGATGTAAATGACGGCAGAGGTCGCTGTAGTAATAGGCGCCCTAGCGCTGGCGGTATTCCTAGTGTGGTTCTTCTTTGGGAAGAAGGAGAGTCGGCAACCAGCTGTTACTCCCATCGAGACGGTAGTCGCAGAGAGGGAGCCGGAACCAAGCGCCTTCTCTGATGCCGCCCTCTCCGTACAGGGGATGACCTGCGCCTCTTGTGTCCTCACTATCGAGAAGGCCCTCAAGGCAACCCCAGGTGTCCAGGACGCCGCGGTGAATCTAGCCACCGAGAAGGCCACCGTCCACTACGACCCCGAAAAGGTTACAGAGTCGGATATGGTCAAGGCAGTGGAGGGGATCGGCTATGGTGCCAGAGCTATCTCCGAGGCTGAAGAGGCAAGCGAAGCCGAGGAAGAGCAAAAGGCCCGGCAGCTGCGCACCCTCGCCATCAAGCTGTTGATAGGCGCACCGATCGCGGTCTCACTGTTCATCGGTGGAAGCGGCGACCTGTTCAACTGGGACCCTGGATTTCTAGCCAACCACTATATCCAGTTCCTCCTGGTCCTGCCGGTGCAATTCTGGGTCGGTTGGCAGTTTTTGGCTGCGGCTGCAACCACCTTCAGGCATCGCTCGGCGGATATGAACACTCTAATCGCCGTGGGGACCCTCGCTGCCTTCCTCTTCAGCACAGTGGCCACCTTTGCCGGCGGCATACTCCCCGAGTCCATCGATGAGGCCGTCTACTTCGACACTGCGGCCATTATCATCACCCTGATCCTGTTGGGCCGCTACTTGGAGGCAAGAGCCAGGAGTCGTACATCTGACGCTATCAAGAAATTGATGGGCCTTCAAGCCAATACCGCCAAGGTGATACGAGATGACGTTGAAGAGGATGTGCCGTTAGGGGACGTCAGAGCGGGAGACGTGGTAGTGGTAAGGCCGGGAGAGAAGGTGCCTGTAGACGGAGAGGTTCTGGAGGGCTTCTCCTCCATAGACGAATCGATGGTGACCGGCGAGAGCATTCCTGTAGACAAACTCCCTGGGAGCAGGGTAATAGGCTCCACTATCAATACCAACGGCTCCCTCAGGTTCACGGCGACCAACGTAGGCAGAGACACCGTTTTGGCCCAGATAGTCAGGCTGGTACAGGAGGCCCAGGGATCCAAGGCGCCGATACAGAGGATGGCCGACTTGATCGCCAGCTACTTCGTGCCTACGGTTATGCTCATAGCCATAGGAGCCTTCGCCGGATGGTACATCTTAGGCCCCGATCCTGAGCTTACCCACGCCTTCGTCAGCGCCGTGGCAGTCCTGATCATAGCCTGCCCCTGTGCTCTTGGGCTGGCTACTCCCACCTCGATAATGGTGGGCACAGGCAAGGGGGCGGAGAGCGGCGTCCTCATCAAGAGCGCCGGGGCCCTGGAGACCGCCCACAAACTGGATACGATAATCTTTGACAAGACGGGCACACTAACCAAGGGAGAACCATCGGTTAGGGACATCATCCCCCGAGAGGGATACACTCCGGACCAAGTATTATCTATAGTTGCCTCGGCAGAAAGGGACTCGGAGCACCCCCTGGGCCGGGCCATCGTTCGCAAGGCTCGAGAGGTTGGAGTCGCCCTGGAGGATCCCAAGGACTTCCACGCCATTCCAGGACATGGCATCAACGTGCGAGTAAACGGGCATGAGGTTTCTATAGGAAACGAAAAGCTGCTAAGCAGCATCGGCGTTTCACTGGATGGATTAGGAGACACAGCGTCGGATCTGGCCTTGCAGGGAAAGACTCCTGTGTACGTAGTGGTAGATGGAGTGCCTGCAGGCGTAATAGCCGTGTCGGATACGCTGAAAGGCGACTCGGGAGAAGCCCTGGATGCCCTTAAGGAGATGGGTATACAGGTAGTCATGATGACCGGTGACAACCGTCGAACCGCCCAGGCCATCGCTCGACAGGCGGGCATCGATCGCGTTCTGTCTGAGGTGCTACCCCAAGACAAGGCTGCTGAGGTGCGCAAGCTTCAAGAGGAAGGAAGGGTGGTGGGAATGGTCGGCGATGGCATCAACGACGCCCCAGCCTTGGCTCAGGCAGATGTGGGAATCGCCATCGGAAGCGGGACGGACGTGGCCATGGAAGCCTCGGATGTTACCCTGATGCGGGGCAGTCTCCAAGGGGTAGTCACAGCCGTCAAGCTGAGCAAAGCCACCATACGGAACATCAAGCAGAACCTCTTCTTCGCCTTCTTCTACAACAGCGCTGGCATACCCATAGCAGCGGGAGTCCTGTTCCCCTTCATCGAACTGGTACTGAACCCTGGCATAGCGGCCGCGGCCATGGCTTCCAGCTCTTTGTCCGTGGTGTCCAATGCCCTGCGACTGAAACGCTTTAGAGCTTAGAACCCCAGTTTAGAATCACATCTCACCTTCGGCAAGGAAGACGCCGATCTCGCTTATGTTTACGTCTTCCACGGCTATCTCCGGAGCATAGACTACCTCGTCGGCAGCCCAGACCAAGGTTCCCTTTCGGTCTCCGGTTATCCCAATGACGTTGTTGAGAACTCTCTGAATGTCATCGTTGATGCGGATGGTGTTGGGCTTGATGGGTGCGGCAATCTTGCCATCCTCTATCAGATAGGAATCTCCGACAACCGTACAGGTGAAATCACCGGCTCGCAGGGCATTTATAGGGTAGGTGTACCAGATGCGCCCGATGTATATTCCATCGCCCACCCTCTGGGCAAGATCCTCCAAACCGACTTCACCTGTTCCCTCAACGATGACGTTGGTAGCGGATATCCCTGGCTGAGACTCGAAGCTGCGCCCGCCGCCGCTCCCGAATCTAAAGCCGTTCCTCGGCACCAGGGACGAAGCCCATTGCCTGGACTCCACACCCAGCTTATCAGCCCCATCAGGGTCTCTAAGAAGTCGCTGGGTTTCATAGTGGTTAGACAGCAAGCCAACCAGAACACCGTTCTTGATCAGGCTGGTTCTACCTGTGGGCAGACCTTCGCAGGTGATGTTCTTGGTAGCCATCAGCCCGGGTGCCGCTCCATCATCGTAGATGCTCAGGGTCTCGGAGACTATCCGCTTCCCCGCCTTACCCATGAATGGAGACCCGGAGGCGTAAAATGTGCTGGAGCTTAAGCTGGGGATAAGAAGATTGTTCACCAAATCCGTTACGGGCTGATGCCCGAAAATCACCTTGTACTTACCACTGGGCACCCGTCGTCCCCCCATAGCGTCAATGGCTCGAGTGGCGGCTTGGGCCCCCGCCTCGCCGGTGAACTCTCTGAGACTAGTGGCCGTTGACCAGCCCGTGCCCTTGGAATCGGCTCCTTCTATCATCGCGGTGATGAAAGACATGATGAGGGTGGACTCGTCAGTTTGAACCCGAGGGAGATGGGAGGAGCCTATGGCTATCCTCTCTTGCAGGATAGTCACGTCCCCACCCATGATCAGGCCCATGTCCTTAATCTCCTCTCTCTCACCTGCTGAGAGGAGCAGGGTTTCCGAGGACTGAAAGGTCTCTAATGCCCGCTCTATCGTTAGCCAACCCACCCCCACCAGGTCTTCATCCCCGACGCTCATCAGGCCGGGATCGTGGTACTTTCCCTTCCTGGCAGCTTCCCCTGTGGGTTTGGGCAGAGAGGTAAACTCGGGATCGCGTACTGCGCCGGTGCGGGCCTTTCTCAGCGCCCTCTTCACCCCTTCGATGGAGAGGGTACTGGGTTCGCTGCCAAACCCAACTTTTAGTCCATCGGAAGATTGGAAAGCCGCTCGAATCCCCATGCCGTAGGACTCGGTGGACTTGGGCTCTTCCACGCCATTGCAAGGTATATGTGAAGTGTAGTTGAGGCGAGTCAGCAGGCTTCCATTGGCTGCCACGAACACCTCGGCCTCTTTTACGTCCTCTACAGTTTGGAGATAGTCGAGGGCTTCCCGAGCCGCCTTGGAAAGCTGAGAAATGGATATCATCTAAGCTTACCCTCCGGTGACCTTGGCTCGACTTCTCAGGGTGGGCCCACCATTGCCCAGCTTCTTCACCTGCATGGGCTGGCCCTTGCCGCAGTTGGGTATGGGGTATAGTCGAAAGTCGTTGCCCACCGCATCCACATTCATAAAGAAGTCTCGACTATCGGCCGTGATGCCGCCGTTGCAGTATAGCTGGCCGATCTCTCCATTGTTTATCTCGTAGACTTTCATTGCGGAGATGCGGAAGTTCTCCCTGGACTCTGCTATTGAGGGTATGCGATGGCCCACCAGATAGTAACCGTTATCGACCTCCTTGATCATCTCTTGAGGGTCTCTATCCCCTTGGGCAAACACAGTATTGGACATGCGAATCAGAGGCACCAAAGAAGCGTCTGTTGCCTTGTAGGAGCCGTTGGGCTCTTCGCCCAGGATAGCTGCCGTCTGACGACTGTTCATGAACCCTTTGAATACACCATTATCAATGTGCGTGACCCTCTTAGCGAGGGTGCCCTCGTGATCGTATTTATAATGTCCATACCCAGGTAGAGAGGGGTCTGAATACGCGTTCACTAGAGGAGAAGCTATCTGCCTACCCAACTGATTCTCGTCTAGGCCTCTGAAGAGCCACGTGCGGCCTGCGTAAGCGGTCTCCATCTTCAACGCTCTATCCCCTTCCACCGGGTGACCTACTATCTCATGTACCAGCAAAGTGTTGTAGTGGGGATCGGTTATTACAGTAACCTCTTCATCACTGGCTTTGAGAGGCTGGGCGTTGGCCAAGTCCACGGTGTCCCTTGCCAAGTTCAAAGCGAAGCTCCTCAGGTCGGGATTGCTTATGTACTGATCCTGAACTCCTTTTTCTACAACCTCCCATCCCCTCTGATGCCCTATGTAATCGTACAGCTCCTGGTTTCCGGTATCACTCTGCGCCACTATGTAGGCCATCGCCTGGGTCATGGCGAAGGACTGGTCTATGCTGGCCCCCTCGGAGCTGCAGAAGAGCTCCCTGTTGAGGACGCTCAGACCGTAGACGAAGTTGAACTTGATCTGAGAGTCCGACTCACTGACCGCCTTGGAAACATCGGTGATATACGAAACCACTTCATCTAGTGGAACCTCTCTGGGGTCTATCTCATACTCCGCCGACACCACGTCCTGATGCACCTCTATGGGCGCCAGTCGGGTGCTGTATAGGCTGTCGGCCAAAGGTGCATATCGACTCTTGGTCGAAGTTTTCCTCTCGGCGCTGGCCATGGCCCGTTGATAGGCGTGTCTTACCCCGGACTTGAGGATTTTGTGAAGATTGGGCAGATCGGCTCCACCAAGCACTTGACCGAAGTATCCTGGAGCCACCGTCTGATCTCCCGCCAGTACCCTGATACCGAAGGAGAGGCCGTAGTCTTGGCTGCTGTACTTCTGAGTGCCGTTCTCCGCAACTGAGCCCTTGCCCTCGCCGACCTCCAGGCGCACGTCTGCATAGTTCAGACCGTTCAGGGTTTTCGAGTAGGTGGAGGCCACGTCGAGGACCATGTCCTTTATTTTGTCCACTATCCCTACAGTTACCTCTTCCACTATTTCTGCTCCTTCCTAGCGCACCTCGAGTACATGACGAAAAGTGATAAAATAAGCCTTTGGGGGAGAGTATTTCACAAGTGCCTCAGACAATTCAAGCAGAAATCCCGGATCTGGACCACTGCGAGGTCTGCGGCGCGGCAACCGATGATATCCACTGCAAAGTTATATGTCCCAACTGTGGTTACACTCGAGATTGTTCTGACCCATAGGCTCATTTCAAGTTTGCTAAAGACCCTCAGAGTATAAGAAAGGCCTAGTTTGAGACTAGGCCTTATTTCTATGTGTCGGCTGCGTTAGCGCAGCTACTTATCCTTGAAATAGTCGGCGTTTATCTCAAGGTAATGAGTCCACATATCCGGTATCTCCGACTCCTCGAAGATGGCCGTTACAGGGCACACCGGCTCGCAGGCGGCGCAGTCTATACACTCATCAGGGTCTATGTACAGCATGTCGGCGCCTTCGCCATCAATGGGGTGAATACAGTCGACGGGGCACACTTCCACGCATGCCAGGTCCTTCACCCCGATACACGATTCAGCAATGATATAGGTCATTCGAGTAAAGCCTCCGTGAGACTGTGTTGAGATGTTCTTTCGCTAGATGTGCAACTAGACATTTTAATACGATAATTGTCAAGAGACAAACGTCAACCGGTTACGGCGCCTTTGGATGCCGAGGTGGCCAGGCTAGCGTACTTGGCCAGCGCTCCAGAGGTGTAGTTAGGCGGTATCGGTTTCCACTGCCTCAGCCGTTTGTCCATCTCGTCGGCTGAGATGTCCAAGTCCACCCTGCGATTGGGAACGTCTATGATTATGGTGTCGCCTTCCTCAATGACCGCCAGTGGACCACCCACGGCAGCTTCTGGGGCCACGTGCCCCACCATCAACCCTCGAGTTGCTCCTGAGAATCGTCCATCGGTGATAAGGGCCACGTCCCCACCCAGCCCTTGGCCGACGATAGCGGCGGTTGTCGACAGCATCTCCCGCATTCCCGGCCCGCCCTTCGGGCCTTCATACCTTATCACCACCACGTCCCCCGCTTGTATTTGCTGACTTTGAACAGCGTTGAAGGCGTCCTGTTCCCGATTGAATACTCTTGCTCTCCCCGTGTGCTTGTGCTGCAGATGCTCGACGTTGGCCAGCTTGACCACAGACCCTTCCGGTGCCAGGTCACCTTTGAGAATCACCAGAGACCCGTGAGGACTCAGGGGTTTCTCCACCGTACGTACGATTGGTTGATCCATATCGACCTGAACCGATTCCAGGTTTTCTCGGACTGTCTTTCCCGTTACAGTCATCGGGTCGCCGTGAAGGAGCCCAGCGTTTAACAGAATCTTCATGACCAGGGGAACACCCCCGACTTTGTTCAGGTCCGCCATCACATAGTTGCCGCCGGGTTTCATGTCCGTGATATAGGGGGTGCGATCACTGATGCGATCAAAGTCGTCGATGCTCAACTCTACGCCAGCCTCGTGGGCTATTGCCAGCAGGTGAAGCACTACGTTTGTGGAGCCGCCCATAGCCACGGCTATCGCTATCCCGTTCTCGAAGGCCTCTTTAGTGAGGATATCCCTGGGCTTTATGTCCTGCTGCAACAGAGAGAGCACCGCTTGGCCCGCAGCAAAGCAGTTTTCCAGTGTCCCCTGCTCCACGGCAGGGGTTGAGGAAGCACCCGGTAGCGACATGCCCATAGCCTCGATAGTAGAGGACATGGTATTGGCTGTGAACATACCTGCACAGGAACCAGCTCCGGGACAGGCGACCTTCTCCAACTCCACAAGGTCGTCCTCGGATATGCGCCCCTTGGAGTAGGCCCCAACGGCCTCGAATACGTCCTGAATATTTACATCCTTACCGCGATAGCGCCCTGGCAGGATCGTGCCGCCATAGACGAAAACGGAGGGAATATTCAGCCGAGCCGCCCCCATCAGGGTACCGGGAAGGTTCTTATCACATCCCGCTACGGTTACCAGACCATCGAAGTACTCCGCACGCGAGACCAACTCTATGGAATCGGCGATCGCCTCTCTACTGACCAGGGATGCCTTCATCCCCTCGGTGCCCATGGAGATGCCATCGCTCACTGTCAAAGTCCCGAACTCAAAGGGTGTTCCAGCGGAAGCCCTGACTCCCTCTTTAACTCTCTTCACCAGACCGTCCAGATGCACATTGCAAGGAGTGATGTCGCTGGCCAGGTTGGACACACCTATAAAGGGCCTATTAAGCTCCTCGTCTCCAACTCCCACCGCCCTTAGCATAGCTCTGGCGGCGGCCCTATCCGGACCATCGACTACCTCACGGCTGCGATGTCTTACGTCTGCTTTTGTCGCAGTGGTCATGTGTATCCCTCCCCGGTGCCGAGAGCCAAGAAGCTAGGGTATGTTACTGAGGATCCTACCCATCTCCTCCTGATTGAAAGCCCTCAAGGTGGCGGTACGAGCGTTTCCCTGGCCTGCAATAGCCAGGGCTAATGAAGTATACACTTCAGCGTTGGGAGCCTCGGAAATCGCTATTGCGTCGTACTGCCCCAAAGTCCAATGGAAGCTTAGGATTTTGCAACCCGCCTTTTCTATGGCCTCTCTGGCGGCGTCCAGTCTCACAGGCGAGTCCTTTATATTCTTTATCCCCTGCTCAGTGTAGTTAATCAGCGTTATGTAAATAGGCATAGTAGTGAACCCTCCCGCTCGAAAATATTTCTTATTCCAGAGGGATTTTATCACAACTGCAACACTAATGCGCCCTGTTCAGGCAATGCACACCACTTCCGTCTGTATCGGGGTAGTCAGCATGAGACCCTTCTCTTCAACGTAAACGTCGATCTCCGAACGAACCCCGAATTCAGACAGATAGATGCCCGGCTCTATAGTGAGTCCGATGCCCGGAATGATGGTGCGAGTATCGTGAGTCTCTAGATCATCAAGATTCACGCCATCATCGTGAACTTGGGCGCCTAAACTGTGCCCCAAACGGTGACCGAAAGCATGCCCGTATCCTGCCTTCTCGATATAGTCCCTGGCCAACCTGTCCACCTGCCAGCCCTCGATCGGTTGACCATTGCGCATCGCATTGTCAAGCTCTTGAAAGGCCAGGTCTCTGGCGCCAGCCACAATACGGAAGACCTCCCGGTACTGCTCCGGGACTTCCTGACCAACATAGGCCACCCAGGTTATATCCGAGTAGATGCCGTAATAGGTTGTCTCCCTGGCCCACAGATCTATCAGCACCCAATCTCCGGGTCCAATGACGGCGCTTTCTGATGAGGCGGGCTGGTAGTGGGGATCACTGCAATGTTGGTTGACTGAGACTATGGGGCCGCTATCAGTTATCAGGTCAACTTCCTCGAACCTGCCTCTGACATATTCAGCCACCTCATACTCCGTAACTCCCAAGCCAGACCTCGCTCCAATATAGTCAAAGGCCTGCCTCACTATGTTGCCTACTTTCTCCGCAGCCCGTTTGTGGCTGGCCAACTGTTCGGGCGTCCACCTCATGGTAACGTACTGAGCCAAGTCGCCCGAGGACACCACCTCACACCCAAGCCCTCGAACCATCTCGATAGTCCCAGCATCTACTTTGGACACACGAGGAAGCTCCCCTCTAGGCGAGTACTCCATAGCCACCTTTGATTTGTCGGACAGGAGGGAGGTTAAGATCTCGAGCATCTCATCTCGACCGTGGAATACCTCCAGATCAACTCCCGGCTTATCCACCCTGCCGGCATCTACGTAGTGAGCTATTAATATGGGTTGGCCTTCAGCGGGTATAAGGTAAAAGCTCGGTCGGGTCATCCCCTCCATCTCGCCAAGTACGCGAGTCAACGTCGGGTTCGAGTCTCTGTAATCGTATATAAGCCAGCAGTCGATGCCCTTTTGGTCCATATACTGCTGGGCTTCCTTGATCGCGCTCATGCTCACTCAGGTTGATTCGATGTCGTGGTGCATAAATAGCCCGTGGCACGTGAAGGAGCACATAAAGTTTACTTCAAGCTCCATAAGAGACTCAGCAGACCCACAATCACGACGAAAACTGAGGCTACTCCCATCTGAAGGCCCTGGTGGCGATGAAGAAAGTGATAACTATCCACACTGCCAACCCTAGAAACTGCCAGGGGATATCGGTAATGCCAGCACCCTGAGTAGCCACCTCTCTCATCGAATCAGCAAGGAAGGTCAAAGGAAAGAACTCAGCGATATTTTTCATCACTCCCGGCAGAACATCTGTGGGGAAAAACACGCCGGACAAGAACATCATGGGCATCGCGATCAAGTTGGCAACTGGCGCCCCCACCTCCTCGCTCTTGGCGAAACCCGACACTGCAAACCCAATGGCTATGAAGATCGCCCCACCCAGAAGAGCCAGGATTACCAGTACAGCCAGGTTGCCCAGTATCGTCACGTCGAACAGAAGGATGGCCACCCCCAGAAGAACCAGGGTCTGTATTATGGAAACCAACAGACGAGTAACCACCTGTCCGACCAGGAAATTGTGAGGCCTGATCGGCGCTGCCCTGAGCCGTCTCAGGACCCCCTGCTGCCGATACTGGATAAGGGTGAAAGTCACACTGAATATCCCCATCTGCATTATGGACATAGCTATGATGCCAGGCACTAGGAAGTCCACGTAGTCCAGGCTCCGAGTGTTGATGGCCTCCCTGGTGATGGCAAAGATGGGCTCCGTCCCCGATAGATCGAGGGTAATACTATGAAGAATGCTTTCAACTACTGAGATGCCTACCTGGGAGTCCTGCTGACTTTCGATGTCGATAGTGGCGTTCAGGGTAGTACTACTGCCGTCTGCCATGAACCCAGGAGGTATTATCAGCACCAGGTCTAGGTCTCCATCTTCCAGTTTCTTCATCTCTTCGTCGTGAGTTCCCACGTTTACCTCTAGAAGGTCGGAGGATTCCAGTGAGCTGACCAAGTTTCTGGAGGGATCGTTGTCAGCCAGGTCCACCACTCCCATATCCACCTCATTGAACTCGCCAAAGTCCAGCAGCCCGAAGATAATCATAATGAGCAGTGGCAAAAGCAAAGTCCAAAATATAGCCTGGCGATTGCGGAAATATATCTTGAGGGCAGCTATGGTCAGAGGAATGGTAGGAGTCACTTACCCCTCCCTAAGACTCTTGCCAGTCATGCTCAGGAAGACGTCTTCCAGATTAGCCGCTTTGTTGTTCTTCTCGTTGCGGAATCCAGTCTGAAGCAAGTCGTCTACCAAGGCGACTGGATCCTTCATTGCGATTATCTTGCCGTTGTCCATAATCGCCACCCGGTCACACAGCTCTTCCGCCTCTTCCATGTAGTGGGTAGTCAGAAGGACTGTAGCGCCGTCGTCTCGAAGCTTCTTTATCAGCTCCCACATGTGTCTTCGGGCCTGCGGGTCCAGTCCAGTTGTGGGCTCATCAAGGAAGAGAACCACAGGTTCGTTTACAAGGGCGGTGGCAATGGAGAGCCTCTGCTTTTGGCCGCCGGAAAGCTCCGTGTACCTGGACTTGGCCTTGTCTGTAAGCTCTACCTTTTTCAGTATGTCTCCAGCATCCACCTTCCGACGGTACATACTCCCGAAGAGGCTAACCAACTCGGCGACGGTAAGCTTGTCAAAGAAAGAGGCGGATTGTAGCTGTACACCTATGATGGCCTTCGCCGATTGAGGATCGCGAATGACATCGATGCCATCTATTAAAGCCATCCCAGACTCCGGGGTGCGCATCCCCTCTAGAATCTCAACTGTGGTGGTCTTACCCGCCCCATTAGGCCCCAGGATACCGAAGATTTCACCGCGATGCACCTCGAAGGAGATGCTGTCTACAGCGGTGAGGGAATTGTAGCGTTTGACAAGGCCAGTGACCTGAACGACCGCCTCCATATAAAAACTATAGCACACGCACCCGTAAGTGGGTATCGGGGTTGCCCTGTTGTTGTGCCACGCGGCTATATATTAGATGAGAACCTACGTGCTATAATGCAAATACTCATCTCGCTTACAAGGAGGTATCACCCCTATTTCTCACGGAGGTCGTCGCCTTGGGGCAGACGCTCCCAAGGGCAACCTGAACAGACTGAAGCACGGTCGGAACTCTCTCCGGCTTCAAGAGCTTGTCAACGCCCTCGCTGAAAACAAATGCCCGGCCCTTCTCCCTCGAAGAATGAGGTGTCTCCGCTCACCTGGTTCCCTTCGGTAAACTCAGGATAAACTCTAAGCTCACCATGAGCGGGAGGCAAAAGAACCATCCACTCTCCCTGAGCTTGTCGAAGGAAGTGAGCGGGGCAGGGGTATGGGGGCCTGTCCTCAGCCTGACTGTGGAATGTGCCCCCAGATACAAAAACCTGCCTGGGCGGGCGGGTGGGCCTAACCCCACGAAAAACTCAATCAAAATATAGCGGGTCTTTGTGCCTGGGAAACCCGTAAAACAAAACTTTTTTTACAATTCAATCAAGTTTCAAAGCTAAACAAAGAAAAACAATCAAGTTGCCCCACACAAGCCCAGTCGGATTATAGTGCAGGGCAATCGCATTTAGGCCAAAATCAGCTTTGGCCGAGATCCCACCCCACCCGTCTGGGCGACGGCGAAAGCCAGCAAAACGACTGGCGGTGCATCCCCTATCTCAAAATGCGTTTGACCTGGCCCTATTTCCATCCACCCTTGCCGTGGCTCTGTTCTGGCCCAGGAAGTACGATAGATATCTACCCTCCACATTGGTCGCGTTGGCCGTCGGTACGCTTATGGGCGTCTTTTGGCTCACCGAGGCGCCGACCATCGGCACTGTGCCTACTGACCTGCCGTCCTTCATGTGGCCGGATCTTTCCGCAGGCGCTTTGGGGAGCGCCATAGAGCCGGCGATGGTCATAGCCCTGGTAGGCTCCGTAGACACATTGCTTACCGCGCTCGTAGGGGACTCCATGACGCGCACGCGACACGATCCCAACAGGGAACTGCTGGCCCAGGGCGTAGGCAACGTGTTCGTGGGGTTTATCCGGGGCCTGCCCGGGTCCGGCGCTACCCCGAGTACTGTGGCGAATATTCGGGCAGGCGGATGGACCTTTGTTTCCGGTATGATTTCCGTAGCCATCCTAGTGGTCATGGTGCTGGTACTGGGTGACTACGTCGCCTCGATACCCGCCGCAGTCCTGGCCGGAATCCTAGTCAAAGTGGCCGTGGACACCATAGACTGGCGATTCGTCACCCGAATCCACCGAGTGCAACGTGAGCACGTGGTGGTCATGCTCCTCACTCTCGGGCTGACAGTGTTCCTGGACCTGGTTGCAGCCGTGGCCGTGGGCATGATTGCCGCCGTGGTAACCAACGCAAAGCAATTCGAGCGCCTGGAGATGGACAGCGTCATCTCCGTGCCCCTGCTGGACCGGAGTTTCTTCGGGGATGAAGAGATCGACAGCTTTTCGGCCAGGGTCGGCTTGATCGCACTCAAAGGAACCTTTACCGTCGCATCCTCCAATAAGCTGATCGACACCGTCGGCGTAGACATCCGAGACCATGAGGTCGTCATCCTCGACTTCTCTGACACGGCCTACATAGATGACAGCGCAGCCCTGGTGGTAGAGCAACTCATCGAGACCGCCATCCTCCAGGATACTAAATGCATAGTTATGGCACTCTCGGGTATGCCCGCCCATAACCTTCGAGCGCTTGACGTTCTGAAACGTGTGCCATCGGACCAGATCGTTCGTACCTGGGACGAGGCGAGGGAAATGGCGACGAGGCTCCTTTCTGCTTCGGCCTAATAGTCCCACTCCTGAGATGCGAGTCCGGCTGTTTTCTCCGGCATGCCGAACGGAAGACCGCAGGGGGCCCGACCAAACATGACCCACTCCACCGAGCTTGATCCATATGACGCCCCTGCTGGTGGATCTGCGGCGCGTGCAGAAGCCCACCGGCTCCGTCTACCTCCACTGCTGGAGAGGCGTCGAGCGCACCGCCTGGAAGAACGCCGCATCGGAGACGATGCGGAAGATATCCGAGTAGGGTACAGATAGCACGAAGGTCTACGATAGCGAGAACCCCAGGGTGCGGCGAGGAACGCCGCTCAGTAATACTTCTCTATGCCGCCGTAACCCAGCCGCCTGCCCTTCTCGGTCGCCCTGATGAAGCTCCGGAGACGGCTCTCGAACACCTCAGGGCGCGCCCTGCCAGCTTCAATGTAAGCCGCCCGTATTCTACGGTACGCCGCAGAGAAGCCCTGGTAGTGAGCCCACGCCCGTTCGTTTGCCCTGATGGCGTCGAGAATGTCCCCGGGGAACACGAACTCCTCGCTGAGCACCTCCTCGACCGACTCGCCAATGGAGGTGTGCAGCAGCCCTTTGTCCGCGAGCCAGCGCAGCCTCTCTTTGTTCGGCTGTGAATAGCTGCTGCCCGGCTTCCTCGGTGAAAACCGCTGCGCGGCCCGCAAATCGTCCAGCTTCTTGATGATGCTGTCTATCCAACCGAAGCACAGCGCCTCCTCCACCGCGTCGTTGTAGAGGAGGCGTGGCTCGCCCGACGCTTTGTTCGGGTAGACGAGCCATATCTCGCTCGCGCTGTCGAAGTTAGCCTCCAGCCACTCGCGCCAACGCTTTCGGTCGGCTACGTAGAGAGTCTCGCCTATTTCCACCTGTCCTTTTACCTCAACTCCATCTCAAGGAAGCAGCGTAGCCATCGCTGTTCGAAGCTGGAACAGGGCTTGTTGTCGCACACGCCCCGCCAATGGGCTCTTTGAGACGTTCGCATACGCACAATCCTCTCTCCCTCCTGAGCCATCTCAAAAATCCACTGGCTGGCGAAAATGGTGAATCGCCAGCCCTAATGTGAACGAATCTCAATCTGCATCCGCTCGTCCTAAGTCTGTCGAAGGACGAAAATCCAAAGCTCCTGGGGATTTATGAGACAGTCTCTCCTGGGAGAGAGGTCTAGGGCGAGGGTGGACCGCTCCTGGTAATCTGGATTATCGACAGGTACGCCCCCACCAAGTCCTGTATGAAGGAGAACCGCCCCACGTTCTCCACCTCCAGGGTGGATTGATGACCTTGCCCCCCATCCCTCCACCAGCTCCAGCGACGTATCCAACTCCGCTACCGCCAGGTAGATGGACCAGTTGGAGGGAATCTCTCCCCACTCCTCTCGTATCGTCATCATCCCTACCGCCGGCTGACCTCTCAGGCTGAACATCGTGTACGCCCCGCCGTCCGCCGACTGCACATGGTTGGCCTCCCAGCCGAAGAGCCCCGCGTAGAACGCGGCGGACGCCGCCACGTCGTGGGTGTAGAGCTCGCTCCACGTCAGGGCGCCGGCTCCCCAAACACCTCCGCTCCGATGCCCTTCCTGGGCTGCCATACCGCGAACACAGCCCCCGTGGGGTCCAGGACAATCGCCATTCGGCCGACGTCGAATACGTCGAAAGGTCCGTACTGGACGGCGCCACCCAACTCTTTGACCCGCTCCGCTATGACGTCCGCGTCCTCCACGGTGAAGTAGCTCAGCCACTACGAACGGCCTCCTCGCTCCTGCAACTGCTCCTCCGTCACAGGGTAGAGGGCGCAGCAGCTCTTACCGGCCTTGCTCAATACCACGTAGGTCATGCCGGGTCCCACGGGCATCGACGTGGCCTCCACGCCCAGCAGCCTTGTGTAGAACGCCTGGGCCCTCTCAATGTCCAGCACAGGCATGTCCGCCCAACTGAACATCCCCGGCTGATGCTTCGTGACCTCCATCTTTCTCCCCTTTTACTGTCCAATCGGCGCCCGCGATGCCGTACACATCATACGCCAATGAGTGATACTCTATGCGCCGTTCTACTATAGTACGCTCTCGTGCATTTTGCCCAGGGAGGAAGGTGATTGAGCGCGCTAGGCTTACATCTGGTGTTGGAACCCATGGAGTGCCGTTGCGAGCTCCTGGATGATCTATCCTTCGTCCAAGAGTTCCTGGTGGGGCTGCCCGTTCTCGTCGAGGACGGCCAGAGCTAGCGTGACCCTCGACCATTACCCTCTCAGCCGGAGCACCTCCTTCCAGGGGACAGCGTTAGGGAGTAAGCTAGTGGCTAGGACGAATGAAGGAGGAGCATTCGTGGACGAAATCAGGATTTGGGAAGTCGATGATTCGGGGGTCGTGCCGGTGCAACTGGTCGACGCCATGGTGTCCGAGTCGCTACTGGAGAAGACGCTGGTCGAAAACCCTCACATCCTTATGCCTGGTCTCCGCCTGGTGGGCCGTCAGACACCCACGGAAGGCGGGCCTCTGGACATCCTAGGCGTGGACGAAGGCGGCAAGCTGGTGGTGTTCGAACTGAAGCGGGGCACCCTGTCACGTGACGCCGTGGCCCAGGTGATTGACTACGCTTCCTATCTGGACTCCTTGAGCAATGATGCCCTAGGCCAACTCGTCGCCCGGCAATCAGGCCAGCGCGGTATCGAGAAGATAGAAGACTTCGCCCAGTGGTATAGCGAGAATTCAGAAGCAGATAGCCTGGAGTCGCTAAGGCCGATCCGGTTAGTCCTAGTCGGCTTGGGAGTGGACGCCAGTACCGAGCGGATGGTGAGTTTCCTGGCCAAGAGCGGCCAATTGGACATCTCGCTCCTGACCTTCCACGGCTTCCGCCACGATGGTAAGACCCTCCTGGCGCGCCAAGTCCGTGTAGACAGTGACGTCAGAAGGCGGAGACCAAGCAGGGAGGAAAGACGGACGCTCTTGGTAGATAAAGCCGAGACGCACGGAGTATACGACATGCTCACCGAGGTGGTGGACTTGTTCAAGAGCAACTGGAACGAGTCTCTCGATAGCCCTGGGAAATTCGGCTTTAGTTTGGGCCTCCGAAGACTAGCGGGAACGGGCAGGAGCATACTACTCAACTACGCACGCGTTGACCCGGAGCAGGGCGGGGTGAGAGTAGTCTTCTTTCCCAGGGCGATTGAGCTGTGTCCTGAAGAGTTCGTGAAACATATCAAAGACATCCCATTCCAAACCTGGCCCAAGAATCGCGAGCATGATCCCTTAGGCATTCCTAATACAGAGATTCAATTCATCATGGCCGCCGACCGCTGGGTGAGCTACAAAGAGGCTCTGGCCGGACTCTCGCAGTCTGTGTACAAAGCCCTGCAACAACGAAACCAGCTAGCACAGCAGCCAGACGAAGATGAAGGCGACGCCTAGTCCCACCGCAGCCCCCGCGTCTCCCCGAGGACAGATCTGGGCGTTGCTCTGCGCTCGTAAGCTATAGTTGTGGCGATGGCAGAGGCGTGGCGTAGGTCTCGGATAGCACGGGTGGCGCCACTCATTATCAATAGGCTATCGCCTCGATTCTAGCCTCCATCTCGTCCAGGAACGCCGAGTCCCACACCTCATCTACGTGATTACTGTTCCAGAGGCCCGACCGTCGCACCCGTTCCCGGTCGCTGTCTCGCCCCAGCCACTGTGGCGACGGCTCGTCTATGGCGGCCGAGCGGAAGCTGCTGAGCAACGCGATAGTGTTTCGCTCGATGAAGCCGCGACGGCTGGCAGGGCCCGGAGCATCGGGGACGCTCAGCCAAAGGAAGCGCATATGCCCGATGTACCGGCTGACCATCGTCTCGAGATCCGCCTCGTCCTCCTTGATTGCACCAGGACTGCGGCCCAGCCTTCGGGCCGCCTCGCCGCGGCTGCCGCCCACAGCCCAGGACTTGGGCGGCACCACGCTGTTGCGACGCGCCAAGGCCCTACCCACTATCAGACGAAAGATGGAGCCTCGATGGTTCCCAAGCCCAGATCTGGCATTGCCTCGGTGCTGCGACAGGCGGACCCACAGCATGCTGGTCGAACCCACCTTCAGCCCATGAGTCCCCACGCGGACAACCCGGTTCCCTTCACCGGGGAAGGAGCGGGGCTCACCTCTCTCAAAGAAGAAATACACCCCGCGCTGAGGCCAGTCCATACGGCCGCCGCAGTCCCTGAGTAGTCTGGGTCCGCCGATATGCGCCGAGAGACGGTGAAGAAGGCGGTAAAACCGAGCGGTATCGGTAGCCCGGTCAACCACTGGTGTGTCGGTTCAACCAGCTGAGTTGCTCACCGATTTTCAAGCCCTCCATGGGAACGGAAACGCTCACGCCCTTTTGCCGTAGAGCCGGTTCCAAGAACTGCCTGTACCGCTGGCCTGCTAGGAAGATGACGCCCCCGACATCATCCAGGTGTGGCTCCATCTGTGACAGGACTCCTTCCGCCCACCGGCAGCGATCTCGTACCCCCATAGTGTTCAGCGTCAGGTCGTACGGCGCGACGGGCTGGTCCGGGTGGAGCAGGCCGTGTTTGGCCGACAGGATAAACCAGGGTTGGCCCTTGCGTTCCACGTAGGAACGGGCTTTGCAGAACAACGGGGAAGTGTAAAGGTCTTTAGCCGGGGCAGAAACGGGCAGTTTTTGGCTCACGCACGATACCAGGTAGAGGGACATCAAGAACTCCCAAGTCTAAAGAGCTATGACTATCATATCACGTCAGTAGGAGTATTTAGCGAACCGCCCGTCCTTCGCTGCAGGGCATTCACAGCGCCCAATCCGTCATTCCCGTACCCCCTTCTTTCCCGTCATTCCAGTGGTTGATACGGGAATCCATGTGTGGGCATGGAGGAGGCCCCATCCCTGGATTCCCACTTGCGTGGAAATTACGAATGGAACAAGGCCGGCTGTCGTAGGGGCGTCCGCTAACCTCCTAGGCTTGGGTGTTGACCTGATAAGCTGACGGCAGTATTCTGATACTAAGTACCATGACGACTCCTCTCACCTCACACCCGGACATCGTGTCCGTCCTTGAAGACCGGGGCTACCGCCCCACAGCCCCGAGATGCGCCATCATCCGGATTCTGGAAGGGAAGCTGGAGGGCTTCACCGCCGAGGAGATAAGCAATGAGCTGCCAGGAGTGGGAAGGGCGACTATCTTCCGGACCATCAAGCTCCTGATGGAAGTCGGTGTCATATGCAGGTTGAACCTCCTTGACGGAGCTCCCAGGTACAGCCTCTCTCGTGTTGGACACCATCACCACACGGTATGCGTCAGATGCGGCAACGTCGGCGAATTCCGCGCCACTACCGTCGAGCGGTTGATGAAGGGCTTAGGCAGCGGCATCCCAGGCGAAATCGTAGGTCACCGCATCGAGGTCTACGTCATCTGCGACAAGTGCAGTAAGAACCGGGAGGCTTAGGTAGACCCATGAAACCCAACACAAGCCTAACGTGACCCATATTGAGATTGAGTATCATACGGTAGACTGCGGCGCCACCGTAAATCTCACTATTTGAACAGAACACATAAAGGAAAGGATCTTGGGCAGTGATGATACTAAGTATTAATAGGCGTGTATCCAGCCTGTGGGCAACGACGCTCCTGGCGTTTGTGATGGTCCTGGGCCTCGCTGCCTGCTCCAATGACACCCAGTCCACGCCAACCGTGGGACAAACCGAGACTGGGTCGCCATCGACGGCCTCGGCGGAACCGACCATCGTGAACGTAGTCGCCACCACCGGCATAGTGGCTGACTGGGTGGAGAACATCGGAGGAGAACACGTGGAGGTATTCAACTTGGTTCCCAACGGGGCCGACCCTCACTCCTTCCAGCCGGGCGCCCAAGACGTGGCAAGAGTCGCCGACGCAGATCTCGTGCTGACCGTCGGACTAGGGCTCGAGGAGTCGTGGCTCAGAGAGTTACTGCAGAACGCCGCACAGGATCCGGCTACCATCATCGAGCTAGCCGATTCGATCGAACCGATAGAGTTTGCCGAGTCCCATGTCGAGGTGGTGGAGCTCATAGAAGGACTGAACCACATCGCCCACGAGGTGGAGGAGGGTGAAATCGGCCCGGAGGAAGGCCTTGAAGAGATCAGGGAGCTGCTTGAAAGCACTGAAGGCGAAGAGGAGGGTGAGAACCACGGCGACGAAGACGATCTGCCCGCCATGGCTATGGCCATAGTCCAGGATGCCGACGACGGGCGTATGGAAGCCGGCGAAGCGATAGAGGCTATCGAAGCCCTCATTTCCGAAGGCGAGGAGGAGCACGAAGGCCACGGTCACGGCATCGAAGATCCCCACTTCTGGTTCGACCCGCTTCGGGTGAAGCTGGTGGTCGATGACATCGCCTCGCGCCTATCGGCCCTTGACCCTGGCAGCAGCGATGCCTACAGTACCAATGCAGCGGCATACAACACGCAGCTCGACGAGCTTCACGCGTGGACGGAGGGACAAGTCAGAACCGTCCCAGAGGAGCGCAGGCTGCTTGTGACATCTCACGACAGTCTGGGGTACTTCGCCAATCTCTATGGGTTCGAGGTTGTGGGGGTCATTCTATCAGGAACCACTGAGGTCGATCCCTCTCCGAAAGACCTGGCGAACCTGGTTGAAGAAGTCACGGAAAACAACGCCCCTGCGGTGTTCGGAGAGACGACGGTGAGCGAACGATTGGCCAACGCCGTGGCGACGGAGTCCGGCGCAACGCTGGTGCGCCTCTACTCAGGCTCCCTCGGCGGCGGAGACACCGATGCCGGGACCTACATAGGCATGGTGAGGACCAACGTCGAGCGCATAGTAGAGGCCTTGAGATGAGACGCTAAGGCTGGAGGAGAAAAGTTGGCAAGTATGACCTTCGAACCGGGAATAGCCGTCGAGGACGTAACCGTGGTGCGCGGCGGGCACACGGCGTTGACCGACGTGACTTTCGACGTTGGACCTGGCACGCTGATGGGCGTCTTGGGCCCCAACGGCGCGGGCAAGAGCACCCTGTTCGACGCCATTGCAGGAGTCCTACCGGTCACAAAGGGCACGGTTACCCTGCGGGGCGCTGCGACCTCAAGGAGAGCGCTGGCATACGTTCCTCAACGCGCCGCTATCAATTGGGTCTTTCCGGCCACCGTTCAGGACGTGGTGACCATGGGCTGTTGCAACGTTGGACTGTTCAGGCGGCCTGGCAAGAGAGAGAGAGAGATGGTCCGGGTCTGTCTCGGACGGGTCGGATTGTGGGAGCAGCGCTCGTCCCTGATGACCCAGCTATCCGGCGGCCAGCGTCAAAGGGTTTTTATAGCCCGGGCATTGGCCCAGGAGGCCAGCGTAATTCTGCTGGACGAGGCGTTCAGCGGCGTTGACATGGGCGCCCAAGAAGAGATCGTAAAGGTTCTACAGTCACTGCGCGACGAGGGCAGGGTCGTGCTCCTCGCCACCCATGACCTTACCAATCTAGCCGAACGCTTCGACCAGGTCCTGTGCATCAACCATCACGTGTGCGCCTGCGGCCCTCCCGAGGATGCGTTCACTCCGGAAGTGCTCGAGGAGCTGTACGGATCCCACGGAATCGAATTCGATCCTAACCACTTCAGTCCCGGGGGGAGCGTGTGATGATAGACTACATCGTTGAGCCGTTCGAACACAGCTTCATGGTCCGGGCGCTGATCGTGTCCGTGCTCGTCGGGGTGATGTGTCCCGTCCTGGGCGCTTACGTCATTACGCGCGGACGGGCATTCATGGGCGATGCCTTGGCACATTCGGTACTGCCGGGCATGGTGATCGCTTTCCTGCTGGGAATCAGCCCCTTCTATGCAGCCGTACCCACGGGAATCCTAATTGCTTTGCTGATGGGTTCAGTCGCCCGGCGTACAGGCATCAGCGAAGACACGTCCATCGGCATAGTCTTTGCCGGCATGTTCGCCCTGGGCCTGGTAATGCTTTCCAGAGCCGACAACGTCAACGTCAACATCGAAGACCTGCTGCTTGGCCAAGTGCTTGGCGTATCGCAAACGGACGTTTACGTTTCGCTGGGGTTGGCGGCGGTGGTGCTGGTGGGGCTCTATGCGTTCCATCGCCAACTGGTGTACACGACCTTTGACCCTGTGGGAGCGACGGTGGTCGGAATCAAGACGGGATTGGTGGAATACGTGCTCCTGACCCTCCTCGCTCTGGTCATCGTGATTGGCATCCAGGCAGCGGGGATCGTTCTGGTCATGGCGATGCTCATAACCCCCGCAGCGACAGCGTACCTGCTCGCCAAGAGGTTCGTGGGAGTGATGATAGTGGGTGCGCTGATAGGCGCTCTCTCAGCGGTGGTTGGCCTATATCTATCCTTCCACGCCGACCTACCCTCCGGTCCTGCCATGGCCCTGGTTGCCACCGGGGCCTTCGGGATAGCGGCCGTCTGGAAGAAGGCCTGGAGGGCGCTGGGCACCGCCGCGCCTGCCGACCATAGCCCCGCGGCCGATTCCTGAGCCCTGTTCACCCAACAGTCCGAGGCCGCGGCGTAGGCTGGGGGGACACCCGCAAATCCGGGGATAGGCCTAATGCGACGCAATCCCCGCAACAACAATGGTAGGGGCGGTTCGCGAACCGCCCCTACCACGTCATACAGCGCCTTCTTCCGTCATTCTCGTGCTTGACACGGGAATCCATCCCTAGGAAGGGTCGGGGGGGCCTTCCGTAGGGGTGACCCTTGTGGTCAATCGTTCTCTTCGCGCCCAAGGGCCCGCCTAACGCGGGGTTAGACTAAGGCCTGTTAACACTAACGTAGTGCATCGATAATGAACCCGAATAGGATGAATCCCAGGAAGAGTACGTCGAGCTTGTCAAAGCGAGAGAAGATGCGGCGAAATCCCTTCAGCCGACGGAATAGCCGCTCGATTTCGTTGCGCTTCTTGTATATCTCCCGGTCGTATTCCCAAGGGTCAATCCGGCTCTTCAGCGGCGGAACGACAGGTGTGAACCCCAGCGCTAACGCCAACTGGCGGGTCTCGTTTCCCTCGTATGCCCGGTCCATCAGCAGAGACGGGTTCCCATGCTGAGGCCCCAGATGGTGCAGCAGCTTGCGCCCTTCCGGCGCGTCGTGGGCCTGTCCTGGAGAGAGGGAAAAGGTTATAGCTGTTCGAGCATCCGCGGCAACCATATGAATCTTGGTGGTCCAGCCGCCGCGGGACTTGCCGATGGACTGGGGTCCGTTTTTTTTAACGCACCCGTGCCGTCGGGATGCACCTTGACGGTAGTGCTGTCCATCGAAACCGCCTCCAGCTTGATGCGCACCATCTGTTCCTTCTGGAGGTGTTCGAATATCCGGTCCAGTACGCCGCTCTTGGACCAGCGGTTCATGCGGGTGTAGATGGTATGCCAGTTGCCAAACCGGGCCGGCAACCCCCGCCATTTGCAACCATGCTCGGCGACGTACAAGATTGCGTTGAGCACTCGCAGGTTCGAAAGGCTGACATTGCCCCGCTGCACTGGGAGATGGGGCGCGATACGTTGAAACTGGACTTCGGTTATTTCCATGCCAGAATTGTATCATAATTCAACTCATAGTGTTAACAGGCCCTAATCGCTCAATTCATGAAAAATATGCTCTGTATGGATCCTCTGCATGTGTGGGGATAGACCTTCGCCTAGCTTAATCGACCCTCACTCGTCATGTGGTTCGAATAGCAAGTCTACCGAATTCCTGAATACATCGGGGAAGAGCAAAGTATTGGGAGTGCGCTGTCCAAACTGCGACCGTCCAGTAGTCGAAGGGGCTATCTACTGTACAGGATGCGGCGGCCGCTAGCTTGGGGTTTGCTTCCTTGGAGAATCTCGCTTACATATTGCAGTTCGGACCGGAGGTGATGATTCTCCGGGCGCCTTTGAGCACTTTGGCACACGTTATATTTGGCAGTTCCTGAGGGTATGCCCTGGGGGGCAAGCACATCAAAGCGACCCTGCTCGCCCTGCGGTTGCCGCTTCTATCGTTGTAGCTGCAGTGGTCCATGGACTGTTTAGCGTTGGCTTGTTCATTTTCCCCTTGGGCAGTCTCGCTATTGCAGGACTGGGATTGTGGTGGGCATTGAGTAGGTTCAAGTAGGCCCGCCTGGTTTCGCCTTTTCGGTACAGACGGAACTACCTCAGAGTACAGTGTCCGAGGTACCGAAGGCTTATAAGCGTAGCAAACAGGTATTGCATCTATTGTGGCATGAGCGAAGAGAGGCCGTCAGCGAGCCTCTATTGCAGTAATTGCGGCGGCATAAATCGGCCCGACGCTGGCCTCTGCATTAGGTGCGGAGATCGGCTGGAAACACCCCAGCTGTAGAATGAGAGGGTCGACAGGCAGGGGAGTTGTAAGAGATAATTGCCTGGTCAAACTTTGTGGAGGTCGTGTTCAACTGGTCAAGGCCTTGCTATTCGGTCGGCCGATAAAGGTTACCGAAGGAGTGTTCCAGATCCGGGCTCTCGGCGCCAGGGTTACCATCCTGGTGGAAGGAGACGCCGTGTTGATGGTGGACGCAGGGTCGAGGGGAAGCGCCGGCCCTATCGCACGGGGGCTGCGATCCATGGGCCTGTCGCGATACCAGGTAGAACGGGTGGTGATTACCCACGCTCATCCCGACCATTCGGGAGGTCTTGGTAAGCTGGTCTCAGGGACGGATATCGAGGTCGCCGCACACAGGCTGGATGCCGACGTAATCGAAGGCATCGTTCCACCTTTAGACCCCCTGCAGGGCAGCTTGCTGGCCAAAGTGATGAATCCCTTGACCAGCAAGCTGATGGGAGACCCCGTCGCCGTTGATCGACGCCTGGAGGACGGCGACGTTATCCCCTTTCCAATGGACGTACGGGCGGTGCACCTTCCCGGCCACACTGTTGGCAGCATAGCTAT
Organism: Dehalococcoidia bacterium; assembly: GCA_965197675.1. Lineage (GTDB taxonomy): Bacteria > Chloroflexota > Dehalococcoidia > Plut-88900 > Plut-88900. Next base: position 1,543,553 of record OZ240221.1, on the reverse strand, counting down.
CCACATCCCGGCAAAAGAGACTATCATCGTCGGAGATGCCCTCCAGTACAAGCTGGCCTGGAGACTGGGCCCGCCGGCGGGCTGGGTAACACGCTGTCCCAACCAGGCGATGAGGTCCCTGGTGAAGCTCCTAGCCCTAGACTTCGACGCCATCTGCTTCAGTCACTTTCCGCCCATGCGCAGGGGTTCGCGTACTGCGCTTCAGAGGTTGATCGAAGCTCACAGCGCGAGATTGGAGCAGCGGGACGGCCCAGACATTACCGTCCACTGCTGATGTCTACACATCCTATTATGTTCAAGACCAGATATTCATAGATCACACCCGGCCCGGCAAAGAGATGCAACCAGCAAAGACCTAGCCCATGACTAGTACAGCTTCCAAAGGTAATACTGTAGGGGATACCGTTACGGAGTTCCTGCGCGGCGTGGTGGAGAGACACGGACCCCGGGACGCCCTGCTGTTCAAGCCGGGCTTCCGATACCAGCGCTGGTCCTACCAACGGCTGTGGAGCGAGTCAGGGCGGGTGGCCGCGCTGCTTCAGGCTCGCGGGGTGTCCAAGGGGGGCCAGGTGGTGCTGTGGGGCCCCAATTCGCCGCAGTGGGTGCTGGCCTTCTTCGGCTGCGTGAGGGCTGGGGTAGTGGTGGTGCCGCTGGACCTTCGCAGTGCGCCGGACTACGTGGAGCGAGTGATCGCCCGCATATCGCCCAAGCTGGCCTTCACGTCGCGCTACACGCCCAAGGGCGACGCCGAGTTGGGCGTTCCGGAGGTCACCTTCGAAGAGATGGAGGGCGCCATTCACGGCCTGCCGGAGCCGTCCCCGGTGGAGATAGGCCCTGACGACCTGGTGGAGATCATGTTCACATCCGGCACAACGGGCGACCCCAAGGGTGTTATGCTGACCCACAGGAACCTGACCGCCAACATAGAGGGCATTACCCAGTACATCGCCTGCGACACCTCCAGCCGCCTCCTCTCAATCCTGCCGCTTAGCCACATGTACGAGCAGATGGGCGGCCTGCTGGCCGTGCTCCACTTCGGCGCCAGCGTCACATATCCCACCAGCCGCCAGCCGACAGTGCTGGCCCGAACCATGCGGGAGCGTCGCATCACCACCATGCTACTGGTGCCCCAGGGGCTGGAGCTGCTGATGAACGGCATAGAGCGGGAGGTTAGGAGCCAGGGGAAGGAGGCGCTCTGGAGCAAGCTGATGAAGGTGGCGAGGAAGATGCCTTTTCCCCTCAGGCGGCACCTGTTCAGGCGTGTCCACAAGCAGTTCGGGGGGAAGCTGGACTTCGTCGTCTCCGGCGGGGCGGCGCTGAACCCGGAACTGGGCCGGAAGTGGGAACTGATGGGGGTGAAGATAGTGCAGGGCTACGGCACAACGGAGGCGTCCCCGGTGATAAGCAACCACACCCTGAAGGAACGGAGACCGGACTCGGTGGGGCGTCCTCTGCCCAACGTGGAGGTAGTGATCAGCGATGAAGGGGAAATACTGGTGCGGGGCGAAAGCATCTCGCCCGGCTACTACAATGCCTCGGAGCAGACAGCCGCGGCCTTCGTCGACGGCTGGTACAGGACCGGCGACCTAGGCTACTTCGACGATGAGGGCTTCCTTCACATACGAGGACGCGTGAAGGACATGATAGTGCTTCCAAGCGGTCAAAACGTCTACCCGGACGACATCCAGGCGGTGCTCAACCGACACCCCGGCGTGACCGACTCGGCGGTGGTGGGGCTGGAGATGGGCAGCGCGGTGGAGGTGCACGCGGCCCTCATCCTCAGCGACGGTCAGGACCCGGAGCTCATCGTTGCATGGGCCAACGCACAACTGGCGGAGCAGCAGAGGATCCGTGGCTTCACCGTCTGGCCGGATGAGGACTTCCCTCGTACCCACACCCTGAAGGTCAAGAAGCCGGTGCTCATAGACGCTCTCCAGGGCAGGACCGCCCCCTCGAAGGAGACTCCCTGCGGCCCTCGGCGGCCACACAGCCGCCGGGACGGGGTCCGGAGCCTTGCGGCCGTCATCGCCGAGGTAGCCCTGGTAGACGCCTCGGAGGTGGCCCCAAGCAGGACCCTAGGCGAGGACCTGAGGCTGGACTCCCTGGGCAGGGTGGAGCTGCTGTCGGCCATCGAGACCCACCTAGGTGTGTACATGGATGACAGCCAGGTGGGCTCGGACACCACCGTGGAGCAGTTGCAGCGAATGCTGGACGAGGGCGCGAGCAACCCACCGATGACCCGCTTCCCTGCCTGGGGAATGCGATGGTGGTGCCGCATGGCCCGGGGCTTTCTACAACGGGCGATGCTATTCCCGATGGTGCTGGCGCCATATAGCCTCAGGGTCACGGGGCGGGAGAGGCTCCGGGGAGTGGAGGGCCCCGTCCTGTTCGCCTCCAACCACAACCTTGGGCTGGACAACCTCCTCATCATCAAGGCCATACCCCAGGTTTGGCGCTGTCGCCTAGCCATCGCCGCAGCCGGCAAGCTGTGGAGGAACCCCATGCGCTCGGTGTTGAACCCGCTGCTGGGTAACGGCTTTCCCCTGGCCCAGGACGGGCCGATCCGACCCAGTCTGGAGAACATGGGCAGGATCCTGGACAGCGGCTGGTCGGTCCTCATCTACCCAGAGGGTAAGCTGACGGTTGGCGGGCCCATCCTGCCATTTATGAACGGTACGGGCCTGGTTGCAGTGGAGGGGCGGCTGCCCGTGGTGCCGGTGAAGCTGCACATCAACCGGATGGGCACCCCGGCCAAGTACCCGATACTGCGGCGCGGGTCAGTGGAAATACGCTTTGGGGAGCCGCTGATCTTTCCTCCTAAGACCGCCTACCAGGACGCCACGACCGCCATTGAGGAGGCCGTGCGCTCGCTGTGACGGCGCCGCTGCGGGCGCGAGACCACAAAGCAACCCGCCGCACTGCTCTAAGGTCATGATACCTGCCTGGCCAGTAATCATGGCAGGCAGGCCGAGGGGGAGCATGAGAGAGGCGACGTCGGGGAGAAAGAGGCAATATCCGGCGCGTTTGTGGTATGTTTATCCCATCTCATGCTTCGGAGGTAAGCGCGACGGCGACACCATCTCGAAATCCCCGATACGAAGGGCACGAGAACCCACCCATCCTCCCATCTCTAGGTCACGCCTCCCAGTTCAGCTTGATGGCTACAGCCACTCTGCTGGTGACGCCGGTGATCGTAGCCAACGAGTCGGGCCGAGGCGATTCTTACCTCAATTGGATGGTCTTTGCGTCGCTAGTGGTGGTTGGGCTGTCCACCCTGCTGCAGGTCCGGCGCATTGGGCCTGTGGGAGCGGGGGCTGTGATGCCCATGTTCACCGCTGCAGTATCTATCCCCTTCTGCATAACGGCGGTGGTGGATGGAAGTCCATCGACCCTGACCGCCCTGGTGCTGGTCTCCGCCGCAGCCCAACTGGTTATCTCCAAGTGGCTGTTCATACTGCGGCGCATCGTAACCCCCACCGTAGGCGGCATAGTCATAATGATACTCTCCATAACGCTGGCATCGGTAGTCTTCCGCCTGCTGGACGATGCCTCCCTGGAGGAGCCCACGGCAGCGCCATTGACGGCACTGGTGACCCTGATGGTGGTGGCAGCCCTGACCCTGCGGGGCTCGGCGCTGCTCCGCCTGTGGGGGCCGGTCGTCGGCATAATCGTCGGCACGGCTGTTTCTGCTGGGTTGGGCATATACGACGTAAACCGGATCTTGGACGCGCCCTGGGTGGGAGTTCCCGATTCAGCCCCAGGCCTGGGGCTGGACTTTGGCATCCCCTTCTGGACCCTGCTGCCCTCCTTCCTGTTTCTTGGGGTCATCTTCTCCATCCAGGCAACCGGGGAAGCCATTACCCTTCAGCGGGTGGCATGGCGAGAGAGCAAAGCCATCGACTTCCGGCAGGTGCAGGGGACCCTGGCGGGCGGTGGAGCAAGTAATCTCATGGCCGGCCTGGCCGGCACCGTACCCAACATCGTCAACTCCGGCATAGTTTCCTTCATACGAACGACTGGGGTGGCATCCCGTCGAGTTGGATACTGCACAGGCTTCATATTCATCGCGATGGCCTTCCTGCCCAAGGTCTCCGCCCTCTTTAGCACCATCCCCGGCCCGGTGATGACCGGCTACCTCCTCCTGGTGACGGGCACCCTCTTCGTCGACGGGGCGCAGACGGTCATACAGACGGAGCAGAACCGGGAGAAGGTTATCGTCGCGGGGATATGTTTCTGGATAGGCGCCGCGTTCCAGTTCGGCCTCTTCTCCCTGCCTGACGTTGGGCCCGTGGTGGGCGGGCTGTTCAAGAGCGGCATCACCACGGGCGGATTCGCAGCCATCGCTATGATCCTGTACCTGGAGTTGACCAATCCCAGGCGCATGCGCTTCCAGTCCCTGCTGGACATCGAGGTGCTGCCCGAGCTGAACGAGTTTATCCAAAAGTTCGCCAACAGCAGGGGATGGAACGATGCGATGAAGGACAGGCTGAGCGCAGTGGCGGAGGAAACTCTACTGACCCTCTCTCCCCTAGAACTGGAGGGTCTGGACGATGCGGAAGACGGCAGCGAAGACTCGCCGGAAGAGCAGCGGAGGCTGGTGGTCATAGCATCCAGCGAAGGCTCGGCAGCAGACCTGGAGTTCATTGGAGGAGCAAGCGACGAGGGTAACATCGAGGACCGCATCCGCCAGATACAGCAACACGATTCGGAAGGGCCGGTGGAGAACGAGATGTCTCTGCGGCTGCTAAGGAGCTACGCTTCCTCAGTGCGGCACCAGCAGTACCACGGCACCGACATCATCACCGTCAGCGTCCTCCCTCCCGGCGACTAGCGCCTCCACGCAGCAATCCTGGCGCCATCAGGGCCCTGCCAAGCCGTCGCTGACTCGGACGCGCCCCTGCCCAAATCCCCCACCTGGTGGTAGATGAAGGGGCAGTCGGTGGTAGTGACTCTACCCCATCTGTCCGCTCACTCCCTTCGGCAGGTTCAGAGTGAGCGGATGCCCCCTCCCGCTCATGTGGTTCCCTTCGGTAAACTCAGGATAAACTCTAGGCTCACCATGAGCAGGCTAATTGACTGCATAGGAGAATCGAGGTTTGGACAAGGTGTTGTATGTTAGCGTCAGATATTCGAAAAGGGGATCGTCGTGAGCCAGGAAACGAAGGCGCATAGAAAAGACTAGGCCCATCAGCAGCTTCTGTCGCAGACGTACTCCGGAAGACTGACTATGGAGGAGATGGAGTCCGTCAACGCCGACTATAGCACCGACAGTCAAGGCTATACAAAGGGAGACTATTACCAAGGGACTTCATGATGGAACCCGCCGACCGCTCGGAACACGACCCCATCAGCGGCGAGTAGCCCCAACCGATCATCTGGGCAATCCCTGGCATTCACCGTACTTACCCTCTGTTCCACCCGCTCCACATCTTCGCGCCGGAGGGCAGAATCTAAGTAGAACGCTCCGGCCATGGATGCCTCATCGGGCGCGAATACACCGCTGCTGAAGAGACCATTTCCTATTGGAGCCCGACTGCTGCAGGCAGGGTATCCAGGTATGACGGAGGCTCTGAGCTCCAGGCCCACTTCGAGGAGGAGTGGCAGAGCAGAGGCGTAGGTCTGTTTGTATTACCTCCCAGATCTCCCAAGCTCCCTGTATGCGTCTGCCTGTGCGTACCCACTCCTCCATCAGCATCACAGATCGAGGAAAGTGGCAAAGTGTCTATAATCTATTGGACAAATACACGACTTTGACACCTTTGCACCCGCGATGCTATCATCAGCTTAGCGTTATGTCGCTATGGGTAATCAACCAACCTTGCACCACACTATCTTTCCCTGGATAGTTCTGGCCTCTCTGTCCGAGCCAGGTAACTAGTATCGTCTGCGGTGCGAGAAGTGCACGACCTCTCTTTTTACCGTCCACCAATTGGCTATTCACACCTGTGTCAACCTTGCTGCAGTCCCCAATCTGGAACATTGTTAAAGGAGTGATCTGATGAGCGCCGAAGCGACCATTCTCAGCCTGGTCTTGATGGCGGTATTTCTGGTTCTATCTGCTTTTTTCTCCAGCTCCGAGACAGCATTTATCTCACTGGAGAGGATCAGAATCCTTCATCTTGCTCAGACCGGACACCACGGGGCCAACAGACTACTCAGCAGACTCGATCATCCGGAAAAGACTCTTTCGACCGTGCTTCTAGGAAACAATCTGGTAAACACCGCCGCCGCCGCCCTGGGAACTGCTATGGCCGTTTCGTGGATGGATGAGGGGTTAGGCATCATTGTTTCTACCGCCGGCGTCACCGTTCTGCTATTGATATTCGGCGAGATGATACCCAAGACCTTTGCCAGCCGTCATCCAGAGTGGCTGTCCTTTCATTATCTGCGACCCTTCACCCTGGTGGAGTGGATTCTATTCCCCATCTCCGTGCTGCTCCATTGGCTAGGCATCGGCATAATCAAATTAAGCGGAGCTAAAGTAGGGGCCAGAGACCTGGTAAGCCCAGAGTTGCTGCATTCCGTTATTACGGCGGGTCAGCAGGAGGGAACGGTGGAAGAGGAAGAAGCGACCATTCTCCGTAAGGTGCTCGGCTTTGGGAATAGGAGGGTTAACGAGGTTATGACCCCTCGCAACGAGGTGGTATGGATGAACGAGGAAACCACCTTTTCCGCATTCTTGGACACCTATGTACAACTACCCCATCCGAGATTTCCAGTTTACAAAGAGTCGGTTGATGATGTGGTGGGAATAATCCATACACAGGACGTGATAAAGGCCATGCACAACTGTGAGATACAACAAGATACATCATTGCTCCATCTGGCTCAACCTGCCACTTTTGTGCCGGAGACCAAGCCCCTGGATGACCTCTTCGCCGAGATGAGGACATCTGGCATCCAGATGGCGTTGGCCGTGGATGAATACGGAGGCGTCGCTGGACTCGTGACCATGAACCAGTTGATCACCGCTATTATTGGTAGATTCGGCGAGGAAGGTGAGAGTGGTGAAGGAGAATACGAGAGTTTAGATGAGGGCGCATTCCAGGTGGATGGAGGAATGCAGGTCAGCGAGGCTAACGAGGGTCTACAGCTGAAGATTCCAGAAGGAGAATACGAGACGGTTGCCGGCTTTGTGCTTGGTATCCTAGGCCACATCCCTCACGAAGGTGAAACAGTCAGCTACGGGACATTGAAGCTACAGGTAACGGAGATGAAAGGAGTCAAGATCGAGAAGGTTCTGGTTACCAGACTGTAGCTGCTCAGCAGGAACAAGCATGGAATCTGAAGACATCAAAGGTCAGGTCGAAGACCGAGTTCGAGGCTTTATTGAGACCCATGGCCTGGAGAGAGACCCGCGTCCCCTGGTCCTGGGCGTGTCAGGAGGTCCCGACTCCATTTGTCTCTTGTATGCACTAGCACATCTTAAAGATAGGCTTGGTCTTCTCCTGCATGTGGCCCATCTGAACCACTGTCTCCGGGGGCGGGAGTCTGACGAGGACGCCGAGTATGTGGCTCAGATATCCAAAAGCCTGGGGCTGCCTTGTACAGTATGCAAAGAGGATGTGACTTCAAGACGGTCCACGCACAGCCACTCACTGGAAGAGAGAGCCAGGGAGAGCAGATACGAGTTTCTCGTGAGAGTTTGTTCAGATGTTGTCGGGGCAGGAGTAGCGGTAGGCCATACTGCTGATGACCAGGCAGAGACCATACTGCTACACCTGGTAAGAGGGAGTGGTCTGGCTGGACTCCGAGGTATGAGGCCGGTCACTATCCTCGAGGCGCCTACAACCTCAAACATCAAGCTTTTTAGACCGTTGTTGGATGTCCATCGCAGCGATACGGAGAGATACTGCCAGGCGTTGGATATCACCCCTAGGGTCGATCGCTCCAACCTCTCTACTAGGCACCTGAGAAACAAAGTTAGGTTGGAACTGCGCCCCCACTTACGAGAATACAACCCCGACGTCGATGCCGCCCTGCGACGTCTAGCATACAGTGCTTCACTGGACATGGACTTCATCGAAGATGAGGTGGGAAAGGCTTGGGAGTCAGTAGTAGCGGAGGAGTCCGATGGCCTCAGGGTGAACGCAGCGAGATTGTCTGCACTGGCTCCCTCTCTGCGGAGTCATCTGCTGAGGAGGAGTATTCAATTCGTTGTGGGCAATCTGGTGGATATCGAGCAGGTGCACATCCTGGATTTGGAAGAGCTGCTGTCCAAGCCAACTGGGAAAAGCCTCCATCTACCGAGAGGCGCCGTCGCCACCATGGAATATGGGCAGTGTGTGCTTACAAGAGAGACGATCCGAGATGAAGAATACACTCCGTTCCCAAACGACGAGCCGCTAAAAATCCCAGGAGTAACCGAGATGAATGGCTGGGTAGTAAGGGCATCGATTGTGGAGGCTGGTTCGTATGGTGAGGAACCCAATGGACTGAAAGCAGCTCTGGACTTGAATGCAGTGGGCACCCAGCTAACAGTACGGTCCCGTTGTCCAGGAGATAGATTTCAACCTCTCGGCATGGAGCAGCCGAAGAAGCTCCAGGATTTTCTGGTGAATTCCAAGGTGCCGCGCAGAACTAGAGCAGAAATACCTCTTGTATATGCTCAGGGTCGTATCGTATGGGTAGCGGGCTGGAGAATCGACGAGAAGTCGAAGGTGACGGACGCCACGACGAAGGTGCTGCTGCTAGAGTTCGAGAAACGGGGAGAATCGGAGAGCTAGGCAACAACCGGTGGTTGCACCACCTTAGCTTTCAAAACATTCTGTATGTGGTCAAGGGCCATTGTATGGTTCTTCTCCGAAAAGGAGGCAACGCAGTCTACGGGTACTTCGAGGTTATAGTCCCTATTCCTCGCATCTCCCAGAGTGTGAAGTACACAGATGTCGGTACAGACCCCACAGACTATGAGCTTATCGGGGTTCAATCGCTCTAAGCGCTGCTCAAGATCAGTGCCGAAAAATCCACTGTAGCGCTTCTTGGGAACTACATCACCGGGGAAAGCGGCCAACTCTGGGATAATCTCGGTCTCGGAGGTGCCCGCTACGCAGTGCTTGGGAAAGAGCTGGAATTCCAAGTCGTCGGGATCGTGATTATCGCAAATGTAGATTATCTTGGAGCCTGCCTCGGCCTCCCTTTCAAGGAGATTTAGGATGTTGGGAATGATGCGTCGGCCGGCTTCACCAATGTACAGTGGATTACCCTCTTCGCAGAACCCTCTCAGCATGTCTACAACGAGAACTACGTTTGCCATGTCACTACTCCCTCTCTTAATCGTACGCAGGTCGAGACTCTCAAGTGTGCGCAGATTCCTTTATTCTAGCGCCCAGTATCTTCTCCATGTGGGTCAAGGCGAAACGGTGTGCCTCTGCGTTGCGGGCGGCAACGCAGTCAGCAGGCACTTCTACTGTATAATCTCGATTCCTGGCATCGGCCACCGTGTGGAGAACATAGTTATTACTAGGCACGCCACATATGATCAGCTTTTCAGGAGCCAGATGCTTCAGCTTTTCATCCAAGTCGGTCTTGAAGAAGGCGCTCTTTCGCACCTTGTAGATGACGTCACCAGGAATGTGAGCCAGCTGGGAAATAATATCCACCTCTGGGGTGCCTACAACGCAGTGCCTGACAGTTAGCTGGAATGCCGGATCGTCGGGCTCATGCTTATCACAGACGTAGATGACCTGGGAACCAGCCTTGCTTTCCTGATCAAGGAGAAGTCTTACGTTGGGGATGATATTGCGCGCTGATTCCCCTACGAACATGGGATATCCCTCTTCGCAAAAACCACGGATCATGTTAATTGCCAGGATTACATTACTCATAAGATAATCTTTTTATGAATCAGATGATCATGCAAGAATCTTACTATTGAGCAATCGTCAATTCAAGGAACGGGCACGAAGGGCTTGGGTATGCCGCCCAACCTCAGTCTCAAGAGTCCTTTGAGGTCTTCGTAGGCAGTTCCCACTATCTTGACTCGGGTGTCGGGGTCATCTACCCAGTGGATGGGGATGTCCCTGATCAGATAACCATTTTTCTCGGCGATGATCAGCAACTCGGTATCGAAGAACCAAGCTTTGTCCTCGATCAGAGGCACCAACTCCTGAGCTACCTTCCTACTTATAGCCTTGAAGCCGCACTGAGCATCGGAGAATCGGGTCCAGAACATACTCTTGATCAGGAGATTGTAGCCGCGGGAGAGGACCTCTCGCTTTAGAGTGCGCCGCTCCACCCTCGACTCTTTGGTCAGCCGGGAACCGATAACGACGTCCCAGCCTTCCTCGATGGAGCGTGCTAGCTCCGGCAAAGCATCAAGTCGAGTGGAAAGGTCGACGTCCATATAGCACATGATATCGGCTTCGCTCTCTGTCCAAGCCTTGTGCAGAGCCCGTCCTCTTCCTTTCTGGTCCAAGTGTATCCACTCTACGCACGAGTGCTTGGCGGACAGATCTCTGGCCACATCCAGGGTGCAATCAATGGAGCCGTTATCGGCAATGAGGATGCGCCACTGGTAGCCCGCCATTTCTCGAGAGAGGTAGGAATGGAGAGCCTCGATACCTCTGGGCAACTCTTCCTCCTCATTATAGACGGGGATGACTATGTCAAAGGTGGTCACAACGTTTAACCCGGACTAACGAGACAACCGTGTCTCTTGAAGGCCTCTCTGGTCAGTCTACCGCAGAAGCGGGCCCCAACACCGGGGACATTCTTTCGAGTGCCTGTGACACATCCATACATGACCCCGGCCAACACATTCGACTCTATGACTTCTGTCTCTTCGTCTCTCCAACCGATGTAGTAGTCCCGGCCGCTCATTCCACCAGTACCTTGAACTCTTCCTTCTGTTGCTTAGGATGTAAGCTTCTATACGCTTTCACCAGTTTGAACAGGGGTTCCTGCTGTAGAGGAACTATGTCATCCTTCATCGCTAATAGGTTATCTAGTGCTTGAAGTGCCGAACCCCAGTAAACAGCATAGCTAAACCGTGAGCATCCGCTGCGTCTATCACCTCTTGGTCTCGTATGGAGCCACCGGGCTGCACGATTGCTGTAACCCCTCCACCGACGGCCAACTCCACACTATCGGCGAAGGGAAAGAAGGCATCTGAGGCCAGAACCGATCCCTTCGATCGCTCTTTCGCCGTTTTGAGGGCTAGTTGGACGCTAGTTACTCGGGAGGGCTGTCCTGCTCCCATCCCCACGAGAGCTTTGTCTCTGACCAGCACGATAGCGTTGGACTTTACGTGCTTCACCGCCTTCCACGCGAAGGTAAGATCCCTCGTCTCCTCCAATGTAGGCTTTCTCTTGGTTACGGACTTCCAGTGCGTTGAGTCCTCATCGGTAGCATTGCGGGTCTGGACCAACAATCCACCCGCTACTTGTCGAACGTCCAGCTCAGTGCCCGCGGATGAATCGGACGAAGCCACTTTAAGAATACGCAGGTTCTTTTTGCTCTTGAGCAACTCAAGAGCCTCAGGGGCGAAGTCTGGTGCCAGGACAATCTCGTAAAAGGTCTTTGCCAGCTCCTTTGCCGTTTCTAGAGTGAGCAAGCGATTGAATGCTACAATGCCACCATAGGCCGAAACAGGATCTCCCTCTAAACCTCGTTGATATGCTTCAGTAAGGTTGTCGTGGGAAGCCAATCCACAGGGATTGGTATGCTTGATAATCGCTGCGGCGGGTTCATTAAAGTCGGTGATCACCCTCCAGGCGGCGTCGGCATCCAGGATGTTGTTGAAGGAGAGCTCTCTGCCCCACAGTTGAGTCGCGCCTCCGATCCCTTCTCGGCCTCCCAGAACGTCGGAGTAGAAAGCGCCTTGCTGATGGGGGTTCTCTCCGTAGCGTAAACCCTGTTTTTTTGTGAACCCCAAGGTGAGCTCGGTGGAAAGGACGCCATCTCCGTCCTTGAGATAGTGAGCTATGGCAGTATCATATAAGGCCACGTGCTGAAAGGCCTTTTGTGCCAGACTCTGCCGTTCCTGGTGGTCAAGGCTGCTAGAAGGAAGCTTTTCCACGATCTTTGGATAGTCTTCAGGGTCAACAACCACGATAACGTCTGGGAAGTTCTTCGCGGCTGCTCGAATGAGGGTTGGTCCGCCGATATCGATGTTCTCCAACGCCTCGGTTAGAGAAGTTCCCTCCTTGGCCACCGTTTCGACGAAGGGGTAGAGGTTCACCACTACCAGGTCAATGGTCTGGATATGATGGTCGGAAAGCTGTCCCATATGCTCTGATAAATCCCGACGGGCTAAGATGCCCCCGTGCACCGAGGGATGAAGCGTCTTGACTCGTCCATCCAGAATCTCGGGAAACCCTGTCAGCTCCGACACCCCTTTAACTGGGATTCCGGCATCTCTTAGAGCTTTCTGAGTGCCACCGGTGCTGAGTATCTCAATGCCCAGTTCGGCAAGAGAAGCGGCAAAGGATTCAATGCCTCTTTTATCCGAGACGCTTATGAGAGCTCGCATTGGAATAAGCCGAGAGAGACACCTACCGAAGAATCACCCGACGATGGTCCTTCTGAGGTAATACCTCACCTACAACAACAGCTTCTTGCACCTCAACCGTGATCTTATCTACATCCTCGGGAGAGCAAACCACGATCATACCTAAACCCATATTAAATACCTGATACATCTCATCCAGCGGTACATCGCCCATCTGGCGTATCAACTCGAATATCGCCGGCACATCCCAGGAAGGGGGGTCAAGAGCAGCAGCTAGCCCATCGGGCAGTATCCTGGGGAGATTGCCTGGTAGCCCGCCTCCGGTTATATGGGCCATGCCCTTTATGTAGGCAAGCACACCCTTAAGGGAAGCGTAGTAGCAGCGATGAGGTTCCAGCAACTCATCGCCCAGACTTCTCCCCAGCTCGGGACAAAGGGTATCTAAAGCCGATCGATCATCCTCGATTCCGAAGACCTTCCTCACAAGAGAATAGCCATTAGTGTGAAGCCCACTGGAGGGGAGTCCTAATAGAACGTCCCCTGCAGCTATGGATGAACCATCTATAAGCTCATCCTTCTCCACCACGCCCACAATAAACCCCGCTAGATCGAAATCGCCACCTCTGTAGATGCCCGGCATTTCCGCGGTCTCTCCTCCTATGAGGGCGCATCCCACATCTTTACAGGCCGATGCCAAGCCCTTGACTAGCTCGCCGATTTGAGTGGGGACGAGTCGGCCTGTAGCTATGTAATCAAGGAAAAATAGGGGGGTGGCTCCGCCGACCAGAATGTCGTTGACACAATGGTTAACCAAGTCGATCCCAATGGTGTCGTATCGGCCTAACAGAGACGCCACCCTAACCTTGGTCCCCACACCATCGGTGCTGGATACCAGGACAGGCGAGCGATACTTTCCAAGCTGATAAAGGCCGCTGAAGAAACCAACATCACTTAAGACCTGATGGTTGAAGGTGGTACGAGCGTGCTTCTTTATCAGGTCTACTGCCTCTTCCGAGGCATCAATATCAACACCCGCAACTCTGTAGGTGAACTCGTTGGCACCCAAATCGACTTCCCGGTTTAAGAGACCTTTGCGTAACTTGCGAACAAGTCCCATACCAGTGTCATTTTGAGCGTGGCGAAGAATCCGAAGCGGTCCATCAAATACGTCATAGCTTTACGGGCAGAGGTTTTGGATTCTTCACTTCGCTACGCTCCGTTCAGAATGACAGTTGGAGCACTTCATTTTTGGACAATGCTGGAGTTATTCAAAAGTCTCGTTTAACGGGTCAACAAAGTCAGCTAGACAATCCTACCGCTTAAGACGTCTCGAGGGCCAGCTTGTCCATTTCCAGCTGGACAGGGATGGGATAGCGACCGGTAAAGCAGGCGGTGCAGACCTCGTTTTCGGGCAAGCCCACAGCCTTTATCAGGCCCTCTATGCTTAAATAACCAAGAGAATCAGCGCCGATGAAATCACGTATCTCTTCGACACTTTTCTGAGCCGCGATTAACTCCCGCCGGGTGGCAAAGTCCACCCCGAAAAAGCAGGGGTACTGAATGGGCGGGGCGCATACCCTCATGTGAATCTCGCTGACTCCAGCCTTTCTCAGCAGGTCAACCACATGAGGAGTTGTAGTACCTCTAACAATGCTATCATCCACAACCACCACTCTCTTCCCCTCCAACACCTCACTCATAGCGTTGAACTTCAAGCGAACACCCAGGTCTCGAATGCTCTGGTCGGGTTGGATAAAGGTACGTCCCACATAGCGGTTTTTCAGAATCCCCTCTCCTAGAGGGATTCCCGACTCTCTAGAGTAGCCCATGGCAGCGGCAGTTGCCGAATCTGGAATCCCAATGACCATATCTGCATCGACTTCATGCTCTATAGCTAGCTGGGATCCCATCCGCTGGCGGGCCAGGTGCAGCAGCTTACCTCCAAGCACACTATCGGGTCGCGCAAAGTAGATATGCTCGAAAATACACAGGGCGTGCCATTCAGGAGATTGCAACTGGTGGGTTTGAAGCCCCGACTCATCGATGATGATAGCCTCCCCAGGCTCGACCTCTCGTATAACCTCGGAGCCAATATGATCCAAGGCCGACGTCTCTGAGGCGAGGGCCCATCCACCGTCCAGCTTACCCAGAGCCAGGGGACGTACCCCCAAGGGGTCCCTTATTCCAATCAAAACCTCTGGAGTCAAAACTACTAGAGAATAAGCACCCTGAAAGCGGTTCATGCAATACTTGATCTTCTCTGGCCAAGTCTTGCCAGGTGCGTGAACCAGCCACTGAGCTATGACTTCGCTGTCTGTGCTGGCCTTGAACTGGATTCCACGAGAAGCCAACTCATCTTGAAGCTGTTTGGCATTGACCAAGTTGCCGTTATGTCCGACAGCCACATCGCCGGTCTCCCCTTTCACTCTTATTGGCTGAGCATTAGCAATGCGACTGGAACCCATCGTGGAGTATCGGGTGTGGCCGATGGCCATGTGGCCTACCAGGTTCTCAAGGGCAGTCTCGTCAAAGGCTTGGGACACCAGCCCCATAGAGGTGTGGGAATATAGACGCCGTCCGTCGGCGGTCGCTATGCCTGCGCTTTCCTGTCCACGATGTTGAAGGGCAAACAGACCAAAGAAGGTTAGTCTAGCAACATCTACTTTAGGAGAGTAAACACCGAAGAGTCCGCAGGCCTCTTTTGGATGATCAACCATCTTGGTCGCTTGCGAGATGGGCCTTTCTTCATTAGTTGAGGGACTATGTGGGAGATTGGTACACAAGCGCGGCTATATTATACTCTCGGACTACAATGAGGGTCAACGTTTTGTACTCGTCCAGTCAGGGTAATCGCATTTTGAGTTAGCGGATACATCGCCAGTCGTTTTTCCGGCTTTCGCCGGCGTACAGAGAGACTGGGTGGGAGCTCCGCCAAAGCTGGTTTCAGGCATAATGGGACTACCCTGCATTATAACCCTTCTGAGCTTGGGCGTGGCAACTTGATTGTTTTTCTTTGTTTAGCTTTGAAACTTGATTGAACTGTAAAAAAAGTTTTGTTTTACGGGTCTCCCAGGCACGAAGATGTCGTTACGTTTTGATTGAGTTTTTTCAGGTTGGGGTTGGACTCAACCGTCCGCTCAGGTAGGTTTGGTATGTGGGGGCACATCCACCTTGTGCAACACCTCTCCCCTAGATTCCCGTGTCAAGCACGAGAATGACGGGAAAGAAGGGGGCACGGGAGGGACGGCATATGGCGGTGAGGGCACCCTTCCCTTCGACTACGCTCAGGGTAAACTTTAAGCTCAGGGTGAGCGGAGACGCCTCATCCCCCCGCTCATGTGGTTTCCTTCGGTAAACTCAGGATAAACTCTAAGCTCACCATGAGCGAGGCTGCTACCCCAGCCGGCCCTGCTCCTGGGCGACGATCTCTGTGAGAAATGACGGTGATACCTCCTTGTAAGCGAGATGAGTATTTGAATTATAGTACACAGGTCCTCATTCTATATATAGACGCGTGGCACAACGGGCTAGGCGCTAACTCTGGATCCCCGTGTCATGCACGGGATTGTAGGTGTCAAGGATCTATGGCTGATTATCAAGACGCAGTGGCTTTGTTTCTGAGGTGAAAACACGACGATCCTGGGAGCATGATCCGCGAGATTTTAAGACAAGGCTCAAACATGCGTTAGTCAATAGTGAAACCCCTACGCGCAGTTGGCGCACTACTGGCAGGATACCCTTAGCCATCGGTCTCCTGCTTGTCATTGAGGTAATTGTATATCCGGCGGGGTATGCATTGGAGGGTGAGCCCCCTTGGGATTTCTGGCTGCCCCTAGGATGGGGATAAGAGATTAGAGGCGCTCAAAGAGACCTCTACACCTGCGCATTGACAGTTCATATTCACTCATCACCGGCCCACGAGCGCAATTAGTGGCGGGAGCGGGAGGGAGTCGAACCCACCGCTCCGATCGCAGGACCGGAGCCTGACGGATTTGAAGTCCGCGGGACCCACCGGGACCCATCCGCTCCCCCATGTAGGCAGCTTCTAATATATAGCATCACTCCTCCCTAGGCTATGGGAGGAGTGACAAACACCAACTATTTATCTATATAAGCAGGGAGCTAGCTTACGACAGCATCCACGTGCTTAACCAACTCTCGCTTGGGGAGAGCGCCGACTACAGTATCCACTACTTCTCCGTCCTTAAAGATCATGATGGTAGGAATACTTCTGATCCGGTACTGCATAGTTACCTCAGGGCTGTCATCGACGTTCAGCTTGGTAAAGACCATCTTGCCGTCGTACTCGCCCGCCAATTCCTCAACTATGGGCGACACCATACGGCAGGGCCCACACCATGGAGCCCAGAAGTCCACGAGAGCGGGTTTATCGGCCTTTATCACTTTCTGGTCGAAGTCGCTATCACCGACTTCTAATACTGCCTCAGCCATCGACTGCCTCCTAACTGGGTTTCTACTGTAGTCTGATGAAGAATTCACCAGAAGGATACGTATCAAATTCTGCTCTAGAATCGATGCCTCTGGTCCATCTATTCATACACCGATTATACCACGATCACGCTCTTTTCCAGGCACATGAAGATATACACGTTGAAAACCGTCTATATCATCGCCGTCATCGCCCCACCCGCCGCCAGCGGTACAGTCAAATTATCGTCGGGCGGAAGGGCTATCAACTCCACAATGGCGCCAACGATCGCCCCCACAAGTATAACCGAGAAGTCGAAGTCAGCTCCTGCAGCCAACACCAGCACCCCAACACTAGCAGACGCTGCTACAAATGCCAAAGCTCCCTCAAGTGACTTTTTGCCCAATCGTGTTCTGCCGTACCTCTCGCCTACCAGAGCAGCCGCCGGGTCTCCCACCGATAGGAACAGAAGAGCGGCGACAGCTACATATCTATCGAACACCAGAAAGGCTGCGAGAGCGCCGATGAGGAGAAACGTGCTTCCCAGAACTCTCGATGATTCCTCACCCTTCTTGAGAAGAACCGAGACCTTGGACGTAAACCAACGGTTAAATAGAGAGTTTTGTCGTCTAACTATCTCCAGGGCCAATGCGATGATAACACCTACCGCAGCCACGCCAGTCACCAGCCAGACGGGTAAAACGAGAGCCATGAAAGGGAGAATAGACCCAGTGAGGGCGTGGAATATCCTGCGCTCTAAGTTTGCTGGTGAGTCTGGTTTTTTGTTGCGCACGGCTCTGGAAAGGCCATCACGGCATCACCCAGTATTGTAGTGCATCTTAGAAGAGAGGGAGAATCTACTCAAACACCTCGATGAGTTCAGTTATCGAGGCGGAAGATCAGAAGCGTGCTCTATTCTTTGGCGACCTGTTGTTCAGATGGGTGGGTGCCCCGTTCGCCCTTGTAGTCCTTGAGAGCGCTCTTAATAGCATCCGTTGCCAACACACTGCAATGCACCTTCACTGGAGGCAGACCCCCTACGGCTTCGGCCAGGTCTTCCCGGGTTAGCTTCCTGGCGCTCTCCACACTGCCGCCTATGATGAGCTCCGTAGCAGCGCTGCTGGTCGCAATGGCAGCACCACAGCCCAATGTCTGAAACTTGGCGTCGGTGACGGTGTTACCCTCTATCTTCAGGTAGAGGGTCGTAGTATCGCCACAGGAGGGATTGTATTCCTTCCCGACTGCGTCAGCATCTTCAATTACCCCAACGTTGCGAGGGTTCCTGAAGTAGTCCATCAGCTTTTCGCTGTAGGCCGGAGCCATATCGATTTCCCAGCTTACCTGACAGTCTGAGCTATGCCCGATACGGCCCTGAGTCGCTGAATGATGCCAGGCAAGACGTCCAAGACTTTATCAATGTCCGAATCGTCGTTATCCTTACCTACAGTCAGACGGAGGCTTCCGACCGCTCGTTCTGCCGGGACGCCCATAGCGCTGAGCACGTGGGATGGCTCCAGAGAGCCTGAGGTGCAGGCACTGCCGCTGGAGGCGGCTATCCCTTCCATATCCAATGCCAGCAGGATGGACTCTCCCTCTGCGCCATCGAAGCAGAAGTTGGCGTTGTTGGGCAATCTCTGGATAGGATGGCCGTTCAGGTGCGCCGAGTCGATCTTGGACGAGATTCCCTCTATCAAGCGGTCTCTTAGCTTTGCGCAGTAGAGGTTATACCTCTCTTGATTCTCCGTCGCCAGCTTAAGAGCAGTAGCTGCACCCACGATCAGTGGGGTATTCTCGGTTCCTGCCCTGCGATTTCGCTCCTGACTTCCGCCATGTTGCTGAGGCGTGAAAGGCGTTCCCTTTCTTACGTAGAGGATTCCGACGCCCTTGGGGCCATAAAACTTGTGGGCGGCCAGGGTAAGCATGTCTACTCCCAGCTTGTCTACATCCAGATCAAGAACACCACCGGCTTGAGCGGCATCGGTGTGGAATATGATCTTTCGCCCCAGTCTCCTGGCCTGATCCTTGACAGCACGGCTTAGATCAGAAATAGGCTCTATAGTCCCCACCTCGTTGTTTGCCAGCATTATGCTAACCATGACCGTCTTATCCGTGATGGCATTCAGCACGTCCCCGACGGCAACCAGGCCGTACCTATCGACGGGAAGAAGGGTGCATTCGAAACCCAGGGTCTCCATGAACTCACAAGAGTGAAGGATGGCATGGTGCTCGATGCTGGAGGTAATGATGTGGTTTCCACTCTGTCTGAGAGCCAAGGCGCCACCCTTTATGGCCGCATTGTCCGCTTCTGAGGCGCCGCCAGTGAAGATCACCTCTGTGGGTCGGCATCCTAAGACGTCCGCCACGGCTTCCCTAGACTCCTCCATCGCCTTTTGGCTCTTCTGAGATAGTGCGTAGACTCCGGACGGATTGCCGAATAGCTCCGTAAAATAGGGTGCCATCGCCTCCAACACTCTAGGGTCTACAGCCGTGGTAGCGGCGTGATCGAGATAGATGTAGTCTTTCATTCCACCGGGCCTCCAAAAGCACTGGCGTTTGGCCTAGTTGTGTTCCTCGTCTTCCCTGGACATCCTGAAGGCATCCTTGGTTATAATGCCAATCACTCTACCATTTCTCACGACGAGGGCACGATGGACGCCCTTCTCGTCCAACTCCTCCATGACTCTGCTCGCATTTTCCGAGGCATTTACCATGGGCAAGCCCTCGGTGGGAATAGGAGCGAAAGCCAAGGGAGTCATTAGCTGGTCAATATCGTCCTGTTTGAAGCTCTCTCTTCTCACGGCTTGTCGATAGGTGGCTGCCGCCGTTGTATCTATGAACAGTCCAATAAATATCAGCCAAATGCCGCTGGCTAGCTGCCCAAAGAATATAGAAACGGCGCCTCCAGCAATCAAGAGGTAAGCAAACCCTCTTCCTACCAGAGTTGATATCCTGGTCGCCTTTAGATAGTCCTTGGTTGTAGCCCACAACATCGATCTGAGTATCCTGCCGCCATCCATGGGAAAACCGGGCATCAGATTGAACACGGCCAATGCTATGTTGATAATGGCCAGCCAGGAAGCCATCGCTCTCACGTGCTCGTTGAGAGCTCCCACGAAATAAGCTATAAGGACAAAAGTTCCCGCTATGAGGAGGCTGCTTATTGGGCCGGCGAGGGCTATGACAGCCTCGACCCGAGGCCGCTCCGCCTCTCGAGATATATGAGCTACGCCTCCGAAGATAAACAGGGTGATGCTTTTCACAGGAATCCCATACCTGATAGCTATCAGGCTGTGGGATAGCTCGTGGAGCAGCACCGATAAGAAGAAGAGAAGGCTGGTAGCTGCGGCCACCAGCCAGTATTCGTATCCGGACCACGTGGGATACGAATCGGGAAACTGATACACGGCCAACGAGGTAATCACCAAGCCAAAAATGACGATCCAGGTGATGTTCACCTTGAAAGGTATGCCGAATATTTTAATTAGAGTTATAGATATACCCATGTTTTTAACCTGGGAATGCCTATATTATACACGAATGGTGGATGAGGAACCTTGATCTCCGCAAATGCCCCGGCTCCTGGCCCGTATCTTGTCCCTTCTCCCCAGGGACCCTGTCCCAGAAGCCCGCACGGAGGAAGTCCAGAGGCCTGCCTGCAGCAGGCAGGGAAGCATCTCTCCGGCAGGGGGTTGGGGGCCTGTCCTGAGTCCCTCGAAGGGATGTGCCCCCACATACAAAACCTGCCTCGGCGGGCGGTTGGGGAACAAGGCGTTTGCCTTTCTGAGACAGACTCCGCACCCCACCCCAACCCTGCTCCCTGCCCCACTCAAATGGTTCCCTTCGGTAAACTCGGGATAAACTCTAGGCTCACCATGAGCAGGGCTAGAGAGTAATCCGCTCACACTGAGAGGAGGAGACCCCTGCCCTGTCTGGCAGACAGGGCAGGCGCAGAGGCAGGGATATTACACTCCCACCCGGCTCTCTCCCATCAAGGGAGAGGGGGTTGAAGGTGGGGAGTGTAGGCCTACACGGATAATGGACACTAGCCACAATTATGCTATACTTCCCGCTGTCTTCCCAGAGGATCGGTTTCTTCAATGAAATCAGAAATTATCTCTATTGGCACAGAAATACTGCTAGGAGAGCTTACTGATACCAACGCCCCCTACCTGGCCTCCTATCTCCCTACTCTAGGGATCGATTTGTATTGGATTCACCAAGTAGGCGACAACCAGGCCAGGCTGCTGGAGGTGCTTAGGCGGGGGTGGTCCAGATCCGACCTGATCCTCACTACCGGCGGCCTGGGTCCGACCCAGGACGACATCACTAGAGAGTCTATAGCCCAGCTTCTGGGCGAGGAAATGAAAGTAGACCCAGCCTTGGAAAAGGACCTGAGGGCCCAATTCACCGGCCGGGACTATCCCATGCCGCTGACAAACCTGAAACAGGCCTGCCTGATTCCATCCAGCAAACCCATCAACAACCCTAGGGGCACTGCCCCAGGCTGGTGGGTGGAAAAGGATGGACGAACCATTATAGCTATGCCGGGGCCCCCTAGCGAAATGCATCGTATGTGGACAAAGGAGGTCACGCCTAGGCTGAGAGAGAGAATCGCCGGAGACGTAATAAAATCTCGAACCCTGAAGACGGCGGGCATAAGCGAAGGCGGCATAGACGAAATGGTGGCCCACCTTCTCTCATCCACCAACCCAACCATAGGCGTCTACGCCAAGTTCGATGGGATCCACCTACGCATCACGTCCAAGGCAAGCACCGAACCGCGCGCCCAGGAGCTTCTCGCAGATATGGAGGTGAAGGTCAGAGAAGCAGTGAAGGACAGCATATGGGGCATTGATGAAGAGACCCTGGAGGCCAACGTGGGACGCCTCTTGAAGGATAATGGGCTTACTGTGGCCATCATGGAATCCTGCACCGGAGGGCTGCTGGCGAGCTACATAACCGACGTCCCAGGCAGTTCCAGCTACTTCAAGGGAGGGCTGGTTTCCTACACCAACCAGATGAAGATCGACTATGGGGTGGATGCTGCCATCATAAGGGCCCACGGGGCAGTAAGCCGAGATACGGCCGAGCTCATGGCCAAGACGTGCAGAGGGAGATTGGGAGCAGATATTGGAGTAGGCATCACGGGAGTAGCTGGCCCAGACAGCAGCGAGGGCAAACCTCCAGGCACCGTGCACATAGGAATTGCCGACTCGAAGGGAGTAGCCGTATCGAGCCACAGCGTTCCTGGGACCAGAGATTTCGTGAAGCATAGGACGGCTGTGATGGCCATGTTCGAGCTCCAGAGAATGTTGCAGGAAGAGGGCTGATGAAGGCGGCTGTCTTGTACGACTACAATCAACCCCTGGTGGTGGAAGAGGTTGAGTTGGACGATCCCAAAGCAGGGGAAGTCCTGGTCAAGATTGGGGCAGCGGGGATATGTCGAAGTGACCACCACTTTATCACGGGGAAAGCTCATATGCCTCTGCCAGGGCTTCTCGGACACGAGGGGGCCGGGACTGTAGAGTTGGTAGGCGAGGGTGTGACGATGGTGAAGCCGGGGGACAGGGTTGTGCTTTCTTTCGTGTCAAACTGCGGCCACTGTCACTTCTGCACCACGGGACGACCCAATCTATGTGACGTTCGTGGGCAGAACTGGGCGTCCATGTTCGATGGGACCAGCCGGGTACACAAAGGAGACCTGTCCATCTCCCAGTTCGATCAGCTGGCCTGCTTTGCCGAGTACTCAGTAGTCCCCGAGGTGGCCTGTATCCCTATCCCAGACGCACTGCCGCTGGACAGGGCCGATCTCATCGGATGCTGCGTTACTACAGGAGTGGGTGCCGTCGTATCCACTGCCCAGGTGAAGCCAGGCAGCACTGTCGCTGTGGTGGGATGCGGGGGCGTAGGTCTAAACGTCATCATGGGAGCGAAGCTGGTCAACGCCAAAAAGATCATCGGCGTGGATATCCTGGAGAGTAAGCTGGAGTTTGCCATGAAGTTCGGGGCCTCCCACTCGGTGAATCCTTCGGTTCAGGATGCCGTGGCCAGGGTAAAGGAGATCACCGACGGTCTAGGAGCGGACTATGCCTTCGAGGTGTTCGGATCAGGCGAGACTGTGGATATAGCCTACAGGATGACTCGTAAAGGTGGAACGACTGTGGTTATAGGCATATCCCCCATGGGTGAGAAGGCCCCTATCGAGGCGGTGAGCCTGGTGCGAGAAGAAAAGACCTTGAAGGGCAGCTATTACGGCTCTGCTCAGATGAGAGTGGATATGTCTAAGATGGTGGACTTATACCTGTCTGGGCGACTGAACCTGGACGATCTCATCGCCCGGCGATACTCCCTTGCTGAAATTAACCAGGCTTTCGAAGACTTGGAGAGGGGTGAAGTGGGTAGAGGGGTCATAGTGTCTTTTTAGCTATTTTGGGCCCGCTAAATTTAACGCGTGAAAAAGGGGCGGCCCTTCCGAACGGAAGGGCCGCCCCTCAAGGTTTCTACATCTATTTCGTGTTACTCATCCGTCCGACGTTGTAACGGGAATAGGCCCCCCTGTTTCCACTTACTACACGGGTAGTCTTGGCAGCCAGTTCAGCACCGATGGTAGATACCAAACGAAGGCTCGTTCGTCATTATGCTCACACGATAGACACTGCCAATGCCTTTAAGAAGTGGACTTCGAGGCAATTTTCGAGAGAGGAAGCAAACATCAGACTGACATGGGTGTGATGCTCAGTGAGGCGTGTCTACTCCAGTAAAAGCCGGGCATTGGATGGGCTAAAAGATATATTAGAGACACGTCCCATAAGAGATTAACAGATGCTCAGCAGGCATGAGGAATACTAGCTTAGTAATGAAAGCAAGAGTGGCCCCGACAGCAGGGCCATCGCATTTTGGCCCAAACCAGCTGTGGCCGAACTCCCACCCCGCCCGTCTGGACGCCGGCGAAAGCCGGGAAAACGACTGGGGGTGTATCCGCTCACCCTGAGCTTAAAGTTTACCCCGAGCGTAGTCGAAGGGAAGAGTACCCTCACCCCCTATGCCGTCATTCCCCTGCCACTCTCTTTTCCGTCATTCTCGTGCTTGACACGGGAATCCAGAGGTGGTGCCTAGCCTGTTGTGCCACGTGGCTATGTATAAAATGAGAACCTACGTGCTATCATGCAAATACTAATCTCGCTTACAAGGAGGTATCACCCCTATTTCTCATGGAGGTCGTCACCCAGGAGCAAGGGCTCCCAAGAGCAACCTGAACGGACTGAAGCTGAGCAGGAATGCTCGCCGGTTTCAAGAGCTTGTCAACGCCCCGCTCAAATGGTTCGATAGACTCACCATGAGCGGGGGCGTGTCATGTCTCCGCTCACCCTGAGCCTGTCGAAGGGCATGAGCGGAGGCGTGCTGTATATCCGCTCACCCTGAGCTTAAAGTTTACTCTGAGCGTAGTCGAAGGGAAGGGTGCCCTCGCCCCCTATACCGTCATTCCCCTGCCACCCTCTTTTCCGTCATTTTCGTGCTTGACACGGGAATCCAAGGGAGAGGTGTTGCACGAGGTGGATGTGCCCCCACAGACACAAAACCTACCTGGGTGGGTAGGGCCAATCCCAAGCTGATGAAAAACTCAATCAAAATATAGCGGGTCTTCGTGCCTGGGAAACCCCTAAAACAAAACTTTTTTTACCATTCAATCAAGTTTCAAAGCTAAACAAAGAAAAACAATCAAGTTGCCACACACAACCCCACCGACGATTGATGCAGGGCAAGCGCATTTTGGCCCAAACCAGCTGTGGCTGAACTCCCACCCCGCCCGTCTGGACGCCGGCGAAAGCCGGGAAAACGACTGGGGGTGTATCCGCTATCTCAGAATGGGATTGCTCTGTGACTCGATAGTCGGAACAGGGGAGGGTGGGTCTCAAACGGTCAAACGACGGTACAGATAAGGCAGCCTTCTAGGGAGGGACTCTATCTCCGCCACCACCTCGTAGGCCATGTCCTGACACATGGTCTTCAGGTAATCGTGTCCTCCCCTGTCCACCGTGAGGCAGAAAGGTACTATGTTCTTCCTACGAGCCTCTTGAAGGGCCATCTTGGTATCGTGGACGGCATATTCCTTCTCGACTCCTTCCCTGCTGTATCCCCGGTCTTGGGGTCTACCATCACTAAGCAGGAAAAGCACCTTGGTGCGGGACTCCTGTTTCTCCAGCTTGGAGATCGCATGTCTTATAGCGGGTCCCATCCGGGTGGCATGAAGGGGATTAATTTTGTCGATACGTCGTTTCACTTTGTCCGAGTAGGGCTCGTCGATGTCCTTGATTACGTAGAACTCCACGTTTTCCCTGCCGTAGCCGGAGAAGCCGTAGATGCCGTAAACGTCTCCGATGGTTTCCAGCGCGCGGATGAGGAGAACAGCGCTCTCTTTCTCCACGTCGATGATTCGCTTGTACGAGCGACGGCTTCCTTCTTCCCGACGGGCGCGCAGCCAGGTCAAGTACTCACGAGGGTCATCGGGAGGGCTCCAGTCCTCGGCGGACTTCTTGGCGTCGTCTATGGCCTCCGCCGTGGAAGCGCTCATATCCAACAGAAATACCACTGAGACATCCCTGTGCACTTTGTTACGGCGCCAGTAGATCTTGTCCGTTGGGGTGTTACCCGTCTTCTTCTCCACCATAGCATCCACTACCGCGTCGTATTCAATATCATCGCCAAAGGGGAGCCTGCGAACCTTACGAAGCTCCTCGGGGGCCAACATCTCGAACTGCTTCTTTATCTGAGCCTGAAGAAGGGCATATTCCTCTAGGATCCGGTCGTAATACCCGGTGTCGCCCTCTTCCATCTTGCGTTGCTTTACGCAGCACCAGTTGGGCTTGTAATCATTGGCTCTGAAATCCCACTCGTCATACAAGAAGGCTAAGAAGTCGTCAGTCTCCAGAGGACCGCCCTCGTCTTTACTGGTATCGAAATTGTGACCCTGACCAGGATCCTGCTGCGGCTGCTCCTGGCTGATTTGCCCCATCAGATTGTTGACGAACAAGTTGGTAGAGCTGTCTATGTCTCCCTCTGCAGCTTCCTCAAGCTCTATCTCAACGCTTTTCTCCAGCAACTCTCGCAGCGCCTCCGGAGATACGGTCTCATCAGATCCCCCGTCGGAGTCATTCTTCTGACTCTCCCTCATCCTGGCCAGAAGTTGAACCATCTCCGGCTTGAACTCACCTCGATAACCGACTTCTTGAGGAGTCTGATAGGGCCTCTCTTCACCTTCCCCCTGACCAGACTCTGCCTCTTGCTCTTGCCCCTCTCCTTCAGCTCCACTCGAAGTGAAGGCATTGGGAGTGGCCATATCCACATTTGATTCTTCGTCCATTTCGGAGGTGTCAAAGTCCTCCCATTCGTCTGGTGGCAAAGGACTGTTAGATAGCTGAGAGATGTAGTCGTAGATTCTGATAGTGGCCTCAGAAGTATCCTCTACATCCGAAGCGGGTGACTGCACCTTCAAGAGGATTCTGACCAGTTCCTCCACCTGATCTCGGATGCGGTCGGGTATCTTGAGACCCGTCTTCTGATCTAGGCTTATTCGCATAAGAAGCTCAAGGATCGCCTCCTGCAAGGGTAGGGAATCGATGGGTGGGCGCGCTTCGATGCTCTCCCGTTGAGTCCTCTGATAGGTCTTCTTAATTCCCTGATACTCGTGTTTGACGCGTGCGTCCAGTCGAGTATCTTCAACCACCGTGAAGATATCGTAGGCCAACCTTCTATCGGAGAAGAGGTTGAAGAACCTCTCCAGGTCTACTACACCGCCCGGGCCCTCCTTGGAGGCGGCTGCCTCTCTTTCCAACCTCAGGTCGGGGAAAAGGGTGGACTCTTTATCGAAGGAGAAATCGAAGCTTCCGAACTCCAGGTGTGCAACCTGGTGAGTGCCCACCACCTTATACCAGCCGAAGTTTTCATCTTTGGAGGGATACATTCGGATAAAGCTGGGCAGATAAACTGTGCGGCCCTCCGTGGTTGGATGCTCTACAGACACCCATCCTATTCCTTTATCCTTGATCTCTTCCGTGTCGAGGATTTGAACGTCGCTCCCGGCAAGGGCCACGGAATACATCCATAGCACATCTCTCACTTTATCCAACTCTATGCCAGAGGAGAGCTCCTCCAGCATGGCCTTGCTCTTGACCGACTCCAAGCGGAAGTAGGCAACCCCTCCCTCCTCATTGTCTCTGAGTATGGATAGTCCTTCATTGAACCAGAGATCTAAGTCCGACTGTGGAATCTTCTCTAGAACGGTGGGACTGCTCCTGAGTAGATCGACCACTGCGTCTGGGGACTCTCCTAGTAGCCTGGCTGCAAGGTCAAGTAGATGGCCTTGAGTTTCGAAGGGCAACTCACCCAGGGCCTTAGAGGAATCAGCCAGGAAGGAATACATACGAGAGCTGTCCTTAAGGGCATAGCGATCAGCGATGTCCAGGAACTGAGCTCTCTGATCCCTCTCTACTCTCGACAGAATAGTAGCGCCTGACTCGAAGCATACCTTGGCATCTCTCCAATTGAGCTCGACCAGGGTTGAAATGAAGGAGAGGAACCCTCGTCGGTCTTGCTTTTCTATGTTGCGAAACACCTCTTCAGCACTGCTGAGGCAATCGTTGGCAAGGTCATATGAACGACGGGCCAAGGCATCTATAAAGGAGACCAATCGACGTAGCTCTCCCAGCGTCATGTATCGCAGGAGCGCCGGGCTCATCTCGAAGTAGCGAGAGGAAAGAGTACCGGACTTCCACGTACCTTTGTAGAGTCCTTTGCCTAACTCCGCCCAGTCACCTACTTGCTGAGGTGCCAGATTGGTCAGGGCGTCGGGGCTGGCATGGAAATAGGTAGTCGATAAAGCCGCCGACTCACGAGACAGAGTTCGTCCCCATCTGGCCCACTCCCGAAAGTTGGACAGGGGGAGCTTTGCCAGAACCTTGGGGGTAACCCTGAAGTACTCCGAGGCCGCTTCCCAGGAACGAAACGAATGTTCCGCTATCAATATTCCTTCCTGGGTCCAGGCGTCAAAATCCTCTCTATTGAGAATTCCGGATAGAAGTTTGGCGGAGTTTCGGAATTGACTGACTACAGCAGGAGGGAATTTACTTAGCTTGAACTCCAGCTGTTCGCCATGTTGTTCTTCGGGAGGCATAAGGTCGATTTATCCTATCAGGGCAAGAAACTGGTGAAGAATACGAGCTGTAGCTCCAAATATTACGTGGTCCTGAAAAACATAGTAGTGCTCAGGTATGGGCTTTCCTCGCCACAGACCCACCTCTTGCCATCTGTTTCGCGGCTCCAAGAGGTGACTGATGGGTACCTCGATCACCTCGCTAACCTCTATGGGGCTAGGGTTGTACAGGTAGGGGTATGGAAAGGCGCCCACGAAAGGTTCTACTCTAAAGTTAGACAGCGTTTCAATAGTGTCCAACTCGCCGAGAACGGTGACGTGTTCACGCTTGATGCCCATCTCCTCCCAAGTCTCCCTCAGCGCCGTATCCTCTAGGTCTTCGTCCGTTTCGTCATAGACGCCGCCTGGGAAGGATATCTCCCCCTTGTGGTGCTCCACCTGCTGAGACCTTTTGTTGAAGATTATGTGGTACTCCGACCCTTTCTTGAAGAGTAGGAGCATCACAGCGGCTGGAACCAGTTTTCCATCTATGAGTCGTCGCTTTTCGAGAGAATTAAGGCGAAAAGATACCTTAGTTAAAAAAGGAGTGGTAACCGACTCTTCTCTCTCAGGGGATACGAACGCGGAGGATGAGTTGTCACTGACAATAGGGCTATTCAAAGATACTGTACACCACCTCTTCGACGCTGCGTTGTATCTCCGTCTCGTCGGTAAGTGCCCAGACCACAGCTACCTGACAAGCCCTTCTAGCCGGAATGCCTTGTCTGATTAATCTACCGGCGTAGATTAACAACCGAGTGCTGGCTCCCTCTTGAAGCCCGTAGTCTTTGAGGTTCCGTACCTTCTCTCCCAGCTTTGCCAGATCCCGGGCGATGTCGTCGGAGACTCCGCTTTCGTGCTTAATGACCTGTTGCTCAACAGCCCTGGGAGGATAATCGAACTCTATCGAGACGAACCTCTGGCGAGTGCTGTGCTTAATGTCTTTCAGCGCGCTCTGATAGCCCGGATTGTATGATATGACCAACAGGAAGTTATCGTGGGCCTCCAACAGTTCACCCCTCTTCTCTATGGGCAGGATACGCCGATGGTCAGTCAAGGGGTGAATGAGGACTGTAGTGTCCTTACGGGCCTCTACAACCTCGTCCAGGTAGCATATCCCCCCGGACTTTACCGCCCTTGTCAAGGGCCCATCGATCCATTTGGTCGTATCACCTTCTAAGAGGTATCGTCCCACCAGGTCGCTGGCAGTCAGGTCTTCATGACATGCAATGGTGATCAAGGGCACACTGTTATGATTATCGGAGGCCGCCACTCCCTTTCCCTTCTTCACTACGGCAAGGGGCTGCCCCAGCTGATATGACATGTATTCTACAAACCTGGTCTTACCACACCCGGTTGGCCCCTTGAAGAGCAGCGGAATCCTTTCTGCGTACGCAGCCTGGAATACCTCCACTTCATCAGCGACGGGTATGTAGAAGGGCTCCTTGCTGATGACATATTCCTCTATGAGGTACCCCCGGTTTAAATCTTTGCTTACTCGAGCCGCCATACTCAGCTTACCTCTTGTGTTCCACTCTGCTCTTCCAAGCGTCTACCGCCCGATTCTTCAACTGGTCCGGACCAGAGTCGTTGCATATTACAACATCGGCTTGGCTTAAACGTTCCTCAGGGGGCATCTGAGCTTTGATTCGGAAGTGTGTTTGCTCTTCTGTCATGCCCTTGTCTTCTTTAAGCCGCTGGACAACCGCGTTTTCGGAAGCCGTGACTACCCAGACTTCGTCTACCAGAGGTGTCCAATTGGCCTCCAGCAGGACGGCGGCCTCAACCACCATGACCTCTGTGCCGGATTGCCTCTGCTCTTCTATCTTCCCTTTTACTATATCATACATCCTCGGCCACATAATATCGGTCAGTTTCTTCAGGGCCGAGGCGTCGCCGAAAACGATGCCTCCCAGCTTGCGCCGGTCTATCTCACCATTGTCTCGAACGATGTCTTGCCCGAAGGCGGCTACAACGTCCTTCCAGGTCTGGGTTCCGGGGTTATAGGCTTCGTGACCGACTCTGTCGGCGTCCAAGACAGAGGCTCCCATATCTTGCAGAATCTTGGACAGAGACGTCTTACCACTGCCAATGCCTCCGGTAAGACCGATCACCAACATAGTAGGGTACTATTTGTCCTCGGATTCACGATTGTGGGGTTGCCATATTCTACCAACGAGGCTAAATAGGGTCAAGGCAAAACAGCATCCCAAATCCCCGCCTCAAAACCCCCTATCAGAGGGAGGTTTCCCTCTGGATTCCCTCCGTGGGGGCTTTTGGAGTAGGGTGCTCGATGGAAGAGGGTGTAGGTCTCCCTTCTGTCGTTTCCACAGCCTTCCACCGTCATGCCCGTGTAAACTGGTATCCAGGTCGGGGCCAAAGGGCATGTCCCCAACTCCGCTTGGATTCCCGTGTCAAGCACGAGAATGACGGGTGGGGTGAGGAGCTTGTCTCAGAAAGGCTAACGCCATGTTCCCCAACCACCCACCCAGATAGGTTGTTGTTTGTGGGAGCACATTCCCCGGTCAAGCTGAGGACAGGCCCCCCATACCCCCTGCCAGAGGGATGTTTCCCTGCCTGCTGCAGGCAGGCCTCCGGACTCCCTCCGTGGGGGCTTCCAGAGCGGGGTGGGGCGAGGCCACACCTCGACGAGCTCTCAGTGTGAGCGGAGACACCTCATCCCCCTATCGAGCAGGGAGCAGACTCTAACTCTCTTCCTAGGGAAAAGACGCAGGGGGGTGATGGGCGTACCTTGACCCGGCAGCGAGAACGAAGTGTAGAAACCCTAAGAGAGTATAAAGATTAGATCTAGTCGAAGGGTATCTCTCTCAGGTCGGGGGGCTCCAGCGTGAGCTGCTCGTGTCCGTCCTCGGTGATGACGTGCACGTCTTCCCACAGCCACTGGAAGGTGATCTCCGGCTCAGTGCTTATTACCAGCCCAGGCTCCAATACCGTGTCATCGTCGGCGCTGATGCTGGGAGGTTCCGTCAGCAATATCCCCTGGCCGTGTCCCATCCGACCGACGGGTACGACCTCGAATCCCTGCTCCTCTATCACCTTGGCCCCTATATTGAAGATGTCAGAGCACTTCAGCCCCGGCCTCAAGGCGTCCACCATCGCTTTGTTGATGATCTGTAGGGCGTCCCAGTGTCTCTTGTGGTCCTCAGTAGCCTTACCCAGGGTGGCGAACCTGGGATAATCTACGGTGTACGTCCTCACATAGGCTCCTGTATCTACGTAGAGTACGTTTCCCTTCTTGAGCGGCCTATCAAAATGAAACTGTGTATGGCAGCCGGGCAACTCGCTGATGAGATGCACAAAGGAGGTCCTGTCTCCTCCTTCCTCCAATATCGCCTTCCTCATCAGCCTCACCACGTCCCGCTCCGTCATCCCAGGTACCACATGGTCGAACATCTTCTGTCGTGCCCTCCCTGTGATGTCCGCAGCCTGCTTCATATAGGCAACCTCGGCAGCCGACTTGATCATCTTTTGCTTGATGATCAGATCAGCCGCATCCACAAACTCCACTCCAGGCATCCCTTCGACCACTGATAGGTAGTCTCCTACCGGCATCCCCATCCTCTGCTCCTGACCCAGCTCAGCCCCCACTCGCTTGGCATCGGGGGCCGCATCCTTTATGGCCTCTACCACCATCTGCCACGGGAAGTTCACCACCTTGGTGTAGCCTCTTATGTCCTTCACGTGACATGTCATCTCCAGGCTGAAAGTCATAACCTTACCCGCAACGATAACAGGGTCTCCATTCATAGGTAAGATGAAGACCGCCGGCCGAGTGTTGGAGTAGTGATAGCCGAGAGTGCCTGTGGCGCCTGCATAGTACTGAAAGTTCTCTTCCTGGCTGATCAATAGAACATCCAAGCTCTTCTGAGCCATCAGCTCTCTGGCTCTGGCATATCTACGATCCATCTCGTCTGCGGTGAACATGGCGTACTGAGCCGGAGATTCAACGGAAGCGCTGGTCATGTCGAGGCCCCTTTCTCATCTGGATAATAGACTATATACCCGTTTTTCCTATAAGCCGTAAAGCCGAGCGCAGTTATCCCAGAGTATCTTACGTTTGGCCTCCTCTGAAAAAGGAAGCGTCAGAAAGCTCTCCGTAGCCTCTGGGAACTTGGCGTCGTTGTGAGGGTAATCGGTGGAGAAGACCATGTTGTCTGTGAACCCCCAGGTCTCCATCAGTTTCGCTGGCTCCTCATCGGGCTCTACAGACACGTAGCATTGGCGCTGAAAGTACTCTCTGGCCTCGTGTTTAAGCTCGGGGGATTCAAAGTGGCCAGATAGCTCGAAGTGCTCATCCATCCTCCAAACGAGCCAAGGAACCCAAGCACAGTTGGCCTCCAGGAAGCCCACCTTCAGATTGGGGAAGCGCTCCAGTACACCACCGCATATAAAGCTAACCATGGCTAGCATCATCTCCATAGGATGGTCACAGGTGTGGCGCATCATGTAGTTGAGGCCAAACCGGTCTCCCGCCTCACGAATTACAGCTCCCGATCCTTCATGGAAGCCCAGGGGAACACCCAACTGCTCGATTTCAGCCCACAGAGAATCATAATATCGGTCGTGCCAGTTCCGACTATTTACTCTGGTAGGCCGGAGAAAGATGGCCTTCATTCCCATATCCACTACAGAGCGACGGGACTCGGCGATGGCGGACTCAACGTCGAAGGGAGAGACCATGGCTGCACCATACAGTTTATCAGGAGAATGGCTACAGAAATCGTATAGCCAATCGTTGTATGCGCTGGATACAGCGGCGGCCAGCCCCGGATCGAGGTTGTCTACACCAAGCACCATGAGCCCTCGGGTCGGGTAAAGAACAGCCAAGTCTATACCCTCCATGTCCATGGCCAGCACTTGAGAGGAGGCATCCCAGTTACGTTCTCTCGATATTTTATAGGCGTCGGACTTTTCCGCGGCTACAGACTCGGACCAGTCCGCCGGCTCCAAAGGCATGAAGTGGCCTTCTATCTCTACGCTAGCGTCGGCATACCATCGCTGAAAGCCCTTGGGCGCTCTGTCCCTGAAATCGGAATCGATATAGCGTTGCCACAGGTCAGGTGGCTCCATGAGGTGCATGTCTGAATCGAAGACCTTGAAACCGTTCTTGGCCATTTCACCCTCCCCATAAGGCTCGCAGGTTAATGTTACCTATTCGGTTCAGGAGAACCCGTACATCCTGGCGCAGGTATCCCAAAGCATCTTTCGCTTTGTTTCTTCCGAAAGAGGCATAGTCAGGAACCTCTCAGTGGCATGGGGATATTTGGCGTCCTCGTGTGGGTAGTCCGTAGAAAACACTATGTTGTCACCCAGCCCAAACTCCTCCACGAAAGCGGCGGGCTCCTCATCTGCCTCCACTGAAGCATAGCACTGTCTTTTAAAGTACTCCATAGGCTCCAGCTTCAGCTCCGGCGATTCAAAACGGCCGGACAACTCGTAGTGCTCATCCAGCCTCCATATTAGCCAGGGCGCCCATGAGCAGTTCGCCTCAAGAAAAGCAACCCTTAGCTTGGGGAAACGCTCTAACACTCCCCCGCCTATCATGCTAACTGCCGACAGCATCATCTCGAGAGGGTGAGAGACGGTATGGAGCATCATGAAGGTCTCGAATCTGTCTCCCACCTGAGGCACAAGGGCCGGCGACCCCTCGTGGAAACCCAAGGGCACTCCTATACTCTCTATCTCCGCCCAAAGCGGGTCGTAGTAAGGATCGTGCCAGTTACGCCCGTTGACGATGTTAGGTCGTAAGAAAATAGCCTTGAATCCCAGCTCTTGAACGCAGCGGCGGGCCTCGGTAACGGCCGACTCCACATCAAAAGGCGATACCATTCCCGCCCCGTACATCTTGTCGGGAGCGTAGCTGCAAAAGTCATGCATCCAGCTGTTGTAGGCTGTCGCTATGGCGCTGCCCAACCCTGGATCCAATCCGTCCATCGCCAGGGCAAAAAGGCCTCTGCTGGGATACAGAACGGCGACATCTATACCCTCTTTGTCCATAGCTCGTGCTTGGGAAGCAGAATCCCAGTTGTTTTCAGCGGGGTCTTGATAGATGTCCGCCTTGGGATTTATAAGCACCTCTTCCCACCAGGGAGGATCGTTGGGCAATATCTGGCCTTCCAACTTGATTCGGAAGTCTCCACGTCTTTCACTGTAGCCCTTGGGAGATCTGTCTCTATAAGCCGGCTCAGTGTAACGGTCCCACAAGTCTGCCGGCTCGATGACGTGCATGTCCGAGTCCATCACCTTGAAGCCGTTCTTGGCCATTTCACCCTCCTTGGATAGTTATGTTCCGCTCTTAGTTTAGGCCGTACAGATGGGCGCAGTTGTCCCACAGAACTTTGCGCTTAGTATCCTCGGTCACGCCTAACTTGAGGAAGGTATCGATAGCGTTAGGATACTTGGAGTCATTGTGAGGATAGTCGGTGGAGAAGACCACATTGTCTGCCAATCCCGCCTTCTCCATGAACACGGCGGGCTCTTCATCAGGCTCCGCCGACACGTAGCACTGGCGCTGGAAGTACTCACGAGGTTCCAGCTTGAGCTCAGGAGATTCGAACCGACCGGACAACTCGAAGTGCTCATCCAATCTCCACACTAGCCAGGGGGCCCATGAGCAGTTGGCCTCCAGAAAACCCACCTTTAGGTTGGGAAATCGCTCCAGAACACCGCCGCCTATGAAGCTCACCGTGGACAGCATCATCTCCATAGAGTGGCATAGGGTATGGTGCATCATGTTGGTTTCGAATCGAGAACCCGACTGAGGCAGGGCCGCCCTGGCGCCTTCGTGGAACCCCAAAGGCACTCCTAGCCCCTCTATCTCGGCCCATAACGGGTCGTAGTAGAGATCATGCCAGTTACGCCCATTGACGATGTTGGGTCGCAAGAAAATGGCCTTGAATCCCAACTCTTGTACCGAGCGGCGAACCTCAGAAACCGCGTTTTCAACCTCAAAGGGTGAGACCATAGCAGCTGCGAAAAGCCTGTCTGGGTCTAAACTACAGAAGTCGTGCATCCAGTCATTGTAGGCACGGGCTATTGCCGCGCCCAGATCCGGGTCTAGGCCATCCACCGCCTGCCCAAATAGGCCTCTGCTCGGGTACAGGACCGCCACATCGATGCCCTCGGCATCCATGGCTCGCACCTGGGAGGCAGAGTCCCAGTTGTTCTCATAGGAGTCCCGATATGTCTCGTTCTGCTCCCGGGCCATTGTCCTCAGCCAGTCTCTTTCTGTTGCAGGTTCGTCCGGCATGAGGTGCCCTTCCAACTCGATCATCATATCGCCCTGGAAACGACTAAAGGACTTGGGAGCTCTATCCTTGAAGGCGGAATCGATATAGCGCTCCCATAAGTCTACCGGCTCGATGACGTGCATGTCCGAGTCCATTACCTTGAAGCCATTCTTGGCCATGTTAACCCTCCTGAAGAGATAGCCTAGGAGATACTGTAAAGGTCAGCACAGTTGTCCCACAGAACTTTGCGTTTGGTCTCTTTCTTAAGGGGCAGCTTGAGAAGGTTCTCGGTGGCGTGGGGATATTTGGAGTCGTTGTGGGGATAGTCGGTGGAGAAGACCACTCTGTCGGTGAAGTCGAAGTCTTCGATAACCTTGGCTGGCAGCTCGTCCGCTTCGATGGAGACGTAACACTGGCGTCGAAAGTACTTGGAAGGGTCCATCGTCAGGGAATTGGGTTCGTAGGCGCCGGCGAACTCCACGTGCTCATCCATCCTCCACATCAGATACGGAGCCCACGAGCAGTTCCCCTCCAAGAAAGCGACTTTGAGGGCGGGGAATCGCTCCAGTACCCCTCCACCCACGATACTCACCACAGCCAGCATCAACTCCATGGGATGAGAGCAGGTGTGGAACATAACGTAGGTATCGAACCGCTTGCCGACCTCATTCATGGCGGCGTAGGTGCCTTCGTGAAAGCCCACGGGCACACCCAGTCGCTCTATCTCAGCCCAAAGGGGATCGTAATAGGGATCGTGCCAATTGCGGTTCTCGACGATGTTGGGTCGGAGGAATATAGCCTTGAATCCCATCTCTTCTACACAGCGCCGAGCCTCCTCTATCGCAGTCGTCACGTCGAATGGGGATACCATGCCGGCTCCGTACATTCGTCTAGGCTCATAGCTGCAGAAATCGTACATCCAGTTGTTATAGGCCTTGGCTATCGCTGTGCCTAAATCTGGGTCCATACTATCTAATGCTAGAGCATAGAGTCCTCGACTGGGGAAGATGATGGAAACGTCGATGCCCTCAGCATCCATGGCCCGTACCTGGGAAGCCGAGTCCCAACCGCATTCCTCTGGTTCCTTATAGATGTCCACCTGCTCTACGGATTTAGAAATAAGGAGGTTATCCGGCTCAGCGGGCATTAGGTGGCCTTCCAACTCGATCTGCATGTCGCCCCTGGCACGACTGATACCTTTGGGCGCTCGGTCTCTAAAAGCAGGCTCAGTGTACCTCTCCCACAAGTCCAGAGGTTCTACCACGTGCATATCCGAGTCCATCACCTTGAAGCCATTCTTGGCCATATCAGCCTCCTCCAAAACAACCGTGTTTTCTTAGTTGATTTTCTCAGCTAGTTCACGTCGAAGCGTTTATCCATATCCATCAAGAACTTCTCCACCTCAGGAGACAGTGGAGGGGACTCTTCGACGTCTTCCGGGAGGGCAGCCTTGGCATCGTAGATGGATTCCAGTCGTTCGACCAAGGCTTTCAGCTCCGGACTGCGAGTTGCAGACACGCTGAGCTGTTCGTATTGCTCGGCTCCTGCGGGTATGACGCCCAGCTTATCTGGGAGTTGATACAAGGTGCAAAGGACGTTCAATAAAGCCGAAGCGCCCGAGTAATCCTCTTCCACTTGTGCGTATTGGGGAAGATGTACTGTCAAATTGCAGGTCTCCAACCCCATCTCCTGCGCCCCCTGGGACACCATGTAGACTATGCTGGTAGGCCCTTCGTATTTGCTCTTGCGAATCTGGAACTGGTTGGATATCTCCTCCCCATCCTTTATTCTCAGTGTGCCGGTAACGCGAAGGGGTCTGGTGTGAGGCACCATATCGTACATCCCACCTACTTGAAGGTACCGCTTTACTCCAACTTTCTTGAAGAGACTCAGCACCGATTGCACGTAGACCTCTCCGAAGGCGTGAGGCTCTAGCAAATGTAGAAAGAGAAAATCGGGCTCACCATCTCGACGGACGTAGTTGACTATGGTATTGGGTACGGTTACGCGTCGAACGCCCTCCACAAATCGAAGTATCGGCCGGTAGCGAGTGAAATCAAAGAATTTGCCCGGTTCAGCCAACCTGCCTAGCTCAGCAGCATGGAAGTGTCTCTCCAACTTCCCAATCACCACAGTTCCAACGTTCCCCACGTCCACCCAAGGGCGCAGCATGGCAATGACATGGGGATCTTTGAACTCCGGCAGGGGCTCACTTAGGTCAAACGCACCTACTCTCATGGGCCTATTGTGCCAGCGTGCAGGGTAGTTTGCAACTTAACCTACCGCTAATTTCTCCTTCAACAACACGGCTGCTAGAGGTGGAATATCACCATCTTGAGCTCGGTCATCTCCTCTATAGCGTATCGGGGTCCCTCTTTCCCCATTCCACTGAACTTCAAACCACCATATGGCATCAGGTCCGCCCTCCACTGGGACCCCCAGTTGATGTTCAAGTTGCCCGATTGTACTTTCTGAGCGAACTTCATCGCCAGGTCTATGTCTTGGGTGAAGATACCCGCAGATAGACCGTATTCCGTATCGTTTGCCAGTTCGATAGCTTCATCGATGTCCGACACTCGAGTAATAGCTACGGCAGGCCCGAAGAGCTCATCGCAGGACACCCTCATCTCCGGTTTCACGTCAGCCAGAACAGTTGGCGCATATATGCTTCCTTCCCGTTCACCCCCTGTTACTACGCGTGCTCCGCCTGCCACTGCCTGATCAACCCATTCTCCCACTCTAATCGCATCGGCCTCTCTCACCAAGGGTCCCATGCCTATGTCTTCCCTAATCGGGTCGCCAACGGTTATAGCTTCCACATTGTCCTTCAATGCGTCTATGAAATCTCCATATACTTTGCCATCGGCCAATATCCTCTGAGTGGAGATGCAGCTTTGACCAGCGTTGACGTACCCCGTCGCAACTGTGGCTTTG
Organism: Dehalococcoidia bacterium; assembly: GCA_965197675.1. GTDB lineage: Bacteria > Chloroflexota > Dehalococcoidia > Plut-88900 > Plut-88900. The sequence goes on along the minus strand of OZ240221.1, from coordinate 1,505,301 downwards.
ACTACCTTCTCTACGTCCGCGTCGGGCATCACAATCATAGGACTGTTGGAGCCCAGCTCCATAGTGACCTTCTTTAGGCCGGCAGTACGGCAGATGTGCTCGCCTATCTCCTTGCTGCCGGTGAAGCTGATTTTTCGAACTCTGGGGTCGCTGGATAAGGCGTCTCCTATCTCACCACCGGGACCAGTGACACACTGTACCGCCTCGGGGGGTATCCCGGCCTCCAACAAGATCTCCACCAACTTGAGAGAGGAGAGAGGTGTGTCCGAGGCGGGCTTTATCACAATGGAGTTGCCCGCCGCGAGGGCAGGACCTACCTTGTGGGCCACCAAGTTTAACGGGAAATTGAAGGGTGTAATCGCAGCTACCACCCCACACGGAACGCGCATCGTGAATCCAAACTGACCAGTCCAACTGGGAGCCGCGTCCAATGGCACTGTCTCGCCGTGAATCCGCTTGCCCTCTTCCGCAGACCCAAGCATGGTCTGAATAGCTCTGTTCACCTCGACTCTGGACTCGGAGATTACCTTACCCTCCTCCAGGGTGATGGTGCGAGCGAGGTCTTCGAACCTTTCTTGCATCAGGTCTACGACTTTCATCAGGATTGCGTATCTCTTGTGGGCGGGCATGTCGGCCATGACCTCCGCACCCCGCACGGCACTGGCCACGGCAGCATCGACATCCGTTGTGCTACCTCTGGGCACAGCATCTACCTCAGTCCCGTCATATGGATTTATCACAGAGACTTTTTTGGACCCGTCTACCCATTCTCCTGCTATGTACATCTTCATGATTTCCTCCCGTTGCTCCTAGAACTAATTGGCTGGAGCACAGAATTCGTTGCCTGTAATATCACGTCACACTTCCACACGTAGGGACAGGGTCCTGCCATCTCGAAGGCTAAGAAGGTAAATTGAAACCTGCAAGCCAGAATCCCCCCGACGGCAATTATACCACCATGAGAGTATCTTTCATGAGAGTATCTTTTCGGGGTCTACCCAAAGCTAGATCAGGACTAAATCTCCTCTCTGGAGGGCTCAGAGCTCCTTCTGTGCAGGCGACATATATTGGAGCCTTACAGAAAGCGGACGAGAATGATTTTATGCCTCTCATCACACTCAGCAACGAGCTGTGTCCCAACAGGTTAAACAGATTTAAGTACTCACTATGTCCCAGTTGATCGACTAAGCCCCTCTCAAGAAAGGAGCCTGGCTACTGTCGGATATTTACGTATAATAATGAGGCGCCTTGACAGGCTATCACTGCATTGATAAAGTATATGTTTGTCAACAGTTCGGTATAGTGAGAGACGGTACTCGTAGACAAGCTTGGAAAAGCACACGATATAACCAGTAGTCGGAGATATACGTGCCAACCATCAGTCAGTTGATACGGAAGGGCCGAAAAAAGGTGCTTAAGAAGACCAAAGCACCCGCTTTACGCATGTCCTTTAACACTCTCAAGAACCGCCAAGTTAGGAATGCCTACTCCCCCCAGAAAAGGGGAGTTTGTGTTCAGGTGCGGACGGTCACCCCCAAGAAGCCCAATTCGGCGCTCCGAAAGGTGGCTAGAGTCCGGCTGACTAATGGCATGGAGGTGACCGCATACATCCCTGGGGAGGGACACAATCTTCAGGAGCACTCAGTGGTGCTGATCCGCGGTGGCAGGGTTAAAGACCTGCCGGGGGTCAGATACCACGTCATACGCGGGCCGCTGGATGCATCGGGAGTGTCCGATCGGAAAAGAGGTCGTAGCAGGTACGGCACCAAAAGGAGTCGGGCACCCGGCGCCTAGTAAAGCAAACTCTTCAGAAGCGGTTCACCATAGCGGAATCCTCCGGTCCTGAATCTGTCTAATCGACTTCGGATCGTCAATGCTATCAACTCCTGGGTTGACACAGTCGTATCACGTGCCGACTTGCAACGAGAGAATAACAGAGGAAGAAAGATAGGGCATTTTAGGTAGGTAGGAGAGCCTTATGGCTAGAAGAAGGCGTGCTGAAAAGAGGCCGATAACTCCGGACCCTAAATATCATAGCGGGAACGTGGGCCGCCTTATCAACAAGGTCATGATCCAGGGTAAGAAATCCAAGGCCGAGAAAATAGTCTATTCAGCCTTCGACTTCATAGAGGCTTCGGAGAAGAAAAGCCCTATGGATGTCTTCGAGCAGGCCGTTCGCAACGCTACACCCCTCCTGGAAGTGAAGCCCAGGCGAGTGGGTGGCGCCACCTACCAGGTGCCCATAGAGGTGCGCTCCGATAGAAGCCTATCTTTGGCTCTCAGATGGATCATCGCTGCTGCGAGATATAGGAAAGGAAAGCCCATGGCTCAGAAACTGGCCGAGGAACTCATCGACGCCGCTCAGAGCCAGGGGGCCGCCGCTAAGAGGCGACAAGACATGCATCGCATGGCCGATGCCAATCGCGCATTCGTACACTATAGGTGGTAGGTCTTTAAACAATAGCATGGCTCAGGTAGAGACACTAAAATCATCCAGGGCAGCCAGTGTCATGAATACCTCACTGGAGCGTATTCGTAATATAGGCTTCATCGCCCACATAGACGCCGGTAAGACCACAGTTACCGAGAGGGTGCTGTATTTCACTGGTCACATCTACAAGATGGGTGAAGTCCACGAAGGTACCACCGTCATGGACTGGATGGACCAGGAGCGGGAGCGAGGTATTACCATTACCGCCGCTGCCACCACTTGTGCATGGCACGACCATACTATCAACATCATCGATACCCCTGGCCACGTCGATTTCACCGCAGAGGTTGAACGAAGCCTCAGGGTTCTCGATGGTAGTGTGGTAGTGTTCGATTCGGTGGCCGGTGTCGAGCCTCAGTCAGAAACGGTCTGGCGTCAGGCGGATAAATACAGCGTCCCCAGGATATGTTTCGTTAACAAGATGGATCGAGTGGGCGCCGACTTCTTCCGAACCGTCGATATGATAACCGACCGGCTTAACGCCCGCCCCGTACCTATTCAGTTGCCTATTGGAAGCGAGGATGAGTTCAAAGGCTTTGTGGACTTGGTGGAAAATCAAGCCGTCATCTATAGCAACCAGGACAATTCCGCCCCCCAACTCCTTGCCATTCCAGAAGATTATCAGGAGCAGGTCTTCAAGTATAGAGATTCCTTGATAGAGCACATCGCTGAGAGCGATGACGACTTGATGACAAAGTTTTTGGATGGAGAAGAATTCACCGTTTCCGATATCAAGCGAGGCCTCCGCCATGCCACGTTAGCCAATGCTATAGTGCCCGTATTATGTGGTAGCGCCCTTCGTAATAAGGGTATTCAGCCCATGCTTGATGCGGTCATGGATTATTTACCTTCTCCTTCAGATGTTCCTCCAGTCAATGGGCAAAATCCGCGCACCGGCGAAACGGAGACCAGAGAGGCCTCGGACAAAGCCCCTTTTGCAGCTCTAGCCTTCAAAGTGGTTTCTGATCCCTTCGTGGGTAGGCTGGTGTACTGCCGCGTATATTCGGGAAAGATCAAGTCTGGAGGTACCATCTACAACTCCGCCAAGAGAGGACGTGAGCGAATAGGGCGCCTTCTCAAGATGCACGCCAATCGCCGAGAAGAGACCAGCGAGGCTACAGCGGGAGACATAATTGCCGCCATAGGTTTGAAGAACACCTCTACCGGCAACACGGTGTGTGATGTTAACGCCCCAGTGGTCCTGGAAGCCATAACTTTCCCCCAACCTGTCGTATCCGCTGCCGTGGAGCCCAGGTCGAAGGCCGATCAGGACAGGCTTAGAGATGCTCTGACCAAGATGTCAGACGAAGACCCCACCCTGGAGATTCGCTACGACGATGAGACGGGTCAAACGATTATCGCCGGCATGGGAGAGATGCACCTGGAGGTCACCGTAGAGCGTATAAGACGGGAGCACTCTGTCGACTCCCGCATGGGTGTGCCCCAAGTGGCCTATCGAGAGACCATAACGGCGCCCTTCAGGGCCGAGGGCAGACTTGTCAAGCAAACTGGTGGGCATGGGCAATTCGCTCACGTGGTCATAGAGCTAGAGCCTCTCGAACCAGGCCAGGGGTTCGTCTTTGAGCGCAAGCTTCGTGGAGGAGCCATTCCCAAAGAGCTAATACCCTCCGTTCGAAAGGGCGTGGAAAGTGCCATGACCACAGGGGTGCTGGCGGGCTATCCGTTGGTTGATATCAAGGCAACCTTAGTAGATGGTACATACCATCCAGTCGACTCTTCTGACTTGGCCTTCCAAACTGCAGGCTCCATGGCTTTGAAAGAGGGAGCCAAGAGGGCCAAGCCTGTCCTACTGGAACCCGTTATGAAGCTTGATATCACTACCCCGGGCGAGTTCCTGGGAGATATTCTAGGCGACCTCAACTCTCGGAGAGGACGGATCAAGGGCATCGAGGGCCGGAGTGAGGTTCAGAGCGTACAGGCGCAGGTTCCTTTATCCGAGGTCTTTGGATATACTACCCACATACGCTCTCTTAGTCAGGGAAGAGCCGTGCACTCCATGGAGTTCTCCCACTACGAGCCTGTATCCGATCAGATGGCTGAGAAGATAGTTAGCAGGAACAGATAAACCACCGTAAGGATAAGCTCTAATGGCTGGACAAAAAATCCGTATAAAGCTTAACGCTTACGATCACAAAATACTGGACCAGTCTGCCGAGCTTATCGTAGATGCGGCAGAGAGGACGGGCGCGGGAGTCATTGGTCCCATCCCCCTTCCCACCAAGATCAAGAAGTTCTGTGTCATCCGCGCTTCCAACATCGATAAAGATTCTCGAGAGCAGTTCGAGATTCGTACTCATAAGCGGCTGATCGAGGTCCTGGAACCCACCAACAAGACCATAGACGCCCTGACCCTCTTGAACCTTCCCGGTGGCGTAAACATCGAGATTAAGCTGTAGGCGATGATCAAGTGATAGATGGTATTCTGGGAAGAAAGCTGGGGATGACCCAGAGGTTCAGTGAAGACGGGAGCCTTCACGCGATCACCGTCCTGGAGGCTGGCCCCTGTACTATTACACAGGTAAAGTCCGACGAAACTGACGGCTATCACGCCGTCCAGTTGGGTTTTGGAGCAGTGGAAAAAGCAAACAAACCGGAGACTGGCCACCTCAAAGGCTTGGGACCCTTCAGAGAGCTGCGAGAGTTGCGCCTCAAAGACGGCTCCGACAAAGAGCGAGGAAAACAGGTAGATGTCAGCATCTTTAACGCCGGCGACAAGGTAAACGTTACCGGATTATCCAAGGGCAAAGGCTTCGCTGGAGTTGTCAAAAGACACCACTTCAGAGGTGGCCCCAAAACTCATGGACAATCGGACAGACACAGGGCTCCCGGCTCCATAGGTGCTGGCACCACTCCCGGGCGAGTTTTGAAGAATCAGAAAATGGCAGGGCATATGGGCAACGCCAGAGTTACAGCCAAGAATCTCACAGTCCTGGAAACTGACGTGGACCGGAGCCTTATTTTGCTCAAGGGGGCAGTCCCTGGCTCCGCAGATGGCGTTGTGATGATCAGAAAAGCCAAAGATTCAGCGCAAAAATAGAACCCAGAGCAATGCAAGTCCCTTTGAAAGACACATCAGGAAAAGTAGTTAGGGAGATCAAAGTTAGCGATCACCTATTCGGCTTGCCTATTACCCAAAGCCTTCGAGGGACTATACATCAGGTTGTGGTCGGGCAAAGAGCCAACGCGCGCAGAGGTACCGCCAGCACCAAGACCAGAGGACGGATTACAGGTAGCACCAAGAAGCTCTTTGCACAGAAGGGAACCGGACGAGCCCGAGCTGGCAGTATTAAGTCTCCTATCAGACGAGGTGGAGGCATAGCCTTCGGCCCCCACCCTCGTAGCTATCGACAGAGAATACCAAGAAAGATGCGCCGTCTCGCTCTAAGAGGAGCCCTCTCTTCCAAGGTAGCCGAGGAGCGCCTGGTTGTGATCGATGATCTTGCAATGAAGGAACCCAAAACCAAAGACATGCTCGAGTCTTTAACATCCCTGGGTGTGACCTCGTCTGCCTTGGTAGTAACACCAGAGGTGAAGGAGACAGTGGTCAAGTCTGCCCGCAACCTTCAAGGTATTAAGACCCTGCCCGCCCCTTTCCTCAACGTGCTGGACCTCCTGACCTACGATTTATTAATCATGGAGTTGGCAGCGGTGCGGAAGACTGAGGAGATATGGGCACCGGGCGGCCCGAGCGTTGATGATGTTCAGCCCGAAAAAGCAAAGAAATCTTCCGAGAAGGAGAAACGGGTGGCTAGAAAGAGGCCCACTGCAACCGCTAAAGCGAAACCCAAATCTGCCAGTACTACTACTCGGACGCGTAGGACAAGCAGTGGAACTTCTTGATCTGCTAAAGAGACCGGTGGTTACGGAGAAGAGCACCTTGCTCCATGATCGGGGTAAGTACGCCTTCGAGGTGCCCAAAAAGGCCAACAAGATCCAAATCAAAGCGGCCGTGGAGAAGGCTTTCAATGTGAAAGTAACCGCAGTAAACGTGCTTACCATGCCCTCCAAACCCAAGATTATCGGGAGGCACAGGTTCCACACATCTCCTTGGAAGAAGGCCATAGTAACCCTTAAGGAAGGGGACACCATAGAGCTATTCGAGGGAGTATGATTTGGATTTCAGTTCGTCAGTCTGAAAAGCTACCAGCGTGAGATGTAAAGATGGCGCTAAAGATATATAAACCAACCTCCCCGGGCCGAAGGAATGCCAGTGGGCACTCCTTCGAGGAGATTACTAAAAGCAAGCCCGAAAAGAGGCTCCTCCGACCCCTCAAGAAGAAGGCGGGGAGGAATGTTCGCGGTAAGATAACTGTTCGGCGTAGAGGTGGAGGTGCCAAACGCCGTCTGAGAATCATAGATTTTAAGCGGGACAAGCTGGGCGTGCCAGGAAAGGTGGCTGCCATAGAATACGACCCCAATCGAACAGCGCGAATAGCCCTCATCCACTACTTGGATGGCGAGAAGAGGTATATCTTAGCTCCATTGGGACTTCGTATTGGCGTCATGGTCTCTTCTGGGGAAAACGCCGACATTAAGGTGGGCAATGCTCTTCCTCTTAGGTCCATACCTACAGGAACCACGGTCCACAGCATCGAGATGAAACCTGGCAGGGGTGCTCAAATGGTAAGGAGTACAGGCTCCGCCGCCCAGGTCTTGGCCAAAGACGGAATCTACACCTTGCTCCGACTCCCTTCCGGTGAGTTGCGTAGGGTGGAGAGCGCTTGCATGGCAACCATCGGGCAGGTAGGGAACCCCGACCATAAGAACATCAAGCTGGGTAAGGCCGGACGTAACCGGTGGCTTGGTAAGAGGCCTTCCGTTCGAGGCTCGGCCATGAGCCCGGGTGATCATCCCCACGGCGGCGGTGAGGGTAGATCACCCATTGGCTTGCCGGGACCCAAAACCCCGTGGGGCAAACCGTCGCTGGGCTTCAGGACGCGCAAGAAGAACAAACCCAGTAATAAAATGATCGTGAGGAGACGCAAGTAGAATGTCCAGATCGGTCAAGAAGGGTCCTTATATCTCTCCCAAGCTTATGAGGAAGGTGGAAGCTGCGGCAGCCAGCAGGGCAAAGGTAGTGATCAAGACCTGGTCTCGTGCCTCCGTCATCTTTCCCCAGATGTTGGGACTGACCATAGCTGTTCACGACGGACGTCGACACATACCCATATTCATCACCGAGAACATGGTAGGGCATCGGCTTGGTGAGTTCGCCCCTACCAGGACCTTCAGAGGTCATACCGGCCGCACCGAGAAGGTGACTCGCGTCAGAGCATAGCTAGGAGTGCATCGCTTTGGAGGTAGTAGCTAGATTAAAAACAGTAAGAGCATCGCCCAGGAAGCTGCGCCTCCTCACAAGGGCAGTGAACGGTATGAAGGTGGACGATGCCCTAGATATTCTCAGGTTCACTCCCACCCCCCTGGCTCAAATGGTGTCTAAGACCGTCCTGTCCGCCACCGCCAACGCCGAGAACAACTTTCAGATGAACCGAGACAACTTGGTTATAGTCAAGATACACGCCGACGAAGGACCCAGGTTGAAGAGGTTTCGCGCCAAGCCTCGGGGCAGGATTGGCCGCATAATCAAACCTACCAGTCATCTTACGGTAACGATAGACGAGGTGGAGGAGGAAGAGACGGGAGGACGGGTGCAAAGCGAAGCAAAAGAGGAGGATGCCTAGATGGGACAGAAGACTCACCCTATAGGCTTCCGCCTGGGAGTAATCAAAGACTGGGACGCCAAATGGATAGCGCTTAAGGGCGTCCAATACAGGAAGCTGCTCTCCGAAGACCTGGACATCCGAAAGATTATCCTGAAAAATCATTCCGATACTGGCATCTCCAAAGTAGAGATAGAGCGCGGTGCCAATGAGATAATAACCACTATTTACACGGCTCGACCAGGTATAGTAATCGGCCGAGGAGGCCAGAGAGTAGACGAGCTCAGATCCCTCTTGGAAAAGAGCACCGGTAAACGAGTTCGCCTCAATATCCAGGAGGTCTCACAGCCAGAGCAGGATGCCTACCTCGTGGCCAGAAATATAGCCGACCAGCTGGAGCGCAGAGTTGCCTACAGACGGGCCATCAGACAGGCGGTGACGCGCTCCATGCAGGCGGGAATCGAGGGAATCAAAATTATCTGTTCGGGCAGGCTGGGTGGTGCAGAGATAGCCCGTTCCGAGAAGCAGATGACGGGCCGGGTCCCCCTTCATACTCTCAGGGCTGACATTGATTACGGCATCGCAGAGGCGCATACCACCATGGGAGTGATCGGGGTCAAGGTATGGATATACAAGGGAGAGGTTCTCCCCGAGCCTAAGCAAGCCGAAGTCGAGGAGCTGCAGCCCATCAGCGTCACTATACCCACTGCTAAGGCACAGGAGATGGAAGAAGCAGAGCAAGCGGCCCAGCAATCGGATACAACTGAAGCTCCGGGCTCTGAACCCCCTGTATCCCAAACCCAGGAACAATAAGATGTTACAGCCAAAACGAGTCAAGTATCGAAAGAGCCAGAGGGGCAAACGCAGAGGCGCCGCTCGCGCAGGCTCAAGCTTGTCCTTCGGGGATTACGGCCTGAAAGCTCAATCGGTCGCATGGGTTACCAACCGGCAGATCGAGGCTGCCCGAAGGGCTATCACCCACCACGTCAGAAGGGGTGGGCAGATATGGATTCGTGTATTTCCTGATAAAGCGGTGACCCAAAAACCCCTCGAGACCAGAATGGGCAGCGGTAAAGGAAACGTAGAGCAATGGGTGGCAGTAGTGAAGCCAGGCAGGATGCTCTTTGAGTTGGGAGGCGTAGACAAGGAGACGGCCAAAGAGGCCATGCGCCTGGCCTCTCATAAGCTTCCCATCTCCACCAAGTTCATCTCAAGGGATGAGTTGGTATAGGATGCCATCGCTTGTGAAAGGCGGAGCGAGTTGAAACCACAAGAGATAAGAGAGCTGTCAGACGTAGACCTGAGCCGGGAGTTGGATGCAGCCCGCAGGGAGACATTCAACCTCAGGTTTCGGCTGGTCACCAAGCAGCTTACCAACTATAGAGAGGTAAACAACGTCAAGAAGAAGATCGCCCGTCTCCAAACCATAATCAAGGAAAGAGAGATGGCAAACGCTTAATCATGGCTGGGAATCGCAAAACTAACATAGGCCAGGTGGTCAGCGATAAGATGGACAAGACGGTAGTCGTGTCTATAGAGCGCTATCGTGTTCACAAGCTCTACAAACGCCGGATCTCTCGCATCTCCAGGTTCAAGGCCCATGACGAGAAAAACGAGTGCAAACTGGGAGATACCGTTCGAATCGTCGAGACGAGGCCTCTTTCCAAGGAGAAAAGGTGGCGCGTGGCGGAGATTCTGGAGCGAGCCGACGTGGCTGAGACCAAACCTGGGGAGCTAGATGCCGAGATTCTACCTGGACAAGACCAATGATCCGTTCCTCTACTCGATTACAAGTGGCCGATAACTCAGGTGCTCGGGAGATTATGTGTATCAATGTTCCTGGGGGAACAGGAAAGAGATACGCCTCTATAGGCGATGTGATAGTGGCTTCAGTCAAGGATGCTATACCTGCGACCCAGGTGAAGAAGGGTGACGTGGTGCGGGCCGTGATTGTTAGGGTTACCAAACCCTATCGCCGTCCCGATGGCACCCACATACGGTTTGATCAAAACGCGGCGGTGATTCTGGGCGACCAGAACAACCCACGAGGCACCCGGATCTTTGGACCGGTTGCTCGAGAGCTTAGACAAAAGAACTTCACCCGAATAGTCTCGCTGGCTCCTGAGGTGTTGTAGGAGATGAACCTGCGAAAGAATGACACTGTATTAGTGCTGGTGGGCAAGGACAAAGGCAAGAGGGGCAGAATCTTTCGAGTGGACCCCTCGGGGCAAGCTGCCCTTGTAGAAGGTATCAATACCATAAGACGAAGTATGAGGCCCAAACCCAATGTTAGACAGGCAGGAATAATACAGAGGGAAGCGCCCATCAATATCTCCAATCTCAAGCTGATCTGTCCTTCATGTGACAAGCCGTCCAGGGTGCTGATTCAACGCGGTACTGAAAAGGGACGGAAGACCAGAATCTGTAAAGCCTGCCAATCGGTGATCGAATGACTACCAGTAGAAAGAAGAGAAAGGCCAAACCTAAGACCGAAGGTCTGAACGGCTACCAGGCCCGACTCAAAGTGAGATATCGGGAAGAGATCGTACCCGCCCTCGTCCAGGAACGCGGTTACTCCAACGTGATGCAGGCTCCACGGATAGAGAAGGTATCGGTCAACATCGGCTTGGGCGAGGCCCTTCAGAACTCCAGGGCAGTGGAATCTGCAACCACCGATCTAGAGACCATCACTGGCCAGCATCCCGTTATCACCCGAGCGAAGAAGTCCGTGGCGGCTTTCAGGGTTAGGGAAGGTATGGTAGTCGGTCTTAGGGTCACCTTGCGAGGTAATCGAATGTACGAGTTTTTGGACAGGCTAATCAACACCAGCCTGCCTCGTATCAGAGACTTCCGTGGAGTCTCAGCCGCCGCCTTCGATGGCAAGGGCAACTATACTCTGGGTATTCGGGAGCAAACCCTGTTCCCAGAGATCGATTATGCTCAAATAGACAGGCCGAGGGGCTTGGAAGTCACTATAGTCACCTCAGCTCAAACAGATGACGAGGCCCGCAGTTTACTAAATCTCTTTGGCATGCCCTTTGCGACGTCTAGAGAATAAATACATGATCAGAGCAGGATAAATCATGGCCAGATCAGCTAAGATCGCCAAGTGGCGCAAGCCGCCCAAATTCATGGTGCAGTTCCGCAACCGCTGCATTGCTTGCGGAAGGCCAAGGGGCTACATCCGCCACTTCGGTTTGTGTCGCATATGTTTCAGAGAGTTGGCGCTGCAAGGGAAACTACCCGGCGTGAGAAAGTCAAGCTGGTAGAATCCAGGCTTTTAAGAGGGACAATCGTGAGCGTTACAGATCCTATAGCAGACATGCTGACCCGCATACGCAATGCTCTAGGCGTGGAGCATGATACTGTGTTGGTGCCCGCCTCCAACATGAAGGTGTCTCTTGCCCAGATTCTCAAGGAAGAGGGCTTCATTAAGGATTACGAGAGGATTCGGGGAGGAGTCCAGGATACGTTGAAGATCCATCTTCGATACGATGATGATGGAAGGTCGATCATAACCAGCCTGAAAAGGGTAAGTAAACCTGGTTTGAGGGTATATACAGGTAGAAAAGAGGTCCCCAGAGTATATGGCGGCCTCGGGATATCCATCCTATCCACCTCCAAAGGCGTCATGACGGGACAGAAGGCATGGCGAGGGAAGATAGGTGGAGAGATACTCTGCTATGTGTGGTGATTGTAGATGTCAAGGATAGGAAGAGAACCGATACTTGTGCCTCCCGGTGTGGAGATGAACATCCAGGGTGACAACGTGCGTGTCAAAGGCCCGAAGGGTGAGCTATCCAGTACAATTCATGCCGATATCACAGCTTCTTTAGATAACGGCACAGTGGTAGTGACCCGGCCCAGCGACGAGAGAGCCCATCGCTCCCTGCACGGGCTAACTCGTACTCTCTTGGCCAACATGGTGACGGGTGTGAGCCAGGGCTTCAGGAAAACGTTGACTATCGTTGGTGTCGGATACAGGGCCCAGATGGAGGACAGCAATCTTGTCTTGCAGGTCGGATTCTCCCACAGAGTGGAGCTGACTCCACCCGAGGGAATTTCCATAACTGTCGAGGGAAACAATCGCATCCACGTGGAAGGTATCGATAAGCAGAAGGTGGGACAGGTGGCCGCTAATATTCGAACTGTTCGCCCCCCCGATAGATACAAGGGTAAGGGTGTACGCTACGAAAACGAACTAGTGAGAATCAAGCCCGGAAAGAGGGCTATCAAGACAGCGTAGATCATGGCAGTTGCAACTCGGCGAGTAGGAAGGCAGAGAAGGCACCTCCGAGTGAGGAGGAAGGTGAAGGGCACAGTTGAACGCCCTAGACTCTCTGTGTTTAGGAGCCTGAACCATATTTACGTGCAGCTTATCGACGATGAAAGGGGAGAGACCCTTGCATCTGCTTCCTCCTTGGACTCATCCTTGATAGAGAAGGCTAAAGGCAAATCCAAACGAGAGGTGGCAGGATCAGTTGGAGCACTCATAGCTAGTCGTGCCTCGGAGAAGGGAATAAAGAAGGCCGTATTGGATAGAGGCGGCAACAAATACTTCGGTAGGGTTCGAGCCTTGGCCGAGGCGGCTAAAAAAGGTGGACTGATAACTTGAGGATAGGCAAGACGAAAGAGAAGATCGACCCAAGGACTTTGGACCTGACCGAGAGGGTGGTATATATCAACCGCGTCGCCAAGGTGGTAAAAGGTGGGAGGCGGTTCCGGTTCAGCGCCGTAGTAGTCGTTGGCGATAGCAACGGTCACGCAGGCGTGGGTCTCGGTAAGGCCAGCAGCGTCCCGGATGCCGTTCGGAAAGGAAACACCATAGCCCAGAAGAATCTGGTTAAGGTGATCCTCAATGGCACCACCATACCCCACGAGATTCTTAGCAAACATGGAGCAGCCAAAGTCCTGCTCAAGCCCGCTGCTCCTGGCACCGGCGTGATAGCCGGGGGCAGCGTACGCGCCGTCCTGGAAGCGGCAGGCGTCAGGGACGTTCTCACCAAGTCTTTGGGTAGTGCCAACGCCGTCAACATCGTGCAAGCTACCATCAAAGGGCTCGACCAGCTGAGAGACCCTGCGACGGTGGTGGCCCAGAGAAAGGGGAAACCTGTGGCTGTGGAAACGGAAGCAACGGTTGAAGGCGATGCCTAGCCTAAAGATAACCTGGAAGAAGAGTGGGATCGGATACCCTCAACGACAGCGTCGCACCCTGAGAGCCTTGGGCCTCAAACGACTCAATCAAACCGTGATCCATGAGGACTCGGACTCCATTCGAGGCATGATACACAAGGTCAAGCACCTCTTGGCTGTCGAGGAAGCAAGATGAAGCTGAACGAGCTGTCTCCTTTACCCCGCTCCAAACGCAAACGTATGAGAGTGGGTAGAGGGATGGGTAGTGGCCGCGGCCATACGTCCGGCCGCGGCAATAAGGGACAGAAATCTCGCTCTGGCGCCAAGCTGCGCGCCGGCTTTGAGGGCGGTCAGTTGGCCTTTATCAAGCGGATGCCCTCCAAACGGGGGTTTACCAATATCTTCAAGACCGATTATTCCGTTGTTAATCTAGGTGAGTTGAATGCATTCGATGCTGGCTCCGTGGTAGGCCCTGACACTCTGCACTCCAGAAAGCTGGTCAGATCATCCAAGAGACCGATAAAGATTTTGGGAGATGGCTCCTTGTCCAAAGCGCTGATCATAAGGGCTAGCAAGTTCTCCCGCTCAGCGATCGAGAAGATCGAAGCAGCGGGAGGAAAGGCAGAGAAGATAGACTAAATGCGTCAGACTCAGTCAACATCCTCTAGGCCGCGCCTTCTTCAGGCGATGATTGACGTCGCCGGTCAGACGGACCTACGTAGCAAGGTCCTCTTCACCTTCATGATCCTGGTGATCTTCCGCTTTGTTGCCCATGTACCTGTGCCGGGGGTGGACCTGGCTGGTCTGGAGCGCTTCTTCCAAGGTAACCAGTTGGCGGGGTTCCTTGATCTATTCAGTGGTGGCGCCTTCCGAAACCTGAGCGTCGCTGCAATGGGGGTGTACCCTTACATTACATCATCCATCATCATGCAGTTGATGGTACCAGTCATACCCCAGCTTCAAAACCTCTCCAGAGAAGGGGGAGAGGCGGGTAGACAAAAGCTGAATCAGATCACCCACTGGCTCACCGTACCCATGGCCATAGCTCAGGCTTATGGTCAGCTGGTGCTTTTGGACAGAGCAGGCGTTCTGACCAGTGGCATCGGAGTCACTGGCGGTCAGCTCCTCCCTACCCTCGCCATGATCTTATCCATGTGTGCAGGGACCATGTTCCTGGTATGGTTGGGAGAGCTCATCACCGAGCGGGGTATAGGTAATGGCATTTCCATCATCATCTTCGCCGGGATCGTCTCCGGCCTGCCCAGCCTTTTAGGACAATCTTTCCTTCAAAGGGGCAATCTGGGAGGCCTTGTGGTCTTCTTTGGTATCGCTCTGCTGACCGTCTACTTCATCGTCATGTTCACAGAGGCCCAGCGTCGCATCCCCGTCCAGTATGGGAGAAGCGTCTTCCGCAGCGGACGAATGTATCGGCAGACTGGCGCTACTCACATCCCATTGAGAGTGAACTCGGCAGGGATGATTCCCATAATCTTCGCTTTCTCATTGATGATCTTCCCAGGACTGGTGGCCAGCTACTTCGTCAACTCTGACACCGCGTGGATCGCCTTGATAGCGCGCTTCATGCAGAACTTCTTCGACTCGACAGGCACCATCTACTGGGTAATGACCTTTTTCCTGGTGGTGGCATTTGCCTTTTTCTACGCCATAGTGATCTTTCAGCAGCAGAACATCGCAGAGACTCTTCAACGCAACGGAGGCTTCGTCCCAGGAATTCGGCCGGGCAAACCCACCAGCGACTACATAACTAGAGTGCTGCTGAGAATTACTTGGGGCGGCGCCCTCTTCCTGGGATTGGTTGCGGTCATCCCCTTCTTTTCCGGCGGATTGACCGGTGTACATGGACTCCAGCTCACCAGCACGGCCATGCTCATAGTAGTGGGCGTGGTTCTAGACACCATGAGACAGTTGGAGTCTCAGCTCCTCATGCGCCGTTACGAAGGCTTCATACGCTAAAGTTCTCCAGAGAGGTGTGGTAGACCGTTGTATTTGATACTATTGGGAGCCCCTGGTTCAGGTAAAGGCACTCAATCAGCCTATCTGTCCGAGGAGCTCGCTCTGGCTCATATAGCCACCGGAGACCTGTTTCGCGAGGCCCAAGAGAAGGCGACTCCACTGGGTCTGGAAGCCAAAGCCTACATGGAGAGGGGCAAACTCGTCCCAGATGACATCACAGTTCGTATGCTGCTAGAGCGATTAGGGAGCTCCGATTGCGAGAAAGGCGCCATCCTGGATGGCTTCCCTCGGACTATAGACCAGGCCAAGGCGCTGGATGGGGCCTTCGAGGAGACGCATAACGATATCGATGCAGTTTTGCACGTCAATGTGTCGGAAGAAGAGTTGGTACGGCGACTCAGCGGGCGTCGGATATGCCAAGACTGTCAGGCCCCGTATCATCTGGTCAGCTCGCCACCCAAAGCAGCTGGCGTGTGTGACAAGTGTGGTGGACAGCTGTATCAACGTCCAGATGATTCGGAGGAGACAGTCAGAAACCGTCTTCAGGTCTACGGGGAGCAAACTTCTCCCCTGGTTGACTATTATGTTAACTGTAATAAACTGTTAGAGATAGACGGAGAGCAGCTAATCCAGAGCGTTCGGAAGGATACGTTGGCCGCTTTGAAGATGCGAGTGGGAGAGCGCTAGAGCATGGAATCCAGCTTCATTACCAGACCTACGGTGACCATCGAGGAAGGGTTGATAATCAAGTCTCCTTCCGAGCTTGATACCTTGCGTAGGGCCGGACGAATAGTAGCCCTCACTCTAGCCGTGCTTCAAGATGCTGTAAAGCCGGGCATGAGAACCAAGAACCTGGACGCCATTGCTGAGGCCGAGATCCGTAAGCACGATGCCATACCCTCCTTTATAGGATACCGGGGGTTTCCTGCATCGCTGTGCGTCTCGCTCAACGAAGAGATAGTCCATGGCATCCCCGGCGATAGAGTCATACGGGATGGTGATATCGTGAGTATGGACGTGGGCGCCATAGTTGATGGGTTTCACGGGGATGCCGCCATAACCGTAGGCGTGGGTAAAATAACCAGGCGGGCCCAGGACCTGATAGATACCACTAGAGAGGCCTTGTCTTCTGGCATCAGTGCAGCTAAAGTAGGTGCACGCATGGGAGACATCTCCACCGCCATCCAGAGCACTGCCGAGTCTCGAGGCTACTCAGTGGTGAAAGAATACGTTGGTCACGGTATCGGCAGAAGGATGCACGAAGAGCCTGCCGTACCCAACTACGGAAAGCCTGGGAGAGGCATTCTGCTTCAGAATGGCATGGCCTTGGCTATAGAGCCCATGCTCAACGTCGGCGGCTGGAGGACCAGACTCCAAAGTGATAAATGGACCGTTGTGACCGAGGATGGAAGCCTCTCCGCACATTTCGAGCACACCATCGCCATCACAGATGACGGCACCGAGGTCTTAACCCAGCTCTCGGCTATCATTTAAGGAAGATGTAGTTAAAGTGTCGGCTCAAGAACAGACAGACAAAAAAGAGGCCATCGAAGTCGAAGGCACCGTCGTGCAGGCCCTCTCCAATGGCATGTTCCGCGTGGAACTGGCCAACGGACACCAGGTCCTGGCTTACATCTCTGGTAAGATGCGCGTACATTATATCCGTATCCTGCTTGGTGATAGGGTCTTGGTCGTGTTGTCACCCTATGATCTAACAAGAGGCAGGATCACATACCGATTCAAGTAGATATGCCATCGAAGCTGATATTTAGAGTCAAGCAATGAAGGTAAGAGCCTCTGTTAAAAGGCTGTGTGATAGATGTAAGATAATACGCAGGCACGGCGTTGTGCGCGTCATCTGTCAGAATCCAAAGCACAAACAGCGCCAAGGCTAGCAGGAGGAAACATGCCGAGAATAGCGGGAGTGGACGTTGCAGCGGGCAAGAGACTACGTGTGGGGCTGCGTTCCATATATGGCATAGGGTCAACCTTCGCCTTGAAGGTGGCAGAACAAGCCAAGGTCAGCCCTGATGCCAAAGTAGGCGACCTATCGGAAGATGAGTTGAACAGACTGCGCGGCATAATAGATAAGGACTATGTGGTGGAGGGAGACCTGCAACGCCAGGTACAGCAGAACGTCATGCGCCTCATCGAAGTCGGCACATATCGAGGGACTAGACACAGGAGAGGTCTACCTGTCAAGGGTCAGAGGACCAAGACCAACGCCCGGACCAAGAGAGGCGCCAGAAAGACCGTGGCCGGTCGCAGGCAGGTTAGAGCCAAAAAGTAGAGGATAGCTATGGCCAAACCAAAGGGGCGTACCAGGAGGCGAGAGAAGAAGTTCGTTCCTCAGGGAAGAGCCTATATTCAATCCAGCTTCAATAATACTAAGATAACCCTAACTGACCCCAATGGGAATGTAATAGCGTGGGGCAGCTCCGGCACCATGGGCTTCAGAGGCTCCCGTAAAGGGACCGCCTTTGCTGCTCAACGAGCCGCCGAGCAAACGGCTCGAAAGGGCATGGAGCAGGGATTACGGGAAGTAAGCGTGTTTGTCAAGGGCCCAGGCAGTGGCAGAGAAGCCGCCATCCGAACCCTTCAGTCTGCCGGACTTACCATCGTCAGCATCAAAGACCTCACGCCCATTCCCCACAACGGTTGTCGCCCTCCTAAGAGGCGACGCATTTAGAATATCTGGAGGATAGTTCTTGGCCCGATATACTGGCCCAGTTTGCAGACTGTGCAGAAGACAAGGTGAAAAGCTGTTTCTGAAGGGAGACAGATGCCTGACTCCCAAGTGCGCCATAGAGCGAAGAGCAGGCCCCCCAGGCCAACGGGGCACTCGCAGACGCAGAGTTTCAGAGCGAGGTCTGCAACTAAAGGAAAAACAGAAGGTAAAGCACGTCTACGGCCTCATGGAGAGACAGCTTCTACGTCATTTTGAGCAGGCTCGAAACACGCCTGGAGTCACAGGCGATAACTTCCTGAGGATCCTGGAGAGCCGGCTCGACAATGTGATATACAGGCTGGGATTCGCCTCCTCTCGAAATCAGGCTCGTCAATTGGTGAGACACGGTCACTTCTCAGTCAACCAAAGACCTACCGACATCCCCTCTTTCTTGATGCAAATCGGAAATACGGTGACTTGGACGGACAAAGGAAAGAAGACCGAGTATTTTAAGATGATGGCAGATGAGATTCGGGGTAGACTCGTCCCCGATTGGTTGAGCCTCGATCTGGACTCCTATCGGGGCACGGTAGTATCCGCACCCGAGGTGGACAAGGTAGGAGTCCGAGCCGATGACCGATTGATAATCGAGTACTATTCTCGTTAGGCAACTTAAGAAGAGGAGTATATTCAGTGACTCTACAACTAACAAGCCAGTCAGAGTTAGGGGTAGATATTTCGAATACCATCGTAAAGCCCACCATAGAGATCATCGAAAAATCCGATACCTACGGTAAATTCAGCATTGAGCCGTTGGAGAGAGGCTTGGCGGTCACCCTGGGCAACTCCATGCGTCGGGTGCTGTTCAGCTCCATCATGGGTGCTGCCATCACCTGGGTCAAGATAGATGGTGTCCAGCACGAGTACTCTACTATCCCCTACGTGGTTGAGGACGTTACCGAGTTCCTGTTGAATGTAAAAGCCATTCGCCTCCGAAGTCACTCCAATGATCCGGGGCGATTGGTGTTGGACATCAGAGGCCAGGGCGAGGCCTCGGCAGGAGACATCAGCCCATCCGCAGAGTACGAGGTGGCCAACCCCGAGCTTCATCTGGCTACTGTCGACACCGAAGCCGGACGGCTCTCTGTCGAGTTCAACGTGGAGAGAGGAAGGGGATTTATCTCCGCCGACAAAGCCGAAGGCCTTTCTATTGGCGCCCTTCCTGTCGACGCTATCTTCTCCCCGGTCCGTAAAGTCAACTATGATGTGGAAAACGTGCGAATCGGTCAGGATATAGACAAAGAGCGGCTGATTCTAGAGGTATCGACCGATGGCACAGTGACTCCCATCGACTCTGTGCGAGAGGCGGGGAACGCCCTTGTGGACTATTTTTTCCTCTTCGCTAACACTGGAAAGGTCCTGGAGCAGGGTGCCGAAAAACTACCCCTAGCACTATCCATCCCTCCGGATCTGTATAGCCTGCCTATCGATAATCTTGGTCTCTCCGCCCGCACCCTCAACCGTTTGAAAAGGGCAGACATCAACAAAGTGGGAGAAGTGCTGGAAAAGCCCAAAGACGAATTGCTTAATATCCGAAACTTTGGAGAGAAGTCCCTTCAGGAGTTATACGAGCACCTGGAGGCCAAAGGAGTAATGCCCTCCTCCTCTGATGAGGAGGAGACATCCGCAGAGGGAGAGCAACCTATAGAGTTGTTAGGGGTACCTGGGAATGACCAGGAACCCGATGAAAGCGGCGATCAAGCCCAGGCAGTCGCTCCTGTTGAGGTAGACCCTCCTAACGAATAGCTTGGCATATCATGAGACACAGAGTAGCTGGACGAACACTGGGTAGAAGACCGAGCCATAGATTGGCTATGTATCGTAATCTGGTCACAGACCTGCTCAGGCACGAACACATATCTACTACAGAGGCCAAGGCCAAAGAGGTCAAGAGCCTGACAGAGAAGATGATTACGCTAGGCAAGAAGAATACCCTCCACGCCCGCCGGCAAATGTTGTCCTTTGTGGCTACCAAGTCTGTAGTATCCAAGGTATTCGAAGAGTTGGCCGAGCGGTACGCAGACCGCCCTGGAGGATATACCCGGCTGATCAAGCTGAGCCCCCGTTTGGGTGATGGCGCTCCCATAGTCCGTCTGGAACTGGTGCAGTAAATCCTTCTGTAGAGTTGAACCTTAACAATAGAACGAAATCTGTCGAGGGAACTACAACCCGACTCGCCTCTATCGTCGAGTATGATGGGGCCAGGTACTGTGGCTTTCAGTGGCAGTCCAACACCCCCACCATCCAGGATAAGTTGGAGAAGGCCTTGGAAAGGCTCACGGGCGAGCACATCCGAGTAGCGGGCGCAAGTCGCACCGACTCAGGAGCACACGCTGAAGGTCAGGTGGTTAGCTTCCTTACCTCTTCTAAGCTGCCTACCCCAACTTTTACCGCAGCCCTGAACTTCCACCTTCCCGATGACATCTCGTTGCGCAAGTCGGTAAGGGTGCCGGATGAGTTTAATCCTCGGAGAGATGCGGTTAGCAGATGCTATCGATATACCATCCTGAATCGTAGCGTTCACTCTCCACTTCGATACAGATTTAGCCATCGAATAGGTGAGAGGCTGGACATAGCTGTGATGAGGAAGGCTAGTAAGCATCTCCTCGGCACCCATGATTTCGTAGCTTTTACCGGCGGCCTGGATCATGATAGCTCCAGCACCCTTCGCAACGTTTTTAAAATAGAAATCGCCAGAGATGACGACCTGGTAACTGTGGATATCGAGGCTAACGCCTTCCTTCCTCAGCAGGTGCGTCGTACAGTCGGAGCACTGGTAGGGGTTGGACTGGGCAAAAACTCTGTCCAGGAACTTCGGCAACTCGTATATAAGAAAGGGCCAAATACAGCAGGAGCAACCTTGCCAGCCAAGGGTTTGTGCCTGATGAAAGTCAACTACAGCCATCCATATTTCGAAGATTGAGAGCTAAATGAAGACTTACAGTCCAAAGGCGTCGGACTTGAGGCCTCAGTGGCATGTGATAGATGCCGCCGAGCAGCCTCTAGGAAGGCTCGCGTCCAAAGTAGCCCAGCTATTGAAGGGGAAACACAAGCCCATCTACTCCCCTCATGCTAACACCGGGGATTTCGTGATAGTCATAAACTCCAAGCACGTTAAAGTCAGTGGTGGAAAGGCTGAGAGCAAAATATACTATCGTCACACCCAGTACCCCGGCGGGCTCAGGGCCGTGCCCCTGTCCGAGATGATAGACAAACACCCGACCAGAGTCATCAAGCATGCCGTCAAAGGTATGATCCCCCATAATCGTCTGGGTAGACAGATGATGAAACGTCTCAAGCTTTATCCTGAGGACTCCCATCCTCACGAGGCGCAGGTCAATGCCAGCATCAAGGTGGCTGAGAAGATTGACAAGGAGGGTCCCGTCTGGATAGGACTGCCTAAGCCGGTCATGCGACGCCGGCCCAAGAAGAGTAGAGTCAAGCTCCCTGAACCTGTCGCTGTAGGGGCCACCGAGGAGATTACTGAAGAAACCGCAGCAGAAGAGGCGGCTCCCAAGACGGTTGAAGAAGAGCATGCCGTAGCTGCAACTATCCCAACCGAGGACGTGCCTCCTCAAAAAGAGGAGCCGGCATCTCAAGCCATAGAAGAGAGAACGTCCACTACCGAAGGGCCTGAGCTGCCGTCCCAGGAGCTTCAGGAGACCACCGCCGTAGTAGCAGAGACCTCGGATGAAGAGAAGGCTGCGCCTGTTGCAGAGGCCGATTCCACTCCCGCTGATGTGGCAGAGGAGCCAGAGACGGTGGTTGAACCATCCGAGGAGAGTGAAACTACCTCTGATGAGGGGGTGTCCCCACCGGCCACCCATGAGGAATCCTCCCACCTACCTGAATCTGAACAGTCGGAAGAGAAACCATCGTAGGAGACTTAGTTGGTCAACAAACAGGAACGCTATTTTTACGCTACGGGTAAGCGCAAGAGTGCCGTTTGCCGTGTGAGGTTATTCCCTGGCGCAGGGGCGATTGTCATCAATGGAAAGCCCTTCGAGGAGGTCTTTACCAGACAGACGTGGCAGGACACCATATTGGAACCTTTGAAGGTGACCCAGCTCCAGAAAAACTACAACGCCAGCATTAAGGTAGCCGGTGGTGGTATCTCTGGCCAGGCGCAGGCCATTCGCCACGGCATAGCCAGGGCTCTTCTTGTCGCCAATGAAGAACTGAGGCCAGTCCTGAGGAAAGCCGGCCTCCTCACTCGAGACCCCAGAGTCAAGGAGCGGAAGAAGTACGGCCTAAAGAGAGCTCGCAAGGCGCCACAGTACACCAAACGTTAGCCAAAGAGAGAAAGTGTGGCGCGGGGGCAGCAGCGAGCCTCATCTTTAACTCGTTGCTGCCTGAGGCTCGGCGCCGACCCGCTAAAACATCGTCATCAGGCTCAAGTAGTGAGAATCCCTTTTAGCTTTCCGTCCTCTGAGTAGCTATCCGGGTGGATGGGGCCTCGACTGGATTTTCCATACACAGGAATGGACTCGCCATAAGAGCCTGTCGACTCTCCTGTGTATCCTATGCGACGCCGCCTCAGCAGTTCGTGGTTACCGCCGGCGACTGTAAAGGGCTTTGAAAGCGAGTGAGAAATCCATAGCAGGGAGCCTGGCTCTCTAAGTTCCTTACAATCCTACTAGCTCTCGCCCCGCTGAAAGTAGTTCCTCTACCTGCCCCATGCTTCGGCTTTCAGCGTATATCCGCACCAGGGGCTCGGTTCCCGAAAACCGTATTACAAGCCAGCTCCCATCTTCTAAGTAATATTTGAACCCATCACTAGTGTCACACCTGGATATCCTGCTTCCGCTCAGTAGTGCGGGGGGCTGAGAAGATAGCCTATCTATGATATGTCCTTTGAGTTCCTGAGACAGATGCATATCTACTCTCTTGTAGTGGTGGGGTCCCACCAGATCATACAGATCCTTCAACAGCTGAGAGAGCGATTTCTTGGATTGTGTCATAAAATCCAATATATAAAGAGCAGACAGGATACCGTCTCGCTCCGGGATGTGTCCTCTGAATCCGAATCCACCGCTCTCCTCTCCACCCATCAATGCCTTCTTCTCGATCATCATGGGGCCGATATATTTGAATCCAACCGGCGTTTCCAGGACTGGCACGTCGTACACGTCGCCCAGGCGATCAATCATGCTGGTAGAGGTGATGGACCTGACGATGACCCCTCTTTCCCCCTTCATCTCCAAAAGATAGAAGGCCAAGAGGGCGAATATTTGCAAGGTGGTAAGAATATTGCCCTTTTCGTCCGCGATACCCAACCGGTCGGCATCGCCATCTGTGGCCAGCCCTACGTTGGCTCCTTTTATCTTGACGCCACGACTCAACGACTTCAGGTTCTGCGCTATAGGCTCCGGCTGTTTGAAACCAGGAAATAGGGGATTCCGAGTGCCGTGAAGCTCGCTAACCGATGTAGAACCTCCCGCCAGCAGGGACTTCAAGTAGCCGGCTCCGGCTCCGTACATCGAGTCCACCACCACCTTCAATTCTGATTCCCGAAGGCTCTCCAGGTCTACCAATCTAGAGACGTGATCTTGATAGAATGACTTCAAGTCGGTGTAGCTGATCCATCCCCCCTTGATGCCGTGCTCCAGGGAAGCAGAAGAAACCTCTCCCGATTCCATTACCCCCTTGATGTTTCTTTCCAGGGCCTGAACCACTTTTGGAGAGGCGCTTCCCGCGTACTCGGGTTTGTATTTAAAACCGTTCCACGTGGCCGGGTTGTGGCTGGCGGTGATAACTACTCCTCCCCCTGCCTTGTGGTGGAGCACACCAAAGCTCACGACAGGTGTCGGGGTGGGGTCGGGGCACAGATAGCTTTTGATACCATTACCTGCCAGGACCTGAGCTACTTCCTCGGCAAACTTGTCTGATAGGAAACGGGTGTCATAGCCTACCACCACTCCCCGGTCTGTCAGACCTTCGTCTTTGACGTACTTGGCGACGCCTTGAGCGCAGACCCTGACGTTGTCGAAGGTGAAATCCTCGGCTATTATTCCTCGCCAGCCGTCGGTACCGAACCTAATCGTGCTGGACAAAAGCCACCTTTATAACCTGAGCGCTGTCCCCAGAGTTAGCATACCATACCGATTTTAAAGTATGGAGGCGAAGAAATCACAGCCAGCCTAGACTCACTTAGGATCCAACTCACGCTTGAGAGAGTAGCAGGGGCTTTATCCAGTCTGTTCTTGAGCCCAGGTGTTGGGAGAAGCGCCCTTGAGTCCGGCCTCAGCCCTCAAGACCACAGCCTTGTCTGTCTCTTCCCAAGGCAGGTTCAGATCATTCCTGCCAAAGTGGCCATAGCACGCTGTAGATCTGTAGATGGGTTGCAGTAAGTTCAGATTTTTAATTATAGCCGCAGGCCTAAGGTCGAAATGCTTGTTGATGAGCTCTAGAATAAGCTCGTCGGCGACCTTGCCCGTACCGAAAGTTTCGATACAGATAGATATGGGTTGAGCAACGCCTATGGCGTAGGACAGCTGAATCTCCAGTCGGTCGGTGAGACCCGCAGCCACTACGTTCTTGGCAACGTATCGAGCGGCATAGCTTGCCGAACGATCCACCTTCGTGGGATCCTTACCTGAGAAGGCGCCGCCGCCATGCCGCGCTATCCCGCCGTACGTGTCCACTATTATCTTACGGCCGGTAAGCCCCGCATCAGCCACGGGTCCGCCTGTAACGAAGCGACCCGTGGGATTAACGAAATACTTGGTTTTCTTGCTGCGAAGCTGCTTGGGGATTACGTCGGATATTACGTGCTCCAGCAGATCGTCTTTAATTACGCTCTGAGCTACTCCCGGATCGTGCTGGGCGCTCAACACCACTGTTTCCACCTTCTGGGGCACCCCATAGCGGTACTCGACTGTTACCTGAGACTTACCGTCTGGGCGAAGGTATGGCAGCGTTCCATCCTTCCTCACCTCTGCCAGCTTCCGGCACAGCTTATGAGCAAGGTATATAGGCAAGGGCATCAGCTCGGGTGTCTCATTGCAGGCGAACCCAATCATCATCCCTTGGTCTCCCGCACCGATGCGATCGAAGTCTTCCTCATTGTTGTAGGGTAGCTCCTGCTCCTTCGCTTCCACCGAGCGGTCCACACCTATAGCGATATCCTTTGATTGCTCTTTTATCGAGACTATCACCCCGCACGTCTCGTAATCGAACCCGTACTCGGCGTGGACGTACCCAGTAGAGCGGATGGTATCCCTGACCAGTTTGGGAATATCCACGTAGGTATCCGTGGTTATCTCCCCAGTAACGAGAACTATGCCTGTCGTAACCGAGGTCTCACAAGCTACGCGGCCTCGGGGATCATTGGCCATGATGCTATCCAACACCGCGTCGGATATCTGATCGCACAGCTTGTCCGGGTGACCCTCTGTGGCTGATTCCGATGTAAATAGGTGAGACTGAGATGTCATGAAAGAAGTAGACATGTTTTCCTCCTTGCGTAATCGCGTGAAGAGTGGTTAGTATCTCGTCTTCTAAGTACCACTCTCCCAGCTCTCCAGATACTCCTGTTGTTCTTCCTTTAGAGCATCTATATCGATGCCTAAGGACTGCAGCTTTAGCCTACCCACTTCCTCATCTATCCCTACGGGCACACGGTGTACCCCCGGTGTCAGTGCTTTGGCTGAGTCCACTATATACTCGGCGCAAAGGGCCTGGTTGGCGAAGCTCATGTCCATAACGCTGGCCGGGTGCCCTTCCGCGGCAGTCAGGTTTATCAAGCGGCCCTCTCCCAACAGATGTATACGCCTGCCATCCTTCAGCGTGTACTCCTCGACGAAAGGACGCAATGTCCGGTGGCCCTGAGACATATCCTTCAGTGCGTCTATGTTTATCTCTACGTTGAAATGCCCGCTATTAGCCAGGATTGCACCGTCTTTCATGGCTTCTATATGCCCTCGGTCTATGGTATTCAGCCCCCCTGTTACGGTGATGAACATATCGCCTAGCCTGGAAGCCTCCAGCAGCGGCATCACCTGGTATCCGTCCATCACCGCTTCGAGGGCTCTGATGGGGTCCACTTCGGTAACTATGACTTGGGCGCCCAGCCCCCGAGCTCTCATAGAGATTCCTCGACCGCACCAGCCGTAGCCGCACACCACCACCTTTTTCCCTGCCCAAAGGATATTGGTGGCTCGAGTTATTCCGTCGGTGGTACTTTGACCAGTACCGTATCGATTATCGAAGAAATGCTTGGTGTCCGCTTCATTGACGGCGATGATCGGATAGCGAAGCTCTCCCGCCTTTGACATACTACGAAGTCTGACGACTCCTGTGGTAGTCTCCTCCATGCCTCCCACCATAGGCTCCAACAGCTCCGTGCGTTCCTGATGTATCGTCGCCACCAGGTCCGCTCCATCATCCAGTGTTATGTGGGGCTTCATATCCAGGGTGCTATGGATGTGTTCATAGTAGGTCTTATCATCCTCCCCTTTGATGGCGAAAACGGGGATTTCATACTCGGATACCAGCGCTGCCGCCACGTCGTCCTGGGTGCTCAACGGATTGCTGGCGCAAAGGGCCACTTCGGCGCCGCCCTCCTTTAATGACGAAACCAGATTGGCCGTCTCGGTCGTGACGTGGAGACAAGCCGCAATTCTAGTTCCTTGGAGGGGCTTCTCTTTAGCAAAGCGCTCTTTAATGAGCCTCAATACTGGCATCTCTCGGGCTGCCCAGTCGATACGAGTCATCCCTTCTGCGGCCAGCGAAGTGTCCTTTATGTGGCCAGAAATCGATGTGTTTTTCATTCGTTTACTCTATCTGATGATGTTTCAAATTAGCCTCGCCCAGTCATAGCGAGGCCAACTAATACTTGATTTTTGTGCCGACTCTAAGTTTGGAATGGTACTAAGCCATCGGTGATGATAGCCCAGGAGGGTATTATGTGCAACCGCGCTACCTAAACTATTTCAGTCCTGTGTTCGTGCCAAGACCCATATTCCCCCTCCACTACGCTTCACCATGGTTCCACCTCTCTATATGGAAGGATTGGGCCGGAGCGTCATTCAGTTTGGTCGTCAATGCCCTGATTTGTTCCCTCGGCAAGCCTATGGCCCTAACTCACTCTTGTATAGTCCTCCTCAAACTGATATCGGCCGATTCCTAGTTTCCTGAGAAAACGTTAGCTGCTCCGGAATGAGAACTCCGTCCCCCAACCACCCACCTTTGCCGTGACCCTCAGCGTTGGTCAGCAAGATAGCTGGTGTCTGACTTGGCCCTTTGTGGCCTCCTTGGGAACGGACTCCTCTAGCAGTGTGGTGATGCTCTCTGCGTGGATAGATATAGGCTTGACCTAGATCTCGATGGGATAGTCGCTTTCCACCCAGGCGCCGGTTCCACCCTCGATGTTATAGAGGTCGTCGTGATCAAAGGCCGCTGCCATCTCACAAGCCAGAGCACTTCGCACTCCTACCGAGCACACGAATATCAGACGCTTGTCTTTATTCAGCTCGTCAATTCGAGAGAAGAGGTCGTCAACGGGTATGAGCTCCGCCCCAGGAATGTGGCCGGTAGCGAACTCATCTGGATTCCGAACATCTATGACCTGGGTATTGCCCTCATCGATCATCTGATTGGCCGCCTTCGGAGTTATCCTCTTGAATGGCTCTCCGGGCTCCTGTCTTATTTCCGATTCTGCCGTCACTTAGATTCCTTCCTATCTGCTATACGAATGTGATATATAGGGTAAACCTCTGGACGAAACTCTCTATTCTTTGCCATCTATCTTAACCCTTTGTTTCCCTGGGAGCCAGTTCTGAAGTCCTTCTCGTCACTCATCCCGCCAAATACTTGCCGATCAAGGGCTTCAGTTGCCTCTTTACGTCCTCTGAAATATGCTTGCGAGACGTAACAATGGCGTTCTTCAACGCATTGCGGCAGTCGCAGCCTCTGGGGTTGGGTATCCTCCCGACCAAGCGACGAATTATCTCCTGTGATACCTCCACGTTCTTCAAAAGATTGTTGATTATCAGATCCGCACTCACCGAGTCGTGGGTCTGGTGCCAGCAATCGTAGTCGGTGGCGCAGGCCAGCGTAGAGTAGCACATCTCCGCCTCTCGGGCCAACTTAGCCTCGGGGAGAGCCGTCATACCTATCACCCTGGCCCCCCACGACCTGTAAAGCTCGCTCTCTGCTCTAGTGGAGAAAAGGGGCCCCTCCATCACAACGTAGGTGCCTCCTTTATGTGCCCTCTCCGCTACTGAGCTTGCCGCGTCATGAAGTACGTCGCTAAGAATTGGGCAGAAAGGGTCAGAGAATGCTGCATGTATCACGACGCCATCCTCGAAGAAGCTGTTGACGCGGCCCTTGGTGCGGTCGATGATCTGGTCCGGTATCACCATATCCAGGGGGCGTATCTCCTCTTGGAGACTGCCCACGGCACTTACCGATACCACACTCTGTACCCCCAGCGTTTTCAGAGCGAAGATGTTGGCTCTTGCAGGTATATTCGTAGGGTTGATCCTGTGACCCTTCCCGTGCCGCGGCAGGAACGCTACCCGATTTCCCTCCAGGGTTCCGATGACTACAGCCTCGCTGGGCTTCCCGAAGGGCGTATCCATCTCTATCTCCTCCAGATCGGTCAGTCCCTTCATCTGGTAGAGGCCGCTCCCCCCGATTATGGCTATCTCTGCCTCAGGCAATCCTCACCTCTGACTAACAGCCTCCTTCGCTCCCACTCTTTCAACCAGCAACTGTAGATTCTCGGCATATGGCTCCCATGCGATTCCTCGATCGGTTACTATCGCCGAGACATATCTATGAGGTGTCACGTCAAACGCGGGGTTGACCACTGATACTCCCCTTGCAGCCACTCGAACATTATTGAAGTGCGTTACCTCCTCCTGTTTGCGCTCTTCTATAGGAATGTCGTCGCCAGTGGCTATGGAGAGGTCTATAGTGCTTACAGGAGCTGCAACATAGAAGGGTATGTCGTTTTCCCTGGCCAACACTGCTATGGAGTAAGTGCCTATCTTGTTGGCGACGTCGCCGTTGGCGGCTACCCTATCTGCACCGACGATGACGCAATCGATTTCGCCCTTCTTGAGGAAATGGCCCGCCATCGAGTCAGTGATCAGGGTTGTGTCTATGTCCTCTTTGGTCAGCTCCCATGCCGTCAACCTGGCACCCTGTAGAAACGGGCGAGTCTCGGTGGCAAAGACCCGTAATTGAGTTCCCATCTCTATCGCTGCTCGGATGACTCCCAACGCCGTTCCGTATCCCGCCGTCGCTAGGGCGCCAGCGTTGCAGTGGGTCATCACCGTTCCCTTGTCTCGCAGCAACTCGGCTCCCAGTTTACCCATGCTGCGATTGGCCTCTTCGTCCTGCCTGTGAATCTCCCGAGCCTCCTCCAGAAGAGTCTGTTTAATAGCTTCTACGTCACGTCCAGACTCCAACACCCTCTTCATTCGGTCCAAGGCCCAGACTATGTTGACTGCAGTGGGCCTGGAGGAGGCTATCTCATTGAACACTGGCTCCATCTTCGCAGACAACTCGCTTTTGTCACGGGCATCTATTTCGAGTGCACCCAGGACTGCCCCGTAAGCGGCTATTACTCCCAAGGCCGGTGCGCCTCGGATTCGCATCTCCTTTATGGCCTTGACCACACCCCTGTAGTCATCCAGATATAGATAGACCTCTTCCTGTGGCAGTCGGGTCTGGTCCAGCACACGGATCCTGTTATGAATCCACTCGATGGTTTTCATAGATAGAAAGAGATTGCGAGCATTCCTACCTGGTTGCCACCTTGGAATAGGACGGGATACACCACGACGAGTACTTCTTGCTCCTACCTTTGATGATGTCCATGTACTGGTCTCTCACTTGTCGCGTGACCGCGCCTACCTTGCCGTCTCCAATAGCACGATGGTCGATTTCCACGACCGGCGTGATATGAGCAGCCGTACCTGTCATGAACACCTCGTCGGCGCTGTACAGCTCACTTCTGTCTACGGCCTTCTCGATGGTTGCCATGCCCAACTCCTTCTCAGCGATCTCCATCACGGTAGCCCGGGTTATTCCCATGAGCACACTGTCGCTGCTGGCTGGCGTTATAAGCTGTCCATTGGCAACTAGGAAGATGTTTTCGCCGCTGCCTTCCGAGACGTGGCCGCTCTGAGTAAGCAGTATCCCCTCTTCGAAACCATTCTTCATAGCCTCTGTCTTGGCTAGGGCGCTGTTCACGTACAGCCCTGTTACCTTGGCTCTGGGTGGAATCATCGAGTCCATGGGCCTCCGCCAACTGGAGACACAGCACCTTATCCCATCATCACCACTGAAATAGGGGCCGAAGGGTGCAACGAAGATGAAAAAGTCGTTCTCTATCTCGTGGCTCCTGACTCCCAGCACCTCTGAGCTTTGATAGACCATGGGCCGGACGTAGATGTCCTCTTTGTGGCCGCACATCTCCACCAGCTTGACCGTGACATCCAACAGCTCTTCTATCGAATGGTCCAGTGTGAGATTCAATATGCGGCAGCTTCTGTGGAGTCTCTCGTAGTGCTCGGGAGCGCGAAACAGGTAAATCTGCTCCTCTTCTTCGTTCCAGTTACCTCTTATGCCCTCGAAGACAGCCGTGCCATAGTTAAGGGCGTGGGTCATGATTCCCACCTTGGCCTCGGATAAGGGTACAAAGTCTCCTTTAAAGTAGGCGTAAGATGGCATTCCTTCGCCCTCCTTTCCCCAATGTCATAGTGCGTCCATTATCTTAATGCCTTTGCATCAAAAAAGGTAGCCTGTTGACCAAGATTCCCCACCCGGGTAGATAAAGGAGCAGTCGGTAGGAAGGTATCTACCCGATCTATCCGCCTACCTGCTACAGGCAGGTCTCTGGATTCCCCCCGTGCAGACTTCTGAGACAGTGTCGCAGATACACGCCCACACCCAGTGTGGGGTGTGAATCCCAGCTTCATCGTCACTTCTGACAGGGTACGACGAGTTTGACAGCCCTGTTTTCGGGGGCATATAGTTAGCCCATCTCCTCTTCTCACTTTGCGGGGGGTACGGAAGTGAGGTTCCCATCTGCTCTATTGCTCCTGGCTCTTTCATGTAGCGCTTTACTGTCGACATCCTGCAGAGATAACGGCATAGAGATAGCTGTCCTCACTGCAACTCCCTCCAACGAGCTTGTGGTGTACGTAACCGGTGAGGTTATGGATCCCGGTGTATACACACTGCCCATCACCGCCGAGCGTGTGGTGGATGCCGCGTGGAGGCCGCAGGGGGATTCACCGGCGGCGCCGATGTCGATAGCGTCAATCTGGCAGCCGAGCTGAGAGACGGACAACACGTTCAAGTCTTGCCGCTGGGCGGGACCGCTACTGATATCGACACCACGGCCGATGAGAATCCTCTAGTAGACATCAACTCCGCCAGCTCAGAGCTTCTTCAGTCATTGAGCCTTATCGGCCCCTCTCGAGCACAGGAGATCATCGACTATCGAGAAGCCCACGGCCCCTTTCTACGCATCGAGGACATCGTCAAGGTCAGGGGCATCGGCGAGAAGACCTTCGAGGCCATCCGAGAATACATAACTGTGAACTAGCTACGGCTACCATCAGAGGCGGGGTCAGTGCGAGTAGTCTTATTCAGTATCGCCTTTGTTTTTGGGGTGCTCGTTGGCTCCAGGGTGGACCTGCCCGGCCCTCCTTTTCTGGGCCTGGCATTCCTTCTGATACCCTTCCTCCTCTTACTCCGTCGACACGGCGCCGTCCTGGTGTTGATCACCCTTACGGCTCTTTCCATGGGAGTAAGTCGCGGCGCCCTGGACGGCCCCGTGCCAGATCGAAGCGACCTCAGCCACTACAACGGTTTGGGAGAGGTGCAAGTTCTCGGCACAGTCGCGACCTACCCCGAGCCCAGGGAGGCCTTGACCCAGTTTCGCTTCGATGCAGCCGAAATGATCTTTCAAGGGATGCCGCGTAAGGTATCGGGCTCTGTACTGGTCAGGGCACGTCCAGCCCTCGAAATGGTAAGGCTCCGAGACCCTCCGTATATCCGCTACGGTGATGCTCTTCGATTGACCGGGACTCTACAGGACCCGCCACGCCTGGCAGACTTCGATTGGCGAGACCATTTGGCGCGGCAGGGCATTCACTCCCTGATCGTGCTGCCCCAGGTGGAGTTCATCGATGATGGCGGAGGTATTGCACCCCTTTCAGCAATGTACGACATCCGGGCTAATATGGCCTCCAACCTTGCTCATGCGCTCTCCCAGCCTCAAGCCTCCCTATCTCAAGCCATGCTTTTGGGCCTGCGAAGCACCCTGCTCTCACAGCTTCGAGAAGACCTGAAGAAAACAGGCACCACCCACCTTATAGCCATATCCGGGCTTCACGTTGGAGTGGTCATCGGGATGGTGACCACCTTCTCCATTGCCCTCCTTGGACGGCGAAGGCATCTTTACGTACTTATCCCCCTTGTAGCTATATGGGGCTACGCCCTGCTTACCGGACTGGCCCCACCCGTCTACAGAGCGGCCATCATGGGCAGCCTTTATCTCATTTCCCTCTTCCTTGGGCGTCCCAGAAGCGCTATGGTAGCCATCTCTGCGGCCGCCGCCATAATGGTTGCCGTCGACCCCGATGTCCTGGAGCAGCTATCCTTCCAGTTGAGCTTCCTTGCCATGGTCGGCCTCATATTCCTGGCCCCCTGGTTTCAGGCCATGGGGCGAAGACTCGTCTCCAGGCTGGAGGGGCGAGAGAGGTGGTCTTACGCCACCGCTTTGGTAATCTCCGATATCACAGCCATTTCTCTGGGCGCCATTCTGGCGACGGCGCCCTTGATCTTCTTCAACTTCCATAGCATATCCCTGGTTGGCCTCCCCGCTACCCTCTGGGCCCTTCCCGCCCTGCCGCCCATACTCCTCACGTCTATTTTGGTGGCTGTGGCAGGCCTCTTCTCCTCCACCCTTGCCCTGGCTCTAGCCTGGCTGGCATGGCCCTGGATCACCTACATGATGGGCGTCGTGGAGCTTTTCTCCTGGTTTCCCTCCCTGTTCTGGGATGCTGGAGATGCGGCGATTCCCCTGGTTTGGGCTTACTACGGGGTGATGGTACTGGTTCTAGTGCTTCTTCACAGAAGATTCGGAGTCCCCATATCCGGGGTTGGCCCCTTCTTCCCCCTGTCATGGAGGTCAGTACCTTCTGATCACTTGACCAGAGCCGGCTTGGCTTGGAGGCTGGGTGTATGCACTACTATTGTTCTTCCTATCCTATTGGTGTCCATCACCCTGACCCAGACGCCGGACCACCTCCGCGTCACTTTTCTGGATGTGGGCCAGGGTGACTCTGTTCTCATACAAACCCCCTCTCAGCAGACGGTACTGGTCGATGGAGGCCCCGACCCCAGCGTCCTAGCCCTGGAGATGGGTCAACGGTTACCCTTCTGGGAGAAGGTCCTGGACCTGGTGGTCCTTACCCATCCCGATGGAGACCATCTCGATGGCTTGCTGTGGTTGACGCAGCGATATGACGTTGGCCAGGTTATCGAGTGTGGTATGGACTGCGCCAGCGAGTTTAACGTGCGCAATTATCTACGGTGGCATAGCCTTGTCGAGAGAGAGGGTTGGAGCGTATTGGATGCCCAAGCCGGTCAGCAGATAGACCTTGGCAACGGGGTCTCCATATCCGTGTTGCACCCGCCTTCAGAGCCTCTGGGCGGCACCGGTTCCGACGTCAACAACAACTCTGTGGTGATGAAGCTGACCTACGGCGAGATAGACTTCCTGCTTACGGCCGACATTGAGGGGTTCGCCGAGGGCTATCTCCTAAGGAACGACCATGACCTGTCCACCACTATCCTCAAAGTAGCTCACCACGGCAGCAAGTCATCAATCACTCCCCAGTTCTTGCAGGCGGTAAGTCCCGCCTTTGCCGTCATTTCTGTCGGAGCAGATAACATTTATGGTCATCCTCACCCACAGACCATTCAAACTCTGAGCGAGAAAATGCCTCAGGAACGGATCCTCTTGACCTCTCAGCTGGGCAGCATCCAGTTCGAGACCGACGGCCATCGCCTCTGGCTAAAGACCGACCACTAGTCACACCACTACTCACAGGTTCACAATAGCTCGGAAGGATACGTTGATGAACATGTGGATGATGAAAGCCGGCCAGTAAGAGTTGCTTCGATACGCCACGTAGCCGAAGTAGAGACCCATCGGTATGGTGCTCAGCGCCTCCAGCTCAGGCTTGTGAAGATGACGAAGCACAAACGGAATCATCTGCACCAGAATGCTAGCCTCCCCAAGCCGCTCCCTCAGCCCGAAAAGCAGAAACCCTCGATATAGGAACTCCCAGGCAAAAAGATAAGCGGCTGTCTCGAGGAAGTATTCCAGGAAGTTGAAGTCATCCAGCTCGTAGAAAGACCCCAGTGAGGCAATCGGCGACACAGCGAACAGCACGGGAAGCCCGATTGCCGCGAATACGCCCACATGAAGGAGCCACAGCCGGTAGTTGCCCAGCCTGAACCCGAAGTCCAGAGGATTTTTTCGTAGGAGAACGACTATAGCCAGAATGGGCAGAGCAGCGTAATACACCAGGGCATCCACCCACTGGTTCTCGATGGAGTGGTAGTGATTGAGGGCGAGAGCGAGAGTAGCCAGACCCATGACCACAATCTCTCGATAGCTCCTCTTGAGGAAGAGGTATATATCCTGAAGCTCTCTAGTGAACAGGTCGACAGTTCTCTCACTCACGTCGCCTGTCCACCGAGTGGAGATGTTACGAGAGCCCTGTTCTGCCGAGGTGCTGTCCATTCCCAGGCCTGTCTTACCATATGCCTAATCTCCTACGTTAGTAGTAGTCTCATTTTGCCTGAGGAGTCCGCCGCCGTCCATCACTTGGAGTCAGACAGAACGCACCCTTCTTACTCTAGCTGAGGCTAAAGGAATGGAATACTCAGTCCCGTTCCATAAGACCATGATACGCGGATTAGCCGAGAACTTTGGAGTCGATCGATTAGAGATACGCGATATTTATGATGAGGCACTAACCATACCTCGTCCTGACACCAGGTTTACAGTGTTTTTGAAACGCGACAACCCTAGGTTAAGACATCGCTTTTCCTTGGCACATGAGGTTGCTCATTTGCTAAGTATTCCCTTGCTTGGGAATCGCACAACTCATCGCAGGAGCTTTGATCCTCTAGACCCTGAGGGTAAACGAGTTGAACACCTGTGTGATCGGATGGCTGCTTCACTTCTGATGCCGAGGGAGCGGGTGTTGGAGCTGATAAGCGAGAACAACTGGTCTGCAAAATACATTCCTACAATGACTTCAAATTTTGACGTGTCTTTTGAGGCGGCAGCCCGTCGGTATCTTAACTTGGTTCCCTTACCTTCCGCCATGCTTGTGTGGAAGCCTGGACAGGAAAGAAGAATCGAGAAACTGCAGAAGCCTAGTTTCAATGAAGCTCTCGGTCCGTGTTGGATAGATTTGAAAAAGCCGCCTTCCAGCTCTCCACTGGCGGTTGCAGGGGCTATGAAAAGTGAGCGCTTGGTTTCTTCTTTGGAGAATGTCGAGTTGAGATTCGGAGGACCAGAAGGTAGATACTTTAACCTTCCCAAGACTAAGGTGGAATCTCTAAGTCAGGGGAACGGACAGTACAAGCGACTATTCTCCTTCATATACATCCCGATGCCTGTGGTAGAATCTGGCCGAGTTTCGATGTCAAGGCGCAGACGTTTCCACCGCTAGAAAACGGCTAGTGGATTCACCGGGGAGCCTGTGCCGTACTTGATTCTCAGCGGAGCGATGGTCAACATGAACTCCCATCGGTTGTGCTGAGCGCAGGCCTCGGCCAGGTCACCCAGGTTGGCGTTGTCCAGCAGCCACAGACCCATGTAAGGTATGGCGATACAGTGTATAGGTGGGTTCAGCTTCTTGTAACCGCTGGGGTTGACCTCGTTGTCGCAGTCTGACCCCAGCACTGCGATGTCTCGCTCTCGGAACCAAGGCACGCAGGCGACGTGAGTACCGGCGTTCGAGGCTGCCACGTCCTCCAGCGGACCAGCGTTATAGTGCCGCTCCAGATGACCGGTGCGAACAAGGAGGACGTCACCAGCCTCTACCCTGACACCTTCCGCCTTCTCAGCCTCTTCCAGGTCCTCGGGAAGTATAGCAGTTCCCGGCTCCAGCCACTGGACGCCTCGAAGCCGAGGTATGTCCAAGAGCACTCCTCGGGTGACTATAGTCTTGTGGGCCAGCTCAATCGACTCGGCCGTAGCCCCATTGGCAGCGCTTACCATAGATGATGGGAGGCCGTTATACATCTTCCCCTGGGAGAACACGTGGCAGAGGGCATCCATGTGAGTGATGCTGTTGCCGTGATAGGCCAGCCCGATGAAATCCAAAGACCACTGGGGCTCCCCCAGTTCTCCTTCCGACCCGGGGCCGTACGCTTCGCCTGCCTCTATCATATAGTGGAGCACCTTCGAGAAGTGCTCTCCGGGCGTATCCGAAGTAATGGGCCAGGCACATGACACCGATACCCCCTCCTTCACCAGCGACGCCGCTTGCCTCCGCTTCTCCTCCGTTATCAGATTTAAGGTGCCCAACTGGTCGTCACTGCCCCATCTCCCCCAGTTTGAGCAGGTCTTGGCGTACCCTAGCGCCTCTTGCTCCGTTGGCAAGGCTCTTTTCGTTGTCATAGTTTCCCCCTTGAACCAAATCGTTGGTCTCGCTACATCTTAGCCGCAAGCCGAAGGTTGTCAAACACCAAGGTCTAAGCTTCGTCCTCCCAGCCGCACACCTCAAGGGCGGCTACAGCCAGCACCTGGGCCACCCTCACCATACTGCTCACGTACACGTAGGAGTCGGGCTCTCCTTTTTCGTCTCTTCCACTTATCGGGCCGAACAGACAGCAGGGAATGCCCGCCTCCCAAAGATGGCAGGTATCGTTGCCCGCGTATGACTGAGTAAGCACCGTCCCAACGTGGTCTGGCTCCCGCCCCGTGACCTCAGTGAAGGACTTCTCCAACGTCTGCACGATAGGGTGATCCCTGGGCACGTCGAAGGCGTTCATATAGACCCTCTGCACTCGGTAGTGGGCAGGAGGCGGTGTCTCGATCTCGTACTGAAAGTTGGGGTCTTCAGCCTTGAGGCCCTCCAAGACCCGCACCAGATCCTCTTTCACTGTCTCTCCCGTCTGCCCAGGCACAGTGCGAACATCGGCGACGATAGTGCAGTAGTCGCAGGTGAAGTTTGGCCCTCTCAGGTCGTGGTCTCTGCCTCTTCCACCGATGATCGTCCCAACGATGATCCTGGGCATGTCGGGCAGGTCCGGCCTGGGAGTGTACGTGAATGTCACATTCCTAATCGCGGGGATAGCCTTTATCATCATGTCAATGGCATCTATGGCCTTGTGGGCGCGGCTGGCGTGCTGAGACAACCCGACCGTGCTGATGGCCAGCTGCACCCATCCCACGTGAGTGGTCATGATGTTGTCCCCTTCTCCCACAGGCTCGGCCACTATAGCGACATCCGTTTTGATACCGCTTTGGAGTGCGTGAATAGTGCCTACGCCACCTTGCAGTTCGCCTACCACACAGGCCACTACCAGGTCTCCCTTGAGCTGCACCTTGCTCTTGCGTATGGCCTCCGCAGCCGTGATGATGGAGGTCACGCCGCCTTTCATGTTGTTGGCGCCGGCGCCGTAGAGCCGGTCACCCTCCCAGCTGGGCTCCCAGGGGTCTCGTTTCCACCCGAAGGCCAAGGGGTCTATGTCTATGTGACCGTTGAGCATCAGGCTCTTGCCTCCGCCTGATCCCCTCAACCTGGCGATGGTCTGGAATCGGCCTGGGCCCACCTCCTGAAGGTCCACCTCGTAACCCCTTCTGCGAAAGAAGCTGGCCAGATATCTGGCTATCTTCGTCTCCTCCGTCTTGAAGCTGGGGATTCTTAGCAGATTGCCGCATAGGTCGACTGCCTGCTCAGTTCTGATCTGTTTGAGAACCCGCTCTTTGACAGCTTGGTCCATGTCCACCTCCCCTTGAGCGAGACCCAGTATAGAGGGCAAGCATAGCTTCTACAACTCCATCATCGAAGCAGGATCCAGAACGTCCTCGGCTCCTTTTCCCTAGGGAGATGAAGTGTCTCCGCTCACCTGGTTCCCTTCAGTAAACTCAGGATAAACTCTAAGCTCACCATGAGCGCGGGAAGCAACAGAAACACCTCCTCACCCTGAGCGGTAGCCTGTCATATATCCCGCTCACTCTGAGCCTGTCGAAGAGTCACCCTGAGCCTAAAGTTTACCCTGAGCGTAGTCGAAGGGAAGGGTACCCTCATTCCCTCTTCCGTCATTCCCCTGCCCCCCCTCTTCCGTCATTCCCGTGCCCCCTTCTTTCCCGTCATTCCCCTGCCCCCCCTCTTCCGTCATTCCCGTGCCCCCTTCTTTCCCGTCATTCCCCTGCTACCCTTCTATCCCGTCATTCTCGTGCTTGACACGGGAATCCAGGGTTGGCGCCTGGTCTGTTGTGCTACGTGGCTATATATAGAATGAGAACCTGCGTGCTATAATTCAAGTATTCATCTCGCTTACAAGGAGGCACCACCCTTATTTCTCACGGAGGTCGTCACCCAGGTGCAGGCGCTCCCAAGGGCACCCTGAACGGACTGAAACACGGGCGGAGCTATCGCCGGTTTCAACAGCTTGTCAACGCTCTCTCTGAAACCAAATGCCCACCCCCTTTTCCCTCTGGGGATGAGCCGTACTCCGCTCACTTGGTTCGACAAGCTCACCCTGAGCCTAAAGTTTACCCTGAGCGTAGTCGAAGGGAAGGGCACCCTCATTCCCTATGCCGTCATTTCCCTGCCACCCTCTTTTCCGTCATTCCCATGCTTGACACGGGAATCCAGAGTGCCCTCAGATACAAAAACCTGCCTCGGCGGGCGGTTGAGTCCAACCCCAAGCTGATGAAAAACTCAATCAAAATATAACGACATCTTCGTGCCTGGGAGACCCGTAAAACAAAACTTTTTTATAATTCAATCAAGTTTCAAAGCTAAACAAAGAAAAACAATCAAGTTGCCACACACAAGCCCAGTCGGATTACAGTGCAGGGCAACCGCATTTAGGCCAAACCCACCTTGGACGGAGCTATCACTCCGCCCGTCTGGACGCCGGCGAAAGCCGTAAAAACCACTGGCGGTTAATCCGCTAACTCAAAATGAGATTGCCCTGCCCACCCGAGTACATTCTGCTGAAACAACCCCTCGCAACGTGGTAGAATGCCATTTGTGGCAGAACACCTTTGAGTGGGGTGACTGACGCGATGATGCAGTCAGTTACTCAGACAGGAGGGGAGATGCGGGGTTGTAGAGATAGCCAGCATCGCTCGGGTAGTACTGTCTCTGTGGATGCCTTCAGGCGATTCGCCTGACTCTGTCTCCAATCCCGATCTTCGCAAAGCAGGGTTGCCCCGCGCCGCGATTTGGACGTGTTGTGTTGGGCGGCCTAAACGTGGCTGGGACTCATATAGAGTAGAGGATTGTTAAGTTAAATCTGACGACCAAGTTGCTGGCAACTACGATGAAGCCATGCGCCACCCTTTTGATATACCGGGAGGGGACGACGACGTGGAAAGAAGCGATACACCGTTCAATACCTGTGCCTGGGGGCTTGCTGATAGCCTCTACGGGGCCCTTATACACGAGGCCGGCCACGCTCTGGGGATCACGGGAGGCGTTGCTCTGTCTGGCTGGGACGATAGCCTGGGCGGTCATCCATCGATAAGCGGCTCCACTATGAACTATGATGATTATGATCTGAAGATTCCATCTCTTTTCCGACCAGCAACCATGGAGTTGCCGGCGGAGCCCGACTGCTCGCCCCATCCCTTCGACGTGATGGCCATAGAAGCCCTTTATCAAGGGATCGCGTCTGTGTCAATATCTGGACCAACATCGGGAGTCGAATTGACAACAGTTAACTTGACCGTCGCCGATGTTGTGAATTTGACACCTCCATACAGGTACGAATGGACGACATCATGGCCGTATCTGTCGTTCTCTCCTGACAACGAGTCCGCTTCAGTATCCTTAGGTCTCCCTGATGTATCTGCGTCTGACTCGATCGAGCAAAGGCGTGTGACCGTAACCGTCGAGGTGACAGATGTCAACGGAAAAGTCGGCAAAGGTTTGCATGTGATTACAGTAAGGCACTGACAGACTATGTATCTGCAGAGTGAAAATGAGGTCAATCCGGTTCGACATGGTGGGCGTGGGTCATTGTCGAGCGATGACTTCTTAGACTAGAAAAACCTGAAGAAAGGACATCGAACGCAAGGAGGGTATGCCCAATCTTCCTACAGGTGTTAGCCGATGAAGATGCTGTTTAGGATTATCGTGGGGATGCTGGTCTTTATCGGATTGATTTTTATTGGTGAGATTATCTTCTTCGTTATTCTTTTGCGAATGCAGGGCGTGTAATGAGCAGACTGGGTAGCATAGCCTTCAAGGTTTTAGTCGGGTTGTTAGCCAGCCTAGGAGTAGTATCCATCTGCGTGCATCTGGTCGTTCTCGCTCTTATCGGTATGGCTGCTAGTATCGAACCTGGTAACCCCGAATGG
Organism: Dehalococcoidia bacterium; assembly: GCA_965197675.1. Lineage (GTDB taxonomy): Bacteria > Chloroflexota > Dehalococcoidia > Plut-88900 > Plut-88900. The sequence continues at coordinate 1,464,706 of OZ240221.1, read as the reverse complement.
GATGACACGGAGAGAGAGAGGAGGAGAGCATTCGAGCCGAGAGCGCCTCAATGGTTCCCGGACGGCAACAGCATAGCGTTCAGCCATGCGGGAGGCGTGTACGTGGTCGACTCCGCGGGTTCGCGCTTGCGGTTGATTGACGGCGGAGGTGACGACCTGGACCTGGCTTACGGTCCAACGGTATCGCCCGATGGCTCTCGAATCGCCTACTCTGCGTACAAGGAATCCGGATGGTTCTGGAATGGATCTGAAAGCTGGGAGATAGTGACGACCAAGCCTGATGGCTCCGACCGGCACCTGCTAACGGAGAACGACATATTGGACGTCAATCCCGCCTGGTCGCCCGACGGGACTAATGTTGTCTTTCAGTCGGAACGATGGAGAATCAACACAATCGGGGCGGACGGCTCCGACTTGGGCTTTGTAGTGAATCCCGTAGAAGTAACGTGGTCCAAAATCATGGGACCTCCTGCGTTGTCCCATGACGGAAGTCACATAGCCTTCCTAACCGAGGTGCAAGAGCAAGGCAGGGGAATGTATGTAGTTGGAGCTGACGGATCAAACTTGACGCGGCTCGCAAATGAAACAGGTCTGGCGGCGTGGTCTCCTGATGGAAGTCGGATAGCGTTCGCTAAGCGTGAAGCTTGGGATAGCAATCACCCATCCGGCACTGCAGCGGGGGTCTATACTATCAGGATCGACGGCTCTGACCTACGGGAGGTAGTTGCTTTCCCCAGCCGGGAGGTGGAGTGGGTGGAGATCATCTCATGGTCCCTCGACGGCTCGGAGATACTGTTCGGGTCGTACGTCATCGATGCCGACGGCTCCGCAATGCGGAAGCTCCCGGGTCCGGGCACCCACGCTTCGTGGTCACCTGGCGGTTCAAGAATAGCAGTTTACACTGGCTACCCTGCCGATCTCGTGGGCCGCCATGCCGATATCGTGCTCTACACCGTGGCGCGGAACGGCACGGATGCCCGAGTACTGGTTGAGCAAAATGAAGATAGGAATCTAGTAGCTGCCAAAGGCAGGCCATTGTAAATGAGGCTTTACGACATGAGTTTGCCGTTTATTACACCACCTGTTAGAGCCTTGGACGATGGGAGTGTGGACGTTCTGGTCAACTATAGCCGCCAGAGCGGTGACAAAGATATACCCGGCAACGATACAGTAGTGCAAGCTGGCGATACCAGTTTCAATACGTGCCATGTTGGAACTAGTGACGACGACGACTTTTTCAACTATGAGATCATGGTACATGAGGCAGGTCATGCGCTGGGACTGTCAGGATATACTCCTATCGTGTCTTGGTTTTGGGATGAGCCGGCCCATCCCAGCATTCCTGACACTGTGATGAACTATGACAGCAGAGTGCCTCGGCAACTGGTGCCCGAGGACTTCTCCGAGCCCGACTGCTCGCCCCATCCCTTCGACGTGATGGCAATCAACGCGCTGTATCAGACGGCGCCCCGTGCGGTTATCGAGGGACCGGTGGTAGGGGATGAGATGACTCACGTTGAATTCAGAGTGGGGCAGGTGTCCAACCTGACGCTTCCATATACCTATGAGTGGTCGATAGTGGGGCCTTGGAACTTGGCCTTCAGTCCCGACAACATGTCGAATCCAGTGTCCATATACCTCCCGGACGTAGCACCAAACGACTCGGTTGAAGAAAGAACCATAATCATAGAGGTCAGAGTGACCGACACCAACGGGACTATGACGAGGGATCAGCATCAAATAGAAGGAAAGCCGTGACCTATCGGAGTGCTCTAACAAATTGATGGACTATCATGCAAGTGGATAAACCTATAGCAATGGACTTGCTACTTGGGCCTCAAGAGAGGAAACCACGCCTAATGTATCGATGGACGGGATTGGCTCTATCGTTGGTGGTGTTGTCAACGATGACGGGAGGCGTACTTTGGCCTTGTTCAGCACGCGACGATAGGCCCAGTGGTGAAGGGTGGACCGATCTTAAGAATCTATCAAAGCCTAAACTGAATCCTGTGTGGACTCCCGACGGTTCCCATATAGTGTTCTCAAGATATTGGTCAAGGGCTGAGGACGGTACGGTCTACGTTGTCAGCGCTGACGGAAGCGACTTCTGGAGATTGTTGGAGTCCGAAGATGAAGGCGACTATGATCACTCCCCCTCTATATCCCCAGATGGTACCCGCATTGCTTACGCCACGTCTAGACTCAAAACTCCTGGCTTTCTACGGAACTATGAGATAGAGATGTCGGCGCTGGACGGCTCCGACCGGCGTAGGCTCACCGAGAACGCATACATGGACACGTCTCCGGCATGGTCGCCGGACGGCTCTCGAATCGCGTTCCTGGCCATTGACTATCCTGCCATCGACCATATAGACAGCGGCATCTACACCATGATCCCGGACGGCTCAGACGTGCGCCTGGTTGTCGTCACTGACTCTATAGAAGTGCAAGGTCTGCCAGACAGATATGACATTTGGAGCATCTCCCTTGAGACCGGTCCTGTGTGGTCTCCCGATGGTGGAAAACTGGCTTTTATTATACGACACCGTTTTGTAGATCAAGCGGATGGGTCGGGATTGACGCGGGTCTTTCCAAGAACCGGGCCTAATGGAATTGTCCATCTCTCGCCCCCGGCCTGGTCACCTGATGGGAGTTAGATTGCGTTCGTGATGTTCGAGCATGACGATGCGAGAGGCCGACAAGTTGATCTGTATACGGTCAGGCCGGACGGCTCTGATCTTCACAAGTTGTTGATGAGGGTAAATATTACGTCACTAGGAAGTGGTCCCTCCTGGTCTCCTGATGGCTCTGAGATACTCCTTGAGACGACGGTCATTGTGGCAGACGGCTCCGCAGTGCGTAGACTGCCGGGTGCAGACTATGCATCCTGGTCTCCTGACGGTTCACGAATTGCTATTCTCGACCAGAGTGTAAGAGAGGCGGGTGCTCCCTACCTCTCCACAGTAGCGCCGGACGGCTCGGACAGACAGGTTCTGGTGAAGATAGACGAAGACGGCGGTTTGAAGGCGGCGAGATGAAGTTGAAAGTGCAGTGGGTATATATGACGGCCATTGTCGCCTTGGCGGTGGTGTTGGTCGTGGCTTTCAACTCGGACGGCCCTATTGCTCCGACAGCGAGTGAAGGTCCGGAGAGAACACCTACCGGAATCGTAGTGGAGGACATCACAACCACCACTCCGGATGGGCAATTCACTGACGGGTCAGTAACCGGTGGGCCGCCGTGCATCGACGGCGACTGCGGACCGAGAAACGTCAGCACATTTGATCTCTTCTCCGGGCGGTTGGGTGCGAACAGCGCCTTCGCCGAACCGGACCCGGCGGCGTCTGTTGAGGACGTCCTCCAACAAGGACTGCGCCTGGCAGAGGCATCTCCTGTGTATATTGCCTTTCGCGGAACAGTAGATTCTGGCTCCGTACGCTGTGAATGGCGGGGCATCACAAGGACGTCTGAACAACGGGAAGCGGCGATACGGTTCTGGCTGGACCTGAGTGATGACGATCCACTACCGTCTCCGGAAGAGGCCGAGCGCCTCTTCATATTGGAGCTGGACCGCATCAACGCCGTGTATCCTGCTACCCTCGCGTCCAACTTCCAAGAGACCGCCAAGTCCAGTGCCAGACCGCCGGGACTGCAGACCAGGATTGAATACCTTTGACACTGCGAGTAGAATTGGGATATCGTTGCACACAGAGGAGGGTTCATCATGCGTGAATACGACCTGGTTATCCGTGGCGGCACTATAGTCGACGGCACTGGCGTTCCCAAATACAGGGCCGACTTGGCCGTAAGAGATGGTCGAGTAGCCCTTATCAGCGGCGTTATCAAGGCTGGGGCCGCCAAAGAGATAGATGCTTCTGGGTGCATAGTGGCACCTGGCGCCATTGACCTTCATACCCACTATGACGCTCAACTCAACTGGGACCCCTACGCCAGCATGTCGGGATGGTTCGGAGTAACCTCCCTCACCATCGGCCAGTGTGGGTTCGGCTTTGCTCCTACGAGACCTGAAGACCGAGACCTGAACATGCGCATGATGAACCGCATCGAGGCCATCCCCCTGGAGTCCATGCGCAAGGGAATGAGGTGGGACTGGGAAACCTTCCCAGAGTTCCTGGATAGCCTGGACCGCCATGGGCTGGGAGTGAACGTTGGCTCTCTGTTCCCCTTCTCTCCCTTGCGTGGCTACGTCCTGGGAATGAAAGAGTCCCGAGAGAGGACAGAGGTCACCGATGAGGAGTTGGACCAGATGAGACGCATTTTCCGAGAGGCCATGCAGGCTGGCGCCTTCGGCTTCTCCGCCGACAAGAATCTGGAGGACAGGCCGGAGGATGGTAGCTTCCTACCCAGTCACGTGGCCTCGGAGAGAGAGTTCCTGGCTCTCGCAGAAGTCCTCAGCGAGTTCGGGGTCGGTCACATAGGTTGGACTGCCTTCCTATCGGCAGATCCTGAAGAGAGCCACAACCTGATAGTGAAGATGATGGAGGTTAGTGGACGGCCGCTTCACGTGGGACTGGAGCAGGGTGAGGAAACCGATGGTCCTGGATGGGTGAGATCGATCAGAGACCGGGGCTTGCCACTGCTGGCTCAGGAGGCTATCACGGGTAACGAGTCCCTCTTCTCCTTGGCAGAGTACAACATGTTCGACTACATGCAAAACTGGGTCAACCCACTGGTTGGTACTCCAGCAGAGCGCGCCGCTAAGCTCTCAGACCCCAGTGTTCGAGCCGCCATGAGACAAGACGTAGAGAGAATTCCCAATGACAGGACTAACTGGGAGAAGGTGAAGGTGGTGGCGGCCAATGAGCGCAACAATAGGTACGAAGGTTTACCCGTAGCCGAAGTGGCAAGAATCCAAAACAAGGACCCCCTCGACACCTTCTTGGACTTGGCCCTGGAAGAAGACCTGCAAACCACCTTCAGCCACATCAACGCCAATCCAGCCAGTGAGGAACGAATAAAAGACCCATACTCGCATATCTCGCTGTCCGACGGAGGCGCGCACACTAAATTCGTGCTGGGCAGTGAATGGCCTGTAGATTTCCTGTCCAGGTGGATTCGAGACGAGGGAATCATGACTCTGGAGGAGGCCCACTACAAGATAAGCTCCTATCCCGCCTGGTTCGCCAACTTCAAGGACAGGGGCATGCTGAGAGTCGGCAACTGGGCCGACGTAATCGTCTACGACCTGAATGAGCTGGGATACCTCTACAACAGGCCTACCTATGCCAACGACTTCCCGGGAGGGGAACGCCGCCTCATCGAGAAGCCTACCGGGTTGCGATACACCATAGTCAATGGCACGGTAACCTTCGAGGGTAACGATTGCACCGGTGCTCTGCCTGGTAAGCTCCTCCGAAGCTGTGACATGGTCGGCTGACCGGAGTTTCTCCGAGCTCCAGTTCATCTCAACGATGCTCGCCATCTAACTGAGTGGACGTAGCATCCTGAGATTCCTCTGGTGGTCAGTTTGCCTCGGCTATCCACGGATAGAAATGGCCTCCGATTTGGAGGAGTACAGAGGGGTAGTCCCCCTCTGACGGGGTGCTTGAAGGGTGCCCCGTCGACTTCTAACAACGTACCTGGGCGGCTGGAGGGAGGGAAGAAACCCATAAGCATCAAAACCCAAAGAAGGGATCAAAGTGTCACCAATCTACTGGTCGAGTACAGCCTCTTTCCACGTAAGCGGTGGTTGCATATAATAGGGAGAGGTGAGTTAGACGTGAAAAGGTCAAAGATTCTCTCGATGTATCTGGCAGAGAGCATTCGAACTCTTCAAATGCTTAGGGAAACTTGACAACGTATAATTAAAGCAAATCACGCGAACTCAAGGAGGCGGATTGTGGGCGATTACAAGGTAATTTCTGCGGACTCTCATGCCGAGGAACCGACTGAAATATATGAAGTGCTTCCCGCAGAATACAAGGATCGAGCGCCCCGAATGGAAATCATTAACGGGCGCAGATATCTGGTAATCGATGGACAGAGGCCTATACCCCAGGATGCGCCGCATGCTTTGACCGAAGATGACAGACGGAAAGGTTACAGAGAGGGTGACGAGACTCCTCATATGGACCGAGGGGGCGGCACCAACGTCTCCTTGCGCCTGACAGATCTGGATGAGGATGGAGTCAGAGGTGAGGTAATCTACACCGAGGGAATGTTTGAGATACACTCGTCTCCTGATCCCAAGTTACAGTTGGCCCTTAGTCGTGTCGTCAATGATTGGGTCGCCGAAGTCTTCGGAGGCCATCCGGACCGTTTCGTACCATCGGCAACAATTCCAGTGGTGGACATTAATGATGCGGTAGCTGAGTCCAAACGGGTCGCCAAGTTAGGCTATCGCTCTATATCAGTTCCGGTGAGCAAGCTGAATCATCCCTACAACCAACCCGAGTACGAGCCTCTCTGGTCCACCATGGAGGAGCTCAAGATTCCCCTGAGTTTCCACGTTTTTACCTCCGGCGCACCCGCAGAAGGAGACCTGTACGATAATTTAGGCAAAGAACTCCTCTATGGGGAAACTCTGATCTTCATGGGCTTGGGCGTGGCCGAGGCCATGGATCCGCTGGTCAGGTTGATCGCATCCGGGGTATTAGACCGCCATCCTGATTTTAAATTTGTACTGGTGGAGTGCGGCATTGGCTGGCTCGCCTGGTACTTGAACATCCTCGATGAACTAGCACATAAGCGCCATCAGTGGATGATCCCTCAACTGAAGATGTTGCCTAGTGAATACTTCAAGCGCCAGGGCCACATCACCTTTGGCGACGACGCAGTCGGGTTGAACAATCGCCACTTTACCGGAGTGGACTGCCTTATGTGGGGTAGCGATTATCCCCACGAGGAAGGAACCTTTCCCCACTCCAGGCAAGTGATAGATCGTACCTTCCAGGACTTGACTGAGGATGAAAAGCGGAAGATAGTGCTGGAAAATGCAGCCAAACTGTACGGCTTTCCCTTGAACTAGCCCTGGATTTCTCATTGAAGACTAATACCTTGGGCTCCGCCGGGTGGTTAGCTATTACTTCACCGGTGTCGGTGCCCCTATCCCATGGTGAGCCCAGCGTTTTCTGAGTACGGGTTTTGGCTCAAACATCTATCTATATAGTAGGTATTCTCGCCAGTGCCGATGCCCATCCTTAAACTTCCGTTCGTAAGACACAATGGCAACGGAAAACTACGGCACTCGTGGACAGTGAACCGGATGAGGTCAGGAAAGTCTGTCTGGAGACCTGAGGCAAGCGGCGTTTTCAACTAGAAGGGATCGGTATGAGATCGGGAAACAAGCATTGCCACCCTTTGACTCGATCTGAGCGTGGGCGTCTTTCCAACGCTCCCACGGCATGGCGACTTTATCAGGTCGCCAGTAGATTTTTGGGTTGAATGAGTCTGAGATGGGCTGGTCCAATTCAATGCAAGCCTTCACCTGTAGATAAGCTTCCCCCATCCCACTAAGTTCCTCGATGCACAAGTCTCGCATCGAGGAACCAGCCTCCTCTACTCTTTTCGGGTGAAACACAGACAATTGACGGTTGCTTGCTCTGAAGGCACGCGGTGTAGGTTTCTGTCGTTCGTCGTCCCATTCGTCCTGGGGGATGAATCTGCAAATCCACTCTTCCCTAGATACTTCCAACAGCGGCAAGAACTACCTCCGGGATCAAGTCGGTAACGGCATTCCCGGGGACGTTACACGCATAACGCTTCTCTCGCGTCACCGCAGCTTCAGTACTTCCATCCCTCTCGACCTCAACGTATAGTCGCACATCAGTCGAGAAAACCGTAGCGATAGACAACACACCGTCGTTGGATACAGTAGCGGACACAGTGTTTGATCTGCTGCAGAGCCAAGTAACCAATTTGCGCACAGCAGACTTTGTTGAGGCTGATACCGGTTCTTGGCCTGGACAGTCATTCTCAAATTGGGAAAGGCGTTCCTCCAGTCTAGAGTTGACCCCGGATACGATCTGGGTTACCTGCCAGCGAACCAACGGAGAAAGCTCGACAGGTGTCTGTTGCTCCGACTGTGCCGAGGGCCCCGTTCTATGACCCATCATATAGTCATCACCTAAAGAGTGGATTGGTATTGGGCCGGTGCTCTTGGATGTGACGATAACGAAATCGTCGAGACCTCTGGTCTGGCCTAGGGACATCTCCCAATCCAATAAAGCCTCCTCTAATTCTTCGTGGAGACTAGATTCGAAGCCTGTGGCAGGTGAACTTTGACGGAAGGATTCACGCCAGTTGTCAGGCATAAGGACATACCCTCCAGTTGCACCACCACGAATCATAAGCTCTCTGAAAGGGGTCGCTCCAATACATTCACGACTACTAGTTTTTACTGTAGGCATGACTGTCCTTTCTAACAGAACAACTTTCGAGCAGTGTCCTTGAGACATCCCTCAAAGACACTTTCCAAGTTGGAATGCGCCTTCTGAAGCCACTTCGCGGTTTCAGATAACTCGAGATTATCTGGACGCGCGAGGAAATAGTCCAAGTCCAAGGTCACTCTGGTATTGACTATTTCCTCTTGCCCTTGAGATCGCGGGGCACTCCCTAGTTGAAGAATGAGTGAGTCGCGAGCATCTTCGAAATCAAGTTGTATCAAGCAATTAAACCCCGATAAATTCTGTGGTATATCGCTACCTACGAATGGGTAGAAATCGAAGAACTCTTCTAGCGAGACAGATGTATGACCTAGATCTATGCGATTGATGTATCTTAACCCGATCCGCTGGACTTTGGTCGGCTTAAGCACGTCTTGGTACGCTTGGGCACCTTTGTAGATAATATTACTGAAATGTTTCCAGGAAGGGTATGGCCTCAAATGGTGCACCCTCAAGCTGTAAGGAGCCACAGCGATGTAGCCCGATTCGTCACTATGTCGCCAAAACCTTAAGGCTTCCCGAGGACCAAACTGAAACTCTACTTGCAACTCGCCAGGTAACAAGTTTGGGGGGTTGACGACTGGAGCCGCAGGTGCGGCCGGTCTCTTCTTAGATAATCTCCTGGGGAATTCGTCACTCAAGGCAGAATAGACCAGTCCAGGAGATGCCAAGTCCCAGTGTCCGTCTTCCTGGTACCGGAATTCACAAACAGCCTCATGAATTGGGGGATTCGAATATTGTCGGCTCACTGGTGCCCCATGAGATGTTGATGAGGGTGACAAAGAAACTTAAACATTATAACCGGGTTGTCAAGTCCATCCGCAACATAGTTCCCTTGACGATATCTTGACACTTATACTGTACCAGATAGTCCCACTCCCATCAACACAGCCGATTGTGATGGCGGCTTCTAGCCATACAGAGTATAACGATGTGTTATCCTAGCTATGACTAATCTGGTGCTCTCCCACCATCCCTTTGCTTGTCCATATGGGAAAGTTGGGTTATCATAGCCGGGACAAGTCTGGCGCTGGGGGCGATTTACTTACGGGTAGGTTGCCCCCAATTCTTATGTAGGGGACTGGGGCCAAGGGGCTCGAACTCCCATCTCTCAGATTGACAAGCCTGCCTGTAGTGGTCAGTCGCTAAGGCTGCTAGGGTAAACAGGTATATAACACCCATTCGTAGAGATATTCTCGCCAGTGCCGATGCGCATCCTTAACCTTCCGACTGAGGTTTTGACGGGACTAGTCTCTATATCCAAGTACTAAGTTCTTAGAATCACCTTCGTGTAGTCCTAAGCTAGTCTGTCGGAGGTGCAGTTACACTCCGAGACCTACATCAGGCTCGACGGTGAAGTCGCTTAGTCTCCAAGGAGATGGATAGTGCGACTGTCTCGGCAATGAAGGTCCGAGTAGTATCTCGACCTTGTGCTAGCACCCACCAGATAACCAGTCTACTATCTAAGGGAGGTGCTCCCTAGCCATCGAATTTCTGAGGATGCAGAAGCGGGGATGTAAGAAACTATATGGTGTATAAAACCGTGTGGAACTATTATAGCAACTAGTTGAGAGAAAGATTGTAAAGTCTGGCCGCGTTCTCCCCTGCTATCTTTCGGGTCTCCTCTTCAGATATGTCCTTGAAGATGCGAGCAACTACTTCTCGAGAGTGGGGGAAAGTTCCCTCGTCGTGGGGATAGTCGCTTCCCCACATCAGACAGTCAACGCCTGTAACATCTCTATTACGCAGACCGATCTCATCATCACTGAAGGTTATGTGACCCTGGCGCTTGAAGAACTCACTTGGCGCCAGTTCTAACTTAGGTCTGTGCCACATATGCCGCTTATGGTACATCTCGTCCATACTATTCAAGAACCAAGCAAGCCAGCCGGTTCCACACTCAACCAGAACGAATTTCAGCTGAGGGTGTCTTTGCAACACGCCCGAACCTACCAACATACACAAGGGACTCATAGCTTCGGCCATGCCCAAATTGATGAAGATGAAATCGGCGCCATAAGAGTCTTCTTCCCCTTCGCCCAACACTCGCGGGTTTTCACCCCTCGTCAGAGTATGAAAGCTTATGGGGACACTCATTTCCTCTATCGCTGCCCAGAAAGGTTCATATTCTGGCCGGTTATAGGGCAAATTCGGCATAGCGATGGGCAAGGATACTGAACGAAAGCCCAACTTCACCACTCGCTCCGCTTCAACTATCGCCTCGTTAATGTTTATCATTGGTATCACGGCGGAGGGTATGAAGCGGTCTGGATACTCATTGAAAACCTCACCGTACCAATCGTTATACATCCGGGCGAAAGCCAACTGGTAACCTGGGTCAGGAGAAGCAAATACCTTGAAAAGGCCTTGAGGATAGATGACTTCACTGGTGATTCCGTCTTCCTCAAGATCGGCCAGTCGCTGTGCCACGTTTGCCCCTATTGCGCTTTCGTTGCCGTACGCTGTGGGCTCATCACTGCCACCCCGAAACTCCAGCCGTTTGTCTTCTTCGGTGAGTCTCTTTGTCATAAGATCCACCCTGACCGGTATTTGCCCTTCCTGGATCATATACACACCATCACCCCTCTTCTCGATGTGAGGAGCTCGCTCACGATACTCAGGGGAAAGTTGCTCGTACAGTTCCTCTGGTTCTTCACAATGTGAGTCGGCAGAAATGATCTTGTAGTCAGCCATATTCGCCTCCTATAGGTGGCCTAGATGGAACGTCCCTCCAACCTTTATCAGAGCAATGGCAGTCAAGTATTGGTCATTTCAAGCTAATGTTAGAATACGAACTGCTCTCAGGCGATGATCATTCTGAGGTTAACCTAGGCTACCATCGATTTTATTGGGTGATTACCTCTTTCTTTAACCGTTCCTCTATCTCGGTCCAATGCTCTAGCAGGTAATCCCAGTCGTACATGATACCCATGCTCAGTCGCTCCTCCTGCGTTTCCGGCAAGAACTGCTGCGCGAAGGGGCCGTACTCCACCTTCGAGTTTGACAGATAGTAGGGTACCTCTTCCGCCCACAGAGCTTGAAGCTCAGGATCGAGTATATAGTTGAGCCACACCTCGGCTAAGTCCCTCTTTTCGGTGCCCCGCACTACCGCCATGTAATCTACGTAACCACCCGACCTGTTCCCTGGTACTACGAATCCATACTTATCGGGATCCTGTAGCACAAGTGGAGCAACAATTTCAATGAGTTCCAGGGCGATGGCAATGTCCCCCCGGTCCATTGCAGCCGTGGCTGCGGCACCGGAATCATACCAAAAGGCCACGTCTAGCTCTCCCAGCCTCTCTAATACGGCACTAAGTCCTTCGTCTGTGTATAACTCATCCAGGTCGGGCGCCAAGTCCATAGCCATTGCAGGTGTCCCTAAAACCTTCCACCAAAAGACGGAATCCAGACCGATTTTCCCCTGGGCCTCGGGTCTCCACAGGTCATCCCAGGATGTAGGTGTAAATCCAAGTGCCTCCTTATCGTATGCGATGCCGAAGAAACCGAATTCGAAGGGTGCTCCATATACAACACCATCGATTACTCCAAATTGACGGTGAAAGTCCGTGACGTCTTTGAAATTGGGAATATTTTCGACCCTTAAAGGTAGCAGCACTCCCTCAGCTACTCCCTGTATGACGCTGGGGTTCCAAACACCAACTACGTCGAAGGGAGGTTTATCAGCAGGGGCTGATAAGATAGTAGCCATCTCTTCGCCGTAGGTGGGAATCAACTCCACTGTTGCGCCGGTGTCTTCTTCAAACACTGGTATAATGACTTTTGTGAAAGCATCATAGAAGGGGCCGGCATACGCAGTCACTATCAAGCTCTCGCCCTCAAAGGGCTTCTCGGAGACGGGAGGTGATGTCGGTGATGGTGTTGCCGTTGGAGCCACCGACGTAGGAGTTGCGGGTGGCGGTGTCACGCCCGGAGGCACAGGTGTGGTAGTCGCTGGCGCGGGTGTGGGTGTTGCTTCATCTCCACAAGCTGCGGCTACCAATACTACTGCCATAAGCACGACAACTACCACAGTCCACTTCTTGTGAGACTTAATCACCATGTCCACCTCCCCAAGTGATATGCACAAGAGTACCACGAACGTCAAATGTAAAGTAGTATTCTACTTACACGTTAACGATTCTTCGCCGGCTTGCTTAGTCTCTAGAATAGATTGTCATCTTTAGTACTCTCGGGGCCCACTGAGATAGAAGGAAGGAGGCTCTGCCCCTACTGCCCCTCGCACGTAAATCACCTCTCCAGAGATGTGACTCGCCTCCGGAGATGCCAAGAAAGAGCATAAGTTGCCGATGTCTTCGGGCTGCAGAATCCGACTGAAGGGCATACCCTTGTCCACCTCTCTCAAGTCTTGAATTCCCGTTGTCTCCTGTATATCCTCCCTGGTCATATCCGATTCCACTATCCCAGGAGCAATGGCATTGATCCTGATGCCGTGATAGCGCTCCTCCTTTGCGAGAACCTTGGCTAGAGCTTCCAGGCCGCTTTTGGCTGATGTATAGGCAGCTGTGTTAGGCGGATGGTAGTCAGTTTGTCTTGACGAGATGAACTGGATGTCTGCTCTGTCGTGGTGTCGCATGTGAGGCAATAAGGCATGCGTACAATTGAAGGAGCCGATCAGGTGGTTGTCGATCACTTCAGTGAACTCCTCCGGCGTCGTATCTATCAAAGGTTTGCCCAGCCCTCCGATGCCAGCGTTGTTCACCAGAATGTCCGCCTTGCCGAAGACCTCCAATGACCGATCGACCATGCTCTTCACCTGGTCGTAGTCGCTCACGTCGGCCTTTATGGCGAGGGCTTTCGCACCCAGACCCTCAACTTTCTTCACTACTTGGCGTGCACTCTCTTCTGAGCGAAGGTAGTTCACCACAACCGAGGCTCCCTCTCTGGCCATGCATTGAGCGATGCCGACGCCAATTCCCCGGGACGCGCCCGTGATCAGAGCAACTCGTCCTTCCAGCTTCTTTCGTTGCCTGTGGTCAAACATTTTTGCTCCACAACCACCACGCTTGAGAAGGCCGATGAGAAAATGAGGGCCTGGACGGAGCTACTTTCGTAATGAGACACCGTAATTTACGGATTGGACGAGATTAGCTCCAACCTGCGCACCCTCACCAACGACCTCCTCCCCACATCGACAGCCTCCAGGTAGAGTACATGAAGTCTAATATCGCCTACTACAGGTGTCAATTGACCCAGAGATACTACCAGTGATCGCTGGGATGACTCTGGAGGGCACTGTATGAAGGCTACCGTCAAGTCTGAGGCCACGGGGGCAAAATAAATTTAGACAGAAATATTTTACATTTTGTCCACTCCAGGCAACCCTGGTGGGCTGGAGTAGACACTACAGGATGAAGGGAGGAATCCTTGGAAGAACAGTGGTTGTGCTACTGACCGAGCGGACGAAAAGGATGCCGAAAGCAGCCTGGAAAACCTTAAGGTGTTCTGTGATGCAGAGGCTTCTCAATACCAGGTGCCACCCAAGGTACTTTGTGGTATTCTATATCGCAGCCATGAGTGACCAGCTTAAGCTAACTGCGCTCCATAAATCCCACAAAGACCTCAACGCAAACATGATCCCCTTCGCCGGCTGGGAGATGCCCGGCAGCTACGAGAGCGTTTTGCAAGAGCATCACTCTGTCCGCACCAAAGCCGGCATGTTCGACGTCTCCCACATGGGGAGGCTTCACGTGGATGGCGCCGGGGCTGAGGCCTTGCTGGGCGGCGTGCTAACCGCTAATGTTCGCACTCTTCCCGTCTCTCAGGCCCGCTACTGCATGGCTTGTCAAGAGGACGGAGGCATCATCGACGACCTGATAGTCTACAACCTATCTCCAGAGCGATATCTGGTAGTGTGCAACGCAGCCAATCGAGAAGCCATAATCAGGGCACTCAACGAGGCTGGCAAGTCTATCTCGGATGTATCCATCACGGATCACACCCTTGAAACTATCATGATAGCCGTGCAGGGGCCCCGGGCCGTCGAAATATTCAACGGTATCTCAGACCTTGAAGCAGATTCCTTGGCGTCCTTTCATGCTACCCATGCTCGGGTGGCAGGAGGCGAAATGCTAGTGGCCAGGACAGGCTATACCGGTGAGGATGGGGTCGAGCTGATTGCAGACGCCTCCATAGCTGACGAGATTTGGCGGACATTGCTGGATGCCGGTGTAGAGCCCTGTGGACTGGTGGCTAGAGATAGCCTTCGCCTGGAGGCCTCTCTCCGTCTGTGGGGCAACGACATGGACACCACAGTCAATCCCTTCGAAGCTGGACTGGGCAGATTCGTCGATCTGGACAAAGCCGACTTCGTAGGAAAAGAGGTTCTGACTAGAGCAAAAGAGCACGGAGTGACCAGGCGCTTGGTTGGCTTCGAGATGGTGGGTCGGGGCATAGCCAGGCACGGATTCCCTATAATGGATGACGGAGAGATCATAGGTGAGGTCACCAGCGGTGGACACTCTCCCACTCTCGACAAGAACATCGGGATGGGATACATTCCCATCTCCAAAGCTGAACCGGAGACGCGACTTACCATTGACATCCGAGGGCGCCACGTAGAATCAAAGGCAGTAAAAATGCCCTTCTATCGCAGACCATCGACTAGATAAGTGGATTCCGTTAAATGGAAGGTTGAAGTAAAGATGAATCCCAAGGAATATCGCTACTCCAAAGAGCACGAATGGGTCAAGATGGAATCGGATAATGTAGCCCTCATTGGCATTACCGACTATGCCCAGGACCAGTTGGGCGACATCGTCTTCGTCTACATACCCGATGATATTTCAGACGTAGAGCAGTTCAAATCCTTCGGTGAGATCGAGTCTCCCAAGGCGGTCTCGGAGCTGTTTGCGCCCCTCAGCGGCAAGGTTATCCAGGTCAATGAAGAGTTGAAGGACAAACCTGAGCTGGTCAATGAAGACCCCTACAACAGGGGGTGGGTGATCAGAGTCCAGAGCGCTGACGAATCGGAGTTGGACAACCTGATGAGCTCCGAAGATTACGAAGCCCTGATCCAAGGCGAGTCAGGATAGACACAGGAGAACCAGGACATGCCCTCCCCCTACATATCCAACACCGAGGCCGATAGGAAAGAGATGCTCAAATCCATCGGCGTCTCCTCTGCTGATGAGCTGTTCCAAGACATCCCTGAGTCGTACCGAGACCCATCTGTAGAGGTGCCTGAACCCCTATCCGAGTTGGAGCTGCTGCGAGAGCTCAAAACCCTCGGTAATCAGAACGCCAACCTAGATGAATATGCCTGTTTCCTGGGAGCCGGCTCATACAATCACTACATACCCAGTGTGGTTCGTCACGTCACCGGTCGCAGCGAGTTCTATACCTCCTACACCCCCTATCAACCAGAGATAAGCCAGGGTACTCTTCAGACAACGTATGAGTTCCAGTCCCTGATTTGCGACCTCACGGCTATGGACGTCGCCAACGCCGGCATGTATGATGGCTCGACCGCCCTTGCGGAGGCTGCCCTGATGGCCTGCCGAGTCACCGGTCGTCGTCACATCACCGTCCTCGATACCGTTTCTCCTCGCTATCTCGACCTTCTGCGAACCTACATGGAGATTCAGGCCATTGGGTTGGACGTCGTATCTCCAGATTCCCTCCCCATCAACCCAGAAACAGCCTGTGTCGTCTCTCAATATCCCAACTTCTACGGCTATCTGGAAGACCTCTCTCCTTATGTACAGGCCAGCCGCGATGCTGGAGCGTTAGCGGTTGGCTACGTAGACCCTATCGCGCTGGGTATGCTTCGTCCACCTGGCGATTTCGGAGTGGACATAGTTGTAGGTGAGGGTCAGAGCATGGGTATGGCTCCTATGTTCGGAGGGCCTTACGTGGGTCTCTTCGCCTGTAAGTCGGCCTATTTACGCCAGATGCCGGGGAGAATCGTGGGCAAGACTGTCGATACCCTAGGCAGAGAGGGTTATGTACTTACCATCCAGACCAGGGAGCAGCACATCCGTCGTGAAACTGCCACCTCCAATATCTGTACCAGCGTAGCCCTCATAGCTCTCGGGTCTACCACCTATCTCGCTGCCCTCGGCCCCAAAGGCCTTAAGAAAGTAGCAGAGCTGTGCTACCACAAGGCCCACTACGCCGCCCAGCAAATCTCAGCTATACCAGGATACTCACTGCCCTTTCAGGGTCCGTTTTTCAAAGAGTTCGTCGTTCAGTGCCCAAAGTCCCCTGCCGAAGCAAACAAGGCTCTATACAACGCGGGCATTATTGGCGGGCTGGACATAAGCGATCAAGTCCACAACGGTATCCTTCTATGTGTGACGGAAATGAATACCAGGGAGCAGATCGACGCTTTGCTGGACGTCCTGTCTGGACTTTAAATCATAAGAGAAATGGGAAAAGCCTCCCTGAACCAACGACAGTCAATGTCGAGAACTAAGGCTTCTAGAGCTGTATAATGACCACTACGTCGAAGAATACTCATAGAAGACTTACACTGAGGGAGCTAAGCTCGCCCGGTGTCGTCGGAACCACTCTGCCCAATCTAGACGTCCCCCAATCCTCACTTCCCCCTGAAGAGTTCCTTCGTCCGGAGCTGGATCTTCCTGAAGTCAGCGAGCTGGACCTTATCAGGCACTTCACCCGTCTTAGTCAAATCAACTTTTGCATAGATAGCGGCTTCTATCCCTTGGGAAGCTGCACTATGAAGTACAATCCCAAGCTGCACGAAGAGGCTGCTCGGCTGACCGGATTCGCTCAGATTCACCCCCTTCAGGACGAGTCTACCGTACAAGGCTCCCTGCATGTGATGTCCCAGCTTCAGTCCATGCTGGCGGCGATAACCGGAGCCAAGGCTGTCAGCCTGGCGCCTCTAGCCGGGGCTCACGGAGAGCTGGCGGGCCTTATGATGATCCGCGCCTACCACAAGAGCAGAAACGATGACGCTCGTAACCAGGTCCTGATCCCCGATACGGCTCACGGCACCAATCCCGCCTCCGCTCGCATGTGTGGCTACGATGTTGTGACCGTACCTTCCGACTCCGATGGCAATATGGACCTAGATGCCCTCAGGAGAGCGGTGTCTCCTCAAGTGGTGGGTCTAATGTTCACCCTTCCCAGCACCCTGGGCCTCTTCAATCCCAACATCCTGGAGATAAGTAAGATCGTTCACGACTGTGGTGGACTGATGTACGGTGATGGCGCCAATCTCAATGCTATTCTGGGCAGGACTAAGCTCATTGATCTGGGCTTCGATGTCGTACATTCCAATCTGCACAAGACCTTTAGTACCCCTCACGGAGGTGGAGGCCCCGGAGCTGGCCCCGTGTGTGCTGGCGAGACTCTGGCCCCCTTCCTTCCAACCCCCGTCGTCTACCACAGAGATGACGGCAATGACGAATACTACCTGGGCAAACCTGAGCACACTATCGGTAAACTCAGCGCCTTCCACGGCAACTTCGGCGTTATATTGCGGGCCTATGCCTACATCCGTCTATTGGGTGAAGTCGGCCTTAAAGAGATAAGCGAGAATGCCGTCATCAACGCCAACTACATCATGAGTCAACTGAAGGACCAATATGAGCTGCCTCACCACCGCATCTACACCCACGAGGTGGTGTTCTCCGCCTCCAGACAGAAGGCGTTGGGAGTGAGAGCGCTGGACATCTCCAAGAGGCTCATGGACTACGGATTCCATCCTCCCACCATGTACTTCCCCTTGGTTGTGCCCGAAGCCCTCATGATCGAGCCTACAGAGTGCGAGAGCAAGCGCACCCTGGACGAATTCATCGACGCAATGAAGGCCATCGATCAAGAGGCTAGGGAGAACCCGGATCTGGTCAAGAACGCCCCACACACCACCCCCGTCTCGAGACTGGACGAAGCCTCCGCCGCCCGCCACCCTGACCTTCACTGGTAACCCCCCGCTTACCCTGAGCCAGTCGAAGGACGAAAATTCAACTCTCCGGGGATTTATGAGCAGTACCCTACACTATCCTCTTGAGGTTGAGTCCCTCTGATTATGGCATGATCATGAGTGCTATTTTAGTAAGGCTTTTAGGTCGATAAGAAACTGGTCGAAATTCTTAACTTTGTCGCTAATCTCAATCTCTGTCTCGCTCATTACATACGCACCATCCGTGTCTGTTTCTACGATTGCTCTCCCTTTTTTGAGTGGGTCTCGCCGTGTAAGAGTGCCGTCCTCGTCAGGGGTAACAAAGAACACACTTATATCCTTGGTCGTTTTATCTTGCTGTAATTTGATCTTCCAATATCCTGTTTGAGCTATTCTTTCTCGCAGGGTTACTTTACTCGAAATTGTTGCGATTATCTTGTAGGATTTTGGATCATAGATTATCAGATCAGCATCCGGCAAATGAAATCCGAATTCTCCCTTAGCTCCGAACCTAACGAGCAAGTTCCTACGAACTTTGTTTAAAGCATAAGACAAATTCTCGGGCTTACTCCGCTCTAAAGTGTTACCTGAGATGATGTTCAACCCTAGACTTCCTACCTGTTCTTCTATTATATACTTGATAAGCTTTTCCAAATTCTTACCCTTGAAGGCTCTCCATGACTGTTCATGATCGTTGTTCGCTGTAGGGTGTTCTGACCAATCACGGTAGTGAATCTCTTTGGCCTCACTAAGAATTTGAGAGATGTAGCGATAAGTATCTTCGCCATACTTTTCTTTCCATTCATCCCACAAGTTTAATAGGTCTTTGTAGTCCATCGTACCTACGCCTCATCTCTTATAGTGTGTCCACTTTACTTTCCGATTCCTATTGGATTGTCTAGGTTCAGGCTCGGGTTTCTTCATCACATGCAGGTACTTAAAACCCCTGAGGAAGAAATTGAATCGAATTGCTCTAGTATGCCAAAATCCTGTGTTCGAGGTTTGGCTCCTTCTTACAACGCAAACTACGTCTAGTGGCTCGAAATATTTAGTCAGCCGCTGATACACTTTAAATCCCACAGGCGTAAAACGTTTCTTGACCCATTGATCTCCTATGAGCCAGCCCAGCACTTTCCCAGGTTTCAATATTCGGAAAGCTTCTCTCATCACCTTCTCTAACTCTTCGTAGAACTCCTCGGACTCAGCAGATAGATTTCCTATCGAGTTGGGGTGGTCGTTATATTTGATATTGTCTCCATATGGAGAATCGATGAACACCAAGTCGACGGAATCGTTTTCAAGAGGGATATTTCTAGCGTCATTTTGAATGACATCTGGCCTTACTGAAACTATGTCATAGCCTATAGCTCTTCGGCCCTCTTCTTCAGCAACATCAATAGTAGTTCCACTTCCACACATCGGGTCGACGATTAGATCTCCTGGATCTGTGTAGCGTTTAACTAGATTCCAAATAATAAATGCGGGGGTGACGCCTGCATATTTATTGTCCCCTTTAGGGGTTCTACCATAGCTTTGAGTCGGATAATCCCATAGCGTGGTGGACTCCAAAGTAGGCTTTTCCTGGCCTCCGTTAAAGCTTCCCTCTTGCCGCTTTTCAGTCAGTTGTTCAGCCAAATCTTTGAGAACTTCTTCCGATGGCCGTGACGGTGTGGAAGACCTGGAAGTCTCGACGCTCTTAAGCAAGAGTGAGACCAGTCCCTCAAGTTCAAATTGCTGAAGGAACCTATGGGAATTCAAACCTAGCGTTTGTAGAGTCCTCTTTGCGTCACTGATCATCGCTGTATTATCAGTAGATTGGATCTTAACCTGGTAGGGATAGTTACCTCTCCAGGCATCTGGCATTAACTGATAGCTTCCCTTTGAGGCGGCTTCGAAAGTACCCATGAGAGTGTCGCTATCTACATTTAATAAGAAAAGCTTATCCCCAGGCCGTAGGTTCAGCACCTCATCCTTTGCTGCACGGTCTGCTCCGAAAATTAATTTTTCTAGGCATTCTGACTCGCTCTTTGCTGAACTTTTGAAAATAAATCCTTTTGTCATCTTTATGTCCACTAGAAAGGTTATGTTTGGCTAATCGGGAGGAGCTTCCATGATCGGAAAGATACCTATTACTCATATATCGGTCAAGTACTTAGATTGGCAGGGGTCTTCCTCATAGGAATACACTCGCTTGCTCTAGGCAAGGTCTAGAGGACAAGCCAGCAGATACTTGCGTATTAAGTCTGAGGCCTTTTTCTTCGACGAGGATCCTTATCCATATCTTATCTGAAGCCGGTTGGCACCTAGCTTGTCGTGCCACCTGGCTATAGATAGTGTGAGAACCTACGCGCTATAATTCAAATGCACACCCCACTTACAAGGAGGTATCACCCTTATTCCTCACGGAGGTCGTCGCCGAGGTACAGGCGCTCCCAAGGTCAGATTGAATGGACTGAAGCACGGTTGCAACAGCTTGTCAATACCCTCGCTGAAATCCCCGAGTCCGTGACCTGATACTTGCCCATCACCGCCACCAGCAGTAGAGTAAAGCTCATCGAGCCCGCCACAATGCTCGTCTCCTCTTCTCCCAGCCCTTTCTCAGAAGCTCCCCGCGGGAGTCCGGAGGGATGCATATCCCTCTGGTGGGAGATTTGGGGAAGGCTTATATCCGAAGCGGACGACCTGCAGATGCAGCGCTTCATCGATACAGCGGGACGGTATAAAGGTTACACAAGTTAAGAGAGTACCAACAGTCAGGGGGAAGTCATCAGGATTACGTCCTACGGGTCTCAGGTTTAGGTGCTTATAGACTTCGCACGAGCCTGAAAGCGCGGTCTGTGAGGGTTTGGGCATTTCCACTTCGCGAATCCGTGCCCACCGGGCTGCCGGGGATGTAGTCCAGACCCAGAAACTTTTCGAGAAACTGCTTAATTTGAACCTGCCGGAATAATGGGCAAAGGGATTCTCTACTTGAGCCGGTCCTCCAGCGGGTTCAGTGGTATGTATCTCAACCCCTTGGTGCTCTGCAAGTAGCTTTACCCACGTCTTTGTACGTCCCTGTTTAAGTTTGGCCAACCCCAGAATCGGTGACCAAGAGCTCATCGAATCCCAGGCTGAATCCTGTTGGTATCTGAGAAGGTATCCTCTTGGAAGGCCCTTTCTTGTTGAAAGAAGTCTTAGTTAATGGTGTTGCTGCAAGTCTCATTGGCCGGTCCAAGTAGAGGAGCCGCTGCTCTTTATGTGCAAAGCCCTCTTCCTCGGCGCGTTTTCTAAGCTTGCATAGCCCTATGCGCCATCGTTTGAGATGCTCGTTAGAAGGAGCCTCAACAATATCCGACTTGTCAGCAAGTACGACGACCTCGGTGTCTTTCACGCGGCTGATCATTGATATGCCGGGGTTTGGGCATTCGTTAGTGAAATAGGGGGCGAAGTACAGAGGAGCCTTCTTGTCCTTGAGGCTGGTTACATACATCCAGCCTTCCTCAAATATCTTTTTGTTGCAGCAATTCACGTCCTGAATGAGAATTTCGGCATCGTAGTAACCCATGTTGCGGTAATCCTTCCTGACATAGCGGATGAACTCATCAATAAGATATCGCGATACTTCTGAGTCGTCAGAAGGCCTGTGGCTGAGAGCTAGGTCGATAACTTCATGCCATTGAACGTTGGAGAAGCGTATCCCATTGGAAAGTTTCGCTTGGACATTCTCTCTCGTTGCTGCCGCTAATGCGACCTGAGTGAGGGCGACAACTCCTCCTGTCTTTTGCTTCCATAGGTTATCCTCAGCAACGTACTTGAGGAGTTGTCCGGCTGTGGGTTCGGCGCCGCCAATCTTAGCCTCTATGACGATGCGCATTCCGCCGTCTTCGATGACGATGTCTCTACGACCGAAGTCCGCGTCGGTAACTTCTTGCAGGTGGACGGAGCAGCCCCGGCTGAGAGACCGTCGAGGGGCAACTCGCAAACGCCGGACAAAGTTGGCGCAGAAATTGTAGTCATGGGCCAACAGGAATCCCAAAGCAAAGGTCAGAGCGTCTTCGTCGCTGCCAATCAGGCGAAATATGCTTTGGACAGGGGTAGTTTCTCCCTGGTGATTTTTGCCGATGTACAACTGCGTCGTGCCGCCAAGTGCGCCACGCCAACATATCCGTGTCAATTTGGGGATATAGATGCAGTCACACCAACCAGCTACGCCTGATCAGCTAGTTGAGAAGCTTGAACAATTTCGAGGCCGCGAAGCCATTCACTGCTCTTGGAGAGTCGTAGAAAGTCGGCGTGGATGGCATTGTTGGAGGCGATTACGCTCTTACCCCATATACTGTCGGGGGACCCATCGCCTTGGGTTATGACACCTCCAGCTTCAGGCACCAATATGAGCGAGCTCACCTTATCCCAAGGAGCGATGGAATGATGGATGTAGATGTCTATCCTGCCTGCTGCAGTGTAGGCCAGACCAAGAGCCACCGAACCCATTATTCGTATGGCTTGAAGCTCCGGCCAGAGGGATAGCAGCAAGGCCAGGGCCTGACCTGCCTGTGCGTCACTGTAGCCCATGTCTACACCGACTATCGACATCTGAACCGAGTCTTGCCGGGATACTGAGATGGGAACGTCGTTTAGATAGGCCCCCTTACCCTTCTCGGCGTAGAACAGCTCGTTCCGCATAGGATCGTAGGTGATCCCCAGTACTACCGCATCCTTGTGAGCCAGTCCCAGATTGACAGAGAAGAAGGGATTTCCCGACGCGTAGTTTCGCGTGCCGTCCAGGGGGTCCAGCACCCACGTATATTCGGACTCTTCTCCTGAGGCCCCCCCCTCCTCGGCAAGGATAGCGAAGTCGGGATACTCTTTCCGTAGGATGTCTATGGATAGCTTTTCCACCTGGAAATCCACGTTGGTGACGATATTACCCCGACCCTTGAACTGGATATCCTTTTCGACTCGGAAGTTATCTAGCAACACTTGGCCGGCCTCTAAGGCCACTTGGTGGGCTACTTGGTGGGCCGACTTTCCGCTGGTGGAGGCAGGGATGTTCAAGAGGCCTCCTTCGGTCTGAGGCCCATCTTCCTTTCGACCTCTGCTAAGGTATCCTTAGCAATGGCTCGAGCTCGCTCGGCGCCCTCCTCCAGCACTTCTTTAAGATAGGTAGGCCTTTCGCTAAACTCCCGTCTTCTCTCTCTGAAGGGAGCCAACTCTCGATTTATGCCGTCGGCGAGGATGCCTTTACAGTCTACGCATCCGCGCAGGGCATTACGGCACTTGTCCGCTATATCTTCCACCTTGTCTGGATTGAAATACTTGTGGAGGCTGTACACGTTACAAACCTCTGGTCGCCCAGGGTCGGTCTTGTAGCGGCGTTGAGGATCAGTAACGGCGGTTAGTACCCTCTTGAGCGTCTCCTCGGAGGTGGCTGCCAGTTCGATGTGGTTGTTGAGGCTCTTGCTCATCTTCTGAGAGCCGTCCAGACCTATGATTAGAGGAGTCTCGGTTAGCTCAGGCTGGGGCTCGGGGAAGGTAGGAGAGAAGAGGTGATGAAAGCGCCTCACTATCTCTCTGGCCAACTCAAGGTGGGGTATCTGATCTTCGCCCACGGGCACCGTATCGGCCTTGTAGAGGATGATGTCGGCCGTCATAAGTACGGGATAGCCCACCAAGCCGTAGTTGATGTTCTCAGGCTGCATTCTAGCCTTCTCTTTGAAGGTGGGCACGCGAATGAGCCAGCCGTGGGGGGTTACCATGCTGAGCAAGGTGTGGAGAACCATTACCTCTGGCACGTGGGATTGAACGAAGAGGATGCTCTTCTTGGGATCCAGGCCAGCCGCTAGCCAGTCCAAGAGCATCTCTCTTATATTGTCCTGGAGTTGATCGGTTTCTTCGATGGTGGTCAGGGCATGGATGTCTACGGCACAGTAAATACAGTCATACTCTTCCTGGAGGGCCACGTAGTTCTTGATGGCGCCCAGATAGTTTCCGATGTGCTGTCTTCCTGTGGGTCGAGCGCCGGAAAAGACCCTGCCTTTCTTGCCGTTAGTCACGTTTCAATACTTTCATACAGTGGGATTGGAGCAGCTCGAAGTCGATCTTGAACTCGTTCATACCACCATAGCAACCCCCGAATGATAATGCAAGAAGAACCTTCTTTGACACCCGTGCAAACACATTTTGGGTTAGCGGATAAACCGCGAGTGGTTTCTACGGCTTTCGCCAGCGCAGGCACCCTTCCCTTCGACTACGCTCAGGGTGAGTGTATATACAACACCACACCGCTCATGGTGAGCTTAGAGTTTATACTGAGTTTACCGAAGGGAACCAGATAAGCGGACACACCTCAATCCCCGCTCACACCCTTCGACAGGCTCAGAGAGAGCGGAGATACCGTCAGTCGTTTTTCCAGCTTTCGTTGGGGATCCGGAGGGGTGAGGTGGGAGTTCCGCCAAAGTCGGTTTTGGCAATAATGCGATTACCCTGTCTTTGACACAAATTGGAGACCTGGTTACACTCGCGTTTATCTCACAAATCGCGGACGGGTCGAGGTCATTCTATTAACGAAAGGAGATATCCATGGGAGGACTTAGGGAGAACAGGATAAAGCACAAATTGCAGCGGGGAGAAATAGCCACTGTGATAGAGGCGCCCTATTCGGCGGATATGATCGACTTTATGGGGCCTTTCGGGTTCGATGGGGTGTGGCTGGAAAGTGAGCATGGCCCCGTAGACTACGCGGACATATCAGACCTAACCAGGGCATGTGATCTGTGGGGGATGACCTCCATGATTCGCTTAAACCTCAATATGCCTGGGGTGATATACCGTGCTCTCGATAGAGGGGCCCAAGGCATAATCATGCCTCACGTGAATACTGCTGACGAGGCTAGAGCGGTGGTGGATGCCGTCAAGTTCGCCCCCGTTGGGCATCGAGGGATTTTCATGGGCCGCCAGTCCTACGGCGTGGACGACTATTTTGCCAAGGCCAACGATGAGACCCTGATTATGATCCTTATCGAGGACATCATCGCTATTAACAATTTGCCTGAGATTCTGAAGGTCGACAATATAGACATCTATTTCGTTGCTCCTGGAGACCTAAGTCAGACTATGGGTCACAGAGGACAGATGGACCATCCTGAAGTCCAGGTTGTGGTAGATAGAGCTATTCAGCAAATAGTCGATGCGGATAAAGTGGCCGGATCTCTGGTAGACGACTCTAACGTCGAGGCCTTGATAGAGAAGGGGCTCCGGTTTTTGGCTCCCGACTGGCCGGAGTGGATAATCGGTAGCTCACGGAACTTCCTGAACACCGTGGCCACGGCGTCTCGCAATTCCTGATAGGGGGCTACAGAGCAAATTCGAAAGTGATCCCCAGATCCTTCTCGAAGTCCACAGTCTTGGTCAGCTTGTCTCCCAGCTTGTCGGAGGAGTTTATCAGGTCTTGGGTGGTCTCCCAATCGGTTAGGACCGCCCAACCACTGCCTGGCTCGTAGAGGGGGAAGCGATCCAGGGAATGCCAGGTGCCCTTCTTCATGACGTAACCTCTGGTGCCATCTAGCAGGAAGGCGCGTATGTCTTCCAACCGGGGAGCCGAGTGATCTTTAGTTGGGGCTGCCACCGCCACCACCGCTGGGGGCCCGTACATTGGGATGAAACTCTGGGTAACGCCGTGGTGCTGCTCCATGGTGCTGAAGCTCATGCCAAGATAGGGCGCCCAGGTAAACCCGAACTGCAACTCACCGCTCATCTGGAAGTCCATGGCCCATATCTTGCCTCCGGATAGGGCCTCGTAATCGGGTTTGCGGCTGCGGGGGCCGATGATCTCTCCGAAGGGACTGAACGCGTCTTCCGTAAGGGCTTGCACCTTTATCTTGTGGACTTCGGTCATATATTCCTCCTATCACCCAGGGGTGATCAGCTCTCTCAGGGCTAGACGTCTATTCGTGGTGTGCGGTCGAACCTGGTGTCGCCATCTACCGCCGTCGATGGCCGAGGCCCATGCCTG
Organism: Dehalococcoidia bacterium; assembly: GCA_965197675.1. Taxonomy (GTDB): domain Bacteria; phylum Chloroflexota; class Dehalococcoidia; order Plut-88900; family Plut-88900. The sequence goes on along the minus strand of OZ240221.1, from coordinate 1,438,416 downwards.
AGTAGTGAGGACATCAGGACTCTCTATTTCGTATATAGCGAAGTATTTAGGCTCATCTTCCACAACTATGGTGCGATTCTGTCCGTCTATAGCCATCACCAAGTCGCCTTTCTTGAATCGCGCCACGGAGACAACTCCCGGGACCTTCTGCAAAGCAGGCGCGTGCTCCTGGTCGTATACCTCGTTGAAGAGCGATTCGTGCGCAGGGTCTACGTCCAACCCGACGGTGAAGAGATATTTTGTTCCTATGGGCATTCTTATACACCTCCATTCTGGATTTAAAGAGAGAATACATAGGAGATTATACATCGAAGTGTTGTCGGATAGGATGTCGTGAAAGCCTAGATTCGCTGGCCAGATAAGCAAATAAACTTCACTGGCGCTCAAGGTGAAGGGGATTGGTAAGGCTATTAGAGGGGTTTGTCGATCACCACTGAGGCGTGACTATTGAAGCAAGGACTTGTGCGGTTCAAGGAATAGTAAGCGTGGTCTTTCCCGCCCACCCCTGTAGGTTTTTGTATTGGGGGCACACTCCCCAGTCAAGCTGAGGACAAGCCCCCAAGCCCCCTGCCAGAGGGATGCTTCCCTCTGGACTCCCTTGATAGGGATTCTGGGACGGGGCCCTCGATTGAAGAGGGTTGGGGAAAGGGTCTAGTTGGAAATGTATTCTCACATCAGGTAAAATCTACGTAAGGAGGAGGGATGACGACTACTTTCGCTTTATATGAGCGGTCATTTGGAGGCACTCCATACGAGATAGACGTTGCCGCCAACGAGGAGAAGATTCAACGCATTCTTCAGTTGAAAAAAGAGAAGAACGTCCTTATCCTGGGCCACAACTACATGAGACCCCTCATCTACGGCCTCTCCGACACAGGGGCGAGGGGCGACTCGTTGGCCCTGGCTCGATATGCTGCTGAGACCGAGTGCCCCATCATCCTATTCGATGGGGTTAAGTTCATGGCGGAGACGGCTAAGATACTTAACCCTGACAAGAAGATCCTGATAGCTAGCAAAGAGGCGGGATGCAGCCTCGCCGACCCTATCAGAGTGGAAGCGGCGCTGCGCATCAAAAGCGAGTTTCCAGGCGTGCCGGTGGTTACCTACATCAACAGCTACGCTGACGTAAAGGCGGAATCCGACATATGCTGCACTTCAGCCAACGCCATCAACGTTATTCTGCACGTCACTAGAGAGGCAGGTAACAACAGGGCCATCTTCCTGCCGGACACCCTCATGGGAAAGAACCTACAAGAGGAGTTGGATGTCATGGGACACGACATCGAAGTCATCTATCCAGGCAAGAACAACAGCCTGGCCGAGGGCAAATGTGAGGTGCACGAGCAGTTCGCGGTAGATGACCTGTTGATGATCCGAGATCAATACGATATTCCCAAGGGTCACCCGAGAAGGGCTATCCTCGCTCACTGGGAGTGCTCTCCAGAGGTTATATACGAGGCCGATTTCCACGGGAGTACATCTCAGATGGGCAAATACATCAGGGAGAACAACCCGGAGAGGGTGTACCTGGCCACCGAGTGTGAGATGGCGGCTAACTTGGCAGCCGAGTTTCCCCAGGTAGAGTTTGTCAGGGCGTGCCAGGTCTACTGCACCCATATGAGGCAGATAACCCTGGATGGCATCCTTTCTGCGCTGGAGACTGAGAACCCCGAGAAGCACGAGATAACCGTTGATGAAGAGACTAGGCTGAGGGCCCTCAAACCCATTCAGAGGATGTTGGAGATTCTCGGTTAACCTCCCTCAACGCCTCGTCTACCAGGCAACCCAACAACCTCATGCTTCACACTGATCCTGACGTTATAGACCTCATAGACAGGGCGCTGGCCGAGGACCACGCCCACAACGACATCACCACCTCCGCCATCATCCCTCCCGAGGCTGCCGGCAAAGCCTTATTGAAGTCCAAGGCTGCCGGTGTGCTCGCGGGTATCGAGGTAGCCCTGACCGTTTTTCATCGAGTGGACTCTTCCTTGAAGACACGGGCGTGGTTGCAAGATGGTGCAGCCATTCACTCAGGAGCGCTCATGGCGGAGGTCCAGGGGAATCTAGACAGCATCTTGAGAGCAGAGCGTACCTCCCTCAACTTTCTCCAGCACTTGAGCGGTATAGCTACTGATACCTCGCACTACGTGGAGGCTGTTAAGGACTGTAAAGCCGCCATCGTAGATACTCGCAAAATGACTCCAGGCCTCCGAGCTTTAGAGAAGTACGCCGTTACGGTTGGAGGTGGGCGTAATCATCGCATGAACCTGGAGGACGGGGTGCTAATCAAGGACAACCACATCGCAACTCTGAGGGCACAGGGTTTCAGCTTGAAAGATATGGTCCAAAAAGCGTTGGAGAAGATACCCTCTGATATAGACGTAGAGGTGGAAGCTACAAGCATGGAGGAGGCCAGGGAAGCTCTAGATGCCGGAGCCCACATAATCATGCTAGACAACATGCCCGTCAAGGAGATGGGACGAGCGGTGAAGATGGTGGATGGGAGGGCCAGACTAGAGGCTTCTGGAGGTATTACTCTCAGCAACGTGCGGGAGGTAGCTGATACGGGTGTCGATTTCATATCTGTTGGAGCTTTGACTCACTCGGTGAAGGCGTTGGACGTAAGCCTGGATCTGGAGACGCTGTAGGAGGCTGTTGCGTGCTCCAATCTTTCCAGGGCAAGTCACCAAGGATCGCCGAATCGGCCTATATTCACGAGAGCGCCGTAATCATCGGAGACGTGGAAATCGGTGAGAACTGCAGCGTCTGGCCTGGCGTGGTCATCCGGGCCGACTTCGGCCCCACCCGGATAGGCAAAAACACCAATATTCAGGACAACGCCGTCGTCCACTGCAACGAGGTGGATATAGGTGATGACGTGACGATAGGTCATGGGGCTGTGGTGCACTGTCGTAGAGTAGGGAATAACTCTCTGATAGGGATAAACGCGGCATTGCTGGATGACGCTAAGGTTGGTGAGTTCTGCCTCGTGGCAGCGGGAGCAGTAGTCACAGACCGTACCATAATCCCTCCATACTCCCTAGTGACGGGAGTACCCGGCAAAGCACAGCCACTAAGACAGAAGTGGATCGACCACTTGAAAACGGCCAGCCAGATCTATACGGACTTGATCAAGAGGTACAGGGAGGGATAAGGTCAAAGCAGAATCGATAGCTAGTTCTCCTACTGAACTACGCGACCTTGCTGGAGTCCTCCGTCATACTGGAAGAAGTGGTCAAGCCTTGAAGCAACGATATATCCCCTCTTAGCTTGCGATCCAAGGTGCGATATATCTGGTAACGGTCGATACCAATACGGGTGAGGAAGGTAGCCGGTAAACTAACAACACCCGCATCGACCAGAGCTAAAATGGCTCCGACGCTCATCGCTGCACCACTCTTGACTCCCCTCTCCAGACTTCGATTAAAGGCTTGCTCGAAAGTCTGTTTACCTATCAGATATTTTATACCCTCAGTGGAAGTAATGAGGATCACAGGAAGGCCTGACAGAAAGGCCTCCGCAGCATTCTCTAGAGGAGTATCGAGAATAGCATCTAGGGGTTCATGGATCTGATTCCTTAGCGTTTCATTGTTAATCCCACTTGCCATAACCCTGTCATCTGCTATTCTTTCGGCTACCTCGTCGGTGGTGACAATTTTAACATCAGGATTCTTCCTAAGTGCATGCTTAATGTAGTTTACTGAATCGGTTGCTTTTGCTTGCAATTCGTCTGCTACTGTACCGTCTGCATTGACAATTTGTAGATCAGTTCCGGGGTGATTAAGATCAGGCTGAAGCTCAATCGTCTGGCCGATTCCCAACTGAAGACCTCCTATTTGGCCTCCAGTGTTTCCACTATCCCGGAGGATCACCTCAAAAAACTTGCCTCTCCAATTGTCTATAAAGCCTGACGCTTCTCTGGACTCAGGGCTAAGGTCGCTTAGCTCTTCTAGACGCCGATGCATATCCGTATTGGGATAGGCCAGATCAAATGCATTTTCCATCTGTGGAGTGATTGCATCAAAGTCGATCTGGTCGCTGAAAAGTATGGCATTGAGAGACGTTGTGGCTGCTGCCGCATCTAATAGACTATCCTCCCGCTCTTTCGTATAGCGCTGGTAAAGCTGGCGCAGTTCAGAAGTGGACTGCGCCTCAGATCCGTATCGTTCCTTATACTCTTTCGCCAAGTCTGCTAAAGGGCTGCCCATGCGGCTACTCCCGCTGATGCTATTGCGATAACCAAGCTGGACGCAGCGAGTAATTGATAGAATCTTAGTTTTGCAGCCTGACGCTTTAAGGAATCAAGGGCCGAATCGTGCTCATGCAAAGTTCTTTCCTGGGCTTGCAAATCTTTGTGTATTCCAAGGAGGACTTGAGTGGTCAACTCACTGTACTCGGCGACATCTTTCTCTATTTGTTTTCCGGTGAGAGTCCCACTCGCTGATGTGAACGCTTCTCCGAGCCGGCCGACTGCTTCTCTCCCTCTCTTGCGTAAAGATTGCCTCTCTGATTGGCCTTCTGCCATATCAACCTCCCAATGGTAAGGATAGATAGGTAATTGAGGGATTTATTCTAACATTAGGTAGGATTATAGAAGGAGTTTGCGATCCATCTTACATCTTCTCGGGGGTAGACATGCCCATCAGGTTCAGGGTTTTGGCCAGCACCACCTGCGCAGCCTTGACCAGCTTCAGCCGGGCCTTTGTGAGCTCCTGATCGTCCGAGACGACCCGGCACTTCTCGTAAAAGCTGTGAAAGCGGGTTGCCATCTCCTGAGCGTAGTATGGCAGGTGCTGAGGTTCCAGGTTTCTGACTATCAGCTCGATTACCTCGGGCAGATGCAGCATGTGTCGAATCAGGGTCAGATCGGCCTCTTCACCCAGCAAGGAGACATCGCCAGACCTGTATTCAATGCCCTTTTCGGCGGCCAGTCTGAGGATGCTGCATATTCGTGCGTGGGCGTACTGGACGTAGTAGCAGGGGTTGTCGGCAGATTGCTTTTTGGCCAGGTCGAGATCGAAGTCCATCTGGCTGTCGGCGGATCTGGCCAGGAAGAAAAAGCGGCAGGGATCGATACCTACCTCGTCAACCAACTCCTTGAGGGTGATGATGTCTCCGCTGCGTTTGGAGACCTTGACTACCTCGTCTCCCTTTCGCAAGGACACCATCTGGGCAACGATTATGTGCAGCCGATCTGGATTGATATCTAAAGCGCTGATGGCTGCCCTCATGCGGGATATATGGCCCTGGTGGTCGGCACCCCAGATGTTTATGGCCCGGTTGAAACCTCGTTCAGAGAACTTGCTGTAGTGATAGGCGATATCCGTTGCGAAATAGGTAGGTTGTCCACTACTACGAACCAGCACGTTGTCCTTGTCGTCGCCGAGAGCAGTAGAAACGAACCAGGTGGCACCCTCTTTCTGCTGGGTATATCCTTTCGAGGTCAAGGAGTCCAAGGTTTTTTGGTATAGGCCGGTGTCGAATAGGCTCTGTTCGCTGAACCAGACATCCTGAACGACCTTTAGCTCCTCCAAGTCGCGACGGATAGACTCCTTCATCTTCTCCAGCCCGATGGCGCCCAGCCCCTTGACAGCATCTTCCTCCGGCAGATCTTTGAATCTATCTCCCTCCTCGGCTAAGATCTCCTGGGCCAGATTCTTGAGATATTCACCCAAGTAGCCGTCTGGAGGTACGTCCACCCGTTCCCCAAACTCTTGAAGATAGCGGGCATATAGAGAGCGGTAGAAGGTGTCCATCTGGGTACCGGCATCATTGACGTAATACTCCTCGGAAACGGAGTAGCCGGCCGACTTCAATACCTTGGATAAGGCGCTGCCCAGGACTGCTCCTCGTCCATGACCTACGTGGAGAGGGCCTGTGGGGTTGACGCTTACATATTCCACCTGCACTCGTTCCCCGGCACCCAGCTCCAGATCGCCGAAGGACTCTCCCTGTTCAAGGATGGAGTCGACCTGATGTACAAGCCACTCCCCCTTGAGGGAAAAGTTGATGAAGCCTGGAGGCGCCATGGTTATGGACTCGATCTCCTCGGTAGGCCTCAGAAGGTCGATCAGACGTTGTGCGATGGCCAAGGGTTTCATGCGAGCTGCCCTGGCTAGTTTAAGGGGAGCCGTGGCGGCGTAGTCTCCGTGCTCGGCTTTCTGTGGGTGCTCGACCAGGTCATCGGGGAGGGCGACTTGGGGTAACAGGCCCTTGTCCTGCGCCTCTTGAGTTGCCTCCCGTACCATGCGCTCTATTTTGTCCTTTATGAGCATTGCTACGATCTCAACTCTATGCCTCTGCGCCGCCTATGTCCCAGGCTGGGCCAAAACGAGCTAGCTCCTCTGACAAGGCTCGATGCTCTGGCTCGGTTAATTCGGGGTCCACATCGAAAAGCTTCTCGGCTACTCTTCGCGCCAACTCCAGCAGGGACGTATCCGAGAGTCGGGCCATACGCAGGTCTGGCAATCCGCTCTGGCGGGTGCCGAAGAACTCACCGGGCCCTCTCAATCGTAAGTCCTCTTCGGCCAGAACGAAGCCATCACTGGTCTTCTCCATCAGAGACAACCGTTCCATCGCCTCCTGCGATGGATAGTCCGACAGCAGCATACAGTAGCTCTTGTCTGTGCCTCTTCCCACCCTACCGCGGAACTGGTGAAGCTGAGACAGTCCAAATCGATCCGCCCCTTCCACCATCATAACGGTGGCATTGGGTATGTCTATTCCCACCTCTACAACTGGTGTAGAAACCAATATATCCATCTCGTTATTTCTGAACTGCTCCATGACCTGGTCTTTATCGAGAGCGGAGAGACGTCCGTGAAGCAGACCCAGCCGCAAGTCAGGGAATACCTCAGTACACAGTCTATTGTACTCTTGTGTGGCTGCCCTGGCCTGGACCACCTCGGATTCTTCAATCAGAGGACAGATGACAAAGGCCTGTCGGCCCTTGCAGGCCTGCTTCCTAACGAAATCGTAAGCCAGGCCTCGGCTCTGAGGCGGCACCCACTTGGTGACTATCTCCTGTCGGCCCGGTGGAAGCTCGTCCAGCACCGATACATCCAGGTCGCCGTAGAAGGTGAGGGCGAGGGTGCGGGGGATGGGGGTGGCGGTCATGACCAGTAGGTGAGGGCTCACCCCCTTTTGCCTCAGGGCCGAGCGCTGCAACACCCCAAAGCGGTGTTGCTCGTCTACCACGGCCACGGCCAAATCCTGGAACTCCACCTCCTTTTGAATTAGGGCATGAGTACCAACTGCTATGTCCACCCCCCCCTGAGAGATCTGCTCTTGTACTGTTCTTTTGGCCTTTCTGCGAATATCGCTGATGAGTAATCCAACTCTGACCGGACACGCAGCGCCCTTTCTGAAGGGGACGTCGAAGACCTGGATCACCTGATTGCCCCACGATGTATTTTCCTCGCCGCCGAGGAGACGACAGATGGTTTTAAAATGCTGCTCGGCGAGGATCTCCGTCGGCGCCATGATGGCCGCCTGGTGGCCGTGTGCCACGGCCACCAGCAGAGCGCCTGTTGCGACAACCGTCTTCCCGCTGCCCACCTCTCCCTGGAGGAGGCGACTCATGGGCCTGGAGCCTTCCAGGTCTGTGAGTATCTGCTCCAGTGCTCTCTTTTGGGCCGATGTCAGGATGAAAGGCAGGAAGCCCTCAAAGTTGCCTAACAACTCCTCGTCTCGCTTCAATGGGTATGCCTCCTGACCTTCCTGCCATTCTCGGCGGCGTCTCAGGACCCGCAGCTGCATCAATAGCAGCTCGTCGAAGGCTAGCCTACGCCGGGCCTGGTCCCTGGTAGAGTCGTCATCAGGGTAATGGGCTTGGTTGATGGCGATGGGCAGGTCGAGAAGACTGTTCTGCTCTCGGATATATGAGGGGAGGAAGTCGTGGAGGCTTTCAACCCAGATATCCAGGGTTTTCTTGACCAACTTCCGGACCGAGCGCTGATGGAGACCCTCGGTCAAAGGGTAGACAGGTACCAGGCGACCTGTATGGATCTGATCGTCCTCGGAGAGCACCTCATAATCCGGGGACTCGAAGACCTTCTGGCCTCGAAACAGCCCCACGCGACCGCTTAGAGCAACTCGCCGGTTAGGTATTAGTGTTTGGGCCAGGTAGGGATTGTTAAACCATACCGCCCGGATGTTCCCTGTATCGTCGCCTATGATGGCCTCAGTGCTTTTGCTCCTACGCCCGATCTGTCTCGCAGAAGCTTCCCAAATGATTCCGGAAACAGTCTGGTCGGTGCCGGGCAACACGTCCGATATGGGTACCGTATCACGAAAGTCGCTGTGCCGATGGGGGAAGAAATATATCAGGTCTCGGATGGTGAAGACGCCAAGCTTGCCGAACTTGGAAGCCACGCTACTCTGGATGCCCTTGATGAAGGTTATCGACGAGTCCAGGTTCAAAGGGGCGGCTGAAGTCTTGGCTGCGGGGGCCCTGGAAGAGGTTCGTTTTTTAGAGGAACGATCGAGTTTAGTGTTTGAGTTGCCTATCTGCTTCAGAGTTACCTCGATCCACTGGCGTCGGTCCTCCATCCCCATATCTGCGTAGCGGATTCTAGAAACGAGGGGGGTATTGTTTTTTGACGATTGAGCAGACCAGGATTGGAGATAGTTATCCAGTCCTCCAATTACTGCGGAGTTGGCGTATCCTTTACTTTGCTCCAACTCCAGGACCTTCTTTAATGTATCAAGTCTATCCATGCACTATCGGCAGGGGGAAGACTTAGGCCTTCGTCATGGCTATGCCTATGGCGCCGGGGCCGATGTATGTCCCCAGAACAGGCCCGAATTGGGTTGTATATACGCGGTCCTGTGGAAAGTGAGGAGTGAGCTTTTCGGTGAGCTCCTCTGCCTCGCCGGAAGTAGTGCTGTAACACACCGCTACGTCGGTCATTTCCTTGGCCTCTAACACTTCTTGAGCCAGCCTCTCCAAGCCCTTCTGTCGAGTTCTGAATCGATCCAGAGGATGGGCCTCGCCATCTTTGATTGTCATCATGGGTAAGACTTTGAACACTGATAGGTGCCTCAGAGAGGCACCGAGGTAGAATTGCAGTTTTCCTATCCTCCCACCCTTGGCCAGGTATTCCAGGGTATTCAAAAGGCAAATAGTCCTAGCTTGGGAGGCCGCCTGAATTGCTACTTGTTTAGCCTCTTCGAACGTAGCACCGTTTTGGGCGGCTCTTGCGGCAGCCATGACCACCAATCCCAGTCCCATGGAGACTTGCAGGGAGTCCACTACCTCAACCTTGCATTTACCAACTACGTCTTTAGCTCCCAGCATAGCCGAGTTGCAGGTCTGGCTGAGCTTAGACGAGATGTGGATTGAGAGAATCTCATCGGTTTCCTCCGCCATATCTTTATAGGTCTCGCCAAATACGGCGGGCGAAGGTTGAGAGGTCTTGGGAAGCTGGGGAGACGTGACCAGCTTGTCGTAGAATTCCTGAGAATCGAGGTCTATTCTGTCTCTGAATCCTTGGTCGCCGAAGTAGACCATAAGAGGCACTACTGTTATGCCCAGGGACATACATTGTTCCGGGGAAAGGTCTGAGGTGCTATCTGTAACTATCTTTATCGCCACTACCGAGCCTATTCCATGGATATGATGAAACTGTAATCCTTCTGGCCCCCTTCTACTGTGACCACCTCTGCACTTGAGAGGATGTCCTCCAGACAATTCACCACTTCTTCTATATCTGCGGGGTTGATTCCGGCTCCACAATACACCGTGGCCAGATCAAATTCACCAGAGGCGAGCGTGTCTGCCATCGACTGGACCGCCGCGGCTTCGGAGTCGGCAGAGGCCATGAGTCGTCCATCCAGTATACCTATGGCCTCGCCTTCGTTAACCTTTACTCCGTTGAGATTGGCAGCGCGCACGGCCCTGGTTAGCTCCAGTGTCTTCACGGCCGAATAGCTTGCCTTCATTGCCTCCAGATTTTCCTTCAGCTCACCTTCCAGGTTGAAGGCCAACAGGGAGGCAATGCCTTGAGGTATGGTAGACGTGGGAATCACCTCCACCGTCTTCTGAGAGAGGGATGCCGCCTGTTGGGCCGCCGGGACTATGTTCTTGTTGTTGGGAAGGAGAATGATTTTCTCCGATGATACCGATTCGATGGCGGTGAGGATCTCCTGTGTGCTGGGGTTCATAGTCTGTCCACCCGCCACTACCCTAGACGCTCCCAAGCTGAAGAGCAGGTTACTGAAACCTTCACCTGATGCTACAGCGATGGCAGCTATGGGCTGTCCTTGTTCGACCTGGGTGGCCTGTAGGATCTCTGCATTCTGCTCGTCTATGTTCTGATAGTTGACCTTGGACAACTCTCCGAAAGACTTGGCGAAGTCGATTACGGATTCAGGTTCAAAGCTGTGGGTGTGCACCCGCACTGTGCTCTCATCGCCGACCACTACAGTGGAGTCTCCAATCTCACTTATCCTTGCTTTGATAGACGCGGCATCTAGCTCTCGACCATGGATGAGAAATTCAGTGCAGTACCCAAAGGCCTGGTGCCCCGCCTGCGCACCATCGGAGGGAGGTATCTTGGATAGCCTTTGAATAGCATCGCTCTGGTCCAGCCGTTCTGCCGACTCGATAGATTCGCCTCGTATGGATTTTTGGAGTCCTTCCAAAATTGTTAGGAAACCCTGTCCTCCCGCATCCACTGCTCCGGCTTCCTTCAGAATAGGCAGTAGTGACGGTGTGCGGGCTACCGAGGCCTTTGCAGCCTTTACGGTCGCCTCCAGCACAGCCTCTATGTCGTCTCTTTCTTGGGCCGAGGCGACAGCTGATTCCGAGGCCTCCCTTACCACTGTGAGAATCGTTCCTTCGACGGGTTTACTTACGGCTCTATAGGCTGCCGTAGATGCCCGCTCTAGTGCTAGGGCGAATCCCTTCCCATCTAGGGCGTCTTTATCTTCTAAACCATCGGAGAAGCCGCGCAATATCTGGGACAGAATCACTCCACTGTTTCCCCGGGCGCCCATCAGAGCCCCCCATGCCAAAGCCTTCGCTACCGAAGATATGCCGCTGTCAGAACAGTTTTCGGCTTCTGCTACGGCGGCGCTCATGGTGAAAAGCATGTTGGTGCCTGTATCTCCATCTGGGACGGGAAATACGTTGAGGGAGTTGATGGCATCGACGTTTAGCTCCAGCCATTGGATGGCCGTAGTAAACATCGACCTGATCTGCACGCCATCAGGAACCGTGGCATGAGGTGAAAGCCTGTGGGAAGACATGGTTATTCGAGCAGTTGTCAGCGTGGAAGGGTTATGCTATCTTGGTAAATCGGATTCTACAAGAAACGGTAGTTACTGTCAAAGGAGCCTGAATTGGCCCAGTGCGATTTGTGCGGTAAGATTCCCAGATTTGGCCGTAACGTTAGCCACTCCAAAAGACATACGCCGAGACGATTCCAGCCCAATGTCCATCCGGTGACCTTGACGTTGAAGGGCGCACGTCAGCGGTTGCGATTGTGTACTCGTTGTCTGAGGACACAACACAAGATAGCTGTATAGTGCCCACTCGACGATACCTAAGATTACCCTTATTTGTCCGATGCATGGCATTCCTGTCTTTGGCTAGCGTTGTTTTGGTGGCAGCATGTTCCTCCAGTGACGGGCCTTCAAATGCCGAGCCAGGTACGCCCACCTCATCTCCTATAGACACACCAACGTCTACTCCCGTTGATACGCCTACGCCCAGTAACGATTCAACTCCAACACCCGAAGTTGTCCCAACCTCCACACCCGATGATGACCTTGGTCTGGGCCGGACATGGAACATAGAAGGTTCGCCTGATGCGCCTGTAACCATTATAGAGTTTTCCGACTTCCAATGACCTCACTGCGGCACCTGGGCCCGTGGTACGGTGCCCCTGCTGGAAGAAACATACGTATCGACGGGAAAGGTGAAGTTAATCTATCTTCACTTTGCCTTTTTAGGAGTGGGGTCGCTCCTAGCTGCCCAAGCTTCCGAGTGCGCTGGAGAGCAGGGGATATTCTGGCTATACCATCACCGGCTCTATGATGAGCAGGTGGAAGACGACTACAACGGCTTTTCTATATCCAAGTTGAAAGAGATAGCTAACGAGTTCGATATAAACACGGAACAGTTTTCCCAGTGTCTTGAGTCTGGCAAATACGAGCAGATAGTCGCTCGGGATAGAGCTATAGGCGAGGCGAATGATGTCAACAGCACACCCACTATCTTCATAAATGGGAACAGGGTTAGGGGAGTTGTACCCTTCGACTCAGTCGCCCCATTCATAGAGGAGCTGCTCGCCGGCGATTCGCAAGAATGATCACATAGAAGCCGCGGAGGTTTCTACGCTATCCTTGATCTTTCCTAATGCTTCGGACACGCTGCTATTCCTGTTGAATACGGCCGAGCCTGCCACCAGCACTCCAGCTCCGGCTCTAACAATACCGGGCGCCGTCTGCGCGGAGACTCCCCCGTCCACCTCCAACTCAGCGTTGTAGCCCTTTTCGTCCAGTATCCGGCGCAACTGCTCTATCTTGCCCGTCATCGTCTCGATGTACCGCTGTCCCCCGAAGCCTGGGTTGACGGTCATCACCAGTGCGAGATCCAAGTCGGGCAAGATCTCTTCTATCAGGGCTACAGAGGAAGCGGGATTTAGTGCCGCCCCTGCCCTGACGCCCAGCTCTTTGATCTGATAGATGACTCTGTGCAGGTGCTTGCAAGCTTCAGGATGTACGGTGAGTATGCTAGCTCCTGCTTCGGCGAACCGAGGTATCAATCGATCAGGCTCTTCGATCATCAGATGCACGTCCAAGGGCAGGGACGTCCAAGGTCTAATGGCCTCTACCATGACAGGTCCGGCGGTGAGGTTGGGAACGTAATGTCCGTCCATCACGTCTACGTGGATGTAGTTGGCGCCGGCTTCCGTTGCCTCCGCGACCTGTTCTCCCAATCGCGCAAAGTCTGCGGATAGTATGGACGGTGCGTACTTTATTGCGCCCACGTTACTCATAGTGAAACCTCAATATCTCCCGAGCCCGGGCCAACGCCTTGGATACTTGGCTTGGGGCCGTGCTGCCCGGCGCATCTCGTGAGGCTAGGGATGTCTCAATGGTTATGGAGTACACATCCCTGTCGAAGAGAGGTGAAAAGCTATGGTATTCCTCTATGCTTACCTGGTTGAGAGCCTTGTTCTCTTCAGTGACGTGCTCTATCAGGTCTCGGACCACCTGGTGAGCTTGGCGGAAGGGGAGACCCCTCTTGGCTAGATAGTCCGCCAAGTCTGTGGCCAGGAGCTTAGTGCTCCTGGCTGAGTTCATGATCTGTTCTGCTCGTTCGATATCCACCTTCATGGTGGTTATCATTCCAGCCAAGACGTGCACGGTAGTATTCAAGGTATCCACGGTGTCAAACAAACCCTCTTTGTCCTCTTGAAGGTCCTTGTTGTAGGCCAGAGGCAGTGCTTTGAGTGTGGTCAACAGGGCCATCAGGTTGCCGTAGACTCGGCCCGTCTTGCCTCGGGCCAGCTCCGCCACATCCGGATTGCGCTTCTGGGGCATGATGCTGCTACCGGTCGTGTAATCTTCATTCAGCAAGATGAAACCGAACTCCTCCGACGACCACAGGATCAGCTCCTCCGCCAACCGGGAGACATGCATCATGGTAATACTTGCTACAGATTCATATTCGATAATGAAGTCCCTGTCGGATACGGCATCCATGCTGTTGTGGCTGATGGCAGCAAACTCCAGCTCTCTAGCTACATATCCCCGGTCTATAGGATAGGACACACCTGTCAGTGCTCCGCTGCCCAGAGGAAGGACATCAGCACGCTTCATGCACTCTTGAAATCGCTCCACGTCTCGCTGAATCATCTCGAAATAGGCCAATATGTGATGGGAGAGCAGAACAGGTTGGGCTTGTTGAAGGTGGGTATAGCCGGGGATGACCACGTCCCTATTAGCATCCGCCTGGTCGACCAAGGCACTTTGTAAATGTTTCAGGCCATCGATGGTCTCCTCAATGGCATCTTTGACGAACATCCTCAGGTCCAATGCTACCTGGTCATTGCGAGAGCGAGCGGTGTGAAGCTTCCCCGCTACGTCTCCTATCTTGTCGAAGAGGCGCGACTCGATGTTCAAGTGAATGTCTTCCAACTCTTCTTTAAAGGGGAAGGCGCCGTCGTCGATCTCCTCTCGAATCGCTTTGAGACCAGACACGATTACCTTGGCCTCTCCTTCTGGGATGATGTGTTGTTTGCCGAGCATCCTGACATGGGAAATGGAACCCGCTATGTCGTACTTGTACAGTCGACGGTCAAAGGGTATCGATATGGTGTATTTGAGGGATTGAGGCATCTGTTTTTTGGGCGACGTGGTCATTTGACCGCCTTGTTCTTCTTGGGGATCATGACGCGCCGGCGAAGTGTGAGGACCTGCTCTTCTCGTTGGTTCCAGGCGCGGGTTTCTACATACAGTATTCCTCTATCCGGCTTAGTCTTGGACTCGCGCTTTTCCAAAATCTCTGTCTCGGCGTATATGGTGTCGCCGTGAAAAGTGGGGCCCAGGTGCTTCACATTCTCATATTCCAGGTTGGCGATAGCCTTGCCACTGATGTCCGGAACACTCATTCCCACCACAAGGCTGAAAACGAAGGCTCCGTTGACCAGTCGTTGGCCAAACTGGCTGTCTTTCATGTAGTTTTCGTCGATATGGAGGGGTTGATGGTTCATGGTAATCATGCTGAAGAGGGTGTCATCGTACTCGTTTACCGTCCTACCCGGCCAATGCTTGTATATGTCCCCTTCCGTATAGTCCTCGAGCCAGTGGCCGAAAGCTTCCCTTCCATCGTGTATCATCGCCACCTCCTAGACTTGGTACTTCTTCAGCAGGTTGTTGGCTATTACCAGTCTCTGGATCTCATTGGTGCCCTCGCCGATCATCATGAGGGGTGCGTCTCGATAGTACCTTTCGATGGGAAACTCCTCGGTATAGCCGTACCCGCCATGGATTCTCATGGCCTCCATAGTGACTTCATGACAGGTCTCGCTGGCGAAGAGCTTGGCCATGCCCGCCTCCAGGTCGCAGCGTTCTCCCCTGTCCTTCTTGGTGGCTGCTGATAGCGTCAACAATCGAGCCGCCTCGATCTTGGTGGCCATGTCGGCGAGCTTCAACTGGATGGCCTGATGTTGGGAGATGGGCTTGCCGAAGGTGCGCCGGTTTTGGGCATATCGAATAGCGGCCTCGAAGGCTGCCTGGGCTACACCAAGAGCTCTGGAAGCTACGTTGATGCGCCCTCCCTCCAGACCGGACATTATGTGGGTGAAACCCCGTCCCTCTATACCTCCCACCAGGTTCGTAGCAGGAACACGGAAATCCTGAAAAACGAACTCGGCGGTATCTACGCCTCGGTAGCCCAGCTTTTTGATTTGCTTGCCTGCGAAGAATCCTCGGCCGCCCTTTTCTATGATAAAGCAACTCATGCCTTTGTAGGGAGGGTTGGCCCCGGTGTCAGTCTTGGTGAGCAGAGCGTAGGTGTTGCCGTGGGTACCGTTGGTCACGAACATCTTGGCGCCATTGATGACGTACTCGTCGCCGTCTTTAACTGCGACAGTCCTCATACCCTGGAGGTCGCTTCCGCCCTCGGGCTCAGTGAGACAGACCCCACCACGTCTCTCCCCCGTAGCGATGGAGGGGAGGAACCGATGTTTCTGCTCGTCGGTGCCAAAGGTAGATATGACATGGGTCATGATGGAATGGCTGCCCAAGGGGCCGCTAAGGCTCATCCAACCTTTACACAACTCCTCAATGATCATCGAAAAGGTAACGTTGTCCAGACCCAGCCCGCCATACTCTTTTGGTACCAGGGCCCCGAAGAGGCCCAACCCCTTCATCGTCTCCACCAGGGCGGAGGGGTACTCGTCGGCGTGGTCGTAGTTGGCGGCCACCGGAAGCACGTCCCGATTGACGAAGTCTCTGATGGCGCTCACCATCTGCTTCTGTTGCTCTGTAATTTCTAGGTACATGACGCCTTTGGTACTACGGCTCATTTCCGGCTTTTCGATGAACCGCCAGTGATCCCCAAGGGGCCTTCAGGCTGCTCTAGAAGCTGCACGCGGGCCTGAGTTCTCACGGGGAGACCCCAGATATGGATGAAGCCCACTGACGCACCTTGGTCGAAGGTGTCACCCTTATCGTAGGTGGCCAGCGAGTGCTGGTATAGCGACTTGGCCGACTTTCTACCCACGACCTGATAGCTTCCTTTGTGCAGCTTCACTCTGACAGCGCCAGATACGTGGCGCTGGGTGCTTTGTATATAGGCTGCTAGATCCTGGTGGAGGGAGGTGAACCAGAGTCCGTTGTATACTACATCTGAGTACTCTTGGGCCACCTTGTCTTTAAGGCGGATCTGGTCTCTACTCAATACCATGTCTTCCAGGGCCTTGTGGGCCGCCAGCAGCACCACCCCCGCAGGTGCTTCGTAAATCTCTCTCGACTTTATGCCCACTAGACGGTTTTCCACGTGATCGATACGGCCCACTCCGTGAGAACCCGCCACTCGATTCAATTCATTTATCAGATTAAAGCCATCCATCTCCTCCTCGTCTATTCCAACTGGAACTCCACTCTCGAAATCAATCTCCAAGTACCTTGGCTCTTCTGGAGTCTTATTGATGGGCACTGTCCATTGGTATATCTCCTCGGGTGGCTCCACCCAGGGGTCCTCCAGGACCCCTGCCTCTATGCTTCTACCCCACAGATTCTCGTCGGTAGAATAGGGGCTCTCCTTGGTGAGAGGAACCGGAATGTCATGCTTACGGGCGTAGTCTATCTCTTCTTCTCTGGTCATGCCCCACTCCCTGGCGGGTGCGATGATCTTCAGGTCAGGGGCTAGAGCGCCTACGCTGACATCAAACCTGACCTGGTCGTTACCCTTGCCAGTGCAGCCGTGGGCGACGGCGCCCGCTCCAACCTCTCTGGCGGTATCCACCAGCAGCTTGGCCATGAGCGGGCGGGCTAGGGCAGTAGCCAAAGGGTATTTACCTTCGTAGACGGCGTCCGCTTGAAGGGCAGGAAAAACGAAATAGCGAACGAAAAGCTCCCTGGCATCCACTACAAGAGCATCTATGGCACCTGTGGCCAGAGCTCGCTCTCGGGTATTAGCGAAGTCTACCCCTCCCCCCAAGTCGATGGTGAGAGTGACGACCTGGACATCGTACTTATCGGCCATCCACTTGATGGCAACAGAGGTGTCCAGTCCGCCACTGTATGCCAGAACTACTTTGTCAGCCATTCTCACTCACTGCTTCCAAGGCCGACTCCAGCTTAGATATCCCCTGGTCGACCTCGGCTTGCGTGATCGTCAACGCTGGCATCAGACGGATGCTGTTGGGTTTTACAGGGTTAAGTAGCAATCCCTGTTGGTTGCATTCCGAGACAAGCTTTGCCGAGATATCGTCGTTGAATTCGACGGCTATTAGCAGGCCCATACCGCGCACGTCCTTTATCGACGGGAAGCGAGATTTTAGGTTCTCCAGCCTCTGCTTCAAGTAACCCCCGACTTTCTGCACATTGCTCAACACGTCGTTTTCCAGGATATATCGCGTTACAGCCAGGGCGACAGCACAGGCCAGGGGATTTCCTCCGAAGGTTGAACCGTGGTCACCTGGAGTGAATGCAGAGGCTGCATCCTTGGCTAGGATGGCGCCTATGGGTATCCCCCCGCCTAGACCCTTGGCCAAGGTCATGACATCTGGCTCCACCTCAAACTGTTCATAGGCGAAGAGTGTGCCGGTACGACCCATACCAGTCTGTATCTCATCGAAGATGAGCAGAATCCGCTTCTCATCGCACCACTCCCGCAAGCTCTTCAAATACTGTTTAGACGGGATATTAACTCCTCCCTCACCCTGAATGGGCTCCAGCATCACGGCGCAGGTGCGATCATTGGTGGCCGACATTACGGCTTCAATGTCGTTGAAGGGGACATTCACAAACCCTTCAGGGATGGGCTGGTATGGTTCCTGATAGTGGGGCTGCCCTGTGGCCGCCACCATGGCCATGGTACGACCATGGAAAGAGTTGAGGGTGGTTATAACTTCATATGCACCAGCCAGGTGAGTCTTGCCGTATTTGCGGGCTAGCTTTGCCGCTGCCTCGTTGGCTTCGGCTCCACTGCTCTGGAAGTACACCTTGTCCATGCAGCTATTCTGCACAAGGATTTCGGCCAATCTCACCTGGGGCACGGTGTAGAACTGGTTGGACACCTGCCAGAGGGTTCGGGCTTGCTTCTCTAAAGCCTCGACTATAGCCGGATGACAATGACCCAGCGCCGTTACGGCCCACCCGCCGACAAAGTCTAGATACTCCTGGCCATCGTCACCCCAGACGTGGACGCCCTCGCCTCGCACCAAGGTGACTGGCTGACGTCTTCCCGTGGTCATAAAATATTTGGATTCCAGCTCTTGCCAGTGGTCCACTCGACTATCTACCTCCCTTGTGAATCCAATACATGAATATCTTTTCTACTACCGTGAGCGAAGTGAGGACTCTAATATAGCGCCCTTATACCACTCAGTGTGAACTCTTTGGTACAGTGGCAGCCGGGGCTTTTCATCCCGGGCCCCCGGCGTCAAAGACTCAGATAAACCGGGTGCCTGTGCCTCCATCCTCTAAGGCTTTGAGCAGAGTGTTTGGCTTTCTACCATCCAGAACGTGGGCTTGGATGGATGCTTGGGAGGCCTTGAGGCAGGCTTCTACTTTTGGGATCATGCCCCCCTCTATGATTCCTCCGGCGATAAGCTTGTCTGCTTCTTCACGCGAGAGATTTGAAACTACTCGACCTTCTCTATCTTTTACTCCTGGTACGTCCGTCAAGTATATCAAGTGTCTGGCTCTCAGGGCCAATGCCGTCTCCACGGCCACCGTGTCGGCGTTGACGTTAAGAAGGCCGCCGCACTCCGCGGCGCGTGCTCCTCTCTGTATTGATATGGGAGACACGACCGGTATGTAGCCAAGCCCCACTAGATTTTCCAGCAACTCGGTACTCACGTCCTTGATTTGCCCTACGTAACCCAATTCTGGATTCGTGATGTCTGCCTGTATCGTGTTGCCGTCCACTCCACTTAGACCTACGGCTTTCCCCCCTTTGGACTGAATCGAGGAGACTAGTTGCTTGTTAACCAAACCCGCTAAGACTGCTACAACCACCTCCAGCCCAGCGGCATCGGTTACTCGCAACCCTTGTATAAAGCGAGACTCTATACCATGAACCTTCTGCCATAGAGATACTACGTTGCCTCCCCCATGGACCACGACGACGGAGTCCCCTTTCTTCTGAAGGAATACCAGGTCATCGATGAGGGTGTCTTCTTCGCTTGAGGCTGCTCCTCCGATCTTCACCACCACGGGACCATCGGAATGGGATTCCGACTTGGACAAAGCGTTCGACATCAGGTGGTGTACTTACTGTTGAAGGTGACGTATTCTTCTGAGAGATCACAGGTCCAGCTGGTAGCTGAGTCCTCTCCGAGATTCAGGACGATCCGGATGCTCACATCCTCCTGGTCCAGAGACCTGGATACGGCGTCAGGGTAGAAGGGGACCGGAGTCCCGTTGTTAACCAAAATCATGTCGTTTATGAAAATGTCTACCTTGGACTCCGTTATCGTAGCGCCGCTTCTGCCCAGCGCCGCCATAATACGCCCCCAGTTAGGGTCGTTACCGTAGGCGGCGGTCTTTACTAGAATGGAAGTAGATACAGTTCTGGCAACTCGTCGAGCGTCCTCTTTAGAGTCTGCCTTGTCCACCTGGATTTCGATTAGCTTGGTGGCGCCCTCGCCGTCTCTGGCTACTTGCTTCCCGAGATAGGTGCATACCTCTGTCAAGGCCTCTTGAAAATCATAAGAGGCTTGGTCATTCCCCGTCAATGTATCGTTCCCCGCCATCCCATTGGCCAGGATGATGGCAGTATCGCTGGTGCTGGTGTCGCCGTCTATGCTTATCATGTTGAACGAAACGTCGATCGCCCCAAACAAGGATCTCTGAAGAAACTCAGCCTCCACTGTCGCGTCCGTGGCCATGAAACAAAGGGTGGTCGCCATGTCAGGATGGATCATCCCGGCGCCCTTGGCTATACCCCCAATGGACGCTTGCCTGCCTCCCCCTAGGTCCACCGAGACTGCGATTTCCTTGGTATGGCTGTCGGTGGTAAGAATGCCTCGAGCCATCTGATGACCGCCGTCTGAAGACAAGGGCATGGCCTCTATCCCGGAACGAATACGGGCCATGGGAAGCTCGACTCCGATGACTCCCGTACTTGCAACCAACACGTCCTGTGGGGCCAGTCCCAGCTTGGCGGCAGCCAGCTCGGTCATGTCTATTGAGTCTTTGAGCCCCTGCTCTCCTACGGCTACGTTGGCTATACCGCTGTTTACCACGACAGCTTGGGCTCTTCTATCCGTCAGATGCTCTCGGTTCACCAAAATCGATGGGGCTACTACCTTGTTAGTGGTGAAGACCGCTGCGGCGGTGCTGGGGCTCTCCGAAAAGAGGACACCCAGGTCCATCTTCTCCTCCCCGTATGCCTTGAGGCCGCAATAGACTCCCCCAGCCTGAAAGCCTTGAGGAGTGGTGATGGTGCCGTTATTGATGTGGTCTATTTGCTTCATTGCTCTCAGCTAACGATCTAGTGTGAAGTATAGCATTTTCGTATCTGAAGGGAATAAGCTGGCGGGAATCATTTTCATGCCCGCCAGTTTGTCCAGCCCCTACCACGAGTCCACTGGATTATTGGGCAACAGTGACTACCTCTAGCTGTTACGTGGGCGCTAGCATTCTGCTCTGGCCTCGATTATCTACCAAAAACTGTTCTCAAGGTAGCTACGGGCATCAACTGCCTAATTATGCCAGCCGAATCTCGATAGCTGAGCCTGTCTCAAAAGCCCCCTTCTCCTCATCCGTCATTCCCGTGCTTGACACGGGAATCCAGAGGGATTCATCCCTAGGGCAGGGGGTCTGGGGGCACAGCTCCCAGGCCTCCAAACCTATCTGGGCAGGCGGGATCAATCCTGGTCTGTCACACCTCGAACTCCATCGCTAGCGTAAGGTCTTGTGGTGGAACTTCACTGTTCCGGGTCACCAGAGGCCACGTGTACGCCAGATCAGAAAGATTTATTGACTACCTAGTTGTCCGTAGCTGCTTGGAAAGTAATCTTCAAGCCTTGCGTTAAGTTTTTAAATCCATCGCGCCCATGAGAAGTCTCACCGGATGCTATCAAGAATAGCCTTACACAGCTATTGGGGAGGCTGATGGCTCCATCGGACGTTGTAGTTATCGAAGGCGTTATCAACCCCGCGTGGCAACACAGCAATATCCTCGGCTCCCACGAGCTGCTCTTTCCGGCTTCAGCTACTTGAGGGTGGTGGAATGAGGCTCTGTATTACTTCTGGTTCAGGATGTCCAATACCTGAGGGAGCGCTTCTTTGGCCCTCGCCTTGATGCGCTCCTCGGTGAGGCTTCCTATGGGATGGGGCACCACTGCGTATGGGTATTCGGGAACACCCTGCATTCGAGCGGTGACCTTGGCTGGTGTAATGAACTCGGTGGTTATGATTACTGCCGCAGGGACTCCCCTTCTCTCCAACTCGATTCCGTCGTGCAAACTGCACTGACTGCAGGAGCCTCAGTCTCCCACCGCAACAACTGCGAAGTCGCACTCGCTGGCCAGCTTGTCGACGACCTCCTTTGGGGCTGGTTTCGAGGCATCGGGCTTCGCGGCGAACTTCACTGCCCTTATCTCGAACTGATCCTTGAGCATGTCAGCCACGATCTCCAATAGCCTGCCGGCATTCTGCTTGCTGTTGTCCAGCAGACCTAGAACCTTGCCGTCGAGGCTTCCCGGTCTCTCAGCTACAGAGGTCCTGGTGGGAAGAGATTCGGCGGTGGGGTCAAGCACTGTAATGACCCGTTCCCTGGTCTCAACTACCATCTTACTCCTCCTTTCTAATTCACTATTCTATAAGCTCGAACCAAACTCTACTACGGTGTCTTTATGGGCTTGGTTATCGAACGGGTACCAGTAATCAGGCGAGAAGATGCGCCCCAAGGCATTATGCAGCAGAAGAAGGCCCCGGCACCTCCTCCTGCGACCAGCACCATTATATCGTCGGGGTTTGCGACAGCGGCGGCCAATTCATCTCCCGTCTCCCCTGTCCTACCCAGCTCGTGCCAGAAGGACATGGGACGCTTGGTGGCCTCGAACAGAAAGCTTTTGACTTCCTGCTTAGACCATCCGTCACTCCGCATGTTCTCCACCAACTCTGGACTCAGAATCACCATAAACTCGCCGCCATCGGGAAAGGCCTGACCCAACATGGCCTTGGCAACAGAGGTGAGGATTCCCTCGGAGTTGTTGCTTGTGTGGTCGTCATATTGATGGGGAGCGTCGCATGCATAAGTGGTGACGGCGCTGGTATCCAAGGGGAGACCCCGCTCGACGTGGAGAGGCTCCCAGGGAGTCAACTCTTCGTTTTCGGCGATGCAGTAACTGTACTTCCCTGGTTGTCCAAAGGTGGACTTGTCCAGCACGCCGGGTATAGACCCACAGACGTTCATTATTATCAAGCGGACTGCCCTGCCTATGGTCGCGTTGGATCGTTTCGTGGGCCCGAAGATGTTGTTGGCATAGTTGATGTCCAACTCTTTCACTATGGGCCCATGTACGATAACCATGTGGCCAGAGCCCGCCGTGCTGGCCGATGTACCATGGAGGTTGAACTGCTCTTCGGACATAGCCTCGACAGCAGCGATGAGTACGGGCATGTACTCTGGGAGACACCCTGCCATAACTGCGTTTATTGCGATCTTCTCTGCTGTGATTACACGCTGTCGGGCAGGAACCGACCCAATCACCTCACCGGGTGCTATGTGAACATAGTCCAAGAACTCTGCCACCCGTTCGGGTGTAGGGGGTATTACCGGAAGTCCGTCAGTCCAGCCCTTTTCGTAGTAGAACTCTATCGCATCTATGGTATCCGTGAACTGGAAATTTCGGGAGGATAAACCCGACTGAGTCATTTCAACCTCCATCAAGGGCTTGGAGCGATGAAATCTTATCACATAGGGGTTTGTGGAACAATGATGTTGCACCTACCTAAATTCTCCATCTCCAACCCCCTCGCCCTGGATTCCCGCGTCAAGCACGGGAATCCAGAGTTGACTCCTGGCCTGTTGTGTCATGCGGCCATATACGAAATAAGAACCTGCGTACTATAATCCAAATACACATCTCGCATACGAGGAGGTATTACCCTTATTTCTCAAGGAGGTCGCCGCCCAAGTGCAGACACCCCTACCACACCTGGGGGGATACAGAGGGGGCGCTGCTCCCTTTGTCGGGGGGCTTGGGGGGTGTCCCCCCATTTACCTTTCTCATCCCCCTTCTCCTGGCCAGGAGAAGGGGGATGAGGTCGAATCTCCCCAACCCTATCCCTACAAAAATTCAATCAAGAATAACGAGTCTTTCACGCCTGGAAAACCCCGAAAATAAAACTTTTTTTATAATTCAATCAAACCTAGGCGTGAATTGGAAAATTCAATCAAGTTTCAAAGCTAAACAGGAAAAAACAATCAAGTTTCAAAGCTAAACAGGAAAAAACAATCAAGTTCCACGCACAAACCCGGTCGGATCATAGTGCAGAACCATCGCATTTTGGCCGAAACCAGCTTTGGCGACCCCCCCACTCCCTGGATTCCCTAAACTCACAAACGAAGTGCAACGAGGCGCCAATGCCCCGTCATTCTCATGCTAGACACGGGAATCCACCCCCGCGTGCGTGGGAATGAACCTGCCTGTCCGCTAACCAGGCGGCATAGAGGGCTAGGGCACCCTTAGACAGGCCAAGGGTGAGTGTGGAGGCACCCCAGCCCTTGAGGGTGAAGGAGCCCGGGTCATTTTGGGGCTAGGCCGCTATTGGAGATACCTGAGAGCGGTCAAGGCGTATACCTTGGAGGCGTTTATCAGGTCTTCTACGAGCACTCGCTCGTTGGGGCCGTGGGCAAGATTGAGGAGTCCCGGCCCGAAAGCGGGTATAGTAGGCGTGCCCGCTATGGTCATGAAGTGCTTGGCGTCGGTGCCGCCTGTAAACCCCCCAACTTGGCACTCGTTCCCCATGACCTTTCTCGTGGAGTCTATTACTGCATCCACTATGGGGTGGTCCCTTGATAGCTCAGTTGCGCTGGTCCAGCCGGAACTTCCCGGCTCTGGAACCAGCTCTACGTCTAGCTTTGGGTCTTCAGCTCTGATCTTGTCCAGACAGTCTCTCAAATCCTTAAAGACCTGCTCTTCACTCATTCCAGGCAGCACACGAATGTCGTTTTTTGCTTCGGCGTACCCTGGGACTATGGCGTAGTCGACGCCGCCGGAGAGAGTGTCGGCCAGATTGATAGTGGGTCCCTGGGGGTAGAGGCGATGGGGCTCATAGTGAAGTTGCAACTCTTCTGACATGCGATGAAGTACCTTAGACAGATTGAGGCAGGCGTTTACCGCACCTCTGATATCGGACTGGCTGTTGTGCATTTGGGTGCCGTGAACCACTATTTTGAAGGATGCGCCACCTCTACAGGCTATGGCTATGTAGTCCAGGCTTTTTTTCATACCTGAGGGCTCTCCGATGATACACACATCCGCCTTACCCCACCCTTGTTCACATATATATCGAGCACCGAAGTTGCCGCCAGTCTCCTCGGAAGAGGTGAAGGCCAGGGCCAACTCGCCTTTGATGCCAGCACCTGCATCGTTGAGGGCAACTGCTGCGTACAGCATCGAAGCGATGGGGCCCTTCATATCGGCAGCCCCGCGCCCGTAAAGCTCGCCATCAATGATCTCGGCGCCATAAGGATCCGCCTTCCACTCCGGCCGCTCGGCGTCGCTCACCGGTACTACGTCGGTGTGACCGTTGAACAGGAGTCGCTTGCCTCCACCTTCACCTTTAAGAGTCCCCATTACATTCGGCCTTTCGGGCACCTTGCTAAGCAGCTGAACATCGTCCAGGGGAAGGCTTTTCATATGATCGTGAATGGCCTCGGCCACCTCTTTCTCTGAGCCGGTTGGGTTCTCGGATGGGATTGACACCATACGTTGAGCGAACTCAATAAGGTCGCTTCGCCTATCGTCTACAGCCTCCAAGACCCGCTCTTCACTCATCGCATCTCTCCTGCCCAACTATTGATGCGTATACTATCCTTCAGTGGTGGCTGCCGCGTGTATTCGCTGGATGGGTTCCCACCTTCGCACCTGTAGAAGTATAGCAGCTATGGTGAGAATCAGGGGCGTAAAGGTGGTGACCAATAGAGCAAAGCGAAGGTCCCCGGTAGACTCCTGTAGAGTGCCCACCAATACAGGGCCGATGGCTGATCCTATCCAGATGGAGGTTTGCATAAACGCCACTCCTATGGCCACCTCTCTCGGCTTTATATCAGGCAGATGGTACACCATGATCATCAATACTGGAAAGAAGGAAAAGGAGGCGCCCTTTATGAAGGCAAACAGCAGGATCAGGGCTGTGCTTTCGACATATAGCAGGCCGATGAATGAACCCATTGCAGCCAAACTGCAGACGCCAAGCACTAGTGGTTGTCTTCGAACAAAGGAGGGCACTATGTTGACCAACAGGTCTGTGGGAGCGGTTACGAAGGACATGATCCCCAATACGGAGCCGGCCAGTGAGACCGATATGGCGATCTCATCTTTAGCGAAGGTGGGCCAGAAGACGTGGAAGGCGGTTCGCTCCAACATGGCCCCGCCCATGCCAAACCCCATTATCCACAGTTGAGGATATCTGAAGATGGAGAGAAGCGGAGTGCTCGATTGAGATCTAATCCTCCGCTGGTACTCCGTCGTTTCTCGCTCTCTTCCGAAGATGATCCAGAAGAAAGCGGTGAAAAAGGCCACCCCTGCCCACACATACAAGGTCTCTCGCCAGCTTCCGGTCCACGAAAGGATCACAGGGGTAAGGAAGAAGGCAACTCCCTCTATCAGATCCATGGCGGAAAAGACAAACCCGTTGGTGGTGGTTAGCTGTCTTCTGGGAGTCCACTGCTGGATGATCAAGGCTCGCGGCGCCTGAGTGGCGATGAAGGCCAGACCGATGCCTACTCGCCCGATAATCAACACGGCGAAGACGGGAGACCATGCCTGGACCAAGGTGAAAACCCCGATTCCCAGGAAGGACAAGCTGGCGATTCGCCACGGCCTGTACCTGGAGAGCCATAGATTAGTGGGTATGGCCAGGATCAGGTTGCCTATGAGTACCGAAGATCCCAGCCATCCCTGCTCTGAAGGGGAGAGATCAAGGTCCTCAGAGATGTCCGGCAGCAGTAGTCCTAGGATGAAGGTGATAGCGAGAGCCATCGCCACGGATGAGGTAATAGAACCGATGACGACTACTCTGTAACGAGACGGGTATTCTTCAGGCACCCCTGATGACGATGGTTGTTCTTCTTTCATACAAGTTGGGCTTGTTATTCAATCCTTGGGGACAATGGCCTATTATATCTGCCAAGGTTCCCCACCTCCAACACTCTATACCTGAGGGAGAGCCCGTCTCGGAAAGGCGAACACCCGGATCTCACCCATCCGCCCGGGTAGGATTTCTATGTGTGGGCACATTCCCCAGTCAAGCTGATGACAAGCCCTCCAAGCCCCCTGTCAGAGGGATGAGTCCCCTTGACTACTGCAGGCAGGTCTGGGCTCTCTCAGTGGGGGATTTCGGCTCGTCCTGTTCATTACCGACGCTTTGTGCCGTTTTGGTCTTGGCTGAAGGGGCTCTTCCCTCCCTTCAGCCGCCCAGCTGCGTTGTCAGTGTTCGAGGGGACACCCCTCAAACACCCCATTGGGGCTTTGAGCCTGTCACAGAAAGGCAACCGCCTTGTTCCCTAACCACCCGCCTTGGTAGGTTTATGTATTTTGGGGCACATCCTCTTCCTGGCAGTAGACAGGCCTAAACCCCCTGTCAGAGAGACACCCGCTCACTCCCTTCCCTTCGACTACGCTCAGAGTAAACTTCAGGCTCAGGGTGAGCGGAGACTTCAACATACCCCTGGATTCCTCTACTCGACACGCGGGTATGACGGCATTGAGGAGTGGGGAGCTTATCCGGGAAAGGCATACGTCTTATTCTCACCCGTCCGCCCTGGTAACCTACCCCTCGTTCTTGACAGTCATGTAATGGTAATCCTAGACTACTACTCACGAAAGGGGATATCTGTATGACCATCGTTGGATCCGGTGACTATCGTTACGAGCGGGTGGAGTCCTGGCCCAAGCTACCCAAGTACTGGTCCTTTGGGGAACCTATGGATGCTGCCATCAACTCCCTGGGAGAGATATATATCATAAGCGCCTTCGACGAACACCCCCTGACCATTTGGGACGCCGATGGAAACTTCGTATCGTCTTGGGGAGAAAGTACCTTCTCGATAATGCCTCACGGTCTCTATATAGCGCCCAATGATAACGTCTGGATAGTTGATACCTACTTCCACATAGCCACAGAGTACACCCCTGATGGGAAACCTCTGCGCACGCTGGGAAACAAGCTACAGCCGTCGCCAACCTGGGAGGGGAAGTTCGTACATAGCAAGCCTTTCAATCTGCCCGCCGGTCTAGCCATTGCCCCTAATGGCGATATCTACGTGGCAGATGGATATGGCGCTCACAGGGTTCATAAGTTCAGCTCAGACGGTGAGCTGCTTCTGTCCTGGGGCAGGCAGGGAACCGGCCCGGGGGAGTTCGCCCTGGTGCACAATGTATGGATAGACAGAAACAATCGAGTCTTTATCTGTGACTGCGAGAACAACCGGATCCAAATTTTCGATGACAAGGGTGCCTATCTGGAGCAATGGCAGATGCCGAATCCTACCGGCATCTGCATTCGCGATGACATTGTGTACGTGGCCGAGCTGAGTCCGGAACCCGAGAACGACCCTGATACAGGCTCTGGCGGTATCAGCATCTGGACTCTCGAGGGAGAGCTGATCACCCGATGGGTCGGCAACGATGGGCCGGGTAAGGGCACGGTTATGGGATGTCACGACCTGTGTGTGGACCCTCAAGGTAACATCTACGTATGTGATGAGCGGGGGAAACGAGTCTCCAAGTTCCAGCGAGTGTAGACCTGGGGAGGTTCTTGGGTTTAGGGGGATTGTCAAGAGTGATTGAAGGAGAACAACCAGGGTCGCGGGCTGATTCTCAGGAAGTCAAGTATCACCTCACTATCCGCGATATGCCTTTCAGCGAGCGGCCTCGGGAGAGACTGCGCGATTACGGGCCTTCTTCTCTGAGCAACGCAGAGCTCTTAGCCATTCTTCTACGCACAGGCGGCCACTCCGAGAATGTGTTGGCGTTATCGTCTCGTATGCTGTCCAGGTACGGAGGACTGGTGGGACTGGCGAAAGCGACATACGGGGAGCTGTGCTTGGAGAAGGGGTTGGGGGAGGCCAAAGTCGCTCAGCTAAAAGCGGGTTTGGAACTAGGTCGACGCTTGCTGTCGGTACAGCCCGAGGAGCGGATCATCATTAGCTCTCCACAGGATGTTGCCAACTTGTTGATGGGCGAGATGGAACTTCTTGACCAGGAGCATTTTAGGGTAGTACTTCTAAGTACCAAGAATCAGGTCATGGGCATTACAGAGCTGTACAAAGGCAGCGTGAATACGGCTATGGTCCGGGTGGCGGAGGTATTCAGGGATGCTATCAAGGAGAACTACCCGGCGATAATAGCAGTTCACAACCACCCTTCCGGCAACCCGACTCCCAGCGCGCAAGATGTGGAGGTAACCTCTCAACTGGTCGAGGCGGGACGTTTATTGGACATCGAGGTGCTAGACCACGTGGTAATAGGACGGCAAAGCATCGTCAGTCTGAAGGAGCAGGGGCAGGGGTTCAGGTAGGTTCTAGTTACACGGCGGGAGCGACCTTGCTCTACAAACACACAAGAGCATAGTGGGTGCCAGGATACCAGTGCTCGTAGTTCTGTGTGCTACGAGCAACTCGGTGGATAGTAAGGGAGAGTATTCATGGAGAAGCGGCAATATTCCTGCTTCAAATGTGCAGGAACCGACTACGAGGCTGGAGAGATAAGGACTACAGGTTCAGGAATATCACGATTCCTAAATCTGCAGAATCAGAAATTTGCCACTGTGTCCTGCTCCAGATGTGGCTACACAGAGATATATCGAATGGATGCTAGCGGGGCAATTGGAAACATCTTCGATGTCCTGACGAATTAGGATATTCAAGATTTCAGGTGAGGGGTCACAGGATAATCGAGCCATAAAGCTGGGCAAAGCTTTGACAGTCTGAGGAAGACGGAACAGGGATTCAGTGAGAATCTATTCGTAGTGCAGGGCCTCGGCGGGAGGCACTCGACCAGCCTGACGGGCCGGGAAATATGTGGTGACCAGAGAGAACAGGTAGGCACCCACCGACACAATGAGCATAGTCAGCCAAGGTGCTATGAACTGGACGTCTGGTTCGCTGGTTTGAATGTCATCTATCACATTGATGGACGTGACAACCCCCAATATGAGCCCAAGCCCGATTCCCAACAGAGCTATGAAAGAGGACTCAGCCAGGAAGGTCAACTGGACCATACTGCGAGAGAATCCGATAGACCGCAGCACGCCTATCTGCTGACGCCGCTCGACGACCGCTCGAGCACTGACGACCCCCAGGGCGACAGTGCCCACCACAAGACCGAGGGACATGAACCCTATGAGCAAATTGAAGAAGGATCGCTGTCCCTGCTGAAAATCGTCGATAACCTCAGGTAGATGAATGGTCTCCAGGCTATTCTGAAAGAATGCCGCCTCGATTCTTTCAGCGGCATCTTCTGTCCCAGGTTCTACTTGGAAGAAGAACTGAGTGGAGTCCACTTCTCTGGGGAGCTCCGCTCTAAGAGTGCTGGTAGAGGTGTAGATTCCGAAGGGCAGCGGGCCGCTGGAAGCGAATTCGTCCAGCACACCGATGACTGTCAGATCGAAGACGGTGTTGCTCTTTAGATCTCGTACGGTGATTTCCACCGGGTCCATTACTTCATTTTCCAAATACAAATCCTCCACGCCGGCGAGGGTGAACTCATCAAAGGTGGGTTCGAACCCGAAGTTGTTACGGGCAGGAACTAAAAGGGAGTTTACTATGGCCAAGCCGTCGGTGTCCCTAAGAGCTTGCCATACCGCCGCGCTTCGAAGGTCGGGATCGGTGGGAAAGTCGGCCGTGGCCAGCGTGATGGAATATCGGTTGGAAGCGATGAAATCGTTGTCGACTCCGGTAACAAAGGTATCGTTGAACTCGCTGTCTGGCTCTTTGGCCAGATGGGCATCGGCTTCGGCAAACGACCTGAAGGTACCGACAGCCGGTTCGCCGTTTAATCTGGAGACAAAGGCCAGGTCAGGATTGGATGCCACTTGCGATGGGAGATCCATCACGGAGTTCAGGTTGCCTTGAGCGAAGGCTATCACGTCGTAGCCTCCCCCTAACCTTTCCTGGTCATCGAACAGCTTGTTGAACCCCTCGATGACTGTAGACATGACGGTGATGGAGAATATGACTAGAGCGAACATCGCCACCGAAAGTCCCGTGCGGAAGCCGAACCTCAAAGGATAGGACACGGCAGACTTGACTATGGGTGCCAGCCGTTTGATTCTACCTAGGGTTACAGTAGCTGCTCGCAGAACGAACCCCGAGTTGTTAATGGTTACCAGCACTGCTCCGGTTACCACCAAGGCGCCCGAAACGAAGAAGATGGAGAAGTCCTGATTCCAATCGTCCCTAATTCTGTTGTAGACGCTGGGCGGGAGCAGCCAGTACGCCAGCAGAACCACTCCCGTGACTGTCAGCACCCAACGTTGGGCCAACCCTCTCCAACGCAGAATAAAGGATATTCCAACGGCGATCAGAGATATGCCCAGTCCGAAAAGGGTGAGGTTAGCCTGCTGAAATCCGGCAATGAGTAGGAACAGCCCTAGTGCCGTCAGAAGGATTCCCCATACGAGGGTTCTGCCACTGGCTCGAGCAAGCTTAGGCTCGGGAATGTCTCGTATGGCCCTGACAATGTTGAGGTGACTGATTCTCCAAGAAGCGAAGGTTACGGTGGCAAAAGTGATGACGCTGCCAATGAAGAAGGACACCAGTACGCTGGTAGGCTCTACGTGGGCTGACAAGGTGAAGTCTTCAGTAGGGTCTTCCGCAAAGATTCCAGCAGTGATGAAAACCAAGAGATATCCCAGTCCAATGCCAATAGTGGCGCCGACTATTGCCGAACCCACGCTATAGATAGATCCCTCTGCCATAAACAGGCGCACCAAGTGGCTGCGCTGCATTCCTACGGCTCTGGACATTCCCATCTCGCTTTTTCGTTCGGCTGCTAGCATGGAAAAGATCAAAAAAATCAGCAGCAATCCCACACCAATGGAGAATAGACCAAAGGTAGTGAAGAAGGAGACGAACAAGCTTCCCACCTCGTTGGCCTGTTCGACGAGATGTCGCTTGATATCGAATAGCTCCAGTCCGTTATCCGTGAGTATGGATAGAGACCCGAAACTTTCCAGCACGTTAGGAGTTAGAGATTCACCCTCGAAGGCATCTCCTCGGTTGGAGACCAAGATGTAGGTGAGCAGTCCTTCTTTATCTAGCAGTTCCTGAGCACGATCTAGGGGGACCATCAGCACAACTTTGGATACGCTGGTGGTTTCTTCATTACTGCCTTTGGCGTACCAACCATCTAATACAGCCCTGACTCTTAGCTGCTTCAACTCTTCCGACCTCAGAACTACTCCGAGCACGTCACCTGGCCGGGCTTCTAGCTCTTCGGCGCCCTCCAGATCTATATACACCTCGTCAGGCCCAAGGGACGCCACGTCTGCGGGATTTCCTTCCGTGTCGCTTAGAGATTCAAATGTATTTGCGCGAGAGGGGTCTACCCCGGCGAAGAGAGACTCAACCTCGAACTGCTGAGTGCGGGTATTCACGACGGCGACCGTTTCAACCAGAACGGGCAAGACTCCATCTACATTGGGGTCGGCCTCCAACAGTGGTCCTACCTCTTGGAAAATGGACTCATCGAACTCATCCGGTAGAGGCCTGTTTTCCCAAACCGGGGAGCCGTCATCCACTCTAATAAGCTCATCCAGGGAGCGTAAGGAGTCGGTGGCCCCCTTCTTGATGCTGAAGGTTATGGAGTCTCCCGTGGTGAAAGCGCTGGAGATGATGGCTGTGGCAAGCATCAGCCCGATTATTATCAACATGCCTCGAGCTGGACGTCGCTGGACGTTTCGAATGGCCATGCGAACCAGGATGGTGTTTCTAACGCCTATGTAGGCCAGCATTGAGACGATAATGAGAAAAAGAATGCCAAGCACCACGGCTATGGAGCTTATAGGGACGCCAAATAGCTCATCCATGTGCTAACTTCCTACAGTCGCTGAATTCTCGCTCATGTCCTCCGACAAGCTCAGGATGAGCGGGGGGCGCCAGTTGCTTGGTAAGTCTGCAATTACTATCTCATAATAGTCGTGTGGGGGGATAGAGTGAAGCAAAGGCATGGATTCGGCTGGCTGCTGATCGTAGAATCTTCTCTGCACGATAGCACTGGCTGCTTCCCCGGTTTCCGATATCGTCACGACTAGGCTCTTACCTTCCTCGGTCCGCTAGAGGTAGACGCCTTTACATTCCGGACACTACTGTCCATGGGAAGCGCCGACTCTTCGAAGGGCGCCGGGGATGAGTCTATGCTGTCCCCTAATAAGTATATCCTGAATAACGTCACTCTGGTGAACATGTTTCGCCTCCCCAGTGCGGATATAGCGGATTGGAGGTTTACTGGGTGTTTAGAATGGTCTCCTCAACGATCTGACCGTCAGCCATTCGAATTAGGCGGTCCGCCTTGTGACCGACGCTGATGTCGTGGGTGACGATGACGAAGGTGAGGCCTTGCTCCTGGTTGAGGTTCCGCATGAGAGCGACAATATCCTCCGAGTTTTCGCTGTCCAGGTTACCGGTAGGCTCATCGGCCCAGACGATCTCGGGTTGGTTTACCAAGGATCTGGCAATGGTGACCCGCTGCTGCTCTCCCCCTGAGAGCTCCATTGGGTCGTGGTTCTCTCTATCCACTAGACCTACCAAGGCCAGAGATGCTCTCGCTTTCTCCCGCGCCTCGTGTGCCTTCGTGCCGGAGACCAGCAGGGGAAGCTCCACGTTTTCAACGGCGGTCAGAACGGGCAAGAGGTTGAAGAACTGGAAAATATAGCCCATCCTGGTCGCACGATAGCGGGTCTTCTGGTTATCCGACATGGCGGACAAGTCTGAGCCACCAATTTTTATTGTGCCTCCATCTATGTCGTCCAGGCCAGACATGCAGTTAAGAAGAGTGGTCTTTCCGCAGCCGCTGGGTCCCATGATGGCCACCATCTCTCCGCTGGACACGGTGAGGTCTACTCCGCGGAGGGCGTGCACCTTGACTCTTCCTGTGTCGTAGGTCTTGTGAATTCCCACGGCTTCAATCTTGGGTCCCTGATTGTCATTGGTGGAAGGTGTTGTCGCTTGCATGTCCTGAGCTTCCATCTATTCACCCGCATGCATTGTAAATCATTTCACAATTGTGTCAATATATAGGTCAGGCTGCCGTTGAACTGTGAGATAGTCTCTATAAGTTTGGGAGACGAGCGTGCCATTCGGTGATGGATTCGTAGGCGGCTCCAGCTCTCATAATGGTGGCCTCCTCGAAGGCTCTGCCACCAATCTGAAGTCCCATGGGAAGTCCAGCGCTGTTGAAGCCACAGGGAACAGTCAGAGCGGGCAGCCCCGCCAGGCTGTAGGGAGCACTAAGTGAGCGGTCACCGAATAGCCTTGCACGCACGTCTTCTGCATCGACGAAGGGCTTGGCTGCTTCATCGACGTGGATGGGAGGCGTGGGAATAGTGGGCGATAGTATAACGTCTACTTTCTTGAAAGCATCATTCATTTGTCGCCTCAACAGCTCTCTTGCTCTTTGAGCTCTGTGATAAAGGGTGGATGGGAGGAGGCTAGAGGCGAAAAGTCTCGTTCTAGTGGCGGGGTCATAGTCCTTGGCCCTGGTTCTCAGTAGCTCTTCATGGGCTCCTGCGGCATCGGTATCACAGGTGCCTATGAAAATTGCTCCTGCCTTTGATACCAGGGGCACCGAGATGGGAGCTACCTGGGCACCCAAATCCTCGAAGACTGAGATGGCTTTCTTCACTCCGTGCTTTATTTCTTCGTCAATACCCTCAGCTTCGACGTGCTCCACTAGATACCCCACCCTCATACCTCTGATGCCGTCGCGAAGATGGGCCGTATAGTCTGGCACTGGTTTTCTGCTGGACAATGGGTCCTTGGGGTCATGGCCTGATATAGCACCAAGCACCAAGGCGCAGTCCTCCACTGTCTTGGTCAGAGGACCAGCGATGTCCATCGACCAAGACATGGGAAAGCTACCGTAGCGGCTAACCCTTCCGAAGGTAGGTCGAATACCGGTTACTCCACACATGGCCGCGGGGAGTCTCACCGAACCTCCAGTATCCTCCCCTATGGTAGCGGCACTCAGAGATGCAGCGACTGCTATACCTGAACCGCTGCTGGAGCCTCCTGGGATCATGTCTGGATTCCACGGGTTTCTTGGAATGCCATAAGGGTAGAACCGGGTATCTCCAAAGGCAAACTCGGTCAAGTTGAGCTTCCCCAACAGAACGGCTCCCGACTGCTTAAGACGGGTGACGATGGTGGCATCGCGATCAGGAATGTTGTCGCTGAAGATACGAGACCCCAACGTGGTGCGGACTCCCTCAGTGTCAAACTGGTCCTTGATGGATATGGGTATGCCGTGAAGGGGTCCGATGTAGTTTCCAGCCCGTATGTCCTTCTCGGCTTGCTTCGCTGTCTCCAGGGCCTGGTCTCGGCAGACGGTTATGAAGGCGCCGAGCTTCTTGTCCAGACGGTCGATGCGTTCCAGATAGACCTCTACCAGCTCAAGGGGGGAAAGCCCCCTGGACTGGATCATAGGGGCCAGTTGAGCAACCGATTTGAAAGCTAGCTGGTTGTCCGACATTCTAAGAGGCTTCCTCGGGGGTTCTGGTGGGCATGGGGTCGGCCGTTTCTAGAAGATCAAAGTCCAACTGACTTAGCTCTCGGGAGAGGGCGCTGAGGCGGAAGCGCACTTCGTCCAGGTCTTCCTCTTCGATGGGAATGTTAAGCATACCGGCCAAGTGGAGTACGTCTTCTCGACTCAGGTCGGAGAAGTAGGAACGAACGTTCTCTGAAGACTTGTCTCTCAAGGATTACTCCAAAAGTAGCTGTATTTTGACTCGCTGAACCAGAATAGTCAAACGTAAAGGGCTATCTTTTCCGTGGGTGGTCGTTGTAATAGTAGTGTGGTATCCTTCTATAAAATTTCTCTTTTTGCCACGTGGCCTAGCCTGTAATTGAGGTGGATAGTGAAGTGTCCCCGCGATGATACCGTTCTCAAAACCGAGACGTATAAAGGAATCGAGATCGATAGATGCTCAAGGTGTCAGGGCATGTGGTTGGACATTCATGAACTAGACCAGTTGGAAGATACCATATTCACCGATGATAGGCTGAAGGGGATGATGGAGTATAGCCCGAGGCCCAGTGACATTGCTTGCCCCAAATGTAATGGCCACATGACCACCTTCAACTATCGGGCCTACAATCTGCCCATCGATACTTGTGACAGCAACGATGGATACTGGCTGGATGGCGGCGAGGACAAACGAGTGCTAGAGCTAATGAAGCAGCGGATCAAGGATTTGGATCGCTCAGCTAAGGCAGAGTCGGAATGGTTCGGATTTCTATCTAAGCTACGCAGAAGGCGGTAAAGCCAAGGTTATCTGCAAAGGGCGGATAATGAGTGGACTGTAGTTGGATGGAGGATGAGGAATGCTTGTCAGGGTGTTGATTGAACGTCATATTAAAAAGGGGCGAGAACAAGAAGCACTTAACACTATCCTGGAGATGAGAGCCTCCGCCACCAAAGAGCTTGGCTACGTTTCAGGGGAGACTCTGGAGGATGCCGAAAACCATGGGTCATATCTTATCATCAGCACCTGGAACTCCATCAATGACTGGAAGAGGTGGGAGTCCAGTCAGGAGCATCAGAGCCTACTCGGGGTGATAGAGCCGTTGTTGGAAGAGCCTGCCTCCATCAGTGTTTGCGTCAATCCCTGGGATGCCCTCAACTCTGAGGAGACCTCCCCGAGCTGATAAAACCGACGGAGTGCGCTTAGTCATGCTCGGCTTGCTTGCTGATATACGTAGTGTTGATGATGTCATGGGCTGGCTGTCGAGGGCGTGCGCATCGGTGCCGTGCCGGTTTTAGCCCTAGTGGGATATGCCGGACTACGCCTGTTCTCGAGGAGAATGGCTAGGGCTATAATTGCTCGTCAACTCAGACCAGAGTTGGATGAGGAACAAAAGAAGAGATGGCAGACACTCACAGGAGTGACTAATACCGCCGGTACGGCGGCAATTCTGATAGTAGCCACGGTAACCATAATCTCCGAGGTGGGCATAAGCATTGGGCCTTTGTTGGCGGGGGTTGGGATAGCCGGGCTTGCTGTGAGTTTGGCAGGGCAGAGCCTGATTAAGGATGTTCTCAGAGGAATGATTATCATCATAGATGATCAGTATAGGAAGGGCGACGTGGTGAACATCGCCGGTAAAAGTGAGTTGGTGGAGGAAGTGGGAATAAGACGAACTGTCATCAGGGACTTGGACGGGATTGTTCATTATATCCCCAACGGCGAGATAACCGTCGCCAGCAACTACACCCGTGAGTGGTCTCGAGTGAACCTGGATATCAGTGTTGCCTACAAAAGAAGACTTGGAGAGGGTGATTGAGGTCATCAACCGGGTTGGTAAGCAGCTCACTGAGGAAGAGGCTTGGAAGTCGATTATCATCGATCCGCCTCAGGTCCTGAGGATAAACAACCTGGGGGGTTCTGGGATAGACGTCAAGGTCTTGGGAACTACCAAGCCCATTCACCAGTGGAATGTCATGGGCGAGCTGCGGAAGCGGATAAAGAAGGCGTTCGACGAAGAAGGAATCGAGATACCCTTCCCCCACATGACGGTCTACTGGGGTGACGGCGAAAAGCCCGGAGAAAGCACCGGATCACCCCAGTAAGAACCCATCCTTTAGCGGATCACGGCTGTCTAAGAAGAACTGGTGTACGCCTGTGATATAGGCTGAGCCGGAGATTTCAGGGATAATGGCAGGGTATCCGTTTACGCTAGTCTCTTCGATTATCTTAGCGTTGAACTTGGTGCCTATGATGCTCTCGTGGATGTACTCCTGCCCAACGTCTATCTCGCCTTTGGAGTGCAACAGGGCCAGCTTAGCCGATGTTCCAGTTCCACAGGGAGAGCGATCGTAGGCCCGCTGAGCAAATACCACTAGATTTCGGGCTCCCACGCCTGGAGTGGGGCTGTCTTCGAATAGCTGAACGCCATGTAGGCTGGGGACGTCTGGTTCTATGGGATGTCGTATCTCCAACTGCTCTTTGGCTGCGTCTCTAAATGC
Organism: Dehalococcoidia bacterium; assembly: GCA_965197675.1. GTDB lineage: Bacteria > Chloroflexota > Dehalococcoidia > Plut-88900 > Plut-88900. Next base: position 1,400,809 of record OZ240221.1, on the reverse strand, counting down.
TATACCCTTTTCGACTAGAGTGTGGATGTTGTCGGAAGCGAAACTGAGGCCGAGTCGGGCAGTAGGCAGTATGGCGTAGAAATTTCCTCCGAACACGATGTCAGTGGCTATTTCCTCTCCTTTGAAACGAACCTGAGCATCAGGCATGTAAACAAAAGAGGGGACATTAGAGAAACTCACTTCGGTTACATGGCCATCCTCGACTACTTTGGCCTCGGTCGTGACAGTACCAATGGGTGTGTCGACGTTGACTCTGGTGATGGGTCTCTCAGCCTGGACCTGACCCGTCTCGACTAGGGTGGTAACGATACCTATGGTGCCGTGTCCACACATAGCCTCATACCCCGAAGCGTCCATGAATAAAACTCCGAAATCGCCATCTTGGGATACGGGATCCGTTATGACGGCACCGACCAGGTCAGGGTGTCCTCGAGGCTCCATCATCAGGGTGGTGCGTATGGAATCGAGATGCTCCCGGAAATAGCGCTGCTTTTCAACCATCGTCTCGCCGGGAATCTTGGGTATTCCGTTTACTACCGTCCGGGTAGGCTCGCCAACAGTATGAGAATCGATGGTTGATATGATCCTCTCCAAATTCATACACACCCCCTACACAAGACTCTCCGATCCTAATCGAATTATACTCCTGACCCAGCAGCCATCATGGTAATCTTATAATGTCGAAAAATGCAACTCTTTCCGACATACGGAGGATTCAAATGCCCTTCTACGATTTCTTGGAAGCCCAATCCAAGGAGATGGCGCCAGGAGTCACTATAAGACCCATATGGGGAGAGAAAGTGATGATGGTACATATCACGCTGGAAGATGGTGCTGTAGTGCCTCTTCACAGCCATCCTCACGAGCAGATGGGGATGGGGTTAGAGGGAGAGTTCGAGCTAACGATAGCGGGCGAGAGTAGCGTAATAAAAGAGGGAGATGCGTATTTCGTTCCATCGGGAGTGGAGCACATCGCGACGGCGAACCGAGGCAGGGCTGTAGCGTTGGACATATTCAGCCCTCCCAGGGAAGACTTCATCCAATCGCTGTCCGATTAGATGATTAGTCTCCTAGACGCCCCGCCCCCAACACTCTTTCCCTGAGGGTCTGTCTTAGAGGGACAAAGGCCTTTTTCCAGCACATGCGACATCGCTTCATAGCAAATCCTCTTGTACTGAGATGAAGAGACCACTAGGCTGTCTGCTAACGGGCTCCGATCGTCAGAGGATGTATCACCTGGGAGGGTGTGACACCAACGATCATAGCCAGCATATCATCACGTCTCTGCCCTCGCAAGCAACTGTCTTGAACGTCAAGGGTCTTGTTTGGCTATATCAGGGTTCCAGGGATGAGGCTGCTTAAGCATGGCATTCAAGATGGTATGCAGCTTGCGCATTAGTTGATGCTTTCGTGCAGGGAGGGAGTTTTGCCAAAGCTGGTTTTGGCCATAATACGATTGCCTGAGCCAGTCGAAGGGCATGAACAGTGAGGCAGGTGGGAAATCCAAGGGGGACACCTACCTCACTGTGCTAGGCGGCCATATAAAAATAAGAACCTACGTGCTATAATACAAATACCTATCTCACTTAAAAGCAGGAATCACCCTTATTTATTACAGAGGTCGTCACCCAGGAGAAGACTCTCCCACGAACACCCTGAACGGACTCAAACACGAGAGCAACTCTCGCAGGTTCCGAGAGCCTGTCATTCTGAGCGAAGCGAAGAATCTGGAGCGTGAGCCCCCAACCCGATGAAAAACTCAATCAAAAATAACGACATCTTCGTGCCTGGAAAACCCCGAAAATAAAACTTTTTTTATAACTCAATCAAGTTTGAACGTGAACCGGAAAATTCAATCAAGTTCCACGCACAAACCAAGTCGGGTAATAGTGCAAGGATGAGCGGGGGTGATGGTGAAGGAGTTCGGGGAGTTTTGGGTCTCTACTTACCTTGCGCTAAACGGGGTGCTGTTGTAGACTATTAGCTCCCCTCAACGGTGGTCGACTAGGCTGCTGAAACGGCGTACAAACAACCAGTTCCGAACAGAAGGAGGAGGAATGCCACACGAGTTACCAGAGCTACCTTATGACAAGAAAGCCCTTGAGCCTTACATCTCGGCTGAGACCATAGACTTCCACTACGGGAAGCATCATCAGACCTACGTGAACAATCTAAACAAGCTGGTCCCGGATACCGAGTGGGAATCTGCATCCCTGGAGGATATCATCACCAAGGCTCCGGCAGGGGGACTTTTCAATCAGGCAGCCCAGGTCTGGAATCACACCTTTTACTGGAACTCCATGAGCCCCAAGGGAGGTGACACGCCCGATGGAGCCTTGGGGCAAGCCCTGAATACTGCATTTGGCTCCTACGATGACTTCAAGAAAGAGTTCCTGTCCAAGGCTACAACCCTTTTCGGCTCTGGGTGGACATGGTTGGTCAAAAATAAGGACGGCTCGCTTTCCGTGGAGCAGACCAAGGATGCGGGAAACCCCCTGACGTCTGGTCAGACGCCCTTGCTGACGTGCGATGTATGGGAGCACGCTTACTACATCGACTATAGAAATCGCAGGCCTGATTATCTGGAGAACTTCTGGAAGATAATCAACTGGGCATTCGCCACCAAAAACCTGGACAGCTAAACTAAATATCCATCGACAACTCATAGCTAGCAATTCGGTGATCTGGGAAGACTTCAGACGTGAAGCTCAGGAGTTGGTTGCCCTTGGTGAGGAGCGGTTCGAGCGCACGGGCTTGGTCTTGATCGGCACTCTAAGGAAGGATGGTTGGCCGCGTATCTCCGCCGTCGAGCCCCTTATTGCCGATGGACACCTTTACCTTGGGATGATGTGGCAGTCTCGGAAGGCTCTTGATCTGCTTCGTGACCCTCGTTGCACTGTTAACAGTACGGTCTCGAATCGTGACGGGAGCGAGGGCGAGTTCAGGGTCTACGGGAAGACGGTTGACATCCAAGATTTGGAAATGCGACGTCGATTCGCTGATGCTCTCTTCGAGAAGATCGGGTGGAGGCCAGAAGAGCCGGATTACCACCTTTTTTCTTTGGATATAGAGAGTGCATCCTTTGCGCACATTCAGAACGATGAGTGGATTCGCGTAGTCTGGAAAACTGCCTGATGCGGTACGTCTCCGCACTATTCACGTGTAGCGGCTTCTCGTTCAGTGACTTATTGGCAACCCTCCATATTGAGAGGGCATAATCGCTGATATATACTAGATTCAGCATCACTTGGCGGAGGGATCAATGAAGGTTTCGTGTCTCCAGGAAAATCTCAACGACGGACTTGGCATAGTAGGGAGAGCTGTGGCCACAAGGACCACGCTTCCCATTACCAACAACGTATTGATCTCTACGGACAACGGTCGCCTGAAACTGGCTGCGACGAATCTGGAGATAGCTATTACTACCTGGGTGGGTGGAAGGGTGGAGGAGGAGGGCAGCATTACAGTCCCGGCGCGACTCCTAAGCGAGTTCGTGAGCTCTCTACCCAATGAACAGATCGATATAGAGCTTGCATCCGGCTCCAAAAGCCTCAACATCAAATGTGCCAGGTTCGAGGCGAGGATATCCGGTATGGATGCGGAAGAGTTCCCACCAATCCCAACTATCGAGGAGGGTCTTGCGATAGAAATCGACCCCCAGGTGCTCTCAGGAGCCGTCCATAGCGTGGCGTTTGCGGCGGCTACCGAGGATTCCCGGCCTGTGTTAACGGGCGTGCAGATGGAGCTTAAAGATGATACGTTGATATTGGCTGCGGCCGATGGCTTCCGTTTGGCAGTCCACGAGGCTGCCCTGCAGGTCAAGATAGCCGAGGATACGTCGGTCATAATACCAGCCAAGACGCTGATGGAGCTGAATCGACTCATAGGTGAGCAGGAGGAGGAGGTGTCGCTGATGGTAAACTCTGCTAAGAGCCAAATCCTGTTCCGGTTGAGTAACGTGGAGATGGTGTCCCAGCTTATACAAGGCACCTTCCCCAACTACGATCAGCTGATCCCCAAAGATTACGCTACCAGGGCTACAGTTGACGTGGCCGACCTGGCTAGAGCTACCAAAGTGGCCTCGATATTCGCCAGAGACGGTAGCGGTATAGTGCGCATTCAGGTGTCATCCGGCGAAGGGAACGGCACGGGCAGCATGTCCATATCGGCCCGATCGGAGGAAGTGGGTGATGATCAAGGCGAGATCGATGCCCAAGTGGAGGGTGAGCCAGCGAAGATCGCCTTCAACAGCAAGTATCTGACTGATGTATTGACTGTCCTGGGTAAGGGCACGTTAGCTTTGGAAACCGCCAGTCCATCCAGCCCGGGAGTGCTAAAACCTGCTTCATCCCAGGAAGGCGTCAGCTACGTCCACGTAGTAATGCCCATGTTTGTACAGTGGTGAGTAATTCCGGGGCAGTTGACATCAGAACCTGAGATTTGTACAGTGGTGAGTAGTTCCAGGGCAGTTGACATCAGAACCTGAGAAAGGTACTTGGCCTGGCACGGAGGTGAGGTATGGTCGCTAGAGTCATTTCTTCGGATAGTCATGTAGTCGAACCTCCTGATCTGTGGACGAGCAGGATAGGTAAGGATTTTGGAGACCGGGCACCTCATGTCGAGACGGATGAGGATGGAGACTGGTGGTACATCGACGGACATCGGTCGGAATCCTTTGGTGACGTGGCGAATGCGGGGGAAAGATTTGAGCACATGGAGGATGTGACTTTTGCCGGCAAATTTGCCAATGTCCGTCCTGGAGCCTATATTCCCGAGGAATTTCTTAAAGACCTTGACCTGGATAACACCTTTGGTGCGGTGATATATCCCTCCATTGGACTGACGGCTTACCCGTTGGCTGGGTCAGACTTGCTCTCAGCTATCTGCAGCAGCTACAACGATTGGCTTGCGGAATTCTGCCAGACGAATCCCCAGCGGCTAAAGGGTGTGGCCATGCTGAATTTGGATGACATCCAAGAGGGCATAAATGAGCTGAAGCGTTCACGTAATATGGGATTAGCAGGGGCCATGATTCCGGTTTATCCCCCCGAAGGGAGAGGCTACAACAGTCCCGAGTACGAGCCATTTTGGGCCGTTGCACAAGACCTGCAAATGCCTCTCGGCCTTCACATTACGACGAATCGGCTAGGTCAGACGGGTGTGGGATTTACCACTCTCGGTGCCACCCCAATGGATTTCTCCGTCGTGGACTACTGGGTGCGATCTTCCCTATCCAGCATCATCTTCTCTGGCGTCTTTGAGCGGTTTCCTTCACTAATGATTGGTTCAGTAGAGCACGAGCTGGGTTGGGCCCCCCATTTCGTCGAGATACTCGACTACACCTACACTCAAAGAACTGCTCAGTATACAGATCGATCTCTTAGAGAGGGGTGGATCAGATTTAAGGGAGACGAGCTGCCCAGTGACTACTTCCATAGCAACGTATTCCTGGGATTCCAAGAGGATGAGCGCGGCGTCCGAGAAAGGGCGGTCATCGGCGTGGACAGCTTGATGTGGGGGTCTGATTATCCCCACAGTGAGAGCACTTTTCCAAGGTCTATGGAGTTCCTCGATAAGATTCTCAAGGATGTTCCAGAGAATGAGCGGGGAAAGATAGTCGCGGGCAACGTTGCTAGAGTCTACCAGTTTGATTAGGTAGGGATTGCCTCTTTAACAGTCTCAGAGGCTGCCACTGCTACAAACACTGACTCCTTAGACGTGTTATCGCTGTAGCGCCCCAGAAAATACCAGCATCGAAAATCAAGTTCCCCGCCTAAATGTGTAAGAAGACCTCGTTAGCACCCGTTGCAAAGCGGGCTATGATGTTTCTAGAAGAAGAGAAACAATCACCAACTAGGTGCATCTATTATGAAGCAAGGAGTGCTGCCGCTCCACTATTGGGAAGAGCCCCGCAAGCTTAAGCAACTGTTGGCGAAGGCCACACTCGACAATCATGCCCTGCGAGACCCGCTCCGAAAAGATGTATAAGGCCTGCAGCTTAGTGCGAGGCCGCCCGGCACCTCTAACAAGGGTGGGGTCGCAGCGAGGGCTGCGGATGAAGGCGTCTTAACCGGGCCACCTTGGCCTGGACACGACTACCCCAGCCTGAAGTCATCCCAAATCGAGGCGATAGCACCTCCAGCTCAGCCAAGCCCACCTCTGGAAGGCCATACACTGACCTGGTCTAACCCCAAGACCCCCACCGGGTACGCGCACCGAGCACGTCAGACACCTCTCTAATTTGAGTCTGTCTCAGAAAGACAAACGCCTTGATCCCACCCATCCGCCCAAGTAGGTTTTGTATGTGGGGGCACATTCCCCAGTCAAGCTGGGGACAAGCCCTCCATGCCCCCTGCCAGTGGGATGTATCCCTCTGGACTCCCTCTGTGCAGGCTTCTGGGACAGGATCATTTAGCCGGGAGATTTGGGAAAAGGACTAAGGTTGTATTCATGAAGCGGCTATGTAAGGCCTACATTTCAAGCTGGACAAGGGCAAAATCAGGAAGGTTGGCAAATCCCCCTGCAAGGATTTCTTAGAGGTGCTGATCTTCAAGTCTCGCACCATTATCTAGCTTTCTTCCTCGATCATATTCCCTCCTACCAAGACCACATGGGAGCTCTCTCCATGCCTTTGACCTACTCCGTTGCCCTGTTGGAGTACACTGCATATGAGCACGCGCAGGGCATGGGGGCAAGCGGCAAACTTGAGATCGAGGAACAATCCAGCCTACGGATGGGTAGTGCTGTCTACCTTTACCCTAAACTACTCAGTGATCGTCATCGCCCTCTTCACCCTAGGGTTACTTCTGCCTGAGATCTCCAACGAGTTTTCTCTTTCGCCTTCTGAACAGGGTTTATTGGCCTCTTCGGTATTGTTTGGCAACCTGATATTTGAAATCCCGGCTAACTGGTTTTTCTCTCGATTTCGTCCCTGGAAGGTGGCCGGCATCTCATTTGTGGGTGCTGCCTTATTTGTGTCTATTGGTGCCTGGGCGCCTACCTTTGCCGTATTGCTCATAGCCCGGATGGGACTGGGCGTTTTCTATCTTTCCAGCCATGCACCAAGGACGTTGGTGATACTTCACTGGATGCCTTCTAAGCATATTGGCCTGGCCAATGGAATTCTGTTCGGCGTCATAGAAGCCCTTGAGGGAGTGGGCTTCATTATCATTCCCCTCATTCTGGTATGGTTAGGAGATTGGAGGGATACCCTCTACACTTGGGCGATGGTGTGCATGATCGCCGCAATACTGTGGTGGGTCTTGGGTAGGGACCGAGTTGGCTCTGAGACCGTAGACCGAGACCGCACTCCAGTCACCAACCTGGTGAGCAGCCTGTTCAAGTATCGAGAGCCGTGGATACTAGGCTTGGGAGCGGCAGGCAGCGTAGGAGGACGATTTGCCTTCGGCACCTTCTGGCCCACTTACACGGGAGATGAGTATGGAACCGCGGTGACCTTGGCTGGGTTGATCATAGGATTGATATCCATATTCAGCTTTCCGGCCATATTGGGAGTGACAATCCTACCCTTCTTCGCTCGTCGGACACCCCTGCTATTGATGATATGCGGCATTGGTCTCTGCGCAACTTACCTCGGCATGCTTTTTACTGGTTCTCTACCCATTCTGTTTCTATTGGGGGCCATCAATGGACTAACCTTCTCCTTCTTTCCCGCTATCATGACTGTCCTTTACAGGCTGTCAGGAATAACGCCAAGGGGGTTGGCCATAGCGGTTGCCCTTTTGATGACACTGAACTGGGCAGGCGCCGCCTTAGGCCCTTTCACAACGGGCTTTATCCAGGAGGCCACCGACAACCTTAGACTAGCCCTGGTCATTCCCAGCCTAGGCCCGTTGCTTCTGACTGTCGCCGGCCTAATGTTATCGGACAGAGGGACGAATATAATCAGACTTGGGCTTTCTTCTATTAGGGCTTCTGATTAAGATTGTTTAACCGCCATTTCTTGCTATTATTATCGGGACGGCTAGGTGATAGCGGGTAGAATACCCTATAGATAACTTGAGATTTGGGAGATTAAAGGTGAGCAGTCTTAAAATCATCTCTTCTGACAGTCACGTCATTGAACCGCCGGACCTCTGGTCGAGTGTGGTCGGTGGAAAATTCGAGGAACGTACTCCCCATGTGGTAGCTGATGACGAAGGAGATTGGTGGTACATCGATGGACACAGGACTGAGTCATACGGAGAACCTACTCAAGCCGGGCAAAGGTTCGAGCACCTTGACAAGGTAACTACCGCCGGGAGGTTCGCAGACGTGAGACCTGGTGCTTACATACCTGACGAGTTCGTAAAGGATATGGACATCGATGGAGTCTATGGTGCGGTCATCTACCCCACTGTAGGATTGACTGCATACGCAGTGTCTGGCTCAGACCTCTTTTCGTCCATTTGCACCACGTACAACGATTGGCTGTCCGAGTTCTGCCAAACTCACCCCGACAGACTCAAGGGCGTGGCCATGATCAACCTAGACGACGTTGAGGAGGGCGTCGCGGAGCTGAAGCGCACCAATAAGAAGGGGTTGGCAGGTGCTATGATTCCAGTGTTTCCCTCTAAGGGGAAACCGTACCGCAGCGCAGAATACGACCCCTTATTCGACATAGCCCAGGACATGGGTGTGCCGCTGAGCCTGCACGTGCAGACCAATCGCGCTGGCCCCAGCGAGATAGGGTTCAACCTAGATGATATACACCCCACCGATTACACCACAGCGGACTACTGGGTCAGAGTCTCTCTGTCCGATATGATTTTCTCCGGCGTATTCGAGCGATTTCCTCGATTGATGGTAGGCTCGGTGGAGCATGAGCTGGGTTGGGCTCCCCATTTTATCCACCTGCTAGACTACGCATATACTGAAAGAAATCCTCAATATACTGAGAGCACTCGCAAGGCGGGATGGACGAGGTTCAAAGACAACATGCTGCCCAGTGATTTCTTCCGTCGCAACGTGTTCTTGAGCTTTCAAGCAGACGGGTTGGGAATCCGTGAGCGAGCAAAGATTGGGGTGGACGGTCTGATGTGGGGATCGGACTATCCGCACCTGGAGAGCACCTTCCCCAGATCGAGACAGTTTCTAAACGACATTCTGGAAGGCGTACCAGAAGACGACAAAGAGAAAATCGTGGGTGGGAATGCTGATAGACTGTACCACTTCAACTAGCTGAGAGATTCAAAGGAGGCGTGTGATGAGTGAATACGATCTGGTCATTCGTGGTGGCACCATAGTTGATGGAACGGGAGTCCCTAGATACAAGGCCGACCTGGCGGTGAAAGACAGCCGTGTGGCCATGATAAGCGGAGTGATCAAGGCGAACGGCGCCAAAGAGTTGGATGCCTCAGGGTGTATCGTGGCGCCCGGAGCAATCGATCTGCACACCCACTACGACGCTCAACTCAACTGGGACCCCTATGCATCTCTGTCGGGATGGTTCGGTGTTACGTCTCTGACCATAGGCCAGTGTGGGTTCGGGTTCGCTCCCACCAAGCCAGAGGACAGGGACCTGAACATGCGGATGATGAACCGCATCGAGGCTATACCATTGGACTCCATGCGCAAAGGACTTCGATGGGACTGGATAAGCTATCCCGAATATCTGGAGAGCCTGGACCGTCAAGGATTGGGGGTGAACGTCGCCTCGCTATTCCCGTTTTCGCCACTGAGAGGATATGTTCTGGGAATGAAGGAGGCCAGGGAGAGGAGACTGGTAACAGAGGAAGAGCTGAACCTGATGAAACAGCTCTTTTACGAGGGGATGCAGGCTGGCTCCTTCGGTTTTTCTGTCAACAAGAACATGGAAGACCATCCCGAGGATGGTAGTCTCCTGCCCAGCCACGTAGCCTCGAAAGAGGAGTTCCTTGCTCTGGCCGAGGTCTTGGGTGAGTTCGGGGTAGGACAGATAAGCTGGACCAACTTTTTGGCCGAGGATCCGGAGAGAAACCGTGAGCTTCTCAGACAGATGATGAAGACTAGCGGGCGACCTACATACGTGTCGTTAGACTCATCCCCCTCTGCAGGACCTTGGTCTGAAGCGGCATGGGCTGATGGACTTCCTATGCTGATCCAGGAGATATCGGTAGAGACGGAGGCCTACTTCACGTTGGCCGAATATAACATGTTCGATTACATGCCCAACTGGGTGCAGCCGATGGTCGGAACCCCCGAGGAGCGGACAGTAAAGCTACAGAATAGCAACACCAGGGAGGCTATGAAGAGGGACGTGGAGGAGCGTCCCTTCGTCAGAACCGACTGGAGCAGAATGAAGGTATTGGAGGCGACTCAGCAGCGCAATTACAAGTACGAAGGATTGACTATCGAAGAGATAGCTAGGATGGAGGAGAAGCATCCCCTGGATGCTATGCTGGATCTGGCCATAGACGAAGGTTTGCATACTCTTTTCAGCCATCCTGAAGGAGCACAAGTCTTTGCAGAGAACCTGAAAAACCCCTATGCCCACGTTTCCGCCTCAGATGGCGGCGCCCATACTCGGTTCTTAACCTTGAGTACCTGGCCTGTGCGATTCCTGGGGCATTGGGTCCGAGACAAACAGCTCATGAGCCTGGAGCAGGCCCATTACAAGATTAGCTCTCTGCCCGCCTGGTTCGCCGACTTCAAAGAAAGAGGAATGTTACGGGTGGGTAATTGGGCAGACATCATGATATACGACTTAGATGAGCTGGGCTACCTTCATGATAGGCCCGTCTTCGCCAACGATTTCCCGGGAGGAGAACGCCGGCTTATTCAGAAGCCCAAAGGGCTGAGATATACGATAGTCAATGGCGCAGTGACCTTCGAAGAGAACGTCTGCACTGGAGCGCTACCAGGCAAACTGCTACGCAGCTATGACATGACTGGCTAGTAAGACTCGATATGCTATGAAGGGGTTAGCACCATGTTCGTGAGACGCTTAGAAGAGTACCGGGGCAGTGACAAAGAGATGGTTGTGGAGAGGGAGGGGAGCGGCGTGCGGAGCATCCGTATACTGACGCGAGATGATGAATGTGGCTTCTCTATCTCCGACGTTCGCATCACAGGTGACTGGACCATGAACCTACACTATAAGAACCATGTGGAGGCAAACTTCATCGTGTCGGGTCACGCGAAAGTCGAGGACCTTACTCTCAATAAGAGTTGGGAGGTGGGCCCTGGAATGCTCTACATGGTTGGCCCCAAGGACCGACATCGCCTCACGTCGAGAGGCGACGTCTACCTAATCAGCGTATTCAACCCACCAATAATCGGAACCGAGAGACACGATGCAGAGGGTTCATTCGGGCCCACTGGAGAAATACCTCCCGCCTGGCTGGGCGAGGCGGGACACACCATGTATGTTGTTGGGGAGGAAGACGCTCGCCTGCTGACGCTTCTAGGCGGAGGGCATCGAGCTTACCGCTATATAAATCGGAAGGACGACTTCGGCCTCACTATCTCCGTACCCACGGCGTCAGCAGGCGCTGACGCCGTGCTGTGGTACAAAAACCACGTAGAGGCGAACTATATCATTGAAGGTAAAGCCATGGTAGAAGACATCACAACGAATGAAAAGTGGGATCTGGAGCCCGGCTCTCTTTATGTCGTAGGGCCTCGTGATCGTCACAGACTCAAGGCTGAGACGGACATCCGACTGATGAGCATTTTCAATCCAGCGTTAACGGGCGACGAAGCTCACGATGCGGACGGCAGCTATCCACCAACGGGAGACGTGCCAACTGCTTGGCGGGCCTGATCAGCCAATATGACTGCTTGGGGCGGCTTTGCTGGATATCGGCGCTGATCCTTTAGTCAACACCTGTAAGCTGAGTGATTATCATGTCCAAGGCTATAACGTGGTCGCCTCGGCCCAAGATATTGCTCCATCTACTGGGTGGCCCTGCTCCGACAGGTCTCAGTTGAGAAGGTTCTGAATCCCGGCCTCATCCTAAATTGCTAGTACAAGCATTCAATTTCAATTCAACGTCTTTCTTCACACAAGATTCCTCGCCTCAAATACCCTTTCCCTGAGGGAGGGGGCTGGAGTGAGGGTGAAGTCCCCCGCCTAGGCTACGTTCGACTCGGCAGACAGGCCGTGGATTCCCGTGCTCGACACAGGAATGACCTGCCTGCTGCAGGCAGGCGGCATAGGGAATGAGGGCACCCTTCGACAAGCTCAGGGTGAGCGGAAACACCTCAATCCCCGCTCTTGGTGAGCTTAGAGTTTATCCTGAGTTTACCGAAGGGAACCACATTAGCGGGGCTGTTACCCCAGCCGGCCTTGCTCATCCCCATACCAAGTAGGGGCAGGCTCTAACCTTCTTCCGATGGAAAAGGAGCCGGGAGATTTTGGTATCAAGGTAGGGGGATTAAGCCTACGTTTAACTTATGATCAAAGTGGTCAGCCGTATAGCGAGGTGCTATTATAGGGATGTTGTTTAAGATTGGGGGATACGGGATAGGGACAGTGGATAGCTACACGATCATCTCATCGGACAGTCACGTAATAGAGCCTCCGAGTCTATGGATAGATAGAATCGACTCTGAGTTTCTGGACCGTGCTCCCCGATTGGTGGAAGAAAAAGACGGGGACTGGTGGTACGTGGACGGCCAAAGGACCGACTCTCTGGGAGAGAATATTCAGGCCGACTTGAGATTTACCGATCCCGAGGCAATGTCCATAGTGGACAGATTCTCCAATGTACGGCCGGGCGGGTATATTCCCGACGAGTTCGCCAAAGACCTAGAGATCGATGGAATTGCAGGGGCGGTAGTTTATCCTTCGGTAGTTTCGGTGTGGACGGTAAACGATTCCGCATTCCTGTCGGCCATGTTCCAAGCCTACAACGATTGGCTTGCCGAGTTCTGTCAGGCTCATCCAGATGAGATCAAGGGCATAGCAATGGTAAACCTGGATGATGTTCGGAAGGGAGTAGAAGAGCTGCAACGATCACATAGGATGGGGCTATCGGGTGCGATGATCACCGTATATCCACCTGAGGATAGACCCTACGACAGGCCGGAGTATGAGCCTCTCTGGGCCACTGCAGAAGAGCTACAGATTCCCCTCAGCCTGCACTCGTTCACCAACCATGGCGGCCCAGTCGCGGATACTGTAAAGGCCACGGCTATGACCGTAATCGACCACTGGGTGCGAGTCTCTCTCGCCGACATGATCTTTTCGGGGGTATTCGAGCGATTTCCTCGCCTGAGAGTAGTGGCTGTAGAGCAGGGGTTAGCCTGGGCACCCTACTTCATCGAGCAGCTTGACTTCGCTTATACCCAGAGGCCTCAAAGAGAGGACTGGGTAAGGTTTCAGTCAGACTTAGTGCCCAGTGACTTCTTCCACCGGAACGTATTCCTCAGCTTTCAGGACGACAGGACGGGAATACGAGAGCGAGATATAATAGGGGTGGACTGTTTAACCTGGGGATCTGACTACCCTCATGCCGAAGGAACCTTTCCCCGTTCCAGGCAGGTGCTCGGCGAAATTCTCGCAGGAGTCCCCGATGATGAAGTGCGTAAGATAGCGGGAGAAAATGCGGCCCGCTTGTATGGTTTCAACGATAGCTGAAAATACCGGTACCCAGAGAGGCAGACGAGGAAGCTATATTTGAGGTCAGGAGGCGGTTATGGTCAAGGCAATCAGTTTCACTTCCGAGGTAGAAGACCTGGTCCGATTCGTAGAGGATACGGAGCCGAATGAGATAGTAGAGGCAACTCTCACCAAGCTACAGGACGGTGTGTCGGCAAAGGAGCTGGTTAGGGCCGGGGCGGTCGCTGTGGTTCGCTCCACCGAGCTCCCCTCAAAACACCATGGGGGGCCGGTACATCCAATATGTGGCACACATGGGTCGTATGAAACCTCCAGGCGTCTGTCTGGGAAGACGGCGTTAGTGCCCATCATTCAACACGTGGCTCTTTGTAACCATCACATCCACTCTCGACACATGGGGCCATACATCATGCCCGAATTGGAACCCATGGACGGAACCATGGAGAAACCATACGAAGACTACTTCGATGCCGAGTCGAGCATCGTGCACATGCGTATCATGGGAAACGGAAACGGCAGCGGAGACAAGGTCAAACTAACGAAGGAAGCCTTCACCAGGAGTGTTCAGGCTGGTAGACCAGCCGCGGCCGAGCAATACTTCCTCTGGCTTTTAGAGAATCTTCCCCACGGTGAAGTGTTTGACCTGATGGTATACACAGCGGTTTCCAGGAACTGGATGGACGACCACAACTTTCTCTACCCCATGTTCACTGTGAGGGCGTTGGATACCATAGGGTGGGAGTGGGCTTCTGTGCTGCTGCGGCCGGTAGCGCGCTATCAAGCGCGGAATCCAGTCCCCCTCTCCGACGCCAGAGACGTGGATTTCAGCTTCATAGAGGAGATAGTAGACAAATACCGGCTGCTGGAGATAGGAATCCCCACTGAGACCAATGAAGGCGAGACTCGGGCTATTGGTAAGTTAGGGAGTCTTATAGGCGCCAGTCAGGACTTCTACGAGACTGTGGAGATGTTGGGTAAGGCTCTGGCTGATGGACTCTCTCTGAAAGGTGCTGGAGAGGCCCTCTCCATCGGTGCTTCCACCGTCTTCCTTAGCAGCAACTATGGGAACCCAATGGACTCTCATCTGCATACTGGAACGAACTCTCGTAGGTATCTGTTGAATATGGAGGGAATTAGCCTGCGGAATAAGATTCTGGCCCTTCTTACCGGCATTACCGGGCCGGAGTGCACACTCAGCGAGGAGTGGCTGCATTGGTCCCCCGGCGCTGACACCGAGACTCTTGCGGAGCTTCCCGAGCGCGGTCAAGAGGAACTTATTGACGTCATCACTGAAACTATCGAAAAGCAACCCCGCATATATTGGACTACGCTAGATACTGAGGAGATGGCTGCGAAGCCTAAAGTCAAGGACATCATCTCCTTGGCTCAGCAGTACGCCAAGCTGGGATACGACCCTATGCCTCTTTTTGTGAGATTTGGTGAGCTCATTTGCCGAGATGACTTCACCGAGCTTCATGCAGTCAAGCAGCACCAGGCTATCTACGAGGAGTTCAACAACACTAGAGAGCCCTTCCGTTGGGTACACCTCGCCGCTGCTGCCAAGTCAGCGGCCGTCGTTCACGTCGGAGAGGAGCAGAGGGTGTACAGAGAAGTTTTAAAGCTGGTCAACGTATAAGAGGGGTCGGCGGAATGTGATAGCTAGGCTGTAGCTATGCTGCAACGCTAGGAGCTAATTCTAAGGTTTGGTCAGGTCGTCAAAACGGTTTCTCGAGACTTGGGGAGAGTATCGTAGTAGTTGGTTATTGGACTGCACTTCTCAAAGCGGAACCTGCATTCTGGGATGATCTCTACTACTCCCAGACGGTCTTCATGTACCAACGTAGTCGTTACCTAAATCCGACTAGCCCGTTACTCGACTCACAGGGCAATCCCATTTTGAGATAGCGGATACACCTCCAGCTGTTTTTCCTGCTTTCGCCGGCGTCCAGACGGGCTGGGTGTGAGTTCAGCGAAAGCCGGTTTTGACCTAAACGCGATGGTCCTGCATCAATTGTCGGGTGGGCTTGTGTGTGGCAACTTGATTGTTTTTCTTTGTTTAGCTTTGAAATTTGATTGAATTGTAAAAAGGTTTTGTTTTACGGGTTTCCCAGGCACGAAGGCCAGTTATATTTTGATTGAGTTTTTCATCAGCTTGTGGTTGGACCCAACCGCCCACCCAGGTAGGTTTTGTATCTATGGGTACATCAACCTCGTGCAACACCCTTCCCCTGGATTCCCGTGTCAAGCACGGGAATGACGGAAGGGGGTAGTTGCCGGTACTTTAATAATAGTAGAGGAAAGGAAGTGGGGGTGACAACACACTCCTGTCTCACTCACGCCCTTCGACAGGCTCAGAGTGAGCGGATATACAGCACGCCCCCGCTCATGGTGAGCTTGTCAAACCATTTGAGCGGGGATGTTGCCCCAGCAGGCCCTGATCGTTCCCGACGTGGGCGGAAGACCCTACCCCCTCAAGATTTCTCGGCTTCGCTCGAAATGACATAGTGGAGGGTGGTCGGCATGACAGTCTATACCGCTTCACCGGGATGAACTCCGCCCCTATGGACTCCATCCGTAGGATTTGGGTTTTTCTTTTTTGATACAATGTAGCTAGTCCAAATGCATTTACTCGATTAAGGAGGACCATTTTGGTGTGGAAAGGTAAAGTTATCTCAGGGGATTCTCACGTCGACCACGTTTGGCTTCCCGAGGACCTGTTCGTCTCCAATGCACCCGCTGCGATTAAAGATAGGATGCCCCAGGTGAAGGAAACGCCAGAGGGGAAGAAGTGGTTTGCTGAAGATATATCTCTAGGGTGGGTAGGAGGATGTGGGCTCGATCCAACCTGGAAGCCTTACGTGCCTGGCGAATCCAGGCGTTTCGACAGAATGGAAGAGGAGAGGTTCTTTTCCGATGGGCAGAAGGGATTGTACCATCCCGCTGATCCCGATTTGCGGATAAAGGACCAGGATACCGACGGCATCAGTGGGGAGGTGCTGTACGGTCTGCTTGACTTGGCTGCGGCGTCGACGGGCGTGGAGCTACCAGGTCCATCATATGGTTTGAAGGATGACGAGATCATAACCGCAGCCTACGACATCTACAACGAGTGGGTGGCTGATTTCTGCAAGAGTCATCCCGGTCGCCTGGTTGGATTGGCATGCCTCGCCGGACACGATCCTCAGATAGCAGCGAGGCAGGTGCGCAAGGCAGCGGATTCAGGTCTGCGGGGTGGCGTGATAAACGTAGGCAACACTGTAGAACCCATCTACCATAAGGTTTGGGACGTGGTTTGGGCTGCGGCCGCCGAGTGTCAACTTCCCATCTCCTTCCATACGCTGGGATTCGTTCCCCGGTATCCGAAGCCGGAGGATGAAGAGGAGTATTACTGGGTCACCAATGGTCTGGACAAGGCCATTTTCCAGCTGTCCGGGGCGGAATACATGTCCAGCATCATCCTGTCCGGAGCCTGTGACCGCTTCCCAGGCCTCAAGTTCGTTCTGGGGGAATGCGGCGTGGGCTGGATACCCTACGTGCTCCATCGTATAGACGACGAGTACGATAGGCAACTCTATCATCTGGGGCTCAACTTAAAGCCCAGCGAGTACTGGCACCGTCAAGGCTACTCGACCTTTCAGATCGAGTTCGTTACCAACGAGATGGTGAGCTTCATAGGCGAGGACAATATTATATGGGGCTCCGACTATCCTCACGCTGACTGCGTTTGGCCCGACTCTCGAGAGGTCATCGATGAGAAGCTGGGTCAATTGGATGAGAGGGTGCTGAGCAAGATAGTCTGGGAGAACTCGGCCAAGCTGTACGGTTTTCCCGCGTGAAGTCGACCAGTGCCTAGCCCTTCAGCGTGGGCAATATCTCCTCGACGGCTCTGCGCATAGTGCCCAGATAGTTGCCTGACCATCCTTCGAGCCCATCTGTGTCAATGGCATCGGCATAAGAGCCTACGCTCAGGAAGTTCAACATGACGTGATTGAAACCCATGTCGATGGTGCGACGCTTGACCTCGGCTGCAACCTTCTCGGGCGGGCCTGCTGCGAATCCCAGACCATCTTCGCCCTCTGGAACCGTTGCAGGGGATGCATAGAGGCTCCAGTCCATGGGGATGTGAGTGATCTGCGTGAAGGCCGGCTTCCAGTCGAAACCCTCTTCACACAGAACCACCCACATATGACGGGCCATCTTTCGAGACTCCTTGGGAATTTTGAGTTCGTCGCACCGCTCCACAAAGGAATCTAGGGATTGTGCTACATCTTGGTCGGGGCCCCAGGTTATACAGATGGCATCGCCGTACTCGGCGGCTAGTCTGGGCAACACCCTCTTACTATTGCTGATAGCGACCCATATGGGCGGATTGGGTTTCTGCAGGGGCTTGGGACTTAAAATGGCATCGCTCAGATAGTAGTGTTCGCCGCTGAAGTTGGCTCGCTTCTCCGACCACATCAGCTTCATAACCTCGATGGCCTCTCGCAGCATGCCCACCCTTATCTTTCGCTCCGGAAACTCTTGACCGATCATCTCGTACTGGTAAGTGTCGTCCCCGGCTCCTAGCGCCATGTCCAGCCGCCCCCCGGAGATGACGTCGAAGGAGGCCGCAGTCTTAGCTAGCAACGGGGCGAAACGCCGGGGAACGGGGGTGGCCATGGGACCGAGACGAATGGTGTTCGTGGCTTCCGCCAAGGCTGGCAAGACTGCCCAGACGTCAAAGCCTGGAAGGTCTCGCGGCACGGGTGAATGGCCGGTGATGTTGTCCTCATGCCATGCTGCGCTGAAGCCGAGTCGTTCGGCTTCCTGGACTACTGTCCGCAGCTCGGGATAGGACCAGTCCCTGCATACGACGAAAACGCTGAAGTCAACAGACTGGTTCATTTCTCCCCCTATTGGCTGATTTCTGCTGAGAGCTTTTAACTTAGAGACTTCATTATACATCAGCGGGTGGGGCGTGGAGGCTGTTCAGAGAGGCAAACGCCTTGTTCTCCAACCACCCGCCCAGGTAGGTTTTTGTAAGTGGGGGCACATTCCTGTCCCGCTCACTCCCTTCGACCAGCTCAGCAACTGTCTTGAAAGTCAAGAGTTCTGAACAATAGGGTTCCAATGGCGATTATTCTTGATCATCACGTTGAGTATGGTAAGGAGCTTGCGCATGCAGGCGGTGAGGGCGACCTTCTTCGGTTTCCCAGCAGCACAGAGGCGTTGGTAGAAGGCCTGGAGCACGGGATTGTACCGGGTGGCAACCAGGGTTGCCATGTAGAGCGCAGCCCTGACCTGCTTGCGACCTCCCCACACCTTGCGTTTTCCCCTCAGGGTACCGCTGTCCCGGTTGAACGGCGCCACCCCCACCAGGGCAGCGATCTGCCAGCGGTTCAGGGCGCCCAGTTCCGCCATTTCCGACAAGAGGGTCATGGATAAGACAGGACCCACGCCGGGGGTGCTCCGCAGCACCTGGTCTTTGTCCTTCCACATGGGCGAGGAACGGATGGTATCGTCCAGGTCTCGATCCAGCTGCTCCAGGTTGTCTTTCATCCACTGGATATGCTCCTGGACCTCGGGGTGTATCCGCCTGGTAGCGGTACGGAGCCGGTTCCCTTCCGCAGCGATCATCTCCACCAGTTGGTGTCGCCGGGCTACCATGGCGACCAGTTCTCTGGCGGTGGCATCGGGCAGAGGTGCGACCTCTGCCCGGACGGCTTCGCCAAAGTGCGCCAATGCATGCGCATCCAGGGAGTCCGTCTTGGCCAGCTTCCCAGCAGCACGGGCAAAGTCCCGCACCTGCAGGGGATTCACCACGACTACTCGCAGTCCCGCCGACGCCAGTTCTGCTGCTACGAGCGCTTCCATGCCACCAGTGGCTTCCAACACCACCAACTCCGGCCCGACCCCATTGAGGAAATCCGCCAGAGAACTGATGCCCGCAGAGGTGTTGGAGACCTCCCTTACTTCACCTGTTGGACGTACCGCCAGATCCAAGCGCTCCCGGGAAACGTCAATGCCAACAAACACTGTGCCTTCCTTCATTCAACTCCTTCCTTTCCCGTCAGTCCTCCTACTCCGCCCCTTCCTTGCTCATCCAGGCTCCAGGCCCTATCAACTTTCGGGCTCTGAGCAGGTTGCGCATGACGACCTCCCTGAGCTGCGGTCTTTGAAGACCCAGGGTGGACCGGTCTGTCACGCCCATGTTTAAGATACAAGCGTGAGCGGATGCCTCTTTCTCCCGCTCATGGTGAGCCTGTAGAACCAGATGAGTAGGGAACATTCACCCCGTGCAACACCCTACACTGGATTCCCGTGTCAAGCACGGGAATGACGGGTGGAGCGTGGAGGCTGTCCCTCTTCCTGGGGTCCTGTTTGAGAAAGACAAAGGCCTTTGTCCCACCCCAACCACCCAGGAGCGATGGGGTGTCGTTTGCTATTGAGCGTCGTATGTTAAGCTCTAGGTAGCAGTATTGACCTTGGAAACACGCTTGCCCAGGGTTTTGGGGATCACCTGAAACAGCTCTTCCACCGTCCATCGACCTGGCTTGCTAATAGCGTATTCGATGGTAGGTTGGGAGAATAGAGAGATCTTTTCTCCTTGCACTAAAAAAATCTGACCGTTGACATTCGATGCCTTATCGCTAGCCAGGTACACCAGAAATGGGGGAATGTAACTGGGGTCCAATGACCCTTCCATGTCCAGCTCCGGCAGACCTTGAGCCTTACGAATATCCCTCGCCTTCTTCACTGCCTCAGTCATAGTCATACGAGTGTCAGCATTAGGACAAATAACATTGGCAGTAACTCCGTACTTTCCCATGTCTTGAGCCACCACCTTGGTAAGTCCTGCCACGCCACCCTTCGCAGCTCCGTAGTTGACCTGGCCAGAGGAACCCTGCAATGTGGCTCCGGAGGAAAAGGTTATTATCCTGCCACTCCTCTTCTGTCTCATCAGAATGCAGGCGTGTTTGACCACATTGAAGGTACCCTTCAGGTGAACGTTGACTACGTCGTCCCACTCTTCCTCGGTCATATTAAACACCATGCGGTCTCGAAGGATCCCCTGGACAGTTACCACTATGTCTAAGCTTCCGAAGTTGTCCACCGCCGACTGAACTATTCTCTCGCCTCCCTTGAAGCTAGAAACGGTGTCATAGTTGGCAACGGCGGCGCCCCCTTGACTGCGAATCTCTTCCACTACCTTGTCGGCCGGACCAGAGGACCCGCCGGCGCCGTCTAGCTCTGCGCCTACGTCGTTGACTACTACCTTGGCCCCAGCCTCTGCCACAGCCTTGGATACAGTGGCTCCGATGCCTCCTGCTCCTCCAGTAACTATGGCTACTTTACCTTCTAAAACCTGTATCATGTGGGACTACCTCCATTGGAAACAGTATGGATGGGTGCGGGACTTTATGTTTGACTTGCCTTCCACTCCTGAACCAGCCTTCGACTCACGTCCTCCAAAACTCCGCTCTCGATCTTTACTTGTGTTTTAATCATGTCCATTAGCTTTTCGAAGGTGTAGTCACCGTAGGATGGATCTCGGTCGGTGCAGGCTATATAGACCTGGCTAATTCCAGCTTGTTCTATCGTTCCGCCACACATGGCGCATGGCTCCCAAGATGTGTACAGAGTGCAGTCGGATAGGTCCAGGGTGCCTAGGGCCAGGGTAGCATTCCTAATGGCCATCACCTCTGAGTGGGCAGTAACATCCTTCGTGGTGTGGATTCGATTGCGCCCCCTTCCTGCCACTTCACCTCCACGTACTACCACTGCCCCGAAGGGTTCATCCCCTCCCATTACCGCCTCTCGGGCCTCCTCGATAGCCATTTGCATATAGCGTTCGTGGTCTTCGGTCATGTCCACACTCCTAACAGATTTACCAGGATACGGTTAGTGCTTCCTCCATTCGGTCCACTTAGGAAACTCTCGTGGTTGGATGCCGGTGTCGTAGACCTCGATACCCAGTGGGCGCACCAAGCCCTCCTCTTCGGGGCCATAGTCGGTGTACTTTCTGTAGTGGTCCGGGTAATACACGGCTCCATCTCCGGAAGGACATACTGACACGGCTATCAGAAGGTCCATCTCGGCGTAGAACTCGATGTAGTCGCCGGGTTTAGCATCTCCTTTCAGCATGTACCTGATGCCGGTCACGGGGTCGAGGTAGTCCTTCTCGTGTACCATGAAGTTGGTTAGAATCTGCTCCTCTTTAAGCCCAAAGGGTTCGACAGCTTGAAGCAGGTTGAGGTGACAGGAGTTTAGACTGGCCTTGCCTACAAGTAGCTCCCACTGCTCGCTTGCGCAGTGTCCCCCTGGGAAGTGGTGGTGGTATTTGTCATCTGTGGTACGACTCTCCACCTGGTCTTCGATGCAGGTGGCCATTGGTCGGAGCCAGGGCACCTCGGACCAGAGGCGACTATACAGGCGAATCACACCGCCCTCGATCAAGCGGTTGCGATAGGCGTTGAACCCCTCTTTGTGATTGTTGGCATTCCAGATAGCGATATCGACTATCTGAGGCCCCTCTTCCTCAATGATTCTGAAGGTTTGGCCCTTCTTGACGGTGAAGCCGAGGCCGCTGTAGGGAGGGACTGAGAACTTATCCATCAATCTATAGCCGGCTTTAGCCGCCCGCACCTCGTCATAGAACTTGACGTCTAGGGAGTAGCGAGGATGCTTTTCTGTGAAATCCCTAAGTTCGCTCAAGACTCTTCCTCTTGAGGCTCCCAATAGCCCTTCCAGTCCTTTCGCCAGTCGGCCCACTGAGGAGGAGGCTTGGGGTTGATACCTGTATCGTAAATTTCGACGCCTATGGGGAGAGCAATCCCGTCCTCGGGTGTACTATAGTGTCGGGTGTTGTCCCCGCTTGGACAGACAGAAACCGCTGCCAGCAAATCCATCTCGGCGAAGAACTCCACGTAATCGCCAGGCTTCCCATCGCTTCGTGCTGCAAAGTATTTCAAGTCTTTAGCATCCAGCTTTATTTTTTGATGGAGATTCAGGCTATCGTGTATGTCTTCTTCCTTCAAGCCGAAGGGCTGGATGGCTCGGACCAGGTTTGTCTGGCAGGAGTTCAAGCCTCCGACACCGGAGATCATTTCCAACGTCTCAGGTGTGCAATGGCTACTGACGAAATGGTGGTGGAACTCGCCGGTTGGCGGTGTAGTTACCACGGTGTCTTCGATACAGGTGGCTAGGGGATGGTAATGATGAATCTCCGACCACAACCTAATGTTGGGTTTAACTTGCCAGCCTTCTGCCACCAGAGTTCTGCACGAGCTGAAGAACTCATTGGGATTCTTTGCGTTCCAGAGCACTAGAGTGGCCACTTGTGGCCCCCCCTCTTCGATGATCCGAAAGGTCTGTCCGCCTTTAACCAGGAATCCTCTGCCACTAAAGGGAGGTATGACGAACCTCTCAGCCAGCCGGAAAGCAGGCTTGCCAGCCCTGATGTCGTCGTAAAATGCGACGTCTAGCTGGTGTTCGGAGGCTTTAGCAGTCAGGTCTATCGGTTCTGCCACTGGAGACCATCCAATCTGCGGTCTTGATGGAACAAAACAAGGAGCGCACGGAAACAGAATTATAGCATGGGAGCTAGGATCAGAGGGCGAGCTGCTGGTATGCTTATTGGCTAAGCTGAAGAATGGCTTCGTCGCAGTGTTCTCAGTTGGTTATGATTGCCAAGGCGTGGCAGAGGGTACTGAAGCGTACTCTAATACTATGCCCTCTATGACTATAGCCGCTCTCTGGCAACTGTCGGCCGCTTCCTCGAGGTGATGGTAGACCTCTCGCCATTTCATCACATAGTTGAAGGGAGCATCTCCGTTCAATAGGCTCATAAGGGCGCCACGCCCCACCTTGTCTGCTTGCTCCTCAAGGCCGCTTATTTCTGAACACAGCTTGAGAATGCCCGACCTGTTTTCCTTCATATTGGGCAGCTTGACTACAGCTTTTTCCAATCCTATGCCAGCCTCATGGAGTATCCGCGCCATCTCCGCTGCTTCCTCTGTGGGGGCGTCCACCCTGAACTCATAGAGGTCTCTGGCAGCCTCTTCTATGTGGTCTACCACGTCGTCTAGCCGTTCGGCCAAGGTAGCGATGTCACTCCTGTCAAGAGGAGTGATAAGGGTGCCATGAAGCTCCCGCATTATGGCATGAAGAATCTCATCACCCGCGTGTTCCAAGTCGGAGGTTTTTTGGGCCCAGTCTTCCAACGAGTCGAAGTTGCTCATCAACTCGCTTAGAGTCATGGCAGTATCTTTCAGGTTTGTGGCCTCATCGTGTAAAAGCCTGTAGAACTGCTCATCACCTCCATAGACGTTGGGTACTCTGGCCACAGAACTCCTCCTTTGATCCATCTGCCGTTCCCTTACTCGAACGGTAGATCTAGAAACATCTACGTCCACTAATTTCCCCGTGACGAGGTATACAACCTGTTCGCAAATGTTAGTGGCACGATCTGCCACTCGCTCCAAGTTGTGGGCCACCCAGAGCAGATGAGTAGCTCGTTCTATGGTTTTAGGGTCTTGGATCATCAGCATCAGCAGCTCCCGGTAAACCTGGGCGTATAGGGCATCCACCTCATCGTCCTCTATGTTCACCTGGGCAGCCATCTCAGCGTCCCTGGCAACAAAGGCATCCAGACACTTCCGCAGCATACCCGAGACCTTCTCAGCCATTCTGGGGATGTCGATGAGGGGTTTCAGGGGAGGCTCGTCCCCCATCATTAGGCTGATTTTCGCTATGCCTTCAGCATAGTCACCCATCCGCTCTAATTCGGCTGCGATATGTAGAGTGGTTATTAGAGCTCTGAGATCGCTGGCCATGGGCTGTTGAGTGGCTATGAGGTGCACACATTTATCCTCGATCATCATCTGTTGCTCGTCGATGAGGTTGTCTTCATGGATGATTTTCGCCGAGGTCTCCAAATCACGATGTTTCAGTGCGTCCAGCGACCGAGCAATAGCCTTCTCAACCATGCTTCCCATAGCGAGCAGATCATCCTGTAGCTCTTGCAGGTCCCGCTCGAAATCGGTTCTAAGCATCTTCGCCATCTTCCGCCCCCTATCCGAACCGTCCCGTTATGTAGGCCTCGGTTCTGGAGTCTTCTGGATTGGTAAACAAGGCGCCGGTTTCTCCGTACTCGATGACCTCTCCCGCTCGATCCTTGTCGCTCATCAATAGAAAAGCGGTCATATCGGATACCCTGGCGGCCTGCTGCATGTTGTGTGTGACGATTACAATTGTAATATCCTTCGCCAGTTCGCGTATCAGGTCTTCTATTCTCTGGGTGGCTACCGGATCCAAAGCCGAGCACGGCTCGTCCATTAGGAGTACCTCTGGTTGTACGGCCAGAGCCCTGGCGATACACAACCGCTGCTGCTGCCCTCCAGATAGTGAGTAGGCGCTATTATCGAGCCTGTCTTTCACCTCGCCCCATAAAGCGGCCCGGCGCAGAGAATGCTCAACGGCTTCCTCCAGGTCTCCCTGGAATCCATTGACTTTCAGGCCAAAGGCGACATTCTGGAAAACGGACTTTGGAAAGGGGTTGGGCTTCTGGAATACCATGCCTATTCTGCCTCTCACCTCGGTGGCGTCCACCTCCTGGGCATAGATGTCCTGCCCATTGAAAAGGACTTCCCCGTCTACCACAGCACCGGGTATCAACTCGTTCATGCGATTGAAACACCTCAGGAGTGTGCTCTTTCCACATCCGGACGGCCCGATGAGAGCGATAACCTGGTGACGCTGCATGTCGATGGAAACCCCTCGCAGCGCCTGCACAACTCCATACCATACGCCCAGGCCCCTTGTATTCAGTACGGAATCACGGTTCTTCATATCTCTACTCCTCCGACCTGACCTGGAAGTGATTGCGTAGGAAAACGGCGATGGCGTTCATGGAGAGGAGGATAGCGAGCAACACAATAATACCAGCCGCCGCCAGGCCGCGAAACTCGTCTCTTGGTAGGGTAGCCCAGTTGAATATTTGAATGGGAAGTACAGTAAAGCGATCCAGGGGATCTGTAGGGATGAATGTAATAAATACCAGAGCGCTAATGGCGATTACGGGAGCGGCCTCTCCTATAGCACGAGACATTGCCAGGATTACCCCGGTGAGCACGCCGGGTGTGCCTCCAGGCAAGACAACCCCCTTGATAACCTGCCACTTTGTAGCTCCGAGAGCATACGCAGCCTCCCGCTGCGAGCGAGGCACCGCCCTTATCGCCTCCCTGGAAGCCAGAATGACGATGGGCAGAACCAGCAGGGACAAAGTCAAGGCCCCCGCCAGCAGGCTTCTGCCCAACGAGAGCCACTGAACGAACACACCAAGCCCCAAAAGCCCATAGACTATCGAAGGCACTCCGGCAAGGTTGGAGATGTTTACCTCTATCAGGCGAGTGAGCCAGTTTTTAGGAGCGTACTCTTCCAGGTATACGGCTGCGCCCACTCCAACTGGCACGGTGAAGGCAGCCGTGAGGCCCATGAGCCAGATTGTGCCCATAAGAGCGGATTTCACCCCGGCTCGTTCGGGGAAGCGAGAGGGGTAGTTAGAGACGAAATCCCAGGTGAGCCAGGGCAATCCCTCCTTCAAAACTTGCACCATCAGTGTGATCAGTCCTGCGATGCCCACGAGTACAGCCAGAACGAAAAGCACGTGAAAAACACTACCCGTGCTCTTTCGAAAAGTGAGCTTGGGTTTAAAGGCCAACGTCGGCTCGTATCTATCTCGGCTACCAGGGATGGCTTTTGCTAAAGCCGAGGTACCGATGGACTCACTGATAGCGGCTCCACTCTGCGTAGGCATCTCGGGGGCTCTTTCTGTGGTCTCGACCGCTTGCTCCAATACGTCGTGCTCTGACCAGCGACGCACGATCCAGTGCCCTAAGACGTTCATTGTCAAGGTCATCAAGAATAGGAGAAGGCCCACGGCGAAGATGGTCTGGTATTCGAGACTGCCTTGGGACGCCTCTCCCAGGCTTAGCTGGACTATGTAGGCAGTCATGGTCTGGATGCTTTCCAAGGGATTGATGGTGAGGTTGGGCGTCGCGCCGGCGGCGATGGTTACCAGCATGGTCTCGCCAATGGCCCTGGAGATCCCCAGGATGAAGGCTGCTATTATCCCCGACAGCGCCGCCGGCACCACCACCCGAAGTGAAACCTCAAGGCGGGTAGCGCCCAGGGCGTACGCTCCCTCCCTGAGGGAACGGGGCACCGTGATCATAGCGTCTTCGCTTAGTGAAGAGACCATGGGGATGATCATCAAGCCCATGACTAAGCCTGCGCTTAAAGCATTGAAAACTATCAGGTCTGGAAATATGTGTTGGAGCACGGGGGTCACAAAGGTCAGGGCGAAATATCCGTACACTACGGTGGGTATCCCAGCGAGGATTTCCAGGACCGGTTTGATGACTCTTCGCACCTTGTCGGGAGCATACTCGGACAGGAAAATGGCCGTGGCTATACCGACAGGCACCGCCACACAGGCAGCAATGCCCGCTACAAGAAGAGTACCTCCTACAAGGGGAAGCACGCCATAGGATCTGGGCTTCAGGATAGGGGCCCAGCTAGTGCCGAACAGGAAATCGAATATGGAAACGTCTTTGAAGAAACCAAGAGCTTGGCTCAGAAGACTCACCACGATGCCGACGGTGGTGGCAATAGATACCAGTGCGCAGACCATGAAGAAGACATGAACGATCTTACCCTCCAGGACGAGGCGCCTGGGGGTTCCGCGAAAAGCGGCCTCTGATCGCCCCATTTCGACCGTCTGAGAAGTATCAGGTATGTAATGGTCCACTAACCCACCCCAAATCTTACTGTACAGCGTTCAAGTTGTCTTGGTAGACTCGGTCAGCTTCCGGCACGTAACCGACCTCGGAGACCAGGCGGCGGGCATTCTCCATGTAGTATTGGACGAAGGCCTTGACCTCGGGGCGTTTCAGGCTCTCGGTGTTAACGTAGATGAAGAGGGGGCGAGAGAGAGGGGTGTACTGGCCTAGCTCGATGGTCTCGGAGGTGGGAAGTACGCAGCCGTCGCCACTGTCTACGGCGACCAGCTTGATCTTATCGGTATTCTCGATGTAGTAGGCGTAACCGAGGTAGCCGAGGGCGTTGCGGTCGCCTGATATACCCTGGACGAGAGTGTGGTCGCTGGCGGATGCGGTGTAGTCAGACCTGCTTAACTGAGTCTCACCCATGATCTCCTCGGTGAAGTAGTCGAAGGTGCCGGAGTCGGTATCAGGTCCGTAGAGATTTAGGCGTTCATCGGGCCACTCGGGCCGCACATTGTTCCAGGAGTCTACGGTGGAGCCCGGCTCCCAGATCATCTTTAGCTCTTCGGTGGTGAGGCATTGGACGAAGTCGTTATCCGGGTTGACCATGACGGAGAGGCCGTCGGTGCCTACTCTAAGCTCTATGTATTGGATGCCGTTGTCCGCGGCTTGCTGGGCCTCGGAGTCCTTGATGAGTCGAGAGGCATCGCTGATGTCTGTTTCGCCAACGGTGAAGCGCTTGAAGCCGCCGCCTGTGCCTGTGATACCGACGATGACGTTAACTTTGGAATTGAGGATCTGGAAATCCTCGGCCGCAGCTTGAGAGACGGGTGCGACAGTGCTGGAGCCGTCTATCTCTATCGTGCCACTCAATTCTACTGGCGGCTGTGTGTCCGTAGGTGTCGGAGTAGCTTCATCACCACACGCTGCTGCTATGAGTAACACTACGACGCTTAGCAGCACTATGAATCCGATGGCACGTTTGGGTATGAACTTGCGACGCATTAACACCTCCTCGTGTCTTGTGTCTATAGTAGCGCCAACTCTTTTAACTAGGGTATACCTGATCCTTTAGCGGTCGATTGACGATGGAATAACGTTTGATTAAGATGCCCCCGCAGCGAAAATGTGAAGAAAATCACTAATATGCTTCAAGACATGAGCATACCAGCTATCGATTAACGGGTTATTATGGTTCTGTTAACAAACGGTTAAGGGCATTTTAGGGACGAGTTAACAGACGTATGCTTAGATTTCCCACCTAAATAACAGGGAAGCCCTCGTTGGTGCCTGCCTGTCTAGCTGCATGTCGTGCGTAGACAGGCAGCAGGTGAGATCGGGTTGGAGGGGACTGGTATAGCAAAAGGCATCCTCCGTGGGGAGGAGTGTACGCTCTTTTGGTTCCCTTCGGTAAACTCAGGATAAACTCTAAGCTCACCATGAGCGGGCTCGCGTGTGGCGTGATTCCGCCTCGCTACCGGCTGCCTACTCCTCGCTGTCTGGCAGACAGGGTTGGGATGATCCACCTTCTATCTAGCTGCACGTCGTGCGTAGACAGGCACAGGTGGACATGTAGACAGGCGCCAACTAGGTATTTTTACTTACCTGGGTGTGAGATTTGGGGCGTGGCTCTGTGCGGGAGGTCAGCTATAACTAGATGATTAGGTCAGGATGCTCGAGGAACCGTGAAGGTGAAGGTGCTCCCCAGTCCTTCCTGGCTTTTGACACTCACATCTCCGCCATGGGCTTCCACGATGTGTTTCACTATGGCCAGCCCTAGGCCCGTACCGGCATCTCTTCGGGAGCGGTCCACCTTATAGAAGCGCTCAAATATGTGAGGAAGGTTTTCGCTGGAGATGCCCATGCCGGTATCTTCGACTAAAACCCGTACCAGGGAACCGTTTTCGGCCACCGATATGGTTACGCGACCATCCTGAGGGGTAAATTTCAATGCGTTCTCCAACAGATTGACCATCACTTGGCGCATCATATCTCTATCGGCATAGACCTGTGGGGCACTTTGGGGAACGTTTGCTGCTACGCGGATGGATTTATCCAGGATCAGGGCCTGGCATTGCTTCACAACCTGATCAACCAGTGGAGCAAGATGGAAGGGTTCGAGCTGAAGGTCTACTTGACCGCTTTCCAATCGAGACAGCTCTAATAGTTCCCCCACCATGGAGCTCATGCGGTCAACGTCTTGATGAATGCGATGAAGGAAATCTTGAGCGACCTGCTTATCCTCGATGGCTCCGTCCTCCATGGTTTCGACCATTGCCTTTATGGAGGCCAGTGGACTTCGAAGCTCATGGGAAACGTTGCTGACAAACTCTCTCCTGGTTGTCTCCACTCGCCGAACTTGTGAGAGATCATGCAGCGTTAAAAGCACTCCCGCGGACCCGTTGGGGGCGACGGGGGTGGTGATGGCACTCAATACACGACGTTGATGAGAAAGCTCGACTTCGCCCTGGTGCTGCTTTCCGTCCTTCAAACACCCGGACACCATTCTTTGAAGCTCGTGGTCTCTAACTATCTC
This sequence comes from Dehalococcoidia bacterium, assembly GCA_965197675.1. Classification (GTDB taxonomy): domain Bacteria; phylum Chloroflexota; class Dehalococcoidia; order Plut-88900; family Plut-88900. Next base: position 1,370,967 of record OZ240221.1, on the reverse strand, counting down.
TGCAAACCTAACACCGATGGTATCCTGCTTGGTTTCGTTGAAAAGCTGCTCGGCAGTACGGTTTATGAGCTGTATCACTCCATCTGGCCCGATCACTATAACCCCGTCGGCCATGGTGTCCAGCACCGCAGACAGCTTGTTTCGTTCTCCTGTTAGATCCTGGAACATGCCTTTGAATCTGCTGGCCATCTGGTTGAATGCTTCGGCTAGCTTCCTTGCTTCGAGGGACTCCAGCCCTTGAACCCGATGCTCGAGGTTACCTTCGGCCAGACGACTCACCCCGTCGGCAAGGGAAAGCACGGATCGGGAGATTCGACGAAGGATGCAGTAGACCGCGAAGGCCTGGAGGCAGATAAGTGCAAAGCCTGTAAGAGAGGCTACAGCTAGAGTAAGGGCAGTGTCAGCGCCAGCCAGTTGCGCGAGACCAATGGAAATAAGCACTGCTGCAACGAAGGTCGAAAGGAAGGCCCATCTATGAAACCTTCTCAATATCATCCTTCAAATCTGTACCCAACTCCCCTGATAGTCACAATCCTCTTGGGATCACTGGGGTCCGCTTCGATCTTTTCCCGCAACCATCTGACGTGCACGTCTACTGTACGAATGTCCCCTATATAATCGTATCCCCACAGGCGTTCAAGGATCTGATCGCGGGTGAAGGCCGTGCCTCTGTTGGTCATCAACAGCTCTAAAAGCTGAAACTCTCTTGGTTTCATGCTCAGCGGAGCGCCTCTAAGACTGACCTGATGCTTCTTAACATCCAACTCCAGGTCATTCGCTCTTAAGGGTTGGCGATAACCTTCGTGGAGCGGGGTTTCAGTAGATTGCCGAGGGCGTCTTAGCAAGGCCCGCACACGAGCCATAACCTCTCGCATGCTGAAGGGTTTGGTCACATAGTCGTCGGCGCCCAGATCCAAACCCACTATTCTGTCTACCTCCTCAGCCTTTGCCGTAAGCATAAGTATCGGTACGTTGTTGCCACGTCTTAATATTCGACAGATTTCGAAACCATCCAACTCGGGCAGCATGATATCAAGGATGATCAGGTCGGGGTTGGATTCCCTGGCCAAGGTGAGGCCTAACTCTCCGTTTAAGGCTGAGGTGACTTTATAGCCTTCCCTCTCCAGATTGTATTTGAGCGCTTCAAGCAGGTTCTCCTCGTCTTCCACCACGAGTACATTTTGTTCCGCCAAGCGAGTCTCCTAATATTGTCTCATCTCAATTATAGAATATCCTAAAGCCCCAGTTCACTATCGGTCTGAAAATTCAACGTTACTCATGCAGATGCCTCCGGGTGAAAGAAGATAAAATCGCGAAAAATTTTAACATGAGCATAGGTAGATATCAGGGCAGCCTGAACTCCTAGATTCTTCACCTGAATTATAGGAAAGCCCTCGTTGGCGTCTGCCTGGCCGGCGGCCAGGCCCCGGGTGAAGGGGGATGGTAGGATATTGGAGGGGTTTGCCGACCACCATGTAGGTGTGACTATTGAGGCAAGGGCTTGTGACGTTCTAGGAATGGCAAGGGTGATCTTTCCCCCCCACCCACCCTGGCAGGAGATTCTGAGACAGGCCCCCAGGCAAAGAGGCGATCCCACTTTGCAATCCGCATAGGCAGCAAAGTGTCCGCTCAAGTAGTTCCTTTCGACCGTCTGTTTAGGCTCCAGGTGAGGGATTTAGGAACAAACGTGATGCCGGGCTAGAGGTCGCTATGCAGCATGGGGCAGGATATAGACCTTGATCGCCTTCTTGGCGAGGATTGCCTTGAATGCATCCTCGGCTTGCTCCAAGGGATATTCGTGGGTGACCATGAAGTCGATGGCGTCTTGAATCTCCTTGTCCTGGAGCAGCTCGACAAGATCTCGGCGGTCCTTTAGTCGCACGTCGTAGCTGCCGCTAATCGTGATGTGACGACGAAGGATAACATCATCGACGTGAAAGGTCCAAGTAACGTCTTCACGAGGGTGGTAGCCTTGCAGGTGAACCCTCCCGTAGTTGTGAGTGGCCGGTACACACTTATTCTGATAGTAGGGGTATCCAGAGCACTCGAAGGAGACGTCCGCACCCCCACGGGAGCCGGTTATCTCTTGGACTTGGTCTAACCAGTCGGGGTCTTCTGGGTTGATCAGGTGGTCAGCGCCCAGCTTGCGAGCTGCCTCCATTCGCATCTTGGTACGTCCCAATGCGATAACCTTGGCTCTGAAATACTTGGCCCAGGCTATAACTCCCAAGCCTATGAAGCCGATGCCTGCGACCAGCACATAGCTTCCCGCAGAAACGCCTGTTTCTCTTATGGCTGTGAACGTGCAACCCATGAGACAGTTGGCCGAGGCCGCGTGCTTGTAGGAAAGTGTGTCTGGAAACTTTTGGAGCATGTTTTCCGGAGCCAGTCGGTATTGGGAAAGGGCGTAGCCGCCGGACTCGCTGCCACAGGCCTTTTCGATGAGATCAAAGGCGTTGAGTGAGCTTTTCTGTACCGGCCCCTCTCGGGCTGGATTGGTCGCAATGCAGTTGGTAGGCGAGCCTTGTTCTTCGGCGCAGACAACGCATTTTCCACAGCTGGAGAACTGGTAGATGATGACCCGGTCGCCGACGTTAAACCGAGAACCCGGCATGACCTCTACTATCTCACCTACGCCTTCGTGGCCCATGCCATCGGGCTTTTCATAGAACTCAAAGAGGTATTCATCATAAATCCGCTGCTCTGTGCAAACGGGGGCGACTTGGACCTTGACGAGAGCATACCCATCAGTAATTTGAGGGTAGGGCTTTTCGACTATCTCCACTTTTCCCTTCTTCGGTACAGCGACAACTCTGTTTACACTTACCATCTTGGGGCTCCATTCTGCCAGGAGAGTTTGGCACGGATTATACTGACTAGTATTCGCTATTACAAACGAGCCAACGAATTCTAGATTCCCTACCTAAATGTATAAGAAGACCTCGTTGGGGCCTGCGGTGAATGCAAAGTCATAGAGCCCACCCGCCCACCCAGCTAGGTTTTTGTAAGTGGAGGCACATTCCCTCAAGGGACTCAGGACAGGCCCCCAGATAAACATAAAACTAATCTGGTTTTTTGCCTAACCAATTAGTCTTCGATTCGTTAGTGTAGTTAGGCCGTACTCAAGGATTGCTTGACACTACGAGTACAATAGTGCAATAGAGTTACTATCTGAAAGGGGGAAGCAATTTGTTTAAGCATAGAAAGAAATGGGTGATCATCTTCGCCGTGCTGACGGCAGTGCTGCTGATCGCGGCTGCGTGTGGAGATGAAGACACTCCCACTGCAGCTCCGTCGACTCCAGCTCCAGCAACACCTGATGCCATGGAGACACCTGATGCCATGGAGACACCCGATGCCATGGAGACACCCGATGCCATGGAGACACCCGATGCCATGGAGACAATGGAGCCATCTGAAGACTTAGGGCCTTCATTGGGCAAGCGATTTGATGGGATTACACTGAAGGTGCCCACCGTATCTGGCCCCTACTTGGACGCCACGCAAGAGGTATTCGTCAAGGCATTCGAAGAAGGGACAGGTGCAAAAGTCCAACTTATACCGGAGTATGGGGACTATATAGTCAACATCTTAGCAGCGCCCCCAGATAAACCACCCTACGACTGCTCATACCTTTTCATTCCTGATGTGGTTAGAGCAATGGCAGAGGACTTGCTGCTGGAGTTTGACAGAAGCAACATTCCCAATCTGGATGATCTGCCACCCTTCTTCACCCAGGATTTTGGCCAAGGCATAGACTTAAACTATGCGGCGCCTTTGAACTTCGGTTTTGGCGCAATCGGGTACAACAAGGATGAGGTGCCCTTTACACCCAACTCATATGCAGACCTCTTCCGCCCAGAGGTCCAGGGTAAACTGGGCTTCAACGGCGTCTACTGGTTCACCCATGCCGCTGCCGTAGCGATAGTCGATGACTTCGCGCCAGGGGATGGTGAGCTGTACACGCCCGAAGGTATGGACTCCCTTATAGAGAAGGCGAATGAGCTCGACGTCGCCCTCTGGTACGACTCGGGTGCAGCAGCCACCGCAGCCATGGAGCGCGGTGACATAGTAATGCTTCTCGAGGCAACAGAAGTGGTAGACCCCCTTGCCCTTCGCGACCCGGATAAGTTCGGCATACTGGTACCAGACGAAGGCGCCATAGGGTTCATGGACTACTATGGGATAGTCAGAGGCACCGAGCACAAGGAAGCTTGTGAGATCTTCATCAATCACCTTCTGGATCCCGAGCTTCAGCGAGAGTGGGCCGAGTTGGTACCCTACTGGATGTCCAATGGTACCGTGCAATACGGCGAGCGCGCCAGTGCGCTTCTGCCCGGCACTTACGAGGAGCGGGTAGACTTTGCCATCATGCTGGACTGGACCTTCATTGTGGAGAAATGGGATGAGTACTGGGAAAGGCTAAAGAAAGAGGTATTCTCCCAGTAAGAACCGATAAGGTCGGCCATATAGAATAGCCATGAAAGGGGCTCGGCAACCAATGGTTGCCGAGCCCTTTTGCGTCGGCCAATAGGTGCGGCAAAAGGATTGAATTCATGGGACTTTTGGACGATATCGGATATTTACTGATAATACTGCGGTAGCTTGACGGTTAGTAGAGATTACTCTACATTCGAGGATATCTAGGGGTGACCAGGATCAGACACTTTCTACAGATGAACGTGTTGTACTCCGAGCAGATGGGCCCGGGGATGCTAGTAAATCCTCGTATTCTCATCAGCATTATTCCCATTTTGGCGTATATGGGAGTACGGCAGATTGCTAACACTCAGATAGCCATAGGCTCAGCGGTTGCGCTGGCTTTGGCTATCCTTTTCACGCACAGACGGCGAAGAGGTATCATCGGGTTTCTCGCGGTAATGGGGGTTGCGGTTCTATCGGGCGGAGCTGTCGTGGGGATTGTCTTGAACAGCGACAGGGCCTTTCTCGCCAATGACCCAGTGGGCAATTTCATTACGGCGGGTGTAGACTTCGGTAGCATTCTGGTAGGCCGACCTTTAGCGGGTCCTATGACCAGGGAGTTTCTACCTCGAACAGTGCCCATCCTGGATGAGCGTCACAGAGTGTTTGTGCTCATCACTTTTCTATGGGCTTTGACCAGCATATGCATCGGCGGTACCCGATTGATTATGTTAGACCGGCTATCTATCAACGAATACATAATATGGAGTCGAGTGCTGAGCTGGACTGTGAATAGCCTACTTATCCTCATAGGTATAATGTTTGTCGCTCGCGCGGTCAGTGGGGAGCTGAGCAAGCGAGTAGCAGTCGGGGAAGAGGCCTAGAATATTGGCTCCTTTTCTCCTCACCTCTTACGCCGTTAGGTCTCGGATAGAGCGAAATACATTCATGAACCAGGAGGTTGCGTATGTGCGATAGAGAGCAGAGGGATGCGATGGCGGCCTTCGCGGAGGGCTTCAGCTCTGGAAAGGAGATATGGACATCCGACTTTCTAGCTGAAGATATAGTCGCTTCTCACTGGAGGTGGGGAGATAGGACGCTAGAGGGAAAGGAGAAGTTCGAGACTCAGTATCATGCTCCGTTGTTGGAGGCCTTCCCAGACGTCGATTTCGACGTCAACGAGTCCTACATAGGTGAGAATTCAGTGGTCCTGCGAGGCGAGTTCAACGGGACATTCACCAAAGAATGGGAAAACGTCCCGCCGCACGGGCGGCCTGTTCATTGGAGGGCACACGACATTTATCTCTTCAAGAACGGCAAGGTAGAGAGGATGTGGCTGGGGAACGATACTTTGAACGTTGCTAGACAGATAGGGGCGCTACCGGACGATGGGAAGCCTTGGTAGGGATGAGGATAGTTATGAAGACGTTTGAAGGAGGCGCTCATGTGTGACGAGAACGAGAAAGAAGCCATGATTTCCTTCATGGACACCTTCGGTAGGGGAAAGCGAGCAAATAGGCGTGAGTTTCTGGCCGATGACGTGGTTGTCAATCACTGGAGGTGGGGGGAGAAGACTCTGGAGGGAAAGGAGGTTCTCCTATCTCAGTATTATGATCCCTTACTGAAATCCTTCCCTGACCTCGATTTCATCATCAAGGAATCATACATGGGAGAGGACTCCGTGGTGCTGAGAGGCGAGTTCAACGGTACCTTCACTGGTGAATGGGCGAACTGTCAGCCACATGGTCGTCCGGTACGATGGCGCGCCCACGACATCTATCAGTTCAAGGAAGGCAAGGTAGCTCGCATCTGGCTGGGGAACGATACTCTGAACGTTGCCAGACAGCTCGGAGCTCTACCTGACGATGGGAAGCCGTGGTAGCCGGCATTCGATGCTTTCTACTTCGAGGTTGACAAGCTGGAGTAAGAGTGGCTTAATCATTTCATTCCCGTGAGCTAAAAGGAGGGTTTACGTGAAAACGAGAGCTGCCGTTCTGTATGAATATAAGGCCCCTCTGGTCATAGAGGAGTTGGACTTGGGTGATCCGGGCCCAGGAGAGGTGCTGGTAAAGATGGGCGCCAGCGGCGTGTGCCACAGCGATTATCGGGAGCTAAAAGGCGAATGGGTAGGGATGGGCGAGGCTCCGTTGCCGGTAGTGCTGGGGCATGAAGGTGCGGCGGTGGTTGAAGGGGTGGGGTCCGGGGTAGCGTCAGTGAAACCCGGCGATCACGTTGTTCTATCCTTTCACCCCAACTGTGGAAAATGCTACTACTGCATATTGGGTAAGCCAAATCTGTGTGAAAACACGCAGGTCCCCAAGCAGCCCAGACTTCACAAGGGGTCACAAGGTGTTACCCAGTACTCTGGGATCTCCACATTTGCCGAACACTCGGTAGTTGCCGAAATCGCGGCAATTCCAATACCCTCCGACGTAGGCCTGGACAAGGCGGCGCTGGTGGGATGTGGCGTTACAACAGGCGTGGGAGCCGCCATCAACACCGCCAAGGTAGGAGGAGGCGAGAGTGTTGCCGTCTTTGGAACTGGGGGTGTCGGGCTCAACGTGATCCAGGGAGCTGCTATCTCAGGCGCGGAGCCTCTGATAGCCGTCGACGTGAAGGATAACAAGCTGGGGTACGCCAAGAAGATGGGGGCGACTCACACTGTCAACGCATCCCAGGATGATCCTATAAGAGCTATCAAAGAGCTGACTGATGGACGAGGCGTAGATTATGCCTTTGAGGCCATTGGTGACACCGACGTCATGGTTCAAGTCTTGGGGTCGGTTAAGAAGGGCGGCAAGGCGGTCATAGTTGGACAGTCGCCATACGAAGACATCCTCAGCTTCCCCGCCAGAATGCTCTGGGAGGAAGCACAGCTTATAGGCTGTTACTACGGCTCTGCCAGGATGCGGATAGACATGCCTCACATCATCGAGCTATACAGGTCTGGAAAGCTGAAGCTGGACGAGCTGGTGACCAGGACGTACCCATTAGACCAGATAAACTCGGCTTTTGATGCCTTGGAAAAAGGAGAGGTGGCCAGAAGCGTGATTCAGTATTAGTAACGAACTCTGAATCGAGAACGCAAAAAGCCCGCCGCTCAAGCGGCGGGCTTTTCCTTAAACGACTGCAGTACAGTTGCTTGAGCTAGTTGAAATGATACAACCTAGCTGCGTTCTCCCAAGCTATCTTTCGCTGATCTTCCTCGGGAATTCCAGCTAGTATCTCTTCCAAGACCTGCCGGGACCTGGGGAAAGTACCCTCCTCGTGAGGGTAATCGTTCCCCCACATCAGACCGTTGCGGCCGATGAAGTTCCTGTCTCGAAGCCCCAAGGCATCTTCCTGGAAGCTGATGAAAACATTTTGGCGGAAGTAGTCGCTGGGCATCGCGCCCTCCTTGAGCTTGTGATAGCCCTCTCGATGGGGCCTCTGGGAGTAGTTGAAGTCTAGCTGTTGAATAAAGTAGGGCGCCCAAGCCACCTCGTGTTCTACTGCGCCTATTTTCAGATTGGGGTGCCGTTCGAATACTCCCGAATAGATGATGTTGGCCAGGGATACCCGCACCCAATAGTCCATAACCGTAAACACATATTGCTTTATCTCTTCATTGGGAGTTAGATCTCGATTGGTGTTCAGGTGCAGACTAAGGGGTATCTGCATCTCTTCGGCGGTGGCCCATAAAGGCTCGTAATCTGGGAGGTCATAGGGCTTATCTTCCAAGGGAAAGGTGGTAATCATCGCCCCGGTCAGACCGTTCTTGTGAGTTCGTTTCAGCTCCTTCACTCCCTCTTGGATATCATCAACGTTGATCATGGCGATGCCCTTGATCCTATCTGGGTGACTTTGGCAAAACTCGGCGAGCCAGTCGTTGTAAGTGTGGAAGATGGCAGAGAGGAAGGTTGAATCCGCCACTCCCCAGGCGGCAAAAATAGAGGGGTAGACCACCGCGCCTGCAACCCCATCGATGTCCAGGTCTTTGACGAACTCGTCAGGGATGTAGCCACCTGGGCGCACGTTTTCGAACCTGTCAACCGTCGTCAGGGCTTCGGGATTGGTAAATCTCAGCTCCGCCTGCACGTTTTCCCCGATGGAATCGGTCTTCCTACCATCGATATACCACCAATCACCATCTTCCTCCGCAACCAGACGCGGTGCACGGTCCTTATACTTGGCGTCTATTCTATCGACCCAGAGATCCGGTGGCTCCACAACATGGCTGTCCGAGGAAACGACTTTGTAGTCACTCATTTTTTTCCTCCGTAGGTTTGGAAGGCTGCTAGGGGCTTAGTGTATTATATTTTCCAGGGAAATTTCAAATAGCCTTGCAGCTATCCTCGCAGGGAGCGGAAGAAGTCCCTGACGTCGTTTACTAGAAGCTGGGGCTGCTCCATAGCCGGGAAGTGGCCCCCAGCTGGCATTTCCGTCCACCTCCGAACATTCAAGGATCGTTCGGCCCACTCCCTGACTACCTGGTCCTGATCTTTGGGGAAGAGGGCGATAGCACAAGGAACCTCTACCCGCTGACCCTGTTCGAGCGCCCAAGGATTGTTGTGGAAGGCTTCATAGTAGATGCGTACTGAGGAGCTGATGGTCTGAGTAGCCCAATAGATGGTGATGTTGGTAAGCAACTCATCCTTGGTGTAGACCTTCTCCACGTCGCCATCGCAGTCGCTCCACCTTCGGAACTTCTCGACTATCCAAGCAGCCAGACCTGCCGGCGAATCGTTCAGGCCGTAAGCAACTGTCTGCGGCTTAGTTGCCTGGACGTGGGCGTATCCTCGCTCATTCTTGTTCCAGATTTGTACCTCTTCACGATATTCTTTTTCTCTATCGGACATCTCTCGAGAGCCTGGGCCCATGTAAAGTGTGGCCAGAACCATGGTGCTCACGTGCACGCCTTTGACATTACCAGGATAATCGAAGCCCGTCCTGGCTGATACACAGGCACCCCAGTCTCCTCCCTGGGCGCCGTAGGATATGTATCCTAGGCCGTCCACCATGAGAGTGTTCCAGAGCCTAGCTATAGATGCCATATTCAGCCCTGCCTGCGTTGGTACGTCGGAGAAGCCGTAGCCAGGCAACGAGGGAGCCACAACGTCGAATGAGTCGGCGGGGTCGTCTCCGTGGTTGGCAGGGTCAGTAAGCATGGGTATGATCTTTAGCATTTCAAAAAAGGTGCTGGGCCACCCATGAGTGAGAATTAGGGGGATGGGATTGGGGCCTTTGCCCCTTTCATGGATGAAGTGGATGTTCAAACCATCGACATTGGCGCGGAAGTGAGAGAAGGAGTTGATAGCCCGCTCCTGGGCCCGCCAGTCGAACCGGGTGCTCCAATACTCACACAACTCCTTGACGTAGTCCAGATTCGAGCCGTAGTCCCAGCCCGAGTCGGTGATCTCGTCGGGCCAGCGTGTTTCAGCCAGGCGCTGCTTTAGGTCTTCGAGGACCTCGTCGGGTACATGTACCTGGAATGGCTCCATGTTCACGCGAGACCCTTGTCTATCCTCGCAAGGGGCGGAAGAAATCCCGGATGTCCTCGACCAGAAGAGCGGGCTCTTCCATGGCTGCGAAATGACCGCCTTGGGGCATCTCAGTCCAGTGCTTTACATTCATCATTCTGTCGGCCAAATCCTTCACTGGATGATCCAACTCCTTGGGGAACACGGCGATGCCACAGGGAACCTCTATCCGCTCTCCCTGCTTGAACTGCCAGGCGCCCTCTCTCTCTTCGTAATAGATGCGGGTGGAAGATCCGACGCTCTGAGTCACCCAGTAGATGGTGATATTGGTGAGAATCTCGTCCTTGGTGTAGACGCTTTCGATATCGCCGTTGCAGTCGGTCCAAGAGCGCCACTTCTCCACGATCCAGGCAGCGAGGCCAACCGGCGAGTCGTTCAGGCCGTAGGAGAGAGTCTGAGGCTTAGTCTCTTGGATGTGAGAATAGCCCGCCTCGGCTTGCTCCCAGGCCTTGACCTCCTCTACGTACTGTTCTTCAGCGGCAGAGAGTTCCTTGGACCCCGGCCCCAGGTAGGGAGAACCTATGTACAGGGAGGTGATATGAATACCCTTTACCACGTCTGGATGATTAAAACCCAGTCGTGCCGAGATAGACGTTCCCCAGTCGCCTCCTTGAGCGCCGAAGCTGGGATAGGCCAGGTTCTTGGTCATCAGCTTGGCCCAGAGGTCGGCCATGGCAGAGGTGCCCATGCCCCGTTTGCTGGGCCTATCGGAAAAACCGTAGCCGGGTAGAGAGGGAACCACGACATCGAATGAGTCGGCGGGGTCGCCTCCATGGCTGGCAGGGTCGGTCAGTAGAGGTATGATCTTCATCATCTCGATGAAGGAACCTGGCCATCCGTGGCTTACTATTAGAGGCATGGGGTTGGGGCCTTTGCCTCGTTCGTGGATGAAATGGATGTTCAAACCATCGACATTGGTGCGGAAGTGGGAGTAGGAATTGATAGCTCGCTCCTGGGCCCGCCAGTCGAACCTGGTGCTCCAATACTCACACAGCTCCTTGACGTAGGCCAGGTTCGAGCCGTAGTCCCAGCCAGAGTTGGTAATCTCGTCGGGCCAGCGAGTGCGTTCCAGGCGTCTCTTCAGGTCATCCAGGACATCCTGGGTCACGTCAACTTTATAGGTTTGTACCTCCATGTGCGGCTCCTCCTAGATAGTCATGTAGCTCGGATACTAAGCTAAAAGGGATTCAAACACAGGTCAATTATAAGGGCACCCTTCGATGGCTTCAAGCTGAGACTTGTAGGGGATGGATGAGCTAGCACCCAGGTGCTGAACCGTCAGAGCAGAGGCTCGATTAGCGTAGTCTAAGGACTGTCGTAAATCCACTCCTTTAGCTAGCTGAGCGGCAAGAGCGCCCACGAAGCAATCGCCAGCCCCCGTCGGGTCTACAGCATCTACTTTCAAACCCTCGATAACTATAGTATCGGTAGCTGACAATGTGATCGAGCCGTTAGCGCCTAACGTTACGACTACATTAGGATGCCCTTGTGCCTGTACTTGGCGAGCTGCTTCTATTACCTCGCTCGTGCCCCCAGAGACTTGTCGCTTGCCTGCGAGGAAGGCAAGCTCCGTCTCATTTACCACCAAGTAATCAGCCTTGGATAGGAAAGAGGAAGAGAGATTTCTGGCGGGGGCCGCATTTAGTATAGTGATTAATTCATGTCGTTTAGCGATGTTGAAGAAGCGCTCTGCTACGGGAAGGGGGATTTCCAATTGAGTGATGGCAACAGCAGCCCCTGCAATGGAGTCTTGCATGTGGTCAATGTCCGAGGTGGATAGCTCAAAGTTAGCTCCGGGTGCTACCATGATGGCATTCTCAGTCGAGGCATCGATAGTTACTATGGCAGTTCCCGAAGGAGAGGAGCATCTGGTCACGCCATCCAATATCAGATTCTCGATAGAGAGGAATCCGAACAGCTGGTCTCCGAAAGCGTCCTGGCCCAATTTCCCGATGAGTGCCACAGGGCCGTTGCTCAAACGACTGGCGGCTATGGCCTGGTTGGAACCTTTACCACCTGGGATGTATTGTATATCCTTTGCTACCACGGTCTCGCCGTGCGCTGGCATGGATTCTAAGCGGAGTATCAGGTCCATGTTTATGCTTCCCGCGACGACAATAGGCTTCATGAGGTGTCAGTCTCCTTACAGCTGCCACTGAGTATAAACCTGCAGGGGTGTGAAGATAGAGCATGACCAGGAAAAAGGTGATTCTAGACGTGGACGCCGGGGTGGACGATGCCCTGGCCATTATATTGGCTATGCGTTCTCCAGAGCTGGAAGTGGTAGCCATAACTACGGTTAGCGGAAACGTGCACGTAGACCTGTGTACCAAGAACGTGCTTAGAGTGCTGACGCTGCTGGGAGATGGAGAGCGGCCTGCAGTGGCTAGAGGAGAGGAAAGACCATTAATCGAGGACCCCTATTCTGCCGAGAGTGTTCACGGGGACGATGGCCTGGGTGATCTGGGAGATGATTACTATCCACCTCTGGATTGCGAGCTAATCTCGTCAAAGTCTGCCGTAGAGCTTCTGCCAGAGATGGTTGCTTCCAAACCTGGAGAAGTAACTATCGTTGCCACCGGCCCGCTGACCAACGTAGCAAAAGCAATACAGGTCGATCCTGCCGCAATGGCCCAGGGTAAGGAGATCATAGTTATGGGGGGTGCTGTTGAGGAGCAAGGTAACGTCAATCCTCTATGCGTCGCGGAGTTCAATGTTTACGTCGATCCCGATGCTTTGGAAGTTGCCCTAGGATTCTCGGTGCCGGTGACCTTGGTGCCGCTGGACGTGACTCATCAGGTGCCCCTTTTGCGAGAGGTGGCGCGTCGGAGGCTGGCAGGCTCCGTCAATCAAGTTTCCAGGTTTGTCTTCGACTGCGCTCAGAAGTACATGGACTCAAATATGAAAGAGAGCGCTATGGATGGGGCCTACCTTCATGACCCCTTGGCCGTAGGGGTAGCCATTGACCCGTCCATGGTGACAACCCAACAGAGGCAAATATACGTGGAGACCAAGGAAGGACTAACCAGGGGAATGACCATTCCTTATAGGAGTCCTGGCGAGGAGGCCAATTGCCGGGTGGCGACGTCAGTGAGAGCAAAAAGCTTCCTCGAGATGTTTCTCAACCGTGTGGAAGCAGGATAGATCCCAGATGGACTCACTTAGAGCTGGCAGATCCCTAAGAAGCGGCACATCTTCCAGCTTCTGGTCTTCTTCGCCCCGTAGATATCTTCTGGTCTGGGGAGTTATGAATCGCCGCATACTGTGTTAATCTTGCTACATGTCACTTTCCCTCTCCCATCCTGTAGTACGAGCTTGGTTCAAGAAGCGATTCGGAACACCTACCGATGCCCAGGCTCAGGGTTGGCCTTCAATTGCTCAGAGAAACCATACCCTCATCTCGGCTCCTACTGGATCTGGAAAGACTCTGGCCGCGTTTCTGAAGTGTATCGATGACCTTATCCAGGAGGGTATTGATAACGGGCTTTCCGACGCCACTCATATCGTCTACGTTTCGCCTCTGAAGGCCCTGTCCAACGACATCGAGAAGAACTTGGCTGAACCTCTGGCGGAGATTGTCTCCTTTGCCAAGGAGGATGGCGTTTCGCTGCCGGAGATTCGGGTAGCGGTGCGTACCGGCGACACCACGGCATCTCAGAGAGCGGCGATGGCCAAACGACCGCCCCACATACTCATTACCACTCCCGAGTCCCTCTTCATATTGCTCACGTCAGAAAGCGGCAGACGAGGACTACGCGGGGTCAGGACTCTGATCATGGATGAGATTCACGTCATCGCTGATGACAAGCGGGGCTCTCACCTGAGTCTATCGGTAGAGCGATTGTGTGCTCTAGCAGAGGGACCTGTAACCAGAATTGGACTATCGGCCACACAAAGGCCCATAGAGGAGGTTGCCCGTTTCTTAGTAGGCACAAACAATATCGACGAAGATGGCAACCCAGACTGTCTCATAGTGGATACGGGTCACGCTAGAGACATAGACCTGGACATAGAGATTCCACCAGGAGAGGTCGGCCCCATAGCTACCCACGGCCTTTGGGCCGAGACCCTGGATAGGATAGCTGAGCTGGTGAAGGAACATCGCACTACTCTGGTCTTCGTGAATACTCGTAGGCTGGTGGAAAGGGTTTCTCATCAACTCTCGGAGCGTCTGGGGGAAGAGGTGGTGGCCGCCCACCATGGAAGTCTCTCCAGGCAGACACGTCATCAGGCGGAGCAGAAACTCAAATCGGGTGAGATCAAGGCCTGTGTAGCCACTGCATCGCTGGAGCTGGGAATAGACGTTGGTGTGGTGGACCTGGTTTGTCAGATAGGATCGCCTCGCTCAATAGGCTTGCTGCTGCAGAGGGTAGGAAGATCAGGCCACTCGCTAGGTAAGACTCCAAAAGGACGCCTATTTCCACTGACTAGAGATGAGCTATTGGAGTGTGCTGCCTTGTCGAGAGCGGTGCGACGTCGCAACCTGGACACATTGTCCATCCCATCCTGGCCACTGGACATCCTGGCACAGCAGATTGTCGCCGCCTGCGCCAACGAGGACTGGGGTGAGGATGATCTCTTAGACCTGTTCCGTCTGGCGTATCCCTACCGAGAGTTGCCTCGAGAGAAGTATGACCAGGTTATAGAGGTGCTCTCCAGGGGTGTCGCTCCGAGAGAGGGAAGAAGGGCTGCTTACCTCCACAGGGATGGAGTCAACAAGGTGCTGCGGGGTCGAAAAGGGGCTCGGCTAGCGGCGTTGACCAGTGGAGGCGCTATCCCGCATACAGCGGACTACAATGTAGTCGCTGATCCCGAGGGCACTTTCGTGGGAACGGTAAACGAGGACTTTGCCATCGAGAGCCTTGCCGGAGACGTGTTCCTCCTGGGCAACATCCCATGGCGCATTCGAAGGGTTGAAAGCGGCAGGGTGCGCGTGGAGGACGCTCAGGGCGCTGCTCCCAGCATACCCTTCTGGCTCGGCGAGGCTCCGGGAAGGACTCGGGAACTATCTGAGGAGGTCTCCCAGCTGCGGAATGATCTGGACAACCGGCTGGATACACCTGAAGAAGCTAAGGATTGGCTGGTCCAAGAGACAGGTATTTCGAGAGCTGGTGCAGAGCAGGTCGTGGACTATCTAATAGAGGGAAAACGCATCCTGGGAGGAGTTCCGACTTCGAACAAGATTATTGCGGAGCGTTTCTTCGACGAGAGTGGAGGTACCCAGGTAATCATACACTCACCGCTGGGCAGCCGAATAAATCGGGCGTGGGGGTTGGCCCTAAGAAAACAGATCTGCCGCAGCTTCAACTTCGAGCTTCAGGCATCCGCCACCGACGACGGCTTGAACTTCTCGCTGGGACCTAACCTGTCCTTCCCGCTAGCGGATGTATTCAGACTTCTTTCACCTCGCAATATAGAGCGGGTACTGACCCAAGCTTCCCTTCAAGCTCCATTCTTTCAGACTCGATGGCGGTGGAATGCAACTCGCGCGCTGGCGATATTGAGACACACGAGTGGCCGCAAGATCCCGCCCCCTCTGCAGCGAATGAGAGCCGATGACCTGCTGGCGGCTGTATTTCCTGCCCAGGCCCAGTGTCAGGATAACATGAGGGCGGGAGATATAGAGCCTCCGGATCATCCCTTGGTGTTCGAAACGATGCGAGACTGCCTGACTGAGGCTATGGATTTGGATGGTCTCAAAGACGTTCTGCAGAATATTGAGCTGGGGGAGATAGAGACCTATGCCCGTGATACAACTCAGCCATCGGTGTTCTGTCATCAAACTCTCAATGCCATGCCTTATGCCTTCCTTGACGATGCGCCATTAGAGGAGCGTCGCTCTCGTGCTGTTACCCTGCGTCGTGCTCTTCCTGAAGACTCCAGGGATCTGGGCGCGTTGGATCAGGAGTCCATAGAGATCGCTGCTAAGGATGCATGGCCGCGAATAAGAAACCTCGAAGAACTTCACGACGCTCTGCTGACCCTCGGAATGATGCCCCTGAGTGATTTGGATGACAAAGAGACGGAAGCTTCGGAAGGGGAGATGAAGACCTGGTTCGAGGAGCTGGTGGACCAGGGCCGGGCCTCGTTGCTGAGTTTGCCCAATGGTTTTCAAGCCTGGGCTGCTACCGAATCAGCTTCTGTAGTGTTATCTGCCTTTCCCGGTGCCAAACTGGAACCTCAGCCACCCAAGCACTTCCTCCGGGAGGGCTGTTTAACATGGGAAGATGCCATTGCAGAACTGGTGCGAGGCAGGGTGGAATGCTCCGGTCCTTTCAGCACCGCGGAGCTAGCTCAAGACCTTGGACTGCCTCGGTCTGATACGGAGATGGCCCTTGCTCGTTTGGAAAACGAGGGGCTGGTACTACGGGGGTATTTCAGGACAGGACTAGATACCGAGGAGTTCTGCAATCGCCGGATACTGGCTCGTATCCACAGAGCCACCATTTCTCAATTGAGGAAAGAGATCGAACCAGTGCCTGCTGCTACCTTTATTCGGTTCCTCTTCCGCTGGCAACACGCAGAGCCCGGTTTCAGGTTGAACGATGAGGGCGGCTTGCTGGAAATCGTAGAGCAGCTTCAGGGTTTCGAGGCGGCGGCGGGTGCATGGGAGCCTGAGATACTGTCCTCCCGTATGGAGAGCTATACTTCGGCCTTTCTAGATAGTCTCAGCTTCGGGGGCGAGGTGGTGTGGGGTCGAATGGCGCGCCGCAAGCCGTCAACAGATGCCCGTGTAAGCAAGGCGTCTCTCTCCCGAAACGGCCCCATCACCCTCGTCCTAAGGGAGGACCTGGACTGGATACTGGATGAGTTACCCCGTGAAACCGATAGCCTCTCCGGGCTGGCTAAGGACGTTTTGAAGGTGCTCTCTTGTAGCGGCGCTTCTTTCCTTCCCGATATAGTCAAACATAGTAGGAGATTGCCATCAGAGGTAGAGAACGCTCTGTGGCAGTTGGTTGCCGCCGGACGGGCCACGGCGGATGGGTTTGTCCATCTTCGTAGGATGACGTCGGGAATTCCTACTGCAATCAGACGGAGCAGTCGACTTCGTTGGAGAGCTAGACAGAGGCGTCCAACTACCAGGTGGTCTCTTCTCGAGGTCAATGAAGTTCCAGAAGACGCTAAAGAGAGAAGGGCATTTCAACTCCTCAAACGCTATGGTTTGGTATTTCCAGAGCTACTAGCCAGAGAGGCGATGGCTCCCCCCTGGAGGGATCTGCTGCAGATATACAGGCGTGCCGAGGCCAGAGGTGAGATAAGGGGTGGCAGATTTGTGAATGGGTTTGTAGGAGAACAGTTCGCCCTGTCGGAGGCAGTAGACGTTCTCAGGTCTGTACGGAAGAGCGAAAAGACGGGCGACGTCTTACCGGTCTCGGCCTGCGACCCTCTGAATTTAGCAGGGATCCTAACCCCAGGGCCTAGAGTGGCTGCTGTGCTGGGCAACGTCACGATGTTCAGGGATGGAGTCCCAGTGGCTTCTGTAGAGGGAGGAAGGCTCCTGGAGAGGGGTTCACTGGATGACGAGATCCAGAGAACAGTCAGACTCCAGGCACGTTCTGTCCCTGCCTTGAAACGTGCCGTGTAGCGCTACTTATGGGTCCCTCGTAGCTATTCGACATCGCCACTTGGCTCTGCTTTAGCTTTGTTCAACTTTACCCCAGAGAAAAAGACCGCAGCCGTCAAAGTGATGGCTCCCGAAAAGATGAAGGTGGCCCCAATACCATAGCCGTCGGCTAGGACACCGCCAACAGCAGGCCCTATGGCACCCAGTGCATGAGAACTGGCATAAACAAGGGCTATGGTGGTGCCGTGCACCTCGACCGAGGCGATTTCCATTGCCGTTGCGACGAACAGAGCGTGAAAGGTGAATACAAAAATCCCAATGGTCAGGATGGTCAACGTCAGCTGCCAGCCAGGAGCGGCGAAGGCTAGGGCTATGCACAGTAGACCGAAGGCGATCATGCTCGGCGTCAGGACCTTCTTTCGCCCGATACGATCCGATAATGAACCCATGATGGGGTGGGCTGCAATACCGGCCGCTTGAAGCAAGGATACATAAACACCAACCACAAATGTCGAGTAGCCCAGATCTTCCCGCAAGTAAATGGGGATGAATATCAAGATGGCCTGATGACTCATGCTCTTGGCACCGGAGATAAGCACCACTGCCATGACAACACGATTCTTAACAAGTACGCTAACGGCGGAAAGATATTCAGACAACGAGGATATTCCCTGCTGACCCCTCATGCCACGAAGGATGAGCCATATCACAACCGTGGAGAAAGCAAGAGGAAGCAAGCTTACTTGCAGGAGATCGTTCCATGCCAGTGTCAGCAGGATCCCTCCTGCGATGATAGGCCCAAGTACCTCACCAGTATTGCCTCCAGCGCCATGCAGTGATACCGCCAACCCTAATTTTTGTGGGAAGAGTCGGGAGATGGATGCTATGGCAGCAGGATGCCAGATGGACACTCCGAGTCCAGCCAGCATCACTGCACCGAGTATCAGCCAATAGCTGTCCAAGGTTCCCGAGAGAAAATAGCCGATCGCCAGAAATAGCATGGCCGCTGTCAGGATGATGGGCCATCGAGTACCGAAGCGGTCTGCAAGGAAGCCGGCGGGCAGGGTCATGATACCGCTAGAAATATCCCTCGCCGTTATTATGGCTCCGGTTGCTGTGTTGCTGAGGGCCAACCCCGCTTTCAGCTCAGGGAGTATGACGGAAAAGGCTGACATGTATAGGTGCTTCAGAGCGTGACCCGATACAAGGGTAGAAGCTAACAGGTTCCGACTCTTCGTCGAGCTATCGCTGGCTGCTATTTGAGGAATCACGGTCATGATGACGAGGATGGCTCCTCCACTCTATCACCCCTTTCTTGCGCCTACAAGGTAGTGTACTCGTCCAGCAGATCAGTGACACTTTGCACCTTGTATCTTGGTTTGGTAAGGGAAAATCACTTCATTGAGGTAGATCGGGGGGCGGCAAGCCTGCCGCCCCCCGATCTACGAAGGCCGTAAGAAAGCAAGGGTCGCCGCGCTCATCCCGAATAAAGCCCGAACAGATGCCTTTCTTTGAGTTGTGATGTTGTTGGAGGAACTGAGGAGGAGTAAGGCTAGCTGAGAGCTTGGTTGGGGCGCACCGTGTTGTATACCTGCTCCCACTCTCTCAGATGACGGTTCAGGGTGGATACGACACTGAGAGGAGGCTCTGTGAGAGCCTGTCTCAGAAAGGCACCCACCTTGGATCCACCCACCCGCCCAGGTAGGTTCTTGTATCTGGGGACACATTCTACAAGCCCCTAGCCAGAGGGATGTACTCCTCTTGACTCCCTCCGTGCAGGCAGGGAAGACAGGTTCCACCACTGGAAGGTCCGGCGGCTAATGCCATAGTAGCGACAGGTGAGGACAGCGTTGTTCCCATAGGCTTGGCAATAGTCAAACTGCTTAAGTCTGCGTCGGCCTTCTCTGCTAAGCTGGTGATCTCTGTCTAATCTCTCTGATCCCCGGTAGACTGCTCTGATTATCTTCATGATGACACTATTCTATGTGTCGTCGATCACTCTGAACGAGATCACAGACGGAGTAGTGTAGCAACTGAAGAGGAATAAAATGAGGGTCTATCAAGTTGATAGACCCTCATTTAGGCACCTTAGCAGCTAAATAGTGAAAGAAAGGGCCCACTTTCGTGGGGCTTGGTAACCCTCCAGTTAAACTGAAGGGATCGACCTGGAAGCTAGCCTCTAGCATTTGATGCTAGAGGTTAACACTCCCTAGAAAGGAGGTGATCCAGCCGCACCTTCCGGTACAGCTACCTTGTTACGACTTCGTCCCAATCATCAGCCCCACCCTAGGCGACTGCCTCCCTTCCCCGAGGGAAAGGGTTAGCCCATCGACTTTAGGTGTTGCCGACTTTCATGACGTGACGGGCGGTGTGTACAAGGCCCGAGAACGTATTCACCGCAGTGTGCTGACCTGCGGTTACTAGCAACTCCGCGTTCATGGAGGCGAGTTGCAGCCTCCAATCCCAACTGAGGCCGGCTTTGATGGGATTAGCTCCAGATTGCTCTTTGGCAACCCATTGCACCGACCATTGTAGCGTGTGTGTAGCCCAGGGCGTAAGAGCCGTGCTGACTTGACGTCATCCTCACCTTCCTCTGCGTTGTACGCAGCAGTCTCGCCAGAAAAATATAACTGACGACGAGGGTTGCGCTCGTTGTGGGACTTAACCCAACACCTCACGGCACGAGCTGACGACAGCCATGCAGCACCTGTGCTGATTGCCGGACTTTACGGCTCGTCCCCCTTTCGGGGTTCTACTCTCAGCATGTCAAGCCCTGGTAAGGTTCTTCGCTTAGCATCGAATTAAACCACACGCTCCGCTGCTTGTGCGGGCCCCCGTCAATTCCTTTGAGTTTTAGCCTTGCGGCCGTACTCCCCAGGCGGGACACTTAACGCGTTAGCTTCGGCACAGAAGGGGTCGATACCCTCTATACCCAGTGTCCATCGTTTACAGCGTGGACTACCCGGGTATCTAATCCGGTTTGCTCCCCACGCTTTCGCGCCTTAGCGTCAGGTAGAGCCCAGAGGACCGCCTTCGCCACTAGTGTTCCTCCCGATATCTATGCATTTCACCGCTACACCGGGAATTCCGTCCTCCTCTTCTCTCCTCAAGCCTGGAAGTTTCTTCTGACCTATCCCGGTTAAGCCGGGAGATTTCACAGAAGACTTTCCAGGCCGCCTACACGCCCTTTACGCCCAATAAATCCGGGCAACGCTTGCCTCCTACGTATTACCGCTGCTGCTGGCACGTAGTTAGCCGAGGCTTATTCGTTTGGTACCGTCAGAACTTCGTCCCAAACAAAAGGGGTTTACAACCCGAAGGCCTTCATCCCCCACGCGGCGTCGCTGCGTCAGGCTTTCGCCCATTGCGCAAGATTCCCTGCTGCTGCCTTCCGTAGAAGTCGGGGCCGTGTCTCAGTCCCCGTCTGGCTGATCATCCTCTCAGACCAGCTATCCGTCATAGGTTTGGTGAGCCGTTACCTCACCAACTGCCTGATAAAACGCAAGCCCCTCCTCAAGCGCCTTGCGGCTTTGATGTCTCATCACAAGGTGAGACATGTAATGCGGAATTAGCTACGATTTCTCGAAGTTATTCCCCACTCGAGGGTAGGTTGCTTACGCATTACTCAGCCTTTCGCCACTAGTCTCTTGAGCCCGATCATCCATGTCGGCTTGCCGATTCCCGTACCTTTGTCACCCGAAGGCAACTCCGGATTGTTCCTCGGTTTGCCGCCATGTCTTCACGGAGAGACTCGTTCGACTTGCATGCATAAAGCGCGCCGCCAGCGTTCGCCCTGAGCCAGGATCAAACTCGCCGTACGAATTTACTCGCGAACCTTACCTTTCTTCCACTATTTAGTTATTAAGGTGCTATAGATCTAGCCTATATTAGCATTGCCCTCTTTTCCGTGTCAAGGGATTGCCCTGCATTATAACCCGACTGGGCTTGCGGTCCTTTGAGAATTGATTGAGTTTTGAAAAGATTTTTGTTTTACGGGTCTCCCAGGCATGAAGACCTGGTTACATTTTGATTGGGTTTTTCATCAGCCTGGGGTTGGACCCGCCCGCCCAGGTAGGTTTTGTATCTGTGGGATGCGCCCCCAACCCACTTGCGAGAGGGAAGCTTCCCTCTGGATCCTCTCCGTGTGGGCTTCTGGGATGGCTGCACCCCCAGGCGCCGACAGGTGAGACCAAGATTGGATGGCACCGATCAAAATACCCCGCCCTTCTCTTACACGCTGGAAGGCCTGCCAGCTAATACCGTAGTGTAGTAGTCAAACCACTTAAGCCCGAGCCGTCCTTATCTACTCAGTTGGTGATGTCTATCTAAACTCTCTGAGCCTCGGTAGCCTGCTCTGATTATTTTCATGATGACACTATTCTATGTGTCATCTATCAATCTGAACGAGATCAGGAATGGCGTAAAGTCGCTTTGCTCAGCCTCGAATCGGCAACTCTACTGGGCATTCAAGGCTTCATTGATCACCTGTACCAGCAACTCTCTATCCGCACCCAGCTCTACTGCACGCTCCAAGTCCGCGCCAGCTTCTGACTCCAGGCCCAAGAGCGCGTAAGAGAGAGCCCGGTTGGTATAGGCATCAGTGTGTTCAGGCCTCAACTCCACAGCTTCAGTGAAATCATCCACGGCCTTCTGATAGGCCCCCAAGTTGATGTATGTGATCCCCCTGTTGTAGTAGCCTTGGGCTGAGGTGGGATTTAGATCGATTGCCCGCGTGAAGTCATCTAATGCTTCCTCAAAATTTCCTCGATCGGCGGAGGAGAGGGCTCTGGCCATGTACCTCTCTGCTAGATCGGGGTCGAACTCTGTTGTGGGCTCATCAGATGAATCGGCGGACATTGCGAAGAGGACTACACCGCAGGAAAAAATAGTGAGAATAGTCACGCTCGCCGCTCCGATCAGGTAGAGGGGTCTCCATGCAAACGGCGTGCGTGTCGGAGTCATCTAATTCCTATCCGAAGGGACCCACAATGCAAGCACGTGGGCATTCAGCTCAATAATGCTCACCTGTAGCCCAGGGAGTCCGCAACTCGGGCCCCGGCGACTATGTGTGTAACATGTGTGGGAAGCGATTCCTAGATGACCTGATCTTCCCTGAGTTTGGCCACTTCTTCTTTGCTGAAATCCAGAAGCTCAGTTAACACCTCATCAGTGTGTTGTCCCAATAGAGGAGCGGCAGTGACTTTTAATGAAGAGTCGGACATCTTTATGGGGTTCCCCGGCAGGGAAAAAGTTCCTCTCTGAGGATGGTCTACAGGCACGATCATTTCTCTCTCGATGAGATGAGGGTCTGAATGGATGTCCACTGCGTTCAGGCACGCTCCACAAGGAATACCCATCTCACCCAGTATCTTCATCACCTCGTGCTTGGTGTGCTTCATAGTCCACTCTTCGATGATCTGGTTGACCTCTATAGCATTTTTCTTCCTGGAGTCGTTATCCGAGTATCTGCAATCGCCTACCAGATCTTCCCTTCCCATGAGCTCGAGGAGTGGGTTCCAAAGGGTCTGACCAATTACTGAGCTGAGATAGACATAAACGTAATCGTCGGGTCCCCCGGGCTTACATCTGTATAGATCGCCGGGCACGTTGAACTCCGAGGTGGTACCGCGTCGGGGTGGAGCCTCGCCATCATAGTAATAAGCATGCATAGTCACACGAGCGAAGCTAACTATCGCATCCTGCATTGACACTTCGACCACCTGCCCTTTGCCCGTCTTCTCACGCTGCCACAAGGCTCCCATAACTCCCAGGCCCAAATGGTAACCTGTGCCGATATCTCCAGTGGTGGTGCCGGAGAGGTAGGGAGGACCGTTAGGGTCTCCGGTGAGGGCGACGGCCCCACCGGTGGTCTGGGCTATCATATCGAAGCTCTTGTATTTGCTGTAAGGGCCGTAGGTGCCAAACCCCTTGAGCCTGGCGAGGATAATTCTTGGATTGATCTTGGATAGCACATCATAGTCCAGCCCAAGCCTCTCTAGCGTGCCCGGCCCCAGGTTCTCGGCGACCACGTCCCCTTTCTTCACCAGGTCGAAGAATATCTCCTTACCCTTTTCGCTTTTGAGGTTGAGGGTAATGCTTCGCTTGTTGCAGTTGAGAATTATGAAGTAGTAGCTATCGTAGCCTTCTATATCCGTACCATCGAGTCTCCCAGGGTCGCCCCTGCCGGGCATCTCCACCTTTATGACATCTGCGCCAAGCCAGGCCAGGGCCTGGGTGCAAGTGGTGCCCGCCTCGAACTGGGTCAAATCAATGACTCTTACGCCTTCCAGTGCCATGTCCATGACTGCTAACACTACCTCCTAGCGCGTGATGGCTCATTATATCAAATCAAGGACTGCTCTTCGTGGAGGCTTGGGTTGGACTTCTTGGGTTCGACAGTATAGCGATGGTCCCGAGTGGAATACCTTGGCCCTGCTCACCATAGTCAAGATGCTCGGTTTCTGAGCAATCGTGGGGTAGACCCCATAGAAAGGTAGTACCGCTACGCACAGATAGGCCATTGAACGATGATACGGATAAGGGGCGCCCTTTGAGCGCCCCTTATTAGCGGTGCTTAAGGGTGGATGATAGGTCAGCTTACCACGTCACAGCTTCGGAGGAGCTTGCCAGGCAAGCTGCCAGTGCAGTTGTTCTCTTCGAAGGTTACCCCGCCGTTGACTATGGTGTATCGCAGCCCCTTGGGTTTCTGAATGCGTCTGCGCTCGCCGCCAGGGAAATCGTTGGCGAAGGTGGGCTTATCGTAAAGGACGCCCAACTCTTCCTGGTTGTATACGATTATATCGGCCCAGTTCCCAACTCTAAGCATACCTCGGTCTTTGAAGTCGCTCATCCATGCTGGCAGAGAGCTTATCTTATAGTGGGCCTCCTCCAAAGTCATGATCTCCTTGTCTCGTATCCAGTGGGACAGAAAGTCGACAGGCCAGGTGCTTTGAGCCAAGAATCGTGTGTGGGCGCCGCCATCGGAGACGGAAACATGGCCAAAGGGGTCCTGGATCCGCTCTCTCCTGGCAGGGTCTGCCAATTGGTGGCTGAAAGTGGTCTTCAGGTCTTCGTCCAAGGCCAAGTCTAAGAAGGCGTCTAGGCCGTCTTTGTTGTCCATTTTGGCGATGTCCCGGATGGAGTAACCTTCGTACTTGTAGTTCCGTTCGTGTACCACTTCTTCCACCTTGACAGTTGCCCAGTCAGTTCTGTGGTGGGGCCTTTCCGTCACGTCCCGTTTCATTGCTACTCGGGCATCCGAGTCTCTAAGCTTCGCGGCTCTCTCTTCCGGAGTTCCAACGAAGGGTTGTACCCAGTTGGGCATGTAATCGAACAGGTTGTACTCCGCCAATGTGAAATGGGCAGAGCTGTCAGTCATGGCGAACTCTTGAGATAGGACGGGATAACCCTGCTCTCTCATAGCCCTTACCCATACCTCAGAATCACTGCCCTCCTCAGGAGCGACTTGAAGGGGGCGACCGCTCAGATCCATCATCTGCTTCATCAACTGTCTCTCGTGCCCAGGGTCCTGGGACATAAAGATGGTCCAGCCGATGTGGCCCACCCCAAATTCCCCCAGAACCTCAGCCATGGCCAGGAATTCCTCGTCAGAAGCTACGTGACTCGGGAGGTATCCACCGTCCTCGGGCCGGTCTTCCATGTTCTTGTCGGCGGAGAAGCCGAAGGCTCCAGCCTGCATAGCCTCGTAGAAGATTTGCTTCATCTGGTTCAGTTCAGATTCTGTAACTGACGTCCTCTCGCGAGCCTCCATCATTCCCAAGACGTATCCCCTCAGGGGTGAGAAGGGAAACAGTGAGCCTACGTTGATTCCCAACCCGTGGTGCTCCAGGCTGTTCAGGAACTCGGGGAAGGTTATCCAGTCCCAGCGCATTCCCTGTCTCATAGACTCTAGGGGAATGGCCTCTATGCGATTCATCATACGCATGTTCAGGTCACGGTCTTGGGGCTTGGTGGGTGCAAATCCGAAGCCGCATTGCCCCACCGTGACCGACGTGACCCCAAACCATCCAGACAGGGATGCGTAAGGGTCCCAGTTTAGCTGCGCCTCGTAGTGAGTGTGTAGATCGAGGACGCCGGGAGCAACTATGCAACCACTGGCATCGATCTCTTTGCCGGCGCCAGCTTTGATCACGCCACTGATCTTGGCTACTCTTCCACTCTTGACGGCCAGATCAGCCTTATACCGAGGCACACCCGTCCCATCAACTATGGTTCCACCACGAATAACAAGATCGTACTCACGCATGATGTTTTCCTCCTAAATCAAGTGTAATTATATCAGCTTTGGCCACACAGTACACCGTCACCAACTGGAAGAATTGGAACCGGTGCCAGCAAGCCAAAACCGAGACAGTGTGCAGAGGGAGTTTTCTATGGAGGCGAAAGAGAAATAAGGGTGTTGGAGTCAGTCCACTGTATTGCATTGAGATCGGGAAACTCTCTAATGATATTTCTCTGGAACCCATCCAGAGCATCTTCGAACTCGTCAGGGGTGTATAGAGAGAAGGTGGAGTAATGTCGACCTCGTGCTTGCTCGATCAGGGCATCCAAGGAGGACTGTCTACGCATGAAGAATGGCCTAGCCGAGAGATGAGCCGGCCCAAAATATCGCTCGATACACTCTACTAGCTGGGGCAACGTGTAAAGCCTGCCTTCTTTTTCGCAGAACTGAGGGAAAGATCTGCCCCAGATGTTTGAAGCGTTCTGATCTTGGAGCCTGGTGTATAAAAATGCTTGACCATTCTTGTCTAGCACTCGGCTTATCTCTGAAAGAAAGTCCGTTAGATCGAAGTGGTGTATAGCGTTAAAGGACGTGACTACGTCCAAGGACCCATCGGCCAGAGGGAGGTCTGTCGCGCTGCCCTGAATAAGCTGGAAGTTATCCCGTTCACTAGGGCGCAGTTCAGAGCGCAGTTGCTCAAGCATGGCGTGATTGAAGTCGATGCAGTACATCTTGGAAACAGGTGTCAGGTAATCGTGCAGTAGCTGGGAGTAACGGCCTGTCCCACAGCCTATATCGGAGACTCTCAATCCCACTTTGGCTCCCAGCAAGCTACGAATGGCTCTGATTGGAGCCTCGTCAGTGGTCCTCAGTTGCCTGTAAACAGGAGCAACCGTTTCAAAGTGTTGGTAGGTAGAAATCATTTACCCCTCCTATTTGCAGCTTCCCCTCGGCACGGTAATCAACTAGTCGGAACGGCTGGGTTCTGAAAGTTGGACCGCCGGGAAGAGCCGTTCTGGTGTCACCCTATCCCCTATACCCCCCTGAGGACAGGGCCTATAAATCAAGCTATGTGCTAGTGTTATTCAGTGTTATTCTTTGTGTGCACTGGTCGGGGCGACTGGATTTGAACCAGCGACCCCCTGCACCCCATGCAGGTGCGCTACCGGGCTGCGCCACGCCCCGACACTCCTGTAGGATACCACAAGTCTACCTTGTCAACAACTTGGTGTCCGATATCGTTCTGCCCCTGATCACTTGGGGTGTGGTAGTTCGGGGAACGTGGAACCTAGCACAGGCATGGCTCCAGATGGAGCGACATGACTCCGGCAATCGTTGATCATTCCTCTTGCTTTCAACACAATTGCTGTAGAGGTGAACGGAGATCCGGAATCTGCTCGGTTGCTCCCATGTGGCAGCCCCCTCATTAACCCCCGTTTCAGCTTCTGAATTTCCTGGGATGCGACTTGCTCCCCCAAGAGTTTTCCTGTACACGGGTATAACGAGAAAAGCGGCGGGACTCCACGTAGGCCGGCAGTCCTGACAGCGCCGTTATGCCCGTCGAACTCTTCTCCTCCTCGTACTGGGAAAGCAGCCCTGCCTGTGCGGGGACGCCGGCAGACAGGAGTCCTTGCTTCTTCATAGGTGCACTTCGTTGGTGATTGTTTCTCTCGTTCCATAAACATCATAGCCCGCTTCACCGCAGGAGCCAACGAGGTCTTCTTACGTATTTAGGTAGGGAATCTAGGGGTTAGACTGCGATTGACAGCCATTTCACAACAGGTTACCCTAGTGTCCAACATGCTAGCCTAGCCACTCTTGAAGGAGGCCCCAATTGACCGTGATAAGGCTCTTGGTTGCTGTCTACGTGATACTGCTGGGCTTGGCGGTGGCCACCCACTTCCTGGCCAACCAGTTCTACGACCCGATGGTGGAGGGCACCGCCCTCAATGTGTGGCGAATCCTAGACCCGATGATGGTGTCCGGAGCTATCATAGCGCTAATAGTTGCCTTCAGCAGAAAGCTGGGGCACAGCAGCGACCCCTACGGCGAGGGAATCACCCGAGACTACCTTGAGGCTAACTTCACCTTCTACTTCTCTGCGGCGGTCCTGCTTGCCCTCATCTGGAACTGGTTCGGCACTGAGTGGGTGGAACCCTCCAACTCCGCGGGGCTGGTGTGGATATTCATCGACTCAACGCTTCCCCTGCTGCTGATCTCCACCGGCATCCGGTTGCTCAGGGAGGAGTAGCGGCGGGCCCGCACTAGGGGAACTGACTGGGCGTCGGGGAAGCCCACCCTTGGATTGTGCGTTGAGTCTCATGTCGTGCCTCCTTTCTCTTGACCGCCTTTCAAGCAGCGATTGTGTTTTCAGTACCACCACGTCGCCGCCCGGGCGTGGTTTCAGGGGCACAGGCAGAACGGGTGGGGCACCTGCGCCCTGACGGAGGCGGGTTTTGTCCCCTGTCCTGCAACCCTCAGTAGTGCGGCGCACTGTCACACCCCTCGACATCATCGCGGTCCTGACGAGACTCACGCATCTGGAGTCTCACGCTTTCTAGCTCCTGGACCGCTCAACCGTCCGGCTGCCAGAGGGTATCGCTGCCTGCATCCAGGGCTATCTACGGATTGCACGGCTCGTTTGTCCCCATAAGAGGGGGCTGGTCTAGTCTAGCCGCGGCGGTGCCACGCTCTCGTGAGGGTGACTATGGCGCCGGCTACCACCATGCTGGCCAGCACCAGGCCAATCACTACCCATATCCATACGCTAGCGCCGGCCTCGCGACCATCCTGCACTGGCGCTGTGGGCGGGGCGGGGGATGTAACGGGAGCCGTCGTGGTCGTAGGTGTATGCGTGGGCGTCGCTGTAGGTGTGGGCGCGGGCGTTGCTGTCGGTTCCGGTGTCGGAGTAAGCGATGGCACCGGCGTAGGCGTAGGCATAGGTGTCGCTGTCGGTGTAGGCGTTGCTATCGGTTCCGGTGTCGGAGTAAGCGATGGCACCGGCGTAGGCGTGAGGCTCGGCGTCGGGGTAGCAGTTGCCGTAGGCATGGGAGTCGGCGTCGGCTCTGCCCCATAACCCACAGCGAACGGCGAGAATCTGGTCGCTTCTGCGCAAACCACCATCATCCCGTCCTCCAACGTCCTCACCTCCGAGCCGGCTAGTGTGGTCCAGCCCTCGGTCTCGTCGTAGTGGAGCAGTGCCAGCTTCTGCCCTCCCGCCTCCACCAGCAAGGCGTCGCTCACCGGCAGACACACCGTCACCGCATTGTCCAGATCCCTGATACGCTCGCCCTGCCCGTCCATCAGCGTGATGCTCACGATGGTCTGGCTGCCGGCGATGCGGAACCCGCTGGGCAGCCCAGCTCCCAGCACTTCGGTGTCCGTTACCTCCGAGAAGTCAACCTCGGCCAGGCTTTCCAGGGCGGGGTCGGCCTGCAAGGTGAGGCGCGTCCCCTCGCTCTCTATGTCAGCGGTTACCCTAACCTCCATGATTTCGTCGCCCAGCGTGAGGGTCACGCTGGCCTCCCCGGTGCGGGTTACCACCAGCGTAGACACGCCGTCCTCCGGATCCGTGACGTTCACCGGCGGTAGCCCCGTAACGGTGATGAAGAAGCGAAGCTCCGCCCGGTCGCCGTCCTGGTCCCGTGCTATGAAGGTGAACCGGGTCCTGGCCAGCGTCTCAGTGGGCGTTCCGCTGATGGTGTGACCGTCGGCGTCGAAGCGCAGGCCAGAGGGGAGGGGCGGCGACAGGCGATACCTTAGCTCCCCGTCGCCTCCGCTGGCCACGGGCAGGGACAGCCTCACGCGCTCGTCCTGCGACCACACCTGGTCGTCTACCATGTTATCGCCGAAGTCCGGGGACAGGTCAGGCTGCTGTCGCTGCTGCTCTTCGCTGCTCGTGGGCGGCGGAGTGGATATGGGAACTGCGGGTGTAGCCGACGGCGCGGCCGTGTACGAGCCGGTACCTCGGCTGTTGACGGCGGCCACCTGCACCTGGTACGCCGTGCCGTTGGTGAGGCCGGTGATGACCGTCGCGGTGCTGGTAGCGACGTCCGTTGTTGGACGCATCCAGGTCTGCCACGGGACTTCGGGGTTCGAAACCTCGCGGTACTGCACCGAGTAGCTTGTGAGGGCCGGGTTGCCCATGTCCGACGGCGCGGCCCAACTCACAGTGATCTGCCGGTGGCCCTCGGTCAGCGAGAGGTTCTGCGGAACGCCGGGGACGCGCAGAACGTCCGCAGGCGTAGCCGACGGCGCGGCCGTGTACGAGCCGGTACCTCGGCTGTTGACGGCGGCCACCCGCACCTGGTACGCCGTGCCGTTGGTGAGGCCGGTGATGACCGTCGTGGTGCTGGTAGTGACATCCGTTGTTGGACGCATCCAGGTCTGCCACGGGACTTCGGGGTTCGAAACCTCGCGGTACTGCAGCGAGTAGCCTGTGAGGGCCGGGTTACCCTCGTCCGAGGGCGCGGCCCAACTCACGGTGATCTGCCGGTGCCCCTCGGTTAGCGAGAGGCTCTGTGGAACGCCGGGGACGCGAGGCGGCAAGACGGTAATGGTGACCGAATCGGCGATGCTGTCCACTGTACCGTCGCTGACCACCAGCGAGAAATCCAGCGTCAAGCTGGGCTGTCCTTGCGGTACGACCGGCGCAGTGAAGGTGAGCATTGCCACAGTGGTGGAACTCAGGGTGACGTTGTCACCGGAGGTCTGGCTCCAAGTGTAGGTCAGGGTGCTGCCCTCCGCATCGCTGCTACCGGAGCCGTCCAGGAAGACCGCTGAGCCTGGCGTCACCGTCTGACCTGGTCCGGCGTTGGCGACAGGTGCGTCGTTCACCGGCGTTACGACTACGGTCACCGTCGCCGTGTCCGTACCAGGGGTCGGGGTCGCTCCGTCGCTGACGGTGTAGGTGAAGCCGCCCGAAGTGGTCTCCGAGCCGTCGTGGGTATAGGTGACGGTTGTCCCGTCTCCGGACAGGGCAGCGGCGCCGTTGCTCAGGTTACCTACGGTAGTGATAGTCAAGGTGTTCACTGGGACGTCGGCATCCGTGTCGTTGTCCAGCAGCATAGAGCTCTGGACTTCCAGCGTACCGCCTTCGTCCACGGCGGTTGAAATGGTGTCGTACACGGCCACCGGCGCAACGTTCACCTCCCGAACGTTCAGGGCGAACGTGACGGACGAGGAGGCGGCCGGCGTGCCGTCGTCCGTGGCCGTTATCCTGATCATCAGCGTGGCCGGCGTGACCGCATCCGCCGGAGTGCCACTGAGGACGCGGCTGGTAGCGTTGAAGGTAAGCCAGTCTGGCAGGCTGGTGCCGTCAGCAGGTGTTGTACCATCGGCCAGCGTGGTGCCGGTGGCAAGGACAGCATTGTAGGCGACCATGTCTCCCTCCGGGTCGTCGAACTCCGGCACGGTGTAGCCGAAGGCCACGTCCTCCGTGGCACTCTGCGGCCCAATCGTGGGTGCAGAGGGCACCTGGTTCGCCACGACAGTCACCGTAAAGGTGTCTCTGCCGGACAGCCCGCCCGGGTCATCCACCGAGACCTGAATCGTTATGGGGTCATTTAGGCTGACCACGTTCACCCTCGGCGTGCCCCTGAAGGTGCGAGTGTCCTTCTCGAAGGTCAGCCACACAGTAGTACTGACCGGGCTGCCGTTAATCAGAGATGCGTTGTAGATCAGCGTGTCGCCGTCAGGGTCGGTTACTGCGGCGAATTGATACGTGAATAGGCGGCCTATGGCGGCGGTCTGATCCGACACACTCGGGGCCGGCGGCCTCTGGTTGATGTCAGGGACCGAGAGGGTGAAGGTGGCGGAGGCGGCTAGCGACGGCGATGCGTCATCTGTTGCTGTGACTTGTATGGTTATGTCAACTGGCGTGTCGGCGTTCTGCGGCGTGCCCCTGAAGGTGCGGGTGTCCTCGTTGAAGGTCAGCCACGAAGGCAGGGCCGTAGTGGTGGCGTCTACTAACACGACTGCCGTGTAGGTCACCGTACCGCCCTCCGGGTCAGTGAACTCCGGCACGGTGTAGCTGTTTTCTTGTCCCTCCGTCCATGTCTGCGCCTCCAGCGCAGGCGTCGTTGGCGGGTCGTTGACCTCATCCGCCGTCAGCGCGAAAGTAGCCTCAGACCGCATCTGCGGCATGCTGTCGTCCATCGCCGTAACCCGTATGGCCAGACTGGCCAGCGTACTGCTGAAGGTGCGGGTCCCGGAGGCGAAGGTGAGCCATCTGGGCAGTGGGCTGTCGTCGGTCAAGTCGGAGGTTTCGATCAGTCCCTTCTCCCCTGGTAAAAGAAGGCTTGGAGGAGGGGCGTTTGGGGTAGTCCTCGATTCCTGGGCCGCCAAGGTGACTCCCCTAGCCGGCTGCAATGTTGTTTCGCCGTTACACCCCGCCGCCCCACCCAGGGCCAGGGCAGCCACCAGCAGGATAGACAAGGCGCCTGTTGTACGAGCGCCCCTCCCCTTTACCGCCAACACCAAACGCGACAGGATGGGGAGGTGAGAGCTCGAGGGTGAATACACTAGTTGGAGAGGTGCGGGCGGTTCATGCTGGCTAGTACGTCGGAGTGGAAGCTCCAGGGCCACCTCCATCATACCGAAGCCCTGCCCAGAGTGGCCTGGTACGGAACTGCCCACACCGCAACCCCTATGGGACTTGTGAGTCGCTGGATTCAAGGGTGCCACTTTGGCCCGATCTCCTCGCAGGAGTACGCCGACATGTCCCTAAGGAGACTCTACCACAAGGAGGGACGGTATGACGACGATCATCGGTATAGACCCACACCCCGGACACCATGCCACGGCGGCACTTGATAGCCGGGGAGAGGTACGAGATGTCAGGGAGTTCCCGAACGATTCAGGCGGGCCTGCTCCAGCCCACCTGGCCTGGAATCACACCTACGAGACCGTACGCCCACATCAAGCCTTGGGCTACAAGACCCCAGACCAGTTCTATCGACACTGGCTCAATACTAATACCACGCGAAAGGAGCCTGGCTACTGTCGGATATTTACGTATAATAATGGGTTGCCTTGACAATCTATTGACAAAGTGCTATATTCGTGGTTTGAACGCAGAATGCCGCTACTGCTGTCTCTACACAGTTACCCCATATATTCTAGGCTAGCCCCTTTGTTTTTACTTCCGAGGGCAACTATCCTCATTTTAAGGAGCGCGTAGTTATGGTATCCACCCTATCTTCGTCTGGTCTTACTTCCGCGTCCAGGCAATCTTTTGGCAAGCTTCCCGAAGTTCTTGAGGTGCCTAGTCTCATACGCGTCCAACTGGACTCATACAAATGGTTCCGACGTGAAGGGCTCAGAGAGCTATTCGATCAGGTATCCCCAATAGAGGACTTCTCTGGCGAACGCTTCGAGCTACACTTCCTCGATTTTGAGTTTCGCGAACCTAAGTTTAACGAGACCGAGTGCCGGACACGAGACCTCACATATGCTTCGCCCCTCCATGCCCTGGCTCGGCTAGACAAAAAGGTGCCCACCGAGGAGAAGATCGAGCAATGGATATTCATGGGAGACATCCCTCTTATGACATCTCAGGGCACCTTTATCATCAATGGAGCGGAGCGAGTAGTCGTTAGCCAGCTAGTGAGGTCTCCAGGGGTCTATTTCACCAGGGAAGAAGACCCCACCAGCGGAAGACAACTGTGTTATGCGAAGCTGATTCCCAATAGAGGCGCATGGTTGGAACTCGAGACCAGCAACAAGAACGTCATCTCCGCCAAGGTGGATCGAAAGCGCAAAATTCCCGTTACCACCTTGCTGCGCTGCATCGGCTACGATTCAACCGAGTCCCTACTGGAGCTCTTCCAAGACGAGGACCTCCAGGGTGACCAATCCTACATCAGGAGCACCGCAGACAAGGACACCGGAATAAGCAGCCGGGAAGAAGCCTTGATAGAGCTCTATCGACGCCTAAGACCGGGAGAGCCGCCTACCGCAGAGAATGCGGAGTCGCTGCTAACTGCCCTTTTCTTCAACGTGCGCAGATACGACTTAGGCAAGGTGGGTAGGTACAAGATCAATAAAAGACTGGATACGGAGATCTTTAAGACCGCCGGGCTCTCCTCCGAGGAGGCCGAGAAAGTACGCGCTCTTACCGTTCAAGGCTCTATAACCGTGGAAACTCTCGAGTCCATTCTGCCCAAAGCCAAGGCTGAGGCGCTACTCAACCTACTGAGCAACAGAGCTTTGAATAAAGAGGATATAGTGGCCATAGTTCGGAAGGTGATCCAGGTGAATAAAGGGGAAGATGGAGTTGATGATATCGATCATCTGGGCAACCGGCGCATCAAGGGCGTAGGAGAACTGGTGCAGAACCAGTTCCGTATAGGCCTTCTTCGGATGGAGCGGGTGGTCAGAGAGAGGATGACCCTAATAGAGCCAGAGACGGCTGTTCCCAGCGCTTTAGTCAACATCAGACCCATAGTGGCTGGGATGAAAGAATTCTTCGGTGGTTCTCAGCTATCCCAGTTCATGGATCAGACTAACCCTCTCGCCGAGTTGACTCACAAGAGGCGACTATCGGCTCTGGGGCCTGGAGGACTGTCCAGGGAGAGGGCTGGTTTCGACGTTCGTGACGTCCACCATTCTCACTACGGCAGGATTTGCCCCATCGAGACGCCCGAGGGTCCTAACATCGGACTGCTAGGCTCTCTGGCTACCTACTCCATCATAAACGAATACGGTTTCATTGAGACTCCGTACCGCAAGGTGATCAATGAGGTGCCAAACGAGTGCGAATCGTTGATAGGAAAGACCCTTCGGGAACCGGTATTGGTGGATGGGAAAAAGGCGGTCGCCGTTACAGGTAGGCCTATGAGAGAGAAAACTGCGAAAAAGCTTACGAAGCTGCCTACTACTACCATAAAGGTCCAGCCCTTCGTATCAGATGAGATTGTATACCTGGCTGCCGACGAAGAGGAGAAATATGTTATAGCTCAGGCCAACTCGGTTTTGGATAATCACGCCCGGTTCGTCTCGGAGAAGGTGGAGGTTCGCTTTGGCGAAACCTTCCGAACTGAGAATCCACAGAACATTGACTTTATGGACGTGTCGCCCAAGCAGATAGTCAGTGTTTCCACGTCGCTGATACCGTTTCTCGAGCACGATGATGCGAACCGAGCTCTGATGGGCTCCAACATGCAGAGACAGGCAGTACCCCTGCTGAGGCCGGAGGCGCCCCTGATTGGAACAGGCATGGAGTCTAGAGTGGCCACGGATAGCGGCCAGGTGTGCGTGTCGCAGACAAACGGTGAGGTGGTCTCAGTCACCGCAGAAGAGATAGTGATCCGAGACAAAGAAGGAAGGGATAACCCTTACCCCCTCCTAAAGTTCGTGCGCAGCAACCAGGGGACCTGCATCAACCAGAGACCTATGGTTCGCAAAGGGGATGTGGTGCAGTCGAGTCAGATCCTCGCCGATAGCTCATCGACCGATAATGGTGAGTTGGCCCTAGGCCAAAACGTCCTATGCGCCTTCATGAGTTGGGAAGGCTACAACTACGAGGACGCGATAATAATCAGCGAGCGCATCGTTAAAGAGGACAAATTCACGTCCATACACATTGAGAAGCACGAGGTCGAGTCCAGGGATACCAAGCTGGGGCCTGAAGAGATAACCCAAGATATCCCCAACGTCGGAGAAGAGAGCCTTAGAGACCTGGACGAAAACGGGATTATCCGCATCGGCGCCGAGGTGGTTCCAGAGGATATTCTAGTAGGCAAAATCACTCCCAAAGGCGAGACTGAGCTTACAGCGGAAGAAAAGCTGCTAAGGGCCATCTTTGGTGAAAAGGCTCGAGAGGTAAAGGACACATGTTTGCGGGTGCCTCACGGTGAGCGAGGCAAAGTCATAGACGTGAAGGTGTTTTCCAGGTCTGACAAGCACGAGCTTCCTCCTGGGGTCAATCAGCTGGTTCGACTGTGGGTGGCCCAGACCAGGAAAATAGCCGGGGGAGACAAAATGGCGGGTCGCCACGGCAACAAGGGGGTCATCTCCATTATCCTGCCAGAGGAGGACATGCCCTTCTTACCGAATGGCACGCCCGTAGATATCATCCTGAACCCCATAGGCGTACCATCCCGGATGAATTTGGGACAGATATTGGAGACCCACTTGGGGTTAGCTGCCCAAGCCCTGGGCTTCAAGGTGACCTCCCCCGTCTTTGATGGAGCTACCGATAGCTCTATTGAGGACGCATTGTCTCGAGTTTGGCTGGCCCAAAAAGCTGGAGTCCATGACCTCGACCCTGCTAATGGACGCAGAACCGCCGACTTACAGCGGATTGTGGATTGGCTCAACGAGCAGGGATACGACGGGGAAAAGGTCATGAGCGACAGCCATCCGGGGTTGGCAAGAGAGACTTGCCTGAGGCTTTGGCTGGCTGAGGCGGGTGTGGATGCGAAAAAGGCGGAGGATGGGGCACTAGAAGAGCTGACTGTAGAGGTGATGGAGACCCGTGATTTACTTCCACCATTCTTCGGCAAGACCATCTTGAGGGATGGACGAACTGGAGAACCCTTCGATGAACCCATCACCGTAGGCCCCATTTACATGATGAAGCTAATTCACCTCGTAGAGGACAAAATCCATGCCCGCTCTACGGGTCCTTACTCCCTCATCACTCAACAACCCCTGGGGGGCAAAGCTCAGTTCGGTGGACAGCGATTCGGCGAGATGGAGGTATGGGCCCTCGAGGCCTACAGCTCCGCACACAACCTGCAGGAAATGCTGACTGTGAAATCGGATGATGTTGCAGGAAGGGTTAAAACCTACGAATCGATAGTCAAAGGAGAGAACGTCTTCCAACCCGGAGTTCCTGAATCATTCCGCGTTCTACAAAAGGAGCTGCAAAGCCTGGGCCTATCCGTAGAGCTCTTGAGCGAGGACCAAGAAGAAGAGGTTGAGGCGGATATCTCCCTGGCGGATATAGTCTCAGAGTTGTCCGAAGGATCCGACAATGGGGAAAGGTCAGAGCTACTGAATATAGAAGTAACTGATAAGAGCACTCCGCCTGATGCGACGCCCGTGAACGAAGAGAGGGAAGAGCTAGCTGCGCCTACTGACGACTCAGCCAAATCGAAAGAAGGAGAGAAATAGGATATGGTTACTACCCGAGGAGTTGAATCTGAGAGCTTTAACGCTATTCGAATCTCCTTAGCCTCTCCAGAAAGAATAAAGAGCTGGTCCTACGGAGAGGTAACCAAGCCAGAAACCATTAACTATAGGACATTGAAGCCGGAGAAAGACGGCCTGTTCTGCGAGCGCATATTTGGGCCTACCAAAGACTTCGAGTGCTACTGTGGTAAGTACAAGAGGATCAGATACAAGGGCATCATATGCGATAGATGTGGCGTAGAGGTGGCTCGCTCCAAGGTTAGAAGAGAGCGGATGGGCCAGATAACCCTCGCGGCCCCCGTCAGTCACATATGGTATGTAAAGGGTACCCCCAGCCGCCTGGGGCTGCTGCTGGATATGTCTCCCAGAACACTCGAACGGATCCTTTACTTTGCTCAGTACACAGTTATCAGCGTTGATGACGAGGCCAGACAACGCACCTTGAATGAACTGCGAGAAGCAGCCGAGTTGGAGATTGCCAGGCTGAAAGAGAACATGGAAGAGGCTGTTAGCGATAATAAAGCGGAGTCGAACGATCCTATTAAGGAGGTCGAGGACAGACTCGAAGAGGATAAGAGGACCGTTCAGGAAGATACGGACTCAGCTATTGTACAAGTTCAAGAGGCTGCTAAAGAGATTCAAGCACTGCTGGCAGAACATATGGGCAAGAAAGCGCCCAAGAAGATAGCCCTCAATGGTACTTTCATAGTATCCAGGGGAGCTATTGTCAGAGAGAAGCATCTAGAATCCCTCAACCAATCTGCCGAAGATGCGATTTCGGGTCTTCAAGAGAAATTCACCCAGCAGGTCGCCAAGCTAGAGCAGCAGGCAGCCGAGCAAGCAAGACAGAGCTCTGACAAGGTAATCCAGCAGATCAACGACCTCCGTCGCAGCATCATGGAGGAGCAGGAATCTCTAAAGGAGGCTCTGAAACAGAAAACTGATGAGTTGGAGGAAATGAAACCCCTCCAGATGCTCACTGAGAGCCAATACCGAGAGTTGAAAGAGCGGTACGGTTCTATATTTACCGCCGGCATGGGGGCAGAGGCTATTCTTGAGATACTGAAGAACCTGGATTTGGAAAAGCTTAGAGAGAGTCTTCAACAGGAGATACTGAATACCTCTGGGCAGAGATACAAGAAGGCGACTAAGCGATTGAGAGTGGTAGATTCACTATATAAGAGTGGTAACCACCCAGAGTGGATGATCATAACCGTATTACCCGTGTTGCCCCCTGATCTACGCCCTATGGTGCAGCTGGACGGTGGCCGCTTTGCCACCAGTGATCTCAATGACCTCTATCGCAGGGTAATTAACCGGAATAACCGACTCAAGAGGTTGTTGGAGCTAGGAGCTCCGGAGATCATTATCCGGAATGAAAAACGGATGCTACAGGAGGCCGTCGACGCCCTCATAGACAACGGAAGGCGCGGCAGGGCCATCTCCGGCAGCCACAACCATAAGCTAAAGTCTCTGTCCGATATGTTGCGAGGAAAGCAGGGCCGCTTCCGCCAGAACCTGCTGGGGAAAAGAGTAGACTACAGCGGGCGATCCGTCATAGTGGTCGGCCCTAACCTGAAACTCAACCAATGTGGTCTGCCAAAGCGAATGGCCTTGGAGTTGTTCAAGCCCTTCGTGATGCAGAGACTGGTTCTGCATGGACTCGCCCACAACATCAAGAGTGCTAAAAGGATAGTGGAGCGGGTAAGACCAGAGGTTTGGGACATATTGGAAGAGGTAACCAAGGAGCGCCCAGTGCTTCTGAACCGCGCCCCAACTCTACACCGTTTGGGTATTCAGGCCTTCTGGCCGGTGCTGGTGGATGGAAGCGCTATCCAACTCCATCCCCTGGTGTGTACAGCCTTCAACGCCGACTTCGATGGCGATCAAATGGCTGTTCATCTGCCTCTCTCCCGATCCGCTGTAATAGAAGCCGAGAAGGTCATGCTCAGCACCAATAACACCCTTTCGCCCAGCTCCATGGAGCCGATAACGGCTCCCACCTTGGATATAGTGCTTGGCTGTTACTACATGACCCTGGTCAAGCCGCGGGCCAAAGGCGAAGGCAGGCTTTTCGCCGATGCGGAAGACGCCAAGCTAGCGTACGACCTGTATCAGATCGATCTTCAGGCGGAGATAGAAGTCCGAAACGGGGCCGACAACAGTCGCATGAAGACCACTATCGGGAGAATCCTCTTTAACGACGTCCTACCAGAAAGCCTGGGATTCAGAAACCAGATTGTGGACAAACAGGTCTTGAAGGAGATAGCAACCGAGTGTTACTTCTCACTGGGCTCCGAAGAGACCTCCAGAGTCCTGGATGGCATAAAGAACTTGGGATTCAAATATGCCACAAAGTCTGGCATGACCATCGCTCTCAATGATCTGCACGTGCCCCAAAAGAAGGCCGAACTGCTGGAGGAGGCGGACCGGCAAGTGGCGGAGCACGTAGAGCAATTTCGGCGAGGCCTAATCACCAGCGATGAGCTGTACACCGCCACCGTGCAGATATGGGAGGATACCAGCGATAACGTCACCAAACTGATCGAGGAGGAGCTTCCATCCTACGGTTCCATATACTTGATGGCCCAGTCTGGAGCCAAAGGTAACATTTCTCAGGTTCGGCAAATGGCTGGCATGAGGGGTCTTATGACTGATCCCAGAGGTCGTATCATAGCCCTGCCCATCCGTTCCAGCTTTAGAGAAGGCCTTACCGTGCTGGAGTACTTCATCTCTACTCATGGAGCTCGTAAGGGGTTGGCTGATACAGCACTCCGTACAGCCGATAGCGGCTACCTGACTAGACGGCTAATAGACGTAGCTCAAGAGGTCATAATCACGGAGGAAGACTGTGGGACCACCTCAGGGACATGGATATCCTACACACCTGAGACCGTCATCATGGGCAGCCTATCCGAGTGGATCGGTGGGAGGTTTGCTGCTGCTCCCGTAGCTCATCCTGAGACTGGTGAGATCATGGTCGATGGAAACGAGGAGATCAGCCAGGTCAAGGCTAAAGAGATAGAGGAGGCAGGAATCGATAGGGTCCTCGTCAGGTCTCCCCTGGCATGCGAGACCAGACGAGGACTGTGCGCCATGTGCTACGGCTGGAGCCCCGCAAGAGGGGGGCTGGTGGTCAAGGGAGAGGCTATAGGGGTAATAGCTGCCCAGAGTATTGGCGAGCCGGGGACTCAGCTCACCATGAGGACGTTCCACACCGGTGGTGTGGCGGGGGGTGTTGACATTACAACCGGTCTACCAAGAGTAGAGGAGCTTTTTGAAGCTCGATCTCCCAAGGGACAGGCTGTTCTGACAGAGATCGATAGCACCATCCAGCTGGTGGAGGATGAGGATGGAAGGAAAATCGTGGCGGTAAGCTCTGAGGAATACCAGGACGAGTACCCGATTCCAGCCAACTTCAAATTGATGGTTGATACAGGTCAGTTTGTGGACACCGATACGATACTTGCGGAGAGCGAACAAGCCTCCAAAGACGGCGAGGACGCCAAGCCGCAACCTCCTGTCGTGGCTCGCATGCCTGGACAGGTGGTAGTAGAGAAGGACAAGGTCTCCGTCCAGTATGAAGAGGAAGACCGCCGAGATTACATTATTCCCGCCACCACTCGCCTACTAGTCAAGGACGGAGAGGAGGTTAGAGCGGGACAGCAGCTAACGGAAGGGCCCACCAATCCTCAGGACATACTCAGGATCATGGGTAAGGATGCCGTTGAGCAATATCTGGTGCAGGAGGTTCAGAGGGTCTACAAGTCCCAGGGCGTTAACATCAACGACAAGCACATAGAGGTCATA
The DNA here is from genome assembly GCA_965197675.1 of Dehalococcoidia bacterium. Classification (GTDB taxonomy): domain Bacteria; phylum Chloroflexota; class Dehalococcoidia; order Plut-88900; family Plut-88900. Next base: position 1,330,274 of record OZ240221.1, on the reverse strand, counting down.
GCTCGACAGATGTTGCGCAAGGTGCGGGTAGATTCTCAGGGAGACACTGAGTTGCTTCCTGGAGAGCTGGTGGATAGGTTTGTTTACCAGGATATAAATGCTAACGTACTTGCTGAAGGTGGTGAGCCAGCCATAGCGCATCCGGTCTTGCTGGGTGTTACAAAGGCCTCTCTCAACACGGAGAGTTTCCTTGCCGCGGCCTCCTTCCAGGAGACGACCAAGGTCCTGACTGAGGCAGCCTTGCAAGGCCGCGTCGACAGGCTCATGGGACTCAAGGAAAACGTCATCATCGGACGATTGATCCCGGCTCGTCTCGACCTACCGGAGCTCAAGGAGTTGGAGATTGCACCTCCCCCCGAACTGCCTCCTACCTTGCCCGTTGAGAAAGATGGTGAAGAAGAGAAAGACATATTCGGCCCCTTCGATATGTCGGCCCCCTTCTCTAAAAATTAAGGCTCTTTATCCGTTATACCTATAGGGGATAAAGGGAGACGCAGGTTGGCTAACCGAATGACTACTGCGACTACACCTAACCTCACTACTGAGCTCTCGCCTAAAGGGGATGGTGGTCTTACACTGAATAATCCCGTCATAGCTGCCTCCGGCACCTTTGGATATGGCACTGAGTTGGCCGATAGTGTAGACATTCAAAGGCTGGGGGCTATTGTATGTAAAGGGGTGACTCGTTACCCTCGAGACGGGAACCCTCAACCTCGTCTGGTGGAGACCACTGCGGGGCTGCTAAACACCATCGGGCTTCAGAACATAGGCGTAGATGCAATCGTCGCAGAAAAGGCCCCTATTTGGGCCCAATGGCAGGTGCCTGTCATAGTGAATGTGGCCGGTGATACCGTGGAAGAGTACGGGATCATATCCAAGATGCTAGATGGAGTCGATGGAGTCAGTGGCCTAGAGGCTAACATAGGATGTCCCAACGTGGAGGTGGGCGGACTGGAGTTCGGCATCGATCCTAGGTCGGCTGCAGCAGTAACCGAGGCGATGAGGTCGGCTAGCTCGTTTCCATTGATGGTAAAGTTGACCCCCAACGTAACCGATATTGTGGAGATAGCCAGAGCCGTCGTTGGTGCGGGAGCGGACTCAATATCGCTGGTCAACACATACGTAGGCATGTCGATTGACGTGGGGAGGAGAAAACCTGGACTCGGCACCGTTATGGGAGGGTTTTCCGGACCTGCCATCAAGCCCATCGCCCTGGCTATGGTGTATAAAGTGGCAGAGGCTGTAGACGTTCCAGTGGTAGGCATCGGAGGAATCTCCAGTGCCGGAGATGCGCTAGAATACCTGATGGCCGGAGCATCGGCTGTGCAGGTGGGAACTGCCAACTTCTTGAACCCCAATCTCTCTTTGGACATTATCGATGAGATAGGGAGATTCCTTAAAAGCCAGAACATAGGCTCATTATCCGACATCATAGGGGCAGCTCACGTTGACCACTGATGGACAGGTTCTGAGACTTGAAGGTTATATGTTAAAATAAGTTAGAACTTCAGCCGACTTAATTGCGTCCCTCTCATGATTCGGCAAAGCAAGGAGGGGAGAAAATGGATAAAGGAACCTGGAAGGTAAAGGCGGGCTTAGCCCAGATGCTCAAGGGTGGCGTCATTATGGATGTGGTGACCGCAGAGCATGCGAAGATCGCCGAGGATGCTGGGGCTTGCGCAGTGATGGCCCTGGAACGGGTCCCTGCTGACATCCGTGCCGCCGGGGGCGTAGCCCGAATGTCCGACCCCACTGTCATAAAAGGGATTATGGATGAGGTAAGCATTCCCGTAATGGCTAAATGTAGAATCGGACACTTCGTGGAGGCCCAGGTCCTAGAAGCCCTAGGTGTTGACTATATCGACGAATCAGAAGTGCTCACCCCTGCAGATGAGAGCCATCACGTCTGGAAGCACGATTTCAAGGTTCCCTTTGTATGCGGCTGCAGAGACTTGGGAGAGGCGTTGCGCCGCATAGGAGAAGGTGCCGCCATGATCAGAACCAAGGGAGAGGCAGGCACTGGGAATATCGTGGAAGCGGTGCGACACATACGAGCGGTGCAGGATGGAATTCGTCGTTTACAGGCGCTTTCAGAAGAGCAGCTTATGGCGGAAGCCAAGACCCTCGGGGCTCCTTTCGAGTTGGTGATCGAGATACACGAGACCGGTAAGCTGCCGGTGGTAAACTTCGCTGCCGGTGGAGTGGCCAGCCCGGCGGATGCCGCTTTGATGATGCAGCTAGGTGTGGAAGGGGTCTTCGTGGGCTCGGGAATCTTCAAGTCAGAGGATCCCGCACCCAGGGCCCGATCCATCGTCGAAGCAACTACCCATTACCAAGACCCTGACATCATCGCCAAAGTCTCCGAGGGTCTCGGTCAGCCCATGCGCGGCCTGGACGTAAAGACGATGCCCGAAGAAGAGCTTCTGGCAACCAGAGGATGGTAACCGCAAACCGCTTACATAAGCGTATGAGCTATGAGCAGAATCGGTGTCCTGGCCCTTCAGGGCGACTTTACCGAGCATATTCAGGCGTTCGAGCGTTTAGGTGTGGATGTGGTAGAAATACGACTTCCACGTCAGATGGAGGATGTTAAGGGAATCGTCATACCGGGAGGTGAAAGCACTACCATCATAAAATTGATGGATATCTATGGTTTCACCGAGGTCATCAAAAAAGAAGCTCAAGACGGTCTTCCGGTGTGGGGCACCTGCGCAGGGATGATAGTTGCTGCTCGACACATCTTGGAAGACGAAAAGATGGGGCTACCACTAGGGCTTATAGACTTGGATGTTAGAAGGAACGCCTTCGGCCGACAGGTGGACAGCTTCGAAGTGGATCTTCCGGTGCCAGCTTTAGGGGGCGAACCTTTTCACGCCGTGTTCATCCGAGCCCCAGTAATCGAAAGGGTAGGAGCGGAAGCCGAAACCTTGGCTAAGCTACCTGATGGCGCTCCAGTCGCGGCTTGTCAGGATAACGTGATAGTCACCTCTTTCCACCCCGAACTCACCCAGGACACCAGATTTCATGAGTACTTCTTGAAAATGGCTGGATTGGGTTCCATTTCTGAGAATTCATCTTGACAGATCCCAGAAAAGATGATTAGAGCAATAAACTCGGCAGATCTAATCAAGTTCTCCTTCTCTGGACTGAGAAAACGAGAGAACCTCGCTCATCCCCGACGACGATTGGGTCAAAAAGACCTATCGCTGCTAGAGTTGCTACCGTTTGGAGGCTGGCTTAGCCCTGGGGGACACTGTTGGACCTGGATAGAGGGAAAAGGCCTCAAAGTGAAGGGCTTGGTCTCTGCGAGGCCTAGGATGGGGCCTTCAGTATGGGAGATAGATGCCCTCTACATCTCTCCAGATAACCTGGAAAATGGAAGAGACCTCCTTCACGGCCTCAGCCTAGGCGCAGGGAGGCTAGGTGTCGACAGGATATTTCTCCGTTTGACAGCCGACTGCCCCTACAGGGATGCAGCTTCTAATGCCGGATTCTCCTTCTATACCAAGGAGTATTTGTATTGCTTGGAAAGGAGAGAAGAGGTTGGTTCCTCGGTCAGCGCTCGAAATGGACGACTTTTCCCAGCGTCGTCAGCCAACGAATACGGCATTTTCCAACTCTATAATGCGACCTTTCCCATGTGTGTGCGAGAAGTAGAGGGTCAGATACTGGATGAGTGGCGTGAGTCGAGAGAGAACCGCCGTGGAAGAAGAGATGGTGAGGAATACGTTTTCTTAAACGATGACCAAGTAGTCGGCTGGATGTGCTTCAGTGGGAACAAGGAAAATGGGTCCTTCGATCTAATGGTTCGACAAGAGCTGTCCGACGCCACAGAGAAGCTGATACATTCCACCGAAGGTCTTCTCAACAGATATCCGGTGCTTTGGTGTATGGTCTCCGAGTTTCAAAAACCTCTGTGTAGGGCCCTGGAAGATAGAGGCTTCCGACTTGTAGAGGAGTATGAAACCGCAATCAGATACGTCACAGCTAAGGTTGGCCGACCATCTCTGGTTCCGGTTGGCGTAAAATAAGCGAATTTGCAGAGAAGACTTTGATCGAAAAGCAGATCACAGATGATTTAGATGCCCTCCTTCAGACTCTTCCTCCCCACTTACAACAGCCCATTAGTCTCCGCTGCGGCTATAGCGAATTGTTGGAAGTCATCCTGGACTTGGGTCGTCGACCAGAGGCCCGTTTCCTCCAAGAAGAGGTGATTCTGGATGAAAAGGATGTCACCCAGGCCGATATCGACTATGTTGTGAGCCATATAGGCAGCTTTGGAGATGATAATCGGGCGGGCATCGAGCGAACTCTTCATCGCATCTCCGCCATCCGAAACCGAAAAGGTGTTATCGTCGGCCTTACCTGCAGGGTGGGTCGGGCCATTTCCGGCACCATTGGGACTATCAGAGACCTAGTGGAGACGGGTAACAGCATCCTCTTGCTAGGTAGACCTGGCGTAGGCAAGACCACCATGTTACGAGAGGTGGCCCGATTCCTGGCCGATGACGTGAAAAAGAGGGTGGTCATAGTCGATACCTCCAACGAGATCGCCGGCGATGGTGATATTCCCCATCCAGCTATCGGACATTCTCGCCGCATGCAAGTGCCCACCCCTACATTGCAGCACGCGGTTATGATAGAGGCGGTCGAGAACCATATGCCCGAGGTCATCATCATCGACGAGATAGGAACTGAGTTGGAGACGGTGGCAGCTAGGACCATTGCTGAGCGAGGGGTCCAATTGGTTGCAACGGCTCATGGTAACACTCTCGAGAACCTGATCATGAACCCTACTTTGTCCGACTTGATCGGCGGTATTCAATCCGTAACTCTGGGCGATGAAGAAGCCAGGAGACGAGGTACGCAGAAGTCGATATTGGAACGAAAGGGGCCTCCAACTTTCCAGATGCTAGTAGAGATACAGAACTGGGAGAGGGTGGCGGTTCACGTCGACGTGGCAGAAACCGTGGATGCGGTATTGAGGCGCCGGCTCATTCCTCCCGAAGAGCGCTGGCTCGATGCAGAAGGGAACGTGCAGAAGGAGAGAAAAGCGGCCACCCAAAAGGTTGCACCCAGAACGACACGCCCAACCCCATCTACCTCTGCACCATCTAAGATATACCCTTTCGGGGTCAATCGTAGTCGGCTAGAGGATGTGGTGAGAAAGATGCAGCTTCCTATAACCCTAGTCAATAGCTTCAGAGAGTCCGACATCATAATGACCACCAAGACCTTCTACAGAAAGCGCCCACAAACTTTACGAGTTGCTGAGACGGAGGGTACCCCTATATTCGTCCTCAGAAGGGGAACTCTGCATCAGCTGGAGCAGACTCTGATGAGCATGTATGGACTGGAGAAGACTGAGGATACGTTGGAGTCCGCCATTAAAGAAGCTGAAGGGGCCGTAGAGCAGATATTCAATGGGGCAGAATCAGTGGAGCTGAGCCCCCAGAGCTCCTTCATTCGCAGATTGCAGCACCAGATAGCAGAGAGGTCCAATCTAAAGTCTCGCAGTAGTGGTAAAGAGCCTTTGAGGCGAGTACACATATTGCGGTCATCCTCTATGGCGGTATAGCAAGCTAGCTAGTCGGCGCAGCTCCTTTTCAGTGGAAAACCCCGTAAGAGCGACTCTTAAGCCCTCTAGACTTGGTATACTTCCCCCATCACGTGACAAGTGACTGGACAGATCTCTAATGGGTTTATTCATCTCTCTTGAGGGTGGCGAAGCAGTTGGTAAGACTATTCAATCCAAAATCTTGAGAGACCGATTAAAAGAATTGAGCTTGCACTGGGAATTAATTCATGAGCCAGGAGATACACCGTTAGGAAGACAACTAAGACCCATTGTTAAAACCTCCAGGATGACCTTCGAAGCTGAACTTTTGCTATTCTCAGCAGCTAGAGCCGAGTTGGTGTCTCGTGTTATAAAACCGGCCTTATCGGAAGAGATTGTCCTCATCGCTGATCGGTTTGTAGACTCAACCACAGCTTATCAAGGTTATGGACGAGGTGTTAGCTTGAAATGGGTGAAGTCAATTAATGAGATATCCACCCGGGGAATTATGCCTGAACTTACCATACTGCTAGACATGCCTCCTGATAAGGCTCTCCAGAGAAGAGCATCTCAACTAACCTTCACGAGCGATTTGAGTATTGATGAAGATGTCAGGAAGGACCCTGGGGGTGAAAGCAAGTTCGAAGAGGAATCAATATCATTCCATAAAAGGGTCCGTGACGGCTATCTCAAACTTGCCAGGAAGGAGCCTGAACGTTGGTTGGTAGTCGATGCTAGTCAGCCTGTTGAGGCTGTGGCAAAAATCATTTGGATGCGGGTCCACTCCTTACTTCCGTTACTATCGCAGCAGAGCTCTCGTTATAAGTGAGATGAGACCCATGCCTCTTTTGGATGACTGATATGACCGATGACCCTCAGAACAGTGCTTCAAAGAATGAAGAGCCTTCAAAGAGGTCGGATAGGCTAGTAACCTCTGATCTTGAGCTGATAGGCTGGCTGATAGCCGGTTTCGTAGTAGGTGTCGCCTTGAAGGTAACCATAGTGTCCGCCTGGATAATCGCTATTATCGTGGTCCTATCTATACTCCGAATGTCGACTGAGGCTGCCGGCCGTAATCCCAGGCCCAGCTCGTGGATGTCGCCTGTGTTCATATTAGGCTGGGGTTTCGGTCTGTTCTTGCGTGCCCTCATCTCTTAGATGAGATGGCTGCTATACTTACTGACCCCGTTCAGAATGATGGCTTACACATAGAGTAGCGTCATCATGAAGATAATCAGAGCAGGGTACCGAGGATCAAAGAGATTAGACAGACGTCACCAGCTGAGCAGAGAAGGCCGACGCATACTTAAGTGGTTTAACTACTGCCAACGGTCAACGGAAGGCAGGCGGCGAATGGAAGAGCGTCCACTATCATGAGTCCCTGTCTAAGGACGAGATGTACAAGACTTGAGCGCACGCCTGGAGCTACCCGTAGCCAAACTATTGTAGACTTGGTATAGGCCCAATATAGAGGTCTGTACCAGTGTGGGAGATACGCAAATGAAATCCCTTGCTGATTTACTCGACTCAGGCGACTCCAATCACCCTGCCCTTGTGATCCCTCAAGGGCCTACGATCACCTATCGAAAGCTGCAGGAGCAGGTTGAAATACTGGCCTCAGTCTTGAAAGGTATAGGACTGGGCCCTGGTCAGACTGTTTCCCTAGTCCTGGCCAACAGTCTGGAGTTCGCGGCCACATTCCTGGCCGTAACTCGCTTGGGAGCAGTGGTCGCACCCCTCAATCCCGCCTACACCGTAGATGAGTACAAGTTCTACATGCAGGATGCCGAGTCTTCAGTAGTCATTCTGCCTCCCGAGGAGCACGCAGCCAGAGAAGCGGCCGCTTCTCTGGCTATTCCCTGTATTGAGGCCAGTGCAACCCCCCAGGGAACCATAGAGCTATGCCAAAGTGGAAGCCTATTAAGTCCCGGTGGGGAACCAACGTCACCCGAACCTGAGGATGTAGCTCTATTCCTCCATACCAGTGGCACCACAAGCCGGCCCAAAGGCGTGCCTCTGACTCACGACAACATAACTGCATCGCTGAAGAACATCGTCGATACTTACCAACTGACGCCACAGGATGTGGCAATGGTAGTCATGCCCCTATTCCACATTCATGGGCTAAACGGGGTACTCTTTTCCACCCTGGCATCAGGGGGTACTGCGGTACTCCCCAGCAGGTTCAGTGCCAGCAGCTTCTGGTCGGTAGCCCTAGAACACAAAGCCACCTGGTACTCGGCCGTTCCCACTATCCATCAAATCCTACTCACTAGGGCCGACAGCGACAATGCACCCAGAGGCACCTTTCGTTTCATCCGATCGTGTAGTGCCGCACTTGCCCCTTCCGTTATTTCAGATTTGGAAGCAAGGTTCGACACACCAGTGCTGGAGGCCTACGGCATGACTGAGGCTGCTCACCAGATGTCCTCCAACCCCCTCCCCCCGCAAGAGAGAAGGGCGGGAACCGTTGGGCAAGGTACGGGTGTTGAGATAGCCATCATGGACGAGACTGGTAATCGGCTATCCCCGGAAGAGCGGGGAGAGGTGGTGATAAAGGGGTCCAACGTCATGCACGGCTACCGAAACAATCCGGAAGCTAACGCCTCCTCTTTCACCGACGGGTGGTTCCGTACAGGCGACCAGGGCTTCATAGACGCCAATGGTTATCTGACCCTTACCGGCCGCATCAAAGAGCTGATCAACCGAGGCGGTGAGAAGATATCGCCCCTGGAAATAGATGCAATACTAGCTCAACATCCTGCTGTAGCCGAGGCGATCTCCTTCGGTGTGCCCGATGCCAAGTACGGCGAGGAGGTGAACGCCGCAGTGGTTCTAAAGGGCGATGCATCTCAGGAAGAGATCCATGACTTTTGCAAGCAGCATCTCATCGACTTTAAGGTTCCCAAGACGATCTACTTCGTAGACCAGCTTCCTCGAACTGCTACAGGCAAAATCCAACGAAGAAACGTAGCCGCCCAGTTCAAGTAACCTCCTGCCCATAGCCTCTGGCTAGCAGTGGTCACGAATGACTCGATTGGAACCAACTCCAACTCTAAGGAGGCTGTCTCAGAAAGGCTACCGCCGTAGGTGAGCAGGCCCCGGGGCTAGGGCGTCCGCTCACCCTGAGCTTGTCGAAGAGTGTCCCCTCCCGCCCGGATTGCATCCGACGGCTCCTGCCCCCCCACTCGTATGGTTCCCTTCAGTAAACTCAGGATAAACTCTTGGCCCACCACGAGCGGGAGTTGTTGTTGCACCCGCCCATCCCCGTACCAAGTGCGGGGCAGGCTCTGAACCCGTCGAAGGACATGAGCAGGAAAGGAGGGGTATTCCAATCAGGGCCGGCCGCTGGCCTGGCCTTCTCCCAAAACCTCCTCTGCAAACTCTTGACTAATCTGATATGAGTTAGATATACTGTTGTTATGACAAAACGACTACAGGTCCTGCTAGATGAAGAGGAGTACACGGAGATCCAGATTGTTGCCCGGGGGCAGCGGATGACCGTCGCGGAGTGGGTACGCCAAGCCCTGCGCAAGGCGCGGTATGACCAGCCCGGCGCCACGGACGCTAAGCTCCGCGCCATCGCCGAGGCGTCTCGTCACTACTACCCAACCACAGACATAGACGTCATGCTTGGGGAGATCAAGGACGGCCGGCGCATCCCGTGATCTTCATAGACTCCAACATTCCCATGTACCTAGTGGGCGCGTCCCATCTCAACAAAGACCGCACCATCGTGCTCCTGAATCAGATGGTGCGGGACGGCGAGCGCCTCGTCACGAGCGTGGAGGTCTACCAGGAGATTCTCCACCGGTACGTGGGGATCAACCGCCCTGACGCCATCGACGACGCTTTCCAGAGTCTCGACGCCATCGCCGACGACGTGCTGCCCTTCGGTATGTCCGAGGTACGCTCCGCTAGGGCCATCCTCAGCGCCGTCGACGGCCTCTCTGCACGGGACGCCCTCCACGTCGCCGTCATGCGCACCGCGGGTGCCAGTCGCATCTTCAGCTTCGACACCGGCTTCGACTCCTGCCCCGGCATCGAGCGCCTGCGCTGAACAGCGTGGAGCGTCTCTGGCGAGTAGATGCGGAAGAGCAGCAATAAACGCCTCCGCAAGGGAGGCGTCGGGCCAGCGATGCGATCGCTGGGGTGGTAACATAGATTTAACGGATGTGCTTATATCTGTCAACCACTTTCTTAGGAGTAGCATGCCCCATCAGACAGAACCAAGCGCCAACAACGCCCTGGGCGGCCTGCTGCAGGCTATGCTGCCACGCAGCAGTGTGCGCTCCGAGAACACCCAGGCGATTTCCGGCCACCCGGGGCTGCGCCCCGACATCCTCATCACAGCGCCCGGCCGCGCCCCAGTAGCAATCGAGGCGGAGTACATGCCAGCTGCCACCGTCGAACCGGAGGCCAAGTCTCGTCTTGGACTGGAGGTCGTGGAGAGCAGCCGCGTCATCGAGGCCACCATCGCCCTGCGCGACCCGGAGAACATCAGCGAGGCCGACGACCTCCGCACAGCGCTGTCCTCGGCCCGCCTATCCTACTGCGTCTTCGTCGAGGGCACCGAGGAGGTGCATCGCTTTCCTGAGTCCGGCTGGCTGGACGGCTCCGTTGAGGACCTGGCGGACATGGTGAGCCTGGTATCCGTCCCCCAGCGCGCCGTAGACCGGGCCACCACTACGTTGCAGGAGGGAATCGACGGCGCCGCAAGGTTCCTGAACGAGGTAGACAGGCTGCAGTCGAGCATCACCATGTCAATAGCCCGGCGTCTGGGTATGTCCAACGTGCCACAGACCCGTCGCATGGCCTGCGCCATCATCGCCAACGCCCTGGTCTTCCACGAGCGTATTGCCGGTATGCACCCGGAGGTCAAGCCCCTGGCGCTGGTGTGTGGCGAGGGTTTATCCAACCCCCAAGGCGAAGTGCTGGCGGCCTGGGACGACATACTCAAGATCAACTACTGGGCCATCTTTGCCATTGCCAAGGACATTCTGGCGCAGCTGCCCCCTAGCTATGCGGCCGATATTCTAAGGCGATTGAGGAAGACGGCCCAGTCGGTCAACGCGACGGGCGTTGATAACGCCCATGACCTGACCGGGCGCGTCTTCCAGCGGCTCATTGCCGACCGCAAGTACCTGGCAACCTACTACACCCTGCCCGCGTCGGCGGCGCTGCTGGCCCGGCTGGCCGTCGCCAAGCTGGAGGTCGAGAACTGGTTGGATGCCGAGGCCATCGGCAAGTTGCGCATCGGGGACTTCGCCTGCGGGACCGGCGCCCTGCTCTCGGCGGTGTACGAGCAGATAGCCGCCCGACACGAGCGGGCCGGCGGCGACCCGGCCGCCCTCCACAAGGTGATGATGGAGGAGGTCCTCTACGGCTGCGACGTCATGCCCTCCGCTGTCCACATCACAGGCTCCACACTGTCCGGGGTGCAACCATCGATAGGGTTTGGTAAATCGCGTGTCTACAGTCTTCCCTATGGGCGGTTGATGAACGGCAGCGTGTCCATTGGCTCCTTGGAATTGCTCAATGCCGACGCTCAAATGACTCAGGCCAACTACACTAATCCCGCCGTGCGCACCGGCAGCGCGGGCGAGGAGACGGCTGCCCAGGTACGCGCCGAGATACCGGACGAAAGCTACGACTTGGTGATAATGAACCCGCCGTTTACCCGGAACACCAATAAAGCAGCAGGGCGTGCCAACACGTTTGCTCCTGCATTTGCGGCGTTTGATGCCAGTGATGGAGATCAAAGAGACATGGCAAAGCGGATGTCTAGATTAAGCAATGAAACTTGCTACCACGGACATGCAGGGATGGCATCAGCCTTCGCGGCTTTGGCGCACAAGAAGCTCAAGCCCGGCGGCGTCCTGGCACTGGTGCTTCCCCTGTCCGTGGCTAATGGCCTGTCCTGGCAGAGCTTCCGGGAAATGATTGACAGTGGTTATACGGACGTGACTGTTTTGAGCATCTCGGCGAACGGCTGCGATATGTCCTTCTCCTCGGACACGGGAATGGCGGAGTGCCTGGTAGTTGCCCGCAAACTCAGGCCAGACGAGTCGCCCAACGACCGGGCGCGCTTCACGTCCCTCAGATGCAGACCACAGGGGTTCGCCCACGCAAGCTCCCTGGCGGGCAAGCTTTTGGACGGCAGCCAGGTCAGAAATATCGAGGATGGGCCGTATGGCGGTACGCCCCTGACGGTTGGAGAGGAGTTGGTCGGCGAGACCATAACCGCTCCCAGCGGCGCGGACGGAGAGAATTGGGGCGCGGTGCGCCTGTCGGATTATTCCCTCGCTCAATCCGCTTATGCTCTATTCAACTCTCAATTATGGCTTCCTGGTAGTTCTAATAGTATAGAAATAGGACTGGTACCTTTGAGCACTATAGGTAGTCTTGGGTTTCATCACTTAGATATCACTGGATTGCCATCTAAAGGGCCGCCACGAGGCCCATTCAGCAAGATCGCCTCTAGTCCAACTGCTACTTATCCTGCTCTCTGGAACCACGATGCCCAGGCGGAAACTCGAATTGTCTGCACTCCTGACTCACAATTGCAGGTTCGGCCTGGTATGGAGGACAAAGCCGCGATTGTTTGGGCCACCGCCAGCCGCTCGCACTTGAACCTTGACTTCACGTTTGGTTCCCAAGCTCTGGCTGTTGCATACACAGAAATGGCATCCATCGGCGGAAGGGTGTGGCCAAACGTTATCTTCACAGATGAGAGATACGACTATGCCTTTTCAATCTGGGGCAATTCCACTTTGGGCCTGCTTTCGCATTGGTGGCACTCCAGCCGTCAACAATCGAGCAAAGCTGGCATGACCATTCGCTCCGCGGAGTCCCTCCCGGTGCTGGACTTCCGAGCCCTGACTGACGAACAACTCCACAAAGCTGAGGCCATCTTCAACGAGTTCCGCGACAAAGACCTGAAGCCGGCATACCTGGCCAACGCCGACCCCAACCGCGCCCTCCTTGACCGCCGCGTCGTCTGCGACCTCCTGGGCTTCGACGAGGACACCTACGCCGCAGTGCGACGGCTCGCCGCCAAGTGGTGCGCAGAACCCTCAGTCCACGGCGGCAAGGTGCGGCCCAAGGGCACTGGGTTGGTGATATAGGAGCCTTGAATTGGGAACAATAGTGCGGCTCAGGCCGCTATATTTACCTGGCGCCCTTTCCAGCTACTAGCTTACAGGCTTACGATGCTTGACCTCCTCCTTGCAACTCCTGTATACATCCGACAGGCTGGCTGTCATGGAACGCAAAAAGTCGCAAAATAGTCCTCCCATTAGCGATGCCGCTGTTCAAGAGAAGACAGGCAGGGACTGGCAGCAGTGGTGTGAAGTTCTAGATGCTGCAGGGGCTGCCAGTATGACCCATTCAGAGATTGCCAAGTATCTGAACACACAACATCACGTCTCGGGATAGTGGAGCCAAATGGTGGCCAATGGCTACGAGCAGATCCGCGGTATGCGGGACAAGCATCAGATGCCGGAAGGCTATCAGATCAGCGTCAGCAAGACTTTTCTGGTTCCTCTAGAGCGGTTGTATGCATCATGGGGCGATGCTCAGATCAGAAACGGTTGGCTCTCCGAGTCCATAACCGTTCGCAAGGCCACTGAAAACAGATCCATGAGGATCACCTGGAGCGAGTCCAAGACCTGCCTCGAGGTGAATTTCTACCCCAAAGGCGAGTCCAAGAGCCAGGCAGTCGTTCAGCACAGCAAACTCGCCGACTCGGAACAGGCCGAGCGGATGAAGCTATATTGGAAAGAGGCGCTGGAGCGCCTGCAACGTACTCTGCATTAGGACCCCGCTAATCGGACCCGCCCAGGTCGTGGCTAGAAACCTCGGCTATAATTACTCTTCTTCTCTATTGCGCAGGCATGGCAAGGCAAGTATAGTATAGCTACGCAAGAAAGGAGGTGATCAATTGAAAGTAGATGATAGTAAACGGACTCGTGAGGTGCTTGTAACGTAGGCGGCACCAGAACCGATAGAATAAGCGCCGTGGGTGTTCCGGCTACGGAATCCCAACAGGCACTGGACCCCGAAGCTCCCACATAGTCCGGTGGGACGATCAAGGATCTAAACGCTTCGGGGTTTTCCTTTTGAGCTTGCAGAGTGAACTGGTTCCCCGTCCAGGTATTGACACAGGTTAGACCTGCAAGTATCTTTGTTTTCGCCCAAGGAAAAAGTTTCGCATTCCCACGTCTAAGAATAGGACTAATACCAGCTCGCTTTGGAGGTGAAAAATGCTCGAAAGTCTAAAGGGTAAGGTTGCCCTGGTCACGGGTGGTAGCTCTGGGATAGGAAGGTCCACCGCCCTGGCCTTTGCTAGAGAGGGTTCCAAAGTCGTGGTCTCGGACGTCGACGAGAAGGGCGGCCAAGAAACTGCTCGTATGATAGAGGATACTGGAGGCGAGGTCATCTTTGTAAAAGCGGACGTTACCAAGGCCGACGAAGTGCAGGCGATGGTTGACAAGGCAGTGGAAACTTACGGCCGTCTGGACTGTGCCCACAACAACGCCGGAATCGAGCCTGCCATGGCCAGCACCGTAGATTACACCGAGGAGCAGTGGGACAGGGTCATAGACATCAACCTGAAGGGAGTCTGGCTCTGCATGAAATACGAAATTCCTCAGATGCTAAAGCAGGGTGGCGGAGCCATAGTCAACACTTCATCCTGGCTAGGCATCACCGGAGGCAGCGACGCTGCCTATGACGCCAGTAAGCACGGCGTCAACGGCCTGACCAAGACAGCAGCCATCGAATATGCTAAACAGGGGATCAGGGTCAACTCTGTGTGTCCCGGCGCCATCGATACTCCCATGGGAGCCCGGCTGGCAGCCATAGATCCAGAGGGCAGCAAAGATGAGATCGAGAAACATCCCATTGGAAGGATCGGGCAGCCAGAGGAGATAGCCGAGGCCGTGGTGTGGCTCTGCTCCGACGATGCTTCCTTCGTAGTTGGACACCCTATGGCAGTAGATGGAGGCTTTGTAGCCCAGTAACTCAATAGCTCGGTAGAAATGCCAGCAAACCGAGATTCCATCTAACTATTTAGGAATCTCTGAACTTTTGTGAGGATGAGAGGGTGGTAAGAGGTGACGAGTTTTCGATTGGTTTGGCTGGCTTTAACGGCCATCCTCTTTTCGGGAATCGCCTGTGGAGAAACTCAGCCAGCCTTTACTGAGCAAGCAGCGCCCACCTCTACGTCATCAGAAAAAAGTCCGGCGGCTCGACCAACCTCTCCTCCCGCTTCCACACCAGAACCCCCTTCCACTACTACACCCGTAGATCTGGATTCTACCCTGACGGCTACCGTAGTCCAAATCATAGATGGAGATACCATAGAAGTAATCATCGATTCAAACTGGCGTGAGATAGTACGGCTAGCAGGGGTGGATACTCCCGAGATCTTCAGTCCTAACCGTATGGGGGAGTATGGAGACATCACCGACACAGACTGCCTCGATCTGTGGGCGACAAAGGCAGCCCAGTTCTCCACACAAACACTCAAGGGCAAGTCTATCATCCTGGAGATTAACCAACCCGACCAGCGAGACACCCATGATCGATTATTGGGGTACCTGACGATGGATGGAGAGGACTTCAACTCTAAGTTGATCGAAGAGGGTTACGCCCGAGTCTACGAAGAGCATGAAAGCTCGAACAAAGACCAATACTTGAGCCTTCAGTCCAAAGCAATGTCCGAGGCGAGAGGTCTATGGAGATGTAGCTATTATCAGGTGGCAGATACAACCCCCTCTCCCGAACCAACAATACCCTTTACCGATACGGCTAGTCCAGCGGCAACGCCGGAACCTACTTCATTACCAACTGCGACACCACCAGTCACCCCAAGCCTCGAACCCAGCCCAACGCCAACGGAGGTCCCCACTGCTACGCCCAGGCCAACCCCTCAACCAACAGCCACCCCGACCCCCGAACCCAGCCCAACGCCAACGGAGGTCCCCACTGCTACGCCCAGGCCAACCCCTCAACCAACGGCCACCCCAACTCCTACCCCAACCCTCGAATCTCAGGTAGTTATCATCTGTATCTTCTACGACGGGTCAGTGCCCAGATCGGAGACCGATGAATACGTGGCAATCGTCAACGTTGGCAACGCGGCACAGAACCTAGAGAACTGGGTATTGAAAGACGTCTCGACCGGGTCTCCATCATTTGAATTCCCGAATTTCTCCTTAGCGCCTGGAAGGGAAATCAGGGTGTACACCAACGAAATACATTCCCGGTGGGGAGGGTTCTCTTTCGGCTCAGGCAAAGCCATCTGGAACAATAGCAAACCCGATACTGCCGCTCTTTTCGATGCTTCAGGTGAAGAGGTCTCCCAGAAAAGCTATCCACCGGGCTGTTGATCTTTCGGGGCCAGGAAACAGTCGGTCAGATGGTCGTTGACCATGCCTATCGCTTGCATGAAGGCATAGCAGATGGTTGGGCCTACAAACCTGAACCCCCTCTTCTTCAGATCCTTGGACATGGCCTCAGACGCCCCGGTTTTGGCGGGTAGATTTTCCATGGTAAGCACCCCGGGCCTCCGTATGGTCTTGTGCCCAGTAAACTGCCATATGTACTTATCGAAGCTACCGAACTCCTGACTCACCTCCCAAAAATGCCGGGCGTTACCGATTATAGCGTCCACCTTGGCCCGGTTCCGCACGATTCCCGCGTCGGCCAGGAGCCGGCTTCTATCGCTATCAGTGTATTTAGATACCCTCTCGGGATCGAAGTTATGAAAAGCTTTCCGGAAATTCTCCCGTTTATTCAGGATCGTCTGCCAGGATAGTCCCGCCTGAGCGCCTTCCAATGCCAGAAACTCGAACAGTAAGCGACCATCATGGACAGGTACGCCCCACTCTTTGTCGTGGTAATCCATCATCAGGGGGTCCTCAGGCCCGCCAAAGCAGCGTATTTTGTCGTTTTCCTCCATGACCGCCCCTATCTCTCCGGAGCGCGAAAACAGCCGGCGAGGTGATCATTCGCCATGCCTATAGTCTGCATGTAGGCATAGCAGATAACGGGGCCAACCAATCTAAAACCCCTCTTCTTTAGATCTACGGCCATTGCACCTGATTCCTCCGATTCGGCTGGCACGTCTTTCCACGTGTACAGACCAGGCCTTCGCAAAGTCCTATGGTCGGTGAACTGCCACCTGTACCGGTCAAAGGTGCCGAACTTCGTCTGAACATCCAGAACGCGCTGCGCATTGTTGATTATCGAGTCTATTTTCAAACGGTTTCGTACTATGCCCGAGTCAGCCAAAAGGCGTTCACTGTCCATATCAGTGAAGGCAGCTACCTTACTTGGCTGAAAACCATCGAAGGCCTTGCGGAAGTTCTCTCTCTTGTTCATTATCGTGATCCAGGAAAGGCCCGCTTGAACGCCACACAGAGAAAGGAACTCGAATAGCAACCGGTCATCGTGGAGCGGAGTGCCCCACTCTTCATCATGATAGCGCTTCATCAGTGGCCCTTCAGACTCCTCGAAGCATCGGTCTTGTGAAATCTCTACCATATCGAAACCTCAGGAATATGATTGAGTCCTTAGGCTACTTGGGGCCGTGTATCCGCCCATGGAAACGCCTGCTCGAAGGCTCTGCATGCCTTTAGCACTGTAGCCTCATCTCCGGCCTTCCCGATAACGTGCAAACCCACTGGCATCCCTTCGGTTGAGAATCCACACGGGACGCTGGCTGCTGTCTGGCCGCTCATGTTGATGGGAAAGGTAAAGGGTAGGTACCCCCAAAATGGCTCCACACTCTTGCCACCTATCACTTCAGGGAACTGTCCCACGGGGAATGCCACAGTAGCCATTGTAGGGCTCAGCAGCAGGTCGTACCTCTTCAGCAAGTCGCTGAACTTGGCTTGAATGGTATGGACAGTATACAAGCCCCTGGAGTAGTCGGCGGCGGTCATCAGCATGGCCTGTTCCATGGCGTATCGGGTATAGTCGGTGAGCTCCTCTGCATGTTCGTCTAGAAGGTAGCCATAGGCGGTATAGGAGGTGGTGGAGAATATGGTCCAGAAGGCAGGGAAGGGGTCTTCCAGGTCCACTCTTGCCTCCTCCACTTCGCATCCCAACTGTTCGAAACGCATCGCCGCAGCCGAAGTCAACTCCACAACCTCCGGGTCTACCGCGGCGTAACCGAAATCTGGGCTCCAGCCTAATCTAAGCTCCCTTACTCCTGATTCCAGCCCAGAGACGAAATCGGGCACCTCTCCTCGGAGAGACAATGGGTCTCTTGAGTCGTGGCCTGAGAGGACCTGAAGCAGAATGGCCGCATCCTTCACCGATCTGGCTATTGGTCCCGACTGAGAGAACTGGTTGGCAGGCGGCTTGGCATCCCTGACACCTCCGTATCTGGGCACTCTCCACTGTGTGGGTTTTATGCCGAAGACACCACAGAAGCTGGATGGAATGCGAATGGAGCCTCCTCCATCGCTGCCACTGGCCAACGAGCACAGCCCGGCAGCCAAGGCTGCTCCAGCTCCCCCACTGGACCCCCCGCTGGTCCTCCCCGGATTCCAGGGATTACGACAGGCATCGCCAAGCAAGTTCTCATTGGCGCCGGACAGACCAAACTCAGGAGTGTTGCTCTTACCCAGAACTATGGCTCCGGCCTGTCGAATACGCTCCACCACTAACGAATCCTCATTGGGGACATACCCTTTGAACACAGCAGACCCAAAGGTGGTAGGGATACCCTTGGTAGCCTCTAGATCTTTGATGGAGACGGGTACTCCATGCAACAGGCCTAGCTCGTCGCCCCTTATGACGGCCTTTTCGGCCGCAGCGGCCTGTATCCTAGCCTCTTCTGAAGTCACCTTGAGATACGCGTTCAGTTTGGGATTGAGGGTCTCTATGCGGTCGAGAAATAGGTCCACTAACTCTAGAGGCGAGATTTCCTTGGAGGCTATCTGCTCTCGTACCTGCCACGCCGGCGCGAAGGCTAGATCATCGCCCATGCTGTTCATAGTCAGAATCTACACCTCACTGGATAAATCCTCCACAAACTCGAAGGAGGGAGGAAAAGCTTGGTCAATACTTCGCCCCTGCCAGTCGTATTGGGAGAAGGTGTCCCAGATTCTCTCAGACTGCTCCTGAACTTGCTCCATTAGCTCATTTTGGTCAACTCCCACTACCTGACCATCTTCCACAACTGTCCTGCCGTCGATGATAACCATCTCTACATCATTTCCTACAGCGGAGTTGATAAGGCTCCTTATGGGGTCCCAAACGCCACCCGTTCTGGGCTTAGTCAAGTCGATGATTAGTATATCGGCTTTGGCTCCGGTCGATAGTCTTCCTAGGTCGTCTCTGCCAATAGCTTTAGCGCCTCCCAGGGTAGCGGAGTTGAAGATATCTCGAGCACTACCCACTGTGAAGTCCTTCTCCACGATCTTGCATATCAGTGAGGCCAGACGCATCTCGCTGATGAGGTCTTGAGGGTAGGAGTCTGTACCCATAGCCATATTTACCCCGGCCTTCAGGTAGCGATCATAGGACTCCAAGGCCATTCCTCGCCGAGCGAACACCAGGGGGGAATGGGCCACTGTGCACCCTGATTCCGCCAGCAACTCTAGGTCTCTGCCCCCAGAGTATACAGTGGAGCTGTGACCGCTGATGAATAAGCAGTGGCCTAGGATCACGTCCAGCCCCAGGAGCTCATTGTTCGAAAGATACTCGACAGGGGTAGCGCCATAGGTATCGACCATATCGTAGAACTCCAGCAGACTCTCGGAGACATGGATACTTATACCCACTCCAAGCTCATTGGCAGCTCTACGAGTCTCTCGAAGCAGCTTAGGGGTACACGTAGCTGCTTCGAGAGGAAAAAGCATTCCCTTGATCCTTCCATCGTAGGCGCCATCATACCTGCCGATAAAATCCCTAGCCTTTTTCAAGCCAGCTAGGGCTGCCTCTTCGTCCCAGTAACGCGCTACCCTGTAGTCAGAATCGTAATACCAGTGTCCAGCACTATAGCCTGGAGATAGATAGGCCCTGATGCCGAGCTCTCCACAGCTTTCAGCAAACTTATCTATGCCCCCTACACCTCCTAGCTCACCGCCTATCTCGACGATGGTGGTGCAGCCGCTGGTTAGGAAGTTGACCAGTGAATAGACTCCAGCCACGTCTGGCCGCTCTAAATCCAACAGGCTGAATCGGTCAACTTTGCCTTTTACCGGTACGTAGTTAAGGAATCCACTGTTAAGAAGGTCACTGCGTCCCGCATCCGATATCAGCTTTTCGGCCGCTGTACTCGAGGCATGTACGTGAGCATTGATGAAACCAGGAGTGATCAGCTTGCCCTTGGCTTCGATGGTTCGGTCCACTGGGTGCGGATAGGACCTGCCGACGAAAACAACACGATCCCCTTCGAAGACAACCTGGCCATCTCGAAGGATTTTGTGCTCTCGCCCATCATAGCCCACCACGTATCCGCCATTAATCAACGTCTTCAAAGCGGCTCCATCCTTTGGTCGGACGACCTGTTTTGTCTAGCGACGGGCAGACGGAAGGAGAGGTATCAGCCAGGAAAGGAAGGCGTCTGTGCTTCGGGACTGGAGATAAATCCTGCCGGGCCCCGTAAGCTCCACTACTAAACCCTCACCGCTAAAGAGGGTGGATTTCAAGCCTCCCACTCGTGTGACCCGATAGTTAACCGTCTGATCGAAGGCTACCATGTGCCCGGTATCCACTATGTACCTCTCTCCGTGCCCCAACTCCTTCTCGTGGATAGCACCGTAGCTAGACAGAAACAGGTCCCCTTCCCCTTGTAGTCTAAGCAGGAAGAATCCCTCCTTGGAGAAGAAGGTCTTGGCGCCACCCCAGGTGGTGTCGACGCTGATGGCAGAGGAGCAGGCCATATAGGAACCGGACTGGACCAACATAGTCTGGCCACTCAGATCCAGGTGGACTACATCCCCGGGTAACGAAGGAGCGAGCGTGATCTCTCCATCGTCGTCGGCCTTGAATGTGTTCATAAAGAAGCTCTCTCCGCCGAGAAACGTCCGAGCCAGGCCTCCAAGAAGTCCACCTCGAGCCTTTGTTTCTATGGAAATGCTGGGGGACATGCTAACCATAGCTCCCGACTCGGCTACTATCTCCTCACCTCTTCTTAAGTTGAGAAGGGCTAGGGAATACGAAGGACGGTACATTATCTCGAAATCCATGGATGCCTCCTATAGTGACTATCGGATTTTACTTACTCTGCTTTACCTCTGATTAAAGGACACCTCAAACAAGAGAGCTTACCCTACCTTGGTCCAACAGCCCGTTCAACAGATCGGCCACTCCATCCTCAGAAACCGAGTTGACCACCATATCGGCTGACTCTAGAGCTTCTGCCGAGCCGCTGGCCATTGCCACCCCCAAACCAGCCCACTCGATCATATCGATATCGTTAGGGCTATCACCTACCGCTATTACCTCTTCTCGATCGACTCCCAACGTATCGGCCAAGTAGCCCAGGGCCTTGCCCTTGCTGCCATCAGGGTGGCCTATCTCGCAGAGATGGTCGTATGTCCTGATAACGGATATAGAAGACCCAAAGGTCTCTTTAACTCTAGGCAGTACATCAGATATCTCAGGTTCCTCTCCGACTGTCACCAGCTTGGTAGGCTGCTCCTGCAGGTGCTCCGCCAAGTCTCCCACGATTTCCGCCTTAATATCCAGAACTTTCTCATATTGCTCTATGCGAGGAGTCAACTCTCTTACGTAGAATCTATCACGAATGAAGATATACGGTGAAAGCCCTATTTCTTCTACGGTTCGGATCACCCCTCGGGCCAGGTCTAGGGGGATGGGCTTTTCCCACAGCACGCGCCTGCTTACCGGATCACCTATCAAGGCGCCCTGGTAACAAATGATGGGCCTAGTGAGTCCTAGCTGGGAACAAAAAGGCAGGGTCGAGTTGAACATACGCCCAGTGGCTATGGTTACCACCGCTCCAGCCTCTTTGACTGAATTTATCGCCTTCTTGATCTTGGGAGGTATGCCTTCGTGGACTTTATGATCGTATATGGTACCGTCCAGATCCAAGGCTATAAGCTTATACCCCATTTCCTATTTACTTCTCCGCAGTCGCTTTGACATCAACGTGAGTGGAGAAGAACCGGGCAAGCTCATCCCGCGGAAAGAAGGGCACCTCTTCCTCGCCATATGGGGTCACCATCTTGATGCCCTCAGAGGCAGAAGTGATCTCCCCTATATTGTAAGCCTCTACTCCAGAACTCTCCAAAGCAGCTACAACCCTTGACGCTTGATCGGCGGGCGTAGTCAAAACCAGCGCCCCCGAAGCCAATAAGCCGAGAGGATTGATACCCAAGGCGTCACACATCTCTTGACACTCGGGTAGGATGGGTATCTTGTCCTTCTCCATTCTTATCCCAACATTGGCGGCTTTCGCTATCTCTTGAAGCCCTGTAGCCAGACCTCCTTCGGTGGGGTCGTGCATACAGTTAATAGCGGCGACGGATCGAGCTTTCTCAGCCTCCTTCAGCACACTGATACCAGGGGAATACAGATAATTCTTAGCGCGTTCAAGGGTAGCCTGGGCTACCCCTCGCTCAATTAACACCTCCGACACCTCTCTTGCCAGCACTGCCGTCCCCTCGATGGAGATGCCCTTGGTCAGAACTATAGAGTCACCCGGTCTTGCTCCTGAGGTAGCGGTGACGTCCGTCTTCGAAGCCTCGCCCAACATGGCACCCACCACCACCGGCCTGTCTAAGCCATACGTGATCTCTGTGTGCCCGCCTATAAGAGATACGTCCAGGGATCTACATGCAGAAACGATTTGGTTGAATATCTCATCGACCTCGATACTCGTGAAATGCTCAGGGACCAGGAGAGTCGCCAGATACCATCGAGGAGTACCCCCTGTTACCGCTATGTCGTTGGCGTTGATGTGTACCGAATACCAGCCTATATTGTCCGTTGCAAAGGTTATGGGGTCCGTTTTAGCAATCAGTACATTGTCGTCCCCCATGTCGACGACAGCCGCATCTTCACCAATGGCGGGGCCGAGAAGCACCCGAGTATCTTTGATGGGTGCCTTTTCGAGGAGCCGATCTAATAGATGGGAGGGCAGCTTCCCTACCTTCATTTGCACCATAGTGGGAACGCGTGAATCAAGAACAGCGTTTCGTAGTTAGAGAGGTAACGAAGACATGATACCACACGACGCTTAACCACTGAGTCAGGCTGGCAACACTGAATAGTCGGTACTATCGAGCAGTAGATGGGGTCTATGAGTTGGCCGTCAGCGATCGCCCCATCCTCTTTCGGTGGGCCAAGAAGCTGCGTATTGGAAGCATCAATAGAGAGGCGTTGAGTGGAATGTTCCTCTTGACCATGGCTGCGTTTATAAGGAACGCCAGCCCAATGACACCTGCCCCACCAACTGCGTCCATAAAGTAGTGGTTGCCAGTGACGACTATCGAGAAGAAGGTGGTAGTGGGATACAGTAGTCCCAGAACCATCAACCAACTCCACCTAGTCCTGTAGTAGAGCACTCCGAACATGATAGTCCAACCAAAGTGTAGGCTGGGCATCGCGGCGAATGCGTTGTAGTACCACTGGGACTCTCGGTCATTGTATTGGGTGGGCCCCAATAGTTGGATGGTGTCTACAAAACCTTCTTGAGTAATCATTCGGGGTGGGGCTAGTGGAAAGAGGGCGAAAACCATCAGCGCGACGGCGAAGCTCAGCAGCACGATGTTCCTGTAGAAGACATACTTCTGCACGTCCACCTTGTACAGAATGATGGCCGTTGGGATGATGACAGGGAAAAATGTGATTATGTAACTCCAGTTAAAGAATCGCACCAGGTTTCCCAGGTTGGTCAGCAGCCAAGACTGCAGATCGACCTCAAAGAAGAGGTTTATCGAGGTTTCGAAGGAGATCAATCTCTGCGCATTGTCAAAGGCTATCGCCTCCACGTCTTGAAAGGCCAACTTCCTGGTGAACATGTACAGAAAGTAGCCTATGGAGACTATCAGGGATTCCTTGATAAATCTCTGCCTCAGCATCCACTGATAGGCCTGCCACATTCTGCCATCGGGAGACCCATGTTTGTTTGGCGTCAACATAGATTTACCTGGAGTGTCTAGGAGGTATCTTGGTTGGGCTAGCTTGCCTTTGGGGTGAAGGCGTCTCGCCCTTGCACGTAACTGTCTAGATTTTGAGACGCATCTCGATTGACCAGCTGTCGATGATACATGGGGTGGTAAAGGCTGCGCACCTCATGCTCCAACTCAAACAACTTTTCACCGGTCTTGGGATAGACAATCTGTTGAAATCTGAACTGGTGGTCGGCCATCTCCTCTGTGATCAGATTATGACTGCCGAGGAACTCGTAAGGGCCTGACATCTTGGCGATGTATATGGCTACATGATGACCGTCGTACGGTTTTATGCTCTCATTGGTTTCGCGGAAGACTAAAGATTGGGCCTGTCCCACGTGGACACTAGCTATGACATCCCCGGTGCCCGCATCCAGGGTATAAGGAGCTCCCATTACCTGCTTGTAGAACTCCCCTATGCCTTCAGCAGTACCCGGCTTTGTCAGAAACTCTACGTAGGGCATTCCCAGCGGCATGCCCCCGAATTTCTGGCTGGGGCCGTAGCACCTGATGTTGTTCCCCCAAGGGCAGGTGACAGATATATATCCGTCACCTTTTGACCATGTAAAGCGAGTGCCGGCGAGAGCATCTTCCACAGACTTAAGCCGTCTATGTAAGTCCTTCACGTCAGAGATAACTAGCCCAACGTGACCTGATATCGCTTGAGGCTCGTCGGCCGGTAGATGAAACTGCTGGCTTCCTACGTTGACCCACATGTTATCTAGCCCTACCATGAGGTAGGGATCTCTGGTGAGTCCCAGACCAGAGACGTAGAAGAGGATGGCTACCGACTGGTCGGGAACCGTTACGTTGAGGTGCTCCAGAGCAATGATGTTGCCGACATCCTCCGATGCTGCAACCGATAATCGCTTTGATAATCTGGTAGTCTTAGTAGTCATAGCGATAGTACAGTTTGTAACAAGGTATTTTAGTGCCAATCAAGGGAGGCATCAAGGGCATTTAGCCACCTTGGGAAGTGGGTTTTGTGGTTTCTGTCTTGGAGGATATCCCCATGGCCTTCTGAAATTCGGCGGCGTGTTTACGTCCGTTGGAGCTCTCAGTATAGACCTCGCAGGTTAGACATCCCACCGCCACCTCGGGCATATCTCCATTCTTAAACAGGTTTCGAGCTGTTGTGTAGTGCGCGTTATTCCATATGGATTTGATGGACTCATCTTTTACGTTGCCGAAGTCGTCTTTAGCGTCGGTTAGATAGCAGCAGGAAGCATAGCCGCCATCCCAGTTCAATACGCCACTCCTCCAGAGCCTCCAGCACTTGGTGAGATTCTCGTTATAGGGCTTGTCGATATGAGAAGTCCGTATAAACTCCCTTGATTTGACGGGGGACCACTTTTCCACCATCTCACTGGTACCGATGCCATGGGGGAAATCCACCTTCTTAAAGACTATCTGATCGACTCCCATCTCCTCGGCCACTCGTTTGGCCTCTACCATCTGGTGCTCATTCTGCTTCATAACGATGAACTGCCACTCTAGAAAGGGAGTCTTGGAACCTAACTCCTTCTTCTTTCGGGTGATCAGACGGATGTTGTCCATAACCAGGGAGAGGTCACCTCTCACTCTGTACTTCTCGTACACGTCCTGGGTTACCCCATCCAGAGAAATGATCATCACGTCCAATCCAGAGTTGATAAGCTCCTCTACCTTCTCGGGGGTCAAGCGCAGGCTCAGATTAGTGCTTATCAGGGTAGCTATCTTGGCTTTATGAGCGTAGCTGATAAACTTAGGGAGCTGTTTGTTTAGCAGGGGCTCTCCCCAGCTATAGAGGCTCAACCATATGACGTAATCTTTGATCTCGTCTATGGTCTTGCGAAAAGTATCGAAGTGCATAATACCTTTAACGCGTCGGACGTTATCCAATCCGGTATGGCACAGAGGGCACTTCAGCTGACAGATGTTGGTGGTGTCTATCTCCCATTCGTAGGGGTATCCGTGGACCCGTCTAAGGCCCATATAGAGCTGTGTCTCGATACGGGCGAAGTTGAACAGTTTCTTCACACTGAAATACCGAAAACCCAGCGACGTGCGATGGGACGTGCGACCGTTAGCCAACGAGACCGCGGTCTTCACAGGCTCGCGTAGGGTAGCCGGCAACTTGGAAAGGGGCAGCAGAGACGATATTCGGGTTAGTATGGTATCGGCTAGCCACGGGAGAGCTGGATTGGAAGAACCAGAGCTTCCAGTCTCTGGGCCGGAAGCGCTTCCTCTATTTGGGGGGTCGGCCATCTTCAGAGGAATCCGTCCCATCCTAGGGGGTACAACTTGTTTCTTGATTAGGTTATAGCTGTATACGTCTCCGCATGTGAGAGGCCATGATAATTGAGGTTCCTATTGCTGTCAAGCTGAAGCCGTTCCCAAGAGGTGTTCTTTCCAGTGGAGATTCTGCCGGATCCAGGTGTCCTATGCTGGCTTAGTACCCCAGTGAATCGCCACCGTTCCCAGGTTCAATAGGCGATAGTTGACCCTCTCTAGACCCACCTCCCTAAACAGGACGGCCAGATGCTCCGCCGAAGGAAACTGGGTCACTGAGTTGGGAAGGTAGGTGTAGGCCTCTCTGTCGCCTGCCAGTATCTGGCCTAGCAAAGGCACCCAACGGCTGAAATAGAGCTTGAGCAAAGGAGATAATAGAGTGGATGAGTCCAGTGGCGTTAGCTCCAACGTTACCACTCGGCCTCCGGGGCGAACGACTCGACGCATCTCCGATATGGAACCTGGGATGCTGTCCACATTTCGGAGAGCGAATCCCGATGTAGCACACATGAAGGAGTCGTTTGGGAAGGGGAGGTTTAAGGCATCTCCTTGAGAGAAGGATATATATCCTGCAAATCTACTGTTCTGTACTTTACGACGACCTAGCTCCAGCATTTCTGCGCAAAAGTCCACTCCCACCACAGAAGACACCCCCGGACGACGAGCCAACTCTAAAGCCAGATCACCCGTTCCGGTAGCTACGTCCAGAGCTGGCCCTCTATTATTGTGCACGGCCAGGGCAGCCGTCCTCTTCTTCCAACCGCGGTGCATTCCCAGGGTCATAACATCGTTCAACAGGTCGTATTTAGGAGAGATACGGGCAAACATCCCCTCCACGTATTTGGCCTTGGATTCACTTGTGGTTTTAACATTCATAGGGCATGAACTGGTAGAATGATTTGGAAATCGTCGGATGGGCCGACGGCTTCGTATTTGCCTTGTAAATAGCACATACCCACGTAAGCAGCGGTTACGGCGTCTAGTTCGTCATGTACTCGGCGACGTTCAGGATCCTCGAATCTTATTCCCAAGCCCGATAACCCGTCCTTCAGACTATTCAGCCCCCGTTGTTTTCTAGGAAGGCCGAGACGGTCCTGGGCAGCGCCGGGATACACCTCTATCACTTTGAAACCCATAGAGGTTAGGTTGTCCTTCAAGCCAATGCCTCGGAGGGTTAGATTCACCATGGACGGCATCAGTGTCCAGTAGGGGTGGTAACCCAGCTTGGCGATAGCCCTATCCGTCTCTCTAACAATGCCATGAACGGCGCATTTACAATGGCTATCCGTGCAACACCGTCCTTTAGGCAAGGCAAGAGGAGAGTCGATGGCAACTACGTCTGGTTGGGCGTCCTCGGCGGTCCGAAGTATATCCTCGTCGGTGATGATCGTCCAAGAATCGGCCGCCAGAGCGTCGGACAGCACGGCTAGCCCACTTATCCTGCGCTCGGAACCACTGGGATCTATGCCTAGACTAATCACGTCCTAATCCAACGCTCAGGATGATGAGAGACACCTATAGGCCTTCACCGCAGTCCACGAGCAGTGGAGGCTAGTCCTCCAGGGTGGAGGTATCCCCCTCTGGTAGGCCCATCTCCCGGGCTTTCAGTAGGCGACGCATGATCTTCCCGCTCCGAGTCTTTGGCAGAGAGTCGATAAAGTCGATATCTCTCGGTGCGACGGCAGCGGCCAGCTTCTTTCGAGAGAATTGGAATAGCTCTCGCCTCAGCTGATCGGAAGGGGTATAGCCATCTTTCAGTGACACGAAGGCCTTGACCACCTCCATGGCGATGGGGTCCGGTTTACCAATTACGCCGGCCTCAGCTACCGCTGGATGTTCGATCAGAGCACTCTCCACCTCGAAAGGCCCAACCAGGTGGCCAGCCGTGTTGATCACGTCGTCTGCCCTTCCCACGAACCAGAAATAGCCATCCTCGTCCCCGCGCGCGCGATCCCCTGTGATGTACCAGCCTTTCTGAAAGCGGGAGTTGTACAGCTCCTCGTTCTTCCAATAAGTGCGGAACATGGAGGGCCAACCAGCCTTTATGGCAAGGTTGCCCTCCTCTCCAGGAGATACTTCGTTGTAGTCGTCATCAATAATACCCGCCTCAATCCCCGGGATGGGTCTTCCCATAGAGCCGAGCCGTATGTCCTGAACAGGATAGTTGGCTATGAGGATGGCACCAGTCTCTGTTTGCCACCAGTTATCGTGTATCGGCATGTCGAAGGCGCTGAGAGCCCAGGTTATAGCCTCCGGGTTCAGTGGCTCACCTACGCTGCAGATGTATCTGAGGCTGCTCAGGTCATGCTGCTTGGCTACCTGCTCGCCAGCCTTCATCAGCATACGGATGGCAGTCGGAGCAGTGTACCAGACGGTCACCTTGTACTTCTCTATAACCTTGTACCAGGCCGCTGCCCCGAATCCCCCCTCGTAAATAACCTGAGTAACGCCGTTGGTCCACGGAGCCGACATTCCATAGGACGTCCCGGTGACCCATCCAGGGTCTGCCGTGCACCAATAGATATCGTCCTTGTGCAAGTCTAAGGCCCATTTACCGGTGGCGTAGTGCTGGTATGCCGCCTTGTGGACGTGTGCTGCCCCCTTGGGCTTTCCAGTGGTGCCCGATGTATAGTGCATTATCGAAAAGTCATCCTCCGTGGTACGCACAATATCGAAGTCTTTCGAAGCCTTGGACATAGCTTCCTCATAGCTAATGTCGCCGGGCTGTAGAGGTTCCTCATGGCGTTTGTTCTTGTTCACAACGATAACGTGCTTCAGGTCTGGCAAGTCTCCCAGTATGCTAGCTATCTTGGCACGTAGACCCGGGGTGGTCAGAAGCACCTTAGCGCCGCTATCCAGCATTCGATCTTTGACAGGATCGGGCCCGAAGGCGGAGAAGAGAGGGCCTGAGATGGCCCCAGCTTTGAGAATGCCGAAGAAGGCGAAATACAGCTCAGGGATGCGCTCCATGAAGATGAACACCCTCTCGCCCTTTTCAACCCCCAGGCCCTGAAGCACATTAGCGAACTTGTTAGACTGAACCCTGAATTCCCCGAAGGTGTATTTCTCCTTCTCTCCTTTCGCTCCTTCCCAATACATAGCTATCTTTTTCTTGTCTGCTTTGACGTGTCTATCTATAGCCTCATAGGCTAGATTTAGGCCTCCACCCTCCAGGCCGTCCAACTCGCTCATTATCTGATCCCAGGTGAAATCCTCCCGCAAGGCAGCGTAGTCGGAGATATTGGGCTTTATCTCCATGTCTTCGGGTTTGGGTTTGCTCACAACCTGGTAGTCCATATCACGCTCCCATAAAGTGGAGTATCGTCCAGTCTGCAAGTCTGAGAACGCTTCAACTCTAATACATGCTTATCTAGTAGTCAATGACGTGGATTTGCGGGTTGACAAACCCATCCGTACCAGCTATATGATTATGGACGCTAAGCAGAAGATGTAACTAGGAATTAGTGAAGTTAGCTTTTATAGTCATCCATCCACTTGCAACCGATACGCATCTGAGAAGAGTGTAGAAGACATTCAAGAAATCCCAATGTACCGCACTATCCTTCCGGCATCTCATCCGTTTTCTAAACTAGCACTGGGAATATCTTGCTATATTCCAACTCCCATGCGATAATTGACGGCAATTGAATGCGAAAGATCATCGACATCGTCAGAAATTTCAGGTTGGTTTGGCGCTTGCTGTGGGATAGAAGAGTGCCAACCATCCTAAAGGTTTTCATCCCCGTCTCCGTTTCCTATCTGGCGCTCCCCTTCGACTTGGTGCGAGACTTCATACCTTTGGTTGGTAGATTTGACGATCTCATAGTGTTAACCTTGGCGGTGATTCTTTTCATAAGGCTATCTCCTCCTCAGATCGTCGGCGAGCACAGAGAGGCCATCTGGGGTACCCGGGTAGCTGAGCAAGAAGGAATCACAGACGCGGAATATCAAGTACTGCACAATGAGGAGCCGCAAGATACGACGACACGGAGAAACAGTGATGCTGAAAGCAACGCTTAGTCAAGAGCCAGGAGAGTAAAGAATGGCCCGAAGACCCACTGGTGGCAGCGATTTCGAGAGGGTAATCGACGCCTTCGGTCCCACTGCCAGAAATTTAACTCGTCGATTTAGAGGACTCGGAGGCATTATTGTTCTGCTGATAGTTGGACTCGTGGTGATAATCTGGCTTGCCACTGGTATATACCAGGTGGACACAGGCGAGGTCGGCGTAGTCCGCCGTTTTGGCAGACAGGTGGCAGTGGCTGACCCAGGTCTCCACTGGCACTGGCCTGGTCCTATAGAAACGGTGGACAAAGTGAGGGTGGAGGAGATCCGTCGTCTTGAGGTAGGATTCCGAATAGTCGATCCAGGCCCTCCAGCTACCATCAGCCCGCTTCCAGTGGAATCTCTAATGCTAACTGGTGACGAGAACCTGGTAGACGTAAAGATGGCTGTCCAGGCTAGGATTAAGCCGGGGATTATCGGCTCTACAGAGGGAGAGGCTAACGCCCTCGTGCCTTACAGGAATCATGGGGCTTCAGCATTCCTGTTCAACGTTTTCGATCCACAGGGGGCGCCGGATCAGGTCACCTTGAGGGATGCCGCTGAGACCGCCCTAAGAACAGTGGTAGGCGCCAGCAACCTGGACGAAGTCCTAACTGAGGAGCGAGGCCCAATCGAGTCGGATGTCGAAGTGATCTTAGAGGATCTGATGATCCTCTATGGAACGGGGCTGGAGATAGTCCGTGTGCAGATCCAGTCCGTTGACCCGCCCAGTCAAGTCCAGGCCGCCTTCGACGACGTGGTAGCGGCCAAAGAGGACAGGGTTAGATTGATTAACCAAGCAGAAGCCTTCCAAAACGACATAATCCCGAAGGCCAGGGGTGAAGCGGAGAAGATCATACTGGATGCAGAGGCTTTGCAGAGGCAGCGAATAAACGATGCCTTCGGTAAGGCTGCCAAATTCGAAGCAATTCTGCTGGAGTATCGAAAAGCGCCGCTGGTGACTCGTCAACGTCTCTACTACGAGACAATCGAGATGATTCTCAACGAGACGCGAGAGTTCGTGCTCAGCTCAGATACTGGCCAGGATCTCCTGCCCATCCTTACCTTGGGAGATGGCAATGCTACCACCAGCCAGCAGGAGGCGGCTGCCGCCTCACAAGGGCAGTAGATACACGCAACAAAAGCTAACAATAGGAGCATAATCAAATGCCAAGAGGGCTCAAAGTGGTAATAGCACTAATCGTAGTGGTGTTACTAGCGGTTATTATAATCCCTCAGTTCTTTTACATAGTCGATGAGACGGATCAAGCCCTGGTGCTCCGCTTCGGAGATTTCAATAGGTCGACGCAAACACCAGGTCTGAACGTTAAGATCCCCTTCATCGAAGAGGTCACTAAGTACGACAAGAGACTGCTTCGTTTCGACGCCCCACCCGAACCGCTGATTACACTCGACAAGAAGCAGCTGATCATAGACGCCTATGCTCGCTACAAGATTGTAGACCCCAAGAAGTTCTTCGAAACAGTCCGGGACGAAGCGGGAGCAGACCCGAGGCTGAGTGACATCATCCAAGGTGAGCTTAAGAAGCACACAGCCCTGTCCAATCAATCGGACATCATTCTCACTCAGCGACAAGCTGGGTTTATAGATGGTGAACCCACCATCGTGCAGGCTGTCACCGAAGCGTCCAGGGAAAGCGCTCGGGACATTGGAGTCGAGATTATCGACGTCCGCATTAAGCGAGCCGACTTTACCGACACGATTCAACAGAGTATTTTCCAAAGAATGAACGCCGAACGTCAACGAGAAGCGTCTCTCTTCCGAGCGCAAGGGGCCGAGCTTGACTTCAAGATTCGGGCTGACGCTGAGCGAACAAAGACTATTACCCTAGCCAACGCTCAGAGGGATGCGGACATCATCAAAGGCTGTGGTGAATCGGTTGCAGTTACCATCTTCGCTGCCGCATTCAACAGAGACCCCGAATTCTTCAGCTTCCAACGGAGCCTGGAGTCCTACTCCCAGGCCCTGGGAGGTCAGGATACACTGGTACTTAACGCCAGTTCCGAGCTGTTCCGATACCTGAGCGATCCCGCCGGCGTCCTTAATGGAGAGTTCCCATTCGGATACCCTTCTGTTCTTGGAGGAGGCGATCCCGCATCCGGTGGCGCCATCGACACAAGAGACGAACCACCGGTAGGTGAGATATTCGGTCCCGCAGCGATTACCAGCCTCATTCTAGGCTGTGAACGGCAAAGTGGCTTCGTTCAGGACATAGCTGGACCGATTACAGGAGTTGACGTGACATCCGAGTTTGAGGCGGGCCTGACCACCGTAGAGGTTATCTGGACTGTCGCCGGAGTCAATATAGCTCTGGAGGATCCCATTTCAGCCGATGACTCTACTCAGATTGTAGGTGATCCGAACTTTTTGGGTGTACCTCCCAGCGAGATTACCGAGGATATGGTATTAGGTAGAGAAGTAGCCGTCATAACCAGACGGAAACCGGACCTGAAACTGCTAGCCATAGAGATTAACTTCGCACCCTAATCCACTCTGTAGATGAGCTGACCGCTAGAAGGGCCCCGAGTAACTCGGGGCCCTTCTCATTTCATTGAACCATACGAACAGTTGCCGTCTTCTAATCACCGATGCAACTATAAACTGTCAATCCCTGACCACAGCCTGCACACAAAGATATTACTCATCATCGGACGGCGGAGTCGAAGTTGAAGGTGGTGGTACTGGAATATCATGGGACTTCCTGAGGGGTATCTCTCTCAGAAACATCAGAATCACGATGGTCACGCTCACCAGCGCTGCTGCCATTACAAAAACGTCGTTTAGAGAGCTGGCCAACGCTTCTTTCATAGTGTCCAGAACCGCCTGCAAAGCGTCGTCACCACCGTCACCCACGCCTGCTAACTGCTCCTCAAGTCGCGACAGGGCGTCCGGGTTGATCAACGCATTGGCCTCCTGGAGCTCATCCAAGTGTTGGGGGCCGAGGGCTTCCTTAGCATCTTCAGGTAGCCGGGACAGGAGATTGCTGGACATTCGTAAAGCTAAGCTGGAGCCCATGATGGCTACTCCCAGAGACCCGCCGACGCTCCGAAAGAACTGGACGGAGGCCGTAACCAGGCCCATAAGCCCGTAGGGAAAGGCGTTCTGGACTACGATGGTGAAGAGGGGAAAGGTGACACCCAGCCCAGCACCTACCAACGATATGTTTATGGCAACCTGGGCATTGCTGGTATTGACATCTATAAGAGCCAAAAGAGCCATTCCAAGGGTCATCACCATTGCTCCTGATACTGCGATGATCCTGTAATGACTCCACCTAGATATTAGCTGCCCCGCCAATGCACTTGAGATCACAGAGGAGATCATCATTGGCATCAGCACCAACCCAGAGTTGGTCGCTGAGCTGCCACTCACCCCCTGCACAAAGAGAGGAATGAAAAGAATAGAGCCGACCATTCCCATGCCAGTCAGGAAAGATGCGCTAGCTATAACGACGAATATGGGGTTCTTGAACATCGCTATGGGTAGGATAGGCTCGGAGGCTCTCGTCTGGCTGAGAAGAAACACACCCAGCATGACAGCGGAGAAGGCGAATAGACCAACTACCTGAAGGGATGTCCACGAATAGGTGTCATTGGCTAAGGAGAGTGCCAAGAGCAACGGGATCAGTGTCAGGATTAAGGCTGCCGCCCCTTGGTAGTCTACACTTCGAGAATCCCTCCTCGCCCCCAAAGATGGCATGGCTGCTATCAAAGCCAGTAAGGCAACTATTCCAACAGGCAGGTTCACATAGAATATCCAGCGCCAACTGAGGCTATCAGTGAGGTAGCCGCCCAGTAATGGGCCGGCAATGCTGGCTATCCCGAAGACACCACCTATTAATCCCTGCCATTTCCCTCGTTCCGCAGGTGGAAATATCTCCCCGATGACGGTAAAGGTGTTGGCTAACAGGAATCCGGCACCACCACCTTGTATCCCTCGGGACACGATCAGTTGCACCATGTTTTGGGAGGCTCCACTCAATATGGAGCCCACCAAGAAGATCACGATTCCGACTATAAAAGTAGGCTTCCGTCCATAAATATCTGAGACCCGGCCCACAATAGGAACCAGGGTAGTGGACATAATTAGGTATGCCGTCACGACCCAGGAAATCTGCCCGAGGCCACCCAGGTCTGCGACTATCCTGGGTAGTGCGGTGGCTACGATGGTCATGTCGAGGGCGGCCAGCAGCAGGCTCATCATGGTCCCTGCCAGAATGATCACGATCCGAACTCGACCTGGTCCTACAGATTGAACCGACTCGACCTGGGGGTCGGCCTTGGCTGCGGAACTTTTTAACGATTCTTTAGATGAGTGCAGAGAGTCCATGTGGCATGACGCCGCGCAGGGTAAGTGCAAGAATTTAATACACCCGCCGACCGGGTCGTTCTTATCCAACTTTACCTTAAGTGGAGAAGCAACGACAGGTATCAGCGGACGTTGAGCTGCATCAGAGGAGAGACACGCCAGATAGTAACAGTAGGTAGCTTGTCAGAAATCCAGGTCTATCTTTTCCGCTCTAGAACGTAGGAAGGTAGCTCCATAAGAGAATCCCGGTATATGCTGACGGGCAGCGTCTCAAGCGCGTTCCTGGCCTGGTTGCAGTAGTCGGTCGCGATCCCCAAAGAGTCGTCGATTACCGATGAGCTGTGGATCATTTCCACCACCCTATCCAGATGGTCCTTATTGTGCGGCTCCTGGAAAAGCTCCTTAACCGGAGCGTCATTTGGATACCGCTCTTTCAAGAGGATTGATGGAAGGGTCAGAACCCCCTGAACGAGATCACTTCCGACGGGTTTTCCCACCTCCGACTCAGTTCCCTGGAAATCCAGTACGTCATCGACAATCTGAAACGCCATTCCCAGGCTATTGCCGTAGCTACGAAAGGTCTCGACGACAGACTCGGGGGCACCGCTCAAAATAGCCCCACTCTGTGCCGCCGTTGAGAATAAGGAGGCCGTCTTTTGATATATTCTCTGCCAGTACTGCTCCCTGTCTAGAGTCCAATCGTAGGCACCAAACCGCTCTCTAAGCTCACCGCTTGACAGGTCCATAATGGTCTCGGAAAATAGCCTAATTACTCGGATGTTCTGTGTGGCACAAACCAGGGTAGCTGACTTGGCGAAGACGTAATCGCCCAGCAACACAGCCGTGTTATCATCCCATCTGCTGCTGATAGTGGGTCTTCCTCTGCGTATCTCCGCTTTGTCGATGGTGTCGTCGTGGATAAGGGTAGCAATATGGAGCATTTCAACGGCGGAGGCCATGAGTATGGGCAATCGTTGTTCATGGGGGTAGAATTTGGAAGTCAGGATGGTTATGCCCGGCCTGGTGGCCTTTCCTCCACCGTCTAGGATGTAACCCAGCATCTCGCCCAAGTCTGGAAAGTCGACCTTATTTGCTGACTCCAACTCCTGCTGGACAAGAAGTAGCTCTTCCTTTATCGGTTTATACAGCGGTATGACGGGTGCCATACTCATCAGGGTAACATTCTACTCAAGAAGATATTCCACCTAGCTTGGCTGTCTCTACCTCTGCTATTGAATCCTCCATCTTCTGGAAAAGGATCTCGGGCTCCAGTAGCTTTTCCCTCGGCGTAGGAGTAGTCAAATGCCACTCGTTGGACTCATCAAGTTCCCCAAAGCCCAGTAATCGATGAAGTCGTTTGGAGCTAAAGGGTATGAAGGGATACATCATGGTTTTAAGGGCGGATATGACGGAAAGGCTACACCATAACGTGGTAGACGCTCCTACCCTGTCTTCTTTTACCTGCTGCCAAGGCGCCTTCATGTCCAGGTAGCGGTTAGCTTCTTGGGCCAACGTCATGGCCTCCCTGACGGCCTCCTTGAACTTGCAGCGGTGGAGAAGTTCATCTGTTGACTGGAAAGCTGTCTCCATCTTTGCCAAGAGCTGTTTAGTGGAAGTGTCTAGGTCACCGGGCTCTGGCACTTTCCCGTCGAAATTGCGATAAGTGATGGTCAAGACCCTGTGGACCAGGTTGCCGTAGGTGGCCACCAACTCACCGTTGTTACGCTGAACGAACTCCTGCCACGAGAAATCTGAGTCGGAAGTATCGGGCATCTTGACCGAGAGGTAATAGCGTAGTGGATCAGGATGGTAGGTATCGAGATAGTCGGGCACCCAAATCGCCCAATTGCGGCTGGTAGATAGCTGTCTACCCTCTATAGTTAGAAACTCATTTGCGGGTACATCATAGGGCAGGGCCCGGTCGCCATATCCCGATAGTATGGCCGGCCAAATGATTGTATGAAAGGGAATGTTATCCTTGCCTATGAAATAATAAGGCTTTACATCATCGCTCCAGAAGTCTCTCCACTTTTCGGGCTCTCCCCTGTTCTTTGCCCATTCTACGCTGGCCGATAGGTAGCCTATAACCGCTTCGAACCATACGTATATGCGCTTGTCCTCGAAGCCTGGCTGGGGCACGGGCACTCCCCAGCTAATATCTCTAGTGATCGCCCTGTCCTTCAATCCGTCTCGTAGGAGTTGACGGGTAAAGTTATGTACGTTAGGCCGCCAGTGAGTCCGTGTCTCCATCCAGGAGAGTAGAGTATCTTCGAAGGCCTTGAGGCGCAGAAAATAGTGCTCCGAGTCCTTTATTACCGGCGTATCGCCAGAGATGCGGCACCGGAGGTCGCTCAACTCCGTGGGGTTTAGAGGCTTACCACAGTTCTCGCACTGGTCTCCTCTAGCCGATTCATAGCTGCAATGGGGACAGGTGCCTTCTACATATCTATCGGGAAGGAATCTACTGCACGTGTGGCAGTATGGCAGGGACATGGTCCCCTTGTAGATATAGCCCTTAGAGAGGAGAACGTTGAAGATGTCGTGGACCACTTCCCTGTGGTTGTCCGTTCCAGTTGTTGTGAACAGGTCCCAGGTTATTCCCATCCTTTCCCATGAATCGAGGAACGAAGCATGGAACTTGTCCACCACGTCTTGGGGAGAGATGCCCTCCTGTTCGGCTCTCAGGGTTATAGGAGTGCCGTGCTGATCGCTGCCGGAGACCATGAGTACGTCGTTGCCCTTAGCTCGATGGTAGCGGGCGAATATGTCTGCGGGAAGGTAAGCTCCAGCTATGTGGCCTAAATGCAGGGATCCATTAGCATAGGGCCAGGCTACAGCTATGAAGATTCTCTCGGACAAAGTGGAAATCCCTCAGGGGAGAATCATTGTAGCACACGGTCTGTGAAATCATCAACGAATTTCGCCACATTATGTTGGCTCACGCTACCATCAGCAGCCGGGCATGACATCGATGGATAATATATTCGAATTGGTCTCATCATACACCCAAAGAAACGTACGCTTACCAGCCGGCAAACTTATAATCCACTCTCCCAAGCCTCCATAATCGATGCTCCACGAGCCAGTGCTGTACTCCTCGTGAATCGTCCGGCAGTCGTATGACTGCTCTATTACGTTCCGGCGGTTGGAGAGAAAGTCCAGCACTTCAGATAACACCTGGTCGCCGGCAAATATGGGCCTGTCTCGCATTCTAGTTTCTGGAGTTGGAGTAACCTTGAGGCAGGCGGTAAAAATCAGGAGCATACATATGCCAACAAGAGCAATCACAGGAGCTTTCGACCTATGCGTAAACCTGCCTTGAGACTTCATCTATTTCTGATATGAATAGGAGGCGGTCGTGCGATTCAAACTTTCGAGTTGGCCTCCCGCCAAGCCCGGTACACTCTGTTTTTGGGAATTCCCAGACTTTCAGACACTCGGATGACTGCCTCTTTTCCCACAGCGCCTTCTCGTTGCATTCGTTCCAACTCCCATTCTAGAAGCTCCTTCTTCTCATTCCCCTGCGAAAGCTCCCCACCTTCTATGACGATGGTGAACTCACCTTTGGGTTCTCGAAAGTGCTCCAGCGCCTGATCAGCGGTACCTCTAAACACCTCCTCGTGCAGCTTGGTCATCTCACGACAGACCGCCAAACGACGGTCTCCCAGTATCTCAGCTATGTCAGCGAGGGTAGCACTCAGGCGGTGAGGAGCTTCGAAAGCGACTGTAGTTCTGACTTCTTTCGCCAAGGAGGCTATGAGACGATGTCTGTCTCCCTTCTTTCTGGGCAAAAACCCGACGTAGACAAAGCTGTCACTGGGTAAGCCGGAGACCACCAGGGCTGTGGTCACTGCGGAGGGGCCCGGCAGAGGAACCACGTGGATGCTCCGCTGTATTGCAGCGTTGATAAGTTCATACCCCGGATCGCTCACCCCAGGCATACCAGCCTCGGAAACGAGGGCTATATCTCCACTTTGAAGTGCAGCCAGAAGCCTAGGCAGCTTGGAGACCTTGTTGTGCTCATGATAGCTGGTGAGTGGAGTGGATATCCGGTACCTGGATAGAAGTCGCCGAGTCTTACGAGTATCCTCAGCAGCTATCAAAGACACTTCTTTCAGTATTCGGAGTGCCCTTAGTGAGATGTCCTCCAGATTGCCTATAGGAGTACCAACCAGGTAGAGTGTTCCTGTTTCTGTGGCGTTACGGCTAGCCAAGATGTTGCCTCATATAAACCATGGTAGCATCAAAGCTGCATCTAGGACAGGTATCAGGTATAAAGTCAAAGAGGGCGACGAGCGGGCACCCCGGGTCGACGTGGATATTTATCCGGTGTAGCAGAATCTTTAGTCACGACCACAAGGCGTCTTTCTTTGCTCAAACCTTCCAACTCCACGGGAACTACCTCCTCCAGCCGCCCTCTCAGAAGGGACAAGGCCCTGTTCACGTCTCCTGGCTCTCGTTCGTACGAGGCATCCTTCTGACAGATGACTCGGCCACCGATCTTGCAAAAGGGCAAGGTGAGCTCCAATAGTGCAGAAAGAGGGGCAACGGCTCGAGAGACCACCGCATCGAAGGACTCCCTATAGCCGGCGTTGTGGGCTAGCGTCTCCGCTCTTTCAGTAACTACATCCACCCCTTCAAGGTTGAGAGTCGTTACTAGATGCATTAAAAAGTCTGTTTTCTTTCTGAGTGAATCCAGCAAGGTCAACTCCACTCTGGGATAGATAATTTTCAAAGGCACACCAGGAAAGCCTGCACCGGTGCCTACATCCAACATTTTGAAGGATGGCTGGTCGATTTCAGGAAGAGCTTTAGCTACGCTCAAGGAGTCTAGTAGGTGCTTGACCTGTACCTCTTCTCTGGCGACGATGCGGGTTAGGTTAACCCGTTGGTTCCAATCAATAAGCTCTTGGTAGTAGGTCTCAAACTTCCTTATGTGGTCGTCATCGAGCTTCAGTCCCAGCTTCGCTGTACCTCTCATTAGAGTTTTCACGTCTTTCACCGGACTCGAGTTAGATAGAGCAACGCTCGTATGGCTATGGTATCAAATCCAAGGGGCAGAGTCGTTCTAGATTCTACACCCCCAACACCTCATCCCCCTTCTCCACCAGGCCCATCAGCTCTCCCTTGAGGCCCTCGCTCACCTGCTGGATCTGGGCACCCTGGATCGTCGTCAGATCACGCCATGGTGGGTGTGGCTCCCTTCAACAGGTCAGCGGCACGCTGCGAGGCAAACGCACCGTCTGGGGCGGACGGGCACGAGTGCGGGCTGCTCTCTACATGGGACGATGAGAGCGACTCGCTACGATCCAATGGAGCCCTTCGGCATTATAAGCACTTCTATAGCAAGGTACGTTTTTGATCTATCCGATCGGAGCAAGTCAGGGTGGGTCGTTCCCCTGGGGTCGTCAGGTCACCAAGGCAGTCTCCATTATGCTGACCAGTCCGAGACTTGGAGTGAAGTGCGGCTGTTCCCTATGCTGTATGACTGGGCTGACATAGAAGCCAGCATGGAATCCCAACAGACCTTGAATCCCGGATAGTCCCGCACTCGACGCCATCGGGTCAAAGACGTGAAGAAGCTAGCTCCAGCAGCTACCATGATTAGGACGTCTGGCTCTCCATCCCGTTCCGCATCCTCCCAGACCTCTCTGTCGGATCAAGGCTCTCGTTTGAACAGATAGACTTTGCGGATCTCATCGCTTGACTCAATAATCGGAGGTTTGCCATCGAGCGTGCCAAATCGTTGCCAGTATCCCAGCCATGACTAATCATTTCATCCCCAACCAACAGGCACATTCACCAGGCTATCTTCTAGCCCAGCCATTGA
Organism: Dehalococcoidia bacterium; assembly: GCA_965197675.1. Lineage (GTDB taxonomy): Bacteria > Chloroflexota > Dehalococcoidia > Plut-88900 > Plut-88900. The sequence continues at coordinate 1,290,082 of OZ240221.1, read as the reverse complement.
GGTTTGGCCGCAGTACGCCATGACTCTGTCTAGCTCCTTCCGCAGGATTTCCAAAACTCCATGCACGCCCTCAGCACCTCCAACAGCCAGACCCCAGAAGAGTGGACGCCCGATGGCCACCGCGCGAGCGCCCAACGTCAACGCTTTGAGTACGTCGCTGCCGCGGCGGATCCCCCCATCCAAGTAGATTTCAACCCTACCATTCACCGCTTCAACAACTTCTGGCAGGGTCTCTATGGAGCTCATCATCATATCGAATTGACGCCCACCATGGTTTGAAACCAGTATCCCGTTAACCCCATATTTGACCGCTAATCGAGCATCTTCAGCGGTCATAACGCCCTTGAGTACTAAGGGCAGGGATGTTAGGGAACGGAGCCATTCCAGTTCTTTCCAAGTCAGTGGAGGAGTCCACTTTTGGCTCCTCAAGTGTTCTATGCCACGCATGTTAGGATTTGGAGTATCATCAGATTTCCGATAGCGAATATCCTTCTCCTTCGGGGCGGGTATAGGATCATCTATGCTGAGGCATATTGCCTTATACCCGGATTCTTCGGCCCTACGAACGAGATTCTCTGAAATCTCGTGGCCCTCATGGATGAGCTCGAACCACAGAGGTCCTTTGGTCACCTCTGCTACCTCTTCGATGCTATAGCCAGAATCAGTAGACAACATCATCAATGTGTCTGACATCTGTGCTCCTAGGGCCGCGGCTAGCTCACCATCTGGATGTGCGGATATTTGCGCTCCTGCTGGACAGAGCATCACCGGAATACTTATCTCCGTGCCAAGCACGGTAGTCGACAGGCACCTGTCGCTTATGTTCCGCAAGAACCGAGGCCGAAGCTTTATCTCTTCAAAGGCCGACCTATTCCGTCTATAGGTGACCTCATCCATCGCGCCAGCGTCTATGTTATTCCACGCATCTTGGGATAAAACCTGTTTGGCTCTAGCTTCGTAGTCGTACAGGTTGATCGGGTCGAGACGCATTTCTCACCTCCCATCAAGAGACTTTTCCTACACTTTACGGTCGGCATTTTCCCAATAAGGGCGATTCACCACCACTTTTACCTATCAAGCCTGTGGGGTTTTTGATAGGAATCTAGGATGAATGCCGATTGAGTTGTTTATAAGAATCTGCGAGGATAAGCTTAAGATATGCATATTACCGAAAACAACAATACTAGCATATTGTTCCCTGTACTCCATATATAAGAGGAGGGTACCCCATGGCAATCGAGCGAGTTGCGAGGTTCTGGAGGAAAGCTATAGAACAACTGGCGAACACTGAACATAGTTCATCTCTAACGGTGGTTGAGGAAAAAAGTGGACGAGAGTTCCTAACTTATAGAGTCGTAATCACAAGCCTGGATAGAGTTCGTATAAGGGCATGGTACTCAATGCCGAATGATCTCCCCGAAAGTGGCAAATTACCCGCAGTGTTAACATTCCCCGGGTACGATGAGGTCAAGCCGATCCCGACACACCTAGTTGTCAATGGATACGCTGTACTTCAATTGTATCCTCGAAGTCAGGGGGAAAGCAGGGCTGAATGGGAACTTGAATTCGGTACTAAGCTGACCTACCACGTTACTGACCCTAACCGTTATTATTACAGGGGAGCCTATGTGGATTGCATTCGCGGCCTAGACTTTCTTTGTTCACGACAGGAGATCGACCCATCTCGGATAGGAATTTGGGCGAGAAGTCAAGGGGGAGCCTTCGCACTAACCACTGCATCTCTAGACCAACGACCGGCCGCTGTAGTAGCCGAACAACCTTTCCTTTCCAATTACCCAATAGCCATCGATATGGACTTGCCAGAATCCCCTTACAGCGAGCTTCGGGAGTACTTGGAAAACCACCCCGATGATCGAGATGCGGTCCTATCGACGTTACAATACTTCGACACCCTCAATTTGGTAGATGGTATCCGCTGTCCAACATTAGTCAATATCGGTAAGCAAGATGTCGAGTGTCCTTTCGAGACGATAATGCCTGTTTTTGATCGAATCCGTTCGCAAAAAGCTATAATCATTTATCCTGACTTACCTCATTCGCCTTCCACAGATTTTAACGTTCACGCGGTCAACTGGTTGAAACGCTACATAGGCTAAATAGTGCGAGGAGTGTAAGGCCGATAACCCCTGAGTTAGGTTAAAATCCTTTCCCCCTCCGGCGCCTACAGCTTGTATCTTCCTACCAACCCCTGAGGCCTGAACAACATCAATACCGCCAGAAGGATGCCTAATGTGCCGATCCTCGCTTGGCCTATGTACTCAGGAGGAAAGCCGGGAACAAACCGGAGACCGTCCTGCATTAGGACGTAGGCGAATGCTCCTAGGACCGAGCCCCAAATGCTCGCTAATCCTCCTATCAGCACTATCGCGGCAACTATTATCGATTGAAGTAGGACGAAATTCTCTGGGGTGACCAGCTGAATGTATCCCGCGAATAACGCACCTCCCATACCGGCCATCATTCCCGAAATAACGAAAATCGTGAGCTTGAAGTAGGTAGCTCTGTACCCATATACTTCAACGGCCTGCTCGTCCTCCCGGATGGCGGTTAGAACTCTCCCAAATGAAGTATTCACTATATACCAGGAAATAAGGATAGCGATTGCTAAACACCCCAATATCAGTGCAAGTAGCTCCCAGCGCTCATCGACTGTCCATGGGCCCAACGTGGGGGCCGGTACATAGGTAAGGCCTAGAGCTCCTCTGGTGAAGTAGCGGCCACTTGTGGCAAGTCGATGAATAATGACTGCGAATCCTAATGTGGCCAGAGCAAAGAAATCGTCTCTGAACCTGCTGAAGACGATTCCCATCGCCAAAGCCACCAATCCGCTAATAGCCATCGCCAAGGGAAGCGCCTCAAGCCAACTCCAAGCGACAATGGGGGGGTTGGTCTGAGACGTCGCAATCGATTCCGGTGGGTCCCGAGTAAGTATGGCTACGACGTAAGCACCAAGACCATAGAAACCAACCTGCGCCACCGACAAGAGGCCCGTATAGCCCATAACTAGATTCAGACTAACGGCCAAAATGCCGAACAGACCAGCCACAATGCCGATCTGAATTGCGAAAGCAATCCCCTGTGATACCATCCAGATCAATGCCAACGCCACCATCCCCACAGTAAGGACGGTTGCTTTGTTCTCGGCTATGAAGCTGGGCACAGCTCTAACTACCTCCAGTACGTGATGGCTCTGAGATTATCTACTTCCTGGGCAACAGTCCTCTGGGTTTGAACAACAAGAAAAAGATGAACACTATAAAGGCGATGGCATCTTTCCATTCACTGGCTATAAACCAGACCCCGTAGTTTTCCACCATTCCGAGAAGGAAACCTCCCAGCATAGCGCCATACAGGTTGCCGGTTCCCCCTATGACCGCCGCTATCCATCCTTTAAATAGAGGAAGGAAACCCATCCTAGGTTGGATGTTGTTGAGGTCTAGGCCTAGCGAAATTCCTGCTACAGCTCCGATTGCAGCCCCTATGAAAAATACTCCAGCAATTATGAAAGGGGTGTTAATGCCCACAATCTTGGCTACCTCTTCGTCACTGCTGATCGCTCGAATCGCTTTGCCGAAGATAGTCCTTCGCAGCAGGAAAAGAAGGCCCAGCAAAATCGCGATGGCCAACCCTATGTTGAAGATTTGGAAGGGCTTGATGAATGCGCCTAGAAATTCAACAGGTTCGATGCCGAATGGGTCGGGAAGTCGCTGGGGTTGAGGTGTGAATATGACGGAGATAGCAGCCTGCATGGCGAGCATAATTCCCAGGGAAGCCACTATCATGATCATAGGAGAGCGAGCTCGCCTACGAAGATAATAGTAGAACCCTCGGTACAAGGCGAGACTGATGCACCCAGCGTAAAATACACCCAAGACAGCACTTAAGGGTAAGATTGCGTTGGCTGTCCTGGACAGCAAGACCCCACAAAAAATACCAGTGCCAGCTGCGATGGCGAGGCTAATCAGGGCGGCAACCACGATGGAGCTCGAACCTGCTGACCGTATCAGCCGCCCGACAATCAGTTTGTAGAGGATTAAGCCAATGGTCGCCGCTGTTAACATGCCGATGGCGGGGCTGGTATATATATGTAGATCGCCCGGTTTGACCAAAATGAAGCTGAAGTAGGAGCCGATAGCTCCCGCCAGAACAACCGCCAGTGACAATAGTACTTTACCGCTGAACCGTCGCCTCAAAGATTGATAGACTGTTTCGTAAAAAAGCCACAAGCAGATGCCGGCGACGATTAATCCCAGAATCGTGGCCAGAGGCACGCTCGGTTCGATGGGCTCACGGAGATGATAGTTGAATATGGCATAGGCTCCGATAGCCGGCATGACCGAATAAGTGAGGTCGAAAAACCATACGGTCCCGAACACCAGGGTAAACCCCATGGCTATCATGGAATATACGGCGCCAACGACAAAGCTGTTTGAGGTGAATTGTAAAAACTGCTCCCAGGAAACCGCCGCTATGACAACCACGTAGACAAGGCTAGCCATCCCCACGACGGCTATCTTGTTCCGCTGCCAGTACTCTAGCGTCAGGGTTTTAGGAATATCATGTCTTAGCTCTCTTAGCAACGTCTTTTTCTTTCCTCAACAAACGCAAGTAGGCTTCAGCTATTGTCCATAAACAACAAGGTAACGATCATAGAGGATTGTATTACTTACTAAAACTGAGGAGCGGTCTACGATCGTCGCGAACCTAGACCGCTCCTCAACCTATCGCATCACAGAATCGGCTTAACCTTGATCTTGGGAACCACTCTCTAATTCTGCGCGACTACTTCATAGCCAATTAACGAATCTTCTCTGGGTCCTCCCAGAGGAAGAACCTCGACTACCCGCATTCCAATCCCGACGACTTCACCTTCCTCGTCGAAATGGTAGGTTCCGACTAGGCCTGTGAAATCCTCAAGATCGTCAAGGCATTGGCGGATGCCATGGGTGTCGTCTATGGATCCAGCCTCCTCAGCACACTGCTTAATGAGGTACACTGCGTCATAGGAGTTTGCCATATAAAACTCCTCGGTGGTGAAGCCATACTTAGCTTCATATGCCCTGAGGAACTCCGCAGCTGGCCCCTCCTCTTCTAGCCCTGGAGGTGAAACGCCTATCAGCCCTGTGAGCGCATCCCCACCAATCTCCTGAGTTCGACCTCCTATGCAAACAAAATCACCGTAGAAGTTGCCCTCGTAGCCGAGTTGCCTGGCCTGAATCAAGAATGATCCACACCCTTCTTCAGTCTGGAAAGCTACGTGAATAGCCTCAGGGTCCTGGCCGAGGACTTTGGTGATAAGGGGGCGAAAGTCGGTCTCTTCGATTTTAACCCTTTCCTCGATCACCACGGTTCCGCCAAATTCCTCAAAGAACTTCTTTACTAGATCCTGGAACGATGAGGCGTAGTCCGTCTCTTGGGCGACAGTGGCAATCTTCGTTAAACCCTGATCTATCATATACTGAGAGATGGCCTTGGCTCCGTCGTCGGAGGTGGGGTTGTTACGAAAGATCCATGGGTGTCCGGTAGCTATCTCCGGATGACCGTTGTTACTGATACCCACAACCTCGTCACGATCCAGTAAGTGGGCCACAGCAAGGAATTCAGTGCTGCAAGATGTGCCCAGAATCACTTTCACCTTATCCACCTCTACCAGCTTGGTGTAAGCTGTGATGGCATCCGGGCCTGTGCATTTGCTATCCTCTCGGAGAAGCTGGATCTGATGCCCCAGTACTCCTCCAACGGCGTTAATCTCATCTGCCGCCATTTGATAGGAATTCGTGAAGGCGGTGCCATAGCTCTCGGCTGGACCAGTCAGTGTCTGCAACAGCCCGATCTTGAATGGCTTCTTCTCCTCCTCCGGTGTAGGAGTTGGTGTAGGTTCCGGAGTAGCCTGTTGCCCAGGTGTTGGTGTAGATGGAGCGGGTGTCGGTGTACCATCGTCACCACAGGCTACTGCGACTATTAGAGTTACCGAGAGAAGGATTAGAATTCCGATCCCTCCCAGCCAAGCTATTGGTCTTTTCGGTCCTCCCAAGTTTCTCCTGAACATTCGTCCTCTCCTCTCCAAAAGTAGTCCGCGAAAGAGTAAAGTTGGATCTGTGGTTCAAGGAAATGAATGCTGGAAAACGGCTCTTCCAGTGACTTCGCTAGCAATACCAGAAGTCTCCAAAGGCGACCTCCCCCTCGTCTTACCCTTGGTATAGGCGCTCGGTCAATCGAAATCGTGGGCTAACTCTACTCTCTCGTGGATACACTGTCAAGCCAGTCGCCGACTTACAAACACATTGTGTTGACACTGCTTCGGTCAGACAATAAGATTCCGTTGACGAAGCAGCGAGGGAGGGTTTAGTGTAGAGGAGTATGTCTGGCTTCAATGTCGTCTCCATCAGCTAACACTTCCAGAAATCCTTAGGCATGGATCAGCTTCGTTGAGTATCAAAAGGGGGGTCTTAGCGATGAAACCGTTGATGGATCACGAAACTGATACCAGGCCATCGGAAGTCTGTTAAGTAGGTCCACTTAACGAATCGAAAAGGAGGGCAGAGATGAAGGATGGACTCAGATTTGTTGATTGTGACATGCATATCGAGGAGCCGCAGGACCTATTTGACAAATACTTGAACCCTGCGTTCAAATCCAGAGTCACATGGCCCGTGAATGCAGAAGGGGTTCCCCTTCGAGGAGGATGGATTATCGATGGGTTGCCAACCTCTTGGGAAGACGACTATCAGCAATACAGAAAGCCCATCTCCTCCAACAACGCGGGCTATGAGAGTTCCTCCGACCGCGATGTTAAATTGTCGAGCTCTCGGATACTGGCAACAGGCCGAATGGATTTTGCAATAGAGCGGGGATTCAACGCGGAGGCACAAGTGATGGCCATGGAGATGGAAGGTATTGATATCGCCGTTCTCTTCCCCACCAGTGGCCTCAACCTCATCGCTAGGGACAACATAGATCCGCAGCTGTCCCTTGCACTTTGTCAGGCTTATAACAACTGGCTTCATCAGTTCTGTCAGTACAGCCCAGATCAGTTGAAGTTCGCCGCCATACTGCCGGTTCATGACGTTAATCTTGCATGCCAAGAGCTGGTACGCTGCGTCAAGGACCTGGGCGCAGTAGCTTCGTTCATTCAACCCAACCTGGTAAATAACCACTACTGGCACTCCAACTACTGGGATCCCTTGTACAGCTTACATGAGGATCTTGACGTAACATGGGGATTTCATGGTGCCTGTGGCGCTTGGTATTCCCACATGAACACCCTCTACGGTGAAAACAGATTCTATAGGCACGTGGCCTGTTTCTTAATAGAGATGCAACAGGCATTGATTGCCCAGATAATCGGCGGTGTGTTCGAATTCCACCCAAATCTCCGAGTGGCCTTCTTAGAGGCGCAGAACTGGTGGGTACCAGGACTGCTGACCAGAATCGAATGGGACTATCCTAACTACCGTGACACCCATGCTCCCTATTTGTCTTTGACACCCAGAGAGTATTTCAGGCGGAACTGTTGGGCTGCGGTCGAAGGAAGCGAGCCTGAGATCATTCCTACTGCCGCCCTGATTGGTTCAGACAGAATGTGCATCTCAACAGACTACCCCCACTTCGATTCCGACTTTCCAGATGTCTCCAACAAGCTATTAGGTAAAGTGCCCAAAGAGATTGCCGCCGACATTCTGTACGGCGGCGCCCGTCTCTACAACTTCACCGATGAGGATTTCGCCAAAGCAGACGACGCCGCTAATAAGCTTCAGCGAAAAGACAGCCGATCAGAGATCGTAGCCTAAATCGGACATTGGTCGCAGCTCGCTCGGCTCACTGCGTCTTCCAAACCACGCAAAGGGCGTGATTACCCAACTTCCCAACCTCCGCATGAGCTACCCCGGGACACAAATCCACAATGCGACAGCTAGCTTGGTACTATGTCGAATCGGATTGTAGGCAGACTCATACTGGTTCACCTCCAGTTCTCCTCTGCCACCTTGTACATGAGTTCTCCGATCCTATAACGGAAATAAGCTCAGACACAGGAAGCTGGGAGTGCGATGGATCACCTTTGCTCGCGCCGGCTGAATAACACCGAGGTAGCAGTTTGCTAGACCGGGAATGTCTTAGCGAAGATAAGCACAGGTTGACCCTCTACGGAGTCAGTGTTAATGTTCAATCATCAACAATGACTCGGCCCCAGAAATTCTCTAGTACAGGAGGAATGACATATGGAACTTGACGGCATGTCTGCCCTAGTCACAGGAGCCAGTGGCGGTATTGGAGCAGCCATTTCTAAGGCTATTGCTGCGGAAGGAGGTAAAGTAGCACTAACCGGTAGAAACGCAGGGCGGCTAGAGGCAGTTTACAACGAAATCAAGGAAGCGGGGGGAGAGAGTAAGGTCTTCGTTGCCGACCTGCTGGATGAGGGACAAATAGACAAGCTGGTGGCCGACGTAAAGACGGCCTACGGAGATATCGACATTCTTGTAAACAATGCGGGTGTATTCCACATAGACGGCAAGAGCGTCTATGGCAAGAATTTGTGGGAGATCCCACTGGATGAATGGGAGATGGTCTTTGATATCAAGTTCTGGCCCGCCTATCTGCTTTGTCGATCCCTCATACCGGGAATGATAAAGAAGGGCAGAGGAAAGATAGTCAATATCACTGGAACTTTCGACACAGGTGGCCCGGGATCGTCCCACTACTATCTCGGCACCTTGGCGTTAGAGCACCTTAACCTCAACCTGGCAGAAGAGCTCAAGCCGCACAACGTTCAAGTGAACGCTGTGAACACAGGGTTAGTATCCAGTGATGCTGTGACGGCCTTGCACCCAGAAGAGTCAGCAAAAGCTCAGACCCCAGAAGAGCTTGCGCAATTCACCCTGTTCTTCATGACGAAACAGTCAGACAACATCACCGGCTCTTCAACAATCATCGAAAAGGTGGAGCGTTAGTCCTGGGAACATACGTGTAAGGCAACTAGAGCCAACCTCACACTTCGAAATACAGGAATGTCACTCTCGCCAAGACCCTGAGTTCCCGGTTACGTAGAGGTCCGCTCTGTAAGGCAAAGCCGGTGTTGGCTAGTCTCGTAATAGAGCCCTTTGACTCCCCTATCAACTCTGCGAGCTTAAGTGGGACGCCATAGAAGCCCTGGCCTCTATCAGGGATAGCCATCTCAGGCTTCAAGGCGGAAACGGCAGGGACATGACACCCTGCTTCCCTAATGTTGAAGGGGCATCTAGCCGAGCGCAGTCCGTCCAGGTAGCTCTGAATGGAGATTTCGTCTGTCTAAAGGTCTACGGCGTCGAATCCTTAATTTCCTCCTGGGTTAAAGCCGTAAAGCTTAATCGCATTGCCGCCGACTATTTTCCACTTAACCTCTTCGGGTAGCCCTTCGAAGGTTCTCGCAATTACTGCCTGAGAGTGAGGAAACGTTCCCTCTTCATGAGGATAATCGCTCCCCCATAGAAGGCACTCGACAGGGACAAGGTTTAGTACTGCTAAACCCGCAGGGTCGTCTCCGAAAGTAACGTGCCCCTGCCGAAGGAAGTATTCACTGGGCTTCAACTGTAATTTGGGGGCAATCCACATGTGTTTTTTGACCGCCTGCTCATCCAGCGCGTATAACAGCCAGGCGAGCCAACCAGCGCCACACTCAACGATTGTAATTTGAAGATTGGGGTGACGCTCCAACATTCCGCAGCTAATAAGCAGAACTATTGGTTCCATACCATCTACCATCCTCATGACCATAAATGACAAGGCTCCCCCAATTCCCTCCTCCTCGCCCCAATCCTCTGGATAGGTATCAGCCTCGTTACTGAAAGCATGAAGGCTCAGAGCAAGTCCCTCCTGCTCTATAGCAGTCCACAACGGTTCCCACCTGGGCAAATTATAGGGATCCTCGACCCTTATGGGGATACTTACCAGACGAAAACCCTTCTTCGCCACTCGCCTGACTTCATCAATAGCATTCTCAATATCTAGCACAGGAATTACAGCGGTAGGAGCGAGTTTATCGCGATGAGGACCAAAAATGTCAGTGATCCAGTCATTATAGGCTCTGGCCATATCAATCTGATACTGTGGGTCAGGCGAACAAAAAATAGAGAGGGAATTGTTGGGGTAAACCACTTCCCCATGAATGCCATCTCTCTCTTGATCTTCGAGACGTAGAGGGACATTGGAGCCGCCGTAAGGGTCGTTGCGGAATTCCAGGTCAAACTCTTTTTGCGTCATCCTGGATTCCGCGATATCTATTCGGCGAGGTTTCCGGCCTTCGACAACCTGGTAAACTGCACCATTTCTTCTTTCCGTGTGCGGAAATCTGTCTTTATACTTAGCTGGCGCGTATTCTTTGTAAAAGGTGTGGGTTTCCTGGACATGGGAGTCGGAAGATATGATCACTTTTCTACTCATGGCACCTCTCCTGGTGAAGCAATTTGTAGACAGCCCCATTATGGACTGAGGAAGAATTAGGGACGCCTACCAGCGTCTCAACTTGAGACTACGTGCCTACAAAGAGTACATGTTCCTGGCATTTTGAGACAGGATATTTCGTTTCAACGGCTCACTTAGATCATCCCGCATCCACAACTGCTCAATATTTTCAGGAAACTCATTGTCCCAGTGAGGAAAATCGGATGCGAAGAACAATTTGTTTTCACCGAGCAGGCTGGCTACTTGGGGAAGGAGTGTCTCAGAGGTCTCGGCGTGTATGAATACGGCTCGGTTTTTAATATACTCACTCGGCTTGTCTTTGCACTCCCTGGCTTCGATCCATCCCCTCTTTTCCCATTCTTCATCCATTCGATCGATGAAATAAGGTACCCAAGAGCATCCCGATTCCAGGTATGCTACTTTGAGATTAGGAAACTTTTCGAAGACGCCTTCATAGGTCATGTGCATCATCTGAATCATGTTGGACACTGGAAAGCCAATCGTGTGCCTTTGGATAAAACGGGAATACGGCACGTATCCTGCAGTAGCATGTCCCCCGTGGACAGCCATCAAACATCCCAACTTCTCCGCCTCTGAGTAAAAAGGGTGAAATTTCCTGTCGCCCAGCAGCCCGAATCCCACGGCCGGCACGAACAATCCAGAAAACCCTAATTCGGGGATAGCCCTGTGCATTTCCTTGATAGACTCTTCAACATCCAGTAGAGGCACAAGCGCTACCGATCGAAGCCTTTTATCATATTTCAGAAATTCATCAGAAACATAGTTATTGTATGCTTTTCCCAAGGCTATTAGATAATCTGGATCGTAGATGTGGCTATAATCAAGCAACAACGTTGGATAAAGAACAGCAAAATCCAGCGCTCCACGTTCAAGGCAATCGAGCCAGTCCTGTGGGCCGGGATATCCGGGGGGGCCAGAGTTGCCTAACTTTCCCCCTAACGAAGTATCCATGAACGACTTGTCCGTTACACCACTGCCCTGGCCTACCCATCCACGATGATCGGCTATCCCATCTATAAGAAACTCACTATACGGTTTCTCCAGGTATTCCCTTAGTAGCCGTTTTTCGTCCTCCACGATGTGGCCATCTGCATCCACTATTCCAAAAGGCGGTTTCATCTTCCGACTCCCTACGCGGAACAGACAGTTGACTTCCGTTCGAGTCTAAAATCTGCCAATCCTACTCCTCCATTACCTCACTTAGATAGCGTTCAAACAGGGCATCGAACGTCTCCCCGCTCCATATTTCATCTTCAAAGATCGCGTATTGAGCTTTATCAGGTGTAAGGGGAAGTCCATCGAGTATTACGGGGTCCTCCACAACACTTTCAAGCAAGTCTTGGGATTTCAGATTAATTGCTGCGTAAGCGATGTATTTGCTAAGCTGAGCATTGCGTTCAGGGAACGCGGTCCAAGCGATAAACAAGTTAGCCAACTCGTATTTTCGAGGGTCTTGCTCTTTCAATCCCCGAGGAATAACGAAGAAGTCAGTTGATAGTGTAAAACCACATTGCCAGCATATTTCGATCGCGGCTCCTTCTTTGATGGCATCTACAAACCTGGCATTCCCGAGGATGCACATGTCAATTTCATTCGCTATCATCAATTGAGGACATTCGGAAGAGCTCGAGTAGAATATGGAAGCCTGATCCCTCCAATTACCGAGCAACTCGAATGCCCTGTCTACTTGATTTGAGTCCAGACGGCTCAGCGAGTTCCGACCTGCCTCCGAATCTAGTAGACTTGGATCATCCCCTAGCAGGGCAAACCGCATCACATAACTGTGGTAGTCAGGCCATGCGCGACGGCCAGGGAATTTTTCAGCATCGAAGAAATCGGCCATTTTTTCTGGCTGGCCCTCCCCCTCCGGGTAGGTATTGGTGTTGTAGGCGAATACAAAGGCCCAAAGCATCCCACCTCCACCGGCGTAAGGTTTTAGTTGTTGTATCGTTGGCGGCATGTCGCGCAGATCCTGCATCCTTAAGTCGAGAGGTTCTATAGCGTCCTGAAAGCCGAAACCAAAATCCCCGCTTACATCAACAACGTGCCACTGAAGATTCCCTGTCTCCGCTTGAACTCGTATCTTAGAGTAGCTCGTTGGACTATCTTCAATGATGTCTATTCCAAATTTACTTTCAAAAGGCGTTATATAGGCCTGTCTTTGAGCGGACTGGAACGCTCCACCCCAAGAAGTAAATACTAAGCTTTCACCTCGGTAGTCTTCTAAGGCCTTCTCAATCTCTTCCAGTGAAGCAGGACTCGCCTCGGTCCATTCTTCGACAGGTCTCAGTTCTGATTGAGGGGTAGGAGATGGATCTGGTTGAGAAGTTGGTGTGGGTGTTTCATCATCTCCACAGGCGAAGGTAGCTAGTGACAATACAACGAATACAGCGAGTAGGACGTAACCCCGACGTCCGAAGAAATCCATTATACGCGGTAGGCTTTTTCTCATCCGCTTCCTCCATTTTGGGATTTTTTGACGTTGCCACAAACCCTTAACTGGATGGGCTTAGCGTCTCTTCTTTACCAATCCACTAGCCTTTATGCCGCAGTATTGAACCTGTCCTGTCACCATCAGGAACTGATCACAACCCTCCGATACTACATGTGTGTCCAATTGGATGGATAAAATGGTTTTCAATGGACGGCATCAATGTATCAGAAAGTTATGATCCGTGCAAGGTGAGAAGAATCAAATCTTGGAAACCCCCAAGAACTGCTGCTGTGGGCTTTAGTGTACTGTGTCATGGTGTGTGCTATGCTCTGATCTATGCCGAGTGGTCGTTAAGAAAAACCTGTCGGTCAATGCTTTCATATGATCCAGTTAGAAAGAAGTAAGCAATTCGAATGTAGTAGAGCCTTTTCTGAAAAGGTCCTACTCACCCAAATCACCAGGCATGATCTCCAACTGAAATAATCGTCGCTGTCGATCCATAGAACGGACGCGATGGTGAAGGAAAGATGGCCAAGGACGCTAACAGTTCCGACTTCGCTGCAATTTCAGTTCACAGCGAGCGTGACTGGAGATTAGCTTGGCTTGGTATTAAACGGCAAGGCTTTTATCTTCTGTTAGTCGCTCCGGCCATTTTGTTGGTAACTCTTCTTTTGATTCTACCTCTATGGAGGATGTTTTCCCTGAGCTTTGGGAGCGACGAGTCAGTCACTATTGACTACAAATTTGAAACCCTTGCGCATTACGACAGGGCGATCACCAGCAGCGTTTATCAAAATCTCTTTCGAACCACATTTTGGATATCGTTTCTGACCACGGCCAGCTGTTTACTTGCTGGTTATCCTGTGGCCTATCTTCTGGCAAATGTTTCCGCTAAGACCCGAATTGTCTTACTCCCCCTTGTAGTGGTGCCTTTCTGGACGAGCATCCTCGTTCGCACATTCGCTTGGAGGATAATCCTGGGACGAAATGGGTTTATTAATGAAACACTCGAGTGGATTGGCATCATAGATCAACCTTTTGACCTAGTGTTTAATCGAACCGGAACAATCATCGGAATGGTACACATTTTGTTGCCCTACATGGTCTTTCCAATTTTCGCCGTGATGCGTGGCATACCCAACGAATACATGCGAGCAGCAGAGAACTTAGGAGCAGGCCCCTTTAAGGCTTGGTGGAGAATCTACTTCCCCCTTAGCCTGCCAGGTGTTGGAGCAGGAGTGTTACTAGTATTCATCCTCTCCATTGGGTTCTTTGTGACACCGGCGCTCCTAGGAGGGCCAGGTGACAGAATGATATCCAACATAATTGAGCTTCAAATCAACGAAGTTAATAACTGGGAGTTTGCTTCTGCTCTAGCATTCATACTCCTAGGCGCTACACTATTGCTTTATCTCGTCTATGCCAGATTCATGAGCTTTGACAAATTGTATGGAGAGCGAAGGTAGGAAGTCGAGAATTACATCTGAATCACGACATAGAGGTAGAGGCAAATGAAGGGAGTAGGTAGTACTGAGTTAGGAGTTTGGGAGGGCAAGAGCGCTCCTATCCGGAGGGTAGTATTATACTCGTTTGCGGCACTGGTTTTTGGCTTCTTAGTTTTACCCAGCTTCATCGTTATTCCTTTATCGGTAAGTGATTCGATATTTCTTCAATTTCCTCCCGAAGGATTCACTTGGCGGTGGTATCAAGATTATTTTGGGGTAGAAGGGGCTAGTTATTTTGGTGCAACTGGTCGATGGATACCAGCGACTCTCATCAGCTTCGAACTGGCCATCCTGGTGATTATCGTCGCAATTCCTGTTGGCACCCTGGCCGCATACGGTCTATCGCGGGGCAGTTACAGAGGTAAGCCGTTCCTAAATGCGATTATCATATCGCCTCTCATTGTGCCTGTCTTGATAACGGCAATAGCTTTGTTCTTCTTCTTATCCAAGACACTGCGGTCCTTTTTCAAACCCCTTCCGGGCGCACCAGTTCCGGTTTGGGGGGAGTGGATAATGATCTTAACGGCTCTCGCTTTGGGAATAGCAAGTTTGGCAATGTTGCTATTCCCCGTGTTCTATAGAAGGCGTATGAGAGGGAAGTTTTCGGAAATCTGTGAGAGTATAAGACCCTGGACATTACTGGCTCTACCCACTTCAGCTGGGTTCCTTCTATTGCCGTGGTTCGCAGGTGCTACAGACCAGATACCTGGTGGCCTATTTAGTGGCGAAGACCCGATACCACCGATTCCGATGGTTTCCCCAGGTCTTTTGCTGGCACATGCCATGCTCGCAGTACCCTATGTGGTGATAATATTGTCTGCCACTCTTAGGTCTATCGATGAAACCCAAGATCAGGCAGCCGCCGCCCTTGGTGCCGGTCCGATTACAACTCTACGCAGAGTCATCCTGCCGTCCATGATACCTGGACTAGCCGCTGCTACTTTCTTTTGTTCTATAGTATCATTCGACGAACTGTTGTTAGCTCTCTTCCTTTCCACCAGTGAAATCTCTACTCTTCCAAAAGAGATGTGGGATGGCATTAGAACGGAGGTAAGCCCTACCATTGCTGCTATTTCAACTCTGCTTGTGATTCTCACTATCGGGCTGCTAAGCGTAGCGTACATCATGCAGATGAAGCTGAGGCAAAGGAGCGGAGCAGGAGAATAAGTTTTGGTTCCCGATCGGAGAACGGGAGGTTGTCCTAGCCTATGGTCTCTATGCCCAGATGGCTTGCCCCTTTGATCTCCTCAAGACTGACTATATTGAGGTGATGCAGATACACAACCTGGTTGACTGGCAGACCCGTCTTCAGGTCCTGGAGGAGATGAAAGGCGAAGGCAGGGAAGCTACTGGAGGACCTACCAAAGCTATGGCAAGAGGCAGACCTGAGGGAGAGGCGGAAGATACTACTGTCTATGCTGGAACCCTTAGATAATGCGGGAACGCTAGGAGTGGTGCTCCTTCAGTTTCCCAGGTGGGTTAGACCGGAGAAGCGGGCAAGAGACTGCATTGCATCCATAAGAGGTGCCTTATCGAAGTTTAATGTAGCCGTGGAGCTTCGGGATAAGGAATGGTTCGCAGGATCAATGAAAACTGAATGCCTGCAGTGGATGAAAGACCAAAACATAATCTTGACCTGTGTCGATGAGCCTCAAGGATTTGCCGGTAGTATGCCAACCATACCTGAGATTGCTTCGAATAGCGCATACGTCCGGCTTCACGGGCGGTTAAACAGAAAGTTCACCGAAGAGATAACCCAATCGGCCAAGAGTATACCCTTGACCTATCGACAAGAGGAACTCCTGGAGTTACTCCAGATGATTCGGGATCTCAAGAGGCAAGCCAAAGAAACCTATATACTGCTCAATTCAGCAGGAGACCGATCTCCTTTCCACGCCACTCGCCTTGGCAGGCTGCTGGAAGATGGTGGAATCGATGAGCAGCCTATCCAGTTTGTGGATCAGGTGTTGACCTACACCAAATCATGATTGGGGAGACGGGAGTTTGTGCATCAGGTCTATTAGCTGGGACACGTTCCCCACCGACTCTAGGTGCTCTACAGTCCCCAGAATCTTATCGACTTGATCTCTGCTGGTAACTTGGCAGCCCGTGGTCACGAACTTGTTCTGTATCTCATCGGCGTTCCGAGCCAGGGGAGCCGCGGTCACCCGGCCCTCGCACCTCTTTCCAGCCTTGGTGGAAACGGCTACCTTTGCCATAAAAACGCCGTCTTTTCGGAAGGTCTCCTCACATTCGTCGTCCACGGTCAAGCTTACGCGCCTAGACATTGCAGCTAGATCCAGCCTGGTCCTGGTCTTCTCCAAGTACCAGTTGGGCCCCGGCTCTCCGGCAAGAAGGGCCACCGACACCTGATAGGGAATGCTGAACTGCATGTCAGCCACGCCCAGAGGCTCTTGGTCATCAAACCCCAGCGTTTCACTCTTGTTTGTGGATACTTCGATATTTTCTATGTCGCTCGGATCGATTCCTTGGTCTTTCATCAGGTCTTCGACAGCTACTATCGCCGGGTGCGTGGTGAGACATCCCGGGTAGAGCTTTGTGTCAAAGTCCAGTATGTAGTACTTCTCGCCAAGGCCCTCGGTGAGAACCTCCTCCCTGAAGCTGTCGTAGCCCAGCATTCGCCACAACCCCTTTTCTCCGTCCAAAATGTTGTTTTCCTGCAACGACTTGAGGCCCGCCTGAGCGGAAACGGCGGTGAACGCCCCAGTCATGCACATCCAGGCCCAGCCCTGTTTGATGTCCTTCATGGGTCTGAGTCCTTCATCGCCTATCCACTTGCGGCCTCCGGGCACCGGAGTATAAATGCCTGCCATGCTGAGGTTGGAGAGCATACCATCCTCATCCAGGCCCAAGGCGCTCCCGGCAGCGGCCGCCGAGGCGAATACGGAGATGGTCTCCCCAGTAATCTTCTCAGACCTCTCGAATGTCATGTCCATGGAGTGAAGTATCCTGGCACACACTTCGTATCCGGCCACAACGCTGGCGATCAGCTCCTTACCGGAGATGGACCGGGGCTCTCCCGCAGCTAACGCCGCCGGGACGGCCAGTGCACCGATCCACGCAGACTTTCTACCGCTGCCATGTTCATCGGAGAAGTCCAGCATAGTTCCCATGGCACAGTTTCCGAAGGCAGCCAGGGGCACGGAAACCCTAGTGCCATCGCCGATGAGGGTCGCCTGCTCTCTTCCACCTCCTAAGTCCTTGGCCAGTCCCAAGAAAGTGCCGGACAAGGGCAGGGCATACCCTCCAATCGTGTTTCCAAAGACATCCAACACTGCCAGCTTCGCTTTTTCCACCACCGGGCGTGGTAGATCCTCGTAATTAAGCAGGGCAGCGTATCTTGCCAGGATTCGCGTCGCAGACATAACAGCGCCTCCTAGGTCTAAGCTTAGGGCCCTCGTTAATCCGAAGTCAAGAGAGACTTAACCGTGTACGCGACAGTAAGTTGAACTATTGATACTGTGAAGTAGTTTGACGTAGCCCTACACTTACATACCCAAGCCTAAGCAGAAGAGGCCGCCTAAAAATCGGCCCCTCTTGCCGTCTAAATCGATTTACAGACTAGAATCGTAGAGATTGGTAGGCTATCTCTCCGCCATTTTGTAAATACCCGTAGATTCTTCATACTTCTTTAACTGGTCCTTGGGGAGATACTTCTCTTCCATAGTCTTGACCTTAGGCATGCCGACTAGATCAAAGTCACCCATCCGAGAGAGAGGATGACCTTTGGTTCTTTCCAGGTACTCGTTCCACGCTTCAAGGCCCCTTTCTTGGACTGCCTCCAGGACATCCCACGCGGCGACTAAGGCGGGCTCGCAGATCTTGTCGCACAAAATGTGCCTCCGCCGACTAGGGGAACTATTCCGTGAAGTTGTACTCGCGCCGCCAGTTCAAATACTCTCGGAGGCCGGAGACCAGATCGTACTTGGCGGTGAAGCCGATGTCCTCCTTCATGCGAGTCACATCCATCAGGTAATCCTTCTCCAATGGGAATATGTCAGGCAGTAGCTTTCGCGCTTCTGAAGGAGATACCTCCCTTACCAGCAAATCGGGCTCCAACTGCTGTAGCGCCTTGATGATATCGTCGGGGGTGCTCCACTTTCCTAATCCGTTGTTGTACACATCAAAGGATAGAGATGGGGCATCGAGGACAGCGCATACGCCGCTGGCGATATCCTCTACGTAGGCGAAATCTATCCTATGGGTGCGATCACTCACTACTATGGGTCCGCCCTTGACAATACTACCCGTCCATCCCTTCATTAGCGACTGATTTGCCCGATGGCCAGTGACTCGCTCCATGGGGCCGTAGGGGACATCCAAACGTACGCTCACCGCCTCGAAACCGTGTAGCTCTCCGTATCTCCGGGTTAGCAACTCGCTTTGATACTTGGTGACGGCGTAGAGGCTACGGGGGTATAGAGGGCTGTCTTCGTGCAGTACCTTATCCGGGTTGGGCTGCTCTCCATAGACCGACCCCGAGCTTACATAGACGAACCGTTCCACCGAGAGCTCGCGGGCCAGCTCTAGCACATTGGTGGTCCCCATAACGTTGATCTCCACGATGGAGCGCCCTTGGCTGGTCTCGATCTCGGGAAGAACACCAGTGAAGACGGCGGCGTGAACTATTCTAGTGATGTTTTGGGATAATAGTTGTTGTACATCCTCCGTGCGGGTGATGTCTCCCTGTACGAAGGTGATCTGGCCGGACCAGGGCTCTATGTATCTCTTGACCAGGTCGTTGGGCGGCACCAAGTCGAAGCAAATGACCTCGTGACTGCGCTGTGCCAGGGACTTGAGGATGTTGCTACCTACGAACCCCGTCCCGCCAGTGAGTAGCGTTGCCAAGTGAACCCTCTATGCCAGGCTATCAGTTTTTCTTAGCGTTACTCTTCATCCGTTTTCGTAGCTGTGCCGTTTTTGTGGGGTCTGCCACCGGTTCGAGAGACCGAGAAAGTATAAATTACCTATTCGCTCAATGACAAGCATCTCACTTTGCATTGCTCAGGTATAACCTCAACTTTCTTGAGGTCATACGGGAACTGATACATAATAGGGATTAGTAAGGTGGGAGTAGTGAACCAAAAAAGGGGAAACTAATGGTACAAAGTGTTGTTAGCAACTGGGGTAGGTGGGGTGCCAACGATCAACTGGGAGCTTTGAACCTTCTCACGCCGGAGGTTGTGCTGAAGGCGGTGGGCTTAGTTAGGAAGGGGCGAGTGTACAGTTTGGCGGTTCCTCTGGAAAAGGATGGCCCTCAGCATCCTTCGTTCCACAAGACCTGGAAGGCAAGCTATTCAATACCGGACGAGTCAGGTATCTTCTCAGAGGATGTACTTACCATGGAAACCCACTCGGGAACCCACATAGATGCTCTGGGGCACATGTGGGCCGAGGGACGGTTCTATAACGACATTCCGGAGGACGAAGCCTTCGATTCCGGTGTCGTAAAGACTGGCATCGAAAACGTTCGCTCAATGGTGGGCCGAGGTGTTATGCTGGATGTTCCCGCATACCGAAACGTCGACCACATGGGGCCCGGTGAAGTGGTGGCTGGCGATGAGTTGGACGCCGTCGCGGCTGCTCAAGGAACTAAAATCGAGCAGGGAGATATCTTATTGATCCGCACCGGCTGGTATAGGGTCTTCTTCAGAGATCGTGCCCTGTGGGAGTCGGCGGTACCTGGACCTAATCGATCATTGGCACCGTGGCTCAAAGAAAAGGATGTGTGTGCCATCGGCGCCGATCAGCCAACCGTAGAGGCACAAAGGGTAGACGGGGAACCCTATTATTTACATAGGTACGCTCTTAGAGACCTGGGCATCTACTTGCTGGAGAATCTGGACCTGGAGGATCTCTCAAGAAACAAAGTCTACGAGTTCCTGTTCGTGGGTGCACCATTGCCATTGACCCATGCATCTGGTGCTCCATGGAACCCACTTGCCATAGCTTGAATGCGACTACTGTCTGCAGTCAAATAGGGCTCAGGTGCAGCGGATGATGACTAGTGTGAAAGTTGGCCAGTAAGCGGTTACAGGCCGACCCCATGTTGATGTTTACCTTACTGCCCTGGCACAGATCAAGAGTTATGCGGTGGTTACCGATGAGAGTGCTACTAACAACTCCCAGAGACCCAATATACCCGATGTGTGCTCGGCACTTGGAATACGGGTAATTGATCTCTTGGGTCTGATGAGGGAGCAAGGCTGGACGATTTGAGCGCGGAAAGTCCGTTCGTTCTCTGGACTGGCTCGGTTAGAACTATTTGGATGGTGGTTTTGGTGAAGACGGAGCCTGGTGTTGAACTCCCCGTCCAAGCGGGAAATCTTGACTGGAGTATGCAGCTATTGTAGTTTGGGGTCAGCCTTTCGAAAGGTGGTGGTCGGGGTGCCGGGATTCGAACCCGGGGCCTCATCGTCCCGAACGATGCGCGCTACCAAGCTGCGCCACACCCCGATTATTGCCCGATATTTTCTGTATCGTTGATTTCAGTACGTGGAAGGACGTCGCTTTCCTTCCGGCAGGCTACCACAGCTAATCATATCATACTCACCATAAAAGGCTGTCTACCTCCATCAGTTAACAGACTCTCCTCACATACCTGAAAGGGAAATGCCAAAGAGGGTTACCAAAGTCACTGTAAGGGCCCCTGCAACCACGGCCAACATGGGTCCTGGTTTCGACTCCATTGGGATGGCCTTGGGGATTTTCAACACCATCTCAGTAGAGCTAGCTAATTCCTTTGAGCTCTCTATATACGGAGAAGGCGCCGATGTGCTGAGCGGAGACACCGACAACATGGTATATAGGGGCTTCTGTGCGGCAATAGAGAAAACTGATACTCAGGTGCCAGCTGTGCGTTTAACCTGCCATAACGATATTCCATTGAAGAGAGGCCTCGGAAGCAGTGCGGCGGCGGTAACTGGGGGCATCATAGCAGGGCAAATCATGAGTGGTAAAACCATTCCACCCGAAGAATTAATAAAACTGGCTGATGGGATAGAAGGGCATCCAGACAACGTAGCAGCCGCTCTTTTCGGAGGATGCCAGGTAATCGTGCGGGATGGAGATAAACTAGTATCAACTTCATTACCTGTGGACTCGACGCTGTCGGCGGTTCTACTAATCCCCGATTTCGAAATACTCACTGAAGATGCCCGAGAAGTCCTGCCCAAAGCGGTAAGCCTGACAGATGCTGTACACAACGTGTCGAGGGCGGCTTTATTGACCGCTTCCCTAGCGACAGGCAAGCTGGATGCATTACGATTAGCCACTCAGGATGCGCTGCACCAGCCTGCCCGTGAGTCTTTGTTTCCAGCTATGCGTAATATATTCCAAGCGGCGTTGGATGCAGGGGCGCATGGAGTGTTCCTATCGGGCAGCGGTCCCACCGTGCTAGCCTTAGCAAGCGCCGATCATGAAAAGATTGGTCAGGCGATGCTAGAAGAGTCACGACGTGCGCACATCGATGGAAGGGTCAGGTTAACTTCACCTTCCTCGTCAGGGGTCACCGTTGTAGACGCTGAGGTTGGTGAATACTAGCTCCTCTCAGTCCACATGATCAATCGATCTGAACGTGCAACCACATAGAGTCAAAGGCATGTAATCAAGGCGGGATATTGGAGGCCAAAGAGGGCTATAGGTTTCAGTACGATGCCGACTTATCCATGCCAGTACACAGCTCTCCCTCGTTCTGCCGCCTACTCATGAGAGACGCACCATCGCTGTCGAGTCAAGAGAGGCGCCAGAGGCTGGACATATAGAAGATACCCTCTATCGTCACCCGATGGAAAGTGCTTTCAGTCTAGCAGTCTGGCTCGTTGGAGTAATTTTGAAGGATATGCAAGGTAGATTCAAACACTATGCTGGGCTTCATGTCCGTGATATCTTCCGCCTTCAACGCACGGATGATTCGGGTTAGACTTGAGGATATTGCTCCTGGCTCGTAAGCACAATATAACAGTTGTGGAGATGCCCATCGACTGGTACTATCCAGGTTGGAGCGAGATGCATGAGCGTAAGATGCGAACAAAATGCTAGGGGGCTGACGACCGTCAGGTTCTACAAAATGAAAGGCTACTACAAACAGTAGAACAGATTGAAGGATCGCTAAAATCCCCTTGATACCATTGTTAACTCCCAGCAAAATTGACTA
This sequence comes from Dehalococcoidia bacterium, assembly GCA_965197675.1. Classification (GTDB taxonomy): domain Bacteria; phylum Chloroflexota; class Dehalococcoidia; order Plut-88900; family Plut-88900. The sequence continues at coordinate 1,267,488 of OZ240221.1, read as the reverse complement.
AAAGAATAGGAAAGTGAAATGAAATCGGTCGAAGAGATATTGAAGCAGGGAAAGACTATCGCCGTGGTCGGGTTGTCTCCCAAGCCGGAGCGGGACAGTCATCGGGTAGCCAAGTACCTTAAGTCTCAAGGATATCGAATTATCCCGGTCAATCCTATGACAGACCAAGTGCTGAGGGAGAAAAGCTATTCCGACTTGAAATCCGTTCCGGAGAAGATAGACGTAGTCGATATCTTTCGGAAATCAGAAGACGTACCTTCCATCGTGGATGAGGCAATCGATATAGGCGCCTCAGCAGTGTGGATGCAACTGGGGATAATTAATGAAGAGGCCGCCACCAAGGCGGGTAACGCAGGTCTCACTGTCATTATGGATAAGTGCATGGAGGTAGAACATAAGCTTTTATCACGGGCGGGAAAGCTAGCCTGAAGTTTTGAATCCATCTTACAACTTAAGACAAATAACTCTTGAAAACCAATGATGATATGGGTAAGATTTTCGCCCTAACTGGATGTGACCATGACTCTCTACGAACCACAAAGAAAAGCAGCGAATCTCCAGGCCATGGCTAAAGAAGCCATAAACCTGGCTATCCATGGCCGCTGGGAAGAAGCAGTCGACCTTAATAGGGAGATAATCGATCTCACGCCAGGGGATGTAAACTCCTTCAATCGCCTCGGAAAAGCGCTGATGCAGTTGGGCCGTTACGAGGAGGCTCGCGAAGCCTTTAATCAAGGACTGGAAATCGCCCCCAACAACACCATTGCAAAGAAGAACATTCAGAAAATCTCGCTGCTGATGGAAGCCGGGAAATCTCGTCAGGGGACCCAGTCAAGGCGTGCCGTTTATCAATTTATCGAAGAGACGGGCAAAACAGGGGTAGTGAATCTGGTACGTCCAGGCCTTCCCGCGATACTGGCTCATCTCAGCGCTGGAGAAGCTGTCACCCTAAAGGTAGAGGGTAAAAGCCTCAAGGTCGAAGCCGAACACGGAGACTATATAGGAGAGATAGAGCCTAGACTGGCCCTACGTCTGGTAGAGTTGATTCAAGGTGGCAACAGGTATGAAGGTGCCATCACCAGCGCCAGAGAGGATGGGGTGACAGTGATCCTTCGAGAAGTCCATCAGGACCCCGGCATGGTCGGAAGGATTTCTTTCCCGTCCAGGAGTGCCGACGACTTCCGCTCTTACATCAAGGAGAGCGTCATAAGGAGAGAGATCGGAAGGGAGAAAGAAACATATCATGAAGCCGAGACTGAACCCATAGAAGACGATGAGGAGATGCCGGAAGGCATGAGTATTATCGAGGGTGGCCGGGGATAGCTGAAGCTGGAAGAAGACGAAGAATCAGCCTAACCACTTGAACATTTATCTGTCACGTCGTTAGGGCCTGGATCATTACCAGGCCCTAACTTTTTACCTATCCACGGTACACGTTGCCACGCTGAGTGAAATCGAGTTAAACTTAAGCGCTCTTAGAGGTGATATTTGCCCCCATCTAAAGCCTATCTAGACCTCCTATCCAAGTATCCCGCTTTACAAGCCATTGGCAACACCCCAATGGTGAAGCTCGATCTTCCCCTGGACATTGGTGATGCAGGAATCTTCGCTAAGTATGAGCAGCTCAATCCGGGCGGTTCCATAAAAGACAGACCCATTCTGAGAATGCTGATCGAGGCGATCCTATCCGGTGAGTTGACCAAGGAGAAGGTTATCCTCGACTCAACGTCTGGTAACGCGGGCATCGCTTACGCAATGATAGGCTCAACTCTCGGTTATGGGGTGGAGCTGGTCATGCCCAGCAATGCCAGCGAGGAGCGTAAAAAGAGAATCAAGGCCCACGGCGCCAACATAGTATTCACCGATCCGCTGCTGGGGTACGACGAGAGCCTACGAGAGGTCAGACGGAGATACGAGCAGAACAGGGAGAAGTATTTCTTCTGCGATCAATATGGAAATAAGAACAACTGGAAGGCCCATTACGATACCACCGCGGGAGAGATATTAGGCCAGATGTCAGGCATAACCCACTTCGTAGCAGGGGTAGGCACGGGAGGCACGATAACCGGGGTGGGAAAGAAGCTCAAGAAAGTCGATCCCAGCATCAAGGTAATCTGCATCATTCCGGCCGACTGGCGAGGCATCGAGGGACTAAAACCTCTGGGCGAGGACGACATCGTACCTGAGATCCTCGATCAAAGTGTCATGGATGAGAAGCTAAGAATCGATGTGGATGATGCCCACGATATGTCCAAGCTGCTAGCCTCCCAAGGCATCTTCGTAGGCCAATCATCAGGGGCTTATCTGAGGGGAGCCTACGAGGTGGCGAAGAAGGCGGGCAAAGGCAAGATAGTCACCATCTTCAACGATCTGGGCGAGCGCTATTTCAGCACCGGCATGTGGGACTGAGGCATGAACTTATTGGCTCCTAGTAGAAAAAGCACCTCGGTAAAGCCATGTCAAAATAGAAAGCCGAATGGTGGTCGCAACGATTGAACAATCGGTGACATGCTGCTAATCTGATACACAGAATCTGTGTGACCGGTCACATCTTACTCTGAGTAGTCGACAATCTCTAAATATATAGCCGTTTCCCAAGCATACCATTCGGTCAGAGCGGCGAGAAGACAATAGTGATAACAATACTACCCGGCCCGTTTACGCTGCAGGCGAAGCAGCTGGCGATCCAAACCGAAGTCCGCAAGCATTATGAGTCGTATTTCGCGCAGGCATCACGGACGCGGGCGTGGATACCTGACGATCTGCCGCAACGCAACGAGATGGCAGAGTATGGGCATCTGGTAAGTGAGGAGTCACGCGAGCTTCTGCTGGGGTTCATGGGAGTAGAGTCTCTGATCGACGACTACGTCTTCGCTGGGATCAAGGCAGCAGGGAACAGCGTGACGACGAAGGATCTGTACAACCAGTGGGGAGCAGAGGAGCGACGCCACGGGCAGACATTCCGCCACGCGCTGATCGATTCTGGCCTATACCCGCAGGAGTGGGTGGACGATTACCTGGAGGAGATTCCGAAGGGCCAGTGGACGTTCGAGCTGCAAACTGGGTACGAGGGGACGCCTCTGCTGGGCAGTGCGTACGCGATCTTCCAAGAGCGGCAGACGCGATGGAACTACACAGAGATGCGGATGCGGCTGTGGCGAGAGTACGGCAGTCCGGTCGACGCATCGGGGCGGCACGTTTTCCCGGCGGTCGCCGGAGCAATCCGGTTCCCGGAGATTGACGAGGGGGCGCACGAGGCGAATTTCAGCAGCATAGTGCGGATCCATCTGAAGTATATGCCTGACCAGGCACTAGAGGCGTTGATGAAGACATCGGCGCGGTATCGTATGCCTGTGGTGCAGCTTCCGAATGGAGAGCAGTTCGTGGAGGCAGCGCTGGCGGCGGGGATGGGATCGCCGCACGACGTGATCAACCAGGTGATCAATCCGTCGCTGGCACGGATGGGGCTGGATAGTCGACGGGCACTGCGGCAGGCGATCGAGAACTTCCAAAAACTCCCAGACGGCGGAGTGGTGCAACTGCCGGGGCGACCCATTGAGGAGCTTCCAGATGAGACGGCTTCAGCGATCTACGAGATGCGGCCGTCGGGGGACATCGTGATGATCGCTGGAAGCAAGGCTATCGAGAACCTTCGCCCTGAACTAGGCCCATACTCCCAGGGTTAAGAAGTCACTTGCAATAGAGCTTCAGATTCAGTTTATGACCAGACTCCTGTGATTCCCGGCCATCACGGAAGTTCACAAGTTTCACTGTACAACTCCTCTTTTCCTCTGAACAACCAAACCTTCCTCTGTGGATTGTCGATTTAGCCTGATGTCGTTCGGCTAACTCGTAAGCATGGAGAAATCTACGCTAACCTTGTAACGTCTCGTATGAGGTAGTCAGGTGTAGTACATATTGTTGATCCACGTGGACGAGTCGGATATAGGGGGCAGGTCTCCCGATGATGTGGAGTCGGTGACGCAGGCGGTCGATCGTTTTGACAACGAGATCACTCAGGCAGGTCAGAACATTGGAAGCATCCGGCTCCGGCCATCCATGACTGCGGCTACCGTACGGGTCCGCAACGGTAAAACCCTGATAGTAGATAGGCCTTTCGCTGAGACCAAAGAGCAACTAGGCTGAATCTATTTGGTAAGAGCTAAAGACCTCAACGAAGCGATATCAGTCGCATCGCGGGCTTCCTGCCACTCTGTTTTGCGCCGTCGAGGTCAGGCCAGTTATGGGTATTGACCTGAAAAAAGCGCTTTCAGTCTTCAATAACGCCTGGCGACAACAAGAAGCCCCAGTACGCTCTGAAAAGAACGTGCTTAGGCCCGTGGATAACGTGAACCATCATCAGCGCACGATAGAAAAGATCTTCCGCCAAGAGTCTGGACGAATCATGGCCGCCTTGTACAGGATGCTCGGGGACTTGGATGCAGCTGAAAAAGCGATGCAGGATGCCCTTGTTCAGGCGCTGGACTTCAAAGCAGCCGCCGCCGATAGAGAAGCTTCATCCTGCCGTAAACCCCATGTCCTTGTGACTACCGTCGCAGAGGGGCTTGCTCTTCGAGAACCCACACCTGCACAAGGTTACCCTGTTGCGAGTCTCCAGGAGTTGACCATCAGACCGTTCGACCGGTATTCCGCCTGTAACCCAGAGCGGACCATCGGGGGTAACGGAGACCTCGACGGGCAGATCTGGCTCGACGTTCTCCTCATTAGGCTCCAGGGAATAGGACAGGGCGCCAGATGGACATCGATCGATCATCGCTATGAGCTGGGACAGTACATGGGTGTCATCTGTCTCCTTGGTCATCTTCCAAGCATTAGTCAAGCGGGTGCCACAGAATCCAGCGTGGGCGCAAAGAGAACGATCATCCTTCATGATAATCTTAGTCCCCTCATAGATCTTCTGGCGATTCGCCACGGGATTTTGGTCGGCGGCCTCAGCACCATCGAAGCCTGCGGTCTCATGAGACCCGTCACAGAAGGGTTTGGTCTTGGACTGGCCGCAGCGACACAGCATGTAAGTCCCTCTGGTGGTCAACACTTCCCCCTTCTTCCAGGTGAGGGGTTCGCCGAACTTGGATGTTACAGGAGCCTTTCGAACCAGCGACACACCTCCCTCAACCAGGTAAGGGCCGTTGGGTTCGACGGTAATCTTTGAGCTTCTATCAGCCATGATGCGCTCCAAAACCAGCTAGGTTCTACCTAGTCTATATGTCCTCGATGGAACCGTCTATTCCTGCGATTCGCCATCTCCCGAGTTAGAGGCCACCTTCAACGATCCGGGCGAGCGCTACTTCAGCACAGACATGTGAGACTAACCCGGTCTCTACCGCTCCCTCCGCATCACCCGGCCCACCTTTACGCCGTTGTATTGGCCGCCTTCAACCACCACCTGACCGTTCACCAACACGTATTCAATTCCCTCGGGGTAGCCCAACGGCTCCTCCATAATGGAGGTATCTCTCACTCTATCCAGATCAAACAAGACCAGGTCTGCATCCATGCCCTTGCGGACTACACCCTTTCGAGATAAACCCATGGTACGAGCCGGGTACGAGGTCATTTTCCTTATCGCTTCCTCCAGGCTGATTAGTTTCTCGTTTCTCACGTACTGGCCCAGGATTCTAGGGTAGGTGCCGTACTGCCCCGGCGGCGGTTTGCCATCGCAGTAGCCCATGGCATCGGTCTCCAGCATGGTCAGCGGGTGAGCCAGGGCCGTTCGAAAGTCCTCCTCGACACCATACGGACCGTACATGCTTACCTGGCACTGCTCCTCCAGGACCAGATCCATGACAACCTCTGAGGGATCAATGCCTCTCTCCTCGCTTATCTGCCGTATGGACATTCCCTCCAACGGTTTGTTGGTTGATGTCATTACACGGCTAACGAAGATGTCGTTCCACCGCTTGGCGGAAGGACTGCCCATCTCGTCCACCGATCCCCCTGACATCTCCGCTGTTATCCGGTGGCGGACTGCCAGGTCTTCAAGCCGCCGGTACAGATCGTCCAGCGATCCTTCGCTAACCCAGTGAGGAAGGAGTACCCGCAGCGTGGTGCCGGCCGAGGTGAATATGTCCGTGGTGACGTCCAACCCCTCTTCTCGGGCCCGCTCCATGGCCGCCAAGGCACTTTCGGTCAAGTTTGCCGTGCCGGTACGAGGGGTGATAATGTGGGAGATGACAACCGGCATCTGAGCCTGTCGCCCCACCTCAAAGCTCTCTCCCAGAGCTTCCAGCACCCCATCGGCGTAGTTGCGCATGTGGGTGGCGTACAGGCCACCATTCCGAGCGGCAACTTTGGCAAGCTCAATGACCTCGGGCGTCCCGGCGTAGGCGCCGGGAGCGTAAGCTAGGCCAACGGAGATCCCGAAGGCCCCGGCGTCCATCGCCTCCTGCACGTAGGTACGCATCCGGTCCAGCTCAGATGGTGACGGATCGCGGATATCAAACCCCATGGCCGCAATGCGCACTGTACCGTGGCCGACCAGAGGCACAAAGTTGGTGGGAATCTCGTGTTGCGATAGGGTATCCAAGTACTCTGCAAAGGTGCGCCACTCCCAGGATAGTACGCCCTGCGCCGGCGATTCGAAAGCTACGAAGGCCTTTAGTATGTCCAGCCTATCCGGGTGTACCGGCGCGGCCGTCTCACCGCAGTTTCCCCCGACCTCGGTGGTTATGCCCTGCCGCAGTTTGAAGTCGCGAGGATTGGAATCGTCCAGGACGGTGAAATCAGCGTGGCAGTGAACGTCAATGAACCCGGGAGCTAAATACAACCCGCGGGCATCGATCACACGCTTAGCATCCGCCGGCACATCACCTATGGTGGCGATGGTATCGTCTTTGATGGCAACATCCCCCGGGATTGGAGGAGCGCCCGTTCCATCCACGATCAGGGCGTTTCGGATCAGGACATCGTACATGCCTAGAGCCTAGTTACCATCCCGCTGGTCGCTGTCCTGGGGAGACTCGGAAGCCATGCTCATAAATGGCTTCAGCACCTCAGTGAACTCCATAGGGGAAATGAACTTGGTAGAGGGACTGGAACCCAACTGTTTCAGGGTATCGAAGTATTGGAGGCTCATGGTCTTAGAGTCAATACCTCTAGCGTCGGAATAAATTTTGTCCAAGGCGTTACTGAACCCTTCAGCATTGAGGATGGCTGCCTCACGTTGACCCTCAGCTCGTAGAATAGCGGCCTGCCTTTCCCCTTCAGCGCCAAGGATAGCGGCCTGCTTCTCACCTTCTGCCACCGTTATGTTGGCCTGGCGTGTACCATCGGCTTCGGTAACCACAGCACGCCGCTCCCTCTCGGCGGCCATCTGTCGGTTCATGGCTTGTTGTATCTCCTGAGGTGGATCTATCTCTCGAATCTCCACCTGGGTGACCTTGATGCCCCACCGCTCAGTAACCTCGTCCAGCTTCACTCGTAGGACCTGATTGATCTCCTCTCTCTTGGCCAGCACGTCATCCAGGAGAATATCGCCCACCACGGCCCTTAGCGTTGTAGTTGCCATTCCTATTATTGCCGCTCGAAAGTTCTGTACCTCCAACACCGACCTATCCGCCGTCGCATCCTGCACTTTGTAGTAGATCAGAAAGTCGATACCTATGGGGGCGTTATCCTTGGTGATATTGGTCTGGCGAGCCACGTCTATGACCTCTTCTCGCAAATCCACTTTGTCGAAACTATCTACGAAGGGAATCATGATTCGCAAGCCTGCGCTCTTCATGCCCATGAATTTTCCCAATCTGTATCCAACCAGACGCTCGTATTGCCTGACTACGATGAATGGCATTATGACTCGTACTGCCATTATAACCCTCCTGTTCTCATTACAGTTTGCGGACCCTCAATATCAGTCCATCCACGGCCACCACCTGCACCTCTTCTCCTTTACCTATCACTTCCTCTCCATCGGAAACTGCGCTCCAAAGCTCGCTGGAGACCTGCACGGTATCCTTCAGAGTCAGGTCAGAGGTCACCTTGCCCCTTTTGCCTATTAGCATAGTCAGTCCGCTTACATACTTGAGCCGGCGAGACCTCACTACTGCGCCAACGACTACTAAAGTGAACAAGGCCATAATAGCAGCCAGGATGCCTATCAGCCAAAGGCTGATCCTCAGTACGGGGGCTCCAGGGAAAGAGGGCTCACCAACCGAAAAGAGAAGCAGGGCGCCCAGAATGAAGCAGATCACTCCCGCTAGCCCAAGAAAGCCGAGGCCAGGCACCTGTATCTCGAAGAAGATCAGGACCGCTGCCAGGCTCAACAGGGCTATTCCAGCCCAGTTAAAGGGTAGGGTGCCAAGCGCTACGAGTCCAACGATCAGGGCCATGACCCCGGTTACTCCCGGTATTATCAATCCGGGGCTTAGCAGCTCCACGAAGATTCCCAGCGCCCCCAACGTCAGCAGAATACCGATTATGTTGGGGTCTCCCACGAAAGAGAAGACCCTCTCGGCCAGGTTCACGTCAACCTCTCTTTTGACTATTCCCTCTGTATTCATGGTGAGGATGCCGGCAGAGGTTTCAGCAGTTCTGCCATTCAACTGGACTAACAGCTCATCCACGTCTGTGGCGATAAAGTCGACCACGTTCTCCTCGACGGCTTCTGTAGCGGAGAGGGCGCGAGCCTCGGTTATCGTTTCCACTATTAACTCTTTGTTGCGGCCCCGCTTCTCCGAGATTCCCTCGGCCATGGCAATGGTGATGTTCTTGGCCTTCTCTGATAGGGTATCGGGCAGGTCCTCTCCGCCGGCTCCTACAGGTGTGGCAGCCCCGATGGATGAGCCTTCGGACATGACGGCGAAGTTGGCTGCAGTAGTTATGAAGGTCCCTGCCGAGGCGGCAAAGGCGCCGGCGGGAAACACGTAGACAGCCGTCGCCACCTCCGAGTTCAGCAGTTCCCCACTATCTTCTCAGTAGAGGAGAGGAGGCCACCAGGGGTGTCCAGCTTGATGATGACAAGGTGCGCGCCCTCATTCTCCGCCTTGTCTATACCTCGACTTATATATCTCTCGACTATCGGATCGATCTCACCGTCCACGTCCAAGATGAAGACCTCCCTCTGGCTCTCCTGAGCGTGCGCGGGATGCATAAGAGCCAGGATGCCTAGGCCCAGCAGGAAAATGGAGAACAGCAATCTTACCGGAGCCACCTTACTCATGGTATCAATTATACCTCTTGGTCTCCCCCTAAGGCTGGATTGGGCAAGATAGGGCCAAGATCATCTAGGCTTGGGTTTTAGACTGTTTTTTGACGTTTAAGACACAAAATGATACTATTTACCTAGCTACGATCCCTTCTATGGCCACTATCGGGATATCCACCTCCAAGACCGCCAAAGCCATCCAGTATCAACGGGTTGTAGAGAAGGCTGGTGGCTCTCCCATTCTATTAAGGCCAGGCTCCTATCGGAGCCCCGGTGATATTCTGGATGGTATTAAAGGTCTCCTTCTGACCGGTGGAGAGGATATAGACCCTGTTTACTACAACCAATCCTCTCGTGGAGCCACTCCTGATAGAGAAAGAGATGCCTTTGAAATGCCTTTGATCAAGTCGGCATTGGAGAGAGATGTGCCCATCTTCGGCATATGCAGGGGGATGGAAGCGATAAACGTCGTGATGGGGGGGGCACTGGTTCGAGATGTCCACGGCCATCGCTCCGCCGACAAGGTTGAGTCGGCATTCCACGACGTTTACATAGCCCCAGGGAGTAGATTGGGGGCCATATTGAGCGGCGGCCCAATAATGCGGGTTAACAGCAGGCATCATCAGGGCGTTAATCAGGCTAAGAAGGCTTCCGGGCTGATGGCCTCGGCCTACGTACTTGAAGGAGATCTGATCGAGGCCATCGAGTCGCCGGACTACACCTGGGTCATAGGCGTCCAGTGGCACCCAGAGAGGCAGACCGAAAATCATCCCAAGAATATGAATCTGTTTCATTCGCTAGTAGAAGCTGCCAATCGAAACGGCAGGAAGATTTATTAGGGCAAGATTATGGTAACTAACGCAGGGACTATCAGACCGGTAAAAATCGAAGAGGAAATGCGCGGGTCCTACCTGGACTATGCTATGAGCGTCATAGTTGCCAGGGCTCTACCCGACGTCCGAGATGGGCTAAAACCTGTTCACAGGCGCATTCTCTTCGCTATGAACGAGATGGGCATTCAACCCAACACCGCCTATAGAAAGAGCGCTCGTATTGTTGGTGAGGTATTGGGTAAGTATCACCCTCACGGCGATGCCCCAGTTTACGATGCTATGGTCCGCATGGCCCAGGACTTCTCCATGAGGTACACCCTCATCAATGGTCAGGGGAATTTCGGAAGCGTCGACAACGATCCTCCTGCAGCCATGCGGTACACTGAGGCCCGGCTCGCCCAGATCTCCACCGAAATCCTGGCGGACATAGACCAGGATACCGTCGACTTCGTACCCAACTTCGACGATAGTCTGCAGGAGCCAAAGGTGCTCCCCGCTCGTGTTCCCAGCTTGCTAATTAACGGCAGCTCCGGGATCGCGGTGGGAATGGCAACCAGCATCCCTCCCCACAACCTGGGAGAGTTGTGTGATAGCATCATCCATCTCATCGAGGACCCTGAAGCTTCCACGGAAGAGTTGATGGAGATGGTCCAAGGTCCGGATTTCCCTACTAAGGGCATCATACAGGGCAAGGCAGGCATCCGAGAAGCCTACACCACCGGCCGAGGAAGAGTGGTCGTCAAAGCCAGAGCAGATACAGAAGAGGCCACTAAAGGGGGCAAGTCCAAGATTGTTGTCACGGAGCTGCCGTATCAGATCAACAAAGCCAACCTTGTTGAGAAGATAGCCGAGTTGGCCAGGGACAGGCGTATTGAGGGCATCACCGAGGTACGAGACGAGTCGGACAGAGACGGCATCCGAATCGTCATAGAGCTCCGTCGAGACCAGCAACCAGAACACGTCCTGAACAACTTGTATCAGAACACTGCGATGCAGACGGCCTACTTCGTGAACATGCTAGCCCTTGTGGATGGCGCTCCCCGAGTGTTGAACCTGAAAACAGCCTTACAGCACTTCATCGATTTCCGCCACACTGTCATAGTAAGGCGCTCCCGGTTCCAGCTGAAGAAGGCCCAGGAGCGAGCCCACATCCTAGAGGGCTTAAAGATCGCCCTGGACCACCTGGATCGGATCATCGTCACCATTCGGCAGTCGCCCACGGTGGAGGATGCCAGAACCAACCTGATGCAGCTTTTCAACCTGACGCAGATACAGACTCAGGCAATCCTGGATATGCAACTGCGGCGCATCGCAGCCCTGGAGAGGCAAAAGATCGACGATGAGTACGAGGAAACCATTAAGAAAATAAGTTATCTGGAAGATCTGTTGGCCAATCCCAGAAAGATCTTCTTCCTGATAAAGGATGAGATGCTTGAGATCAAGGCCAAGCACGCCGATGCTCGACGGACCGAGATAATGGAGCAGGAGGCGGAAGCCTTCTCTCAGGAGGACCTCATACCCCACGAGGAGATGGTGGTCACCCTCAGCCACCGGGGATACATAAAGCGGATACCCACAGATACTTACAGGATCCAGCGTCGAGGCGGCAGGGGTGTGGCGGGCATGGAGACCAGGGAAGCTGACCTGGTACAGCACCTCATCATCGCCGATACCCATGACATCATGCTCTTCTTCACCAATCGAGGTAGGGTTACCCCTCTAAAATGCTATAGAGTGCCCTCGGCTCTATCCCGTACCACGAAAGGCCTAGCCATCAACAACCTGATTACCATGGAGGAGGGCGAGAGGATAACCGCCATCATAAACGTTACCGATTTCGTGCAGGGAAAATTCTTCATTATGGCCAGCCGTATGGGTGAGATTAAGAAAACATCCCTGGAGAGCTTCGCCAATATTCGAGGCAACGGAATTATCGCCTTTAAGTTGGAAATGGGTGATGAGTTGATATCCGCAGCATTGGCCACGGATGATGACGAGTACATAATTGTTACCGAGAACGGTAATGCTCTCCGTTCCAAGGTCGGAGCTCTGCGCAGCGCTTCTCGTTACAGCGGAGGGGTGCGGGGAATCAAGCTGATATCGGGTGACAAAGCTATCGCCATGGGCAGAGTGTTACCCGAGAACCATCTGCTAACCATATCAGCCAATGGATACGGAAAGCTAACCCCTCTGCGTTCCTACCCTGCATATGCGCGAGGTGGTCAGGGCGTGCGTACTTTCCGAGTAGACTCAAAGACGGGTCAACTGGTCAGCGCCAGCGTTGTCAACCGCAGTCAAGAGCTGATGGTCATATCCGCACAGGGGACAGTGTTCCGTACCAACCTGAGCGAAATCTCAGTGCAGGGTCGCATAACCCGAGGCGTGAGTATCGTCAAGCCAGACATGGGGGATGCGGTGGCTGCAATAGCCTGCTTCGACCACCCCTCAGACGAGTCTTTCAACAACTCCAAGCCTAAAGAGAAGTCCAAGGGCTAACAGACGGTTTAGGTACAAGGACTTTAGCAGCTGAGACTGGAGCCCCTCTACAAGGAAGGGTCGCGTTTTGCATCTGTTCAATGTATTTAGCGTATGCCAATTCTAATCTCGATAGTCTTAGCGACCCATCGAGCATCATCATCCAAGAAAGCCCTTCTGTGTCTAAGCGGAGATATTCGATAGCCTTTACCACGTCCTCCCTTTAACGCCCTCGTCCCTGCCAACGACACCACCGGCGGGGAACGACGTCTAGTACAAAAGCCGCCAGGCTTCCGCTACACCATGGTGAACAGTACGGTTACCTTCTCGAGGATGGTCAGTCCAGTGGAGCAGTACCCGGCAAGCTGCTCCGCAGCTACGACTTGGTGACCTAATGATCCTCTGGAGCTAACTTCTTCAAGTCTTTGACCCTATGGTGTTGAGTTCGGGGTTATCTGGGATTCAAGGTCTGTCTGGATTCCACGCTGGATTCAATATCAACCCAGTCATACAGCATAGGGAACAGCCGCACTTTACTCCAAGTCTCGGACTGGTCAGCATAATGGATACTACCTGGGTGGCCTGACGACCCCAGGGGAACGACCCACCCTGACTTGCTCCAATCGGATAGATCAAAAACGTACCTTGCTACAGAGGTGCTTATAATGCCGAAGGGCTCCATTGGGTCGTAGCTGCCCGCTAGAGGAGTATCTCCGTCTCCACTCAATGAGATAGAAGGAGGGTCCAGTAATTTGCTCATGTCAGGATATGAAGGTGACAGCGTGTGGGATGGTTTGGTCTTGTGAAGACTATTCCATGTCCATGTGTTTATGTCCGTTCCAATCTCTGTGTTTAGCTTGACAATGGCTTCTGATAAGGCCAGAGACAATAACGACTTCCAGCTCTTCCCCGGAGGCAACAGGGAGACATCGTTATCGATAGCCATTCGAATGACCACGGGCTCAAAACGCATCAGCCAAGCACCACTACCCCGCTCTGTGCCTTCAAAGGTGGCTTGGGATAGAGAGCCAAGGACATGGTTTAGCACCTGGGTAACAAGGGAATCTCGGAAAGCACTGAATATGGTTGGTTCAACCTTGTCTCTACTCATATTCCCATCCCATTTGAGCAACAGCGCTTTGGCAGCCTCAACGTCAGCATCGTTGCTATCTATAGATTGCAGGCATCTAACCAGCTGCTGGGCGGGAATGGATACATCATCCGAGTGAATGGAAATCATGTCTTGGGCCGAGGCCCCGTTGAGCTTGGAAAGGCTCTCTTGGATGCGTCTGGCTCGAAAATCTGGCCAATAATCCAGCCCGATGTAGTATGGGTACTCATTGCCAACTATGCGATGGTTAGCGGTGATTATCCAGCCGTCTTCGGGGTTCCGAGACCTGGGCATCTCCTCGAAGGGGATCATCCCTTCCCACTCGTGCTCACCTGTCCAGCCTGGCACGGGAAGCCAGGCATTGTACTTGGACCGTATGGGGACTTTTCCCCTGGTGATGTACTGGATGTCCCCATTTATGTCGGCTATAAGAAAGTTATTGCAAGGGTCCACCCACTCCCGCATCGCCTCGTCCATCTCATCGATGGAGTTGGAGAAGAGCATTTGATATATCGCATCGGCGGCTTTAATCGGTTCGATGGTAGCAGTGTACTTGAAGGCAATCCCACTCCCCTTGGCCAGATCTCCTGCTATGATGGGACCGTGCCTAGTCACAGTTAGTTGTAGATCTTTAGTCTCGCCCCCAGCGACCTTAAGCTTTACGTCGTGGATATTCGCTTTTTCCCATCGGCCCTCGAAGAGATACATAGTGGACTCGTCTTCTTTGAACCGCTCGATATAAAGGTCTTGGTAGTCGGCCATGGCGTGGGTGACACACCAGGCCACATTGGCGTTGTGTCCGAAGTGGGGAAAACCTGGTACTCCGGGAAATGAAAGGCCGATCACGTCCAACTCCGGGCATGCGACGTGATTCTGATAGTAGGCGTTGGGAGTATCTAGGGCGCGGTGCGGGTCTCCAGCAAGCAGAGGTTTGCCAGATGCGGTACGTTTTCCTGACAAGACCCAACTGTTGCTTCCTCCAATGATGTCCCCAAGGTCTGTGATGACATCAATGCTGCCTAATAGCTCATCCACCGCGCTGACACCGCTAGAGGCATAAACACCTCCAGGGGGCACTACAAGAAGCTGACCCTCTTCATAGCTGGGCAACAGCTTTGATGCCTCAACAGGGCCTAAATGAGCCACCAGCTTGGCCCTCCACAGCTTGGACTCGAACGTGCCCATCATGATGTGACGCATCTTGAATACCGCAAGACAGTCCCAGGGACGCCACGGCTCAGGTTCGGTATCGACGATCCTGTACTCAATGGGGAGAGCCTCTGTTGTTTCAATGAAGGCGTTCACGCCTGCCGAATAGGCCTCCAACATATCTCTGGCTTCGAGCCCGATTACTCCAAGGTCGCCTCGGGCACTTGCCTCTAACCGGAAGCGCCGCATAAAGCAGTCTTCTTCTAGAGCTATAGGGCCGACCAGCTCTGCCCATCGACCATAGGCCCGATGACGATCATAGTCCATATGCCATAAGCGGTCTTGGGCTGTGGCAAAACCTTGAGCAAAAAATGCATCGTGTATTGATCGAGCACGTACGTGAGGAATGCCTAGCTGGTCTCGTATGATATTCGCACTTCCTTCCAGACCTCTAATGGAGAGCTGACTGGTCGTGTCGGGAAGAGCAAATTTTAGATCATTTCGCGTGAGCCTTTTTATAGCCATCTCGCACCTTTTTGTCGTCAAATTTCATGACTTGGGGGAGAGTGGGCCTACCACCCGAAAGCAGTAGCCAACTCAGCAATAAAGCTATCATGACTCTCTGCCTTGGTTTGCATAGTAATCTCGATATAATCCGTTCCAACTTTGAGCCCTCGGCGGCGATTCTACAGGGGGGCAGGTAGCCCTATTTCAAACTTCTCCGAGATCATCCGGAGATTACGCACAGTACCTTCGGGAAGAGGGATGCCATGCTGGGAGCGGTCACTGTAGACTCTATCCTCGGGCTCGCCAGGTGCGAACATTTCGTCTACTCCCTCGGTCTTTGGGAGGGCTTTTAGTCCCTCAACGAGATTGTCAACCTTCCCCTTATAGCCTGCCACGTCGGTGAACGTGGCTATATCGATGGCAGCCACGAAGCTGTTCTGTGTACGGTCACGAGGTTGCTCTTGACCCAAAAGTGAAGGCGATATCAGAGGGTTGTCTACCAGGAGGCTAGAAAGACACTCGATCATTATTGCCAGTCCAGAGCCCTTGGGGCCGCCAAATGGCAGAAGTATGACGGCATCTCGGGGATCTGTCGTCGGATTGCCATTCTCGTCCAGGGCCCATCCCTGTGGTATGGAAATGCCCTTATCGATTGCTAGTCGGACCTTTCCCCCTGCAGCTACACTAGTTGCCATATCCAGAATTAGTGGTCGGTGGCGCTTTCCAGGCACGGAGATTGCCAACGGGTTGTTGGATACTCCCGCGGCCCGACTCCCATGAGGAGCCATATTGGGGGAACTGCTCACCGACGCGATCCCAGCCATATCCTCTTTCGCGGCCATGAGAGCATAGTAACCCATAGCGCCTTGATGGGTAGTATTACGGATCAGTCCCCAGCCTATACCTATTTCTTTTGCCTTCCTAATTACCTGATTCATGGTAAATACGGTAACCACTGGACCGAGAGCACTGTCTGCGTCTATTAGTAAAGTGGCGGGTGTCTCCTTTAGAACCTGAACGTTGGGTTTGGGATTCATGATCCCAGCTTCTATGTCGGCAACGTAAGAGGGAATCCGCAGTACGCCATGGGAGTCAACTCCTCGAAGATTGGCCCAGATTAGCACTTCGGTTTCGATCTCCGCGTCCTCAGGCGGCAGGCCCGCTCGAATGAACACCTTCCTAGTAAACTCTCTCAATCCTTCCGGATCTACGCGAACCTCACGTTCTATCATGGCAACCTTCTCTCTTCGACACGTCCGATATCGCTAGTACATGTGAATAGCTAGTCAACCACTTGCATTCGTTGGATTTTTCCAAGGTCGCGTGCCAGAACCAAAGCACACGATAGACGCATTGGATTAGGGTTGGCACGAATTGATTTTTCGCAACCTGACGGACTTCGACTAAACCAAGCATCTGCCTGAGAAGCTCCGCTAACAACACAACGATACAATCTTATCACCAGGAGGGATTGTCACCAAATACTCACAGAGCCAGCTTCCGATATTGAATGACTCTGTCTAGAGCTTAGTCTAATATCTTCATTTGTTAATTCACATGGATTGTTTTAATCTGTATATAATTTCCACCGAGGCAGTTGAAATGACTTCAAACATAACTGAGACAAAGCCCCGGCACACAGTCATAGGTACGCGCCCGGTGCGTCACGATGGGGTCGAGAAAGTCACAGGTAGAGCGCTGTACGGGGCCGACATTAATCTCCCAGGGTTACTTTATGGAAAAGTACTGCGAAGCCCCCATGCCCACGCACGAATCAAGGCGATAGATACCAGTAAGGCGGAGGCTCACCCCGACGTCATAGCTGTAGCTACATCCGAGGATCTTGCGCCTGCACCTCCTGTGGGCAGATACGACATCTATCCAATGACGGTTAACCAAAACATTATGGCGAAAGACAAGGCATTGTACGCGGGTCATGCTGTTGCAGCCGTAGCCGCCAAGAATACTCATGTTGCGGAGGAGCTCTTATCACTGATAGAAGTGGAGTATGAGTCGCTGCCGTCGGTCACCAACGTAGAAGACGCCATGAGAGTGGGAGCGCCCGTCTTGCATGAACACTGGACCAGCATTGACGACAGCGAGACGTCTGAAGGAACCAACGTAGCGAGCCATAGCCAGCACAGGTTTGGGGATCTGGAGGGGGGCTTCGATGCGGCGTACCTGGTACTGGAGCGAGACTTCCGAACCAAAACTGTGCACCAGGGTTACATAGAGCCGCAGAACGCGACGGCTTGGTGGGCTCCAAACGATCGTCTGACCATATGGTGTAGCAGCCAGGCTCAGTTCGGGGTTCGGGACCAGACGGCGGATCTACTGGGTGTGCCGCTCTCCCATATCAAGGTGGTTCCTATGGAGATAGGTGGCGGGTTTGGTGGCAAGCTCAACGTTTACTTAGAGCCGGTGGCTGCGGTACTTTCCAAGAAGAGTGGTCGTCCGGTAAAAATGACCATGAGTCGGGCTGAGGTCCTACAGGCTACCGGTCCAACTGCAGGAAGCTACGTCAGGGTAAAAATGGGAATCACAAAAGAGGGACGCATCTCAGCGGCCGAGGCCTATTTTGCTTTTGAGGCGGGAGCCTTTCCCGGGGCACCCGTCGGAGCAGCGATGGCGGCGATATTTGCTCCATACAATATCGAAAACGTGCTGTTGGACGGGTACGACGTGGTGGACAACAAGCCAAAGACGGCGGCCTATCGAGCTCCTGGAGCCGCCAATGTGGTCTTCGCCGTTGAATGCGTGATCGATGAGATAGCAGAGAAGCTGGAAATGGACCCTATCGACCTCCGCCTCCTCAATGTCGCCGTCGAGGGAACCCGTCGGGCGGATGGTGTAAAGAACCGGCGCATTGGCGCCAGAGAGACTATGGAAGCTGTTAAAGCCCATCCTCATTACTCAGCTCCTGCTGATAGTAAGTACACAGGGCGTGGCGTCGGCATGGGATTCTGTCGTAACAACACCGGGATGGCGTGTGCCGTGGCCAACGTCCTTTCAAATGGAACCGTCAGTCTCCTGGAAGGCTCTGTGGACATAGGAGGCACCCGAACCGCGGTTGCCCAACAGCTCGCCGAGGTACTGGGACTCTCTGTAGAGGAGATCGTTCCCCAAGTAGGCGACACCGATACCATAGGATATACGTCGGCCACGGGAGGGAGCAGCGTTGCCTTCAAAACTGGATTGGCCGCCTACGAAGCAGCCCAGGACGTGAAGCGTCAACTGATCCAACGGGCAGCGATGATGTGGGCGGTTGGTGAGGAGGAGGTAGAATACGTCGACGGCGTGCTGCGGCATAAGTCGCACCCGGAAACCAGATTAACTTTCAAAGAGATATCGACGATGCTGCCTGAGACCGGCGGGCCTGTAGTAGGACGATCTACCGTGAATCCAACCGGGGTAGGAGGATCTTATTCGGCGGGTATCGTGGATGTCCAGGTAGATCCCGAGACGGGAAAGGTCGACGTCCTCCGTTACACTGCGTTTCAAGATGTGGGAACGGCCATTCATCCGAGCTACGTCGAAGGCCAAATTCAGGGTGGAACTGCCCAGGGTATCGGGTGGGCCCTGAACGAAGAGTACTTCATGGACGCAGACGGTCAGATGCGCAACGATAGCTTCCTCGACTATCGTATGCCGACAACCCTCGACTTACCTATGATAGAACCTGTGATAGTTGAGGTTCCGAATCCAGGACATCCCTTCGGTGTTAGGGGGGCGGGAGAGGCGAATATAGTACCTCCTCCCGCTGCACTGGCCAACGCCATTTACAATGCGATAGGAGTTAGGATGACGAGCCTGCCGATGTGTCCCCAGACGATTGTGGAGGCTTTACACCATCGCAACGGGGCGTCGTGATGCCCCCGATCGCGAGGGTTGTCCTCTCCAGGGGATCATATGTAGCTCGCAACCTGATCTTTTGCCTGAACTCCAACTCGCTCCCATCGGCTATGTGATATATGAGGCCTTCAAGATGATGTGTAGGTGAGATTTCTGTAGATTGGCATCGAGGAGGCTCACACATGCTGATCGACGAGAATGGGGTTTCCGTCAGGATCAACTGCGATAAAGCTGGCTGGCCCGACCGTGCTCTCATCCGCCTCGCTAGTCAACTCCACGCCCCGCTCTTTTAAGCGTCGCTGTAGTTCACGCACGTCAGTGTAATCGGCGAACTCTTGGGCATTACTGTCCCAGCCTGGATTGAACGTGAGAATGTTTTTCTCGAACATCCCCTGAAAAAGCCCAATTACAGCGCCACCATTTTTCATGATGAGCCAGTTCTGCGAAGCATCACCACCGAATACTTGGAAGCCGAACTTCTCGTAGAATTTCCTGGAGGCATCGATGTCCTCAACAGCCAAACTGATGGAGAATGCGCCAAGCTCCATTACTCTATTCACTCCTGTGTACGAAACGTTATATCCCTGTGACCCTGCAGGCTACAGCGAACTATAAGACCGCAGCGCAAGGGGGTCAACTGAACCCTAGCCGTTCAGCCAACCCATTCTCATAGGGTAACTACACCCAGTTGCTCTCGTACTTGGGAAGAGGTCCGTAGGACAGATAGAAGCTTGGAGTAAAAGCTCTGCTGACCTCTCTCGCTTTTAAAGTAGGAACCAATTTAAATCGATCATTTGCGGTTCAAATGCGAGAAGGGTAGTGCAGCCCCCATCTATGTTACCCCCTGGGATGTCAACTCCTCTAGCTGAGTCTCGGAGTATCCCAAGAGCTCTCCCAATACCTGATGGGTGTGTTGACCTAAGAGAGGCGCCGGGGTGACTTCGACGGGAGAATCTGTCTTTATGGGCGAGCCGGGCAAGGTGAATCTGCCCCGTTTGGGGTGGTCGATGGTAACGATCATCCCTCGTTCCAGCAGATGAGGGTCGGTGTGGATGTCTCGGGCGTCGAGGCAAGCCCCAACGGGTATCCCACCGCTCCCCAGTATATGCATAACCTCGTACTTGGTATGCTTCATGGTCCATGACTCTACTATCTCGTCTACCTCAGCGACACGCTGGGCCCTCGCCTTCGGGGTGGCATACCGATCGTCTTCTATCAGATCGTCTCTTCCTATGAGATGCAACAACGTGGACCAGAGGTGCTCTCCAATCTCGCATTCGATGTATGCGTAGTCGTTCACTCCTCCTGGGCTACATCTATACAGTCGAGAGGGTGCAAATACCTTTCGCTTTCGAGGGTTAGCATGAGGGTCGTTGTAGTAACCCATCATGCCTATCTTGGAAAGATTCACCACTGCCTCTTGCATCGCGACCTCTACCACTTGGCCTTCTCCAGTGCGGTCCCTTCCATACAGGGCCGCTAGTATCCCGAGAGCGGTATGGTAGCCGGTGCCTGTATCACCCATGCTAATGTTGTTGGGCATCGGTGGGCCATCGGGACTTCCGTTGACACTGTAGGCTCCTCCCGTGCTTTGGGCAATTTGATCGAAGCATTTGTACTTGCTATATGGCCCGTAAGTCCCAAAGCCTTTGATCCTCCCTAAGACTATGCGGGGATTGATTCTCCTAAGTACGTCGTAGCCCAAACCTAGTCGTTCGAGGGTTCCAGGGGCTAGGTTCTCGACTACCACGTCTCCCATTTTCACCAGGTCGAAGAATATCTCCTTGCCCTTATCGGTCTTCAAGTTCAATGTGATGCTTCGCTTGTTGGAGTTGAGGAGGAGGAAATATGGACTATCCACGTCCGGTTTGTCGGGGTCTACCTTGCGACCAGGGTCACCTTTGCCTGGAGACTCCACTTTAATGACGTCGGCTCCTAACCATGCCAAGGCCTGGGTGCAGGAGGTCCCCGCCTCAAATTGGGTAAGATCAATGATTCTTACTCCCTTCAGTGGTGGTCCCATGTCAACCCCCTTATGAAATACTAAATCTCAAGCTACCTTAACGGCATATCCAAGTCAAGATTCTCTGTTTGGGCGAAGAGGGTCCCTGGCTGGATGCTGTAGATATATTCGGGGTTAACTTTCGCTAGCTGGATACTCTATGATCTCGATGCTCTGGATAATGACGTCCTCGGAGGGCCGGTTCCCGGCATCCGTTTCGGCTGTGGAGATGGACTCCACAACATCATAACCCTGAGTCACCAGACCGAAGATTGTGTGTGCGTTGTTGAGGTGAGGAGTAGTAGCTACGGTAATGAAAAACTGGCTCCCGTTGGTGTTGGGTCCTGCGTTAGCCATTGCCAGGATGCCAGCACCATCGAACTTCAGCGATGGATCGAATTCATCCTCAAACTTGTACCCCGGGCCTCCCCTGCCTGAACCCTCGGGATCGCCGCCCTGAATCATGAAGTTCTGTATGACCCGATGGAATATGGTTCCAGTATAGAAGCCATCCCGAGCTAGAAAAACAAAATTGTTAACGGTCTTCGGCGCCTGTCTCGATAGCAGATCTATTTCTATGGTTCCCGCATTTGTCACTAGTTTGGCTGAGTAGCTGGTCTCCGGTTCTATGGACATGACGGGTGGTGTGGAATACTGTTTCATTCAGTACCTTTCTGTTTCCCCGAGAGGGTCTAGCCTACCATATCGTAGCTTCGCAGTAGCCTGCCTGGTAGAGCATTTGTGCACACGTTATCCTCGAAGGTCATCGCTCCATTTACTAACGTATAGCGGAGACCCGTGGGCTTCTGGATAAAGCGACGCTCGTTGCCAGGGAAGTCGTTGGCGAAGACGGGCCTGTCGTGCAGCATGCCCAGTTTCTCCAGATCATAGACGATTAGGTCGGCCCATGCCCCAACCTGGAGTGTGCCGCGATCCTTGAAGCTGGCGATCCACGCAGGCAGGCTACTAATCTTGTAGTGGGCCTCCTCGAGACTCATGATCTCCCTATCACGTACCCAGTTAGCCAGGAAGTAGATGGGCCAGTTGGCGTTGGTCTCATATTTGACGTGAGCGCCGCCGTCCGAGAGGGAGATGTGGCTGTAAGGGCTTGTCATCCGTTTGATCAAGTCTGCCGTCTCAGTGTCTACTGGATTCTGAGGAACAGTAAATTCGGTTTTCAGTTCTTCGTCTAAGGCTAGCTCTATGAAGGCATCAACAGGGTGTTTACCTGTCGCCTCGGCCAGCTCTTTTATGGTCACTCCATCGTATTTTTGATTTCTATCATAAGCGACTGAGAACACCCTTACTCTGCTCCAGTCGGTCCTATATAGTTCGGGAGTTACACTGGAAAGGCGCCGCCTACCCCAGATATCGTCCACGTCTTGCTTCATAGCTGCGCGATTGACGGAGTCATTCAGCTTGACAATACGCTCTTCCCGGCTTCCGATCAGGGGTTGTACCCAGTTGGGCATTATGTCGTAGAGGTTGTACTCCCCCAACGTAAACGTGCTATCGGCTGGGTTGCATTGGACTTGCTCGGTAATAGGCAACCCCCTGGCACGCGCTTCATACATCCACTCTAAGCTCTCGGGACCTCCCACGAGCAGTTGGAGGGGGCGCCCGCTGACCTCCACCATCCTTTCCAGCAAGGAATGCTGCTGTGGGCGGTCGTTAAAGAGCGGAACATTGCCGATGTCCCAACCTATGTGGCCGACATTGAACTCTCCCAACACCTCTGCTAAGGCCAACCATTCTTCATCTGATGCTACGTGACTCGGCAAGTATCCCCCATCTTCGGGATGATCCTCAGCACTTCGGTTACCAGCTATACCGAAGGCCCCTGCCTGCATTCCCTCGTAGAAGAGCTGCTTCATCTGTGCTAGTTCCGCATCCGTTACAGACGTCTTATCGCGAGACTCTTTCATTCCCAGCACATAGCCTCGTAGCGGTGAGAAGGGGAACAAGGCGCCTATGTTGAGACCCAGTCCTTGGCTGTCCAAGCTATCAAGGTACTCGGGGAAGGTTACCCAATCCCATCTCATGCCCTGGCGCATGGACTCGAGGGGGATTGCTTCGATTCGGTTCATCATCTGCATGTTCAGTTCGCGATCCTCAGGCCGTGTAGGAGCGAATCCAAACCCGCACTGGCCGATGGTGAGGGACGTGACACCAAACCAACTAGAGGGCGAACAGTAGGGGTCCCAGTTTAGTTGACCATCATAGTGAGTGTGGAGATCGACTGCTCCAGGAGCCACTATGCAGCCACTGGCATCGATTTCCCTGGCTGCTCCGTCTCGGATCCTGCCACTGATATTGGCTATCCTTTCGTTCTTGACTGCTACGTCAGCCTTGAACCGAGGGATGCCCGTTCCATCGATTACCGTACCACCTCGGACCACGAGATCGTATTCGCTCATAACATTCCCCCTATGAAGATCTTTGCACGTAGCCCAAACTAAATAAGCGAATGTGTTTTCTCTGGCTAAGAGAATCCGTAGAGCTTGGCACAATTATCCCACAGAATCTTACGCTTCGCATCCTCGGAAAAAGGCATCTCCAGGAGAGTATCTATGGCATAGGGATACTTAGCGTCGTTATGTGGGTAGTCGGTAGAGAAAACCAGGTTGTTTACCAGGCCTGTCTGCTCTATGAACCTGGCGGGTTCCTCATCTGGCTCTATAGACACGTAGCACTGACGCTGAAAGTACTCACTAGGCTCCAGTTTTAGCTCGGGTGACTCGAAGCGCCCCGATAGCTCATAGTGCTCATTGAGGCGCCACAACAGCCACGGCGCCCAGGAGCAGTTGGCCTCTAGAAAGCCCACCCTTAGCCCAGGAAACCGTTCTAATACTCCGCCCCCGATGAGACTGACCACAGCAACCATCATCTCCATTGAGTGACAGCAAGTGTGGTGTGTCCAGTAAGCTTTGAACCGATCTCCAATTTGTGGCAGTAGAGCGTTGGCACCCTCATGAAAGCCTATAGGCACCTCTAGACTCTCTATCTCGGCCCACAGAGGATCGTAGCAAGGGTCGTGCCAATTGCGACCATTGACAATATTGGGCCTCATGAAGATGCCTCTGAACTTCAGATCCTTCACAGAGCGGTGAACCTCTTCCACAGCACTCTCGACATCGAAAGGCGAGAGCATGCCTGCTCCGTACATCCTATTTGGGGCGTAGCTAACAAAATCGTACATCCAGTTATTATAGGCTCTGGCTATAGCGGCCCCTAAGGCGGGATCCATCTGGAGCCCTATCACCGACAGACCTCTCGAAGGGTAGAGAACAGTAATATCGACGCCTTCCTTGTCCATGGCCCTTACCTGCGATGGGGCATCCCAGTTGTTCTCATAGGGATCCGCATAGATCTCTTCTTGCTCAATGGCCTTGGCTGCACCCCACCCCACTGGATCACCGCCCAATATATGTCCTTCCACCTCAACATCCTGGTCCCTTTGATACTTTTGGAAACATTTTGGAGCTCGTTCTTTAAAGGCGGGTTCAATATATCTCTGCCACAGATCTACGGGCTCCATGACGTGCATATCCGAATCCATGATCTTGAAACCCATCTTCACCATAGCCCCTCCCTCACAATAGTATGGGAAATCCCTGACTGCATTATAACTTGGCAGAGCAAATAGGGTGATTGATAAATGTCCAGTCCGGGTGGCTGTGTTGAGCAACTCTAAACCCCACAGGACCCACCCTTCATACTTGGTTGGGACTCCTATCAGTTTTGCTATAATCTCTATACCGGGGGATTTGAAGGTTGACTGACTGGTTCGACTGGTATTCCGATACTTGGGCAATTCAGTTTATACAACTATCTACGACTCGATGTTTTGAAGAGGTGAGCCATGGGTGATTACGTGAAAGCTTTGAGTGCCAGAGATTTATTGGGACAACACGTGGTTGATTTTGACGAGCGGGTAGATATAGCTCGGCTGCGGCGAGAGCGAAGAGAGAAACTGCAAGAGCAGATGGCCAAAGAAGATCTGGGGGGCCTGATATTGGCCGACTCCCTCAACATTCGTTATGCCACCGGAATTCGCTACCTAGCGATACAATCCTTGCACATGAGGATGAGTAACGTAATCTTCCCTCGAGAGGGGAACCCAGTATTCTTTGGAGGCCAAGGCGTTGAACCTCCCATAGCGAGTGGTGAGATCGTACACAGGCCATTTAACACCACTGATTTCTGGACGGCTGGAGACCATCAGGAGGAGGCCAATCGGCGATGGGCAAGAGCCACCAAGGAGAGCTTGGAGGAGTTGGGCATTGCCAACGAGAGGATTGGTGTGGACAGGTTGGACACCTGGGGTCTTCTAGCACTACTGGACGAACGCGTTAAGGTGGTGGATGCAGGCAAAGCTACATCAATGGCCCGTGCTATAAAGACAGATGACGAACTGGCGTTGATTCGTCAGGCCACTGCTATAGCTGACGTGGCCCTTTGGAATGTGCAGCAGGCCATCGAGCCTGGAGTGACCGAGAATGAGCTGTTTGCAGTCATGGCCAGCACCAACCTGAGCTACGGGGGTGAGTTCCAGGACTGCAGATTTCTATCTGCCGGAGGCAATACCAATCCCTGGCTCTTGAGGGAGGCTTCGGAGAGGATCGTCAGACCGGGAGACCTGGTGGCCATGGATACCGACATGGCGGGGCCTATGGGGTACTTTGCTGACATCTCCCGTACCTATCTATGTGGCGATGGTCCTCCCAACGAAGAGCAGCTCGATGCCTACAAAAGGGCATACGAATTCATCCAGGAGTGCCTGCCCATGTTTAAACCCGGGGTGACGTTCCAGGAGTTGGCTGAAGGTATTCCACCCATTCCCGATGAGTACACGGTCAATAAGTATCCACTCATAGCTCACGGGGTGGGTATGACAGACGAGTGGCCTGCCATATACTTCGTGGATGCCGCCAAAAGCGGTTTCGCTGGCTCCGCGGCCACCAGCGGCTTCGGGAACTACGTCGGCGAGTTCAAAGAGAACATGGTTATGACCATGGAGGCCAGCTTCGGGAGAGAGGGAGGACGAGAGCAGGTTAAGCTGGAAGAGCAGCTAATCATCACAAAGAACGGGCCCGATGTAATCTCCCAGGCTCCTTATGACTGGCGCTTCCTTGACTAACATTTCGTAGATAGAGAGTTCGAGAGCGACCTAGTCTGGTGGACAGTGTAGCCACTACTCCGCCATGTCATAGCTGCGGAGGAGTTTCCCGGGTAGGGCTCCCGTACATTTGTTGTCCTGGAAAGTTACCGCCCCGTTAACCAGGGTGTAGCGCAGGCCGGTCGGCTTCTGGATAAAACGCCGCTCCTGGCCGGGGAAGTCGTTGGCGAAGATGGGCCTGTCGTAAAGCATTCCCAGCTTTTCTAGATCGTAAACCATCACGTCAGCCCAGGCTCCCACGGTCAGTCTGCCACGATCCTTGAAACTTGCGATCCACGCGGGCAGAGCGCTCATCTTATAGTGAGCCTGCTCCAGGCTCATGATCTCCTGGTCGCGAACCCAGCGGCTCAGGAAGTAGATTGGCCAATCGGCGCCGGACTGATACCTCACGTGAGCGCCCCCATCGGACAGAGAGATGTGGCCATATGGACTCTGGATGTGCCTTATGAGGTCGGCCATCTGGCTTTCCACTGGGTTCTGGGGTAGTGTGAACTCTGTCTGCAGATGCTCGTCTAACGCCAGGTCTATAAAGGCATCCACCGGGTGTTTATCCACCGCTTTAGCAACCTCATTTATGGTCAAGCCTTCATAGCGGCGATTGCGATCGTAAACGACTGCAAACACCCTCACGCTGTTCCAGTCGGTCCTGTGCAGCTCGAGACTCACGCTATCGATACGTCGCCTACTCCAGATGTCCTCCACGTCCTTCTTCATGGCGGTTCGGATAACAGGGTCCTTGAGCTTAGCGATCCGCTCCTCGGCGCTTCCCACCATGGGCTGTACCCAGTGGGGCATGATGTCGAAGAGGTTGTACTCCGCCAATGTAAAGGTGCTCTGGACTGGATTTACCTGCACCTGCTCGAACACAGGCAGACCCTTAGCCCTCATATGCTCCATCCAATCTGAGCTTTCTGCGCCTCCCAGTATTACTTGTAGAGGCCGACCACTGATCTCCATCAATTTCTCGAGCAGCCCGTGCTGCTCATCCCGATCATTGAACTGCGGAACGCTGCCTATGTCCCAGCCCATGTGTCCAACCTTGAACTCGGACAGGACATCAGCAAGGGCCAACCACTCTTCGTCAGAGGCTACGTGACTCGGCAAGTACCCCCCATCTTCGGGATGGTCCTCAGCACTTCGGTTCCCTGCAATGCCGAAGGCGCCTGCTCGCATCCCCTCGTGAAACAGGCTTTTCATTTCGTTTAGCTCTTCTTGGGTGACTGAAGTCCTCTCTCGTGCCTCTTTCATTCCCAGGACGTACCCCCTCAGAGGAGAGAAGGGGAACAGGGCCCCGATATTGACGCCCAGCCGTTGTCTGTCCACGCTGTCCAAGTACTCGGGGAAGGTTACCCAATCCCAGCGCATGCCCTGCCTCATGGACTCGAGGGGGATTGCCTCGATTCGGTTCATCATCTGCATGTTCAGCTCGCGATCCTCAGGCCGTGTAGGAGCGAATCCAAACCCGCACTGGCCGATGGTAAGGGACGTGACGCCGAACCACCCGGAGGGCGTACAGTAAGGATCCCAGTTGAGTTGGCCATCGTAGTGAGTGTGGAGGTCGACTGCTCCAGGAGCTACGATACAGCCAGAGGCGTCGATCTCTTTAGTTCGACCTGGGCTGATGCGCCCGCTGATATTTGCTATTCTTCCGTTTTTGATTGCGACGTCTGTCTTGTATCTTGGGATCCCCGTTCCATCTATGAGCGTACCACCGCGAATTACCAGATCATACTCACCCATCACGTACCTCCACAGGAAATTTGAACCTCTTGGTCAATTACTAAACGACAATCTAGCCTCGATGTGAAAAGATGTCAACTTTGTGCTATATGACACAATACTCACGTGCGAATAGATGGTAGCTACTCTGAAGGTTCCCTGAACTTGCGCTCAAAGCTGAGTAGGATATAAGCTAGTACATTGCATCTCAGTGGATGAATAGGGGAGGCTCTTGACCAGGAAGTTTTGGGGAAATGGCGCTCGGGAGTAGAGTCGGCTCTTATCTCGATGCTGCCCGTGCACTTATGCCAAAGGTGCTCGCCTCTGCTGACATCATCGATCGAGAACGAGAGTTGCCGGCTGAGCTTGCTAATGAGATAGCGGACAGAGGGTTTTTCCGAATGCTCGTGCCTAAATCCCTGGGTGGTGGCGAGATCGACTACCTGGATCATCTCGACATTATCCAGGAGTTTGGAAAAGCCGATGGCAGTACCGCCTGGTGTATCAACCAGAACTCTGTGTTCGCCACCCACTCCGCCGTAATGCCCGAGGCTACAGCCCGGGAGATCTGGAGTGACCAACGAGCCGTGGCGGCGAATGGCCCGCCGACCTCGTCGTCCAATGTCGTGACTGTCGATGGTGGCTACCGTCTCACAGGGCGCTGGAACTTTAGCAGCGGTTGTCGCCACGCTACGTGGCTTGCTGCACTTACTCCTGTCCGACATCCCAGCCAAGATGAAGGCGCTTCAAAGAAGGACAGGCAGCTTCTGATGCTGCTGGTTCCAAAGAAAGATATGGAGCTTGTGGACGTTTGGCAGGTAGGTGGCTTGCGTGGCACCGGTAGCTTCAGCTTTGAAGCAAAGGGCCTATTCGTTCCCAGGGCTCGAACCTTTAACTCATATGACAGCCCTCGCGAAAGTGGCCCACTGTATGTTATGCCGATATCGCTTCTCTTCGCTTCGGGATTCGCATCGGTGGCGCTGGGTGTTGCGCGAGGCGCCCTGGATGCAGTCATCGAGCTATCAGGGCGCAAGACGCCGGAAGGGCAACTCCTCCTGCGAGACCAAGGCGTCGTTCAGCGTCAGATAGGTCAAGCCGAGGCGTGCTGGGGCGCTGCGCGAGCGTTTCTTCGGGAGACTGCGACCACGGCATGGAATAGCGCCTGTAATGTTCACTCTTTGACTCTGGAAGAGCGCATCCAATTAAGGTTGTCCAGCACTCACGCCATCAGGATGTCGGCTGAGGTTGTTGACGTTACCTACAACGTAGCCGGCGCCAGCGCCATATTCGCAACCAATCCCATTCAACGCCGTTTCCAAGACGTATACGTCATCAAACAACACCTTCAGGGACGTATGGCCCACTATGATACAGCAGGGAAGTTCTTCTTGGGAATGGATCCAAGAAGCAGGTTAGAACCAAGGGAGGAGTTCTAACGGCCTTATAGGTTCTGGCTGGATGAACGGCCCCTGAAGGATGAGATCGTGAACCTCCCTGAATCGTTCTCGTCGTTCAATTGAGTAAGCTCTGTCATAGTATGTTTCTCTAGCTACACGTGGTGGCTCTATTAGCAATCTCACATTGCTATTTGAGAGTGGGGTCTAGGAGAAGCCGTATATCGTTGCGCAGTTGCCCCAAAGGAACTTGGCCTTGTTCTCCTTGGAACTGTCCAACTCTAAAAGGGCAACTATAGCGTATGGAAACTTACTATCGGTATGGGGGTAGTCCGTAGAGAAGACGATCAGGGGGCTGCCGACATCGGGCGAGGTGCGGCTCTGCGCTCGCTGCTCCTGTCTGCTACTGGATGATCTCGTCTTCCCTAAACTTGGTCCACGACTCGAACACAGGAAAGGGCGGCGGCAACACGCCGTCGGGGTCATTCAGCTTGAAGCGCATCTTCCCGTCATCGAACACATGTCTGATTGAAATGGAGAACCCCGAGATCTCAATGCAGCCGTCGCACTTGGTGGGCAACTCTTGCATCGTTCTCGGTTCGTTGAAGTAGATTGCAACTTCCGATTCATCACCACCGCCTTCGACGCGATAATCTTTGGCCCTGATCTCCCACTCGTTCACCGCCCGGTCGTCTTTGGCGTATTGGGCCCAAAGGCTGATCCCCCCAAAGAAGCTGAGGACGATTCCCTTTCTCGGGCTTGCGTCTTGAGAGGGGTCAAACTGCCGGAATGAACGGCCTTCCAACTCCGCCGCAACCCGCTCTGCTTCCCGCTTGTCCAACGGGCCTTGGCCGTCAGCGTCCCCGGCGCCGCAGCCCGTGAGCGACATCAGGAACACCAGCATGGCAAGCGCGGTCCCAAGCAGGAGCTGGTTGAATAAACGGCGCCTGAAGGATGAGATCGTGAACCTCCCTGAATCGTTCTCGTCGTTCAATTGAGTAAGCTCTGTCATAGTATGTTTCTCTAGCTACACGTGGTGGCTCTATTAGCAATCTCACATTGCCATTTGAGAGTGGGGTCTAGGAGAAGCCGTACATCATTGCGCAGTTGCTCCAAAGGAACTTGGCCTTGTTCTCCTCGGAGATGGGCAGCTCCAGAAGGGCGTCTATAGCGTATGGAAACTTACTATCGGTATGGGGGTAGTCCGTAGAGAAGACGATGGTATCTTCCAGGCCGGAGCCTTCAATACATGCGGCTGGGTCCTCGTCAGGCTCAACAGATACGTAGCACTGACGCTGAAAGTACTCCTTAGGCTCCAACTTTAGCTCCGGGGATTCAAAGCGCCCGGACAGCTCGTAGTGCTCGTTGAGGCGCCACAGTAGCCATGGCGCCCAGGAGCAATTGCCCTCCAGGAAGCCCACTTTCAGACCAGGAAATCTCTCGAGTACTCCACCTCCGATCATGCTCACCACCGCCAGCATCAGTTCCATCGAGTGACAGCAGGTGTGATGCATCATGTAGGTCTGGAACCTGGCCCCAACCTGGGGCACCGCCGCGTTGGAACCCTCGTGAAATCCCAGTGGAACTCCCAGATCCTGTATCTCTGCCCAGAGAGGATCGTAGTATGGATCGTGCCAGTTTCGTCCATTCACGAAGTTGGGACGAAGGAAAACACCCTTAAACCCCAGATCCTTCACTCCTCTCCTCGTTTCCTCCACGGCGGATTCAACGTCAAAGGGCGAGACCATGACCGCTCCGAAGATCCGATCAGGAGCATAGCTGCAGAAATCGTACATCCAGTTGTTGTAAGCCCTGGCTATTGCTACGGCAAGTTGAGGGTCCATGCCATCCACCGCCAGCGCAAACAGACCTCTGCTTGGATATAGGACGGCGATGTCCAGGCCTTCCTGGTCCATCGCTAGAACTTGAGAGCTTGCATCCCAGTCAGCATCTTCGTGTACTCTGTATGTCTTATCTAACCCTTTTTCGCTGACGTATCCTGGATCTGGGAAATAGACGCCGCTTGGCAACTGGTACGGGAGCTGATGGCCCTCCACTTTGATCCGCATGTCGCCCAGAAATTCGTAGCTTCCCTTGGGAGCCCTGTCTCTGTAGGCTGGGTCTATGTAGCGTTCCCATAAATCAGGTGGTTCCATGACGTGCATGTCTGAGTCCATGGCTTTGAAGTCGTTTTTCATGAGTCCTCCGTTGTATTAGCGATCCGGTTCTATAGGTTGCGCACTCACCATATCAAAGCTGCGGAGAAGCCTACTTGGCATGGCGCTTTACAGACGATTTGTTCCAAGGCAGCTGTGCGCTGACGATTACGTACCTGATACACATGATAGGTGACAATCTAGCGTTGAGGTTTGGAGATGTCAACATTGTGTTCCCGTACACAAGGGCCGCCTACAAAGACAGACTTACCCTACGGTTGAATTAGTAAGCTAAAATAGCATGTGATCTTAAACAAGGGAGCTAAGCACATGGCAGATGAGTTGGTTTACATATCCCGCTCTCGTCTGGAGATGAAGGATGGCCTGCGGTACGCCTATTTAGGAGAGGTGCCCAAGCCTGTGGTCTATGGAGTACAGGGTGCACTCCGAGAATATTACAAAGCGCCAGCAGAGGCGCCCAGCATCGCTTCAACTTTAGACCACATCATTGCTGCCGTCGCCGGCTGAATGTACGGCACGTTGCGACGCGCGCTGGAGGCGCGTGAGATCAAAGTGGATCTTGATAAGTACAAGGCGACAGTCGAGGGTCGCATCGAGAAGATTGAACACACTATCCGCATCACAGAGATTATAGTTTACTACGACTTAACCATTCCAGCAGGCAAGAGAGATGCCGCGGAGAGGGCATTGCGGGTACACCCTCAAGGCTGTCCCGCCCACGAGAGCGTGAAGGACGCCATAAAGATAACCTATGAAGCGGACATCAAAGAGGAGGAGTGAGTTACCCACCTTCTACCAGTGGCCTCACCCTGGCGGCAAAGGACTCCATTGTGGCTAACAGGGCGTCTAGTCCACCCTCTGGTAGTTCCCCCAAAGGAAGGAAGCCAAAGCTGATGTGCCGTACGCCCAACTCCTGAAACCCTTTGATATCATCTGCGATCTGTGTGGGTGTACCAGTAAATACCCGCCTTTGTCCGTTAGGTAAAGTCTCCGCATCATTATCGTTGTAGCGGTCTGCTTCGTAAGCCAAATCAATCGACGATGGGTCTCGTCCGACCTCCTCAGCATATCGATGAAGACGGGACAGGTATTCGGAGTACTGATCAGGGGTCTCGACGGGGAATCTGGGGTTGCTTCCAATGGGAAGCCAGGCGTCTCCCAACCGAGCCACTCTCCGCAATGCAGCAGGACTCTCACCACCGATCCAGATGGGAGGATGGGGCTTTTGGTGTGGCTTGGGCACGAAGGCTAGGTTGGAAAAGTGACAGTACTTGCCATCGAAGGTGGGATTCTTGCTGGTCCACAGCTCCTTGAAGGCCTGAATGTACTCATCGCTTACCGCGCCACGTTCTTCGAAGGGCGGGGCCTCTAAAGCATCGAACTCCTCCTGCATCCATCCCACTCCGCATCCTACGATTAAGCGTCCGCCCGATAGCACGTCGATGGATGCCAGTATCTTGGCAGTAAACACCGGTGCCCGATAGGGCACCACCATGACACCGGTTAGAAGGCGAAGTCTTGAAGTCTGACTGGCCAGGAAAGAAAGTGTGGTTAGCTGTTCTAGATTTCCATAGTCTGGCTCATCTGGGTAGAGACCGCTTTCGCTGTAGGGGTACAGCGGTGCGACACTCCTCGGCATCACGATGTGATCTCCCATGCTCATGAAATCGAATCCCATCTCCTCACCACGCTTTGCGAGAGTAATCAAGAGATCAGGCGCGGCGATAAGGCCACCCGCTGGAACATCGAATCCAAACTTCATGATGCCTCCTTCTGATAGAGAAAAATCAAGGCCATCAACAGAAGGAATTGTATCACAAGGGCGTACGGCTTCTCCTAATCACGATCAAAAAGACCGTTGACCGGTCGGCCCTTCCACTCTTTCCCTATAGAGATCGTCTAATAGCCTTCTAGAGACAGTCTCTCTACCCCTATGGCATCTGGCTCCTGGGTGAGCGCCTGGGTCAGTTTCCGGGAAAACCGCTACTGGCTCTTCACTCCGCTCTTCGAGGCTTCTAAGTAGCGGTAAGGCTATACCAGAGTGGTGTAGAATATAGATCGTACCCGGCTGGCATTTGGTTGAAAAGGAGGTGCATCGTGGCGAGAAACCTGTCAGGCAAGGTCGCTCTGGTAACCGGTGGCGGTTCAGGAATCGGACGGGAGACTGGGCTTACTTTTGCCAGGGAAGGAGCAAAAGTGGTGATCGCCGACGTCGCCGTCGATGGTGGAGAAGAGTCGAAGCGCATGATCCAGGATATGGGAGGCGAAGCCATCTTCGTGAGAGCAGACGTGTCGAAAGCAGACGAGGTAGAGGCTTTGGTAAAGAAGGCCGTCGAGGCTTATGGGCGCCTGGATTGCGCCCATAACAATGCTGCCACCAGGAAAGGCCCTCGAGTGCCTACCCATGAATATCCAGAGGATGAGTGGGACAGGATAATAAATGTCGATCTAAAGGGCATCTGGCTATGCATGAAGTACGAGATACGGCAGATGCTCAAGCAGGGCAGCGGCGCTATAGTAAACACATCGTCGATCAATGGGTTGGTTGCAGGGGAGAATGACTGCCCATACGTCGCTGGCAAGCATGGAGTAGTAGGCATTACGAAAACTGCAGCCATCGAGTATGCCCGGTCGGGCATAAGAGTGAATGCTGTGTGCCCTAGCGCCATCGACACCCCTAGGACGCGTAACTTGAAGACATTCGACCCAGAGGCCGAAGCTCACAACCTTGACGAGTGTCCCCTAGGTCGGGAGGGGATGCCAAGAGAAGTTGCAGAGCCCGTGGTGTGGCTATGCTCTGATGCAGCTTCCTTCGTTACTGGACATGTGATGGCGGTAGACGGGGGGTTCCTTGCTCAGTAGGGTATAGAAGCCCTGGCACTAATCGCAAGCGCACTATTAATCCCAAATTCCTCGGCTCCTTCACCCTAGCCCCCCATGCCGCCTGCCTGCAGCAGGCAGGTCATTACCGTGCATTACACGGGAATCCATGCCCCACACCACGCCCTCTCCCATGGAGACCCCGTCCCAGAAGCCAGCGTGGAGGGAGTCCAGAGGCCTACCTGCTGCGCCGCGTTCGGCGCAGGCAGAGGTTCTCCCTCTGGCAGAGGGTTGGGCCTGTCTAACGCCCTGCCTGTCTTCTACAGGCAGGTAGAGGATGTGCCCCCATATACAAAATCCCACCTGGGCGGGAGGGGGGGATAAGGCCTTTGCCTTTCTTAGACAGGCACCCAAGGGAGGCGTGTTGGAGGTGGGGAATCTGGGCAGCTCTCTAGTGTGAAGCAGCTATCGCCGTTGGCTGGGCGGGCCTCTGGAAGTATGAGAGCGTCGCACCAGCCACCAGCACTACCACCACCATAAGGCTGGCAAACTGAAACGCTTCGATGTAATGGCCCGCGACTTCTACGTCAGGGAGAACATCTATCTGTAACGGCAATATGACACCTAGGGCCGCCGCGGAGATCGTGCTGCCTAAAGCGTGCCCCAACTCCCTGGTTGTCTCCAGCATGCCTGATGAGAATCCCCGGTGCTCTAGTGGCAGCGAACTCATAATGGCTGCATTGTTAACAGGGTTGAACACCGACGACCCAATCGCAATGGGAATCAGTAGTAAAGGCAACACCCAGAAGGGAATGAGGTTGGCCAGGAAACCGAGACTAACAAAGCCTAAGGCAATCAACATCATCGCTCCAGGTCTAAGAAACTTAGGGCCGTATCTGTCGTATAGCCAGCCGGCAAATACAGGAACTATAAGCCCCATGCCCTCGTCGGGGAGCAGGGCAACCAACACGAAGATCGGCGCCATGTCGTAGCCCTCTTCGACCAGAATAGGGATCAGCGTAAAGGTGGCTAGCATGGAAAAGTGGAAGGTCACGTTGGATATCAAAGACATGGAGAAGTACTTCTGTTGGAAGTGTCGAAGTTGAACTATTGGGTTTTTGACACGACGCTCGACTAGTATGAGTACACCCACCAATACCAGGAACAACATGTGCATGGGTAGGTGATAAGAGAGGGCGTCCGAGCTCGTAAACGACTCTTCTCCTCCGTGAAGATGGCTTCCCGAAAGGATTAAGGCTGCTGCAATAGCAGCCAACAAGAAGCCCCCAATGAAGTCGGGGCGTCCTTGAGATTCAACTGGGGCCCACTGACGATAACGCATTATGGGTATGGAAGCTGCTACCGCTGTCAACCCGGCTGGCAATATGAGAAGAAAAGCGAGGCGCCAGCTTGCGAACTGCAATGACAGCCCGAAGGCGGCGAGACCTATGAGGCTACCAAACCTGGCTCCGGTAATGGGGATGCCAAAGGCGCGTCCGCGTTGATGCGGAGGAAAAACCTCCGCTAGAAGTGCGTTGGCGTTGCCCATTATCAAAGCGGCTCCGACGCCGCTCAGGGCCCTCCAGGCTATGATTTCCCACATAGTCTGAGATAGGGCAATGAGCAGCGACCCAATAGTCGATACTATGGTTCCTATGAAGTAAACTTTTGCATGGCCATACTGGTCTCCGATTCGGGCCCCCAATAGAACGGTGCTCCCCAGACCCAGCAGATAGATGATCACTAACCACGCAGCCGTCCCTATATCGACCCCAAATTCGTCCGCGAGGGTCGGCAAAGACAGGGCTACGGGTAGGCTAGCCATCTGGATCACCATGTTTCCAGTGGCCGTAGCCAACAGAACTTGTCGCTGTATAGGGGTGGACAGCAACGGCTGGATGCTACTGAGGAACCTCATCGATTATGAACTCTTCTTACTTAACGACTTCTCCCGATCTTAGATTCTAGCAGGACTTTTGGCATTGGGCAGCATCTCAGCAGAACCGGCCTGATCAAAACCGATTTGGAGGCTAATGCCTGACATCGTATCCATTTGGGTTTCAAAGCTGTCATCGTTAACTTCTGGTTATCCGGTAAGATACTGTCACCTTCTCCCCACACGGTCTCAGAATCCTGCGTGGAGGGGGTCCAGAGGCCTGTCTACCGCCAGGTAGGGGATGCGCCCCCACCTACAAAAACCTACCTGGGTGAGAGGATGGGAATAAGGTATTTGCCTTTCTGAGACAGGCTCAAATCACTGGAATGGCAGGAGTGCTTGCTTCTTAATAGGTGCACCTCGTTGGTGATAGTTTCTCTTGTGCAAGAACCATCATAACCCGCTTCACCTCAGGCCTGTCTGCTGCCAGGCAGGCGCCAACGAGGTATTTCCTCCTAATTTAGGCAGAGAATCTAGGAAATAATGGGCGCCTGATATTCAGGCGCCTCGCATTTACCGAAGTCTCGCCATACAAGTGATTTCGACGAGACTCCCACCGAAGAGTCGGCTGGATTCCGTGGTGGTTCTTGCTGGATACTTGCCATCCTCGAAAAACTCTCGGTATGCTCCATCCATGGCATCAAAGTCATCCAGGTTTGCAAGATGCACGTCTGTCCGAACGATCTGTCCCATATCGAGACCGATCTCTTCCAGGGTCGTACGAGTAGCGTTCAATACCGCTCGGGTCTCTCTAGCAACGTCGCCCAGTTCTGCTTCTCCCTCGGGAAAGTCAGCTGCTACTAGCCCTGAGAGATAAGCAAAGGTGTCGTCAAGGACAACCTGGCTGAAAGGTGCTTTTGACTCGGGGATGGCTTGAGGTTGAAAATGGCGAATCATCAATACCTCCGAATGGGTGGGTGATATTGGCGTAGCCTATAGTCGAGGTCTCCTCAAGTCAACACCAACCAACCAAAATGCTCCAACGAGGTGAGACTGTCTCATAAATCCCTGGAGCGTTGGATTTTCGTCTTTCGACAGGATCGAGACGAGCGGATCCAAGTTCAGATTCATCCACATTAGGGCTGTCGATTCGCCATTTTGCCAGTCATCGGATTTTCGAGACCGGCTCAAGTAGGTGAATGGGTAGTCGGTAGCGAGACGGTAGAACCTGGCAGGCTCAGGGTTAGCTCGTCGGACCATTTGAGCGGAAATACTCCCACGGAGGGCTCCTTGTTGTCAATGGGGATTGCAAAGGGGTGGAGCCTCTTTGTCTGGGAGTTTGGGCCTATCTACCGTCAGGTAGAGGCTGTGCCTCCAAGAATCACACCCGAGGGAGTCCAGAGGGAAGCATCCCTCTGGCAGGGGGTCTGGGGGACGTGCCTCCACATACAAAAACCTACCTGGGCGGGTGGGTGGGACAGACCACGCTTGCTATTCCTTGAACGACACAAGTCCTTGCTTCAATATTCACACCTCCGTGGTGATCGGCGAGCCCTTCTAATAGCCTTATCAACCCTCTTCAACCCAGGCCTGTCTGCAGCAGGCAGGCTCCAACCAGGTCTTCCCTATCATTTAGGTGGGGAATATAGAAGCAAACCGCTCACAGTGAAGATGTTTTTCGCTAAACGTGGATTAGCTCCACATCATGCTAGTAAAATACGGCAGCTCCTTCTCCTCCATCAATACCCATCACATCTCCGGTAATGGCTGCCGCTTTGGGAGAGGCTAGAAAGCAGGCCAAGAACCCGATCTCCCTGGCATCGATGATACGACGTATGGATATTCCCTCTGACAGCCTTTGCTCCACCTCTTCAGACGTAATTCCCAGGTTACTCGCCTCCTGCTTCAGGTCTGGGCCGGTGCGTTCAGTGCGGATGGTACCCGGGTGTATGGCGTTGACCGTTATACCGTGAGGGCCTAGCTGTTCGGAGAGGGACTTGGTCAGGTGAGCTACGGCGGCATTGCGCATACCGCTGATGACTCCGCCATAGCGACCCGATGTGCCACCGATGTTTATTATCCTACCCCAGTTCTGATGCATCATCAGGGGTGCCACCGCTTTGGCACAGCGGAAGTAGCCGACGACTTTGGTATCCAGATCCCGGGAAAGAAGCTCTTCGGTAGCCTCATCGAGGGGGCCTTGTACCAGCCCCCCTATAACGGCGGCGTTGTTGACCAAGATATCTACCTTGCCGAGAGTTGAAGCAGCCGTCGAGACCATGTTCTCCACCTCAGCGCGCTTGGTGGTGTCAGCTGGTACAGGAAGGATACGACGGCCGGTCTGAGCCTGAAGTTCCGCTGCTGCTTCCTCCAGAAGCTCGCGGCGTCTCGCGCAGATAGCCACGTCCACACCTTCTTTTGCCAGTTCCAGGGCTACGGCTTTGCCAATCCCTAGACTCCCACCAGTAACTATCGCTGTCTTACCTTCCAACTCCAGGTCCATTCTTATACCCCCTGACTATCCCTGCTCGCCATTTGTGCCTACGAGTAGACGAAGGCAATGTTGAAATGGGAAATTACCATAATTATAATTCGGGAATCGGACGAGAGGATGATTTCGAGTTTTTCTGAGGGCATTATGAGTTCGCTTTGAACCTGATGCAAGTCTGGGCTAGCGACATGTGGAATTTTGCTAAAGTATCGTCAGCGACACCATAAGGAGGAGGCAGAGTCATGAAAGCTGTCGTCTATAAAGAGCCGTTCAAGGTGGGAGTGGAGATTGTAGCCGATCCAGAGATCAAACATCCCAACGATGTAATTGTGAAAATTACGTCGTCGTGTATTTGTGGTTCCGACCTGCACATGTACGAAGGTCGCACGGCAGCCGAACCAGGGATAGTGTTTGGCCATGAAAACATGGGAATAATTCAAGAGGTTGGCCCTGCTGTTAAAGAGCGGAAGGTCGGTGACCGGGTCGTTATGCCCTTCAACGTTGCATGTGGATTCTGCAAGAACTGCCTCGGAGGCTACACCGGCTTCTGTACCACAGTCAATCCTGGATTTGCTGGAGGCGCTTACGGCTATGTAGCCATGGGACCTTGGGTAGGAGGTCAAGCCGAGTATCTGCAGGTTCCTTATGCCGATTTCAACTGCCTGCCTCTGCCCCAGGGAACGGACTACGAAGCCGACTTCGCATTGCTGGCAGACATATTTCCGACTGGATATCACGGCGCTGAACTAGCAGGTGTAAAGCCTGGCGAGAGCGCGGCTGTATTCGGAGCGGGCCCGGTCGGTCTCATGGCAGCGTATAGCTGTCTGATTAGAGGTGCATCTGAAGTCTACTCCGTCGACCATGTAAAGGAGCGCCTGGACAAGGCAAAGGAGATTGGCGCTATACCCATCAACTACGATGAGGCTAACCCCGTTCAGCAAATCAAGGATCAACGGAAAGGTAGAGGAGTTGATAAGGGGGTCGACGCTGTGGGTTACCAGGCCACCATTGCAGGTTCATCAGTTGCAGGGGGTGAGCAGGATGAGGCGCCTAACATCGTGCTCAATCAGCTGATCGATGTCGTAAACCCAACTGGTGCACTGGGAATCCCGGGCTTGTACGTGCCCTCAGATCCGAGTGGTGTGAACGAGAATGCGAAACGAGGGTCTCTCTTGATAGACTTCGGAAGGCTGTTCGAGAAGGGCTTGCGCCTAGGTACAGGGCAGTGCAACGTCAAGCAATACAACGCCTACTTACGTGATTTGATCATTGCGGGCAGGGCCAAGCCCAGTTTCGTCGTGTCCCACGATGTCCCTCTGGAGAATGCTCCTGAAGCCTATGAGAAGTTTGACAAGAGAATCGAGGGCTACACAAAGGTAATCCTGAAACCCTAGTGCCTATCCTGAGAGAAGTTATTTTGGAGGTTCAAGTATGCGTATTGGCAGTGGCGAAAACACTTACCAGTGGATCGATGGTTGGGCAAAGATTCCAGACTCGGAGAGCGCCAGAACGGGCTGGGCCCATCATGGAATAGTGGTCACAGAGTCCGATGATGTTATCTCCTACCATCCCGGCGACCCCCGGGTTCTCATATTCGATAGTGAAGGCAATCTCAAAAGCTCTTGGGATAGTGGTTGCACCGAAGGTCACGGACTGACCTTGGTGAAGGAGGAGAGTACCGAGTACCTCTGGATATCGGATAACGGGGACAAGGCCGTCAAAGAGGAGGGTTATGAGCTCAACTACATGCGGCCTCCAGGCAGCTTTCAGGCGTCGGGCAAAGTAGTTAAGAAGACTCTTGATGGTCGGACGATAATGACCCTCCCCAAGCCGGAGCTCTCTATCTACAAAGAGGGAAAGTATTCTCCTACCACTGTTGCGGTTAACGAAGAGCGCTACGGGGGCAATGGAGACATTTGGGTGTCCGACGGCTATGGTCAAAACTGCGTTCACAGATTCGATAAGGAGGGCAACTATAAGCAGACGATAACGGGAGAGGAGGGAGCTGGCAGCTTTGAGGTTCCCCATGGGATTTGGATAGACCGGCGCAAACCGGAGCCAGAGCTTTGTATCGGAGATAACGTGAGATTGCCTGGGACTCAACCACAGACCTATGGAGAATCTGTCCGGAGAGAGATGGACCTTCAAGGTCGCGTCCAAGTCTACGACCTCGACGGTAACTTCAAACGCTCCTTCGGCAGAGGACTAATAACCCTGCCGCGTAAGGGAGTTGCAACTCACGAAGGTTTCTTAATAGTTCCAGAGCTCTATGCTCGGATTGCCGTCTTCGACTTGGACGATAATTTCGTGACCTACCTAGATGATAATAGGGAAGTGGTAAGCGTCAGCGAGTGGCCCAACTCGAAGAACGAGAATGGTGAGATGGTGCGCCCCAATGTGTTGAAGCCTGGCAGAGTACACAGCCCTCACGATATAGCGATGGACAGCAAGGGTAACTTGTACCTGTCGGAGTACCTCATCGGAGGCAGGATAACCAAGCTTGCCAAGGTCTGAGGGAATCCATCGCTAGACCTATTAGTATGGCGATGATACCATACAGGCAATATGGAGAGGTGAGCAATGGGTAGTTACAGGGTGATATCATCGGATAGTCATGTAGTTGAACCCTATGACCTTTGGACAAGTAGAATCGAACCCAAGTTCAAAGACAGGGCGCCCCGTGTTGTACAGGGGGAAGATCAAGACGTCTGGCGGTGTGATGATCGCCTGGTCATGGGCATGGAGTTTGCGATAAACCTAGGCCGAAGGTTTGAGAATCCCGATGAAATTACAGAGGTGGGTCGATTCGATGAGATACCGCTTGGTGGCTACGTTCCCGGCGAACATGTAAAAGACATGGATCTCGATGGAGTTGATGCTGGAATAATGTTCCCCAGCTATGCCTTTAAGCTGTACAACGCCGTGGCCGATAGCGAGCTCTTGAGCGCCTGCTTCAGGGTGTACAACGACTGGCTTGCCGAGTTCTGCAGCGCATACCCCGATCGACTTCACGGCATCGCCGCTCTTAACGTGGATGACATAGAAGTGGGCGTAGCGGAGCTAGAGAGGTGCGCAAAACTGGGGTATAAGGGGGCCATGATCTCTGTATTTCCTCCTGTCTATCCTCACGAGGGACGAAGATACTGGTCACCGGACTTCGAGCCCCTCTGGGCAACCGCCCAAGACCTGGATTTACCCCTTCATCTTCACGTGCTCACCAACCGCCGTTGCTTTGACGAAACTATTCATGGCCGTGACAGCCTGGCTCCGGCTGCCGGCGGCGACTCTAGTCCTGCCTTTATAACCAACATAGATCACTGGGTGAGAATGTCTTTGGGCGACATCATCTTCAGCGGTGTGTTCGAGCGCTACCCCAAGCTACGAGTTGGAGTAGTAGAGTTCGAGCTGTCATGGATACCCCATTTCCTGGACCGAATGGACTACACCTACACTCAAAGGGGCCTCTTGAGCGCTACGCATCGGTTCAAGGAGGGAGTCCTTCCCAGCGACTACTTCCACCAGAACGTATTCGCTGGCTTTCAGGAGGACGGCCTGGGTATTCAATATCGACACCTTATAGGTGTGGACAACCTTCTATGGGGCTCCGACTACCCACATACAGAGTCCACCTTCCCAAGAAGCCAGCAGATCTTGGAAGAGATACTGGCCGACTGCACAGAGGGGGAGAAAGCGAAGATCGCCGGCGGCAACGCAGCAAGAATATATAAGCTCAACCCGCTTTGATATGGCGCTCAGCAGGCCTGGGTTGAAAACCGGCTATTGTGGAGTTCCCACCCCTCTCGTCTGGACGCTGGCGAAAGCCGGAAAAACAACTGGCCTTGTATCCGCTCACCCCCTATGCCGCCTGCCTGCAGCAGGCAGGTCATTCCACTGCCACCCC
The DNA here is from genome assembly GCA_965197675.1 of Dehalococcoidia bacterium. GTDB lineage: Bacteria > Chloroflexota > Dehalococcoidia > Plut-88900 > Plut-88900. The sequence continues at coordinate 1,224,839 of OZ240221.1, read as the reverse complement.
CTATGCCGTCATTCTCGTGCCTGACACGGGAATCCAGCATTGGCGCCCAGCCCGTTGTGCCGCGTAGCTATATATGAAATAAGAACCTACGTGCTATAATGCAAATTCACCTCTAGCTTACAAGGAGGTATCACCCCTATCTCTCACAGAGGCCATGGCCCAAGTGCAGGCACCCCCAAGGACACCCTGAACGGACTCAAACACAGGCGGAACTCTCGCCGGTTCCAAGAGCTTGTCATTCTGAACGAAGCGAAGAATCTGGAGCGGGAGACCCCGCCCGGGGTCGGGGCGCTGGCAAGGGGCTTGGAGCCTGTCCTCAGCTTGTCGAAGGAGGATGTGCCCCCACATACAAAAACACACCGGGGCGGGTGGGCCCAACCCAAAGCTGATGAAAAACTCAATCAAGTTATAACGACATCTTCGTGCCTGGGGAACCCCTAAAACAAAACTTTTTTTACAATTCAATCAAGTTTGAACGGGGACCAGAAAATTCAATCAAATTTCAAAGCTAAACAAAAAAGACAATCAAGTTGCCACGCACAAGCCCAGTCGGCAAAACGACTGGCCGTCTATCCGCTAACTCAAAATCCGTTTGCCCTGCTGGAGCGATTAACAACCCTTGACTAACCCTTTGCCCAATGATAGCGTGCTTCTGAATAGCTTATTGACCTCGGATAGGTGGAGGTGTGTCAAATGACAGATGGTAGAATCGTAGATTCCGACAGTCATCTTCTGGAACCTGCCAACCTCTGGGAGGAGAACCTGGAGCCTCAATATAGAAGTCGGGCTCTGAGCTTACGCAGGGATGAGAAGAATCTCGAATACCTGTATGTGGATGGAAAGAAAAGCAACGTATACAGAGACGGCGAGGTAACGGCACTAGCCTTCGTTGGTAAAAGCCGAAAATGGGTGAACGAGCACGCCCATCTAACCTATACCGATGCTGCTAAAGAAGTGCCTGGAGCGATCAACCCTCATGAACGGATAAAGCTCATGGACGGTGAGGGGGTTTATGCGACTTTCATCTATCCCAGTTTGAGCTTGGGCTGGCCCTTCGACTGTGAAGACCCTCACCTTTCCGCCGCCTTTTGCAGAGTGTATAACGATTGGATTGTGAACTTCTGCAAAGCCTATCCAGACCGCATATACACTATAGCGCAGCTGCCCATGTGGAATATAGACGACTGTGTTGAGGAGTTAAGAAGAGCAGTGAATACCGGGGCGAGGGGTGGCTACATTCCACCTGCTCCAATTAATAGGATTGGCTACGGTAATTCATACTATCATCCTCTTTGGGCTACCGCTCAAGAGCTAGAGGTGCCAATTACCCTTCATGTGTCGTCTAACCCCAACTATCCGGGCAGACATTTATACCCGGCGGGTGACCAGGGGCCGGGATTCTTCCAGGGATGTCTGGACCATGCCGACTTTCTCATCAGCTTCACCCACATGATGTGTGAAGGGGTATTCGAAAGGTTTCCTGGACTTAGAGTGAACATGGTGGAGGATGGCAGCGGCTGGATGATCCACTGGCTGGATCGCATGGACGTTAAATATGAGGAGTTCGGCGATGAGATGCCTCTAGCTATGAAGCCAAGCGAGTATTTCAAACGGCAGGTGTGGATCAGCATAGAGCCCAATGAGAGAAGCGTGCCCACACTGGCCCAGGTGGCAGGAGCAGACCGATTGATTTGGGGATCTGACTGGCCTCACTCCGAGGGCCACTTGGACGCGGTGGGTAAGATGAAGAAGAACGTTGCGCCGTTACCTGAGGAGGACCAGAAGAAGATACTAGGTGAGAACGCCCTGGCCTTGTATGGCATCAGTTGATCGATAGAGGAGCCGTTAATCTAAGGAGGCAACTACATCCATGGCTAAACTAGGCATCATGACAGAGGGACAGACGGACCTTACCTGGGAACGCTGGCATGAAACCGCCGACCTTGTGGAGAGGTTGGGCTTCGAGTCTCTGTGGCGCTCCGACCACCTGTACGACCATCGAGGAGATGGCAGGATGGAAGCTCTGGAGGCGTGGACGTCCTTCGCCACACTGGCCGATCGCACCAGTAGAATCCGCTTCGGTCCCATGGTAACTCCCATCACCTTTCGTCATCCATCTCTGTTGGCCAAAATGTCAGCGTCGATAGACCAGCTATCTGGCGGACGTCTAGAAATGGCGCTAGGAGTAGGTTCAGTAGACGTAGAGCATGGGGTATTCGGCATACCGTGTCCTCCACTGCCCGTCCGATACCAGATGCTAGAGGAGGGGATTAAGGTAATCCTTGCTCTGTGGACGGAGGACTCTGCATCCTTCAAAGGGGAGCATTACTCCCTCGATAATGCTGTCTGCTACCCCAAGCCAGCGCAAAAGCCTAGACCGCCAATAATCATAGGAGGAAATGGCGAGCGCCGTACCTTGCCCCTCGCAGCAGTCTATGCTGACGAATGGAACGGAGATGCCCTCACACCCGATGCCTACCGAGAGAAGCGGCAGATATTACAGGAGCACTGCCAACGGAACGGCAGAGACTTTAGCAGCATGAGGTGTTCTTGGACGGGGCCAGTCCTCATAGGCCGAGATGAGACCGAGATAATGAAGAGACTCCAGCGAATTAAAGGGCTCATGGGAAATCCTCCTGAGATGGCATCAGTTTCTCCCAAAGAGTTATCCGATGATGGGTGGGCAGCAGGTACACCGTCCCAGGTTATAGAGAAGATTGAGGCTTTGGCTGAGGCAGGGTCCGAACGGTTCATACTGGAATTGTTTGATAACGAAGACCACGAGGTAATAGAGCTCATTGCCGAGGAAGTTCTGCCCGCCGTAGAAAAGATTTAAGGAATATCCAGTGAGGCGGTACTATGATTGTGATCCGTGCCAAGATGATAGTCCAGCCAGGCAAGCGTGACGACTTCCTAAGGGCAGTGACCCAGTTGGTCGATACCAGCAGAAAAATAGACGGAGCAGTTAGCTATGACATCTGCGAATCGATCACAGAACCCAACACCTTTCTGGCTATGGAAATATACGAGGATGATGCCGCAATGAACCGCCAGGCATCCTCGGGCTTTGAAAAGGCTTGGCCCTTAATGGAACCGTGTCTTGAGGAGCCTATCACTGCGACTTTCTATGATGTAGCAGGCACACGTCCCCTGGAGGAGTAACCTTGACCGCAAGGCACTAGGGCTGATTGCTGTGGAAATCCTACACGCCGTGGAGGAGATGTAGGATCAGGCCAGAGCCCTCAGAATCAGCCGCCACTTCAGGGTCCCGGCAAGAGTAGGTCAAAATATTGATCCACAGGCTATTACAGTCGCCCTAAACATCAAATCCCCAGTGATCTCTTAAGGCTTGCTCGGTTCTTTCAGGTGGTTCACAAGGAATGAACTCCCTAGCTATTAGCTGCAAATCTTTGTCCGTTGTTACAAGGACATGACACCCGAGGCCAACAGCAGTAGCCAGGTGAATAGAATCAACGGTGCCCACGTTGGTAGTTGCAACGTATTCTTCTGCGTTTTCCCATAGCTCAGGCATGGGACATACGAAGTTTACAAAGGGGTACTTCTTCAGTCCTTCAGTAATCTCATCGTAAATTGCCAGCAGTTCAGGGCGACCCAAAGCAAGCTCACCTCCTCGGCGACCGTGGTCCTCGTGGAGCCCTAGACCTGTTCTCTCATAAGCTTCATCTAGTGTCATTCCCTCGTCTATGCGGTGCTGGATGAACCGGTATTTTTGCTCACCGTCAAGGAGCCTCATCACAGTTAGGATGGATGTGGAACCGCACCAGCCCCTGTGTTCAATCTCCTCCATCAAATCCATAGATGCTTGTGCTCTGTTCTTTATAGCTCCCAAGATCACCTCTTTATCCAGATAAAGGTGGACGTTTTCATCGGCCAAAGAGGGTGGTGCCTGTGAGGGTTTCACCGATTCACCGACATTGCGTACAACAATCCTGGGCTGAGTCGACTCGGAGGTTCCGTTGAACTTACTAGGCATACTATCCAACTCCATTGATCCTTATATAGCCTCTTCAATATAGCACAACGACACACTACTTAAATTGCCAGGTAAGCATCGTATGGTCTGGTAGCTAGTCGCAAATGAAGGACATCGTTGACATCACGATTGAGGCGGTGCTATGGTTCCAGCGTATTCCAGGATACGCCTCTTAACAGGAGTAATATCATGCAATTCGACAGGATCATCAGGGGCGGCACCATCGTAACCGCGGCAGACTCGACAACTGGGGATATTGGCATAATAGGCGAGCGGATTTCAGTCATTGGCCTTGACCTTCCAGTCGAAGGGGCCAGCGTCATCGATGCTGCAGGCAAGTACGTGATTCCCGGCTGCGTCGATGTCCATACCCACCTAAACATGCCATTGGCCGGAACTTTTACCGCCGACGATCACGAAACGGGAACCATCGCCGCTGCTTGGGGCGGCACAACCACCATCATAGATTTCGCAATACAGAAAAGGGGTGACCACCTTCGAAACGGCCTGGACACCTGGCATGGCAAGGCCGAAGGAAAAGCAGCTATCGACTACGCCTTCCACATGATCATAAGTGATCTTCCGGAATCTCAGGTGAAAGAAATGGACCTGATGGTGGACGAAGGCGTGCCCAGCTTTAAGATGTTCATGGCGTACCCCGGAGTTTTCATGGTAGACGACTCCACCTTATACAGGGCCTTACTCCAGAGCCGAGAAAACGGGAGTATTGTCTGTGTCCACGCCGAGAATGGCGGAGTCATTGACGTGTTGGTGAAACAGGCCCTGGCCGAGGGAAAGACCGAGCCAAAATATCACGCCTTGACCCGACCCATGAGCGCCGAAGCTGAAGCAACTCACAGGGCCATAGTTCTGGCGGAGATTGCCAACGCACCCATTTACATAGTCCACCTGTCTGCTAAGGATGCCCTGGATGCCGTCAAAGATGCCAGAGAGCGGGGTCTACCAGTCTTCGCAGAGACGTGTCCTCATTACTTGTTTTTGTCTTATGAAAACTACGAAAAGCCTGGCTTCGAGGGGGCCAAGTTCGTCATGGCTCCTCCGTTACGTCCAAAGGGCAACGAAGAGAAGCTCTGGCAGGGGCTTGCCAACAACAATCTGCAAGTCGTGTCCACCGACCATTGTCCCTTTTGCTTCGGAGGCTCAGCAGGTAAAGAGCTTGGGAAAGACGATTTCTCCAAGATCCCCAATGGGACTCCAGGCATCGAGAACCGGCTGGAACTCGTCTTTGAAGGAGGCGTGAACCAGGGTCAATTCAGCATAAACCGTATGGTGGAGATACTGGCTACGACTCCCGCCAAACTGTTCGGTCTGTATCCCCAGAAGGGGACCATCGCAGTCGGTAGCGATGCCGACCTTGTCATCTTCAGCCCTGATAAAAAACATCGCATAAGCCACGAGACCAATCACATGAACGTCGATTACACGCCGTATGAAGGGTTAGAGGTCGCCGGCTCTGTGGATACTGTTCTGCTTAGGGGCAAGCCAGTTCTGCAGGATGGAAGTTTTCATGGTAAGTCAGGAGATGGTAAGTTCATCCACCGTTCCGTATCAGAGCCCTCAAAGCTCCTGTGATTAACGTTACGATGATCGGGAACCCAAAGTTCTAACCACCCGGGGAAACAGTGATGGAAAGACACGCCGCAATGGAGTTGGAGCTTCTGCGTAACCTGCTGGACGGTGTCACCGATGTCTTGTCTACAACCATGACTCGTACATCGCGCTCCCCTCTTGTACGAACTGCGTGGGACTTCTCAACCGCTATTTTGTCGCCTGAGGGGGAGCTGATTAGCCAAGGTCTGAGTCAACCCCTTCACTTAGCAGGCATGATGCCCGCCTTGCGCGGGTGCCTGACACGTTTCAAGGATAAAGTCTTTCAAGGGGACATCTTCATGAACAATGACCCCTATGAAGGAGGCAGCCACCTACCTGACATATACTTCTTCAAACCCGTCTTCGTAGATAACGAGCTCCTGGTATACCTAGCTACCATGGCCCATTTCCAAGATATGGGTGGACGCACTCCTGGGAGTATGGCCCCGGACAACTCCGAGATCTTTCAAGAAGGGTTGCGAATCCCCCCGACAAAGCTGGTGGACAAGGGTGAAAGGAACATGACTCTTTTCAACATCGTGGAAAAAGCTGTTCGCACCCCGGAACTAGTACTGGGTGACTTGCAAGCCCAGATATCATGCCTTGATCTGGGCGAGATGGAGTTTCGCCGCTCAGTGGGGAAAATTGGAAGAGAGGAGTTCGGACAGGGTGTTATCGATCTGCTAGATTACACGGAAAGGTTGACTCGGGCCGCTATCCGAGAATTCCCTGATGGTTCCTGGAGCTTCACTGACTCGCTGGACAACGATGGAATCACAGAGAATCCTATTTATATCAAGTGCAACCTTACTATAGATGGAGAGGAAATATACGTCGATTTTGATGGCACCTCGCCACAGACGCGAGGCGCCATTCAAGGCATGTTCACCACCAATGTCGGTATGGTTTATATCGTGGTGAAATCTCTGGTTGGCCCCGAGGTCCCGAATACTTCCGGACTTCTTCGTCCGATTCACATCAAAGCTCCCGAAGGCTCATTTGTAAATCCCCAGTTCCCGGCTGCTGTAGCTGGCCGTTCACTGGGCTGCCGGGTTATTAACCACGCGGTATGGGGCGCCTTTGCTCAGGCCATTCCAGACAAGGTGTTCGGCTGTCCAGGTGGTGCATTTTGCTATGTAACTATCTCGGGGTATGACAACAACGCAGTCACGTCCAAGCCATGGGCCATTCTTGAGACCAGCATGGAGATAGCTATGGGTGGGCGCAACGGCAAGGATGGGATAGATGCCCAGTGCACCAATGTGACGCAGTACGCCAACTTTCCCGCTGAAGTACTGGAACTGGAATTTCCAATAACCATCGAGGAATATGCGCTTCTTCCAGACAGTGAAGGCCCCGGAGAGTACCGAGGGGGCTTAGGCCTAAGGCGAACTTGGCAGGCGAAGAGCGGCGACACGCTGTTCGAATCAAGCGCCGATCGGTCGAAGCAGCCTCCATGGGGTGTGGCGGGAGGCCAGTCCAGTGTCTCACCCCACTTAGTGGTCAATCCCAAAACGGCTAACGAAGAGAAGCCCCTGAAAGGTCGTTTTCTGGTTGACCAAGGAGAGGTGGTACAACTCGATGTATGCGGCGCTGGCGGCTATGGAGACCCTCTCGAAAGGGATCCTGAAAAAGTATTAAGGGACGTTATCGAACAGAAGGTGAGCCTGCACAGAGCGAGAGACGTCTACGGTGTTGTTATCGATACCCAGAAACGTCGGGTAGATCAAGCGGCCACTAAGAAACTTCGTTCGTCAAAAGGAAGTCCAGGTACTCCATCTGAGACTGAGGCAAGTCTTACGTCTCACCTGCAACTGTCAGCTCGAACCCCTTAATCACATCGTTACTTAGTAGCATCCTTGTTCGTCTGTATTTTTGATCTAGACGTGGTGATTAGAGATATGGGAAAGACATTAAGACCGCCCTATGAATTGGCAAGGGCCTCCAAACTGGTCGTTGCCGATGGCGCGGGTACGTTGTTTGATCCAGGGAGCGTCGTTCCAGCTTATGCGTTCGAGGCAGCATCTAAAGATAGGGGTTTAAGTTTAGAAATCGGCATGATTATGAAATACATAGGGAGGCCAATGCGTGGGTGTGTATTCTTGGTTGGTTTCATAGAGGAAAACCCTGGAAGGAGGAGTATAGGTGACTTCAGAATATGATCTGATATTGAAGGGTGGAGAGGTAATAGACCCGTCTCAGAATCTTCGCGGAATTCGGGACGTGGGCTTTAAAGACGGTAAGGTGGCGGTCATATCTGAAAACCTTCCCAGCGAGCGGGCATCTCGGGTTGCTGACGTGTCTGGGAAGCTGGTACTGCCAGGGCTAATAGACCTTCATACCCACTTCGCTTATGAGGTCGTTCCATACTGTGCTGACCCGGACCGAGATTATCTACCCATCGGGGTGACGACTGCAGTAGATACAGGAAGCACTGGGTGGATGAACTTTCCCGTTTTCAGAAAGCTGGTGATAGAAAGGGCGGAAACAAATCTGTTTGCGTTCATTCACGTATCGTCGATCGGAACCATGATGATGGGGGCCCTAGACCTGCCGGACCTCGTCGATTTTCGCCTTGTAAGAGTGGATGAAGCGATCAGATGTATCGAGGAAAACAGGGATGTGTTACTGGGTGTAAAGGTACGCCTCGCCCCGGATGGTACTACTGTGGAGCATGCCGTACCTGCGTTGAAAATCGCTCGTCGGATCGCTGACGAGACCAACACTCTTTTGATGATCCACGTTATGAATTCAGTCCTGCCTATCGCCGAGGTCCTCGAATACCTGAAACCGGGTGATGTAGCTACTCACATCTTTCAGGGTACGGAACACAACATCTTGGACGACAAGAGCAAAGTACGCGAGGAGGTATGGACAGCTAGGAAAAGCGGCGTCATTTTCGATACGGCCTGCGCGGCGCAGCACTACTCTATCCCCGTGTGCCAGGCTGCCATTGACCAAGGCCTCTTACCTCATACCATAAGCACCGATTTTACGACTTGGCCAACTAACAAGAAGCGATATGACCTCCTCGGGATCATGACTATATTCCATGCCCTGGGGATGTCCTTAGAAGACGTAGCCACGTGCGTTACATCAAATCCGGCCTCGGTAATAGCTCGCAGCGAACTGGGCAGTCTTAGTGTCGACGCTGTGGGAGATGCCTCAGTTCTAGAGTTGGAAGACGGCAACTTTAGCTACACGGATAGTCTTGGGCATGAGGTGAGCGCGAAACGTCGATTTGCACCAGTTCTAACTGTAAGACGGGGCAGAGTATGGGAATCTGTTCCAGCCCCAGCGAAGGAGCGCTGAGCTAAGCCCCCGTTCCACTCTATGGCTAACCTGCTCATTCTATTTGTGTGTCGTCGAGGGCGCCTCTCACCACTCACAAGCAGTGAGTAAGAATTGCGTATAGTGCTCCTCGGGATGCAGCCCAGGCACTGGTCAATACGGCGGCTCGAAGTGTCCTGGTGAGCCTTGTGTAAACTCGCCTACTCGATTGCGAGCGATAGTGATTGATGAGCCGGTGATATTGTCAGAATCGCTAGTCATAAAGAATAGGGTGAATTTGGCAAGCTCCTCTGAGGTCTGTGCTTCAGCGGCCTCTTTGGGGTACAGCTTCTTCATTACATCGGTGGCCACTAGTCCAGTGTTCACCGAATTCACCTGGACGTTGTAAGGTTTTAGCTCTTCTGCCAGGTTGCGGGTCAGATGCTCCAGGCCCATGGTGCCCATGTAGTAGTGGGATGTCCGAGGGCCTCCCCTGTCAAAGGTGCCGGTGATGTTGACTATCTTTCCTCGATCCTTTCTTATCATCCCTGGTATGAACCCGTGACAGAGGTGATAAGCTGACCAGAACTTGATGTCGAAGACCATTCGCCACTCATCCTTTGGTACCTCCCACAGGAGACCCGACACGTGCTTGCCGCCGATGTGGAAGACTCCGGCGTTGTTCACCAGAATATCGATGTCTCCGAAGCTCGTCTGGACATCTGAGACTAGCTTATCCACCTGTTCATTTACTAATAGGTCAGCGACGAAGATTTCGCTTTCTCCTCCGATGCTCTTTATTTCTTTCTGTACCTCTTCCAACCTAGCTGCGTTTCTCCCTGTTAGAGCTACCTTTCCTCCCTCAGTAGCGATCGCCTTCGACAGTACCTGTCCTATGCCGCCGCTAGCTCCCGTGACCAAAGCAGACATACCTTTTAGCTTCAATGAAACCACCTCTCTTGGTAGGACGTATTACGTGGAGTAGTCTGGTCATTTTACGAAGATTTGTAACTCAACGTCAATCACAACAACAGAACTTGTCAGAGCAATCGCATTTTGAGATAGGGGATACACCGCTAGTCGTTTTCCGGCTTTCGCCGGGCGTCCGGACAGTCGGGGTGGGAGTTCGGCCAAAGCCGGTTTGGCCAAAATGCGATTGCCCTGCATCATATCCCAACTGTGCTTGTGTGTGGCAACTTGATTGTTTTTCTTTGTTTAGCTTTGAAACTTGATTGAATTGTAAAAAAGTTTTGTTTTATGGGTTTCCCAGGCACGAAGACCCGCTATATTTTGATTGAGTTTTTCGTAGGGTTGGAGTTGGACCCACCCACCCGGGTGGGTTTTAGTAATTGGGGGCACATCCCTTCGAGGGACTCAGGACAGGCCCCCCCGCCAGAGGGTGGTTCCCTTGGGCAGGCTCAGCAACTGTCTTGAAAGTCAAGAGTTCTGAACAATAGGGTTCCAATGGCGATTATTCTTGATCATCACGTTGAGTATGGTAAGGAGCTTGCGCATGCAGGCGGTAAGGGCCACTTTCTTGGGTTTGCCAGCGGCACACAGGCGCTGGCAGAAGTCCCGCAGGACTGGATTGTATCGGGTGGCCACCAAGGCTGCCATGTACAGGGCAGCTCGCACCTGGCCACGCCCACCAGAGCGGCGATCTCTCTACGGTTCAAGGCGCCCAGTTCGGGCAGGTCGGACAAGAGGGTCATGGACAGAACCGGCCCCACACCCGGAGCGCTCCGGAGCAACTCGTCTTTGTCATTCCACATCGGGGAGGAGCGCATGAAGTCTCCCAAATCTTGGTCCAGACCCTCCAGACTCTCTTCCAACCAGCGGATGTGTTCCTGAACCTTGGGGCGTATACGCCGGGTGGCAGTTCTCATCCGGTTTTTCTCCGCAGTGATCATCTCCACCAGTTGGCGTCGCCGGGCCACCAGTGCCCTCAGTTCCTGAGAACTGGCATCTGGCAGGGGTCTGGAGGCTGGGCGCATTGCCTCGGCAAAGTGCGCCAGCACCTGGGCGTCCAAGGCATCGGTTTTGGCCAGTTTCCCAGCAGCACGGGCAAAGTCCCGCACATGCCTGGGGTTAACTACTGCTATAGCCAGTTGGGACGCAGCCAGTTCTCCCGCCAGAGCCATTTCTATTCCACCGGTAGCTTCCAGCACTACCAGTTGGGGGGCCAGTTCCCCCAGGCGTTCCACCAAGTCGCTGCTCCCCTGAGAATCATAGGAGACCTGCCATGCCTCACCGGTAGGCCGCACAGCCACATCCAAGCAGTCCTTGGAGACATCGATGCCAACAAACAACGGGACTTCCTTCATTCATCTACCTCCTCCCAAGATATTTCTCCTGACTCTGGCCCAACCTTGCCTAATTCGGGCTCCATCGCCCACTCAACTGTTCGGGCTCCGAGCAGGTAAGACGTGACGACCATGCTGAGCCACGGCCTTCAAGACCCAGGATGAATCGGTCTGTCACGTCCATGTTTAAGATACAAGGATAAACTCTAGGCTCACCATGAGCGGTGGGCACCCTTGCGGGCTCTTGGACAGGATACCCTGGATTCCCGTGCTTGACACGGGAATGACGGGATAGAGGGGGTGAGGCACCCCTCTTCGACAGGCTCAGAGTGAGCGGATATACAGCACGCCCCCGCTCAAATGATTCGATAGACTCACTCTGAGCGGGGCGTTGACAAGCTCTTGAAGCCGGCGAGAGTTCCGCCCGTGTTTGAGTCCGTTCAGGTTGCCCTTGGGAGCGCCTGCTCTTGGGCTACGACCTCCGTGAGAAATAGGGGTGATACCTCCTTGTAAGCGAGCTGAGTATTTGAATTATAGCACGTAGGTTCTCATTTAATATATAGTCACGCGGCACAACAAGCTAGGCGCCAACTCTGGATTCCCGTGCTTGACACGGGAATGACGGGAGGGGGGTGAGGGGCACCCCCTTCGACAAGCTCAGGGTAAGCGGAGACATAACACACCCCCGCTCAATGGGACGCGTCCCTTGATTGACCAGCCGGGAATCAGGAGATATTTACCCTGGACACCTTGACTTCCAGGACTCCGTCCTGGTAGGTGGCATTTATTGCATCTGGGTTAGCTTCTTTGGGCAGGTGTATGGCCCTGCAAAATGCCCCGCTCACCCGCTCATATGAAAAATAGTGTTTTCTCTTGATCTCCGTGACTTCTTGACGCTTTCCTTGAATAACCAGTGCATCTCCCGATACCGTTACCCGAATGTCTTCTCTCTGGACACCTGGTAGGTCAGCCCTAATGACTATCTCATCGTCTCGCTGATAGATATCAAAGGCAGGCACCCACTGCTCTTCCCGCGTGAGTGGAGCTAGGGGGCGTCCAAAGGGCTTCCATGGCCACGGGCCGAAGCCGCGTAGCACACTGATGTCTAATCCCCTCTTAGCCATATAAGCCCCTCTATGTCTGTGATTTCCTCTACAGCGTTTATAGTACCTGAATACGATTCAACAATGAAGTCCCGACTATTTTTCAGCCCTGAGTTTACTATTCTTCTTAAGGTAGTGCTGGCGCGCCTTTTCACGGTTCCCACACGTCGTCATGTCGCACCAGCGGCGCGTGTGGTTCTTGCTGGTATCGATAAACAGAGCACTACAGCTAGAAGACCTACACTGCTTTACTAGGTGACGATCTTCTGAGGTGAGCAATTCCGTGGCAGACCATACCACGGGCCAAGCTATCCGATCCAGGGCATTCTCCGTCTCCTTGTAAACCCAAGTAAATCCACCATCGTCGGGAACGATGCGAGACCTGGACACTACCCGTGAGAGGGCAGAGTTGAGGCCTGCCAGGTGTGTATCCTTGGGCTGGCTCTTCTTTGCGATGGCGCAAAAGATTCCCTTGATGTTTGTCCGCAGCGCCAGCGACCATTCGAGGGCCTTGTCTGTTTCTCTGGGGCGGCTGGAGGCTTCCTCGATAAGCGCCTCTGCATCCTTGCTTGACAGCAGCCCTGCGTCACGACACCACCGGACCAGGTCCGAAAAGCTGGTTAGCCGCTCCGCATGACCGGAGACATAAGGGTGGTCGTCTTCCATAGTCTCCATGAAGTCTAAACACAGGGCTCCACTCGACCACTCCAGGTTGGAAGGCAGTGTTTTTCCCATCGTCTCACCTTCTTTGGTGTTAGCTGAAATATAACCTTTCATAATCTCTTGACAAGTTAGGTTATTGCTCTTATAATATAACCTGTGAAAGCACTATAACAGGTTATAAGGAGGATGTCAATATGAAGGTTCTCACGTCAAAACGAGTTCCAGCAATTTCAGTAAAGGAGCCTGAAATGTATTCACCTGCTGTAGACGAGATTGGTATCTTTCGTCGAGATAAAGCTGCCGGCTCAGATAGCATATCCGCGATAGGCGGCCGAGTCAGCGATGTTGCTCGGAAAACTGCCGGACTAACATGGAAGGTCATAAGATTTGTAAATCACTTCAGCTTGACAGCTGTAGTGGCCCTCAGCCAATCCCTCACTATTCCTCAGGACCCTTTCAGGGAGCATGCGACCAGGGAAGAGCGAGCGAGGCGAGAGAAGGTCGACATTGTTAGAGCTTGCCAACTCTTCAGACCTGAATAAAGCTACGCTCTTTACATCCATTAGACTGAAATCATAGAGCCCATAGAGAAGGGCCGCGATCGCGGCCCTTCTCTATCTACCACTTATCCCAATGTACCATCGTATCTAGCGGCTCTCTCTTCGCGAGCGAGAAGTTGGTGCCAAGAGTGTAGGCTACTAGTATCAGGGCAGTCTGCATCACCTCTTGATATGGAATTCCCAGCATTTTTGCAGCTTCTTCTTCGAACTCCAGATGGGTGCTGGTAAAGCAGGTGCCCAGCCCACGAGTGGCGCCGCCAGCATGAAACTCCAGGCAGCCGGTACGATGGTGCCCCATCGACCGCTCTGCACAGTGATAGGTTGGTTGTCAGTGCGACCAGTGATGCACGGAATGACGTGCACCGGAACCTCATGTAAATGTTCCAGCAGATACCGATGCGACGAGTTCACTCGTTCGTATCTTGCCTTATGATCGGGACCAGACGAGGTGAGGTGTGGAGCCTCGAGGGTGGACTCGTAGATATCCCATGCTCTTCTGTATAAATCCGCCAGTATTGAGCGTTTTTCGGGATCCGTTACGACCACGAAATGCCAGGTCTGCTCATTGCTGGCGTTGGGCGCCTGCTGAGCGATGGTTAGACACTCTTCTAGCACCTCTCGCTCTACAGGTCGAGTCAGGTCCAGTCGTTTGCGAACCGAACGGGTGGTGGTAAGCAACTCGTCGGGACTCATCTCTAAGAGCACATCGCACCTCCAAGTGTATAGCAACTGTCTTGAAAGTCAAGAAGAATGACCGACGACTTGGGGGCTCAAGCCGCGCCAGGGGGAGCGATGCTTGAGCAGGGAGTTGAGGATAACGAGTAGCTTGCGCATACAGGCTGTGAGGGCCAGCTTCTTCGGCTTACCAGCGGCCAACAGCCGCTGGTAGAACTCCCGGATGACGGGGTTGCAGCGACTGGCTACCAACGCTCCCATGTACAAGGCAGCGCGGACCCTGGCGCGCCCACCCCAGATCGTCCGTTTGCCCCGCAGCGTGCCACTGTCCCTGTTGAAGGGAGCCACTCCCACCAGGGCGGCGATCTGCCGGCGGTCCAGGGTGCCCAGCTCCGGCAGGTACGCCAGAAGGGTGAGGGAGATCTGCTCTCCAACGCCGGGGACGGTGCGCAGGAGGTCGTCCTTCTCACGCCAGACAGGACTCTGACGGAGAGTTTGCCGCAGGTTCTTGTCCAGGTCGTCCAACTCCCGCTCCAGCCACGCAATGTGGGCCTCAATGCGGGGACGGACGGCGACGATGGCGGTGCCGAGACGGTTCTTCTCCGAGACCAACATGGTCATCACCTGGTGCCTGCGGGCGACCAGGGAGTTGAGGACCTGCGTCTCGGCGTCCCGTAAAGGGCGCACGGGAGGTCGGATGACTTCGGCGAAGTGGGCCAGAACCGCCGCGTCAAGCGAGTCGGTCTTGGCCAGCTTCCCGGTGGCCCTGGCAAAGTCCCGCACTTGGCGGGGGTTGACGACGACCACTGGCAACTCCTCGGTCGCCAGAGCTGCTACAAGGGGCAGTTCCAAACCACCGGACGCCTCCAGCAACACCATGACCGGTTCCAGGGTCTTCAGCTGGGAGACCAGATGCCGGACCCCTGCTTCGTCATGGGAGACCTCCCATCTGTCGTCCGTGGGACGGACGGCAACATCCACCTGGGCCTTGGCCACATCGATGCCAACGTAGGTCGCTTCCTGTTCCATGAACACCTCCTGCGAATTGCTGGCCCGTCCTTGCAAGATGCGGGCTCGGTTGGCCCAGGCAACTGTTCGGGCTCTATTCGGGAGGAGTGCGGCGACCCTCGCTATCCAACGGTCTTCTTGGACCAAGAACGCGTCGGTCTGCCGCACCCCGATCCACCTAAGTGAAGTGATTGTTACACACCAAAACCAAGATACAAGGACTCTGCTCATTCTACATCCAGAAGCAACAGTTCACCCTGGATTCCTCGCCTAAATGATAGGGGAGACCTGGTTGGCGCCTGTCTGCCGTCCACCTGGCGTAGACAGGCAGGCCCGGGGTGAAGGGGGCTGGTAAGGCTATTGTATGGGCTTGCTCATCACCACGGAGGTGTGACTGTTGAAGCAAGGACTTGTGCCGTTCAAAGAATAGCAAGTGAGGCCCTTCCCTCCCACCCACCCCGGTAGGTTTTTCTATATGGGGGCACAGTCCAACATTGCCCTGGCTTGGGGAAACGTGTATCCTCTCATTCGTCAAGGGGGAATCACCTACTAACGAGGAGGGAGTGAGATGACTTCAGGGGATCTTGAATACGCTTTGTTCTCCAGTAAGGAGATAGAACGGCGCCACAACAAAGCCAGGGAGTTGATGGCCCAACAGGGAATCGATGCTCTATTCATAACCGGCGAGGAGAACTTTCAATACTTCACCGGCACTTCGGCGAGCATAGGGCTTCACTATTCGCTAACTAGACCTTCCGTGTTCATCCTGCCGTTGGAGAAAGACCCCATCATAGTTACTCAGATGCGAGATTTCATTATCCTTAGCACCTACGTGAAAGACATCAGGAGCTACTTTGATGTTCTCCGTTTTCCCCACGATGAAGTCCTAGAAGCTTTGCGGGAAGTTGGGCTGAAGAACAAACGAATAGGCGCAGAGCTGGGACGAGAGCAGAGGATGGGAATGCCGGTGGGCGACTACCTCGCCCTGGTAGAAGCCATGCCCGACGTGGAGTTTGTTGATGCAGCCCAGATCATCCTCAAACTGAGAATGGTTAAGTCTGAGGAGGAGTTGGTCTACGTCAAGAGGGCAGCTGACGTAACCGGAAGAGCTCGACAGAAGATGTTTGACAGCCACATTTTTCCAGGCATGACCGAGAGGGACGTGGCGAGGACCATACGTCGGTTGATATTGGAGGAAGGGGGTGATCGAACGTCCTTCGTTCACCTGCAGCTGGGCATCCCCGGCAGCAAAAACCAGTTCCACTACGATCGACCACTCAAGAAGGGTACTGTTCTGGCCGTGGACGCCGGAGCGTACGTGAGGATGTACACCGTAGATTACCCTCGCATGGCTGTGTTGGGCAAGGCCACCGACGAGATGAAGAGACTTTACAGTGCAGTGCTGAAGGTGAACAAAACGATGGCGGATGCACTGCGGCCAGGCATCAAATGCTCGGAGATCCACGCGATAGGAGTCAAGGCCATAGAGGAGGCGGGGGTAGAGGTCGATAGGCCCGAGAAGCTGAAGAAGGGCAGAATGGGTCACGGACAAGGCATCCTCTTCACAGAGCCTCCCAGCGTAACCGCCGGAGACCACACAGTGCTCGAGCCTGGCATAGTGCTAAGCACCGAGCCTGGGGTAAAGTCGGGCAACATACACTTCCTTTGGGAAGACACCCACGTAATCACGGAAGACGGACACGAACAGCTAACCTTGGAGACCGACGAGCTGAGGGAGATAGCCTTCTAGCTATGCTCAGGCTGAGTGGGGGAGTCAAGTAGTGAGGGATGAGATAAAACAGGCTCTGGAAAGGGGCCGGGTCATCGACATCACTACCAAGGGAAGGAAAACGGGCCAACCTCGTCGATTGGAGATATGGTTCGCCAACGTGAACGGTCGCATCTATATCACCGGACTGCCCGGGAAGCGCGGGGGGTACGCCAACATGGCATCTGATCCGGAGTTCACCTTTCATCTCAAAGGGAGCTTCAAGGCTGATCTCCCCGCTCAAGCCAGGCTGGTTGTGGATGAGGCTGAACGCGGAGAGACCTTTACCAAAGTATTCGAGGTATACAGCGAGAGGGCTGATTTGGAGGAATGGGTGAAGGGCAGTCCTCTTGTAGAGGTAGAGTTTCAGGATATTTAGTATCCCCTAACTCTCTTGATACAGGCCAAGCTATGACTGTCGTCCTGTTGATTGCCTGCGTTGTCTCCTCTCTATCGCTGACTATTTGGGTATGGCTGCTGATCGGCAGGGGCAGGTTTTGGCGGACGGATCATCATCTAACCCTATCGCCCATTCGACGACCCGGATCGCTTCAGTGGCCCTCTGTGCGAATAGTGGTCCCGGCCAGAAACGAGACCAGGTCTCTACCTGAATCCCTCCCCAGTCTGTTGAAGCAAGACTATCCTGGAGCCTTTGGCGTGCTTCTGGTGGACGATGGTAGCGAGGATGACACTGCGGACACAGCCAGACGCATTGCTGAGCGTCTGGAGCAGTCTGAGAGGTTTACCGTTATTGCAGGTAAACCGCTACCTCCAGGGTGGACGGGCAAGCTGTGGGCCCTTCAACAGGGTATTCAGGCCGATCTGGGAGATACGCCCGAATTCTTACTCCTCACCGACGCCGATATTTCCCATTCGCCGGATAGCCTGAGAAACCTGGTATTCAAAGCTCAGCACGAAGGATTGGATCTAGTCTCGCTGATGGCCCAGCTACGCGCTGAGAATCTTTGGGAGTATCTCTTAGTCCCGGCATACGTATTCTTCTTCGCCATGCTCTACCCTTTTCGCTGGGTGAAAGATCCCAACAAATCGACGGCTGCGGCGGCCGGGGGGTGCATTCTCATCAGAAGAGATGTTTTGTTTGGGGTCGGGGGGGTTCAACCTATAGCTGGTAGGGTCATCGACGACTGCGCTCTGGCTAAGCTTGTAAAAGGCCGAAAAGAGGCTAGCGTCTGGCTGGGCCTGACTCATGAAGTTCGCAGCTTGCGCTCGTATTCAGGACTCTCAGGCATCTGGGCTACCGTGGCTCGGACCGCATTCGCACAGCTCGATTATTCAACGTTCAACCTCCTGGGAACGATACTGGGCATGTTTTTGGTCTATATGGCGCCACCTCTGGCGTGGGGTGGAGGCCTGATAGCTGTGGGCATGGACGGAGGCCTCATCCTGAGCCTGTGGCTGACCTCATCGGGCTTCTCGGCTTGGCTGATAATGAGCCTGGTCTACTCCCCCATGCTCAGGTGGTATAAGCTGCCTCTCGTGCTTGCGCCTCTTTTACCTCTTACTGCAGCGCTGTATACGGCCATGACCTTCGATTCGGCTCTGCTCACTTGGCGAGGTCGTGGTGGAGGGTGGAAGGGCAGGACCTATTGACCCTGCCTGTAGGTTAAGTTGGCCTAAAGTTATCTCATCGAGCATCAGGTTGGGCCAGTCCCTATTGACGTTGTCATAACCTCGTGTTAGCCTTAATACCTAGTCAGGCTATATACTATAGAGCCGAGATTAAGAGTAGTCTTAAAATAGCCGACAAGAAGCACATCCACTAATTGAGTCCTTCAGGGAACGCAGCTATGCACCCGCATTTAAGCAAGATAAACAATCCCGGACAGTTAAAGCCTCTTAGCTATAAAGAGTTGGATGAGCTCGCCCAGGAGATCCGAGAAGAGATCGTAGATGCTGTCACCAAGAACGGGGGACACATGGCCTCCAACCTGGGAGTTGTAGAGCTAACACTAGCTCTACATCGAGTGTTCGACAGCCCTCGAGACGGAATAGTCTGGGACACCAGCAACCAGTGCTATGCGCACAAGCTGGTGACCGGACGCAGGAAAGGCTTCGAGAATATCCGTACCAGTGGAGGTCTGTCTGGCTTCGCTGAACCATCGGAGAGTCCCCACGATGTGTTTGGGGCGGGTCATGCCGGTACCGGTCTATCCGCAGCTTTAGGAATTTCTACAGCGCTGAGCCTTACCGACGAAGATGGATATGTGATAGCAATCGTGGGAGATGGAGCGTTGACGGCTGGCCTCAGCTACGAGGCTCTGAACAACATTGCTCACTTGAAACCTCAAAACCTTATGATCATCTTCAACGATAACGGAATGTCTATCTCTGAGAACATCGGATGGCTTACTCACTGGCGTAACCGCATTACACTTCATCCCGATTATCGCTCCCTTGTGAAGGGGAGCCGCACCTTGGCGAAGAAACTTCCCCAAGGTGAGTTGGTCTGGAAGATGGCCAACAAGCTGAAGAGTGGGCTGGAGGGCATGATCCTGCCCAATACCCTTTGGGATGAGATGGGCTTTAGGTATATAGGCCCTATTGATGGTCACAACATCCAAGAGATGGAGACTGTGATAGGTGAGGCCCGAAAGTACACCGACAAGCCTCCTATTATCCACGTCGTTACCCACAAGGGCAGAGGTTATACCCCCGCAGAGGAGGACCCGGTAAAGTACCATCAGCCCAGTTCACCCACGCCCACTGGATCAGGCGCACCCACTTACTCCAAGGTGTTCGCTGACACCATGGAAAAGATGATGGGGACCGATCCAGCCATAGTTGGTATCACTGCGGCCATGTTGGAAGGCACAGGGCTAAACCAGGTGAAACGCCGCTTTCCCGACAGAGTATTCGACGTTGGGGTGGCCGAGCAGCATGCCATAACTATGGCAGCAGGTATGGCCCGAGGAGGCCTCAAACCCGTGGTGTCTATCTACTCTACCTTTCTACAGAGGTCCTTCGATCAGATCGCCCACGATGTCTGCCTCCAAAACCTGCCTGTGACCATATGCGTCGATAGGGCCGGGCTAGTCGGAGAAGACGGAAAAACACACCAGGGTGTGTTCGATATATCTTATCTTCGCTGCTTGCCCAATATGGTATTGGCTTCCCCCAAGGATGAGAACGAGCTTCAACACCTGCTGTACACCGCCATTAACGGGAACGGCCCCATGGCTATCCGCTATCCAAGAGGGACGGCTTGCGGTGTGGAGATGGACTCACATCTGAGCAGTGTTCCCATAGGAAAAGGCCAGCTTCTGCGAGAAGGTGACGATCTTACTCTAATCGCTCTGGGGTCTATGGTGTACCCCGCCTTGGAGGTGGCCGAGATCCTGTCAAAGGATGGAATCGAGTGCTCGGTTGTGAATACCCGGTTTGTTAAGCCTATGGATAAGAACCTGATGGTGAAAAGGGCCAGCCGCACCGGGTGCGTCATAACTTTAGAGGAGCACGCACTGATGGGCGGGCTGTGTAGTGCAGTTCTGGAGACTCTGGAAGGCGCCATACCTGGAGGTGCTGTGGTGAAGAGCATTGGAGTTCCAGACCAATTCATCGAGCATGGAGCGCGTAGCCAGCTGTGGTCGAACCTGAGAATCGACGTCCAGGGAATTATTCACCAGATAAGGGATGCTTTTCCAGACCTGTTAGGCTCATCAGCTTCCAATCGAGTATTGACTGACATATCTTCTTCCTCATGATCCAGCTAAGCATGGAATCGGCGACGAGGCTGCCTAAGGCCTTCAATACATACAGGCCAGTACTGGAATCGGAGTTCAGGGCCGCCCTGAGTGACAGCGATCTTCCACTGTATGACATGCTACGGTATCACATGGGTTGGTTAGACCAGTCCGGACAGCCCACTAGCGGCTCGTCGTGGGGGAAGGGTCTCCGACCTATGATGTGCCTCTTCTCCTGTGAGGCCGTGGGAGGTGACTGGCGACAGGCCCTCCCTGCGGCGGTAGCCCTGGAACTGGTGCACAACTTCTCCTTGATTCATGACGATATCCAGGATGCAGACAAAGAGCGACGCCATCGACCGACAGTGTGGCATCTATGGGGGGTGGCCCAGGGCATCAATGCCGGCGATTCCATGAGAGGCCTGGGCACGTTGGCCCTGGTAAAGGGCGCTGGTCAAGCCTACTCCGTCGATAAGCTGCCGGCTGCCTTGGAGACCTTGGAAAAGGCCTCCCTGGAGATGATCGAGGGTCAATATCTAGACATCAGCTACGAAAAACGCGTCGGTACTACCACTGATGAATATCTGGACATGATCTCCAGAAAGACCGGTGCGTTGATAGAGTGCGCTCTTCATCTCGGCGCCCTGCTGGGAAGTGATGACCCGTCCACAGTGGAGGCCTTTAGACGCTGTGGTAGGAGCCTGGGCCTAGTGTTCCAGATAAGGGACGACATACTGGGCGTATGGGGCACCGAGGAGTCTACAGGAAAGGCTGTCGCTGCTGACATCCGACGCACCAAGATGTGTTTGCCGGTGGTGTATGCTCTCCAATCAGCAGTTGGGGCTGAGGGTGAAAGGCTGCAACTCCTGTACAATGATGGCTCGCCCAACGAAGATGAGGTCAATGATATTATGTGCATCCTGGATAACGTCAGGGCATTCGATCATTGTCAGTCCATGGCGACAGACTACTGTAAACGAGCTTTAGACGCATTGGTAGGCCTCGCTATTCCACGGTCGTATCGCTCTGATCTTGAAGACTTAGCCACCTTCTTCCTGGAGAGACAACACTGAGAACCTAAGAAAGGTATAACCAAGTGTCGGTTCCAATATCTCAAATGTGGGCGGTGACCTCCCACGTACTCAAGCAGAAGCTCCTACGGAAGGAGCGCTATCCCCTCGTTCTGATGTTGGAGCCTCTTTTCAAGTGCAATCTGGCCTGCGCTGGCTGCGGCAAGATTCAGTATCCATCCCAGATTCTTAAGAAGAGGCTTACGGTGGAGCAGTGCCTCAAAGCTGTGGACGAGTGCGGCGCTCCCATTGTCAGCATTCCAGGTGGAGAGCCTCTTCTCTATCCAGAGATAGGCGAGTTGGTCGAAGCTTTGATTAAGCGCAAGAAATACATCTATCTCTGCACCAACGCCATACTGCTAAAGGAGAAGCTGCAAGAGGGTCTCTTCAAACCAATCAAGTACCTCAGCTTCAGTGTTCACATGGATGGTCTCCGCGAAGAACACGACGAGGCCGTGTGCAGAGATGGAGTATACGACAAGGCCATCGAGGGGATCCGAGAAGCGGTGAGTCGAGGCTTTCGGGTTACTACTAACACAACACTATTCGACGGCGCTCAACCGCTAAGGGTGCGGAAGTTCTTCGATGAGATGATGGATCTGGGCGTGGAAGGCATGATGGTCTCTCCAGGCTACAGCTATTCTAAGGCGCCTGATCAGGAACACTTTCTGCGTCAGAGTAGAACAAACCAGCTTTTCAGAGAGATATTGTCGAATAAAAAGAGGGGTTGGAGGTTTAACCAATCACCCCTGTTCCTTCAATTCCTCATGGGTAAACAAGACTATGAATGCACTCCCTGGGGCAACCCCACTTACAACATATTCGGGTGGCAGCGTCCGTGTTACCTCCTCCAGGAGGGGTATGCTCACAGTTTCAAGGAGCTGTTGGAGACTACCGAGTGGGAGAACTACGGTAGGAAGAGCGGCAATCCCAAGTGTCGTGATTGTATGGTCCACAGTGGTTACGAGGCTACTGCCGTGGATAAGACCTTCAGCACATGGAAAGGCTTAAAAGACACCATAGTCGCTACGGTTTCGAGTAAGCCGTAGAGTTCCCTCTAAGCGACTCACCCGATCTATTCTTACTACATTTCACACATCACTTTACTATGGCCGAGGAACAGAGTTTACAAGGGTGGATCCCACAAATAAATGATGATCTAGACCTAGCCCGGGTCATCGATCTGGCCTTTGACTATAGAGGGAACACCACCATCTTAAAGGCTGATGACACCAGCGTAGTGGGATACATCTCCAATCGTGATGCCAATGCTCCAAAGCCTTACATAGAGTATTTCGATGAGACTGGGAACGGGCCTTTCATGATGGCTTATTCAGAGATAGTTAGTATCAAGTTCACGGGCAAGGACACTGCGGCAGGCAAATCTTGGGAGGCGTGGGGCAAGCAGAAAGAGAAGGAGAAGGCGGAAAAAGAGGCGAGGGCGATGGGAAACCCATCCTCGCCTTGTTAGTCGCTCAGAGGTTTATGACTATTGCTAGCAATTGTAGCAGCCATGGACAGGGAGTTGGAAGGAATTAGAAAACTACTATCAGACCAACGTAGTGTCTCCTTTGAGCACATGAGTATTGTGGAGGGTAAGCTTGCTGAGAAAAGCGTTGTTACAGCCACTGTGGGCATGGGAGGGGGGAGGAGTCGAGAGGTAGTGTCCTATCTATCCGGTAACTATAAACCCGGAGCACTGGTCTGTCTTGGCTATGCGGCTGGGACCACAAGAGGACTGGATGCAGGTGATCTAGTTTTGCTCTCACGTATTCACCTTATCGAGGAGGACGCTGTAAAGGTTAACCCGATCACTTCTTCAGACAGCGTAACATCCGATCCAGAACTTTTGGCTTCTGCTCGTCGAGTTCTGGAGAGCAGCCCAATGCTCTCTCATGAGGGAGAAGGAGCAACTGTATCCGAGATAATCAAAGAGCCACCCATCAAAAGTAGGCTGAATCAGGAGTTGAGAGTCAAAGCCGCAGATATGGAGAGCTACTGGATAGCCTCAGAGGCCCAAAGAAAGGACATACCATTTCTGGGAATCAGAGCGGTTACGGACCCCATGGAGTTCAAGGTTACCGATGCCGTAACCATCGCAGATGAGAAAGGGAATGCTTCTATTTCTAGAGTCTTACTGCATTTGTTGAAAAGACCCTTCGATGTACTTTCTCTGCTGCGACTATCGAGAAATGCCAGGCGAGCTACGAAGAATTTGACAGACTTTACAATAGGGTTCGCATCTTCAAGGTAGTGACGGGAGCTAATGAAGGCGTTGGTTACAGGAGCAACCGGCTTCATAGGGGGAAACCTGGTCAGGGAGTTGGTCAAAGACGGGTGGAGTGTTCGCGCCTTAGTGAGGCCACAAAGCGACACCACAGCTCTGGAAGAAGTCGAGGTTGAGTCGGTTTTTGGAGATCTGCTAGACGAGGAGTCCCTCAGAAGTGCAGTGAAGGGCTGTGGCTCAGTATTTCACGCTGCCGCCTTATATAGATTGTGGACGCCGGATACTGGGGCCTACCATCGAGTAAATGTAATAGGGACATGCAACGTGATGGAGGCGGCGTTACGTGAGGGGGTACGAAAGGTAGTGTATACCAGTACGGCATCCGTCTTTGGACATTGGAATGGTGGGCCTATCCCAAACGAGGCCAGTGCCATGACTCTTAGTGATATGGTGGACGGCTACCACCGCTCCAAATATTTGGCCGAGGCCCGGGTGTTGAACTATCGCTCTAAAGGTCTGCCCGTGGTCATAGTTAATCCCACGGCACCCGTCGGCCCATGGGACGTGAAACCTACCCCCACAGGGAAGATAGTGTTGGACTTCCTTCGAGGAAAGATCCCCGCCTATCTGAATACAGGATTGAATTCAGTCCACGTTAGAGATGTGTGTCGGGGTCATATATTAGCTCATGAGAGAGGACGAGTAGGAGAGAGATACATTTTAGGCAATCAAAATATCAGCTTGAAAAGGCTGTTTCAGCTACTGGGGGAGAGAGTCCAACGAAGGGCCCCTTCGATACGTCTCCCCTATTGGGCGGCCCTTGGGGCGGCGTATGTAGACCAGTGGTTATCGGAAGCCTTTTTGAGAAGGGAGCCCTTTGTTCCCTTGGCTGGAGTAAAGATGGCCCGAAGGCCCATGTTCTACGATTGCAGCAAGGCGGTCAAAGAGTTGGGACTACCCCAGACCCCGATAGAAGACGCACTGAGAGATGCGGTGGACTGGTTCCGAGAACGAGCTAAAGTGAGGATTGCAGCATGAGACAGACCGAAATCCGCGCCACCGAGCAACAGGAGATCACTCACTTCCCGAATGGGAAACCAACCGGGGAGCTTGAACTTTCGATAAAGCTGTGCCAGGAATATTTGCTGGGTCAGCAGTACGAAGAGGGCTATTGGTGGGGGGAGTTGGAGTCGAACGTAACCATAACCGCGGAGTATCTGCTCTTGACCCATATCTTCGGCATGCGGAACCAGAATCGTTGGAACCAGATAGTCAACTACCTGAAGGACAAGCAGCGACCTGACGGCACTTGGAGCATCTACTACGGCGGCCCTCCCGATCTCAACTGTGCAGTAGAGGCCTACTTCGCGATGAAGCTGGGGGGCGTTTCTCCTGACGAGCCCTTCATGAGGAAGGCTCGTGAGGTCATCTTGTCCCTTGGAGGAGTCCCAAAAACCCGAAACTTCACCAAGATATGGCTCGCCTTGTGCGGACAGTGGAACTGGGACGCCCTGCCAACCATGCCCCCCGAGATCATCTTTCTTCCGTCTTTGTTTCCCTTCAATTTGTATGAGTTTTCGTCATGGGCGCGGTCGACCATCGTTCCAATGACCATAATTCTTGCGATGAGGCCCACAAGCCCCGTCCCAGAGTACGCCCATATAGACGAGCTCTATCCGTCTATCTCGGAGCCGCCATCATACACTGTTCGTG
This sequence comes from Dehalococcoidia bacterium, assembly GCA_965197675.1. GTDB lineage: Bacteria > Chloroflexota > Dehalococcoidia > Plut-88900 > Plut-88900. Next base: position 1,199,173 of record OZ240221.1, on the reverse strand, counting down.
GACAACCCAGTATTGCGAGCTGGCAGAGGGCATTCATAGAGATAGACAAGGTTCTACGAGTATGGGAGCGGACCTCTTTCAAGCCTGGCAGAGAAGAAGCCATCAAGAAGGCAGAGGAGTGGATTCTCGAGCATCAAGAGGCTGACGGAGGCTGGGGAGGCATTCAGCCTCCCTGGGTATATTCCCTCATAGCCTTGAAGTGCCTGGGTTACCCGGTGGATCACCCGGCAATTGTGAAAGGCTTCCAAGCGTTCGAAGGCCCCAAGGGATTTGGTATCGAGGAGGATGGTACATTTCGCACCCAGTCGTGTTTGAGCCCGGTTTGGGATACGGCGTGGGTAACCATAGCGATGAGGGAGTCGGGCCTCTCGCCGAACCACCCAAGCCTGGTGAAGACCGGGAAATGGCTATTAAAGGAGCAGATCACTACCGATGGGGACTGGATTGTCAAATGGCCAAATGGTGTGCCCGGGGGCTGGGCTTTCGAGTTCGAGAACGACTGGTATCCCGACACAGATGATGCAGCCGAGGTTCTGCTAGCCATTAACCTCTTGGACTTACCTCGAGCGGATAAGAACAGGGCGATAAAGTTGGGTGTCGATTGGCTGCTGGGCATGCAAAGCAATAATGGAGGGTGGGGGGCCTTCGATAAGGACAACGATAAACGGTTAGTGACCACGATCCCCTTCTGCGACTTTGGAGAGGTCATAGATCCACCCAGTGTTGATGTAACGGCTCACATTCTGGAGATGTTGGCGATTCTGGGTCAACGGATCGAGGATCACCCATCCATGCAGCGAGCGCTCCACTACCTCAAACGAGAGCAGGAAATAGACGGGTCATGGTTCGGACGGTGGGGCGTTAACTACGTTTACGGTACGGGCGCAGTATTGCCTGCCTTGAAAGTCGCAGGTGAGGACATGTCTCAGCCCTACGTGCGACGCGCAGTAGATTGGTTGAAGACTCGACAGAACCCGGATGGGGGATGGGGAGAGACCTGTGCCTCTTACGATTACCCCTCCTTGAATGGGCAAGGCCCCAGCACCCCGTCTCAAACAGCGTGGGCTCTCTTGGGGTTGCTGGCCGCTGGCGAAATCGATTCTCAGGCTACCCGGGATGGTGTCAGATACCTGATTGAGACCCAGAACAAGGACGGGTCATGGGAAGAAGATTACTTTACCGGCACCGGTTTCTCAGGCTACTTTTTCATCAAATATCACATGTACCGCATCTACTTTCCGTTGCTGGCCCTGGGCAGGTATCGAAGGTGCATTTTGGAAGGCGATTATTAATTGGACCCACCCACCCAAATGGCTTTTGTATCTGGGGGCACATCCCCCATGCCCCTGCCAGAGGGAAGCATCCCTCTGGACTCCCTCCGTGGGGGCTTCTGAGACAGGGCAACTATGCTGGGGGTGTGAGCAATATCACTGCCGCAGGCAACAAGTATAGGAGACGGCGGGAAAATGTGAGGGTTGGTGCTGCCGTCACCCTCCATTCGGAGGGTCGTGAGTTGGTGGGTTAGGGCGACGTGGCACCCTGGAGTGCCGAGGAAACGACCACAACTTTGCAGAGCTTACACCGAAAGGTCTCTTCCACAAGGGATGTATCGAGAAAAAGTCCTGCAGCTCGTTTCACGGCGAGTTGTCCTTCGAACTCAGTCACACAAGCACTGAGTTTACTCAGAACAAGAGCCATGGTAATGCAGAGGAAGATGGGAAGGCCCAGACGCAAAGGTAGACAAATGGAACAGGCTTTACCAAAGGTGGATAGCCTAGAAGAGGCCTTCCGGTATTGCGAGAGGCTCGCCAAGACCAACTATGAGAACTTCACGATCGGCACTTGGTTGCTGCACAAAGAACTGCGAGCCCACGTGTTCAATATCTACGCATACTGTCGCTCTGTGGATAATCTGGGCGACGAAGCGCAAGCGGATAGACTGACCCTCCTAAACGCCTGGGAAGAGGACTTGTATCGGTGCTACGATGGTAATCCTCAGCATCCCGTCTTCCTGGCCCTGCAGGCCACCATCGAGAAATATGATATTCCCATAGAGCCCTTTCTCAAGCTGGTCGAGGCCAATCGCATGGACCAGACCACCAAACGACACCCCACTTATGCAGACCTACTTCACTATTGCGACCACTCCGCCAACCCAGTGGGCCATCTGGTGCTGTACCTGTTCGGATACAGAGATGAAGAGCGTCAGAAGCTGGCAGACTCTACCTGTACCGCCCTTCAGTTGGCCAACTTCTGGCAGGACGTATATCGGGACATGGATATGGGACGAATATACATACCCTTGGAGGACATGGAGCGGTTCGGATACTCTGAGTCCCACCTTCATCGGCGAATATTCAATGAGCAGTTTAGACAACTCATGGCCTTCCAGGTGGAACGGGCCAGGGAGCTGTTCTACGAGGGACTCAATCTTGTGGATGTGGTTCGGGATGACCTCAGGGTAGACCTGGAGCTTTTCAGCAGGGGTGGTATGAAAGTGCTGGATGCCATTGAAGGGATCAACTACAACGTGCTTGGTCAAAGGCCGTCCCTCTCCAAGCTGGATAAACTGAGGCTCCTAGTTCCCGTGTTGATTAAGCACAGGTGGCGATCCTTGAAAGCGAGGTCTGGCCATTCGAGGTAGTGGGGTTGTGGATAGTTCGGTCTCGGTGGAACAGGCATACGATTATTGCCGCGAGGTGACTCGTCACACCGCGAGGAACTTCTACTATGCTTTCCTGGCACTACCCCTGGAGAAACGAAAGAGCATATATGCTACCTATGCCTTTTGTCACCAGTGCGACGACTATGGCGATGAGAAACGACCTCTACAAGAAAAGGCGCGACTCCTTAAAGAGTACCGTCAAGAGTTAGCCCGGGCCTATGATGCGACACCCAGGGGCCCCGTTTTCACTGCCCTCTGGGATACGGCCCAGAAATACGACATCCCCAGGGAGTATTTTGACGATGTAATCACTGGCGTCGAAATGGACTTGGAGATATTCAGCTACCAGACCTTCGATGATCTGCGTCAGTACTGCTATCGGGTGGCGTCGGTGGCGGGGCTTATATGCATAGAGATATTTGGATACGATGACTTTAGCGCTCGGGAGCATGCCGTAGACCTGGGCATAGCGATGCAGCTAACCAACATCCTGAGAGACCTGAAAGAGGACGGCAATCGTAGTCGGACATATTTACCCCAGGAGGATTTGGACGCATTTGGTTACTCGAAAGAGGAGCTAAAGGAGGGCGTCCTTAACGAGTCCTATACAAACCTGATGGGGTTTCAAGTGGAACGGGCTCGTGAATACTTTGATAGGGGCAAGCGATTACTACCCTTGCTGACCTTTCGCTCCCGTCTCTGCGCAGCGGTGCTTCGAGGCATCTACTCTGAATTGCTAAACCGCATCGAGGCCCGAGATTACGATGTCTTCAAGGTGAGAATTGGTCTAACCACTTCCGAAAAGGTTACACTGACAGGTAGGATATGGCTACAGACTCTTCTGGAAGACGTTCTCGCCCTTCGGTGATAGTGGTAGGTGCAGGACTGTCCGGGCTGGCTGCGGCCTGCGAACTTAGTGATCTAGGCTGTCGAGTAACCCTCCTAGAGAAACGCGGGTTTGTAGGTGGTAGGGCCTACTCATTTCAAGACACTACTACGGGATTGGAGGTGGATAACGGTCAGCACGTGTTCATGAAGTGCTGCACCAGCTATGTTGATTTCTTGAAGAAGCTGGGGGTGTATAGCAAGACTTATGTCCAGGACAGAATGCGAGTTCATATAGTCGACAGCGTCACAGGAACATCAACCCTCACCAGCGCATCTCTTCCTTCTCCCTTTCACATACTCCCCTCCTTTCTCCGATTCAGGCATTTGTCCTGGATAGATAAAGCCCTAGTTCTCTATGTGTCGCTGCGAATGATTGCCCTGGGCAGCGATGGAAGAAGGGCATTGGACGGACAACCCTTCTATGAATGGCTGAGGGAACATCATCAAAGTGATGCCGCCATCAGCAGCTTCTGGAACGTTATCATACTCCCCACCCTCAACGACGACGTTTACCACGTCAGTGCAAACCAAGCGATAATGGTCTTCCAAGAGGGCCTGTTCAGAGAAGCTCACAGCGCCGGCATAGGCTACTCTCGGGTGGGTTTGAGCACCCTTCTTGGGGATGAAGCGGTGAGCTATATCAAGGAGAGGGGTGGTGAGGTGATGCTGAAGAGGAATGTAGAATCCTTCCTGCTTCATGACGGCCATATCAGTGGTGTAGCCTTAGCTGATGGAGGTGTCCTAACGGGAGATCAGTTCATAAGCGCCGTCCCCTATCACGTCCTTACCTCCATTCTCCCTGGCCAGCTTCAAGAGAACCGCTTCTTCAACAAAGCCTCGAAGCTTACCTCATCGCCCATCGTCAACGTGCACATTTGGTATGACCGGCCAGTGTTAGACCTCGATTTCGCAGGGTTTATCAACAGCAGGGTCCACTGGGTCTTCAATAAAAGCCGCATATTTGGGCAGGGAGGGCGTAAAGGCCAGTATCTCTCGCTTTCGTTGAGTGGCGCGCGGGAGTACATAGGAATGCCAAAGGAGGCTATCCAAGAGACCTTCATCGAAGAGATGCAAAGGATACTACCCAAGGCCAGGGCTGCTCACGTACTTAACGTCTCTGTGGTGAAGGAGCCAAATGCGACGTTTTCTCCAGCGCCCAATGCGCTACGCTACCGTCTTCCGACCCGGACGCCCATAGATAATCTGTTCCTGGCTGGTGAGTGGACTGATACCGATTGGCCGTCGACGATGGAGGGGGCCGTAAGAAGCGGGCTAGCTGCCGCCCAGGAGATAGTTGAGAGTTCGAGATAGTGATGGCGTCCATAGATGGATCGGTACGGCATTTCCTGGAGGCACACCGAGTTGGACGTCTCGGCAGCGTGGATTCCCAGGGAAGGCCTCACGTGGTTCCCATATGTTTCGCCGTAACTGCGCAGAGAATCTATAGCGTAATCGACGAAAAGCCCAAGAGGGTCGACGCGGGTCAGTTGAAAAGGATCAAGAACATTCTCGGCAATCCCCATGTTTGCTTGACCGTCGATGAGTATTCGGATGACTGGAACAAACTGGGGTTTGTGATGGTGCACGGCACGGCCAAGGTCATTTACTCGGGCCAGGAACATCAGCTGGCTGCATCTTTGCTCCGACAGCGTTACATTCAATACAGAGACATAGGGATGAGAGAGAGGCCTGTACTAACCATCCAGCCAGAAAGAATCGTGACGTGGGGCAGGGTTTGAGAGGTTGGTTCTCTGTTGCAGAGCGGTTTTCTTAGATATCTCCTCTGATCAAGAGGACTATGATCACAATCACCGCTACCAAAGCCAGGAACAGGAGAAACTGAAAAATCCGCCAAGTGATCTTCACGGGAGTTAGCAGAACTTTGACAGGAATTAGAGCCAGCCAGAAAAGGATCTTCAGAGCCAGCTTGATTGGCCAGAATATCAGTTTCAATAGTGCCATCTGAATGATTATTAAAAGCTAGGACGCCTGAGCCAGCTCAGGAGAGCTGGCTTTCGTTACGCCTATCATACTATCTCTTGTGACTAGCTTGGCCAGCTCCTCCTCGCTGAAGCTCTCTGTCTCCTCCGGACGCTGGGGAAGCACCAGGTAACGCAGGTCGGCCGTGCTGTCGAGGACTCTAACTTCGATGCTTTCGTCCAGCTCCAGTCCGAACTCCTTCATTAGACCTCTTGGGTCGACAACCGCCCTTGAGCGATATGCCAGACTCTTGTACCAGTCGGGAGGTCGCCCTAGCAGAGCCCGCGGATAGCAGGAGCACAGGGTGCACACCACCATGTTATGCACCCGGTCTGTGTTTTCGACCACTTCGAACTCCGGTTCGTCAAAGGGAAGAGAGTAGCCCATTTCTACGAGGGCCTTCTTGGGCTCTGTAAGAAGGCGTTTCTTGTATGATGGGTCTACCCAGGCTTTTGCCACCACCCTGGCGCCATCCGCGGGAGATATGGCATCCAACTCAGCGGCGGTGCGGGGTACGTCCTCTCTGCCTATCAGCCCTTTTTGGGCCAGCAGAGCCTCGATAGCGAGAGCTCGCCTGGCGTAGCGGCCCAACTCTTGGTCGGGCTGTCCACCAGGATGAGATTCTTGGTCTGCATGTTTGTCACTCATGAGGCGCATCCCAAGCGGGTTCCAGCCAATGCTCGTATATGTCTACGCATACCTTGTCTTTGGGAGGGCCATCGTAGCTACTCCATACGTCCGCTTGATTGAAGGTCACCCGATAAAGGGGCTGCTCAGGAAGCCCTGACTCTCCGTAGGCCAGGGTCTCGGGGTTTTTAAAGCTGCCGAGAATCACCTCTACCTCTACCCCGCCGATCTTGTCCTGGATGAAAGAGGGTGTTCGTATGTGCCGAGGAGGAGTGCCGGACCGAACTCGCACCTTGTCTCCAACCGTGTATCTGGCTTGCGATCTACTAGTCAATAGTCATCCCCAATTCCTGGCTATCTCCTCCGCCTTGTCATCGATTTCTTCGCGGCTAAGGATGCTCTTCTCCACGAGGAGGGTCTCTATTGCGGATACCCAGCGCTCGTAGTAGGAAATAGACTCGTACTCCTTGGCGGGAATGTCCTCTATCGCCCTACGCATCTCATCGACGGAAACCATGCCCTTCTCGGCAAGCACGGAGCCAAGGGCATCCATCTTTCTCTCCCAGTCGGTGAACTGATGCTCGCCTCTGTCGATGGATTCCTGGGTTGGCCATCCTCCCCTGTCGTGAGGTCTAGGCATAGCATCTCCTGGTTCGTTATTAAATCTATGTTATCATTGTTCGACCAATTCCGATACCAAAAAGCGGTTCAGTATGACAAAGGCCCTTGGTAAAGTCCGGCCTTTTCCTGCAAGGGATATCTAATGGAGGAAACTTTTCGCCTGGGAGTGGACGTGGGTGGGACATTCACCGACGTTGTTTTGATGGCCGATGACGGCTCTACCCATCACAAAAAGGTACTGTCCACACCGCCGGACTTCAGCATCGGTATAAAGAGGGGGATCGAAGGCGCTCTCGCCAAGGAGAATCTGAATCCGCGGCAGCTCCGAGAGTATACTCACGGAGCTACCGTTGCCACCAACGCCATTCTCACACGCAGCGGGGCGATCACGGGGCTGATCACCACCAAAGGGTTTCGAGACGTGCTGGAGATCCGTCGATTGAGGATGCCCAGGCTATACGATATCAACTGGGAGAAGCCGGAACCACTAGTTCCAAGACATCTTCGCCTAGAGGTCCCAGCTCGAATGGATCCATGGGGCAAAGAGGTAACCCCGCTGGACGAAGAGGCGGCTCGAGAGGCGGTCAAGAGGCTTCTGAGTGAAGGAGTCGAGTCTATAGCCGTGTGCTTCCTTCACGCCTATGCCAACGGTGTCCATGAGACCCGCCTCAGGGAGCTGATAAAAGAAGCTGACCCGAAAATGCCCGTCTCCATCTCCTCGGAGGTGCTGCCTGAAATCAAGGAGTATGAACGGACCAGCACCACGGTGATCAACGCTTACGTGCAACCTATCGTTCAGCAGTACTTCCAGTCCATGGAGCGAGACTTGAAGGAGATGAAGCTGGACATACCCATTATGGTGATGCAGTCGAATGGAGGCATGATGCCCTCAGAGCTGGCTCAACGGCAGCCGATCCATATCATCGAATCCGGTCCAGCGGCGGGTGTTACCAGCTGCCATCACTTAGCCAAGAGAATGAACATCCCAAACGTCATGACCTTCGATATGGGGGGCACCACTGCCAAGGCCTGCCTCATAGAAGAGGGGGGGATATCTCACTCTCCCGAGTATGAAGTCGGTGGTGGAATCAGCATCGGCCATAGGCTGCTGACGGGCGGCGGCTATCTACTGAGGGTTCCATCAGTGGATTTAGCGGAGGTGGGAGCCGGGGGAGGAAGCATTGCATGGGCAGACGAAGGCGGTGCTTTGAAGGTGGGACCTCACAGTGCAGGTGCAAACCCCGGCCCTGCTTGCTATGACTTGGGAGGTGAGGAGCCGACTATCACAGATGCAAACTTGTACCTGGGGCTGACAAACCCAGAGTCTTTGGCCGGCGGCACCTTAAGAATACACCCCGATCTGGCGGAGAAAGCTATCCAAGACAAAATAGCCAAAAGGCTGGATCTGGGGCTCACAGCTTCTGCTTGGGGTATCCGTACCGTGGCTAACTCCAGCTTGATTCGGGCGCTCAGGGCTGTGTCCGTAGAGCGAGGTCGAGATCCACGAAGGTTTGTCATGTTCGGCTTCGGTGGAATGGGGCCAGTGCATGCCGCCGACCTAGCGACCGAGTTGGGGATCACCAAGGTGGTTATACCGCCGCTTCCAGGGCTATTTAGCTCCCTAGGCCTTCTATTTTCCGATATAGAGCATCATCTTATTCACACCTCCTATTCCATGACCGACGAGATGGACTTCGATCGCGTCAACTCCGTGCTGAAGAGCTTGGTCCATGAGGCTACTACTACCTTATTCAGAGAGGGATATGATGAGCTGCATCAGTCCATAGTCTTGTCTGCCGATACTAGATACGCCGGGCAAGATTACGCTCTTACCATATCCCTACAAGGAAGCATCCTGAGTCCGGATATAGTTGCTAAGCTTCAGACCGATTTTCACGCTGAGCACGAAAAGACCTACGGCTATCGTTCTGATGGGGAGAGGATACAGATCGTAGCCCTGAGATGTTTAGCACGAGGCTTACCAGATACCCCAAGGGTGCCATCTACCCTGAAGGTGGTCTATGGAAAAGACGGCCAGACCTCAGCGAAGGATCGTAAGGCCTACTTCGGGCCGAAAGCAGGATGGATTACCGTGCCTATCATCAGGCGGGAAGACCTTGAAGGAGGAGTTCAGACTGGGCCTCTCATCATCGAGGAAGACAACTCGCTGACTGTGGTTACCCCCGATTGGCAAGCCTCCTTGGACGAATGGTCCAACATTATCCTCAAGGCTGGCAATCAATAACCTGGCTGGGGGACGCAAGCCGTCAGGGTCGTCTATCTGGCACCTCTTTCGCAACCCCTGCTAAAAGAAAGGAAGAGCCTATCGAGGCTGCATCCATCTCCCTTGCCAAGTAGGCCTCCAGTCGGTCCAGGCGGGGAACTCTTTGGGTGCGATGCCTGAGTCGTAAATCTCTATGCCTATCGGATTGAGAGATATCCTATCTGCCTCCTCAGGCGCTCTAGCTCCATCACCTGATGGACAGACCGAGACCGCAACTAGCAGGTCTATCTCCGCGTAGAACTCGATGTGGTCTCCTTTTTTGGCATCGATTCCAGCATAGTGCATGATTCCTGTAGTTCCATCAACCCGAGCCTTCTGGTGAACATTGATGTTGTCTCGGATATCCTCCTCTTTCAAGCCGAAGGATTCTATGGCCTGAAGGAGATTCAGGTGACAGGCGTTCAAACCCGTGCGATTCGCCGTCATCTCCCACATCTCAGGTGTACAATGTCCACCCAGGAAATGGTGATGCCATCCTTCCTCTGCTTGCAAAGTCTCTACAGTGTCACCAATGCAGGTAGCGATGGGTCGGAACCTGGGCACTTCCGACCACAAACGAGAATACGGCCTCATGAACATTCCCTCAAGGTGCAAAGTGCGGCAGGGACTGAAGAACTCCAGCTTCGGCTCCCCGGCGCTCCAGAAGGCGACGTCCGCTATCTGAGGCCCATCTACTTCGACGACTCGAAAGGTACACCCCTTTTGCACAACGAATCCTCGGCCATTATTCGGAGCTATCGTAAACTTCTCGACCAGCTTAAAGCCCGATTTGACAGCCAGCAGCTTGTCGTAGAATCCCTCGTCTAGCTTGAAACGAGAGTACTTGGAGCCAAGCTCTAAGAGGTTTCTTCCTCCTGGCATATCATAGTCTCCTTGATTAAACGGACGTTAAGGCAATGCTCGTGCGGATAATCGGTTGATACTCAGGATAGGCCAGCTATGCGCGAGCCTCTCGATGCGAAATGCGCTACTCGCTCAGGCCAGACTTTCTACGCAGGTAGGACTGAAGTATTGCAGAAGTCCCCAACACTATGAGGGTAAGGAAAATCAGGACTGTGGCAACTGCTGCGATGATGGGACTGACGTCGAAGCGGATGCCCTCCCATATCTTGGCCGGCAGTGTAATGATATCTGCACTCTGGAAGAACAGGGCTATAAGCAACTCATCCCATGATACCAAGAACGCGAACAGGGCGGCTGCAGCTATTCCTGGAAGCATGACAGGCATGATCACCTTTCTGAGGGCAGTAAAGGGCCCTGCACCCAGAGAGGCTGCCGCCTGATCCAAGGTCACGTCCACACCTCTAAGGGTGGCGCTGAGGATTACCACCACATAAGGTATGGCGAGCACGCAGTGGCCTATCAACAGTCCCGGAGACACAGCCGGAACAGGCGGTATTGGATCCGACCCGTTAAACACGCCACCTGGCAGGTGGTCGGATAGACCGGATATCCAGGAGATGAGGAAGAAGAAGATGATAACTGTAAGGCTCAACCCGCGCCAGGGCTCTATTGTTTCCCAAATGCGCTCTGGCCATTCTTTGCCTGCAACTTCCCGCCGTATTCTCTGAGCGAAGATCAGTCCCAGTAGTGATATCGCGCCTATCCCAATCAAGACCACTGTAAATGCCCATTCCCCGAGAAATACGAACAGGCTCAAGAGAAGCGCCGGCATTCCAACGACCATTATTGGGCCGGACCAATTCAGCGCGATTTCATGGGCTCTTAGCACACCTTCTTCGGGTTCTCTCCGCAAGATGCCGGGCAATGATCTCAAGATACTAGGCAACGACCTCAAGGCAAGAGTCGCCGCCACCAGGACAGCCGACGCTATAAGTACGATCAACCATGCCAGGCCCGGTACACTGGGAGAGCTGGGAAGATCAGGGGCTGGCAACGGATCAAAGAAGCGTTTGAGCCAGACGGAGAAGAAGAAGAAAAGCGATATGGCCGTAATGAGTATAGGGACAATCAATGGAGAGATGATAATGGCGTTAATGACGGCCTTGCCCCAAAACCTCCCTCGAGTGAGGCCATAGGCCGCTAGAGCGCCCAGTGGGACCGATACCGCGATTACGAGTAAGGCGAGCTGGAAGCTGCGCAAGGTAGCCGGCACCCATTGGTGCTCACCACTCACCAGTACTAGCTCCTCTGTCTCTCCTGTTCCGCTGATGCCGAAGTAGACCTCGTACCACTGCCAGGTAAAGTTGTCCGGCGGCAGTTGGAACTCCAGGAAGATGCTATCGGTTACTGATATGGGCAGAACTACAAAGCTGGGAAGCACGAGAAATCCAAAGGCGAGAGCGACGAAACAGTACAGCAGCACCCGTCTCAGAGGCGCCCTATGGCCGCCCCAAACGCTGACTCCTCTGGCAGCTACACCCTTCATCGGTTGGTCACTATCCTCATTCTGACGCTTCTTTGTGCTTCCACGTGAAGCTCACGAGTTTACCTCTGCTCTCCATACAGCCTGTCAAAGCTCATGAACCTGGCGTAGATCAGGTATAGGATGATGGTGGCGATGAGCAGTAAAAATGCCAGCGCAGAGGCAAACTCCCAGTTGAAAGCCTGCCTGATCTGCTGTTCTATTACGTTGGAAATCATCTGGTCTCCAGGGCCGCCCAGGAGGGCAGGTGTAATGAAGAATCCCAGAGAAAGAATGAAGACCAGGAGTATCCCCGCACCTAAACCGGGAAGAGTGAGAGGGAAATAGACTCGCCAGAAGGCCATAAAGGGTCCCGCCCCCAGGTTCTCGGCCGCCCGCATCAGCTCATTGGGTATGCCCCGCATCACTGCGAAGATGGGGAATATCATGAAGGGAAGCAGTATGTGCACCATTCCCACCAACGTGCCCATCCTGTTACCCACAAGGGTAAGAGGGGCGTCGATGAGGTTTAGCCAAAGTAGCGTCTCGTTGACAAACCCTTCCTGTCCCAGCACCACCCTCCATGAGAATGTCCGAACCAAGATGCTCGTCCAGAATGGCACTATTACCAGAGGGAGCAGGAATACCCGAGTCTTATCTGCTACGTTGGCCAGGAGATAGGCCATGGGATAACCAACAGCTACCGCAATTACCGTGGTTAGAAGTGCGATTATGAATGTAGTTCTAAAGAGATTGTGATATATGTCTGGCCCGAATTTATTCCCCCACAGGTAGTCCACAGTCACTGGATTGCCCAGGTAGTCGACGCGAATATCGCTGCCCTTGCTGGGAGGTTCGCTCAGGTTGAACTCTCCGGACCTTGCGCTTAACGAGAATACCTCTACCGGCTCTCCGTCTATCCTAACCACTATGTCATCTACGTTGACGTTGCCACTCCCGTCCACGTCTCCAACGGGCGGTTTTGATAAGGAGAATTTCTTTGTGTTCCCATCGGGCTCATTTGTGGGAGCTTCGTTGCGAAACATGGTGAGCTGGGGAGCTGCCGCCACGACGACAGAGGTAGAGTCAGCTCCTATGTAATCGACAGTCACCTGGCTGCCGGAAGGGGGAGGGTTAAGCAGCGTAAATGTTTTAAGGTCACTGCTGAGGTAATCCACTCTTACTGTGGTTTCGGCCAAGTAGTCTACGCTCAGTCTGCTGCCTGGGGGCGGCGGGCTTTGCAAGGTGATTGCACCTGTCCTGAACATGAGAGACTCGATAGGCGCTAGGACGCCGTTAACTGTGAATATCACATCTTCCGGAAGAGCTATGCCCCCCTCTTCATTGACTACAGGAGTCTGAGAAACTTTGAAAACCTTGTTCGTTCCATCTACAGCGCCTTCGGGAACTTCACCTGTTACCGAGCTGGTGGCACTGGGAGGCATCTCCATCTTAATTTTTCCGTCGTTGGCGTTTATGGATTCTATGTCAGATGGGAGAATCGGGAGCCCGTTGACCCTAACTACCACGTCGGCCCCATCAACTCTCTCATCGCCATTGATGTCCAGGACGGGAGTCTTGGATACTATGAACTCCCTGTTCTTAGCGTTGAGGGGGCCGTGAGGAGTCTCGTCTTCTACCTCTCCAAGAGCAGTGACGGGCACGATATTGCCATTCACCCTGGCAGCTACGTCACTTCCGTCTATCAATCCGTCATCGTTGAAATCAGCAATTGGACCCAAGCCGATTTCGAATATTCTATTGACGCCGTTGGCAGCCCCTTTAGGCCTCTCCCCTTGTATGAACCTAACCGATTCCAGTGGAATCGGTTGACCATTGATTTTGAAATCTACGTCTCGGGAATCGATAACGCCATCCCCATTTGCATCGCCGATGGGGCGGCGATCAAGCTCAAATGACCTGTTGACGCCATCGACACTACCCTCGGGTATCTCGTCACGGATCTCGTGGAATATCCCGGTGATAGCGCGGTCGTACTGGGCAACGGTCTTGAATTTGTAATCAATTACTACGTCCCTCTCGGCCCCTATGAAAGTATCATCTCCAAAGCTGAGCTGGAACATACGAAAGAGGGGAATAAACAAGAAAACCACGATAATGAGTATTGCGGGTACCACGAGGGCAAGGTAAAACCCCTGCTCTTTTATCCTGAGCCAGGTCAGGCTTCGCCTTGTGTCTAGGACTGCCCCATCCGGAGCAGTCTCTTTGTAGTCTATAGCCCTGTTGCTCGCCATAACGTAAAATCACCGAGGGCCAAAGGTAGGCCTAATTATGTGCTATATCCTCCTCGGAATCAACCTCTTCCAATATCTTACCCTGAAAATAGGCCATTCCAGGAGGAGTCCAGAGGAGGCAGCGCCTCCCTTTCCAAGGGCTTCAAGGGAGTATCCGCCCTAATGCCCTCCCACCACTCATGGATTCCAGTGTCAAGCAGAGACCGTTGCATAACGCCATAGTAGGACTCGAGAAAAGCACCCTCAGTGTCATTCCGAACGTAGCGCAGAGAAGTGACGGATACAAAGCCTATGGCTATAAAGACGGCGTCTATCATGAAACACCTTAGGGATACTCTGAACAAAGACCTACGCTTTGCTCCCAGCCGCCCGCCCTCGATATGTTTAGGAACTGGGGGGACACCCCCCAAGCCCCCCGCCAGAGGGAACCATACCTCTGGACTCCCTTGATGAAGACTTATTCAGAACATCCTTAGATTCTTCGCTGCACTCAGAATGACACGAAGCTGAGATTCGCGGTAAAGAGTTTGCTAATGGAATCAACTGCATCCAAATTCAGGCCTAATAAACTGTGCCGAGGGCTGGGATGCATCCCAGCCCTCGGCACTCTAAGCTCACTATCGGTCTATGATCAGTGACCAGCAGCTTTTTCTTTTTACAAAGCTATGGTTACTGTCCCATGACCTCGGCCGTCCACCGCTCCTGCAACTGCTCGTCCAGCGGTCCACCCCACTCGGGATCCATCATGATGGCGTACGGTAAGTTCTCCTCCGACAATCCGGTCTGGCCTCTGATGGCATCGTACTTGGGGTCGGCGAGTAATTCGCCGGCCCGAGTGGTGAATGGCGGGTATGCGATGAACTCACTGATCCTGACGTTTATCTCGGGGAATGTACCCCATGCCAGGAACAGCTGGGTCAGGTAGAACTGATCGGGGTCTTGAGCTGCCAGGCCCTTGGGAGCTGCCCAGCCACCTGTGTCGTTGGCGAATCCGCACTCCCAGCATATCTTGATGGAAGCGCCCTTCTGCTGAGCATCGTAATGACGCCCGTTGTAGCCATAGCACATGTCGGCTTCACCGCTGATCAGGAACTCAGGACACTGAGAACCCGTTCTCCAGTAGTCTGATATGTGGCCCGCCTCGCTGAAGTTCTTCCAAACCTCAAAAGCTGCGTCAACTTCGGCGGGAGTGAGACTCATCGCTGCATCTCTGCCTGCCTGGTTGCCAGGATCCAGGAGGTCGGGGTTGAGGAATATGTGGGCATGCCACAGGCTGCCTTCCCAGTTGGCCCTGGCTACTCTACGTCCTGGGAATCTATCCACGTCGAAGAAGTCAGCCCAGGAAGAGGGCTGCACTGAGTCCTCTGGGTAAGTCTCTGTGCTGTATGCCAGGACGTGGGCAGCGCTGATCTCAGGTCCACCCGTGCAGGGGCTCTTGGCGATCTCCAAGAGGTGCCGGTTGTCTATGATACTGAAGTCCAGCTCTTCTGCAAGACCATCACCGCAAAGAGACTCGATGCCGGTAGAAGTGGTAACCACTGCATCCCACAGCAAGTTACCCGTCTCGGCCTGGGACCTGATCAGGTCGTTGCTGGAGTTGGTGAACTCAACGATCCCTATCCCAAACTCCGCAGTGAAGGGCTCGAAGAAGGCCTTTCGCTGGGCTGCCTGGTATGCACCACCATACGAGGATATGCGAATCTCTTCGCCACGGAATTTCTGCAGTTCGGCCACGATCTCGTCAAAGGTGGCGGGGTTGTCTACAGTCCACTCATCCGGTCCTCTCAGCCCACCGGTGGGAGGAGGAGTTGGCGGAGGGGTAGGGGCAGGGGTTGGAGCCGCTGTAGGGGCAGGAGTTGGAGCCGCTGTGGGGGCGGGAGTTGGAGCCGCTGTGGGGGCGGGAGTTGGAGCCGCTGTGGGGGCGGGAGTTGGAGCCGCTGTGGGGGCGGGGGTTGGAGTGTCGTCGTCACCACCACAGGCGGCGGCAACCAGCATTATCATCGCTAAAATAGCGACGGCACCCATGACGACTTGCTTTCTACTTAGCCGTCTGGCCAGAGCCCATCTGGGAACTTTTCTCATATTTTCCTCCTTCAAGATGCCCGCAGAAGTATAGTACAGGCATCTTCAACCTATTCGTCAGAATTGACTTTAATTCTCAAGTTCCTGCCATAGGCCCTCCATATCCCTGGACAGTCACGTATAAAGTTATACTTGTTTCCATTGATGCTTTCCTTGAATACTACCTAGACCGCTACCATGTCCTCGGCTTCCCAACCAACCCTGACTGTGTCCCCTCTCTTCAACATATTGGTACCGGCCCTGACTTGCCATTTGGCGTTTACAGAGGTTTCGTCTCCAAGCTTCACTGTGTATTTGGCTATCTCTCCCAAATAGATGACCTCATCTATCTCACCCTCGAAGCTGTTGGGCAAGCTGTTGGAATCTACAATAGGCACGATACTTTCCGGTCGTATTACCATGGTCACGTCGTCCGGGTCCAGGTCTCCCTCTCCAATGATTCCAACGAACCGCAGCCCATCTCCCGTTTCAAGGATCACCTTTTCTCCCTCCAGTTGGCCCTTGCCGGAGAGGAAGTTAGATTCACCGACGAAGTCGGCGACAAAGCGGTTGGATGGGCGCTTGTAAAGCTCTTCAGGACTACCTACTTGCTGTATAGCGCCGAAGTTCATGACCACTATACGATCGGACATAGTGAGGGCCTCACTCTGGTCGTGGGTGACGTAGATGATGGTTACGCCCAGCCTTTCATGTAGCCGCTTAAGCTCTATCTGTAGCTCTTGTCTCAGTTTCAGGTCGAGAGCACCCAGCGGCTCGTCCAGAAGGAGCACGGACGGTTCGAAGACAAGGGCCCTTGCCAATGCTATGCGTTGCTGCTGACCACCACTTAGCTGGTTGGCACGCCGGCTCTCGAATCCAGGAAGGCGTACCAGTTCCAAAGCGGTTTGAACACGGGGTTCAATTTCCTTCTTCTTAAGACGCCTCATCTCAAGAGGGAAGGAGATGTTTTTATAGACGTTCATGTGAGGAAAGAGACTGTAGTTCTGAAATACCATCCCCAGATTCCGTTTGTAGGTGGGGATACTTACTATGGAGTGGCTGTCTATGAGAATATCGCCGCTGGTGGGAATGACGAAACCAGCGATCATCATGAGGGTGGTAGTCTTGCCAGATCCACTGGGGCCAAGGAGGGTAATGAACTCCCCAGCTTCAATTTCCAGGTTAGCTTTGTCTAGCGCCCTGACCTCACCATACAGCCTGGTCAGGTTTCTCAGGGAGATACTGGCGCCTTTTATGCTGGTGAGTGCCTCAGTCGCCAACTCTCGCCTCAACCTCTCATGCTACGAGCTATTGTTGCCAAACACGGCCATTTCGGACTTTCTCATCAACTAATAACGTTGTTAGCGGGAATTGGTAAGGAGTAAGAACTTTCTAGGAATTCTATCCGTGTATTTGCCCAGAGTATGGTTTATTTGTCAATTGAGGTGATGCGCTCTATTGGGTCTAGGAAATTAATGCAGTATAACATCGTAAGGGTGTTTGTCAACTCGCTCTTATCCTCTCACAACAAATGGTACAGGTTGTGTGAAATGGGACATGAGAAGGATAGCGATACGGACCAGCATAGAGACGTGGAAAGCATGTGGCCAGAACTGCTCCGAGGCAGCCCGTCATAGGTGGGAGATTTGGGGAGATCAGGTAGGCCTGCGATTTAGTTGCGATATGTTAAAATAGCAGGCAGGAATGAAAGCATCAGTCATGTCCAACTACGGCTTTCGCAACCTACCAAGCATAGATAGAATTCTGTCCCATCCTCGCACCAGGGAGCTGGTAGGAATCTACTCTCACGAGGCAATGGTAGACATAGCTCGTGGACGTCTGGAAGAGGCGAGGAGAGCTATATCCGCGAGTGGAATATGTCCCTCTTTGGAAGAGGTGGTCGAGGCCATAGATAAAGAGGTGAATTACCTGTGGCGCCCTAGACCGTTCAGAGTCATTAACGCCACCGGAGTCATCATCCATACCAACCTAGGCAGAGCTCCTCTGAGCAAAGAGGCCGCTCAAGCGGTTCGAGAAGCGGCAGGGGACTACTCGGATCTGGAAATGGACATGGAAACAGGAGAGCGCAGCTCTCGAGATGCTGCAGTGCAAACTTTACTGTGCCAGCTCACAGGCGCCGCGGCTGCCCTGGCAGTGAATAACAACGCAGCAGCGGTTCTATTGGGACTGGCTGCCCTGGCTAAAGACAGAGAGGTAATCGTCAGTCGTGGTGAAGCGGTGGAGATAGGGGGAGGTTTCCGTATACCGGACGTTATAAGGCAGAGTGGGATGCGTCTGGTAGAAGTAGGCACCACTAATCGGACTTATGTTTCCGACTTCGAGGGAGCCATAACTGAAAACACCGCTGCTCTATTGAGAGTGCACGCCAGCAACTTCAAGATGTCTGGGTTTACCCACTCGCCAACGATGGAGGAGATGGTGGAGTTGGGCCTTCGACGAAAGGTCGCTGTTCTGCATGATGTCGGCAGTGGGTGCCTTTTGGATACATCCCAGTTCGGTCTAGCTCCGGAGCCTACTCCTCAAGCGAGCATAACCGCGGGGGTCGACTTGGTCTTCTTTTCGGGAGACAAGCTGCTGGGCGGTCCCCAAGCGGGAATAGTGGTGGGCAGAAAAGAATCGATCGATCGGGTTAAGAAACATCCATTGGCACGCGCCCTCCGCATAGATAAGCTGACCCTGACTGCCCTTAACGCAACCCTGGTCCACTACATCAAAGAGGAGGCTCTTACTAAAGTCCCGGTCTGGATGATGCTTACCATGCCACTAGGGGAAATAGAGACTAGGGCACGTTCCTGGCAGCAAAACCTGGACGGAGCGTCCGAAGTCGTAGATGGGTTCTCTACCGTCGGTGGGGGCAGCCTTCCAGGCGAGACTCTACTATCAAAGCTGCTGGCTGTCCCGCCGGCTGCGGATTCTAGCGTAGATGACCTGTCGAAGCATCTGAGGATGGGTACTCCTCCGGTTATCGGCAGGATAGACAAAGACAAGCTGTTACTAGACCCTCGGACCGTAAGACCTGAGGATGACGACGCTATCGTCTCCGCCCTCAAAGAGACTCTCGCTTCGACCTCTGATTAAAGCGGCTAGTCGACAGGTGAATGCTATAATGGCTCCAAGATAGGGGAGGACTAAAGACGATGTCGGGCCTCAGGTGCGGATATATCACTCCGCATCCCCCCATCATGCTCCCTCAGATAGGATGCGGCAGGGAAGCTGCCATTTCAAAAAGCATCGATGCCATGAGGAAACTCGCTCATGAGCTAGCCTTAATAGATTTTGATACTGCTTTGATAATGAGTCCTCACGGTACTGTGTATCCCGATGCCATGGGTGTGCTGACTGCTCAATTTAGCGAAGGCACCATGGAGCACTGGGGTGCTACTGACATGAGCTATCGGTTTGACAACGATACAGAGCTGGTGGAAGCCTTGCAAAAGGAAGCCAGAGATATCAAGATACCCATCAAGTCGATAGGGACTTCTCGATATGACTTAGACCACGGGGTAATGGTACCTGTCTACTTCTTGATGGAGGCGCTGAAGACTCGTCCCCTGGTGCTCCTGTCCTTTTCCATGCTGCCTATAGAGACCCATATGGAGTTTGGAAGGGCTATAAGAAGAGCGATAGAACAGACCAGTAAAAATGTGACATTTATTGCCAGTGGAGACCTATCTCATCGACTCCTTCCCGATGCGCCAGCGGGCTATGACCCTGTTGGTCAGGTGTTCGATCAGGATTTGGTCAAGGCAGTGGGGTCTTTAGATAGGGACGCCATCTTGAATATGGAGCCTGATCTGGTAGTACGGGCGGGTGAGTGTGGGCTTCGATCCATTGTTACGTTGTTGGGCGCGCTGGAGGGACTGGATGTTACACCGGAAATTCTCTCCTACGAGGGACCCTTTGGGGTGGGATATTTGACGGCATCCTTTAAAGTGAGCAACAAGGCTTCGGTGACAGCTCCGTACCCCCTATTACAGCTGGCCAAGGAGGCAGTGGAGCACTACGTACAAACAGGGAACATCAAGCCTCCACCCACAGACCCGGCAGGCGAGATGGGGCAAAAGGCGGGATCCTTCGTATCTATAAAGGCTCATGGTCACCTGAGAGGTTGTATTGGTACCGTTCACCCAGCGGGGAACAACCTGGCAGAAGAGGTGATAAATAACGCTACGGCCTCGGCATCCCGGGATCCTCGCTTCTCACCCATCACCATTGATGAGCTTCCCCATCTTGAGTACTCGGTAGACGTCCTCACCCCGCTAGAGTCGATTGAGGACGCGTCTCAGCTCGACCCCGATGTATATGGAGTAGTAGTCCAATGCGACAGCAGAATGGGAGTCTTGTTGCCTGGACTGACTGAGATAAAAACGGCGGAGCAGCAGGTAGACATATGTAGGTTGAAGGCGGGGATTGGAGTCGAGGAGGAGTTGGAGTTGTTCAGGTTTCGGGTAACTCGGTATCAGCTAAGAGCGTAGATTTGATTGCGCGGTGAGGGGCTCTGAAACATACCGCTGTCTCACCTGCGGTCTAGAGGTAAGAGATAGGAGAAGGTCAGGTAACAGAGATTTCAGTTGCGCCGCCTGTGGGGGATTAGCCTTCCTGGTGGGACCACTGGAGCCACCCTCGGTTGAGGTGCATCTGCGTCGGATGAGGGTTGATGAGGCCATGATGAAGCTGGACAGGTATCTCAATACCGCTTTTCTGGCTGGACTTCCTCGTGTGCGGGTCGTTCACGGCAAAGGCACAGGCACCGTTCGCAGGGCGGTGATTGAGGCTCTGGCTAATAACCCGTTGGTGGATTCTCACAGGCCAGCCTCGTTGGAAGAGGGCGGCAGCGGAGTAACCGTGGTGGAGATAGCCCTTTATTAGACGGGCGTTGAGTGTAGACATATGGAAGAGACAACCCCAGATCTGTTTCAAAGCTCGGCTAAAGAGCAGGCACAGCGGGATGCCCCCTTGGCAGCCCGTATGCGACCTCGTAACTTCGATGAGTATGTGGGGCAGGACCACATAGTTGGCAAGGAGCGGATTCTCCGCTCCAGCATCGAGGCTGATCGAGTCCCATCGATGATTCTGTGGGGGCCTCCGGGAAGCGGCAAGACTACGTTGGCGAGAATCATCGCCAACATGACCAAGGCCAACTTCAGCCAGTTGAGCGCTGTTTCAGCCGGGGTAGCCGACCTGCGTCGCGTTGTAGAGGCCGCCCGTGAACGGAGGGGAATGTATCGGCAACGAACCATTCTTTTCGTCGATGAGATTCACCGATTCAATAAGGCTCAGCAGGACGTGATTCTTCCCTACGTAGAGGATGGCACTATTACCCTCATCGGCGCCACTACGGAGAATCCATCCTTCGAGGTGATATCTCCCTTGTTATCTCGATCCAGGGTCTACTCCCTCAATCCCCTGGATGAAGAGCAGGTAAAAGCCATCATCAAGCGCGCCATCAGCGACGAAGATCGGGGTCTAGGCGAGTGGAAGGTCAAGCTAAGCGAGGATTCTATGGAGCACTTGCTTACCCTGAGCAATGGCGACGCCAGGGCAGCCTTGAATAATCTTGAGCTAGCAGCTTCTGCTACGAGACCTGATGAAAAGGGTGAGCGAAACATTGCCCTTGAGGCTATAGAGGATGCTATGCAACGCCGCTTCCTTCTCTATGACAGGGCCGGAGACCAGCACTACGATACGGTTTCGGCGTTCATAAAATCTCTCAGAGGCTCCGATCCTGATGCGGCGCTATACTGGATGGCTCGGATGCTCGAGGCGGGCGAAGACCCCTTGTTCGTAGTGCGAAGGATGGTGATCATGGCCGCCGAGGACGTAGGACTGGCCGATCCCAACGCTCTAGTAGTAGCCGTGGCTGCACAGCAGGCGGTACACTTCGTCGGCATGCCCGAGGGGTTCATACCCATGGCCGAGGCCGCAGTCTACCTGGCAACCGCTCCGAAGAGCAACTCGGCCTACAAGAGCTATCTCAACGCCAAGGAAGACGTGGAGAAGACTAGAAACGATCCAGTGCCACTGCATCTGCGCAATCCCGTTACGCCTCTGATGCGCAAGGCGGAGTACGGGAAGGACTATAAATATGCCCACGATTATCCCGGTCACGTAGTGGAGCAGATTAACCTGCCGGAAAGTCTCGCGGGACGCAGATATTACCATCCCACCGACCAGGGATACGAGCGAGAGATAGCTGAACGCATTCGCGGGTGGGTTGAGGAGAGGAA
The DNA here is from genome assembly GCA_965197675.1 of Dehalococcoidia bacterium. GTDB lineage: Bacteria > Chloroflexota > Dehalococcoidia > Plut-88900 > Plut-88900. Next base: position 1,177,179 of record OZ240221.1, on the reverse strand, counting down.
ACTGCAGGCTAACCAATCATCCGGCGAGGCTGAGGAAGGATAATAGGCACTCCTGGAAACTATTCGTCAGGCGACTTGGGGCATTATCTCGGTGGCGATGATCTCCAGAATCTCCATATCGTCGACGTTGTAGGTCTGTAACATGAACCGCTCGGCCCCCGCCTCCATCAGACCTCCCAACTGTTCTACGACCTCCTGGGGCGTCCCTACCAGCCACGCATGATCTCTAAGAGAGGCTGGTGAAGGTGCGTTAGCCACTTCCGGCACGGCGGGCAGGGCTCTTCTCATGTTGTCTAGCCGTTGATTCATCTCCTTCTCACTGTGGCCGGTGAGGACGGGCCCCATCCATGAACATTTGATAGTCGAGGGGTCTCTGCCCAACTCTTCACACCTAGTCGTAAGCACATCTCGTTTGGCCTTATAGCTTGCTGCATCTATGGAGAAGGAGTTCCACTCATCAGCATACTTTGCGGCAATGGGTAGGGTGTACTTCTCCCCCACTCCTCCGATAATAATGGGGGGGCGAGGTGTCTGAGTAGGCTTAGGATAACAGGTGGCGTTTTCCAACTGGTAATGTTTGCCTTCAAAGGAGACGTTATCCGTGGTCCAGAGGGACTCGATGACCTCGATGCCTTCTCTCAGCATTTCAAAGCGAATAGGCATATTGTAGAAGGGAACGCCAAAGGCCTTGTGCTCCTCCGTGAACCACCCGGCCCCCAACCCCAACTCCAGCCGACCTCCGGAAAGCTGGTCGACGCAAGCTGCCATTATTGCCAACACCGAGGGATGGCGAAAGGTCATGGGGGATACGAGAGGGCCGAATCGTACCTTGGAGGTGCGATCGGCCAGGGTGGCAAAGGATATCCAGGCCTCTAAGGCTTCCCTCTCTGGCTCTCCCTGATCCGTAAGGTAGTGGTCAGAGCGCCAGATCGACTCGAAGCCCAGCACCTCGACACGGTCGATGATGGTATGCCAGCGTTCCCAGGTAAGGTCCTCCTGGGCCTCGACCATGATACCTACTCGCGCCATAAGTTAAATGTCCCTCTCATTGTCTAAGCTTTAGCAAACTCGGGTATCACTTCTCCCCCGATGATGTGCAGCCCCTCTAAATCATCATTGTCATATGGTTCTAGCATGATGCGCTGAGCCCCTGCTTCTATGAACTCGTGCAGCTGCTCATTGACCTGGGATGGTGTGCCCACTACCCATCCGTGCGCTATTAAATCCTGGGGGGAGGAAGCTGCTATAACAGGTTTCTGGGAGCATAGAATGGCCCTGAGGTTTTGCAGCCGTGTTTCCAACTCTGACTGCGTGTGTCCGACAATGATTCCAGTTAGAACTTGATAGGTCAACGTAGTAGGGTCTCTCCCTATCTCTTCGCACTTGGATACGAGTATCTCTCTTCTGGTTTTGTAAGCTTGAGCATTGAGCGTACTGCCATTCCACTCATCGGCGTACTTGGCCACGGCAGGCAATGTCCTACGCTCTCCTATCCCGCCAATGACAATAGGAGGTCCTGGGTCCTGTGTCGGTTTAGGGTAACAGGTAGCATTGTCCAACTGGTAGTGCTTTCCGTTAAATGAAACCTCGTCCTTAGTCCAAAGAGCCTTGATCACCTCTATCTGCTCGCCCAGAATGTCGTATCGCTCTGGTGTAGGAGGGTATGATAGTCCCAGCGCCGAGTGCTCCTCATCGAACCAGCCCACACCCAGTCCCATCTCCAGCCTGCCCCCCGATAGCCTATCGATGGAGGCGGCCATCTTGGCCAACAGGGAGGGATGTCTAAATGTTACAGGGGTGACCATGGGACCGAACCGGATCTTCTTTGTGCGCGTGGCCAGGGTTGCGAAAGACAGCCAGGCTTCAAGAGTGAGCCTCTTGTAAACGCCTTCGAGAGAGAAGAGATGGTCGGAGCGCCAGATGGAGTCGAATCCCAGAGATTCAGCCAGATCGCCAAGCTCGTGCCAACGCTCCCAGGTGAGCCCTTCCTGGCCTTCTACCATCAGACCGACGGGAATTGCCACTATCTACCCCTACTTGTTCTTTCCATCAACCGTTAGTATCTACTTCACCACCTCACGGAACGCCTCTATAGTGTACCAGATGTCGTCTTGGTCTACTCCAAAGTGAGTCACCAGCCGAAATCTACCGTTGCTCCTGTCCAGGATTTTGATCCCCCGCTCCTTCAATGAATCCAGGACACCGTTTTGGCCCACTTTATCGACGTGTATCACGAACATATTGGTCTGTACCAACTCCAGGTTCACCGTTATACCTGGGATCTCTGCTAGACCTTCCGCCAACAGGCGGGCGTTGGCGTGGTCTTCAGCCAAGCGGTCAATCATGCTCTCCAGTGCTACGATTCCAGAAGCTGCGATGATGCCAGCCTGTCTCATGCTCCCGCCCACGGCTTTACGGATGCGGCGCGCCTTGGAGACGAACTCTTCGCTGCCACATACCACCGAACCAACTGGACAAGACAGGCCCTTAGAGAGACAGAAGGTTAAAGAGGAGAAGGGCTTTACCAGTTCCTTGACATCTACTTTGTTAGCGACGGCAGCATTGAATATACGAGCGCCGTCTAGATGCATGGGGAGTCCGTGCAACTGTGCCACGTCTGCTACGGCCGCAATATCCGTCGGCGATAAGGCAGATCCACCACATAGATTGTGGGTGTTCTCTATGCATATGAGGCTTGTGCGAGGGAAGTGGACGTTGTCGGGACGAATAGCCTGCTCCACGTCCATTGGGTCTAGCCTACCATGCTGGTCGTTGGGGACGGTAAAGACGTGAACTCCACCTAAGGCCGATATTCCTCCCGCCTCGAACCTGTAAGTATGGGAAAGGCTACCCAGAATCGCCTCGTCGCCTCGCTGACAGTGAGCCAAGATCGAGACAAGATTACCCTGGGTGCCACTGGACACTAGCACTGCGGCCTCTTTACCCATCTTCTCAGCGGCCATGGCCTCCAGCTTGTTGACCGTAGGGTCCTCGCTGAAGACGTCGTCGCCCAGCTCGGCCTGCTTCATAGCCTCGCGCATCTCAGGAGTGGGAAGGGTTACCGTATCGCTGCGGAGGTCGATATTCTTCATAATCAAAACACCTCTCTAAAGTCCGTCCATTCTAACATCAGTCAATATCAAAGGCCAGAGAGAACGGCGGCGGGGGGGCTTCGACCTCATCCTCCCGGCCCCCTTCTCCTGGCCAGGAGAAAGGGGCACATCAAGAGGAATTAAGGCCCCCCTTGCACCCTCCGGCAAAGCTCGTTTTGGCCAAAATGCGATGTTCCTTCGCTATTACCCGACTGGGCTTGTGCGTGGGACTTGATTGTCTTTTCCGTTTAGCTTTGAAACTTGATTGAATTTTCCGATCCACGTTCAAACTTGATTGAATTGTAAAAAAAGTTTTATTTTCAGGGTTTTCCAGGCACGAAGATGTCGTTATTTTTGATTGAGTTTTTCAGCGGGTTGGGGTTGGACCCTGCCTAGATAGGGTTTTGCATATGGGAGATGAGTATTTAAATGATAGCACGTAGGTTCTAGTGCAATATACAGCCACGTGGCACAACAAGCTAGGGGCCAACTCTGGATTCCCGTGTCAAGCACGGGAATGACGGCTGGGGGGCCCTCTCACTTGATGAACCTGTCTCAGAAAGGCAACCGTCTTGGGACCTAACCGCCCGCCCAGGCAGGTTTTTGTATCTGGGGGCACATTCCCCAGTCAAGCTGAGGACAAGCCCCACAAACCTCCTGCCAGAGGGATCCAGTACCTTGGATTCCCGTGTCAAGCACGGGAATGACGGAAAGGAGGGGCTAGGGGATGAAGGGGGCCACCCCACTTGCATCTCCTCGCAAAGGGGGTGTTGCCCCCTCTGCACTCCCCCTGGAATCTCCTATTTACAGAGGAATTACGGGGTTAGCTCTTTGCTTGTCCCTCAAACTGACCCCATGCTACACTGAAACATAAGATTGGAAGCGAGATGCGAGTGTCTCTTATTTCAACCCGCCGTCGTTCCCGAGATCTCTTCTTTTTATCCCTGGGGCTGGTAGTTCTTGGGGTTGACCAGCTTACCAAGTTCTTCATTCGCACCTATATGGAAGTCGGAGAGTCCATTCCCGAGGACGGAATCGTTCGTCTTACGTACATACGAAACACGGGCAGCGCCTTCGGATTGTTATCCAATCAGACTCTATTCTTGACTATAGCGGCGGCCATAGGTATTTGCATCATAGGCTATTTCTTTATAAAGGAAGCTGGTTTCAGTCGTATATTGAGCTTGAGCCTGGCCCTTCAATTGGGCGGCGCACTGGGCAATATTATAGACAGGATTATTTTTGGGTATGTAATAGACTTCGTCGACCTGCGAGTGTGGCCCATATTCAACGTGGCCGATTCTTCTATAACCATCGGATTCCTTCTCCTGGGCTGGGTCTTGCTGATGGGTAAGGGCAAGAAGGGAAGGGCCAAGGATGCCTCCAAGCCTTGAGGAACAACCGACCTCCGATCTTCTAGTCTCGTATAAGTCTGACGTTAGATTAGACAAGTATCTGGCCCAAAGATATCCTCGCCTGTCTCGCTCTTATCTCCAGAAGCTGATATCCCAGGGAAACGTGGCTGTCAACGATAGCCAGGTGAAGGCGAGCCAGCAAGTCCAACGAGGCGACAGAATACGAGTCGAACTCCCTCCTGTACCTTCTCTGGACCTGGAACCCGAATCTATCCCCCTAAACATCGCATACGAAGATGATGAGGTGCTGGTGATAGATAAACCTGCTGGAATATCAGTTCACCCCGGAGCGGGTGGGCAGGGTGGCACCTTGGCCAATGCGCTTCTCGCACAATATCCTTCTCTAGAGAAGGTCGGCGAATCAGGGCGGCCTGGGATCGTGCACAGGCTGGACAAGAATACGTCTGGCTTGATGATTGTAGCCAAGTCAGAGGGGGCTTTGAAATCGCTAGCGAGACAGTTCAAGTCACGAGATGTGGTGAAGCGTTACAGCGCCCTGGTGAAAAGCAAAGTGAAACCCGATGAAGGTTTAATCAATGCCCCACTAGGGAGAAATCCCAAGAATCGAAAGAGGATGGCCCTAGTTGCAGGAGGTAGAGAGGCGGTAACCAGCTACAAAGTCAAGAGGCATCTCAATGACTATACCCTGTTGGAGGTTACGCCCAAGACGGGCCGTACCCACCAGATTCGGGTGCACATGGCATCTGTGGGGCACCCCATCGTGGGAGATGCCGTCTACGGCTCCAAACATCCGGGACTGGACAGGCATTTTCTGCATGCCTCTTATCTGAAGTTTCGGCTGCCCAAAGATAGTAAACACATAGAGCTGGAATCAAGGCTACCATCCGATCTTCAAATGGTGCTGGACAATCTGGCTTTGGACCAGCAATTCTGGTATAAACCCACATGAGCCTGTATCAGGAAGGCAAATGCCTTGTTCCCCTACCGCCCACCCAGGTAGGTTTTTGGGATGTGGGGGGCACATCCCCCAGACCCCCTGCCAGAGGGAAGCATCCCTCTGGACTCCCTCCGTGCGGGCTTCTGGAACAGGGCTTCATGGTAAAATGCCCTGGAGAGTAACATGTCCGAAAAGGTGAGAGTACGCTTCGCCCCCAGTCCTACCGGGATTCCCCACGTCGGCAACATCCGTACCGCTCTATTCAACTGGCTCTTTGCTCAGCACCACGGTGGGGACTTCGTAGTCCGCATCGAAGACACTGACCGAGAGAGGCTGGTACCAGGAGCCACTGAAGCTATCTTGGACAGCCTTCGATGGCTGGGCCTGAACTGGGACGAGGGGCCAGAGGCGGGGGGCGATTACGGACCCTACTTTCAATCGGAGAGGCTGGATATTTACCACGCTCACGCCCAAAAGTTGAAGGAGGAGGATAACGCCTACCGCTGCTACTGCTCCCCTGCCAGACTGGATGAGATGCGCAAGGAGCAGGCCCGGCGGAAAGAGCCGCCTCGCTACGACCGGCGGTGTCGGAACCTTACAGAGGAAGAGCGCATAAAGCAGGGCGATGCCGAGACTCCGGTGGTTAGGTTCAAGATTCCCTTGGGAGAGACCGTCACGTTCAATGACGAAATACGAGGAGAAGTCACTTTCGAGACCGATGTTCTGGATGACTTTGTGCTCTTGAAGTCGGACGGATTTCCCACCTACCATCTGGCCAACGTTGTCGACGACCACCTGATGGAGATTTCTCACGTATTGCGGGCAGAAGAGTGGCTCTCCAGTACTCCCAGACACCAGCTTCTCTATCGAGCCCTTGGTTTCGACCCACCTATTTTCGCTCATCTACCCATGATCCTAGGCCCTGACAGATCCAAACTGAGCAAGCGACACGGTGCGACCTCCCTTTCCGAGTACAGAGATCAGGGCTACTTGCCAGAGGTTATGCTCAATTTCCTCGCCCTTCTGGGCTGGGCGCTGGACGATAAGACAGAGCTTTTTACGAGGCAGGATTTGGTCAGGCATTTCAGTCTGGAGCGAGTAGGGAAGACAGGAGCCATCTTCAACAGCGACAAGCTGGCATGGATGAACGGGGTCTACATTCGCCAGCTAAGCAGTGAGGAGTTCACTGAGAGAGCATTACCATTTCTAGAGCGGGATCTATCCCTAGAGATACCTCGTCCACTGCCCAGGGGCTATGTGGTTCATATTCTGCCTCTAGTGCAGGACAGAGCGAAAGCTTTAGGTGATCTGGCGGAGTTGGCCGATTTCTTCTTCGTAGAGGAAGTCCAATATGTGGCTCAGGATCTGGCACCTAAAAAAATGAGCCTCGAAGACACCGCCAAAGCGTTGGCCGTTGCCAAGGGGAGTCTGGGAGAGCTATCAACATTCCGACAGGAAGAGTTGGAAAGATTGCTACGCGCCCTATCAGAGGAGTTGGGAATAAAGACGGGCCAGCTATTTGGAGCGCTCCGGGTTGCCGTGACGGGTCGTACCGCCACTCCACCCCTGTTTCAGACCATGGAAGTGCTGGGGAAGGAACGGTGCATGAGTCGCCTGGCAAAGGCCACAGAGCTGATTGGGGCCATCAAGTAGATTCGATTATCAGAGGCCAAGATTCCCCACCTAAACGTGTAAGAAGACCTCGTTGGCGCCTGCGGTGAAGCAGCCTATTTGGGCCCACCCGTCCCGGCAAGTTTTTGTATGTGGGGTCACATCTTCTACCTGGCGGTAGACAGGCCCAGCCCTCTGCCGGAGGAAAGCGTTCCTCCGGACTCCTCCGAGGGGGCTTCTGGGACAGAGTCTTGATGGTGAAGGGTAGGGGAAGAGGGGATGCATTCCCGTGTCAAGCACGAGAATGACGGTGAGGCGGGGGGATTTGGGAGGAGGGCTGGGTTGTGAAGGCATGGACATCTGGTAAAATGAGATGGCGCTGGGGAATCGTCTAGCGGTAGGACAGCGGACTCTGGATCCGTAAGCCCAGGTTCGAATCCTGGTTCCCCAGCCACTTCACATTTTCGACGCGCGACAGGGATTCACTCGACCTCGTTGAGTTTTGGCTAGAGGAAAGGGACAAGTGGGATCGGGGGGAGCAGGCCCCATGCCTCATCGGATTCGGTGACAGGATAGTAATCGGCTCTCGCGACCCTACCTTCATCCACATTCCATCCCGCATCGAGATCAGGGGGGCTCATCGCCGACGCCGGTCTGGTGTTCGTCGAGAGTAAGCTGCGTTGCGAGGTGTCAGTGGAATGCGAGGCCATACTAGAGTTCACCCCGGCATTCCGCTTGATACCTGCTCACGATGCTGAAGTCATCATCGTGCAGGAGTTCTGCACGGTGTGCCGGTGGCAGGCTGTCGGATGGAGAAACGTCACCTCGACCTTATCCTGCCACGGTGACCGCCGCAAGCAGGGTTACGCCGCTGAGAGGAGGCGTCAACGTTCAAGCATAGTGATGGTGACGGTGTAGGCGCCGACCTTCCCTTGGGCGCCGCTTACCGTCAGGAAGAACCCGCCCGCGCGAGGCGCGATCCAGTCGAACGCGGCGCCCGGCGACCATGCTGCGTTTTTCAGATCGCGAATGTCGACAAACGTACCGCCGCCGCTTTCTATGGCTTCTACATCCTCCCGGCGCATATCGGCCGGAGTAGCCCCGTCCGCCTCGTATAATCCAACGCCTAGAATCTCCAGCGTCTCGCCCAATACCTCCACGTGGAACCATTGACCCTGCTCGGCCTGGAATCGGAAGTAGTCCAGGTCGAAGTCGTCTATGGTCCCGTTGACCGTCTGCCCCAGAGTCAAGGAGGTGGCGGAGTCAGGGGTGTCGCCGTGGTCGTCCGGGGCATCCTCAATGGGGGCAATGGTAAGGGTATAGGTCCCCGAGAGGCCCCCAAAGTTACGAACGGCAACATAGTGCATCCCAGCCGTGGGCGTACTCCACAGGATCTCCGAGCCGGAAGGCGTCGCGCTCCTGGATTCCCACCTGTAAATCTCCTGCGTCACGCCGTCAGGCGCGTAGATAGTCATCCAATGGGAAGGGAGCGAGGGATGCTGCACGATAATCCGGTACCTCTGGCCCTCCTGGGCCTGGAATCTGAAGTAGTCGAAGTCGAACAGGTAGTCAAGCTCACCTGTGAGGCTCTGACCCGCCACGGCGATGCTGGCGTCCGCCGCCTTGTCGCCGTGGTCATCGTCAAAGTTGGTGTCCTGAAAGGCGAACGAGCCGCCGTGCAGCCGGCCGTACAGGTCTCGGAAATCCTCCTGTTTCCCGGCAGGGACATAGCTCAGGAAGACATTGAAGACCATCTCTTCTGTTATCAGCTCCCGCCTTTCACGGTTGATGACGTACAGCTCTCTCAAGGCCGCGGACACGCCATCCTGGCCAATCAGCCTCCACAAGTTGAGCAGCAGATGCTCACCCAGGACATAGGGACAGAGGTCGCCCGGCGTGGGTCCCAGCTCCTCCGTTTCGTGGGCCCAGTGCCGTATGTTCGCATAGCGGGCACACCTGTCACCCATCGCCAACTGCTCTCTGCGTTGGTCCAGGGTTTGCACGCCCGTCCGGTGATTCACGTACGCCTGCACCAACTCGGATGCGCCCTCGCTATACCACCTGAGTCCTTTGAAGATGAAGTGGCCCGTTTCGTGGGGAATCGCTGCCACCGTACCCGATCGCGGGTTTCTGAGGAGCCGCATGTGGGTGTTCAGCCACTCCCCGCGTACGCCATAGATCTCTTCACTTGGGTCCACAACCGAGAGGATAATGTCGTTGGTGGGGAAGGGCTCCGGCACCAGCTCCTCCAGGTACCGGACGGTGTCTTCCATCGTCTGAAGGAGGTCCTCCCCATCATGTATGGGGGTGTTCTGCACGACCCACAGCCTGATCAGGCCCGTAAGCGGCAGCTCGACTGTCCTGGTCTCGCTGAAGTGAGCAGCCAGCAGGTCGCGGAAGAGCGCAGGGCTGTCCCGGGCCGCTCGCTCCAGGATGACGACCAGGACCGCCTCTTCCTCCTCCAGACCGTTGTCGAACCACTGCTGAGCCGTTACCTGCTCCAGGTGCTCCTGGCCGTCCAGAGCAAGGCCGGTCAAGGCCCTCGTCACGTGCGCACGCAGGTCCCCGGTTAGGTGGTCGGTAAGCGAGGGGATGCCCAGCAGAAACTCAGAGGGTGACGTTGGAGAGTCTGCCGTCGATACCACTGCGGAAAAAAGGCGGAGCTCGTGCTCCTCTATGCCGTCCGACACCCAATCCGTGGCTGCCAAACGCTTGGCCCAATCGAGGTCGCTGAAGCCTGTCTCAACAAGAAGCTGCACCACCTCCCACTTCTCAAAGGTTACATCGTCGGCAAGCAACGGGTGAGTCGCCAGTAGGAGCCCCAGTTCGGGACTGTCCAGCCCTATCGCCACCAGAAACCTGAACAGGTCCTACTCAACGCTTCCCGGCGCGTCGACGACCCAGGGCAGTTGAAGCAGGAGCGCCGTGAGCTTGGGTTCGTCCGTTGCCAGTCTCCAAAGGGATGCCAATGTCCCGGCTTCATCATCAGTCAGTCCGTCAACGACCCACTTCATCCGCGCGACGCTGTCGCCGAGCTTGGCATCGTGAATCCACAGGCCGATGACGGACTCCGCGGCCCGCCAGTGCAGGGCATCCGGAGGACTGCCGAGCCAGGGAATGGTCTGCGACAGATGCGCCGCCGCGACCTGCTCATCCGTGAGAGTGGGTTGCGGCGTTGGCGTTGGAGTGGACGTAGGTGTGAGCGGAGTCGTGGAAGTCGGTGACGGCGTGGGAGTGGACGTAGGTGTGAGCGGAGTCGTGGAAGTCGGTGACGGCGTAGTGGACGCGCAGGCTACAAGCACTAGCACAAGAGCCAAGAGTGCAGGCGCTAGATGCCTCATTAGCTTATTCTACATCTGCGCCGCATATGTCGTTCAGTCTCGGACATCAAAGCATACCACCAGAAAAGTAGCCAACAATGGTAGACTTGGCAATCTGCCGGCCACCGCTGTGCCACAGTCCTCGAGTTGACGGAAGAGCGTTTCGGACGCTCTGCTGCCCTCGACCATGATAGCACCTCGCGCCTCGGCAACCTCGATGGCCCGATGGATGAGCGTGGAGATGTACGGCCGCAACAGGAAGTCGATCTCGCCCTCGTCGATGAGTTGCTCGACGAGCGCGGCGGTCGTGTCCGGGTCGCTACGGTCGTCGCCTACCTTGATGCCGCCGTATTCGTTGTTGACCCAGTCCTTCTAAATGCCATAGCCCTGTCGGGTGTGCTCACCTTCCTCGGCATACCTGCCCGTTACGCTGACAGCGACCCCGAAGGGTTTCCACTTTCGCCACGGCCACAGCTTCGAGTCTGCCGCGCATCTCCCTCTTCCAGCGTCTCGCGTGACCTGTTGGAGATAGCAGAGATTGACCGACATCGGAAGACCACTTAAGATAAGCTCATCTCTTTTGGGCTGCTCTACTGAACCTGAATACGCTTCCTGTGGGGAAGCCTCGAGCTAAATTTCGTCTACTGAGGATAGTAAGTTGCGAGCCATATCCTGGAAAACAATCGTCTTTCTTTGTCTGCCGGTGTGTCTGGTTCTAGCCTGCGGCACAGACCCAACGTCAACCCCTGTGGCAGCGCCTATGGACACCACTGCGACGGCCACGGCTGAGACCACTCCGACACCATCGAAGGAGCCTTTCGTGATTGGCGCGATGGACGCTCTCACCGGTGTCGCCGAATCATACGGCAACCCCCTGCACCAGGCCAAGCTCCTGGCTGTAGAGGAGATCAATGCGGCTGGCGGCATCAACGGCCGGCAGTTGAAGCTCATCGTAGAGGACTCCAAGTGCGCTGCCCAGGATGCCATCACTGCCTACAACAAGCTGACCGACGTGGATGGCGTCAAGATCATCCTGGGCACCACCTGCAGCGGTTCGATGCTCGGTGCAGCGCCTCTGGCCGAAAAAGACGGTGTGGTCCTTCTTTCCGCATCCGCCACCAGCCCTGACATCGCCCTCGCCGGCGACTACATATTCCGCACAGCCATCAACGACCTACGGCTTGGCGTCGACATCGGCAATACTCTCTGGGTCGACGGCGTACGGAATATCGCCACCATCGCTGAGGCCACCGACTACGCCGAGGGTGCCCGCCGCTCCGCCGTAGAGCAGTTCGAGAAGCTGGGCGGCTCCGTGGTAGCCGCGGAAAGCTACGCCTCTGACATTATCGATTTCCGCAGCCAGCTGACCAAACTGTTCGACAAGAACCCCGATGCACTGCTCCTGGCAGCCCAGGGGGAGGCCTCCGGCGGTACCATCGTCAAGCAGACCCGAGAGCTGGGGTATGACGGGCCAGTCTACTCCGAGATCGTTCCCACGGCTCCTGATGCCCTCAGCATCGCCGGGGACGCCGCCACCGGCCTGAAGGCAATTGTCCCCAACCCCGACCTGACCAGCGCCTTGGGCAAGGAGTTCCTCGCCAACTTCAAAGCCCGGTACGGCGTCGTGGCCTCATTGCCCTGGTTCCAGGGTTCTGCTTACGACGACGTCTACATCGCCGCCGAGTGCCTGAGGCAGACCAACGACGACCAGGACGCCGACGGTTTCCGAGACTGTCTGTATGGCCTTACCTGGAGCGGGGCCATCGGCGACAACTACAGCTTAGACGAAAACGGCGACGTGGTCGGACTGTCCAACGTCGTTGTCGAGGTCCTGCCCACCGTAGAGCGGACCGAGGAGAATCTGGGCTACCGCGTGCTGGGACCCGCTCCCACTCCCTAGTCCTTTCAACTCGCTGGACTGCCGGGGGTCCGGGGCTGTGGAACGGTGGGCGGATGTTCCGGTTCACGCCCACCAACTCCCTTAGACCGAGGCTACGAAACCGGTTACTATGACTAAGCAACCACTTACAAGATGAGCCAGACCGAGCTGATAAGCGTTGAATCACACCTAGCCGAAGTCGTCGATCGTATATCGAAGGCGCCGCGAGTCGCAGTCGACATCGAGTCGAACGGGTTCTTCAGGTATCACGAGCGCGTCTGTCTCGTGCAGCTCGCAGTAGCCGAGACCGCCTTCATCGTCGATCCGCTAGCGATCGACGATGTCCGACCGCTTGGTGACCTTCTTGGTGACGGATCGGTGGAGAAGGTCTTCCATGCCGCCGACTATGACCTCCGTAGCCTCGACAGAGACTGGGGATTCCGGGTAAACAATTTGTTCGACACCGGCATTGCCGCCGCCTTCGTTGGCTCCGAGCATCTGGGCTTGCAGTCTGTGGTGGAGGAGCAGGCGGGGGTGAAGTTGGCCAAGCACAAGAAACTCCAGCGGTCAGACTGGACGATGCGGCCCCTAAGCCCTGAAGCGCTGAGGTACGCAGCGGACGACGTTCTACACCTTCTGCAGGTCCGCGAAGCACTATCGGAGCGGCTAAAGAAGCTATCGCGGTTCGCATGGGCAAAAGAGGAGTTCGCACGTCTGGAGAACGTGCGGCATACTCCTCCCGACCGCGAGTTGGCCTTCCTTTCGATCAAAGGTAGCCGCGATCTGGACGGGAGGGGCTTGGCCGTCCTGCGCTCTCTGTTCCAATTTCGCGAACGACAGGCCAGCCGTCTCGACCGTCCGTTCTTCAAGGTGATACCGGATTCCGTGCTGGTCAAGCTGTCGTCCGAGCCCGCCGCCGATCTCTCGACCGTCAAAGGGCTAGGCCGGTTCGGCCGTCCGCCTGCCAACAGAGGTCTGAAAGCCGCAATCGACGAGGGGCTCAGGTCTCGCCCCGTGACTTGGCCGAAGCGGACGCGGAGTGAAGAGACATGGAGTCCAGCGAAGCGAGAGAGTGTCAGGACTCGCATTCGGAGTCTCAAGACGTGGCGCAGCGAGTTAGGCAGGAAGCTGCGATTGGACCCAGGTCTACTGTGGCCGGCTGTGAGTCTAGAACGCCTGGCTCGGTGCCCCGATAGCCTGCACTCCGAACTCGTTAGTCCTGAGGTCCGGAGTTGGCAGAAGCGTGAGTTCGGAGAGGCGCTGAGGGGAGTTCTCGCAACTCTGAGTTGAGCCTGTCCGGACAACCCTTATCTCTCGCTGCACCCGCTCTTTGATCCACGGTACGGTAAGGCTCCGACGCCAATATGGCAGCTTGCGAGTCATTCTTGCGCGGACGACGGATGCCGACTTCTTGCATGATTCACTCAAGGCCACGACTCACAAGGCGACATCCCAGTGAAAAGTTGCAGTATGGTATGCTTAGGCCCCCCAAGCTGGACAAGCTCATGAACCTTTACGTTAAGGTTTAAGTTAATACTCCAGCCCATCGGGAGATTATGGCGTGAAAGCTGGAAGAGTGTCTGGACTTCAACTCTCACATGTTTCTTAACAGGCTGTCATCACCACTTCAAGAACTTGGGACGTGATTCTACGAACGGCGTTTCACTCCCCGATCTTAATCGGCACGATCGCATGTTCAGCGGGTCCAATCTAGATCGAGGAGAGCCGCTCGAACACCTGCCGATACCCCGTGAGGTAAGGTTGCTAACTTTCATTCCAGATGGTCTACAGGCCTGCGTTGTCCGGCATGCCCCTAGGCAAGGGGGCGTCGGTCAATGTCTCCATAGCATCTGATATACTGTTCGACATGATCACAGCAATACGGAGATTCCTGAGAATCATCTGGATGGCCCCTGGGCCATGGTACGTTCGTGTGTGGTTGGTGCTCCGGAATCTGCTGCTTAGAATTCGCCGCGGGAGGCTCTGCTGTGGGCACCCTGGGCAACCAGGATGTTGAGTAGAGGCCACAGGGGCTCCCGGCGGGAGCCATCTACCGCACCGGCACTAGTGCTGAACCACATTCTCTTCGCGGCCAAAGACACATGATCCATCGGTTCGGATTCGAACTCAGGCGCGACTTTTGCTATAAGGGTACTATTCTGAGCAAGATTAATGGGGTGAGCCTATACCTTGGACATTAACAGCAACGTTGACTAGGGAACAGCCCATTCCTAAACTTATAGATCCACCACCAACTCGAAAGTTTTGTTTACGGTCTCTCTTGGCAAGCCATTTCTTTGCTTTCAAGAATACACGCTAGCCATCCCTAAGCTGGAGGAGAACATGACTCAGCGCAATCTAGATGAAGCAGCCCTCAGAGATAGAGCTTAGAGATTCTCTTCACAGGGCTAGACAAGGGCGCCGCCTGATCACGTTTGAGGCATGCACAAATTGGACTAGGGTCTAAGGAGGGGGTAGCCGAAGAGCTTGGATCAGCGTGGACACCCTAGATAGTGTGGGGAGGGGAGGTAGGGTCAAGTAGCCAGCGGGGATGAGATGTCCAGCTCGAGTACTACCGCCTGCAAAAGATCAGCGAGGGCTCTATCTCGCTTCAGAAAGGCGAGGCTGATTCCATAGACCCAGGCTACGCAGACTGACCGCGCAGACGCTCCCACTCGTCGCCAACATGGGTCCATATATTTTCGAGGAATCTAACCTCTTCATCCGTTACGTGTCGCCGACCCGAGTGAGACAACCGGTTTCGGATGGCATTCAAACAATCCATCCATGCCAGACGAGGTTAGTCTTGTACTCGAATCCCCAATGCTCCATCACCTCTAGGCCCTCTCTAAGCAGCGCGTTCGGTACCCAGAGGTAGAGATGGCCTTGCTCCAACGATAGTTCGTTCACTGGTAAACGAACTATCCCGTCAAATGGAAGCGACTGATACCGAAGACGGCGACGATACTCTGGTGCGACTCTTCCAGTCCGATTGTTGAATCTCCATGGAGGGTCGGCCAAGATTGTCCCGAATGTCCCGTTAGCGGATGCTATCAATTGTTCAGGGGATGGTGGAGAAAGATCAGTTGTCGTCATCCTTGGGCTTGCTCCATGCTTCCCAGGCTATCGTACGTCCACTCTACCGCCACTCCGTCCACTCATGTAATCGGTCAGGATGCGACTCTCCATCTTGAAGCCGTACTGCTCCATCATCTTTTCCACGGCTTGGAAGTGGTTGACTATCTGCTCCGCCATACCAGCCTTTGCGTAGAAAACCCTTCGATGTATGAATGGCATGGTAGACCTCTTTCCAGAAGAGGCGCTATTTCACCTTTGCTCCTTCTACGAACACGGCTTGGACGTCGCTCAGGGCGCTGATGTTATCTGCGGGATTACCGTTGACAACTATAACGTCTGCCGCTTTGTTTGGCTCCAGAGTTCCAGTGATGGACGATATGCCAATGGTCTTCGCCGCATCTCGAGTTGCCGCCTGGATGGCTTTCATGGTAGGCATGCCCACGTGGGTGAAGTATTCCAGCTCATGGACAAACTGGCCGAAGGGGTACCACGTGAAGCCAGAATCACTACCCGGGGCCAGACGCGCTCCAAGCTCGACGTAACGGCGAATGGTATCCAAAAGGGAATCGAACTCTCTTTCAGCATCACTTAGCGAACGTCCGTATTCGTCGACTCCCGAGGAACCACCGCTTTCCTCGGCTTTTTGCCTCATGGACAGTATGCGTGAATAGGCCACGTAAATAGTGGGGTTGACGGCTCGGTCTTCCTTCACGATTCGCTCGGCCACATCCTGCTGAAACTTCCAGGAGCCATCAGGTTCTTGCATCCAGCAGTGGATGAT
Organism: Dehalococcoidia bacterium; assembly: GCA_965197675.1. Taxonomy (GTDB): domain Bacteria; phylum Chloroflexota; class Dehalococcoidia; order Plut-88900; family Plut-88900. The sequence goes on along the minus strand of OZ240221.1, from coordinate 1,161,105 downwards.
CATGTCGACGCCTGCGTCCAGCGAGTTTATGATCCCTGACGTAGCGCGGGAATGGGTCGCCACCTGCTTCCCGAACTTGTGGGCCTCCTCTACGATAGCCGTTAATTCGGGAAGGTTGTGAGATGGAAAGAAGGGGAAGCTGGTCTTGGTGCTGCCTCCAGTGGTCGGAACCTTGATGAAGTCGGCACCCTCTTTAATAACCTGCCGTACGGCCTTTATCACCTCGTCTTTGCTGTCGGCTTCCGAGCCCATTTGCCACATGTGCCCCCCAGTGATGGTAATGGGACGCACACAGGCCAGAATCTTAGGGCCTGGAATTATACCCTGACGTATCCCGTGCCGCAGGGAGGTGATGGTCCTGTGTTTTCCTCCACACTCTCGGACGGTGGTGACGCCGGACTCCAGGTGAGTCCGAGCGTTGACCACAGAACGGATGAGCAGGAGGTCGTCATCAATGGCCATTACGTCATCAGTGTGGGTGCCGTCACCCATGTAGTTGAAGTGAGTATGTACATCGATGAGGCCGGGAAGTACGGTTCCTCGAGGAAAGTCGAACTCCTCTACCGGGACGCCTTCAGGAGCTGACACCTCGTTGGCATAGCCGACCTGACGTATCTGGGAATTCTCTATTAGTACAGCACCATTCTCTATGGGCTTGTCGCCTCGGGCGTCAATGAGGCGTCCGGCCTTGATGAGCTTGAATCGAGATGGATCAGTAGGCATGTATTGCTCCTCGCTAAGTCACTACTAGTCCCAAAGCTCCGTGTAACCGGTGGTGGATAGCTTCTCCAGGCCGGTGCTGGTTACCAGATAGTTGTCCTCCACTTTGAGTACCACCGTCTCGCCGCGGGATTCAACCTTGGTCTCTGGCTCGAGAGAGATCACCATACCTTCCCGCAGGGTGGCGTCTTTGGTCATCAACTCGGGTCGGAATATGACGGGCTGCTCACAGCAGCGAAGCCCGACTCCGTGGCCCAGGGAGTAGGGTACGGTGGGGTAACCTGATTTACTCAGGTGATCATTTACTGCTTTGTCGACCTCCGAGACCTTGATTCCCGGCTTGGCCTCCGCCTCGCCCGCGAGGTGAGCCTCCATCAAGACCCTATAGCCCTTCTCAATCTCTTTAGGCGGGGTGCCCACAAAGGCGGTACGACACAGGTCTGCACCATAGCCGCCCTTCTCGTAGCATCCCCAGTCGAATACCAGGGCTGTGCCGTCTCTCAAACGCTTGCCCTTGGGGAACCAACCCCCTGTGACCTGACTCTCACCCTGTATACACACGTTGTGGGCCAAGAACACAGCTCCCAGAGAGCGCATGGTCTGGTCCATCACGGACAAGACATCGAAGTCGGTAACGCCCTCTACAGATGCTCTTATCCCAGCGGCACCGGCTATGGAGGCGATCTCGCAAGCAGCCCTTAAAAGCTTGACCTCTTCGGGATGCTTGATCTGCCGGACATCGGAAAGATCCATGTAGACAGACTTGAACTGGACATCTGGCATGGCCTGCGTAAGGCTGTCATAAAGCTGGAATGACAGCGCACCCACTCCTACTTTGCGAGCTTGTATCTCCTGGAGCTTTTTGGATACCGTTTTAGTCCAAAACTCCTTCTCGGTGTTCATGGACACCCAGGAGGGTAGCGGATTGAACTCCTTAATCCAGGGAAGTGTGGGCATGGGGTCTTTAATAACCTGATCGACATAGTGAATGAAGAGGTAGGCCTCGCCTTCTCGAGTGATTAGAGCGGTGTTCCAGTCTATGGCTTCGGCTATGAGCAGCAGTCCGAGATCGGTGGCATATCGTATGTTGTCTGGGCCGGTTATCAGCATAGTGTCGACGTCAGCATCCTTCATTACACTCTTTACTGCATCGGTCCTGTAAGTGCGAAGGGCGTCCCAGTCTATTTCCGGATACTGGTACATGGTCACCTCCTGAGAACGGCTAAGGGATTTGGTGCCTTTAGTATATACGTCAGTATATACGTCCAGTGCAAGAGGGGGAACCCGAAATGAACAACAATCTCCCGGGCGAGGGTTGCCCTAGAAAGCAGTAACGGGTATCCTTTTCGATGTCAACGTGAAATGTCTGCGGTGGGAGACATGGCCGAGTTCAAGACTGACTCTGTGCGGGCTAACGGTGTAAATTTCCACTATCTAGAGGAGGGGCAGGGGCCTCTGGTGCTTTGCATGCACGGCTTCCCCGACCACGCTTACTCCTTCCGGCATCTCCTTCCAGAGCTGGCCAAATCCGGCTTCCGAGGGGTGGCGCCCTTCATGCGAGGCTACGCACCCACGGAGGTCCCAGTGGACGGGCGGTACCAAACGGCGGTGCTGGGCCAGGACGTCCTAGCCCTGATCGATGCTCTTGGAGAGGCAAGGGCAGCCGTGGTAGGTCACGATTGGGGCGCCAACGCCGCCTACGGAGCCGCCCTTCTCGGGCCCGAGAAGGTGACCAAACTGGTGACCATCGCCTCCAGTCACCCAGGCGCCGACGAAGCCTATAACTTCGACTATCTAAGAGGCACTTGGCACACCTACTATTTCCAGATGCCCTTTGCCGGCGAGACGATGGCCTACAACAACTACGCCTTCATCGAGGACTGGTGGAGGAATGCCTCGCCGGAGTGGGACATTCCGAAGGAGGTGCTGGATAAGGTTAAGGAGACGTTCAAAAAACCTGGGGTAGTGGAGGCCGCTCTCAACTACTATAGACATAGCGTTAACCCCCAGTTGGTCGACCCCAAAATGAGTGACATCCAGCGCAAGGTCGACTCCTCGACAGTGACAGTGCCTACGTTGGCCTTACACGGTACCAGAGATCGCCCTAGAAGATTGGAATGCTTCGAGAAGATGGACTCCTTTTTCACTGGAGGTCTGGAAAAGGTGGTGATTCCGGATACTGGCCACTTCCTGCACCAAGAGAGACCTGAAGAGGCAAATCTCAAAATACTGGAGTTTTTGACACATGAATGATAAGAGGATTGGCATCGACGTCTCTGGAGATGATCCCAACTTGGTTGTGTCCACTATTCAGAAGCTGGAGCAGATGGGGATTCCTGCAGCCTGGCTGATCACAGATGCGACCAGCATAGATGGGTTGACTGTGTTGGCGGTAGCTGCAGCTCAAACCGAGCGGATTCTGCTGGGGACTTCCATTACACCCACATGGCCTCGCCATCCTATAACGGCGGTGGGGCAGGTACAGACGATAGCTAAAATAGCACCGGGGCGCTTCCGTTTTGGCGTAGGGCCTGGACACAGGATCGAGATGGCGGACGTGTTCGGGTTCGATTTCAAGGCCCCCCTAACCAATCTACGAGAATACCTGAGAATCGTGAGGTCACTCCTACACCAGGGAGAGGTGGATCACGAAGGACGCTACTACGATGCTCATATGAGCATCGCGCAAACCTACCCCGACGTCCCGGTACTGGCATCGGCGCTAAGGAAGGCGTCCTTTCACCTGTGCGGGGCGGAGTCTGATGGAGCTATAAGCTGGGTCTGCCCGGGGAGGTACCTGCATGAAGTGGCAATTCCAGCTATGGAGGCGGGAGCCAAAGAGGCAGGGCGCCAGGTCCCACCCCTGTACATCCATGCGCCCGTATGCGTCCATGATGACGCTGACGAAGTGCGAGAGGCCGTAAGACAGGAGTTGGCCGACTACCCCAAACTTCCCTTCTACGCCAACATGTTTGCAGACGCCGGCTTCCCAGAAGCGTTGGAGACTGGAGGTTGGAGCGATGATATGGTGGATGCAGTAGTGCTATCGGGAAGCGAGGAGACGGTAAAGAATCGGCTGAAGGAGCTGTTTGACTGGGGCGCCAGCGAGGTCTTGGCCACCGTTGTTACTGCGGGTGGTGATCAAGCCGCTTCATGGGAACGAACAGTGAGTTTGATTGCGGAGATTAGCAGAAGCTAAGGGAGCAGTCGTAATCGGTGACATGGGTGAAAGAAGAATAGGTATCGACATATCGGGGTCGGACCCCAACGAGATCATATCTAGGATTCAGAAGCTGGAAGATCAAGGCATCCGGGCTGTCTGGCTGTCTAGCAATCCTGTAGACCTAGATGCCTTGACTATGATCTCGGCCATTGCCCTGCGCACTGAGCGTATCATGCTTGGTACCTCCATTGTTACTACGTGGCCCAGGCACCCTGGAACTGTAGTAGGACAAATACAAGTCATAGCTGGCCTTGCTCCGGGTAGATTTCGCATCGGGCTTGGGCCCAGCCATAAGAGGGAGATGCAGGATGCCCTGGGCTTCGATTTCAAGGAGCCTTTGACCCACCTCCGTGAGTACATTCACATAGTGAAGGCGTTACTGCGTGAAGGGAAGGTGAACTTCGAGGGCCGGCACTACAAAGTCCACGTCGACACACCTCGGACATTCCCTGATGTGCCGGTGATGATATCGGCGTTACGTGAGGGTGCCTTCCGGCTGTGTGGTGCAGAAGCAGACGGTGCCATAAGCTGGGTATGTCCAGGAGCTTATCTTCGAGATGGGGCCTTACCTGCCATGGAGGAGGAAGCGAAGAGGGTTGGCCGTACCACCCCACCTCTCATCGCCCACGTGCCAGTCTGCGTTCATGATGACCCGAATCAGGTACGAGCAATGATCAGACAGCAACTCGCCTACTACCCTTCTCAACCCTTCTACGCCAATATGTTCGCCGACGCCGGCTTCCCAGAGGCCAAGGAGTCGGGTGGTTGGAGCGATCGGATGCTGGACGCTGTGGCGCTTTCTGGAAACGAAGACCAGGTGGCACAAGGCTTGAATAATCTGTTCGAGATAGGCGCTGAAGAGATCCTGGTGACTGTATTACCTGTAGGCTCTGACCCTAACGCCACTTACCAGAGAACCATGAATTTATTGGTAGATATGAGTGATAACTTATAGTATCATTACTTCCACGCTATGAGGGAGGAGACAGCCATTGAAATGGATTGACTACGTCAGCCCCGGTTCGGTAAAGGAAGCAGTGGATGTTCTGGCTCGAGAAGGCAATAACGCCAGACCCCTGGCCGGGGGTACAGATATTCTAATCCAGCACAGGACGGGCCGGAGAGAGCCCGGGGTGCTGGTGGACATCAAGAACATACCAGAGCTAGACGAGCTTACATATGATGCCTCTGCGGGGCTCACGCTGGGTGCGGCAGTACCTTGCCATAGAATCTACGAGGATTCGACGATAGCTTCCGTCTATCCAGCTCTGGGAGATTCCACTTCTATAATAGGCGGTATTCAGATACAGGGCAGGGCGTCTGTTGGGGGCAACCTTTGTAACTCGGCTCCCAGCGCGGACGCCGTGCCTGCCCTGATAGCACTGGGCGTCACCTGCAAAATCGCCGGGCCAAGTGGCACCAGAACCGTTCCCGTGGAGGACTTCTGCACAGGGCCGAGCCAAAATGTACTTCAGAGGGGAGAGATCCTTGTTTCCCTCCACTTTCCGCCGCCAGCGCCCAATTCAGGTGCTAGGTATATTCGATTCATTCCACGTAATGAAATGGACATCGCCGTGGCTGGAGTTGGCGTATCTGTAGTCTTGGAGAACGACAAGCAGACCATCAACTCCGCTCGTGTTTCGCTGGCGTCAGTGGCCCCGACGCCTTTGTTTGTCCGAGAGGCTGGAGAGGCGTTGACCGGTAAGCCCGCCACTGATGAAAACATCGAAAGAGCGGCCCAACTGGCTAGAGATGCGGCCAAGCCCATTACAGACATGAGAGGAACCATAGAATATCGGAAGCATCTGTGCGCAGTCTTGACCCGGCGGGCGCTAAACACTGCCATAGAGAGAGCAAGGGGGAACGGAAGTTGACAGATCACAGAAAGACCTACGTGCGCACGACAATCAACGGAGAGGAGACCGAGTTCCTATGTGAGCCTCGTCAGAGTCTCCTGGAATGTCTGAGGGATGTGATCGGCCTGACGGGCAGCAAAGAGGGATGTAACGATGGTAACTGCGGAGCATGCACCGTGATGTTTGATGGCAGGATAGTCACCTCTTGCTTGATGCTCGGTGTCGAGTCTGAGGGGAAGGAGATCACAACCGTCGAAGGCATTGCTACGCCCGATGGATTGCACCCCCTTCAGCAGACCTTCCTGGAAGACGCTGCCCTCCAGTGCGGCATCTGCACTCCGGGGTTCTTAGTTGCCGCTAAGGCGCTTTTGGACAGGGAGCCAGACCCCTCGGAAGACAGAGTGCGGTTCTGGCTGGCCAACAACCTTTGCCGTTGCACAGGATACGATAAGATAGTTAGAGCTGTCCTCGATGCTGCTCAAATGATGAAAGAAGGAGCCAGGACATGACGATAACTTATAAACCCAACATAGTGCTGGAACACGGAAAGTATGACGTAGTCGGTACTCGTCCTATTCGGCACGATGGCGCAGATAAGGTTACCGGGCGAGCTCTCTATGGAGCGGATTACAGTACTGCGGGACTGCTCCACGCTAAAATTCTACGCAGTCCCTATGCTCACGCACGAATAAAGTCCATCGATACTAGCGAGGCGGAGGCTCACCCGGGCGTTAAAGCCGTGGTTACGGGCAAAGACCTCCCCGAGGCAGGTGACAAGCTTGTGGACCTGGGAGAGGGTGCTGTAAGGCTGAAATACCTTAGAGATAACGTTTTGGCCAGCGATAAAGCGCTGTACAAGGGGCACGCAGTGGCTGCTGTGGCTGCCACAAGTCCTCATGTTGCCGAGGAGGCGCTTGCCCTCATCAAGGTGGAGTACGAGGAGTTGCCTCACGTCCTTACCACGCCTGAAGCAATGGCCGATGGGGCCCCGCTACTCCACGAGAATATGAAAACGGAAGAACTGGGCGCCGAGAGTGATAAAGCAAGTAACACAGCCACCCACTTCCAGCATAAGTTGGGAGACGTGGAAAAAGGATTCGCCGAGGCTGACATCATCGTGGAGAGAGAGTTTAACACTCAGACGGTCCATCAAGGCTACATTGAACCTCATAACACCACAGTCCTGTGGAACAATGATGACAGGATTCTTATCTGGACCAGCACTCAGGGCCACTTCACCATTCGAGATACCACCGCCGCGATATTGCAGATTCCCGAGTCCAGGGTAAGAGTAACCGCCATGGAGATCGGTGGTGGATTCGGAGGTAAGATACCCCTCTACATAGATCCTGTGGCTGCTGTGCTTTCCCGCATGTCTGGTCACCCAGTAAAGATGGTTATGACCCGTAAAGAGGTCTTCGAAGGAACTGGTCCAACGGCTGGGACCCATATGAAGGTCAAGATCGGTGCAAATAAGGAGGGTAAGATAACAGCAGCGGAGGCCTACTTGGCCTACGAGGCGGGCGCCTATCCTCAGTCCTACGTTGGGGAGGGGGCATTCTGCGCCTTCGCCGCCTACGATATTCCTAACGTGTTCGTAGACGGCTATGACGTGGTGGTTAACAAGCCCAACACCGCAGCCTACCGAGCCCCAGGTGCCACTCAAGCCGCCTTTGCCGTTGAAACCATTGTAAGCGAGATTGTCGAGAAGCTTGGGGTGGACCAGATTGATTTCCGGCTAAGCAACGCCGCTAAGGAGGGTACCCGCACCGCAGCAGGGCCTGTCTTTTCTCAGATTGGCTGCGTAGCTATGCTGGAGGCCATGAAGAATCACCCTCACTACACAGCCTCCCCCCAAGGACCAAATCACGGTCGAGGGGTCGCCATTGGGTACTGGATGAACTCAGGGCAGAAGTCCAGCTGTACCATAAGCGTAGCAGGAGACGGAACTATAGGCTTGACCGAAGGCTCTCCGGACATCGGCGGCACACGCGCCTCTATCTCCATGCAAGCCGCGGAGGTGCTCGGAATTCCCGCTGAAGACGTTCGCCCCTCAGTAGTGGACACCGACTCCATCGGCTATCACGATGCTACAGGTGGCAGCCGCACTACCTATGGTACGGGCTGGGCGGCATACGAAGCAGCCCAGGACGTCAAAAGACAGATGATAGACAGGGCTGCCCTGATATGGGGCATCGACTCTAACTCGGTGGAGTTGGTGGACGGGGTCTTCCGCTCCAAAACAGACACAGAGCTCAAGATGACATTCAAGGAGTTGTCCGAACAGTTGGCTACTACAGGCGGGCCAATCGTCGGTAGGGCAGCCCTTGATACCGGGGCGGGCGCTGGCTCTTTCTCTGGAAACATCGTGGACGTGGAGGTGGATCCAGACACTGGTAAAACTACCATCCTGAGGTTCACGGTGTTCCAGGATGCCGGCAAAGCCATCCATCCCAGCTATGTGGAAGGCCAGATGCAGGGAGGCAGCGTTCAAGGCATCGGCTGGGCCCTGAACGAGGAGTACTACATGACAGACGACGGCACCATGGCCAACTCCAGCCTCCTGGACTACAGGATGCCCACTACATTGGACCTACCTATGATTGATACCGTGATCATCGAGGTGCCAAGTCCGGAGCACCCCTTCGGTGTTAGGGGCGTCGGAGAGGCTAGTATTATTCCTCCGCCGGCTGCCATCGCCAACGCCATCCAGGACGCCATCGGGATCAGCATGAAGAACTTACCCATGAACCCGGTTGCGGTAACGGAGGCCATCTGGGACAAGAACAAGTAGCAGGAGAAGGGTTGTGACCACGGTATATATACCTTCTCTGATGCAGAAGCTGACAAACGGGCAGACCAAGGTGGAGGTAGAAGGTTCCACCGTGCGCCAGATCATCGAGAATCTGGACAAGATTTATCCGGGCATGAAGGACAGGCTAGCTGAGGGCACCCGAATCAAGCGGGGCATCTCCGTGGCTGTGGACGGCGAGGTAACACCGTTGGGTATGCTTGGGCAGGTAAAGGAGGACAGCGAAGTCCACTTTCTACCCTCCATAGCAGGTGGATAGGCAAATACCTACGCAATCTGAACTGAGAATCTACTAAATAGGCGAGGCTCATGCAGGCCTCGCCTATTTAACTTCTTCGGCAAAGACTATCTTCCACTCGCCATTTACTTTGCGGAAAGCCATGCGAATCTTACGACTGCCCAGTGGCTCCTTCATTTTGAAGAGCATCTCTCCTTCTTCAGGGCTGGTGAATTTAGGTGCAGCCTCCTCACTCATGCCCAGGTGGACTCTGAACCTCTTTACACGGCTGATCTCATCTCGGACAGTGTCTTCTCGCTGCTCTCTGTAGTTATCCTCAAGATATGAGAGGGTCTTGTCGGGATCATAGTTGTTGAAGGCCTCCCAATATGCGAAAGCTACTCGCCTCATCTCCTCTAGTTCGTCGAGAGAAGCCCCTGGAGTGCTCAGATGCACGGGAGTTGGTGTTGAACCAGAGGATGAGGATACACAAGCTGAGCAGGTCAGGAGTGTGACTGAAAGGATACCTATTAAGAGCAGCTGGATCATGAGGTAATTGTACTCCGTGAGCCTGGCACATCGACTTAGCTAATGGGAGGTATCTCGCCCACCGTCGATTAGAAAGCTGGAGCCGGAGACGTATGCCGACTCGTCGGAGGCCATATACACCATCAAGTGAGCGATGTCTTCCGGGTTTCCGACCCGCCCTACAGGTATCTCCGCTACCATCTGGTCGAAGACTCCCATAGCACCCTCAACTCTTTGAGACCCGGGGCTATCGATGAGTCCTGGAACGATGCAGTTCACCCTGATGCCTTGAGAGCAGTACTGGTTGCTCGCGGTTTTGGTCAGTTGTACCACCCCCGCCTTGCTCACCGAGTACGGCAGGGAGAAGGTGCTGCCCTTCAGCACCACGGATGATGCGACGTTTATGATGCTGCCTCCACCACCTCGCAGCATGGCGGGGATGGCGTACTTGCAGCATAGGAATGTCCCCTTGATGTTTATGTCCATCACTAAGTCCCACTCATCCTCGGTAACGTCTACCAAGGGAGGCGCGGCTACCTGCCGGCCTGCTACATTAGCAAGGATATCCAGCTTCCCGAAGGTATCCATGGTATCCTCGATCATCTTCTCGACCTGTTGAGATCGGGCCACATCCACCGATATAAACATGGCCTCACCGCCGGCGGCCTTAATGGCGCTGACCGTTTCCTCTCCGCCCTGGGAGTCCATATCAGCTACGACCACCTTTGAACCTTCTTGACCGAAGAGCGAGGCGATACCTCGACCTATGCCAGAAGAGCCCCCAGTTACGATACTTACCTTGTCCTGCAATTTGCCAGGCATGTTTTCCTCCCTTTTTTCTTTGATAGACAGCTATGCAGCTATCTCCGGTATTCGAGCCAGGAGCACTCCACCGGCCAGTGCTGAGCCAATTACCCCTGCTACATTGGGTCCCATGGCGTGCATAACCAGGAAGTTATCGGGGTTCTCTTGCTGCCCGACTCTATGGACTACCCTGGCAGCCATGGGCACAGCTGAAACTCCCGCTGCTCCTATGAGAGGGTTTATCCTGCCTCGTGAGACGGCCATCATCAACCTGCCGAACAATACTCCCATAGCAGTGCTTACTATAAATGCTCCAAGACCCAACCCCAATATTTTCAGTGTGGACAGATGCAGAAAGCTATCGCCCGTCATGGTGGAACCTACAGCCAGTCCCAGGAATATGGTTACGATGTTGATCAGCTCGTTTTGCGAGGTGTTGGTCAGCCTCTCTACAACACCGGACTCCCGCATTAGATTACCGAACATGAACATCACCAGTAGAGGTACAGCCTTGGGGGCGAGCACCCCCCCTATTATCATTACGGATATGGGAAACAATACTCTCAAGCCCCGAGAAACGGGGCGCTCGGTGTATTCCATCATGATTCTTCGCTCGGCTCTGGTAGTGAGGAGCCTCATCACCGGCGGTTGAATCATGGGCACCATCGCCATGTAGGAGTATGCTGCCACGACCACAGGAGCCAGAACATCGTTGGGGCAGACCTCGCTATCGGGGCAAAGCTGGGTGGCTACGAAAATAGTTGTGGGGCCATCAGCAGAACCGATGATGCCAATGGCCCCGGATTCTCGCAGGGAAAAGTCCAAGGCTATTGCACTCATCAGAGCTACGAATATTCCAAACTGAGCCGCAGCCCCGAGGAGGACTGTGATGGGTCTTTGAAGTAGAGGTGTGAAATCGGTGAGAGCGCCTACACCCAGAAACATAAGCAGCGGGAATAGCTCGTTATCAAGGCCGTTCTTCTTTAAGATGCCTAAGATGCCCCCCTCTTCTGTCAAGCCGCTCAGTGGTAGGTTGGTGGCCATTGCCCCCAACCCGATGGGAAGAAGCAGCAGAGGTTCGAACTTCCATACGATAGCCAGTAGGACGAGTCCTCCCCCTACCAGCATCATTACGATGTTTTGCCACTCGAGGGCTATGAAACCCTCAAAAAAGTCCTCTATGTCTTCCTCCTTTGAGCCTTTCTTCCTCTTTCGGTCAGGTAAAGAGCCACGGCTATGGCGGCGACCTTCGCAGCCTTGCTGGAGGATGTAGGCGAGCTTTTCGGGGTGGGGGGAGGTGGGGTCTCTATTGCAGACCTTGGCTGCTTCCACTCTTCTATGCGGCCTATGGCAAACCGCAGCACGAAAGTAATGACGAGAATGGTAACCAGGGCAAGGAATACCATGCCCATACCGATGCCAGCTATCTCTAATCCATCGAGAATCAACTGGTGCTCCTATTCGCGGTAAGTAGCAAACTTTCCTGTTGACCGAAAAATGAAACTACAGTTTGTGGGGATTGGTCATGGAGCAAGGGGAAAGCCTACTGAGATAGGTTTCTCAACCAGCCCAGAGGTCCTCGAAGTAGTCCTGGTTAAGCTCGATGAGGTTGTCAGCCACTTCCGCTAGATCTCTGGACTGATTGCTTTCAAAACAAGCCACCTCAACGAACTTGCCCATGTTCTTTATGGTCTGCACGGCGTAGGAAAAGTCACCATCCCCGCTCACCAAGATGGCCGTATAGTACAGGTCATTCCGGGCGAGCTCCAGCATATCGGTGGCCAACATGATGTCCACGCCCTTCTCTATGGCCACGCCTCTGCGATAGGCCGAACGTCCAAATCTAACTTCCAGATAGGGTATAGCATGTAGGCTGGAGAGAAACTTCTGCTGCTGCAAGAAGGCCTTGGATTTGCCGCGGCTGTCTTGAAGGATGTTGTAATAGTAGGTCCTGAAAAGGCTTCGGCCTCTCAGTAACCTGTGCACGAATTTGGAAAAGCTGAGGTCGGTGCGTCTACAGTTCTCATCGAGAGCATGATATAAATTGCTGCCGTCAATAAAGATGGCCACTCTGAATCCCAGACTGCCATTCGTGTGATCCAGCCTGCTGGTGTAATCCAACATATCCGTACTGTATGGTCCTATTCTTGGTGTAGTCATTTGTCTCGAGTATAACTTACCCTATGTCAATAACCAAGTGTGGAGCTTTTCCTTTTTGGTTTTGACTGACGGGGTTCTTCCCTCCCTACAGCCGCCCAGGTACGTCGTTAGAAGTCGAAGGGACACCCCTCGATCTCCCCTTCAGAGGGAGATACCTCCTCTGGACTACCTGCGTGCGGGTTGTGTGTTTGCTTATGATCCAGGGGGGCCGTACAGCACCTGATCCAGGAAAGCCTGGGTATCCGAGAGGTCACCGAAGAGGTAAGTCGGGTTGTGGAAAGCCAGCTCATCTTTGGATAGGTTTCCTGTGGCTACTGCCACCGTGTGGACGCCGTTGGCCTTTCCCGCCTCGATGTCGGCTATGGCGTCTCCTATGACGTAGATATCCTCTTTGGCATATGTGGAGTCGTTCTTGGCCCGACAGCGTTGGATGGCGAGGGCGAGGGCCTCACTTCGTTCGGGGGCGTCGCTCCCGAATCCTCCTTCAGAAAAGTGCTGATCCAGGTCGTAGCGCTTGAGCTTGATGAAAGCCGCCTCTCTGAAGTTGCCCGTATTCAGCCCCAGATACACGTCTTCTCGTCGGCTGAGGGTCTCCAGGAGCTGCCTCACTCCGGGATACGCGTGTCCTTCTGTCCAGCCTGGCAGTATTTTCTCCAGGAGGCGGACGTAGGTCTCCTGGAACCTAGTCATCGTATCCGATGCTTCAGCGCGGTCGATGCCCCATCTTCGGAAGGCCTCTCCCAAGATGTCCATGTCCATCCTTCCCGCAAACGAGATGTCCCCGAAGGCGTCGGCGATTCCGAAAAGTTGGTGAAATGCGATATCCAGGGCTTTCCTATCTCCACCCTTCGTGCTCAACAGTGTTTGGTCAACATCGAAAAGAAGCAACTTCGACAAGGCATCCAGTCTCCTTGGGCACTTGCAAGACCAGTATAGACCAGCACTATACCTCTGACCACTGGGCGGCCTCTTTGAGTTTATAATCGAGCCATGATTAACTGAAGTGGAGATGGAAGTAGGATGTACGAGGACACAATAGCGGCTATTTCGACTCCGCTGGGCGAGGGTGGAATAGGCGTGATAAGGATGAGTGGTCGAGAGGCCAGCATCATAGCTGGAACGGTGCTCGATCAAAAGCTCCAGCACATGCAACTGTCATATGGAAAGGTCAGAGATCCAATCGACGGTTCGTTAGTCGACGAGGTTATGGCTACCTATATGCAGGCGCCACGAAGCTACACTCGAGAAGACATGGTCGAGATATATGGACACGGGGGCACCATCGTGATGCAACGGGTGCTGCAGACTCTTCTGTCGGGTGGAGCTCGTTTGGCCAACCCAGGAGAGTTCACGCTTAGGGCCTTTCTGAACGGAAGAATCGATCTCACCCAGGCAGAGGCAGTGTTGGACGTAATACGAGCCAAGACCGATGCTAGTCTGAGAATAGCCATGGATGGGCTCCAAGGGAGGCTATCGGAGCCTATAGCGGCACTTCGTAAGGACCTGATGGACCTGCTTGCCTACCTGACGGCCCGGATCGATTTCCCCGAGGACGACGTGCAGTCCCAGGATACCCTTACCCCGCTTAGAAAGGCCAGAGAAGACATAGCTGGGCTGATAGCCTCGTCCGATGCTGGAATCATCTACAGACAGGGAGTTCGAGTCGCCATCGTGGGACGGCCCAACGTGGGGAAATCCAGCCTGCTGAACAGGCTGTTGGGACAGAATCGAGCGATAGTCACTAACATACCTGGAACCACTAGGGATACCGTAGAAGAGATAGCCAACGTGCAGGGCATCCCCTTCTTGCTGGTGGACACTGCCGGCATCACCGAAACAGAGGATGTCGTGGAACAGATGGGGATTGAGCGGAGCCGGGAGGCGGTCTCTCAATCAGACCTTTTGCTGCTGGTGTTGGACCTTAGCGAGCCTCTTCTTGCAGAGGATAGGGATCTGATAGAGCGGACCAAGGGCTGCACAGTGGTAGCGGTAGGCAATAAATCCGACCTCCCAATGCACATGAATATTACCGGCCTGCCTTGGGATCTGGTTCGTGCGTCGATGGTGACGGGAGAGGGCTTGGAGCAGCTACAAGAGCATATGGTCTCGGCGGTGATTGGAGGGAGGGTAGTAATATCTGATACTCTGCTGGTGAGCAACCCTCGTCATAAGGCGGCTCTGGAGCGGGCTCAGGAGCATCTATTCGCTGCCGAAGACAGCATAGTGAAGAAAGCGCCCGATGATTTCGTTACCATAGACCTGACAGGCGCTCTCAATGCCTTAGGGGAGATCACGGGAGAAACGGTGGCCGAGGAGTTGCTGGACAACATCTTCAGCCGCTTCTGCATAGGTAAATAGGCGGCGAGCCTCTTCTACTCTTCCAACCGGAAGGGTGGGTATCTATCTGTCATCAGGGCGGCATAGCCCACCATGCGATATACCCACCGGTTGAGCCCAACCAATAAGGTGAATATATCCGGGGGATAGCGGGGTTTGAACAGGTTATATACTGCCGCAAATATCGCCAGTAAGAAAATCAGGCCAGAGTAGCGATAACCCCCACCGCCTTGGAACGTTCCAACTATTAAATAGTGAGGGATAGCCAGAAGCCACCACTTAATGAGAACCAGGCCTCGACTGAGCCTTTCAGGGTACTCGACCGAGAGGCGAGCGGGATAGTCCTCTACGTCTTTTAGGGTAAAGGGTGGATATCTATCGGTGGCCAGGGCATCGAAGCTGTAGAATCCTACTCGCCATCCCCACCTCATTACTCCCACGTTGAAATTGAAAAGACGTCTGGGATATCTACCTTTAATCAGGATTGCGAAGAAGGCGATGATGGTAACTACGGCGAATGCCAGCCACAAGAATATAAGCACCACGTAATGGGGGAGAGCCAGAAGCAACTTGATAAGAAAAATCCACCGGCCAGGCGGTGAATCCAACGTGGCGGTTACGGAGATGGGGTAGGGTGAGTCAGGAGACTGCTGTGCCTGTTCCATGTTCCCTCCTTTAAAAACGCCCGATGTGTTTATCCGGACGTACCCTGCGATGGATCGATGGGGTTGTCAAGCACTGCGTATCCATAAGTGAGGTATATCCAGCTTGATTGGAAATGGCCTGTGGGATAATATCAACGATGGAGGAAGCGACCATATGAAGAGAGATCTAGTTTCCATCTCAGACTTGACTCCCGAAGAGGTCTGGAGCCTACTTCAAATGGCCGCCAAGATAAAGAGCGGAGTCGCGGAACCTCTTCTGGAGGGACAGGCTTTGGCCTTGGTGTTTCAGAAACCCTCTCTACGTACCAGGGTCAGCTTTGAGTTGGGTATGAAACAGCTAGGTGGCCATGCCATGTACCTGTCTCCCCAAGAGGTAGGTATGGGGACTAGAGAGTCGGTGGCTGATGTGGCTCTGGTGTTGAGCCGCTACGTGAATGGGATAGTTGCCCGCACTTTTCTTCACTCGGACGTGGCGGAGCTGGCCAAACACGCCTCAGTTCCTGTCGTCAATGGCCTGAGCAACGAAGAGCATCCATGTCAGGCCTTGGCAGATCTGCTTACTATCCGGGAGAGGAAAGGTAAGCTGGAGGGCTTGAGAATCGCTTTCGTCGGGGATGGAAACAATGTAGCCGTCAGCCTGGCCATGGGAGCTATGATGGCAGGGGCGGACTTCATCCTCGGTGCTCCCAAAGGGTACGAGTTCTCGGAGTCTATGCTTACTGCTATTCAGCGACTTAGCTCTAGGGATGGAGTCGCCCTGGATATCACTGACGACCCCAAATCAGCGGTTAGAGGAGCGGATGTCATCTACACCGATGTCTGGACCAGCATGGGGCAGGAAGAAGAGGCCGAGAGGAGGCTGGTCGATTTTGCAGGATTCAGAGTCGATCCAGGCCTCATGGGCCAGGCAAAGGAAGGAGCCATTTTCATGCATCCCCTGCCAGCCCACACCGGCGAGGAGATAGCAGATGGAATGCTAGGGCATTCTCAGTCGGTAGTGTACGATCAGGCGGAAAATCGGCTGCACGCTCAGAAAGCCGTCCTCGCCAAGCTTCTAAGCTAGAATCTCTCTCACTAAACCATCTCGTAGATTGTGGTAGGAATGTCCATAGTAGCCATTGTAGGTCGACCCAATGTAGGCAAGTCCACTCTGTTCAATCGATTGGTGGGTAGGCGGCTGGCCGTCGTAACGGAGGTACCCGGCACCACCAGGGACAGGGTATCGGCTAGCGTAACCTATGGAGATAGAGAGTTCATTCTCGTTGACACAGGTGGTCTGGAACCGGAGCCGGTCACCGATATTCAGCAGAGGGTCAAGAGCCAGGTAGAGATGGCCATGGAAGAGGCAGACGTCATCATGTTTGTCGTGGATGTTCGAGACGGGGTTACTGCTGCTGATCTGGATATCAGCGTCCTTATGAGGCGCTGCGGCAAGCCAGCTATGTTGGTGGTCAACAAAGTGGACAGTGAAAAACAGGAACTGGACTTGTCGGACTTTTATCGACTGGGCATGAAGGATCCAATTCCCATCAGCGCTTATCATGCTACAGGCTTAGACGATCTCATAGCAGACCTGGTGCCCCTCCTTCCTCCAGCCGTCATACAGGAACAGGAAGGCTCTATAAAGGTCGCAATAGTGGGGCGGCCTAACGTGGGCAAATCTATGCTCCTTAATGCTCTCCTGGGGCAGGAGAGGGTTATCGTTAGCGAGACTCCAGGAACTACAAGAGATGCGATAGATACTATATTCGACTACGAGGGAGAGTCGCTGTTGCTGATAGATACCGCAGGGGTGAGGAAAAGAGGTCGTATCGAGCAAGGGATCGAGAAGTTCAGTGTGCTGAGAACCATGGAGGCCATATACAGAGCGGACGTTGTCCTCTTGGTGATCGATGCAACGGAGATGATGACAGCCCAGGACCTGCATATCTGGGGGTATACCAAGTATGCTCTCAAGGGTATGGTGGTAATAGTTAACAAGTGGGATTTAGCTCCGGAACAGAGCCTAACCGAGAAAAATACCACTCCACACATTCGGGCGCGCCTCAGAGCAGCCCAGCACCTGCCCGTATTGTACGTGTCAGCCCTGACCCACAAGGGTGTAGATAGGATTATTCCCGCCGTCAGAGAGATATATCAGGAAAGAGGGAAGCAGGTTTCATCTTCGGCGTTGAACAGGATGCTGATAGAAGCCGTGACGTCCAGTCCCCTTCCCAGCTCAAGGGGTAAGCGGTTGAAGGTATTCCGAGCCAGTCAAACGGACGTGCATCCTCCCACGTTTATCTTCTCAGTGAATGATCCTACTCTGGTGCATTTCTCCTATCAGCGATATTTAGAGAATCGCTTGAGAGAGGCCTTTGGATTCCGCGGAACACCCCTGCGTCTACAGTACAAGGGAGGGAGAGAGGAGAGATGATCTTCCTGGTTTTCCTTATGATCGCTTATTTGCTGGGATCAATTCCTACAGGGCAGCTAGTGGTAAAGAGAGCGAGGGGAGTGGATATACGAGACTATAGCAGTGGAAACATCGGCGCAGCCAACGTGTTTCGGGTTGTGGGGCCTAAGCCTGCTGCGCTGGTGTTGGTAATAGACCTTTTGAAAGGATTCGTTCCGGTGGGTATTGCCAGGTTTCTCTTGTCCTGCCCAGCAAGAGTGGTGGCGATTGGTGTCGCCGCCACTTGTGGCCACATCTGGTCGGTTTTCCTGGGTTTCAAGGGAGGCAAGGGCGTGCTGACCGCCCTGGGGTCTCTCTTTGCATTAGCCCCGACTGCGGGCGCAGCGTCCTTTAGCGCTGGAGTTCTGGTCATGGGCTTGAGCCGGCTCTCGTCACTGGGGTCACTGACCGGTACTATGGTTGGATCTGCCTATTTGCTCAAGCTGGTGATGGTCGGTAAGAAGCCTATGGGGTATATAGCCCAGGCGCTGGTGCCGCCTCTGATCATACTCTACACTCACCGAGAGAACATAAAGAGATTGCTATCAGGCACCGAGAACAGGCTTCGACAGGGCGCTGAGAGAAGAAGCTCCTGAGCGATTTCATCCAGCCTTCGAGAGCACCAGGGCACGCCAGTCGTCAATCGACTCCACCTCTTTGATTTTAGTATCCTGGTCAGTGAAGGCTCTTTCCACCTCTTCCAGCTGCACGTCAAGTACGCCACCGATGATGATCAGGCCTCCTGGCTCGAGCGAGCTAACCATGGATTTGGCCAGGTTTATGATGGTCTTTGCGGTGATGTTGGCTGCTATGAGATGGAAGTTGGAGGTAGATGACGAATCCGTATGGCTTAGAGTGCCTTCCCTTACGTCTATCCTCTCTTCGACCTGATTAATAGAGGCGTTCTCTTGGGCGACTCTAACGGCTACTGGGTCGGTGTCCAGAGCCAAGGCATGCTTTGCTCCCAGCTTAACTCCCGCGATAGCTAGAATCCCCGTTCCTGTGCCCAGGTCCATGATTCTCATTCCGGGTTTGATGGTACGCTCAATCAACTCCAAACACATGCGGGTGGTGGGGTGGAGGCCTGTACCAAAGGCCATTCCCGGGTCTAGTCGGATCATCGCTTCTTTTGATTTGGGCGAGTATTCGAGCCACGTAGGACAGATGACCAGCCGCTTCCCGATGTGAAGCACGTTGAAGTGTTTTTTCCACTCGTTGCTCCAGTCTTCCTCTTTTAGATGCCTTTCTATCAGTGGAGATAACGGCTGAATGAGATTTAGCAAGCGTATTCCCAGGTCGATCTGAGTCTTTGCCTCCTGATAGGATTCATCACTGGGAAGGTAGGTTTTTACGCTGACTGCTTTGCCGTCTCCAGGGTGGCTGTGTTCGATGACCACACCTCTACGGCCGTAGCGCTGAAATAGCTGAGATACTGACTCTACGGTCTCGGGAAGGACTTCTATGCTTAACTCATACCAGTCTGACATGGTCGTCGAGCCATTATATCAAAGCAGCATTTTGATGATGTTCTGCCTGGGTTGCGCACTGCTGGCGCTGATGATTAAATTAAGCCCAACTACTAGGAGGAAGCTATGGGTAGAAAAATATCGATAAAGGCGGGCGATGTTCAGCTTACCGCTTCGTTGGATGATACGGCGACGGCCCAGGCTATTTGGGATGCCCTACCTATTAGGGCCAAGGGGAACACCTGGGGCAACGAGATATACTTTGCCATTCCTGTTGAGATGGGAGAGGAGAATAGTCGGGAGGTGGTGGTTTTAGGCGATATAGCTTACTGGCCGCCGGGGAAGGCTTTTTGCATGTTCTTCGGGCCAACACCTGTTAGTCGAGAGGACGAGATCAGACCCGCCAGCGCGGTCAATGTGGTCGGAGCCATGGAAGGAGACTTGGAGGCTCTGAAACAGGTTCCCAACGGCGCAGAGGTAACATTGGAGCGAGTCGATTCATAGTTCCATCGTCAATTGAAGCTGAAAATACAAGGGCCACCGCCTGAGGCGGTGGCCCTTAGCTCGACACGAACCCTGTAGGGAGCTTATTTGAGAGCATCCTTAATCTTGCCGAAGATGCCCTTGCCGTCGTTTTGGGTGTGGTCGCCGGCTTTCTCCAGGGTGCGATAAAGCTCCTGGAACAGCTCTTTCTGGTGCTTATTAAGGGGTTCTGGGGTTACAACTTTGACAATGACGATCTGGTCTCCTCGGCTGTTTTTATTTATTCTGTAAGAGCCTTTGCCCTTAAGCCTGACGCCTTTGCCGGACTGGATCCCGGCCGGCACCTTGAGCAGCACCGGCCCATCAACGGTGGGCACTTCGATTTCGTCACCCAGCGCCGCCTGAGCGTAGTTGATGGGGTACTCCACCAGGATGTCATCTCCGTTCCGAACAAAATACTCATGGTCTTTTACCCTGACCTTGATATAGAGGTTTCCACTCGGCCCTCCGTTGGGGCTGATCTCGCCTTCTTTAGCGAGTCTTACCTGAGCGTCATCCTCTATACCTGCAGGTATCTTAACCGAGATGGAGCGAGTCTTTTTCTCGGCCCCGATCCCGCCGCACCGGGTGCAAGGGGAGGGTATGATCTTGCCTCTTCCCCTACACTGAGCACAGGTTGCGACGTTAACGAACTGTCCAAATATGCTTTGCTGCGCTCTGCGGACTTCTCCGGAGCCGTTGCAAACGGTGCAGGTGGTGGGGTTTCTATCCGGCTCGCTGCGGTTGCCATGGCATCTACTGCAGACCTCGGTGCGTCGTATATCGAACTCTCTCTCCGTTCCGAACACGGCCTCTTCGAAGGTGATGGATACGTTTTGCTGTATGTCTGCGCCGCGCCTGGGTCTCTGCCGATCGCGGCTTGCTCCGCTGAAGAAGGTATCGAAGATGTCCCCAAACCCTCCAAAGCCTCCCATACCTTCAAAACCCCGCCCGAATGGAGACTCACCGGCGGCGCCTGCATGCCCGAACCTATCGTAAGCCGCCCTTTTATCGGGGTCTCTGAGCACTTCATAGGCTTCGTTGATCTCTTTGAACTTCTCTCCGGCGTCGCGGTTTTTGTTGCGATCGGGATGATATTGAAAGGCCAGGCGTCTGAACGCCTTCCTTATCTCCTCGTCGGAAGCGTTCTTGGCCACCCCCAGAACTTGATAGTAGTCTTGTTTGGTTCGCATTTCGGTCAGGATCTACTACGTGCCTTTGAAGCTATTATAAGGCAAACACAGCGGGATATACAGTTGAATTGTTCCCACCCGTCCGCCCCGATAGGTATTCGTGCTTGGGGGCACAACCTCTACCTGGCGGTAGACAGGCCCCAGCCCCCCACCAGAGGGACACATACCTCCGACGCCCTCCGGGGAGATAGTGTATCCGCTCAAATGGTTCCCTTCGGTAAACTCAGGATAAACTCTAAGCTCACCATGAGCGGGGACGTGCTGTATATCCGCTCACTCTGAGCGTATTCGAAGGGAAGGGCATGAGCAGGGCGGATTGTTTCATTCGTCTTTCCCACGAAAGTGGGAATCCAGGGGCTAGGGGATGGATTCCCGTGCTTGACACGGGAATGACGGGGGGGTGTCCGCTCACCCTGAGTGGGTCGGGAAAGACGGAAAGGAGGGCGAGGATGAGCTAGGAGGCGGCGCTCTTTTCTTCGGTTTCGGGTTCCGGGGTGGGCGGCTCGGGCGTCTCCTCTGAGCCTTCCTCTTTAGAGGCGCCTTGCCCAACCTGGACCATGGCTGGCCGTACAACTCGGTCGTGGAGTTTAAACCCCTTCTGCATCTCCTCTATGACCTTACCCTCGTCCCCCTCGCCGTACATCACCGCTTCATGCAAAGTCGGGTCGAAATCTTCACCCAAGGCCTTAATCTCCGACAATCCGTGGGCTTCCAAGATGCCCTGAAGCTTTCTGTGGACCAGGAAGACACCCTCGAGCCAGGTGAGGCCCATCAGCTTGGGGGGCATGCTCTGCAGCCCCCTTTCGAAGTCATCCAGGACGGAGAGTAGACCGGCGACAAGAGGGACGCTGGCATACTTGGCCAGCTCAGCCTGTTCGTTCCCTACTCGCTTCTTGTAGTTTACGAGGTCGGCTTGAGCCCTTTGCCAGTTGGACAGATATCTTCCCGACTGCTCTTTCTCCTTTGCGAGGGCCTCTTCTAGGGAATCTAAGGTCGACTCCTCTGCATCTGACTTTTGGGAAGTCTCCTCGGCTGCCTCTTCAGACTCCTGGTTTATATCGGAAGATTTGTCTTTTTCGGTATCCATGGTACTCGGAGGGGTACAGGTGAAGTGGTGTAGTAGATCTCCGGGAGATGACTATTAGTAAACGTATGGGGAGGGTTAGCTGTATATCTCTTCCATTATCTGGTTTGTCATCCTGGTCAGGTAGTCGGTTACGGATATGTTCTTGTCGTAGTACATGCGTTTGGGGCCTAGAATGCCTATTACCCCGCGAACCTGGCCCTCCGACCCATATTCGGCGATGACCAGGCTGAAGTGATGCATTATCGACTCTTTAAGCTCGCTGCCAATGGCTACCTGTACGTCGGGGCCAGAGTACGTCGACTCGATGATCTCTCGTAATAAGCCCCGCTCTTCCAGGACGTCCATGAAATCTCGGAGGAGCATCGGATCGGAGAACTCAGGCTGCTCCAGGAGCTGATGCAAGCCATCGAAAAGGGGTTCTTCGTAGCTGTTGAACTCCTCTTTCTTCAGCGAGTCCTTGACTACCTCCATCAAGTGCTGCTCCAAGGGTGTGAGGTCTTTATCGTATGCCTCGATCTCCGAGGAGGTGCTCATCTGAAAGATATCACTAAGCTTGTTGGAAATGGTAGTCAGGTCCCCCTGAGATACAGGCTCTTGAACGGACAGCAGCTGGCGAATGATCTTGGCCTCTTGAAGCACGAGGATCAACAGGATGTACAACTCCTGTATCGGTACCAGCTCCAGACGCTTTACCCTTGCTCGAGGAGCTTTGGGCGGGGTTACCAGGGCCAAGTTGCCGGTGATCTGAGACAAAAAAGCAGCGGTTAGGTGGACCCATTCTTCCAAGCCTAATCTGGAGTTATCGAGTGGCCTGTGGATTATCTGCTTCTCTACTGCGGCCAGCTCTATGGTATTGGTGAGGTGTTCAACGTAGTGTCTATAGCCCAGGTCCGAGGGGATGGCCCCGGCCGAGGTGTGAGGGCGCAGAATGAAACCCTCTTCCTCCAGACAGGCCATTTCCATTCGGACAGTGGCAGAGCTGACTCCCAGGCCCTGTTTTTCGACTATAGCCTTGGAGCCAATGGGAGTTGCGGTGTCTATGTAGTCTCCTACGATTGCTTTGAGCACCGCTTCTCTTCGAGCGGTTAACACGAGGCTCCTCCCCCTTCTACGGACGTTGGCTATCGGCCCAGATGCTTTTCAAGCTTACTGAGGCCGCAGGTTGGATGGTTATGAAGTTATCAGCCTGTATTGGGGATGTCAATAGCTTGTAATGCGCCTTTGACACTCAATATACTGACTACGCAACACGCTTTTACAGGTTGATCCCCAATGATAGAACGCTATGAAGAGGAGTTGGATAGTTGGACATAACTTGGTACGGAGGCCGATGCTTTAGCATCCGTGGAAAAGACGCCACCGTCGTTACCGACCCCACGGATGAGGTGTTCTCTCGATTGCCAAAGAACGTTGTCCCAAAGGTGGTCACCTTCAGCCGCAGCAATGCGGTCATGGAAGTGCCCTCCGGCGAGGACGGGTATCCCAGAGTGATACGAAGGCCAGGAGAATATGAAGTAGCCGACGTCCTGATAACTGGGATAGCCACTCGGAACCAGCTGCTGGGAGGGGAGGAACCGGGCAAGAACATTCTCTATGCCATAGGGGCGGAAGAGCTGGTCCTGTGTCATTTGGGAGGCTTACAGAGCCCTCTCACGGAGGCTCAGGTTCAAAGGATGGGCGTCGTGAGGGTCCTGATGGCGCCAATAGGGGACCAGGCGTCTCTCCGAGCCTCCATGGAGACTATAAGTCTACTGGAGCCAGGAATTGTGATTCCCATGGACTACAACACCGGCTCAGTCGAGGGTGGAGACTCATCTCAAACTCTTACGCGTTTCCTGAAGGAGATGAGCGCGAAGGAAGTAGAGCCCCAGAGAAGGGTTCAGGTGAGCGCTTCGAGTATGCCGGCCCAGACCCAGGTGGCCATCCTGGAAAAGCAGTCCTAGGATACAAGGGAGTGAGCGGGGGGACACCCCCCCAGACCCCCCTCTGGACTCCCTCGATAGGGACTTTTGCGTAACTTGCGACCAAGCCCCATACCACTGTCATTCTGAGTGTAACGAAGAATCCAAAGCGGTCCATCTGATATATCGTAGCTTTACGGGCAGAGGTTTTGGATTCTTCACTTCACGGAGTTTACCCTGAGCATAGCCGAAGGGCTCCGTTCAGACCCCGTGCTGAGCTTGTCGAAGTAATGACAGTTGGAGCGCTTCATTTTGGGGCAATGCTGGAGTTATTCAAAGGTCTCCGATAGGGGCAGGGTCGGGGTTCGCTCTCCCTGAGCGGGGGTAGTTGTCTGACAAGCTATCTTTAGCCTGGCTCACATAGGCATACGCCTCTTTCCCCATCCGCCCGCCCAGATATGTTTTGGGGTCTGGGGGGACACCCCCCACGCCCCCCGTCAGAGGGATGTGTCCCTCTGCACTCCCTCGGTGGGGACTTCTAGGAAAGGGTCCGTGTGTGGGACGTGTGTCCGCTCACCCTGAGCCTGTCGAAGGGAGTGAGCGGGGGGCTAGCGGGGAGGGGGCAGGAGGCGGGGCAGGACTCCAAGCATGAAGATTCCCAGGAGGAGGCTGGAGGCGCCCATAAGCCCCAGGAGTGTCCACAGGGAGGCAAAGGCGTCATCGCCGGTCTGGGGCAGCTCGGGGAAGTTCAGGTCTTTGGTCTTCTCGATGAAGCTGCCTTCCCGGTAGATGTCAGTCTCCAGGGCCCTGGCCCCATTGGCAAAGAACTCGATGATTTCACCTACCGCAGCGGCTTGATTCACGAAATCGAAGGATGGGTCAGCCACCAGAAAGCTGAACTTGCCGTTCTGTACGGCCACCGGTCTGCCCTCTCTCCCTCCGCCCACTCTGGCGGTGATCATCGTGCCGTCGGGGGCCAGGTTTCCCGCAATCGTGGCGGTCCCGCCGTAGATGATGGGGAGGGGCGGCTGGGCTGACACCTCGGCCGGGGTGAGCCCGGCGTATACTGCCAGCAAGCCGACAAGGGCGGCGAACCCCAGAAGCAATCGAGATCGGGCGGGGCTAATAGCTTTTGGCATTTTCAAGGGTCTAAGGCTCATCTGATTCTCTTCGATAAACTGGTGTCGTGTGTCCGCTCATTTGGTTCCCTTCGGTAAACTCAGGATGGCCCTTTCATTCGTCATTCCCACGAAAGTGGGAATCCAGGGGGGTGGGGGATGACGGAGCGGTTAGGAGGTGTAACGTTCATATCTGTCGCCTATTATATCACACGAATCACCCTGAGCTTACCGAGGCTGCGCTCATCTGATTCTCTTTGATAAACTGGTGTCGTGTGTCCGCTCATTTGGTTCCCTTCGGCGGGCTCATTTGGTTCGACCAGCTCACCATGAGCGGGGAGGGACAGGCGGCATAGGAAGTGGGGCGGAGGGTTGTTTCATCCGTCATTCCCACGAAAGTGGGATCCGGGGGGGGTCGTGTGTCCGCTCACTCTGAGCCCTGTCGAAGAGTCACCCTGAGCCTGAAGTTTACCCTGAGCGTAGTCGAAGGGAAGGGCATGAGCGGGGGGGGTAAGGCAAATCCCTCCCTCCCCACAACCGTGGGGAGGGAGGGATCGTGAATCCATTCTTTAACGGCTAATCTGCTACTAGTGTACTATCTCTCCGTCTGCCGTCAGGTAGACCCAGTATCCCGAGCCTGCGTTGAGCGTGTCTCCGTCAGAAGTGTCATCGCCGGGGGCTATCCTATCGAAGCCGACGCTGGGATCGGCATCGAATCCGTAGGCCACCGACCAGTCCACGTCGATCAGGTAGGCGTCCGCGTCCACACCGGTCTCAGAGGTGATGGGCAGGTTGAAGAACTGGGGACCTATCAGGTTCCAGCCGGCACCCAGTGGCTGGGGCGGCGGGGGCGTCACGAGTCCGGGGATCCTGCGGAGAGAGGTCTCCACGTTCTCGCCGGTCTCGGAGAAGACGTAGTACCCAGCGCCCGGACTCAGGGCCAGGATGTCTCCGGCCCAGCCGGTGTCAGAGGACTCGTCAACGTCCGCGGTAGCCGGGTCGTCCGCGACGACCACGTAGTTGGCGGCCCGCCAGCCGTCGGTCTGGCTCCAGGTGCGGATCCGGGTGACGGCGGGGTTATCATCTCCGAAGACACTGCCCGGCAGGGCGGCGTCGAGTCTGGTGGGCACCGAGATGAGGTTCCAGCCTGGCTCCAGGTCGATCTCGAAGGAGGTGGGAGCCACAACCTCGAAGTTGATGGTCTGCTCATCGCTGTCGTTGCCGATCGCATCCTCCACCTGGATGCTCCAGGTGTAGTCGCCGGCATCGAGGACGATGCCCAGAATCTGTAGGTTTCCCTCGCCGAAGGTGTTGGCCGAAACGTCGACGGTGCCGTCAAGGCTGCCGCCGGATAGGGTGGACGTGAGGGCTACGGTGTCCTCCTCCCCCCAGTCGGCGGCTACCCGCACCACGTTGTCCAGACCCTGGTTCACGCCTTCAGAGGCGTCGTCCGAGTCGGCTTCCCTTGCCGGGGTGAAGGACGCCAGTTCCGGAGCTGTAACGTCTGTGGTCAGAGTGACAGCTTCCGAGGTGCCGGTGTTGTCCGACCTGTCTGTGCCGTCGGCGGTGATTTCCATGTCCGTCACCGAGTTGTCGGTGGCGTAGTCGAGGGTCCAGACCAGGTCGTCTGTGATCTCTCTCAGCCTCGTACCGGCATCACTTGCGAATCCGGCATCTCCATAGATGATCTCTGGGGCGGACGAGAGGGCCTCGCTGGAGGTAATGGTGATCGTGCCCTCGGCGGTGCCGTTGCCGTCCGGGTCGCCCACCGTGTCCGAGTCGAGGGTTACGGTGAGGACCGGGTTGATCCTGTCCTCGGCCTCGGCGGTGACGTCGTCGTCCTCGTCGGTGAGGTTGCCCGCCGAGTCGGAGATCTCGTCGACGATCTCCACCCTTGGGGTGGCGTCGTCATCCAAAGCGGCCACGGTCAGGAACACCATCTGGCTGGCGTCGAAGGTGTAGGTGATGGTTATCTCGTCACCGGCTTCTATGTCAGCCAGGGAGGTGAGCGCAACCATGGCGGCGTCCGTTCCTTCCGAGGCGACGGGAAGAGAGTTGCCGTCTGCGTCGCGTACTGTGTACTCGTCGCCGTAGCTCTCGTCCTCGTCGGTATCGACTGCTGCAAACTCACCAATGTCGAATGTTCTAACTACTTGCTCTACAGATTCACCCTCAACGTCAACGGTCTCTGTAGTAACGGTCGCCGTCACCGTGTTCTCCAGCAGGGCGGCGTGGAAGGCGGCCTGCGGGGTAACGCCAGAGACCTCGAAGTCGCCGGCGGCGATGGACTCGCCGTCCACAGGCTCCTCGAAGGACACCTGTACGGCGGTGTTGGCGCTCCTGGTGCGGGCCGTGCCGGCGTCGTTGACGCCGAACCCTGTATAGGCGTTGAACTCGCCTATGGGAGCTATGTCTACGTGGAGCACGAATGAGTCTCCCGAACCGCCGGGCTCGTCGGCCACGTTGTTACCGACGGCGTCGGTTGCCTGAATGAACCACTCCACACGTCCATCGTTCAGGCGCTCGGTGGGTATGAACTCGACTCGGAAGCCGTCGTCTATGGCCACCGGAACCGTTGTCTGCGGGTCATCAGAATCGCCTATGAAGAGCGAAACATCCTCACCCTCGGCGATGCCGGCGCCGGTGTCAATCACCTGCACGTGGAACCTGGGCGTGTTGTCCCGGGTCCGCAGGTTGTTGGCCGGCTCGATGACGTTTATGGTGGGAGGCGACAGGTCCACCGTTGCCGTGCCCCGCCGTGCGGCGGAGGGGCTGCGGTCGTTGTAGGTGGCGGTAATGGTGTCGCCGTCGGCCACGACAAGCAGCCGGTCCATCAACTCCTCAGGGGTGTTTGTAGCTTCCAGTCCAAGCTCGTCAAGCATGCTGCTCAATCTATTGGCAAGCGCAGTGTTGCCATCAGAGTTGTCCGTAGTATCAACCTCCCCATCGGGGCCCCGTGCGATTTCCGCCAGCAACTCGAGGGGGTCGTCTATCTCCTCGTCGTTGTCCATTCTGTAGGCGGTGCCAGTGGTAAGAGTACCATTCCCAGGGGTAACAGAACCAATGGTAGTAACTGTGAGCGGGTCCGCATCGGCCACACTTTCATCGACATCTGGGGTATTAGTTGTATCATCATTGATGGGGTTACCATCGTCATCTACCGCTTGCGTGGTGTCGGCGAAGGTCGCTCTGGCGGCGTCCCTGATGATCTTCAACTCGTCGACGGTTACCAGGCCGACGGTGTTGGTAAACTGGCCGCTGTCGGCCCTGGTCTCGGTGAGGTCTAGGGTAACGGCGTTGTTGGCGCCGGAGGTGCCGCTTCTCACCTGGACACTCTCGATGGTGTCGGTCTGGTCGTACCTGAACGAGATGACAACCCTGGTGTCATCGTTGTCCGTACCCGTATCGCCTGGAACCTCACTCGTTTCTATGGTTCCGGCGAGACTGTCGGCGGATATGGCAGAGTAGCGGTTGAGTAAATTATCGAAGCTGGCGCCTGCTCTGACGGAAGCTCCGCTCAGGTCGATGGGCGTGAGCGACGGTTCTCTTATGTTGTAGTCGTAGGTCTCGTAGGAGAGGGTAACGCTGTCTGACCCGTCAGTATCGGGTACCGTATCGGGTGCCGTTTCATACTCGATAGTGATGGTGGGGTATCCCATCGCATCGTTTCCAGGACTTACCACAACGATCGGGGAACCTGTATCACCATCCACGTCGGTCTGAGTTACTATGTCCGAAGCGGTGGTGTCCCGGACGTAGCTCGCATCTTCCGCGTCGTAGGCGCCGTCCTCGTTGGCGTCGCCCAACTGGTGTCCTGCAGGGAGCGTACATACCCACTGGCCTGCAGTGTTACTCTCAAGACACATTTCCGCCGCACCGGCATCACCAGCGTTTGCGTCAATGTCATCTGCATTACCGTTGATGCCATCTCGGCCATCAGGATGTTCAAACGTGAACGTGGTCCTTTCTGATCGCTCGCCCTGGAAGAACGCCTGAAGTGTGGGACCTGCTACGTTGGTGAGATCGAAATCAGAGGTATCACTCGTAAGGGTAAACCTAACCACTCCGATCGTCTCATTGTCCTCATCTGCGTCCTCCACCTGGACGGTGACCACATCGTAGCGGTCTCCATCAGGGTTGTCAGGATCTGCTAGCGAGGTGGAATAGAACTCCACCTCGTTCCCTTCATCGTCTATGAACTTGACAGCGCCAGTGACCTGGGCCCCTGCGAGCCCGGCCGGTATCACTGCCACCAAGGATAAGACCAAAAGCAATACCGTCGCCATGGACAGTATCTTACCCTTCTTACTCATATGTTTGCCCCCTTACTCTGAGGTTTGTGGATTCTGGAACCCGTTTCCTGTAAAACAAAAAAATACAACTAAAATAAAACTGCTGCTGTTAAAAGCTTGCGAGCGCTGGTTGCTTCCTCCATTATGTATTCCTCCGATTGCACCTCCTTTTGCGGACAGTACCTAAACCGCTATCTCTCTCTACCGAGCTAGTGATATTGGGAATGATTTTAAACCAGTTCTAATTTTTACCAAATAATCTTACCACCCTTGTCAAGGGGTGCAAGGGGCCCTCTGACGTTCGTGGTAGATAATAACACCTACTCCCATTGTGTTGTCAAGCCCTAAACGGCGCCTGGACAGGGCAATTCGCATTTTGAGTTTTGGATCTGCCTGTCGCAGGCAGATTTTGCCCTACCCTCCTGTTCAGCTCGTTCTACAAAGGCAAATGTCTTGTTTCCCACCCAGCCCACCCAGGTAGAGTTTTATATATGGGGGCACATCCCCCATACCCCCCTGCCTGCAGCAGGCAGGGGGGTATGGGGGATGGTTCCCTCTGGACTCCCTAGGTGGGAGTTTCTGGGGGGGCGGGGAGTTCTTTCTTGGCGACGAAGTCGCTATTCGCTTTGCGCGATAAGCCGGGCTATTTTCTGCCCATGGGGCCTCAAGTCTGGTTTGACTTCAAAGGGATTTCTCACTCGGCTTCCGCTCTCTTCCCAAACGCCTAGAGCTTCGAGCTCTTTGCGGGCCCGCTCAGCTTCTTTGACCACTTTGGCGTCAACAGCCGGATTTTTTGCGATCTGGTCCCCTGTGAGTAGGAATCGGGTATCACTCTCCATGGTACGCCTCCTTAGATATACTGACGACTGTGAACCAGGATATTTTGCTGAATCCTAAACGCAAAGTCTCGGAAGAACCAGAAGTATGCTTTGACTAGGTCACTCAATTCTCGGTCGGATTCTAGGTCATCTATCCTGAGACCCAGTTCAGTGAGGGCGTCACGGTTAATCATCCGGTTATGGGTGCCCCATCTTTCCTGGTCATTCAGCGCACGGGCGATTTCTTCCGCGCGGGCAGTTTTTTCCTGTGATGTAACGGGTTGGCCTGTGGAGCTGCGCTTGGACCAGTCCTTGAATTTGTAGTGAACGAGCCACTCTCGGATAAGGTTCACTGACAGTTCTGCGGCCAACTCGTACTGCCGCAAGTCAGCTAGGTCAAGCTTCTGGAGAAGCACTAGCTCCGCACTGGTCAGCGTCCCTTCCTCGGATTTCCTTACTAGGCGTTCGAACTGCTCAAGGTAGGACAGGACGGAGGTCGCTATCGGCTTCCCCTCAATGTAGACCTGCGGGTCTATTGGTCCCAGACGGGAAAAGTGATCCATTAGGATAGCGTCTCCTGACATTACGAGCACGGTTCCAGCTGACATCGCACTGTCGGGTATCAGGAACTTCACTTCGTGATAGTAGTGTCGCAGGGTATTCACGATGCGTTCAGCGATTTCTACGATTCCGCCTGGGGTATCGATGATAACCAGTAAGCTGTCCCGTGGATGCGGCAGGCTCTCGACGGCCAGTCTGACTTGGTGGTCAATAGGTGACGTGATCTGTCCGTATACGGTCAGTGCATCAGAATTGCAATGCGCTTCGATCTCTTCAAGCTTGGCATGAAGCCATTCAATGGCTATCGTGTCACTCGTGGCGGGATTCGTTTGTGGGAGACGAGGTTCCGAGTCGCTGTCGGACATCCGAGAAATCATTAAATTACTATTGCAAAGTGTGACGGTAATTATAGCACACTGCTACTTCGGAACTATCCTGCACTAGCGACGCCAGTGCTACAACGTAGGGCAGTTTCATCAAAGGTGATGCTTTCCGAGGTGGATTCTTTTGTTGAGCGGGCTCGGTGACATTGAGGCCCTTCTCAACCTCTCATGCCCTTCGACCAGTTCAGGGTGAGCGGGATATACAGCACGCCTCCGCGCATGGGGGTGGGCGGGAGGTTGTTCCATCCGTCTTTCCCACGAAAGTGGGAATCCAGGGGGGGGATGGATTCCCGTGTCATGCACGAGAATGACCTGCCTGCAGCAGGCAGCATAGGGGGCTAGGTGTCCTTGCCCAGCTTTGCCAGGAACTCCGCGTTGTTGGCCGTCTTGGACATCTGAGAGATGACCCGCCCTGTGGCTTCGACGGTGCTGTTGGGGTCGGAGTTGGAGGAGAGCATGGAGACCATGCGTCTGAGGAGCCAGACCTGTTTGAGGGTGTTTTCGTCCAGCAGCTTCTCTTCTCGACGGGTCCCGCTTTTCTGTATGTCTATTGCAGGGAAGATCCTGCGCTCGGCCAGCTTTCGATCCAGGTGGACCTCCATGTTGCCGGTGCCCTTGAACTCTTCGTAGATGACCTCGTCCATGCGGCTTCCGGTATCCACCAGGCAGGTCCCGAGGATAGTAAGGCTGCCTTTCTCTTCGCATTTGCGCGCTGCTCCGAAGAACCGCTTGGGCGGGTAGAGCGCCACGGGATCTATGCCGCCGGAGAGGGTCCTTCCACTGGTCGGTATGGACAGATTGTAGGCCCTGGTCAACCTGGTGATGCTGTCCAGGAGTATGACCACGTCCTCCCCGCACTCCACCAGCCTCTTGGCCCTGGCTAGGGCCACTTCCGCCACCTTGGTGTGGTCTTCGACCGGCTCGTCGAAGGTGGAGCTTATCACCTCTCCATCCACCGAGCGCCTCATGTCCGTTACCTCTTCGGGACGCTCACCTATGAGCACTACCATCAGGTGGATGTCTCTGTGGTTTGCGGTTATGCCGTTGGCTATGTGCTTCAGCAGTATGGTCTTGCCCGCTTTGGGCGGAGAAACTATCAACCCCCGCTGTCCTCTGCCAATGGGGGACAAGAGCATGATGAGACGGGTCGACAGGCTATCTTTGGGTATCTCCAGGTTGATGAGCTCCTCGGGAAATATGGGGGTGAGCTCCTCAAAAGAGGGCCTCCCTTTTGCCACGTCTGGATCAACGCTGTTGACCGACTCGACGCGGAGGAGGCCATAGTACTTTTCTCCGTTCTTGGGGGGCCTCACCTGCCCCGTCACGTAGTCGCCCGTGCGCAGGCCGAAGCGCCGAATCTGGGACTGGGAGACGTAGACGTCGTTGACCCCGTGGCGGAACCCATCGTGCCGCAGGAAGCCGTATCCGTCATCGACCAGCTCCAGGATACCGCCGCTGATGATCTCCACCTGACCATCCGTGCTCATAGGCAAGAGCCGGAATATCAACTCCTCCTTTTTCATGTGAGTGCAGCCGTTGATGTTGGCCTCTTCGGCCAGATCAATCAGCTCGTCTCTGCTCTTCTGCTCCAGGTCTGCTATCTCGATGCGGTTGCCCGCTGTTGCCGGGGACTTTTCCTTAAGCATGGGGTTACCTCGTTGCCCTATGGGCGGGGGATACTAATGAAGCGATAGTCGATTCCGAATGCAAGATGTCAAGCACTGCTCGTCCTGATCCTGTCGAAGGGTGCGAGTGGGGGATGGATTCCCGTGTCAAGCACGGGAATGACCTGCCTGCTGCAGGCAGGCGGCATAGGGGGTGGGCGGAAAGGCTTTCCATTCGTCATTCCCACGAAAGTGGGAATCCAGGGGGTGGGGGGATGGGTTCCCGTGTCATGCACGAGAATGACGGGATGTTTATTTTGGCCTCCGCTCACTTCCTTCGACAAGCTCAGGGTGAGCGGGGGGGATGGGGTTTCGCTCATTTGGTTCTCTTCGTCAGGCTCAGGACAAACTCCAGGCTCACCATTAGCGGGTAAGGTTGTACTTTTTTATGCGCGGCCATGGTGCAATCTTTTCAGGCTTCTAAATCTAGTAGTCTGGCCTGTATTTGGAAACGGCTGGCAACTAGGCTGAGCTATGGCGATTGGCGTCGAGGCTTAGAGAACTGACTGGCGTCGATGTGTGCGGCAAGGCTCAGGTGTCAACTGATACTTTAACATAATTACGTCAAGCTTGTCTATACGCTAATTTCCTCGGGGACAATGGGCAGAGAGTGCTGCCCGCCCTCTCTCAACGTTCTCTTGGCCGCTCCAACAAACTCCTTGAAAAGAGGGTGAGACCGATAGGGCCTTGAGCGAAACTCCGGATGGAACTGGCATCCCAACATGAAGGGGTGCCCCCTCAGCTCGATTATCTCCACCAGCTCACCATCCGGAGAGAGCCCACTGAAGACCATGCCCTTCCGGCTCAGCGTCTCTTTATAGGCGTTGTTGAACTCGAACCGGTGTCGATGCCTCTCAGATACGGTCTGCCCCAGGTATGCCCGGCCGGCTATAGTGTTGGGCACTGTACGGCAAGGGTAGCTGCCGAGACGCATGGTCCCGCCCTTGTCCGTGGCCTTCTCCTGATCGGGCAGCAGATATATGACCGGGTCCCCCGTCTCCGCATCGAACTCGGTGGAGTTGGGTTCGTCCGAGCTCATCACGCGCCGGGCGAACTCTATGGCCATAACCTGCATACCCAGGCACAAGCCTAGATAGGGAACTTGATTTTCTCTGCTATACCTGGCTGCCCTTATCATCCCCTCGATACCCCGAGGACCGAAGCCGCCGGGGACAACTATGCCGCTGGCATAGCGGAGGTGGTCCTCCCAACCATCCTTTTCGAGGTCTTCCGAGTGAATCCAGGATATCTGGACGTCCTGTTCGTGATGCAGGGCAGCGTGATGCAGGGACTCTCTAACGGAGCAATAGGCGTCTGGAAGCTCTACGTACTTCCCGACGATGGCTATGGAAAGAGGCTCCTTTGGGGCTTTTATTCTGTATACAAGCTCACTCCAGTCTCGCAGGTCCGTGCCGTTGCCGGGAAAGGAGAGTCTGTCTCTGATCAGCTCTCCCAGCCCCTGCTCCTCGAGCATCAGGGGGACTTCATATATGGTCTCAGCAGTGGGGGCGGCAATGACGGCCCTCTTATCCACGTCGCAGAAGAGGGCTATCTTCTCCTTGATCTCTGTGGGTACGTCATGATCTGCGCGACACACTATCACGTCGGGCTGGAGACCGATGCCCCTGAGCTCCTTGACGCTGTGCTGGGTGGGTTTGGTCTTCAGCTCGCCGGTAGCCGAGATGTAAGGCAGCCAGGTGACGTGAATGTTGAGGACGTTCTCCCTGCCTATCTCGCGCCGCATCTGACGGATGGATTCGAGGAAGGGTAGGCCTTCGATGTCGCCGATGGTGCCGCCCACCTCGACGATAACAACAGATGCGCCTGTTTCGTCGGCGATGCGTCTGATGCGAGCCTTTATCTCATTGGTTACGTGGGGCACCGCTTGTATGGTCCCGCCAAGGAAGTCGCCTCTCCTCTCCTTTGATATTACGGAGCTGTAGACCTCGCCGGCCGTCACGTTGGATATCTTGGTTAGCTCGACGTCTATGAACCGCTCGTAGTGGCCCAGGTCCAGATCGGTCTCTCCACCGTCCTGTGTTACAAACACTTCACCATGTTGATATGGAGACATGGTTCCAGGGTCTACGTTGAGATACGGGTCGAGCTTCTGGACTGAGACGGAGATGCCATAGCCCTTTAGGAGCCTGCCTATGGAGGCGACGGTTAAGCCCTTGCCTACTGAGCTAACTACGCCGCCCGTGACAAAAATGTACTTGGGCATCAGCTTCCAGCCTTGGATGGCTTGGCGTGTGGTCTTGACGCGGACGTTATGCGGTCGGAGGGTAGATGGGGCAGCAACCCTGATCTGCCAACTGCAGATACTGGCGGCGCTGTGTCTGGCTTATCTACGTTCAGTAAATACTGAAACTGTATGATAGCGGACTCCGTTTCGTGGAGCGGCGAAAGACTGAGCGGCGCAGATGCAAACTCGAAGAGATATCGATTGCTTGCATGAGGATGGGCTGCATTAAATGCTTCCTTGATCGCGATTATATGCCCTCCTGTGAGAGAGTGTCAAGAACTTGCCCCACCCGCCCATGGTGAGCTTAGAGTTTATCCTGAGTTTACCGAAGGGAACCACATGAGCGGGATATATAGCACACCCCCGCTCATGGTGAGCTTAGAGTTTATCCTGAGTTTACCGAAGGGAACCATTTGAGCGGGGCGGGGGCTCGTTTCATTCGTCATTCCCACGAAAGTGGGAATCCAGGGGGGAGGATGGGTTCCCGTGTCAAGCACGAGAATGACGGGATGTTTTCTTTTGCCCCCCGCTCACTCCCTTCGACAAGCTCAGAGTGAGCGGGGGCTCATTTCATTCGTCATTCCCACGAAAGTGGGATCCAGGGGGGGATGGTTTCCCGTGTCATGCACGGGAATGACCTGCCTGCTGCAGGCAGGCGGCATAGGGGGTAAGCGGAAAGGCTTTCCATTCGTCATTCCCACGAAAGTGGGTATCCAGGGGGGCGGGGAATGCTCCTCTCTTCCTCGATGATATTGAGGTGAATCCCTGTTTCCGCCCGTTGACCGGCTGATTGGCGGGATAGTACAATCGAGTTGATTGGCATGGATTTCGGCTTGAGTAAGCATCTAACATTTGAAAGAACGTTCACTCGGGCCACAAGAAAGGGGTATCATGCAGTCCAGCCTCATCAGTAAGATAGAAAAGGCCAAGCGGTATGCAGAGGAGCCGGAGCGAATCACCTTCTCCCAGCTAAAGGTGGCGTTCCGAGGCGGGCACAATATTCACGACGTAAGCTTAGACGATGGAAAATGGAACTGCAGCTGCAGCTTTTTCGCTGCTTGGAACACCTGCAGCCACACCATGGCTCTAGAGCGAATATTGGAAGCGATGCTGCCCCAGACAGGCGCCGTACCCGCAGAAGGCTCCTGACGCATCTACCCGTCAGTCCTCGCAGGCCTTGAATACCAGACAGGCGTTCTGCCCCCCAAACCCAAAGCTGTTTGATAGGACGGTCTTCACCTGCTTTTCCCGGGCTTCATTGGGAACGTAATCCAGGTCACATTTGGGATCTGGGAACTCATGGTTGATGGTGGGGTGAATCACCCCTTCCGTTATCGTCTTAATACAGGCCACGGCTTCCATGCCGCCGGCAGCTCCCAGAGCGTGGCCGATCATTGACTTAGTGGAGCTTATCGGGACATTGTAAGCGTATTCGCCGAACACTTTCTTTATCGCCAAGGTCTCGATGGCATCGTTAAGCGGGGTCGAAGTGCCGTGGGCATTTATGTAGTCGATATCGCCGGGCTTCAAACCGGCATCCCGGATAGCCCAGGTCATGGCTTTAACTGCTCCGGCGCCTTCGTCATCCGGATGGACCATGTGATACGCGTCGGAGGAAGGCCCATACCCCGCTACTTCAGCCAGGATAGGAGCCCCTCGATTTAAGGCGTGCTCAAGTGTCTCGAGGATTAGTAAACCGGCGCCTTCTGCTGGAACGAATCCGTCCCTCTTGGCATCGAAGGGGCGGCTGGCTTTGGGAGGATCGCCATTTTGGGTGGTCAAGGCCTTCATTACGCTGAATCCTCCCAGCCCCAATTGACTAATTCCGGCCTCCGTGCCACCGGTGAACATCACGTCCGCTCCACCTCTCCGGAGAACCTCGGCAGCTTCACCGATTGCCTGGGTGCCTGCGGCGCAGGAGGTGGTTACCGTTGACGAGTATCCCTTGAGGCCGAAGCGCCTGCTCACCTGGGAGGACGCTATGTTGGGGAGGATCATCGGGAAGAAGAAGGGGCTCATCCGCATCCCGCCTTTGGATGCCAGCACCCTCGCCCCCTCTTCTATGGTGGGAAATCCTCCACACCCGTTGCCGAGCATGACTCCTATTCTATCCCCGTCCTCCTTTGACAGGTCTAGACACGCGTTATCCACTGCCATGCTACCGGCGTTTACCGCTATCTGACTGAAGCGGGCCATTCGGCGGGCCTCTTTGGGGCCCAAGTAGTCGTTGGGATCGTAGTCAGGAATCTCGCCGGCAATGGTGCAGGAAAATCCAGTGGTATCACAGAGGGTCATCTGGTCGATTCCGGAACGACCAGCTACCAGTCCCTGCCAAAACTCTTCGGTTGACTTGCCGAGAGGCGTCAAGGAGCCTGTGCCGGTGACAACTACTCGGGTGCGGCCTCGCCAGTCGGTCAAGCGATCGTTTCGGCTGCTCTTGGTCTGTTCTGCCAAAATTTCTACCTATCTATAGCCATAACGGGCGCGTGTCTTGCGGCTTCTATGACCTCTCCAACAACGAAGAGGGAGCCTGTTGCGCAAATGAGGTCTTCACTTCCAGCCGAATCATTGGCCAACCGAAGCGCTTCCTGCACCCCATCGACAACTCTCACCATTATACCAGGCTTCTGGAAGGCTAAGGATACCTCGGAAGGGTCGGCAGCCCTCGGATGGCGGGAGCGGGTAATGATGATTTCACTTGCCATTGGGAGCAGCTCTTGAGCTATGTCGGCGACGTTCTTGCCAGAGGAGACTCCAATGATGAACACGGCCTTTTCAAACCGGAAATGTCTAATCAAGGCATCCCTCAGTTTTCTGGCAGAGTAACCGTTGTGGGCGCCGTCGACTACTAGAAACGGCTCTCTCGATAAAATCTCTAAGCGACCGGGCCAAGAGACGTTTCGGAGGCCGCGGTGGATAGACTCGATGGGTATGCGCCAACTCAAGCGCTCCAACTCTTCTAGAGCAACTATTGCGGTGGCGGCATTCTCAAGCTGATGATCGCCCAACAGGGGCAGCTCTAATTCTAGGTCATGAGACTCACTATGCACGTGGAACCTCTGTCCATCAGCATCGGCTCCAATTATCTCCCAGCCTACCTCCATCGCCACCTGCCTCAGGTGGGCTCCTTTTTCGGCGCAAACTTTGAAGAGTACTGAACTCACCTCGGGCGGTTGGGGGGCCGAGACCACTAAGCTACCTGGTTTGATTATGCCAGCCTTCTCAGAAGCGATTTCGGCCAAGCTGTCACCCAGTAGCTCCGTATGGTCGCGGCTGATGGAGGTTATTACACAGACGTTGGGACTGGCCACGTTGGTGGCATCCAGACGGCCCCCTACACCCACCTCCAGCACCTCCATCTCGACTCCACGCTTATCAAAATAGCAGAAT
Source organism: Dehalococcoidia bacterium (assembly GCA_965197675.1). GTDB lineage: Bacteria > Chloroflexota > Dehalococcoidia > Plut-88900 > Plut-88900. Next base: position 1,122,709 of record OZ240221.1, on the reverse strand, counting down.
GCAAGGGCAGTGAGAACTTCAAAGGTGGTAAGAGTACCGTGTTCAGCTTGACTATCGACTTTTTCAACAGCGGGTATGATCTCTTCCAGTGTTAGAGCAAAGTCTCCGGGTGAAATCATCTGACCATCTACCTTGACCCGCTCCCTAAAAGTGTGCAAATGCGGCGAGGTGTATAGGCCAGTCCTATATCCCGCATCCGAAAGCACGGAGCTAATCATGGCGGCGGTGCTCCCCTTTCCCTTGGTGCCAGCTATATGAATGATGGAGGGCCCAACGTGGGGAGAGTCCAACAGCTCCAGCAACTGCTCAACCCTGTGGAGGTCGATATTACCCGGTGCGTAGAGATCGACCATAGATTTCTCATAATTGGTGAGGCCCTGGATGTATTGAATGGCAGATTTGTAATCCACGAGAGAAGTTCCACTACGGCGAATAGTACTGTACGACTAAAAGGAATTCGGCAACGTTCCGTTCAGAGATATTATACTCGCCTAGACTTTTTGGGGATTGAAAATCCCGATGAAAGCTAGCGCTCTTCCTTTGCCATCTCTATGAAGACCTCTAGTCTGCCATCAGCGCCGAGCTCCAACGCCTCTTCGAGATCGAGTTTAGCGCTGACGTCATCGTGTAGGTATGTGTAAGCTATGGCTCGATTGGCATAGGCATTAGTAAAATCAGGGTCAAGGATAATGGATTCGGAGAAGTCGTCGATGGCTAGCTGGTACTCACCCAAGTTAATGTAAGCGGTGCCCCGGTTATAGTAGTTTCCCGCCGAGGGCTCCAATCGAACGGTTTCAATGTAATCGTTCAAGGCCTCTTGCAAGCCACCGAACTGTAGGTACATAGTCCCTCTATATTCATATATCGTCGCGTCATCAGGATCTAGACGGATGGCCTCATTGAAGTTTTCTAGGGCCAGAGCCCCCTGGTTTGCCTGGAGAAAGGCCACAGCACGATCTCGATAGGCTGCGGAAAACTCGGGATTGATGGCTATGGCTTGGTCATATTCCCCCAGCGCTTGGGGGATGAGGCCCAATTGGAAGTAAACAACACCCCTGTTGTGGTGAGCCTCGGCATATTGAGGATCGAGTAGTGAAGCGACGCCATAGTCGTCCAAGGCCCGCTGAATCTCCGTCAGCTGAGCATAAGCTAATCCGCGCTTGTTGTAGGCTACCGAAGATTGGGGGTTAATGCTGATGGCTTCCGTGTACTCCTCGACAGCCTGTTGGTAGTCTCCTTCCCCGGCTAGTACGTCACCCTTCTTCATGCGCTCCTGGAATCTCTCTGTCGTGGTAAGGGCAGCAGTAGGTGTTAGGCTAGGAATAGCGGTTGGAGTCTCCGCTGTCACAAGGGTTGGAGTTGGCTCCGAATCGGCTGAGCTCTCGTTTCCGGAACTGCAAGCAGCCAATATCGCAAAGCCTACTAGCAGTAGCGCAAGAGTCGTGAAAGTGCGTTTCAATCAGCTTTTCTTTCTCGGTCAAGTGATGTGATTATGGTTGGACTCTGACTACTCTACAGCGAACTAATCCTACGGAGGTATGGCAACAAAGGTTGGATAAGCTAAGGCGCAATAGGATTCCACCAATACCTCTGATGGTAGGACTTACCATCGTCTAGCGGACTTCAATCCGAGGGACATGGCCAAAGCGTCCTTCTTACTTAAATCCAATATGTAATCGATATTTCCCTCAAGAGCGCTGGGTTGGAAATCGAAGTGCTTCTCCGTGGAATCTAGCTCTGCAAGATTATCTATATTCAACATGTCTAGTTGAGCGGAAGTTACCGACGGATGGGGCGCCAAGGTCCTCATAGCTGAAGCTGTCAACTTCATCAAGAAAAAGGGTAGCTGGAGTTTGAGACGCTTCATCCTATATTTACGAAGGATGATGCTTACTATCTCTTCGTAACTTAGCTGTTGTGGTCCTCCAATCTCCACAATCCTTCCCGTCAGGCCCTGATCTTTCAAAGCAAGACTTATACACCTCGCCACGTCTTCTACGAAGATGGGCTGGAACTTCGTCTTTGCTGAGCCGATTATGGGGGCTATCGGAGCCCATTTGACTGCTGCCGCCAAGGCATTGATGAACTCATCTCCCCTGCCAAAAATGATGGATGGGCGGAGGATAACGTATGGAATGCCTCCTCCAATCACAGCTTGCTCCCCCAGCCATTTTGAATTCAAGTAGGGGTATATTGGATTGGGCTGTGCTCCAATTGCGCTTAGGAGGATGAGGCGTTTCACACCGGCTCTCTGGGCAGCAGCCACCACGTTTCTAGTACCTTGATGGTTTACGGCCTCGAATGTGAGCAGCCCGTTCTCTCGGATTACGGCTACTAGATGAACTACCGAGTCAACTCCTTCACACGCGAATTTTAAGGAAGCGAGATCCGTAATCTCTCCCTGAACAGTCTCCACGTCCAGCTTATAGAAAGGGTATATGTCCGAGGTGGGTCTCACCAAACACCTCACCCTTTCCCCTTCTCTGGTCAGCAGTTTGACTACTCGCCTGCCCACATATCCGGTGGAGCCGGTCACCAGAATCACTTAGCCGGCCTCCTTCGTAAGTGCTGGTCTACAACGAATCCTAGCACATATCATATGTATTAATAAGAGGTGTCGTATTTGGTAGGAGGCGCGAAAAACTATCCAAAAAGTTGCCGGCCTCCCTCTAGGAGATGAGTCTTGTAATGCTATAATGACCAAGACTCCTAGGAATAAGGAGGCCCGTGTACACACACCTTCACCTGCACACTGAATACAGCCTTCTAGACGGCCTGTGCCGCATCCAACCCTTGATGGAGCGAGCCAAGAAGTTGGGGATGGACAGCATCGCCGTCACTGATCACGGTGCGCTTTACAGCGCCGTAGATTTTTATTCGGCTGCCAGAGACTTCGGCCTAAAGCCCATCATCGGCTGCGAAGCTTATGTAGCTCCTGGAGATCGTCGCTCCAGAGAATCTTCAGATAAAAACTTTCATCATTTGACTCTGCTCTCCAAGAATGAGCAGGGGTACAGTAACCTGATCCAACTTATAACCAAGGCTCATCTTGAGGGGTTCTATTACAAGCCGCGGATAGATAGGGAGCTGCTGCAAGAGTACCACGAAGGGTTGATCGTCCTATCAGGATGTCCCACAGCGGAGGTGCCCACTTTAATATCCAGTGGACAAATGGAGAAGGCTTTCGAGACCGCTAGATGGTACAAGGAGTTGTTTAACAGCGGCTACTACCTGGAAGTGCAACTCCATGATAACCTGCCTCTTTTGGATGATATCAACAAGGGTCTGATTACCATCAGTGGTGAGTTGGACATACCTCTGGTGGCGACCAATGATGTCCACTACATCAAACAGGAAGACGCCTCCATTCAGGATATTCTTCTTTGCATTCAGACCAACTCCACCGTTAACGATGAAAAACGGATGAAGATGTCCGACGACTCTCTCTATCTCAAGAGCCCTAAAGAGATGGAAGAGTTGTTTGTTGATTTCCCCAATGCCGTCTCCAACACCATGCGTATCGCCGAGGCATGCAACCTCTCGATGGAGTTCAACCAGCTTAGGCTACCTCACTACCAGACCCCGAACGGCGAGGATGCTGAGCAGTACTTGGAGCAACTTTGTCGAGAGGGGTTGAAGTGGCGATTCTCTGATCCGAGCGAGGATGTGGAAGGTAGACTGGCCTACGAGTTGAACGTGATCAAGAAGACCCAGTTTGCCAACTACTTCCTGGTTGTGAGGGACATTACGGGCTACGCCCGGGATAATCACATCCTCTTCGGCGTCAGGGGGAGTGCTGCAGCCAGCTTAGTTCTTTACTGCTTGGGTGTGACAGACGTCAACCCCCTAGATCACAACCTTGTCTTCGAGCGCTTTCTCAACATCGAGCGGAAGGAGATGCCCGATATCGATCTGGATTTTCAGGACGACCGTCGAGACGAGGTCATCTCCTATGTAACCAGGAAGTACGGCTACGATCACGTAGCCCAGATAGTGACCTTCGGAACCATGGGGGCTCGGGGCTCCCTTAGAGATGTAGGGCGGGCCCTTAGTATGACCTATGCTGACGTGGATAACGTAGCCCGTCTAGTTCCCTTCGGAGCTCACTCTATCTCCGAGGCCATGGAGACGAACACTGAACTTTCGAATATTTACGAAAGTGACGAAACCATTCGTAAGCTGATGGATACGGCGCAAAAGCTAGAGGGTGTCGCTCGACACGCTAGCACTCATGCAGCGGGAGTAGTCATATCTCAGGAACCGCTTACACAATACGTGCCACTACAGCGGGCCTCCAAGGGTGATGGAGCCCAGATAGCTGTTACCCAGTTCGCCATGGAGCCGATAGCGAAGCTGGGTCTCCTCAAGATGGACTTCCTTGGGCTTATCAACCTGACCATTCTGGGTAAGGCGCTCCAAATACTGTCTCAGACCAAAAATCTCAGTCTGGAGCTACAGGACATCCCCCTCGATGATAGGAACACGTTTCAGATCATGAGCACCGGCGAGACCACGGGTATATTCCAGCTGGAGAGCGCTGGGATGCGGCGCTATATCAAGGAGCTAAAACCAAACTCATTGAATGATGTCGCTGCGATGATAGCGCTGTATCGTCCCGGGCCGATGGAGCACATCACCACCTTCATACGTGCGAAGCATGGCGAGGAGCCTATAGTCGCCCCCCACCCCACACTGGAGGAGATATTGAGGGAGACCTACGGGGTGATAGTCTATCAAGACCAGGTGCTCCACGTGCTCCAGACCTTCGCTGGCTACACCCTCGGACAGGCGGACGTGGTGCGGAAGGCGATGGGGAAGAAGATAGCCTCGTTGATGGCGAAGGAGAGAGAACGGTTCATTGAAGGAGCTGTAGGCAAAGGCTTTGATCATGACATCTCGGAGAGGGTGTTCAATCTCATCGAGCCATTCGCCGGATACGCTTTCAATAAGGCTCACAGCGTCAGCTACGCCATGATCGCCTATTGGACAGCCTATCTCAAAGCCAACTATCCCGTCGAGTTTATGACAGCGCTGCTAACAAGCCACCTGGGTCAGTCAGACAGGGTGGCGGCGGCGGTGTCAGAGTGCCACAGAGTCGGCATTCCAGTTCTGCCTCCCGACGTGAACCGTTCCTCTCTGGACTTCACTGTCGAGGAAACGAAGGATAATAAACAGGCCATCAGTTTTGGGCTTTCGGCCATCAAGAACGTGGGAGCGGGGGCGGTCAAGCCCATTTTGGACGCTCGGAAAGAGCGTGGCCCCTTCGGATCGATAGAGAACTTTTGTCGCTTGGCGGACCTGCGTAATCTGAATCGCAGGGCCTTGGAAAGCATGGTTAAGGTGGGAGCGCTCGACTCACTGGGCGAACGAGGCGCCCTTCTGGCCAGTGTGGATAGGATTCTGGCTATCTCCCAGCGAGAGTGGGAACTGAGGGGTTCGGGGCAGTCCACCATGTTCGATATGTGGAGCGAAGGTGTCTCTGCTTCAACGCTTGAACCAACGTCCCAGAACGGAGGCGCCACCGCCAAAGAGAAAGAGGAATGGGAGAGAGAGCTGTTGGGCGTTTCCTTATCAGAGAGCGTTATCAGTCAGGTTCACCGTAGCATTCCCACCGGCATGGTCACCATGTGCAGAGATGTTACTCCGGAGATGGGTGAGCAGAGGGTGTCTTTGATTGGAGAGGTCTTTTCTGTCCGGCAGGGCTACACCAGAAAGGGTGACCCCTTTGGGGCCGCCGTACTTCGCGATATGGGTGGAAGTGTGGAGGTGATGGCTTGGAGTGAGATCTATAGCTTGACTCAGACGCTATGGAAAGAAGGCAACATCCTCATGGTGCAGGGTAAGGTTAAGGTTAGAGAGAGCGACAGGATATCCGTATATTGTGATTCGGCTGAACTATATGAACCGTCGTCAGAGGATGCCAAAGTGTCCGAAGCAGCCCCACAAGTTGAAGATGAAGCGACTCTCTCTCCGAGCCCTAGTGTGTCGGCAAATGGACCGCAGAACGTATGGTTTAGACTATCAGAGTCGGACGATTCCCTGGAAGATATCCAGAGGCTGAAGACTGCTATCGAGATGCTAAGTGGGTACCCAGGCACCGATCGGGTCTTGCTGGAAATTGACCAAGGCTCTACCAAAGTAATGCTAGAGGTCCCAGATCTGACTGTGAGATACTGTCAAGAGCTACATAAGCGCATGACTTCCCTCTTGGGTGATGGTGGAGTGTTTATTAAGACGAAGGCGGATTAGATGAAGTGGGTGCATCTGACCACTGCTCCGAACCAGATAATCGCAGAGATGTGGAAGGGTCTCTTGGATAACAACTCCATACCTGCCATTTTGCGTCCGGAGGACACGAGTTCTTTCCTCGGAGTGTCCTCCCGCCCCTGCGATCTGATGGTAGAGGAGGCACTGGTAGAGGAGGCTCGCTCCATTCTGAGCAGGGATGGGGCATCAGTGCAGGAGAGCGAGGACTCTGACGCAGAGCTCTAGGAGTCCCACATAGGAGACTGAACCCCCTCCATCTTCAACAGATGTTTCTTAACATCGAGATGGTTGCCATATCCTCCCAGTCCTCCATCGCTGGCTATAACCCGATGGCACGGCGTGAGGATGGCAAGGGGGTTAGTGCTCATGGCCTGTCCGACAGCCCTTGCTCCTTGAGGTCGGCCTACCTGCGCCGCAATGTCTCCGTAACTGCGTGTTTCGCCTCTTGGAATAGCGCGAGTGGCTTTCCATACTGCCTCCTGGAAGGGGGTGGCCCAAGGCACGTCCATCTCTTCTGGAAAGGGTACGTCTTGACCCTGAAGATAGGCTTGGATTCTGTTCGCCATGTCGCCAAAGTAGTCCGGGTCTAGCTCCGCCCCGTCGAGGTATGGCCCAAGCTCATCTAGGGCCTCTTCAGGTGTTGGAAGAGGAATGGTCATACGCCTTAGACCTTTGTATGTTGCAAGGACACCCATCCAACCCATTTCTGTCTCAAGCACAGTGTATTTCATGAATTGCCCTACATTTCTAGCTATCGAACTCGAAGAAGTTGTCCAAATTCTCGGCCTCTGAGTTTCCTGAGGAAGATGAGTCGTGGAGCAACTCAGTGATCCAGAAACTGAGTTGCTCCAGATTAATGGAGCCTACGAAGCGTCGCGCTACCACCCCATTCTTGTCAACGAAAAAAGTAACGGGAATCCCACCTACTCCGTAGTCAATAGTCGTAAGGCCCTCCTCGTCGGGACCGTTGGGGTAAGTGATGTTAAACTCCTCGATGAAACTCAAGGCGTTTCCATCGAAGTCCTGAACGTTGACACCTACAAAAGCAACCCCGTCCTCGCCAAACCTGCGCCATGCCTGCTCCAACTCTGATGCCTCGATGCGGCACGGGCCGCACCAAGAGGCCCAGAAGTTTATGATTGCCGCGCCTCCCCGGTATTCCGCCAGATCGAAAGTCCCTCCAGAGAAGGTGGATAATGTGAAGTTAGGGGCTGGCTCTCCAAGGACGCCGACGCCACTCTGGTTTGTAGCGGACGATCGGTTTAAAACTCCCCAAGCCAGGAGCGATACAAGGGCGGCCATGGAAAGCATCAGAGGTAGAATAATCTTCCAGTGTCTCTTCCAGATGCTATCCCCTGTTTGCCCGGCAACGCTTCTAGGCCTAAACTCTATTTCTTCCACTTTGTTACGCGAAAAGGCGACTCTCAATCATGGTGTGGAATCATCGATGGACTTCTATCATATCCCGAAACCGCTCTGGGAGCCAGTTTCGGCAGATCCACCCTTTTGACAGTTTGACGTGACATATCGATAATGATGAGCGCCCTCTAGCCATATCCGATAGTCAGGAGAGTAGATGTGGCCAAAAGATTAAAGCGTCTGGTTGTCCCAGACGATGGCCTCGACACTTTTGTGCCGTCTCACATCAGGTATAGAGCGGAGGAGTTGGCGGAAGAAGTGGTGGTTTATCCAGATAGGCCTGAATCGAAAGAGGTGTTGGTCGAACGCTGTAAAGATGCTGATGGGGTGGTCTGTATTCTCGCCACCTCTATATTCGATCGGGAGCTGATGGAGGTATGCTCTAATCTGAGAATAATCTCTGTATGGGCGGCGGGAGTAAATCACGTGGACTTGGAGGCGGCCAAGGATCTGGGAGTCACGGTCACCTACACGCCTGGATATGGTCGTATAGGAGTAGGGGAGCATACTCTGGCGTTGATGCTGGCCGTCGCTCGAGACATACCTAGGATCGACAGATCGATCAAGGAAAGAGGATGGCCAGAGCACCTTCTTGTTGAGCTGCATGGCAAGACCTTGGGGGTCGTAGGTGGGGGGCCCATCGCTCGGCAGGTTATGAAGCTGGGTCGAGGCATAGGTATGAAAGTGATAGCCTGGACCATGCATCCCAGCCAGGAAAGAGAAGCCGAGTACGGAGTCGAGTTCATGCCCATCGATGACTTGTGCAGAACGTCAGATGTCATCGCCGTTATAACTGCCCTCTCGGAGAAGACTCATCATATCATCGGTAGAAAGCAGATGGAGTTGATGAAGCCGGAGGCGATCATCGTGAACACGGGAAGAGGTGCACTGATCGATCAGGAGGTACTGGTGGAGTTCCTGTCTAAGGGTCGAATAAAGGGGGCTGGCTTGGACGTTCTTGAGGAGGAGCCTCTGCCCCCTGATCATCCTCTCGCCAGGCTTGACAATGTGGTGATGACATCCCACGCAGCAGCCAACACACCGGAGACTACAGGCGTAGGCATGATGATGGTGCTGGACAACATCGCTAGCTTTCTGGATGGCAAGTTCACTAACGCGCTGGTGGAAGGGACTCGCTAGGCTAGCCGTATATAGCCTCGCCAACCGAGATCAGTGCAGCTCGGTCGGAGGGAGGGTGGTAGTTCAACATGACCCGACGGAATTTCCCACATCAGCTGATTTCCGCTCAGCACAATCACCTCCAGCTTGGCCAGGTGTTCCGGTTCCATTCAATCGGCATAGAGGCGGTGTCTCGGTGGCGGAGAAGGCGGCCCAGGGCCTTATTGGGATTTGTACGCCCCTGAGTTTGACCCCCTTGGTGGGATTTTCACGTGAGTTGCGTCTGCATGCCGCTTTAGGCTACGCCACCAGACCTAGTTGAGCCAAATCTCTCACCTAAATTGGGGAGAGGGCGGTTGGCTGGGTATTGGAGCGTGTCCAGTGTCGATCTGGGGCCAGATCGAGTGGTTGGATGGCGTTCCGTCAGTCATCACTCACAACTGCTATAGCCCGCAGGTACGTTGCAGTCCAAGAACTCCGAGTGCACTACCAAGTCGGCCTCTGACCAGTAGGTCGTCAGCGGCTGATAGACCTTGTACTTCTTGTAGCTGTAAAGCGCCTCCTGCTCTTCTGTGTCTCCAACAGCGTGGCGTCCATATCCAGTGTGGCCTCTGTCTGAGGCGAACGGATCTGGATGAAGCTCACCATTTCAGGGTCCATCCTGCGCAGCCCTCTCAGCCCCTCAGTGGGAGTGGGTATGAACGCCCTGTAAGCGACCCTTCCGGCCTCCTCTCCATCGTCGTGGAACCTCTCCAGGTGCTGGAACACCGCTGACTCAGACGGCATGGTCCGTCGCCGCTCCCCGCGCCACCGCTCTTGCAGCGACCTGTGTTCCCGACGACCCAGCTCACACGTCTCGACCTCTCGAAGTACCCTGCACACCCCCCGCCTCTCTCCAGAACATCCATGTCCTCCACCGACTCCCACCTGCCAGGTTCAGCAGTATCAATGATCTGACCAGTTAACTGTCCGTCCAGCCCTGACAGCGCTGTCACGCTCGTCGACATCTTCTTCACACTGCAAAGGCAGCAGTCCTTGCTTCAATAGTCACACTTACCTTGTGATCGGCAAGCCCTTCTACTCCAGGCGCCAACAAGGTGTTTTCACACATTTGGGTAGGGAATCCAAGCGAGTACAGCAGCTTGCAAAGGACGAATCTAAGTGCTAAAGTACATCCGAGCCATCGACCGTTAGCGGCGGTGAGCCCCTGAATGTGGATATCAGCCATCGCGCCAGGATCCGATGACCTGGACGCCACATAGGAGAGACGAACGGGGCCTCGCCGTCATGGCGAGGCCTTTTTAGTTCTATGTCAGGAAGCATAACCGACGTTCCGGGTATCAAGGTAGGACACTACACCGACCCCGATGGCGTAACTGGATGTACGGTAGTCTTGTGCGAATCGGGTGCTCTGGCTGGAGTGGATATACGAGGTTCCGCGCCTGGGACTCGGGAGACCGACCTTCTCAGACCGATGAACTTGGTGGAGAGAGTCCATGCCATCCTATTGAGCGGAGGTAGTGCCTTCGGGCTTGCCGCAGCCGACGGGGTGATGAGATACCTTGAAGAACGAAATGTGGGATTAGCTGTAGACGCAGGCGTAGTACCCATAGTCCCCGCGGCCATTTTGTTTGACTTATGGCTGGGGGACTACAAAGTCCGTCCGGGCCCCCAGGAGGGATATCAGGCCTGCACAGCTTCCTCTGACTCAGGAGTTGAGGAGGGTAGTGTGGGTGCGGGAACCGGGGCCGCCGTGGGGAAGGCGTTGGGTCGACAGCAAGCCGTAAAGGGAGGCATAGGCTCGGCCAGCTATACACTGGAAGGAGACGTAATAGTCTCGGCACTGGCTGCAGTTAATTCCTGGGGCAGCGTGTTTGACCCTGCTTCTGGAGAGTTGGTGGCAGGGCCAAGAAGCGATGATGGCCACTTACTCGACTCTGTCGATCTTCTAACCATGGGCAGTGCCAAGTGCCCCAGCTTCGTCCAGAACACGACTTTGGGAGTAGTGGCCACCAATGCTCCGATGACCAAGGAGCAGGTCAACAAGGTAGCGCAGATGGCGCAAGATGGTATTGCTATGTCCGTACGTCCGGCTCACACCATGTTAGATGGCGACATCGTGTTCGCCATCTCAACCGGCAAAAATGTGCCCTCCCATCAGGTAACTACTATTGGCTCCGTGGCGGCAATGACCATGAGTCAAGCGATCGTAAGAGGAGTAACCCTGGCGAAAGGCATAGCCGGCGTCCCCTCAGCTTCTGAGGCGCCGGGCCAAGCCTCCCGGCGACCAGGATAGCAAATCATGTCCTGAAATCGTGAAAGGAGTCCACAAATGCGAACAACCGTAGCGGATATCAAGGAGATGAAGCGAAGCGCCGAGAGAATCCCCATGCTCACTGCTTACGATTATCCCACAGCCAAGATACTGGATGGCCTGGGGATTCCCATGATATTGGTAGGCGATAGCCTGGGCATGGTTGTCCTCGGCTACGAGTCCACTGTTTTCGTGACTATGGAGGACATGATCCACCACACCAAGGCAGTGGCTAGAGGCGCCCAAAGTGCCTTGATAGTTAGCGACCTGCCCTTCATGAGCTATCGCACTGGCTCCACCGAGGCGCTGAGTAATGCGGCTCGTCTGCTTCAGGAGGGCGGTGCGCAGTCCGTCAAGCTGGAAGGCGGAGAAGAGGTAGCATGCGCCGTCGAGCACATCGTAGCCAATGGTATTCCCGTGATGGGGCACCTGGGGCTGACCCCTCAATCTGTCAACCAGTTGGGGGGATACAAGTGCCAGGGCAAGACTCCCGAAGGTGCTGCCAAGATGCTCAGGGGAGCAAAGGCGCTCGAGGATGCCGGTGTATTCTCCATTGTGCTGGAATCCGTACCCGCACCCCTCGCTCGACTCATCACTGAGAGAGTCTCGGTACCCACTATAGGCATAGGTGCTGGCGTACACTGCGGCGGTCAGGTACAGGTCATCCACGACATGCTCGGATTGTTCCGCGACCTTAAACCTAAACACGCCAAAAGGTATACAGAGATAGAGTCGACTATCACTGCCACCGTCGCCCAGTACATGGAAGAGGTGAGGTCTGGCACATTCCCCACCGAAAAAGAGAGCTTCAAAATGAACGAAGATGTGCTCTCGGAGCTTTTACGCTACGCATAGCCACCTCATTTCTAGATTGATTTGAAGGTTCTTAACACCATCTCCGAGTTCCGCAGGGAGCGAACCAAGGTAACGGGGTCGCTGGCCCTAGTACCCACGATGGGCCACCTTCACGAGGGACATATGGCCCTAGTACGCAAGGCCCGCGAAGAGAGCAATGCTGTAGCTGTCACCATTTTCGTCAACCCCACCCAGTTCGGGCCTTCCGAAGATTTTCAGACTTATCCCAGGGACATGCCTCGAGACCTGGATCTGCTGAATGGGCAAGGCGTGGATCTAGCGTTCACGCCTACGCCCGACGAAATGTACCCGCCGGCCTTCGACACATGGGTGGAGGTAGGAGCGCTCATCAATGGATTGGAGGGGGCATCGAGACCAGGCCACTTCAAAGGCGTAACCACAGTGGTGCTAAAGCTCTTCAACATTGTTCAGCCCAATCGGGTCTATTTCGGGCAGAAGGACGCTCAGCAGCTCCTGGTGATCAAAAAGATGATCGAGGACATTAACTTAGACGTGGACCTGATTGCCGTCCCCACGGTAAGAGAGCACGATGGCCTGGCCATGAGTAGCCGAAACTCATACCTGACCCTACAGGAGAGAAAGGCAGCACCAGTGCTTTGGCGCGCCCTGTCAAAGGCTCGAGAGATGTGGGCAAAGGGAGAAAGGAGCGCCGAAGAGATTCGGAAGGCGATGTCATGTGTCATCTCCAGCGAGCCTTTGACCAAGCTGGACTATGTGAGTGTAGCCGACCTCGATAGCCTGGAAGAGCTCAGCACAATCGACCAGGGAGCCCTCACATCCCTTGCGGTATGGATGGGCAAGACTCGCCTAATCGACAACGTCGTCCTAAGCTGAACACCTTGATCCGGGCTGTGGTAAACTAGCTTTGCCATCCTAGCTGAAGAACTCCACGCTGAAGAACTCCACCAATTTGAAAATCCTGGTAACCAACGACGACGGAATAGCTTCTCCTGGCCTGTGGGCCTTAGCCGAAGCCCTGATAGAGGTGGGAGAAGTTATCGTGGTCGCTCCCGACCGAGAGCAAAGCGGGGTCGGCTGCTCGGTAACCCTGCATCACCCCGTCAGAATCACTCCTACCCCCTCTCGCTTCGACGGGATAGAGACTTACGCCGTCGAGGGAACTCCCGGAGATAGCGTAGTCCTGGCCACCAGCACAATCATCAAGGGACCGGTGGACTTGCTGGTATCGGGGATTAATCACGGCTCCAACCTGGGCAATGACGTGTATGTATCAGGAACAGTAGGCGCCGCCTTTCACGGCTACTTTCGAGGAATACCTTCGGTAGCCGTCTCGGTGACCTCATTGACTGACGTTCGCTATGATGCTGCATCGAGGATAGCCCTGATGCTGGCCAACCGCGCGAAGGAAGGCAGCTTGCCCAAAGAGATTCTGCTAAACGTCAATCTGCCCAACAAATCTCTCAAAGACCTGAAAGGTGTACAGGTGACCCGACTGGGCAGCAGCAGCTACACGGAAATCGTCGAAGAGGGACACGATCCCAGGCGCAAGTATCACTGGATAAAGCGTACTCGACCCGCCTGGCGAATGGAGACGGGCACCGATATCTGGGCTGTACAAAACGACTACATCTCTATGACTCCTCTCCACGCTGATATCACTGCTCAACACCTATTCTCTGAGCTAGAAGACTTTGCCCTTTCTATAGAAGACTAATCCACGAGGGTTTCATTGGACGCAGAGCTTCAAGGCTACCTGGACACTTTGAAAGAGATCTTGGATGAGACCCGGGAGAAGGTCAGAGGCCTACCCGTCGAGGTCCTTAACTGGAAACCCCTGCCTGAAGACACCAACTCGTTGGCTGCCATAGTTACCCACATGCACGGGGTGACCACGTTCTGGATTTACCAAGGACTAACGGGCGAGGACGTGAAGCGTGACAGGGCCGCGGAGTTCGAGGCCGTGGTCAGCGATGCAGATGAGGTCGCCACACTGCTAAGCCACGCCTCCACCCGTGCCCGTACAGCCATCGAAGGTTGCCATCCCTCTTCATTGGACGATGTCATACGCCTGCCCAACAACGAGCCTTGCACCAAGCGAGAGGCCATCATCCACACCATAAAAGAGCTGGGGCAACACCTGGGCCACATGGACATAACCCGTCAGCTCTGGGCCGAGAGAGGCTAAAAGAGTATAAATCGAGCACTCGAATCTGATTCGAGATACAACAAGAAGTTCGCCTCCTTCCATAGATTCCTTAACGAATCCCAAATCTCCCACCTGAATGACCCTGTCCCAGAGACCCAACTGACGAAGTCCAGACCTGACTGCCAGGTAGAGGATGTGTCCCAAACCCTCCATGACAAGCGGATGAGTACCAAAGCGTTTGCCTTTCTTGGACAGACCCAATCAGTAAGGGGCGTCTGGTGTGCTCGAACGTACCTAGACGGGTAATCTAGGGAATCCATCTCAATTGACACTCATTTATTGGTATGCTAATTTCTAATCCCACTCAGCATTCTTGCTTGGGATGGCAACGTAGCTCAGCGGCAGAGCGGGGTCTTCATAAGGCTTAGGTCGCAGGTTCGAATCCTGCCGTTGCCACCACCTCACTTCAGGCCAGTAGATACGCTACCATTCGAGACCCAAGGGCCATCTCTAATTGTTGACAGTAATATGGGCGCTCAGTAGTATTTACTCAGCCAAGGACTGGTTTGAAGGCCCTCGCACTCTCCAAAATTCAGAGGGGCGCAGCACCATCTGAGCAGGGAGAGGGAACATTTCAAGGGCGGTTAGCTCAGTTGGTTAGAGCGCTTGCTTCACACGCAAGAGGTCATAGGTTCGAGTCCTGTACCGCCCACCAAACTTGACAAAATCAAGAACTTTTGCGTTGACCTTCACCTTAGCGCTATAGGGCTTGCTGGTAAGCAAGCCCTATAGCTGGCAGTTGCGCCTCCCTGCAAGTCGGTCAGATAGAGTATAATCCCAAGGTAAGATGGCCGTCGATGGGATCGGGACGCTAGTATGTACCTACGCCTATGTGCGAGGAACGTAGAGAATTGTATGGGTGGTTTCGACAGAGAAGGGGTGGGGAGTCACCTCCGGACGCAGCATATAGAGTCGTGTGACCAACGAGTAGCGTCCCAGGATGCGTAGCCTTTACCCGGGTCCCATAGCACAGGTGCCACATGTCGGTGAGAGGAGGAATTTAGAATGAGAGTGAAATTGCCAGTAGCTCCCTATATCACCAAGGGCAGGGGACAGCACAAGCTAGCATATATTATCTGCCCATCACCAGACTGCCCAACCGCGGTCCACACACACGGTGCGGCACCAGGCCATAGAGTGGCGCATTGTGCCATGAATCACTACGAGACCGAGGAGGGCTATGTCCTTCGGCTGGCGACACCAGAAGAGGCGGTAGTGCTGGAGAAGGCGCGAAGTTATAGGAAGACACACCGCACCATTACCTATCACAATAGTGGCGACACTCGCAAGCTCCCGCCCGCTCTTCAGGAGGATATCGAAGTCTATCTATCAAGGCTGGACTGGGTGGAGATGGAGCGTCAGTGGTAGCAATTGGGCGGCTGCGTTAGGACGTTGGTGAAGGTTTTTCGTAATTGATTAGCGGTGGCGTAGAGGTGGGGAAGAGGTTCAGGTGGAGGGGGCGTGGACAGGCGCGTCGATGAACACACCGCACAGACCATCCACGACCGACTGACCACCACCCTTCCGAGCCAGGGTCCTGATTACGCTGGTGGAGGCCGAGAACGCATCCGCACCACCGACGTTCTTCGAGCAGTGCGATACCTTCCGCGCGATCACTGCCGGGCGGAGCGCTCTCTCAGCACGGTTGTTGGTCGGCTCAATGCTTGGATCATCCAGGAAACGCAGCAGGTTGCCCCGGTTATCGTGCCAACCGAGTTCGTTCTGCAGCCTACAGTTGTCCGCATCCGAAAATGGGACACTCGCGGAGGTGATAGGTCGCCTCTCGCCTCAACGCTCGGCCTCGGCGGCAAAGTCCGCCGCCTCTCCTCGGTAATATGCCTGCCGGAGCTCCATCGCTTCTCTGAGCAGGCGGCTCAGACGATTGCTGAAGCTGCGACCTCTCCCTCTCTTGGTCTCCACCACCTCACTGATCGAGCGCAGCACGTGGGCCAGACAATTCTGGTGTTTCACCTCCGACAGAGCCTGAGCATCGTAGCCCCGTCCTCGATCTGTTACTATCACCCCTCCATAGTCCGAGGCACCACCTCACGTACCTCTTCGTTGCGGTGACGAGCACAAACTTGGTACCATAGCAAGAGCCTAGCTAGCCGCAAAGGGGTTCCCCATTGTCCAATACTCCTGATATATGGTCTGTTCTTCGGGGATTGGAAGGCGTTGACGACAAGTTGCTGGAACACCCCGCATTTGAGCAACTCCCAGCCCTATTGGGAAACGACGAGGCCCCAGAATGCGTGGCGCGGAACGGTGACGCTGATGTCTACGTGGCGACGGACCGCAGGATAATTCACTTCAAAACGGACTTCTGGAAGAAGTCAATCAGCAAGGTAACACCCTACCTTTACAACGACATAAAGACATTCCGGGCCGATATGGCGTTTGCATCCATCGGCTGTAAAATGACAATCAACGGTGGCGTGAAAACCCTCCCCATGAAGAAAGGCGACCGTCAACGATTCGCCACTGTCGTCCGGTCTCATGTGCCGGGACACCAAACAGACGAATCAATCTCTGGCCAGGCAGCGCAACCGGCAACCTCTCAGCCACCGTCGGCGGAGAAGAAATCCAAAATGCCAATTGGTGGTTGCGCAATTATGATCGTGTTAGCTGGCTTGGTCATAGGTGGCATTGCGTGGGGGATAGGGTCATGCAGTGGCGGGCCGCCATCAGAAGAGAAACTGGAGGAACGCCGAAAGGGGTTTCACTGCCTAAGTTCTTGGGATGGCAACCACGACGGCTTTGAAAGGCTGGTACGAGCCCGTTTGAACGACCCTGGCAGTATGAAGACATACGAAACTCGGATAGCGCCCGTAGTGGGCGGTGAGCATCGTATCATAATGGAATTCGGTGCTAAGAACGCCTTTGGTGGGATGGTACGCCATACGGCAACGGGCTGGGTAGACCATGAAACGTGCAAAGCCGTTTTGGGCGATATATCCTAGGGTGATTTTTGGTTCAGGCGCCCGACTTTTGGTTCAACCGCTACTTCTGGTGCAAAGCCGCAGGGAAGGTTAAACCTAAACGATTGTCGGTCGTTTGTCCCAGGAAATCGGCTCACCGGTTTCGGCATCAACAAGACCATCTAAACATGGCGGCTTGTCTTCTGGTATTGCCCTCGCGAAGGCGATTTGCTTTTGCGTCAACCCTTCTACCATCATGCCAGTGTCATTATAGAATTTTGCACCTGCGAGATTTGCTCCTTCAAGGCGTGCGTCATTAACGATCGCGCCGGATAAATCCGCGTCGGTTAGATTTGTATTATAGAAATACGCATTTGAAAAGTTAGTGCCGTAACATTCCTTGACGCGAGACAGGTTTGCATCCAATAAGGATGCTCCCGTGAGATTCACGCCAGCAAGCATTGCGCCTGAAAGGTCTGCCTCAAGAAGTTCAGCGCCAGAAAGATTGGTTCTTGCGAGAAACGTGTCAGACAATTTTGCGCCACTTAGCCGGGATTCTGACAGGTTCAAATTATAAAGATTTTGATTTCGAAGATCAGCACCATGAAGATCCAATTTGTGTTTTGTCTGCTGTTCAAGGCCAACTCGAACGTCGTTGCGGGTACTGATACCTTGCATAACGGCACGAACATCCTGGCGCGGCGGATGTGTCGTGCTGTTGCTCAGTAGAGCTTCCCACTCTTCGTCCTTGGTTGGATGACGCACGAACGCGCAGAATAACTCCATTGTTTGGAGGTGGTACTGCTCAGGGTGTTCTTGGGCGAGACGGGTGAGAGCATAAATGCCACCCAAGCGCACTGAGAGAACGCCGTTACCGAGCATTTCTGCACTTCGCTGATACTGTTCGTCCAGCAACCTCCGTTGTGTCGTTTTAGATTGGCGCTCTGCCACGGTGCTCCGCCAGAGAGCGAGCAGCATCGCAATGACGCCGCCGATCACGAGTCCCACGTTGCGAACAGTAGCACTAAGCGATTCGTTGTTGTCGCCTAATTCTTCCCAGAAGCGCCACGAGAGGACGACGCCAATCACCAGTACGGCGGCTACCCCGGCGACCCACCAGAACCCATCCCAACCTGTTATGCTACGGATGAACCGCCTAGGGCCTTGCAAGATGAATCGCAGGAAGCGAAGCCGGCGGCGAATCAAAATGAGTCCATTCATTTGGCTGTCACCAGTTGTAGGATCGTTGCTATTCGCCGTGCGGTGTCCGTGAAGTGCTGGACCTCGTCGGGTTTGATAGACCGGCCCAGAACATTGTGATCCCGATAGGAGAGCCACTTCTTGAGCACCTGGTAGCCACCGAGCTTGTAGCCCCAGACGTCGGTGGGCACGTTGCGCCAGTAAGCCCGGTCGTTCAGGTAGACGTCGAAGGTGGTCGCGCCAAGAGTCTGAGCGGCCTCGCCCAGAGCGGCATGCTCCTGAGACGTGTATTCGCGCTCGACGACGCGGCCCTGCCCCGGCATGACGGCCTCCCCCTGCCCGAAGTGCCCCCAGCCCACCGTCAGCGAGAAGTCGTCTGCGGTCATATTGCCGCCGTCCGTCGTTGTGGGCACGGCAATGGCGGTCATCTCCCGCCGCAGTGCGCCCGTTGTGACGCCGGCAACGGGCGTCTCCGAGTCCAGCAGCGCGGCAAGCTCCCGGCCCCGCGCCGCCGATGCCGCCAGTTCCTCCGCCGCTCCGGGGGCGTCGCCGTCCGGCCATCCCGGCAGCGGGATGCGGGGCCACTCCATCCTCAGGGCGCCGGCGTTGGCCTTCCGGTAGAAGGGGTCATGGAGCACAGTGAGTGCGTGGTGGAACAGGTCCTCCACCCCCAGGCCCAGGCGGTCCAGATAGCGCTGGGCCGCGTCTGACAGGTTGGGACGCCGCTGCTCCCCACCGCCGTCGAGGGCAAGACCTTCTTCACGGAGCCAGACGGGAAAGAAAGTAGACAATCCATTTCCAAAGTTGTCCGCAAGTTGACGGCAAAACGTCCCACGGGTGAAGTCTTCTTGGGCTTCTCTTTGTCGAGCTTCCAGCCAGATATTCTCATGGAATACGTGCTGCTTGTAATCGGGACGCGGACGGTCTAGCAGTCCGCCACTGGCTTCCCAATATAGCCACCTGGTGTCGAACGGTCGGTAGGCATAAGGAATGAATCCCTTCTCGTCTGGCTCAGAGCGTTCGACAGCTGTAGAGCTAAAGTAGTCCTTCACACGGGCCTTCAGCCTGTCCAGGCTAATGTCTATCAGCAGAGAGTCCCGGCTGGTCTTGACCCCCGGAAACGACACCAGGAACAGCTCGGGCAATGAGGGCCATTCGCTCCAACTTTGGCTCACCTCCATTGGTTTGAAAGGCAGCCCAATTGCAAGCTGAGGCTGGATGTCCATGTACCAATAGTCAGTGTTGGAGTCGCAAAGGCTACTCAGTAACGCAGCCCGTCGTTCTTCCGCTCTAGCTTGGTGGAAATCTCGGTAACTTATGCGTCCGATACCCAATTGATTCTCAGGAGACCCAGATTTGGATAGTAGTGCTATAGCCGTGCCCACCTTGATTCCAGGAGATTGTCCTTGTATTGCCATGATAGTCTCGCTGGTTCTTCCATCTGGCGCGTACTCCGAAATAATGCGGTCTCCGTGCAGGTTGTCAATGCGGATGGTGTCAAAGGCCTCCAGGAAATGCTCCCGCATGCCCGTGAAGGAGAGGCCGTCCAGCCAGGAGTAGTTGGAGATGAAGCACACCACACCCCGGCCCGTCTTGTCGGCTATGCGACGCTCCGCCATGCGGAAGAAACGCACGTACAGGTCGTTCAGGCCCTGGCCCTCCGGGCGACGCACCCGCTTTGTGGTCCGATAGGCCGTGGAGAGCTCCCGCTCTTCGTCGACCGCCATGCCCGCAAAGCCGTTGTAGGGCGGATTGCCCAGGATGACCAGCACAGGTGTGTCCCGCTTCACCCTCTCGGCCCGGTCCCGCTCCTCCTCAAGCTCCGGGAAAGGCAGTGGCTTCTGTACGCTTGGCTCCCAGCCGGTGAGGGCGTTGGTGAGGTACACCCCGGCCCGCTCCGTCCCGTCATCGGACAGAGGGGCGTCCAGCGCCTGCATGGTCAGGCCCACCTGCAGATGCGACACGACGAAGGGCGCAGGCATGATCTCAAACCCGAACACCCTCTGGGTGGCAGCCTGTTTCACCTGCGCTCCGGTGAGGGCGCCGAGGCCCCTGCCCTGCAGGTTGGCGGCGATGCGACGGAGGACCTCGGCGAGATACGTCCCCGTGCCACAGCAGGGGTCTAGAACAAATACGTTGTCGGCCGCAAGCCCGTCGGCGATGCCCAGGTCCTCCTTGAGCGCCATGTCGACCCGGGCGACCATGTAGCGCACCACTTCGGCGGGCGTGTACCAGACGCCCAGCTGCTTGCGAAGGTCGGGGTCGAAGGCCTCCAGGAACGGCTCGTAGAAGTATGGCACGGCCTCGCCGGCATCGAAGCGGTCGAAGAAGGCCGCCCGGTCGACTCGGTCCAGGGCCGCCGCCGTCCAGTCCAGCAGCTCAACCAAGCCCAGGGGCTGGAGCTGCGCCGGCGAGGACAGCTGCTGAAAGAGGGCGCGTAGAACGGGCGCGCGGAGGTGCCAGACGGAGGTGCGCCAGTCGAAGGGTCCGGTAGGAGGTGGAGTCTGCCGTGCCCACAGCACCCATGCCGAGAAGACGCCGTAGAACAGGGTCTGTACCAGAGAGGAGCGGAAGAAGGCAGTTCCGCGTTCGCCTTCAAAGCGCACGCCCAGCGCCTCCTCCAACGCCGAACGGATGCCGGCCAGGGAAGGCGTGTCGCCTGCCGCCTCCACTCGGGCCAGCCCATCGCGGGCATAGGAAGCCAAGAGCCAGGCTATGTCCCTCGGTTCAACGAGGGTTGCGCGATGGGAGAGGGCGCGGCAGAGATACTCACCAAGTCCGGCGCCGGTCTCTCGAGCGAAGGCACGGGGCTTCTCCAGCTTCGACTTGAACTCCTCCTCGGACTGCGCCAGCCTGAAGGTCTCCAGCTTCACGGGATTGCCCGCCGTATCCTCACCAACAAGCACGAAGTCGCGGGTGTTGGTGACCAGCACGAGCCGGTATCTGTTCCAGTAACGGCTCACCTGGTCGCTGGATGCGGTGAGCGAAGCATCGTCGCCGGCGGACTTGACTTCCACGACGCCTCGTTCTGGAACCTGTCCTTGGCGCGGCCTCCCCCGCTGGACCTGCTTGGCGCCGTAGAGGCCAAAGTCAGGATGACCAGCTCCCTGTTCTGCTAACTCGCCGACACAGAACACCTTGGGTCTAAGTGTGCTGCCAATGGCATTCATCAAGTTGGTCAGGGGCGAGTAATAGGAACGCTCGCTCGTCGCCCCGCCGGAGGCCCTGATCCGGCGGAGGTCGGCAAGGTAGGCCTCAACAGCTGCATCAAACTTCGTCGTGCTCATTCGTCTGGCCAGGGATTGATCACTTCAACCCCGCTCCCCTCAAAGTCGTCCACATCTCTTGTAGCCACAGACGCCCCTCGTGAGTATGCGATAGCGGCGATTTGACAATCGGATTGGCTGATGGGGCGTCCAGCAGCCCTGCGCTCAGCAGCTAGCATTGCGTAGGCTTGCGCAGAATCACTGTCAAAGGGAAGGATACGTTCAGCGAAGAACACGCCGAAGAGCCGTTCGGCAGCGGCAGCCAGTCCACGCTGCCTTTCCCCCTCAGGCAAGATGGCGATGCCGGTTCGAATCTCCGCTTCGGTGACGGAGGTCACGAACAAGTTGCCCGTGAGTTGATTGTCCATCCACCCCAGAACCTCGGGGTTAGGACGCTCTCTCATCAGTTCGGACACTACATTGGTGTCGAGGACAAACATGAATGCAGCCCTCAATTGAACCGCGGGGGCTCGCGCATGGGTTCCCTAGGAGGAATCTCCAATTCCACTCCGCCGAACGGTCTGAACAGTTCATGTATCGCTGTGCCAAGATTCGTGTTCGGTGCAGCGTCCTCGTCAAGGGCCGCCCGCAGGATGTCCCGGGCCTCCTGCTCCATGGAGCGCCCGTTCTCGGCTGCCCGGATGCGTAGCCGACGCTTTAGCCCGTCGTCCAGATTGCGAACGGTTATACTGGCCAAGGTCGCGCCTCCTTGCTTTGATGTGCAGAATTATACCACGATTGCGATGCAATCATCATCAAGAGTCGATCTTTACCACAAAACCAGGTCCGGCTCAATGACTTGCAAGGCATTACATGGGGCGCATTTCTCGGCGACAATGGTAGTCGAGCAATTGTCTCCGAAGGCAATATGCGAATACGACCCAGTGAAGGAGTGAAGACCCTAACTTGGCGATCTCCGACCGACAGCTACTCAATGCCCTCAGCCGGACGCCCTTCGTCGATTCGACGGAGCTGGCGCTCATCCTCGGCGAGCCTCACGCCACGGTCCACCGAGCCTTGGTCGGCCTGCTGGCCGACAGCATAGCTGGACGCGTGAGCCACGGCGCCGCCCACCTGCCGTCGAGCCAGAGATACTACCTGACGGCCAACGGCATCCGCGAGGCCGCCGGGTTTCTCGGATTCGCCACGCCTTCCGACTTCGTGCGGGCCTACCCCGTGTCCAGGGAATGGCTGACGCTGCTCATCCGCAGGATGGACGCGGTGGCCGCCGTCTACCGCCTTGCCGCTACCATGTCTCCCGGCATCGACGGGCTACGTTCCCACGTGGAGTTCCACCGCAAGGGCCGCTTCGACGCCACAATCATCCTGCACGATGGCCGCAGCTTCGGCGTGGTGCGCCAGGGCCTGGCCCTGCGGCGCCGGTCCCTCTACGACCGGCTGAGGGCCATAGCGGAGCACGACTACACCCGCCGCCCCGACACCGTTCTGGTCCTGGTTCCCAGTGTCTAGGAGGAGAGGTTGACGACGAGGTTCTGCGAGGACCGGAACATCCGTGACTGCTTCGTCGCCGTGGAGACCAGGAACGCGCTGGAAAGACGGGACCTTCGCCTCTGGCACAAATACTCGTGGGTCGGCAGCACGTACCGCACGCTGGAGGACGTGAGCGCCCACGGCAGCCCCGGCGGAAGGCGTTCCACGGCATCACCGGAGCGGAAACGAGCATCGCTGCCCCGTCCGGAGCGGATGGCGCAGGCTGCGCCGGCCTTCGGCCTCAGCCCCTCCGAGAAGCGGACGCTGGACCTCATCACCGACCACCCGATGATTCCCCGCGAGCACCTTGCCACCTGGCTCGGCGTCTCCGAGGGACGGGTCAGCCAGATGATGCGCAGCCTCGTCGATACCTGGAGCCTTGTCGAGCGCCGGGGCAAACGGGGAGACACCCGCTACACCCTGGCCGCCGAGGGCATTCGCTACGGCACCCACAGGGACCGCGCCCAGCTGCCGACCACGCAGGGCATATGGAGCACCGCTCTAACCACAGACAAACAAGGCCGCACGCGGCACGTGGGCCACCGCATCGAGACGTGGGCGCGCCAGACGAAGCACGCCGACGGGATCACCTGGTTCCTCTCGAAGCTGGAAGCGGAGGCCCGTGCCGACCCTGACAGTGAACTCCAGTGGTCGGTCCCCACCGCCAGGTCCGACCGGGCCTACAACTGGGGCGATTCGGCTATCGCACCCGATGCCGTGGGGGAAATGGTCGCTGATGGCCTTCGGATACCGTTCTACTTCGAGTACGAGCTCCGCGCCAGGCATCCCCAGGGAGTCATTGCCCGCCTGGATCCCTATGAGAGCTACTACTGGTCGCCCGAACATAAGGAGGATCAGCCGCCATACCCCGTCACGCTGTTCGTCGTGGACACCGAGGAGGTCGAGGACACCTACGTGCGCACCGCCGCCCGCATGACCAGGATGTCGCTGCCCATTCTTGTGTCGTGCATCCCCGTGCTGGCATCGACACGAATATTGGGCCGGTCCTGGCGTCCACTGTGGCAACCGGAGTCTCCCCGACTGGCTCTGGCCGAGCTGAGCGCCTACCAGTGGGACTCGCTCTACCAGCAGATGCGTCACCGTCCTGTAGAGGGCAGATAGGGCCGATACGTCCCTATCTGCCCTCCATGCTGTCTGGGGGCCGAAAATCGGCGTATCTTGGCCTGTAGGCCGTGTCCTAGGACGCCATAAACCGCCAGATTTGCCCCTGTTTCAGCTACGAAACGGGCCGAAATACCCTCTGACCGGTCAATGCCAGAAAATGCAAATGGTTGGGAAGCCATGCTAAACTACATTGCCTCTCCAATGACACCTCGTTTGCACTTTGCAACCCTTGACGTGTCATCCGATAGTGAGGGAAACAGCTATGAAAGAACCTGTCCGACGTGTGCGGAGAGCTGATGCGGACAGGATTTGGCGTGTTGCGGCGGGTGGCGGCCCAGTTTAGGCCATCGGTTTTAGCTCGAAACGGCCCGAAACGATGTGGGGGTGGGCGACGCCAATTTATGGCATGAGTAGAAATGGACATCCTGGGCCAGCCAACTAGGAAATCGTGCAAATAACGGAGCGGATTCACAGGCGACGGTGACCGGTCACTGTCGGGGCTGGTTCCGGCGAAAAATGTATGAAATTGCAAAAGCGGGCCACCCTTTAGAGGATGGAAATGACCTCTCGGAAGTCGAAGATGAGTGATGGACGGGCATCGAGAGCCGGAGACGATCAGCCCGACCTCAAGTGGGTCGTGGAGTGGCTCGTCGAGCGGGAAGGACAGCGCCGGACGGCGGCGCTGCTGGGCGTGAACCGGAAGACGGTGGCCCTGGCCCTGCGCCGGGAGCGGTTGACGGGCAGGATGACCCTCGCCGTGCAGCGGCTCATGGCCAACCTGGACGATCCCGGATGGGAGAGGACGACGCCGTTGGATAGGTTGGAGGCGAGGATGAGGCTGATAATCGAAGCCGTGGACGATCTGGCGAGGATGGTGGAGCGTCTGACCCGGCGCGTGGAGGCTCTGGAGGCTGCACAGACGACCGGGGACACCGCCGGAGACCATACGTCGGATGCGCCCGACGCCGAGGGCCGGGGCCTGCGTCTGTTCAACTGGAGGCGGAGGCGTCAGGCACTTAGCGAGGAAGAGAGCGATGGCTGAGGTTGTCCGGTGGGTCTCGAAGGCGGAGGCTGTGCGAGAGATGGAGGTCTCCGTCTCAACCCTCGACCGGATGATTCGTAGGGGAGAGATCGAGGTCCGTAGGGAGGGCCGCCGGGTCTACGTGCGCATGGAGGGGCCTGAGTACGTGAGCGACGACGAGTTGCTGCGCCGGGCTCTCGTTCGGGAGGACAAGCTTCAGCGGACAGTGTGGGAGTTGGATGGGCGAGTCACAGAGTTGGAGCGGGAGCGGGACGAGGCTAGGGAGGCCGCTTCCGCCAGCAGACGGGCGTATGAGGAGCTGGAGGAGGCGTACCGGAAGGAGCGTGCCGCGCACGGAAGCACGAGACGGTTGGCTCTCCGGCTCGGCCTGATTGCCACCGTGTTGCTCGTCGTCTGCGGTCTGGTTACGTGGCGACTGGTCGCGTAGGTATTTACCGCCCACTGGCGCGCTAGGTCGCCTCACATCGTAGCCTTCAACTCCATGCTCAGTGGGAAAGCACCAAGGTCTACGCCGACAACTCTCCGACGGGGAAGTTCACCAAGCCATCATCGAAGCGTGGACGGGTCTATAGGGCACGGTTCTAGCGTCTGCTCGACTGCCAGATCTTGGCTACACCGGCATAGCTTAACTCGACTCCGTGAACGTTCAGCGCTTCAGATACGGCGTCACAAGCAGACTCCGGCGCTGAAGCCTCACTCCGGGTCGCGTTCAGACCACAGCCCACAAGGGTGTGCACCGTTTGGACAATCAAGGCATCGCGAACCTGGTTGGTGTAGGGGCTTCTTCCAGACCCGACCTTGGGCGATGTCACGTCTCCTGCAGCTACTGATAAACCCCACTCGACAAGCTCACTCGGAATTGGTTCCTGTGTCTCCAATAGGTGAGACAGCGCCTCTTGAAGTGCCCGGAAGTCAACGGGGCCAGATAGCGCCCCTTCAATCAACTCTCTCAGGCGGTCATCTCGCAATGCATGAATTGCCCGCATCTCGTAATCATAGATGGTAGTTAGGTTTCCCTCATCGGAACGTCGAGTCCCACGGTATGGAATACGAAAAGCCATCAGACCAATAGCCAATCGAACGGACTCATCAAACGGAATGGCATCTCCCTCCTCTTCGTATCGCTTGCGCCAACCAGCGGCTATGCCGTCAGAGGCAAGTATTCGGAGTATGACGACCAGCCTCCGCAGTGCCTCAGGGTTATTGCGCATCCATTGGTTTATCTCCGCCGAGATTTGGCTGAACACAAACTCCAACCGCCGTGCTGCTTCGCGCATCACGTTCAAGACTTGAGCGCTCATTCGGTCGAGATCCTGGGCTAACTCTGGGTTATCTCTGCGCCACTGCTCGATGAATGGAGCCATGACTTCCTCAAAGTCGATTTCAGACGACGACGTTTGCAGAGAATGCAGGACCCCATGGATGTTATGCATCCGTTCGATTACGGAGCTATCCGTTCTAGACCACTCCGAGCGTAGATATTCCCGCACTTCCTCGGAGCTTTCAAAGCGTGTCGTTTCCGTCATCATCTCACCTCGCGATAGTTTTCCTGAGTCTTGCATATGGGGCACCTCATCCGCATACGACAGAATGTTGGGTGTTCTTTCCGACGAGGGCAAAGCAACTGAGCCCCAAGCGACGAGGGTTGAATCATGGTAACGCACCTGGTACCATATTGCCATGATCGAGATCAGAGAGTACATCAACGACCGAGGCCGCAGTCCATTCGGTCGCTGGTTCGACGGTCTCGACGCCAAGGCAGCGGCTAGAGTGAGGACAACCCTCGCCCGCATGGAGGCTGGAAACCTGTCCAACGTAAGAGGCGTTGGAAGAGGAGTACTGGAGCGCCGTATTCACGCAGGTCCAGGATACAGAGTCTACTTCGGCAGGGACGGAGACACCTTGATAGTCCTGCTAGGGGGTGGGACCAAGGAGCGCCAGCAGAAGGACATCGAGGATGCCCGCGGTCTCTGGCAGGAGTACAGGGATCGCAAGCAACAGGAGGTATAAGAGATGCCACTCACCCGTGACTTCAAGGAGACTGTGCAGGCCCGTGCTGAGCGCGATCCCGCGTTTCGAGAGGAGCTGCTGAAGGAAGGCGTCGAATGCCTGCTTGCCGGGGACTTCGATGCTGGCAAGATCGTGGTGCGCGATTACATCAACGCCACCGTTGGATTCGAAGAGCTTGGGTCTCTCACGAATAAATCGCCCAAGAGTCTGATGCGCATGTTCGGACCGTCCGGCAATCCCCACGCCCGCAACCTTCTTGAGGTCATCAGCCGCATTCAACAGTACGAGGGCGTCCAGCTCGAAGTGAAAGCCGTTCGAGGTCTATTTGACAATAGATGGAGGAGTTATCAGGGGTTCAGGAACTCTGTTGAATCACAGTTCGCCTTTCTCGATCGGTCCGCTCAGGAGCCTGCCATCGAGACCCGAAGAATTATGCAGTCTTGGTTTGCACGGTTCCCTGACGAAAGAAAGCAGGACATTCGCGAACGCTTCCGAGCGCAAGACGACCGAGAGCACGTAGGGGCACTACTGGAACTATTCATCCACGAGATTCTTCTGCAGGTCGGTACTGAGGTGCAAGCGAATCCTGACTTGAACGGGGGCACACCCGACTTCGCAGCCACATACGAGGGGGAGACGGTCATAGTGGAATGTACGGTGGCCCAAGATTCCAATGAGGATATCGCCGAGTCTCGAAGGTGGGGCACTTTAAAGGCAGCTATCGATTCCCTAGAGACGGGACGTTTCTCGCTGGTTGCAACCCTGTTGGCAGTTGGATCTAGACAACCCTCAGTTGGCCAGCTATGCAGCAAGATTGAAGAGCGGCTCGGCAGTCTTGACCCGGATGTGATGATTCGACAGCTTGAGCTGAGTAACTACATCCACGAGCCATTGGTGTGGCGTCGAGACGGATGGGAAGTCGCAATTGATGCCATGCCTATGCCTCCCGGATACGTTAGGGGACAAGACGAATCGGCAATTGGTTTGGAGTCCAGTGGAGGTGGATGGGACCAAGAAGACACTAGGCTCAGAAGGACGGTTGAACGCAAGGCCAAGAGGTATCGTCCGCGCGGACAGCCCTACGTCATCGTAGTTGGTTCGGGGCGTGACCTTGCTAATGCGGACGACATGGAAACAGCCTTGTTGGGCAGAAGGGCTATCAACACAAATGTTGGTCGTGAGGGGATGTCAGTCGTTCCGGCGAGGGCGTATCAGATAGGAGGTCTGTTTGGCTCAGCGGCGCGACCACGCAAGCGTCACGTCTCCGCTGTTCTCTTCAAGCCGCGGCTAAACATATGGACGGTGTGCGGTGTGGAAGATCCTTGGCGTCTAATTCGCAATCCTTGGGCCGATACTCCGCTGCCGAACGGCATGTTCCCTTTCGCAGTGGGAGATGGTGGGCGACAGCGAACCGTCAACGATGTTTTGGGATTGCCCGAACAGTGGCAAACGTGGAGATACGATGTATGACGCACGGAATCCTGTTTCTTTCGTGCCAAGACTGATGACCTGTCTACAGGTCATCAGTCGACATCCTCATCGTCTGCCGAGCGGGCGACACGTCAAGGCTAGGGCTGCTGCGGCATTCTGCGAACGGCAATCCCACGTCTGCAACCTCTTCGAGGTAATTAGACGCATCCAGCGGCACGAGGGTGACCAACTCGGAGTGACCGCTTTTTGATAACCGGGAGGTTTCTGACTAAGCCAGGAACCGACCTGCGCCTCCGAGTCCGGTAGGAGTAAGCGAGCTTGGGACGCCGAACGGTGTAATCTTGACATCGGACTGCCAGATGGTCGATGATAGAGAGTAAGACAGCTTATGACCAACAGGCTTATCAACAGGAACACCAAGACGATCACCTTCTCCCTGCCCCCTGAGATGGCTGAGCAGGTGCAGGACGTGATGCGCGACGAGGGCCGTACCATGAGCGAGCTCATCCGCGAGGCCCTTCGCAACTACATGGAGGAGCGGGACTGGCTGCGGGCCATCCGGTACGAGCGACTCCGCGCTCGCCATGCCGAACAGGAAGGTTCACGGGGAGATTGAAGGAGGACAATATGAAGAAGCACCTACAGCCGCTCACACCGGCGGCGCTCTACGCCAGGGTGTCCAGCGACCGGCAGGACGTGGACCTGTCCGTGTCCGCCCAGCTAAGGGCGCTCAAGGAGTACGCCAAGGCCAACGGCTACTCCGTGGCCCGGGAGTACGTGGACGAGGCAGAGAGCGGCCGCGTCGCAGACCGGCCCCAGTTCCGGGAGATGATCGAGGAGGGCGGCAAGCCGAAGGCCCCCTTCGACGTGATTCTCGTCTGGAAGTTTTCGAGGTTCACCCGCAAGCGCGAGCACGCCGTAGCCTTCAAATCCCAGCTGCGGCGCAAGGGCATCCGCGTGGTATCCATCACGGAGCAGGCCGAGGACAACGCCACCGGCAGGCTGCTTGAGGGAATCATCGAGAGCGTGGACGAATATTACAGCGAGAATTTGGCGCAGGAAGTCGTCCGGGGCATGAGGGAGGCGGCATCGAGGGGCTTCTTCCTCGCCTCCAACGCTCCCTTCGGCTACAAGCGGGTGAAGGTCAGCGACGGAGCGAAGGAGCGCCCCACCCTGGAGGTTGACCCGGCCACCGCCCCGGTGGTGCGGGAGATATTCGAGAAGTCGCTGCGGGGCAGCGGCCTCAAGGAGATATGCAAGGAGCTGAACGACCGGGGCATCACCAACCGGGGCAAGCGCTGGTACAAGGGAACGCTCCACTACGTGCTGAGAAACGAGGCGTACACCGGCGCAGCCGTATGGGGCAAGAGCAGCAAGGGACAGGAGGTCGCAGACCCTGTAAGGGTAGAGGGAGCGTGGCCCGCCCTGGTGTCGAGGGAGCTGTTCGACGAGGTGCAGCAGGCGATGAGTGACCGCGCCCCGAAGGTGCAGAGGCCCGGTAGAGTGGGGAGCAAGTTCCTGCTGAGCGGACTGCTCAAGTGCGGGGTGTGCGGCAGGCCCTACTCGGCCCAGGGAGCCAAGAGCGGGCAGTTCGCCTACTACATCTGCGGCACCCTGTTCAGGGAGGGAGCCGGGACGTGCAGCGCCCGCTACCTGAACGCCCCGAGGCTGGAGACGTTCGTGGTGGAGAAGATCAGGGAGAGGATTCTGAACGAGGAGACTATCGTGGCGCTGGTGACGCTGGTGGCCGAGGAGATCGACGCCATGGCCGGGGAGCTTGCCGGCAGGCTGGAGGTCGTCGAGGCGGAGCTATCCGACGTGAGGAACCGTCTTGAGAAGCTCTACGAGGCCATTGAGACCAGCGATCTGACGTTGGAGGTCCTGTCGCCCCGCATCATGTCTCTGAGACACCGAGAGGAGCAGCTGGAGGCTGCGAGAGACGACGCCGAGACCCAGCTTGAGCAGCGCAGGGTGGAGCTGCCCGACACCGAGGAGATAGCGCGGTACGTGGCGGACTTCCGAAACTTCCTGAAGGATGGGACGATCCCCGAGCGCAAGGCGCTCATCCGCAACTTCGTTGAGGGCATCGAGGTGATGGGAGACGAGGCGACGCTGACGTACACCGTCCCCATGCCGAGCGACGGTGCGATGTCGGAGTCGGCCTCGGTTCTTGATTTCGTCAAGTCCGGCCCACCAGACTGTACTGTACTGCGAACTCGCCCGGTCAGGGCGACCTCAGCGGCGTCCGCTCCACCTATCGGAGAGTCCTCCGGGGTGGGTATGGAGTAGACGATGGCGGCCTTGCCGGGCTTGACCTCGACCTCCTTGACGAAGGAGTGGACGAAGGCCCTGGTCTGAGTCAGTTCGCTGGTCTTCAGGAACTCGCTCATCTCCTCGGCGAAAGTGGCGATAGTGTCGGCGCTGTCCAGGAACTGCCGCCTCTCTTTCAGCAGCCCTCTGGCCTCCTGTGCGGCGACCTCAAGCTTCTCCTTGCGCTCCCGGTGCTCGCGGATGCGCTCCGAGGCGTCGGCCATCTCGATGTCGGTGGTCTCGATGACCTGCCAGATGCGGCCCAGCCGCTTCTTCACGTCCTCAAGCTCCTCCTCAATGGTCTCCAGCCGCTGACGCTGCTCGGCAGCCACGCCGTCCATCTCCTCGTCCAGCAGATTCACCAGGTCTCGGATGTTGGACTCGGTAAGGACGCTGGCCCGAAGCTCATCGACGATGAGCTTCTCGAAGCTCTTGGCGTTGAGCCTGGGGGTCTTGCAGGTGCCGCTGCCCCGCTTGAGCAGGGAGTGGCAGACGTAGTAGGTGTACTTACCGCTCTTGGCCTCGGCTGCGGTCATGGCCTTGCCGCAGGTCTCACACCGGAGCAGGCCACTGAGCAGGTACGGGCTGGCGGAGCGCCTGGGGTGGACTTTCCTGGGTGCGCGGGACCCCAGCAGCTTGTTGGCCCTGCGAAACTCCCGCTTGGAGACGATGGCGGGATGTGCGTCCTCGACCCTGACCGGGGGCGCTCCGTCCTTGGCGGTGGTCCCCCAGACCAGCGTGCCGGTGTAGGTTTCGTTGAGCAGCACGTTGTGGACGGTGGTCTTGAGCCACTTCTTCCCCCTGGGGCTGGCCACCCCCTCGGCGTTCAGGGCCTTGGCCACGTCGAGGATGCTGCTGCCCTGGAGGATCATGTCGAAGATGCGGCGGGCCACGGCGTCGGCGGGCGGGTCAAGCTCCAGCTTGGGGCGCTTCTTCACCCCGTCCTGGACGTAGATCTTCCGGTAGCCGTAGGGGGCGTAGGTGGTGACCCAGAAGCCGCGTCTCGCGGCTTCCCGCATCCCCCGCGCGACCTCCTGGGCCAGATTCTCACTGTAGAACTCGTCCACGCTCTCGATGATGGCCTCAAGGAGCTTGCCCGTCGGGGTGTCGTCGGCCTGCTCGGTGATGGAGACGACGCGGACACCACGCCTGCGCAGCATGGACTTGAAGGCGACGGCGTGCTCCCGCTTGCGGGTGAAGCGGGAGAATTTCCAGACCAAAATCTCCTGGAAGGGGGCCTCGGGCTTGCTGGCCTCGTCCAGCATCCTTTGGAACTGGGGTCTATCGGCGATGCGCCCGCTCTCGGCCTCGTCCACGTACTCGCGGGCAACCAGGTAGCCGTTCTTCTCGGCGTAGTCCCTGAGCGCCCTTAGCTGGGCGGCCACGGACAGGTCCACGTCCTGGCGGTCGCTGGACACTCTTGCGTACAGGGCCGCCGGTATCAGATCGAGTCGCTCTTTCATCGGTCTGTCCTCCTTGTCTCTTCCTGCTTAGGGTTCACTAGCCTCGGCCTTACAAATGAGGTTGCTCAAGACTCTATCGCCGCCGCGAACTGCGACCTCGCTTTAAGGGTCGGGATCGGTCGTAATCCATTTGCCCAGTTTCCATTTGCCTTTTCAATCTCCAAAGCAGTATGCCTACCCCCACGATGGCAACGGCACCAATAACATCCCCTCCACGAAGTGCTTGCCACGCGTCTCCCCGGAGGCCAGGTATGACAAGAGAGCCGATCACCACAGCCACCGCTACGAGAATCAGGCGAAATGGATGGGTGAATATGTCGCCCCGTAGGATGGCAAGAATGGCTGCGGTAAGAAATGACAACCCAAAGAGGAAACCCTGACCGAACGCCCACTGCCACAAAGCGTACATAATGATGGCGGTGATTAGGATCGGTAGCCAGGGTTGCTCTCCTTTCAATCCCCGTCGCCATCTCTCGCGGGCATCCTTGAGTTCCCTCGCCAAGAAACTGGATACGAAGCTGAAGACTAATGGTTTGAGCCGGTCTGTCTGTCGCTTCAACCGTCTGTCTCCTTACCGGCTTCTCCTTGCCCTGTAGTCGGGCGGGAGCGCAGCCGTTCCAGCCGCTCCCGTGTGCGCCACTCCCGCTCCTCCATGAACAGGCGGATGGCCTGGCGGAGCAGCTCGCTCACGGAGAGGTCATCCTCCTTCATCACCCGGCGCACCTGCGCCTCCATCTCTGGGGGCAGGGAGAAGGTGAGGGTCTTGGACTTTCGGGGAGTGGACACTCTCTCTTTTTGCCTCCTGCTGTAGTGTAATGTCTTACTATACACCATCGGGATGCCAGCCTGCAACCTCTACCAGGGGGCAACCGCAGCCACCGCAGCCACGGCGGGCTGAAGCTCAGCCGGGAGCGGTGGGACGAAATCCCCGCCGCCGTTCGGCGGGTGTTCTTCACGCCCACCTTCGCCGAAGAGGACTGCGAGGAACCCATCGTCAGGACGCTGCTGGGCCTGGGCGACGAACGGGAGAGGGAGACGGCGGAAGCGGAAGTGGTGGAAGCGAAGGTCGCTGCATGAGCGGTCTGAACAATCGAGAGCTTGGAATCCAGGCGGGACTGTCTCCAACGGGGGCCGCCCCGCTTCCCGTATCGGAGTACGGGACAAGCCTCATCTACAGGACAAAGGAGGAATCGACATGACGACAGACATTGACCGGGCGGAGGTCTTCTCCCGCCCCGCTGCGCGGTTCGACGAGGACGGGCAGCTTGAGATACGGGCCTCGTCGTCCCTGGGCTGCCGCCGCGCACTGTGGTACGCGGCTACCGGATACCAGCCCACCAACCCGCCGACCGAGGACTCGCTGACGGCGATGGAGGCGGGCAACGTCCTTGAGCCTGTGGTGGTGCGAGCGATGGAGCGGGCGGGGTGGAAGATCGATCCCGCAGATCCCCAGGACCCCGAGGCGGTCACAGTGCGAATCGGCCCGAACCCCGTATCAGGTACGGGGCAGGCTCTGCTGGTGACGGGACACCCCGACGCCACCGGGTGGATGCCCCCTGTATCAAGTCCTGACCTCGATCGGGGAACGGGGCGGGCTCTGGACGGGGACGAAGCGCTCTTCGAGGTCCAGACGTCCCCCTTCGGGGACGGGCCTTCGGCTCCCCGCCACGGCGACGAGATGGTCGTCGAGGTCAAGGCCAGGGGACCAGAAGCGTTCCGCCGCTGGCGGATGCTAGGAGCGGAGCGAAGCCATCTGGCCTCGGTCGCCCAAGCCGCCTTCTATACGCTGGGTCACTACGGAGAGTTTCGGGACGCCGCCATCGCCACGATGGACACGGGCAACAGAACGTGGGACTACGAAATCATCCCCGCCGACCGGCTGGAACGGGCCTTGGATGACGCCTGCAAATGGCTCGGCGATCTTGCCACCCACCACGTCCAGAACGGGCCGGACCCCGACGCGCTGCCGGAGCGGGACTTCTCGGCGGGCAGCTGGCAATGCAGGTCCTGCCCCTTCCTGGCGGTCTGCCTGCCGGGTGCGGTGGAGGCGGACGGTGAGACGGAGATGGAGGGAGAGGCGGTCAGCGACCAGGAGGCGCGGGTGGCGGTGGCGGCCTACATCGAGGCCCAGGAAGCCATCAAGGAGCCTGAGAAGGTTAAGCGCAGCGCGCTCGACACCTTGAAGGCGTGGATGCGCCGCCAGGGAGACTCCAAGGCGAAGCTTGGGAATCGCACGGTCAGCCTGGTCCGCTCGACCCGCTACTCGGTCAACTACCGCAGGCTCAACGAGCTCCTCGATCCGGACGTTCGGGCCGACGTCGTCACCGAAAGCGAGTCGGAGTACGTCCGGGTCAGCTAGACGCTCCTGGCGGAGCGCACAACGGGGCCTGTTCCCCCTACCGAGACGGTCCCGCCGAATCCCATACAGCCCCATAGGAAAGGAGAAACCCATGCTCGACCAAAAGGGAAACGCCAAGACGACCCCGCATCAAGTGCGGGGCAGGCTCTGGCAGGACAACCACAGCGGGCGCCGCAGGCACAAGCTCATGACAAAGGAGATCGGGGACGCGATCCCCACCATCGGAGCCAACGAGAACGTCGAAGACTACGACGACGTGCTCGCCCCGGCCAAGCTGTTCAGCCCCTACACCAGCTGGCGCTGGTACATCACCGAGTGGGACCCCGAGACCGGAACATGCTTCGGCCTCGTCGAAGGGTTCGAGGCGGAAGTCGGCTACTTCGACCTCACCGAGCTGGCGGATGCAACCGTGTTCGGCAGCGTCCCTGCCGTGGAGCGCGACCTGTACTGGAAGCCGATGACCCTCGGCGAGATAAGGAGGACGGGATGAGCAGATTCGCGCCCAAGACCCTGCGGAGGATGCCGCCCGCCACCCGCGAGATCGCACGGCTGGCCAACGAGCTGGCCTCGGTCCAGACCCGCCTGGCCAACCGCATCGCGGGGCTGGTAAGCACGGAGATGATGGCGAGGGCGTCGGAGCGGGTGTTCTGTAGCAACGCCGCCCACGCCGAGGTCGTGGACGCCGCCCTGGGCTACTTCAGGGCAGTGGACAACCCCAAGGCCCACGCGGGCGAAGCCGTGGACGCCCTGACAAGGCTCAGGCGCTCAGTCGAAGCCTTCGACCCCGACCGGCTCTTCGGCGAGCCGGGGCCTGGGCCGCAGCACATCGAGTTCAGCTAGACGCTCCCTGGCGGGAGCGCAGGACGGGGCCTGCCTGGCGGCAGACAGGCCGCTTCCATCTACAGGAGGCGGCCCCGCTCTCATTCAACCGGGCGCGGCATGGCTGCGCCACACCATTCAGGAGGAATCGAAATGGCACGCACCATCAACAAGGTAGAGCTTCTGGGCAGGGTCGGCACCGAGCCGGAGATGACTTACACCCCGAACGGCACCGCCGTCACCAAGCTGCGGCTGGCGACGGACCGCCGCCGCCAGGACGGGCAGGTCGAGGCCGACTGGCACAACGTCGTCATCTGGAGCAAGACCGCCGAGGCCGTCAACGAGCACATCGGCAAGGGCGACCGCATCTACGTCGCCGGACGCCTGGTGAACAACACCTGGGAGGGCCCTTCGACAAGCTCAGGACAGGCTGGGCAGCGGCGCTACCGCACCGAGATTCACGCCTCCGAGGTCGTCTTCCTCGACTCCCGCAACGGCAACGGGAACGGCGGGCAGGTCAACGACGGCGACGCCTCGGACGTCGAGCAGGCGGTCGTCGCCTCCCCCTTCTAGCCCGCTCAGTCCACAACCGCATAGCGACGCCTCACTTAAGGCGCACTACGGGGCCGCTCCCAACCCACAGAGGGCGGCCCCGCTCCTGTTTCTAACCGATAACGAAGGAGGCAGATATGACCGGGAAGAAGAACACAACCAAGGACCCTTCTGCAAGCTCAGGGCAGGCTCTGCTGCTTGAGGCGCTGCGCAGCAACCTGCACCTGCTGGGCGAGATCGCCATGCGCTACGAGGTCGAGACCCAGCCGGATCACCCCAGGGGGGACCTGCCCTCCATCAGCTCTCCCGACGACGTGTGCAGGCTGCTGGGGCCGGAGATGGCTCCGCTGGCCCAGCAGCACCCTGAGCTGCTGCTGAACACCAAGAACCTGGTCGTCGGCCAGCGGGTGGTCTACCAGGGCAACGTCAACTCGTCCATCGTCAGGCCCGCCGAGGTGCTGCGGCCCGCCGTCATCGAGGCCGTCCCCAGCATCATCATCAGCCACAACCACCCCAGCCAAGACCCGACGCCCAGCCCGGAGGACGTGGCTGTCACCCGCGAGCTTTCGCAGGCGGCCAAGCTCCTGGGCGTCGAGCTGCTCGATCACGTCGTCATCGGCGGGGACAAGTTCGTCAGCCTCAAGGAGCGGGGCCTCATGGCCTGACGCTCCACAAGACCGGTCGGCCCAGGCCGTCTGGCTCTCACGCAGGGGCAACCGTCCCTGCGCATCCCCTCGACAAATACACCGAAAGGAGACATGACATGATGGCAACTCACACCATCGACCCCGAAGCCCCCACATCCAGTGCGGGACAGGCTCTCTACACCATCAACGCCGGGGGATTCTCGGCCACCGCCGACGCCTTCGCCCGCGACGATGCGACCGACGGCCTCTGGTTCGTCTCGATGGTCGGCTCCCAGACGGCGCTCAAGGCGATCTGGGCCTCCCTGCTAAAGCAGCCCCCCGACACCGCCCACATCATCAAGGGCGCGGACGGAATGGCGCTCTCGGGCGGCTACCAGCGGTGCGTGATTCCCTACGAAACGGTGGGGACGTGGACGACCAAGATCGCCCGCCTGCCGGTCTCGGGAGGCTGGCACGCGCTCGTGTATACGAAACAGGCCGAGTTCGGCTTCGAGAAGGACAGCTTCCTCCTGCTGGCTCAGGCCGAGGATGAGGCTCCCGCGCTGCACCACCGCTTCCTCGACAAGCGCAGCCCCCTGCCCCTGCACGGCTCCTGGGCGGGCTGGCTCTGGAACCGGGGCATCGACAACGGGGAGATAGTTCCCCTGCAATCGGTGGGAGTCTCCGCCTACCGGTGCTCCCCCAAGGCCGACAAGCTCCGCGAAGACCTCTCCGACGCGGTGGCGTCGGGCTGGCTCACCCTGCCCAGGGAGGAAGGAGAGATCGATGGATAGCAACTGTCTTGAAAGTCAAGAAGAATGACCGACGACTTGGGGGCTCAAGCCGCGCCAGGGGGAGCGATGCTTGAGCAGGGAGTTGAGGATAACGAGTAGCTTGCGCATACAGGCTGTGAGGGCCAGCTTCTTCGGCTTACCAGCGGCCAACAGCCGCTGGTAGAACTCCCGGATGACGGGGTTGCAGCGACTGGCTACCAACGCTCCCATGTACAAGGCAGCGCGGACCCTGGCGCGCCCACCCCAGATCGTCCGTTTGCCCCGCAGCGTGCCACTGTCCCTGTTGAAGGGAGCCACTCCCACCAGGGCGGCGATCTGCCGGCGGTCCAGGGTGCCCAGCTCCGGCAGGTACGCCAGAAGGGTGAGGGAGATCTGCTCTCCAACGCCGGGGACGGTGCGCAGGAGGTCGTCCTTCTCACGCCAGACAGGACTCTGACGGAGAGTTTGCCGCAGGTTCTTGTCCAGGTCGTCCAACTCCCGCTCCAGCCACGCAATGTGGGCCTCAATGCGGGGACGGACGGCGACGATGGCGGTGCCGAGACGGTTCTTCTCCGAGACCAACATGGTCATCACCTGGTGCCTGCGGGCGACCAGGGAGTTGAGGACCTGCGTCTCGGCGTCCCGTAAAGGGCGCACGGGAGGTCGGATGACTTCGGCGAAGTGGGCCAGAACCGCCGCGTCAAGCGAGTCGGTCTTGGCCAGCTTCCCGGTGGCCCTGGCAAAGTCCCGCACTTGGCGGGGGTTGACGACGACCACTGGCAACTCCTCGGTCGCCAGAGCTGCTACAAGGGGCAGTTCCAAACCACCGGACGCCTCCAGCAACACCATGACCGGTTCCAGGGTCTTCAGCTGGGAGACCAGATGCCGGACCCCTGCTTCGTCATGGGAGACCTCCCATCTGTCGTCCGTGGGACGGACGGCAACATCCACCTGGGCCTTGGCCACATCGATGCCAACGTAGGTCGCTTCCTGTTCCATGAACACCTCCTGCGAATTGCTGGCCCGTCCTTGCAAGATGCGGGCTCGGTTGGCCCAGGCAACTGTTCGGGCTCTATTCGGGAGGAGTGCGGCGACCCTCGCTATCCAACGGTCTTCTTGGACCAAGAACGCGTCGGTCTGCCGCACCCCGATCCACCTAAGTGAAGTGATTGTTACACACCAAAACCAAGATACAAGGACTCTCAAACGGGCCAAGCGCAACAACAAGCGGCGCGGCCGGCGCAACTACGGGGCCTGGCGGCGCTTCTCCCTGGACGGGACGACCCAGTATCCAGTACGGGGCAGGCTCTGCCGCTACTGCAAGCACGACGGCTCGAAGCACCTGACAAGCTCAGGCCAACCCCACTTCTACCGGCCCGCCACGGAAGCGGAGGAGCGCGACCCCTCGCTCATGCTCTATCGCTACACCCTCCCCCAGGGCCTGCCTGCTGGCAAGGCAGGCGGCTCGGTGCTGGTGCGGCAGATGGTCGTCGCTAACCGCGCCGAGCTGATTACCGCCTTCTGCACCGCCTGCGCCGATGCCATGAAGACGCACCAGGTCCTCTGCTACCAGAGGAACGTGGGCGTGGGAGAGGTGGTCGGGGTGCAGACCGGCCACAAGGACTTGGCAATCGCCGTCTGACGCGGCGCAAGACACAGGAAAGGAGAGGAGACCATGCCAACGGAACAGACGCTGTTCTTTGCTTGCCCCCACTGCGACGAGCGGTTCGCGCAGGTCGAGGAGCCTGACAGGGACATCCACGCCGGGGAGACCTACCACTGCGGCTCGTGCGGCATCCAGGTGATCTTCCAGGTGGTGACCGTCGAGGACTACGTGCCGCCCCCCAGGGCGAGATGGGACTGCCGCTTCTGCAACCCCGAACCCTGCAGGTTCGGGCCGTCAACGGACACTACAGACGACACAGAGAAAGGAGAGACGACATGAGACTTGCAGCACAGGCAAAAGGCGGGTTTTACCCCACGCCGGAGCGGGTCGTCGACCTGCTCGCGGAGCTGATTCACACCCCCACCGGCTACTACCACAGGGACCGGGAGACCCTCCGCATCCTCGATCCCTGCTGCGGGGCTGGGGAGGCGCTGGCGCAGCTGGCCCAGCGCATGGACGCGCCCAACGCCATCACCATCGAGACCTACGGCGTCGAGCTGCACCGGGACCGGGCGGAGGAGGCGGAGAGGCGGCTCGGCCGCGCCCTGGCCTCGGACCTGTTCGCCACCTCCATAGCGAACGGGGCCTTCGGGCTGCTCCTTTTGAATCCGCCCTACGATTACGACTCGGAAGACAAGCGGACGGAGCACGCCTTCCTGACCCAGACCACGCGCTACCTGGCCGAGGGGGGCCTGCTGGCCTTCATCGTCCCCAGGCAGCGCCTCGCGGTCTCGGCCCGCTACCTGTCCACCCACTACGGGCGGATGCGGTGCTGGGCCTTCCCGCACCCGGAGCGGGAGGTCTTCGACCAGGTGGTGTTGATGGCCTACAG
Source organism: Dehalococcoidia bacterium (assembly GCA_965197675.1). Lineage (GTDB taxonomy): Bacteria > Chloroflexota > Dehalococcoidia > Plut-88900 > Plut-88900. The sequence continues at coordinate 1,082,664 of OZ240221.1, read as the reverse complement.
GAAGGCCGACCCCGTTCCCGACGCCCACGGCGAGAGCATGGTGATGGAGTGGGCGGTGGGGGAGCCGGAGCCGATGCGCCCCGAACAGTACCCGCCGTTCACCCCGAAGGCCACGCCCAGCGGCGACATCCTGTTCACCACCCGCACCGTCGATCCCGTCGCGGCTGCTGCCGAGGCGCGCCAGTCTGGGCTGTGGACCAGCACGGATATAACCGACACCCTCTGGCCCGCCAGGGACACCCGCACCCGCCCGCTGATGCCCCTGCGAAGGGGGCACATGGCGATGCTGGTGGCGGCGGGCTTCCTCGACAACCTCTGCCTGGAGGCGGACGGGCGGCGCATCCTGGTCAAGGGCCGCACCTCGAAGGAGATGGTGCAGGTCGAGGACACCCCGGAGAAGGAGGTCTACCGCGAGCGCCTGAAGACCACCGTCGTCTCCCTCGACCTGGGCGACGGCGAGATCGTGGAGATCGCGGCGTAGACGCCTCACCCCGGCCCCCAACAACGAGGCCCCGTCATTCCCCTACGGGACGGCGGGGCCTCGCCTCGTTTCGGAAGCGACACACCCCACATAAGGAAGGTGAAGATATGCAGACGATGATGACCCTCGAAGCCTGCTCGCGCTGCGGGCAGCCCATCGTCCCCGGCGAACCCGCCATGCCGACCGCCTCGGTGGACCTGGACGAGTACGGCAGGGCCGTGTCCTCGCCGGTGAAGTCCTACCACCTGAGCGGGCGCTGCTACGAAGACCACAGGGCCGCCGAAGCTGCCCGCAGGAAGGCGCTACTCGCCGCTTAGACGGCTCGCCATCGAGCCGCACATCCAACGAGGCCCCTGCGCCTCGCTAAGCCTGCCCCGTACTCGATACGGGGTCATCGGACGCAACACATCCCATGAAGGAAGGAGAAAGACATGAACCTCGGAGAGTTCATCGACACCTACAAGGAGGCCATCGCCCAGCGGGTGGTGGAGTCCTACCCGCCGCTCTACCGGCCCTCGGAGGCTTGTGCCCGACCTGGATCGGGTAACGGCGGCACGCTCCCCCGCCTGCTCCGCACCCCCCTGGGTGCGCAGGGAGACGCCATACGGGGCGCGGCCCTCTCCCTCGAAGTCCACCGGGGCACAACCGTCGTCGGCGAGATGGGCACGGGCAAGACGTTCATCGGCGCGGCGGCGGCGCACATGGCGGGCTTCCAGAGGATCCTGGTGCTCTGCCCGCCCCACCTGGTGCCCAAGTGGAAGCGCGAGGTCGAGCAGACGGTGCCCCTGGCCCGCGCCGCCATCGTCGAGTCCATCACCGACCTGGAGCGGCTGCGCCTCTCCATCGGCTCCGGCCCCCTGTTCGCGGTGATGAGCCGGGAGCGGGCCAAGCTGTCCTACCGCTGGCAGGCCGCCGTCATACAGCGGTGGGCAACGTCCAAGGGCAGGCTGGTGCGGGACGAGGAGACGGGCGAGCCCTTCCAGGTCCCCTGCTGCCCCGACTGCACGGCGCAGATCACGGACAAGGACGGGGTTCCCCTGACCGACGCCGACCTGAACCGCAGGCGGCACGTCTGCTCCCATTGCGGCTCCCCTCTCTGGCAGGCCGATAAGTCCGGCCCGAAGAGGTATCCGCTCGCGGACTACGTGAAGCACCACATGGGGGGCTTCTTCGACCTGCTCATCACAGACGAAGTGCACGAATACAAGGGGCGCGGCTCGGCCCAGGGCATCGCCGCCGGTGTCCTCGCAGACGCCTGCGGCAAGTCCCTCTCCCTGAGTGGCACCCTTATGGGCGGCTACAGCTCGACATTGTTCCATCTCCTCTACAGGTTCTCCCCTGAGATAAGGACGGAGTTCGGGCGCTCCGAGGAGGGGCGCTGGATCGAGCGCTACGGCTTCGTCGAGCACTCCATCGGCAAGCCCGACGACGAGTCGATGGAGGACGGGCGAAACAGCAGGCGCAAGAAGTTCCGCAAGGTGGTCAGGGAGAGGCCGGGACTCGTTCCCAGCGCCCAGTTCCACATCATCGGGAACACCGTCTTCCTGCGCCTTTCCGACGTTGCCTCGGGGCTGCCGGACTACACCGAGCAGATTCTCCTGTCCTCGATGGACTCGGAGAAGAACCACACGGGCTACTCCCAGCGCAGCGCCTACGACACCGTGTACGAGGAGCTGCGAAAGGAGCTTGCCGAGGCCCTCAAGAGCGGCTCCAAGAGGCTGCTGGCCACATACCTGCAAACCCTTCTGGCCTACCCGGACGGGTGCACGAAGGGGGAGACGGTCTTCGACCCCAGGAGCGGCGACGTCATCGTGCAGGTGCCGCCCCTCTCCGAGAGCAAGCTGTACCCGAAGGAGCAGGCGCTCATCGACCTGGTGGCCGCAGAGCGGATGGAGGGCCGCAGGGTGCTGGTCTACGTCACCCACACGGGGACCCGGGACATCACCGGGCGCATCGACGACATCCTCACCCGGCACGGCTTCCGGGTGGCGGTGATGAAGGCCGACGCCGTGGCTCCCAACAAGAGGGAGAAGTGGGTGGCCGACAGAGTGAAGCAGGGCATCGACGTAATGATCTGCCATCCCAGGCTGGTGCAGACCGGCCTCGACCTCATCGACTTTCAGACCCTTTGCTGGTACGAGACCGATTATTCGGTTTACGTTATGCGGCAGGCTTCCCGACGTTCCTGGCGCATCGGGCAGACCCGCCCGGTGAAAGTGGTGTTCATGTCCTACAAGAACACCCTACAGGCCGACGCCCTCAAGCTGGTGGCGAAGAAGCTGCAAAGCTCCCTCGCCGTCGAGGGCGAGCTGCCGGAGGACGGGCTTGCCGCATACGGCGACGACGGGGACGACATGATGATGGCGCTGGCCCGCAAGATCGTCAGCGGAGAGGAGGAGGACGACGAAGCCGAGACGGTGGAGGAGGTCTTCGCCCAGACGCGGAACGCCGAGTCCACCGCCGAAGAGCTGCTGGTGGACGACGGCTGGAAGCTGGTCGAAGTCGAACCGGAGACCGTCGGGGTCAATGGCAACGGGACCAACGGGCACCACGCCAACGGGAACGGACACCGCGACGCCATAGGCATAGGGCCGACGGTGGAGTTGGTTCCGGTCAACGGGCACAAGGCCAACGGGAACGGCAACGGCCACCACGACGAGGCCGAGGAGCCGCAGCAGACGCTGTTCTCCTGGGCGGAGTTCATGGCCGAGGAACCGGTCAAGTCGAAAGGCCGCAAGAGCAAGCCTCAGCCCGCATCCCTCTCGATGTTCGAGTGGGCGTTGGAGCAGAAGCGGGAGAAGGAGCCGGTCGGCGCGGGACGCTAGGCCGCAACACGACAGGGGGAGGACACCTAGATTCAGGTGTTCTCTCCCTGCGAGTTCATGTATGCGGCCTTTTTTGCGTTTCAGGGCTTGGACGCGCCCATGCTGGCGGTCATATGTGTGGGCCTTTTTTGTTGCGTCTATGAGATGGATGGGAGAGGCCGCTCAGGAACGGAACATCCACGCGCAGGTCTTCCGGAGTCTTGTCTGCGTCGGCAACCCATGAGCATCTGACTTGCGGTCACTCATCCGTCTTGCGCCGGAACAAACGGCGGATCCAGCGAGGCCGAAGTGCGAGGTGGTCAGCCACTTCCTCCAGATATGCGGTCTCCAAGGGCGCTAAGGCAGACATATCCAGCTTGGGCATGTTCATGCTGGAGTCGTCCTCAGCGGCTGCCTCCAGCCAAGCCTCGTGCATCGCCGTACCTGCCACTTTCCGCGTCTGCTCAAGCAGTTCAGAGAAACTGCAATGGACGTGACGAGATTCAGTCGTCAGCCAAGCGGAATAGAATGCTAGGTCGGCCTGAACCCTCCTCAACTCAGAGGAGATGCGTATTCGCTCCTCCTCTGGCGTATCCTTCCTGCGCCGCCTTATCACATATGGGAGTTCCTTGTACTCTTGGACAGCCGCGTATGCCTTCGAAAAGACCTCACGACTGCGGGTCAGCCTCTCACGTTCCCCGTTCCACCAGTTGGTGAGAACGAATACTGTGAACGACACTGCTCCGATAATGACCGCTCCAACAACAGGCCAAGGCAGGGTGAGTTGCTGCGCCTCGTTCACGCCCCTGTTTGCTCCTTCGATTGCGCTCCATGCGGGACTTCCTCGCCAAGCCACTCCCTTGTCTCCCGCCACCAGGCTTCCCTGAAGAGGTGAGCCATAACCAAGCCAATCAGGGCAACAAGGCCGTCCTCGAAGACCCACCGGCGCTCGATCGGGTCGTCCGGATACCACATGCAAAGGCTATCGTCACGGTAGCGGTGCGGTGACTCACATGGACCGTCGGCGAATACGGAGGGGACGTTTGCCATGCCGTTGAACCGGATGCGGGTCTTTCTGGGCTCGTAGTTGGGCACCGGCACGGTGGCTCTATATTCGTAGCCACCCTTGACCTTTCCACCTCTCAAGTTGGGAAACTGGCTCTTGACGCCTCGCTCAAAGTTGAGTCGCACCACTGTCAGCCCATACCACGGTCCCTTGCTTCTGTTGGGTGGCCCGGTGAACTTCCTACGAGCGCTCACTTCCGTACGATCTGGTCGGCTTTAGGCTGGGGCCTCCGCCGAGACTCAATGCGCCCCCTGAAACCCCAAGCGCTGGGCTTCCACTGCGGAGTGCAGAGGCAATCGCCTCCTTGGATGCGCTTCCACCTGGCGGACTGACGTAGTTCCAATACAGACCCGCCATCGCCTCCTGGACCTTCTCTTTGTCGTCGTCGTTGTCCAGTGCGTCTTTCATCCGTTTGGCCGCTCTCTTTAAGCGGCCAACGACGACATCGCGGTCCATCAGCAGCTTTATGGGCTTGGAGACCCCGGCGGGGTCGGGAGTCAACCGCTTCTTCAGGTCGCTGGCAGCAAATCGGAAGAACTCGGCCAATCCATCGGGCACGCCGTGCTCTTCAGTAATGCAGCTCAGGGCCAGGGCCTCGATATTGAAGCTACAGAGGCAGGGCTGTGCGAATTGCGTGTTCCATCCCTTTGCGAGCCTGATTACCTTAGCTCTGACGCGCCTGAGATCGGCAGGGTCATCCGTCAAGACCTTCGTGTGATACTCGGGATGGGATGCGTCCCAACCTTTGGTCTCATTGTTGGGAATCCAGAGCCCCTGGCCATTCTTGCGGGTCAGAGCGACGATTAGGTCTACCGACGGGTCAGTCCCATCGTCCAATGGCTCGTTGAAGGACACCTGGATGGCTCGCTTCGTGACCCTGAACCTAATGTCGGGGTGGTCTTCCTTCAGACGCTCACGCAGGAGCTCCCGGACATCCTCGACGATCTGGTTCGGCCCCTCGCGTTCTCCATCTGGACCCAACCTCGGATAGGAGCGCCGGTCGAGCACTACACCGCAGTCGGCGTCGGTGTCCTGGTTGGCAGTCCGATGGGCGATTGAACCAGATATGTAGGTTCGCAGAGCGCCAGAGTAGCTTCTGGCCTCCGCGAGAACCTCGTCCCGTCGGCTTCTGGCGGCGGACAGTGTATCGTCGGACGGGGCCAACTCCGCGTGAACGTCGTTCAGATATGAGGCCGTATTCTGCAATAGAGGACTCCTTCTTATTGGATTCCCTCCATTTGGATTCCCTCCATTTTACACCGGCATCCGCAGTTGAGACTAGGGGAGTGGCAAGATTCGCTGGTCGCTCGGCTTCGTTGCCTGAACAACCCACAACGCGGTAAAATGTCAGTAGTAGCAGTAGGCCTTCGAGAGGAGTATGCATGACCCACGCGAAGACGCCGGCGCGACCGCGCCGCCCCCGCGAAGAGGCGGCACGCCTCGGTAGGGAGATATACGAGCGAGACATCCTGCCCCAGGTCGAAGCCGACCACCTTGGAGAGTACGTCGCTATCGACGTTGAGACCGGGGAATGGGCGATAGCCGATAGTGAGAGCGGTGTAGTGGACCGTCTGAGAGCGCAGTGCCCAGACGCCATAGACGTCCTAGTCGAGCGAGTCGGGTACCGGGCGATTCGCAGCTTCGGGGCCGGCTCCCTGCGGAGGAGGGAATGATCGAAGGGTCGGTGAACGCCGCCTATGAAGCGGTAGTGACCCTTTCCTTGCAGGGCTCGGAGGGGCGGACTCGTGACATCGAGGCCGTCATCGATACCGGCTACACCGGCACCCTGACATTGCCGACCGCTGTGGTTGCTGACCTGGGGTTGTCGTTCTCACACATGGGCTGGGCGTTCCTGGCAAACGACGATGTTGTGAGCTTCGACGTTCACAACGTTACTGTACTCTGGGACGGCCAGCCGAGACACATCAAGGCCGACGCCACCGGTAGTACCCCTCTGGTGGGTATGCTTCTGCTGGACAGGCACAACCTGAACATCGACGTGGAGGACGGCGGGCGCGTCCTGATACAGGCCAGGGCATAGCCGGAGGAGACTAGGACGCGATGCAGTCAAGCAAAGCGGCGCAATTGCGACGGGCTTGGGAGGCTAAGGGCAACCCACTCTGCGATCATCTCCGCGTCGAAAGGGAGTACGACCTGGGTGCGGATACGGGAGATGAAGTTTGTACGACATGCGGCGCGACGGCGCATCGTGGCACCTTGCGAGTTTCCCCTGTGACAGATAATGGAAGGGTCGACAATCCTACTGAGGGGGACAACCAGTAGTAGGCTCCATTCAAGCTCGCCTCTGCCCAACCTGACTCTCTGAGCTCTCGCTCATGTCCCACACTCGGCTCCACATGGTTGTTGTTCGACGGCTGGTTGAGCCGGCATTGGACGCCCGTCTGCGAATACCTCAGCGAGGGAACGGAGAGAGATGTCAGTTCTCTCGCGAAAGGCTTGATCTGTGAGCCGCTGAGAAGGGAAGTGCTTTGAGTTCTCTTCCAGTGCGATGGCCTTGTGGTAGAGATCGGGGTGGGTCTCGTAGAGCCAGCGCCACCGGTCAACCGAGTTGAACGGGCAGAAGAAACACGAGCTCCTCTGAGGGATGGGTAGTCCAGCCTCCTGGATGATGTCTACGCAGTCCGCCCTTGTGAGCCGCCGGTCAATCAGCGGATACAGGTTGGTTACATAGTCAACCCGGCTGTCCTTCATTCTGTGGACCTCATCCCACGCGATAGCTAGGTATTGGTTGATGTGGACATCCAGCGACCTGTAATGCCGCTGAATTGGCGTTATCTTGAAGTCCCTGGTTGACCATCTCCAGATAGCTGACGGGAATACCCGACGGTCCCACGCGGTTTCGTAGAGTGAGCGCCCCCGCTTGGACACCACGGTGAGGGGTACTTGATGATCCGCCAGATACTGCGTCGCAGTCTCCACGTATTGGTACGTCTCGGGGACCTCTCCGCCCGTATCAGCGAATACCGCCTCATCAAAGGGCAGCCCCTCTCGCAGTAGGACGACCATGAGGGCGATGCTGTTCACACCTCCTCCGAAGCTCAGTACGTGTCTGATTTCCATCCATCCCCTCCTTTAGCAGGAGACTGTAAGTTTATCTCTCCTGCTAAGATACCACGAAATCAGTGGAAAGGCTATACTGAGGACCATGATGGTCACCGATTCACGAGTCCCGCGATCTGCTTCGATCTTCGGGCTACGGATCGATCCGACGGGCACTCATCTGAGTAGCACTCTGAAGTTGGAGGAAGTACGCGTTCTCCTAGCCAGCCGCCCCGTGCCTGCCACAGAGAGTCGCTACCGGGTTGCCATCGTCGATCAGAATCTCTTGGGCAAGCCAACGGCTTCTGCACGTCGGATCACATTCGAGCGGCTCCGCGAGCTGTATGGGCTGGACCCCAATATGCTTATCTTCAGAGCTCTCAACGATTTATGGGACGCCGATGGCGGTGCGCAGCCGATGATCGCCCTGCTATGTTCGACCGCACGGGACCCAATCCTCCGGGCGATGACACCGTTCGTCCTTCGCCTTCCTATGGGCGTGACGGTCACGCCCCATGAGTTTGCGGAGGAGGCCGAGCATCAGTTCCCCGGAAAGTTCGTGGCGACCTCTCGCGAGCGCCTCGGGCGGAACGTGTCGTCTTCCTGGGAGAAGGCAGGTCTATTGTCAGGGCAGCAAACAAAGAAGAGAGCCAGATCGCGTGCTCGTCCAACGTCACTCGCTTACGCTCTCCTATTGGGTGACCTCTGTGGCAAGCGCGGTCAGGCCCTCTTCACCACGCTGTGGGCCAACATGCTAGACGCACCCATTCACGAGCTCAAAGCCCTGGCGGTCATAGCCTCCCGTCAGGGCTGGATCGAATATAGAGCAGCCGGAGACGTAGTGGAGGTGAGCTTTCGGCATCTTATGCGTGACCAAGGAGACCCAGCACTATGAGTGAGATAGAGGAACTCCTGAGCCGGTACGAGCGGTATGTGAGGCTTCCCTGGGATTATAGGCTTGCTGGCGCGCAGAAAGTCTGGTTCGCCAGGTACGACTCTGGCCAAGAGCGCCGACTGCGGCTACGTATCGGCGAGTTTGAGACTGCCACGACCGACGCCGGACATACGTGGCACCAGGTAGACATCACCGATTGGTTCGCAGAGTGGATGGCTAACCACGAGTACAAGGATGCGTACTTTGAGCATCCGGAAGACCTGGAACTGGCGCTCGTTGATTTCTCAGACTACGTGGCGGAACGGGTGCGGCAAGAATTGAAACACCCAGGCGTTGATGAGAATCTTGCTAAGAATACAGTGGTGGCCCTGCTTGGCTTGGCATCGCTGTTCGGTCTCATACGAGTCGCTGAACTCGTTGCGAAGGTCGATTCCGAGATACTCGGCCGTCTACTCGCGTTCTTCCCTGGGCAACGGGATGGCTCCAACTGGCGACTGCTCAATGCCCGTGACGGCTGGAACTACCACGCTGTGCCGATTGAGGGGGGTAACTGATGCCGAATATCAAGATCCGTGAGGTTCTCTCCAGAGACCCTATTACGACCGTCATCCCCAACGATGGCGTAACGAAGGTCATCCAGCCGCAGTCGCCTAACGAATGGGATGTTCTTAGGTATGAGCTTGAGTCATTCGTCTGCGAGGGTGAGTACCGACAGGGCTTGGACCGAATACTCTCGGCGTTTCTAACAAACGTCTCACAGCCTCAGCAACAGGCCGTCTGGGTGAGCGGCTTCTACGGCAGCGGCAAGAGCCATCTCGTCAGAGTCCTTGAGTGCCTTTGGCGTGATGTGGAGTTCCCTGACGGCACCAGAGCTCGTTCCATACCCACATTGCCATCTGATATTGACGCCAATCTTGTCGAGTTATCGCGGATTGGTAGGCAAGAGGGTGGCCTGTGGTCCGCGGCGGGTTACCTGGGTTCAGGAGCTGGTGCCGTCAGATTGGCGTTGCTGGCCGTCCTCTTTAAGGGAGCCGACTTGCCCGAGCAATACCCGGCCGCTCGGCTGGTCATTTGGCTCAAGCAAAACGGCTGGTACGACACTGTAGCCGCCGCAGTTGAAGCGCGAAGCAAGACTCTCAACCACGAACTCAGGAATATGTATGTTTCGCCGGTGCTGACTGAATCCCTATTAGAAGCGATTCCGGGTTTGGCATCCAGCCCACCCGATGTCCGTACTTTGCTTCGGGAACAGTACCCGAATGTCTCAGACATATCCGATTCTGATCTGCACAGTGCTATTGAAGACGTGCTCTCGCTCCAGTCCACCGCTGCGGGCAAGCCACCACTTACTCTGCTGGTTTTTGACGAGCTCCAGCAGTTTATCGGAAACGACTCGCAGCGAACCCTCCATGTACAAAACGTTGTCGAAGCCTGCGCCGCTCAATTCGGCAGTCATCTCCTTTTCGTTGGCACCGGGCAGTCGGCGCTTCAGGCCAATACAGAACTCTCGAAGCTCCAGGGCCGATTCTCGATACGTGTGACTCTTTCTGACGTCGATGTAGAGAAGGTGGTTAGGGAAGTGGTCCTGCGAAAGACGCCGGAGAAGGTTGCTTCCGTGAAGAGTGCCCTCGATTCGGCCAGTGGTGAGATCGACCGCCACTTGGCGGGCACAAGAATCGGCCCCCAGCCCAGCGATATCCAGGACCGTGTAGCTGACTACCCGATACTCCCCGTGCGGCGGCGTCTGTGGGAGCGGATGTTGCGGTCAGTCGATAGTGCGGGGACTGCCGGACAGTTGAGAACGCAACTACGCATCGTCCATGACACTACCCGTGAGGTTGCAGCAAAGCCGCTGGGCACAGTTGCACCGGCGGATGCAATTTACTGGCAAATAGAGACCGAGATGCTTCAGAGCGCCATCCTTCCGCGTGACGTGGCAACCGTGATCCGCGAGTTAGACGATGGCACTGAGGACGGCAAACTTAGGTCCCGCCTTTGCGCTCTGATTTTCATGGTAGGCAAGCTTCCGCGAGACGAAGGTCCATTGGCAACGGGAGTTCGAGCCACCTCGGATGCTCTGGCCGATCTGGTGGTAGATGACCTAACCGCTGGAAGCGCATCTCTGCGTCAACGAGTCCCGGTTGTTCTCAAGGACCTCGTAGAGAAAGGGACTTTGATCCTATTCGATGGCGAATACCGGCTCCAGACTCCGGAGAGCATCGAATGGGAGACGGACTACCGAAGCCGCCTGTCCCGGGTTCTCGGCGATGATGTTCGGATGGCCGCCGAGCGTGAAACGGCTGTGAGAGAAGCTCTCGCCACAGCTCTGAAGGGGCTCACTTTCCTACAGGGAGCCACTAGGACGCCTCGCAAGTACGAAATGCACCTAGGCTCGGAGAGGCCAGCAACAGACGGAAGCAGCGTTCCCCTGTGGGTACAAGATGAATGGTCAACGGCCCTCGGGTCCGTGCGTGAGGAGGCTAGGCAGGCGGGGGTAGACAACCCTACCGTGTTCGTATTCCTACCGAGACTTGAAGCCGATGAGATGCGACAGACTATCGGTCGACTCCGTGCGGCTGAGGAGACTGTCAGCACTCGCGCGGCTCCGCAGACCAGCGCAGGGATCGAAGCAAGAGGAGCAATGCAGTCCCGTATAGATGTCGAAGGAAAACATGTCAGCGACCTCGTGGACAACATCATCAGAAACGCACGGGTCTACCAAGGAGGCGGTAACGAAGTCATTGCCGCGTCCTTTCCTGAGGCCATTGGACAGGCCGTCGAGGCAGCCCTGACGAGGCTGTTCCCCAAGTTTTCAGACGCGGACCAGAGCGACTGGAACAGAGTGGTAACCAGGGCATTGCAAGGCGCTGCCGATGCCCTTTCAACCCTCGGGTACTCTTCCGACGTAGAAAAACATCCCGTGTGCCAAGAGATTAGGAGCTTTATCGGGGGTGCGGGAAAGAAGGGTTCCGACGTACGCCGTCACTTTTCGGACCCACCTTACGGGTGGTCGCGCGACGCCGTTGATGGTGCTCTCTTGGCACTGCTTGCAGGAGGGTTCTTGCGGGCCGCTCGCAGCGGGCAGCCTATGACTGCCAAGGACCTGAACCAGCAACAAATAGGAGTTGCCGATTTTTTCAGCGAGGGGGTCGTCGTGTCTGCTGCCCAGCGGATAGAGGTTCGCAAGGTGGCGTCAGCGATGGGCCTTCCAGCAAAGAGCGGAGAGGAAGCTGAGGCTGTGATGGTGATCTTGGAGCGCCTCCAGAGCGAAGCCCAGGCTGCCGGTGGGGAGGCACCCCTTCCCGCACAGCCGGACACCGCTATAGTGAGGGAGCTTCGGGAATTGGCTGGGAACCGTCAGATTGTCGGAGTGGCTGAAAAGTCGGACACCCTCATCGACACCCATAGGGATTGGTCGGCGGCTGGCGAGGCTACACAAGAACGCCTGCCAGAGTGGCACCGCCTTGAGAGGCTTCAGCACCATGCTCGCACATTGCCCGTTGCTACAGAATTGAAACCTCAGATGGAAGCGATTCGGTCCCAACGCTCTCTACTCACTGACCCTAACCCCCTCCCACCGCTTCTCAGCAAAGTGACAACTGCCCTGAGAAAGACGGTTTCTGAAGCACACGAACGTCTACGCAGGGAGCGCGACCAAGAGGTGTCTGAACTGGAGAAGTCTGATGACTGGCTGAAGTTGCAGCCTGGGGATGGAGCTAGGATTCTGGCATCGAACGGGCTAGGCCCGATTCCCGATCTCGCCATTGGCACCGATCAGGCGCTTATGGCCTGTCTTGAAGATTCCAGCTTACAGGACTGGGATGACCGACTCTTGGCCCTGAGAACAAAAATAGCTCAGGCGAGAGAGGAGGCCGCCCGTCTGCTGGCACCGAAGGCGGTCACGGTCCGACCCACTCCAGCAACCCTGAATAGCCGTGAAGACGTAGAAGACTACATCCAACAATTGAGGGTACAGCTGTTGGCCCAGGTAGATGAACACCCTGTGATCATCCCCTAGAGGTAAGAATCAGAAGATGGCATCGCTAGAATCCACTCTGAGGTCTGCCTTGGAGAAGGCTATCATTGCGGCACGCGAGGAAGCCGAGGATGCCGCGCGCGCCGCCCTAGAGGTTTTGGCGGTCAATCAACAAAGGGCGTTCGAAACGCTCACGAGTGAGCAAAGGGCACTTCGTAATGCGCTGCGGGCAAAGGCCCGCCAACTGGGTTCCGGCAGCCAGTCCACCGGATTCGACTTGCTCGTCGAAGAGGTCGCTTACGTGCAGTGGCATCGGATGCTGTTCCCCCTATTCCTGGCAGAGAACGACCTGCTCATGCACCCCACCAGGGTAGCCGTCACTCTGGAGGAATGCGAGGAGTTGGCTGCGGAAGAGGGGGACCCGGACCGGTGGGCAACAGCCGCCCGGTACGCAGGTAACATGCTGCCCGGCATCTTTCCCTCCGACGACCCCAGCGGACAGGTCACTTTTGCTCCTGAAGGCCGCTCCTCGCTTGAGGCCATGCTGAGCACTCTCCCCAATCCAGTATTCACGTCCGACGATGGCCTAGGCTGGGTGTATCAATTCTGGCAGTCGAAGAAGAAGAAGAAGGTCAGCGGCAGCGGGCGAAAGATCGAAAAGCTGGACCTAGCCGCCTACTCGCAGCTCTTCACCGAGGACTACATGGTGCGGTTCCTACTGGAGAACTCCCTGGGTGCATGGTGGGCCACTCGTCACCCTGACAGTTCTATTGTGAAGGACTTCAAGTATCTTCGGTTGCGGGGAGATGGGACCCCGGCAGCCGGCGCCTTTGCGGCCTGGCCGGAGCGAGCCGCACAAGTAACCGTGATCGACCCGTGCTGTGGCTCGGGCCACTTCCTGCTAGTTGCGTTTGAGATGCTCCGTCGAATGCGGATGGAGGAGGAGGGACTGGGCGATACCGAGGCTGCTGACGCCGTTCTTCGTGACAATCTGTTCGGACTGGAGATAGACCCCCGCTGCGTGCAGATCGCTGCCTTTTCACTCGCGTTCGCAGCATGGAAGGTTGGGGACTACCGCGAACTGCCTCCCCTGAACGTCGCATGTTCAGGCATAGCGGTCCGTGGACAGCTTGAAGTATGGACAAGGCTCGCAAGCCATGATGCCAACATGCGGCAGACCTTGGAGAGGCTGCACGGTCTCTTCGTAAATGGGCCAGACCTCGGTAGCCTTGTCGATCCGATGAACGTTCCCGTCCGGGAGCGGATGTTCACACCTGACTTCGAGAAGGTAGCGCCTCTTTTGGAAGGGGCCCTAGCAAAAGAGACTGCTGACGATCCGGTTGCGGCGGTCTTTGGGAGCGCCGCCCTGGGAGCTGCGCGTGCCGCCAAACTCCTGGCGGGCAATTACACTTTGGTGGCAACCAATGTCCCGTACCTAGCGCGTGGCAAGCAGGGAGACGTACTCAGAGACTTCATTGAGTTGAGTCACAGAGAAGCGAAGGCGGACTTGGCCACAGCATTCCTAGAACGATGCCGTTCGTTCTGCCACCCGAGCGGGGCTATTGCCGTGGTCACGCCGCAGAACTGGATGTTCCTCACATCGTATACGAAGTTGCGACAGTCGCTTCTTCGGGAACAAGAGTTGCACATCGTGGCGAGATTGGGTTCCTCAGCCTTCGAGACTATCGGCGGAGCGATAGTCAACGTAGCCTTGGTCATTGCCAGTGATGAGATACCTGAACCTGACGCCATAACCGCTGGAATAAATGCCTCTCAGGCGAGGGGTATCGACCAGAAAGCTCTGCTACTTGCGGATGGGCAAATCATGTATGTTCCGCAAAAGTCACAGGAGAGAAACCCAGATTCCAGGATTTCCTTACAGGTTGAAGATGCGTCCACTCTACTGTCAGTGTACGCCGCATCGTTGCAAGGTATTTCTCCAGCGGACCTCCCTCGATACGGCAGGTTGTTCTGGGAAGTGTCAGATCTAAAGCAGTGGGAGTTTTGGGCGGGCAGTCCCGAAAAAACGTCGTTGTACGGCGGGCGTTCAAAAGTGTTGTGGTGGACACGTCTTCAGGAAGCAATACAAGCCGGCTCCTCTTACGTCCGTGGAAGGGACGCCTGGGGACGGGATGGCGTGGCCATCGGGCAAATGGAAGACTTGCCCGCAACCCTATACAGGGGCGATAAGTTCGACACCAACGTGGCTGTGATAGTTCCGAATGAACCTGATAAGTTGCCCGCGATCTGGTCGTTCTGCTCCTCGACAGAGTTTAACGCAGCAGTTCGTCGGATCGATACGACTATCAAAGTGACCAACGCGACGTTGGTCAAAGTGCCATTCGATTTGGAACGCTGGCAGTCCGTTGCGAAGGAACGATGGCCCAGCGGTCTGCCCGAACCGTGCTCAAACGATCCTACTCAATGGTTATTTGAGGGCGGCCCTGCCGAGAGCACGGCGCCGCTACAGGTTGCTGTCGCAAGGCTCTTGGGATATCAGTGGCCCCAAAAGGAAGTGGATGGTCTTTCTCGCTACGCCTTGCCAGATGGAATTCTTCCGTTTGCATCCTTGGCTGGCCAAGAACCCGCTGTGGAGCGGTTGCGCCGGTTCTTGGCGGCTTCCTACGGGGACGATTGGTCGGCCGGGCAACAGACCGAGTTGCTACGCCAGGTCGGCTTCACTGACAAAGGCCTCGACGCCTGGCTCCACGATGGCTTCTTCGAGCAGCACTGCAAGTTGTTCCACCATCGCCCATTCATCTGGCACATCTGGGATGGTAGAAGAGACGGATTCTCGATTCTGGCGAACTACCATAAGCTGGATGCGGCCAACCTGAACAAGCTCATCTACACCTACCTGGGTGAGTGGGTTCGGACCCAGCGATCCGCCGAAGAGTCTGGCGCACCGGGGGCTAGCGCTCGGCTGGTAGCTGCTCTGGAACTGCAAGGGAAGCTCGAAGCCATACGTGACGGGGAGCCGCCCTACGACATCTATGTGCGGTGGAAGCCTTTAGATGAACAGCCCATCGGTTGGAATCCTGACCTAAACGATGGCGTGCGGCTCAACATCAGGCCGTTCGTTAGGGCTGGCGTGCTGCGAAGCCGGGTGAACGTGAATTGGAAGAAGGACCGCGGGCGCAACGCTGACGGCTCCGAGCGTATAAACGATCTTATCCCTCCCCTTACCTTGCAAAAGAAGCGCGCGGCTAGGGAGGCGAAGACGGCATGACTACTATCTACCGTACTCGGACCTTTCTTGACGCTCTGGCCGACGCGATTGAGGGTGCGAGTTCACACAACAGGCAGGATCAAGTACCCCCTGCTGCCGTCCTTTGGACGGACGAGGCCCGGCAATGGGGGGATTTACTGCCTCTACTCAAGGACCGGTTGCCTCTTTTTGTCTTAGGCAAGTATGCCCCGGACGACCAAACTGGCCCGGCCTATTGGTTGAGGTGCATTATTGCCCGCACGATTTCTCACCCTGGCCTGCAAGAGGGGAAGGTGCCCATACTCTACCTGCCAGGCTACTCCCGACAGGACATGCGGGCGTTGGAGACCTGTCCAGTGGTATTGCAGCCCTTGGCAGAGCTGCAATACCGGGGTGTGCTGTGGAGCCAGAAGAACGGCCGAGACTGGACTGTCAACGCATTCCTACAGAGCAGGGAAGGCGGGCTTGGCATAAGGGTAGAGGGAGACCAGGGTACCAGAGAGGCGCTCCAGCGTTCCCTTCTGAAGCTGGCGGTAGAGCCCATCGAGGCTATCCATCGGGCCGCTCCAATACGGGCCTTCTATCTGGACGGATTGATCCACCCCGATAACGTGAAGAACGTGCTTCGATGGCTAAATGACCCCAAGGGATACCGGGATGAGTGCTCCGACCAGGAGTGGGCGGCATTCGTGGCACTGTGTGAAAGTCACTACGACTTCCACCCGGACAAGGACGGCCAGGTGACAGCCGCCGAGAAGCTGGGGCAGCAATATGGCAATTGGGATATGGTATGGCGCCGCTTCGCCGAAGCTCCCGCATCTTACGTAGCCATCCCTGACCGGCTGCGAGAAGCCAAACCCCAGATGACTTTGCCGCTTCTTGACCACTCAGAATCGTGGCCCCAGAACAACGAAGCAGCAGAGACAGTTCTTCGTGATGCCTTGGTCGGCTTGTCGGGCCTAGACTCTGATGCTGCTCGGCGCAAGATTCTCGAACTGGAGCAGAACCACGGCGAGCGGCGAAGATGGGTATGGGCTTCCTTGGGGTCTGCCCCTCTTGCCCAGGCCATAGAACATCTTGGGACAATGGCGCGAGTCACCGAAAGTATGGCATGGGGAACGTCGATATCGGAGATTATGCAGAAGTATGCCGAGGACGGATGGGTTGCCGACCTAGCTGTCCTCGATGCACTGGCCTCCGTCGAGAGAATGGAAGATGTCAGGGCCGTCCGCTCTGCCGCGAGGACAGTGTATCGCCCGTGGCTAGAAAGCATCGTGGAGACGTTTCAGGATGCTATTGCTGTGTCCGAGCCAGACGGTTACCAAGCGGAATCTCCGCCGGAGGTGACCAACGGAACGTGTCTGCTATTCGTCGATGGTCTTCGGTTCGATCTGGCACATCGCCTTGGAACGATGTTGGACCAAAAGGGAATCGAGGTGGACGTGGAGCCACGTCTGACGGCTCTGCCATCGGTAACCGCTACGGCGAAGCCTGCAATCTCCCCTGCGGCCTCGGAGTTGGTGGGGGGTGACGGCTTTGAAACTGTTGTAAAGGCAAACGGATCGAGGGTCACCGCTCAGCTACTGCGAAGGGTGGTGGGCGACGCGGGGTTTCAGGTCCTGGGAGCTGAAGAGCTTGGCGATATTGCCGGGCGCGCCTGGTTGGAGTCGGGAAGCATTGACGAGTATGGTCACACTCATGGGTGGAGGGTCGCCCATCACGCTGCCGGGGAGCTTCGAGGACTTGCCGAAAGGATTGCGAGTCTCCTGGACCATGGATGGCAGAAAGTGGTTGTGATTACCGATCACGGGTGGTTGCTGATGCCCGGCGACTTACCCAAGGTGGAGTTGCCAGAGCACCTCACTGAGGTACGGAAGGGTCGCTGCGCACGGCTGAAGGAAGGCTCTCAGACTGACCAATTGGTTCTATCTTGGCATTGGAACCGTGCGGTCCGCATTGCCGTAGCGCCGGGTATCCACTGCTACGAAGCTGGAAAGGAATACGAGCACGGCGGACTCAGCCCACAGGAGTGCGTGGTGCCAATTCTGACTGCCACCGGGCGAGCGTCCCGTGCCACAGTGTCAATTGGTGAAGTGCGGTGGCGCCGGCTCCGATGCAACATCGCAATTGAGGGGTCAACAACTGGCGCGCATGTAGACATCCGCACCAAGGGAGGTGACTCATCTACCACGTTGACGGCGGGTGGGAAGGAGATTGGTGGCGATGGTGAAGTGTCTCTCTTGGTCGAAGACGCTGATCGCGAGGAAGAGGCGGCGCTGGTAGTCGTAATTGGTTCAGACGGTACCGTTCTTACCCAGAAGAGCACCATAGTTGGGGGTCCATGAGTTGGTAACAATCGTCATGGATGAACTTGACCAGCTAGCGGCCCAAGCCTTCGAAGGCTACGTGGTCCGTAAGGACCTCGCTCGGTCATTCAAGGGTAGATACCCTGTCCCCGAATACGTGGCTGAGTTCCTGCTAGGTAGGTACTGCGCAAGCACAGACGAGACGGAAATACAAGAGGGACTGAACATCGTCGAATCGCAGATGGCGTACCGGACCGTAAGGGCCGGGGAGGAGGAACTCTTCAAGTCACGTGCCCGGGAGCTTGGTTCCGTCAAGCTCATAGACATCATCACCGCCCGGCTAGACGCACGTTCCGATTCCTACATGGCCACTCTTCCAAGTCTGAGGCTAAACGACGTTCGTATCTCTGCTGAGCTTGTTTCCGCCCACGAGCGCATGCTTACTGGTGGGTTCTACGCTGAGCTAGAGCTTACCTACGACGCAACCGTGGCAGAGGAGAATGGTGGGAGGCCCTTCGGAATTGAGGCCCTTCGTCCGATCCAACTCTCCAAGCGTGGGATGCTGGACGATCTCGCTGCTGGGCGTAGGGCATTCTCCACCGAGCAATGGAAACACTTGCTGCTGAGAAGCGTTGGCTTCGAGCCGTCTGCGCTCAGCCCACGCGCTCAGGAAATCCTGATACTGCGGATGGTCCCTTTCGTTGACCGCAACTACAACATGGTTGAACTTGGCCCTCGTGGTACTGGCAAGTCTCATCTTTATCAGCAAATATCCCCTGCTTCTCACTTGATCTCCGGGGGCAAGGCAACGGTTGCTCGCATGTTCGTGAACAATGCAACGGGCCAGCGTGGCCTGGTTGCCCAGTACGATGTCGTCTGCTTCGACGAGATCTCCGGTGTTTCCTTCGACCAGAAGGATGGCGTCAACATCATGAAGGGCTACATGGAATCCGGGGAGTTCAGCAGGGGTTGGGAAAGCATAAGGGCAAACGGCAGTTTGGTATTCGTGGGTAACTTTGAGGTCGATGTCGAACACCAGCAACGGATTGGGCACCTGCTGGAACCCCTGCCTCCTGAGATGCGGCATGACACCGCTTTCATGGATCGTATTCATGCCTATCTGCCAGGGTGGGACGTACCGAAGTTGGACCGATCATACTTCACAGACCACTTTGGCCTGGTGAACGACTTCCTATCTGACTGCTGGTCCCAGTTGCGATCTGAAAACAGGCTGTCCTCCATTCAGGGCCAAGTCCACTATGGCGGTGCTCTCAGCGGCCGGGATACCACAGCAGTGAATCGGACTTTGGACGGTCTACTGAAGCTCCTCCACCCTAACCGGGAAGCAGCGATTCCAGACGAAGACATTGAGTGGGCGGTTCGCTTAGCCCTTGAGTGTCGTCGACGAGTTAAGGAACAGCAGAAGCGGATCGGCAGCGCCGAATTTAGGAATACCCACTTCAGCTACACGATGGGCGAGGATGGAGTTGAACGGTTCGTCCCTACTCCCGAACTCCAGAGCGACGATGCGATTGGGACAGACCCACTTCCGCCCGGACAAGTCTGGGCTATCAGCCCCGGCGGGCCGGATGACAATGAAGGTCTCTATCGTATCGAGGTGAACGTTAGGCCAGGTTCGGGCGTGAAGATCATCAACGTCCCTGCCCCTGGTCCGTTCAGAGAGAGCGTCAGATATGCTCAGGGAAATCTGGCCACGCAGGCCAAGGACTTGGTCGGGGACCGCGACCCGCGCGCCCACGAGTTCACAGTACAGCTCCGGGCCTTCGACACTTCAAGGACAGGGGCTTTCCTCGGCCTTCCAGCTTTGTTGGCACTATGTAGTGCACTGCTTGGGAAAAGCCTCAGAGGAGGCCTTGCAACAGTTGGAGGACTGAATCTCGGAGGCGGGCTGGACCCCGTATACAACGCAGTGAGCGTCGCCGAGCTTGCGGTTGAGAAGGGAGCGATCCAGCTACTAGTCCCTATCTCAGCACGGAAGCAGTTAAATGACCTGTCTGATGACATGGCGACTAAGCTGAGTATCATCTACTACGCAGATGCGAGAGAGGCTCTATTGAAGGCACTAGGAGATTGATGTTGCAGAGGATATGTATTAGCAGAACGTTACGGGAGTCATTGAGAGCCGATGTCGCACGAACCTACACAGAATATTTATCAACACTTACACTGAAGGAGATCGGCTAATGGCACTTGACCACAGGAAGATTCGTAAGGACAAAGAGCAGGAGTATGGCACAAAGGTCGGGAATTACGGCCGGTTGCTCGCTAACCTGTACAGCGACAGAACGCATTCTTTTTCGAGTTGCTTCAGAATGCAGAGGACGCACTGAGAGAGCGCTGATCGGGATAGCAAGGACCGAGGATAGTCGCATTCAATGCCAGACGCCAAATCTGAAGATAGACGAATTCTAATAAGGAGTCTCGCAATGACCAGTCAAGAGCCTACGTATCTGCCGCAGGGGGTGAATTATCTCGGCTTTCTGTCACAGCAGCTGGGAGACCTATCCGGGAAAACGACGCTGGCCCACGAATTAATCCAGAATGCTGACGATGCGAAGGACGATGAGGGGAGGCTCAGCGCTACACGAATCATCTTCGACGTTACTGACACGGCTCTGATCGTTACCAATGACGCAGTCTTCAGGGAGATAGACTTCGAACGGATGAGGGACGTCGCCAGTGGCTCGAAGCGGGGCGAGTCTGGGGATCGTACCACTGGCGCGTTCGGTGTAGGATTCATCTCGGTTTACCAGATAACGGACACGCCGGAGATCCATTCTGCCGGGCGAACCTGGATTCTGAGACCAGACAATCCAGAAGACAAAAGGATTGAGCAGTGGGAAGATCCGGCAATAACGAAGGACAGAGGTACTGTCTTCAGGCTGCCATGGGCCTTTGAGCAATCTAGCGTGCGAAAGTCTCTAAAGGTGCCGACTGTCTATACGGCGTACATAGACTCATTTGTCGATGAGCTTGCGGAATCCCTGCCCATCGCGATCCTGTTCCTCAAGAAACTTGAGCGAATCGAGCTACTCCTTAATGGCGAGACGGTTGGGGTCGCAACAAGGAGGATCAGCGGAAACACAATTCAGGTCGACTGGGATGGCAATGTCAGGTGTTGGCGTATCTTGGAGGCGAATTTCTCTGACGATGCCCTGGCGCTGAAAGCCAGGTACGGGAGCAGCGTCGAACAGGGTCGTTCGGACCGTGTCCGAGTTGCAGTCCCGGACTACCTCATCGACGATGGATTGCTGTTCGCGACCCTGCCGACCGAGCAGTCGACTGGGCTGCCGTTCCACATAGACGCCGATTTCTACCCCGCGTCTGACAGAAAGTCCATTGAGTTTGGAGATCCACACGATCCGAGGTCCGAGTGGAACCGAGCGGCGATTCGGGCCGCCGCATCGGCTGTGAAATCGAACCTGATTCCCTTGCGGGACATGTACAGCAATGATTCCTCCACTCTATGGGGATTCCTATCTTGCATTCAAAGAGTACACCAAGGATCCGAAGGCGACGTGCGCCTCCCGCTCGGCGAATTCTGGGAATCTCTTCTGCCGTCTCTGGCAGAGGCTCCGATCGTATACACAGAATCCGGCAAGTGGCTCGTTCCGAGGTTCACCCGGATTCCCACCGGTCCTCAGGAGGAAGATGCAGTCCGCGCATTCCAGGACATCGGGATCGAGATAGTCCATCGCGGTCTATGGAACAGCCGTAAGCTACTGACTCGTGGGGACATCGGTGCAGGCCGTGTGAGTGCCCCTGATTTACATCATCACCTTAAGTTGAGAGGCTACGTAAATGAACCGATGTCTTCTCTTCCCGTGGAGTCTGTTCCGCTAGATGTTCTCTGGCGAGGGATAGAAGGCGTCTTCGCGAAGGAACAAGGACGCTCGAAGGAGACTGCCGAAGACCTACTAGGAGCTTGCGCTCTCGCCCCAGGACTTGATGGCCGCCTCTGGCCATGCCGCTCTGCCTTTCGATCCGACGAACGCACCCGCGAGCGATTCGCGCCCCTGATTCCGAACGATGAAACTTTCCTTGCATGCGAGGGTATCCCGCTGCTGGAACAGCTCTGCCCTGAGTTCACTGTAGAAGATGCCATCGAGATACTGGCGTCATTGGATGCGGGACAGTTGGAGGAAAGGCGAAGGAGTGGAGATTACAACCCGGTGGCTGTGCTCCAGTGGTTCGAGGAACACAGGTCCGAGCTGACCGCTGACCTGCGTGCGCAGCTTGCCAGCCTCCCCATATTCCCATCCGCGACGAATCTTCGTCCATTGCCGGAATTGTGGCTCCCCGGCGGGTTCGAGGACTCGTTGAGTGTAGCCGGAATCTTGGACTCAAAGATACCGGACAGTCTCTCCAGCTTCCTCCGGAATCTTGGGGTCAGACAGCTTACGTTCGAAGATTATGCCGAGCGTTACATTCCGGGGGCCTTCGCAAGAGGCAGCACAGTTGATGTTGGGACGAGGCGGAAGCTCCTGGCCACTTTGGAGAGGCACATTGGAGAGATCAGGGACAACGACCAGGTGAGAAACACGCTGTCCCTGGCCTGGATCGTGGAATGTGAGGACGGTGTGTTCAGGCAGCCAGATACGGCCTACTTTTGGAACGAAGATGTAAACGGGGTCCTCGGAAAACAAGCCGGCTACGCACTCGTCCCCGATAAATCGGAACTCAGGCGGGATCTGTACCGCTGGCTGGGGGTCCAGTCCCGACCTCGCATCACTGACATGCTCCGAATTGTCGACCAAGCGACAGCAACCAAGCCAACCCGCGAGGCAAGAGCCAACGTCGTGAAGTTGCTGGACGCCCTAGGGCTGCGTTGGGGGAATCTCGAGGCTTCCGACGAAAGTATCTGTCTGCCCCTCAAAACCAAGGCTTGGCTGCCAAGCGAGGCAGATGCTAGCACGTGGTACAGGCCGGATGATCTGTTCGCCGTCTACAACAAGAGCCTTTTCGCTTCGCAGGGTAAGTTCTTGGAGGCCCCGGTTCGGATCCAGCAGAACATCGGTGGGTTCCTAGAATGGCTAGGAGTGAACCGCAGCCCTCGACCGTTCCAGGTGGTCAGGCACCTACTGACATGTTCGGAAATGGATGCGGAACCGCCGGGCAACATTTACCGGTGGTTGAACGAGAACGCAAAACCGAGCGATCTGCGGGAGTTGAAAGGCACGGCATGTCTTAGGGTCCAGAATAGGTACCTTGGCCCCAACCAGGTCTTCTGGGGCAGCCATCCATTTGGAAGATACCGAGTTCAGCTCAGTAGTGGACTCCGGTCGTTCCAGGACCTGCTGGAAGGACTTGGTGTTCGCGAGAAGCCCGATTTCAATGATGCGATCGAAGTTTTGAAAGGCATCTCGGAAGAGGCAGGAAGTGGTGCGCTCGAATCGGAGGACGAGAATGTCGTCATTCAATGCTGGTTCATGCTGTCTGATGCCTTGGAGAGGGAAGACTTGGACGAAGAATTACTGAACAGTAGATTGCAGGACGTTCGGTGTGTACCGACTAAGCAGGGTCGTCTACACCCTCCATCATGGATGTTCTTCGAGGACCGGCCGGGGCTCGCGGACAAGTTTCCAGACCAACTCGACCAAAACTGCATCCCTCGCACTGAACGAGTCTGGGTGGCGATGGAAGGTGCTGGAGTTAGGCCCGTCTCCGAGGTCGTCCGGGGCTATGTCTCGGAGTACATCAATCCTCGAGAAGAGCACGGTATTACGGAGCGAGTCTCAGGTCGTGCTAACCTGATAAGGACAATATTGAAGGGCGCTGCTGACACGGCACAGGAGGAAGACCGTACTTCTATCCTGGACAGCATGCGCTTTATCCAGGTAGACGAGTTGACGGTGCGATGGAGACTCCGGGCATTCAATCGAGAATGGCCAGACACATCGCCGGAATCGGCATCCGCCCACTGGGACAGCGAAGAGCAGGTTGTCTTCTTCGCGAAACGCGAGGGTAGCACTACCCCATGGCCCGCCATCGCCCGGGAGTTGACCCTTGCGTTGGCCCCCAGCGAGAATCCTGCTTCAATCGCGCCCGGACTGAAGAGCGTACTGGAGGCAAGTTCGGCCGGTGATGCCGAGGCACAACTGAGCGAACTCGGCATCCCATCGGTTCACGCATTCCATGGAGGCCCGGGCGAGGGATCCGTTGTCGATTCGCTGGGTGGTGTCGAATCCGGGACCAACGGTGGGGGCCAATTGGGGGACGGCATGCCGAACATCCCAGGAGGTATTCATATGCCCGGTGAATCTGGCGATCCTGGGGACTGGTTCGCCCAGCACCTCCATGATGTCCAGACCACAACGCCGTCATCCGGCCCCGACAACCCGGTTACGCTGCCTCCGGGAGGCCCCAGTACATCACAATCAGCCAGGGACTATACGGCCAGATTGGGCAGAGTGGGGAGGAATGAGCCCCATGAATTGAGATTGGTAGCAAGGTATGAACTCGGCCCAGAGGGACAGGCGCTCGAGGATGAGTTCAGGAGCATGGTGGAGGGAGACTACGGGAAGCGCTGCCAAATCTGCACCAGGACATTCGTTAGAACCGGAGGGGGATGGCTGGTGAACGTGGTCCACGTACTACCTCCGAGGGAGGGCTATCCAACGAACCACTTCGGCGACCTGCTTGGACTGTGTGGCTGGCACTTCAATCTACTGCGATACGGTGAATGGTCTCTGCTAGACCCCGACACCGACCGACCATTCGAGGACATGGACGGAACACGAGGCTGGGAACGTATGCGAACCTTCATCTTAAATTGTGTGCCGGAAACGGACGACTTGGGCAATCAGTTTGTTGGGTTGCCCGTCCGGTTCACAAATGTCTACCTGGAGGGGCAATCCGAGCCAACTTCAATCACTGAGCGAATCAGATACAGCATTCCGCACTGGGAATTCCTGTGCAGACTCCTCAGAGTATAGGCAGCGTGTCATGAGCACGGTTCAACCAGACATGAAAGTGAGGTACAAGTCTGATCCGGCCACTGCCGGCTGGGTGATAGGCGTCGCAGGCGAGACTGCCAGGGTGTTCATAGATGGGTCCACCAAGCTTGTGTCCACAGAAGAACTCGAGCCCGTCCCGGGGGTCACCGAAGTGAGTCCGGAGAGCCTTAGGGTGGCGTTGACACAGCGCAGGCTCGAACATCCGGCCACAGACCAGCTTCTGTCGTACAGGGCATCCAGGACTAGGTTGCTATACCACCAGTTCCTGCCTGTGAAGAAGATGCTGGAATCGCCGGATCAGCGCCTCCTCATCGCTGACGAGGTGGGCACGGGCAAGACTATCGAGGCCGGCCTAATCTGGTCTGAGCTGGAGACGCGGTCGGCGCGTGGTCTTGAGAACGTGTGGATTGTCTGTCCGAAGTCCCTGATAGGGAAGTGGCGGGAAGAGATGCTCCAGCGATTCGACCTGAGACTAGAAGTGCTGTCCTCCGAGAACATCCGGCAGGCGCTTGTGTCCTTGGAGCGAGACGGGGTATTGCCCCCCAGGTTTGCGAGGGCAGTGGTCAACTTGGAGCTGATTCGCATGGAGGATCACATGCTCCGCCTGGTCCAGTCACCCATAGCGTGGGACTTGGCCATCTTCGATGAGGCCCACCACCTGCGTAACGCTGACACTCTGTCCCACGTGGTGGCGCAGTTCATTTGTGAGCGTTCGAGGGCAGCGGTGTTCCTGACCGCCACACCCCTCCAAACCCATCTACGGGATATCGTTCACCTGATGGAGGTCCTGGGCGTGGACGTGGCCGAGGACCCAGCGCTCTTGGAGGAACAGCTTCACTGGGACATGCAACTGAATGACTGGATTGGCCTAGTGAGGCGAAAACCGCCGGGATGGAGGCTCGAGGCCGAGCATGCGATACAGAGGCTTGAAACGTCGGGAGGTCACTCACGCCCGGGTTGGGGTCGATTCCGACATCTTGTAGCAGGGTCGGACCTGGAGGACATGCGGCAGCGGACAGTCGTTGTCGACTCGGCACGCGACCTTCAGGCGTTGAGTCCTTATATGACGCGGACGCTTCGGTCCGAGGTCGATGAGCATCGACCCACAAGGGAAGCCGCAACAAAGATAGTGAAGTTCACCACCGAAGAAGAAGTGTTCTACAAAGAGGTGTACCGGATCTGCTTGGAGCGTGCACTTGCCCAGGGGACGCCACCCGGATTCGCCACTCAGATGCCGGAGCGGAGGACGGCCAGCTGCGTCCCGGCGGTGGCGTCGGAGATACTGAGGTACGCGAGCGAGGATGAGGACAACGAGCACGAGGCCCGCTTCACCGCCTCGGAGATAAGCGCACTGGAACCGCTCGCTCGTGCAACCCTTCAGACCTGGGATCGGAAACTCGAGGCTCTCATGGAGATGCTCGAACAGGCCTTTGAAGAGATCGACACCGACCGGGTCATGATCTTCTCAACGTTCAGGGGCACCCTCAGATACCTCGCTGAGAAGCTCGGGGAGAAAGGCTATTCGCTGGAGCTTATGTACGGTCCTACCCCCGCCAGGGATGAGGACTGCCGACGAGGAGAGAAGAGCAGGGAGCGAATCGCAACTGAGTTCAGACAGGGCGGATTCCAGATTCTACTTGCGAGCGAAGTCGCTGGAGAGGGGCTAGACTTCGAGCACTGCCACGTACTCATAAACTACGACCTCCCATGGAACCCGATGCGTGTCGAACAGCGAATAGGGCGATGTGACCGCATTGGGCAGTCTTCAGACAAGGTCCACGTTCGCAGCCTTGCCAGCGAAGGCACGATCGAGTCGAGGATATTGTCCAGGCTATACGAAAGGCTTGGCATTTTCGAACGGGCCTTGGGTGAGCTGGAGGTGGTACTTGGTGAAACCATCGCCGCCTTCGAACGGGACCTGTTCAGGCGAGGTCTGACGCCCCTTGAACAAGAGGAGCGGCTTGAGCGGGCTGCGCAGGCGATAGAGAACAATCAACAACACCGAGAACTGATAAGCAGAGCGGGCGTCATCTCCGAGCAAGGTCGACATCTGATCGAGTCCGATCAACAGGAAATCAGAGAAGCCGAGTCCAGATTCCTGTCGCCGGTGGAACTAGCCGAATTCGTAGTATCCGTTCTCGCGCGGCACCTGCCGAACAGCATAGTTCCGACGACAGTTGACGGTCAGTTCGATGTGATTAGTAGTCAGGGGCTTCGAGAAGCTCTCCAAGGGCTGCTAACGTCGTACCCGGCGACGCATCACGCGAGAATTGAGATAGTCCGATTCCGCAATCGATTGGACCAGCTACGGAGGCTGAGGGTTTCGTTTGCCGCTGAGGGTGAGGGAGTTGAATTCATCCACACTCGGCATCCACTAATGCTGCTGGCCAGACACCTTGAAAGAAGTCAGCTGTCCGATACTCCGTGGTGTCTGGGCGTAGTTCCAGCATGTCTGCTGGAACTACCCACGACACTGGTCTGGGCGATTGGCTCGCTGGATGGGTATGCAACTAGGGCAGAGTTGCTGTGCGCCGCTATAGACAGTGCCACGGGCGATGTTGGTCCGATAACGATTGAGCGTGCGCAACAGCTGCTCCTGAGCATGTCAGCGTCCGACGATGTGCTGTCATCAGATAGTTTTGATGTGGAGGCTCTCAAGACAAGGGCGGAGCAGTTTCTGCTGTCAGAGTTCAATGGTATCGCCGCTGTATTTGGTGAGCGCGACAGATTGCTGACTGAGAAAGCACAGAGCGCAGTCCGGTCCCACGCCAAGCGCCAACTCAACAGGAACGAGCGTCAGCTCGCGAAGGACGACCTGAATGTCAATCTTAGGAACATGTACCTCGGCTGGAGCCGTAGAATCGACGGTGAGACCGAGTCCAAGCTGGCCGAGATTGAACGCAAGAGCGGAATTCGGTCATCCCTTGAGATCATCGGAATGGCTGTCCTGTTACCGGTGAGGGGATCGTCAACCGGGCGTTCCCGGCCGGTTCCCTAAATCAACACTTCCCAGCGAAATGTTCGCAGTACGGTACACTCTGGCCCACCAACGTATACGGTAGACAGAACCGTCTTTGAGCTTTGGCTCGGGGGTCTCTGATCGCAAGCACCGCAATGCTAACCGGGAGATCGAGCCGCATTGTTTAGGCCACATCGGACATGCCCCAGCGCCGGAACTCTTCGTCATTGCACAAACAGATTCTCCTAGATCAGCACTCCTCCGATTGGGGCCGCCCCTAGTTCAGGCAAGGCCACCTGTTCGCAGTGCCTAGCTTCTACCCGGGCCGCTGGAAACCATGGCCTTTTGGACAGGAAGCGTCTAAAGGAATTCAACTAGCGGACGGTGAGGTAGTTCCCGATTCTGCGCTGCTAACGCAGCGAGCCGCGTGTGAAACAGAGTCGGTTCAGGACGGTGACTGTACACCAATGTTTCTGATGTAACTCTGCGTGGGCAGGTCGCCAGTAGCCAATCTTCCGGCTAGCCTCTTGGACCTGGAGGGCCACAGATTTACGTTGAACTGCATCGGCAAGTGGGAGATGGGCGTGGGGTCCCAAATATCTCGCTTGTATACAAGCCGTCCGTCGACACGCCATAGGATATAGTTTGAACACCATTCAATTTCATATTGATGAAATTCCGACGCGGCGTCGAACCCCAGATCGATGAGGGTCGGAGCCCCTCGGTAGCCGTATTCCAGCTTCGTCCCCTCGACTCCGGGGTTGTAGTACACATTTACAAGCAAGCTCGTCGTATCCTTGCCCAAGAACTCAAGGTCGATTTCCTGACGAGGTGCATTTCGGTGCAAGAACATCCCCGTAATCACTCCCGGCACATTTGATGGCCTCAGATCCGCTACGAATCGCCCGTAGTGATACCGCTGCCGACTAGCAATTGATGCGGATGTGAATTGTCTTACAGACACATTCTCCTCACGCAGCGTGAGCTGTCCAACGTCGTTTGTATTAATCGCGAAGTTGTCTGGCGTGAATAGCGCAAGGTTGCTTGGGAAGGTGTCATCGCGTAGCGTCCAGGTTCCACTATCCAATTCTCTGAACTCATCAGAAAAGCCAACGCTGTGGCGATGCAACGGTACTGCCTCGCCAGTCTCGGCGAGCGGCAGACCGCGCCAGTCTTTTCTAGGGACAATCCACGGAGAAGAATCTCTCTTGAGATGTCTTACCCGAGGTCTCCAGCCATTGTGATTCTCATCCGCTCCCACCACAAGTGGACGTTGCACTTGGTCTTCGTAATCGGGATAAGGATGAGCAGGATACTCGAATCCTAGGAAACCACTAAGCAACTCCCATTTGTCACGGTGTTGGGTAGGCAGTATTAGGAGCCTGTTGGATATCTCTATTGATAGTTGCGTTAAGATGCTGTCAGTCGGGTATCCGGTAGCTACAGGATCTACAGTACCTCCGATATGAGACTCCCTAGTTGAACTATTCAGCGGCGCATCATCGCTTACTGTCAAAATGAATCGCGCCTTGGGATAAATCTTCGCCAGTTCGGTCAGCGACTGAGAATCCAGTGTGGCAATATTCACGTAGGCGTCAAACACTCGCCCGCGCTCTTTCCCAAACAGGTGAGCATGTTCAGCTGCGGGCAATGCCGTAACGTCGCTGCAGCACCTGTAGCCCAAGATTGATAGTGCCATTGCAAGAGAAGCTAAGCCCGAGTCACTCTTGCCGAAAGCAAAGACAGGTCCGGGCATTGACTTACTTTTGACAAGGAGCGGCTTTTCGCGTGTGATCACCCCGACCTGAGAGAGAATCGGTAGAACAGAGTAGGAATTTGTGGAAGGTACATCTGGTCTCTGCACTATTATCGGACGCTGTGTCGCGAACACGTCGAGTTTTCTGAACTGATGATTAAGCCAGAGATCCACGGGTCCTCGCACGGGTAGTAGCCGGAGGAGTTTCTGCGCGCCCTCCTTAGACAGTATGTAACCAGACAGTTGCCAAAGACCAGTCGATGGTTTGAACAATAGCCGAGAGAAAGGACCTCCCGGCACTTGCTTTACAGCCTTCTCATACGACAGATAAACGAGGTCGGCAACGGTGCCCTGCCCATTCCGATGAGTAAGCTCTTCCCAAAGGTTGTCAAACACGTTCGCAAATCCCCTTGGGAAATAGATGTCATCCTCCAGCACAAGCGTATAGCGGGGCTGACCCAAGGCTATCAGGTTCCAAACCTCGATGTGCGAGAGCGCGACTGCTACTTCCTGCGGCGACATTTCGATATCGCGGGCTTGCGCATTTGCAATTTCGTCCAACCGTGGCTCCGGCTGAACGAAGAGTTGGTCGGACAATTGATAACTGGATTGAACTAGGTCTCTACCGGTTACGTCGGGAATGTACCTTGCATCCACAGCAGAAAAGCGCCTGCTCAACCTGCCTAAAGGGCTTCCGTACCGGTCGCGTAGCCTGCTGAGCTCCCGACTCGTCCGTCGCCAGCGATCAGGCTGTCGGTCCAAATTGATTACGTATATTCGCTGAACTAGATCGCGTGTGCCCTCCCTGCCAAATGACCTAGAGGTTGTGTTTCTCTCTAAGTATCTCGCACCCAGCTTGGCCCAAAACCACATTCGCGGAAGGAAACTAGCTTGTCTCTTGGTATTCATCAGAAGTACAAGTCACCTTTATTGGCCAGGTGCCAGTAGGGAAGATGCAGGTTGATAGCTGCTAGTGGCGTAGTATGGGGCTGCAGGGCCCGCCAGGCACTTCTAGATAAGCGGTTGTGCATGATTCCATAGCCTCCAATTCCGATCATCACTTCGATAGCTTAGAGGCCAACGGCTGATGGAGATGGCTTCCCAGTTTGCAATGATGGAAAAGTCGCGATCCTGACTCCCCAGCTCGGAGACAATTGCGTGTCTAACCAAACTGGCGGTTAAGTTTCCTGGCCCAGTCGTTGATTGTATGTCGACTCGTTTGCTTTCATCGTTCAAGAGAATTCGAGTCGAGCGTCGCAGGGCCAAACGAACGACGGGGTGAGAGGCTGGTGCCACAAGTGGGTTGTTGTTTACGTAGAAGATCCAACTCGGAGCGCCACCATGTTCTCTTGTGAATACGTCGTAGGGAACCATTGCCGCAGATGCGACGTCGTAGCACAGAGGTTGGATCTTCAGTCGATCGTCTTGAAACAGAAAGTCGTAGTCTCCTCCTTGGTAAAACTCGTCGGCGTCCACGTAGAAGCCACCGTTCTTCAGTATGTAGCATAGGCGAAAATAGTCACATCGCATCGCCGGGTGGGGACAACGGTCGAAAGCCGCAACGTGGTTATGACCGAAGCTCTTGGATATGAACCGTCTCGCATTGCCGTCGTCAAAGAGAATTCGCTTGAAACCCTGACTGTCTAGTCGTTTCCAGCTGTCGAGGCACTCTTGGACGTCCGAAGGTATGTTGTTGGAATCGTGCCAGAATTGAATGACAAGCTTCGGGATTGTGGCTGCATGAGAATGAGATGCTGTCGGGATCACGCCTTGGATTAGCCGTCTCATGTGTTGGGAGCGAAGCCCATCGTCCTCGGCGATGCGGCACGGATCTGTGACCATATCCGATTCGTTACAGCGCTGAGCGTAAGGTTTCTGGGAGTCTATGACCATTCTTGTCCTAAGTTGCTTGCGGTGTCGGGGAGTCGCTATGGCACTACAGTTGGCCCACGGTGCAGTGTAAGCGATGGTGCAGCCGTCAACCAGCACCTACACCCCCAGAATTTGTTTAGCAATCGATACGCAAAGTGATTTGATCACCTCAATCGTCAAGCTCTGAAAGTCTAGGCCACTGGCATTCGCCTTCTCATTGGCCTTTTGCCAAACTGATTCATTTCGAATTGCCTCCAAGAATTCGTGGCCGTCCCAAGTCAATGCAACCAGCCCTTTGGAATGTGCGTATGGCCCCGCACCATCGGCAGCCCAGCGAACTTCTACGCCTCTAATGAGATTGGCCTGTACTAGCAAATCAACGTTGTACCACAACTCTAGATCGTCTATGCCCGCCATTTTGAACTCATGCTGGGTTGATGGTTCGCCTTCCATTGCCAGTAAGATTTGTCGGATCAAGTCCATGTTTCTCTTCATGAATAGCCTGCCTAGATTGAATGCTTGAAAGCCTTCCGAGATTCCGTACTACACTTTAGAGACCGTTTCCTGATCTGGCATTAGGTTTCCACATTCCAGCAGAAAACGTCTCAATGGTTCAGAGATCACCGTGCTCAGCAGAAAGCCTACGAGCATTAGGGACACGGCCGACCAGGTTGCACTGAGACCGACCATGCCGGGTACGGCCATTGCAACTAGGATTACGGGGAAGAATAGGATGGCCATGGCAACTGCACGCATACCAGGACCGCCGACTCTACGGTTCTTCCATCGTTGGGCAAGGTCCAATGCCCGCCACGCCACCGGTGTCCAGGCAACCCCAAAGAAAAGCACCACCAGGAGAGGCAATAGCAGCACATTTAGAGAATCTTGCTCGCCGACCAACGCCGCCACCCAGTAAACCATCATGGCGGCCAGTGCCAGTATCAATCCGGCTACCAACAGCCAATTGCGGCGCATCAGCTTCCAGACCACCCACCCGTAAGGAAGTGCCACTAGCAATAGGACAGCCTGGATCCCAACACCAGCCCAGCCGAACCTTTCGCTGGCCACGAGCAGCAAAGTTAGGGCAAGAAATGACGAGACCCAGAGAAGCTCCTCTCGCGATGCCCAGGTTCTAGGTGGAGGCTGGAAGTCGAACATTGGCACCAGGACAATCACTGCGCTCATGAAAATACGGACCTGCAGGTCATCAAATAGAGCAAAATACCAGATGAGCGCGGTAGCGGCCGCACAGCAAGCTGTTACGAATAAGAAAATCCTACTAAGCCGACAACGTATGAACCGGTAAGAGCGGTGCCAATGGAAATACCACTCCCTCCTGATTCGTTCCAAGTCAATCCTTGTTGTTGCCACCTGTGTCCTCCGCCGTCTCTCCTCAGATCCCGGCCCGGCCCTCGGCTTGTGTGCCACTCATCTCCGTCGGTGTTGTAACCTCACACTCGTTCGCGACGAAGGCGGCAGTTTTTCGCCTATGGCGGGTGCGAACCTTGTCGGCTGCCTTGGCGACTTGGGTCATCAGGTTGAGGACTAGGGGGTCGTTAGCGCTCACGTGTGGGTTGAGAGGCTTCAGGCTCATCTCAACGTGAACCTCCTCCGACCCGACCGGGACGACGAATCGGCTCGTCCCATCATTCGCACCTCGAATGGCTCCCAGCAGAATCCTCCCCAGGTCCTGCTCCAAAGTCTCGCGCATGGAGACAATGGCGTTCTGTTGATCCATGAGCCGCTCGCGCCCAAGCATCTCCATTGACTTGTCGCAGTCCCAAGAGCACAGTTCCGCCACGATCAGGTCGCCCGTCCTCGGAAACGTCGACCCCGCCAGGTCGGGCGGCGAGCCGCGGAAGCTCGCAAAGACCAGCTTCCCGTCGTCATCCAGCATCATGTCGAGGTCCGCCCAGGTTGCGTCTCCATCGCCATTACGGCGCATCAACTCGTCTGCCACCTGCTCCATGTAGTACATCTGGCGCTTGGCGTCCTCCGGCAGGCTGGGGTCGAAGTCCCACCAGGGGCGGGACGGCCTGAGCCCGGGAACTAGGGACCGCCTGTGAGGAGCGAGAATCGTGAAAAGCGGAATGCCAAGCTCCTCCGCCACTCGAAGGGAGTTGCTGGGGCGGTTGGAGCGTACAACCTCTATGAAGGCTAAGGGGTCGCGATGGGTGTCCAGGATGGTGAGGTCCGGGCGGCATCGGCCGCCGATTGGGGCGGACTGTTGCTGCTCCATCACCACGAACCCGGCGCCCCGCAGCAGGTCGTAGCTGTGAGGGTGCATTCGCTCGCACGTCCACAGGACCTGCTGGGAAGGCTCCCGGTGCCTCCCGATATGCGTGGGGGCGTGACTGTCCCTGCTCTCTCCGAACTCGCACGAGATACACCCGCTCAACTTGCGGTCCAGGTGGTCGAAGAGGTCTTGCTTCCACTGTTCGTGCTGTTGCGATGGCATCTGCCTTTAGCTCACTTTGGGTCCTTCGATGACAGCGACGCGAACCGCGAACCCTGAATCGCGGCGTGGTGTACGGACCCATCCCTCATCCCACAGACGCATCCCGCCTTGTGATTGAGCGTCACGGCCCGAACCAAGGTTGGCGTGCGGGGCTCGAAAAAGACACGATTACGACCAACTGCCTTGCCGGTAAGGGTGACCTTGGCAATTTCTGCTACGGTCATGAGGCCGGCTGCGTAGGACAGAAATGGTAGTGCCACATCGTCCTCATCGGCGTCGTCCGGCGAGGCAGGCGGAGCAGTAGCGCAGAGCGCTGGCAACTGCACCGTTTCAGCGCCGGGCACACAGAGGGAGCAGGCGTCCTTTAGCGGGATGTGACGAAACAATGTGGATTGCCAGTTTCTTCCCGTAGTCCCGTACACCTGGAGAGGTGGGAACCCACTCTCGATATGGGGTCGCACACTCCTCTCGTTGGCAGCTGAGATCAGGATGTCGGGCGAACCTATTTCACGACCGATCCATCGCTCTGGGATTTCATCCAGCCACCCGATTTGCGGTTCTATCCGTTCGACTCCGACCTCGCTCAGCCAACGGCCTGCAACGTCCACTTTGGGTTCCTCACCAAGTGCATCCTGTGACGTAAACAAGGCCGAGCGCCTGACGTTCTCGACCTTAACGACGTCTCGGTCGACGAGGACGGCGTGAAAGCTCCTCGTGACTAGGCCAAGGAAGAAGAGGGCACAACTTCCGACTGAGCCGACCCCGATGCACCACAGCTCTCCAATATCAAAATGGGGCGTTACTGTCGCCGCGTTGGAGGAGGCCAGACCGGTGCTCCAGGTATAGGTATCTACTAGGATCGGCTCAATGGTTGCCGCTTCCAAATCATGTGGTAGTCGCGATGCCCCTGCGACTACGGCGAAGGCGGCTCCAAAGGGATTCAATTCGTCCGACTGCGGTATAGGAGACGGTTCTCTCCCGCAATACGCACTCCAGCCGGAGCCGTGTACGACTAGCCCATCTCCATACGGGCCTAGCACCACCCGCAAGTCTCCGGGCCGCGACGGCCGCTGCTCATAGAGGCCATAGGGGTCCGCAGCCCTCAACGAACGCATCGCCACTACATCGAGCGCCTCACCCACCCATGGCAGAGGCTCGAGAATTGGCTCGGAAGGCACACCCATTGAGACCGAGGCACTCATCCGCCCAAAGAGGCTGGCGGCGGTGATGGTGGCCACCTGCCCAGCGTACGTGGCGGCGTATCCAGGGTCGACATGAATGTGGACGGGACGGTCGGCCAGAAGCGGTTTCCATGCCGGGTAGCGCATCTCGCGTTCCAACAGCCGTCGCTGGTATTCCTGCTGATTCATGCCCCAAGTCCATCGAAGAAAGTGATTGGCTTCTCGACCTCTAGGAAGCCCTCCGCGGTCCACATCAGGGTGTGGGCGTCTCCAAGTGATGGGAGTTCAGCGCCATAGTTGGGGACCACGATCGAGAAGTACCCGGGATAGCGGATCTTCATCCCCGCGAGGTCGCCTTCACTGTGGTACGCCCCACATGGGTGCGTGTGAAGTTGCCCCACGACCTGCAGCTCAGCTATGGCGGCGTATCGGATGACCTTGCCAAGCTCAAACGCGGATACGTCGACGCTTCCGGCCGTCGCATCTGCCTTTGGGGCCATTGCGGACAGGGCCAGTGAGGTAGATCCGGTCGTCAATCCCACGAAGTAGACGATGCCCTCGTGACCGCGCCGGACGCTCCCACGAAGTTTCTTCGTGAGCTGGTCGCGGCATTGAGTCGTCATGACGACTGTGTACCTCGGAAGAGGCTGTGCGGTTCGACGGAACCGACGTGCAAGGGCTGCCCAAAAACTACCCATCACTGCCGCCGCCCTACGTATTGCTTGCTGCGCAGCTCGTGGTGCAGGCGCGTGACCATCGCGGCCAACGTGACCGTGCCTTTGGTCTCAGACTGCTGCATCCAGTTAGCCTGAACCCACTCTTGGTGAGGCCCGCCTTCCGTCGAGGCAAGGCGGTTCCAGGGTGCGCAGATCCGACCTGTGGAATGGAAGAAACCGCATGGAGCGGGCGCGTCGGCCGGTTCGTCCAGCTTGCCGGTATCCTGGTTGCGCCAGTGAAACGCGGCCGGCCGTACGGGAAAGCCGTCGCACTCCACCTCTACCTGATAAGTGTCACCGTTGTGGGCGGTGAGGGTAACGCGAAAACAGAGCGGGCCCACCGGCTCGAAGGGCCAACCGTGGAGGTCCGCGTTCTCCCTCACCGCCTCGATCTCGCGCTCAACGGCAAGTTCTTCCACCGTTCCCACCGTCACACCGCCGAGCCTGACGCAATCAGGTCCAGGACCGTCCCGTCCTCCAAGCCGAAACTTCCGATGGGGCGGTCATTGTCAAGCGGAACGCCATCGTATGCCAGCTCGAACGCATCCCCTTCCTTTAGCCCCATCGCCTTGACAACGGTGGACACCACCTCATGGACCTTGGAGGTTTCTTGAAAGGTGTCCTCGTACGGTCCCGCCGGAGTCGCAACTTTCAGTGTGATCTTTCCGTCTGTACTCATTCCTCAAACTCCTCGTTCTTCGGCTTTCATGCCGTAAGTAGATATCGGTCTGCCGTACGCAGCTCCCGTTATGGGAGCGTCGATGCAGACACGCTGGGTTGACGCCCTCCCTACTGTATTTCCCCTATCTTCCAGCTTGCGCTTTCGGAGTTCGGGATATACCATAGGAGCGAGAGTGACAGACCATGCGCTTTCCATAATTTCACTATAATTCCTGGATTTCGGTATGTCAAGCCTGAAAGCGGGGGGAACTATGCCGCAGCTGGATACTGTGGGCCAGAGGATCAACCACATACGGAACTCGATGGGCCTTACCCTCGAAGCGCTGGCGGGCCGTTCTGGTCTGTCGAAGAGCTTCATCTGGGAGGTTGAACAAGACCGCTCCGGAATTAGCGGGAGACGCCTGCTCCAGGTGGCCGATGCCCTCAACGCGTCGGTGGAGTACCTGCTCAGGGGAGGGTCGCCCAAGGAATATGAGCCGCCCTCGATTGAGATCCCTAGAAGTCTCGGCGAACTCGCCGAAGAAGAAGGGCTGACTTATCGGCAGACGATGATGCTTCTCTCAATCGAACAATCGATTGTCGCCAGGCGGGGCGGTGGCCCTCATGCTACGAAGGCAAAAGATGACTGGCGCACCCTCTATCTGGCGGTAAAGCCCTTTCTGGAGGATGCGAAGTGAGCAGGACCCGTAACGGCACCTACGATCTAGAGCTCAAGCGGGTAGCTAAGGAGTTGCGCCTCGGCTCAGCAGGCAACTTTGAGGACATGATCGTTCACCATTGCCTTGCCCGGCTCCGCGCTTGGGTGGCTGCTCATGGCACACCCCCGACCCTGAGCGACCTAGCGAATGGATTTGCTGCATCACTAGATCTGAGCATCACCGAGGTGCACACCGAAGAGGAAATTGATGCAGTGCTCGCAGAGGAGGCGCCGGTCCAGAAGGTTTCCATCGGCGACTTGAAGGCCGAATTCGGCGGAGACACGGACGCCATTACCGTTCGTCGCGTGGACCCAAAGCCCTGGCACCGGAAGTACTAGGCAATAATCAACTGCCAAGGATGGCATGGGTACCGCCGATACTGGAGCAAGTGGCACGAAATCGTTCACCGCCTTCTCGAAGGCCAGCAGCTGGCCTTCGCCTTTCGCCGGACAAGGCAACACCGGCCCGAACCCGGAGAGGTGCTAGTGGACCGCGTGGCCGCCACTTTGGGCTTCTTCCCTGACATGTTCGAGCCCGTTGTACGGGAGGAGTATGCACGGGAGGGCCGCTTCACGTTTGACGTAATCGACAGCGTCCGCGAACGGATCGCACCTGACGCCAGCCGCGAAGCCACCGCAAACGCCTGCCTGCGGTACGTTCCCTCACCGGTTTGGTTCTTGCAGTGCCACATGAGCCTGAAGGTCTCCGAGGTGCGAAAACTGCGCAATCCCCAGATGTCTTTCTTCCCCGAAGAACCCCCCGAGGATAAGCTGCGGGTGAGGCATGGCTCATACAGCCCTTCGGCAGAAGATCTGGGAATACGGTTCCACCCGAACATGCGGGTCCCGGAGTCCAGCATTGTGACGCACGGCTTCCGAGATGAGTGGGGAGAGCCTAAAGAGGGGACCGAGGCCCTCCACGGCTGGGAGACGAGCTCAGGAGGACCCATCGGTTACGGAGAAGTCCACTTCGAAGCAATGAAGATAGGCGACGAAGAGGTTTGGGCCATTGCCCAGTTTCAGTAGGTGCTCACGGACCCCTGTCGTGCATACGGCAAATTGGGGCAGAAGGTCCGGTCACCTAGCCGCCTTTGTCGCTCCTCAATCCCAAGGCCGCCCAACTAACCTGATGGCTCACTGACCGAGATGTACACGCCCTCGGGAACTGTCCGAAATCCGAGACCGCAGTTGTGGAATATCTCTTCTACTGCCTGCCCTTCAGCAGGTGGACGGAAAGCCCCGCTCTTGCAAGCAGGCCGCGCAGGTCGTCGATTCGGGGCGCCTCGCACACGGCGTAGAAGCGCCGGTCGAGGATGCCGTCGCGGGCCTCCAGGTCGGTGAGCAGACGCCCGAGGGACTCGGCCGCCGCTCTGGTCTGCGGGGGAAGGTCCTCCGGCTGGGCCTGTTGCAGCTTCTCTCTCATCCCTGCCAAACGCGGCGGGTGCTGCCTTATGAGCAGTTGGGCGGGGAAGTCCAGTGCGTTGAGGGCCCCGGCGAAGGCCCCCAGCTTCGGCTCGTCGATCTCAAGACCCATCACCTCGCAGACGCCGAGCTTCACCCCGTCCAGGCGCACCGGGCCGTCGTCGTCCAGGTGCGACAGCATGAAAAAGAGGGGCAGCTCGGGCGGGAGCTTCGGAGGGGTTGGCTCTACCGCACTTCCGGGCAGCTCTAGTGGAGCGCCGACCTCCCCCGGTGGGGTCTCCGTCCCTCGCTTCGTGATTCGTTCAAGCAGCTTCTTCAACTCGATGGCTTCCTTTTCTCTATGGGGTTGGGATGACGCCGTGGCTCAGCAGGGCGGCGACGCCCTTGGCCGAGAGCACTAGGACCAGGCCCACCACCGCGCTCTTGGCCCTGCCGCCGCCCCGCTCCTCGCCTCCCTCGGCCATCAGGACGAACCCGGCCCAGACGATGGCGAAGAGACAGAGGCCCGAGGCGGCGTAGGCCATCGCCGTGAGCACGCGGTCGAACTGGCGGAGCATCTCCTGCTCCTCCGCCGGGGCCGCGCCGGTGGTAGCCAGCGCGACCCCGGCCAGAAGGGTTGCCGTCAGCCCGTGCCTCACCAGGGCCACTCCCATCCCAGCGCCTCGAACCAGTTGCGCAGCCCGTCCGCGGGCTCCTGCTCTGCGGGCGGGTCCTCGGGCTCGGGCTCCGGCAGGACAAGGACGGCGAAGGGGGCGTCGGACCCGACGCCCGACGCGAGGCTCAAATGCTCCTCGCGATTGCCGGTGACCGGCTCCCGCTCCACCGTCTCGGCCTTGACGTACTCCTTGTGCAGGACGTCCACCGTCACCTCCCTGGCGATGGTGGCGCTGGGGACGTAGGCGTAGGCCGTCGCGGTGGCCGTCGCCGTCTGGCTGTCGGAGTCGCTGTCCCCCGGGCGATGGAGGTGCACGGTCCTGGTGACCTGCTCTGTCCGCTCCGGGTGGTGTGTCAACTGGGTCAGCGGGGGGATGGGGATGCGGAGGCTCGCCTCAAGGCTTGCGTCCACGGTCACTGCGTGAATGTCTGCCCCATCTCCCACCGGCAGCGTGAA
Source organism: Dehalococcoidia bacterium (assembly GCA_965197675.1). Taxonomy (GTDB): domain Bacteria; phylum Chloroflexota; class Dehalococcoidia; order Plut-88900; family Plut-88900. The sequence continues at coordinate 1,043,038 of OZ240221.1, read as the reverse complement.
CCGCGTCTCTCCGTTGGGGACGAAGGCGACGCTGGTCTGCGATGCTCCCATCGCTGCCGAGACCGTCCCTCCGATGGCCGTCACCACGGCGTCCATGAGCGCGGTCTGGGTGACGCTCTCGTGCCCGGCCACAGTCTGAAGCTCGACAGGGTGTTCGATGCTCGTCACGCACTCGGACTCGACCACTCCGCTGACCGCGCCGGGCGTCCGGCCCAGGGAGGTCACGCGAAGGTCGCAAAGCTCTCCCTCGACTGCGGGCAGCGGGTGCGGTATCCACTCGTGGGTGACGGTGAACGCCCCGGCCCGGCGCCGTCCTCCCACAAGAAGGTGAAGGACGGCGCCGGGCCGTGCAGGGGAAGCGAGTACTGGACCCGCTCCCCCTGGTCGAGGGTGGCCGAACCCCAGAACCTGAGCCAGGTCCCCTCCGTGCCGCCGTATGCCCTCGTTCGCAGGTCTATATTGGTGGCTGCTCTCAGGGTCACGGCGGCCCGGTCTCCGGAGACGGTGAGCCCCTCGACGAATATCCGGCGTCCCTCCACCGGCTCGGTCAGCTCGAAGTCGATCTCATCCCGCCAGGGCTCGTGGTTGTCGGCCAGCGCCGCCTGGGGGAGCGTCGTGGCGGCCACAGCCAGGACGGCGACGGTTACGAACGCCATCCAGCCCATGCGGGGCTTCCTGCGTCTGCTCTGCAAGGTCTCGGCCCTGTGCTCTTGGCCGCGCCTGTTCCCGCCGTCCTTGCCCCTGCGCTTGCCGAACCAGCGCATCCTTCCGTTGCGGCGCTCCCTGTTCTTGCGGGTCTTCTTGCGCTGTTTCCGCAGGCCGCGCCGCGCCTTCCTGACCATCAGGCGCAGGGGTCCGGGGCCGCTCTTGACCGGCTGCGCCGGCGCAGCCGGCTCGGCTCTCACCAGCTGGGCAACCTGCCCGGCGTAGAGCCGCGCCCCCAGCCGGTACTTCAGCAGGTCGGCGGCCACCAGGGGCAGCCGCCGACCGCCTATCTTCCCCACGACCATGGCGATGCCGACCAGTCCGAAGAGGACGGCCAGGGCCATGCGGACCTCGGACGGGCCTACCGGAGCGTAGCGGTATGCGCCGTATGAGATGGCGCACACCGCCGTCACCGCCACGATCTGCGGGAAGGTCAACCCCAGCAGCACCCGGTCCTCGGCCTGAACGTGAGTCGGTACCTCGTGTTCTCTCATGTCTTCTTCTCCTTCCTCACGCCGGGCCTACCCGCTGCTGCAGCTGTCGCCGCCGCCGGGGGCTTCCGGCTCGGGCAGCACGTCGTCGATTTCGATTCCCGGGTCCACGACGGCGTTCATCACCAGCTCCACGACGCCGTAGGCGACCAGGGCCAGGACGATGCCCGCCAAAGCGGTCATCATTGCGCTCTTGCCGCGCTCCATCTGGTGGGGCGCGTCGCTGGCGGTGAGGTACAGGTAAGCCCGGTAGATGAAGAAGCCCACGCCGATGGCCCCCACGACGCCCAGCAGGATGCCCACCAGGTTCGAGATGGTCTGCGTCAGTTGTTCCATTCCTATTGCTCCTCTCTTGCGCCGGGCGGGACTCCCCCACCCGGCGTTCATCGCTTCGTCTTGTCTCCTCGGTGACTCCCGTTAGCTGCACATCGCTGCGCCTCCGTCGTGGTATCGGCGGCCCTACCGGGGCCGCGCCGTTGGTCCGTCGTGTTCGGGGCTACTCGCCGCTGCTCCTGGGCTCTCCGCCCCCGTCTCCCCCGGCCGATGGGGTCGCCATCGAAGCCGCAGAGCTGAGGCCGGAGGAGGCCGCCGACAGGCCCGCGCTGGCCGCCATCGCGCCCACGGCCATGCCTCCCGGCCCTCCCGCCGCGCCGCCCGCCACCAGCCCGATGGTCTTCGCAGAGCGCACCATCGACGAGGGCAGGTTCATGCCGAAGTAGAGCATCGAGAGCCAGGAGTCGAAGGTGCCGGAGTTGCCCAGCATCGAGGGCACGCGGGTCGCCATGTAGACGAAGGCCAGGGACATGAGCAGCTTCCAGATCAGGTCCTGCACCGGTTCGAACGCGCCGATCGCGGCGACTTCGTTCAAGAAGCCGAAGCCCAGGGCCAGCGCAATCAACTGGATGGCCTGCTGGAAGGTCGTCGTCATGAAGAGCCTGAGCCAGTGGCGGCCCCAGCCCGCCGTGTGGGGCAATATCCACAGCCCCAACGCGATGGAGGCCAGGGCGAGCAGGATGTCGATGAGGGCCAGGCGCAGCACCATCTGCACGATGACGTAGAGGACGAAGAAGCCGTAGACCAGGTAAAGCACCGCGAGAAGCAGCGCCATGCCCACGCTTCCGGCGTTGAGCAGGGTCTTCAGGGTGGAGCGGAGCATGGCGCCTGCCGTCACGTTCAGGGAGACGGCTATGAAGCCGGACACGGCGTCGGCCACGTCCAGGACCAGGGCGCACCACCAGAGGGACGACGCAGCGGCCACGAGTCCGAGCACGAGGCGGGGGACCATCTCCCGCCATCCCGCCTGCCGGCTGCCCAGGTGCTCGGACATGATGAGCGTGAGGCCCATCCAGCCGAGGATGACCACCAGGGCGCCGGAGGTGACGGCCCAGACGACCATCCACGCTTGGCGCACCAGATCGTTGGCGTACGTGAGGTCGGGAGGGGTGCCGGTGAGGATGTCGCTCATCGGCTACCCACCCCCACAGTTGTCGGCGTCCTCGCCCGACGCCCGCTCAACCACGCCGCAGAGGGTCCCGTGGGCGCCCTCGATCATCCAGCCGGCGAACGCCCTCGCCCACCGTCCGGGGTTGAGGGCCGAGAGAATCTTGTCCCAGATGCGCCCCGGCTGGTGGATGGGGATGACGGCGTAGAAGTCGCCTCTTTTGCCGTCCTCGGCGACGGCCAGCATCACCAGCAGGTAGGCCCGGTCTCGGTCGAGGTCGGGCTGCTCGTCCAGGTCGGGGTACTCCCAGGAGTACTCCCAGCCGTCCGAGCGATTCTTCTCGCCCCCCTTGACCCGGTACATGGCGCTTATCCAGTCGCCGGTGTCGGCGTCGCGGACGGCGTAGAAGAGGTCGACGATCTTGCGGTCGAAGACGGGCCGGGCGGCGAACTCGCCGCCGCCCTTGCGCTCGACGAACTCCCGGTCGGCGTTGACGAGGGTCAGCTCGTTACCGGGCGGGGCCTGGGCGAGTGCGGTCCCGCTGGACGGGATTGCCAGAAGCGCCGCCAGGAGCAGCGCGGATGCCAGGGGTAGAAGCCGCCTTGCCGACCGGATTTTCGATTTCAGCGCCAAGATGTTCACCTCCCTGCGGTTTGCTGCGATTCATCGGAATCGCGGCGTCCGCCAGAGAGTCTGAACAAACGAAATCCGGTAAGAAACTACCCGAAGGGTGCATCAAATGATGCACCTTATAAGGGGATTGGAAATCGGCCTCCGCCGTGCAGTAATGGGGGTGTACAGGAAAAGGACTTTCGTCGGGAAGTCGCAAGTCGGGTCGCGGGCAAGCTGAAACAGGGGTAAATCACCCCCCTACAGGAGGTAAACAGTGAACACTTTGCTGAAAGGCCGCAGGTCGGTTTCCGAGGCCGAAACCCGCTGGATGTGGGGGTGCATGACGCCGGTCGGAAACTCAGGCGGAGACCGGTCCAAAGCTGAGGGCAATTCCTGAGAAGGAGGAAATTCGATGAAAACCACTGAACACGGCATCGAGGACAGCAGGGACGTGGAGAACGTCTACCACATGCGGCTCATGGCGTTGCTGCAAGAGCTGGTGCGGGAGAAGGGCTACAAGGGCGCGGCCCGTGTGCTGGAGATCGACCCGCAGACGGTGACGGAGAGCGCCAAGACCGGGCAGCTGACCCGGCGGGTGCGGCAGGTCTGGAGCGGGCGTTGCAGGAGGGCGTCGGCTCTGCTGCGGAGCGTCAGCGCAGGCGCAACGAGGAGCTGGAAGGTCGGTTGCAGGCGGTTGAGGAGGGGCACGACAAGCTGGGCAAGGAGGTGCGCAGGCGTCTGTCGGGCATCGAGCGGGAGGTGGCGGCCCTGCGGCGGGACGGACCCCAGGGGACCGGGGCCGGTCATGCCGGCGCCGGTCCACAGCAGGCGGACTCGGGCCGGGACAGGAAGCCCCCGACGAAGCCCTCGATGCGGCGGGAGTACCCCGACCTTGCGACGCTGGAGGCGGCCGACGACGACGAGGAGATATTCGGCGATGCCTGGCCTCTGATCGTCGAGTGGCGGGCCATCAGGGAGACGCACCCCAACGACGGCAGGGGCCTCGACTGGCTGACCGACCATGTGCGTCTGCTGGAGGTGGAGCTGGCCCTGCTCGAAAAGCACGGGATGACACTTCCGCCGGAGAAGCAGCCGCTGCGGGGCCTCGACCGGAGCGGGCAGATCAGCTGGCGCAGGACCGCTCTCTTCGACACGCGGAGAGAGCGGCGAAAGGCCGAGCTTCTGGACAATGTATGGCGCGTCGTGACCTTCCGATTCTGGCGGAAGTGACCGGGGCGAACGTGCGCCCTTGTTGCCGGACGGTTCAGGTGAACTTTTTCGGAACTAAATGTGAACTAAACATGACCTGGATTGAACGATTTGGGCGGTTGGACGCCGAAAGTCTTCACATCGGGTTTCCGGTGCGGTAATAATGGTTGTGCTGTTGGCTTTCTCCAAGGTTTCCGACCCTAGAAACCTGGGTGCGTGATCCCCGTTGCACGGGTTGACCTTAGAGTCTCCCACGAGGGAATGCTGGCAATGCGGAGTTTGACGTTGGTCCTTCGCAACCAGCGCGGGCCGAATCGACGGAGTTTGACACTGGTCCTTCGTCCTCGGCTCAGTCCGGCGGTTGAAGTTTGACGTTGGTCCTTCATCCGCTGGGCACCCGTCCGGCGAGCTGTGGCTGATCGCTTCTCTCGCTGGTCACCTGTCTGGCGGTTGGAGCTGATCGCTTCATCCGTCGGGCGCTCGTTCGGTGGCTGAGGTTGATCGCCTCATCCGTCGGGCACCTGGGACGGAACGCCTGTTGCGTTCCGTCCTCTGCAAGCTGGTCGGAGTGCGTCTTGCGCTTCAACCGGTTCCTCATGCCTGCGGCACTGCTGACTCTCAGCTAGGGCCGCAGCTTCGACACGCGCCGGTCTGCAGTTGAGAAGCAGGCTGGCCGCTTCACGTCTCGCAGCGTTCCCCAACTTGGACGGTATCCGCCCTGGGCGAGCTGCGTCTTCTTTCACCCCACTCCGTCTTCCGCGTTCGACATTCGACCGTGGGCGGAGTGCGTCTTTCGGAACGGATTCACGGGTTCAACGGCATCGGCATACCAATCAGCAAAGGAGGTACGAAAGCATGGACGAAACACGGACACAGGAACGGTACACGGGACCGAGCGCGCTCGGGATCGCCAACCTGCTGCCGCACCGGGTCAGCTTCGAGCGGGGCTGGTTCTGGACGACGACGGCGGTCTGTCACGGCGGCAAGTCGGACGGGCTGGCGTTTCGGCAGCGACCGGACGGCAACGGCCTCGAAACCCGCTGTCACACCGGGGGTTGCTCGGCCGGCGTGGTGATAACCGAGCTGGAGGCGCTCATCGGGCTGCCCATCTGGACGGCCTACGAGCCGGTGAGCGACGCGGCTGCCAAGGCCCCTGAGAAGCAGCCCTGGTGGAAGCAGAGGCGGTTCGTGGTGCCTGCGGTGGTCGCCCTGGTGATTGCGGCGCCGCTGCTGACCCTCGACGTGGAGCTCTTCTTCCTGAACCTCGTCGGGCTGGGCATCGGCTGGATGCTGCTACGGCGGTTCATGCCCAAGCGTCCGGTGCGCAGGTTCAGACGCTGACGGGCGCTCAACCCATCCCAACACGCAAGGGTCGTCTCCATCCGGAGGTTGTCTCAGAAGTCTGGGAGCTGGTGAATGAAACGGTTTTAGGTGTACCTTTGAGGCGACATCAACGAAGGAGAGATGGAGATGCCGCTTCGAGATATGGACAGAGAGCAGATGTGGCTGTTGCCGCCTTCTCTTGACGAATTGTTGCCGTTAGACCATCCAGCCCGATTCGTGGCTGAGTTCGTGGACGCGTTGGGTAGGGAGTGCTGGTCAGAGCTCGGCGTAGAGATAGAAGGCGATCGGATGGGAGCGCCGGCCTACCATCCCCGCGCGTTGTTGAGCGTGTGGTTGTACGGCTTCATGACCGGGGTGCGCTCCTGCCGCAAGTTGGAGGCGGCCTGCCGCGACCAGATACCGTACCTGTGGCTGACCGGATGGCAGCATCCTGACCACAACACCCTGTGGCGGTTTTACAAGGATCATCGCCAGGCAATGAGAAGTCTGTTCAAGCGCACGGTTCGCACGGCGGTGACGATGAAGTTGGTGGATCTGGCGATTCAAGCTGTAGATGGCACGAAGGTGGGAGCGAATGCATCAGACGGCAGGACCCATGATGCTGAGGGACTGCGCCAGATACTGCACCGGGTGGAGAGGGCGATAAGCGATCTGGAAGCTCAGAATGAAGGTGGAGAAGATTCGGCTGCCGTCCACCTGCCGGAGGAACTGGCCGACAAGATGGTCCTGAGAGACCAGGTCAGACAGGCGATGGACGATCTTGAGAGTCAGGAGCGCCACAAGCGCATCAACCTAACCGACAACGACGCCCGGGTGATGAAGACTGATAGAGGCTTTGCGCCCGGCTACAACGCCCAGGCAATGGTTTCCCCAGTGGATCCTGACAGTGGGATGACCGGCATGTTGGTAACGGCGGCTGATGTCGTGGACGAACCGAATGACTACTACCGGTTGGCTCCGATGGTATTACAGGCAGAGGAGACCACAGGGACGAAAGCGCCGATGACGTTGGCGGATGCCGGTTATTTCACAGGGAGTCACCTAGAAGAATGTGCCCGGAGAGGCCAGCGGGTGGTGGTGCCGGACCCACAACAAAAGCTCCTTCAGCAGCAACCGTATCGCAAGGACCTTTTCACCTACGACGAGGGCAACGACTGCTATTACTGCCCTCAGGGACAGACCCTCAGCTTCGTCAAGAACAAGCCCAAAAGAGGGATGACGATACGGATGTACCGTGCCTCTGGGTCCGTCTGCCGAGAGTGTCCGGCCTTCGGAGTCTGTACGAGGGACGGCACCTATGGCCGTGGCTTGGAGGTAGGGCCTCACGACGCAGCGCTGCGCCGTCATCGCGCCTGGATGGAGACCGAGGAAGCCAAACAAGCCTATGGCCTGAGAAAGCAGTTGGTCGAACCGGGCTTCGGAATCGTCAAAGAGCAACTGGGTGCTCGACGGTTCCTGTTGCGTGGCCTTGCCAACGTGAAGGCCGAGTGGACGGTGCTGGCTACCGCCTTCAACCTGCGCACCCTTTGGAAGGCGTGGAGTTCCCGAGCCTGCCTTTCCACTTAAGCACTCCCCGGCCTAGAGCTTCTCCCTGCTCTCTGACCGCAACCGCTGTCACGACAGCAACCCTCACCCCCAACCCAGCACTCCCCCAGCACTTCCGAACAGGTTCGCACAGCGAACCCTGGTCGAAGCGACACCTCCATCTCCCATTCGTTGATGTCGCTCCGAAAACACACCTAACACGGTTCCATTCACCAGTTCCCCGACTTCTGGGACAGGCTCCATCCGGGGGCGGCCCTCTTTCTTTGCCCGCAAGCGGGCGCAATCGGCAAGGCAACAAAGCACAGGCACTAAGGAGGTGCACGATGACTACGGCAACACTGGTAGCAGGCAATCGGACGATGGACACGGTGGACAGGCCCCTGCGTCCACACGGGAGACGCGAGGCGCGCTCCCATAGGAGAGTACTCCATAGCCACTCTCCTGCTGCCTTTCAGGACCTCGCCTAGGCTCATCAGGAGAGAGTCGCGGCCCGTGTACTCCTGCGCCTGGGAAAGCAGATGTGTCTTAGACATAGCTCTACCCCCTGGCAATGGTGGCGTCTCCGTGCCTGGGCCGGCTAACGCCCTCCGCCGAGTCCTTGCCAGTTTGCTCTACTGGTCGTTCTGCCGCCGTTTCGTTGAGCCTATGAAGGACTCCAGCATACTGGTGAACTCCATAGGGAATATGAACTTGGTTGCAGGGCTGTTGCCCATCTGCCTCAGGGTATCGAAGTACTGGAGGCTCATAGTCCTGGCGTCCGCGGACTGGGCGACGGCGTTTATATGGTCCAGGGCGGTGCTGAAGCCGTCGGCGCGGAGTATGGCTGCCTGCTGATCTCCCTCGGCGTTCAGGATTTCGGCCTGGCGCGCTCCCTCCGCCGTAAGTATCGCCGACTGCTTCTCACCCTCGGCGATGTTAATGGCGGCCTGGCGGGATCCCTCGGACTCCGTGATCTCGGCCGTCTTTATGGCCGCGGCGGACTTCTCTCGCTCCATAGCGGCCTTCACGCCGGGAGGCGGGTCAATCTCGTTGATCTCCACCTGGCTCACCTTGATACCCCAGCGCCCGGTGACCTCGTCCATACGCACTTGGAGATGGTCGCGAATCCTCTCCCGTTCAGATAGCGCCTCCGTCAGGCTTGTGGAGCCTATCACGGCCCTGAGAGTGGCGAAGGAGAGGTTAATCGTAGCCATTCTGTAGCTTTCTATGTCCATGACGGCCTTCCTGACCTCGTCGTCGCCCTGGAGGACCTTGTAGTAGATCACAAAGTCCATGTCCACCACCACGTTGTCGGAGGTGATGTACTTCTGGGTTGGCACCCTGTCCACTTGCTCCCTTATGTCAACTTTTACCGTCTGGTCCATGAAAGGAATCACCAGCCTCAGTCCCGGTCCGCGCACGTTCATGAACTTGCCCCACCTCAGCACCACCATTCGCTCATACTGCTTGACTATTCTCCAGAAAACCATAATGTCTCCTTTCTTACCTTGTCCTCTGCACGCTAACGGTGAGACCCTCCATACTCACCACCCTGACCCGTTCTCCGGCCATTATAACCTCATCGTTGTCTGCGATGGCGCTCCACAGCCCGCTCGGAAGCTGTACCATCCCGATGGGCGCCAGGTCCGATGTCACCATACCGACCTCGCCGACTACCGCATCGGACGTGGAAGGGTTGTCCGTCTGCCTCGACTTCACCATGGTCATTACAAACCACCCTCCGCCACCCAGCAGGAGGACCGTCGTACCTAGAATCAGCCAGATGTTCACTCTTACATCGGGCAAAGTCGGAGACGTCGGACCAAAACTATGGAAGAGGAGCAGCCCGCCAATGACGAAGCTGACCACCGCGCCAACGCCCAGTACACCTATGCCCGCCGCCATCGCCTCCAGACCCAGCAGCACCATAGCCAGCAGGATGAAGGCAACGCCCGCCCAGTTCACCGGCAAGTTCCCCAGTGCGACAAAAGCCAGCAGGAGACACGTGACCCCGATCAGACCCGGGACTATCATCCCGAAGTTGAACAGCTCAATCATAACGGCCAGCCCGCCTATGGTTATCAGCAGAAAGGATATGTTGGGGTTGGACAGAATGAGCAGGAATTTCTCCACCAAGGTCATCTCCAGTCTACGAACATCCAGGCCCTGGGTGCTGAGGGTGACGGGGCCGAAGGGCGTTTCCGCGACCCTGCCGTCAAGCTCATTAAGGAGGTCTTCCAGATTGTCGGCAACGAAGTCTACCACGTTCAGGTCCACAGCCTCCTCAGAGGTGTAGGCCACGGCATTGAGCACCGTCTCCTCCAGCTTCTCCACGTTCCTCCCGCGCTCGGTGGCTATGTCCCTCATAAGAGCCGCGGCGTCCTCCGTGACTTTGCTCTTGATGGTATCCGGCAGCTCCTCTCCATCTGAGCTCACGGGGCTGGCTGCGCCGATGTTGGTCGCCGGGGCCATGACTGCGAAGTGGGCTGACGCCGCTATGAATGTGCCCGCGGATGCAGCCCTGGCGCCGGCTGGGGCAACGTAAACGACTGTTGGAACCTTGGAATCCAGGAGGTCGGATACCATGTCCCTTGTGGAGTCCAGCAAGCCGCCGGGTGTGTCCAGTTGCACTATGATAAGCTCGGCTTCGTCCTCTGCAGCCTTCTCCATACCCCGGTCCAGGTAGCCGGCGGTAACGGAGTTGATTGCGGCGTCGATCTCCACGAGCAAGGCGTGGTCTCCCTGACCCATGCTGACGCCGGTCAGGCCTCCCACGAGGGCCAGCAGCGACAGGCTAAGTATGGCCGATCGCAAGAAAAGTCTCCCTGATGAGAGAGTGCCGACTCGCCTTGTGCGTCCCCATGTGGTCATAACGTTCCCCTGTCTTCCATTATCGACATTGCAGTGTGTGCGGTCAACGAGCGCCCGCACCGCCGGCCTCCACACAACGAGTATCCCGAAACAACACCACAACCTTGACGCAGCATCTGAGACCCTGGATTATGAGCTATATCAGTCAGATGAAGCTCGCAAGTCAAAGGGCAGAAGGGAGGGAGCAATGAAGGCGGTTTACATATCGGAGTACGGGGGGCCTGACAAGCTCGCCTACGGGGACGCGCCGGAGCCGGAGATAGGACGGGAGCAGGTGTTGGTGCAAGTTCGGGCGTGCGCCCTGAACAGACGGGAGATGTTCGTGCGTGAGGGATCCCACGGCACCAGGACCTCGCTGTCCCTGGTATTGGGCATGGAGGGCGCCGGGGAAGTCGTCCAGGTAGGAGATGGAGTGCCTAACTTCAGGGTTGGAGACAGGGTGCTGGGCGGTATGCCCGGGGCCTACGCCGAATACGCCAGGTCCCACTATATGGGCCTGTACCCGATTCCCGACGAGATGAGCCTCGAGGAGGCGAACTGGATATATGGCAAGCGAGGAATGGTTAAGGGTCAGTGCCGCAGAATGGTATACCAAGCTCCTCGAAGTCGTTGGTCGGTACATTTCGCAATTCTTGGGGTATGCACCCTGTCAATTGATTTCCGCTGAGGTACAACTCTTGCAAATAGGGAAGACTGCCCAAGTCAGCTGGGATTTCACCGGTTAGCTGATTCTGACTGAGATCTAGTGTCTTTAGCTCAGTGAGTCTGCCGAGTTCAGGCGGTATCCTTCCAACCAAATGGTTTCCTGACAGGTACAGCCGCCAAAGTTTGCTGAGGTGGCCAAGCTCGGGCGGTATCTCTCCGCTCAGCTGGTTCTCGGAGAGATCAAGACTGCCTAGTTTGGTGAGTCCGCCCAACTCGGGCGGTATCTTTCCAGTCAATTGGTTCTCCGAGAGATTGAGGCGACCAACTTCGTTCAGACGGCCAAGCTCGGAAGGAATCTCCCCAACCAAGCGGTTCCTCGAAAGGTCCAGCGCTCTCGTGAGGTTGGGGAAACTGCCCAACTCCAGCGGTATCTCTCCAATCAAATGGTTACCTGATAGATCAAGCAGTCCCAATCCAGTAAGGCTCGCCAAGTCTGCTGGTATCTCTCCACCTAGAAGGTTGTCATGGAGTTCGAGTCGCCACAACTGTGTGAGACGGCCAAGCTCCGGCGGTATCTCCCCGCTCAACTGGGCTGCTACGAGGTACAGCCTCTCAAGTTTGGCGAGGCCACCAAGTTCAGGCGGTATTACCCCGGTGAACTGGCTGTCGCCGATGATCAAGTCTTCGAGTTCGATAAGGTCCCCCAATTCGGCCGGGATTTCTCCTGTCAACTGATTTCCGCCGAGGTTCAACACCTTCAGTTTCGTCAGACTGCCAAGCTCAGAAGGTATCGCTCCTGTCAATTCGTTCGACGAAAGATTCAGCTCTATCAAATTGGTTAGGCTGCCCAACTCGCGTGGTATCCAGCCGGTCAGCCCGTTGTATCCAAGCGCAAGCCCGGTGACCTGGCCACCTGCGGCCGTAATCACGCCGTACCACGCATCGAGCAGCATGTCGCTCAGCCAGTTGTTGCTGATCGCCCAGTTCGGACCGTGTGTAGCATTGTAGAGTGCAACTAGCGCGGTCCGCCGGTCTGGGGATGGAGGCGCAAGCTCGATGATAGGCCCACCGTGGTATCGTCGGTAGGCTGCCTGGAAGTCCTCCTGCTTCCCAGTAGGGGTGTATTTCGCGAATGTCTGGTAAATCAAGTCACCGTGCGGGCTTGAGCGATTTTCGACAACCTGAGAAAAGAGGTTTCTCAGGGATGCCGATACTCCCTCCTCCCCCAGTGTCGTGTACATCGCCAGCAAGAACTGTTCCCCGAGGTAGTAGTCGCAGTCATCCGGCCTATAGTCGTCCAGATGCTGCTGGATATTCTCCTTGTCACAGTTGGTTTCACGAGAGATGCCTTCAGGTGACTCCAGGTACGCCAACCGCTGTTCGATGCTCTCCGTACCGACCTTATCCCTGGTGTACGCCGTCAAGAACTCCGCTCCGCCCTCGCTCAACCATCTGGGGGTGATCGGGGTGTAAAAGTGACCTAACTCGTGATAAATGATGCTCTTGTAACGGTCGCCCTCAACATCCAAGAGGCTGCGCCCATTAACCAATATGTGGCGGGAATCGAATCCAGGTTCGTAACCACCGACGACACTTCCAGAGGCCCCTCTGTACCAGATGTCCGGGTCAACTACTAACAGAATGACGTCGTTAATAGGAAAGGGTGTTCCCATTAAGCCTTCAATGGCCCTGATTCCCTCTTCCATTGCGACAAGTGTGCTGTCTCCGGGGGGGAATGGAGTATGTCTGATTGCAACGAGATCGACGTCGCCAGCCAAGGGCAGGTGAACACGCGCCGACTCGATATGGTGAGACTCGATCAAAGCTCGCATGTATTCGTTAGTGCATGTTTCTAGAACCTTCAATAGCGCCGCTTCCAAGTCGTCCACACCGTCTTGGAACCACGGTTGATTGGCAACCATTGCCGTAAAGTCAAACGTCGGCTCCGAACTGAAATTAACCAGCCAGAACAGACCCCACAGGGCAAGCGCGTCCCGGTGTCGAAAGGGCGGGGCCATAAAGGGTTGAGAGAAGGCCAATCTTGCCACCTCAGGGTCATTCTCAGCGATCGCGCCGATAGCGGACATCCCTTGGCGTTCGTGCATCGTAATGGAGTCTGCGACCCAAGGGGCGTTCATCATCAGTCTGGCGGTTTCCAAATCTGTTGTCGCAATATCTCTAGTGATGGCCAGCGGAATCCACTCGCCTCCAGTTACTCCGTCGGCGACCCAACCAAAGTCGGCAATCTGCTTCGCCAATTCCAGGTTGATCTTCGCTATCACGCCAAGTTCGCCACTAAATGAGGATGCAGTGATGGCTGTCGGAGTGGGAGAGGCCGTGCTGTTGGGCGTTGCAGTTGGCGTGTGGGTTGGTGTTGTAGTGGGAGTGTTTGTGGCCGTCGGAATGGGCGAGGATGTGCTGGTGGGTGCTGCGGCTGGCGCGCGCGTTTCAGTTGGACCGGGGGTGCAAGAAGCCGTAGCTGCGACAAGGGGGGCAGCCATACGGGAGTCGCTGGGAGAGGAAACACCGGTCGGTGTCGAGTCGGGCGTGGGTGGTGCTGACGTCCGGACACCACAGGACACAATCAATGTGACAACCACCATCGACACCACGCTAACCGTTGCTATCGGGCGAGCTCGCATCTCAATCCAAGCGTTTCTCAGGAAGTCAGGGGTCATTATAGTCAGGATTATACACCTCTATCAGTCTCTGGCTCTGCGGACAACCGAGACGGGATCGGGAAATAGACCTGATAGCATTCATCGGCACCCATCGACACCCCACCACCCCTGCCAAAATCTAGAACCTTCGTGTTGAGGTTCAGATTGGCTCCGTAGGCAGGTTAAGTCGAAACACTTCTATTGCCGATTACATACTCGACCGTCGCAACGACGGTTCCATCTTCTGCTATCGCCGCATATCTCACGCCAGCGTCGGTACTGGTTCGCAGGACATAGACGCCATAGCCATCAACACAGCCACACCTGCCATGACGATTCGACAACTCACGTTAGGTGACTTTTCCTGGGCTTCCCTTCCACCTCACCGCCTGCTCCAGCATCTCAAGGGCATTGCTGCGGGTTACACCGCTGTCGGAGCCGAGCATCTGACTAAGCTCCGTCACCCTGGCCTCATCGCCTAGAGTCTCCACCGAGGTCACGGTCCTATCATGTGAGGCAAGTTTTATAACCTTGGCATGACGGTCTGCGTAGCACGCTATCTGCGGGAGGTGGGTTACACATAGCACCTGGTGACTCTCGGACAGACCCCATAGTTTCTGGCCCAGGACACTCCCGACTCGACCTCCTATGCCCACATCCACCTCGTCGAACACCAGGATTGGAATCCGGTCGGCGGTGGACAGGATAGTCTTTATGGCCAGCATCAGCCTGGCGGCTTCTCCCCCCGAGGCGGTCCTGGCCAGGGGTCGCGGCGGTTCGCCCAGGTTCAGCGAGACCAAGAATTCCACGGAGTCTATACCTGTGCCGTCGAAGGCAAAGCACCTGACATATTCTCCACCTAAAGGCGTGGAGCATGGGCCGGATTCGCCGGTCCCAACTGGCACACCGTCCTCCGAGTCTGATTGACGGATATCCACATGCACCTGCGCATGTTCCACGGCCAACCCGGCTACCTCCTCCTCGATGGCGTCAGCCAGGCGCTTGGCGGCATGTCGTCGGGCCTCGGAGAGCTGACCTGCCAGTCTGCCAACCTGCCCTCGAAGCTCCGCCTCCCTGGACTTTAGCTCCCCCGTGCGCTCTTCGCTGTGATACAGCTTCTCCAAGTCCTCGGAGGCCCTCTCGGCGAAGGCCAGGATTTCTTCGATGGTCCTACCGTACTTCCTCTTGAGACCCCCGATCAAGTCCAGCCGCTCCTCAAGCTCCTGAAGACGGTCCGGGTTATGCTCGATGCTGTCACGATAGCTCCGGAGTGTACGTGCCAACTCGTCTACCTGGTGGATCAAGGCGTCTACTGACGCAAGGTCCTGGCTCAATGAGGGGTCTAATTGCTCCAGCTGGGCGATGTCCTGGGCCACCTGTCCTATAAGATCCCCGACTGATTCTTGCCGATCGAAGCTATCGTATAGCGCTCGATAGGCGTGGTCGGACAGTGCGATAATTCGCTCCGCATTGGCGACACGGTCCCGCTCGAGGGCCAGGTCTTCATCTTCAGCTAGGCGAAGATTGGCAGCACGGATCTCACCCACCTGATGCTTCAGAAAATCCGCCCGTTGGGCAAGTTCCTGCGTTTCCGTTCGAAGCCGGTCTAGCACCTGGCACACCTCCATTAGCTGGCGGACCCGCTCTGCTACCAGGGTGCGAAGTTGCCATAGCCCACCATACTTGTCCAGTATGTCCATGTGCTCACGTACACGGAATAGGGATAAGTGCTGATTTTGGCCGTGGATGTCCACCAGGTGTTCGGCAAGGGCGCTTAACAGCCTGAGAGGTACGATTCGCCCGTTCACACGGCACGTGTTGCGTCCGTCCAGGTTGACCTCGCGAGCGAGAATCATCTCCTCTTCGCCACCGTCAATCTCGTATTCATCCAGGGCACCGTTGATTTTCTGAGCGATATCTCCGTTGAGCAGGAAGATGCCCTCTACTCTGGACTGGCGCGCCCCGGAGCGTACCATGCTGCCGTCGGCGCGGCCCCCCAAGAGAAGGCTGAGCGCATCCACGATGATCGACTTGCCGGCCCCGGTCTCCCCGGTCAGCACATTAAAGCCGGGTGCCAACTCCATTTCAAGCTGCTCTATGGTGGCGAAGTTGGTGACACTAAGGAGTCTGAGCATGGCAATGTTTGCAAGCCCTGCCTGGCAGGTAGGGCATTTCGGTCCTCCCATATTGGTGGTATTTTCGTCACCCCTGCGAAAGCAGGAGTCCGGCGTGCCGAGTGGTGGATTCCCGCATTCGAGAGCATGACAGGATGAATCCCCGAAAATCGAAAGACCTTGGGGGAATACCCACAGGGACTTCATCAAATGCGCTGCGGTACCCATAATAGATGGGAGTTCTGTGCTAAATCAAGTTGGGGACGTACAGACCCCTGCCGCCCAAATCTAGGCGAAAACGTCCCCATCTCAACCAAGCCCATCACCGGAACGCCACCCAACCACTCGATATGGCCCCAAGACCCACACTGAGTACGTGCTCTAAGCGCCTCAACCACCCCCTCACCAATTTAGGCAGGAGATTTGGGGGATATTTGACACCTTGACAAGGACTCAGCCTGAGAATAATCTTGAGACACTTGGATACTGCCCCGAGGAGGGCCGTTTATGCCAATGGCATTAGATGGGATACGGGTGGTGGACCTGACCACTGGTCAGCAGGGCCCAGTGGTCGGTGCCATGCTGGCCGACATGGGAGCCGACGTATTCAAGATCGAGCAGAAGGGTGAAGGCGACCCCGGCAGGAAGGTGAGAGGCACACCGCCAGGCAAGGAGCTTTTCCCTCTCTCCTACTATTTCGAGAATAACAATCGTAACAAGAGGGGCGTTGCTCTAGACATCAAGACCAAAAGCGGAAGAGACGTGGTCTTGCGATTGGCCGAAGCATCCGATGTGTTTCTCTCCAACTTTCCAATGGCTGCCTTGAAAGAGTTGAGTTTCGACTACCCTACTCTTAGCAAGCGAAATCCGAAGCTGGTGTATGCATTGGCGACGGGTCGAGGGCCAAAGGGGCCAGACAAGGACAAGCCGACCAGCGACGTTACTACTCAGTTCCTGTCGGGATACCTGAGTCACGGCAGCCTCGATGGGCCGGTCCCTTTCTGGGGAGGCCTCTCCGATCAGCAAGATGCAATACTAATGGCCTTCGGCATAGCCGCGGCCCTGATAGCTCGAGAGCGTACAGGCGAGGGTCAGGAAATTTACTCCTCTCTTCTGGGGAGCCAGATCAACTGGATGTCTCTCAACATCCAGTCCAATATCTTCAATGGCACCTCTCCCTGGGGCATGCAGTATGACCAGATGTCCAGCCCCTTCTTCAAAATGTACAAGACCAAGGATCACAAGTGGATGATCCTGGGGTTCTTGTCAGAGACGCAAAGCTGGCCCAAGCTGTGCAGAGCCATCGAACGGGAAGACCTGGAGTTCGACCCTCGCTTTGACACTAACGAGAAGAGGACCAAGACCAACCGGGAGATGATGATGCAACTCCTCAAAGACCTCATCGCCGAAAGGACTCTCGATGAATGGGACAAGCTTCTGGGAGCAACCGATCTGGGCTGGTCGCCCCTCAACGACTACGCCGCGGTCACTACTGATCCTCAAGTAGTAGAAAACGAATACATAGTCGACTTTGAACACCCAAGGATAGGCCCCATTCAGATGGTAGGCATACCATTCAGGCTGCTAGAGACTCCCGGCAGCATCAGAGCACCCGCACCGGAGTTGGGAGAGCACACAGAGCAAGTCCTGAAAGAGGTCGGTGAATTCGATTCGCAAGAGTTGAGCAAACTAAAACAAGAGGGCACAATCTAACCAACAGAGGTGATGTCATGACTATGGCATTAGAAGGCTTTCGGATTCTGGACGTGACCGTCTGGCACCACGGGCCTGGCGCAGCGACATTGCTGGCCGACATGGGCGCCGAAGTCATCAAAGTCGAGGAGCGTCTCTCAGGCGACCCCGGGCGGCACGTGAGGCCGGAGAGGCAGGCCCTCAGAGAGTCTCCAGGCAACCTTTCTTACTATTTCCAAAATAACAACCGGAACAAGAAAGGGCTGGCCATAGACCTGAAAAAGGAGAGGGGTCGAGAGGTGATGTATCGGCTGGCGGCCAAGTCCGACGTTCTACTGTCCAACTTCCGCAAACCAGGACTGAATCGATTGGGTCTTAGCTATGACGAACTGAAGAAGCACAATCCCAAGCTGATATACGCTCACGGCACCGGACAGGGTGAGGAAGGCCCTATCAGCAACCGTCAGTCCAACGACTTCGTTGCCCAGTTCTGGGGTGGTTTCGTGAGCTACGAAAATCGCGAAGGCCCAGTACCCGTATGGTCAGACCTGGCCGATAGAGGAGGCGCCGCGTCTCTGGCATACGGTACGATAATGGCCCTACTGGCCCGAGAGCGCACAGGGATCGCCCAGGAAGTGAACACTTCCTTATTGGGAGGGCAAATCCACGTAGGCGCCCTGAATCTTCAGCGCTACCTGTTCGAGGGCCATGTACCCAGCCCCGTAATGAGAACCGATGAGTATCCCATCAACCCCTTCTCGAACATCTATCAGTCCAGCGATGAGAAGTGGCTGTCTCTTGATTGCGCAGGTACCGACGAGGAATGGAAATCCCTGTGCGAAGCCCTTGCCTCCCCGGAGCTCGAGCAGGATCCTCGGTTCGATGTCGTAGAGAAGAGGGCCGTAGAGAACTCAAGTGAGTTGACGGCTATACTGAAGAAGAAATTCGGCGAGAAACCGATCTCCGAGTGGAAGAGCATCTTGGGCAGAAACGGCCTTACCTGGGCGCCCCTTAGAGAGTATTCCGAGGTATTGGAAGACCCCCAAGTTCTGGAAAACGAGTTCATCGCCGACCTGGACCATCCTAACGCGGGCCCGATTCAAATGGCGGGTCTACCTGTTCAGCTCAGCAAGACCCCCGGCAAGGTGAGGATGCCCGCCCCAGAGCTGGGACAGCACACCGAGGAGATTCTCACCGAGATATGCGGCTACTCGTGGGAAGAAGTCGCAGAGCTAAAAGAGCTAGAGGTAATCAACTAGCGAGACATCGGGCTTTCTACCTGTCTGTGGTCGAGCTAAACGACTCTATTACAGCAGGAAGCTCGTTCAGATGCTGTATGCAGGCATCTGGAACGTAGCCAATGCCGTTGGGGGAGGCAGACCCTATGAGCACAGCCTTCATTCCCAGTGCCTTGGCGCCCAAGATGTCCGTCTCGGGCCTGTCCCCGATGTGCACGCTATTCTCCGGCAGCACGTCCAATGCTTTGAGCGTATCCAGGAACATCCCTGCCGATGGCTTTGCCAGCCTCTCCTCGTCGGAGAAGGTCAGAGTTTCCAGGTGGCGAGAGACGCCCTTGTCTTTCAGAAACTGTCTCTGTATGCACCCTGGCGTTGCACCAGAGTTGCAGATCAGTCCCAGCCTATAGCCCTGCTCGCTCAGGATACCCAGGACTTCCGGTACACCAGGCATCAGGTCGGGCGGATCATCGAAGAAGGTGTTGGCGTGATCCAGACTTATACGTTCCCTGGCAGAGGGATTCAAATCCCCCTCTAGACCGTCATCGATCAGGCCCAGGAAGATATCTATCTGCTCGCTGAAGTTGGTATCCAGCCCGTCAGACCTGATCTCCTCGAACATTCTCTGGGAGACGGAATAGGCCTCACAGATCTGCTCGATGTCGAAGGAGTAACCCTCATTCGACAGTGTGTCCCGGGTGGCCTTCGCCCGCCGAGAGGCCCGCGTTCGCCCACCTTCAAGAGTGTCAACGATCAACGTATTCCACAGATCGAAGGTTATGGCTCTTATACCGTTACTTTTCAAACCACAACTTTCTAGATTGCGCCAGCTGTCTACAGGATCACTATAGCTCGTCGTTAGAACTGGATAAGTGAGGATACAGGGTACCCCTTTAGCTTTTCTCGGCCCTTGAGATCTTCGAGTTCCACCAAGAACGTCACTGCCACGATCTCTCCACCCAGTTTATCAACCAGCTCTACGGCGGCAGCCGCCGTGCCTCCGGTGGCCAGCAGGTCATCGATTATGAGGACTCTCTGGCCCCGATGGACTCCGTCCTGGTGCATCTCGGCGCTATCAGTGCCGTATTCCAGTGAGTACTCCACGCCCACCGTCTGGCGAGGCAGTTTTCCAGGCTTCCTGATGGGTACAAGAGGCACGCCCATTTTGTAGGCGAGGGATGCACCAAATATGAAACCTCTCGCCTCGATGGGGATGATCACGTCTATATCCTCATCTCGATAAGCCTGGGAGAACCAGTCAACAGCATAGCGGAATGCACCGGGATTTTGTAGCAAGGGCGTGATGTCCCTGAACAGGATGCCCTCCCTGGGAAAATCGGGTACCTCGGCTATGTACTTCTTCAGATCCATGCACTCCCCGAGAAGGCAATGTACATCATGGTGTTTCCCAGTGTCAATTTGAAATTAGGTCATCAGCCCTGCATCTCGCCTTGATGCTTCAAGTCTTTGCAGATATAATCACCATAATCCCACTATCTATTTGGCGACTTCATCTCGTTTCCAAACCCGACATGCAAAAAAGGACCGGCTCAATAAAATTCGGCGTTTCCATCGGGCAGGAGCGAGTCACCTGGCCGGAGCTGAGAGAGGCCTGCCAGGTCATCGAAGACATAGGTTTCGATAGCATCTGGACACACGACCACTTCATCCCGTCAGACCAGGGTCTAAGCGAGGGGCCGTGTTTGGAGGGATGGACTCTCCTTTCCGCCATGGCCGTGATGACTAGAGAGATCAGGATAGGTTGTATGGTCTCAGGCAACACTTACCGACATCCCGCCGTCCTAGCCAAGATGGCGGCCACTGTGGATATAATCAGTGGTGGACGTCTCAATCTTGGCATTGGCGCAGGCTGGTTTGAGCTGGAGCATACCGCCTACGGCATCCCCTTCTATACGGTAGGCGAGAGGATTAGTCGTCTGGAGGAGGCGGTGCAGATTGTCAGGCTGTTGTGGGACTCGGATGGGCCGGTTGATTTTCAGGGTGAATACTACACCCTCAAAGATGCCCCCTTTGATCCAAAGCCCCTACAAAGCCCCCATCCGCCCATCCTGATAGGGGGAGGTGGGGAGAAGAGGACTCTGAGAATATCGGCTGAGTGGGCAGATGCAGTGAACATTCTGGGCAAGCCAGAGGTCACAGGTCACAAGCTCCGCGTCCTGGAGCAGCACTGTAAGGACGTGGGACGAGACCCGAATGAGATCGAGAAAACCGTCCAGGCCCGCTTGATACCACCCGACCAGATGGCGCCGTGGAACCAGTACATAGACAACCTGCGCAAGACCAATCCTGCCGGGGCAGAGGACATGGCAAGAATGACAGTAGAAGGTACCGAGCAGTCTCTAATGGACTTCACCCGCACTCAAGTAGACTTGGGTATGGACCACATCATGTTCAGCATGAGGTCTCCATACCCATTTGATATCCTCAATACATTCAGCCAGCAGGTCATGCCGGAGTTTAGATAGCAATGGCGGCTAAAGGTACCAATCGCCCTGTAAGGTTTGGGTGCACGCTGAACCTGGAAAACATTACCTGGCCTCAAATTCGAGAGGCTTGCCAGATCGTCGATGACCTGGGCTTTGACGTTATATGGACCTTCGATCACCTGATCCCTGCAGACCCTGGACGAAATGAGGGCCCATGCCTCGAAGGATGGAGCGCCCTTTCCGCCATCGCCATGCTCACCAAGCACGCCAAGATAGGCTGTCTCGTTACCTGCAACACCTATCGACATCCTGTCGTGCTGGCCAAGATGGCTACTACAGTCGATATCTTGAGCGAGGGCCGCCTGATCCTCGGCATTGGCGCAGGCTGGGCCGAGCTGGAGCACACCTCCTACGGCATACCCTTCTTCACCACTGGTCAGCGTATCGACCATCTAGAAGAGGCGGTTCAGATGATCAAGCTGCTGTGGGAATCCAATGGGCCGGTAAGCTTTCAGGGCGATCACTATACGCTAAAGGATGCACCTTTCGATCCCAAACCCATACAGCGGCCCCATCCACCCATCTTGGTAGGCGGCGGAGGTGAAAAGAAGACACTCAGGATAGTAGCTAAATACGCCGACGCGATGAACCTCACGGGTAGCAGCCCCGAGACCGTGACCCGCAAGTTCAACGTGCTCGAACGGCATTGCAGAGATATAGGAAGAGATCCTGCGGAGATAGAGAGGACAGTTTCTGTGTCCTTCATACCTCCTAGCAAACGCGAGGAGTGGGACAGAAACCTCAAGAAGGTGGATCCGGAAGACCCACTGGCCAAGGGCGCCAGCGTCGTAGAGGACGTGGAAAGCATGGAACGGTACGTCAAACAGTACGTCGGGCTGGGCGCCCACCAGATTGTGTTTGGTCTTCGTCCCCCCTTCTCTTTTGATGTCCTGAGAGACTTTAGCCAAAAGGTAATCCCTCAATATCGCAAAGATAGGTGAGTTATGGCGAATCTTCAATTCGGAGTCGGTTACAGCGATCTTGAGATCGTGGTGGACCCACCTGATCTTGCCCAGAAATACGAGTCCTTGGGTTACGACTCCTTCTGGCTGCCCGACCACATCTTGAAGACTCGTATGGACCCACTTACGGTGCTCGCAGCAGTCTCCCAGAAGACCACAAGGATGAAGCTTGGGACGGCGGTTTCCGTGCTGCCCTACAGGCACCCCTACGTTCTGGCCAAGGCCGCCGTCACGGTGGATGTTCTGTCTCACGGCAGACTGATACTGGGGGTGGGTATCGGAGACCTGTTCCACGAGTTCGAGGCCTTGGAGATCGATAGGAAGATAAGAGGTCGTCTGTCCGATGAACGGCTGGAGATCGTAAGGCGATTCTTCAACGAACACTCTGTAACCCATAAAGGGCAGTTCCACGATTTCAAAGATGTTGCCCTGAAACCATCGGCGGTGCAAAAGCCCCACATCCCCATCTGGATAGGCGCAGACCTGAACGACAATCCGGACGCCAGCTATAGCCACTACAGCCCAGGCGAATTTCCAGGCAGCGGCGCTGGAGTGATCGCTAAAGGCTCGATTCGCAGGACCGCTCGATTTGGCGATGGATTTCTGCCCTATCTAGCCTCTCTCCGAAATTACAAGACGGCCAAAGAGCAGATCATTCAGGAGGCCGAAGCCTTCGGTAGAGACCCCTCCACCATCGAGTGGGGCCTATTCTTGTACATGTATCTGGCCGATACCACCAGAGAGGCAAGAGATAAGGCCCCCGGAATTCTGCAAGAGGCCGTGGGCTATACGGGCATCAAGTTCGAGAATGCCTTCGCAGCAGGGACTCCCCAGGATTGCATAGAAGTGGTAGAGGCATACGCCGACCTGGGTATCACTCATTTCCTGCTGTCCAGCATATGCAAACCCGCCGACAAGATTCCTCAATACGAGTGGATAGCAAGGGATGTACTGCCGCACTTCAAGCGTAACTAGCAGTTGACCATTACCCTACAATCTCAGAAGCATCGAATTTAAGCAACAATAGGAGGCACAGAATGGCAGACGTAAAGATAGGGCTCATGTATTCCGATTTGAAGGACGTAATCAATCCAGCAGAGCTTGGAAAGATGGCGGAGCAGTGGGGCTACCACTCCTTCTGGGTGCCGGACCACGTGTTGAAGCACCGGATGGATCCGCTAACTATATTGATGGCGGTAGGTCAAAACACGTCTACTATCAGGTTGGGCACGGCGGTCATGGTGCTTCCCTACCGACTCCCATACTTGACGGCTAAAGCCGCAGTCTCGGTAGACGTGCTCACCAACGGACGACTGATGCTTGGTCTTGGCATTGGCGATCTGTTCCACGAGTTCGAAGCGCTAGAGCTGGACAGGAAAGTCCGAGGACGCCTGTCCGACGAGCGTCTGGAAATCATCAGGCGATTCTTCACCGAGGACAGCGTCACCTTCAAGGGAGAGTTCCACAATTTCGAGAACGTTACCCTACTACCACACGCTGCGCAGAAGCCTCATGTACCCATCTGGCTGGGAGGGCACTGGGATCAAGGATTCGCGCCTGGGGTCATGAAAAGGACGGGGCGTTTCGCTGATGGATTTATCCCCACCAACGCAACTATAGAGGGTTACAAAGAGGCACAGAAAAAGATTAAGGAGGAGGCCGAGGCCTTCGGTAGAGACCCGTCGTCTATAGAGTGGGGAGTTACTTTGCTGGCGTACGTGGGGGACAATCTGGAAGAGGCCCGAATTAAAGGCGCCGAATCTTCCTGTTCATGTCCAAACTGTTCCAAATATTACGAATGGTGGTCCATAAAGCAGCGGATGGGCGTGGATGAGGTTCTCTTCGAACAGGGGACAGCTATCGGCTCACCTCAGGCCTGCATCGACATCATCGAGGGGTACGCCGAACTGGGAATAACCCAGTTTCTACTGAACAGCGTGAGCCAGCCTCCTGACATGATGGGCCAGTACGAGAGGATATCCAAAGAAGTGCTGCCCCATTTCAACAACGGGGAATAGACCTTCCCAAGAGGCGGGCTAGCCGTTACAGCGTGGAGACGAACTTCTCTATCCCACCTACGCCTTTTTGCAGATTCTCCAGCGAGGTCGCAAAGGATATCCGAGCATATCCCTCGCCGAACTTGCCGAAGGACGTGCCCGGCAACACCGCCACACCACCTTCGTATAGCAGACGGTCTCCGAACTCCTGGCTCGTTAGGCCCAGATCAGAAACGTTGGGGAACAGATAGAAGGCCCCCGAGGGCCTGAAACACCGGATGCCATCGATCTTGTTCAGGGCGTCACAGGTCCAATCCCTCCGCCTCATGAACTCCACTACCATCTTCTTAGGTTCGGTCTTGGGCCCGTCGATGGCAGAAATGCCCGATTTCTGTACAAATGCAGCAGTGCAGGAAACGCTGTTGACCATCAATCTTGATACGTGGGTTACAAGCTCCTGGGGGAAGACGCCATAGCCCAACCGCCACCCGGTCATGGCATAGGTCTTGGAAAAGCCATCCAGGATAATGGTGCGGTCTTGCATATCGGGAATGCTGGCGATGCTGGAGTATGAGCCATCGAAGATGATGTCTCGATAGATCTCGTCACTGAGCACCAAAAGGTCGTGCTCGATGGCCATCTCGGCGATGGTTTCCAGGTCTTTCTTGTCAAACATACCTCCTGTGGGATTATGAGGGGAGTTGAGGATCATCAACTTAGTACGGGAGGTTATGGAGCGACGGACTTCGTCCAGGTCGGGCTTGAACCCCTCTTCCTCGTATAGCCGCATCGGAACGGCTTCCCCGCCAGCGAAGTTAATCATGGATTCGTAAATAGGAAAGCCCGGATTGGGGCAGATAACTTCGTCGCCCTCCTCTATCAGAGCGATCATGGTGAAGTACATGATAGGTTTAGCTCCAGGGGTCACAACCACGCTATCCGGCGAGACCATAATATCCCGCGTCTCCGAGACGTGCTCTGCTATCTTTGCCCTGACGTCCGGCAGGCCGGCTGCCGGGCCGTAGTGAGTAAAGCCCTGATCCAAGGCCTCTTTGGCCGACTCGATAATATGTCCAGGAGTATCAAAGTCCGGCTCTCCCAGCTCCAGATGAACTACGTCCACTCCTTTGGCTGCGAGGGCATTGGCCTTGACTAATACCTCAAAGGCAGTCTCGGTACCCAGGTTGCTCATCCTCTTGGCGATTTTCACGGCAGACCTACCTCCCATGAGTCTTGAAGTCAACAGTGCCACGATTATATCACGGTGAAACCTGTGAATTCTCATTCAGAAGATTAATAGTGCTTCTAGCGACTCTTTGAGAGAGCTTGTAATATACGCAGACAGTCTCTAAGGAGGAGAGAGAATGAAGAGAGAGGTAGTCAACTCACCTAAGATCGCACCAGCCTTCGTCAAGACCAGCGCTCATGGAGTTAAGGCGGGTAACTTTCTATTTGTTACTGGTCAGGTAGCCAACAAGCCCGGAATAGACCCGAAGGAGGGACGAGAAAAGATAGGAGAGATGGGAAGCATCGAGGAGCAGGCTGTCCAAGTCATGGAAAACATAAAGGCTATTCTAGAGGAGGCAGGAACATCCTTCGACAACGTGGTCAAAAGGAACGCGTACCTGACTCATGTTGAGGATTTCGACCCCGTTTACAAAATCATGGAGCGTTATTTCACGTCACCCGTTGCCAGCACTGGCGTGCTGACAGGACTGGTACCCATGAGTTCTCGCGTGGAAGTGGATGTAATAGCCATTCTTCCAGACTAGGCTTCGGCCCCCTGGCTGATTTCATGTTGCAACTGGTCAGTCTTGGCTGCCATAATGAAGTCGTTCCGATGGAGGTTGCGTATCTTATGGGTCCACCAGGTAACCCTTACTCTACCCCATTCTGTGATGAGCCGAGGGTGATGTCCCTCCTCCTCAGCCAGCAGACCCACCGAGTTGGTGAAGGCTAGCGCCTGTGCGAAGTTGGGGAATTGGAAAATCCGGTCCAACTTCCTAATGTCATCCTCCACTAGAAGCTCCCACGCAGGCACCTGGGGACGAAGCTCGGCAATCTCCTGATCTGTAACGTAAGGGGAATCACGTCTACACGCTACGCACTTCTCGCTGGTTATTTGTACCATTCCGGCCTCCTTGCTTCACCTAACCCACATACTCCACAGACTAGTCATACTTGGCCAAACCCTTGTTCTCCCATCTCCCCTGGGTTATATTACAATAGATTTCGTGCCTAGATTGTTTTCACACCCAGAGGTAAACAGCGATGAAGTACGCCGAGTCGGATAGTGTAGAGGCTGGTCTGCGCTTCAAGAGCGCCGGTGGTCTAACGGTTGAGACTACCGGCAAGACCACTCATATAGAATCCCACGATATGTACGTACACGAAGTTAAAATAATCGAGGGGTCTAGCGAGGGGCAGATCTTCCTGCACAACCTGGACTACGCCGAGGCCCTTTCCTGACCCGAAGGCTTTCCTCCCATAAACGTTCGTCTTAGGAAGATCGAGAGTGGAAAGCTATGATCCCCTTGCCTTGGTCCAGCACCCGGGCACCTTCTTGATTCTCTATCCACAAGTCGCACTCGACTATTTTCTCGCCGTCCGCCTCCGACTTGTCACTCACATTTCCTTTGCAGGTCAAGGAATCGCCGGAATGTACGAACTCGGCGAAACGATACTTTAGTCGCTTGAGGGTTGCATCCACTCCAGCCCAATCGACGACCAGTTGAGCAAGATAAGCTCCCAGTTCCTGCCCATCCACAAATGGGCGGTCAAATCCCATCTCTTTAGTGAACTCTTGATCGTGGTGATATCTGTGAAAGTCCCACGTTGCGGCAGCATACATCACCATGCCGACCGATGTGATGGGCTTCACTAAGGCCGGAATCTCGTCCCCTACCTTTATATCCTCATAGTACAATGTTTTCGTCGTCATTAGCTCCCCCCTTTTCTCTGGTTTGTTCACTTCCCCACCTATTGCTAGCAGGTCGCTTTTTCCTCAGTTAGCCTCTCCAATTCACTTCGAGATAGGCCCAGCAGCTCGCATAAAACATATTCCGTGTGTTGACCTATGAGGGGCGCCTGGGCATAGTTCTGCTCTGGAGTATCGCTTATTTGCCAGGGCCCCCCCACGGTAGAGCGGCGTCCAACTTCGGGATGCTCGGTTTCGATAATAAATCCTCGCTCATTCAGATGAGGGTCGTTCAAAATACCCTTGGCATCCAGAGAAGGCCCGGCAGATACTCCCCAATACTGAAGTTCCTCCATAATATGATATGCCGAGTGTTGAGCCGTCCACTGTCCTATAAGGGCGTCTAGCTCCTTTGTATTAGCCTGCCGGCTG
Organism: Dehalococcoidia bacterium; assembly: GCA_965197675.1. Lineage (GTDB taxonomy): Bacteria > Chloroflexota > Dehalococcoidia > Plut-88900 > Plut-88900. The sequence goes on along the minus strand of OZ240221.1, from coordinate 1,015,680 downwards.
GCAGCGTCCTTGAATTTAGGGTGCGTTGACCACTCTGAATGTCCTGCAACCTGGCATAATGTCTGCCATTCTTCTTCACTGCCGACGGAAATCGCTGCCCACGTGTCTTTCTCTTTGCAGGGATAGACATTGTGGGGAACCTTCACTTGATCTCGATTGCCAACGCGAGTGCTATCCCGCCCGTTCAGCGTAAAGTCGATTATCGGGCCTGGCATGACATTCATCATAGACTCGTGCATCGCCAGGTCTATGTGCTGCCCTTGACCTGTGTTAGTGCGATGGTACAAAGCCTCGAGCAGTGCCAGCGTACCAAAGGTGCCTGACAGGGGGTCAGGGTATACAGAGCCAAGAATCCGAGGCGGATCGCCCTCGTATCCAGTAATTGCTGCCAGGCCGCTATACAGGAGTACGGCGCTATGATAGCCTACGTAGCTTTTCATGGGACCGGTCCTACCAAAGGCGCTGATGGTGAGGATCAGCAGGTCCGGCCTCGAAAAGAGCAGATCATCATAAGAGAGGCCCAGCTTATCCATGCTGCCGTAGGACAGGTTCTCGACCAAGACATCGCTGAGCAATATGATCTCCCTGGCTAGCTCCACTCCTCGATGATCACTCAAGTCCAGAGTACAGCTCAGTTTGCTTCCATAGAGTAGGTTGAAAGTGCCCGCTCGATTGATGCCAGGAACGGCATCAGCAAAAGGGGGCCACGTCCTGTTATAAGCTCGTTTGTTGCTTTCCAGAACTATTACCTCAGCGCCCATAAATGCAAGCCACTGAGTGATGAACGGCGCCACCACCGAAACCCCCAGGTCAACCACTCGTATCCCCTCTAAGGGAAGAGGATCTCTACCGTCTTTGCCGGCCATCATCACCTGGAACCACTACCTATCGATGGGCGAACTCCCACCGTCTCTTCTTCATGGTACAGCTCCTCTAATATGGATTCCGTATGCTCTCCCAAGCGCGGGGCGGGCGTTATGGGAAAGGATGGCATCTCAGAGTAGCGGAAGGGCAATTTAGGCATCTCCCAAGACACTCCCTCGGCTTGCACCTTTGTCAAAGAGTCCCTCTCCTTCACGTGCTCCGAGTTCAGCGTTTGGGATATCTCATAGGCTGGAAAACAGGGCAGGCCTTTGGACTGGGTTAGCTCTAGTATCTCCTTGCCCGTGTGGGCCATCGTCCATTCCAGGATTATCGGCTCTAACGCATCCCAGTACTGGGCCCTGGATGGTGATTCCTGAAAAAGCTCGTTCTTTGCCAGGTCTTGGACACCCATAATTTCAGCCAGCTTTTCCCAGTGGGCGTCGCTGAAGGTGACTATGGCTACGTATCCGTCCTTACAGGGCAGGTAGGTATTGGGAGCTAGGCCAGCCTGAATTGTAGGATGTCGGGGTTTGGGTGTTCCCAGATACGAGTGGTGTGTGATATCCCACACCATCATTGAAGCGATTACCTCTTGCTGTGAGACATCCACATGGCGCCCTAGTCCATCTCTCCGACGGCTAATAAGAGCGAGAAAGGTCGCTGAGGTTGCTACAACTCCCGCGGCAAAATCTGATAGATAGGTGGCCGGACGTAGAGGTAGTTCTACAGCAGGGTCTTCGACGTGGTCGGGTAGACCGGGGCTGGCATATGCCAGCCCGCCCATGTTTATGGCGATCAGGTCATCACCTTTGCAATCTCTATATGGCCCTGTTTGCCCGAAGGGTGATATGGAGGTGACTATCAGGCTGGGAAACAGTTCATGCAGGCTGGAATAGTCTAATCCCTGCCTCTTCATCGACTCAGGCGAACGGTTTTCCACCAGGATGTCGGCATCCCCGAGTAGCTCCCGGAAGGTCTCCCTGTCTTGAGATTGAGATAAGTCGAGCGCCATTCCTCTTTTGTTGATGTTGAGATACATGAACAGGCCACTCTTGTTGGAATCGGGTTTGTCTTCAGGGAAAGGGCCTCTGCGCCTCGCTTCGTCGCCTTGGGGGGGCTCTACTTTTATCACATCGGCCCCGGCGTCAGCAAGGAGGCGAGCACAGTAAGGGCCGGAAATGAAATCACCGTAATCGACAACTCTAATGCCGGATAGGGGAAACGTATGATCAGACGACGTCTCCGAAGCGGCCCCGCTCTCTATCGTCAACTCTTATTGTTCTCCGAGTCCAGAAAGACGAGCCACTCGTGGTTTACGGCCAGGAGTTCATCTCTCTGGTTGGTGTAGGTAATGTCGTACACCAGGAAGTACATCTTCCCGTATTTCTTACCCACCTTCTCATACACGTCCAGCACCTTCCAGTGAGCAGTCATAATATCGTCGGGGCGAAGAGGCTGGAAGAACTCGTAGTCGTTTCCACCTCGAATCTCGGTGCCTACAGGCAACCTCAGTCGACGCGCCGGCCCTCCCACCTCATCCACATCACCAACAAGGTACTGCATGCTCTCACATACAAAGGTAGGCGGAGCTATGATGCCCTTATGGCGGGTCTTTTGGGCGTATTCTTCATCGTAGTACACAGGGTTAAGGTCGCCTACGGCTTTGGCGAAGTACCGGATTGACGCCTGGCTTACCTCTTCAGGAGCGGTGACCAACATCTCCTTGCCGACCATGCTCTTTAGCTGTTTCAGAACGGATGATTCTTCCGACATAGGATCCTTCCTGGGATGAAGATTTTATGAAAAGCGGGTTACTGCCAGTTGGGTATGGTACTACAGGGGTTGGGTCGAGACAAGGCAGCTATTCGGCTACCGCAGTGAAGTCGATCTCTATCAAATATTCGGGGCGAAGCAGTCGCTTGACTATTATTCCCGTGGCGGCTGGAAATCTGTCCGCGAAGAACCGTTTGCGGATATCTCCAGTATACCTATAGTTGGGCAACGCCTCTGGAGTGACGTAATCGACGGTCTGAACAACGTTGGCCATGGACATGCCCGCCTCGGTCAGGACAACCTCTGCCTTCTCGTAGATTCGCTGGGTCTGAGCTACCAGGTCACCTACCTCGATAGAGCCCGATGTAGGGTCTGTCCCTGCCATGCCGGATAGACAAAGCAAATCACCTTTCCTGACGCCTGGACGAAAAGTCAAGCGCCCGATGTTAGGCCAACCAGAGGTGTATCTTCTAGAGGGTTCACTATTCTTTACCGCTATTGCCCAGACCTCCAGCATCGCTCCAGGGATGAGCATGTCTTGGGCTATCACTCCCGTTGAAGCAGGGACCTCATCCCCAAAGAAGTCTCGGCGTACTTGGGCGGTGTCCTTATATCGAGACAGTGCAGACTCATGTATGTAATCGACGGTTTTGACCACGTCCCGAGGGGTCGCTCCGGCGGCGTACAACAGTTCACTCATGTTTTGGTATATCTTGCTGGCTTGGCCCACCACGTCGCCAGGCGCCACCAGTTGTCCACTCTCTCCATCCATGGAGACTTGAGTGCCCAAGAAGACCATGTCCCCCTTCTCGACAACGGAGGGTGTTGGAAGCTTTCCTGGAAGAGCCGGACCAATGCTGTTAGCTCGTCTTGGTGAGTTCCCGCCTATGGCCACAGCCTCTACCTCGATAAGGCTGTTGGGCCTGAGCAACCGATTGACTACGATGGTGCTTGTAGCCGGCAACTGGTCATTGAAATAGTGTCGCCGCGCCTCCATGCTTTGCTGATATGACTCCATAGCGGCTGGGGTAATGTATTCGACGACATGGACTACGTCTTTGAGGCCCAGGCCGCCCGAGTCCAGTATCAAGGCAATCTTGTCGTACACCATGCGTACCTGGGCGTTCAGATCACCCTCCACCACCATTCGTCCTGCTTCAGTGTCGTACTTGTCGGCAATCTGTCCCGCCGTCCAAATCACGTCGCCCGATGCCACGCCCATTGCATAGGCGTACCTTCGGTAGTCCAGATAGGGAAAGGGATCAGGATATAGGGTCTTGAGTCTAGGCAACTAGTCTCTCCGAAGAGATTGCTTAGCTATCTGGGGGAGTCCACTTGCCCTGCCATCTCGGTCGCCAATCGGTCCAGGTAGGGAATGCCTTGGGTTCGAACTCCGTATCGTAGACTTCTATGCGCAGGGGGTGGACTACATCTTTCCCGGGTATGCTGTAGTATCTGGCGTTGTCTCCGTTGGGGCAAACGGTAACTGCAGCCAAAAGATCCATCTCTGCAAAAAACTCGATATGGTCCCCCGCCTTCGAGTCGCTTCGGGTTGCCATTATCTTTCCACTCTCCGGTTCCAGGGTCATCTTCTGAAACAGGTTCAGGTTATCGTGGATGTCCTCTTCCTTCAGACCGAAGGGCTCTATCGCCTGGAGGAAATTGATGTGGCATGAGTTCAGTCCTGGTAAACCAACCCTCATCTCTGTCCACTCGGTGGCACAGTGAGTGCCTATCCAGTGATGATAGAAACCTTCATCTTCCGACACAACCGTATCGTCGATGCAGGTGGCCATGGGACGAAGCGTCGGTAACTCCGACCACAAGCGGGTGAACAATTTAATCACCCAACCCTCCAGTGTCCAGGTTCGGGTGGCGCTTAGGAACTCTTTGGGGTTGGTGGCATTCCACACTATCAGGTCTCCTATCTGAACCCCCTCTTCCTCGATAATCCGAAAGGATTGCCCCTTCTTAACGATGAACCCTCGACCCTCGAAGGGTGGAATCACGAAGGAGGTGGCCAGCTTGAACTGGGATTTGGAAGCCCTTATCTTCTCGTAGAAATCTACGTCCGGTTGGACGTCTGGATTCTGTAAGGTGAAATCTCTCAAGACAGGCATGGCTCCTCCTACCTAGTGCATTTATGATGGCATCAGTGAGCGAGGCGACATCAAAGATAACCGAGGGCCTATTCACTGTCAACTGCACAATATCCCCACGTGGAGATGCTATAATACGAAACTCCGATTGTAGAATTCTCTTTGACGTAGTATGCGAGGAAATGTAGATGGCATCTAGCATGACAGGAAAGGTGGCGCTGGTGACGGGCGGAGGCTCAGGTATAGGAAGAGCCACTGCACTGGCCTTTTCCAAGGAAGGGGCGAATGTGGCCATCGCCGACATAGACGCTGAAGGTGGAGATGAAACTGTTCGGATGATTGAGGATGAGGGCGGCAAGGCCATCTTCGTAAAAACCGATGTTTCCAAGTCATCGGAGGTGGAGGCTTTGGTGAAAAGAGTCATCGAAGTCTACGGCCGACTGGACTACGCTCACAACAATGCCGCCGTTGATCAGCCTTTCGGCCCAACCCACGAGTTCCCCGAGGATTTGTGGGACGATATGATCGCTGTCAACCTCAAAGGCGTGTGGCTGTGCATGAAATACGAGATTTCCCGGATGCTCGAGCAGGGAGGCGGGGCAATTGTCAACACCTCGTCGATAATGGGGCTGGTGGGCGGCGCCAACGATTCGGGCTATGCGGCCAGCAAATTCGGGGTTGTCGGGCTCACCAAGACGGCAGCCATCGAATATGCTAGGTCGGGTATCCGGGTGAACGCAATTTGCCCAGGGCCTACTCGAACACCCTTGTTGGAGCGAGGCTTTGCCACAGGTGTGGAGACCGAGGAGCAGTTCATAACCGCCCTACCCATCGGGCGGATAGCTGATCCCAAAGAGCAGGCCGATGCGGTGGTATGGCTCTGCTCCAACGCGGCGTCTTTTGTGACTGGCCACATAATGTCAGTCGATGGAGGGTACGTCACTCAGTAGCAGCTGCATGGAGAAGGAACCATGAAGAAGGCCCAGGTATTTATGTTCGATCAAGTCCCATCTATGGATCGGGGCTCCGGTGTCAGCACCAAACCGTTGGTCAGGGAAGCCGACGGAGCCAAGAACTTCGTAAACGGAGTTACCACCTTTCCCCGAGGCGCAGCAATCCGCCTCCACACCCACAACGTAGATGAATCGGTAACAATTCTCAATGGGATGGGTAGGTTCGAATCAGAGGGCATGGCACAGGAGGTAAAGCCCTGGGACACGGTGTTCGTACCGGCGGGGACACCTCACAGGTTCGTCAATATCGGAGATGGCGCCTTGCGTATAATATGGGTGTACGGTGGCACCCATGTTACCCGCACCTTCACTGACACGGGCGAAACAGTGGCTCACCTCTCGGAGGGGGATAAGGCCGGCCCCCAAAAGGCATAGGCTAACCCTCAACCTAGAATCCATCTGAACCCATCAGAATGGTCGCGTGGGCAACTGTGCCTGGTATCGGTGCCTCTCTAGGCATGGTGTTGAGTGGATGGCTGCTGGTATGGTTCCGTATTCTTGATCAACATCCATATCCCATCCTCAACGCCGCTCAAAACCTCATAGAACAACCAGAATAACACCAGTCACGGTTCCTAGTATCCCAACAACATTCTTGACCACCCAGCGCTCTCGGAGGAATAGAGCCGACATCAAGGATATCCAGAGTATTTCCGCACTTGAAAGAGCTGCCGTTATCGCAATGCCGACTCTCTCGAAAGCAGCCAACATTAGCAGGAATGCGATACCGAAAGAGACCACCCCATTGACTATGAGCAGAAGGGCGGAACGGGAAATAAGACCCCCAAGGCCAGGCCTTGCAACTCGTCGACTGCCACCCGACACCTCTCCGGCTCCGTGAACAGCGGCGCGGGATCCTAAAAGAGCAAATATTCCCAGGACAAGAAAGACGGCAGGAAGCCTAACCGCATTGGCAATATATACGTCCAGGTCTCTTAAGGCCTCCCTTTGGATGGAGTTGCCTATCACCCAGGTGGATGCTACCAAAGTCAAAAAAAGAATACCTCTAATCCCAAGCCATCGTGCCTGTTCAGCCTCAGACTGGCCCTTTTGAGGGAAAGCCAACATATATACACCCAAGACTATGACCACAATGCCTACCACCGTAAGAATCGATAAAGCCTCTTCCAAAAAGAACACTCCGGAAATAGTCGATAGGAGGACAAACAGGCCGAAGCTCAATGGGCTGGCTTTGTTAACGTCCACAGACCTCAAAAACAAAAGATAAAGAGGGAAACCTAAGCCCACTGATATGACCCCGGCGAGAACGCTTAGAAGTAAAGAATCAAGCGGCGCCTCCTGTATATCGTCGATCTTCCCCAAGGCCAACAGAACTACTAGGCCAAACAGCATTCCACCAAGGCTTTCCAATGAGGCCATGGTCATCGGACGCCACCGTTTGGTCAGGGACTTGTCTACTACGTGAGTTACGGCAAAGGTAAGGGATGCCGCCAGGGCGAATAGCTCACCCATAGAAACTCATCAACATTGTCTGGCAAGTGACTCTGTAAAACACTGCGACTGAAGGTGAGGCCCAGTCAGATTTAAGGGAGCTCATCCACTGACCCTGTCCCCCAGATACAAAAACCTGCCTGGGCTGGCGGTTGGGGCCCAAGGCCTTTGCCTTTCTGAGACAGGTTCACTCACTTCAGTCGCCCATCCACATGAAATAATCGGCCTTGCAATACTCGCGGAACCCCAGGGTGCGATACACGCTTAGCGCTTCCTCTGTCGACCACAACACCCCGATTTTATAACCCAATCGGCGAGCTTCCATCAGCGGGTATCGAGTTACAGCAGTTCCGGCTCCTTGACGTCGAGCTTCCGGGACAGTAGCAACACTGGCTATTCCAGCGACTCCAGCGCCTAGATAGAGGGCAGATGTCGCAATAGGCTTTTCGTCTACGCTGGCTAGATAGAGTCGCCAGGGCGCATCGTCGCCTAGCCCCACGGATACGTGTACATTGAACCACGCTTTTTCCACAAAGTCCGGTATACCAAATCCAATGCTTGACACCTTCGCCCAAGACTGGATCTCTTCTATACTCTTGACCTCCACAATGCTAAGAGTATTAGGTTCTGGCAACCCACTCTCCAATGCAAACAGGTCCACAGCCATACCAGTAGCTGAGCCGCCAGAGATAAAGCCTTCGTCCTCCAGGTATTTTCCCAGGTCACTTGGCCTGGTAGATGGGCTGATCCACCACCCCATCGTCACTCCTCGTTTCCTGGCGCGATTAATTGCCTTACCGATGGTGGCATCTACCTCAGCTGGTTCAACATGGGCGCTGAACACATTATTGAAAATCGGGTGAGGTATACTGCTAATGGTCCACAGCATATCAGTATCTTCGTGGAACTGTATTCCTCGCCAACGCCCCCAGGCTTTGATGCCCTTGATGGAGTTATCTTCTATAGCATTAATCAATGCCGATGGGGAAAAATCCTCTAACACACCGCTCATTCACCGTCTCTCCACCGAGGATGATATCACGTCTGAGACACATTTCACCGTAATCTTCGTAGTCCTTGATCTTGTTCAGAATGATAGGTGACACGTAGAATAGCGTCATCGATGTATCGTATTGTTCGACACCATGCCTTCGCCATTGCAGTCTTGTTTGGAACAAGAGGGGTTCCTCTGCTGAGATAGCCCAGGGCAGGACAGCCCATATCAGGATTGGGATTTCCGCATCAGCAAGGTAGATTAGAAGGATAGGTATCTATTCCTCTCGTTTTCCGACCTTCTTATAGTCCGTATTCTTTAGTTTTGCATTGTGCTTCTTCATTCAAGAGTCTGCCTCAGAGTCCCGCACAGAGGGAGTCCGGAGGGATGGATCCCTCCGGCAGAGGGTCTGGGGGGCCTGTCCTCAGCTTGACTGGGGAGTGTGCCTCCAGACCTCAAAACCTATCGGGACGGGTGATGGGACCAAGGCATTTGCCTTTCTGAGACAGTCTCTCAACCCGTATTGACATTTCGAGTATTATTGGTGGTGTCCAGAATATCTATCGGCTTCCGCTGCCCCTCATATAGCCCTAGCAGTATTCCTCGGAGAAACAAGGTGGGTGGACAATGTACGCACGGCTGATGCATCTCAACGTGAAACCCGATAAGATTGAAGAGGCTGTAAAAAACTACGAGACCTCCATCGAAAACTCCAAACGCCAGCAGGGCTATAAGGCAGGTATTCTCATAGCCGATCCAAATACTGGCAAAGCCTACTCCGTTTCTCTATGGGATACGGAGGAGGATGTCCTGCAGGGCCACACCGACGGCTACTACGAGAAGCAGATGGAGATCATGGGTGACGTGTGGTCCAAACCACCTCATCGTGAGGTCTATCAGGTGAGCGTGGTCTACCTGAGCGATGACTTGAGATAGCTTTTCCACGGGTTTATATATCCTGCTTTAAAGAGGTGCAGAGTGATAGATTTGCTAATTTCTGGGGGCCGGATTATCGATGGTACAGGAAGCGATAGTTTCTATGGGGCTGTCGCAGTCGAAGGAGACAGAGTGCGAGTCCTTCGGGGAAACGTCTCCGCTGTGCAGGCGGCCAGGGTCATTGATGCCACAGGTTCCATAGTTTGTCCCGGATTCATCGACATGCACGCCCATTCGGGACTGGTAATGCTGTCGGAGCCTCACCACGACCCCAAGGTCCGCCAGGGCATAACCACCGAGCTTATAGGCATCGACGGCTGCTCCTACGCCCCCTTCACCAACCGGGATGACTTGGACAAGTTTATCGAGTTGAACTCTGGATTGGACGGCGCTCCAGAGTTGCCTGGTCGTTGGTCGACCATACCCGAATACCTGGACATGTTCGACAAGAAGGTGGCAGTAAATGTCGCCTATATGATAGGCAACTCACCAATCCGTATATGCGCCATGGGATGGGACGAGAAGAAAGCTACGGGTCAGGAGTTGGAATACATGAAGTCCCTCCTCAGGGAAGGCATGGAGGAGGGCGCCTTCGGCGTATCTACCGGCCTGGACTATCCCCCTGGCAGCTACGCCGATACTGCTGAGCTAATTGAGCTTAGCCGGGAGGCGGCTCGTCTTGGCGGCATCTATCACACCCACGTTCGCTACGCTCTAGGCGACCAGTTCCTAGACCCCTTCAAAGAGGCCGTAGAGATATGCAGGCAGGCAGAGCTTCCCTGTCACTTGACTCACTTCTACCAGAAGAGGCCCATCCTAGGATCTGCAGAAAAGCTGCTGGGCTTGGTGGAGGACTCAAGAGATGAAGGTCTGGACGTGACCTTCGATAGCTACCCCTATCCCTTCGGCAGCACTCGCCTCCTTATCATTATTCCTGAGTGGGCCCATGACGGAGGGCCAGACAAGCTGAAGGCGGTACTGGCATCTCCCGAGGGTAGAAAACGGCTTCGAGCTGAAGTTCGTCCCCGTGGCGATGAGTGGGACCGGATGTGGCTCACCTACTTCAAGAAGCCCCACAACAAGAAATACGAGGGGCTTTCCATAGCTTCCATAGCCGAAGAGACGAGCAAAGAACCTGTGGACGTGGTCTGTGATCTACTACTGGACGAAGACCTCCAGACCTCCTTCGTCTCCGAAACTCTTAACCAGCAGACCCTCCACAAATTCGTCAGTCATCCCGTATCCATGGTGGGAACGGATGCTTTGCTGTTGGGTGATTTCCCCAGTCCTAGGACATACGGCACCTTCCCCCTCATCCTCGGCGAGTATGTTCGAAACGAGAACTTCCTGCCTCTGCCACAGGCCATTCGTAAGATGACCTCCTTCGCAGCCCAGCGACTGGGCTTGAAGGACCGCGGTATTCTCAGGGATAAGATGTACGCAGACATAGTGGTTTTCAACCCCGATACGGTGGGTTCCCCAGCAACGCGTACCGACCCCAAGCAGTTTCCCACGGGTATCGAATACGTGATCGTTAACGGGAAGGTCGTGGTGGACAAGGGAGAGCATACAGGAGCGCTGGTCGGTCGAGCGCTGCGCAGGGGACGAGACTAACCGAAGAATTGGCCTTCAGTCTAATATTAACATTCACTGGAGCAGCACGCGCCTGGGAGGTATCCGGCCTCGTTCTCTCTTGAGGATGGATCGAATCTCGGCTATCGTAGACCTCAACTCTCCCTTTCGGTTGACGACCACGTAGTCGAACATCTCTGAGGCCTTCATCTCTTGCTTAACAGTTCTTAAACGTAGCTGATGGCTCTCGTGAGACTCAGTTAAGCGCCGTCTTACTCGTGCCTCCAGCTCCTTCTCGGAGGCTGGCGCTAGGAATATGAATAATGCCTCGGGGGCTAGTCCCTTTATTGTAGAGGCCCCCTGTACATCAGTGCGTAAGACCACGTCGCAACCATTCCTGAGTCCTTCCATCATCGCATCTTTAGGCACGCCATAGGAGTGGCCGTATACTATAGCGTGCTCCAGAAACCGTCCTTGGCCCAACATGCTTTGGAAGTCTTCTTCAGAAACGAAGTGGTAATCTTGGCCGGCAACTTCCTTAGGGCGAGGGAGGCGTGTAGTCACCGTGGTGATCTGGAGCAATCTGGATTCCTTGGACCTCAGCTGCTCCAACACCGTATCCTTACCCACACCTGACGGACCCGAAAGAACGATGAGCAAACCTGGTGACGGGGAGGAGTTTTCGGGCGGCATGTCAGTTCCGGGTTAGCCTTTCTAGGTCACCCCAGAACTTGGGGTAGGAAACTTCCACAGCCTGTGCCTCTTCGATAGTGGTTTCACCCTGGGCAATCAGTCCGGCTACGCCCAACGTCATGGCCAGTCGATGATCACCGTGGCTGTGGCATCGAGTACCGCGTAGCACGGTGGGGCCATTGATTACCATGCCATCGGATAGCTCTTCGATATCCGCGCCGAGGAGAGTCAACTCCTGGACAGTGGTCTGGATACGGTCTGACTCCTTCACTCGAAGCTCAGCGGCGTCGCGTATGACGGTCTTTCCTTCCGCTTGAGTAGCTGTTAGAGCTACCAGAGGTATCTCATCAATGAGCCGGGGTATAATACTACCATCGATTTCTACACCACTTAAATTACCACTCTCGACTTCCAGGATCGATACAGGTTCACCTCCACTCACGTCAGGCTCGCCTACCAGTACCTGGGCTCCCATGGCCCTGAGCACTTCAATTATGCCTAGCCTTGTGGGATTGACTCCAGCGTTTAACATTCTAACTTTGGCGTTGGGATGTACCGCTCCTGCTACCAACCAGTATGCCGCAGAGCTGATGTCACCAGGCACTGTTATGTCTAAGGCGGATAGAGTGCCCGGCTTCACCAGGATGGTCTCATCTTCTATTTCGATGGACGCTCCCATGGCTTTAACGAGGCGCTCCGTATGATCTCGGGAGGCGCCTGGCTCATGAATTATCGTTTCACCATCTGCAAATAGACCAGCCAGGATAAGAGCCGACTTCAACTGAGCACTGGCCACTGGAAGTGTGTATTCGATGCCTTTGAGACGTTGCCCCTGAATGGCTAGCGGGGCCTTACTATCTTTCTCTCTGCCCCATATACAGGCCCCCATCATTCGCAGCGGCTCGATAAGCCGTCCCATGGGACGGCTGTTGAGGGACGAGTCTCCAGAGATCACGCTAAAAAAGTCCGTGGAGGATAGTAGACCCGTGAGCAGGCGTATGGTTGTTCCGCTATTCCTCGCGTCTAGAACGTGGTTCGCCTCTGACAGGCTGCTCAGGCCCTTACCGGTAATACCGACCTGGATTGCCTCTGTCTCTTCTGCTTCCCGGAGGTCGAGATGGATGTCTGCGCCGATGGATAGCAGGCAATTTACTGTTGCCAGAGTATCTGCGCTGCGTAGGAAATTGGATATCTTGGCGGTACCCTTAGCCACGCTGTTAAGTATGACGGCCCTGTGAGAGATGCTCTTATCGCCGGGTATCTCGATCTCCCCTGCCAACAACTCGGCAGGTCTCACCTTCTGTATCACCTTTGAGATTTCCTCACAGGTATACCGCCTTGAGGCGCAAGAGATCCGTTGCGAGCCTCCTCCCTTTGTCTGACCCATCTATCCCTGGTTTTCTTGATGTCGGCTATCTTTTGCTGAAGCCCTTCGCCATCTCCTACTATCAAGGATCTGTAGCTTTCCAGCTCTCGTATGAGGGCGTCTATCCACTGCCCGATGGAGTTCTGGTTAGTTCGGTAGATATCGATGCTCATTTTAGGATCCGACGAGGCTAGCCGAGTGGTATCCCTGAATCCGCTGGAGGCCAACGTGGAAATCTCTTCCCAGGATGTGGAGCTCGTAGCAACTGAGACCAGCGCCGAGGAGACGATCATGGGAAGGTGGCTTACGGCAGCCACCAGATCATCATGCTTCTCTGCCTCGATGACCAGAGGTGTGGCCCCAACCTTCCTGGCCATATCCGCAACAACGTCCTTTGCGCGACCGGACGCAGAGGGCGATGGCGTAATGCAATAAACGGCGCCTTTGAACAGGCCTGGATCGGCATTCTCGATGCCCGATACCTCCTTTCCCGCCATGGGATGCCCCCCCACGAAGTCCACGTTGAGGGGCAGGAGGTCTTCGGCCCAGGACATTACCTGAGACTTTGTACTTCCCGTATCGGTGACCACACTACCTTTCTTTAGAGAAGGGGATAGCTCTTTCATTACGGATTGCATCGTCGTGACCGGGGTGGAAAGCACCACGAGATCGGCATCGCTTACCGCCTTATCGAGTTTGCTTTCATATCTATCCACGACTTGGTGCTCGATGGCGTAGGTGAGTGCATCGGCATCCTTATCGTATCCGATAATCTCCGTCTCTGAATGCGAGGACCTCTTGAGGGCAATGCCCAAGGACCCCCCTATGAGTCCAAGACCTATTATGGCTATACGCTGCATTGATGACTCTGATTATCGAGCAAAGCCTCCGGTAGGAGGTTCGCAGAGGAGATGTGCCAGGCGGCAGCGAAGGAGAAACAGGAGCTAACGAGTATGGAAGAGTCGCCTACGATGATGGACATCTAATGGCCGAATTATAGCATAGACAATCTCTGAGAGATTCACAGGTGCGACTGATTTGACCGATAGATACAAAGGGCATAGTCTAGGCGAATACAAACCTTGCCTCTTCATGGAGAGTACCCGTTGCCCCGAGAGTTCCGAGTAGAACGTCGCTCAGTGGATTCCGTTTCCGAAGAAGTACCTAGACCTCGGGTCTGGTCGAAGCTTCACACCTTCGATTCCCTTAAAGAGAGCGACTATCGCTGGTTCTCCCTTGGAATGCTTGGCTCCTTTGCTGCGGTGCAGATCCAGTTACTGGCCAGGGGATGGCTGGTTATCGATAACCTGGAAGGTTCGGCGTTGGACCTGGGAATTGTTGCATCGGGTTTTGGAGTCCCTTCGCTAATTTTCGCCCCCTTTGGAGGGGTGATAACCGACCGTTTCCGGAAGCGCAATCTCCTCATTATCACTCAAAGTGCTGTGGGAATTGTGTCTCTGGTTATAGCTATCCTGATAGTGACGGATGCCATTCGACTGTGGCACGTCATCACATCTGCTGTCGCAATGGGGACGATATTCGCCTTCAACCTCCCCAGTCGCCAGAGCATGATCCCAGAGCTGGTATCTGAGGAAAACCTGTCCAACGCCATCGCCCTGAGCGCCTCGACGATGAATCTCAACCGGGTGGTGGCACCGACCCTGGGAGGTGCATTGGTAGGCGTCATCGGTGTAGAGGGAGTCTACTTTGTTATAGTTGCCTGCTATGCTTTCGCTGCCTTTAGCTTGCTCATGATTTCACCTCGGAACACCCCTAAACCCATCTCCGGAAACTCTTTCTCTAAGGATCTTAAAGACGGCTTTAGATACGTCCGCGATAACAAGGACGTGCTTAGCCTCCTTATGCTGTCCTTCGCGCCCATAGTGTTTGCAACGTCTTATCAAGCGCTGCTGCCGGTTTTCGCCAAGGAGATCCTCGAGGTGGGGTCATCGGGATTGGGGCTGCTTATGGGGGTAGTAGGAGTGGGAGCGGTGGTGGGAACCTTGAGCCTAGCTTCGCTGTCAGGCTCCAGGCGAAAGGGCCATTTGCTCGTCGTGTTTCTAGCTATCTTTGGATTATCCCTGTTCCTTTTCGCTTACTCTACCAGCTTCTATTTATCTATGGTTGCCTTGTTCTTGGTGGGCATTGGCAGCTTCGGGCATTTTGCCTTGACCCATACCCTCATTCTGTCTAACACCGTTCCAGAAATGCAGGGTAGGGTGTTGAGCATGTACATGATAACCTGGGGACTGGTGCCTATGGGCTTGATGCCTATGGGCGCTATCGCCGAAGCGATGAGCGCCCATACGGCGGTGAGCATATCGGCGGGAATACTGCTAGCAAGCACCTCGGTAGTTCTATTGTTGCGACCTCAGGTTAGATCGCTCAAATAGGGGTTAATACGGCTATTCGTCCTCTTCGTCGGGGCCGAATTCGGGAGCGCCTGGACTGGGTGTGGAGTGAGGCAGAACAGCCCCAATTCTTCCCCTATCGTCCTCTTCCCGAGGCGGAAGAGACTCTATGGCTTTCTGTAGCCTGGGCACCTGCTTCAGATCACCCTCGGTTTGTGCATCAATCACTATTCCTACCATACCTATGTTATAGAGAGAAGTCAGGTCATCCTCGGAAAGACTCGCCGGTGTCGTTACTAGTACTGGCTTGCTCACCGAAGACAGGACGGTTCTGTATTCCATCAACTGTTTTAGGGTGAGGGGGCTTTTGTCCTCTACCTCTAGGAGCATGACTTCCGCTGGGATGTCCTCGAGAATTCGCATGAACCTCTCTTCCAAGCCGAGACCTAAGGACAGTACCTTGCCTATGTTCTCATGGTTAAGTATGGAAGCCTGAGTATCGTCAGTCCCGAACACTAGATAGTCGCATCCTGCTTTCTGAAGCTCTTCGATTTCCCCTGATGAGGCCTGATTTAAATGAATGCCCCACGGAATGGCATCGTCAAGGTCGCTGGTATTCTTGATAGTATTCTTTATGGAGTTGGACTTGTTTGCCCTAACAATAACGGCATCTGCGGTTTCTGGTGCATTCTTGACCATTCCTTTGCTGTCATCGGTGAAACGCAAAACCAGGGCCATGGGGGGCGTAGAGATCTCGACCTGGGACGTAGCAAACCCTAAACGCCTCTGGGCAGGTTGGGAAATTTGTTCTAATCTGTCTAGCAGCTTACTCATTGTCTCCTATTCTCAGTCGTTTGAATAACCTAAAATCAACGCTATCGTACCGTCCAGAATCATTCCGTGTCAATCCAATGTACTCGTCCAATAGGCTAGTGACGCTTTGCCCTTTTCTCCGAGCTGTGATGCTGCTGCAGGAACTGAAGTGGAGTAAGGCAGCTAAGAAGCGTGGGCTGTTTTTATCACTGTCCCCTGCACTGGCCTCACGTCCAGGATGTCCACCTGGGCCGCCGTAAGCTAGTCCCGCCCACCCCCTCTATCCCGTCATTCCCGTACTTGACACGGGAATCCAGGCGAGGAGGGGACGGGACCGACCGGAGCATCCACCCACCCTGACCCAGTCGAAGGACATGAGCGGGGGTTGGACCAAGTCTCCAGGCTCCCTGACTCGATACCCCCCGGGGTTACCTGCTTGCTTAGGGGCGACGCTTACGCTCTCTACGGGGGGATACAACCCTGAGAGGAACCTCTGTAAGGACCTCTCCTCTCCCTATGCTTCTTCAATATCCGTCCCATCATGTCTCAGCAAGGATGGTAATCTGAGCTATAATGTCAACTCCAGCAGAATCTAGAGAGGTTCCATTAGTATGCCCGACTCCTTCCGTCTGCCTACCAACGTGCGTCCCATAAAGTACCGCCTTTCTCTGAGGCCGGATCTGGACGCCGCTACCTTTCAAGGAGAGGAAACCGTGGACGTTGAGATCCTTGAGCCCACTATCGACGTCGTTCTCAACGCATCGGACTTACAGATATTCTCTGCTCAGATTGCCCTGTCGGACGAGAGCACACTCTCCGCCACCTCCATTGACATTGATGAATCGCGGGAAAGAGCCACCCTAACTTTCGATAAGCCTCTCCCACAGGGACGTGCCTCCTTGGCCCTAAAGTTCACTGGCATTCTTAATGATCAGCTTAGGGGTTTCTATCGAAGCCAGTATACTGACGCAGAAGGCCAGCATCGGTTCCTGGCCACCACCCAGTTCGAGGCTACCGATGCTCGACGCGCCTTTCCTTGTTGGGACGAGCCCTCTCTCAAGGCGACCTTTGAGGTGACGCTGATCATTCCCTCGGACCTGACAGCCATATCAAACGCTCACGTGATAAGTGAGATTCCTAATAACGATAGTACGAAGTCCGTCAGCTTTGCCGAAACGCCCAAGATGTCTACCTACCTACTGGCCTTCATAGTGGGGGATATGGCCTCGGTTGAAAGGGAAACATCGGGAGGAACTCTGGTCAGGGTATGGGCAACTCGCGGGAAGGAGCAGCACGGCGCTTTTGCTTTGCAGAGTGCCGTAAACCTGCTCTCCTATTTCAACGACTACTTCGGCATTCCCTACCCCCTAAAGAAGCTGGACCATATAGCCATCCCCGACTTTGCCGCAGGAGCTATGGAAAACTGGGGCGCTATCACCTATAGGGAAGTGGCGCTACTCTTTGACCCCGATAATTCGGCTGCTCAGACCCGCCAGAGGATCGTGGAGATCATTGCCCACGAGATGGCCCATATGTGGTTTGGTGATCTCGCCACCATGGAGTGGTGGGACGACCTGTGGCTCAACGAAAGTTTTGCCTCGTGGATGGGTAATAAGGCGTCAGACCATTTGCACCCTGAATGGGATATGTGGACACAGTTCGTGTCCGATGATACCAACGCGGGCCTCAATCTGGATGGGTTGAGGAACTCCCATCCCATCGAAGCCAGGGTGAATGACCCCGCCGAGATCAGGGAGATATTCGATGCCATCAGCTACAGCAAAGGGGCCTCTATTCTACGGATGCTAGAGCAGTTCCTGGGTGAGGATGTATTCAGGCGAGGACTTCAGAGCTACCTGTCGACTCATCAATACTCAAATGCTCGCACCGAGGACCTGTGGAAGGCGTTGGAAGATGCATCGGGTCAGCCTGTCACCTCTCTGATGGATACCTGGGTAAAGCAGACGGGCTATCCCCTGCTTCAGGTCACTACTCGGCGTGAGGGGTCAAAGGTGGACGTCGGGCTGTCCCAGAGCAGGTTCCTCTATGAGCACCTCAGCAGCAGCGAGAAGGACGAGACTGCCTGGCAGGTGCCGGTCAGGATATTGAGAAAGGGAGCTTCCGACGTGGAAGCCCTTCTGTTGAAGGACCGTCGATCAAGTGTGACGCTGGTTGGGGGAGGCGTCTCCGCAGAGCCGGGCTGGGTCAAGGTTAATGCAGGCCGGACCGGATTCTATCGTGTGAACTACCCGCTGGAGGAGTGGGAGAGATTTAGACCCGCAATAGAGGACTTTCAGCTACCCGCTGATGACCGTTTGGGGCTTCTCAGCGATGCCTATGCGATGGTGCGGGCAGGCTATGCTCAGGCATCCCTGTTTCTATCGCTGGTGGAGGCCTACAAAAATGAGGAGGACGCCATTGTCTTGGGCGAGTTGGCGGCCGGGCTTCGGAGCTTTGAGACCCCGATAGCGGATAAACCGTATCTCACCCGGTTTTATGCCTGCGCCAGGGAAATATTCCAACCCATTGCAAAACGCGTCGGTTGGGACGCCAAGCCCGAGGAGGGGCACCTGGACGCGCTGCGCAGAAGTGCCGTGTTGGGGCGTTCAGGCGTCTACGGAGACCCCGATGTATTGAAAGAGGCACAGAGCAGATTCCAGCGTTATCTCCAGGCCTCTTCCTCTCTCCATCCAGATATTCGTGGAGTGGTGTATAGCCTGGTTGCCCAGGAAGGAGACCAGGGAGTTTACCAAAGTCTCTGGGACCTGGAGAGACAGGCCGCCCTCCACGAGGAGAAGATGCGGCTGCTGGGTGCGTTGACCCGACCCAAGCAAAGGAAGCTGCTTGAACAGACCTTGGAACGCTCTATGTCATCGGAGGTTAAGGCTCAGGATAGTGTCCTCGTGATAACGGGGGTGGCAGCTAACCACGAGGGAAGGGACATGGCCTGGGAGTTTATCAAAGACAACTGGAAGGAGTTGGATCGGAGATATGGTAGGGGCGGGTTCATGATAACCAGATTGGTAACCACCACCCAAGCCTTCACCACGCCTGAACGCGCCGAGGAAGTGGAAAGGTTCTTCAGGGATCACCCCGCCCCTTCTGCCCAGAGGACTGTTCAGCAGTCGTTAGAGCGTATCAGGCTCAATGTTGAATGGCTAAAGCGCAATGACAGAGAGTTGGAGGAGTGGTTTGCAGCACGAGAATCAAAAGAACACTAGAGATGTTCTGAACAAGTCTTTACCAAGCGAGTCCAGAGGGGTGTCCCCCCATATCTAAAACCTACTGCGGACGAGTGATCCAACCCCTTTGCACCTCAGGAATAGGTCCACGCAGAACCTCTCAGAGGGAGTCCAGAGGGATGTGTCCCTCTGGCGGGGGGCTTGGGGGGACACCCCCATATCTAAAACCTACTGCGGGCGAGTGATCCAACCCCCTTTGCACCTCAGGAATAGGTCCGCGCAGAACCTCTCAGAGGGAGTCCAGAGGGATGTGTCCCTCTGGCGGGGGGCTTGGGGGGACACCCCCCATCTCCCAAACCCACCGGGGGCGGGAGGGCGGGAAACAAGGCGTCTGCCTTTGTACAGAGCTTTCCTAGAGCACCTCTAAAAGTCCCTGCTCCAGCTCATCCAAGGAAGCGTATGCCTCGTATCGGGCTGCGATTCGCCCCGACTGATCGATGATGAACACCCACGACTCGTTTAGATAGCCCTCCAACTCCGATAGTCCCCAGGCCTCCACTATGGGCGAGTAGATGCCCATATCTATATCGGTAGCAATTTGACTGGGGTTATCGTACACGTCCACGTGAATGAAGTTGGCCTGGTCGGAGTACTTGTTCTTTAAGTCTCGTACGGTCTCCGCTTGAGGCCCGCACGTAGGGGTGGTACAGAAAGCGGGGCTGGAGACCACCAGCACTAGCGGTATCTCCTCTTCTAGAGCGTCCGGCAAGCTCTTCCTGTATAGGTCTGGGTCCAGTGTCGACCAGCCTGTCAGCTGCGTCAGGGTACTTACGTCCCCCAGCGTCTTGGTATCGACCAGGGGAGGTTCATCGCCGATCCAAGGAGTGGTAGTAGCCCCCTTCACCTCCAGAAGGATATTGCCCGTAAGAGTCGATCCGTCTGAATCCTCTACCGATACGTCCAACTCCCAGGCGCCTGGTCTGTCGAAGGAAAGGTTGACTACGTAGTTCCCTCTAGTGCCGAAGGGCCACAGATGAAAGCTGGGAGTGGCCGTCTCCACTGCATCCGGTTGGGAGTCATCTCCTACATATCTAGAGCTTACCGAGGCCTCATTCGTGGTTACTAGTCCCTCGTCAGTCAGTAATAGGAAGGATACTCGATTGGTCCCCACCCCCAAGTCGTGTGTTCCTAGAATGGAATCAAGCTGCGGCGGGGGCTCTTCCGTTGGAACCGGCTCAGGGGTTGATGTTGGTCCTCCGCCGCAGGCATGCCAAGCGAGAGCACCGATGAGGATAATGACAAGGAGCAATGTGGTTCTTATAAATCGACGAGGCATTCTGGGTTTCATGGGGATGTCTTTCGGGTTGCTTTCTCTAGGGATGTTCTGAACAAGTCTTTACCGAGGGAGTCCAGAGGGAAGCACCCCTCTGGCGGGGGGCTTGGGGGGCGTCTCCCCATATCCAAAACCTATCGAGGGCGGGTGGATGGGACAAAGGCGTATGCATTTGTTCAGAGCTTTCCTAGGGCCCAGTTTGATAGGATCCGAAGGTGAAGGCGAAAACATTGAGCCTGTTCGAGTTGGAGCTTAGCTTTAAGTCGTGGCCCGCATAAGATGGAAGCTGGACCAGGTTGTACATCTTCGGCTCATCGACCTCTATATAGGTTTGTCCTTCTCCATTCATAGCGATATCGGCGCCCCATTGAAACTCTTGGAGAGGCTGGTCGTCCAGCGTTACCACTACCTCGAATGGCTCTCCTCCTTCAAAGTCGATGACTACGTTGGTGCTTGTCCCGAAGGTCTTGAGAGCAATGTAGTCCTCCAGGTTCTCCGTCTCTCTACCATGTACGATGTTCTCATCCTCTTTGATCCAGCTTCCATGCAATACTAGAAAGTGATTGAAGTACTCTCCCGGATCCTCGTATTCGGTGACAACACCGGTGGGCGTAGTGTAATAGGTGGTATTGGCGATGTAAGGTGGGTTGCCGACTTGGTTGCGTCGCCAGCCAGCGTAGAGTTCTCTGGTTTGCCCAGTGCTGATATCGGCAGAAGCCTGAGGGTCCGCGCTGGGACCTTGGTCAGCGCCGATCTTGATGTCGGAGATATCGGAGCCTATCTCTTCAAGCAAGTCTCTAATCCATTCCTCCGTCTCGATATAATCTCCTTCTCCGAAATGACGATACCTTATTACGCCATCCTTATCCAGAAGATATTTGGCTGGCCAGAAGCGATTATTGAAGGCTCTCCACGTGGCAAAATCGTTGTCTTGTGCTACCGGCCATGCCAGTCCATGTCGCTCTATCGCTTCGGCCACGTTCTCCCGACTCTTCTCGAAATCGAACTCGGGAGAGTGAACCCCTACGATTACTAATCCTTCACTGCTGTACTTGTCGTGCCAGTCCTTGAGGTAGGGAAACGTACGAATACAGTTGACGCAGGTGTATGTCCAAAAATCGATCAGAACCACTTGTTCTCTCAGCTCCTCGAGTGTGAGCGGGGCAGAGTTGAGCCACCCTGTGATGCCTCTGATCTCCGGGGCGAGGCTGCCTATCTCTCCAGGCCCCAGTGTACCTGGGTGAATGCTGGGCGTGGGGTCGGCTACCTCGGTGGGGGGGGGTGGAGTGGGGGTGGAGTCCGTATCTGTCGTGGTAGCGGGGGTTGGAGTGTCTGAAGGAGGAGTCTCTGTGGCATCTCCTCCACATGCCCCTGCGATTATCACCATTACCGTAGCAATCACCGCTGCGATCGTAAGTTTTTTACTGCGAGTTAGCTTGATCATTGTTCAACATTTGATTTGATGCAGAACTTCACACTTGGATTCGATTTTGAGTGAAAGGAAGGGTGGGGATGCATACGGCCCCATTTCCTCTCTGGTTGGCTATTGGATGTTACAACACTATTGAGAATATTGACAAAATCTAACGAAGGAGATTTTGCTGGCCCCTTATTTAAACGAACTCAGAGAGAGACAGGTTAGGAGCGTACAAAATTCCCCGGCTCCTTTTCCTTAGCCGAAAGGTGTCCACACTCGTCATTCCCGTGCCCCTCTTTTCCGTCATTCCCGTGCTTGACACGGAAATCCTGGGCCCTGCATCCCTCTGGCAGGGAGCTGGGGGGGCTTGACCTCAGCTTGACTGGGGAACGTGCCCCACACATAAACCCCACCTGGGCGAGCGGTTGGGACCCAAGGCATTTGCGTTTCTGAGACAGACCCCTCATGGGCGCTCACTGCCCCGCATGTCACGCCCCTCACATCGCCCCCAGCTTGTCTAAGGGTGCTCTCCACCTCCTCTAGGGGCTGAGCATAACCAACTGTTATAACCTGGCTGGGTCTGATTTATACTATTGTGTGAGACCCACTCGAAAAGAACCCCATTCTGGACAGTTGATGATTCTAGAGAGGCCATGAATAAAGAGTCCAATCCACTGCTGCTAGGCGTCGACATCGGGGGAACATCGTTGCGAATATCCGTCGCCGAGTCTCCCGAAACCATAATCGGGAAAAGGAAAATCTCATCCCTCTCCAACGAAGCCCCCCAAGTCATAGTAGACGCCATATCTCGAACCTCCGATGAGCTTCTCGACAACAACGGCGTTGGCCATCTTACGGCAGTCGGGTTATCTGCCGCTGGCCCCGTGGATATTTCTCAAGGCCGCATTATGAACTCCCCCCACCTTCGCAAGTTCAAAAATGTGCCCCTGCGAGACATGCTTCAGAAGAAGATGGGAGTGCCAGTGGCCATGGAGAACGATGCAACAGCCTCCGTGCTGGCAGAACACAGAATAGGTCACGGCCAGGGCCTGCGAGACATGGTGTACATAACGGTGAGTACGGGAATAGGAGGCGGAATAATAGCCGGAGGCGAGGTGTATCGAGGAGCGCGAGGCGCCGCCGGCGAGGTGGGGCACATGACCATAGATATAGAAGGCCCTAGATGTGGCTGCGGCAGGCGCGGTTGCTGGGAGTCCCTGGTCTCGGGATCTGCCATAGCCAGGGAGGCTGCTAGGCGCTTAGAGGAAGGCGAGGAATCTCTTCTTCGGCAGATGGTCGACGACAGTCCCGGCACAATAGATACCCAGATGGTCCACCAGGCCGCTTTGAAAGGCGACGCAATGAGCGAGGATATTCTGAAGAAGGCATCCTACTATCTGGGGGTGGGGCTTGCCAACGTGGTCAACATCTTCAACCCACAGCTGGTGACACTGGGCGGTGGTCTAACACAGATGGGGGACTACTTTTTAGCTCCCGCATACCGAGTGTGTCGTGAACGCGTATTCCCTCTCCATGCCATGGACTTGCGTGTTGAGGCGACCGATCTTGGTGACGAGATTGCAATGTTGGGAGCTTTGTCCTTAGCTGAAGAGTTAGCGAAGGAATCCCGGTCCTGATAACTCTTCAGGGGAGATTCACACTTTTCCTCATGGTACAGCAAGACCTGCCTCTGTGGCCGTCTAAGGGCAAGCGGCGTAGATTGGATCTTCTCTGGTTAGAGAAGCTGGAGAGGCATGGCTTATCCACTTTTCTAGAAGAGCAGCCTTCCAAGCAGCCGCCAGAGCTGGGTAAAGCTATAGACCAGTTCAACAGCCGTCTTTTCTGGGAGTGCCACGAAACCCTCGAGGACGTCTGGAGAGCTTCTCCCTATCCGTTGCGTCACTTTTACCAGGGGGTCATCAAGGTGGCGGTGGGTTTTTATCATCTGTCTCTGCACCATCGTAAAGGAGCAACTAACAAGTTATCGGAAGGTTGGAGATTGCTTAAGGTGTTTTCACCGGGATTTTTAGGCGTGAACGTTGACCAGTTGTGCCGTGATACTCAGACATGGATAGACAGGCTGAGCAAGGCGGATGCCACCACCTGGAAGGAAATGGATAGACTGCCTCGGCCCCGAATTCAGCAGATCAGACGTTAGAGTCTTTATCTTCCAACAAGTGTGCTATGTCACAGTCAGCCGTGGCACTTCCTTCCATCAACGCAATCGTACCTTGGCCAAAACCAGCTAACGACTGGCTGTGTCTCCGCTCACCTGGTTCGACAAGCTCACCCTGAGCGGGGCAGCGGTGTTGTGTATCCGCTCACCCTGAGCTTAAAGTTTACCCTGAGCGTAGTCGAAGGGAAGGGTGCCCCCTTCCCCCACCCGTCGAGATGCGGATGAAAGCTGGAAACACGCCTGGCAGTGTCTTCGCTCACCCTGAGCTTAAAGTTTACCCTGAGCGTAGTCGAAGGGAAGGGTATCCTCACCCCCTATGCCGCCTGCCTCTATCTGGTGGTAGACAGGTGCTGCAGGCAGGTCATTCCCGTGCCCCTCTCTTTTCCGTCATTCCCGTGCCCCTCTCTTTTCCGTCATTCCCGTGCCCCTCTCTTTTCCGTCATTCCCGTGCCCCTCTCTTTTCCGTCATTCCCGTGCTTGACACGGGAATCCAGGGGAGGCGCCTGGCCTGTTGTGCCACGTGGCCATATATAAAATAAGAACCTACGTGCTATCATGCAAATACTCATCTAGCTTACAAGGAGGTATCACCCCTATTCCTCACGGAGATCGTCACCCAAGCGCAGACACCCCTAACATACCTGTGGGAGTACAGAGGGGGCAGCCCCCTCTGTCGGGGGGCTTGGGGGGTGTCCCCCATCGCTAACCCCTACCACACCTGGGGAAGTACAGAGGGGGCGCTGCCCCCTTTGTCGGGGGGCTTGGGGGGTGTCCCCCCATTTACCTTTCTTATCCCCCCTTCTCCTGGCCAGGAGAAGGGGGCAAGGGGGATGAGGTCGAATCTCCCCAACCTGATGAAAAACTCAATCAAAATATAACTGGTCTTCGTGCCTGGAAAACCCCGAAAATAAAACTTTTTTTATAACTCAATCAAGTTTGAACGGGGACCAGAAAATTCAATCAAGTTTCAAAGCTAAACAGAAAAGACAATCAAGTTACACACGCAAGCCCAGTCGGGTTATACTCCAGGTCGACCAACTTCCCTAATACGGCGTTTTCAGATATCATCTTCTGCTGATGGCGGGTGTGATCCTCTTAGTGATAGGAGCCAGCAGCAAGTAATTGCACTCACCTTCAAGACCCTCTAGCCGTGAGCAGCATCTCTAGAGAGTGAGATGGCGGCCCTTCATCCTCCAGCATAGTTCTCAGGACCGGCTCTAAAAACGCTGCGGGGTTGGTAGGCAAAAACAGCGAATAAAGTGTTGCATGCTTTCTACGCGCATGGGGACTTTAGGAGTGCGTCTAAAATCGGTGCAGGATGCTTTATATAAGTTTGAATCTCGGGTTTATTCCAAGCTGAATGAGCCAACGGACATGCGTAGCCTGTAAAAGGATGCCCAAGGAGGTGCCTGTTGAGAAAACTGTGCGTAATTGGAACGGGCTATGTAGGGCTAGTTAACGGTGCATGTTTCGCCGACATGGGTAACAGGGTGGTGTGCGTAGACACTGACGAGTCTAAGATAGCTCTATTGAATGAGGGGGTAGTGCCCATTTATGAGCCGGGGCTGGAATCTCTAATTCACAAGAACATGAGCGCAGGCCGTCTCTCGGTGACTACATCTTGCGAGGAAGACATCGGCGACAGCGACTTTGTACTTGTGTGCGTGGGGACTCCATCTGCTCCCGACAACAGAGTGGACCTGGGCTATATGCGTCAAGCATATATGGATGTGGCTAGCACCCTCGATGAAGCTTTCCCCATCATGGTGAACAAAAGCACCGTTCCTCCAGGCACGGCCGAAGCCATGAGAGAGCTCATGACCCAGCTATTGAACGAGTCTCGGTGCCCGGCAATAGTATCCAATCCTGAGTTCCTTCGAGAGGGTCATGCAGTCTATGACTTTATGAATCCCAGCCGTGTAATCGTAGGTGCCGACGACTCATGGGCCGCAGAAGCAGTGGCGGATCTGTATGAGCCTCTGAATGTGCCGATCTTGAAGACAAGTGTTCGCACGGCAGAGATGGTGAAGCTGGTCAGTAGCTCCTTCTTGGCCGCCAAGATCTCCTTTATTAATGAAATTGCCTCTATTTGTGAGGAGACCGGCATTGATGTAGAGGAAGTAGTTCAATGCGTAGGACTGGACCCGAGAATAGGGAAGGATTTTTTGAGAGCGGGGCCGGGCTACGGAGGTAGTTGTCTCCCCAAAGATATCGGCATGTTGAACCAATTCGCTGTTGACGAGGGTCGCGATGTAGCTCTGTTAGACTCAGTGATCGATGTCAACAAGAAGCAGCCTCTACGATTAGTAGACAAACTGGCAGAGTTGCTTGGCACCCTTCAGGGATCTAGAGTGGCTCTATTGGGGCTCTCATTCAAGGCCGGAACCGATGACATCCGGTTTTCTCCTGCTCTAAGCCTTCTGCAGGAGATGCAAGCTAGAGGAGCAACAGTCAAAGCCTACGACCCAAAAGCTAAACAGAACGCTATGAGGATCATGCCTGAGATAGAGTATGCGGGTGACCCGTATGAGTGCGTCGAAGGTTGTGACGCTTTGGTGATAGCCACAGAATGGGAGGAGTTCAAAGATTTGGATCTGAAGCGAATCAAGGCGTCCATGAATGGATCGGTTGTACTCGATACTCGTAACGTTATTGATCCGGCAGAGGCCGAAAAATCCGGCCTAGTCTACAGAGGAGTAGGCAAAGGCACTCTGACCAAACCAACCTCGGAGATATCTAGGTAATGGTGGATAGCCCAACCAATAGAGCTGATATTAGCCGGGCCGCCTCTGTGATTAAATATAGACCTTCCGTTGATCTATTCAGTGGACTCGAAAGAGAAGTCGAGTGGTATAACGAAATCGCTTTGCCCAATAGCGGCTCGGGTTCAGCCGTTAGTATCGTCTGAGAGTACTGAAGTCCAGGATGTATATGTCTTTACGCGGGCAGGTAATAATTCGCTCTATGCTAAGGAGTGATCAACACGGTTGGCAGCAGTCCAACCGACCTTCTACGAGTGGGCTGCTTCCACGAAGCTATCCTGGGGAGGTCTGGGCGTCGCTATATGAGGCGTTCCTCTATAGCATTCCATGCTGACCATATCGAACACAACTCTACGTCTATCCTGATGTTTCCCTCTGATTAGGGTATGTCCTGTTCGTATTCTGGGCGATTGTTCTCTCGAGGCGAATGTGAGCCAGCGAGTAAAAGAAGAGTGACTAGCTTCCGTTCGGTGTGTTAGCCACTCGATACGCGGACAAGGCGTATATCTTGGCTATGTCTACCACCTTGGACAGCTCTACCCACTCATCCGGGATACTCGACGTGAAGTTGCCTATTCCAAACATCACACCAGGAATCCCTGCAGCCTGAATATGGCCCGAATCGGCGCCCATAAATTTCATCGGGGCTAGAGGGCCCACAGGCGGCTCGATACCCAGTGTATCAACAGTGGCTTGGCGTACTTTCTGTACCACGTAGTCGTTGACTTGAGCCTCGAAGGGAGGCATTTGGAACCCGTAATCTAGCTCGACTCTTGCATCTATCTCAGGATCGTCTTTGGTCAGTTCTGATATAGCGTCTTCTAGGTCCTTCTTGACAAGCTCCCCCGTCAGCCCTGGAGGATATCGCACGTCGAGCGATACGACGCAGTAGTCGGGCACATTGCAGATTCCGTTCTCGGAGCATTCTTCTGTCAAGCCTCCCTTAATGGCTCCGAAATTGAACTTGGGTAGTCCCTCATAGGCAGGACTATCTTTCCGTTTCTTGAGCCACGAGTCTTCATCCATCGGCGTCATAGTAGGTCCAAGGGCCTGCACAATCTTTATGGCTTTCTCGATGGCGTTCACACCCTTGCCATCTATACCGAAGTGGTGCGAAAGTCCTCTAACGATGATTTTAAGCTGACACACGCCGGAGTGAAGGGTAAGGACCCTCAAATCCGTAGGTTCGCCGTTAATAAAATAGTCTGCTCGCACTCCATGGTTGACGCCGTACACAGCACCCTCGCCGCCTCGACACTCCCCCATGACGAGAAAGGCGGTCACGTCGCCCAATAATTTTGCCTTGGACCGTTTTAGGGCGCCCATAGCCTCCACCATCGCCACGCACGACGCCTTCATATTCGAGATGCCCATGCCGTATATCTTGTCACCCTCTATCACTCCGGCGTGAGGATCACGAGTCCACCCCATGACTGGAACAATGGTGTCCATGTGACCGTTGAACAAGATACTCTTGCCCTGTCCCTCGCCCTCGATGGTTCCGATTACGTTGGGGCGGGATGGCTCGACCTCCTGAAATTGAGCGTCTACTCCGGAACCGCTTAACTCCCTCTGGAAAAGCTCTGCGACTTCCTGCTCATTCCCAAAGGGGGGAACATAACTGGGAGCCCTTATCGCCTCTATGCAGAGGCGGGTCACCTCTTCCGAATCGATAGCATCGATCACATCTTGTTCTTCTTGGGTTAGCATTAATTTCTCCTATGCTAAGACGCCCTTGGATGAGGAGATGGAACAGGAAGTATTTCAATAGGACTGAGACAGTGACGCAAGGTTACATTAGCCCTATAAGGGTGTCAAGATTAAGCCTGAACACTAAGGCGTCTTCATATTCCGGTAGTCTTGGGTCAAAGGAGACAGACTCAAGACTATGAGGTCAGCCGGTTGAGGATTCGCATTTATCGCCGCTTCGTAAAGATCTCGCGATCCATGCAGTGCTTGTTATCGGATAGACAGGCTCTGAGGGCTGTTGTCCAAGGAAGCAACGATTGCTGAGCTCAGCGAATATAAAACTCGCCAGGCTCGCCCATTAACCTGCTAGCATCGCACTAATAATTATCGGCCAGTCAGGGGCTGACTCTACGCGGGGTGTCGGCTATGAATGCTATTAATGAGCCGCCTCACCGCCATCCACTGTCATGGCATGTCCAGTTACGAAGGAGGCTGCATCTGTACACAACCAGGCTACTGTCTCAGCCACCTCTTCGGGAGTGCCCAGTCGGCCTATAGGTTCTTTCTTGGCGTATTCTTTTGGATCTGCACCGAGCCCAGCCACCACGAGAGCGTTCATAGGTGTGAGGATGTCACCAGGGCACACGGCATTAACGCGGATTCCCTGCCTGGCATACTCGATGGCAGCGGTCTTGGTGAGGCCGACGACTCCATGTTTGCTGGCTACGTATGCGCAGGCGTGAGGAGATCCCTGCAGACCGGCTCCAGAGGATGTGTTTACTATGACTCCTCCGCCCTGCTTTAGCATCTGAGGTATTTCATACTTCATGCACAGCCATACGCCTTTGAGGTTGATATCGATGATACGGTCCCAGTCCGACTCGGGGTATTCGGCTGTGGGTACGGTTGCCCCCCAGACACCGGCGTTGTTGTGAGCGCAATCCAATCGCCCATACGCCTCTACTATCTTGCGTATCATTCCTTGGACATCTGCTGGCTCGGTTACGTTGGCTGAGATAAAGATTGCTTCCCCACCTTGACTCTCGATCAGCTGCACCGTTTCTCTTCCACCCTCGTCTACTACGTCTGCTACGACGACCCTAGCTCCCTCTCTCGCAAATACGAGGGCGGTGGAGCGACCGATCCCTGAGCTGCCTCCAGTGACCAGGGCCACTTTACCCTGTAAGTTTGCTGCCATCTGACCTCTCCATGTTGTTCAGATAATTCCCGCTAGTTGCTTCATTCTAGCACGAGCTAATCGATTAGGAGTACGCAGGAGGAAATCGGATGCAGCAGTTACCTATCTAACAACTACTTGCTAGTGAATAGTGTAACCACCGTCCACCGACATGGCGTGTCCCGTCACAAAGGAGGCGGCATTCGAGCATAGCCACACCACCGATTCGGCTATCTCCTCAGGCACTCCTGGGCGTCCTATAGGGTGCTTTTCAATCTCTCGTCCTGCACTCATCTCGCCGCTTTCAAAGTAAGGCTGAGTCATAGGTGTGATGGTAACGCCGGGGCACACTGCGTTAACCCTGATACCATCTTTGGCATATTCAATGGCGGCGGTCTTGGTGAGGCCAATCACCCCATGTTTGCAGGCAGAATAGCAAGACCTTCCCGGGCCTGCGACCAGCCCTCGTATCGACGAGGTATTGACGATGGCGCCGCTTCCCTGACGAAGCATCTGAGCAATTTCATATTTCATGCACAGCCACACGCCCTTCAGGTTAACTCCTATCTGGACGTCCCAATCGTCTTCGGGATATTCGTGGACGAGCCCCATCCCTCCATCTATGCCGGCATTGTTATAGGCACAGTCCAAACGCCCATAGGCCTCGACAGCCTTGTTAACCATCGCCTCAACCTGAGATGCTTGCGAGACGTCAGCACCGGTAAAGACCGCGTCTCCCCCTTTGTCATTGATCATGACCGCCGTCTCCTCGCCGCCCTTAGCATCCACGTCCGCGACCACTACCTTAGCTCCCTCTGCAGCGAAGCACAGCGCGGTAGCCCTGCCAATTCCCGAGCTGCCTCCGGTTACCAGCGCCACCCTGCCATCTAGTCGTGCCTCCATGTTCCTACCCCCATTTTCCGCGCCTGAGAAATGGAGCCAGCGAAGGGACTCGAACCCTTGGCCTGCGGTTTACGAAACCGCTGCTCTACCACTGAGCTACGCTGGCTGTCAGCTCAAAGTATAGCCAAAATCGAGGAGTTTGTCCTTCGATACAGACCCGTCTGCAGAGCGACGGTAGCTCCGAGACTTCCACGGCCAGTAGAGGTGAGGAGATGAAGGACGCCGGATGAGTTGGAGCGGGAGAATGAGGGGCAGCAGGACCGCCTCTCCAGGCTGTGCGAGGCTGGCCTACGCATTTAGGAGGGGAATCCAAGAATGCCTGGATTCCCCTCCTCCAACACCCCGCTCCTTCTAGCTACTGGCTGTAGCCTGACGGTGCGGGAGGGGGCGCGGAGTAGCTGGCAGTCATGACCATCCGTTCGAGGAGGAACTGAAAGTCTTGATAGGCATCCAGTTGCCCCAAGTAGGGCTGGAGGGAGCGCAGATGGTGGACCATGGACTCAAGCTCATAATAGATATTGGGGTAATGCCCACCCCCGGCATAGGTCAGACTGTTATAGCGGTCCGCCGACAGTCCTACTATGGCCCCAAGCTGTAGCCAAGGGTCTTGGGCTGATAAATCGGAGTTCACCCTCCCCTGGACATTAACTCGCTGGCTCCTGGACTGCCCGGAATCGGGTGTCACCCATCGCAGCTCCACGCTCCCCAGGTCCACCGGTCCGCTCTGTCTCAGCGCTTGGCTGTGGAGTTCGAGCTCGTAGAAGACGGTGGTGGCGGCTCCGGAAGGAATCTCAGCGAACTCCTTCCTGTCCTCGACAAAGGTCTCATCGGGAGTGACCCTGTTCTCGTACCCAACGATGCGCCACGAGCTGACCAGATTGGTGTCCCAGGTAACCTGGGCCCGGGTCTGATCGGCGAAGGGGGTAGATATGGAGAGCCAGCTCTCTCGGGCGAAGGTCATCCGGGCCTGGTCTACATCGTCTAGGTACCGGTACCAGCCATTACCGTACTGGGCCAACTGCTCCAGCAGGTAGTCGTTGTAGTTCTCGACGCCCACCCCAATGGTGATGATTCTCAGTGGATTTCCGGCATCTTCATCGTAGGAGGACGCCAGGATGGCGAAGGGGTCGGTGGCATCCACGTTGGCCACGCCGTCGGACATCAGGATGATGTAGTTGTAGGCGTCGGGGCGACTGCGTCGGATGTTGTCCGCCAGGCGTACCCCAAGATTCAGGCTTGCCTGCACGTTGGTGCTGTCGTGGGGCGCCAGCCTGTTAATGGAGTTGCGGATGGCGCTGTCATCCGGATGCCGGTGCTCCACCGTGAGCTCATCAATGACGTCGGTTGTAAAATGTACGACGGCCAGGCGGTCTCGGGGCCTCAGGCTCTGCCGAATGGTTTCCGCCGCTTGCCGGGCTATGGCTACCCGGTTTCCATTGGACATGGACCCTGAAGCATCCAGCACCAGGGTCACGTTCAGAGGCGTGTCGTCGTGAACTTCGGGAGCCTGGAAGGCGATTCGCACCATGTGCTTGGCGTGGTCCAATGGATGTCTGAATGCGTCGCTGGAAATGGCGAAGCCCCAGTCGTCGGAGGGCGGGCTGTAGCCGTAGTCGAAGGAGTTGATCCATTCTTCCGCCCTCACCGATTCCGGGGCCACCTCGTGACCTGCCCTGGCCCAGTTGAGGGCCAGGTAGTAGGAAGTACGGTCCGTATCTAAGCTGAATGTTGAAACCGCATCTTCCGACGTGGCCGTAAAGGGCTGTTGCCCATAATCTCTGAAGGTGGTGTCGGGAGGGGTCCCAGCCTGGCCACCTGAGTATGGCGGAGGCATACCATCAAGAATGAAGCAGTTGGCGCAGTCAGCAGGGGGGCCTTGGTACGGCGGAGACGAAGTTGGAGCCGGAGTTCCGTATGACGGGGGCGGAGTTGGATAGGCCTGATATTCTGGCTCGGGTGCGGGCGTGCCCGCTATGTAGTAATCTGCCGGCTCCTCGGTTGGCACAGGGGAGGCCGTGGCAACTGGAGGTACGGGCGTGGCAGCCGGACCGCTAGGAGCGGGGGTTGAGCTAAAGGGGGTTGGCTGCATAGTCGGTGATAGTGGGATGCCAGGGCCGCCGTTACCCCAGCTCTGACTCAGGACGGTCACTGTGGCCACCACTGCTACAACTACCGCAGCCGCCATCGCCAAGGGGAGGCCCAATTTGGGTGAGCCGTCTTGGGGGAATAACCAGTTTCTAAATCTCCGCCAAACGGGTGCTTCGTCCAACCGGCTTTCCAGCCGCGTCCACAGGTCCGCGGGGGCTCGGAGCGCCTCTCCCTCCTTGGCGAAATGCTCCTGGAGAAGACGTTCTATCTCCTGGTCGGGTGTATCGTTATGGGCCATGGTCTTAAGCCTCCCCGTGGATGAACTCTTGCAGATCCTGACGAAGGTATCCCAGCGCACGGTGCAAACGGGACTTGACGGTCCCCTCTTTGGCTCTCATGGTTTGAGCTATTTGGGGCACAGTGAGCTCCGCAAAGTAGCGCAGCGCCACCACCTCACGATGTTCTGGACTCAAGCGCCTGAGAGCCTTCCGCAGCTTATGGCGGTCTTCGCCGGCTTCAAAGGTCTCCGCTGGGCTGGCCGAGGAGTCTGGCGCGTCCGGAGGTGCCAGGGACACAGTGGCGACCCTTCGCTTCCGCCGATGAGACAGGACAACGTTGACCAGGATTCGCACAAGCCAGGGCTTGAGCGGCCGGTCCCCATTGAACCCGCCAATGCCCTTCCAAGCTGAAAGAAAGGCTTCTTGGACCTGGTCCTCGGCCAGGGATCGGTCCCCGGTCATCAGGAAAGCCGTGCCATAGAGGATATCCTTATACCGTTCCACCAAGTGCCGGAAGGAGCTTTTGTCGCCGTTTTGGCAGCCGAGAATAGCTTGATGATCAGTCATATGCAGCCTGTATTCCCGTTCTCATAAGATACTATGCATCATTCCCCAAAATCGTTCCGTCGTTCCACTCCGGTTCCTCCAGCAGCATCACAGGTCAAAGAAAGGAGGCGAAGTGTCACTCATCTACCGGACGAGCCCAAATCTACCACCTGAATTGGTGAGGGGCGATTGGCATGAAAGAGGATTGGAGTGAGGGTGAAGGCCCATCTCCGCCGTTCCCGTGAAAAGAGACCTTTGTGTAACTTGTGACCAAGCCCCATACCACTGTCATTCTGAGTGTAGCGAAGAATCCAAAGCGGTCCATCAAATACATCGTAGCTTTACGGGCAGAGGCTTTGGATTCTTCACTTCGCGGAGTTTACCCTGAGCATAGCCGAAGGGCTCCGTTCAGACTCCGTGCTGAGCTTGTCGAAGTAATGACAGTTGGAGCGCTTCATTTTGGGACAATGCTGGGGTTATTCAAAGGTCTCTGAAAAGAGAAAGCAAACCCGCATGTGGGAGCTATACGCTGCCTCTTCTCTGACCTACCCTGTATACGAGGACGATCAGAATGGCCAGCAGCACCACGGCTATGGGAGCTACGATGACAGCGATTAGACTCGCTGAAAACGAATCCTCTTCCTCTTCTTCAATCAGGACTGCACTTATGTGAGCGTTGGGCTCGTCAGGAAGGTTGATCTCACCGTCTACAGGCGTAGAGCCTTCTTGCAGGTCTTTGCTCAGGACCTCACCCAGGGCCTCGATGTAGGTTAGGGCCTTTTCGAACTCGGGGGTGAATACTCGAAAGACGATCTCGGCCCTTTCATTGCCGTTCCGCACCGATATGCCTACCCTGTCAACTTTGCCGTTGAGTGAAGAGACCAAGGCTTTTATATCCTCAACCTTCTCGGAGATGTCCGAAGCCTCAACCGTCAAGGAAGCAACAGGCGGCTCACCAATCTCTACTCCAGGTGGGAACAAGGACACGGCAATGGTTGCCAGCTCCACTCGTCTTTCCAGGAAGTTGAGCCGACCTTGAAGACTCTCTATCTCTGAGCGGACCCGGGAAAGCTCGCGTTCTACGGTGAGGATTTCACTGACCGTCTCGACTCTAGTGAGAAGAGCAAGAAGGCTTTCCTCTTCTCTTTTGGCGCTGTTCAGTCGAGCCTCCAGGTCGATGAATTGCTCGGTCACGTCTTCACTTCCCAGATTCTCGTTGTGTACCTTGCCCAGCGTCTTGATTCGATCTAGAGCGCTGAAGAATTGTCCTTGGGGCACGCGGATGGCCATAGTGGCCTGCTGATACTCCTCGCTGCCCGAGAAGGATAGCTGACCTACGAATCCTCCCAAGCCCTCGGCGATAGCCCTCACGTCATTAACGGCGCTCTGCACCTGCTCTACTTGCATGGACAGAGAAGCGCTGGAGATTATTTGCCTTTCCGTTACTTGTAGTGATGTAGTGCTCTGGAAACCTTCCTCGGATTTGGAAACAGAGAGTGGTTCTGGAGCTGCGTCTGCTGCTAAAGGCGCTGGAGTGGGCGTCGAGGCAGCGGGAAAGGACATGGAAAAATCCTCTCCCGACAAATCATAGTCAGCGGACTCTACCTCCAGCTCTTCCATGGCATCAGTGTCACACGCCGCTAAAGTCAAGATTATGGCTAATGCGAGGGCGATGCCGAATATGGGTAGCTTCTTCATCATAGCTCTCCTTTATGAGTGTTTGACATATATAGAACGGATCAGCAGGGCGAATTGTTCCCGAAATCAGACTTTCGCAACTGCTGCTTTGAGCGTATACTCTGATTCAGCCCATGAGATGGTTTCGGAAGCTCAGGTTTGACAACGTAACTAGGGAGGTTTCAGAATGGCTAATGACAAGATGACCGTTGGCAACGTGTCAATCATCTCCATATCCGACGGCACCATGCAAGGAGTTGCCACGGACGACTACCCTGACTCACCAGTACACGTCTGGCAGTGTGGGTGCAGCGTTCCCTCCTCTGCTCCAAAATACGAGTCGAATTTTGGCTCATTTCTGGTCAGGTCTGGAGGTCGCAGCATACTGGTGGACACGGGAGTAGGACCACTGCCGCTGGATGATAGTGGAAGCGATTGGGGCCATCTCCTGGAGAATTTCGAGGCGCAGGGGTTGGATGTCAACGAGGTGGATACGGTCTTTATGACCCACATGCACTTCGACCACATCGGCTGGAACCTAAGGGGGAGTAACGGCACCTTCACTCCCACCTTCCCTAAAGCCAAATACCTAGCTAACATCAAGGACTGGAACTTCTTCCGAAACGAGCCGGATGCCGAAGAGAAATACTTCTACAATCCACCCGCGGTCGAGCCGTTGGACAAGCTGGGCTTGCTGGAGCTGATGGAAGACGAATTCAACCTCACCGATGAACTGACAGCCATTCCCACCCCAGGCCACACGCCGGGCCACATGAGTATTTTAGTCTCGTCCCAGGGAGAGAAGGGACTGATTATGGGTGACGTGGCCCATCATCCCCTTCAGGTACATGAGACCCAATGGACGAACACAGCCGACGTGGATTCACATCAGGCCAAACAGACTCGGGAAGCGATCATGAAGCGACTGGAAGACGGGGGGTTGAAGCTGGCCGCAGGACACTTCCCCGCACCTGGATTTGGGACTGTGGTCAGGCTGGAGGGCAAGCGGGTATGGCAGGCGCTGTAGGTGCGCTGGGACAAGTTTTATTGACAAACTAGGCCCCCCTTACTACACTGAATAAGAGTTAGCACTCTCGATGTGAGAGTGCTAACCATATCTGGAGAAAGCATATGCCTCTATACGATTACGAGTGCCTCAACTGCGGCCATCAGTTTGAGGTGAGGCAGCACTTCGACGAACAAGCCGTTGCCGCTTGCCCGGAATGCAGCTTCAAGGCTCGTAGACTATTCCACTCCGTCCCCATCCTTTTCAAGGGCTCGGGCTTCTACTCTACCGATTACAAGAGCGGCTCGACCAACTACTCCTCGGACGGTAAAAAGGACGAGGGAGGTAAGTCCACGGAGAAGGTTGCCGCAAAGTCGGGAAGCGGAGAGAAGGCCAAGTCGGAGGGCAAGAGTTCCTCGGAGAGTAAGAGTTCCAATGAAGGCTCTTCTTCAACGGGTGACACGAGCAGCAGTTAGCGTCGACGGCCAAACCATTGGGCAGATAGGACCTGGATTGGTCGTTTTCCTGGGCGTGGAGGAAGGGGACTCCCGAGAAGAGACCGAATACCTTACGGACAAGATAGTAAATCTCAGAATCTTCTCCGATCAGGCAGGCAAGTTCAATCTATCGGCCCTGGATATCAGGGCCGATCTTCTTATAGTGAGCCAGTTTACCCTACTGGCCGATACACGTAAGGGCAGAAGGCCCAGCTTTGTGAGGGCTGCCCCTCAAGAGATAGCCGGACCCATGGTGCAAGAGTTTGTGGATACGATCAGAGAAACCGGCCTAAAGGTAGAGACTGGAAGATTCAAGGCCCACATGGACGTGGAGATTCACAACGACGGGCCGGTTACCATCTGGCTGGACAGCGCCGACAGGCATCGGCCTCGCAAGTCTTGAGCCCGTTTATGCTTGTTTGGCCCTGCAGTCCTTACACAAGCCGAATATGGCGAAATGGTCTATATCAGCCTCAAATTCGAACTCTTCCAAGAGAGCGGTTCTGACTGGCTCGAGGAAGCGCCTATGATCGATGTTTATGGTTCTGTGACACTCCCTACAGACCATGTGATGGTGTCTGTCAGCCCTGGTCAGTTCATATTGAGAGGAGCCGCTGCCCAGGTCGATCTCCATGACCAGGCGGAGACGCTTTAGCATCTGAAGAGTGCGATAGACGGTGGCGATGTCTATGTAGGGATAGGTCTGTTTGACCTTCTCGTGGATCTCCTCGGCGGTTATATGACCTCTGTTGGAGGCTATGGCCGAGAGGATCATCACCCTCTGCGGAGTGAGCCGATAGCCCACCTCTTTCAGGATGTCTAGTATCTCTTCATACTTGGCCAAGGGAGTGCTCTGCCTCGCCGATACTATCGATTATTTGACTGCAACGGCCTGCTTTGTGTCAGCGGATGTAGCGTCCTTCACCAGGCTGCCCCGAAGAGACCAAGGGGAAGTATGCTCAATCTTCACATTTACCAACTGGCCTATACGGTCGGTATCGTCCGGGAAGAACACCAGCTTGTTGGTTCGGGTACGCCCCTGCCACTTGCCCTTGTGACGCCCCTCCACCAGTATCTCTTGTGTGAAGCCCAGCAGATTGCTATTGAGGTCGCTGGCGATCCGCTCCTGCGCCTCTTCGATAACGTGAAGCCGCCTCATCTTTTCTTCATGGGACAACTCATCCGAGATCTTGCGGTAGGCAATGGTTCCGGGACGCAGGGAGTAGGGGGCTACGTGTACCTTGTCGAACCGGATATCTTCGATCAGATTCACCGTGCGTTGGAACTGTTCATTGGTCTCGTTGGCGAACCCGACTATGATATCGGTGCTCATGGATACCCCGGGTATAGTTGCTCGTATTCGTCCCACCAACTCCAGATAGTCGTCAGAAGTATAGCCTCGGCGCATAGCTGAGAGGATATCATCATCTCCTGCCTGGACGGGCAGGTTAATATGCTCGCATACCTTGTCCAAACCGGCCACAGAGTCTATCAGCTTCTGGCTCATGTCGTTGGGATGGGAGGTCAGGAATCGGATGCGTTGGATTCCTTCTACCTTGTTGACCTCCTTGAGCAAGTCTGCTAGGTCTGAGCAATCGGGTAAATCTCGGCCGTAGGAGTCAACGTTCTGCCCCAGAAGGGTGACTTCCATCACCCCTCGTCGGCTCAGGGCCTCCACCTCTTTCACTATCTCGTCTACAGGACGACTCCTCTCGCGGCCCCGCCGGTAAGGGATGATGCAGAAGGTGCAGAACTTATCGCAGCCGTGGATGATGGGAATGTGGGTGCTGACTTTAGGGTGAGAGGCGATGAGGGGGCCGATGTTGTCCAAACACTTGCCTTCACGCTGGGCTACCAGGTCTAGAAGGGGATCGTAAACTTGAGGTCTCAGAAACATGTCGACGTGGGGGAAACGCCGTTTAAGCTCGGCAGACTGGGGGCCGACCATACAACCCATTAGACTGACGATCCGGTCAGAGTTGGTCTTCTTGAGGGGTTTGAGAGAGTCCAAACGGCCGGCGACCTTATCTTCGACACCCTGCCTTACTACGCAGCTATTGAGGACTATGATATCAGCCTTTTCCATATTGGGTGAATGAGTGCAACCCAACTGGTCTAGGGCGCTGCCGAGCCTCTGGGAGTCGGCCTCGTTCATCTGGCAACCCACTGTCCAAATATGATAGCTGGTCATTAGCTATTTCCTATGCCTATACGCCGAGCATGTCATTCCTGCTGAAGTAGAATCAGGTTACCACAAGTATCATCGAATATGGCTTGTGTACCCCATTTCGT
The DNA here is from genome assembly GCA_965197675.1 of Dehalococcoidia bacterium. Taxonomy (GTDB): domain Bacteria; phylum Chloroflexota; class Dehalococcoidia; order Plut-88900; family Plut-88900. Next base: position 976,731 of record OZ240221.1, on the reverse strand, counting down.
CTTAGTTGGCCCCATTGTGAATGTAACCCCAAGGTTCTTCAATCGTTCGTACTCCTTTTGAATGCCGTCAACGAAAAATGCGGTAGCGGCTATCCCCTGCTTATAAATATCTTCTTGGTATGTTTTGGCTACTGGGTTGTTGTTCGGCTCTAGAAGCAGTTCAATGCCTTCTGGACCCTCTGGCGAAGCCACTGTTAGCCAGTTGAACTCCCCTACTGACACGTCGGTTTTCTTGACGAATGCCAGAACTTCCGTATAAAACCTGAGGGCCTTGTCCTGGTCGTCCACGAAAACACTGGCTATTTTGATCTTCACAAGATAGATGTCGCTTTATCGCTACCGTTTCAGACTGGGTGTGTTCTCTTTTGCCAACGACAACGCTTGAACATAGGACACATTAGAGTCTTGATTTGACCATCCTTTGGCCGCTGTCTCGATCATCATCTTCAGTGAATCTCTGTTCAGGCCCAATGGCGGAGGGAGTGGGATTATTACTCCCATCTAAATTAGTGGGTTATGACCATCATTTCCCACATTTGTTACCACCACATCTGCGCAAATGATCGGTTCCAGTGCACGTTGGTCGACCAAAGGAGACTGTACACAGAAGTTGTGATTTTTCGGCAGAGGAATACCAGATAGAGATTAAGTGATACCTTTGGGGCAACGCCCATTACACGGCTACTTGTAATGCTAACATATTCAGAGAAGTTGCACAGGGTTCGATTCCACGCATGTGGGCCAGAGTATACCGTACTGCGGACTCTTCGCTGGGAGATCCAAATATGAGGAGCCGGGCAGCCGACCCCGCGTAGATCGTCCACAAGCCTCCGGCCCGCCGAAGGCCACGCCGCCAGCCTCCAGAGGGCAGAAGACTCCCAGCCTTCATTGTCGCCCCTGTGCCCCAGCAAAGACAAGGCCGCGCATGAACCTCAACTTGAAGGGAGACTCATGCGACGCTCGCCGTAGAAACCCGCGTACTGAGGCTAGTGACTATCGCGTACTTCCTGGTGAATCCATGCTTCACTCTCAGACGCTCGTAGATCAGCCAAGGCATGTGGCGCTGCTACAGGGTCACATGCCCTGGTGGGAGGTAGAGTGGTAGAGGGGGCTCAGGTTACCGAGGCAGCGGACGGTGAGTGGAATGACTCGGCTAACGAAAGGGCATATTGAGAGCGCGTTCGAGGTTGCCGCGGTACTCGGTGAAGGCTCGGCGGCCCTCAGGTGTCGCCTCCACCCATGTGCGGGGTTTTGTCTCAAGGAATTCTTTGGCGGTGTTGACGTACCCGGCATCCTGCAGCTTGCGCAGGTGGATGGTGAGATTGCCGCCGGTTAGGCCCAACGTCTTTTGGATAAAGCCATAGGCCACGCGGTCCGAGTCGGACAGGGACACCAGCAGCGTCATGATGCGCAACTGTGTGGACTGATGGATCGTCTCATTGAGGACGACCGGTTCCCCATTCATGCCACACGGCTCTTGCGAATCCATACCCATGCGACGACCACGACGGCAAGTATGAGCACTGCCGACACCACGGGTGCGGTGTCGCAGGCAAAGTGTGGGCAGGTAGTAGGAAGCAGCGATGCCAAGACCTACCAGGGCAATGGCCGAGTGGTGCATGATGCAGGTGGAGGAGATACTAGGGTGGATGATGACGGTGGGAGGGTTTTTCCCCGGACTCGGTCTCGGAGTGTTGAGCTCACCGGGTTGGCCGGGTACTTGGTGTCTGTGGCCCTGAAGGGTAGGAAGCCTGTTGACGCCCAGTCTGCGATGCAATAGGCTGGAGCAGCGCCGAGTCATCTGCGCCGGTGCTGAGAGTTTGCGTGATGCAATCAGTGCCCAACACTCGCTTGGACTGGTGAATCCATTGCTCCCTTACAATTGGCCCGAAGACTTCCCAGAAAATTGTCCACCCGAACACACTCCACATGCTAATGGTACATATTACCGCATCGCAAAAAACGACCCGCCTGGACCAAGTGATTTCGTTTCAATTTACCACCTGAATCGCGACCGGGCCGAGACAGAAATCCGTAATGGTAAGAGAACTCAATGTGAAACGATGGGTCTCTCGGTTTATAAAGAGCGCATCCACGCTATTGAATGCGCTCAACAATATCCAAAACTTGGGGACAAGATAGCACGCCTATTTCTTACGCCGCCATCGGGGAAGGCAATTCAAACAGGTAGGGGATTGGATTCTCACAACACTTGGTGGAAAGCGCGAGGTTTTGACCCATTGGGCTCCACCCAAGTCATACAGATCATATAGCTCTAAGGGGTGTTCGTGATGATATCCGACGTAAGAGGACCAATACTGCCACATCCTCCATGGAGAGCGTTTTCGCTTGACAGAGTGCTTCAATATTACGATGGGCCTCGTCTCCTGCTGCAAAGAAGTCAGAGTAAGCAGTTATATCTTGCTTGGTGGAGCGATTCGGATGAGTCGACTGAAAGGTGGATATATCTACCTGTCAGCGAACGTCGCCTTCAGGAGATTCTTTCGGGAGAAATATCGTCCCTAGACGGGCTGAATGCCCCCGAGGATGGATACTTGTTTGTAGTCGATAAGGACTTGCATACGGATTCCATTACCAGAACGGTTATGACCGCTGCGTCCGCCTTACCGAGCGATGCGCTACCGCGTCAAGGGGCAAGGCTCAATATCCCCGTACCGGATGACATCGCTGATCTTGCTACTAGGGAGCGGGCGCATGTATTGAATGTGAGGATGGAGGGTAAGTCCTCAGATCCTACGGGAAGAATCAGCGCCAAGATTGCTGGTCAGTTGATGGGTAACTTGCAGAGCCTTGTCGACGCAGTTGGACAGGCAAAAGCCGGCGAACCTACTTCAAGAGGAGGAATACCAGATTCCATACTCGATGAAACACGGCTTGATCCAATAAGCACATACGCTGGGTCATTCGGAATCCGCTTTGAAACAAACAATCAGGATGATCTATTTGGCGAATCATTGGCAAAGGAAAGTTTGGAGGGACTTTTCAATTTGCTTGACGTTGGCTACCAAGCCTCCGAGTTGACTGCCCACTTAACGGAATTGAAAGCCCGCGTATCCAAGAATTACAAGGACTTTCTATCGACTATTGAAAGTTCATTAAGCACAGCTTCACTGAGCTGGAGCCAACCGGGGACATTGGACCTGCGTCAGATTAGCATGAACGAAGAGACGGCACGGAACATAATAGCGCAAATTGAGTCTGTTGCGGACTTAACTAAGGATAATCTGACACTCGAAGGTAGATTCGTAGGTGGAAACGTTCGTACGTTGCGGTTTGAAATCGAAACTTCGGACACAGATGAGCGACTCGACGGCTCGATTCACGAAGATGCTATTTCGGAAGTAGAGCAGACGAGATTAAATTCGTCATGTCGAGTTGTATTGCAGCCTACCCTACAGGTCAATGAGGTTACAGGAGAAGAGAGAACTATCTACACCTTGCTTAGCATCGAACCAATATAGGCTCATGCCCACGTCCAGCTCATAGTGGACGCCGGGCAGGATCTGCCGGGATTCCATCACGACCTCAAATCAAGGAAGTCTGCCACACGCTCCAAAACTGAATCAGGTACCCGGAACCCCGTATCAACAACCAAGTCTGCCAGCGACGCCAAGAGGGCAACTCTCCGTTCCACCGGGTCGGCGACAACATCTTGATATCGGTGCCTCTCGTGCTTGGAATGGTACCTGCCGGACAATACCTCCGGACTGGCTGTCAGATTTACGTGCTTCACACATGCCCCAAAGTCCTTTCTTACCCACTTCAACTGATCGAGAGTCCTCACCGAATCAACCACAAGAAAGGCTCCAGTGGGCGACCGGCTCCGCAACCCAAGTAGCCCGTCCCTAACCCACCTGCCAACAGTGGATTCATCCAACGAAGCCCCCGCAGCCTGAAGGGCACGCCGGTCTCCGGACAGCGGAGTCAGGAGTTCCCGGGTACTGACGACGCAGAACCCGAAGCGCAACTCCAAAAGCCGACTAAGGGTCGTCTTGCCAGACCCAATCGGCCCTGAAATGAGGACGACATGCTTAATGCTAGATTCCGGCAACCTAGCCACTTGCCAAGATTAACGAGTCGAGAATTTCCGAACCGCCAAAGAGATGGGAACAGCAAAACGATACTCAAGCCGGAGTGACAAGCTCAAAGTGCCGGGACCAAGCACCGTCAAGAAATTTCTCGGCTCTGGAACTAAGAAATCCTCGATGCTCCTCGACCGGTATCACGAAGAAAGCCCTAGCGCTGCCCCGGTGGTATAACAGGGCAAATGCCCCATGCCCCAGCCTCTCCTCGATCTCGGCAAGCCGTCCCCGAACCTGGTCTACTGAGGAACCGCGGCGGGACATGTGATGATACACAACTAAGCTCTGACCTCTCTTCAAAAAGGGTATCAACTCGTCGAAGAAAACATACTTGGGGCCACGCTTCTGGTATGGGCCAACACTGACCTCAAACCCGTTGTCCGGGTCTACGAATACCAACTCACACGAAGCAGTGGAATCTAATGCACCTTCGAGCCAACCGGTCCTAAGTTCAGCCCGTTGCCGTTGCACCCCTAGCCCTGACTTGGGGAGTCCGTCAAAGGTCAAAGGGGGATCATAATATCGAGTGCCAACTGGCAAGACATCTCGCTCCCTGATATTGGCCACGCTTCTTCGACTCAAGTCAACTATGTCGGCAAGAAGGTCATACAGGATGGGGTCGCAACTTCGAAACTGTTCCTGATTTCTGGCATTCGGAACCAAGTATTGGACGTACTTCCCGTCGTCGTTGTGATCTTCGTCAGGGACCAGGTACCAGACAACCCCCAGGGTGATGTCAGAATGCCAGACTGTGTCTCCTGACGAGCAAACAGCCTTCAAAAGGCCATACTTGCCGAAATCGCCCAAGTCCCCGACGTACCGGTCTTGCATGGTCAATGACGGATTCTTCTAACGAATATCAGAGCAACAAATACTAGTGAAAATAAACTGAGACCTAGGGCCACGACGGAAGTAACGAGGGACGTCATAGGCCAAGGACTCAAGAACGGTGCATTAGTATCCACTACCGGCCTCGCTGCTAAGACGCCTAAAGCAGCGACCATTACCCCAAGCACGACAAATATCAGGGCAACCGCGCCCAGCGCCAACTCACGAAATCGTGACAACTCCCGAAGGTCACGGAGGGACTCATACGGGGCACTATGGAGCCTGTTGGAGTCATGTTCAGACAGGGTCCTCCGTTCAGGAATGAACCAAGTCCTCTTCAACTCAGGTGCTTCTTTCAAGCTCCTGTACTCATTGGTCACAGGAGTGGTCCTTATGAAGTCAATCGTGAATAGAGCGTCCTCGAAACGCAACTCAACCTCGCGTTCCGCAAGATTGTAGATGGGACAAAACAACTGGCCTGCCCAGCCGGGATCAACCTGAGGGCCACCTGTCCACAGCAGTCCCTCGTATATCTTCTGAACCCGTATGCTCCACCTAGCGACTAGGAACCGGGGTATCCGCAGCACCTCCCTAGTGCTTACGACCGCCACTTGGTGAGGCTCCAATTTCAAAGGGCTGGAACATGACACAAGTTGGTGCCTACCGCCCACGTGAGCCTGATTGCCAAGAGTGAGCTGATAACTGGCCGGACGCAACCGCTCCGGCTCAAACGGGTCTATGAGCCTTTGATACGGAGGAATGTCATCAGACGTGGAGAAATACCTGATCTCATCCGCCAACAGGACGGCCCCATTGTATCGGCCCGGGAATTGTCCACGAGGATCTTCCTCAAGGCTGGCCCCCGCTTCAGAGCTCATACCGCTTCAACTCCACAGCTTCTAGGCGAGACTTCCATCAAGCGACATCGAACATGCGACGATGCCGCCACTCCCTGACGGGATAGACGCCGGTCAACAATATCCTCATTGCTCGGGCCGGTCCCTATGAAACTGACGGGAACCGCCGCTCGGGCCTCGATCTCATCTACGAAGGCAAGGACGGAGGGAGTGAGGTCTTCGTAACAAATCACACCTTTGTTCTGGAAATCAATGTAATCCGCGCCGTGGAGGGCGATCCCAGTGGGAGAGTTGGCCGCTACCGCTTCTTCCACAACGCTCCAGTCAAATCGCCCCACCCTCCGGAGCCGCTTGGTAGTGGTCGTGTATTCCTCCACCAGGTGAGGGTATCCGCTGAGGACTTGGACCTCCGGCCACGTAATCTCATGCTCAAGGGGACCGGAATCCCCAGCTACTCTGATCGGGAAGGACCTGATGGCCATCACGACGTCGAAGTCCCGCACTCCAAGGCCCGCTTCTCCCAAGAAGCTGTGAGCAGTTGTGTCCCTGCTGGTCCGGTAGGGCCATTCCCGGGCATGATACAGAGACAACCCAAACCCCTGCGTGCCCTCGACGACAATGTTGCTATCTCTACGGATAGCCGCGGCAAGCTCGCACCGAACGGAAGTAGTGAACGGGCCTAAATCTGGATGATCTTTGGCTTGACGAAAATCCCCTTCCCGAAGCACCCGCCGGCTTACAGCCACTCCCACCCCCGAACCCGTCGATCCCAGACGACCCCGCAGATCCAACTCAGCCTCTTTGGAAATATCCGCCTCTTCGATAACCCCAACGTTCTCATCAATACCCACCCGCGAGGGATCCAAACCGCACAACTCCACTTCCTCCAAGAATATTCTGGGATTGACCAATGCCCCCGGGGCAATCAGGAGACGCGTGCTTGGGTTGATAAACCCGGACGGGACCTGCTTGAGCTCGTATCTGTTTCCACGGACATCCACAGTGTGTCCCGAATTAGGCCCGCCACACCTCACCATGTAGTCAACGTCGTCGGTCAGTGCCAGATGTGCACATATCTTTCCCTTGCCTTCGGAACCGTACTGTCCTCCGACAACCACCGTCACTGGCATGATAGGCCTCCACTCAGGTGATGCGAGTATTCTATTCCCAATGTCTCGATTTGACAATCCACGGGAGAATTAGGCCTACCATCGGGACACGTTCACGCAGTTACATCACAGAGGGGAACCAAAAGCCCCCGCAAACCACATACTACACATCCATAGTAGTTCAGGTTTCCACCGAAAACGCCGGCCCTTCAGCCGTCTTCGACACCCTCCAAGAGTTGCAGATAGCACCCTCGACCTACTACCGCTGGAAGAGCAGGTATCGAGACCAGAGGTTTAACGGTCTGGTAGACCGGCCACCAGAGCCCAGGCGAGTGTGGAACCGGTTGGCTACAAAGCAAAGACGGTACGTGGTCAGGTATGCGTTGGAGCACCCATCGTTGAGCCCGAGAGAGGTGGCGACCACCCTGGTGGACGAACAGGTCATGTACGTCTCCGAGTCCACCGTATACCGGATACTGAAGGAAGCGGGGCTCATCAAGCCGCCCGAGACCAAGGGCTTCCCAGCAGGAAAGGAGTTTCACACCAAGACTGCCAGGCCCAATGAGCTATGGCAGACCGATGCCAGCTACTTCTTCGTGGTGGGTTGGGGCTACTCTACCTGATCAGCGTGCTGGATGACTATTCCAGGATGATCGTGGGCTGGAGGGTGCAGACCAGCATGAGCAGTGCCGACATCATCGAGGTGGCTCTCCAACGGCGTCGGGAGCGATGGCCGACTGACCCCAGTTGTAGGCCCGGTCGGACCTCGCGGTGGGGACCGACCACAGCAGCTCGCTCGAAGAATCTTCCCTGGTCTCAGCCTCAAGCTTTGACAGGAACCATGTGATTCCGTCTGCGTGCTTCGTCTGGCGAGCCCATGTGTCGATGCGGTGGCCCACGTGACGCCTGCGGCCCTGGCGGTCGGTCGTCAGGGCCGTGCTCCAGATCCCCTGCGTGGTCGGAAGCTCGGCGCGGTCCCTGTGCGTGACGTAGCGTATGCCCTCGGCGGACCGCGCGTAGCGGGTGTTGCCCCGTTTTCCTCGTTGCTCGACAAGGCCCCAGGTATCGACGAGGCTGCGCATCATCTGGCTGAGCCGTCCCTCGGAGACGCCAAGCCAGATGGCCAGGTGCTCACGGAGGATCATCGGGTGATCGGTCACCAAGTCGAGCGTCCGCTTCTCCGAAGGGCTGACGCCTAAGGCCGACGCAGCCTGCGCCATCCGCTCGGGACGGGGCAGTGATGCCCGCTTCGACTCGGCGACTCCGTGCGAAGCCCTCCGTAGGGGCTGCCGTGGGCGCTCACGTCCTTCAGCGTGTGGTACGAGCTGCCGACCCACGAGAATTTGCGCCAGAGGCGAAGGTCCCGTCTTTCGAGCGCGTCCCTGGACTCTACGGCGACGAAGCAGTCATCGAGGTTCAGGTTTATGCAGAACCTCGCCGTCAACCTCTCCTCCCAGACGCTGGGCGTCAGGACCAGGGTAGCGCTGGGGCGGCGGGTGTAGTCGTACCCCGCTATGGCCCTGGCGGGACCACGCCGAACGTCCGGCCGTCGTGGAACGTGATGGTGGCGTCGAAGCGCCCCCTGCGGTGGAACTCCAATTGCGACCGCAGCCCGTCGATGCCGGGGGAGAGCGATGCTGCGAGACGGTCGATGGCGGCCACCGCGTCCATCCGGCGGATGAATAGCGTCAGCCACTCCTTGGACACGGGGTAGGCCCGCACGAAGTCCGAGGCCGTCGCAAAGCCGAGCAACTCCGCGGCTTGTCTGATGCCGTTAGCCACCAAGTAGTATCTCTGGCTCGAAGGCAAGTGGGCGGTCCCGTGGCTCACGCGCCCCACGATGCCGTCGGCCAGCAGGTGGGTCAGGGCGCGGTGGACCGTGGCGTGAGGCTCGCCGAGAATGAGCGCCAGTTCCGCCGAGTCGACGAATGGCGTCCGGCTGAGTGAGTGGAGTAGCTGTCGTTCGGACGCACCCAAATTAGATGTCCTCGTTCCCTGCTTTGCCATAATCGCGTATTGCCTTAGTAATCAGTTACCCAACATCCCATTGTGAACGGAAAAAACGGCATATGTAATGCCTTGCAAGCCATTGTGTCGAGTCCAATCTTGTGGTAGGGGCAAGGGGATTGCTGGTTAGAGCGGCCGCGACGGGCTGGGAGACCCGTTGTAGCGCTCCTGAGCACAACCATAAGGAGGGACGTGGGGCATCAACTCCCCATTTCGCATTGACTCGGAAGCGGCTAGGGACATATCCTTGGACAGTATTCAAGGCCATTCTAATGGTCTGATTACAGGAGATAAGAGAATGGCTTCAACCAAACGCCTGCTGCCGACCGGCGAGTGCTGGTGTGGTTGCGGTGCGGAGACGGCAATCGGCTCCTTCTTCCTGCCGGGCCACGACAAGTCCGCCGAGTCTGCGGTGATCTCCGTTGAGTACGGCGGCGTCCCCGGCTTCCTGGTCCATCACGGCTACGGGCCTGGGGGCAAGAACGCCCTACGCGAGGTGGACAGGTGACGTTCCAAGGGCAAGCGAGGAGGTGAGGCATCATGACGACTGAACGGCGGAGCCGGACGACCCCTAGAGCGGACGCCGAATCGAGCAGCGGCACTCTGGCAGGCTACGAGGCCAAGCTCTGGCAGATGGCAGACGCGCTGCGGGGCAGCATGGACGCCGCCGAGTACAAGCACGTCGTCCTCGGCCTCATCTTCCTCAAGTACATATCCGACGCCTTCCAAGAGCTACACGCCTGGTTGGAGTCGAAGACGACAGATGGGTACGACCCCGAGGACATGGACGAGTACCGCGGCGAGAACATCTTCTGGGTGCCGCCGGAGGCTCGTTGGCCTCACCTCAAGGCACAGGCACGGCAGTCTACCATCGGCCAGCTGGTTGACGACGCAATGGCCGCCGTCGAGCGAGACAACCCGGCACTCAATGGCGTGTTGCCCAAGGACTACGCCCGGCCCGCCCTGGACAAGACCCGCCTTGGCCAGCTCATCGACATGATCACCAACATCCAGGTTGGAGACGCAGAAGCGCGCTCCAAAGACGTGCTTGGCCTGGTATACGAGTATTTCCTCTCTCAGTTCGCCAGCGCCGAGGGCAAGAAGGGCGGCGAGTTCTACACCCCGCGTTGCGTCGTCAAACTCCTGGTCGAGATGTTGGAACCGTACCAAGGCCGCGTCTACGACCCCTGTTGCGGCTCATCCGGCATGTTCGTCCAGTCGATGAAGTTCATCCAGGCCCACGCCACCGGCAACGGCAACCTGTCTGCTGGCAAGGCAGGCGGGGGGAAGGCCAGAGGCGACATCTCCATCTGGGGCCAGGAGTCCAACCACACCACCTGGAAGCTGGCCAAGATGAATCTGGCTATCCGGGGCATCGACCACGACAAGATTGCCTACGGCGACAGCTTCCACAACGACCGCCATCCGGACCTGAGGGCCGACTACATCCTGGCCAATCCCCCCTTCAACGTCTCCGCCTGGGGCGGCGAGCGGCTGCAGGACGACAAGCGATGGGAGTACGGCGTCCCGCCCACAGGAAACGCCAACTTCGCCTGGGTGCAGCACATGGCCCATCACCTGTCGCCGCGCGGCGCAGCCGGCTTTGTCCTTGCCAACGGCTCCATGTCATCGAACCAGTCGGGCGAGGGGGAGATACGCAAGAACCTCATCGAGGCGGATCTGGTGGACTGCATGGTGGCCCTGCCCGGCCAGCTCTTCTACTCCACGCAGATACCCGTCTGCCTCTGGTTCCTAGCCAGGGACCGCAGAGGCGGCAAATACCGAGACCGGTTGGGCGAAGTGCTGTTCATCGACGCCCGCAGGCTGGGCCGCATGGTGGATCGCACCCACCGGGAGCTTACCGACGACGACATCGCCCGCATCACCGATGCTTACCACGCCTGGCGCCTGTCTACCGACGAGGCAGGCGGCGAAGAAGACTCCGGCGAGTACGCCGATGTTCCCGGCTTCTGCAAGAGCGCGACGCTGGAGGAGGTTCGCAAGCACGGCCACATCCTCACCCCAAGCCGCTACGTCGACGCGGAGCCACAGGAGGCAGGCGGCGAACTCTTCGAGGAGAAGATGGCCCAACTTTCGGCTCAATGGAGGGAGCAGCAGACCGAGGCGCGGCGGCTCGACGCCGCTATTGAGGAAAACCTGGCGCGGCTGGGGTTTGGGGCGGGAGAGTAGGCCAATGCCCATCAACACGGATTTCCTCGTCCGCTGCATCAATACCCTGGAGTCAGCCTTCGAGCAGCTGCAACAACGCGAACCTGGCGATACTTTCTATGAAATCTTTCGCGCCGCTTCGGTCAAGGAGTTCGAAATCGTGCTGGAGCAGTCCGGCAGCCTACTCAAGAAGCGGCTGCGGCCCTACTTCGCAAGCAACCGGCAGGCTGACCGTCAGACCTTCAAGGACGCCTTCCGGCACGCCGCCAAGCATGACCTCATATCGGTGGAGGCCTGCGAGCGCTGGTTTGCCTACCGGGACAATAGGAACGACACAGCTCACGATTATGGAGAGGGGTTCGCGGAGATGACGCTGAAGCTGTTGCCGGACTTCATCACAGACGCCAGGGAGCTTGCGAGGGTCATAGCGGAGGGGGAGGATGGCTGACCGGCTGGCGTTGCCGCGCCGTTATCGCGACCAGCTCGAAGCTTTGCTCCGTGAGCATGTGCCCGGCGTTGAGGTGTGGGCATACGGTAGCCGGGTGAACGGCGAGAGCCACGATGGGAGCGACCTAGACCTAGTGCTGCGCGGTTCTGCCCTGGAAGCGTTGGATGGTGGGTTCTATGACCTGCTGGAGGCGATCGAGAAGTCGAACATCCCCTTCCTGGTTCAGGTGCACGACTGGGCGATGCTGCCGGAGAGCTTCCATAGGGAGATAAAGCGGGACTACGTGGTGGTGCAACTTGGTGCTGCCAAGGGGGCAAGGAGCGATGCGGCTGCATGGGTCGAGGCAACAGTAGGGGAGCTCTCCTATCGAGTGACCAAGGGGACTACCCCAACTACTGTAGGTGGTCACTTCGTAAGTGAGGGCATTTCGTTTGTAAAAGCAGAATCGATAAGAGATGATGGCCGTTTCGACGCAACGAAGTTTGCCTATATTGACGATGAAACTAACCAGCTGCTTGCACGATCTGTACTACAACAAGACGACGTGCTATTTACAATTGCCGGTACTATCGGGCGCGTCGCATGGGTACAAAAAGACATACTTCCAGCGAATACTAATCAAGCAGTCGCAATAGTGCGTCCAAATCAGGCCTTAGTTAATCCTCGATTCCTTTATTATGTTCTGCGTGATGATGTCCGCACCAAGCGAGCCTTTACGCGCGTAGTGCAATCGGTTCAGGCAAACTTCAGCCTATCCGAACTTTCCTCGCTTGAAATCCCCCTTCCACCCCTGCCCGAACAGCGGGCCATCGCCCATATCCTAGGCACGCTGGACGACAAGATCGAGCTCAACCGGCGGATGAACGAGACCCTGGAGGCGATGGCGCGGGCGCTGTTCAAGTCGTGGTTCGTGGACTTCGACCCGGTGCGGGCCAAGATGGAGGGTCGCCTGTCTGCCCTGCCTGACGGCGAGGCAGGCGGTCAGACAGGCTGGCGGAGAGGGGAGTCCCTCCCCGGCCTCCCGGCCTACCTCTACGACCTCTTCCCCGACAGGCTGGTGGACTCGGAGCTTGGGGAGATACCGGAGGGGTGGGGGGTTGGAGTCCTAGATGACGTCATAGAACTGCTCAGCGGAGGGACTCCCAAGACATCCGTACCGGGCTATTGGGGTGGAGACATACCTTGGTACACTGCGAAGGATGCTCCTAACGGAAGCGACGTGTTTGTGTTGGATACAGAGAGAACGATCACTCAATCTGGCGTAGAGAACAGCGCAACACGAACACTAGCTGCGGGAACCACCGTCATTACAGCCAGAGGCACCGTTGGTAGATTGGCTTGTCTCGGAGTACCAATGGCGATGAACCAAACCTGCTACGGAATACGAGGAGCGCACGGCTACCCTGACTTCTTCACCTACTGGAATTTGAAGACGGCCGTGGATGAATTGCAGACTCGTACTCACGGCACGATCTTCGACACAATCACTCGCCAGACCTTCACTCTCGTTGAAATGGCACTGGCACCCATTAACTTGGCGTTAGTGTTCGAAGCAATGGTCGAACCGGTCATGGCTCATATACTCAACAACCTGAGAGAATCCCGCACTCTCGGTGCGCAGCGGGATGCACTGTTGCCGGGGCTGATGTCGGGGGAGGTAAGCGCAGGAGAATTAACACAATGGTAAGCAGTCTTGCACAGGCAGTCTTAGCCACGACCAATGCCCTTGATGAGGACTTCGTTCTGAACGCGCTGCTTAAGTACAATTTTCTCCCCAACCATACTTCCGATCGTGTTGAATTGCCGCCGGTTTTGAATTCGGAATCATTTACTGGCACCGTTGCCGAGAAGCTTTCTAGTCTCAAAGAGAAAAGACCAGAGCACTTCTCAGGGTATGACGTAGTAACCTACAGGATGACGCGATTCAACGGCGTGGCCCGGGTTTTGTCGATACCCCACCCCAAACCCTACTCCAAGTTAGCATTGACAATCGCTAAGAACTGGAAGCACCTGCAATATGTCTCAGAGAACAAAAACAGTGGTGTGATTCCGAAACGTTACGGCGATGGCAGGGTAGTCATAATGGATTACGAAAGCAGTCTGACGGCTGCACAGAAGCAGCTTCAGTCATCTTATGGTAAACGATTCGTCGTCAATACCGATATCTCCAATTTCTATCTCAGCATTTATTCGCATTCAATACCTTGGGCTCTCGTTGGTTTCGCTGAAGCAAAGAAGAACAGGACGATATGGCAGAAGTGGTACAACAAGCTGGATAAAGACTTGCGCCGCACTACACGGAACGAGACGAGTGGAATCGTAATCGGGCCAGCCACATCCAGTATCATTTCAGAGGCTATCTTGGCTCGGATTGACGATAGCTTGAGTAGAAAGTTTACATACTACCGGTATATCGACGACTATACTGCTTTCTGTGAGTCCTTTGAGGAGGCAGAGCGCTTCGTTTCTGAATTATCGAGAGAGTTGACAAGGTACAAACTCTCTCTAAATGTTGGCAAGACTCACATTCGTCGCCTGCCCATGATTACAAGCAGTGATTGGGTCATTCAACTGAAGGACGGCCTCCCTAAGCATAGTCCAATCACCGCCAACGACGCGGTCAGTTACTTGGATTTGGTGGTTCGCGTCGCGGAACACAATCCGGATGGTAGCGCGATGAAGTACGGTCTCAAGGCATTAGCCAGTACAGTCCTAGATTCCGCGTCAGAGGCCAGTCCCGACACGGTTGAAACGGTAGTAAAGTATGCCGCCAATTTGGCATTTCATCAGCCGTCCTTGATTCCAGTTATCAAGAGCCTGTTTGACAAGAATTTAACCAATAGTGGGCAATTCCGATATGGAAGTGAACTCCAGTCAATCATTTGCGAAAACGCCCGAAGAGCCAGATCTGACGCAGTTGCTTGGGGGCTCTTTATGGCTAGCAAGTACAACGTGACGGTAAAGGATTGTTGCTACGAAAAGATTATTGATGACAGAGATTGTGTCTGTCTACTGCTCATGTACATTGCGGGATCGCAAGCCGAAAAGCTTAGAGTGATAGGGTTCGCCAATTCTCTTGACAAACAAGATTTCTATGAGATTGACCAATACTGGTTACTCCTGTACCAGTTGTTTGCAGAAGGAGTGATAAGCGATCCATACGCCGCCACCCCCTCTCAGGACACTGCCTTTTCAATCATGAAGTCGGAAGGTGTAACATTCATTGATACGTCAGTCATCAATTGACTCGTGCTCGGAATCTCTCAGGCAGTGGCAGTTTGATGTGAGATAGAAGCAGGGAAAATGGTCTTGAACAACTCCAGTCAAACGTGGACTGCCGCACTATCCATTACAGAAGATGTCCTTACTCAGTTAGGTGACCGAAGACATGGGCCTAGACTGCATATGGTGGCCTCACGAATCGAGGATGTGTTGCTGGAGTGGCAATGGCGTGCAAGAACTGAAGCTGATAGGTCTAGGGTGAGCTGGCTGAACAAGGAGTTCTACGCTCAACTGTGAACCAGTAACACGTGCCCCATTTGTTGACAATCCCATGACCACCATCACCGAAGCAAACGTTGAACGGGCCGACGACAATCGTAGGGGCGGTTCGCGAACCGTCCCTACGGGGGACGATACATTCCGCCCTTGGGAGATGCCCCATTGAACCGCCGCGACGACCCAAACCTCCATCACCGCAGGTCCATCAGGCTGCCTGGGCATGACTACGCCCGGAGCGGCGCTTACTACGTTACTATCGTTACCCGCGAGCGCGTACTCCTTTTCGGAGATGTCATCGGTGGTGAAATGAGATTGAACGACACCGGTCAGCTGATATTGGACGCCTGGGAGTGGCTGGCGATGCAATATCCCTACGTGGAGTTGGACTCGTACATCATCATGCCCAATCATCTGCACGGTATCATCGTGATCATTGCCCCCACGTCGCGAAAACCTTTGGGCCGGTTGGTAGGCGCGTTCAAGACAGTAACCACCAAACAGGTCAACCTTGCTCAGGGTACGCCAGGCCAACCACTGTGGCAGCGCAACTACTACGAGCATGTCATCCGAGATGATGAGGAACTGGCCCGGATTCGAGAGTACATAGTCAACAATCCCATGCAATGGGAAATGGACGCGGAGAACCCCGACGCTATCCTCGAACACCCTTGTAGGGGTGGTTCGCGAACCGCCCCTACGGGAGATGCCCCATGACCACACTCACCGAAGCCGACGTCGAACAAGCCGCCCTGGACTGGCTGCGCGGCCTCGGCTGGCGGGTGGCGCACGGGCCGGACATCGCCCCCGACGCGCTCGACGCCGAGCGCGACGACTATGGGCAGGTGGTCTTGGAGCGACGGCTGCGAGATGCCCTCGCAGAACTCAACCGCGACCTGCCGTCCGGTGCCCTTGACGACGCCTTCCGCAGGCTGATCCGCCCGGAGGGTGCGACGGTGGAGGCGCGCAACCGCGCCTTCCACCGGATGCTGGTCGATGGCGTGACGGTGGAGCATAGGGACAGTGAAGGTCGCATTCGCGGGGCGCAGGTACAGGTCATCGACTTCGACAATCCCGCCAACAACAACTGGCTGGCGGTCAACCAGTTCACCGTCACCGAGAATCGGAATACCCGCAGGCCGGACATCGTGCTCTTCGTCAACGGGCTGCTCCTAGGCGTCATCGAACTCAAGAACCCGGCGGACGAGGACGCCACCATCTGGACAGCGTGGCAACAACTTCAGACCTACAAGTCCGAGTTGCCGTCGCTGTTCTTCATGAACGAAGCGCTGGTAGTCTCCGACGGGACTGAGGCCCGCATCGGCACGCTGACATCCGGCAGGGAGTGGTTCAAGCCCTGGCGTACCATCACCGGGGAGATGTTGGCCGACCCTCACATGACCGAGCTGCAGGTGATGCTGGAAGGCGTGTTCGAACCGAGCCGCTTCCTGGCGCTGATCCGCGACTTCATCGTCTTTGACGACGACGGCAGCGGCGCGCTGGGCAAGAAGATGGCCGGGTATCACCAGTTCCACGCCGTCAAGGTTGCGGTGGATGAGACCCTGCGGGCGGCGGAACTGCAACGCGCGGTTGGTAGGGTTGCCGAACGCGGACGGTACGAGGCGGGGCGCAAACCCGGCGGAGAGCTTGGCGACCGACGCATCGGGGTGGTCTGGCACACCCAGGGGTCGGGCAAGAGCCTGACCATGGCCTTCTACGCCGGGGCCATCGTCCGAGAGCCTGCGATGAAGAACCCGACCGTCGTTGTGCTCACCGACCGCAACGACCTGGACGACCAGCTATTTGGCACCTTCTCGCGCTGCCAGGACCTGCTGCGCCAGCCGCCAACACAGGCGGAGAGTCGCGCCGACCTGCGAAGCAAATTGTCAGTCAACGCCGGGGGAGTAGTCTTCACAACCATCCAAAAATTCTTCCCTGAGGAGAAGGGCGATACCCACCCCACCCTCTCGGAGCGGCGCAACATCGTGGTCATCGCCGACGAGGCGCACCGCAGCCAGTACGACTTCATCGACGGGTTCGCCCGTCACATGCGGGACGCTCTGCCCAACGCATCGTTCGTCGGCTTTACGGGGACGCCCATCGAGCTACAGGACGCCAACACGCGGGCCGTGTTCGGAGACTACATCAGCATCTACGACATCCAGCGCTCCGTCGAGGACGGGGCCACGGTGCCCATCTACTACGAGAGCCGTCTCGCCAAGCTGGCCCTGGAGGAGAGCGAAAGGCCGAACATCGACCCTGAGTTCGAGGAGGCCACCGAAGGCGAGGAGGTGGAGCGCAGGGAGAAGCTCAAGACCAAGTGGGCGCAGCTGGAGGCGGTGGTCGGCGCGGAGAAGCGGGTCAAGCAAATCGCCGAAGACATCGTGTCACACTTTGGGCAGCGACTGGAAGCGCTGGAAGGCAAGGCGATGGTCGTCTGCATGAGCCGGCGCATCTGCATTGACCTCTACCGGGAGTTGGTGCGCTTGCGCCCCGGCTGGCACGACGACGATGACGCCAAGGGCGCCATCAAGGTGGTGATGACCGGCTCCGCTTCCGATCCACTGGACTGGCAGCCGCACATCCGCAACAAGGCTCGTCGGGAGGCACTGGCCCAGCGGTTCCGTGACCCTATTGACCCTCTGCAAATCGTGTTGGTGCGGGACATGTGGCTCACAGGGTTCGACGCGCCGAGCCTGCACACCATGTACGTGGACAAGCCGATGCGTGGCCACGGGCTGATGCAGGCCATCGCCCGGGTGAATCGGGTCTTCAAGGACAAGCCGGGCGGTTTGGTGGTGGACTACCTGGGCCTGGCCCAGGACCTCAAGCAAGCCCTGGCTACCTACACCGAGAGCGGTGGCACGGGGCGAACGGCGCTGGACCAGGACGAGGCTGTGGCGGTGATGCTGGAGAAGCACGAGGTGTGCTGCGCCCTGTTCCACGGATTCGACTGGTCTATGTGGACGGTGGGCAATGCACAGGGCCGGTTGAACCTGCTGCCTACTGCCCAAGAGCATATCCTGGCCCAGGAGGACGGCAAGGAACGCTGCCTGAACGCCGTCCGCGAGCTGTCGCAAGCCTTCGCGCTGGCCGTGCCGCACCCGGAGACGTTTCGCATTCGGGACGACGTGGGATTCTTCCAGGCGGTGAGGGCGGCGCTGTCGAAGCGGGCCACGGGTGAGGCGCGCCCCGAGGAGGATCTGGATCTGGCCGTGCGGCAGATCATCTCCCGGGCGGTGGCATCCGAGGGTGTGCTGGACATCTTCGCGGCGGCGGGACTGGACAAACCGGACATCTCGGTGCTCTCCGATGAGTTCCTGGCTGAGGTCCGGGGAATGCCCCAGCGCAACTTGGCCGTGGAGCTGTTGCGGAAGCTGCTCAAGGGGGAGTTGCATATCCGCCGTCGCAAGAACGTAGTGCAGGCAAGGTCCTTCGCGGAGATGCTGGAGCAGACTCTACTACATTACCAGAACCGAGCGATAGAGGCGGCGCAGGTCATCGAGGAGTTGATACAGCTTGCGAAGGAGATGCGGGAGGCCAACGCCCGCGGCGAGCGGCTGGGACTCAGCGATGACGAGTTGGCCTTCTACGACGCGCTAGAAACCAACGACAGCGCGGTGCAGGTCCTCGGCGACGAGACGCTTCGCACTATCGCCCGCGAGCTGGTCGACACCGTGCGGAACAACGTCACCATAGACTGGACTTTGCGTGAGAACGTCCGAGCCAAGCTCCGGGCGCTGGTCAAGCGCATCCTGCGCAGGTACGGCTATCCGCCGGATAAGCAGGAGAAGGCGACAGTCACCGTCCTTGAGCAGGCCGAGGTCTTGTCCGAAGGCTGGGCGACAGCCTGAGTTCGCTGTAGAAGGTCAGCCCTTCTCTACAGGGTCAACATGAATCGCAACGTGAAAGTTCTTGATTTCGTTAAGTCTGGTGGGGTTGAGCGCACTGAAACCAAGGACAGGCTGACAACGAGCGGAGGGCGCTTGAACTGCCTGTGCTGGCCTTCATGAACTGTCTAAAGTCATGTCACTTACATCGTGTTCCGTCACAAATGCGTGCCCGGGCATAGTCTCGATAAGCGATCCCATAGTGAACCGTAGCGCTACGTCCAAGTGTTCGGAACGATTAGGGCCGCTGTACCCCACAATCACAGCTGTTCCTGTCCATTCAGACCTGACCACGACCTCGCTCGACCCCAAGTCGATTGTCTCGTTGACACGTCCAAACGAAACCTCTTTCATCCTATCAAACTGAACGGATGTGTAGCCCCGGATGCTACTCCCTTGGTAATTGTCAAAGATGTCAGGGTGTTCATGTATCCAAGTAGTCGCGCCCCATAAAGCACTAGGACTAGAATCGGCGAAGTCAGAGATTTCACCATTCTCGATCCGAATCCTTATCCAATCTGCGTCGGAGAGTTTGCCACGCAGGAATTCACTGATGACCCTGTCAAGTGTGCGTAGGACAACAACCGAGTTACAGGGAAGTCCCGCATCATTAAGCTCTTTCGCCAAGCTTTCGTTCAACTTGGTCTTATTCTTGTCCCAGAACGCTCCGTCTTTCGTCACCAGGATGACCTGCGGATCGAAACTTTCCACCGTTAAGACTGAGGAATCGGACTATTGGGATCAACGGGTTCGTTGAGCTCATGTCACGGGTCGAGTGAATATGGGCGCGACTGGGTAGGACACTGCCGACATAGTCGAGTACTCGGGAGAGCCGTAACCATCCCCCCTCCAGCCTAGGTCGTTCTACGTCATGGATCTGTTCAAACAGAGCGTGACCTGTAACGGTGCAAACCAGAGCTCGTGTCATGAAGGTCAAGTCAAATGCGAACCTCTGTTGTTGAAGTTGATCCATCTTGGCCTTCATGGTTCTCCTGATTGACTGAGGATGAGACAGCACGCTGGGTCATCTCTTCATCGACTTTTAAGCAGCCTGTTATCGCAGATTCCAGAAACGCAAAAAGGGCCGCATACATTGACTGGCGGGGAGAGGACACCTAATCTCGGTGTCCTCTCCCCGTGTCTGGCGGTCTATCGTCCCACGCCGACCGGCTCCTCCTCCCGCTCCCGTTCCAGGTTTAGCGCCCAATCGAACATCGAGAGGGTCGCGGGCTGGAGCTTCGTCTTGCGGCCCCGGCCTTTCGGCTTCACCGGCTCCTCGGCCATGAACTCCGCCCAGGAGAACAGCGTCTGCTGCGGCTCCGTGGCCTCGTCGTGGGGGCCGTTGCCGTTCCCGTTGACCTCCACGGCTGCGTGTCCGTTGCCGTTGGCGTGGTGGCCGGTGTCCAGGACCAGCTCGACCGTCGGCCCGATGCCGTCTGAGTGGTGGCCGTTGCCATTGACCTCGAGGGTCTCCGGCTCTACATCCACCGGCTTCCAGCCGTCGTCCACCAGGTACTCCTCGGCGCTGGCCTCGGCATCCCTGGCATGGGCGAAGACATCCTCCACCGTCTCGGCCTCGTCCTCCTCCTCGCCGCCGCTCACGATCTTCCGGGCCAGGGCCATCATCAGGTCGTCGCCGTCGTCGCCGTATGCGGCCAGCCCGTCCTCCGGCAGCTCTCCCTCCACCGCCAGGGAGCTTTGCATCTTCTTCGCCACCAGCTTCAACGCGTCGGCCTGTAGCGTGTTCCGGTAGGACATGAACACCACCTTCACCGGGCGGGGCTGCCCGATGCGCCACGACCGCCGTGACGCCTGCCGCATCGTGTACACGCTGTAATCGGTTTCGTACCAGATCAGGGTTGGGAAGTCGATGAGGTCCAACCCCGTCTGCACCAGCCTGGGGTGGCAGATCATCACGTCGATTCCCTGCTTCACCCTGTCGGCCACCCACGCCTCCCGCCGTTCCGGGGCAACGGCATCTGCCTTCATCACCGCCACCCGGAACCCGTGCCGTGTGAGCATGTCGTCCATCCGCTCGGTGATGTCCCTGGTGCCGGTGTGCGTGGCGTAGACCAGCACCCTGCGGCCCTCCATCCGCTCCGCCGCCACCATGTCGATGAGGGCCTTCTCCTTCGGGTACAGCTTCTCCTCCGACAGGGGCGGCACCTGGACGATGACGTCCCCGCTCCTGGGGTCGAAGACCGTCTCCCCCCTGGTGCAGCCGTCAGGGTAGGCCAGGAGGGTTTGCAGGTAGGTCGCCAGCAGCCGCTTGGAGCCGCTCTTCAGTGCGTCCGCCAGCTCCTTGCGCAGCTCCTCGTACACGGTGTTGTAGGCCGTGCGCTGGGAGTACCCCGTCGCATCCTCCTCCGAGTCCATCGAGGACAGGAGGATCTGCTCGTCGTAGTCGGGCAGGCCCGACGCCACGTCGGAGAGCCGCAGGAAGACGGTGTTGCCGATTATGTGGAACAATGCGGAGGGCACCAGGCCCGGTCTCTCCCGCACCACCTTGCGGTACTTGCGCCGCCTGCTGAACCTCCCGTCCTCCACCGAGTCGTCGTCGGGCTTGCCGACGGTGTGCTCCTCGAAGCCGTACCGCTGAATCCAGCGGTGCTCGTCGGAGCGCCCGAACTCCGTCCTGATCTCCGGGCTGAACCGGTAGAGCAGGTGGAAGAGCGTCGAGCTGTAGCCGCCCATCAAAGTCCCGGACAGGCTGAGGGACTTGCCGCAGGCGTCGGCGAGGACTCCGGCGGCGATGCCCTGGGCCGAGCCTCTTCCCTTGTACTCGTGGACCTCATCCCCGACCAGCAGGTCGAAGAAGCCCTTCATGTGGTGCTTCACGTAGTCGGCCAACGGGTAGCGGGCGGGGCCGGCCCTGTCCGCCTGCCACAGGGGAGCGTCGCAGGCGGCGCAGGTGTGCTTCCTGCGGTTCAGGTCGGCGTCCGTCAGGGGCACGCCGTCCTTGTCCACGATCTGGGCAGTGCAGACGGGGCAGCAGGGGACCCGGAACGGCTCGCCCGTCTCCTCGTCCCGAAGGAGCCTGCCCTTCGACGTTGCCCACCGCTGTATCACGGCGGGCATCCAGCGGTAGGACAGCTTGGCCTTCTCCCGCGACATGACGGCGAAGAGGGGGCTGCCTGCCTTACCGTCAGGCAGGGAGTCGATGGAGAGGCGGAGCCGCTCCAGGTCGGTGATGGACTTGACGATGACGGCGCGTGCGCCGGGCACCGTCATCTCCACCTCCCGCTTCCACTTGGGCACCAGGTGCGGCGGCCCCAGCACCAGGATGCGCTTGAAGCCCGCCATGTGCGCGGCGGCTGCGGCGATGAAGGTCTTGCCGGTGCCCATCTCGCCGACGACGGTGGTGCCCCGGTGGGCTTCGAGGGAGAGGGCCGCGCCCCTGATGGCGTCCTCCTGAGCCCCCAGGGGCTTGCGAAGCAGGTGAGGGAGCTTGTGGCCGTTACCCGATCCGGGTCGGGCACAAGCCTCCGAGGGCCGGTAGAGCGGCGGGTAGGACTCGACCACCCGCTGGGCGATGGCCTCCTTGAACGTGTCGATGAACTGTCCGAGGTTCATGTCTGTCTCCTTTCTGTATGAGAGTGCTTGGGGTTGTGCGATAGTCGATGCCCCGCCGGTCGATGGCACCAACGGGGCCTCGTGATGGCGGCTCGGCGTGAGCCGTCTATGCTACGTTGGGGAGTCGCTCCCTGCGCCTGTATTCGTCGTAGCAGCGGCCCTTCAGGTGGTAGGACTTCACCGGGGAGGAGGTTGTCTCAGAAGTCTGGGAGCTGGTGAATGAAACGGTTTTAGGTGTACCTTTGAGGCGACATCAACGAAGGAGAGATGGAGATGCCGCTTCGAGATATGGACAGAGAGCAGATGTGGCTGTTGCCGCCTTCTCTTGACGAATTGTTGCCGTTAGACCATCCAGCCCGATTCGTGGCTGAGTTCGTGGACGCGTTGGGTAGGGAGTGCTGGTCAGAGCTCGGCGTAGAGATAGAAGGCGATCGGATGGGAGCGCCGGCCTACCATCCCCGCGCGTTGTTGAGCGTGTGGTTGTACGGCTTCATGACCGGGGTGCGCTCCTGCCGCAAGTTGGAGGCGGCCTGCCGCGACCAGATACCGTACCTGTGGCTGACCGGATGGCAGCATCCTGACCACAACACCCTGTGGCGGTTTTACAAGGATCATCGCCAGGCAATGAGAAGTCTGTTCAAGCGCACGGTTCGCACGGCGGTGACGATGAAGTTGGTGGATCTGGCGATTCAAGCTGTAGATGGCACGAAGGTGGGAGCGAATGCATCAGACGGCAGGACCCATGATGCTGAGGGACTGCGCCAGATACTGCACCGGGTGGAGAGGGCGATAAGCGATCTGGAAGCTCAGAATGAAGGTGGAGAAGATTCGGCTGCCGTCCACCTGCCGGAGGAACTGGCCGACAAGATGGTCCTGAGAGACCAGGTCAGACAGGCGATGGACGATCTTGAGAGTCAGGAGCGCCACAAGCGCATCAACCTAACCGACAACGACGCCCGGGTGATGAAGACTGATAGAGGCTTTGCGCCCGGCTACAACGCCCAGGCAATGGTTTCCCCAGTGGATCCTGACAGTGGGATGACCGGCATGTTGGTAACGGCGGCTGATGTCGTGGACGAACCGAATGACTACTACCGGTTGGCTCCGATGGTATTACAGGCAGAGGAGACCACAGGGACGAAAGCGCCGATGACGTTGGCGGATGCCGGTTATTTCACAGGGAGTCACCTAGAAGAATGTGCCCGGAGAGGCCAGCGGGTGGTGGTGCCGGACCCACAACAAAAGCTCCTTCAGCAGCAACCGTATCGCAAGGACCTTTTCACCTACGACGAGGGCAACGACTGCTATTACTGCCCTCAGGGACAGACCCTCAGCTTCGTCAAGAACAAGCCCAAAAGAGGGATGACGATACGGATGTACCGTGCCTCTGGGTCCGTCTGCCGAGAGTGTCCGGCCTTCGGAGTCTGTACGAGGGACGGCACCTATGGCCGTGGCTTGGAGGTAGGGCCTCACGACGCAGCGCTGCGCCGTCATCGCGCCTGGATGGAGACCGAGGAAGCCAAACAAGCCTATGGCCTGAGAAAGCAGTTGGTCGAACCGGGCTTCGGAATCGTCAAAGAGCAACTGGGTGCTCGACGGTTCCTGTTGCGTGGCCTTGCCAACGTGAAGGCCGAGTGGACGGTGCTGGCTACCGCCTTCAACCTGCGCACCCTTTGGAAGGCGTGGAGTTCCCGAGCCTGCCTTTCCACTTAAGCACTCCCCGGCCTAGAGCTTCTCCCTGCTCTCTGACCGCAACCGCTGTCACGACAGCAACCCTCACCCCCAACCCAGCACTCCCCCAGCACTTCCGAACAGGTTCGCACAGCGAACCCTGGTCGAAGCGACACCTCCATCTCCCATTCGTTGATGTCGCTCCGAAAACACACCTAACACGGTTCCATTCACCAGTTCCCCGACTTCTGGGACAGGCTCCGAAGAGACGACCCCGCTCGATTGCGTGTCCCGATGGGCAGGACGGGCTAGGCCGCCTGCGCCTGCCGCATCTGCCGGAGCTTCTCGGCCGCCCCCTCGATGAGAGGCGTCAGCTCCGCCGCCGTCAGGTCGTCCAGGCTCTTGCTCAGCCTGTCCACCACGGCGGTCCGCAGCTGGTCCTCGTCGAAACCCTGCTCGGCGGCAAGCTCGACGAGCCGCTTGCGCAGCGCCGCCACGTTCGCCGGGCCGGACACTGCCCCGGCCTGGACGGGCGCCCGCTCCGGTCGTGACGGGCCGCTGGCCGGGGCCTGGTCTCCATAGAAGCCGTTGCCAAACTGGACGCCGAAGCTCCTGAAGGCCCGCTTCATGCCATCCGTCACCGCGCCCTTGATGGCCGTGTCATGGCCGTCCAGGGTGTCTTCGGCCACCGGGTGAACGCCGATGTCCGTGCGGGGCAGAGCGCCCGCAACGGTGACTCGCACCGGCGCGCTGTAGCCGGAGGCGACCTTCACCTCTCCCGTCTGGGTGTCTACGGTCTCGATCTGGCGCAGCGTCACGTCTCCGACCAGCTCGTAGCCCCACCCGCCGTAGCCGAAGATGCGGTTGGCCTGGTCGATGACGGCGTGGCCTTCGAGGTAGTCGAAGACCCTGCCTCCGCGCCCCTTGCGCTGGGAGACCAGCGCGGGGTCGATGGGCTGCCCCAGGGCGTTGGTCACTGCGGGCGGCAGCCCGTCCCAGAGCAGCTCGTGCCCGTCGATGACGGCGGGGTCGTTGTGCGCCCCGTTGCCGTTCCTGTCGACTATAGCTTGCCCCGTACTCGATACGGGGGCAGTGTCCTTGTGGACTCCATTTCCGTTGTTGCTTCCTTTTCTGCTGAACATGTCGTATCTCCTTGTTTTGGTGTCGTTCCTGTAGCGAATGAGCGATGCGGCTGCCCCTACGGGAAGCCGTGTGCGGGCAGGGCCCGTCGTGAATTGGGCATAGGTCCTCCAAGGTGGTGAGAGTGGGGATGGCGTGGAGCGGGAGGGAGTCCCGCAGGCAAGGCCGGAGCAGGTCAAGCTCCGGTAGAGGGGAAGTGGTGCGGGGAGCGGGAAGGGGGAGGGAGTCGCTAGCGGGCGGAGCGTGCCGCCTGAGCCAGCAGGTGGAGGAAGACGGCGCGGCCGTGGGGAAGGGCCGCAAGCTCGGCCACGTCGACGATGCCCTGGGGAAGAGTGACGGCGGCGGCCCTGCGCCCAAGCAAGCCTACAAGCCGCTCTGTGGCCTCAAGGCCCGCGTCGTCGGCGTCGAAGGCGAGGAAGACCCGGGGACAGTCCCGCAAGCCCTCCGCCACCTTCTCGACCCCCTGGGTGCCCAGGGCTGCGACTGCGGGGACGCCCCACTGCGCAAGGGCAAGCCAGTCGAAGACGCCCTCGGCGACCACCGCGAAGGGCGGCGCGGGGCCGAGACGCCCAAGCCCAAGCACCGGCTTGGGGCCGGGAAGCGCCTGGAACCGGGGCGTCCGGTCGGAGTCTATGGCCCGCCCGACGAGCCAGCGGACAAGCCCGCCGGAGAGGTCGGGAACGACCACCATCCCTGCGAACCGCTCACCGCGCTCGGTGAACAGGCCGCAGTCCCTGAGCCGCCCGACGGTGAAGCCGTCCGACGCAAGGGCCTCCCGCAGCCCGCTCCCCGGCGCGTAGCCGAGGCCGAGCCGCAAGGAGGCGTCAAGGCCGGCGCCCCGCGAGGCAAGGTACTGCCAGGCTGCGGGGCAGCTCCGGAGCTGCCCCGCGTAGAACCGAGCCGCCGCCGTCAGCAGAGCCGGGTCCCGTGGGGGCAACGGGGTTGCCCTGGGACGCCTGGCCGGGACAGGGCGAGGAGCGACGGGATAAGCGCCCCTGCCCAGCCGCTGGATCGCTTCAGGCAGGCTCAGGTTCTCCATGCGTTGCACGAAGTCCAACACGTCTCCTCCGAGACCGCAGCCGAAGCAGTACCAGCGTTCAGAGTCGGCGTACACCGTGAAGCTGCCCTCCGTCTCGTCGTGGAAGGGGCAGACGCCCTGGCGGACCCTGCCCCGACCCCTGAGTCTGACGCCCGATGCCTCAACCGTGTCGCCCAGGGGGTGACGGGCCTTCAGCGCCGGGATGTCAACGGAAGCGGTGGCTACGACCATCACGCACCCCCGTTCAGGGGCCGCAGACCCCGCAGGCTGCGCCGCGAGACGAGCTTGCCCGGCTCCCAGCGCATCCCCAGGACCGCCGCGACCTCAAGCGTCCCGTCGCCCCTGGGAACCAGCGCAGCCGCCCGGCCCGTGCCCTGGCTGTAGACCAGCGCGTCCCGGTCGCCGAACCGCCGCTTCACCATCTGAGTCCACTCGGCGTAGGCCCACCGAGCCTGATGCGCCTCAGCCTTCGTCGTGTCCATGACGGCGAAGACCGCCAGCGCCCCGTCGACATCCCCCGCCTGCCGCATCCGCCGCGCCTCGTGGACGCTGCGGGCCACGCTTGGGGTTTCCGTCTTGGGCGCCGTCTCCGGCTCAGCCCTGAACAGGGCCGCCATCATCCGGTCGACCAGCTCTTCGAGGCTTGGCCGCGGCCTTGTCCCAGTCCCACCAATCGTCGTTGCTTGCGTCGTCATCATGTCCTCCTTTGTATTGTGTTGCCTTTGCCTTCCGTTGCCGTTGTGACTGTTGCGCCCATCCCGTTCGCCGCCTGCCTCCGGGCCTGATGAACCGCCTGAGCAGCAGCGCCGCGACCACGACCGCTATCGTCAGCCGCTTGCGCCGCCGTATGAATCCGCCCGCCCTGACCGCGAGTCCCCTTACCTTTGGAACCGGTTCCTTGACGTGCATCGACGCCTCCTTTCCTTTGCTGACCCGTGCCGGCATCCTGGAGCAGGTCATGTGCGATGGGGTTGACGAGTGACGCACTCCGCCCAGGGTCAACTCAGAGGAACGGACTCAGGGGGAGCTGCTGCGTGAGGGGGAGCGACCGGCCTGCAGATCAACCACAGGACGGCCCGGTGAGAGACGCAGCGAGACCTGGAGCTAGATCGGTAACGTCCTGGGATGCTGCGTCAGGGGGAAGCGGCCAGCCTGCGAAGACCTCATCGCAGCCCGGCGCGTGGTGAAGCTGCGGCCAGTTCCACAGGAACCATGCCGCAGACGTGAGGAACCGGCCAGTGTGCAGGGCGCACTCCGACCAGGGTGTCCGAGGGGCTGAAGCGAGAGACGCTCCAACCGCTGCGAATGTGTCCCTCCGGGGCGGCCATCGGGAGAGCGAGGCTCAATCCTTTCCGGTCTGACCCCTGGGCGGCTGTTCGGAGAGCGAAGGCTCGATCCTATGCAGCCGGTCCCGGATTCGGGGGACGGGAACCCTCCAGGTTTCTCGGCACGAAACGCTGGAAAAGCCAGAAACTGCATTAATTATCACCCGAACGGACGAGCGAATGGAAGACCCGCAACTGGGAAATCGGCTCTCCTCGCCCAAATCACTTGCTGTGATGTGGCAACGCAGCCACACCCTACTTCCGCCAGAGGCCGACGGTGCAGACCCGCCGCACCCAGCGCAGCAGCTCCCGCTTTCTCAACGCCACCCGTGTGTCGTAGAGCGCCTTCCTGCGCCAGTTGGTCTGACCCTTGCGCCCGAACCCCCGCAGGGGTTGCTTCTCAGGAGGCAGCGTCAGCCCGTGATCGTTCAGCATCGCCAGCTCCAACGTCAGCAGCCGCTTCTCCGTCACCAGCCACGACAGGCTCTTCCCCTGGCGGGGATGGTCTACCCGCAGCCGTCGCCACTCCTCGACCAGCGGCCACGCCACGCCGTAGACCTCAGTGTCGTCGTCGGCAGGCTCCTCGGTAACGATCTCGGGGTCCAGCCTCCGCGCAGCGAAGGACTTCTTCGGGCCTAAACCCGCCACCGGAGGGACGGTCCTGGTCTCCGAACGGCCCGCCCCCTCGCCATGGTCCTCGGCCTGCGCCTGGCCGTCCCCGTTGTCTCCGGCCCTGACGCCAGCGACGGCAGCCCTGACCTCTGCGAGGCCGTCCCGCATCTCCTTTGCCAGCGCGTCCACGCCCTCCTCCAGCGCACCGACGCGCTCCCGCAGCTTCGCCCCTTCGGGGTCGTCCCCCGTGTTCAGCAGACGCTCCAACGCATCGCCCATGCGCCCCGTGATCTCGCCCGACTTCTCGGCCCTCGCCAGGGTCTTGTAGTTGACGCCCAGCAGCTCCGCCGCCTCCATCTTGCCCTCCACCCGCACCAGCTCCCGCAAAAACCCGCTCAACCTGAGCCGCCGCAGCTTCTCCACGTCCGAGCCAGCGTTCCTCTCGCCGTCCTCCAGCGTCTCATCGTCCAACGCCCCGTCAGCCTCGGCCTCGTCCCACCGCGCCTCGATCCCCCGCGCCTCGTCCGCCTGTGTCCCGTTCACCTGCTTCTCATCCATACGGCAACCTCCTCGCTCTCGATGTCCTTGTATGTTGGTTCTGGTGTGAAACAATCACTTCACTTAGGTGGATCGGGGTGCGGCAGACCGATATGTTCTTGGTCATCGAAGACCGTCCTACAGCGAGGGTCGCCGCATCCTCCACGGGTTAGAGCCCGAACGGTTGCCTGGGCCAATCGAGCCCGCATCGTGCAAGGAAGGGCCAAAGCTTCACACAGGAGGTATAGATGGAACAGAAGCCGACATACGTGGGCATTGATGTAGCAAAGGCCCAGGTGGACGTCGCCGTCCGTCCTACGGGTCAGAGATGGGTTGTCTCCTACGACGAGACCGGGGTTGGGGAACTGGTCTCCCAGATGAAGGGTCTGGACCCCGCCCTGGTGCTGCTGGAGGCTTCGGGCGGCCTGGAACTGCCATTGGTGGCAGCCCTGGCAGTTGCGGCGCTGCCCGTAGTCGTCGTCAACCCTCGCCAGGTTAGAGACTTTGCCAGGGCCACCGGGACGCTGGCGAAGACCGACGCTCTGGACGCGGCGATCCTGGCCCACTTCGCCGACGCCGTTCGTCCCTCCGTGCGACCTTTGAGAGATGCCGAGACCCAGGTCCTCAACTCGCTGACCGCCCGCAGACACCAGGTGATGACCATGCTGGTGTCGGAGAAGAACCGCCTGAGTACCGCCATCAGCACCGTCCGCCCCCGCATCGAGGCCCACATCGTCTGGTTGGAGCAGGAGCTGGACGACCTTGACGAAGGGCTGCGCCAGACTCTCCGCCAGAGTCCCGTGTGGCGGGAGAAGGATGACCTCTTGCGCACCGTTCCCGGCGTGGGAGAGCAACTCTCCCTCACTCTGCTGGCCTACCTGCCGGAGTTGGGCACGCTGGACCGCAGGCAGGTCGCCGCGCTGGTGGGCGTGGCTCCCTTCAACCGGGACAGCGGCACGCTGCGGGGCAAACGCGCCGTCTGGGGCGGACGCTCCCGAGTGCGGGCCGCCCTCTACATGGGCACGCTGTCCGCGACTCGCTACAACCCCATCATCCGTGACTTCTATCAGCGGCTGCTGACGGCTGGTAAGCCGAAGAAGGTGGCCCTCGTCGCGTGTATGCGTAAACTGCTTGTCATCCTCAACTCCATGCTCAGGCATCGCTCTCCCTGGCGCGCCATGACTCCGACAGTCGTCTCTCATTCCTCTTGACTTCCAACACGGTTGCTGTAGGGGCCTCGCTCCCCCCGAAACCGGCCCCTCCACCGTATTGCTTGCTCCGACGTGGCTGTCTTGCCCACTTCCCTTTTGGGAACTCCGTGGAAACCGCCCCGACTAAACATTGCTTGCTACATTGCTCCGACTCCCCTCCTTTCCGCCTATTTCACGTTGCAAACAGCCCCGACTTCCCTTTTGGGAACTGACGCAAATCCCTGTACACCCCCATGACATCACAACGGGCCTCCGATAGGCAGGCCCCATGAGGGGGACACGCGCAGGGGGTCCCCTCACGCACCATTCCCAAGCGGACTCCGCCTCCCCAGACTCGATGGAAGGCAGACCGACCCCACCTGCGAGGAGGCGAAGAAGTGGGACAGCAATCGACCGTCCGAAGGTCCTTTGGCAAAGCCAGGCGGCTGACGCTCCTGGCCGCCGCGCTGCTCCTGGCGGCGCTGGTGGCGATCCCCGCAAGCAACATCGCCCTGACCCAGGCCCCGCCCGGCAACGAGATCGTCCTGGTCAATGCAGACCGGGAGTTCGTGGAGCGCAAGGGCGGCGGCGAGTTCGTGGCCCGACCCGTCTTCGATCGGAAGATAGTGGAGCTCTACTACGCCGTCCGGGACGCCGACACCGGCGACTGGATAAGCGCCATGTACCTGGTCAGGGGCGGGGAGAAGAGGCGCAGCGACGGCTGGGAGTACTCGTGGGAATACCCCCACGCGGTCGACCACCCCGACCTCGACCCCGACCTGGCGTACCTGCTGGTCATGCTGGCCCTCGCCGAGGACGGCAAGAGGGGCGACTTCTACGCCGTCGTCCCCATCCACCAGCCGGGGAGGATCTGGGACAAGATTCTGTCCGCCCTCAGCCCGGGCGGTGGGCCAAAGCCTTCGCCACCTGGGTCATCGAGGGCACCCACGGAACCCTCTGCGGCATGGTGGAGAAGGCCGCCGGAGAAGACGCTACTCCCTGGAAGACTGGTACTTTGCTGACACGAATTGGAGGACATGAAGAGGTGATGAAAATGCATGACAGATTGCTGAGGCGCCGACAGGTTGAGGAGATCACGAGCATGAGCCGCTCGTCGATCTATCGGCTGATGCAGGACGGTGAGTTCCCTCGGCCCGTAAAGGTCGGCCCCGCTGCCGTCAGGTGGAGGGCAAGCGACATCATGGCCTGGTTGGAGTCACGGCCGGTGGCGAGGGGTGAATTTGGCTCGTCCAACGCTGCCTAGATGTTGACTTCATGACTGGGTCCCGCGCGCTTGGACTGGTTGGTCCGACATCCTTGAGGTTAGCCGGTCACGTAGTCTGCCCACAGCTGCATCAGAGTGCGACGACGCTTGAATAGATCGGATCTGGCATAAGCCTGCTCGGTCGAATTGCCCAGGCTGTGGGCAAGTGCCGCCTCTGAGACAGCCCAGGGCGTGTCCGTTTGCTCCAATGTCCAGTTCTTGAAGCTGCTGCGGAACCCGTGGACAGTCGCACGTTCCGCCAGGCCGGCGGAACGGAGGACCTTCGTCAGTGTCATGTCGGACATCGGCGCCCCCGGCTTCAGCGGCGACGGGAACACCAAGCTGGTGTCATCGCGGAGGGCGGATGCTTCGCCAAGCAGGTCGAGTGCCTGTCCGCTAAGGGGTACCCGGTGCTCCACGCCTGCCTTCATCCGCTCAGACGGAATCCTCCATATCTGGCTTTGCAGGTCGATCTCGTCCCAGGTTGCACCCCTGCCTTCACCGGAGCGCGCCGCCGTGAGGACCAGGAATCGGAAGCACAACTTGGCGGGTATCGAGGCTTGGGACGCTTCAACCGTTTCGAGTGCCGACCCGACTTCCTGATAAGGCAGGGCCCTGAAATGTGCCTTCACCTTCGGCATAGGGGGCAGTGCTCCGTCGATGGCTTCACCCGCTGGATTGGACTCCATGAAGCTGTGCGCCATTGCCCATCGGAAGACGACCCTCATCCGTTGACGCACCCGCCGGGCTGTCTCCGGTCGGGTCGTCCATATCGGGGTGAGGACCTGCAGCACGTCCCCGCGGCCTATCCGGTCCATGAGTATGTTGCTCAACATCGGCATAGCGTGACGCTCTAAAGTCTGCATCCAGCCTGCGATGTGCCTGGCATTGCGCCAACGGGGTTTGTTCGCCTCATGGACGGCATAGGCGGCTTCCCTGAAGGTAGGCATCGCAGGCGCGTGCTTTTCGGCCACAGGATCCCGACCCTCCGCAATGGCGACCCGGTGTTCCGCCGCCTTCTCACGGGCTCGAGCCAGGCTTACGGACGGAAATCCGCCCAGGCCGATGTCCCGTCGGCGCCCGTCGACGGTAATGCGCAGGACCCATGACTTGCGTCCCGCTTTACTGATGTACAGGTGCAGGCCTCCGCCATCGGAGTATCGCCCCGGTGCCTTCAGGGCCTTAACCCGCGTCGCCGATAGTGTCATATATGTCCCCATCCGTCACAATGTATTCCCACATATGTTACCACACTTGAGGTGGGAAACCAAAGGAAACATGAGGTGCTGTTGGGTATCCTATGAGCAACATTTAGCTATGGATGAGGAATGATATGAGACAATATCGGACAAGAATGGAATGTGTAGTGGCGGAGGGAGTGGGATTCGA
Organism: Dehalococcoidia bacterium; assembly: GCA_965197675.1. Classification (GTDB taxonomy): domain Bacteria; phylum Chloroflexota; class Dehalococcoidia; order Plut-88900; family Plut-88900. The sequence continues at coordinate 944,082 of OZ240221.1, read as the reverse complement.
ACCCACGATCCAAGTCTCCCCGGATAACCGCTTAGCAGGCGGCCGCACTAGACCACTATGCGATCCCTCCGAAATGCTATTTCAGAAATGGTTAGCGAGTTACGGGCTCTTTCACTGAAGGTACACAACCCTCCACCCATTCTCCTCGCCCTTCCTGGTCGACCTCTTTCTTCCAGATCGGCACCGTCTCTTTGATGCGATCGATGATGAAACGGCAGGCCTCGAAGGCGGCGGGTCGATGAGGCGTTCCTACGGCTATTATCACGCTGATGTCCTTAAGCTCCATACGCCCGATCCTATGTGCCACTGATATATCCTCGGTATTCCAACGACTTTTGGCCTCATCGACTATCTCGGCTATCTTCTTTCCCGCCATCTCCTTATAGGCGTCGTACTCCATGTAGACCAGATGCCGTCCATCCTCGAACTCTCGCACAGTGCCCATGAACACAGTAATAGCTCCGTTATGGGCCTGGTTGACCCTGGAGATGAACTCCTGAGGCTCTATTGGGCTTTCGATGATATCAATCATTCCATGCCTCCACTCACAGGGGGGATGAGAGCCACCTCATCCCCTTCCCCCAGAACATGGTCCAGCGTCACATACTCTCCGTTTACGGCCACGACCAGACTATCAGGACTGGCGAAGGGCCCACCATACTGGTTCCCGAGATGCTGTATCAACATAGATGCAGTTGCCCCGTCCTCCAGCTCTATTTCCTGCTCCCTTCGGCCCGTCCTCTCTCTGTACATGGCGAAGAATCGAGCATTGATCTTCAGATGCCGCCTCCCGTGCTCGGACTAGTCTCCTGCCCAATTATACCCGACAGATATATGCCAGTCTAACGGCAGCTTTACTTGTCCCAAAGGCGGTAGAAGTGGTGGACGGGACCATGGCCCGAGCCCACGGGGTAGGCTGCCTTTATGGCTTCTGTGACGTACTCTTTAGCGTGGTACACGGCCTGCTCAACACCCCTGTCTTGTGCTAGATAAGCGGCAATGGCCGAGGCGAAGGTACAACCTGTACCGTGGGTGTTCTCGGTCTCTAGTCGAGGCTGAGCGAATTCCCTGGTCAAACCATCGTAATAGAGAAGGTCTACTGCGGGGCCGGACAGATGTCCACCCTTTATAACCACGTTAGAGGCGCCCATAGAGGCGATCTCTTTTGCAGCTTTGTGGATGTCATCCATCGACTCTATCGAGTGGCCTACCAACATCTCCGCTTCTGGAATATTGGGCGTAACCACGGTAGATATAGGCAAAAGCCTATCTCTAAGAGACTGGATGGCGTCTTCTCTCAAGAGCCGATCGCCGCTCTTGGCCACCATGACAGGGTCCACCACAAGGTTGGGAATTGAGTGAGCTTCAATCTTACAGGCCACCACGTCGATGATGTCAGGGCTGGACAGCATTCCCGTTTTGGCAGCATTGGCGCCTATGTCCTCCATAACAGCATCGATCTGGGAGGCGATTATATTGGTGGATAGCTCCTGGATGCCTGTTACTTTGAGGGTGTTCTGAGCAGTAACGGCGGTAATTACCGAGGTGCCGTATACACCCAGCGCGGCGAAGGTTTTGAGGTCGGCCTGGATGCCGGCTCCACCGCCGGAGTCGGAACCGGCGATGGTCATTGCCCTTTTAACGCCTATCATATCCATGTTTACGGCTGACCCTGGTTAAAAACTTCTGAATGGACTGGTCGAGGATTCTTACTGCGTCGACTTCAGGGCCTCCAAAACCTTCTTATGGTCTCGGGCCGTTTTCAGATCGGGGCTTCTGTCGACGTAGCGTACTGTACCGTCCCTGTCTATGACCACCGTCAGTCGCTCAGAGAGGCCCAAGTCATTGTTCCAAGCTCCGTACTGTTTGGCTACATCGCCTTTCATGTCGGCCAGGAGGGAGTAATCCAGGCCGAGGCTCTCTTTCCATGCCTTATGGCTGAAGATGCTGTCTCTGCTTATTCCCAGCACTGTGGCTCCTTTAGACTGGACCTCCGAGTAGTCATCTCGATAGTTGCACATCTCTCCATGGCACACCGGCGACCAGTCCAGAGCATAAAAGACCAACACTACTGGCTTTCCTTTGAGATCCTTCAGACTTACCGCTTCACCCTCCTCGTTTTTGAGGGTGAAGTCCGGGGCTTGTTGTCCTATTACGATGGCGTCGGACATGTTTCTTTCCTCCTCTTCGCTATAAAGATAGTAAGCTTAACTGGTCTATACGATGGCCAGCGGGTTCCACGGCGCACCGGAAGCATACATCAATCGCAGCGGAGCGCCTATGAATAAGAACTCGTAGACCTTGTCCCTGGATAGCTCCTCGAGGTCTATGTTCTCAAGCAGGTATATTCCCAAGTCCCGCAGGGCATAGCGGTGTAGGTACGACGGGTTGGGATCGGCCAACGACTTTCGTGCCTCGACTGTGGGTTGGTCTGCCCCCAGGGCGCATATGTCCTTCTCTTTGAGCCAGGACGCCAGGGACCCATCGGGGCCGGGAATGGCGGAATCCCACAGAGTGCGGTCCTTGAAAAATACTGTGTGCCACCCCGTGCGGATCAACACGACGTCTCCCTGCTGTATCTCGATGCCCTGAGCAGCGGCGATATCATCCAGCTCATCACTCGTAACTACCTCGCCCGGCCCCATGTGGTCGACGCCCCTGTACTCCGCTACATCCAGCATCACTCCGCGCCCTACCATGGAGCGCACGTTTTCGATTCCCGTCTTGAGAACGGCTGCATTGAAGACTTCATCTTTGGGAAAATTGTTGTAGAACCGCTCCTCGGCCCACACGTGCCCCAGCGCGTCTATGTGGGTGCCAGAGTGACTCTCCATGGCTAGCTTATCGTCGGTGAACTGCACTACCGGGTCTCCGATGATCGAGTGGGTTACCTTCCAGGTCTTATGTAAGTGAGCATATTGAGGCCCCTCTTTTTCCAAGGGTACCGCCAGGCTATATACTTTGCCCTTCTCCACTAGGCCGATGGCCTTCAGCACTACCTCCGGAGTCAACAGATTAAGGGCGCCTATCTGATCATCGCTACCCCATCTACCCCAGTTGTTTACATCGGTTTGCACCATAGACTGCTCCTTCTAGATAACCCAACACTATCGAGTGGGCTTCCTTCCTTTGATGACGGCGCGATCGTTTCTCATAGAGACCACTCGGTTATTTCGTATCTCGAAGTTGAAGTGATCGTATTGCTCTGGGGTAGCGTTTATTATCGCCTCTTCCACTTTCTTTCTGAGGTCGTCGTCCACACCGGCTACCTTCATCCAGTCATCGAAGATGTAGATGTCGTTCTCCGTATGGGCATGCTCGACCGTGAATCCTGCCGACTGAAATGAGGCCTGCCACTGAGATAGCGAGTAGCGCCGATTGTGGCTGGGGTCACGGAGCCTCTCCAAATAGTCCAAGAACTCGTGCAGCGCCGGGTCTTCTGGAGCGGAGCCATCGACTATGACTAGACATGCCCCGGGCTTTACCACCCGGAAGGCCTCTTGTACGGCAAGATCGATATCTCTGAAGTGGTGAGGAGCAGCTCTGCACGTGACTATGTCAAGGCTATCATCGAGAAAGGGGGTAGAGTGGGCGTCTATCAACATTAGCTCTACGTTGTCGATGTTCTTGGCTTGTATGGCACTTCGAGCCTGCTCCAGCATTTGAGGTGTTACATCGCTGGCCAGAACTCTCCCTGCGTACTCCGCTACGGCAAAAGCTGTGTGTCCTGCGCCTGTGGCAAGGTCTAAAACGACGTGCTCGCTGCGGGGCTCCGCCAGCTCCACCACAAATCGCAGATCCTTGCCTTGAGCATGATAGAGGCTCTTGTAGTATTCCTCAGCCCGCTTGCCAAATTGTTGAATGCTACTCTGACTCATAGAATGTCTATCTATAAAATTGGGGACATTTAGATTATAAATCGGTCGATCTCTGGGATCAAACTTGTCGAGAATCCCACAGGGATTCGACGCATCAAACTACGTGATATACTGAATCCTACTGAATCCTGTAGTCTTCCAGGGAGTTCAAGTGAAGAAGAAAACATTCGAAGAGGCCTTCGAAGGCGCCAAGCGCATGTCCGAGAGGTATGTGGAGAAGGGGTCGTACGAGTTCTATCCAGACTCAGAGATAGTGGAAGAGGTACAGAAGGGTCTGGCCAAGAACGAGATAAAGCACGGGTACAGATACTGCCCTTGAATGATAGTAGAGGGCGACCCGGAGCGGGATCGCATGAAGATATGTCCCTGTGAGCGGCACCACGAGGACATAGCCAGAGATGGGTTCTGTATATGAGCTTTCTTCGTGAGCGAAGAGTTTCTTCGCAAAATGGAAGCAGGTGGAGAGGCCCAGAGCACTGTCGCCGGTGAAGGTGGGGGGCCAGGAGAGGAGTTGTTCCCCGAAGATACGTATGGAGGAGGTAAAAGAAAGTCGGAGCGTCGGCCATCCAAAAAGTAACGCTCTTTTCTCTGTCGGCTTGTTTCTTGCTCAAATCCTCCAGTAGTGTCTAATCGATAGACCAGAGACTTCAGACGCCTGCCTTACCATCAGACGCTTAAGGATTGCGGCCCGTCTATGCCTCAAAATCGTTCATGCCTTAGGACACGTTTAGCCAGCTCAGGGGAAGCTGTGACCAGGCTTAGGTTAGCCTTCATCGTAGTAGCTATCAGTGTGATTGTTGCCGCGTGTGGCGGATCATCTACATCTAGCCCGGTATCAGAAAAGCCAACCCCGTCTTCTACAGCCACACCCATAGCTGCACTAACAGATAGCGGCCCGTCCTCTGATGACCCGGGGGAGATAGCTTTAAGCTACCTTCAGCTACTAACCCGCGAGTTGGGACCCAGGGAATCAGCGACGGATGAGGAGGCACGGGCCGCAGAGTTAATAGCTGAGGAGATTCGGAAACTGGGATACGTACCAGAGATTCGGCCTTTTAGCGTCACCCAGTTCTCGTCAGATATCCCCTTCCTGGCTATCTCCAGTCCAATAGAGGAAGTGTTAGATGCGGACTTCATGGTTCTGACCGGTGTTGGAGAGGTTGTGGGGCCTATTTCATCGGCAGGTAAAGGGCGACTGGAGGAATTTCCCGCAGATGGCTTAGATGGCGCAGTTGCTCTCATGGAACGAGGCGATTTCCCCTTCGAGGAGAAGGTGCAAAACGCTCAGAATCTCGGCGCATCTGCGGCCGTTATCTATAACAATCAGCCTGGTAATTTCCCCGGCACTCTTGAGACTCAGGCCGATATTCCAGCTCTATCCCTGTCCAGGGAAGATGGACTTCACCTGCTTGACCTTCTGGAAAATGGTGAGGTGGTAGTCGACATCAACGTGGTCAGAGAAGCCTTGCCTAGCCAGAACGTGACAACCATCAAGGAGAGTATTGGAAATACGATAATGGTGATCGTAGGTGCTCACTACGATACCGTATCCGGGACTGTAGGAGCCAACGATAACGCATCGGGAGTGGCGGTAATGCTGACACTTGCTCGCGAGCTGAAGGACATGGAGTTGCCCTTCACGGTGAGCTTCATGGCCTTCGGCTCAGAGGAGATAGGCCTTCGAGGAAGCGTGGAATTTGTGAGGAGCCTAGGACCAAGATTGACTGGAACAGTGGCTGCAATGCTCAACTTCGATAGCGTGGGCTCGGGTAGCATGCTGATTACAGGCGGAGATGCTTCTATGGTGAATCTCGCCTTGGAGGCCGCAACGGAGATGGGAATACCTCTGTCTCAGGAGCCTGTACCCCTGGGAGCAACGAGCGACCACGCCGTCTTCCAAGCGGTATCTATACCGGCTATTTACTTTGGAGGAGATGACTTGTCTCGAATACATACTCCCCAAGATACGGCCGAATTTATTGATGTGGACCGGCTAGGAGACGCTGTTCAGATGGGACTCGCCATAATCGAGGGTCTAGCTGAGAACCGGCGAGGGCCTCAATAGGCCCTACTATTACTGCTATCTAGAAATATATACATCCTTTAGCTTGGAAATTGGGATAGGGGCGGATACATATCCCTTTACGTAGGGCTTGATCAGCATATATCTACTTCCACTGAACCAGGTGGGTACCCACGGAGCGTCCTTCACTAAGATATCCTCCGCTTGCTGATACAACGAGATGCGCACACTTGGGTCTTGCTCTATTCTCGCCTGCTCCAATATCTGGTCGACTTTCATGTTGCTATAGCTGATGATATTGGCCTGTCCTTGACTGTGGAAAAGTACGTCCAGAAATCCATGAGGGTCCGGATACCCGGCTACCCAAGCTGTCAAGAACAGTCTGGTGGCTCCTGATTGGGTTGCCGGTGAGTCCGCATCAGAGCCGAGATCACCTACTTCCACCTCAACACCCAGGTTTCTCCTCCACATCTCCAGGATCATCTCTGTGCCGAGGCCCACCCCGCCCGTGCCTCCTGGTACAACTAGCCGGATGGGAGGTAGATTGTCAGCCGCTTTTTCGGAGGCCTCGTTTAACAGGCTGAGCCTCTCGACAAGGTCTGTCTCCTGGTCTGCTCTCTCAAGTAACTCGAGTATATCTGGGTCACCCATCCCGTAAGTGGACTCAGCCATAAGACGCATCGCCTTCTCTGCATCGAAGCGAAGTCCCCTAAGAGCTGGGTTATATCCAGGAAACCCTGGAGGCAGAACGCTGTAGGCCGGCGATACCATGCCGTATAGGAGTTGTTCGGCAATGCGATCCTTGTCGATTACGTGGTTCAGGGCTAGCCTTACGTTGATGTCGTTGAAGGGGGGCGTGTTAATGTCCATGCCGAAGTACTGTATGCCGAAGGCGTTTGGATTAATCACAAGCTCTTTGCCCAGTCCTTCGGAGGCGTCTAGAATCCTTTCGATGTCGGCAAGCCCAACACTGGTCACGTCGATTTCCTCATTCTCGTACATAATCATACCCACGCCCCCGTCGAGAATGAAGTTGACCGCATCCAGGTGAGGGGGATCGTTGTAGAACAGATCGTTTCGCTCCAACCGAATAAGTTCTCCCTCCTCCCACTTGACCAACTTGAAGGGACCGGTCCCATTGGCACGAGAAACCGAATCTAGTTCAGACTCAATGGTCTCCTTATCCACCACGAAGGCAGTTGGATGGATGAGTTTGGACAAAAAGTAAGGCTTGGGTTGGTCGATGGTTATTTGCAGGGTGTAATCATCCAGGACTCGAATGCCTCGCGTTTCATTGGCTACACCACTGAACCTATCCCGTGCTCCAATGATGTCACCCAGGTATATTCCTGCTTTGAGAGATTGAATGGCCGGATCCAGTGCCCGCTCCAAAGAGTATTTGAAGTCATTCGCAGTCACCGGCTTGCCGTCGTGAAATCTGACGTTTTCGTTGAGGAAGAAGGTGTAGGTTAAGCCGTCGCTGCTCTTGGTCCACCTCTCAGCGATGTCTGGCGCCGCGTTCCAATTCTCATCCAGCGTGACCAGTCCGCTGTAAATCTCTATGACTATCCCTGTAGAGGAAGTGTCACCTACCAACGCGGGGTCTAAGGTCACAGGTTCTGTCCAAAGCTGTGTGAACTCGCCCCCCCTGAATGGATCGCTTACAACCGTCTGAGCCAAGTTGTCGACGGAGAGAGTGGGTACGGAGGCAGGGGTGGATGTCGGAGATCTAAAGGCTTGGATGTCCGGAGTTGAATCATCATCTCCGGCACATGCCAGGGCTACGGCACAAACGGTTAAAGCCAATGCTGCTGAATAAATTATTATTCTCGGGTATCGTGCCATGTCTATATCTTAGGTGCTTATTGAGGGCTGTTCAAACGCTCCTCTCGGCGCTCGATGACCTCCCTATAGCCCTCTAACGATAGCTTAGTAAGTAAGTTTCTTTGATATCCATGTGTGCTTTTGTTGATTGAGCCGAGGTATGATGTGTTGACAACGCTAGTTTCCTGAAGCTAGACTACGTTTCCGCCTATATAGCCATTGAGCCTGCCTTTATCTGAAGGCTTTGATTAATCGATAACCCAGTGGAAGGCGTAGAGTGACCTACATATCGACTCAAACCCTGGAAGAAGACACCTTAGAGAGGGTCTTAGCCGGCGACTCTATTACGCGAGAACAAGCGTACCGGTTAGTTCGGGCCAGTGGCTCTACAATACCCTCTCTGATGAGTTGCGCCAGCCTCCTGCGAGATAGGTATAAAGGACATCGCATCGCCTATTCAAGGAAGGTGTTTATTCCTCTTACTAACCTGTGTCGAGACAAGTGCGGATACTGCACCTTCGTGAAGGCTCCCACCCATCCTCAAGCCCACACTATGACTCCCGAAGAGGTGTTGGCCGTAGCCGAGGCGGGCCGCAAGGCGGGCTGCAAGGAGGCTCTGTTCAGTCTTGGCGAGAAGCCGGAGGACGTACATCCACTGGCGAGAAAACGCCTGGAGGAGTTGGGCTATTCCAGTATGACGGACTACCTCATAGCCATGTGCGAGTTGGTATTCCAAGAGACAGGCCTACTGCCCCACAGCAACTCTGGAGTATTGGAGCGAGAAGAGGTGGCGGCCCTTAGGGACGTCACCGTTAGCATGGGGCTGATGCTGGAGAATATAAGTCCTCGCCTATTGGAAAGAGGACAGGCGCACTACGGGTGCATGGGCAAGGCCCCCGAGGTGAGGATGGATACTATGCGCTACGCCGGAGAGTTGAATATCCCCTTCACCACCGGCATCCTCATCGGCATAGGCGAGACCTTGGAAGAACGGGTGGACTCACTGTTCGCCATCAAAGAGCTCCACGAGGAGTACGGCCATATCCAAGAGGTGATTATTCAGAACTTCAGGGCCAAGCCAGACACGAGAATGAAGGGCTACGAGGAGCCTACGTCTCTGGATATGATCGTTACCATTGCGATGGCCAGGCTAATTCTCGGTGGTGAGATGAATATTCAGGCGCCTCCCAACCTGACGCCAGATGCGTATCAGTTCTATCTGCTGGCCGGAATCAACGATTGGGGAGGCATCTCGCCTGTGACCAAGGACTTCATAAACCCGGAAAAGGCGTGGCCCAAGATAGCCGAGTTGAAAGAGAGGACGAGGAACGCAGGTTTCGAGATGAAGGAGCGCTTGGCTATATACCCCGAATACGTAATCCACATGCCAGAGCATATTTCCCCTGCGTTTAGAGACCAAATCATGGAGTGGGTGGATGAGAATGGCTACGCTAGAGAAGAGGAACTCGTATGGCAATAAAAACCGCTGCCCCGCTATCTGCTGAGTATGGGCTTGACCGCTTGCTCAGCGTCATAGATCCGGATATCTCCAGGATTCTAGATCGAGCGCTTGAAGGTAACGATATCGGCATCGAGGATGCCATAACTCTCTTTGCGACTACCGACCTAGGGCTTCATGCTCTATGCATGACCGCCAACGAGCTTCGGAAACGCACAGTGGGAGACGTCGTTACTTTTGTAACTGTAAGGAACATCAATTTCACCAACATTTGCTATACGGGATGCCGCTTCTGCGCCTTCGCCAAGCATTTCGGGGACGAGGAAGCGGAGACACTAACGGTGGATGAGGTGGCCCGCCGGGCCGAAGAGGCATGGAATGCCGGCGCCACCGAGGTGTGTATGCAGGGCGGACTTCACCCCAAGATGACCGGCTACGAGTATCGGGACATTATCATAGCCATCAAAGAGAGAGTCCCAGACATTCACATTCACGCCTTTTCGCCCTTCGAGATCCAGTATGGCACCAGGAGAACGGGCCTCAGCACCCGGGACTTCCTTCTGATGTTGAAGGAGGTGGGATTGGGCACCATACCGGGCACGGCTGCGGAGATCCTGGACACCGAAATTCGCACGACCCTCACCAAGAACAAACTCAGTGCCGAAGAGTGGATCGAGATAGTGAAAACGGCCCACAACCTCGGCATCCGCTCCACCTCAACCATCATGTACGGCCACGTGGATGCTCCTGTCCACTGGGCCAACCACTTGGCGTTGATCCGAGATATACAGAAGGAAACGGGTGGGTTCACCGAGTTCGTCCCTCTCGGTTTCGTGCACTGGAACTCGCCTATCTACCTCGATGGTACCGCTCGTCCTGGTCCCACTGGCTTGGAAGACCTGAGGATGCATGCGGTTTCCAGGATTATGCTGAACAACCACATCAAGAACATACAAGTGTCTTGGGTGAAACTGGGCTCCAAATTCGCTCAAGTCTGCCTAAACTCCGGCGCCAACGACTTCGGCGGCTCCCTCATGAACGAGAAGATATCCCGATCGGCGGGAGCGCCATATGGACAGTACATGTCTCCCGAGGAGTTCCGGAGGCTGACTACGGACATGGGCAGGATTCCCGCTCAGCGCAACACTACATACGAGATCCTCAAAGTCTACGAGTAGAGCCAAATTCACTTCATGTTTGCCTCGGGAGTTCGCTTCTAAACCCCTTCACCCCGGTGCCTCTTGACAATCAAGGCAGTTGTTGAGTCCCTTTGCCATCATTCCCATGATTGACACGAGAATCCGGGGTGGGCACCTAGCCTGTCGTGCCACGCGTCTATGTATAGAATGAGAACCTAAGTGCTATAATACAAATGCAATCTCGCTTACAAGGAGGCATCACTTTTATTTCTCACATAGGTCATCACCCAAGTGCAGACACCCTAACATACGCGGAGAGTACAGAGGGGGCGCTGCCCTCTTTGTCGGGGGGCTTGGGGGGTGTCCCCCCATTTACCTTTCTTATCCCCCCTTCTCCTGGCCAGGAGAAGGGGGCAAGGGGGATGAGGTCGAATCTCCCCAACCTGATGAAAAACTCAATCAAGTTATAACGACATCTTCGTGCCTGGAAAACCCCGAAAACAAAACTTTTTTTATAACTCAATCAAGTTTGAACGGGGACCAGAAAATTCAATCAAGTTTCAAAGCTAAACAGAAAAGACAATCAAGTTACACACGCAAGCCCAGTCGATAAGCGCCTCTATACTTGTTCTCTAGCTTTCAAATGTCTATGATCGGCCCATCCACAAGGCCGACTCTTAGCTGGAGAAACTGCGCTTAAGCCTTATTTTAACCTTGCACAGCGTGGTAGAATTGGGCGTCGTAATATCCCTTCGACCGGAGCCGTCCATTGCCAGCCCAAGCTCTATCCGATCTCAAGATCCTTGACCTGACTCATTACGTCGCAGGACCTTTCTGTACTAAGTTCCTGGCCGATTTTGGGGCCGACGTCATCAAGGTAGAGAGACCCGGTTCGGGAGACGGCGCTCGCCATGTAGGCCCCTTTCCTGGGGACGTCCCGCATCTCGAGAAAAGTGGGCTTTTCCTCTACTTGAACAACAACAAGAGAGGTGTAACCCTAAATCTAAAGAACAAAGCTGGAGTACGTATATTCAAGGAGATGGTGAAGTGGGCGAACGTAGTGGTGGAGAGCTTTCGCCCCTCGGTGATGCCGAAACTGGGCCTCGGCTATGACGCCCTGGAGCAGATCAACCCGAGCCTCGTCATGACGTCCATATCCAACTTTGGGCAGACGGGACCATACAGGGACTACAAAGCTGATGAGATAATATTCGATGCCCTAAGCGGCCTCATGCACGCCTCTGGGGTTCCAGAGCGAGAGCCTATAAAAATGGGGGGCAACGTTATCCAGTACGAGGCGGGAGTCAGTGCAGCCCTCCACACCCTCATCGCCCTCACGGGCAGTGAAATTAGAGGAAGAGGCGACCACGTAGACCTCTCTATATTAGATGTGTTCACGGGAAGCATAGACCGCACCGGGCCCATGTTGCTGGCCTATCAATACACCGGTGAGTCGACTGAAAGAGGATATCAGAGAAGATCGGGAGGTGCTCCGCGACGATGCAAGGACGGCTATCTCAACGTCTTCACCGAAGCGGATTTTATTCCCAAGGCTCTTGATATGATTGGGCTGCCGGAACTAAAAGAAGACCCTCGCTTTGCCACGCCGGAGGCCAGGGCTCGCCAGAAGAATATCGACCAATTTCTAGTACTCTTTGATCCCTGGCTCCTGGAGCACACGGTAGAGGAGTCTTGGGTGGCCGCTCAAAAAGCCCGAATCCTGTCTGGCCCCGTGTCTACTGTGGAGCAGCTGTCGAATAATCTGAACTTCGCCGCTCGGGATTTCTGGTGCGATGTGGAAAGAGATTACGTGGGGGATCTGACCCATCCGGGAAGGCCCTTCATCATGAACGATAGCCCCTGGAGTTTGAGACGCCCCGCACCGGCCTTAGGACAGCATAATCAAGAGATATACTGTGGGCTGCAGGGCTACAGCAAGTCCGAGCTGGCCAAGCTGGGAGAGACAGGGGTTATCTAAATGATTGGGGAAGGAATTCGTTGAGCGCCTCTAAGCTGCCACTGGAGGATGTTCGCGTCCTGGATCTGACCCTGGTCTGGGCAGGGCCCTTCGGGACCCGTATGCTGGCCGATTGGGGCGCCGAGGTCATCCGCGTAGAGCCTGTTCACGTCAGGCAGCCCCAAACAAGAGGCCCTAGAGCTCGTCCAACAAGACAGGAGATATTGGACAACCCTAACTGGTATACCGCCTACCCTGACTGGGACCCGGGGCCCAGGCCTTGGAACAGGCATGTCGACTTCAACTTTCACGCGTACAACAAGCTCGGCATGTCCCTGAATTTGACCCGTCCAGAGGGTGTAGAGGTTCTCGACAAGCTGGTAGCCGTCTCCGACGTGCTTGTGGAAAACAACGTCCCCGAGACTGCCGATAAGCTGGGTATAGACTATGAAAGGATGAAGAGGATCAACCCGGGATTCATCGTAATTCGGATGCCGGGTTTCGGCTTGGACGCACCTTACAAGAACTTCAGGTGCCTTGGCAGTCACTTTGATGGCATATGTGGGCACACGTGGATTAGGGGCTATGCAGATATGGACATGGATGTACGTGAGGATGTCTACCTGAGCGATGCCGGAGGCGGAATCACCGCGGCCTTGGCTGTAATGATGGCTCTCAGACATCGGGCTAAGACGGGCCAAGGGCAGCTCGTTGAGTTGGCACAGGTGGAGAACTTTTCTACTTATGTGGGCGAGATCACGATGGACTATAGAATGAATCGCCGAGTTCCTACCACATTGGGGAATCGGCATCCCTACCAGGCTCCCCATGGATGCTACCCTTGCAAAGGGGAGGACCAGTGGGTAACCATTGCTGTCTCCAATCCACATGAATGGGATGGATTGTGCAAGGCTATGGGTAATCCGTCATGGACTCTGGAAAGTGAGTTTTCAAGTGAGTTGGCTCGTCGGAACCATCAGGATGAGTTGGACGAGAACCTAGGCCAGTGGACAAAGCAAAGAGATAAAAAGGAGGTAATGCGCCTGCTCCAGGGTCATGGGGTGCCGGCAGGAGCAGTCCTTACTCAGGAAGAGGTGCATCAAGATCCACAATTTAAGGAGAGGGACTTCTTCCAAGAACTGACCCAGGCCGACTCGGGTACTCACCTTTATGCGGGGGTTCCTGTGAAGCTGTCCAGGACGCCCAACTCCATCAGGATGCCGCCGGTGCAGCTGGGAGAGCACAACGAGTACATCTACAAAGAGCTTCTGGGTCTGACAGAGGCCGAGTATGCGAAGCTGGAGAAAGAAGGGCACATAGGTACGGAATACCCTTCCCATGTTCCTTAGCTCGTTGCCGATGGTAATCCACATTGCTAACATGACCACTACCGACAGGGAATATTCACTTAAGAATCCGAGCTCGGAAGGACATGAGTAAAAGTTCAAGCGAAATAAGGCTTACGCCAGACCAAAAAAGGGAGGGCTATTGGATACAGGAGAGCTTTGGCAATCTCCAGGTGTGGCATCGGAAAAATCAGATCGCTCTTCTACTGATAACTCCTGACATAAACGAGAAACTTAGAGATGTAGTGGAGAGACGGCGAAGGGAACTGAAAGACGTGGAGGAAAAGACCGGCTGGAAGCCCGAGGAGGACAGGTAATATACTCGGCTCTTGAGGTGCTTGATGCCTGTTTACGAGTATTACTGCCCAGAATGTGGAGCGGAGTTTGAGCTGATTCGGCCTATGAATGAGTTTGATGCTCCAGCATCTTGCCCAAGCTGTGAATCGAAGGCTGAGAAGCTGGTTTCAGCAGTGGCTTCCAAGGTGGATTTCTACGTTAGGCCTGCCACGAAGGCCGCTTTCAGACAACATCCACCGACAGGCGGCAAGCAAAGACCAACAAAGACCTCTGAATATCGGTAACCACTCCGGTAGCTCCACATAACCTCAATCTATCTACCATCATCGATGTTTCCTAGTGGGCAGGCTTTTATATAATGGGGAGGTACTTCAGAGTTAACAAGGTGTATGTATGAAGCTAATCAGCAAAAAGCTGTACTGGAACAGCCGTAATCACCCGGTCAGTAGCAAAGAGTTGAAGAACGAAAATAATAGATCCGCGCTCTGTTCTAGTTGCAATGAGCTACTCTACTCCTGGGCTGGTGCTGCCTGGAAATACGTGGGAGAGGGTAGCTGATGGCCAAAAGCGACTTCTATGAAGCTCTGGAAGTGGAGCGGACAGTAGACCAGGAGACGATCAAGAAGGCGTATCGCAACCTGGCCATGAAGTATCACCCGGATAGGAATCCAGGAAACTCGCAGGCGGCTGACCGAATGAAGGAGATAAACGAGGCCTATGCTATTCTGAGTGATCCTGAGAAGCGTAGGCTCTATGATGTTTATGGCCATGCCGGCCTCGAGGGGTATACTCAAGAGGATATCTTTAGAGGTGTCGACTTCTCCAGCCTCTTCCGTGAGTTTGGTTTGGGAGATGTATTTGGATTCGGGGGCGGCCTTTTTGACAGCATGTTTGGGCGGCCCAGTACCCAAGGGAGAGTATCGAGGAAAGGCGCCGATTTAAGATACGATCTTTCCCTCACTCTGGAAGATGTCTTCCGTGGTGTAGATAAGACCCTTGACCTGACCCGAGATGTTATTTGTCCCAGCTGTCGAGGCACCGGTGCCGAGGACGGAGGCTCCGCCGAATGTGACGTGTGTAAGGGCAGCGGGCAAGAGGTCAGAGAGCACGTATCGGGAGCTACTGTGATCAGACAGATCACGACATGTCGAAACTGCCGGGGTGCAGGGAACGTAGTTAAGAACAGGTGCAATGTATGCGAAGGCAGTGGCCTGGTCACTGAGAGAGAGGAAGTGGAAGTCAACGTGCCGGCCGGCGCCAGTACCGGCCACGCGCTTCGAATACGAGGCAAAGGGGAGGAAGGGCCAGAGACGCCTGGTGATTTGTATGTCGTCGTCCACGTTCAAGACCATCCCCTCTTTGAGAGGAATGGCAACGACATATATCTTGCGCAGGATATATCGGCAACCACCGCCGCCCTCGGTGGCGACATCCATGTCCCCAGCTTGAACGGGAACGTATCTGTGGCCATACCAGAGGGTACTCAGACAGGGGCGATGTTCAGGATCGAAGGAGAAGGCCTCCCAAGCTTGGATGGGTCGGGTATGGGCAGTGAGTTCGTGATGGTCAAAGTAATAACGCCCACACGTTTAACGCCAGAGGAGAAGAAGCTGCTAAGAGAATTCCAGAAGCTAAGGGACGAGTCCGAGAGCAAGAGCAGATGAACAACATAGAGCAGGTAGAACCGTACAAGTCCAGGATAAGCGAAGAGGCCCTCAGCAAGTGGGATGGCGTAGTGCGAGTGTGGAGTGAGCCCAAAAGTATCATAGATGGAGCAGAGGTGGTGGACGAACTCAGGCAGCCTCTAGAGGTGACGGTGGTGGTGGAGCAGAAGGACGTCTACGGCTCTCTGACCCAGCGAGTCAAGATCCAATATGACAATGGTCGTGAGGGTTGGGTTCTCTATGACGCTCTTGTGGTAGACGACAAGGACGACTAGACTACCAGCTCTTTCAGAGCTCGGGCTGCTTTCATTTCCAGGTCGTGTAGCTTCAAAATACGTTCTTTTAAATCGTTCAGCAGCTGGTCAATGTCATTCTGGTTTAGAGGAAAGGCATTTCCGGCCTCAGCTTCCATGACCGATAGTCTAATGTTTATTTCAAGCCGTTCCGGTTCTGAGCCCTGCCCCCCCTCTTTGAACAGCTTCTCCCTTTCTGCAATGAGCCTCTTTGTCTCCTTGAAATTCTCCACCGAGTCAGGGAGGACGGCATGAGCAAGGTCGCTCCAATGCTGAGCGGATTCTCGGTACAACTGAGCAACCTCCTTGAAAGCTGATCTGTCCACAATACTTGCAGCCTCGTCGAGAAAATCGGCGTACATAGTTCGGAAGGCGCTTCCCCCTGTGCCACCAACCTCTATCCAGTGGAATACCCACATCAACGCCTGGTACAGTTGCCTGGGTTGACCGAATACCTTGGGCCAACCCTTCTTGTCTTTGGGGTTGGCCACGAGCTTGGCCCACTTTGTCAGCGAGGCTAACCCAAAGTTTTTAATTTTGGGATTCAGCAGGTATTCGCAGCAATCTCGAATGCCTTCACTTATAGCATTCTTGATGTCGATCTCGGCTTTCGAGACTTCGATGGTCATCATTCTGTTTTTATAGGAGGTTATGGCGGAGCGGGCCTCGGCAAGGTCGTGAAGGCTAACCGTGCAGGACGTAGCCGCTAAGTCAGACAGGTTCGCTTCATCGTTGTCTTCGTCGATGTCGTAACCCACCGCCATGTGATACCACATCTTCCTGAATTCCTCCTTCAGGAGGGAGTAGGGCAGGCTGGCCATGTCTAGCCAAATCAAGGCTGGATTACCTTTCTCGATAGCCAGGCGCAAGTTGACCTGGGCGACTTTTTGGCTGGCGGTTTCTTTGATAGTGGGAGTAACGCCGACTCGATCATATATCTTCCGAAGAAACTCGACGTTATCGCTGTGCCAGAGGTGCCTGGTGCCAATGGCAATCATAGGGTCGATGCCGCGGAACTCGAATACGAAGTACCCCGCCCCCACTCCACCGCCTATGCCCAGAATCATCTCTTCTGTGAAGGGCTGGCCGGAATGAGGCGCTACCACGCCCTGGTGAGCGAGAACCTTGGTCAGCGAGGCGGTTGTGGCGTGCTTCCCGCCAAACTGGTTATAGCGAGGGACTCCCATGAGCTATCTATTCTACCTCTAAATTCGGTAAGGTGTTATTGTACCTTGAAAGGGATATGAAATCGCGAACCGGATACTCGGGCACGCCTCTCGTAAAGAAGTTGGGGATCAAGGAGGGGAAATCCATCGCTGTAGTGGGCGCTCCCGGGAACTATTGGAAGCTGCTGGGAGAATTGCCGAAGGGCATAGATGTGAGGGAGCAGGATGATGTTCCCCTGGACATGGTCCATCTTTTTGTGATCTCCAAGACGGTGTTGGAAACCCAGTTGAAGCAAGCCAAGAGTCGGATAGTGCAAAATGGCGTCATCTGGGTGTCCTGGCCCAAGAAGGCGTCGGGAAAGGCGACTGACCTGACCGAAGACGTTATCAGGGAAGTGGCTCTGGTCCAGGGCTTGGTGGATGTAAAAGTCTGCGCCATCGACGAGATATGGTCCGGTCTCAAGCTGGTGATACCGGTGAAGGACCGCAGATAAGGTTCGACGCCCTCAGGGTCTGGCGTGCTCCTTGAAGGTTTCCTCTATTACGTCCAGTGCGTAGTCCACGTCGTCGGCTGTGATGCCGTAGTGAGTCACAAATCGCCACCTGGGTTGCGGCGCAGCTCCCTTGATCCCCCTGTCCTCCAGCAGCTGGGCCAGCTTGGCTGGAGAGCCGTTGATGACCTGGAAGTAGACCATGTTGGTGGGGTAACGGTCTGGATCGATGTCGATACCCTGAATGTGACGGAGTCCCAGGGCCAGTCTGCGAGCGTTGGCATGATCTTCGGCCAGTCTATTCACCATTGTCTCCAGGGCTACGATTCCTGCTGCCGCTATCACGCCCACCTGCCTCATTCCACCCCCTACGGTCTCTCGCCAGTAACGGGCCCTATCGATAAACTCGGCGGCGCCCACCAGCATGGAGCCTATGGGGGCGCTTAAGCCTTTGGACAGGCAGAAGTTTACGCTGTCGGCGTGCTTGGCCATCTCGTTGATAGGGGTCTCTAGGTATACTGCTGCGTTGAATATCCGAGAACCGTCCAAGTGGAAGGGAAGGTCACTCTCGTGGGCAACGTCGGCAATAGCTTTGGTGTCTTCGGGGGTCAGTACGACACCGCCACAGGCGTTATGGGTATTCTCGAGAGCGACTAGCCCGGTGGGAGGAAAGTGGACGTTGTCAGGGCGAATGGCAGCCTCCACCTCGTCTGGGTCCAGCATGCCTCGGTCATCATTGCGTACCGTCTGAACATGGACGCCTCCCAGAGCCGATGCTCCTCCTCCTTCATCGGTGAAGATGTGAGAGCGATGGCCTGCTATCATCTCGTCGCCTCTCTTGCAGTGGGTCAAGATAGCTACAAGATTACTCATAGTGCCGGTGGGCAGAAAAACGGCAGCCTCCTTACCCAACATATCGGCGGCAAGAGACTCTAAACGATTGAGAGTGGGATCATCTCGATACTCATCGTCGCCTACCGCTGCCTCGGCCATGGCTTTGCGCATCTCGGGCGTCGGATGAGTAACGGTATCGCTGCGGAAGTCCACTATTCGCATGGTGCCACCTGCTGTCTTGATGGAAATAGAGCGGGCTTATTCTATCACAGCCACATAGGGAGGTTAATGTTCGGAATATGCCTAGATTCCTGAACTCCCCATCCATTGTATGTAGAAACTTGATTGTCTTTTCTGTTTAGCTTTGAAATTTGATTGAATTTTCTGGTCCCCGTTCAAACTTGATTGAGTTGTAAAAAAACTTTTGTTTTGCGGGTTTTCCAGGCATGAAGACCTCGTTATTTTTGATTGAGTTTTTCATCGGGTTGGGGATTATCCCACCCACCTGCCCAGGTAAGTGACTCTTGGGGGGCATGGAGGATATGCCCCCCAGCCAAAAGAATGTATCCCTCTGGTCTCCCTCCGCGGGAAATAGGTGTGATACCTCCTTGTAAGTGAGATGTGGATTTGCATTATAGCACGTAGGTTCTTATTTTATATAATGCTGCGTGACACAGCAGGGTAGGTGTCAACCCTGGATTCTACATCTCCTTTTCCGCTCATGTGGTTGCCCTCGTCAGGCTGAGGTTGAGCAGTTGCCCCGGTCGATCCCGTCCACCCCTCCCCTGGATTCCCGTGTCAAGCACGAGAATGATGACAATAGGGGCTTGGTTCCATACGTCATTCCCACGAAAGTGGGAATCCAGGGGGGTGAGGTTGTCTGCCAGGTCACCTTGAGGCCGGCTCAGAAAGGCCGATGTCTTGTTTCCCACCCGACCCTCCCATGGAGGTTTTTGTATGTGGGGGGACACCCCCCATGCCCCCCGTCAAAGGGGCGTGGCCCCTTTGGAACCCCTGATAGGGATGCGGTTGGGATGGGTTTTATACCCACCCAGGTAGGGTTTACATATGGGGGGCACATCCTCCTTCGATCCTTCGACTTGCTCAGAACAGGCCCATACCCCCTGCCAGAGGGAGGTGTTCCTCTGGACTCTCTCTGTGCGGGGAGGGAATGCGGGGTGGGTTCAGAGCAGGGATGAAGAAGGCGATTACAGGTTCGGGATGATATCTTTGGCTAGTGTGTCGGCCTGCTCTGGCAGATTGTAGATGGGGTTTAGCATGATCAGGTCCGGGGCTTCTTCGACCAACTCACTCAGCTTTTCTATGCACTCTTCGGCAGAACCAAAAACGGTAACCTTGGGGCCCAGAGATGCATCCCCATAGTACCTGCCGAACCATTCCTGAACCTTTCTGGAAGCACTTTCTTTATCCTTGTCAACGGCTATGTAAAGCCTTTTTGATATCGAGAAGCCGGCGGGATCCTTCCCTGCCTGGTCCAGATAGCTTCTCACGTTGCCCAGTGCCTCTTTGAATCCAGAGAGCGTGGACGACCCTGCACCCATCCAGCCGTTGCCCATCTTGACTGCGCGGCGTAGAGCAGGTTCTTTTCGAGCGCCAAACCAGATGGGTGGGTGGGGTTTTTGCATAGGTTTTGGCTCTATGGCTGCCTTTTCAAGGCTCCAGAAGCGGCCGTGGAAGTCCACGCTATCCTCGGACCAGAGCCACTTCATTAGCTGAAGTCCTTCTTCGAACCTGCTTGCCAGGTGCTGGGAAGTGATGCCAAAGGCAGCGTGTTCTTCAGAACCTCCACCAATGCCGATACCGAGAATCAAACGGCCTTTGGCGAGATGATCCAGGCTGGCGATGACTTTTGCAAGGAGTACCGGGTTGCGGAGAGGCGTGACTATAACTGATGCCCCTAGTCTGACCCTGGTGATAAAGGCAGATGCGTAAGTAAGCAGTGTGACGGGTTCAATGCTGGGCATGTTTCCCAGGGTCTGGTCTTGCACCCAGATGCTGTCGTAGCCCAGAGACTCAACCTGCTTGATGTACTGGGGAATGAGAGAGGAATCGACTACGCGATCTGGAAACATCTGGTAAAGTGCAATTCCGAAGCGAGTCTTTCCTTTGGACAACACCTCTAGCCCCCTGCCACCATGTGTACTATCTCCAGTTTATCTCCTGCGTTGAGAGTGATGCCGACCCACTTATCTCGCTTGATGATCTCGCCGTTGTGCTCGATGGCGATGAGTCGAGGCTCGATGTTATTAACCTCCAAGAAGCTCGTCAGACTCGCCGGCCCATCAAGCTCTCTCTGCTTGCCGTTTACAGTCAGTGTGATCATGTCGGCTCACCTGAGAGAGTGTACCAGAAAAGGATACCCACAGAGAATCTCCCGTGGTTTTCTACCTGACAACGCCGTCCAAAGGGCTGCTGGCGGAGGCGTAGGCCTTTTTGGGTATCCGCCCTGCCAGGAAGGACTTCCTGCCCGCATCGACGGCCTCGGCGATGGCTGCGGCCATCAGGGGTGGGCTTCCTGATTCTGCAACTGCGGTGTTGACAAGGCAGGCATCAGAGCCTATCTCCATGGCTAGGGCGGCGTCGGAAGGGGCGCCGATACCTGCATCCACGACAACAGGCGTAGTAGCCTGCTCCACGATTATTTTGATCTCTTCCAAGTTCACCAGACCCTGCCCAGATCCTATGGGTGAACCCAAGGGCATGATGGTAGCTGTACCGATATCTTCCAGATGCTTGGCCAGTATTGGGTCGGCGTTGATGTAGGGCAATACTACGAACCCTTCTTTGACCAGAGTCTTGGCTGCGTCCAGTGTGCCTACGGGATCGGGGAGAAGGTATTTTGGATCTGGAATCACTTCCAGTTTTACCCAGTCGGAGAGGCCCATGGCCCGTGCTAATCTGGCGGTGTGGACAGCTTCATCAGCGGTACGAGCTCCTGCTGTATTGGGGAGGATCGTGTACCTGTTCCAGTCTATGTAGTCCAGCAGCGTCTTCTTGGATGGGTCATCTAGGTCAAGGCGGCGCAGGGCAACGGTAATGATCTCAGTTCCTGCAGCCTCGAAGGAGGCATTCATATCATCATAGTTACTATATTTGCCCGTTCCAAGGATTAGCCGTGATCTGAAGCTTTTCCCCCCTATGATTAGAGGTTGATCCTCTTTTATGGCAGCCTTCTGCCCCACCTAACTCAACTTTTCCCGGACATTGCTTTGCTGATCGCGACCTCTTCTTTTAGAGATGCCCAGTCTATGTTGCGGAAGTTGTGCATGGGGCAGTACTTGGGACCGCACATCGAGCAGAACTCAGCGCTCTTGAAGTAGTCGTCCACCAGCGTCTCATCGTGCATTGACCTCGCTGTCTCTGGGTCCATTGCCAGCTCGAACTGCTTATTCCAGTCGAAATCGAAGCGGGACTTAGACAACTCGTCATCCCAATCTCTGGCCCCCTTGCGGCCTCTAGCCAAATCGGCGGCGTGAGCAGCTATCTTGTAGGCTATCACACCCTGTTTCACGTCCTCGACGTTGGGGAGCCCCAGGTGCTCCTTGGGAGTCACGTAGCATAGCAGAGAAGTACCCGCCTGGCCTGCCAGGGCAGCTCCAATGGCCGATGTGATGTGGTCGTATCCGGGGGCCACGTCCGTTACTAGAGGCCCAAGGGTGTAGAAGGGAGCCTCATGACAGACCTTCTGCTGACGCTCTACGTTCATGGCCACCTTGTCCATGGGGATATGGCCTGGTCCCTCTATCATCACCTGGACGTCTTTTTCCCAAGCTCGTAGGGTCAACTCGCCCAGAGTATCTAGCTCGGCGAACTGGGCGGCGTCACAGGCGTCGGCAAGACAGCCTGGGCGCAGTCCGTCCCCCAAACTAAGAGTCACGTCGTACCTCCGAGCAATCTCTAGAATGTGGTCGAATCGCTCGTAGAGGGGGTTCTGTTTCTTGTGTGCCACCATCCACTGGGCCAAGAGTCCTCCACCTCGGCTGACAATGCCGGTGACCCGGTGTTGACACAGAGGTAGGTGCTCGAACAGCGTGCCGCAGTGAACGGTCATGTAGTCCACTCCCTGCTGGGCCTGATGCTCGATCATGTCTATCAGGATGTCCCCGGTCAGTTTCTCCACCTTCTTTACCTCTTCCAGAGCCTGATATATGGGAACGGTGCCAATGGGAACAGTGCTCTTTTGAATGATGGCCTCTCGGATGCCATCGATATTGCCGCCGGTGCTCAAGTCCATCACAGTGTCGGAGCCGAACTTGACAGCCAGCTCCAGCTTCTCTATCTCTTTATCGATGTGAGAGGTGACTGCGGAGTTACCGATGTTTGCGTTGATCTTAACGCTCGCCACCTTGCCGATACCCATTGGATCAAGACTGGTGTGATTTATATTGGCTGGTATGATGAGTCTTCCTCTAGCCACCTCCTCACGTATCAGCTCAGTCTCCAGTCCTTCCCTTTCGGCAACTCGCACCATCTCCTTGGTGATGCTGCGCTTGGCATGATACATTTGAGTGTCGACGCCGTTTCCACTAGTTGCCATTCATCTCTCCTTACTTACTTCGCCCTAATAAAAAACCACCTCTTCGGAGGTGGTTTGACAAGACATCTGATTCCTCCGCTGGCATTACCCAGATCAGGTTCAGGGGGTCGGTAGTATCGGTGGGGCTACCCTCTCAGCCTGGCTCGCCAAGCTCCCCGAGATTTTGAGCTATTTCTTGTCCTTAAGAGTTAGTTTAAATGCAGCTAATTAGGATGTCAAGGAAACTGTGGTAGTTCAGAGAATTTGACACCCCCTACTCCAGCCCTGTCCCAGAAGCCAGCAAGGGTGCCCGCCGCTCATGGTGAGCCTAGAGTTTATCCTGAGCCTGCCGAAGGGAACCACCCTCTGGCAGGGGGTTGGGGGGGCCTGTCCTCGGCTTGACTGGGGAATATACCCCCAGATACAAAGCCTGCCGAGGGCGGGCGGGTGGGCCCAAGGCGTTTTGCCTTTCTGAGACAGACTCGATTCCCGTGCTTGAGACGGGAATACGGGGAAAGAGTGTTGAAGGTGGCAAATTTAGGCTTGTCCAGTAGATTGGTGACAATTTGTCCCTTTCAGCGAGTTGTGATGCTGCTGGAGGAACTGAAGAGGAGTACCTTTCCTTGACATCATTATGTTGCAGAGGATAAGATTGGATTGATACTCCGAACCCCTTTGGAGTCCTTAACAATGATACAAGTGTAAGATTAGAAAGCGAGGTTGAGATGGATATCGTATTAGTGTCCATCTTGAGTATCGCAGGAGGAATTCTTTTTGGGGGGTTCACCGGATTTTTCGCTCGTCACCTTTTACTTAGTAAGAAGGGAAGAGAGGCAGAGGCCAGAGCAAATTCGTTCCTAACCGAGGCCGAAAGTAAACGGAAGGAGCTAGTTCTAACTGCCAAAGAAGAGGCCATTAGAATCCGCTCGTCCGCCGAAGGAGAGACCCGGGAACATCGAACTGAACTGAGGCGACAAGAACGCCGTCTCGCCCAAAAGGAAGAGGCTCTTGACAACAAGGTGGAGTCGGTCGAAAAGCGACAACGCAATCTTGCTACAAAAGAAGAAAGCCTGAGCCAGAAGATACAAGAGACAGAAGAGGTAAAGCAACAACAGCTGCAAAAGCTGGAACAGATATCTGGGATCACGGTAGAAGAAGCCAAACAGCATCTCCTGGATGAGGCCGAGGAGGCCTTCCTAGGAGAGGTGCAGAAGCGCTTCTGGGAGATCGAGCAAGGGCTGAAAGGCGAGGCTGAGGTTAAGGCCAGAAAGGCTATAGCCTTAGCCATCCAAAGATTAGCAAGCGACGTAGTCTCCGAGACTACAACCACCGTTGTTCCTCTGCCCAGCGACGACATGAAAGGTCGTCTGATAGGCCGCGAGGGGCGCAACATTCGCGCACTGGAGAAGGCCACCGGGGTAGACCTCATCGTCGACGACACTCCCGAGGCCGTCACATTATCAACCTTCGATCCAGTCCGGCGAGAGATAGCACGAGTGACCGTTACAAACCTGGTCAGCGATGGTAGAATCCACCCCGCTCGAATCGAGGATATGGTGGAAAAGGCCAAGGTTCAGGTCGAAGAAGACATAAAGGCCTCCGGTCAGCAGGCTATGTACGAGCTGGGAGTCACTGGGTTCCACCCAGAGCTAGTGAAACTGGTGGGCCAACTCAAGTTTCGATATAGCTACGGCCACAACATATTGAAACACTCCATAGAAGTCGCCCTTTTGGCAGGCAACATAGCCGGCGAGATAGGCGCCAACATTGACATAACCAAGAAGGCTGGACTCCTACACGACATCGGAAAGGCTCTTACTCACGAAGTGCATGGGCCTCATGCCGAAATTGGCGCTGAGATAGGCCGTAAATACCATATACGTCCCGAGGTTGTGAAAGCCATCGAAGAGCACCATGACGAGGACAGGATCAACGTCGAAGCCTTCATAGTCGCTGCCGCCGATGCCATCAGCGGCGCCCGTCCTGGCTCCAGACGTGATACAGTAGAGAACTACATAAAGCGACTGGAAGCTCTGGAGAAGGTAGCCAACAGCTTCCAAGGGGTGGAGAAATCCTACGCAATCCAAGCGGGTCGCGAGGTTCGCATAATGGTGAAACCCCAAGAAATCGACGACTCAGCCGCCGCTCATTTGGCCCGCGAAGTCGTTAAGAAGATCGAGGAGGAGTTGGTATATCCCGGCGAGATAAAGGTCACGGTGCTCAGGGAGACCAGGGCAGTAGGGACCGCCCGATAAATCGAGTCTCTTTCGTAACCCTCGATTAGGTATCGCCGATGAGAGAAGTTCCTTGAAGTGTTCTTTTGCTCAGTTCAATGCCTGAGTTGGTCAGTGGAGGTATAGAACAGATCCGCCGTGCGCATATTGATGATAGGAGATATAGTTGGAAAGCCTGGTAGAAGAGCTGTCCAAACCCTTTTACCCGGTCTAATAAGCGAACACCGCATAGATCTGGTAATAGCAAACGCAGAGAACAGCGCAGGCGGATTTGGACTGACTTTAGATACCACCATAGAGTTGCTTGAGGCCGGGGCAGATGTAATAACCACTGGAAACCATGTATGGGACCAAAAGGACATAATCCCTCACCTGGACGGACACCTGCCGATCCTACGGCCCATTAACTACCCGCCTTCCGCTCCTGGTAGAGGCTACATAGCAGTTAAAAACGTCCTGGTCATTAATCTGATGGGACGAGTGTTTATGAAGAGCCTGGACTGCCCCTTCAGGACAATGGACGACCTCCTACCCTCGATCTCGAAGAAAGCGCCAGTCATAATAGTGGACTTTCACGGTGAAGCGACGTCGGAAAAAGGGGCCATGGGCTGGTATCTGGACGGCCGAGTAACGGGTGTCTTGGGTACCCACACCCACGTCGGGACCATAGACGCGCAAGTCCTACCCAAGGGAACCGCTTACATTACCGACGTCGGCATGGTAGGCCCCCTGGAGTCGGTGATCGGAGACGATCCAGAGGATGTGATCCAGAGGTTCCTGACTCTTATGAACCAACGTCTATCAGTGGCCAAGGGGCCGGTCCGATTCAGCTCCGTAATGCTGGACGTGAACGAGGAAACCGGCAAAGCCGAATCCATTTGTCGTGTGGACAGAGTGGTAGGTAAGCCATGGAAGTAGACCTGCACACTCACACTACTGTCTCCGACGGCGTACTAGACCCCGAAGAGCTGGTAGACCAGGCAGTGAAGAAGGGTGTCCGCTATCTAGCAATCACCGACCACGATGCCACAGATGGACTCCTGAGGGCTGGAGAAGAGGCGAAGAAGCACCCTTCCTTAACTTTGATCCCTGGTATAGAGCTGAGCACGGACGTTCCCTCTGGAGAGGTCCACATGCTGGGCTATCTAATGGACTACGACGATCCCGATTTTCAAGCTACGTTGAGACAGTTTCGTGAGTCCAGAGAGGGCAGAGCCCGCAAGATGGTAGAGAAGCTGAATGATATGGGGATGGATATCAACTGGGATAACGTAATGAAGTACGCCGGTGATGGAACCATAGGTAGACCCCATATCGCCCAAGCTCTGATGGAGAGGGGGTTCGTGGCAAGCGTGCAGGAGGCCTTCAACAAGTACATAAACCACGATGGCCCCGCCTATGTGGAAAGAGAGAAGATGACGCCCGTCGAGGCGATAGAGCTAATCACTTCACTATACGGCTTGGCGGTGATAGCTCACCCCGGGGACGTGGTAGACCTGGAAAACCTCCTCGTTGAGCTCAAGAAGAGCAGTCTGGCGGGCATTGAGGTCTACTACGGTCACTACCCTCAGGAGACGGTTCAGCGATTGGCGCGGCTGGCCGAAAAATACGACCTCATTCCCTGCGGTGGAAGCGACTACCACGGCGAGGGTCTAGGTGCAAGGACTGATTTGGGGTCGGTGGCCGTTCCCTCTGAATCCGCAGAGAGGCTGCTAACCTCGCCAGCCAAAAAGAGCACGAGATAGCTCGTCCATGGGCCTCACCTCACAAGAGATTCAAGCTATCCTCCCCCATAGATGGCCCTTTCTTCTCGTAGATACCATAGAAGAGTTGCAACCCGGCTCTCGGGCCATAGGAATAAAGAACGTCACCATCAACGAGCCCTTCTTTCAGGGGCATTTCCCCGGCCATCCCATCATGCCGGGAGTTCTCATCGTTGAAGCCCTGGCTCAAGTGGGTTCGGTCGCCCTTCTCAGCCTAGAGCAGAACAAGGGAAAGGTCGGGTACTTCGCAGGCATCGACTCCTTCCGTTTCCGGAAGCCCGTACTGCCTGGAGACATCCTCAGGTTGGAGGTGAGCCTGAGCAGGATGAGAGGTCCTGTAGGGAAGGGTACAGCCAGGGCTCAGGTGAGCGGCAGCACCATCGCCGAAGGAGAGTTGACTTTCGCCGTCGTGGACTTGAAGGATGACGAATCGGGCTAGCTGATAACCACCTGTTGGCTAATTCAGCCGGCATCTCTCTAGCCCCACCGACGTTAATTACATCTCCTGGTACAGGACCGGCAACATGCAATGTGCTCTCCATCCCGAAGTTGAGACCCTTCTCACGTGTGGGAAGTGCGCAAAGCCCATCTGTCATCAGTGTCTGGTGCACACTCCAGTCGGTGCTCGATGCCAGAAGTGTGCCAACATTCGCCCTAGCCCCATCTACCAGGTCGACTCTTCCTATTATCTAAAGGGCATCGGGGCTGGATTGGGCTTGGCCATCCTAGGGGGATTTGCATGGGCCGTCCTGCGAGGCATCCCCTTCATTTCCATCTTCGTGTCCATCGGGCTGGGCATAGCCATAGGAGAAGGGGTGTCTCGCTCGGTTAACCGAAAGAGGGGACGCTGGCTCCAGGTAATAGCCGCATCCAGCGTGGTACTGAGCTATTTCGTAGGAAAGGTCATACGAGGCGCCCTGATCCACGACCTGTCAGGCGAGATTTTGTGGAGGTGGGTCTTTACCTCTGATGTGTTCATGCTGCTGTTCCTGATAGTGGGTGTGATGTACGCCATCGGCCGCCTGCGCTGAGGGACAGGAGTGTCGACGGGTCTGCTTGACCACCAAAATTGGGGCAGATACAATTAGTTCACCCAGCGGGCGTAACTCAGTGGCAGAGTGTTTGCTTCCCAAGCAAAAAGTCGAGGGTTCGAATCCCTTCGCCCGCTCCACCCTTTTCCTTCGTGGATTTATCCAATGCTTAGGGTGGTCAGCCCGTTGACGGTGGAGTGGGAGGTAGGGCAAGTCGGACTGGAACCTGCTTTACCTCTTGGCCTTGCACTAAAAACCTTACCGAGTAATCACCGTAATGAGGAAGGCGCACTCCCTGAAGAGCTAGAGCTATGCTCTGGTTTCTGTAAGTATAGCCTTGCGGTGGAGGCTCAACGTGGAGGATTGTGTCCAGAGGAGCAATGATGGCGTTGCTGTCCGCATCAATGAGTCGGACACCGAATTGTTTTTCACCCACTTCTACCGAGGTGAACCGCAGTTGAATGACAGCGAAGATCAAAGGATGGGTCGTAGGAATCCTTCTGGCGTAGATAGTGTCAATTCCTATACCAAAGGCGGTTAGTTTTCCGCTCTGGTCAGCATAGTCGCAAAGAAATGCAAAGTTGACTTCCAATGACGTTCCTTTCAGCAACTAGTACTGGTCCAGGAACTCGTTTCTCCTGAAACATCCCAAGACTCCGCAGTCTCCTTGCCAACCAACACAAAAGAGCTTGATTCTGAGTGTGGTGGAATCAACATTCGTATGTCCTCATCCCCAGTATCCTCAAGCAGAACAGCATCGATGGCCTCTTTAATGCTTCGCCTCAGTTCATCCATGGTTTCACCTTGGGACACGCATCCTGGCAGTTCGATGACCTCTGCCCAGTATCCACCTTCTTCCGCCTCATGCACTACTACTGTATATCTCTGAGTCGCCACAGTCATAGTCGCCTCCCCTCATAAAGCCTACCTGAACTCTTCCACGCTTAATCTGGCAATCCTAATGATGTGCCTCAAGAGGCCAATTTTTAACAAACCATGTGGGATAGAAATGTCTTGCCCATTAATATCGATGACTCGATGACTTCCTTTTCCACGCCGCTCCGATCCCCCAAGCCTGATGAAGGCTCGAACTGCCTGTTCTTGACGGATGTTGCGAAGCCCTTTCATAAGTAGTATCCCGTCGAGTTGCTGGCAGTCGTGAGTAGGCTTTAGTCATCTCCCTGCCCATGGGATACATGATAGCATCGCAAACTACACAGGATCTAGCACGTCGAGTCACTGCGGGCGTAACTCAGTGGCAGAGTGTTTGCTTCCCAAGCAAAAGGTCGAGGGTTCGAATCCCTTCGCCCGCTCCACGCCTGGGTTAGGCACTGAGCATACTGCTGAAAATACGGCGAAAGTTCGAGGTATCCACATTTTCCCAACTTTCAGTGAGGAGTAGACCTCTCCCAAGGGGAGGCTATCCTGGAAGAGGTCGGAAGGGAAGCTTCTAACCAGCGGCGGACGCTGGACTCAAAGCCTAGGTTATCTGCGTCGACCCTTCTGCACCTTGCCATCTCTCACGTGAGACTGTTTCGCTTTCTTCGGCTTGGCCCTGGACGTCGCCGGCCGGGGACGACCAGCTTTTCCGCTGAAGAGCCTCTTCCGACGAAAAGCCCCCCTACGCCCACCCATCTAGCGAGTAGCGTTTCACTGCAGCTTCGTCCAGCTCTATCCCCAGGCCGGGTTCATCGGGAAGGGAAATCCCACCGGGTTTGACCTCAAGGCCAGTCCTGAACAGCCGACCCACGTTTATTACACTAAAGTCGGTGAAGTACTCCAACCAGGTGGCATTGGGGGTAGAGGCCACCAGATGCACGTGTACTTCCTGCAGCCAGTGGGGTGCCATCTGCAAGTCGTGGGCGGCGGCCAGGGCAGCAATCTTTTTCCACTCTGTTACCCCACCGCAAACTCCTGCGTCGGCCTGAAGAATGACGGCTGCCCTCTGCTGTATCAGCTGTGCGAAATCCCATCTGGTGGCGTGTATCTCGCCGGTAGCCACCGGGGTCAGCACCTCCGAAGCTATGGTTCCGTGACCTTGGATGTCGTCGGGCATCAGGGGTTCTTCAATCCAACCAGGAACGTACTCCTCGAAATATCGAATGGCCTGAATAGCAGAGCTGGCGTCGGGCCAGGCGTTGTTGGCATCCAGGAAGAGGGGTGCATCAGGACCTACCGCTTCCCTGGACTCTCTTATCCTAATTGCGTCTTCTCTGGCGGGAAGCCGCCCCACCTTTATCTTCACCGCTGGGAAACCCATATCCAGATAGCCTCGCATCTCATCGGCCAGTTGCTCTGGCCCCTTGCCCGGTAGATAATATCCACCGCTGGCGTAGGCGGGAACCATCTCCTCTCTATACCCGCCTAAATATCGATACAGAGGAAGGCTCGCATCTTTGGATACGGCGTCCCACAGAGCTATGTCTATAGCACTGAGGGCGCGGAGAACCAATCCCCGGCGGCCGTGAAGCAAAGATTCTCTGTACATGGCGTCCCAGATAGCCTCAACCTGGTGAGGGTCTCTGCCCACTACCACGTCCCTTAGCAGATCTCTAACCGCGATGGTAGCCAGGTGCCCCGCCTTATGCCCCGCATAGCAGAAGCCGATTCCCTCTACCCCTGTATCTGTGTGAATCCTGACCAACGTGTAATGACGCTCTTGAACAGCCCTCGTGGAGAAGGCAATGCCTGTATCCAGGGGCACCGCGCACGTACAGGCTTCCACTCTAGTGATCTTCATATCCACATCTCCTTACTTCCTGAAATGCCCTCGCAAGATATGAAGTATCAAACCTAGTGTCAAGCCCAGAATGCCGTACCAAACTCGGGTTTCCTTCCTTTACAGGCCGCCGTGGTAAAAATGGTAGAATACGAGTAGAGGAATATTCCGAGGTCACACAGAAATGAAGCTTACCGACTCCGATCTTAAATTCTTAGTGGAAACGGTGG
This sequence comes from Dehalococcoidia bacterium, assembly GCA_965197675.1. GTDB lineage: Bacteria > Chloroflexota > Dehalococcoidia > Plut-88900 > Plut-88900. The sequence continues at coordinate 913,197 of OZ240221.1, read as the reverse complement.
CCGCCAAGTATCAGGACCACACCAGTATCATTGAACTGATCATCGATAAAGAAGATTTTCAGGACAAGATGCTGGATGACCCAAAGCTCGCACAAAGGGTATTGAACGACGAGGAGGCCTTCATACGCATCTCTCCTTATATGCTGTTCTCCATACTGCTTCGCCAGATTCGCCGAGACTTGGAAAACGAGACCTACATCAACGAGGTAGGAGACAAGGGCGAGAGAATTCCCGTATTCGAAGCGCCGGAAGTGGCGGAGCTGCTGGACCACAGGCCTCCTCGGGACTACTTGGTAGACATGCTCTCCTCCTTCGCCAAGACTCGAAGCACTGTAGCTTACTGGATGGAGCGGGGAAGGCTGCGACGCAGGAAGTTCAGCGATATGGACATCGATGACATGATCCTTCTGTGCAGCCAGTCGGACCCAGAGGTGCGCCCCATGTATTACAAACGCATTGCCGATGTAGCCCTGTTCCTGGCCGGAATCTTTCCAGATCACACGATACAGTCGGCGAGTCGGACGTGTAGCACCAGGCATAAAAGACGAACAATAGCCGACTACGAGACCGAGGGGCAGACTTTCTACGAGCTGGCCGCCAGGGAGTCTCCTGAGCCCGGCTTAGAGTCAATCTTCACGACTCTCTCAGAGAAGTTCACCCTCGCTAGGAGAGCCCTTAACTTCCTCAGCGAACGCTACGTAAGGTCCGAGCGAGCCTACTACTTCGGGCTTCCCGCCTAGCGGCTTTCTTTGCTGCACCAAGACCCAGGGTGTGGCCTGGCGCTTTTCATTCCTGCCCTCCCATAGGAACGTAAGGCTAATTCTGGTATACTCTTGGGCGCTAAGTCGCTCCCATGTATCGATCAGCAACGGATACTTATGGGGGTTAGGGGCTGAATGGGCAATCGGAACACCGGCGCAACCTGGACATACCACAACGGCACCAAGCACTCCTATTTGAGCGTTCGTACTAATGCCCATTATCTCGACTGGGACAACCGACCTACTCCCTTCAAGGTCTATAAATCGATAGAAGACGTCCAGCTTCCCCGAGAGCTGGAATCAACAGGCATGTCGGCCTTAGATTGTATTTCGCATCCGCCTGTTCAAGACCAAAACAGCCGAGAGTTGGACCTGAAGACCCTCTCCCACCTATTCTACTTTTCGGCGGGTATCACCAAGCAAAAAGAATATTCCAAAGGGATGAAGCTGTTCTTTCGGGCGGCGGCGTGCACCGGCGCCCTCTATCACATAGACCTTTATCTTGTGTGCCGAGACTTGCCAGGGCTGGAGGCGGGAGTATATCAGTTTGCCCCTCACGACTTCTCATTGAAACGGTTGCGTTCGGGAGACTACCTGTCAGAGCTGATTCGAGCCACAGCCGGAGACCCCTCCGTACTCAATGCTTCTGCTGTTATTGTCTGCGCCGATACCTTCTGGCGAAACTCCTGGAAGTACCAGGCCAGGGCCTACCGTCACTCCTTTTGGGATTCCGGTACCATTCTGGCCAACTTGCTTGCCATCGCTTCCGCCCGGCGCGTTCCTGCCAAATTAGTAGTCAATTTCACCGATGGCGTGATAGATCGCCTTCTGGGTCTGAATCAACACAAAGAGGCCTCGATATGCATGGTCTCACTGGGCAACATCCCCAGAGCATCCATGAATGGGAGCTCACCGCTAGATGATATAGAGTACGACGTCGAGCCCCTGTCCAAGTCTGAAGTGGACTATCCAGCCATAAGAGATATTCGCACTGAGTCGTCTCTGAGAGACGAGCGAGAAGTGGAAGACTTGCGCGGCCCCACTCCATCTCCAGTCATGAAGGACCCCCAAGGAGAGTTCTACCCATTGACTCCTATCACCAAGGAGGACCTGGCTGTTCGGCCCCTGGAGGAGACCATTTCACGTAGAGGCTCCACTCGCCAGTTCGATCGAGAATCCATCACCTTTCCTCAACTCTCAAACATTCTCGACGTCTCCACCGTCGGTATCTCCACCGATTTCCTGGAGCCTTTTGGTTCAACGCTGAACCAGCTGTATTTAATCGTCAATGCAGTGGAGGGTATACCCAGCGGCTCCTATCTATTTCACCGGGACAGAAAGGGCTTGGAGCAGCTAAAGGAAGGCGACTATCGAGACAAAGCGGGGTATTTAGGTCTGGAGCAAGCAATTCCCGCCGATGCCAGCGTCGATGTCTTCTTTATAGCTGACCTCAACCTCATACTGGAGCGCTATGGCAACAGGGGTTATCGTATGGCCCAACTGGAGGCGGGGTTAATAGGAGGACGGATTTACCTGGCCGCCTATGGACAGAAACTGGGAGCCAGCGGACTCACCTTCTTCGATGATGATGTGATCGAGTTCTTTTCACCCAGCGCCGAAAACAAGAGTGTTATGTTCCTGGTTGCCATTGGAAGATCCATCAGGACTAAAGACTAGCAACTCTAAAGCAGGTCCACAAAGGAGGAGATTTATGAAGAAAGCTACCTGGCAGTATTTCTCTCTGGAGGAGTATCAAGGGAGATTGAATGCATTGCGCAAGCGCATGCAGGAAAAGGAAGTGGACGCGATGATGGTCCACACTCCGGAAAACCTCTGCTATTTAACGGGGTATCAGACCCCAGGCTATTACTGGTATCAGACCCTAGTCGTTCCTATGGACAAGGAACCCGTGATCAGCACCCGCTTGCTGGAGGACAGCAATGCAGAGCATCTGACGTGGGTGGAAGACCGGCGTCCCTACGGCGACTCCGACGATTGGATCGCCACCAGCGTGGACATATTGACGGATCTAGGCTTGGCCGACAAGCGTATCGGTGTAGAGAAGAAGTCTTGGTTCCTGACCAACTTTGATTTCGACAGGCTTCAAGCCGCCCTTCCCTCTGCCACGTGGGTTGACTGTTCCATGGTTGTGGAGCAGGGAAGAATGATCAAGTCTCCAGCAGAGATTGAGTACATAAAGCAGGCAGGAGCGGCTGCTGAAGCAGGCACCATGGCGGGAATCGAGGCGGCTCATGTAGGGGCTACCGAGAACGATGTGGCCGCGGCTGTCCACGCGGCTCAGATCAAGGCGGGCAGTGAGTACACCGGCCTTCCGGCCTTCGTCACCGCCGGCACCAGGTCATCCTTGGGCCATGCCACGTGGTATCGGGGAGAGTTGAAGTCGGGCGATTCGTTGTTCCTGGAGATACCAGGGTGCATAAACCGCTACCATGCAGCCCAAATGACCAATGTCTTCCTGGGAGACCCGCCCGATCAGATAGCCAGGGGCACCGAGGTAATGATCCAGGCCCTTAACGAGACTATGAAGTTCATAAAGCCAGGAGTCACCACTGCCCATGAGGCTCATATGCGCTGCGTAGAGGTCATCGATGATGGCAATCTTGGAGTATCCATGAACCACAGGGCGGCCTACAGTATCGGCATCGGGTTTGCTCCAGATTGGGGCGAGGGATACATTATCAGCATGAAAGAGGGAGAGCATCAAACGCTTCTGCCGGGTATGACCTTCCATCTAATACCTCTCGTCTTCCTCCCAGGCCTTACGTCGGTGGGCATCAGTCACACCATCCACATCACCGAAAGTGGATGCGAGTCCCTCACTCCCACCCTCGAGCGTAAGCTATATGTAAAGTAGGTCTGTACTACATGCCTGCAACAAAAGGTTGGGTGAGGCAGGTCTCATTTGCTCCGCATAGCCCCCACAGCGAGAGGTGAGCATGAAAAAACCCAGGTATCAATACTTCACTTTAGATGAGTACCAGCAGCGTCTGGACGCTTTGCGCAAACGCATGGAGGAGAAGGGCGTCGACGCGATGATGGTCACCACTCCTGAGAACCTCTACTACCTCAGCGGCTACCAGACGCCGGGCTACTATTGGTTTCAGACCCTCATCGTTCTGCCGGACAGGGAACCGGTCTTCATCGCCCGCCTGGTCGAGTCAACCAATGTGGTGGGGCTTTCTTGGGTGGAAGACAGTCGCCCCTATGGAGACTCCGACGACTGGATCGCTCACACTAAGGATACCCTGATAAGTCTAGGGCTAGCCAATAAGAAGATAGGCATCGAGAAGCAGTCTTGGTTCATCACTATTAGAGATTACGAAGGGCTCTCAGCTGCTCTGCCTGACGTCCAGTTTGTAGACTGCTATGGCTTAGTGGAGGAAGGGAGGATGATCAAATCTCCTCAGGAGATGGAGTACATCAAGCAAGCGGGGCTAGCAGCCGAAGCGGGGACTAGGGCAGCAATAGAAGCCTCCAGGCCAGGAGTGGACGAGAACGAAATAGCAGCCGCCGTTCACGCAGCCCAGATCAAGGCCGGTAGCGAGTACACCGGCCTGCCCATATTCGTCACCACGGGAGACCGCTCCGACCTGTGCCATGCTACCTGGTATCGAGGGAAGGTGAACGCCAATCAGATGGTCTACACCGAGATTCCCGGCTGCATCAACCGATACCACGCCGCCACGATGCGCAACATCTACGTGGGTGACCCCCCGAAGAAGATGATCAAGGCGACCCAGGTGATGGCCGATGCATTGGACGAGACCATCAAGTTCATAAAGCCATGCGTCACGGCTCACGATGCCCACATGTTCTGCAAGAAGCTAGTCGATGATGCCGCTATAGGTGCTCCCTTCAATCATCGAGCGGCATACAGTATCGGGATCGGATTCGCTCCTGACTGGGGAGAGGGGCATATCATCAGCATGAAAGAAGGGGAGCACCGAGAGCTCCAGGCTGGCATGACTTTTCACCTGATACCTTTCCTTCATCTCCCAGGGCTCACCACTATAGGGGTTAGTGAGACTATACACGTCACCGAGAACGGCTGCGAATCCCTTACTCCCAACTTGGAGCGCAAGCTGTTCGTCAAGTGACCTTACCATCATCGCAAATCTATGGAGACGCCATGAGAAAACCAACTTACCAATACTTCACCCTGGAGGAATACCAGCAGAGGTTGGATGCCCTGCGTCGACGCATGCAAGAGAGGGGCGTCGACGTCATGCTTATCACTACCCCTGAGAACCTCTATTACATGACGGGCTACCAGACACCGGGCTACTACTGGTTCCAGACCCTCATCGTCCCCATAGACAGCGAGCCCATATTCGTCACCCGGCTTATAGAGGCGACTAACATCGAGCCGTTGGCCTGGGTGGAAGACAGCCGCCCGTACCGAGACTACGAAGACTGGGTGGCGAAGACCAGAGACGCCCTGACGAGCATAGGAGTGGCCAACAAGCGTATCGGGCTGGAGTACGACTCTTGGTTCTTGACCACTCGGGACTATCTTCGATTGGTTGCCTCGCTTCCCGACGCCAAATTCGTCGACTGCTCAGGGTTGGTGGAGCAGGGGAGGATGATCAAATCTCCCCAAGAGATCGAGTATATCCGCCAGGCCGCTCAGGCAGCCGAGGCGGGAATGAGGGCCGGGATCGAAGCGGCCGAGGTAGGGGCCACGGAAAACGACGTCGCCGCCGCCATCCACTCCGCTCAGATCAAGGCGGGCAGCGAGTACACAGGTCTTCCCATATTCATCCGTTCCGGGGCTCGTAATTCTATGACCCATTCCACGTGGTACAGAAAGAAGCTGGAGCCCGGCGACGGCGTCTCCTTTGAGATACCGGGGTGCATCAACCGCTATCACGCAGCCCATTATCGACAAGTCTACCTGGGTGAGCCCCCCGATGTTCTCGTCCGCGCAACAAAGCTGGCGATAGACACCCTGCAACTGGCCAAGTCTCTCATCAAACCTGGCATCCGGGCTGAGGATGTCTTCGAGTCCGTACGGCAGAACATTGAAGGCTCCGAGCTTGGCGCCGTCGTAATGCAGAGGATTGCCTACTCCATAGGGATAGCCTACGCCCCAGATTGGGGAGAGGGGCACATCATCAGTATGGTGCGGGGTGAAAAGAGGCCACTACAAGCAGGCATGACCTTTCATCTGATAGCAGGGCTCGTCCGACTTCCTCAACTGGAGAAGATTCGGGTAGCCGTATGCACCGATAGCATTCTGGTGACGAAGAACGGCTGCGAGACCTTGACCGACGGCCTCGAAAGAAGGCTGTACGTAAAGTAAATCATGAAGTTCGGTATAAAGCTGCCCCACTCAGGAGCACTAGCCGGGGTCAGGGCCATAAGGAGGGTCGCTGTTGAAGCCGAGGAGTTGGGATATGACTCGGTCTGGGTTCACGATCACATCACCTACGACACCGATTGGTTCGTTCACCGGTCGTCAGGTCTGATAGAGCAAACCGAGGGGATAGAGCCTCACTTCTACGAATCTCTGCTGACCTTGACCTACGTGGCCGGCTTCACAGAGAAGATCAAGCTGGGCACCGCCATCCTGGTTCTGCCTCTGAGAGACCCCAGAGTCTTGGCTCGACAGGCAATGACGCTTCAATCCATCTCCAATGGGAGGCTGCTGCTGGGAGTGGGGCTGGGGGATTATCCCTCTGATTTCCGGGTGATGGGAATTCCATATAAGGCTCGCTTCCGTCTTACAGACGAATACCTGGCGATCTTATCGGCCATACTTCAGGGTGGAAATGTTAGCTCCAAAGGCTCCACCATCTCCTTCGATAAAGCCACCTACTTCCCCAGAACCTCCCCTATCCCCCTTCTCATGGGTGGAGGCATCGGATATCGACCAGAGAAGGGGGGAAATGAGCTTTACGCGCCGACCTTGAGGAGATTGGCCAAATGGTGCCATGGTTGGATTCCCGAGGGCCCGCCAAGGCTCATCGGCGAGGGGATACGTCGGATCAATGAGATGGCTCGCGAGCTTGGAAGAGGCTATGTGACTTTTGAGACGACTGCCTATGCGCCTATGTATCTAGCCGAGGACGAGGTGGCCCGAAAAAAGACCCGTCGCAGCCTGGAGGTGGAGAGGTTCGACGCGGGAAGAGGCTTGGAGGAATCTCTGATAGGATCACCGGCTACTGTTTCTAAGACAGTCGAAGCCTATGAGAAAGCGGGAGCTACGGCGGTGGGCATCCGTTCGTGGGCAGAAGACATGGACTCCTTCATTTCAATGATGCGCACTTTCGCCAAAGAGGTCATGCCCAGCTTCCGTTGATCCCTTACTCCCTGGTCCAGTCCACCTCGGTCAACATCCTGGGCCCACCTTGCAATGTCCTATGCACTGGGCAGCGCTCTGATAGCTCCGACAGCCGGTCCACCTGCTCCTCCGTCAGGTCGCCCTTCAAGACTATGTAGATACGGATGACATCCAGCATGATGTCATCCTGCTCTTCGCAATCCTCACAGTCGCGAGCGTGCATCCGTTCGTGACTCAGTTCCACCGTGACCCCGTCCAGGGGCCAACCCTTCCTCTGCGCATAGAGGGACAGGGTTATGGTGGTTCAGGTGCCCAGCGACGCTAATAGTATCTCGTAAGGAGTGGGGCCTAGACCATCTCCGGCGTCAGGTGGCTCATCTACTATTAGGGCATGGTTTTCGGTGGTTACAACCTGCTGGAGATTCCGAAACTTCTCTACCTTGACCGTTTTCATGTGCGCCTCGTCTTTCTCTCATCAATCGAATTCAAGGTTCTTCTCCTTCATCTCATTCCACAACCGTTTGGCCGTCTCTGAAGACACTGTATAGCCAAACCCCCTACCTTTCAGGAAGGTCATCATCTTCTTATAGAAGATTTTATGATCAGTTTGGGCCAGAGAGGGCACCTTCTTCAACCCAGCCCTGTACGCCTCTTTGGAATCATCCACGTCCACTGATGCCTCCTCCACTATCTCTCTGTCCACTCCCTTCATCATCAACTCTCTGGCGAGCATTCGTTTGCTTCTGGGGTTGAACCTCTCCCTGTTCTCTTTCCAGTACTGCGCAAAGGTAACATCGTTCAGGAGGCCTTGTTCCTTCAGCTTGTCTACGGTCTTCCCCACGATCTCGTAATCGAATCCTCGCTGGCGCAGCCTAGCTCGCACCTCGCGCTCGCTGCGGGGTCGAAATCCCAGGAACTGCACGCCGGCATTCAGAGCGTCTTCCAACGCAGCCTCTGCGCCCAGCTTACTCTGATCCTCCAGGGACAATTCCCTGCCGATGGATATCCCGGTTTTGACCAGCAGCATCCTGTCCATGCTGAAGGCGTACCTCCTATCAACGAACACACTCAGACGGTCGTTGTGCCGCTTCTGTTCTCGAATGTCAGTGACGAGGCCCACGATATTCTCAGGAAGACAGAATGGGATAAGAAAAGCGCTGCTAAAGATGTGTCGCGCCGTTGTGCAAACTGAAGGACGGAAATGAGATGATTGGGCAGGGTCATTTCGTCAGACCCTTCTCTATCGAGCTTGAAAACCTACTCTACGGGTTCCGGTTTAAGGACGGGCTCCATCGCCGCGTCGGCGGATGGAGGCTTGCTCTTAGCTGTGATCTCCACTTCCAATCGCTGGGCGACGTCCGGATTATCCCTCAGGTATTCTTTTACCTTTTCTCGGCCCTGTCCCAGCCGGATTTCGTCCCAGGAGAAGAAGGCTCCATTCTTCTTCACGATGCCATGAGTCAACCCCAGGTCCACCAAGTCACCTTCTCTGCTGATGCCATGGTTGAACATGATATCGAACTCGGCGGTACGGAAGGGTGGGGCCATCTTATTCTTTACTATCTTGGCCCTGACCCGATTGCCCACCACTACGTTGCCTTGCTTGATAGACTCCAAGCGGCGCAGATCTATTCTCACTGAACTGTAGAACTTGAGCGCCCTTCCGCCAGGAGTTACCTCGGGGTTGCCGAAGATGATCCCCACCTTCTCCCTAAGCTGATTCACGAAGACCACTGCTGTACGGGAGCGATTTATAGCCGCGGTCAGCTTTCTAAGGGCCTGTGACATGAGTCTCGCCTGAAGGCCTACGTGAGTATCTCCCATCTCACCTTCGATTTCGGCTCTCGGCACTAGGGCCGCCACACTATCCACGACTACTACATCGACAGCGTTGCTTCTGACGAGAGACTCGACTATTCCCAGGGCTTGCTCACCGGTATCTGGTTGCGACAGAAGCAGATCATCAATATTGATGCCGCACCGGGCTGCGTAGCTGCGGTCGAGAGCGTGCTCAGCATCGACGTATGCCACCGTCCCTCCCAGCTTCTGCGCCTCGGAGATGATGTGTTGGGCGAGGGTGGACTTACCTGCGGCCTCGGCCCCGAAGATCTCTGTTATCCGACCTCTGGGAACTCCCCCTATACCTAGAGCCAAGTCTATAGAGAGAGACCCGGTGGGGATGGCCTCCACCACCATCGTTTGTCCCATTTCCCCCAACCGCATTATGGAGCCGCGGCCAAACTGCTTTTCGATCTGGTTCAGGGTCAGCTCGAGAACCTTAGCCTTCTCGGTAGTCACGTATTTCAACCCCTCTCGACTATGGACGAATCATAGCACAGCCCCTTATAACGGACAATAGAAGCTGTCGAGCCGCCTCACGATCTGTAAGATATCTCGAAGTCGCGAGAGGAGGATACTTTAGTTGCAGATGAAGTAGGGAATTTAGAGCATGCGCCAGAGGCATTAGAAGCCGCGGTAGTGGTTCACGATAGACATTCGCCGACCCCGCCCGAAGTTGCGAGGCGTGATCTTGATCCCCACCGTGGCCTGTCGCCTCTTGTACTCGTTCCGGTCCACCATCTGGATAACCCGCTTCACCGTCTCTCCGTCAAATCCCATCTCCACTATCTCTGACAGGCTGCGGTCCTGCTCGACATAGGCTTCTAGAATGGGGTCTAACACCGGATACGGAGGCAGGGTGTCCACGTCCCTTTGGTCTGGCTTAAGTTCGGCGCTGGGCTCCTTCTCTATCACACTGCGAGGTATGGGAGCCTTGGGGCCTCTAGAGTTACGGTGCTCCGCCAACTCATACACCAACGTCTTGGGCACGTCCTTGATGACGGCGAACCCCCCCACCATGTCACCGTAGAGGGTGCTGTAGCCTGTTGCCAGTTCGCTCTTGTTCCCAGTCGCCAGCACCAGCCACCCGAATTTGTTGGATATAGCCATTAGAATGCTGCCTCTAACCCTGGCCTGAAGATTCTCCTCCGCTACGTTTGGCTGGGTCTCTTCGAAAACCCCGCTCAAGCTCTCTAGAAAGGCGCCATAAGGCCCTTCGATGGGTATGTTCCACAACGGTATGGCCAGGTTTTTGGCCAGGATGGCAGAGTCATTGACGCTGCCCTTGGACGAATATCGTGACGGCATAGTAACTCCCACCACTTCATCTGCACCAAGAGCATCTACGGCGATGGTCGCCGTGAGGCTGGAATCTATACCTCCAGACAGCCCTACGAGCACCTTGCTAAATCCGTTCTTGTGTACGTAGTCCCTGGTGCCGATGACCAAAGCTTGATAGACCTCGTCTATCTCTTCCAGCCATCCGGCATGATCCCCCTTCAAGGATGGTTTCTCTGAGGTGACAGCTCTGCTAGAGGCGATTACCGGTGCCGTTACATGATTGGAGTTCGAAAATGCCCATACTTCATCACGGCTTCGAGGTTCGTGGATACGAAGACGCAAGATCGCAGCTATATCCAGGTCTGCAACCACAAGGTCTTCCGTGAACTGCTTACCTTGGGCTATGAGTTGTCCACTGGGGTCCAGAACAATGCTGCCGCCGTCGAACACCAGCTCGTCTTGCCCTCCTACCAGGTTGGTATAGCAGACGAAAATTTCGTTATCCGAGGCGCGGGTAGCAAGCATCTTCTCTCTGAAGGCCTGCTTTCCTCTGTGATACGGTGAGCCGTTGATATTGACGATCACTTCCGCCCCAGCCTTAGCCTGTATGCTCGCAGGGCCTACTGCATACCAAATATCCTCGCATATGTTTACCCCCACCTTGACCCCGTTAATCACGAAGACGGGACAGCTGTCCCCCTTCTGGAAATACCTCTTCTCATCAAAGACGCCATAGTTGGGCAGGAACATCTTGTGATATGACCCCAGCAGCTCCCCATCGTGAAGGACAGCCGCCGCATTGTATACGTCCTTGCTAGAGTCGATATAACCGACCACCACGGCAAGCCCCGTGGAGTGCTCGATAACCCTCTCGAGGCAAGCCTTGTTATCGACCACGAACTGGGACTTGAACAACAGATCCTCAGGCGGGTACCCGGAGATGGCCAGCTCGGGGAAGCTCACGAGATCCGCCCCCAGCTCCCTTGCCATGTCGATATAGGCGATGACTTTGGCGGTGTTGCCTTCCAGGTCCCCAACGGTGGTGTTAATCTGGGCCTGGGCCACGCGGAAACTTCTCATGGATCGCCCTCAAACATATGTCTAAGTCTCTCAGCCAGAGTATAGCACGCACCTTTTGGCAGAGGAAATTAGCCACTCTCTGTCCACCATGGATGCTGGACAGGGGGCCAGACTGCTATTATTGACGAAACGAATCCCCACCCGCCGCGGCGCATCATAACTGACAGTAGCGCCAAGATAGTCCAGTGAAAAAGCCAGACCTTCAACAAAGCTCCCCCAATGCAACCCCAGGCCCACCTAAACATGCCGAGCGCAGTTGGGCTAAATCTGCATCTTGGGCCGCTGTGATAGTTGGAATAGGCGTGCTCCTCAGCGCCGTCATCAACCCCGCCCTGGATCGAGTAGTCCACTGGGAGTGGGTGGCTATGCTGGCCCCCACCTCCTTTGCACTGTTTGTTTGGGGCTTCCGCCACCGCTGGTTCTGACGACGTCGATGAGATAAGATTCTCATAGGCTGTGTGTTAAGATAACCGCCTATGGAAGAATCACACCGTCCTGCTCCAGGCGTCATAGACTTCCAGAGGGCCAGTTTTTCTTTGGACGGCAAGGTAGCCCTCGTGACCGGCGCAAGTCGCGGTTTGGGAGAGGCCATAGCCTTGGGCTACGCCAACGCAGGAGCCGACCTAATACTCGCATCCCGGACCGAAGACCAGTTAAATCGGGTGGCAAGCCTCATACGTGAGATGGGTCGAAGGGCAGTTGTTGCCGTCACCGACGTCACCGAGCTATCCCAATGCCAGGCCATGGTCGATAAAGCCCTTTCTGAGTTCGATCGCATCGACATCCTCGTCAACAACGCAGGCCGTCCCCTCGTGGCATCTCCCGTCATCGAGCTCAAAGAGGAGGATTGGCTGGACATCATTAAGGTGAACCTCACCTCAGTCTTCTATTGCTGTCAGGTGGTCGGTCGGGTCATGGTAGCCCAGAAATCCGGCAAGGTGATCAACATGTCCTCACAGTTCGGGGTTGTAGGTTATCCGACACGCGCAGCATACTCCTCAGCTAAAGGGGGCATCATCATGTTGACCAAAGTGTTGGCTCTGGAGTGGGCGCCCTACCGCATAACAGTAAATGCGCTGGCTCCTACCCACCTGGAAACCCCCAGTAACAGCGAGCGCCTTCAGAAACCTGCCTTCAAGAAGGAGATGTTGCCGCGAATGCCTCTAGGCCATCTGGGACGATGGGAAGATGTGATAGGTGCCGCCGTGTACCTGGCTGCGCCTGCGTCAGACCTGGTGACGGGCCACACCCTTATGCTCGATGCAGGCTGGACCGTTATCTAACAAAGGATTTCGATCAGGTATCAGGATGGAAGCTTGGCTCCTATGAAATCTCCATGCCCCAGGATAAAACTATCCATTCCTGCTACATTTCGCCCCTCTAGCTGAATCTTCTCGATAATCAGAATCCCACTCCCTGTCCCCACTCCGATCCTCGGCTTTCTATCCGGCTCGTTCAACCTGATCACACGTCCTGGCTCCGACGGGTTGCATTCCTCCATAGGCTCTGTTTGCAGAAGCTTCAATAGTTTCCCGTCCCACCTTGTATAGCTGCCAGGCCAGGGATCGAAGGCCCGGACTTGACGCCAAATCTCTACAGCACTTAGCTCCCAGTCGATCTCACCGTCCTCCTTTGATATCTTCTTGCTGTATGTAGCCCTGGACTCGTCTTGGACTTGAGGCTTTATCTCGCCCTTCGCCCATCGAGGGAGGGTCTCTATTAGCAGATCAGCCGCCAGGCTGGATAGTTTGATACTCAAGCTTCTCGACGTATCCTGTGGCAATATTTTTACCTCGGCAGTGCTTAAGACAGGGCCGGCATCCACCTCCATAGTGGTGACCATGATAGTCACGCCAGTTACGTCTTCTCCAGCGATAATAGCGCTGGCAACTGGTGAGGCGCCCCTGTACTTGGGTAGCAACGACGGATGGATGTTCAATGTGCCCAGAGGAGGGATGTCTAACACTTCCTTGGGTACGATGAGTCCATAGGCCGCAACCAGTATCACGTCAGGCCTCAGATATTTCAGCTCCTCGATAACCCACGGTTCCTTGAGTGATTTGGGCTGGAGCACCTTGAGGCCCAGGTTCACAGCACTCCTCTTTATCTCGGCAGGGCTCGATTTACGTCCCCTCCCTGAAGGTCTATCAGGTTGAGTAAAGACTCCTACGACTTGATATCCAGCCTCAACTAGAGCCTCGAGGGCGGGAACGCCGAATGCAGGGGTTCCCATGAAAACTGCTCTTGTCGTCTTTTCATCGCACACAGATCAATACCTTCTTGTCTCATTATATGCCTGGCTGGCTAAGTGGAAAAATCCTCAAAAGTAGTGGAAGGCTAAACCCCGATTTTTGGGCGGAAAATGCCGAAAATTACGATAAAAAAACCATTGACAGCCCAACAACAGCCAATGATATGCTCCATAGTAGTTAATCATCCTGTCCGCCCCTTTCCGGGCCTCTTTTGAGTAAGGGATGCTCCGGTAAAGCTGAAGGCCTCCGGTGGGAATTCAGGCGGGGCGGGAAGGCGAAATCGGGGGCTTCCTCGGTCGGTTAGCTTCCAAATTCACCCGGAGGTGTCCCTATCTGAGCGCGCCTTAAGGAGCCTTTTGACCCTCTAGCTCCGTTACGATACCTAAAGATACTATGCCCTTGTCGAATTCGAAAGAGATCTGGCAAACTGCCTTGGGGGAACTGCAGCTCCAGGTCACTAGGCCTTACTACGAAACATATCTCCACAATACTATCGGCCTAGACAATGATGATGGTCGTTTTGTTATAGGTGTGCCCACGTCCTTTGGGGTGGAGTGGTTGAATCTTAGAATGCGCGCTCGAATAGAGGAGACTTTGCGTGGTATTCTGAAATGCCCCGTCTCTGCTCAGTTTGTAGTGTGCCAGAATCCGAAGGCTCATGGCCGAGAATCGCAGGTGGACGTCCACCGGGCTCGCACCCAAACACAAGGGAACGTCTACCCTGAAGGCCCTTCTGATGCTGCCGGCGCTATGGAATCCAGTCCTCCATTTCTGAATGCCAAATACACTTTCTCCACCTTGGTTATGGGAGACTTCAACCGTATGGCTTACACCGCAAGCCAGTCTGTAGCAGAGAGTCCAGGCAAATACTACAACCCTCTTTTTATTTACGGCAGTCCTGGCCTGGGTAAAACCCATCTACTGCATGCTATAGCCCACGCCTGCATTCGATCATACAAAAAGCCGCTCTACATCAGCGCTGAGCAGTTCACCAACGACTTGGCAATGGCAGCTCGAGACAAGTCCTATCAGAGGTTCAGAGATAAATACCGCCGCTTAGATATGCTGCTGGTAGACGATATCCACTTCATAAGCGGAAAGCAGCAGACTCAAGAAGGCTTCTATCACACCTTCAACTATTTGCATAATGCCAGCAAGCAGATCGTGATCGCCGGAGACTGCCATCCTAGAGAGATTCCCGGAGTGGAGAATCGCCTGCTTTCGCGATTCGAAGGTGGGCTTTTAGTCGATATTCAATCCCCCGACCTGGACGCCAAGCTGGCTATAGTGCAAGCTAAAGCGCAGCAGCAGAATATCCAACTGGAGCCGGGGGTTCCGGACCTTATCATATCTCAGTCTTGGGGTAGCGTGCGCCATTTGGAAGGGGCCTTCAACCGAGTCGCGGCCTTCACGAGGGCTCATAAAGGCCCCGTTACACCAGACGTAGCAAGCCAAGCCCTAGATGGATTAACCCCGTCGCCCGTTGAACAGCTATCCCCAACTGTAATCATCGACCGAGTCGCCGAACACTTCAATCTAGATCGAGAAGACCTGCAGAGCAAGAAGCGGGAGAAGGCTATAGTCGAGGCCAGAGATGTTGCGATCTACCTTATGCGGCAAGAGCTTTCCCTGACACCCATGCAGATCGGGGCTTTGCTCGGCCACCGAACTCCGACGGCTGTCCTCCAGTCCCATCGTAAAATATCCAATTTGATGAAAAGCAACCCTAAACAAGGCGCAAATATCTCCAGCATCAGAGAGTCCTTTTACAGTCTCGTCGCGGGTTCCTAATAATCCTCACCTCTGTTCTTCTCCGAATGGTTCTCCTAAACCTATAATCCAAAGAAACAAGGTATGCCTTTCTTTCAACTTCTACCCTGTTTCTTTCCAGCCAAGCCACTTTACTTACTCCCTTTTTCAAAAGGTGCTAAGGACTATAGGAACAAAGAAGGGTCAAAGCGAGGAAAATAGAAGACCTGAGAAGTTAAAGACTAATAACTAATAATAGAATATCCTTACTGATATATTTTGGATATATTGATTGACTTTACAAAAATAAAGTTATGTGGAGGTTCTGGTGGCTCCGGAGTTGTCAGCTTTAGAAGGGAGAAATACATCCCTAGAGGCGGACCTGATGGAGGCCACGGGGGGCCCGGTGGAAGTGTGTCCATCTTTGCTGATGAGTCTATACTTGACCTTTCTTATCTTAAAGGTAAGTCCCTTCTTAGAGCCGGGCTGGGGGGGTCGGGGGGAGGATCCAATAAACAGGGAAGGAGAGGAGATCCCCTTTTGGTGAGTGTTCCCGTTGGCACACAGCTGTCTATCGCTGGGCTTATTGAACCCGTCGTGGTGGATTTGTTGGCGCCTGGTGATTCTGTAGCCGTGGCTATGGGTGGAGAGGGAGGCAGAGGAAACCGTTCCTTCTCTACCCCTGAAGTGCAGGTGCCTCGGCTTGCGGAATCTGGGGCCCTCGGAGAATGTAGAGATGTAGTCTTTAACTATAAGATGCTTTCTGACATTGTGGTTTTGGGACCCCCTAATTCTGGCAAGTCTTCCTTGCTAAATAGGGTTGCCTCGGTGGAGGTTCGGGTTGCTGATCACCCGATGACCACGGTGGAGCCAGTAAGAGTGATGTTTGAGAAAAGTTGGATCCAATACAGCATGGCTGAGGTGCCATCGGTGTGGTTTCCTGGCGTAGTGAGTGGGGGCAAGGGAGTCAAGCTGCATGTCCTGAAGCATGTGGAACGGGCCTTCGTTTTGGTTGTTTGCCTGGACTCTACAAGCCAAACGCTAGAGCAAGACTATGTGTGTGTGGTGGAGGGGCTTAATCGATACAGCCATGGATTACCCGAGAAGCCTAGAATCATCTTATTGAACAAAGTGGATTATCCTTCTGACAGAAAAGAGCTGTTAGCAATCAAGCGAGAGTTGGAAAAGGACGGCGTTCCGACCTACTTCATCTCGGCCAAAACCGGCGAGGGCGTGGAGGAGGCGTTATCAAATGCTACCTCGGTAGCAGATAGAGTTAAAGCTGAATATCCGCAGCCCAAGAACCCCCCGCACATAGAGATCAGGCCTCAACCCAAACACAGCGAAATAGAGGTAACCAGGGTAGGGAAGGGGTTTATACTGAAATCGGAGCATGTAGAGAGGGTTATCAAAGGTACAAACCTGAGTGAGTGGGAGGCCAGGGTTCAGCTCATGAGCTACATGCGTCGCTCTGGGGTGAACAAAGCGCTTGAGAAGGCGAGTGCTGAAAAGGGAGATTCCGTGCGGATTGGCGATATGGAATTCGAGTTGCAGTGATATGCGTGTAGGAGTGTTAGGAGGCACGTTTGATCCGGTTCATCTGGGTCATTTAATCATAGCCCAGGAGGCTCGAGACAAGCTGGCCCTGGATAAGGTTATGTTTGTCCCTGCTGGCCAACCCTGGTTGAAGGAAGACACAGATATAAGCCCCGCTCCCAAAAGGCTGGAGATGCTAGAGCTTGCCCTGCAATCCAATGAAACCCTCTGCGCGGATACTCAAGAGTTGGACCGCCCGGGCTCATCCTACACCGTCGATACCATATCTCAAATGAGAGAACGCTTGGGGCCGAGGACGGACATTTACTTCATAATAGGCATGGATGCCCTCGAAGAGCTAAATCGCTGGAAGAACCCGGAGCAGCTTGCCCAGCTATGCTATTTCGCGGCCATGAAGCGGCTGGGTCACACCAGACTAGACTTGCAGGAGCTTGAGAAAGCCGTTCCCGGCATCTCTGAAAGAGTGTGCTTCATGGACAATCCCCAGGTGGACATAAGCTCGTCCGATATTAGACGAAGGGTACGAGAGGCCCTCCCCATTAGCTATTTAGTGCCGAAGGAAGTGGAGGCCTATATCAGCGAGAATGGATTGTACAGGGCCTAGATGTCCAGGTTGCGCACGTTCCTGGCATGGGCCTGAATGTATCGCTTTCTGGGAGGGACATCCTCACCCATCAATTCGGTGAATATGAGATCGGCCTCGGCGGCGTTGTCGATGGAAACCTGCAGGATCGTCCTGGTTTCTGGGTTCATGGTGCTCTCCCAGAGCTGATCTGGGTTCATCTCACCCAACCCCTTATAGCGCTGGATGCCGATTCCTCGAGTGTCGCTGTGGCGCTCTAGAAATTGCGCCAACTCATTCCAAGGCACGTCCGTGCCGACCTCTTTCTCATTCTTCAGGATGGTGTATCCCTTGTCGGTGATGAGTCCCTTGACTCTGGGATATATATTGATACACATCTGCATAGCTGGGGAGTCGAAGATATTTCTGGCCCATTTCCCGGAAGATCCGTTGCCGTTACTCAAATCCAGCCAATACTCGTCTGATTGTGAATCCGAATGGCAATCCACAGTCCAATCAAGCCCCTCGAAGTAGTCTCGGGCCTTCTGCATCTCCTCTAGGCTCCTGAACGTCCATCGAGGCTCACCTGTAGCCTCAGGCAGCGCGGCGTCCATGAAGTCCTTGCATAGCTCCTCGGATATTCCGACTTGAGACCAGGGCTCAGTGAAGGCTTTTAAGGGTGGCAAAAGGTTGGATATTTCAACCCCAGTGAATTCCTTTTCGAGATCCGAAGAGTGAATCTTTATGCTTCCGAAGGCCCTTCTGGCGAACCAGTCGTCCTTTTCAGCGTCCGAGAACTTCCATTCGTACTTAGTGCCTTTGGAAACCCTGTAAAGGGGTGGCTGAGCAATGTAGAGATATCCACCTCTAATTAGCTCTTGCATGTTACGGAAGAAGAAGGTGAGAAGGAGCGTCCGTATGTGGGAGCCGTCTACGTCGGCATCGGTCATGATGATTACCCGGTGATAGCGGAGCTTGTCGGGGTCGAAGGTTTCCTTTATACCGCTGCCCAACGCCGTGATGAGCGCCCGGATCTCCTCGTGGGCGAACATCTTGTCTTCTCTGGCCTTCTCCACGTTCAGGATCTTGCCCTTGATGGGCAGAATGGCCTGGAATCGACGGTCTCGACCCATTTTGGCTGAGCCGCCCGCAGATTCGCCCTCGACTATGTACACTTCACTTTGGCTTGGGTTCTTTTCTGAACAGTCGGCCAGCTTGCCAGGCAAATTTCCGCCGTCGAAGGCGCCCTTTCGGAACACCATTTCCCTGGCTCTACGGGCTGCCTCTCTGGCCCTGGCGGCAGTCATACACTTCTCGATGATGCGCTTGGCGTCCTGAGGATGCTCGTCCAGGTACATCGTCAGGCCTTCTGACATCGCCGATTCAACCTGGCTCTTGATCTCCGCGTTGCCTAGCTTGCTCTTAGTCTGTCCCTCGAACTGAGGATCGGTGAGCTTGACGTTGATAACCGCGATGAGGCCCTCTCTTGCGTCCTCGCCGGTTAGATTGGGCTGGTCGGACTTGAGCAAGCTGTTCCTTCGAGCATAGTCGTTCAGCACCCTGGTAAGGGCCGTTCGGAAGCCGGTGAGGTGAGTGCCCCCTTCGGCGGTATTGATACAGTTAGCGAAGGAGTAAGTAGACTCGGCGAAACCCTCGTTGTATTGCAGGGCCACCTCTATGGTGGAGCTGTTGATCAGCTTGGAAATGTATATAGGACTCGGGTGTGTGCTCCCTCGGTTGCGGTTCAGGTGCCGCACGAAGCTGGCTATACCGCCTTCGAAGAAGAAGGTCACTTCGTTGTTGGGGTCGCTTGTACGCTCGTCGACAAAGTGAATCTCGAGGCCTTTGTTTAGATAGGCCGTCTCTCTGAAATGGTCTGCGAGGGTGTCAAAATCGTAGTCTAGGTCGTTGAATACCTCTTCGTCGGGGTGGAAGTTTATCTTGGTGCCGTGGCCCTCGGCAGGTCCAATCTCCGCTAGTTTCCCTTTGGCGATTCCCCGCTCGAACTCCTGGCTATAGGCCTTCCCGTCCCTCTTCACCTCCGCACGCAGAGACTCCGATAGGGCGTTGACCACCGAGGCCCCCACGCCGTGCAATCCTCCCGATACCTTATAGCCGCCTCCGCCAAACTTGGCCCCGGCGTGGAGGATGGTCATGACCGTCTCCAGCGCGGATAGCCCTGTGGTGGGATGGTTCTCTATGGGGATTCCTCGACCGTTATCCTCACTGGATACGGAGCCGTCGGGATGAATTATGACCTGTACCCGGGTACAGTATCCCGCCATCGCCTCGTCGACGGAGTTATCGACTATCTCGAATATGAGGTGATGAAGGCCTCGCTGGTCGGTGCTGCCGATGTACATACCGGGCCGGCGGCGGACGGCCTCCAACCCCTCCAGGACCTGAATATCCGCAGCGGTGTATTTGTTAGTCTCTGTTGTCAAGCAATTATCGACTTTCTACATCAATCGCAGAAACGAGGCCGGCATTGAGCGAGAATTGATGATTTGCGAGTGTATCTGGTCTAAGCAAAGGTCGATTTTGGTTGTCGAGGCCTGGGTGCAGGCCTTCTGTACTGTAAAAACCGTCCTGATTTCAAAACCTGTTAAAGAATTATAACACTTTCCAAGGCTGAATGGAAGCACTTTTAGCCCTGGAAACGTCCCAAGCTGTGCCCCAATGCTCAGCCCGCCGCCCGTCAAATGGAGAATACCCCGCACCTATCCAAATACGTCCAGCATATTCTTGATTCTAGGCGATGCCTCTGCAGCAATCTTCAAGTCCGATATATCTTCGGCGGATAGGATTAGCGGGCCTCTACCGAAGCGAGGGCCGTGATAATAGCAAAACCTGAGAGCTTCCGAGCCATCCTCGTACTGCAACAGCTGCAAGGTTGGCTCCCAATGGGGTCGGAAGATGCTCACTTCCTCTACTATGACTCCCTGACCCCATGGCAGATGGAAGGGTCTTGGAAGTTTCCTCTGGCCGGAAACATTGTTAATCATCTGTGCTAGCTCGAACCCAGGCTTTGCAAGACTAGTCGCACCTTTTCCTCCACAGAGGCCTCCGAGTGCATGTCGGTTTGAGATATGGCTGCCCTTGCTTCGGATGGGGCGTAGCCTAATGCGGTTAAGGCTGAGAAGACCTCCTCCTGCCCTTCAGACACAGGGATGGCCGCTACGCCCCATTCTCTCTCCAGCTTGCCCTTCAGTTCCAGCACTAGCCTGCCTGCCATCTTTTTTCCAAGCCCGCTGACCTGGGTTAGCTGCTGAATGTCGCCGGAGGCTATAGCAATGGCCAGCCTGTCGGGGGCCATTGCTGAAAGCAGGGATAGGGCCATCTTCGGGCCCACGCCACTCACACTTATGAGAAGTTCGAACAGGTCTCTCTCATCAGTGGTCGCGAAACCGTACAGTGCCAGGTTTTCTTCCTTTAGGTACAGATATGTGTGCAGCTTCACCCACTCCCCCACTCCTCCCAGAGCACCCAGGGTTGAGGTTGGCGCAGAGACCTTCAGGCTCATGGGGCCGATATTGATCGCAAGGTCCAGATCCCCCCGAGCTTCGAGGGTGCCCCGTAAGCTGGAGATCACGGCTGCTCCTCTACAGAGCCGGCGAGGAGGCGTCCCAAGGAGGTCTGCTGCAGGTGACAAAGGGCCACAGCAATAGCATCTGAGGCGTCAAGGGGCATAGGCGACGAGTCCAACCCCAGCTGTAAACGGACCATCTCTTGTACCTGGATTTTGTCGCTGCCGCCGTAGCTGGTGACGCTCTGCTTCACCTGTCGAGGTGCGTATCCAGCTACTGGAATTCCCTGATGGGCCGCGGCCAGAATTGCAATGGCCTTGGCCTCTCCAATCATCATCGCCGATCGTACGTTGCGATGGACAAAAGGCTCCTCTATAGCTACTTGGTCAGGCTTATGCTCTTCTATCACTTCTAGAAGGGCCGAGTAAAGTTGCACGAGTCGATGATTAGATGGCATGTCCTTAGGTGCGGTAATGAGACCACACTGGACTAAGGTGGGCGCTCCATTGGACTCGTCGAGGACTCCATACCCCATGCGTATGGTTCCTGGGTCTACACCTAGGACTCTCATTAATCTAAGGCGGTGATCTTTTGCCCCGGTCCTTTCTCGATCTAGGCCTCCCTGCCGTACTCTTCCATAGCTTCTGGAGGGAAATCTGCATTGGTGTACACCTGTTGTACGTCATCCAACTCCTCAAGCTTGTCCATCAATCGTAAATTCTGCAGAGCCGCCCCTTCATCCAACACTACGATGTTCTTGGGCATCATCGATACCTCGGCAGATTCGAGGGAGATCTGCTCCTCTAGATATCTCTTAACGGACTCTATCTCTTCGGGCTTTGTGTAGACCTCCAGCGAGGAGTCTTCCATGCGGACGTCCTCGGCTCCAGCATCTATAGCTAGGAGGGCTATCTCTTCGGCTTTGTCTTCGCTGGCCTTAAGCGAGATGACCCCCTTCGATTCGAAGTTCCAGGCCACCGACCCCGTCTCCCCCATGCTTCCTCCGTTTCGGGTTAGGGTGCTGCGCACCTCAGCCACCGTCCTGTTTCGATTATCCGTCAACGCTTGGAGAAGAAGCGCGGCCCCACCGGGACCGTATCCTTCGTAGGTTATCTCTTCTAAGGTGGAGCCGTCGTCGTTTCCGCCTGAAGCCTTTTTAATGGCTCTTTCGATGTTATCCAGTGGCATGTTGTTGTCTCTGGCGCGCTGCACCGCCAAACGCAAGCGGAAGTTACTTTCGGGATCGGGGCCTCCCTGTTGGACGGCCACGCCTAGCTCTCGTCCTAACTTGGTGAAAAGCTGACCCCTACGGGCGTCTGCCACTCCCTTTTGTCTCTTTATCGTTGACCACTTGGAATGTCCCGACATCTCCTCACCATCAGCTGAGTGACTAACAGGATAAATAGGCTTTGTGACTTCTATTATACCTTTTCCAAATGAGTTCTGTCTGACCTATGCCTCAGACTGCTTCATATCCACCACCATGCGCTTCTCTTTCACGTCTACCTCCAGGACAAAGCCGAAAACCGCTGGCACGAGAAGCTCTTTGCCGTCCTTGGTCACCACGTAAACGTCATTGCTGGGAGTCTCGAGGACATGCGTTACCTCTCCTAGATGCTCTCCGGAGGGGTTGAAGACCTCTAGCCCCACTATCTGGAACTGATAGTACTCTTTCTCGGGTAAGGAGTGGAGTTCTGACTCGGGCACGGTCAATAGCTCACCACGTAGGATTTCAGAGTCCTCCAGAGTCTCCACGCCCGCCAGAGAGATAATCCAACGTCCTTTATTGAGCCTGCACTCTTTGATAACGCGGGGGGTCTCCTGAAGAAACACTACGCTGGATGGAGCGAACCTGCGGGGGAAATCCGTCAGGGCCTCTACGACTATCTGACCTTTGAGGCCGGTGGATTTAACGATCCTGCCGACGGCCACCATCTCCGACTCGCAAGCTTGCTTAGGAGATCTCTGTCTCCGGCGCGACTTCGCCTTCGACATCTCTTACAACTGGATAACTACTGGCACAAGGATGAGTGATTAAACAATCTCTAGCACTGCTCTGACACCACGCTTTACAGCAGCGATTCTGAGCAAAGTGCGCATGGCCTGTGCGACTCTACCTTCCCTGCCTATAACCTTCCCCTTGTCGTCTGAGGCCACTTCCAGCCGGATAACTATCCGGTCCTCTTCCTCAACTTCCGTCACCTTCACCTCATCGGGGCTATCCGCGATGAATTTAGCGATGTATTCTATGAGTTCCTTCATCGCTCCTTCAGCCTTTCTATGATGCCCAACCGCCTCAAGAGCTTGGAAGTGGCTTCGCTGGGTTGTGCTCCAACCCTCAGCCACTTCAGCGCCTTCTCCTCATCAATAAACACCGCCGGGGGGTCGGGAATTGGGTCGTAGTGACCAATGATCTCCACGAATGCGCCATCACGAGGTGACCTGGAGTCGGCTACCACTACCCGATATTTAGCGTTGTTTTTTGAGCCAACCCTTCGAAGTCGTATTCTTAGCATCTATTCTGGCGGGTTCCCTTTCTGCCTCCAACTCGTTATTCATGGCTGTGAGGTTCAAGGCATTGTAGACATAGATAAAGTGTATTGTCAACATAACGAATTGCCCTGAATTCCCCACCTGAATACGTAAGAAGACCTCGTTGGCGCCTGCGGTGAAGCGGGCTATGATGTTTATGGAACAAGAGAAACGATCACCAACGAGGTGCACTTATTATAAAGCAAGGACTCCTGTCTGCCGGCGGCCCCGCACAGGCGGGGCCGCCTTTCCAGTACGAGGAAGAGAAGAGTTCGACGGGCATAACGGCGCTGTCAGATTCCCTCGGGAGCTGAGGTGTCTCCGCTCACCTGCTTCCCTTCGGTAAACTCAGGATAAACTCTAAGCTCACCATGAGCGCGGGAAGCAACAGAAACACCTCCTCACCCTGAGCGGTAGCCTGTCATATATCCCGCTCACTCTGAGCCTAAAGTTTACCCTGAGCGTAGTCGAAGGGAAGAGTCCCCTAGCCCCCTATGCCGCCTGCCTGCTGCAGGCAGGTCATTCCCCTGCCCCCTCTTTTCTGTCATTCTCGTGCTTGACACGGGAATCCAGAGTTGGCGCCTAGCCCGTTGTGCCACGTGACTATATATAGAATGAGAACCTACGTGCTATAATCCAAATACTCATCTCGTTTACAAGGAGGTATCACCCTTATTCCTCACGGAGGTCGTCGCCCAGGAGCAGGCGCTCCCAAGGGCAACCTGAACGGACCGAAGCAGGGTCGCAACGCTCGCCGGTTTCAAGAGCTTGTCGACGCCCCCACTGAAACCAAATTCCCGGCTCCTTTTCCCTCGGAGGATGAAGTATATACGCTCACCTGGTTCCCTTCGGTAAACTCAGGATAAACTCTAAGTTCACCATGAGCGCGGGAAGCAAAAGAAACATCCCCTCACCCTGAGCGGTAGCCTGTCATATATCCCGCTCACTCTGAGCCTGTCGAAGAGTCCCCCTGAGCGTAGTCGAAGGGAAGGGTACCCTTACTCACTATGCCACCTGCCTGCTGCAGGCAGGTCATTCCCCTGCCCCTCTTTTCCGTCATTCTCGTGCTTGACACGGGAATCCAGGGTCTGTCTGTTGCGGACAGGTAGCATGACAGCCTCCTCTGTGGAGGTTTGGGGGCTGTGTCCCCAAGAGCTACATATCTGGGCGGGTGGGTTAAACTACAACCCGAGAAAAACTCAATCAAAGATAACAACATCTTCGTGCCTGGAAAACCCCGAAAATAAAACTTTTTTTACAACTCAATCAAGTTTGAGCGTGGACCAGAAAATTCAATCAAGTTTCAAAGCTAAACAAGGAAAAACAATCAAGTTGCCACACACAACCCCAGTCGGGTTGTAGTGCAGGGCAGATGCATTTTGAGTTAGGGGATACACCGCCAGCCGCTCAGGATTCGGCCAATATGCGATTGCCCTGCTTTGCTCGATCTCGCCCATTGCAATATACGGCTTAGTGATGTAGATTTCTGCCATTACTTTCGGAGTGGCCCGTGAAAAATGGAACGGAGTACTCAGATGGACTATGGGAAGATGTCTGTCGAGTTGCACGGTAAGACTCGAGGAAAAATAGCAACCGCTTCCAAGGTGCCCCTTGAGTCAGAGCGAGACCTCTCCTTGGCCTATACTCCCGGTGTCGCCGAGGTGAGTATGGAGGTGGCGGGGGATCATGCCAAGGCTTATGAGCTAACAAGCAAGGCAAACACGGTGGCCGTAGTCAGCGACGGCTCCGCTGTTCTGGGACTGGGGAACATTGGAGCCGAAGGTGCCATGCCAGTAATGGAGGGCAAAGCCGTGCTCTTTAAGGAGCTGGCCGGCATCGATGCTTGGCCTATTTGTCTATCCACCCAGGACCCCGATGAGATAATCCTCATAGTCCGTAACCTGGCCCCCGGCTTTGGAGGGATAAATCTCGAGGATATAGCCGCTCCCAAGTGTTTCGACATCGAGGACGCCCTCTTAGATATCGGCATACCCGTCTTCCATGACGATCAGCACGGAACGGCAGTGGTGGTGCTGGCTGCGTTGATCAATGCCCTGAAAACAGTGGGAAAGGACTTCGTAGAGATCAAGGTGGTGTTTTGCGGTGCAGGAGCTAGCGGAATAGCCTGCGCTAGGATGCTGCAGACAATGCAGGTGCCCGATATCATCCTGTTGGATACAAAGGGAGCCATCTACAAAGGTCGAGAAAACCTCAATCCCATTAAAGAGGAAATGGCCTCCTCAACTAATCCTCGGAGTGTTAAGGGAGACATTCACGAAGTGATCAAGGGTGCCGATGTCTTTATCGGACTATCCTCTCCAGGGCTTCTAGGACAAGATGACATCAAGCAGATGAACAAAGATGCCGTAGTCTTCGCCATGTGCAATCCCACTCCCGAGATCTTGCCCGACGAAGCCAAACGAGGCGGCGCTGCAGTAGTGGGAACTGGTAGAAGCGACCTCCAGAACCAGATCAACAACGTGCTTGCTTTTCCCGGCATCTTTCGAGGTGCTCTAGATGTGAGAGCACCTCGAATTACCATGAGGATGAAGGTGGCTGCGGCGTCGGCCATCGCCGGGCTGGTCCCCGAGCCCACTCCCGACGAGATAATTCCCTATGCTCTTAACCCAGCCGTGGTCCCAGCAGTCGCAGAGGCCGTGACTCAAGCTTGGCAAAGCGGGCAGGCTCCCTGAACGCCGGAGCACCTTCCGGCGTTAAATATCCTTTAGCACCGTGAGAAGAAGTACCCTATAGTGTCGACTGTGGCAAGTTTAGTTATTAATCTTTCCGTTAGCTTAAACTTGCGGGGCAGATGAGTACATCTACCCCCATAACCATCCCTCATATCCTGTTGCTCTTTAACAGGATGTGAGGGCCAAAATAGTCCCCTTCCGCCGCTTCATCTGCCGGTTGTCGTGGAATAGGAGGGGCGATCAGTAAGTTTAAGTCAGGCTCATCACCCTTCGAGGAGTTGGGCAGCCTTCCCGAGCCCCTTTCCGATATCCCCATACCCTTCTTGCCCTGCCAGCTTACCTTCACATTAGACCGGGTACCGGACCTTGCACCTGTTGCAGAAGAGGTGAAGCGGGAGGTCGCCGATGACTTAAGGTCTAGTGAACTGTCCTTCCACTGGTGGAGAGTTCCTGGCCATAATTGAGAGGCTGGATACTCTAGGCAGCTTGCAGTAGCGAAAGGGCTGGTGTCGAGCTAGGAGACCACTAATGGTTCGCATGTGGTAATCACTTTGGTCTCCGCCTTTAGCTGGTCTCGCACATGCTTGGGGAGAGCGAAGATGCCTCGGTGGGTGATGCTATCGTAGACTCTGAGCGGCTTATTTATCCTGTCCGCTATGGCTTGGTCGACGTCTTCAGTGGAGAGTTGCAGGGGATCCCGAGAAGTCGAGACAATGACGAATCCCCAATCACCTGCCCCCGTGATAGAGTAGCCTAGGCGTTAGCAACATCCAGAGACTTACGTGACCCAACCAGCGAGAGTGCGAAGTGACGCCTCGGTCTATATCTTGAGCTCTCTATCTAACAAGTTAAGGTCGAGGTTCTCTTGAACCAGACTTTGGAGCTTCTCCAGTTTCTTTGCTTGGTCTAACCTTGGAGTTGCCAGAACCCTCTCTAGAGCGTCGAGGGTGGCCAGGGTGTCCGTCTCTACGACGACAAGGGGTATTTTGGTCTCTTTGGCTTTCTCTATTACGTAGGGAATAGGCTCCTGGTTTCCCGTGAGAATAACGCACCTGGTATCCGTGTCTAGAGCAGACCAGTGAAAATCGGGGCGGTCTCCCTTGGCGATGACGACTTTGTCATCCTTCGTGCCGTAATATATAGGTCCCGCCGGGTATCCTGGAGCGTCAACCACATTAGCGCCCACCATTATGTTCCCTATCAGGTCGTCACCCCCATTGAACTGAAGGGCATACCTACCGTTTAGCTTCTCCACCAGGCCTTGAACGGTAATGCTCACCATCTCTCTCATCTCAGGGATTGCCCCGATTACCTTCAGGCCCGCCTCTTTTAGCGCGGGAACAAACTCGGTAGAGACTACTCGTTGATTCAACTCGGAGATCCCGTTGACCACGGAGCCTACTACAGAGTCTCCGAAGAGATTCGTCACCGACACTAAATCCTCGACATTGATGTCCCTGGAGTACCACGTGACCAGGATAACCTTGGCTCCCACTGCTTCTGCTATCTTAGTGGACACCCATTTGGCTGATCCCTCATCCCTCACTCCGTCCGGCCCCTCTAGCAACACCAGCTCTCTGCCCTTGGATGCCTCTTCGCACAATGACCGCACTTTTTTCTGGGCATCCGCTATCGAAGGATCGTCTGCGGTTTCAGAGGTGATGGTAATATGGGGTTGCTCTACCTCTGGCAGGCCGAGAACCTGCCTGGCAAATTGGAACTCCTCATCTTGAGGTGCGGCCTCGTCAGGCGAAGAGCTTACAGCTACTGGTTTGAGATACTCGATCTCCTTTCCTGCTGCCTGCCATCTGCTTGCCAGGGCTGCGGAAAGCGCCGTTTTCCCTTCTCTCGGATTCAGTGAAACCACATACAGAACCGAGGTCATCAGAGATCTCCTAGTATCATCTAGCTGGACGGCTTCTCAACGGGGCGATGGTAACTTTTCGGTGCTTAGTATATCACAGCGGTGGTGCCTACTATCGTACACTGAGAAGCTGTATGCTCAGCATTTTTCTTGACAGCCCATAGGGGCTAAACTAAGATTGTACCGTTTGCCGAGGTAGCTCAGTCGGTAGAGCAACGGACTGAAAATCCGTGTGTCGCCAGTTCGATTCTGGCCCTCGGCACACCCTCCAATGCCGAAGTGGCGGAATTGGCAGACGCGACGGTCTCAAAAACCGTTGGGGGTAACCCTGTGCCGGTTCGAGTCCGGCCTTCGGCACCAGATTTCTCATTCAAACAGCAGCTTTCTCCCCTCACCGTAACTTCAATCTCATCTCATTAAAGAAAGGGCAAGGCTTATCCCTCCAACTCTCTGATGAGATCATTGAACACAAGGCGGAGTCTGAAATCCTCTAGGTCGATAATTGCCCGTTGGCTGAGGGTGCTCAAGAGAGTTGCCGTGTCGAAGTCTACGATTGCCTTGATGGTCATGTCACCCACGACTATAAGCTCGTCCAGGTTGGCCACGTAGTCCTTTTGCCAGGCGGCTGCTCGTTCGGGAGGGTCCAGCGCATCGAACTCTGATTGGATCGTCAATATTCGCCCTTTCATAATCTCTAGGGAATCGATACATCTGTCGAAATCTCCCCTTTCACATGAGAGGATCCCCACCCCCTCTATCAGAGACAGTTCGTCATCCATGCGTTGGACTATGTCTCTAGCCGACTGAAAGTAGGAGAGCTCTTCCTGTCTAGACTCATCTGAGCCACAAGCAGCGACAACGATGATTAAGCCCAGAAACGCTAGGCACCATGTTAAATTGATAGACTTTGAGGTCCTCATTTCATTACGCTTTACTTAGAGATAGCGTATCTCCTCATCAGCGACTCACATCTCTCGGCGAGGTCCATCCGCTCTGGATGATAATCCCTCTTGGCAATGGAATCGACTATCTCCTGGGCGTGCCGTTCTTTGACTATGGCTCTGGCCTTTTCTAAAACGGGCTGGCCATCGATGTACACCTCGTTGATGTCGCGAGACATATCAGTCCACACCAGCCGCGAAGGGGTTACCTTCTGGCCGTATTCCACCCGATCTTCGGAAATCGAGCCGGGAAACCACAGTTTGTACCCGTTGATGGTGGCCATCCTGACCACCTCCTCTTCGATATTATCAACCACGTCCTGAATGCCGTTAAGTCGAGCCAGGGCTGCGGCAAATCGCATCACCGGAAACAGGCTCTGATCGTCCGCAGAGTTGGGCCCATCGGAGCCGAGACACATATTGATCCCAGCCGCTAGCATCTTGCCTGCTGGGGCGACTCCGTTTTGTAGTTTCAGGTTGCTGACCGGGCTGTAGCAGACCGAAACGCGCCGCTGTGCCAGAAGCGTGATATCGGCGTCGTCTGCTTGAACGCAGTGCATGAGTGCAGTCCTCGGCGAAAGGAGCCCGAACTTGTCTAGGCGTTGAATGCCACTCATGCCCCATTGGGCCAACGAAACCTCTCGCTGAGTGGGCGACTCCTCAACATGGACATCGAGTGGGCAGTTTAGCTCTCCGATTAGCTCTGAGACGGCTTCCAACAACTCGTCACTGCACCACACGGCGTTATCGACCCCTAGCCCCATTTGTACTCGTTCACCTTTCCAATTCATTATTAGCTCTCTGACGGCTGAGACCTGCTCTTGGGTGGGCTTCTGCTTCACCCACTCTCGCGTCCTCTCTGGCAGCTCGTCCATTGGAATGGCTTTAGGGTAGTTGGGGAAAGCCTCTTTGGTGAAGCAGGTAGTTGGCAGGTCCTGCACATTGGGGAACACCCAGGCGCGCAAACCTAGCGACTCGTAGGCCTCTGCAACTGCGTAAACGTGGTCAGAAGTCAGAGGGGAATAGAAGTGGTCTGTGAGAGCGACTGTCCCAGCCTCCAGATTCTCAAGCCCGGTCACCAGAGCACACGCTGCCTGCTCTTCGGGCGTAAGGTGTTGAGAGCCTGTGAATAGTCCATAGGACATCCACACCTCGAATGGGGCCGACCTGCTCAGACCCTTGTGGGGCATAACGTCGCTGTGAGTGTGAGGGTTAACGAACCCACAGTATAAGGTCTTCGACACTCGACTCCTCCTCTGATAGACAGGTGGGTATGTGACATTATACTGTTTACCTATACTAACCTGACTCGCGCACAAAAGTTACTGCGAAGAAAACCCTTATCACAGGCGTAAATTTGACATATGCCATAAGAAATGTAGACTTTTACAGGGAGGAACTGTGATGCCACGCTACGATATGTCCTGCGACTCTTGCGACTACACCTTCGAAGTTCGCAAGAGTTTCTCAGACGAATCACCGACCCTGTGTCCCAAGTGCGGGGACCCAACTCGGCAGCTCTTCTCCATCCCTGTAACCTTTGCAAGGACCATCGATCATCCAGATTCCCCCTTAGATGACCTTCCCGGTGCAGAGAAAATGCGGAAGATGGCCGACTACGCTATAAACAAGACCCTGAAAGACATGGGCCGCTAGAGGGGTATCCTTCCATAGTTCACGTCATAGTGCCGCCAGAGCAAGCCTGGCGGCACTATTCCAGCTAGATTCAGGAGGCTGACATGGCTGTAGAGATGCTTAATCCCCCAGGCAAGATTCGACCTACGGCTTTCTCTCACGCCAGCCGCGTTGGAGACTGGGTCTTCATCTCAGGCCAGCTAGGGTGGGATAACGAAGGTAAGATAGCAGGCATCGGGGATGTCAAAGCTCAGGCCGAGAGGGCTTTCGAGAGCATAGACGAGATCCTCCATCAGGCGGGAGGCAGCATCTCCGACGTCATCAAGATCACCGCATATTTGGTAAATCCCGGTCATTTCCCCGGCTTTGCAGAGGTTCGGGCCAAGACTTTCCCAACTAATCCCCCGGTAAGTACGGGCGTCGTGGCAAGCTCGATGCTACTTCCTGAGGCCCTTATCGAGATCGAGGCCTTCGCCTATCTCGGTGATAAAAGACTGGTCAATCCTTCACCTCTTGGAAGTGCTGCTGCTTACTCTGATGGCGTGATAGTAGGCAACACCATGTGGATGGGCGGCCAGGTTGCCATGGACGACAATGGCAACCCTCAGGCCATAGGTGACTGCCCCGGGCAGCTCGGGATAATCTATAAGAACCAGGAGAAGGTTCTGAAAGATGCTGGACTCAGCTTCAACGACCTGGTAAAGATCAACTATTTCTACACAAACCCCATCTACTATAAAGACCTATTTGAAACTCGGGAGCAGACCTTCAAAAAGAACCCTCCAGGAGACACAGTCGCCTGCGTTCGCGCCCTCATAGATCCAAATTTGGTGATGGAGACCGAGTCGGTGGCTATAGTGCCTCCCGCCAAAGCGGAGTACAGCGATCCTACTGCCACCCATCCATCGTACAGCTTCAGTCACGTAGTAATAGCTGATGGTTTGGTGTACGTATCGGCTCAGGTGCCCTGGGATACCAAGGGCAATCTCATTGGGGCAGGTGATTTTGAGGCTCAGATGGCTCAAGTCTACCGTAACGTCGAGGGGTGTCTAAACTCAGTGGGTTGCAGCTATGGCGATGTGGCCAAGCTCACCTACTACATCACCCACGTAGGCTATTTTCAGCAGGCGATGCAGGTTCGCGAAACCTTCGTCGGGTCCAACCCTCCTGCCGTCACGGGCATAGCCATAGACTCGATAAACAACAACCCTGTAATACTGTGCGCTTTGGATGCCATCGCCGTCGCACCCTGATCCCGATCTCACTAGACCAGATTTCCTACCGTGTTGCGTCAAAAGTAATGGTTGCCTGCCTGTCCGGCAGACAGGACAGGCGGGGCCACCTAGGGATGTTCTGAACAAGTCTTTACCGAGGGAGTCCAGAGGGAAGCATCCCTCTGGCGGGGGGCTTGGGGGGCGTCTCCCCATATCCAAAACCTATCGAGGGCGGGTGGATGGGACAAAGGCGTATGCATTTGTTCAGAGCTTTCCTAGATGAATCCGTGCCGCTCATCGTCCCACTCCGCGAAGGCCCTGAAGGGTATCGCTGCCTTCATCGGCAATCTTGATTATGAAGCAATTCGAATTCTTGACACTCTGATGCCACTAATTGTACAATTCTCGACGTTTCCCGAAGTCGCCTTACCGAGGCTTTAGGCTTGCCTCCCTTGCGGATAGGCAGGTATTATTCACCTGTTGCAAGATGAGCAAGCAACCGTCATCACTGCGTGGGGGATCTGGATGGACAAGAAGGCCCTTGTTGAAGAATTGAAAAGAACCTTAGGCGTGGAGTCTACACCTGTCGTTTATGAGGTGGAGAAGGGGCATATCAAACGCTTCGCCGAGGCCATCGAAGATCCCAATCCCCTATGGCAAAATGAGACTGAGGCCAGGAAGACCCACTACGGGAGTATCATAGCTCCTCCCACCTTCACCCGAGCCTTTGCGCCCTCCAATAACGATTCAGACGTCATCGCTCAGAATCGGGGATTGGATGCTGGCAGTGAGTGGGAGTATCTGGGCCCGGTCAGGGCGGGTGATAGAATCACCGTGACATCAAAGGTGGTGGACGTGTATGAGAAGGAGGGTAGACTGGGCACTATGATCTTCCTCATCACGGAGATCACTCATACCAATCAGTTCGGCGAGGTGGTGGTGAAGGAGCGGGGCAACTCCATCATCTATTAGTTCTTAAGAGAGACGAATATGTGTAAGCAACTGTACTTCGAAGACGTCACTGAGGGGATGGACATCCCCTCGTTAACCAAGAACCCTACGCCGAGGCAGCTCGTCAAATATGCAGGTGCCTCGGGAGACTTCTATGAGATCCACTACGACAAGGACTATGCCGTCAATAACGAGTTGCCTGGCACCATTCTCCATGGCGCTCTAAAGAACGCCTTCCTAGGGCAACTCATGACCGATTGGATCGGAGCACACGGTGTTCTCAAGAAGCTGAGCTGCCAGTATCGCGGGATGGACCAACCGGGGTCTGCCATTTATTGCAAGGGTAAGGCGGTCAGAAAATACCGAGAAGGCAGCGAGAACCTGGTTGATTGTGAAATCTGGGTAGAGAACGAAAAGGGAGAGAGGACCACCCCTGGTAAGGCCACGGTAGCACTGCCCTCCCACTCCGGGGAGTAACCGGATTAACCATTTGCAACGACGAAACCAGACCCTGTAGGAGGGATATTACATATGGCTGATAAGGTATTGGATGGCAAGTCGGCGGTCGTAACCGGAGGTGGAGGAGGCATCGGGCGGGGAATCAGCAAAGCCTTTGCGGCCGCCGGCGCCAGTGTTGTAGTCAACGACCTAGGCAGTACCCTGGATGGGTCGGGGTCGGACATAACCCCTGCTGAACAGGTGGTCAGAGAGATTCAAGACCTGGGGGGGACTGCGGTAGTCAACACCGATTCAGTGGCGACCATGGAAGGTGGCGAGCGCATCATCCAGGCCGCTGTGGACAACTTCGGCAAGATAGACATCCTCGTGACCACTGCTGGCATTCTTCGAGACAGGATGATCTTCAACATGACCGAGGAGGAGTGGGACGACGTGATCGCAGTCCACTTGAAGGGAACGTTCACGTGTATGAAGTATGCCTCAATCCTGATGCGCCAGCAAAGAAGCGGTAGAATCATCACCTTCTCATCGGAAAGTGGTGTCATGGGCGTAAGTGGGCAGACCAACTACGGGGCCGCCAAGTCAGGAATAGCCGGCCTTACCAAGGTGGCAGCACAAGATCTGGGCAAGTACAGTGTCACCGCCAACTGTATTCTGCCAAGGGCCGATACCAGAATGACCATGACCGAGGAGGTGCGTCAGGCTCGAGAGATTCGAAAGGCTCGAGGACTGCCCGAAGAAGAGGGGGGGCCACAGAACCCCGACGACATCGCCCCCTTCATCGTTTACCTGGCCAGCCATAGAGCCTCCAACGTGAATGGTCAGACTTTCATGGTGTGGAACGGCGTTATATCTTTGGTATCTCAGCCAAATATTATTAGTTCCATAGTGAAACCCGGCCGATGGGAAGTGGAAGAGCTGGTTCGAGATATACCCAGGACTATCGGCAAAGATGTAGTAAACCGATTCCTGCCCAAGGAGTCCTGATAACACGACAATGGAGACAAACGTAGGAGAGAAAGATGACTAACAGAGTCAAAGACAAAGTGGCGGTAGTTACCGGCTCCGGGCGTGGCATAGGTAGAGGAATCGCCCTCCTCCTGGCTGAGGAGGGGGCAAAGGTTGTAGTCAATGATCTGGGAGGAGAGTTGGATGGAACCGGCAGCGCGCTTGGTCCTGCGGATGACGTTGTGGCCGAGATCCAAAAGCGTGGCGGTACAGCCGTAGCCAACTATGACTCAGTGGCAACTATGGAGGGCGGTGAGCGCATCATCCAGACTGCCGTGGACAACTTTGGCAGGATAGACATTC
Organism: Dehalococcoidia bacterium; assembly: GCA_965197675.1. Classification (GTDB taxonomy): domain Bacteria; phylum Chloroflexota; class Dehalococcoidia; order Plut-88900; family Plut-88900. The sequence continues at coordinate 878,685 of OZ240221.1, read as the reverse complement.
TGGTGTGTGTTGCCGGCATTCTTCGAGACAGGATGATCTTCAACATGACCGAGGAGGAGTGGGACGACGTTATTAACGTTCACCTCAAGGGCACCTTCACCTGCGTGAAATACGCCACCATCTTGATGCGTCAGCAGCGGAGCGGCCGGATCATCTGCTTTACCTCGACTTCAGGTTTGTGGGGCACGTCGGGGCAAGCTAACTACGGGGCCGCCAAGGATGGCATAGCCGGCTTGGTGCGGTGTGTATCTCAAGACATGGCCAAGTACGGTGTTACCTGTAATGCCATATCACCTCACGCGTCGACTCGAATGACTCAGACTGATGAGGTGCTTAAAGCTCGTGAGATTCGAATGGCCAGAGGGATGGTTGAATTCGAAGAAGACGATCCAGAGCCTGAGGACCTGGCTCCCGCGGTGGTGTACTTATCCAGCGATGAAGCGGCCAATTTCAATGGAGAGATTCTCCACTTGAGCGGTGGGCTCATAGGTCTCATGAGCCACCCTGAGGAAGTCCGCACCATTCGGAAGGAGGGTCGGTGGACATCCGATGAGATCGCACGGGCCTTTCCGATGGTAATCGGGCGAGAATTGGTGAACCCAGCCCCGCCTCAACCCCCCAAATCCTGATCAGCCAGTTGGGAAATGAACGAGTGGCCCGAGAACCTCGGGCCACTCGTTTTCATTGACACTCATTTAGAGGCATTACGCTGAGCTCTGGCTCATTTCGCCTCTGTTCTTGCCCCACCGCTCCTGCAGGATCTCCATTACTATGAATGTGTCCCCGTTCCATCTCACCATGTCACAGTTAACAAACCCACACTTTTCAAAGCATCTATAGGCCCTCTTGTTCCACTCCAAAGTGTGCAAGTATACCCTCCTCATTCCCTCTTTGTTGAAGAGGTGCTCCAGGAGGGTCATAACTGCGTCAGTACCATAACCTTGGCCCCAGTAGCCTCTGTCGCCGATCATTATTCCCAGCTCAGTCTGCTTCTTGGACTTGTCGATATCGTAGTACATGCAGTTCCCAATGTGTTTTCCGCTGCGGTCCTCGACGGCGAACTTGCACCTACGGGGGGTGGGATAATCCAACTCCTCGGTGTATAGGGCCTGAAAGTCCGAGAAGTTGCTTCTCATGGGAGCGGTGGCATCCAAGTGGGCCAACTCCTCGTCCCTTCTCCATTCGTAGTCCTGACGAACATCGTCCAGCCGCTTCTCTCGTAGTATGACCTTGTTACCTCTAAGTAGCATTGCCCTTCTTCCCGATTCTACAGGTCACGATGTCAACGGCCTTCACGACCACCGATGCTTCGCTCTTAAACGTCAAAGCCTCATTGGCGTCTTCGGCTTTGAACCAATGCACCATATCGAACTCCGGGTCATGGTTATCTATGGAGCCTCCAGTAGGCCTCATCAGATAGAAATGCACCGTCTTGTGATTTCTAATATCTCCCGCCCTGAACCAGTATTGAATGCTGGGGAGTTTCTCTTCTATGGCGACTTCCAGACCCGTCTCCTCTGTAACCTCTCTCAGCGCCGTCTGTTCCCAGGTCTCACCGGGCTCGGGAGTGCCTTTGGGCAGACGCCAACTCTTGGACTCTTCGTGGCCGCAGAGGAGGATTTCGATATCGCCGCTCTGCATGCGATATACTACCCCTCCCGCCGAAACGGGGCGCTCTACTTTAGTGGTCATATCAGATAGCTCAGGCATGGACTATTTTAGCCTTGGAATAGTGCCTGGGCAAGGGTTGCTGGAACGGCTATCGCAGCGAAATTAACATGCCCCAACTCATTGCTGTCCTTCGGTCCGGGATACTGATACACTTTGACAATACAGCGGGGGAACCCGTAAGGAACCCCCTCTCCACTGGGATTCACTCCCGATCGCCACCAGATTGCTTAGCATATCGTACACATTTCCTGCGATCATGCAGTTCTTGACTCTTCCCACTATCTTCCCGTTTTCGACCCTGTACCCCAGCAGCACGTTCGCGCTGAAGTCACCCCCCAGTACGTTGGTCTGACCTGCCCCCAACAAAGACTTGACTACCAGGCCTAGCTTGACATCGGCGATCATGGCGTCGCTGGACATATCCCCCTCTTCGATCAGCAGAACACTGCTGGAGGGGGCTGGTAGGCCTCCTCCAGGCCTCGATGCGCTGCCCGTGGTCTGGGCGCCGCCTTGGGCAGCCGTCCTCAAGTCGAACAAGAAGCTCTTGGAGATACCCTTCTCTATGAGGGGAATTCTGCGAGTTGACACCCCCTCGTCGTCCCAGGGACGGCTTCCTGGACGCCATGGAGAAGTCCCATCGTCGAACAGGGAAAATCGTTCGTCGCAAATCCTCTGGCCCAGACGTCCCACAAGTGGTGACGAGCCTTGTACCACATTCCTGCCGTTAAACCCCGATAGCAATGGTTGCAGCAAGGCCGCAGCCACCCCGTTGGGCGTGAAGATGACGGGGAGATTTCCGGTGGGGGACTCCGCGGTATCCTTGGCCATATCCAATTGGCGGTTTACCCTGTCGGATACCTCCTTCCAGTTGGATAGAGGCTGAGCTGAGCTATCTCCATCTCCCACAAAGAGCATATCTGCCCCTCTTATCAGCGTTCCCCCGACCCCCATGTAGAAGACGCTTTTCTGATAGTTGGCGTCCACACCCGTAGAGTTGAGCAGTCTAACCGAGGCCACCGACTGGCTTACAGCAGCATCACACAGCACTTCTGGTGAATGGCCCCTGACCCCATCTATCAGAGACTGCCCCAACTCCACCATGCTCTCTATCGAGGTCTCTTCAACCTTCTTGTCGTACACAGCCACCGCTGGGTAACGGTTGGTGGAAGGAAGGTCGAACTCTGCCCGGGCACCGAAGGGCGCTACTTCAATGGCTCGCTGCACCAGGTCATCGGCGTTATCCCGGCGTGTGGTGGAGGAAAACCCTATTCTGCCGTCCTTGATGACCCGTAGAGCCACCCTGTGACCCTCCTTGGTCTGCAAGCTCTTGAGTCGGTTGGCATCGAAGGAGATGGGCGTATATCTGCTGGTCACTGAGAATACTTCAGCGGCATCGGCTACCTTGAAGGCTTTTTCTAAAACCTCTTCCACTATCCTCCCCCCACCAGGCACTTGGCGATCCTGATATGAGGGCTGCCGTTGGACACTGGTAGAGGGGACTGCCCACCCTTGCCGCAGCCACCCCCCTGGTTCATATCCAGGTCATCGCCGATAGCATCGATACACTTCAGGGTCTCGAAGACGTTACCTGATAGGGTCACCGGCCTCAGAAGCTCGGCCACCTTGCCATCTCGTATCATATAGGCTTCTCGAGCAGAGAAGGTGAACATCTCCATGCTGGTCATTCCCCCGTACCAGTTGCATGCATAGACCCCCTCCTTCACATCGGCCACCATCTCCTCGAAGCTGGTGGAGCCAGGCTCGATGAAGGTGTTACTCATCCGAACTATGGGCTGAAACCGAAAATCGATGGCTCTGGCGTTGCCCGTGGGCTTTTCCCCCATCTTGACCGCCGTCTCCCGAGAGTGGAGCCTTCCCACCAACTCCCCTTCGCGAATCAGGTATGACCTGGTGGCGGGAGTACCCTCATCGTCGTACTTGTAGCTGCCCCGAAGTCCAGGGACAGCGGCCCCGTCCACGATGTTCAGATGCTTCCCTCCAAACTTCCGACCCAGCACCATCAGCTCTTTCAATTGATCGTTCTCGAACACGTGGTCCGACTCGGAAAGGTGCCCAAAAGCCTCATGTACAAATACCCCGGCTAAGACTGGGTCCAGGATAACGGTGTACTCACCACTCTTGACCTTGGGGGCGGCTATCAGATCTACTGCTTTCTGGGCTATCTCCTTAGCCTCTTCATGCAAGTTCTCCACGAGGCCGAAGTTGCCGTTGCTCCCTATGCTCACTCCAGCCTGTTGGACCTGCGTGCCGTCTTTGGCCGTGGCGGAGAGCCGCAGGGTTACGTCCACCTTGTGCTGTTCGATATAGCTGCCTTCGGAATTGGCGAAGATCACCTTCTTTCGTCCATCGCTGTAGCCGGCATTGGTGGTCTGAACTCCCGATACACCCCACATGATCTCGTTGTACTCACCCATGAGGTCTTTCTTATGGGCGATACTGAAGGACGCCGGGTCCTTGGTTGTATGGGGCTTTACCACGTCCACTGCGGCCTCAACGGGAGCTAAGCTACTGGTCTCGTGTCCCACCAGCCGAGCTTGACGTATGGCGAGAGCCACTTTGCTCTCGAGATCATCCAGCTCGTTGAAGCTTACGAACCCCCAGCCCCCCTTTACCAGGGCTCTCACGCCCCCTCCCAGACTGGTGGCGGCCCCTATGTCCTCCAGCTCCCGACCGCGATAGAGGATGCGGTTCGCCTCCGCCTCTTCAATCCTTATCTCGACGTAGTCCGCGGCGTGCCCTTTCAAGGCCTGGGTTAGAAGATCACGCACGGGGGTTACCTTTCTAGCAAGAATTCACCGGGAAACACAATAATTATCTCAAAAACCGTCGTATGTCTAGAGTCGAACATCCATCTGGGATTACGTCGGTGCTCTAGACTGTTCAATTATGTTGAGCAATTCTCCAGCTATAAAGTAGTTAGGCCAAACTCCAACGTCTCTCTTAACGATGCCAATGGATACCAGTCTATTCAAGATACCTCTTGCCCCTGCATCACTTATCTTCAGGGTTTTGGCTGCTCGGGGGGTTGTTATGATGGGAGATGCAAAGAGTTCTTGGACTATACGGAAGGCGTTCGCAGTTTCTCGGTGCTCTTGAAGTTGTTGATAGTATTCATCTTGCAGTTTGCGAATTCCTCGAACCCTCTGTAGGGCGTCGTAAGCCTGTTCAATGACGCCATCCAGGAAGTAGGTTATCCAATCATCCCAGTCTCCCGTGACGCTAAGGTTATACAGTTGGTCATAGTATAGACTGCGATTTCGTTCGAAATACGCGCTGAGATATAATAACGGAGTCGGGAGGATTTTTTTGGCGCACAGAAACAGCATTATGAGTGAGCGCCCCAAGCGTCCGTTGCCATCCAGATAGGGGTGTATTACTTCGAACTGGTAATGCAGAAGAGCACATTGAATTAAGGGTGGCATAGTAGGGATATCTTCATTAACGAACTTTTCCCAATCTAACATAAGATCACGTACCAGGTCAGCTGGCGGCGGTACGAAGCGTGCGTCCCCGATCTGAGTTCCTTCAGAACCTATCCACACTTGCTCAGACCTTAAAGCACCAAGTCGTCTGCCTCCCCCACGGACGCCCTTTAACAATTCAGCGTGCATTTTATTTACAAGACGAACAGATATCGGAAGATGATTCAGACTCTCAAGACCAGTTTCGAGCGCTTTTATATAATTGACGACCTCAAGGACATCTAACCTGCGGACACCCGATGCTTCATACATAAATAGATCTGATAGGGATGCCTGAGTTCCTTCTATACGGGATGATAGAACCGCCTCCTTGCGTATAAACTGGTGAATCAGAAGGTGTGGATTCGGAATAGTTTCCCCGACTCCGGCAAGAGTGGCAGCAGCACGAGATGCTTCATCCAATCTATAAACTAAATTCCCACTTAAGTCTAGATGACGTGGTAGTGGATTCGGCACATATGCACGTTCGCCTCCGATAATAGGTACAAGTCTACCGATAGGACTTTTTTCTAAAACTTGAGTATCCATAAATGAAACTCCGGTTTTGTTTATCCTACAATTCGAAACTTTTTAGCGCAATAGTATCAAATCAAATTAGATTCGCAAGTCTAGTTTCGAATCACTAGATAAATGAATATCTATGGCACATTGCACTATATGTTGTGGTTTCATAGCCTCAATGGCTTTTGCAATATGCAAAACGCTAGATTGTCGCCCAATTCCTTCCCTGCTAGAATGATCGGACAATCCCGCCTACGCAGGTATCCACTCTGGCCCGTATCATTCTTGTCAGACACTGCAAAACCGATGCCAACCGCGAGGAACGTTTTCGCGGCCGCCTCAATATGCCTCTCAACTCCCGGGGTATCAGACAAGCCCAGGCCAATGGGGGACGCTGTTAAGGAGATTCCAATCAACATCGTGTATTGCAGCCTTACCAAAAGAACCAGGATGACACCAGAGATAATCACCGAACGCCTTTCCCTGCCTGCCGCAGAGCTGAAAGACCTCGTAGACCATGGAGTTGGTGAATGGGAATGCCGTTGTGTCCCATAAGACTCCCCGCAAGGCCATGATCGACGAGGTGCTAGGGATGGATATAATGGATATAGCGGAATACTGTAACTGCCGGCAGGTACTGGCTTGCATTAACATCTCGAACATATCAGAAACACTCCCAGTGATAGAGAAAATGAACGATACTTGTCATCTGCAAGGCATTGATGACTAGCTCTCAGGCCACAAAACAGAAGCGCAGAAAGAACAAGTCTCCCAGAAGGGGGCATACCACCCGTCATCTGGCCATCGACGAGATACTGAGGAGGTTGGACCCCCTCTATGGCCCCGCCGCCCCGCCCCGTCCCTACGACCCCATCTCCGAGCTGATCTTCACCGTCTTATCCCAGCACACCTCTGATGTCAACTCCTATCGCGCCTTCGCCAGCCTTCGGGGCCGATTCCCCAGCTGGGAAGAGGTCATGGAGGCTGACGTGGACCTGCTGGCAAGGATAATCCAGATGGGGGGCCTAGCCAAGGTCAAGGCTCCCAGGATACAGGACATCCTCAGGACCATTAGGGAGCGAAATGGGTCTTGGGATCTCTCCTTCCTCGCCGAGATACCTATCGAAGAAGCGAAAAAGTGGTTGCTTGATCTTCCTGGAGTGGGCCCCAAGACAGCCGGCTGCGTCTTACTATTCTCGTTAGGGCGCCCTGCTATGGTGGTGGATACTCATGTGCATCGAGTGGCCAAGCGCCTTAACCTCGTCGGAAAGAAGGTATCCGCCGACGACGCCCATCATATTCTCGAAGCCAAGATTCCCCCAGAGGATATTTTGAGCGCTCACATCTACCTCATTGCCCATGGAAGGAAGACCTGCAAGGCTCAAAACCCTCTGTGCCCTGAATGCATCCTTGAGAATGGATGCCCTTCCAGCTACCTCAAACAAGGCGAGCTCCGCAAATCCAAGACTGCCTAAGCGGAGTTGTAACCCACCGTTCATCACCCTATACTTTGCTTTGGATTACGTGAGATGAGAGTAGGGATCCTCAACGTCACAGGTTACGCTGGTGTGGAGTTGGCTCGATTGCTTCACGCCCACCCTGAGGTTAGCTTGACCTCAGTTACCGGCCGCAGCACACAAGGCGAGAAGCTGGGACAGGTCTTTCCCCATCTATCGAACATCGACCTGACCATCCACGACGAGTTGGGAGATGTCGATTTCGTCTTCTCAGCACTGCCCCACAAAGCCAGCGCCGAGAGCGTGATGCCATACCTTGATTCGGGAGTTCGAGTTGTGGACATCAGCGCGGATTTCCGCCTGAAGAGCCCTGAAGAGTACGAGCAGTGGTATAAGGTCCCTCATCCCGGCCCCTGGTTGCTTGAGGAGGCCGTCTATGGCCTCACTGAAATTCATCGGGATAAGATATCCTCGGCTAAGTTGGTGGCAAACCCAGGTTGCTACCCCACGTCTGCTGTGTTGGGATTGGCCCCACTGGTTAAGAATGGCTTGGTGGAGTCGGACATCATCGTGGACAGCAAATCGGGTATCTCCGGTAGTGGCCGAGGCCTCAGCCTCACTACTCACTTCTCCGAGGTCAATGAAAACACAATGGCCTACGGGGTGGCCGGCCACAGACACCTACCAGAGATTACGCAAGAGCTAGGCCTACTGAACTCCAGCTTCAAACCCAGGGTGACTTTCCTCCCCCACATAGTGCCCATGACCAGAGGTATTCTCAGCTCGTGCTATGCCACCATCGCCGACACCGGAATCTCCATGGACGACAGAGGGAAGAGAGAGTTGAAAGCCCTATACAGAGACTTCTATCGAGATGAGCCCTTCGTGAAGGTGGTGGAGAGCCCTCCTCAGAGCAAGCAGACCTGGGGCAACAACGATTGTCTCATCTATCCCATGCTGGACATTCGAACGAGTAGAGCAATAGTGGTTAGCTGCTTGGACAATCTCGTAAAAGGTGCAGCGGGCCAGGCGATTCAAAACATGAACGTGATGATGGGCTTGCCGGAAGTCACTGCGCTGGGGGGGGTGGCCGTCTATCCGTGAATCGATTCACATTGCGTACTAATCCCTCTACTCATATACTGAAATAGCCTTGACTACCTGCTAAAAGCCCCCATCGTCTAGAGGCCTAGGACGTCAGCCTTTCAAGCTGGAAACAGGGATTCGAATTCCCTTGGGGGCACCAGCTTTTTCCTCGGAGTTCCGCCTTCTTACTTGGCGGGAAGGTTTGCTGACTCATCCAAGAAATAGGTACCGGTTGGCCTGCAACCTCCTCCGGCTCGGTAGTCTGTCTCACGCCTTGATACTGAATGAACTGCTTGCTCCTCTTTAGGGCGCCCTGTTCCGGCACCGGAGTTAGCTGATTCGAGTCCTCGGCGCTGCCAAGTACAAACCCTCCCTTTGAACCTGCATCCTTGCCGTATCGCCGCGCTCATGGAACTCAGAGTATACAAGTTATACTCTTTGACTTTGCGGAGGGCCATTAGAACCTCCCCGAATGCTCAGGATCAATAGACCTAGGTTCCCTACCTAAATGATAGGGAAGACCTGGTTGGAGCCCGCCTGTAGCAGGTGGACCTGGAGTGAAGGGGACTGGTAAGGCTATTAGAAGGGCTTGCCGGTCGCCACGGGGGTGTGACTATTGAAGGAAGGGTGGTCTTTCCCACCCACCCGCCCAGGTAAGTGGTTGTTGAGGGCATATCCTCTACCTGGCGGTAGAAAGGCCCAGCCCCCCGCCGGCGGGATGCATCCCTCTGTACTCTCCTTGTGGGATTCTGAGGCAGGGTCACCTCGGTGGGGGATTTTGGGAGATCGGGGATTGTGATAGCGAGAGTCCCCAATTATACTGATCGTATCTTCGAGTATCCTTTCTACTACGTTCAGAAGAGGCACTGGGGGAGGTGGAAAATGGACCAGGCTACCAAAGATCGCGTTCTTAGAAACATAAAAGGGGAGCGGCTTATAGCTCTAGCTGCCAACCTCCTCAAGATCCCCAGCTTCAAAACTGAAGAGACCAAGGTGGCTCGCTATCTAGCCAACTTCTTTCGGCGTAGAGGCTATCAGGTTCAACTTCAGGAAGTGGAGCAAGGTCGATTCCAGACCATCGCCACCCTCAAGGGCTCCGGTGGCAGCAAGACCCTTATGCTAAATGGACACATAGACATCGACCCGCTGGCCATGGGGTGGAAACGAGACCCCTGGACCCCGGCGGTGGAAGGGGACAAGCTGTATGGCGCCGGCGCCTACAACATGAAAGGAGGCCTCTCCTCCATCATCAACGCCGCCGAGGCCATACGAAAATCCAAGGTTCCTCTAAAAGGTGACATTGTCATGGCCTGCGTCGTGGGAGAGCTTCAAGGCGGAATAGGCACTGTCCATGCTCTCAACAGCGGGGTCAAGGCGGACATGGCGATAGTAGCCGAGCCCAACGGCGACGATGCCATTCTCACAGTTCATTCCGGCTGGTTGGAGATGGCTATAAATGTCCTCGGCTATTCCATGCACATTGGCCGGCGAGAGGAAGGTGTCGATGCTATTGAGAAGATGACCAAGGTTATCCACATCATCAACAATCTGAAGCTGGCTCATACTCCTTATCCCGCCCTCCCCCGGCTTCCCAGGGTCATGGTAGGGGCTATTATAGGTGGCAGGGGGCGAGATCACGTGTTGAACGGACCGAACTTTACCTCAGACTTCTGTACCGCCCTTGTGGACGCTCGTATGGTGCCCGGCCAGACTTCTGATATGGTGGTAGCCGATGTTCGCAAGGCATTAGATGGGATAAAAGCAGAGGACCCTCAGTTCCAGTACGAGATTGAGTGCCCTCCACCTGCCAAGTTCAGGGCCCTGAATACTGTCATGGAAGCCATGGACATGCCCACCGACGAGTACATAGTGCAGGCAGTGGCGCGCAACTACGAATCGTTGACTGGCAAACCTCCCGCTACCATCGGGTTGAAACTACCCAACTCGTATTCAGGCAACGATACCACCCACCTGTGGAAAGCTGGCATCCCCTGTGTATTGTATGGGCCTGCAGGTAATTTGTTCGGCGAGGAAGACGAGCCGGATGCCTACGTACGCATCAGCCATATGGAGACCTGTGCTAAGGTTACGGCCCTCACCGCGTTGGAAGTATGTGCTTGACGGTACCCACCAATTAACTGAGGCCTCATTTGCTCGAAGAAGAGATCGCCGGCACGCTTAAATCTCGAGGATTGACCATATCAGTGGCCGAGGCCTGCACTATGGGCCTCGTGGCGTATCGACTAACCAGTGTCGCCGGAAGCTCCGGCTATTTCATTGGCGGAATCCTGGCCTACGCCAACTCAGTAAAAAAACACGTCCTCAACGTCCCCGAAGAGACTTTGAATAACGAGGGCTCCGTCAGCGAAGCCGCCGCCATAGCCATGGCTTGTGGCGCTAGGCGACTCCTCAACACAGACTTGAGCCTGTCTACCACGGGAATCACCGGCCCAGGCGGTGGAACCCCTGAAAGACCCGTAGGGCTTTTTTCCCTGGCTGTGGCGGGCCCAGGAGACTCGAGTTTATGTGAACGTCATGTCTTCAAGGGCAATCGCTCAGAGATCAGGTCTCAAGCAGCAGAGGCGGCGCTTCAGCTTCTCAAACGGTCTGGATTGAAGTAGAGCAGTGACGTTGGATGAAGCCGAAATAAAGGAGATATCAAGGCGTGCCGTAGATATGGCGTGGGGAGCCGGCCGCATTGTCCAGACCCATTTTGGCAAGAAGCTGGACATCCAGTTCAAGTCCGATAACCAAACCGATCCGGTATCCGAGGTGGACAAAGAAAGTGAAGAGTACCTCAAAAAGGCTATAGGAAGACACTTTCCAGAACACGGTGTTTTAGGTGAAGAGGGCACTGACGTGAATCCCGGCCGCGTGTCCTTCTTGTGGGCCCTCGACCCCCTGGATGGCACTGTCAACTACATCAACGGCCTGCCCATCTACAGCGTTTCCATAGGCGTGCTTCATCGAGGGACTCCCGTGGTTGGCTGTATCTGGGTCCCCTCTCCCTCCGACAAGGATGGCCTGGTTTACCATTCCAGCCTCGGCAGCGGTGCACACGTCAGGGGTAGGCCCATTTCCGTGTGTGAAAACTCCACACCCCAGAAGGGACAGTTGGCTATTATGCCCCTGGTCTTTCGACAGATGATTCGCAAGAGGATGGGCAGAGGTACAGAGGTTGGAGAGATAAGAGGGCCAGGCAGCATCGCATACGAGATGGCTATGGTCGCTTCGGGGGCTATCCAATACGCTCTGTTTGCTTCTCCGAGGCTGTGGGACGTGGCGGCGGGGGTGGTGCTGGTGAGAGAAGCCGGAGGAGCTGCCCTTACCTATTCCCAGAAGTATAACCGATGGGAGGACTTGGGGCCGATTCCTATTCTGCAAAGCGACAATGAGGGCGAGACTGGAGACTTACGAAAGTGGAGCTCTCCCATCATGGTGGGCAATCGCGATCTGATAGAGTACCTAGGAGAAGGGTTGAGACCTACCTGGCTCGGCAGGCTTACGGCGCGTCTGAAACTGTAGTCTCTCATACCAGGGGCCAGGGAACGTCTCGCCGAGAGCGAAGCTCTGGCAACACAGGATTTTCCAGGAGATACCTCATTCTATATTCCAGGGCTTCGCTCTCTTCTCCGCTCAGAGTCCCCTTCATGGCCTGCGCCAGACCGTTTCGAGAGTGAAATCGCCGCAGCTCCCGCTCCACGTCTTGAAGTAGCTCTTGGGGGACTGGATCTCCACCGTAGTCCCAGATCACTGTCCTCAGCTTGTACTCGGGGTGGAAGGTGAGGCCGTGGTCAATTGCCCAGGTCATTCCGTTGGCGCCTTTTATGCAGTGGCCTCCCTTCCTATCGGTGTTGTTGCATATGAAATCGAAGACAGCTATGCGCTTCATCTCATTGGGGTGTGATTCTCGTAGCTCGAAGAAAGTGATTCCACGCTCATTGTTGACAAATATCTGAAGAGAGCCTACGCCATGGGGTCCGTCCCAGATGACCGTCGGAGGTACGAAGCACCACCCCAGGGCCTCGCTGAGCACATAGGCGGCGATCTCCCTCTTGTAGAGCGTGCCCATGGGGAAATCCCATAAGGGCGTCTCCCCCTTTTTGGGCTTGTACACCCCATACCATGTACTCTGATGGTCCAGAGACAGCTTCACCAAAAAGGTGTAGTTGGAGCCATGTGGTATAAGGTCGCATGCCTCGGAGTCTGCGTTACGGAGCAGCTCGCAGACCTCCTCATTCTTACTGGGATCGAGCTGATCCAGGGAGATGGGCCGGCTGAGCGACTGCTTTTTGGAGCCAGTGTCCATTCTTATTCCCACCCTGCATTGGCTTCGGGGGGATGTCCGTTGGAGCGAGCGCAGAAATGCCCCTCGGCATTCATTGGTTGATGGCACAGGGGGCACAATGGCCTGCCTGCGGCACACACGGCCAGCGCTTCGTCGGAGAACTTGGACACTTGCCCAACAGTGGCCTCGAAGATCAGCCTGGCGCTGTCCTGCTCCTCGGCTTCTATGTCGTGGTTAAAGAAACGAAAGATGCCAGCATCCCTATCGTATTCGATGGCTTGCTTGCCCAGGTTAAACTCCACTTGCAGGCTGCCCGTGCCGGATTCGGGAGGTGGTGATGGGATATCCTCTCCTTTCTCCTCCAGCATTCCCAACGCCCGCTTCATCGATAGGCTCAACTCCAGAAGCTGTTCCTTCTCAAGCCATAGCACTGCCAAGCCTGCAGGCGAGTCTACCGACAGCCGGAATGTGCGTTTTCCCGGCTCGCCCACCGACTCTGCACTGAGTCTTGATACTAGTCCGAACTCATATTTATCAATCGCCATTGACTTTTCGCCACTTATTCTAGCGCTCATCCTGAGATTTGGTAAACCCTTAATCGCTGCAGAACAGGGCGCCTTCAGTCTCTATGTGGTATATAATTACTTCTCTATCTTCAACGTAACCGTTAGCTCTAATCTAGGGGGTCGCCATGGCAAATAACGGCTTTAAAGTACTGGATAGCGATATGCACGTGATCGAACCTCCAGACCTGTGGCAGCGATACATCGAACCCAAATATCGTGACCAAGCCCCTATAGGTACCAACGAGTATTTCATGGACCTGCGCCTCAATCACGATGGCAAAGTGATTTCCCGGTCTCAGGAAATCTTCGGGGATGAGATAGACAGGGGTACGGACATGGCCGAGCGCTATGACAGGCTGTTGACTTTCAAAGGTTTCGAAGAGCGGGGATGGGACTCGCGAACCCAGTTGGAGGCCATGGACGTGGAGGGAATAGACTTGGCGTTGCTCTTCCCCTCGTTGGGCCTCTTCGCCCACGCCAAAGTCTATGATGACGACGAACTGGCGGCGGCCGTTTCCAGGGCCTACAACAACTGGCTGGCCGAGTTCTGCCAAGTAGACAACACGAGAATGTATGGAGCCGGAATGATCCCTGCTCAAAACGTGGAGGCAGCAGTCCACGAGGTCCGCCGTGTCAAGGAGGATCTGGGCTTCAGGGCAGTGTTCCTGCGCCCCAACCCCGTCCGTGATAGGAACTGGCATGATCCAGCGTACGACCCCATCTGGAGGGAGTGCGAGAGACAAGGTCTTGCTGTCGGCTTCCATGAAGGCGTCCCCTGTGATCTGCCCGTGGCCATGGCCGAGCGCTTCGATGGTAGACATGAGAATCTCTGGCTGACTCAACACGTCGCCGCCCATTCCATCGAGCAGATGTATGCCTGCTTGTCCATAATCTGTGGTGGAGTTGCGGAACGCTTTCCAGGGCTTCGAGTGGCCTTCCTCGAGGGCAACTGCAGCTGGATCCCCTTCTGGTTGTGGCGCATGGATGAGCACTGGGAGCATCGAGAGCACATAATCAAGAAAGAGCTGCCCCTGAGGCCCAGTGAATACTTCAAGCGCCAATGTTTCGTTTCCGTTGAAGCCGACGAAGAGCCAGGCAAATATACCCTGGACTGGCTGGGTAATGACAACGTGGTCTTCTCCACGGACTATCCCCATTCGGATACCCGATTCCCTGAGGCTGTGGATACCTTTATCAAGATTCCCTTCGCCGAGGATTCCCTTCGCAAGATTCTATGGGACAACACCGCCCGTCTGTATGCCCTATCCTAATGGCCTATCGTCCAGCTTATGAATGACAAACCTCGCCTGTTTCCCGCTGACTGGCAGGACGGCAACTCCTACTCTAACATGTCGACCTTTGCCATGGTGCCCGGCAGCCGGGATATGAGTAAAGCAGACGTGGCCATCATCGGGATGCCCTTGGACCTAGGCACCTCCTTCCGGCCCGGAACTAGATACGGCCCCAAAGGAATTCGTCAGGCATCCACCCACATACGAAAGCAAACCCTGGACATGAAAGATATGATCGAACCATTTAAAAGCCTGCGCATAGTCGACTATGGCGACGTTAAGATGCCCTTGGGTTACATAGAATTGGCGGTGGAGAGAGTGGAGGCAGCAGTGGCCGAGGTGCTTCAAGGCGAGACCTTTCCCGTTTGTCTGGGTGGCGATCACACCATATCACTTCCCATCCTTAGGGCGCTATACAACAAGTACGGCAAGATATCACTGGTGCACATCGATGCACACCCGGACTTTTGGGAACCGGAAGATCCCGATAGGCCATACAGCCATGGCACCATGTTCTACATGGCAACCCAGGAGGGGATCATGGACCCGCACAGCTCAGTGCAGGTGGGAATCCGAGGTGGGGACTCGTTGGCCAAAATTCCTGACGCACGAGCAGCTGGGATAACGTCGATAACAGGCGACGAGTTCTGGCATATGGGACCCGAAGAGACGGCAGAGGTGATTAAAAAGACTACTGAAGGGCGGCCTGTACACATCTCTTTTGACATCGACTCCGTGGACCCGGCATACGCCCCCGGAACGGGCACGCCAGAGGTGGCGGGGCTGACCAGTCGTGAATCTCTTGCCCTAGTCCGAAGCCTCGATGGCATTGGGGCTGTCGGGTTCGATATCGTGGAAGTATCTCCGCCATATGACCCCGCGGAGATAACCAGCCTGCTGGCGGCTAATCTGATCTACGAATTCCTGCTGACCCTGCTCCCCGAGACGCCCATGTCCAATGCGTAATGCTTCAACTCACGGGCCGCGGCTCTGCCACCTTTGAAAGGTCCTTCAGGATGACTTTGGCCGCATTGTGACCCGGCGCCCCTGTCACCTCCCCGCCCGGATGCGTCCCCGCTCCGCACAAGTAGAGGTGCCTTATAGGCGATCTATAGGAGACTCGCTTGGAGAAGAGTTGGTGAGGCGCAATGTCTATGTGACGGATGTTGCCGTCGGTCATCCCCTCCCGAACCTCGATGTCTTTGGGTGTCTGGACTGTCCAATCGATGATGGAGTCCCGGAAGTTGGGGGCGTACTCGGTAACGATATCAATAATCCTCTGACCGATCTTTTTGCTAGCCTGGTCCCAAGTTTCGTTCTTCAACTCCGCTGGGTAGTACTGCCCCCAACATGAAAGCACGTGTTGACCTGGTGGGGCCAGGGCAGAATCGTAAATCGATGGAATCTGTATGTCGAGAATTGGGCACATAGTCGACAGCCCGTTTTTACAGTCTTCCCAGCTTTGCTGGTAGTAGTCCAAGCTGGGGCAAATCTTTATCTGAGCAATTCGTTCGGGGCTGTAATCCCGCCCCAGGTAGGATTGAAAGTCTGGCAGCTCTCGCAGGGCTGCCAGGAATTTGATGCTATTCATACCTGTAGTTAGATCGGCTATCTCTTTGATGAACTCTTTACTCAGGTGCTCGGAGTCGACCAATGTCTGGTAAGTCCGTTTGGGATCGGCGTTGGAGATTACCAGCCAGCTGGTGAGCTCTTCTCCATCGGCGAGCCTTACACCCTTGGCGACTCCTTCATCCACCATCACCTTCTCCACCCTGGTACCTGTCCTGATTTCCGCCCCACAAGACCTGGCAGAGCTGGCCATCGCCTGGGTAATGGCCCCCATACTGCCTCTGGGAATCCCGATGTTCTCAGGCTTACTGAATCTGCTGCACTCGAAATAGGCCAGGTTGAGGGCGCTGCCCGGAGCTCTGGGGTCACCGGCATCGGTCTTTAGCAAATGGGTTTTAACATGGTCCGACTCGAAATATCGGTCTAGAAGCCCTCTTGCGCTAACAGTCAACATAGTCTCCAGGACCTGCTCGTCTGTGGTGCCTCTCACATCCTCGAACACCTGGGCCAGACTAGGGGGATCCTTGAGCCAATAGCGGTGCAGTATCGAGGCGGCTCTCTCCCAGAAGGCCTCCCACTCACCAAACCGTTGTGCATCCTGGTCGGAGAACCTGGCGATCTCTTGAACATCTTCTTGAGCGGCGCCGTTTTCACTTGTTTGTATGTAGCTGCCATCGGGGAAGGGTTGAAAGTGATCGTATTTGCTTGGAATGATCTCCAGGCCGTGCTCCTTCAGTTCTAGGTCGTCTATTACCTTGCCCTGGAGGAGGTAGCAGATGTAGGCGCAATACGGCACGTAGAATCCCGGGTAAAGCTGCTCGGTTACACATGCTCCACCGATTATGTCCTGTCGCTCCAGGACCAGGACGGACAGGCCTTCCTTGGCTAGGTATGCCGCGGTAACAAGCCCGTTGTGGCCCGCACCGATAACTATGGCATCGTACTGAGTTTGTCTCATGATGGCCTCCCCTTATCTGCTAAGACAGATCCAACACCGCTGCGCCTTGGATCTTCCCATCCTTCATCAGGGTTAACGCCTCGTTAGCCTTCTCCAGGGGAAAGGACTGCACCTCTGTCCGGATGGGAATTTCGGCTGCTAGGAGAAGCACCTCTATCACGTCTCTGCGGGTGCTGTTGGCTGCACTTCGTAGCGTCTTCTCATGATAGAGGTGCTTGACATAGTTCAGCTCTGGTATTTGGGTCATGTAAATGCCGGCAAGCGATACAGTCCCACCCTTCTCCAACGACTCCAGTGCCACAGGGACCAGATGTCCTATGGGGGCGAAGATGATAGAGCTATGTAGCCTTTCAGGAGGCCCATCCTGCGCCGGGCCAGTCCAAGCAGCTCCTAGCTCCTTGGCTAGACTGCGATGCTCCTCGCTGCGAGAGAAGACGTACACCTTATAACCCATGTGGACAGCCAGCTGAATTACGATGTGGGCCGAGGTGCCAAAGCCGTACAGGCCTAGACGACCGCCCTCTGGAACCTGGGCCAGTTGTAAAGCACGGTACCCGATCACGCCAGCACAAAGCAGTGGGGCCGCCTGAACATCTGGGAAGTCTTTTGGCAAGGGATAGGTGAAGCTTTCACGGGCCAGAAGGTATTCGGCGTAGCCCCCATCTAGGTCGTAGCCGGTAAACTTGGCATCGGCGCACAGGTTCTCCCTATCAGCCTTACAGAGATCACAGGTGCCGCACGTCTGGTATAGCCACGGCACTCCAACCAGATCCCCCGGTTTGAGGTTTTGTACTCCCTCTCCTGCTTTTTCTACCGTCCCGACGATCTGGTGTCCCGGCGTTAGCGGCAACTTATGGGCGGGCAGGTCTCCCTCGACGACGTGGAGGTCGGTTCGACACACTCCGCACGCCGATACCTTGATCAGGACTTCACCCTGTCCTGGATCTGGTACGGGAACGTCGCTCAGGCTCAGAGGACCCCTCTCGATAGGAGCAGGATTCCCCAACCGCATCGCCTTCATATCTGGCTGGTTACTCGTAGACCTCCAGCTTGAGGTCGGTGGGATTGAAGCCGTTGGCGGGGTTCTGGTCCTGCGGGCAGGCAGATACTGCGACTATGAGGTCCTCGAGCGCCCTCACCACTACGTAGTCGCCGGCCTTGGACAACGGCTCATTGATGACCATGTTCTCATTCTCGTCGGGGCCGCTGTTCTGGAAGAAGTTGACTACCTCTGGGGTTACGGGAGGGTGTAGGTTGAATTCCGCCAAAGCTTTGAGCACGTTATCCTTGCAGTTGGCGTGACCCTTCAGCCCGTAATCCACCTCATATCTTATACTGTCGCAAGGGGCGTACAGCATGTCGTGTCGCTTGACCGTGTCCTCTTCTAAAACCATGATCTGCTTGCGCTGATTGTTGTACAGGGGCTGGCCCACTTGCGGCCTCATGTACCCTATTGAGCTACGGGTGTACGTCCCCGAAAGAAACTCCGCAGCGTTGTTGGGATTGACGGCGAAGAAGTCGCATACCTGCTTGCCTTGTATATCCGTTACCTTAACCCGCTGCCCCTTCTTCACTCTCACTGCCCCGCCACTCCTGGGGGCTATGTGTACCTGCTGTACAGGCCTTCCCGTCGATGCCATAACCTCCTCCTTTTCGTTGATGCCCTAGCATTATCCGGAAAATAATATTCTTTAGTATATATCAGTCTTCCAGGTAGGTGTTTTCCGCTACAACCTGAGATAAAATAACCCTAGGCCCCACTCCCTTATCGAGAATTTAGGAGGACTGATTATGCCCCAAGAAAGAGTTGACACCGTAATACATGGCGGGCAGATAGTGACTTCCACTGATGTCTATGAGGCCAGCGTGGCCGTAAAGGACGGACTGATTGCGGCTCTTGGCCCCCGGGATTTGCTTCCTCCAGCCGAGAGGTATATAGACGCCTCCGGCAAGTATGTCCTTCCTGGAGCCATCGACTGCCATCTTCACATCGACCCAGCCAAATGCGACGATTGGAGTCACGCCCCCACAGTGGCTGCCCACTCAGGCATCACCACAATTGTAGTCTTCGCTATGTACGATGGCCAGGCCGAGGAACCCCTGCCAAAGGCCATCGATAGAAATCGTGAGGAGGCCGAGGTGGGGTCGGTGGTGGATTTCGCCTTCCACTTCATTCTGCACAACCAGCCTTATATCCTGGAAGGCTTGCCTGAAGCCTTCCAAATGGGGGTTACCTCCTACAAGATGTTCATGACCTACAAGGCCACCCCTAACCGGATGTGCTCTGACGATTTTATCTGCAAGGCTATGGAGATAATATCCAAGCATGGGGGTATTACCCAACTTCACTGCGAAAATGGAGATATCTTGGATTATCTGGAGCACAAGTTCATCGCCGAAGGAAAGGTGGAACCTCGTTACTACCCTCCTTCATGTCCTACATGGGCAGAGGAAGAGGCCATCAACAGGGCCGTAAGGATGGGAGACATGACCAACTGTCCTACTTATGTCGTCCATCTCAGCACCAAGCTGGGGTTGGAGCGTATCAAAGAGGCCCAGAGAACTGGCCAGTGGGTGTGGACAGAGACCTGCCCCCAATACCTCCTCCTCTCCGATGCTGATATGGACAGGTGGGGGCCTCACGCAAAGATCGGCCCCCCCCTTAGACCTGAGGGCGGCGATGATCAGGAAGCTATGTGGGCAGGAATAGAGGGAGGGTACATCTCCATTGTCGCCAGCGATCACTCAGCCCAACCAAAGGAAAAGAAGGAGGCAGGCTGGCTCAATATATTTCGAACTCCAGAGGGGAAGGCGGTCCCCTTTGGGAGCTCCGCTGTGGAAACCATGGTGCCTCTAATGTACAGCGAAGGCGTCGTAAAGCGAGGCTTCCCCTTGACCTGGATGGCGAGGGCGCTAGCCGAAAACCCAGCCAGAGTCTTCGGGCTCTATCCTCGAAAGGGGGTTATACGAGCGGGTGCTGACGCCGATCTGCTGATCATGGATCCGGAGCCGGAGAGCACTATCACCGCTTCTGACCTCCACAGTAGAGCAGGCGTCACCATGTATGAGGATTGGAAAGTGAAGGGCCGGCCCTGGATGACTCTACTCAGGGGGCAGGTAGTGCTAAACCAGGGCCGGATAGAGCAAAAACCTGGATATGGTCAGTACCTGCCTTGCGGAGGCCCCACTCCCCCAATTGGAGGGCCTCTAGGATAACTCTTCCAGGCCTTATACAACTTCCCATAGGATCTCGTTCAGAATGATGTGTGACACATACAATAGTGTCATCATGAAGATGATCAGGGCAGGGCAACGGGGATCAAAGAGACTAGGCAGACATCATCACCCACCAAGGCCCTTGTCCCAGAAGCCCGCATGGAGGTCGTCGCCCGGGTGCAGGGACTCCCAAGGGCACCCTGAAGGGACTGAATCAGGGTCGGACTCTCGCCGGATTCAAGAGCTTGTCAACACCCTCGCTGAAACCAAATTCCCGCCTCCTTCACCCTCGGGGAATGAAGTACTCCGCTCACCTGGTTCGACAAGCTCACCATGAGCGTGAGAAGCAACAGAACACCCCCCCACCCTGAGCGGGGGCGTGCTGTATATCCGCTCCCTTCTTTCCCGTCATTCCCGTGCTTGACACGGGAATCCAAGGGAGAGGTGTTGCACTGGGGGGATGTGCCTCCAGACCCAACCCCAAGCTGATGAAAAACTCAATCAAAATGTAACTGGCTTTCGTGCCTGGGAAACCCCTAAAACAAAACTTTTTTACAATTCAATCAAGTTTCAACGCTAAACGAAGAAAGACAATCAAGTTTCAACGCTAAACGAAGAAAGACAATCAAGTTGCCACACACAAGCGCAGTCGGGATATAGTGCAGGGCAACCGCATTTGGCCAAAACCAGCTTTGGCGGAGCCCCCCTCTGGTGGTGCCATATCCGCTCACCCTGAGCTTGTCGAAGGAAGTGAGCGGGTATCTCTCTCTCCCCGCTCATGGCGAGCCTAGAGTTTATCCTGAGTTTACCGAAGGGAATCACATGAGCGGGGGTGGAGGTGAGGAAGCTAGAACGAGTACAACATATTGACGGGCGCAACCTCAGGTGATATGTTAAGTTTGCTTGATTTCTACGTTTCTGTAACATGACTCAAAGGGGAGGTGGAAAGCCGGAGTCATAGAACGATCCGGTTTGAGCTTCCTGGTGTCGATCTCGAATTACCTATTCCCACCATTGCCCCTTTGCTGCTCAAGAGTTCGGCTGTCCCAAAATTATGAAAGGAGTCGCCATGGTTGCCGATGTTAGTGAAAAGAGAAATCCCTTCCAGATGGCTCAGGAGCAGTTTGACGCTGCCGCCGACCAACTGAACCTGTCCGATGATATCAGAGGAATTCTCAGAGTCCCCAAAAGGGAGTTGACCGCCAATTTCCCCGTTCGGATGGACGATGGTTCTGTCAAGGTGTTCACCGGTCACAGGGTGCAGCACAACATGGCTCGAGGCCCTGCGAAAGGAGGCATCCGCTATCACCCCGACGTCACCCTCGATGAAGTTCGGGCCCTGGCAATGTGGATGGCATGGAAAACCTCTGTGGTCAACATTCCCTATGGCGGTGGTAAGGGCGGTGTGACCTGCGACCCCAAATCTTTGTCCATGAACGAATTGGAGAGACTCACCAGACGGTACACCACCGAGATATCTCCCATCATTGGCCCAGAAGTCGACATTCCCGCCCCCGATGTAAATACCACTCCTCAGGTCATGGCGTGGCTCATGGATACCTACAGCATGCATCGCGGTTATCCCGTGCCTGGCGTAGTAACAGGCAAAGCCATAAACATCGGCGGTAGTGAGGGGAGAGTCGAGGCCACGGGTCGTGGGTGCATGTTCGTAGGCAGAGAGGCCTCCAAGCATCTCGGCCTGTCTCTCGAAGGCGCCACGGTAGTCGTACAGGGATTCGGGAATGCCGGCACCATCGCGGGCAGATTGCTACAGGACTTGGGCTGTAGAATCATCGCCGCCAGCGACTCCCGCAGCGGAGTCCACAATGCCAATGGGTTCGATATTCACGACTTGATTAAGCACAAGGCGGACAATGGCAACATACTGGAGTACAAGAATGGAGATCAGGTCACCAATGAGGAGCTGCTGGAGATCCCCTGCGATATTCTAGTGCCGGCGGCCTTGGAGGAGCAGATAACCGACGGGAATGCTTCTCGAATAAACACCAAGGTCATCATCGAGGCTGCTAATGGTCCTACCACCCCTGAAGCCGATAAGATTCTCGAGGAGAAGGGTGTTTTTGTCATACCTGACATCCTGGCCAATGCCGGTGGAGTGGTGGTCTCTTACTTTGAGTGGGCACAGAACTTGCAAGGCTTCTACTGGGAAGAAGAAGAGGTGAATCGGCAGCTGGAAAAAGTGATGGTGAGGAGCTTCGACGAGGTGCTGGCTGTATCCCGGCAAAAGGGCGTTAGCATGAGGGTAGCCGCCTATATGCAAGGGATAGATCGAGTGGCTCAGGCTCACATCACCCGAGGCATGTACCCTTAAAGCTAGGGATGTTTTAAACAAGTCTTTACAGAGGGAGTCCAGAGGGAAGCTTCCCTCTGGCGGGGAGTTTGGGGGGCGTCCCCCCCATATCCAAAACCTGCCGAGGGCGGGTGGATGGGACAAAGGCGTATGCATTTGTTCAGTTCTTGCTTTTACCTGGGGATAGCCCGTGGAACGGTGCTTGAATATCAGGAGCGAGATGGTATCACGGCAATTGCTTTACCCGTGACCGCCCTCTGCCGTTCCGAGTCCTCGATATAGAGATCGCATTCCACGCAGTTTTCACCTTCCCGCACCTCTTTGTCCGTGATTAACCCGCGACAGTGTATGGGCTCTTCTTGCCTTATACGACCTCGGAAGATCACGTCCAGCCTTTTGAGGGTAACGTTTGGGGCCCAACCCGTAATAAGCTGAGACAGATAGGCCATGCTTATCCCACCAGGAATTATGAGGAAGGGCACCCCCTCCCTTTTGGCTGCCTCTAGGTCGGTGAAGCGGTTTGGCTCCGGCTCTTGGTAAAGGCGACAGAATATCTTGATCTCATCCAGGGCGGGGGTTTTGGTGAGGGGCCCCAGCTCGTCACCAACCTCCACGTCTTCAAAATAGATGGGCTTGCCTTGATCCATGTCCTTACCTCGTTACTTGCGTCTAACCGAAGACCATCCGACAACGGCCGCTAGATCCCCGTTTTGATTGACAAATGAGGTCTCCACCACCACAAATACCATAGGACCGGATCTACCTGTCTTTCTATATACGTCCTTGACCCGATCTGTAGCTTTCAGCACGTCGCCGGGCCTTATGGGCAGCTTCGGCTCTATCCATTGCCCGGCCATATATGAAGTTCCATCAAACTTTACGTTCAAGTCATGGGGTTCAATGGCCTTGCTGAAGAGAGCCACCATAGTCGGCGAGGCTACAAGACCTTCATAAGGCCCCTCAGCAGCATCTTTCTCGTTGCTGTAAAGGAGATTGGTATCTCCCACGGCTCGGGTGTAATCGATGATCGTCTCCGTGGTTACCTCGAAAGTTCCTCTGTCGTACTCTTTTTCCAGTGCGGCTCTATTGAACTCCAGGGGCTCTGACTCTCCCATGGCGACTCTTACCCTCTAGCTTTTGCTTGGTTACGTCGTTGATTGAGTGGCTAGCTGCTCGTCGGCCACTCGGTTCAGCTCGGTTTGAAGGATTGCCCACACTGCAGGACTGCACAGTATCCAGAGAATGAAGACTAAAATGTTGCTGTACTTATCCTCGGTGAACGCCTGAACTGCTTTACTGTGTTGCCAAATAGCGTAAATGTTGGCTATGGGAATCACGAACAATATGGCCCAAACCACAGGATTACCCGTAAGCCTCTTGTGTTCTACCATCTCGGAGGAGGTAACGTAGAACCAGTAAATGCCGTACAGTCCTACTGTGATCACGTACAGTAGGACCTGCATCAGCATGTCACGTCGCTTTATCATATCCCCTCTTTATTTTAGATAAGGTCTTTCTCCGCTGCCAACTAGATAACCCCTGTTTCCTTCCCTACCTCAGCGAAAGCAGAGATAGCTCTGTCTAGCTGGCCCTCTGTATGAGCTGCCGAGATCTGGGCCCTGATACGGGCCTCTCCTATGGGCACCACTGGGTAACTGAACCCTACTACAAAGATGCCCCGCTCGTTCATCGCCTTGGCCACTTTCACAGTCTTCAGCTCATCTCTCAGCATGATGGGAACAATGGGGTGGTTGCCGGGAATTATCTCGTAACCCAGGTCTTCCAGCCCTTTTCTGAAGTGGGTGGTGTTCTTCCACAGCTTCTCTCGAAGTTCGGGATGTTGCTGGACTATCTCCAATGCCTTCAACGCTGCCGTCACGATGGGGGGAGCAAGGGTGTTGGAAAACAGGTAGGGTCTAGACCGCTGCCTCAAATAGTTAACTATCTCCCGGTGGCCCGAGGTGAAGCCCCCCGAAGCACCTCCCAGCGCCTTTCCCAGCGTACTGGTTATGATGTCCACTCTATCCGAGACTTCCAACTCTTCTGGTGTGCCGGCTCCATTCGGGCCCATGAAACCGGTAGCGTGGGAGTCGTCCACCATTACCAGCGCATCATATTTCTCGGCTAGATCACAGATGTCGTTGAGCTTTGCCAAATCACCTTGCATGCTGAAGACGCCGTCAGTGGCTATGAGTCTAAACCTGCACTCTTGCGTCTCCTGCAGCTTGACTTCCAAGTCTGCCATGTCACGGTGCTGAAATATCTTCCGCTGAGCTCGACACAGGCGAATACCGTCTATGATGCTGGCGTGGTTCAGTGCATCGCTAATGACGGCATCTTCAGCGCCGAGAAGAGTCTCGAACAACCCTGTGTTGGCATCGAAACAGGAAGTGTACAAGATGGTGTCTTCGGTGCCTAAGAACGCGGAAATCATTTGCTCTAGTGTCCTGTGAATGTCCTGAGTACCGCAGATAAACCGCACCGACGCCATCCCGAAACCATGGGATTCCATCCCCTCTTCGACTGCTTTTAGTATATCGGGATGGTCTGACAATCCCAGGTAATTATTGGAGCAGAAATTGATGTAGTGTCCCTCTGAGGTGTCAACTTGGGAGCTTTGGGGAGTCTGAATTATCTTCTCTTCCTTGAACAGGCCGCTATCCTTGATGCCTTGAAGCTCCTCTTCGAGCCAACTCTTCATCTTGGTATATGGCATTGGATGATCACCCTCTGCAAAAGTATTGGCTAGGGATGGACAACCACTCCTCGAACGTTGGCATCCGTTTTCTTATCTTTGGCCAATCTTGCTTTAGTCAGCTCTGGCCCTCCCCTGGGCCGAACTACGATCTTGCAGGCATTCCCCCGGGCTAGCAGCTCAAAGGCCTCATCAATGTTTTCCATGCTCATGTCATGGGTTATCAATGGCGTAAGGTTCACCACACCGCTTTCCAGCAGCCAACGAGTCCTGTACCAGGTATCGAAGATGCGTCGGCCATTCAGGGCCAACACCGTCAAGTTCTTGAAAATCATGCTCTCGGCTACGTCTATGCGAACGGGGCTGGGGGGTATTCCGAAGAGAGTGACCCTTCCGCCGTTTCGTACGCCTTGAAAAGCGGCGTCGATGGCAGATGGGGCGCCGCTCATCTCCAATACGATGTCCAGGCCGTAGCCCTCGTTGGCATTTATCAGCCACTGGGCCAAATCCCCCTTGAGAACATCTTTGTCGAGGTTACACACTTTGTCGGCTCCCATGGCTTTAGCCAGCTTCAATCGGTAATCGTTCAAGTCTGCTGCCAGGACTAGAGACGCTCCCGACGCCTTGGCTATACCTATCGAGAACAGGCCTATGGGCCCACAACCCAGGATTCCTACACTCTGCCCTGTCAGATCATGGGCTAGTGTGGCAAAGACCGAGTTCCCGAAGGGCTCCTGCAGGGTAGCTATCTCAGGCGGCATCTTGTCGCGATCGTTTTGCCAGATGACCTTTTCAGGGACTGCGACGTAATCAGCGAAGGCGCCATCTCTATCAATGCCAAGGATTCGGGTCAGAGGACACATATGAGCCTGCCCTGTACGACATTGATAACACATGCCGCAGGTCACGTGGCTCTCCGCCGAGACATAGTCACCTTCTTTAACATGCTGTACGGATTTGCCTATGGCTACCACCGTACCAGCGAACTCGTGGCCTATGGTTATGGGAGGGTTTATCCTTTGAGCACTCCAATCATCCCACTTCCAGATATGCAGGTCTGTACCGCAGATACTGGCCGCTTCCACTGCTACCAACACCTCATCCTGCCCTATGTCCGGAATAGGGACTTCGTCTATCACTGTCCCTTTTCCTCGTTCGGTCTTGCGGACTGCCAGCATCTTTCCAGACATGCTATGCAAAGCCCTCCAGCGAACCCATTTTGTCGAATATTCGTGGGGTGAGCAGACCCAGAAGGCCTGAAGCAGCTAAATGGGTTGTCCTTCCTTCGTAGTCCAGGGGAGGGGAGACTTCACAAATGTCTACGGCTCCAATTATATCGTGGCCGCTCAAAACATCCATCATCTCAAGGAACTCCACGGCGGAAATCCCGGTATACACCGGGGCTCCCGTGCCTGGAGATTCCGAACCGTCTACCACGTCTATATCGACGGTTAAGTAAATCCCATCCGTGGTATCAGCCGCCGTTTCCATCGCCTCCTTTACCACCTCCGCCACACCTCTCTCGTGCACCACGCTTGCAGATAGCACCTTCAACCTCTGAGACTTGAATATCTCGTACTGCAAGGGGTCCATGACTGGGCCGTTGAGGCCTACCCAAGCCATGTTTTTATACGTTATGTAAGAGGTTTCGCTGAGACGTCGGGCCTGTGTGCCGTGGGTGTATTTGCCACCTATCCCATGCTCGTCTCTGAAATCTGGGTGGCTGTCTATATGCATATAGCCCAAACGAGGGTTGGACTTCCTCTCCTCCATGCCCTTGGCGAAACCGGCGAAACCGGGATAGGCTACGTAATGGTCGCCCCCCAGCAATACCGGGAAGCCACCTCTTTTGACTATGTTGGCGACTCCATCGATGACTGTTTCGGTCGTCTTCTCTATGCTGGTGGGAGTGATGTGGAAGTCGCCGATGTCCGCAAAGTTGGGCTTATCCTTCGGTTTCAAGAAGACGCCCGTATCCATGTCCGCCAGGGTGTTCTCTCCCGCCACCTCGTAGGCTCCTCTGAATAGCATGGAGGCTTCTCGAATGCCCCTTGGTCCGTAGCGCGCCCCAGGTCGGGCAGTAACCACACCCTGGTCTATGGGCACACCTGCTATGACGGTCATCCCTTCCTGAACTTCATCATGTCCTTTGATGGGAGCGTCGAAAAAGGACGGGAAACCTGCGTAGGATGTTATGAAGCGCTTGTTCAATCTGCATCCTCCTTCTCAATTGTGTGGCGTAGCTTATCACATATGCTGGCCCAGGTGTCTGTGCAGGTATCCTTTTCCACTGTGGAGCCCGATGCTATAATGCTTCCATTCCCACTAACCAAGGACTGTCTGTGGCCCTGGAAAGAAACGAAGTAGAACACATAGCGCGTCTGGCCCGAATCGGGATGACGGAGGAGGAACTGGAGACCTTTCGAGAGCAGCTCTCCCATATCCTGGAGCAGTTCGAAATCTTGGATCAAGTAGATACCAGCGATGTACCCCCCACTTCCCACACCATGGAGCTGTCCAGCGTCTTCCGAGAGGACAAGGTCAAGCCGTCCCACCCCAAAGAAGAGGTCTTGGCCAACGCCCCCAAAGAAGACGAAGGATTCTTCAGGGTGAAGTCCGTCCTCGGCTAGCTGTCAGGCTATCATGTCTCAGCCCCTCCATGAATTGACCCTCCATCAGACCTCGGAGCTTCTCAAAGCGCGAGAGGTCTCCTCGGTGGAGATCACCCAGGTCGTTCTAGACCGCATCGACAAGGTAGAAGAAAAGGTCAAGGCATGCGTTACCATTACTCCGGAGGCGGCCCTGGAGCAGGCCAAAGCAGCGGATGAGGCCATCGCAAGTGGGGATGGCAGCCCTATCAGTGGCGTCCCGATGATCCTAAAAGACAACATCACCACACGAGGCGTTACCACCACCTGCTCTTCTAAAATGCTGGAAGGCTTCACCCCTCCCTATGACGCCCACGTAACCGAGAGACTAAAGACGGCTGGCGCCGTGCTGGTAGCGAAGGCCAATATGGATGAGTTTGCCATGGGCTCCTCCAACGAGAATTCGGCCTTCTTTCCCACTCGCAACCCATGGGACCTAGAGCGAGTGCCCGGGGGAAGCAGTGGAGGTCCTGCCGCAAGCGTGGCTGCTGGAGAGGCGATGTACTCACTGGGATCCGATACAGGGGGCAGCATACGACAACCCGCCTCCTTTTGTGGCGTGGTTGGCACAAAGCCAACTTACGGACTGGTCAGCCGCTATGGACTGGTAGCCTTCGGGAGCTCTTTCGACCAGATTGGTCCGCTGACAAAGGACGTAACTGATGCCGCAATGGTGCTAAACACTATCGCCGGCCACGACTCCAGGGACTCCACGTCTGCCACCTACACTCCACCCGACTATACCAAGCCCCTGGACAAAGACATGAAGGGGCTTCGGTTGGGAGTGCCTAAAGAGTACTTCGTAGAGGGAATTCAGGGAGAAGTGGTAGACGTCTTTGAAAGGGCATTGTCCAAGCTGGAAGAGCTTGGGGCGGAGATAGACCGAGAGGTGTCCTTGCCCCATACCAAGTATGCCTTGGCCGTGTACTACATCATTGCTCCATCCGAGGCCTCGGCCAATTTGGCCCGCTACGATGGAGTGAAGTATGGGTTTTCTGTCCAGGATGCCGAGAGCATGTGGGATGCCATGGAGAAGACCAGGCAACAGGGTTTCGGGCCTGAGGTGAAGCGGAGAATAATGCTGGGCGCCTACGCCCTCTCGGCTGGCTACTATGACGCCTACTACTTGAAGGCTCAGAAGGTACGGACCCTCATCAGGCGAGAGTTTCAGTCCGCCTTTGAGAAGTACGATGCCCTGGTAACTCCTACATCTCCCTCAGTCCCCTTCAAGTTCGGAGAGAGAATGATCGATCCGGTGCAAATGTATTTCAGCGACATATGTACAATACCCGCAAACATCGCGGGTATTCCAGCTATATCCGTGCCTGCCGGGTTTTCCTTTGGGCTGCCCATAGGCATCCAGCTAATAGGAAAACCCTTCGGAGAGGAGACCCTTCTCAGGATAGCTCACGCCTACGAGCAGGCCAGCGGATGGCACAAGCTGCGCGCCCCGCTGTAACATTCCAACAGGGATGCCCGACTCTCCCTTCGATAAACTCAGGACGGGCGGCAATAAATTTACTAAATCGCTCTAGGGCTCTGTTTATGATGAAGAATCTGGAGAAGGAGAATCTGTCCTAATACCAATCAAGTAAACCGCTTACACTGAGCTTGTCGAAGGGAAGGCTGCCCTCACCCCCTATACTGCCTGCCTGCTGCAGGCAGGTCATTCCCGTGCCCCCCTCTTTTCCGTCATTCCCGTGTCAAGCACGGGAATCCAGAAGCCCGCACGAAGGGAGTCCAGAGGCCTGCCTGCAGCAGGCAGGGAAGCATCCCTCTGGCAGGGAGTTTGGGGTCAAAGGCGTTTGCCTTTCTGAGACAGGCTCAAGTATGAGCGGCTTTACAATAGCATCATCCAAAGGAGGTACTTAATGGCAACGAGAACTAGTGTGCGTACCGGCCGCCCCTTCGAGGTGCAGGGAGGGTTCTCGCGTGGCGTGCGAGTAGACAACCCCTCCAGCTTTATCTACATCACGGGCTGCACCTCCACCGACACCAGTGGTAAGGTACTCAATGTAGGTGATCCTTATGCTCAGGCCAAGGAAGTCATAAGCATAATAGAGTCCGTCTTACAAAGGCTGAACGCCTCCCTGGAGAACATAGTCCGGACTCGTATATACGTCGTGGACATTTTGAAGAATGGAGACGCAGCGGGCAAGGCTCACCTCGAGGCTTTTGACCACATTCAGCCCGCTGAAACCATGATTGGCGTCGTCTCTCTGGCTCACCCCGACATGCTGGTAGAGATCGACGCTGACGCCGTCATCTAAGAGAGTAGGACTTCCCCCCGTCTTTAGAAAGGACTCTGCCCTCTTTTCTCAGCTTGATCAAATGTACCTCTATCTGCCCTCGGGCGTCCCTCCAGAGGCCTTTGTCAAGCTCGGGGTACATAACGGGGAACATGGCGTCGATGGTGTTCATTCCTCGCCCAAGGCACATCAAGATTTGCTCTTCTCTTCGCACACGGTGCTCGATCAGTTTGCGAATCTTCCTTTGAGGTTCCTTGATGGGCTGGCCGTGGCCGGGATAGATGGTCTTTATATCTATGCCCTGTAACAGCTTGAGCGACTCGACGTAGACGGACATGTCGCCGTCTTTGGGGTCGATAGCCGTAGTCCCCGACCCTAGGATATGGTCTCCGGTGAATAGCGAGCGGTCGTCCCGCTTCATAACACAGACGTGACCGGAGGTATGCCCTGGGGTATGCAGCATCTCCAGCTCTATATTGCCTACTCGCAGCACCTCTCCACCATGAAAAGTCTCGTCTATCCCAGCCTCTTTGAGGGTCCTACTAGCCACCTTTGCATCCCTCTCATGGATCATGATCTTGGCGCCGGTGGCCTTCTTGATCTTCTCGGCGCCTCCCATATGGTCGGGGTGGCCGTGAGTTAGGATTATGTATTCTACTTTGGGCTTACCCAACTCCTCCAGATAATCCAGCCGCCGTTTCACTCCATCCTTGTAACCGTATCCGCTATCTATAAGTACGCCTTCACCATCCAGGACCAGATAGACGTTGGGCGGGTATTTACTCAAGAAATACCCCTTGTTTATGGGTGCGTAGAGAGAGTATATGTGTGAGGCTATCTCCATCTTATTTAACCTTCGGGCAGGGAACAGCCCATGTTAAGGGTGGTATAAGACCCCTGTCAACACAAACCTTGACGGGATGAATCTCTATCCTCACCCCGACCCTCTCCCATCGAATCCCTGTCCCGGAAGCCCTTACGGGGCCGGAGCGTTCGCTCATCCTGAGTATGTCGAAGGACATGAGCGGACGGTGAGGAATGGTTGTCGTTACACTCGCTCACACGGTTCCTTCTGGCATGGGGTTTAGGGGCCTGTCCTGAGTCCCTCGAAGGGGTGTGCCCCCACTTACAAAAACTCACCTGGGCGGGTGGTTGGAGAACAGTGCGTTGCCTCTCTAACACAGGCTCTCAGGAGGGTTTGGAGGTGAGGAATCCAAGGGATACACCTAGCTCGTTGTGCCACGAGGTTATGCATAAAATAAGAACCTACGTGCTATAATGCAAAGTCACATCTCGCCTACAAGGAGGTATCACCCTTATTTCTCATGGAGGTCGTCGCTCAAGAGCAGGCGCTCCCAAGGGCAACCTGAACGGACTCAAACACGGCCGGAACTCTCGCCAGTCCCAAGAGCCTGTCATTCTGAGCGAAGCGAAGAACCTGGGCGGCGCCCCCCTTCTTTCCCGTCATTCCCGTGTTAAGCACGATAATCCAGGGGCGGGGTGCTGCACGAGGTGAATGTACCCCCAGACCCCAACCCCATCCTGACGAAAAACTCAATCAAGTTATAACGACATCTTGTGCCTGGAAAACCCCGAAAACAAAACTTTTTTTATAACTCAATCAAGTTTGAACAGGGACCAGAAAATTCAATCAAGTTGCCACACACAAGCCCAGTCAGGTT
The DNA here is from genome assembly GCA_965197675.1 of Dehalococcoidia bacterium. GTDB lineage: Bacteria > Chloroflexota > Dehalococcoidia > Plut-88900 > Plut-88900. The sequence goes on along the minus strand of OZ240221.1, from coordinate 846,993 downwards.
ATAGTGCAGGGCAATCGCATTTTGCCTAAAACCAGCTTTGGCGGAACCCTCACCTCGCCTGTCTGGACGCCGGCGAAAGTCGGAAAAACAACTGGCGGTGTATTCGCCAACTCACCATGCGACTGCCCTCGTGGAAGTCCGCCCAGAGCTTTACAATCAGACGGCCCCTCTGATAAGCTGACGCGTGCATCACCCCATTTTGAACTGTCTCAAGAGCAACCGTCTTGGAGGAGAAAATGGCCGTCCTATTCAACAACGGAATCCAGATTAGAAAGACTGTAACAGGGTCCTACGTCAACAACTGCTATATAGTGGTTTGTCCCAAGACCAACGAAAGCGTCATCATCGATGCTCCCGCAGAGCCGGACAAGATACTAGCCGAAGCTGAGGGCACCGACGTAAAGGCTGTCCTCTTTACCCATACCCATTTTGACCACATAGGCAGCTACACCGAGCTCAGAAATGCCCTTAATGTGCCCATGATAGTCCACCCTGACGATGCCCCTCAGCTGCCTGAGCCGCCAGATCAGCACTTCCAGCATGATGGCACTTTTTCCTTTGGGACCATAACCTTCAATACCATCCACGTTCCCGGACATACTCCTGGGGGCACCTCCTTCCTCTGGGGGAAACACCTCTTCTCAGGTGATACCCTTTTCCCCAATGGCCCGGGCAACACTACCAGTGCTGATAACTTCCGGAGGCTGGTAAAAAGTCTGGAGGAGCGAATCTTCGCGCTGGAAGATGACATCAACGTGTATCCCGGTCATGGTGTGGAGACCGTCCTTGGAAGAGAGAAGAAACAGTACGATGTTTTCAAAAATGCCTCTCACCCCCCCAGCTTGTACGGAGATGTTCAGTGGCTCCACAGCTAGAATCCTCGGAGTAGTAAGACCGGCTGAGCAATTGTATGTACACCAAGACAACTCTGGATAACGGGATCAGGGTTATTACCTGCCCCATGACCCATACCCTGTCCGCTTCTGTCATGGTGTTCATCGGCACAGGCTCCAGGTACGAAAAGAATGAAGAGGCCGGCGTATCCCATTTTATAGAGCATCTCTGCTTTAAGGGCACGGAGGAGCATCCCACCCCCCAGTCCATCTCCGAGGTGATCGAAGGCGTAGGTGGCATTCTCAACGGCAGCACTGACCAGGAGATGACCATTCTGTGGGCCAAGGTCGCCAGGCCTCACCTGTCCAATTCAATAAACCTGCTGATGGACATGCTGAGGAAATCCCGTTTTGATCCCGAGGATGTGGAAAAGGAGCGACAGGTCATACTCGAAGAGCTAAACATGGTCAAGGACTCGCCTCAGCAATGGGTAGATGTGCTCATAGAGTCTATTGTTTGGCCTGACCATCCGCTGGGAAGGGATATTGGCGGTACCAAAGAGTCCATTAGTAGAATATCCAGGGAAGCGATTCTCGACTACATGAACAATCAGTATTCCCCGACAAATACGGTCATATCTGTCGCGGGAGACGTGGGCCACGACGAGATAGCCACCTTACTATACGAGACGCTTTCCGATTGGAAGCCTAGTACGCCCCATCGATGGACACCGGCCTCGGATGAACAGAGTGCTCCCCGGCTGAAAATCGAATACCGGAAGACTGAACAGTCGCATCTCTGTGTTGCCCTCCGGGGTCTGCCCATCCTCCATCCCGATCGACACGCCCTCCATCTTCTGAACATAATCCTGGGTGAGGGCATGAGTAGTCGTCTATTCGTGGAGCTGCGTGAGAACAAAGGACTCGCCTACAGCATCTTTAGCTACACCACTCACTTCCTGGACTCGGGCGCGATTACCGTCTATGCGGGTGTAGACCCCTCCCGCTCCAGGGAGGCGATAGCTGCCATCATCGAGGAGCTTCACAAGATCAAGGAAGGTGTAACCGATGCTGAGTTGACCAAGGCGAAGGAGTTGACCAAGGGCCGCCTCATGCTGAGAATGGAGGAAACCCGCAGCGTAGCCAGTTGGGTGGGCGGTCAAGAGTCTCTTATGGGCCGTATCCTCACTGTAGACGACGTCCTAAAAGAGATAGATGTCGTGTCCTCCGATGATGTAAAGCGTGTTGCCGGCCAGCTATTAATTACTGAGAAGCTGAATCTGGCCTTGGTGGGGCCTCACCGCAGTGAAAAAGGCCTACAACGGCTGCTCAGGCTCTGATAAGACGGCTGAGTCCAGCTATACCATCGGAGACGTGCCGTGAAGGTATCCATGTTCCATCTCATGCCCCATCGAGGCCTGCCCGATGATTTCCAAGACAGGTACCGCTCGGTATGGGTCGACCCTCCTTGGAGCGACCTGATGGATGCCGAGAGAGCAGGTCAGTACTACAACTGGACCCTGGATGAGTTGATCTACGCCGATAAGATGGGACTGGATGGCGTATGCACCAACGAGCACCATCAGAACGCTTATGGCTTCATGCCCAACCCTAATATCATGGGGGCCATTCTAGCGCGCAGCACTACGAACACGGCCATTATCCAGCTGGGAGCTACTTTACCCAGCACCCGGCCCCCCACTCGCATCGCTGAGGAATATGCCATGCTGGACTGCATCAGCGGCGGCCGACTCGTGGCCGGCATGCCCGTAGGTTCATCGCCCGATGGCAGCTTCTGCTACGGGATTACTCCCATAGAGCATAGAGAGAGGTATAGAGAAGCCCACGAGTTGATTATCCGGTCTTGGACTGAGAACGACATCTTTGCATTCAACGGCAAATACACCCAGCTCCGTCATGTTAATGTTTGGCCTAAGCCTGTCCAAAAACCCCACCCGCCTATATGGATTCCATCGAGCTACGGCAGCGTTGCCACCTGGGACTTCGTCGCCAAGCACGATTACTGCTTCTGCTACCTGAGCTTTTACGGCAGTGCTAACGCTAAGGAGTTACTCGATAGGTTTTGGGAAAGGATGGATCAGATCGGAAAAGACGGGAATCCTCACAGAGCTGGGTTTCTACAGCTGGTGGTGGTGTCAGAGACTGACGCCAAGGCTGAAGAAGAGTATACGCAGCACATAAAATACTTCTTCGATAAGACACAGTGGATACCCACCCACTTTGCCGCCGCACCTGGCTACTTGGAGTATCCCAGCCTGGTCAATAGCGTTAAAAGGAGCACCACTGCTTTCCTGGACTCGGCTGGACACTGGAAGGACTGGAGCTACAAAGACTTCGTGGATCGACAGTGCGTGATAGGAGGCAGCCCAGCTTCTGTGAAAGACCAACTCGTCGAGGCGGTGAAGAACCTTCGAATAGGCAATCTGATGGTGTTACTGCACATAGGGTCAATGCCCCACGAGCTGACCCTTAAAAACATAGAGCTCTTCAGCAAAGAGGTTTTTCCACACATCCGGCACATTTGGGATGATGAATGGGAGAACCACTGGTGGCCCTCTACCCTGAAAAGCAGGGATACACTATCTCCCGCCCTCCTTCCTGACGTGTAATCGTAGCCCGCTTCTTGATCGCTAGGTAGACCGGCGCAGGTCTTGGCCATGCGCTATCCAGGCCTGCGTGGTCATGGATTCGGAGATCAGGATTTCAGCCTCACGTATACTTGCGAAGCTCCACCACGCGCCTTTGATTCCTTAGTCTCGAAGAGCTCAGGTTGGGATTTGATCAGCGACGATAATTGCTTTTTTCCATAGCTCCTGACATCAAAGGCTGGGTTCAATTGGCGCAAGTAATTTCCCACCTCACCAAGGAACGCCCAGCCGTCATCCTGTACCGCCATCTCGATTGCGCGCGTAGCCGTTTGAGTCCAGTCTAAGGCGGCCAGATCTGCTACTGGAACTTCGTTCTCAGTTAGGGGGGACAGGTTTTCAGTGTAAACGAATACCTCACATGCGTTCACGAATGACTCAGGTGTGTCAACCCGACCTACACCCATCACGAACAAGCCTTGCTCTCGTATCCTAGTGGCCAACCGGGTATAGTCACTGTCACTAGAAACTATGCAGAAACCGGAGACAGTCTCGCCATGCAACAGGTCCATGGCGTCGATTATAAGAGCACTGTCCGTAGCGTTCTTTCCGACGGTGTAGCGAAACTGTTGCATCGGTTGGACAGCGTAGGAGTGAAGTAAATCTTTCCACCCAGACATCTGCGGAGTTGTCCAATCGCCATAGACACGCCGAGTCGTCACGACGCCGTATTTCGTAGTTTCAGCTAGCACGTGCTCAATCAATGAAGGTTGGGCGTTGTCCCCATCAATCAGCATTGCTATCGAGCGTGATTCAGAAACCATTTAGACCATCCCCCTGATGTAAGCAGTTGATGTTGTTGCATGCCACCCTTTCTCCGATGCCACATCAGAGCCACAGTAGCCACATGTATAGCTATCCGATACTACTGTCTCTATCCCTTGCCAGTCTCCACCTCCAGTCGCACGCCAATCTCTGGGCATGAAGGTCACCTCTGGTTTAGTTTGTAGCATTATACCCCCCTCCGCATCCATCCCGTCGTTTTGCACTTCTCTCGCTCCTATAGCACTCTTGTTGTGCCATGGTAGGCATGCTAAACTGTAGGTTAACCTGGTTCAGGATGAGGTTTATTGTCGCTCAAATCCATCTTCGTTAAAGGCGCCCGCGAGCACAACCTCAAAAACATCGATGTAACCATCCCCAGGGACGAGTTGGTAGTCATTACCGGCCTGTCCGGCTCAGGAAAAAGCTCCCTGGCCTTTGATACTATCTACGCGGAGGGCCAGCGTCGCTATGTCGAGTCTCTTTCCGCTTATGCTCGACAGTTTCTGGGGCGGATGGAGAAGCCCGACGTGGACTATATAGAGGGTCTAAGTCCGGCTATATCTATCGACCAGAAGGGGGCTCGACACAACCCGCGGTCCACTGTAGGTACCGTCACCGAGATATACGACTACATGAGGCTGCTGTACGCCCGGGCAGGCCGTCCTCACTGCCCCAATTGCGGCCTGCTCATATCTCGGCAGACGGTACAGCAGATAGTGGACTCCATTCTCGCCATCCCTGAGAACACCCGGATCATGATAATGGCCCCTATGGTCACCAGTCGCAAAGGTGAGCACCAGTCCATCTTTGAAGATGCACGAAAGGCTGGGTTCGTGCGGGTGAGGGTCAATGGCGACATCCGGGACCTGTCCGAAGATATCAAATTGGAGAAGAAGAAAAAGCATACCATCGAAATAGTGGTAGACCGGCTGATAGTCGGAGAGGGTGAGGACCAGGACAAACGTATCGCCGACTCAGTCGAGACCGCCCTTAAGCTAGGGAGTGGTGTTGTGAAAGTCTCCATCATAGACGACGATGAGATGCTCTTCTCCGAGCACTTCGCCTGCGTTCAGTGTGGCATCAGCCTCGGTGAGATCGAACCTAGGACGTTTAGCTTTAATAGCCCTCATGGTGCCTGTCCAACCTGCAGCGGCCTCGGTGCCAAGATGGAGATCGATCCCGACCTGGTCATACCCAATAAAGACCTTGCCATTGCCGAGGGTGCCATCCAACCATGGGCCAGGGCCGGGACTATGAGTAGTTGGTACGCTAGCACCATGGAGTCGGTCGCCAGGGCCTATGGATTCTCCACCAAGGCGCCTGCAAAAAAGCTGAAGCCTGAACACGTGGAGATTATCCTGCACGGCAACAATCACCGCTCCATGGTAATGAGTCATACCGATCGACGTGGAAAGGTCTGGAAGTGGAACACCAACTTCGAAGGAGTGATCAATAACCTCGCAAGGCGCTATGGTGAGACCGAATCTGATTACACTCGAAGCGAGATCGAGCGCTACATGACCTCCAACCCATGCCCTGCCTGCAATGGCAAACGTCTCAAGCCTGAATCCCTTGCCGTAACCGTCGGCGGCATCGGCATCATGGACTTGACGGAGAAATCCATCGCCGATGCTTTGGACTGGGCGGTGTCCTTGGGTGGGGGTGGCCCATCGAAGAACGGGGTGAGTGAACCCTTGACCCAGAGAGAACACACCATCGCCGAGCAGATACTTAAGGAGATTCAGTCCCGTCTGACCTTTCTGAGGGACATCGGTCTGGACTACCTCTCCCTGGGTCGTTCAGCGGGCACTTTGAGTGGTGGCGAGGCCCAGCGCATCCGGCTGGCCACCCAGATCGGAAGCGGCCTGATGGGCGTGCTCTACGTGTGTGACGAACCTTCCATCGGACTTCACCCCGCGGATGACCACCGACTCATAGAGACTCTGAAACGCCTGCGAGACCTGGGCAATACCATTCTGATCGTGGAGCATGATGAGGCCATAATGAGAGCCGCCGACCACATTATCGATCTCGGCCCTGGAGCCGGCGAGCACGGTGGATGGGTAGTGGCCACTGGCACAGTGGATGAGATATCTCAGTGCGAAGAATCGCTCACTGGCCAATACTTGGGCAGACACAAGGAGATACCCCTCCCCGAAAAACGGCGCTCCAGTTCAGGCGAAACCCTAGTGGTGAAGGGGGCCAGGGAGAACAACCTGAAGAACATCGACGTGGAGGTTCCTCTGGGCATCTTCGTATGCGTTACAGGAGTGTCAGGCAGCGGCAAGAGCACCCTCATCAACGAGATTCTCTATAAGAAGCTGGCCCAGCATTTCTACAAGGCTAAGGACAGACCCGGCGCTTTCCATGAAATCTTAGGTGTTGAACAGATAGATAAAGTAGTGAACATTGATCAGTCACCCATCGGCCGTACCCCCCGCAGCAATCCCACAACCTATACTGGCGCCTTCACCCCCATCAGGGAGCTATTTTCCAGCGTTCCCGAGGCCCGGGCGAGGGGATATGCTCCAGGCCGGTTCTCCTTTAACGTCAAGGGTGGTCGATGCGAGGCTTGCCAGGGCGAGGGTTACATTCAGATTGAGATGCAGTTCCTCCCAGACGTTACAGTTCCCTGTGAGGTGTGTAAGGGTAAGCGGTACGGTCGTGAGGCCTTGGAGATCGAGTTCAAGGGCAAGAATATCGCCGAAGTGTTGAGCATGACGGTGGAGGAGGCCTGCGACTTCTTCCAGAACTTTAACAGGGTGAGCAGCAAGCTGGAGACCATGCGAGACGTAGGACTGGGCTACATACGTCTGGGACAGCCGGCTACGACCCTCAGCGGTGGCGAAGCTCAGAGAGTGAAGCTATCCACCGAGCTGTCTCGCAGGGCTACAGGTCAGACCCTGTACATACTGGACGAACCGACCACCGGACTCTCCTTCGAGGACGCCTATGCCCTCTTGAGGGTGCTGCAACGGCTGGTGGATTCGGGGAACACGGTGGTCCTGATAGAGCACCATCTGGACCTGATCAAGTCTGCCGACTATCTGATCGACCTGGGTCCCGGAGCGGGTGACAAAGGTGGATACGTGGTAGCCACCGGCACCCCCGAGGAAGTGGCAGAGATGGAAGGCTCTTACACCGGTCAGTGGCTCAAACCCCTCCTACAAAGACACCAAACCGCCGCCAGGGTATAGTCTTAGAAATAATCCTCAAGGCTCTTACGCCCCATCTCTGTAATTCGATAATAACCTCGTTGTACTCGTTCTGTTAACCCTTTTTTCGTTAGTAACACTAGAGCTGCCTGAATATTCTTTATGTAGCGCGGTTTACCGGTACGAGGGTTAGGTTTCATCATAGCCTCGTTAAAGTAAGGGGAGAGTCCGTCACTAAGCCCTTCCTTGTAAATTTCTTCAACAGCCTCATAAATCTCGGACATATGCTTTTCCTGCCCATCCTGTAATTCAACAAGAGCCTTATGCCACCAAGCAGGTGGGGCATCATTTTTCCGTATCATTCAGTGCTCCATCCCCGACTAGCTGTTTGTTGGACATCAAACAACTCAGTCCGAGCAAGGACGACGTGTCAATTCAGATTGATAGATTCATTCTGCCTGGGCTACGTTAGCAACTGCCCAGGTGGATTGAGCCTCGACATTCACTCTGAAGTGCGGATGACCAATGGAAGCGTACAGTACTTAAGCTCTTCAGAGCCTAGCTCTGGGGTGGGTTTGGGAGGGAGTAACAAGTGGAGTGGGGAGGGCTTAAAAAGCCGGCGCTACACACCCACCCCTAACGCCCTGGCCACCGTGTCGATATCCTTGTCTCCGCGGCCGCTCAGGTTGACCAGTATGATCTGGCCCTTGGGCAGGGTCTTTGCCAACTCCATGGCATAGTAGACGGCGTGAGCTGGCTCCAAGGCGGGGATGATTCCCTCGGTGCGGCTTAGCACTTGAAACGCCTCCAAAGCCTGGTCATCCGTTACCGACACATATTCCGCTCTACGCGACTCCTTGAGATAGCTGTGCTCCGGGCCCACCCCAGGGTAGTCCAAGCCCGCCGATATGCTGTGGGTTTCCCGTATCTGCCCATGCTCATCCTGTAACACGAAGGATTTAGCTCCATGAAGCACTCCCACACTCCCCTTTCCCAGGCTGGCGGCGTGCTTATGGGCATCGAGGCCTTCTCCCCCCGCCTCCACTCCCACCAGCTTCACCCCTTCATCATCCAAGAATGGGTAGAACAGGCCGATGGCGTTGCTGCCACCTCCAACACAGGCTACTGCGTAATCGGGAAGTCTACCTTCCGCTTCTAAAATCTGTTGTCGAGACTCTCGGCCGATCACCGACTGAAAGTCTCTCACCATCATGGGGTAAGGGTGGGCGCCAACGACGCTCCCAAGAAGATAGTAGGTATTCCGCACGTTGGCAACCCAGTCTCGAATGGCTTCGTTGATGGCGTCCTTCAGCGTCCGGCTTCCGCTGGTGACGGAGACGACTTCAGCTCCCAGCAGTTTCATCCTGAACACGTTCAACGATTGTCGATGGACGTCTTTCTCGCCCATGTAGACGATACATTGAAGCCCTAGCATGGCGCAGATCGTTGCAGCCGCTACCCCATGCTGTCCGGCTCCCGTCTCGGCGATGATTCGCTTTTTCCCCATCCGATGAGCGAGAAGCCCCTGACCGAGAACGTTGTTTATCTTGTGGGCACCAGTGTGGGCCAGATCTTCCCGCTTGAGATAAATACGAACGCCATCACAGCGTTCCGATAGATTGGAAGCGAAGTACAGAGGGGTGGGACGGCCCGCATAGGTCTTGGAGAGCTTATCCAGATGATTAGCAAACCCCTGGTCTTCTCTGACCTCGTTGTATGCTCTCTCCAACTCTTCCAGTGCTGGCATCAGCGTCTCTGGTATGAACCTTCCTCCGAACTCATCAAAGTGTCCCGACGAATCCGGCAGTTTATAGCGCTTAGCCTCTTTCTGAGTTTTCATTTAGCCTGCCTCAGAGAATGCTGAAACTTGGAATCCACCTCTGTTACCGCCTCGGCGAAGGCCTTGATCTTGTCCACGTCTTTGATACCTTCAATTTCCACTCCGCTGGACGTATCCACTCCCCATGGCCTCACCTCCTTGATGGCCCGCGACACATTCTCTGGATTCAACCCGCCCGAGAGCATAAAGTTGTGCTTCGAAGCCAATCTGGCGATGGCTTTCCAGTCGAGAGGTTGTCCTGTACCGCCGTAGTATGGACCTGTAGATACTGTATCCAGCATGGGCAGATAGCCTTGACTCTCAATCCCTTCCAACTCTTCTTCAAGCTCTACCAACTCTCCTTCGGAAATACTGTGCGCCGGCAAACGCGCCACCTTGATAATGGGTCTCTGTATGTCCGAGCAATCCTCTAAAGTTTCGTCGCCGTGGAGTTGCACTCTGTCCAGCCCACAGTAGTCAGCAATCTCGTTGAGCTCTTTGGCAGAAAAGTTGACGAAGACCCCTACCACCTCCGGATGCCGCCTTAGCGATGGTTGGAGTGATCTCGCCTCCTCTATCACCTCTTTGGCTTTTTCTGGAGTTACCCGGCGCTTGCTAAGGGCGAAGATCAGCCCGATGAAATCAGCCCCTGCATCGGCGGCGGCAATGGCGTGCTGAGCTTGACTGATCCCGCAGATCTTGAACCTAGTCATCGCGCATCTTGGCTTGGGTGCGTCGGGCTAGCTCCCGGACCTTGCCAGCCACGTCGGAAGCGGTTATTAGAGCCTCGCCTACCAGAATTGCATTGGCGCCCCACCCCTCCAGCTTTGCTACGTCCTCCGCAGTGAAGATTCCGCTCTCGGCCACTACCAGCTTATCATCAGGGATGAGTGGCCTTAGACGCCGAGTCGTATCCAGGTCCACTTCGAAAGTGGTTAAGTCACGATTGTTTATTCCGATGATCTCGGCTCCACCGCACAGCGCTATCTCTACCTCTCTTTCGTTGTGTACCTCTACCAAACACTCCATCCCCAGTTGCCGGCTCAACGAGATAAGCTGGGCGATTTGCGCTTGGTTCAGTATCGCTGCAATGAGGAGCAAAGCATCGGACCTACATACCCTGGACTCGTAAATCTGGTACTCATCGAAGAGGAAGTCCTTCCTCAGCACCGGGGGGCACGTGCCTCCCAGGTTATCTTTGATGGCCTTCATATGCTCCAGAGAGCCTTGAAAATGGGGAGTCTCCGTGAGTACCGATATGGCCGAAGCCCCATTCTCCACATAGGTGTGCGCCAGACCGACGGGATCGAAATTCGGTGCCAGAAGTCCCTTGGACGGCGATGCTTTTTTCGCTTCGGCGATTAGGCTGATGCTATCCCCGGCCAGAGCCTCTGATAAAGACTGTGGATATGGCTGTTCAGAGACAGTCTCTTCCAGTTCTCGCAGTGCTGTCTGCTTTTTCAGTTCCTCCACTTCTTGCCGCTTGACCTGAAAGATTCTGTTCAGAATATTTGGCGTATTGCCCATTATCTGCTCTTTTACTCGAGCTTCTGACTCAGTTGAGCCAACCTATTCAGCTTATCTAGCGCAATGCCACTATCGATGGACTTCCTTGCCAGCTCAACCCCTTCCTTTAGGCTGGATGCTCGATTTCCCGCCAGAATTCCGGCGGCGGCGTTGGCCATCACCACGTCTCGTTTCGGGCCTTTGGCCCCCTTCAGCACCTCGACCATTATGGCGGTGTTCTCCTCCACAGTCCCTCCTCTGAGGGCTTCGATAGGTGCTCGCTCCAGCCCCATCTCCTCTGGAGTGACCGAGTAGTGCTTTATATCGCCATCCTTCAGCTCCAGGATGCGGGTGCTGGCGTTGATAGATATCTCGTCCATCCCGTCTTCGCCGTGAACCACCAGTGCATGTTCAGAGCCCAGTCTTCGCAGCGCTCGTATCATCTCTTCGCCCAGCGACTCGGCGGCTACACCGAGAGCCTGGTGCTGGGCGTTGGCGGGGTTGGTGAGGGGCCCCAGGATGTTGAACACCGTGCGAATCCCGATCTCTCTTCGAGGCTGCACGGCGTATTTCATGGCGGGATGAAACACGGGGGCGAACATGAACCCGATGCCCACCTCTTCCAGGCACCGCTTCACCCCAGCGGGGCTGAGATCTATCTTGACTCCGTACTTTTCGAGGATGTCTGCGCTGCCACAGCTGCTGCTCATAGCCCTGTTCCCGTGCTTGGCGACGGTCAGACCCGCCCCCGCCACCACAAAGGCCGAGATGGTGGAGATATTGAATGTGCCCAGGTCGTCGCCCCCGGTGCCGCAGGTGTCCACCACTGCACCCTCCACCCCTACCTTCAGGGACCTCTCCCGCATCACCTGTGCCAGGCCTGTTATCTCATCGACCGTCTCCCCCTTGAGTCGCAGCGCCACTACAAAGGCGCCGAACTGGGCAGCAGTGGCCTCCCCGGTCATGATCTCCTCCATCACTGAGGCCGCCTCCTCTTGGGCAAGGTCTTGACCGCCTATAAGCTTCTCAATCGCTTCTTTTATCATTGAGATTGGTCTCATAAATCGTAATGTGTGATCGACTGGTCGCAAATCACATATAGCACAGGATTTGCATTTGAAACCACATTCTTATCGTTCTCACCTGTTTCTTTACGACCATGAAACAAGTTATTCCTGATGGCGTACAAAAGCCAAACAATTTCACATAGCCGCTCCCTGCAATAGCCAAGTCCGAGGTTTTCCGGGCCTCCCCACTCTTCAATCCGCGAAACGTCGACCTTCTTCAAGGACATTTTGATCCTCACAGCACAAGATTTGTCCCTGTGTTTGTACCAATCCTTCAAATTTATTACTCCGCAATGGCCATTGAGAGGGACATTACCAACCATTGGGATTCGACAAGCCACCAGATGTTTCAAACTACGTCTGCAAAGTTCATCATTTCCGATATTAGTGAGAATGTTATTAAGGACATCTTCTTCTCTGTATGACTTTTTGATGAAGTAATCTATTTGGCATCCTTCTTTTGCGTTATCTGGATCAGGATGGATACCTCGATATATTCCATTGAACGCATACCAATAGCAAGCAAATTTAGTCCATTCATCATTGATGCTACAACCTCTCTCTAACCATTGCCGAATATCTGTATTCATCTCACATCCCCAAGAAATTCCTCAGCAAATCTCTGCCCACCTCGGTCATTATGGACTCGGGGTGGAACTGGATACCCTCCACAGGGTGCTCCTTGTGTCTCACGCCCATGATGATTCCCCTGTTCGTCTCAGCCGCGACCTCCAGGCAGTCGGGGAGCCCCTCACGACGTATCGCCAGCGAGTGATACCGAATGGCCTCGAAAGAGTCGGGCAGGCCCTTATACACCCCCTTGCCATCGTGATAGATCATAGACGACTTGCCGTGCATGATCTCTCCAGCAGGCCCCACCTCCCCTCCATATGCAGCGCCAATGCACTGGTGCCCCAGACACACCCCCAACACAGGTAGCTTGGATCCGAAGTGACGCACCACGTCTGTGGAGACTCCCGCCTCTCTGGGTGTGCGTGGCCCCGGTGAGATAACGATGCGCTCCGGCCTCCACTCATCTATCTCCTCGACGGAGGCTTTATCGTTGCGCACCACCTTCACCTCCTGCCCAAGCTCGCACAGGTACTGGTACAGGTTGTAGGTAAAGCTATCGTAGTTGTCTATCAGCAGCAGCATCTACTAATCCGTATAAACCCGACTCCGCTCATGCTGAGGTTCTCGAAGTATGAGCGGGATAGGTAACTCTTATAACGTGACTCCGCTCATGCTGAGGCTCTCGAAGTATGAGTTGAGTAGGTAGACCTCGCACCAGATTCTTCTCCCTTCCCATTGGGAAGAGTCGCCATGAGCAACTCCAGCTCAACCCTATTTGGGGCCGCTGAAGTAATATGCCGGCGGCTCGGGGCCGACGGCTCCCCGCACGTACATCACCTCCCCCGATATGTGACTTCCCTCAGGCGATGCCAGGAACGCACACAGGTTGCCGATGTCCTCGGGGTGTTTGACCCTACCTAGTGGCATTCTCTTGTCGACCTCTCGTATATCTTGCAGCCCTGTCATCGATCGAATAGCATCCCTGGACATATCTGTCTCTACGAAGCCTGGAGCTATAGAGTTGACCCTTATACTGTTGTACCTCTCCTCCTTGGCAAGGGTTTTGGCCAACGTATCCTGCGCGGCCTTGGATACGTTGTAAGGCACGAAGTTGGGCGGACAGTAATCGGCCTGCCTCGACGAGATGATCTGAATGTCGCCCCTCTCGTATCTACGCATGTGTGGAAGAAGCGAATAGATGCAGTAGTAGGCGCCCATGAAGTGGATGCGGAAGGTCTCCAGGAAATCTTCGGGCGTGGTATCGATCATAGCTGTGGTCGGCCCCTCGTTGCCTGCATTGTTCACCAAGATGTCCACCTTGCCGAAGGCGTTCAGCGACTGTTCGATCATCGACTCAACCTGCTGACGGTCGCTTATATCCGCCTTGACTGCGATGGCTTTGGCTCCCAGGCCCTCCACCTCCTTGACTACCTTGTCAGCTGCCTCACGTGACCGAAAGTAGTTCACGGCTATGGAAGCTCCCTCTCTAGCCATGCACCGTGCTATGCCGGCGCCTATCCCTCGGGACGCCCCAGTTATGAGAGCTACTCTCCCCTCTAACCTCATTTTGCTCTTCTCCTCATTAGTACTCTCTAGGACCACTGAGATAGAAGGAGGGAGGCTCCGCCCCCACCGCACCTCGTACGTAGATTACCTCCCCAGAGATGTGGCTGGCCTCTGGAGATGCCAGGAAAGCGCACAGGTTGCCGATGTCCTCGGGCTGAATGATTCTCCCAAAGGGCATTCCCTTGTCCACCTCCCTCGGGTCTTGGATTCCGGTGATCTCTGCAATATTGGCTCTGGTCATGTCCGACTCCACTACCCCGGGAGCGATGGCGTTGACTCTGATGCCGTGATATCTCTCCTCCTTGGCCAGGACCTTTGCCAGAGCGTCCAGCCCGCTCTTGGCTGATGCGTAGGCGCTGTGGTTTGGCGGATACATATCCGTCTGCCTCGACGATATAAACTGGATATCTGCCCTCTCGTGCTGGCGCATGTGCCGCAGCAGGGCGTGAGTGCAGTTGAAGGACCCGATCAGGTGGTTGTCGATTACCTCGGTGAACTCCTCCGGCGTCGTATCTATCAAGGATTTGCCTGGCCCCCCGATGCCGGCGTTGTTCACCAGGATGTCCACCTTGCCGAAGGCGTCCAGCGACTGCTCGACCATTCCCTTCACCTGTTGATAGTCGCCCACGTCGGCCCCGATGGCGATGGCTTTGGCTCCCAGGCCCTCCACCTCCTTGACTACCTTGTCAGCTCCCTCACGTGACCGAAAGTAGTTCACGACTATGGAGGCTCCCTCTCTAGCCATGCACCGGGCTATGCCGGCGCCTATTCCTCGGGACGCCCCAGTTATGAGAGCGACTCGTCCTTCCAGCTTCACCTGTTGCCTCCCTTAGCGATGCCCGTTGAAGTGGGGCATAACCTCGCTGGCGAAGATGGATAGCTGCTCCTTGAATCCCTCTAGGCTCAACCCATAAGGCCAGTGGAACATTACGTGCTCCATCCCAGGCCACTTCTCCTCCCACGTGCGTAGAAAATCCGTGAGCTGATCGGGAATGCCCGCAAACCAGGCTTTCTGCTCGATGCTATCTTCCAGCGTTGGCGAGCGAGATGGTGCTCCTGGAGTACCCCACATCCTTCCTTCCTCGTCCATGTACCTCATGAATCCGAAGGGGACGGCCTGCTTGAATACCTCGTCGTGAAGAGGTTCCATTGCTTGATAGGCCTCCTCGGGATCGTCGGACAGGTAGAAGTCGAACCCGGGAGTGATGTCCTCCCCAAGCTCCAGTTCCCTTCCATGGCGAGACGCTATTTCCTGGAACTGTCGCATTGAGAGGTCCAGCGCCCTCTCTCCAGTTAGATGAGTCATGGTCTTGAAGCCCATCCTTGCAATGTAGTCCAACGTACGGCCGCTCCCGATGGGCTGCCATATCTCCACAGGCCGATGCTTTGGCCTGGGTACCAGGGTCACATCCTTCAGCTTATACCCTCGGTAGTCCACGGGCGCGGGTATAGTGTAGTACTTGCCCTCGTGAGAAAAGCTGTCCTCGTTGAAGGCTTTCTGGATGACCTCCACCTGCTCCTCGAACAGCTCTCGGTTGGCATCGTTGTCGATGAGTGGGGCGCCGAAGGTCTCTACTTCTCGAGTGTGGTAGCCTCGCCCCACCCCAAAGATGATACGTCCATCGGACAAGATGTCAGCCATTGCGTAGTCCTCGGCCAGCCTCAGAGGGTGCCACATGGGCACGATGTTAAAGGCGCAGCCGAACTTGATGCGCTTGGTCTGGGTAGCCAACCAGGTGCCGAGATGGATGAGGTTTGGAATACATTCGTAGCCCTCTCGCTGGAAGTGGTGCTCCGCCATCCACAGGCAGTAGAGGCCCAAGTCCTCCATGTGTTGAGCCAGATCTTTGGCCCTGTCGAAGACCGAAGCAAAGTCCTCGTTGGAGTACAACCTATCGTCTCCACCCCTCCCCTCCAGCCCAGGGTCTTCTATGTCTACGTGACCGTCGTACAGCACCGAAAACTTTTTGATCATCAGTCGGACCTCCCACTCGAATGTTATGAAGTCTAAAAACCTCTTTATACTACCATGCGCTTTTCAAAGTTCACAGCAAGACCCTATTCTCGGCCTCGTCTATAGCCCTCATCAGGGCCTCTGCTTTGTGCACCGTTTCCATGTACTCGGTTTCCGGCACGCTATCGGCGACTATGCCTCCCCCCGCCTGAATATGGGCCACTCCCTTGGTAAAGACTATCGTCCTTATGGTTATGCAGGTGTCCATATTCCCAGAGAAGCTAAAGTAACCCACAGCTCCGGCGTAGGGGCCCCTCTTGTCCGGCTCCAACTCGGCGATGATCTCCATCGCCCTCAGCTTGGGTGCCCCGGATACGGTGCCTGCTGGAAAGCAGGCCCATAGGGCATCGTATGGGGTTATGTCCGGCCTTAGCTCCCCCTTGACATGAGATACCAGGTGCATGACATGAGAATATCTCTCCACGTCCATCAGCTGAGTGACCCTCACTGTTCCCGGCTTGCTCACTCGACCTATGTCGTTTCTTCCCAAGTCCAGCAGCATAATGTGTTCGGCCCTGTCCTTCTCATCCCTTCTTAGCTCCTCCTCCAGGGCTGAGTCCTCTTCTTCGTCCTTCCCTCTGGGACGAGTGCCTGCAATGGGGTGATAATCTAGCTGACCGTCTTCGGAGCGGACCAACAGCTCTGGGGATGTGCCTACCAGGTAGTAGTCTCCCAAGTGTAAGTAGAACATGTACGGCGATGGGTTTATAGTGCGCAGAGACCTGTAAATGTTGAAGGGGTGGGCGTCAGTCTTACGAGAGAACCGCTGGGATAGCACCACCTGTATGATATCTCCGGCGTAGATGTACTCTTTAGCCTTTCTCACGTTGGCCTGATGCTGTTCTTTGGTCAGATTAGATGTTGGCGAGTGCTTGGAGATAGGAGTTTTGTTCAGAATATCGTTGCTTGCCAGGTCTAAGGGACTTCTCAGCCTATCAATGAGTGAGTCTATCTTGCTCACAGCCTCCTGATATGCTTGTTCCATGTTGCCGTCGGCTAAGTGGGCGTGAGAGACCACTTTGATTCTGTGTTTGAAGTGGTCGAACACAAGAAGTGTGTCGGCGAACATGAAGGTTGCTTCCGGCAGCTGAAGAACATCCACTTGTGGCGAAGGTACATCCTCGAAATGGTGCATGGCCTCGTAGCCCAAGTAGCCCACTGCTCCTCCATGAAGTCGAGGTAAGCCGGGTACAGATGCCAGCGATGATTTTTCCATCTCCTTGCTGATTAGGCCAAGAGGGTTTACGTCACCGTCGGGCTGACCCGGCCCGGTATTGATTACTTTATAAGGCTCGGTCCCGATAAAGCTGTACCGGGCAAACCTCTCTCCCCCCTCCACACTCTCCAGCAGGAAGGAGTAGTTCCCTCTGGTCACTTTGAGGTATGCTGAAACCGGCGTTTCCAGGTCGGCGTCTATCTCTCGGTATACGGGCACCAGATTCCCCGACACGGCCATTTTCATAGCTGTTGCCAGGTCGGGTGTGTATCTACCCATCGCAACTGTTTCCATCTAAAGGTTCCTACGCAAATAAGTAGCCCCTCGTCTGTAAAGGGACGAGGGGCTACTCGCGGTGCCACCCTTATTAACCCGTTTCCACCGGCTCATCCTGATCCTGTCTAGGAATCTCAGGATAGCGAGTCCTACGGGCTATCTCTCTCAGGTACGCCTCGAATCATTGAGGGATACCCTGGGCTCTGCTAACGGTGCCCACTCCGGCCAGGCCTACTAGTTCTTCTCACTAGGAGGAAGGTTCGGTTGGCGACTCCCGGGTCCATTCGGTCTCTGCGCTCAGGTCGGCTCTCACCTTTCCCGACTCTCTGTGCTCCCGCTGGAGGCGTACTACTCCCGTTCTCGGTCTTCTAGTTTATGTATTGTAGCCCTCAATCTATCATTGAGACGAGCAGCTTGTCAATGTCGCAAATTTTTACGGAAACATTCCGATAGTAGCCAGGCTCCTTTCTTGAGAGGGGGTTGTAGGCCAAGGCTCAGGTGAGGGCGGTGGTAGTGGTAGCGCTCCAGGAATTGCTCCACCAGACTCTGGCAGAGTCGGAGGCACTTAGGGCTATAGTGTGCCCAGCCCAGGCACTCTTTTCGTACCGTCCTATTAAAGCTCTCGATGTAAGCTTGCTCGTTCTTCTTGTATGGCCTGGCCACCCGATGTCGTTGGCAGTAGGCCAACACCCGCTCTGCGAAGGCCTCTTTGAACCACTCCCCCCATCTGTTTGGACCAGTCCCACTGCACCATCGAAGCGGCGTGTCATAGACTGTTCCAAGAAGGCACACCCATAGGCAGCGGTGAGAGCTGGTGCCACCAAGATATCCGCTTCCTTGGTGTAGATGTCGATGCCGGTGAATGCAAACAACCCTCCAAACATGATGGTGCCCATCTGCACCACCTCGCGTGGGCCGGTGCCTACCGCCAGCGGCCCACGTAGATGGTTCTTCTTCCACTTGGAGCGGATTACGTACTTCTCCCTAAGAATCTCATATATCTTGGGCACAGACAGATGCACCCCGTATTCCCGTTCCAAGAAGTAGGCTATCTTCTGTCCACAGCATCCCGCCTCTCGCTCCCGTATGGCCCACACCCAGCCCTTCACCAGAGGGTTCACCTGCCTCCAAAGCCTCGGACCCCTCTTCGCCTGCTGGTATCGTTCCAGGAAGCTCAACAACTCCTCCTCCTGGATGCCACGAACCTAGAGATGAACCCTCTCTCGATGCTTCCCCAGCAGCCGCGCTATCTCTACCTTAGATCCCCCCATGCTAGTGTGATCAATGTGAGGTTTGACATGTCCATGAACATAAGTGGATTGTCGGATATTTTCGGAAACATTCCGATATGCGAATTCGTTCCAAATCCCCTGTCCAGGTAGGTGAAGAGCCAGTCTGTGGCGGGGCGGACACCTCCCGCTCACGGTGAACTTAGAGTTTATCCTGAGTTTACCGAAGGGAACCAGATGAATGGACACACCCCTCCCCTCAACCCTTGATGAGAAAGGGCCTTGTCTCAGATCCTTATAGAGGGAGTCCAGAGGGACACATCCCTATGGCGGGGGGTATGGGCCTGTCCACCGCCAGGTAGAGGATGTGCCCCATATACAAAACCTATCGGGGGGTGGGGTCAACTCACCTCAGGGACTGATAGGAGTGGTGATTCGATCGATGAGCGAAATGGGAGCTTAGGTAGGACGGAGGCTAGACGCGCTGCTTCTTCCGCCTCGCCACCCCACGCACCGCCTCCTCTATTCTGGCTGAGGTAAGACCTCGAAGCTCTAGCAAGTCATTGGCCTCACCCGAGGGCGAGTAGACGTCGTCGATGGCCACCATTGACATCGGTGTGGGGTGGTTTTGGCTCAGCAACCGAGATACGACGCTCCCCAGCCCTCCGTGCTCCAGGTGCTCCTCTGCAGTAACGATGGCGCCCGTCTCTTCGGCACACCTGATGACTGTCTCTTCGTCGATTGGTTTGATGGTGGAGACGTTGACCACACGGCAGTCAATTCCCTCGTTGGCCAGTCTATCCGCAGCCTCTAACGCTTTCCCTACCATGATGCCAGTCGCCAGAATAGAGACGTCGTTGCCATGCTTGAAGGTTACGGCCTTGCCCAGTTGAAACTGGTAGTTTTCATCAGACACCACAGGAGTTGCAGGGCGACTGAGACGTACGTAGCACGGCCCTTGCATAGCGGCAACGGCCCGTATTGCCTGGGTGGTCTCTTCGGCGTCGCACGGGACCAGCACAGTGAAGCCTGGCAGCGAGCACATGAGAGCCAAATCTTCGATGCCGTGAGCTGACATCCCGTCGGGCCCCGTGATAATGCCTGCATGCGTGGCGACGATCTTTACGTTTAAATTGGCCTGGGCGATGCTTATGCGTATCTGATCGAAGGGCCGACCTGTGGCAAAGACTGCGAAGGTGCTGACAAAAGGTATTTTCCCTGAAGAAGCGAGGCCGGCAGCCACGCTCATAATGTTCTGCTCGGCGGCGCCGCAGTCGAAGAATCTATCGGGGAACTCCTTGGCGAAGAGGGTGGTCATGGTGGACTTGTTCAAATCACCACCCAGCACTACTATTTCGGGGTTCTCTAGACCTAGCTCTAGCAGCGCCTTTCCGTAGGCCTCTCGAGTGGAGGCTTTGGCTGTAGTCAAAGTATCAGCTCAACTCCTTGAGTGCCTTCTCCAGTTCCTCGGCACTGGGAGCCTTACCATGGAAGTCGGCGTTATTCTCCATGAAGCTGACTCCCTTACCCTTGGTGGTGTGGGCTATGATTGCCGTTGGAGAGCCGTTTCGTTGCTTGGCGCTTTCCATAGCTTCTATGACCCGCTCAAGATCATGCCCATCGATCTCGACAACCCGCCACCCGAAAGAACGCCATTTGTCTGCTAGGGGTTCTAGGTCCATGGCCTCAGCGGTCCAGCGATCATTCTGTATCCTGTTCCTGTCCAGCATCACTACCAGATTGTCCAGCTTGAAATGAGAAGCTGCCATGGCTGCCTCCCATACCTGGCCTTCATCGCACTCGCCGTCGCCTAGCATTACGAAAACAGTATAGGTGCGACGGTCCAGATTACCCGCCAGCGCCGCTCCTATACCGAAAGACAACCCCTGCCCAAGTGAGCCTGCGCATTGCTCGACGCCCGGAGTCATGACGTGACAGTGGCCCTGAAGGCGACTGTTCACCTTTCTGAAAGTGTTAAGCTCCTCGACTGGAAAGTACCCTGCCTGTGCCAGCACCGAATATAGAACTGGCACACAGTGGCCCTTGCTTAGGATGAATCTGTCCCTATCTTCCCAGCGAGGGTTGGCTGGATCATGGTTCATCACCTTGAAATACAGAGCGGTAAGGATCTCCACTGCCGATAAAGAACCGCCTGGGTGGCCGCTGCCTGCCGCTGCGGTCATCTTGACGATGTGCTGGCGGATGACTAGGGCCCTCTCTTTCATTTCGGATAATGAAAGCTGGCGCAGCATTGGTCTGGGTTGGTTGTCAGACGAAAGAGCCTCGACAGGCGCTTGTGGTGTCGAGGCTCTTTTCATTGAAGGCTTGCTAGAAGATGTCAGTTGGGCATCCAACACCCCTTCCCCCTTGAGCGACAATTATAGGTCATTGATATGCGTATGTCTACGAAATGTACTCGCCCAGTAGATTTGATACTCGGCGCCCTGCTCTGATTATCTTCATGATGACACTATTATATGTGTCATCCATCATTCTGGACGAGATCACAACCGTTGAGATGCAAGAATCCGATTCAGGTAAAGAGTCAGGCTGTTGGCCCGCCCGCAACCATTCGCTGCATCTGTGCCGTAGCAAGAAGTTGAGCCAGCAATTTTCGATCCGTTTCTCGACGTAGGTCCAAACTGGAGATAGCGATAGCCCTGTAAAGGACCCCTCCAGGGACGTTAGTTGATACCTCACCTCCGACAGGAGGCACCCCGACACCCAATGCCTCGGCCATATAGGCGAGTTGCATGGCTCCGACCTTCGAGGCGTAACATTTAGTGAGGGCCCGCCCACGATGAAGAAGGGTTGCTCCACTTCTCCCACGTTTCAGGGTTATTGGCATCTCGCTACGCGGTCTCTCCAGGACTTGCTCAGCGTAGTCCTGGGCGCGCTTACGGCTTATGGACACGATTTGATAAATCCAGCAGGAGAATTAGGGGACCGACTCTACAAAGAGCACTCACCCTCGCCGCGCTCAACCTTGAACAGTATAGTCTTACCCCAGTCCATGTAGGTGTCAAGGGTATCCTTATTCAGAGGACCCACACCGGCATGCTGGCCAGCCAACTCCTCGAAGGGGCCTTTACCCAACCTGTCTACGAAATCGTTGAATTTCTCTCCGTCGTGGCGCTTTTCTTGATAGAATTCGACTATGTTGCGCACCAGCTCGGGAACTCGCTTGGCGGGCACCTTGGTCTTGATGCGATAACCGAAGCGGAAGGGGTCTCCATTGCCGTAATTGCCCGCTATGAACATCTCGTAAGCGGGAATCTGTCGACCATCGCCCTTGGTAGCCGCACCGTGGAAGCCTATGTTGGCGATATGGTGACGGGCACACCCATTGGGGCAGCCACTTATCTTGACGTGGAGAGATCTCACTAAGGGGTCTTCAGTGGCCATCTCGTATAGGGTATCTCTGACTGCAGCACCCAGGCCCATGGATGACGATATACCCAGCTTACAGCTATCGGTTCCGGGGCAGGCCACCACGTCGGTGATCTCTTTAACGCCTGCATCTCCCAGCCCTATCTCATTAAGCTCACTCCAGACCTCCTGGAGGTATCCGTCAGGTACCCACCGGTATACCAGGTTCTGCTCAGTGGTAGTGCGAACGCGGCCTCCGGCATATTTTCGAGCAATGCTAGCCAGAACGGGAAACTGGTCGACCTGTATATCTCCCAGTGGCAGCTTCACCCAAACGATGTTGTATCCCTCTTGCTTCTGAGGCCTAACGTTAGTCTCCAACCAGCGCTGTAAATCGGGGTTTCGATGTCCGTTACCACTGGATTTCACCAGAGGCGGAGGAGCATCCAGCTCCTCTTCGGGGATGGACATTATGGGGGTGGGGTCGAAGGATTGCCGGGTCCATTCTCTGGTCAACTCCTCTTCGACTTCCTCTCGGAAGGCCTCTATACCGACGCGATCGATGTAAAACTTGATTCGAGCCTTCATTCGGTTCTTACGGAGATCGTCGGTGCGATGGAATATGCGAATTATCGCCTCGCTAACCTTGAGGTACTCCTCCACAGGCACAAAGTCATACAGGGTATAGGCGGTGCGGGCCATGATGGAAGTTCCCCCACCGGCCAGGATCTCGAAGCCCTTGCGAGGGACTCCCTCGTCATCCTTGCGGATTCTGGGGATGAAGGCGAGATCGTGAATTGCCGTCACCACACAATCATCGGCGCAGCTCGCGAAGGCCACCTTGAACTTCCTGGGTAGACCCAGTGTGTAGGGATGGCGCACAAACCAGCGCGCGAAGGCCACCAGATAAGGAGTAGCGTAAAAGGCTTCGTCAGGGGTTACGCCGGCTAGAGGGCACCCCACTACGTTACGAACCGTGTTGCCACAGGCTTCTCGACTGGTTATTCCTACATCTCCCAGCATTCGCATAATGCTGGGGGTATCTGCAAGGTTGATAAAGTGAAGCTGAATGTTCTCCCTGGTGGTGACGTGCCCCTTCTTCAATAGTACGTACTTCTTCACTATATCTCCAAGGACATCTAGCTCATCAGCAGTCAATCCTCCGTAGGGGATCTTAATGCGGTGCATCTGGGCGTTGGATTGACGCTGGCCGTACACACCCTGGATCAAACGATATCTGGCAAATTCGGCGTCGCTCTCCCACTCACCTTTGAGGAAGCGGCTGACCTCAGTCTCGAAGTCATCCACCTCCTCTGACAAGTAGGGAATTACCCCCTTGGAATAATCAAATCCGACCTTTTCCTCCATTGTCTGGTCGGTTAGAGCTTTAGGCTCACGCTGACCGATGGTCATGCGTCCGTCCTCCTCTAGTTGGCTGTCAGCGGATAATAAAACTACTGCGCCCTCAAGGTGTATGTAGACGACAAGGAGCGCAGCGACGATTACGTGTAATACGTGCTGGCTCTATGGCCAGCCTGTACAGGTGCAGACCTTTTTATCTTTACCTGCGTGCATCGTGGTGAAAGTTTATCACTGTCCCCTAAATAGAGTCAAGGTAAATGTGATTGCGTCCGCGTGTGCAGTACTATAGAATCGAGTTGATGCCAAGATTCCCCAATGAGGTTGATGGTTGGACCTGCTGGACTATTCACTTCTAGATAGACCTGAGCTCCTTCAGTTCATGTTTTATCCCCGGCGGGAGTGGCGCTCCCCATCCGCCGACGCCATCGACCACTATATACCGGTGCAGGATGGGATATCCGTTTCGGCGCGATTTTATCCCTCCGAGAAGCATTCACCCTCCATACTCTTCTTTCACGGGAACGGCGAGGTAGCGTCCGACTACGATGGCATCGCTCCTTTTTATAATCAGATGGGAATTAACCTGTTCGTGGCCGACTACAGGGGCTATGGGAAAAGTGATGGCACACCCTCCATCTCGTCCATGGTGGCAGACGCCTATGTCATCTTTGACTCCCTCCGCACAACACTAGATAGGGAAGGATACACGGATATCGTGTACATAATGGGTAGATCTCTGGGTACTTATAGCGCCCTCGAGTTGGCCGTCGCGCATCCATCTATAGTCAGAGGAGTAATATCAGAGAGTGGAGCCGCCAGCATCACTGGAGCCCTTTCATATTTCCCATTTCAACACGTCCCAGGCATCTCTGACCTGGGTGACAAACATGACGAGAGGATGAGAAGCGTAACTATACCCCTTCTGATCATTCACGGTGAGCTAGACACGTTGGTGCCTATAGAGATGGCTAGAGATCTGTATGAACTGGTTGGAAGCGAGGAGAAAAGGTTTATAACTGTCCCAGGAGCCGGCCACAACAACCTCTTAGCCATAGACTCTCAGACGTATTTTCAGTCCATTAAGGATTTCGTTTTCGCCAACCGGCAGGAGACCGCTACTCTCGATGGAAAGCGCTTAATACCCTGAGCACATCTTGGATATGTCGACCAATCCTCAACTCGTGGTGGAAAGCTCCTCGAATTATACCTTCCTTATCAATCACGTAAGTGATTCTTGATGGGACCACCCCCCATGGTTTCAACACATCGTATAGCTTCATGATCCTTTTCTCCGGGTCCGACACGAGAGGAAAGGGCAGAGAGTTAGCCCGATGAAACAGGCTGTGGCTCTCCACTGAGTCGGGGCTTACGCCAACCACTATCCCCTCTAATCCAGTTATAGCCTCATACTGCTCCCGGAGGCTACGCGCTTCCAGACTTCACCCGGGAGTGAAGTCTTTGAGGTAGAAGTAAAGAATCACATGGGCCATCCCTCTCCATTGGGATAGGCGGAACAGTTTGCCATCGTGTTGAGGCGCCCCGAAGTTGGGAGATTCCGTGCCTACTTTAAGCATGTAATTCTGTGCGAGACAAGACTTTTGACCAGCATTCATTCCGAATTATATACTCCACGTACCGAGAAGTCTCGTCATGAAACATCCACCTATAATCGATGCCGCTAGCCACATCTTGGAGCCTTCCGGTCTCTGGGAGAATGGGCTGAAACCTTGCTTTAGAGACAGGCCGATGCGAATCCTCAAAGACAAGGCAGGGTTGGAATATCTGAGCGTGGATGGGAGGATGAGTAGGGGATTCCGAGGTGGGTTTGGTGCTATCGCCGCTTTTGGAAAGAGCCTGGAGTGGCAGCTAGAGAACATCTCCATGCCTTATGCCCAGCTAGGCAACTTGGTCCCGGGCGCCGTGGACCCTCACGAGAGAGTGAAGTACATGGATCAGGAAGGAGTCGACCTGACATTCGTCTATCCTACGCTGGGCATAGGTTGGGAAGGGGATTGCGACGATCCTCAGCTTTCTGCCAACTACTGTCGGGTTTATAACGATTGGATCGTGGATTTCTGCAAACCCTGCTCGGAACGTCTAGCTCCCATAGCTCACATCTCGCTTCGAGATGTGGACGATGGCGTTAAGGAGTTGAATAGGGTGGCCCAGATGGGTGCAAAGGGAGCATTTGTCTCTCCCGCACCGGTAAGTGGAATCCCTTATGGTCACCCCTCTTATCAGTCATTTTGG
This sequence comes from Dehalococcoidia bacterium, assembly GCA_965197675.1. GTDB lineage: Bacteria > Chloroflexota > Dehalococcoidia > Plut-88900 > Plut-88900. The sequence goes on along the minus strand of OZ240221.1, from coordinate 821,327 downwards.
GCCACGGCCCAAGACTTGGAGATGCCCATCACCTTACATATCGTGATGAACCCCAACTATCTCGGCCGAGAGCTCTACGCAGATAGAGACTACCTAGGCCCCCAGTTCTTCTTGGAGATGATGATCCACGTAGACCCACTGGTCACTCTGGCCACTATGATGATTGACGGGGCCCTTGAGCGATTCCCCAGGCTACGCTTGGCCATAACGGACATCGGTTGCAGCTGGGTAGCCAGGTGGCTTGAAAAATTGGATGTCAAATACGAGTCCTTCCGCGCGTCCACCGCCATGAAAATGAAGCCCAGCGAGTATTTTCAGCGGCAGTGTTGGGTTGGTCTGGAGCCTAACGAGAAGAAGGTCACTGGAGCAATTGACATCCTTGGGGTTGACCGGGTTTTCTGGGGGTCCGATTATCCTCACCAGGAGGGTTATCCCGATGCGGTTAACAGGGTAAAGGCTCAAGTATCCTCGTTGTCTAGGGGCGACCAACAGAGGATTCTCGGTGAGAATGCTCTAGAGATGTATGGCCTAAGCCGTGCATAGAAGTGGGGAGCTGTCTAAGGCAGCTCCCCACTTCAGTCCAGCATTTGCTTCAGGGGGAAGGACTATAGATTCAGAACGCTGATAGCATTCTGCCCCAGTATGGCCTCCCTCTGTTCAGCTGATAGACCCGGCATCTCGGACACCAGGTCCACGCTGTGGTCAAGGTCATACCAGGGGAAGTCTGAACCCATAAACACTCTATCGGTGCCGATAGCTTTAATCGTCTCACCCATCTGCTGGGGAGTAGGAGCGCTAGGGGCGTTCATCCACTCCATTATCTCACAGCAATCGAAGTAGGCATTCGGATAGGTCTGAGCTATCTCGAGGGACTGCTGCCATGTTCCGCCTCCCATGTGAGCCAGCACCATAGTTAGATCAGGAAAGGCCTTGAGCACCCCTGCGAAGGCTTGAGGAATACCGTACTTCTCACCGCCTCGGGCCGGCCCCGAGTGAGCTACTATGGGAATGCCAAGCTCAACACAAGTCTCATATACAGGCCACATTCGTTCGTCGGACATGGAGAACTCCTGAACTACCGGATGCAGCTTGATCCCTCGGGCGCCGTGGTTTTCCACCATGTCTCGAATGTGGGCCCGGTTCTCGTCCCCGGTCAAGATGTTGGGGTCGGCAGTGATGTACGGAACCAACTCGGGATGGCCCTTGGTAATGCCGCAACCCCACTTGTTGAACTCCATGAGACGCCCTTTGAGGGTGGAGTTTATCTCGTCTATGACCTTCTGCTTTTCAGCCTCGCTAGCCCCTTCACCAAGCTTGGATACTTCGTGGAACCGTTCGCCGGGAGCAGAGAAGAGATTGACCACCACAGTCTTGGTGAAGCTATTTCTCTTTATCTCCGATAGAGCATCTTCCAGATCGCCACCGATCTTGCTGAAGGAAAGCTCCGGTTTATCGCCGTACTCCCAGACGACGTAACCCCCCCCCTTCTGTCGATGGCCGTGATCTTTGGTAGGGTATATGTGCATGTGAGTGTCGATTAATACCGGTGCAGCCATGATTTCCTCCTTTCGCTTGGTAGCCTGACCCCCAACGGCTTTATGCGACCGTCCTGACTAAATACTACTAGGGGAAGCTAAAAAGGGCAAGACTATCACAAATCACGTCAAGGGCAATCGCATTTTGGCCAAAACCAGCCTTGCCGAAACCCCTCCACCCGTCACGCCGAATGCTCCCCTCCGTCATACCCGGCTTTGAGCGGGGCAGAAGAGAAATCCGCTCACACTTAGCTTGTCGGAAGGCACCTCCCTCTTAGACCCCATCTCAGAAGTCCTCACCCATACAAAATCTACCGGGGTGGATGGGTGGGGGATCTAGGCTCGTCGGGATTCCCCACCTAAATTAAATAGAAATACCTCGTTGGAGTTTGGGATGAAGGGGGCTGGTAAGGCTATTAGAAGGGCTTGCCAATCACCGTGGATGTGTGACTATAGAAGCAAGGATTTGTGCCTCTCAAGGAATAGCAAGCATGGTATTTCCCGCCCACCCGCCCATGTGAGTGGTTCTTGGGGGTGCAGCCTCTACCTGGTGGTAGACAGGTCCAAACCCCCGGGCAAAGAGGCTCCGCCCCTTTGTAATCCCCATAGACAACAGGGCGTCCTCTGTGGGGGGATGTTTCCGATCAAATGGTTCCTTTCGGAAAGATCAGAGTGAGCAGGCTAGTTAGGCTCTAGGTGAGAGATTTGGTGCGAGCACATTGCCTTGAAGAGCATAGAGCCCTATGCTATGATTTTAAGAGGGTTCTATTGTCTTCGATTAGCATGGTTCAGTTGGAGTTTAACCTCCTCATCGATTCCCCATACCATCGAAAAGTGAACGCTCACTTGCTGAAGAAGGTGGTCTCCGAGACATTGGAACATGCAGGAGTTTCCCAGCCTACCGAAGTGAGCCTGGTCATCACTGACGACGACACCATATCACGGCTTAACGAGGAATACCGAGGTGCTAAAGGCACTACCGACGTCCTCTCCTTCTCCCTCAACGGGCCGGGCTCCTTCGTGCTTCCCCCTGATGACCTAAATACTCTGGGCGAGGTAGTGATATCCTATCCCCAGGCATCCCGACAGGCGGATGAGCAGGGTCACCAAGTGGATGAAGAGATGGCCCTTCTGACCACACATGGACTCCTGCATCTGATGGGCTACGACCATGAAAGCGAAGAGGGAGAAGAGGAGATGAGGCGGCAGGAACAGCAGTCCTTAGCTAGGGTAGGGATCGACTTGGCTTATCTGGGGCGTATCTAAAGGTCATGGCATCTTCCGAGGTCTACTACAGAAAATGGCGCCCTCAGACCCTGTCGGATGTGGCGGGCCAGGAGCACATCACCCAGACCCTCCTCAATGCCTTGGCCCAGGATAGAGTGGCCCATGCCTACCTTTTCTGCGGGCCCAGAGGCACGGGCAAGACCAGCACTGGGCGGATCCTGGCCAAGGCGGTCAACTGCTTCAACAACGGTAAAGGCGAGCCCTGCAACGCCTGTAGCATGTGCACTGCCATAACCGATGGTAGTGCTCTGGACCTGATCGAGATCGACGCCGCGAGCAACAGGGGAATCGACGAGATAAGGGAACTGAGGGAGCGAGTAAACTACTCGCCCACCGAGGCCCGCTTTAAGGTGTATATCATCGATGAAGTACATATGCTTACCGATGCCGCATTCAACGCTCTCCTCAAGACTCTGGAGGAACCCCCAGCCCACGTTATCTTCGTGCTTGCCACTACAGAGATTCACAAGCTGCCGGCAACTATAGTATCTCGCTGCCAGCGATTCGACTTTCGCAGGATTCCCAACTCGGTGGTGGAAGAGACCCTCAACAAGATATGTGCCGAGGAAGGGGTACAAACCGACCCATGGGTGCTTAGATTCATCTCCCGGTCCAGTGGTGGAAGCCTCAGGGACGCAGAAAACCTCTTGGAGCAGTTGGTAGTGTCCTACGGCAACAATATCAAGCCCGAACACGTCAAAGAGTTGCTGGGCATCTCCGCAGACATGCCTCTCAAGGGGTTTGTTGCCAACATGCTCAAAGGCGATCTATCCGGAGCGCTGCGTATGCTGCAGCAGATCCGAGACCAAGGAGTAGATCCTCGCAACTTCCAACGAGAGTTGCTGGAGTACCTAAGAACCTTACTTTTGGCAAGAGTCGAAGCTGACGAGGTACTGGATATCGCGGAAGATGAAAAGGCAGAGGTAAAAGACTTGGCCTCAAACATAGACGTGGAGGAGATAGCCAAGGCTCTTCACCTCTTCGGCGGTGCTGATACCCGTACCAACGGCAACTCATTACTCCCCCTGGAGACGGCCCTGGTGGACTTCCACCTCACTACAAAGAACGCATCGAAGCGGTCAGGTGTCCCCGAGTCAGGCTCCAATGCCCCAACCCAGATTCAGGCTCCTCCCGCTGTCGATATTCCCCCAATAAATGTAGAAACACTTACCACCCAAGACGCAGCAGTAGAGGACGACCAGAAAACGGAATCACCCGTCTTAGAAACTGCATCGATAGGTGCTAATGGAGATGGCGCCGCAAATAGCCAACAGACCGATACGCCACAGCCCGTTTCCGTATCCGATATTGAGACTATCCGCTCCCGCTGGCCAGAGTTGGTGAACGCTTTGAGGGGGGTCGGATCCAAGGGAAGCCTGGACGCCTTGCTTCGGAACGCCTGCGAGCCTGTATCGCTGGAGGGAGAGACCCTGGTAGTGGGATTCTACTATCCCTTCCACAAGAGCAAGATTGAGGATCCCAAGTATCGACACCTCGTAGAGAAAAAGCTTAATGAGGTGTTCAAGTCTAGCTACAGGATACGCTGCGATCTAGTGAAAAGATCTGAAGGTCCACCTTCACTTTCTGAACATGGGCCTCTGGTAAAAGCGGCGCTGGACATGGGGGCCAGAATCATTGACGAGGAAGCCGAATAAGGTAGTTAGGGATTTCTATGAACAGATCTCTGCGGCGGCAGATGAAACAGATGCAAGGCCTTCAAGAAGCTATGGCCAAGGCCCAGGAAGAGCTAGTCGGCATGACAGTGGATGCCAGTTCCGGGGGTGGAGCAGTGACCGTATCTATGAATGGCCAGCAGAAGGTGCAGTCCATCAAGATCTCCCCTGAAGTGGTGGACCCGGAGGACGTGGAGATGCTTCAAGATCTGGTCCAGGCCGCCGTCAGCGAGGCCGTTGACAAGTCGCAGGAGTTGGCCTCTCGTCATCTGGGGGGCCTGACCGGGGGGCTGAACATCCCCGGGCTTACCTGAAGCGATGCAGGCCATGAACCCCTCACCAACCGCTCCTGTCGTAGCTCGCCTGATAGAGGCCTTTCACAGGCTGCCCGGCATCGGGCCGAAGAGCGCTCAACGCCTTACCTATTTCCTCGTTCGAATGCCTGAAGACGAGGCTCGTACCCTGGCCGAAACTATCCTCGCTCTCAAAGAGCGGATCTCTCTATGCTCGATATGCCAGAACGTCACTGAGTCCGATCCATGTTCCATATGCAATAATGAGTCTAGGGATAGGAGCCAGATCTGCGTGGTGGAGGAGCCTCTGGACATCCTTCCAATTGAACGGTCGGGGAAGTTCTCCGGTCTATATCACGTTCTGCACGGAGTAATCTCACCTATGAATGGAATCGGCCCAGAAGAGCTGAAGACCAAAGAGCTGATGGGGCGCTTGAAAGAAGGCCATGTAAGCGAGGTGATCTTGGCCATCAATCCCACCCTGGAGGGCGATTCCACTTGCATGTACATCAACAGACTGATATCGCCTCTTGGCATCAAGGCAACCCGATTAGCCAGGGGGCTCCCAGCCGGTGGGGACCTGGAATACGCCGACGACTTGACTCTGGCCAGAGCCTTGGAGGGCCGTCAACCAGTGTAATTTGTACACTCACCTTACTGCATGCCAAGACCCCGGGTATATAAAACGGAAGCTGTAGTCCTGCGGTATGATCCACTGGGAGACGCCGACAAGATTCTGACTCTATATACTCCTCAGCTAGGCAAGCTCCGAGCGGTGGCCAAAGGGGTAAGGAGACCTCGCAGTAAACTGGCGGGGCATGTGGAACCTATTACTCGCAGCGCCATGCTGATTGCTCAGGGTAGAAACCTGGATATCGTCAGCCAAAGCCAAACCATCGATGGCTTCCTATCCCTGAAAGAGGATCTGACCCTCACCACCCAGGCTATGTATATTGCGGAACTGCTTGGTCTCTTCACAGCAGAGGGCGATGCCGATCTAAACCTGTATCAAGGCCTGTTGACTGCGCTAAATGCCTTGCCATTAGCCTCCGATAGCGGCCTGATCCTACGACACTATGAACTACACCTGCTGAATGACATCGGGTACAAACCTCAGCTGGAGAATTGCATATCTTGCCACAGCCCCATAGATGCAACAAGGCTATTCTTCAGCGCCTCGGGTGGAGGGATCGTATGCTCTGGTTGCAGCCACGGCGTCCCATCAACACAACCTATATCGGGTGACACCCTCAAAACGCTTCGCGTCCTCCAGAAGACCAACGTCCAAAGCATTCTGGAGAAGGTACCCCCGCCTGGGCTCTCCACTGAGCTGGAAAGAACCAATAGGGACTATATGCGTTATCTGCTAGATAGAGCAATCAAGTCTACTGTATTCCTTGACACCGTTAGCAAGGGGGCAACCAGTTTAGCCCCACACAGCGCCGCAGGGCGTGATGACTTGGAGAGCACCAATAAACCCTGGGGATGTTCTGAATAAGCCTTCATCAAGGGAGTCCAGAGGGATGGCTCCCTCTGGGGGGTGCTCCCCCAACTCCCAAACATATCGAGGGCGGGCAGCTGGGAGCAAAGCATACGTCTTTGTTCAGAGTATCCCTGGATTGGCTATTGTTATACTCATAGTAATCTTGCTGGCCTTCGCGGCTTGCAATGATGACGATGATCTGTCGACCTCGGATATAGAGGCCCTGATCAGGGATGCGGTGGCCTCCGCAGTAGCAGAGCCTGATCCTGGCCAGCCCGTACCGACCCCCATATCACTCCCGCCTGGAGTCACACCCACGCCACTCCCGCCTGAGGTCAACTCCACGTCAATCCTCATAGAAGACGTGGTCCAGATCATAGAAGACGGAGTCCAGTCTGTATATGAGCAGGTCAGAGAGTCGGTGGTTCATGTCACCAGAATCTCCTACACTGCCGACTCCTTCCAGCAAGCTGTTCCACAGGAGGGAACAGGGTCCGGATTCGTTTGGGATAGTGATGGGCACATAGTTACCAACAATCACGTTGTAGAGGGTGCAGATGAATTAGAGGTGCTCATTACCAATGGAATGACTCTGGAGGCGGAGTTGGTGGGTGGCGACTCCTACACCGATCTGGCAGTGTTGAAAGTCGACCTGCCCCCTGAGGGCCTGCGGCCTATAGACCTGGGTGACTCTGACGCCTTACAAGTGGGCCAGCTGGCCATCGCCGTGGGAAACCCCTTCGGATTGAGCAGCACGGTTACAACAGGCGTAGTGAGCGCCTTGGGGCGAACCATGAGGTCTCCTAACAACCGACTGATAAACAACGTTGTCCAGACTGATGCTGCTATCAACCCTGGTAACTCAGGAGGTCCCTTGCTCAACTCACTGGGACAGGTGATAGGAATAAACACCCAGATATTCACTACAGGGGGTGGGTTCCTAGGCATCGGGTTTGCCATTCCTATCAACACAGCCAAGCGGTGGGTGCCTGAGATGATCGAGTTCGGGAGGGCTAGACATCCCGCAATAGGGGTTACTATAGCCAACCTCAACACCCAACTGGCGGAAGCGTTAGATATTCCAGTTGAGGAGGGTGTACTGGTCCAAATGACAGAGCAAGGAGGTCCAGCTGAACAAGCAGGCATCCTGGGCGGGGATGAGGTGATGAGTATCGGCAACAGCCAACTCATCGTCGGTGGAGACGTCATAGTTGCCATAGACGACAACACCATTGCTAACGGCGATGATCTAACTACCTGGCTGGATGCCAACACTCAGGTTGGACAGACAGTGGAACTGACCATAATCCGAGAAGGTCAGGAAATCAGCATATCTGTGACCTTGGGAGAGCTGCCTGGCTAAAGAGTAAGCTACCTCAGGTCTCGCATGGAGCCCTCGGCAGCTTCCAGCGTGCGATCTATGTCCTCGTCGGTGTGAGCCAGAGAAACATACATCTTCATGCCGGGCGGCGCCCATATGCCCCGTCTCATCAGTCCCAGGCGGAATCTCTTCACCTTATCAGAGTCGGATGTCCAGGTGTCGCGGAACTGCTTGACGTCCTTCTCGGTGAAAAGCACGTCTACCACGGAGCCTACCTGGCAGACGTATGCAGGCATCTCCAGCATCTGGCTTAGATCTTTGAGGCCATCGCCCAGTTTCTTGGAACGCTGATTGAGGTTCTCGTAAATCCCTGATTGCCGGAGCACGCCTAGAGTGGCCAGGCCTGCCGCAGCAGTAATAGGATTACCTGACATGGTTCCACCTATCACCACAGTCTCGCCTGACGCCAGGGATTCAGGAGTAACGGATTGGAAAAGCTCCTCGCGTCCCACTATCGCTCCCACAGCATAGCCGCCACCTATAGCCTTGCCAAGGCATGCCATATCAGGGACTACGCCAAAGAACTCCTGGGCGCCCCCCCATGCCAGCCTGAAGCCAGTAACCACTTCGTCGAAGATAAGAAGCACACCATTTCTCTGAGTAACTTCTCGTAGACCGTCTAGAAAGCCAGGTTGAGGAGGCATGATACGCTGCAGGGGCTCCACCATGACAGCCGCCAACTCCTGTCGATGCTCTTCTATGATGGACGTCAGGGTATCCAGATCGTTGAACGGGCCTATGAGGACTTGCTCCCTCAGGGTATCCGGGATGCCGCTCGAGTCTACAGGGCCGTAGGGGTACTCGAAGGGCTCCTTGTGTCTCCCGGCCCAAGCGACACTGTCATGAGTGCCGTGGTAGGCTCCCTCCATCTTTAGTATCTTGGGCCTGCCCGTGAAGGCTCTCGCCAGTCTCAGGGCGGTCAGCGTGGCCTCGTTGCCCGTGCCCACGTACTTGATCCTATCGGCACAGGGTACGGCCTCCACGATGGTCCCGGACAACTCTAAAATGGGTTCGGTTGCGCTATAGAATTGGGAGCCTTCGGCAGCTTGCGACTGGACGGCGGCCACCACCTCGGGATGGGAGTGTCCCAGGATCATAGGTCCGGAGCCCATCAGATAATCGATGTACTCCTTGCCGTCGGTATCCCAGATGTGGCTACCCCGGCCTCTGGCCACCACCATGGTAAGGTCGTCGGGAAGCAGGCCTACGTTGGCGTGATGCAGCACCCCACCGGCCAGATATCTGCTGGCTTTATCGAGCAGTTTCGTTGTCCTGTCCGATCTCTCCATTGAAGCACCCTCGGTCGAGTATTAGTTAGCACATATATTTACACTGGGCTTTGAACTAGTATAACATGGGGCGCAGCCTCCTCTCGGCCGGAGGTAAGGGGACCTGTCCTCAGCTTGACTGGGGAATGTGCCCCCAAATATAGAACCTGACTGGGTGGGCGGTTGGGGATCAAGGGGTGCCCCTCACTGGGCCAGCCTTCCCACCCCGCCCATCATCCTCGTGCACGACACGGGAATCCAGGCTTGCCACCTAACTTGTTGCGCTACCCGGCTATATATAAAATGGGAACCTACGTGCTGCAGGCAATTATATTATACCCTCAACCCAGCCCTCTCTCTGACAGGGGGGTTGGGGGGCCTGTCATCAGCTTGACTGGGGAATGTGCCCCCACGTACAAAGACTACCGGGGCAGGCGGGTGGGTTAAACCCCAACTCGGTGAAAAACTCAATCAACATTTAACACGATTTCGTGCCTGGGAAACCCGTAAAACAAAACTTTTTTGAAAATTCAATCAAGTTTCAAAGCTAAACGAGGAAAAACAATCAAGTTGCCGTATATAAACCCAGCAAGGTTATAGTGCAGGACGATCGCATTACGGCCGAAACCAGCTTTGACCAGACTCCCGGCCCGCTCGTCTGGACGCCGCCGAAAACCATAAAACCGACCGGACGAGTACACAACCTTGTCAATATTCGAATTCTCATGTTAGACTTCCACGACGTTACTAGGCCGATTTAGGATTAACATGCTAGCTACCGCCGTAGGAAACTACCCTAAGATAGCCAACAGACCAGACGGTCAGCAGTTGCGCCGCGCCATCAGCAACCACGACAAGGGGGATATAACTGCTGAAGAGCTGGCGAAGGTTGAAGACGAGGTAACCCGAGAGGTCATACGTGAGCAGGAACAGGCGGGGCTGGACTTAGTAACCGACGGAATGATCCGCTGGGACGATGGCCAGACCTACATGGCCCGCAAAATCGAAGGATTCAAAATCACAGGGCTACTTCGCTACTTCGATACCAACACCTACTATCGCCAGCCTCTGGCTACCGGTTCTCTGAAGTGGACTAGCCCCATTACTGTCAGGGATTACCAGTTCGCTACGTCCTGCACTTCTCTTCCTGTAAAGCACGTCGTTACAGGCCCCTATACACTAGCTAAGCTGTCCGGGACTGCGCACCATCCAGGATTGTCGGAGTTTGCAGCGGAGTTGGCCGACGTAATTCGTCATGAGATCCGGGAAATTGAGAAGGCTGGGGCTACGCTGGTGCAAATTGACGAGCCCGCCATTGTTCGCAACAAGGATGATTGGGGGCTGTTTCAGGGGCTGATGGAGCGGCTCGTGGACGGCCTTGCAGCCAAGACGTTCCTCTATACTTGGTTCGGCGATGCAACGGGCCTCCAAGACTTCTTCAAGCTGCCCATCGATGGGTTTGGGCTCGACTTTATTTGGGGTCCCTCCAACTTCGATTTGCTCACTCATTTCCCACCCGATAAAGAGTTGGGGCTGGGCATAATCGATGCCAGGAACGTCAAGATGGAAACTGTAGAGTACCTGTCGGACACGGTTGAAAAAGCAGCTAGATATGTATCCTTGGACCGCATTTACTTGAACCCTAGCTGCGGCCTGGATTACCTCCCTCGAGAGACAGCCTTCGCCAAACTAAAGAGAATGGTGGAGGGAATGAATGCTGTGAAGGAGGCTATTGCCTGATGAGCGGGCTTCTCACAACCTCGGTGGGCAGTTTCCCCAAACCTCCATATTTGATGAAGGCCCGGACACAATTCGCACGGGGCGAGATCGACAGGGAGGAGCTATCGAAGCTGGAGAAACAGGCTACCAAAGAGTGGATCGATATCCAGGAGGAGATAGGAATAGACATCCTGGTAGACGGGGAGCAGTATCGGGGGGATATGGTCACCTATTTCGCCGAGAACCTGGAGGGGTTCTCCATTAGTGGCTTGGTCCGATCATATGGAAATCGTTACTATCGAAAACCTATCGGCATTGGGCCTATTCGCCGCAAGAATCCCATCACTATCGACATGTGGAACTACGCTCAGAGCCTCACTGACAAGCCGGTGAAGGGGATGTTGACCGGGCCCTACACCGTATGCGACTGGTCTTTCAACGAGTATTTCGATGACAGAGAGGCTTTCGTCATGGAGTTGGCCGAGTTTGTGCATCAGGAGGCCATGGACCTGCAAGAGGCAGGCGCCAAGTATATCCAGATCGACGAGCCGGCGGTATCCACTCGCCCCGAGGAGATCGACCTGGCCATAAAGGCCATGAAAGTAGTGACTGAGGGAGTTAAGGCGACTACTATCACCCACATCTGCTATGGAGACTTCGCCAAGATCTACCCTCGAATGCTGGACATCCCCGTAGATATCTTCGATCTGGAGATGGCCAACGCCGGCTTTGATCTGCTGGGGGTATTCTCCAAGCACCCCTTTACCAAGAAGCTATCCATGGGGGTCGTGGATGTGCATAATCACGCCATAGAAAACCCGGATCAGGTGGTGGATGGTTTGCACCGCGCCCTGAAGCAGTTCTCTCCAGAGCAGTTGTTGGTAGACCCCGACTGCGGACTTAAGACCCGCACTGTGGAAGAGGCCAAGGACAAGCTGCGGGTCATGCAGGAAGGCGTAAACAGAGTCAAAAAGGAGATCGGGATAGCCTAAACATCGGAATGCGGTGGGTAAATCTTTCCGAGCATAAAAGGTTCTCGGCCGAGAAGATGGCCAAGAACAACCTCTTCGATACGCCGCGCATGTTTTGTGACCTCTACTGCTTTGAGCCTGGCCAGGAGCAGAGGCGCCACAGCCATGAAAACTCCGACAAGGTGTACGTTGTGGTGGAAGGCCAGGCTCGAATAACCATAGGCGGAGAAGAGCGTGACCTGAAGCCGGGGGAAGCAGCTCTGGTGCCTCCCAGGGTGGAGCACGGGGTGGTTAACAGCAGCTCGCAGAAACTGGCTATCCTTGTATTCATGACCCCCAAGACCTAGGCATACCAATATGAGAGCCGTAGTCATAGACGAGCACGGCGGGCCAGAGGTTTTGCACGTGGGCAAGGTGCCCAAGCCATCGGCGGGTCCCCTCGAGGTCTTGATCAAAGTCTGGGCCTGCGGCGTTAATCACGTAGACCTATACCTTCGGCAAGGAATCATAGGAGCCCACATTCCGCTGCCGGCTATCCCCGGCAGGGAGGTCGCCGGCGAGGTAGAGGAGGTGGGAGAGATGGTCGACGGGATCATCCCGGGCGACAGGGTAACTGTAATCCCGCGATTTCCCTGCGGAAGGTGCGAACCCTGCCAAAGCGGACAGGAAGGCATGTGCCTGGAAGCGGAGAGTGTACGGGGGGGATACGCCGAGTACACGACCGCTCCTACCTCCAGTGTGCTGAAGCTCCCCCCCGAGATCTCTTACGATGCCGCAGCAGCAGTGGCTCTAGCCTATCTCACTGCGTGGCACATGCTACTTGACCGGGCCAAGCTCAGGAGCGGTGAGGATGTGCTCGTTCACGCGGCCGGCAGTGGTGTGGGAAGCGGGGCCGTTCAGATAGCCAAGCTGTCGGGAGCCAGGGTCATAGCCACGGTCAGCACCGATGAGAAGGTAGCCAAAGCAAGGGAGTTGGGTGCAGATGAGGTCATCAATTACTCTAGGGAAGACTTCCGTGATGCGATTATAGGGCTAACTGAGGGGAGGGGCGTAGACGTGGTTGTGGAGCATCTCGGCACAGATACTTGGGAGCGCAGCATAGATTGCCTGGCCTACAACGGTCGGCTGGTTACGTGCGGAGCTCACACCGGAGTCTACGGCAGGGTCAACATCCAGGAGGTCTTCATCAAACAGATATCACTACTGGGGTCATACCTGGGCAGTCGTCACGAGTTGGGCCAGCTACTCAAAGTTGTGGCCAGGCATGAGATAGTTCCTGTAATAGATAGTGTGTATCCTCTGGAAGAGGCATCGGATGCCCACAAGATCATGGAGGACCGTGGTCAGTTTGGTAAGCTGCTGATAAAGCCCTGGCTGAAATAGGGATTTCCCTCAAAGAGTAGAAAATTGAAGGCGGCTGTTTCAAGCAGCCGCCTTCAATTCGTTCGCTCTAGATTATCTCCGGTTTTTAGTAGTCCATGGGAGGTGCGGGAGGCATCATCGGCTTCTCTTTTTCGGGAATCTCGGTGATCAAAGACTCGGTGGTCAGCACCATGCTAGCTACGCTGATGGCATTCTCCAAGCCGGCGCGCGTGACCTTCAGCGGGTCTATGATGCCCTTATCGACCATGCTTCCGTACTCGTCTTTGGCGGCATCGTAACCATCACCAGCATTGGATTTCTTCACCATGTCTACTACAACAGAGCCCTCCTTGCCGGCGTTTATAGCAATCTGTCGCATAGGCTGCTCTAGAGCCTTGGTAACTATGGATGCCCCTGTCTTATCATCACCCTCCATCTTCGCGATCCCCTTATCCAGCGCACCTTGAGCGTTCAGGAGAGCGACACCGCCGCCAGAGACGATTCCCTCTTCAACGGCAGCCCTAGTCGCAGAAAGGGCGTCCTCTACCCGGTGCTTCTTCTCTTTCAACTCCACCTCGGTGGCGGCACCGACCTTGATGACACCGACTCCACCTGCCAGCTTGGCTAGTCTCTCCTGCAACTTCTCTCGATCGAAGTCGGAGGTAGTCTCCTCGATCTGAGCCTTGATCTGCTTAATCCTGCCTTGAATGGCATCCTCGGAGCCCTTGCCCTCTATGATAGTGGTATCGTCCTTACCGGACACTACCCTGCGGGCGCGTCCCAGGTCATCGATAGTAGCGGAATCCAATTTCCTTCCCACCTCTTCACTTATGACCGTACCTCCAGTGAGAATGGCTATGTCTTGAAGCATGGCCTTGCGCCGATCCCCGAAACCGGGAGCCTTGACAGCCAGGCCGTTGAGGGTGCCCCTCAGCTTGTTCACCACCAGGGTGGCCAAGGCTTCGCCATCCACGTCCTCGGATATCACCACCAGGTTCTTGCTGACCTGCAAGGCCTTCTCCAATAGGGGCAGGATATCGGATACGGCGGAGACCTTCTTGTCAGTGATCAGAATGTAGGGGTCATCGAGAGATGCCTCCATCCTGTCAGGGTTGGTGACGAAGTAAGGGCTGATGTACCCCCTATCGATCTCCATCCCCTCAACGTACTCGATCTCGTATCGGATACCCTTGGATTCCTCGACGGTGATGACCCCGTCCTTCCCCACCTTCTCCATGACTTCGGCTATCAGGTTGCCTATCTCGGAGTCAGCAGCGGAAATAGATGCCACCTGGGCTATCTGCTCTTTTCCTGAGACGGAGATGGAGAGCTTCTTCAGATCGTCTACCACCGCGGTAGCCGCACTTTCCATTCCCCGCTTTAGGGCCATAGGGTTAGCACCAGCGGCCACGTTCTTCATTCCATCTCGAATCATCTGCTGAGCGAGCACGGTGGCGGTGGTGGTTCCGTCACCCGCCACATCATTGGTCTTGGTGGCGACCTCCTTGATTAGTTGGGCCCCCATGTTTTCAAAGGGGTCCTCTACCTCGATCTCCTTGGCGATGGTCACACCATCGTTGGTGATGGTGGGAGGTCCGAACTTCTTGTCAAGAATTACGTTGCGGCCCTTGGGCCCGAGAGTGATCTTGACGGCATCCGCCAGGGAGTCCATGCCATTTCGTAACTTTGCCCTGGCCTCCTCACTATAGACCAGTTGCTTTGCTGCCATTCCAGTCTCCTTCCTCTCTAGATGGACTTCAGATGTTTACGAAAAATTCACTGAATGCGGGCGACAATATCCGACTCTTTGACGATCAGATAGTCTACGTTGCCATCTCTGACTTCAGTGCCCGAATACTTCCGGTAGAGCACCTTGTCCCCCTTCTTGACCTCCATGGGCATTCGCTTGCCGTCGTCGGAAATCCGCCCCGGCCCGATGGCCATCACCTCTCCTTCTTGAGGCTTTTCCTGGGCGGTATCCGGCAATACTATTCCGCTGGAGGTGATCTCTTCCCTCTCGATGGGCCTAACCACGACTCCATCTCCCAATGGCTCGAAAGTCTTAGCCACTCTTTCCCCCTTTCTATTACGTTTAAGATTCTTCCCTATACCTAAGAAGATTAGCACTCTATAGCATCGACTGCTAACTCATCCAAGATAATACCATAAAATACGCCCAAGGTGTAGGGCCACTCATTTTCTCATAGCGCGGCGCTGTCTAGGCGAGTCCTTAGTTGGAAGTCTGGGAATCCCATGATATGAATAACCTTGATTGTGTTACACGTTTGCGTGTAATATGAATTATCCAATAAAGCTATGCATAGCTGGACTAAACACGTGGAAGCGAGGATACATGCCGCCAATATCCAAGTACGATACGGGAAAAGGCACACGCTGGCATAAGGACTCAGTGAAGGCCCTGCGGAGGCACCTGAAGATGACCCAGCGGGAGCTGGCCGATGAGATGGGCGCTCGTCAGCAGACCATCAGCGAGTGGGAAACAGGGCTATACAGGCCCAGAGGTACCTCAGCCCGCCTCCTCTCCATCATTGCCGAGCGGACCGGCTACGAGTATCGAGCCTGTTCAGAACGAGAACCCCAGCAGCCCGAATGATGAGCCGATGAGCAGGATAGTAGACGAAAGGCTGCTGTCTCAGATATGGAAGGGACAGTGGATAGAGGGATCAAACCTGTGTACCGTCACTGGCGAGCATCTACAGGTGATCTTTCCAGGGCGTCAGAGCGGCGATAGAGGTCCCGATTTCCAAGACGTCATCCTGGCACTGGAAGATGGTAGGTTGCGAAGGGGGAGTGCAGAGCTTCACGTCAATGCCAGGGATTGGATAGCCCATGGCCACCATCGAGACGCCGGATATAACAGCGTGGTAGTCCACGTGACTTGGGAGGCAGACCTCCCGAGGGTCGAGCGGGAGGATGGAGCTATGATACCCACAGTTCCCCTCAGTGGTTGTCTATCTCTCCCCCTGGAGGCGCTTATGCAGATGGAGGAGCCTGAGCCACCCCACTACTCTGATTGCAGAGAAGTGGCCAGAGAACTGGGTGTAGAGAGATTGGGGCAGGTGCTGGACGAAATAGGCGAGGCGCGTTTCGTGGGAAAGGGCTCCCAGTTCCAGGGGGACCTCAGCCGCACGCCTCCGGAAGAGGTGTTGTATCAAGGCCTGATGCGATCTCTGGGGTACAGCAAGAACACCCTTGCATTTGAGAGACTGGCGCATTACCTTCCCATGTCGGTCATCGAGGGACTAACGTCGGGAGTATCAGCTTATCATCGACCCAAGACCATATCTTCCCTGCTCTTGGGAGTCGCAGGCCTGCTGCCTTGTCAGGAACCAAAAGGCGTCGGCATGACGGTCGAAGGAGATGAACTGACTGGTCGCTGGCGAAATTACTGCCTGTGTCAGGAGATGAACAGGGGTGAGTGGGATACCTTTCGCATAAGGCCAGCCAACCATCCCAACAACAGGATATTGGGAGCGGGACATCTGTTGAGTCGTTTCATGGACTCTGGTCTGTTGGAAGGTCTGAAGGGGAGGCTTTTAGAGGCTCATCGTTCGGGGGATGTCAGGGTATTGGAGGGCAGCTTGGAAGTGCCCAGGTACCTGGGCAGGGAGAGGGTGAGGGAGATGGTGGTCAATGTTATCCTACCCTACTACTGGGCGTTGGGCGAGTACCAATCAGATGATGTCCTCTGCCGGGTCTCGTTGGAGATGTTTCATAACTATCCACTCTGCAGGGATAACCACGTAACCAGGCAGGTGAAGCTGCAACTGCTTCAAGGTGACGAAATGAGGACGGTGAACTCCGCCTGCCGGCAGCAAGGTCTTGTTCAACTGTCCAAGGGGCCCTGCCGATATGGCCATTGCCCCAGCTGTCCCCTTGGGACGGCTCTGAGCTCCCGGGATGGTGCCGAAGTTTTAGCGCCAAGCCCTGTATGCTAGCAGTAGGAACGGCAGGCTTGTTCTAGGCAGTCCTCTTGAACCAAGATCATGCCGTCTGGAGGGGCTGGGCAGGCCGCATGCTGGATAAGGACAAGTTGGCGTAGGCCTCCAGATCCCATCCTGCTCTCTTCCCCAAGGACAGGCGCCGAAAGCCGCTGGCGGCTATCATGGCGGCGTTATCAGTGCACAAGATGGGCCTAGGGCATCGGACGGAGACGGGACAACGACGGATCATGGCCTGCCGCAAGGTTCCGTTGGCCGCCACGCCCCCGGACATGAGCACCTCTCGGACGCTGTACCTTCGGGCTGCTTCTGCCGTCTTCTCCACCAGCATATCCACCACCGCATCCTGAAAGCCTGCGGCTATGTCTGCCAGATGATCCGTGGGATGATCTAAGCCCGAAGAATGCCCATTGCCCCCGTCTGCAACTCCCATATCCTCGGCGACCCTCAATACGGCGGTCTTGAGGCCACTGAAGCTAAAATCGTTGCTGCCCTTCAGCCAAGCCCTGGGAAAAGAGATGGGGCTGGTGCTGTGTCGCGCCACCTTCTCGATGACGGGTCCCCCGGGATATCCCAACCCCAGAACCCGGGCCACCTTGTCGAAGGCTTCACCTGCGGCGTCGTCTCTGGTTCTGCCAAGAAGCTGATAGTCGCCGTGGTCCTCCATCAGCACCAGGTCGGTGTGGCCCCCCGAGGTGATGAGGCAGAGGCAGGGGAAGCCTACTTCATTAGATGGGGCGCTCTCCTGAATCCAGTTGGCATAGATGTGCCCCTCAAGATGATTGACCCCCACCAGTGGAATCTGGCGGGCTAGTGCCAGGGCCTTGGCCATGTTAACCCCCACCAGAAGAGAGCCGGCCAACCCGGGCCCCATGGTGACTGCAATACCATCCAGGCCACTCCAGTCCGCCTGTGCTTCCTCCATGGCCATCTCAATGACGGGGACGATCTGCAGGATGTGCTGTCTAGAAGCGACTTCCGGTACGACTCCCCCATACCGGGCGTGGATGTCCACCTGGGAAGAGATCACGTTGGAGAGGGCGTGGGTGCCGTTCCGCACCACTGCCGCAGCGGTTTCGTCACAGGAGGTCTCGATGCCCAAAACAAGCATGTCTATACTCCTCCCTATTATAGCACCTTGTTTCGCGTTGTAGCCATCGCTAACGTCTTGCTATAATGAAAGCTACTCTAGGTACGATAAGGGACTCAATACCAGGACACTTCCTCTATGGCTCGTTCAGTCTCCACTCCCAAGAAGACCTACTTCCACTCAGAGAAGGTCGAATATCGCCGGCTGGTAGTTAAGCTGGGAACCAACCTGCTGGCCGGCGATGAGCAGAGCCTTAATCTAGACCTGATGTCCAACCTGGTGGAGCAGGTGGCCCAGCTTCACAGGGCCGGGGTTGAGATGGTCATAGTCTCCTCGGGCGCCATCGCCTCGGGCCGAGGAATCCTGAAGCAGGCCTCCGGACAACGAGGCGTCCCCATGCGACAGGTGTTGGCTTCGGTGGGGCAGGGGAGGCTGATGCAGGCCTATGATCGGCTATTTGACGTTCATGACATTACTGTAGCCCAGGCCCTGGTCTCCAAGCACGATCTATCGGATCGATTGGGGTACCTCAATGTGAGAAACACGCTATCCAAGCTGCTGGAGTTGGGCGTGATACCTATAGTCAACGAGAACGACGTAGTATCGGTGGATGAGATTCGAGAATCCCAATTCGGCGACAATGACAGCCTCTCAGCGATGGTGGCCAACCTTATCGATGCCGATATCTTGATAATACTAACCGATACTGAAGGCCTGTACACCGCCGACCCCCACAAAGCCCCCGACGCCCGGCTCATCTCTAGAGTGGAGGTGATCGACGATGGAATCCGGGCCTTGGCAGGGGGTACCGGAAGCCCCCTGGCCATAGGTGGGATGGTCACCAAGGTAGAAGCTGCACACGCGGCAACTACCTCGGGGGTTAACGTGGTTATCGCTAATGGAAGGGAGGAGGGCGTCGTCCTTCGTCTGGCAGCGGGAGAGGCGCTGGGCACCTTCTTTCCCAGCTCCACCGACAGGAAGGAGAGTCGCCAGAGGTGGATGCTAAGTGGGATCAACTCCAAGGGCGCTATCAAGATAGACGGTGGTGCCGCCAGAGCGTTAAAAAGGGGAGGGAAGAGCCTGCTGCCCGCTGGGGTGACGGGGGTCGAAGGGAGCTTTCGACGGGGAGACGTGGTAAACATATTGGGCCCCGATGGCACTAGAATAGCCACCGGCTTGACCAACTACGACGCCAAGGACGTGTCCACCATTCAAGGGGTAAATTCCAGCGCTATTCAGGAGTTGCTGGGAGCCGAATACGGGGAAGAGGTAGTCCATCGCAACAACCTGGTGCTGCTATAAGGCTCCAAACAAAGCTGGCATATTATGAGGCGACAGGCGATGTTAAGCCTGTCATCACCAGGGAGAAGCAAATAAAAGGCTGGGTACGCAGGAAGAAGGCGTCGCTTGTTGAATCGTCGAATCCTTATTGGGTGGACTTATCTGAAGATTGGTATGAGGACGGTCCCACTACTCCAGATTCTTCGTCCTCCGGAGAAGGACTCAGAATGACGGAAAGCGGATAGATGGTTGAGTTGAAGACCAACGTCCTCTATTACGGGGACAACCTGGAGATACTGCGTAACCGGGACCATTTCCCAGACGAGTCTGTAGACCTGATCTACCTGGACCCTCCCTTCAACAGCCAAGCGTCCTATAACGTGCTGTTCAGAGAGCCTACAGGGGCACAGTCCGCAGCACAGATAAAGGCCTTCGACGATACCTGGCACTGGGATACGACAGCAGAGCGCACCTACCAGGAGATCATCACCGGGAGTCCGCTTCAAATCAGCAAGATGGTGGAGGCAATGCGAGGATTCGTAGGCAGCAACGACATGATGGCCTACCTGGTGATGATGACTATTCGCCTTATAGAACTCAGGCGAGCGCTGAAGCCCACTGGCTCTATCTACCTTCACAGCGACCCCACTGCCAGCCACTACCTTAAAGTAGTAATGGATACCATATTCGGAGTCAACAATTTTATCAATGAGGTCGTTTGGAAACGTACAACAGCGCATAATGGTCCGAAACGATTTAGGCGTATCTCGAATAGAATCCTGTTCTACTCCAAATAAGACTGAGAGACACAAGATGACAACCTCGGCGATAAAAGATCTGGAGGAGAAGGCCAAGGCGGTCCGCGCCGCCTCGAAAGTATTGGCACGCTCCTCTACCTCGGTGAAGAATCAGGCCCTCAGCAACATCGCTGAGGCCCTGATCTCCAGAGAGGAAGACATCTTGTCGGCCAACGAGGCCGACTACCAGGACAGCAAGAAGAACGGCCTATCGGAGTCCATGCTGGACCGTCTCCTCATCACACCGGAACGTCTGAAGGCCCTCGCTGAAGACGTGAGGAGAGTGATGGACCTACCAGACCCTGTAGGAGAGACCTTCGACATGCACACCTCGCCTAACGGCCTGCAGATAGGGAAGCGCAGGGTGCCACTAGGGGTCATCGGGGCCATCTACGAGAGCCGCCCCAACGTTACGGTGGACATATCCACCCTCTGTATAAAGTCGGGTAACGGAGCCTTGCTCAGGGGGGGCAAGGAGGCGTTTCACTCCAACCTAGCTCTGGCCAAACTCATAAGGGAATCGCTGGCTGGGGCAGGAATACCGGAAGACGCAGTCCGGTTCGTAGAGTCTACCGACAGAGCATTAGTGGAACACATATTGGGCATGAGGGAGTACATAGACTTGCTAGTGCCTCGCGGTGGCGCTGAGCTCATCCGCTACGTCGCCGAGAAAGCCACCATGCCGGTCATAACGGGCGGAGTAGGGGTATGCCACACGTACGTAGACCAGACTGCCGACCTGGACAGGGCAGTAGCCATAGCCTACAATGCCAAAGTGCAGCGGCCTTCCACTTGTAACGCCTTGGATACCCTGCTGGTTCACAGAGATATCGCTCCGAGTTATCTGCCGAGGATCGCTCTAGAGTGGACCGAGGCCGGAGTGGAGATGCGCTGCGATGACAGGGCTCTCGCTCTTGTGGAACAAACATCGGGAGCAGAGGTGGTTCCCAGTCAAGAGAGTGATTGGGGAAAGGAGTACCTATCTCTGGTAGCAGCGATCCGAGTAGTAGACGACCTGGATGAGGCAATAGAGCACGTTCAGCTATACGGGTCGGGCCATTCAGAGGCTATAATCACCGAAAACTACTCCGCGGCTAACCGATTTCTAAACGAGATTGATGCCGCGGCTGTATTTGTTAATGCCAGCACCCGATTCACAGACGGGGGTCAGTTCGGCCTTGGCGCGGAAGTGGGAATAAGCACTCAAAAGATACACGCACGAGGGCCTATGGGACTCAAGGAGCTGACTTCCTACAAGTGGATAGTCTTGGGCGGGGGTCACACCCGCCCTTAGAGAGGAGACTAGATATGGCTGATTATCGCTTCGAGAGGGAGTGCCGAACTCCCCATTCGGAGTCGTATACAATTATTGATGATGAGACGTCAGCGGGCCGTGTAGACCTTCACTTCACACCCAACGTAGTTCATGGAACCCTTTGTGTCCTTGAAAGCGTGACTCAGGATGGTATCCAGGAGCTGATTGATACTATAGACGAAGATCTGGTGATGACTGCAGACACCGCCCGAGGTGATTTCATCGTCACGGTATATCAGGGACGAGAGGCGGGCGTCTTCAGTGACGAGGATCTGGAGGGGGAAGAGGAGGAGAGCCGCTCCGGCGACTGAGGCGTTCCTCATATGTAGTTCTTGGGGGCACAGCCTCTACCTGGCGGTAGACAGACCCCAAACCCCAGGCAAAGGGACATCGCCCCTTTGCAATCCCCATTGGCCCCAAGGCGTATGCTTTTCTGAGACAGGCTCATCAGTGGGGGCGTGTTTATTGGAGGGGTTTGTCGGCCGCCGCCAGGGGGTTGTGACTATTGAAGCAGGACTTGCGCCGTTCGAGGAACGGCGCGCGTGGCCTTTCCCGCCCGCCCTCTTATGTAGCTCTTGGGGGCACTGCTTCCAAATCCCAGGCAAAGGGACATCGCCCCTTTGCAGTCCCCCATTGGCAGCAATGGGAGGGGGATTTAGGGCCTCGAACGCAGTTGACAAGCTGGCTGAAACCGTTAATATGTCATCTCACACATAGTATTGCCACATTTATTGCACGAGGTATAAGATGCAGCGCGCCGCAGCATACGAAGGAGCCCTGATACTAGCCAAACCGTGGACACTCATAGGGCCATATAACGAGTCGCTTCTGGAGGCTCTCTTCCCATCCATGAGGTTCCTTCAGAAACTCATAGTGGCCTTGGTCTTCATGGGGATACTGGTTGGTCTCGCCAGGGCCAGATTCTACCTCCCGGATAATCCGGTCCCCATCACCTTCCAGACCTTCGGAGTATTAGCCATTGGGGGAGTGCTGGGCTGGAGATGGGGCTTGTTGTCCATCCTGACCTACTATTTCCTGGGCATGGCGCACGTAGGGGTATTTCAGGGAGGAAACAGCGGATGGGACTACATTTCTACAAGTCCTACGGCAGGCTACCTGATAGGCTTCATAGCCGCGACGTGGGTGGTAGGCTATTTATCCCAGCATGGCTGGAATAGGGGCAGGGCGCTCTGGCCCATGCTACTTGGGAGCCTCTTCATCTACGTGCCCGGGCTGCTATGGCTGCACTACAAAGACCTCGGTTGGCCGTCCGAGGGCGAGCTGTTCTCCAAGGGGATGTATCCCTTCATTCCCGGAGACCTGGTTAAGCTGATGATGGCGGCCTTGGCTGTCGGCTGCGGCTGGCACGTAGCCGACAGGATGAAAGCGGCCCGAGAGAGGGAAATCGAATAAGTCAAAGGGTTCCGATCTGTAGAGCAAAAGGGTTGACGTTACCTGGCAGTAACCCCGGCTCGTCCGTTTGCTCTGCGCTCCAGATGAATCATCAACACGCCCATGTCTGACGGGTTCACACCGCTGATGCGAGAGGCCTGCCCCACGGTTAGCGGGCGAAATCGTTTGAGCTTTTCCAGGGCCTCGTTGGACAGCCCTGTAACTTCTCCGTAATCGATGTTGTCCGGAATGGCCTTCTCCTCCAGCTTGGCGATTCTCTCCACCTCTCGCAGCTGGTGCCGAATATAGCTTTCGTATTTGGCCTCGATCTCTACCTGCTCTGCGCTTCTGTCGTCCAGCTTCTCATCTCCCAGGCCCAGCTTTACCATGGTCGAGTAGTCCACCTGGGGTCGACGTAGAAACTCGAGAGCCGTTACGTTACGGGAAAGGGGTGGTATTCCATAGCTCTCCAACCCCTCTTTGAGTCGGCCGTTCAGAGGCAGGTATCGTGAAGACAATCGCTTCAACTCGCTGCACGTCTTTTCCCGCTTCGCCTCTACTGCTTCGTATTGGTCCCGGCTTAGAAGCCCAAGCTCATACCCCAAGGGGCTGAGGCGAAGATCGGCGTTGTCCTGGCGCAGAAGCAGCCGATACTCTGCCCTGGAGGTGAAGAGCCGGTAAGGCTCCGAGTGGTCCCTGGTCACTAGGTCGTCGATCATCACGCCAATGTAGGCTTGGTCTCGACGTAGAACGAGAGGTGGTCCTCCCTTTGCCTTCAGGGCCGCATTGATGCCGGCCATGAGGCCCTGCCCTGCCGCCTCCTCATAGCCGGAGGTGCCGCAAATCTGGCCTGCGAGAAATAGCCCCGATACCAGCTTGGATTCCAGGCTGGCCAGGATCTGGTTGGTAACCACGTAGTCGTATTCGATGGCGTAGCCCACTCGCAATATCTCCGCATGCTCCAGAGCTGGAATGGAGTGGACCATGGCATGTTGGACGTCCTCGGGAAGGCTGGTGTTGGCCCCTTGCAAATAGACCTCGTTGGTCTGCCAGCCCTCAGGCTCCAGGAACAGGCCGTGGGAGTCCTTGTGGGCAAACCGAACTATCTTGTCCTCGATCGAGGGGCAGTATCTGGGACCCTGCCCCTCGATCAGACCGTTGAACATAGGGGCCCGGTGAAGATTGTCTCGAATGATCTGGTGAGTCTTTGGATTAGTGTGTATCAGGTAGCAAGGTAGTTGAGACCTCCACAAGGTTTTCGGACCTGGAGGATAGGCTGGGTTGGGAGGGGGAATCTGGACGGATGGATCATCCATTCCCCAGAAGCTGAAGTGTAAAGGCGTATTGCTTCCCGGTTGTAGACTGGTATTGCTGTAATCTATGGAGCTGGCCTCGATGCGCGGCGGTGTGCCGGTCTTATGGCGACCAAGCTTGAAACCCAACCTGCGCAGGCTTTTGGATACCCCCATTGCAGCCGGCTCACCTGCTCGTCCCCCTGTGTAAGCTACGTCCCCAATGATGATACGACCTGCCAGGGAGGTACCGGTAGTCAGCACCACGGCTTTGCCGTAGAGGGTGGAGCCTTCCTGAGTCTTGACATAGATACGAGCCCCCTGGTGACCGCTTCTGGGGCTATCTACGATGCCCAGGTCCTCCACCATGGCCTGAGCGATGGCGAGGTTCTCTTGCCTCTCCAGCGTATCTCTCATGGACTGGCCGTATAGCCGCTTATCGGACTGGGCCCTCATGGCCTGAACGGCTGGGCCTTTACCTGTGTTCAGCATTCGGATTTGAATGAAGGTCTTGTCGGTGTTGCGACCCATCTCGCCGCCCAAGGCATCTAGCTCTCTTACTACGTGCCCCTTGGCCGGCCCTCCAACAGATGGATTACAGGGCATCAGGGCCACGTGATCCAACTTCATAGTGACCACGAGGGTCTTACACCCCATGCGAGCTGCGGCCAGTGCAGCTTCGCATCCTGCGTGTCCTGCCCCTATCACTATCACGTCGTACATTCAACTCTCTCCACAAGATATATTAGCGTCTCCAATCACCTCTGTCGATTACAACTCACGTGCTATACTAGGGTCGACGCCTCGGGGAGGAAGGGGAACGAGAATGAACTTCTTCAATGTGGGCTTTCTCGAGATACTGATCATACTAGTTCTGGCCTTGATTCTCTTTGGGCCGCAACGACTCATAGGGCTGGCTCACTCGCTACGCAAGGCTTTCACCGAGTTCCAGAAGAATGCTTCAGAGATGGCTTCGGCCGCCCTGGAGAAATCTAATATCTCCGAGCCATCTACGGAGGAGCGCGCCGAGTTCGTGTTGGAACAAGATGCTCAGGAGACGGGCACAGACCCTCCCCCAGAGTCCGACGATGATACCGATGGCGGCAGAACCTGTGGCAATAGGTAAGTTCCCCAGGAGCTAGTATGAGAGGTCCGAATCAGTTCACCTTGATTGAACACCTCTCCGAGCTGCGAAGCAGGGTGATCAAGTGCGTCCTGGCTTTGATCGCGGGGACCGCCGTAGCCGTCGTTTTTACCTTTCCCATTTTGACGTTTCTGAAGAGACCCGCTGGAGACGTAGCTCTGGTCTACATAGACCCCACCGAGCTCATTAGCACCTACTTCAAGGTAGCCGTCGTAGGAGGACTGATCCTGGCTATGCCCATCATCCTCTATCAGATAGCCATGTTCGTGTCACCGGGCCTGTCCTCCAAGGAGAAGAGATACGTCATGGCATCGCTGCCGGCTATACTAGTAGCCTTCGGCGCCGGAGTGATATTCACCTGGTTCATCCTTCTGCCGCCAGCCCTCCATTTCCTTCTGAACTTCGGCAGTGACGTAGCCGAACCCCAGATAAGGATAAGCAGGTATATCAACCTTATTCTCATGCTATCGGTCTGGATGGGTGTATCCTTTCAGACCCCCTTTGTCATGCTGGTGCTGGCGCGAGTGGGCATAGTGACTCCCAAGGGCTTTGCTAGGAGGAGGAAGTTTGCCGTCCTGGGCGCCTTCGTGGCAGGGGCCATATTCACCCCCACCTTTGATCCCGTCAACCAGACCCTGCTGGCCAGTCCTATCATCGTACTCTACGAATTTGGGATATGGCTGTCCAGGCTGGCCAGCAGACAGAGACGCAAGGCAGCCTCAGAAGCAATAGAAACCAGCAGATGAAAAAAGCCCTTTCCGTACGGAAAGGGCTTTTTGTCTGAATAATCGACGGTATTTATCTCAAGTCTTATTGTGCTCGTTGTTGGTCTTGGACTCGCCCTCCAGGGACTTTTCGATATCTTTGATGGTATCCTTGGCATCGATGGAGGTCTTGCGAAACTCCCTTATTCCCTTGCCCAAGGCTCCGCCTATCTCGGGCAGGCGCCCTACCCCAAAGATGATCAGGATGATAACTAGGACGATTATCAACTCTGCCGGACCTATTCCGAACGGCATATTATTCCTCCTCCTACGTCACCGCTTCTTTTGAATCATACAGGGGGCTTTGACTAGGGTCAATACCTACTTTTCGTCAGCCACGTAGTTCCGCAGGATTCCGATGCCGGATATCTCCACCTCGACTACATCCCCGTCTTTTGTGGAGCCAGGCACGCCCGGAGTGCCCGTGTAGATCACGTCGCCCGGCTCCAGTGTCATCGTCTGTGAGATGAAGCTGACGATGGTAGGAACGTCAGCCATGAGATCCGAGGTGGTGCCCTGTTGCACCGCTTTGTCGTTTATGCGAACCTCCAGGTCGAGATTGCTGGGGTCCAGGTCGGTAGCTATATAGGGGCCCAGAGGGGCAAAGGTGTCGGAAGCCTTGGCCCTCCACCATTGGAGGTCGTTCCTCTGCCAGGGTCGGCCGCTCACGTCATTGCCACAGGTGTAACCGAGGACGTAGTTTAGGGCATCCCCCTTTTTTACGCGCTTGGCACGCTTTCCAATGACGATAACTAGTTCCCCCTCGTGCTCGACAAGCTCGGCCTCTTTGGGAAGAATGATGGTTCCCTCGGGATCCAGGAGGGCCGACGGGCTCTTTATGAATATCCCAGGCTCCTTGGGCGCCTCCCGGCCAGACAGATGGCTGGCGTAGTTCAGGCCTACGGCCAGCACCTTGGATGGAACGCAGGGAATCAGCAGCCTAACGTGGTTCAGGGAATGTACCACACCCGTCTCGGTGAAATCGCCGAAAATATCCCCCTCTATCTCTCGAACCGAGCCGTTCTCCAAAAGCCCGGATGCTATACGACCAGCTGCTTCAAATCTCGCTATTTTCAAAGTTTACTCTCCTGAGTAAGAAGATCAGAGCTAGTGTGCTCCAGCGGCGGGTGTATCTTACAACGCTCATCAAGGCTGTTCAATCCCTTGCAGGCACTTGGCAACTCGCATAGAGTGTAGGAAGTTACGGACGACGAGGGCCGGCATTGTATCTGGAACATCTAACTCTAGCCAACTTCAGGAACTATTCCTCCCTGGACATGAATATGACACCTGGCCTCCTTGTGCTTCACGGAGACAACGCCCACGGAAAGTCCAATCTCCTGGAGGCTATCCACCTGCTGGCCACCACCAAACCGCTTCGGGCGGGATCTGATAGAGAGCTGGTTCGTTGGGAAGCCCTAGACGGCCCTTTAGCTGTAACGCGCCTCGTGGGGGAGGTGCGCAGACAACCTGAGAAGATAAAGCTGGAGATGGCACTGGGATGGGAGAGCAAGGAATCAAACTCCACATCTGAGCAACTCTCATACACGAGCACTTCTCCACTGCGAAAGCAAATAAAGATCAATGGGGTGCTTCGTCGCACGGCTGAAGCGGTAGGTCAGTTGAACGTGGTTATCTTCAGCTCCCAGGATGTGGAAATGATCAGCGGTCCACCCACCTGGCGAAGACGCTACATGGACATCACTAATTCGCAGGTGGATCGGGCCTACTTCCGCTCCCTCCAAAAGTACACCCGCATCCTGACCCAGCGCAATCATCTGCTAAGGCTCATTCGTGAAGGAAGCTCCAACAGGGAAGAGCTAACCGTCTGGAACGAGCAGTTGATCGAGGAGGGTTCATACATCCACTGCCAGCGTCGAAAGACAATATGTGAGCTAGACCGGCTGTCTCAAGTAATTTACTCAGAAGTATCGGGGGGCTCAGGGTCTATGCAACTCAACTACCTCCCCAATCTTTACGGGGAAAATGACGCAGGACCTGAAAGGGTGAAGGAGCTCTTCCAAGCCCGACTTGAAGAGAACATAGTCCGGGAAGTAGCCCAGGGGGTGACGGTGACCGGTCCTCACAGGGACGACCTCCAGTTTTTGGTGAATGGGAAGGACATGGGTCTGTACGGCTCCCGCGGACAGCAGAGGACGATAGCAGCGTCTATCAAGCTGGCCGAGGCCAATTTTCTGGTCGGCGTCACTGGAGAGGATCCTGTTCTGCTACTGGACGACATATTGTCAGAGCTGGATGCGTCCCATCGCCATCAGGTGCTGGAGAGCGTACGGGCAAATGAACAGACTTTCCTGACCACCACAGATCTCGATAGGATACACCCCGAGTTCCTTCCCAACGCAACGCTCTATACGGTATACCACGGACAGATCACTCAATCTGTTGTCCCAAAGTAGGAGGCTGAAATGGAGGAGCCGGTATTAATAGATGCTCACATGCACATCTTCAAAACAGAAGAGGAGGGTAGGCGAAGCAAGGACGGTTACCAATTATGGGAGTACGGTGAGAAGTCAGATGTGCATAGCAGCAAATACCTGGGAACCATAGACGATGCTCTGGATGCTGTAGACAAAGCGGGTTTCTCTAAGGCGGTGGTGGTCAACATCTTCGCCATAGTCCAGGCCCGAAGAGATCACATCTCCAAACTGTCAGATGGGATGAGCTCGACTGAGAGGGAACAGGCCATTGAGAGTATAGACTCCAACTTGGTAGAAGAGTTGAAGCAGTTCAACCTCTGGGGATGCAACCTGGCCAAAGGCCGCCCTCGACTGATACCCTACGTTACGGCTGACCCTTGGGGATTACCCGGAAAAGCAGGCGTCACCCATCTACGAGATATGGTGGAAAACTACGGAGCAAAAGGGCTGAAAATCCACCCAGTGGGTCAAGAGTTCTTCATGTCTGACGACCGGATGCGGTCCATCTATCAGACCTGTATAGAGTTGGGACTTCCTATCATCGCTCATTCAGGCCCGTCCAGGGATAGCAAGCCATACGGTGAGCCAAGAGGCTTTGCCGAGGTGCTGAAAGCCTTTCCAGACTTGACCCTAGTGCTGGCCCATCTGGGAGGCGGAACGTGGGAGCAGTCATTGGAGATAGCTAGGACCTACTCCAACGCTTATTTCGACTGCTGTGAGATTATAGAATGGACAGGCGGAACAAATGGGCCCACGGATCATCAGCTGGCCAGGCTTATGAGAGATATCGGTCCTGAGAGAGTGATGATGGGATCAGATTTTCCCTGGTACGACCTGGATCACAGCGTGGAGAGGGTCATGGAGATGCCACTGCTGTCTCTAGAGGAGAAGGAGGGTATTCTGGGCGCCAACGCCCTTCGCATCCTCCATCTTGATCGTTGATCTCATCAACTCTTGTGGCACAGAGCCTTCATTGATACTATTGACCTCCATGGAACGACAGGCGCTAATAGACCTGATAATGGAATATGTCCAAGACCCTGATATTCAGCCATTTAGAGGTAGAATACCCACGGGTTTGGGACGGAGTACCTCCAATGCCGTCGTCTTCAAAGTAGCCTGTCACTGTAGCGTATCAGCGATGCTCAGTGTAGACGTTCCTCCGGACTCTACCGACGAGAAGGTAGCTGAGATGGCACCTCACCTGGCCGCCGCCCTCGACCGACAGGCCAAACAGTTTCACGGCTATTCATGTGATGTCCACTCTCGCATCTCAATGGGTTAGCCAGGCCCTGGAAGGATCAGCAGCATGAAGACAAGTGAGGTAGTAGTCATAGGCGGTGGAGCCGCAGGCTGTGCAACCGCTTACTACCTGAGCAAGGAGGGTTTGAAGGTCACCTTGGTGGACAAGGACGCCATCGGCAGCCACGCGTCCGGATTTGCCTTTGGAGGTTTGAACTACTACTGGATATACCACTGGGCGTATGAGACGGGCGCCGGCGTCCCTGGGAACCTTCTAGGTCCCTCCATGGAAGCTTACCGACAACACGGTATCCTTTTCAAAGAGCTAATGGAGAGCACGGGCGTCGATACCTACTACCGGGAGGGCACCGAGCTCAACCTTGCCTTCAAAGAGGAGGAGATTGAGCTAATCAAGGGAGACATAGAGTGGCAGCAGAGGGAGAGCCTCAAAGCGGAGTTCGTAGACAGAGAAGACCTCCATGATATTGAACCTCGGATAAACCCCGATATCATTGGTGGCAGTTTGATGAACGACGTAGCCTCCGTTGAAGCCTATCGATATGTCCTCGCATTGCTCCAAGCCTCTGAGAGGATGGGAGCTACTCAGCAGCACGGGAACGTCATGGGGATAAAACGCAACGGCTCAAGACCGTCGGCGGTGGTGCTGGACAGCGGCGAGATTCCCTGTGATGCGGTGGTAATAGCCATGGGGCCTTGGAGCGGAGCTGCGTCTGAATGGCTGGACTTCCCCGTTCCCGTGGAGCCTGTGAGAGGCCAGATATTACGGCTACAGTTCGACGAGCCGCCCCTGGCCTGCCCTATGAACTATCTCGATACGTATGCTGGCAGTAAAGCCTCCGACGGACTAGTGTGGTGCGGCACCACTTTCGAGAGGGTGGGTTTTGACGAGAGCACTACTACAGAGGCGAGGGCCAGCCTATTGGAGGGCGCTATCAGGCTGGTGCCAGCCCTTGAAAACGCCCAACTGGTTCTTCAGACTGCGTGCCTTAGGCCCTTCTCCTCAGACGAACTTCCTATCATAGGACAGGTGCCAGGATGGGAAGGCGTTTATCTAGCTACGGCAGCGGGAGCAGAGGGGATTCTATTGAGCCCCTTTTTCGGCCAAAGGATTACGGATCTCATCATCCGTGAGAAGTCGGAGTGGGACCTCTCCACTTTCCTGCCTGACAGGTTCGCCACTAAGAAGACCTCATGAGGCCATATACATGGCGTCCAGCGAGGTAGTGGTGTTGGGGGGTGGAGCCGCTGGTTGCGCCATCACCTACTACCTTAGCAAAGCGGGCATAAGAGTCATCTTAGTAGATAAGGATGCCATCGGTAGTCACGCGTCGGGATTTGCCTTCGGAGGGCTGAACTTCAACTGGGTGTATGAAGGGGCATATCAGACAGGCTCTGGTGCCTCCAGCTACCTTCTAGACCCCTCTCGAGAGTCTTATCGGATGCACGGCGTCCTGTTCAACGAGCTGCTGGAGAGCACTGGGGTCGATACCTACTATCGAGAAGGGTTTGAGCTTAACCTCGCGTTCTGTGATGACGATCTATACGCGATTAAGCAGGCAGTAAAGTGGCAGCAAGAACGAGGGCTTGATACGGAATATGTAGACGCCGCTACTATCCATCGCATAGAGCCTCGCGTCACTCAGGAGGTGATCGGGGGTAGTTTGATGAAGGACGCAGGTTCAGTAGAAGCCTATCGATATGTCCTCGCTCTGCTCCAGGCTTCGGAAACGATGGGGGCTGTTCGACACCATGGAACCGCAGTGGGGATAAGACACAACGGCCCAAGCCCCGTAGCGGTGGTCATGGAGGATGGCGAGATTGCGTGTGACACGGTGGTTATCGCCCTGGGGCCGTGGAGTGGATCCGCATCTGCATGGTTGGACTTTCCTGTGCCAGTGGAGCCGGTCAGAGGTCAGATATTACGCTTGCAATTCGATGAGCCTCCTCTTGCTTGCCCCGTGAATTACTTAAACACTTACGCGGGAAGCAAGCCTTCTGACGGGCTAGTATGGTGCGGTACCACCTTCGAGAGGGCGGGCTTCGACGATAATACCACCGTAGATGCCAGAAATAGGGTGCTTGAAGGTGCCCTAAGACTGATACCTGCGTTGGAAAGTGCCCAGTTGGTGCTGCAGACGGCATGCCTTAGGCCTATATCGTCGGATGATCTGCCTATACTGGGACCAGTGCCGGGATGGGAGCGTGTTTACTTGGCCACCGGGGCGGGAACAGAGGGGATCCTGCTAAGCCCATTCTTTGGTAGGACTATCTCTGATCTTATCCTGGGGAAGAAACTCGAATGGGATATCTCGCCTTTCCTGCCTGAAAGATTCGCCAACCAGGTGTTATAAAGCGATCAAGTACCTGAACTCAATTATTGAGCTACGTTGGCTTTTGAGTCTCTTCTTCGGTATCTTTCGCTTTTGACTTGGCAGCTTTTGCCGTAGACGTTTTCTTTCGCCTGGGTTTCTTGGCGGCGACGCTCTCCATTAGCGCAGCCAGGCGCCGTTCAAGCCTCGATACTGACCTGGAAGCCGTGTTGCGATGAATGTATCCTCTAGCCCCTGCCTGGTCCAGCTTGGAGATGGCTAAAAGAGTAGCTTTACGAGCCTGCTCCACATCTCCTTTTCCTATATCAGCCCTGGCATTCTTGACGTAAGTCTTGAGCGCCGTTTTAACCCTGCGATTTATCTCCGTCCGTCTACGAGTTACTCTGGCCGCTTTTTCTGCAGATTTTGTGTTAGCCAATTCTTATCTGGACCTCCTCAAACAGGATCAGTCGTTACCGTTCTGTTTGCTCCTTGGGTTGTATTCACTTCTAGCCACTCCTATCACCCCGGAAACCCTCTCCATCTTAGAGAGGACTCTACTCAGCTGGGCGATGCCTTTGATCTCGATGCAGAAATACTCGGTGACCGTACCATCACCACCATAGAAGCTTTGCACTCCCGAAATGTTTATCCTCTCCTCGGATACTATAGTGGTTATATCCCGCAGTAATCCCATCCTGTCCTGTGCATCTAACTTTATGTTTACAGGATACGACTGGGTGGTAGCGTCCCATTCTACATGAATTAGCCGTTCGGTCTGCTTTTGGTTCAAGATGTTATGGCAATTGTCGCGATGGATCGTAACGCCCCTTATCCGGGTTATGAATCCCATTATCTCATTCCCAGGTAAGGGATTACAGCATTTAGCCAGATTAGTTAAGACATCGGAGACACCCCGCACTTTTACCGCTGTCGTTAGGCCGCCTTGCCGGGGATGAGTGAATATATTCTTTACCTGCGCCGGAGCCGATGGCTGCAGGGTAGAGGTCACCTGATGAAGGCCGATGTTGCCCGATCCTAAATCTGCCAGAAGATTATCTCCCGACTGATAGTTGGACAATCTCGCTACTTCATCGATGCTAACGGCGAGAGCCAGTTTTTTCAGCTCCTTCTCGATCAACTCCTTGCCGCGCAGTACGTTCTCGGCTCGCTTTTGGCGATTAAACCACTGACGAATGGCTTGCCTTGCTCCGGCTGTTCGCACATAGCCCATATCCGAGTTCAGCCAGTCTAGGCGGGGGCCTTGCACCTTATTGCTGGTGAGTACTTCTACGGTATCGCC
This sequence comes from Dehalococcoidia bacterium, assembly GCA_965197675.1. GTDB lineage: Bacteria > Chloroflexota > Dehalococcoidia > Plut-88900 > Plut-88900. The sequence continues at coordinate 788,005 of OZ240221.1, read as the reverse complement.
ATTCTGCAGCTGATAGTCTAGCGGTGTCAGCTTCCCGTTGACTTTGACTCCAGAGCAGCTATGTCCTATGTCGGTATGAATTCGGTAGGCGAAATCTATGGGGGTAGAGCCTGCCGGCAGCTCTTTGACGTCCCCCTTAGGTGTGTACACGAATACCTGATCGGGGAAGATATCCATCTTGACCGATTCTAGAAACTCCTCAGCCCCAGTCACTTCTCTCTGCCACTCCACGAGTTGCCTGAGCCATGACATTCTCTCTTCGAAGTGTACGTCCCCATTGCCCCCTTCTTTGTATCTCCAGTGGGCTGCGACCCCATATTCAGCCACCTCGTGCATACCGTAAGTGCGGATCTGGATCTCTAGAGCTACGCCTCCCGTACACATTACCGTAGTATGGAGAGACTGATATTGGTTCTCCTTGGGATTGGCAATGTAGTCGTCAAATTGAGCAGTGATGGGGTGCCAAAGGCCGTGTGCCGTTCCCAGGGCTGCGTAACAGTCCTGGACCCGGTCTACGAATATTCTCAGAGCGAAGAGATCATATATCTGATCGAACTCCTTGTTCTGAGCAGCATACTGTTCTATCTTCTTATGAATGCTGTAGATGTGCTTGGCCCTACCGGTAACTTTGGCGTGAATCCCGGCTTCCTTCAGGGCTTGTTGGAGAACTTGGCATAGCTCATCTATGTATCTTTCTCGCTCCCCCCTCTTATGGGTAAGGAGACGTGATATCTCTCTATACCTTTCGGGCTGTAGGTGTCGAAAGGCTAGGTCTTCTAGTTTCCACTTGATCTCGGCCATTCCCAACCTGTGGGCCAGGGGAGCGTAGATATCCAGGGTTTCATGGGCGTTTTTCAGTTGGCGTTCTCTGGGCAGGAACTTCAGGGTCTGCATATTGTGCAGCCGATCAGCCAGCTTTATGAGAACGACTCGCACATCATCCGCCATGGCCAGCAGCATCTTACGTATGCTATCAGCCTGCGTTATGGATTCGTAAGCGCCGTTGGAACCATCATCGACCCGTTGGATGGACTGGACCTCCAGCTTGGTTAGCTTGGAGACCCCATCTACCAGTTTCCGAACGTCTAAACCGAACCGTCTATCCAGTTCATCATGAGAAACGCCGCAATCCTCGATCACGTCATGGAGAAGAGCCGCAGCGATACAACCGGCATCGAGTCTCAAATCAGCCAGTAGCCAGGCGGCATGGAGGGGATGTTGAACATATGGCTCGCCTGAAAGCCTGAACTGGCCATCGTGGCATTGGGCAGAGAAATCGTAGGCCTCCCCGATAAGAGTGCTCTTATCGGAAGGTAAGTATTTCTCGACCTTCGCCATGAGGCCGGACTTGCTTGCTTCTTTCGTTCGAACATCCATGTGTGGAATCAGTATAACTAAAGGATTTCCAGGGCGCAATTGAAGTATATCTTTGCCTCGTGTTGCTTGCTCTCTTCCTCCGATGTATTCTAGCCGTGAAGGGGTTGGGAGAGACAAATGTACAGAGCGCTGCGAGGAACAACAGATATACTACCCCAGGAGCAGGCTTATTGGAGATACTTCGAAAGGGTAGCGGTTTCGCTCTGTGAGAGGTACGGATACCGTCGCATCGATACCCCGATACTGGAGGACTATAATCTCTTCGCGAGGGGCGTGGGAGAGGTAACCGACATCGTAGAGAAGGAGATGTATACCATCTCCGATAAAAGCGGCGATACCATTGCCCTTCGGCCAGAGGCCACTGCAGCCATCTGTCGAGCGTATCTGGAGCACGGATTACACAATCAGCCACAACCCGTGCGTCTGTACACCATCCTGGCGCCCATGTTTCGGTATTCTCGGCCTCAAGCAGGACGCCTTCGGCAATTTCACCAGCTAAACGTGGAGGCGTTGGGGGATGCAGACCCTACAACCGATGCCGAAGTTGTGGGCATGAGCTGGCAGTTATTCCAGGAGCTGGGGTTGAAGGAGCTCTCCCTAAGCTTGAACAGCATAGGCGATACAGTGTGCCGTCCCCGGTACTTAGCAGCGCTGAAGGATTATTACTCCCAACGCCAATCTCATCTATGCAGGGATTGTGAGAGTCGGCTTCAGAGGAACCCGCTTCGTCTTCTAGACTGCAAGGAGGAACGCTGCCAACCCTTTATTGCTGAGGCGCCTCGCAGCGCTGATCATCTGTGTGATGACTGCAATGTTCACTTCGCTGAGCTTACCAGGTATCTAGATCTAATGGGAGTTCCCTATTCCCTAGACCATCGCTTGGTTAGGGGTTTGGACTACTACACCCGTACCGTCTTTGAGATCCAGACGATGGAGCAGGGAGCGCAGAACGCTCTGGGAGGTGGCGGGAGATACGATGGGCTGATAGAGGAGTTGGGAGGCAAACCCACCCCCGGTCTCGGCTATGCTGTAGGAATAGAGCGAGTCATACTGAACCTCAAACGTCAGGGCATCCAGCCCCCTCCTCCGGCTACCCCTAAGGTGTTCGTAGGCTATGTTGGAGACATGGGAAAAACTGAGGCGGTTAAATTCACGTCCCAGCTACTTCGAACTGACGTAGCGGCCGTGCTGGCTCCAGCCAACAAGAGTCTGAAGGCTCAACTGAGGCAGGCGGGGGCTATGGGAGTGCCCCAAGTGTTGATCCTCGGAGATGAGGACGTCAAGAAGGGTGTGGCAACTCTGAGGGACATGAATAACGGAGCACAAAAAGAGGTTCCTCTAAGTGACGTACTGAAGGAGATAACCTCTCTATTTTTTGATGAGCATTATAACCTTTGATATAATTTACGGAGATGTCCCCCGGTACTGACGGGGGATTTCTTCTGAGTAGAGCATAGGACCATGTTGGAGAAATTGGAAAAACTAGAGGCAATGGAGAGCCGGTTTAAGGAGCTTGAGCAGCTTATGGCCGACCCTCAAATCGCGACCAACCCCGAAGAGATACAACGATTGGCTAAAGAGCGGGCATCCATGGAGGAGTTGGTCTCTAAGTATCAGGCCTATAAGAGCGTCTCCAAGGAGGTGGACGATACTCTACACCTGCTGCAAGATGGTTTGGATGAGGAGATGAAAGCCCTGGCCCAAGAGGAGCTCGAGGGCTTGGAGAAACGCATCTCCACTCTGGAGGCTGATATTCAAGAAACCCTCATCACCCGGGATCTTCGAGATGGAAAGGACGTAATCATCGAGATCAGAGCGGGAGCCGGTGGGGATGAGGCCGGGCTGTTTGCTGCTGATCTGTACCGAATGTACTCTCGTTACGCTCAGTCCAAAGGCTTCTACGTGGCTGTGCTCAATACCAACGAAACGGGAATTGGGGGGTTCAAAGAGATCATCTTCGAGGCCCGCGGTAAGGGAGCTTTCAGCAAGTTCAAATACGAAAGCGGTGTTCACAGGGTGCAACGAGTGCCCATTACCGAGACTAGTGGTCGCATCCATACCTCCACCGTAACCGTGGCGGTCATGTCGGAGGTGGAAGATGTAGAGGTGGACGTAAATCCCGACGATCTCAAGATCGACATTTTTCACGCAGGCGGACACGGTGGCCAGAACGTGAATAAGGTAGCGACTGCAGTCAGAATAACCCACCTTCCCACTGGCATAGTGGCGGTGTGTCAGGACGAACGCTCACAGATGAAGAACAAGACCAAAGCCATGAAGGTTCTACGGGCTCGCTTCTATGACATTGAATATAGAAAACAGCAAGAAGAGATAACCGAGTCTCGTCGCTCTCAAGTAGGTACGGGGGATCGATCGGAGAAGGTCCGTACCTACAACTTCCCGCAGGATAGGGTGACCGACCACCGCATCGGTCTTACCATGCACAACCTTACTGGCGTTCTGGAGGGAGAGTTGGACGAGCTGGTAAAAACCCTGACTGCCAAAGAGCGAGAGCAAAGCCTTGAAGCGGTATAAGAAGGTTAAAGAAGCACTCCACGCTGGCCGGAACCAACTGGCTAGAGCGAATGTGGAGGAGCCGGTTATTGAGGCAGAGATTCTGCTCCGGCACACCCTTGATTGGGGGCGCCCCCAGCTTTATGCAGATTGGGACAAAGAGATGCCAAAGGAGGCATGGTACTCCTATTCTCGTCTCTTGGATAGACGTTCAAAAGGTGAGCCCGGCGCCTACATTACGGGGCATCGAGAGTTTTACGGTCTGGATTTCTACGTAGACCATAGGGTGCTAATCCCACGACCCGAAAGCGAGGCGTTGGTCGAGTTGGCCATCGACTATGTAACAGAAAGCTGCCGACCATCATCTCGCGTCCTAATAGCAGACATAGGTACTGGCAGTGGGGCGTTGGCCGTCGCTCTGGTCAAGAATCTTCCCAGCGCCACCGTATATGCCACTGACATCTCCAGGGAAGCACTGGAGGTAGCTGATATTAACATCCGACGTCACGATGTCGAGGATAAAGTTTCCTTATTGGAGGGTGACCTGCTGGATCCATTGCCCCAACAGGTCGATGTCATAGTCTCCAATCCACCTTACGTCATACGAGAAGACTGTGATGCCCTCCCCATAGAGATCAGGGAACACGAACCGACTATAGCCCTCGATGGCGGTTCAGATGGCCTGGATGTGATCCATCGCCTGCTGAATCAGATTCAGTCGAAGCTGAAGAGTGGTGGCGCCCTCTTCATGGAGATGGGATACGATCAAGGTCAGCGAGTAAAATCATTAGCTGAAGCTCTCTTCCCTCGAGCTCAGATTGGACTGGCCAAGGACCTATCCGGAATTGATAGAGTGCTAGCAGTCTACCTGAATAGAGATGCGCCGATTACTGTTTCTGAGCAAGTTGAACGACTCGTCAACGCCTCCCAATGAACATCTTCTTTGATGTAGATGACACTCTCATAGCCTTCAACGGAGCGCTTCGCCCCCACGTTAGGGAGGTCTTTCAACGTTTAGTAGAAGACGGCCACAACATCTACGTTTGGTCTGGGGTGGGCATTCGATGGGAGGTAGTAGACGAACACGGTCTTCGTTCTTTGGTTACCGACTGCTGTTTGAAACCCGTCAGCGATTACCGCCAGGGAATCGGACGATTGGACGTGCCTGTAAATCCCGACTTCTGCGTAGATGACCATCCTCAATTAATAGAGGCGTTGGGCGGAGAGGTCATCAGGCCCTACTTCTGGCCCGACGAGCGAGATCAAGAGATGCTGCGTATCTATGATGCGATAGCAGCATTCGCCGGCGGCCGACCTGACTAGTTTACGGCCCTCACCTCTTCTACCTCCAGACCCACTGATCTCGTTCAGAATCATAGGTGACACATAGAATAGTGTGTAGGGTAGGCTGCCGGCGAGTTCCCCCGTGTTATCGGAGCACTTTTCCGTCGGCCCCCCTCCGAACCGGACGTGCGGCTTTCACCACATCCGGCTCTCCAGTATCGTTACAAAGCGGTAGTGTCTGGCCAGTGTTGGCATTTCCAGAAATCAGCCGACTTCTGGGTATGCGCTCCAAAAGGTGAAGGTCTGCCAGTCTGCCGGGAGGGTGATGTCCACGACCTGACCGGGAGCCAGGTCGACCGGGGAGGTCGGGCCTAACTCAGTCCCGTTTGAGAAGTGGACTTAAACCCTGACCCTGCGCAGCGTGGCCTTTGTGGTGTTTTCCACCGTACCCGTGAAGGCGTTGGTGGCAAAGTCGTATGTCAGAACCAACTGTGCCCCGTCTCGGTGATAGTGGAGGGTATCGAACAGAGTCAAGTCGGGACTGGGCTCTGGGCCCTCGCCTAACGCAGCATAGCCATAGTAGCCGGACTCCGAGCCGCTGTGACAGCCGAGGAGGGTGAGGACAAGGCCAAGCGTTCCTAGGAGGATGCCGACCTTGACCCGTTTCCAGCTAGATTGCTGCACGTTTGTCTCTTAACACTTGTAGGACGGAGTGCCATTAGCTTACCACAGGTGGGAACCTACCTACTTTTTGCTGGCTCGGTTGCCAGTCGCTCCGTGAACGTTCAGGTGACAGGGACGGCAGACCACGAGGGTCTTGCGCCGTCTGGCGGCCATGACCTGTATCCACAGGGACTTGGCACCTCGGCCTTTCACGGTCAGGTCGCGGAGCGCACGGACGAGGTGGACTTGGATATCCTCCTTTGACCCGCACGGCTCGCATTCGTCCGCTAGAGCCGTTTGACAAGCTCGTTGCGTTGGAACCCGTACCGTTTAGGGTGTTGGTCTACGAGGACGGCCTGCCGGTTCCGCTCCAAGGGTATGCCACCGAACCGTGCCACCAGTGGGCGTTTCCCCTCGCCCCGCTCCACCACGACCTGTAAGCCCGTTCCCCATGCTCGGTGTTCACGGTGCTCTGATAGCGCCGTATCAGCTTCCGGCGTGGGGTCTTGTGCTTGGCCGCCAGGGTCTTGGCAGGCGACTGCTGCATGACCCATTGCAGCTTCCCGAAGTGGGAAACGTTCAGGGCCAGCAGGTAGTACTGGACGACGCCCCGGAACTCCGATTGATACTTGCTCACGATAATGTAGTCCTAATCGTGGGTCAGTACGCTGCGGTGTGCCGGTTTGCCATTGCTCATGTAGGCTTGCAGTGTTGTGCGATGACTTTGGCGGGAACTCGTAACCCGATTCGTCCGTTGACCTGTCGCTGTCCATTGCGGTCGAGCTTGTCGTTGGCCTGCTGGTTTACGAGTTCGTAGCCGAGGAACCTCGCCGTCTGGCTGGTGGCGTGGGTTATGAGAGTTTTCTCCTTGGATAGCTCCAGTTTGAGACTATCTCGCAGGAACGTCTCCAGGGACTCCTTTATCTGCCCGGCTTCGGCCTTTGGCCCGATGAAGCCCAGCACGAAGTCGTCAGCGTAGCGCACGTATCGAAGCCGTCGGTAACCTGGGTCGTAGGGGTCGCCTGAAGGCAGTTGCTGCATTTGTTTGCGTAGTGCCGTTGCCTTCGTATGATTCCCTGCTTTCCGATAGTAGGCCGACAGGTTCTTTACGTTCTCCCACTGACGATTACGTTTGCGGGCGTTGCCTCGGGTATGTGCTGGAATGAGCACTGTCTCGACGAACTTGTCCAACTGGTCTAGGTAGATGTTGGCGAAGATGGGGCTGACCACGCCGCCTTGCGGCGTACCGCTCAACGTGCGGTCATACTTCCAGTCCTCCATGTAGCCCGCTTTCAGTAGGTACTTGAGCAGGCGCAAGAATCGGTTGTCGTGGAGCTTTTCTCCGAGCACCGACAGCAAGACCTCGTGGTCGATGTTGTCGAAACACCCTTTGATATCTCCTTCGACGAACCAGAGGGTTCCGTCCCAAAGGTTGGCCACCTCGCTTAACGCGGTGTGGCATCCCCGGTCGGGCCGGAAGCCGTGGGAATGCTCGGAGAACTGCGGCTCGTAGTAGGCTTCCGGAATCATCCGGATGACCTCTTGCAGCAGCTTGCCCGTCCACGTCGGTATGCCCAGGGGTCGGGTCTTGCCGTTAGGCTTGGGAATGTTGACCCGTCGCACCGGCGTCTACCGGAACCGCTCGTGACGAAGCTCGTCGATGATGCGGTCGATTTTCGCCAGTGACATTCCGTCCGCGGTCTCTGCGGTAGTTCCTCTGGTCATCGCTCCCTGGTTTGAGTAGAGACGACCGTAGGCCCGCAGGTAGAGTTCACGGTTGTACAGTTGCCGATAGATGTCCTCCAGCGGCAATCCTCGTTCTCCGCGTTCGCGTATGACGTTCAGTACAGTTGTGGCGTTTTGCATTGTGCATACCTCCCTGTCGTATTCCGTCGTTGACACCTGCCCTCCTTCGCCATGTGCCGGGCTTTCCCCGGCTCGGACTACTACGAGGGCTCCGTGACCATAGGGGTCTCCCCCCTTAGGCCATCCCGCGTTCCGTTTGACTTCAGGGGTAGGGTTCGGCTAGATTGATCTCACGATGAGAAGTAGCATGAGGACTCTACTCATAGCCTTGGGTGTGGTGGTCGTGGTCATCCTTGCAGCAGTTTTGCTACTTTGGGTGTTTTATGACCTAACCTATGTATCCGGTGGCTGGTTCTCCTATAGCTCTCTCAGCGCGAGCCCTCGTGTTGCTCCCCTGTTCTCCGTTGTTGTGTTACAGCTTCTGAATGCGCTGTTCATCGGTGTGGTTGCGGTTGCAGTCCTCGTGTTCGCGTACTACCTATTCAAGGTGAGAACACCTCACGAGGGTGCGAGGCAGCGAGCCGAGAACAAGGTCAGGATGTCCGACCCCATTCTCCGGGATGACATCGTGATACTGGCGAGAACGAACTCCCAGTTGTTGGATGACGCCATAGCCCTGCGTTGCGCCCAGATGGAACAGGGGCGTAGTCCCGGCGAGTAGGCGGGTTGTCCAGTAGAGATCGAACCTTTTCCCCCTTCTGCCTTCGACATAGGACGTTCTAGCGCGACTGTAGGTGCCCCGTTCGTCCCCTGGAATGACCACATGGTTATCGTCCACTCATCGGAGGTGTACTGGTCAGTACGACAGGCCAATGCAATGAATGGCGCCGGGTTACAAGCGTTCTACCGGCGGGTGCTCCCGATCACCTGCTGGGGACTAGGGTTCAGGCAGTGTAGCTTTCACCATATCGCGCGGGCCTTGCGGAACCGGCCCTACAACGCTTTCGGGCTGTAGCCGCTTTACCGACATGCTACTTTCCCCCTGGGCTTTCGCTTCGAGGTGGGTCGGTTGGCCCAGAGATTTCCTCCGAATCTCTCCCGACTGAGCCGGGTATCCTATGCCGCGTCACGCGGCGCACCGCCATGAAGACAATCAGAGCAGGCTGCCAAGGATCGGCCTCCTCAATCGAGCGCTCCGGGACTGGGAGCGCATCTACGACACGGTCTGGCCCCATCACTCCCTGGACGCCCGCACGGAGGGGGTCCAGAGGGATACATCCCTCTGGCAGGGGGTTTGGGGGCTTGTCCTCAGCTTGATTGGGGAATGTGACCCCAGATAGAAAAACCTACCTGGGTGAGTGGTTGGGGAACAAGGTGGTTGCCTTTCTGAGACAGACCCATCAAGTGAGAGGCGGAGACCCCACCCATCATTCCAAGCACCCATCTATGCCGCCTGCCTGCAGCAGGCAGGTCATTCCCATGCCCTCCTTTTCGTCATTCTCGTGCTTGACACGGGAATCCAGAGTTGGCACCTAGCTTGTTGTGCCACGTGGCTATATATAGAATAAGAACCTACGTGCTATAATTCAAACTCACATCTCCCTTACAAGGAGGTATTACCCTTATTTCTCACGGAGGTCGTCGCCCTGGAGCAGGCGCTCCCAGGATCAACCTGAACGGACTTAAGCAAGGCAGGAACGCTCGCCGGTTTCAAGAGCTTGTCAATGCCCTCGCTGAAATCAAATGCCCAGGCTCCTTTTCCCTCGGAGGATGAAGTATCTCCGCTCACCTGGTTCCCTTCGGTAAACTCAGGATAAACTCTAAGCTCACCATGAGCGGGGGCGTGCTGTATATCCGCTCACTCTGAGCCTGTCGAAGAGTCACCCTGAGCCTAAAGTTTACCCTGAGCGTAGTCGAAGGGAAGGGGGCCCTTACTCCCCATGCCGCCTGCCTGCAGCAGGCAGGTCATTCTCGTGCTTGACACGGGAATCCAAGGGAGAGGTGTTACACGAGGTGGATGTGCCACACATACAAAAACCTACGGGGAGAGTGGGTGGGTCCAACCCCAACCTGAAAAAACTCAATCAAAATGTAACTGGCCTTCGTGCCTGGGAAACCCCTAAAACAAAACTTTTTTTATAACTCAATCAAGTTTGAACGGGGACCAGAAAATTCAATCAAGTTTCAAAGCTAAACAGGAAAAAACAATCAAGTTGCCACGCACAACCCCAGCGGGTTATAGTGCGGTTGCCCTGGCTGGACGAGTACAGCTACTAGACCTTTGATGGATGTAGTATATATAATGTGGGTGCCAATCTTAACTTGAGGAGGGAACTCTATGGCAACAGAGCAAGAAAAGCAGGAAATCAAAAGCGCAATGGACGCGTGGATCGCTGCGATGAGCGCTGCCGACGGTCCTAAACTGGTGTCCTTATGGGATACTTCGTACCCGAACGTGGTCTACATAGCCGAGGAGAACGAGAAACCACTGGTGGGGTGGGCCGGCATCAAAGAGTACTATGACGGTCTGGTAAGTGGACTGGAGAACGCCTCCTGGACCTATGACAACCTAGTAGTGGACGTTTTCGGAGACACCGCCTATACCCAGTGCACCGCTCTCGGTCAGTCTGGATCCTCCCCTCGAATGGAGTACGTGATGCGAGACACCTTCATCTTCCGTAAGGTGGGGGGCCAGTGGAAGATAATCCATTACCATGAGTCTGCCAATCCCGCCATCGGCGCTGACGGTCACGAAATTTAGCTAAACACCCGAAGCTGATTGAAGGCTAAATAGGCGGCCCTTCCATGGAAGGGCTGCCTATTTACGTTGCTTGACCATCAGATTTTGCCTCAGGCTCTTTATCTGATCGGGCGAGTAGCCTACTCAGCGTTGTTAATCACCGCACCTGCCTACAACCCCTGTAGACGTCAGCTCCTCGATCTTAGAATCCGAGAACCCCAGTCCTTTCAGCAACTCCTCGGTATTTTCCCCTTTGGAAGGAGCCGGCCCCTTGATGTGGCCTGGGGTCTCGGATAATTTGACGGGGATTCCCAGCTGCTTTGTCGCTCCCAGGACGGGATCATGCACGTCCGCCATAATGCTGTTGTGGGCAACCTGAGGGTCTTCGATGAACTCGTCCCTGGTCTCTGCTCTTACAACAGGGATGTCAGCCTCATCGAAGACTTGGAGCCATTCACCACAGGGTCGGCGCTTTAGTATTCCACCAATAACCTGAATCAACTCCTCTCTGGTCTCCATGTCGAAAAAGAAGGGTGCGCCTTCGCAACGAGGATCGGTTATCAACTCCTCCAAGTTCAGAGTGAGACATAGCCTGTTCCAGAAGGTCTGATTCCCGCATGCAATGAATATCCACTGGCCGTCTTGGCATTCGTATAGGCGATAGGCTGGACTCTCACCTTGCTGGTCCTTGGCTGCCTCCATCAGTGGGAGTCCGGAGCCGAGGATGAAATCACCGCTCCGCCCCGCAAGAGACCCATTCAAGAGAGGCACCTCTATCTTCTGGCCTATCCCTTCAACCTCCCTGACATACAGGGCGGATGAGACAGCAAAGGCTGCCAAGAGCGCTGTGCTGGCGCCGGACACTAGTGCTTGGATGAAGGTGGGAGAGTGCTCTAACCCCGCCTGATCGGACATGACGCCTGAGAAGGCCGACACTACCCTATCGTCTCCTGGGTCGTTCATCATCGGCCCCCTCTCACCGAAGGGAGGAATGGCGCAGTAGAGCAATCTGGCATTCAGCTTACTCAGAGTGTCGTAGTCTAGGCAGCGTTTCAGAGCGTCACCAGGGAGTAAATCCTCCACCAAAACGTCTCCGTTTGAGACCAACGCTTCCAACACACCTCTAGCCCCTGGACGATTCGGATCAAGAGATATGCTCTTCTTGCCTCGATTCCACAGATGGAAGGGTGGGTTGCCTCTCCATTCGGGGGACCCAGCCAACTCCACCTTCGTTACCTCGGCCCCCATGTCGCCCAGAAGCATGCAGGTGTACGAACCGGCTACGTCCGTCGCCATGTCCAGGACGACTATGTCTGATAGAGCAGCATCCATTCCAAGTCCCTAATAGAGCACTATCGAAACAGAAAAGTGGAAGGCGTGGAGTAGGTTATGTCATAGATACAAGAGTGTCAACAGAGTTTGTGATGCCCCGGTATCAGCTATAATGAGTCCTGGAGGAGCTTGTTGTGCCCGAGATACCGGACCTGGAGAATATCAAGGAGTTTCTTAACGACACTTTACCAGGGGTGAAGATTACCTCGGTTCAGTCCAAGCAACCGCTGGTAATTCGCTTTCCCACCCTCGCCGACTTCAAAAGCACCCTAGAGGGAAGCACTTTCTCCGCAACAAAGCGCAGAGGCAAGTTCTTGCTCTTGAGCCTCTCGTCTAAACACATACTGGCTATCAATCCCATGCTCACTGGCCGACTTCAGTACACCGATCCTAGCACGAAACAACACGCTAAGACCTGCTTTACTCTGGGCCTAGTGAATAGGAAGGAACTGCGTTACTACGATAGCAAGCTGATGGGCAAGGTCTATCTGGTAGCCGACGGTCAGATGAACATCATCCCGAAATTTTCGGAGATGGGGCCTGAGGCCCTGGATCCCGAAATGACCTTGGAGGTGTTCGAAAAGAGGCTACGAAGACACAACGGGCAGGTTAAAAACATCCTGGTCAACGATGTCTTTCTAGCCGGTATAGGGAATGCCTACGCCGATGAGATTCTATACGAGTCCGGCATTCATCCTTACCGTCGTCGCAGCAGCCTATCGCAGGATGAGAGAGAAGCCCTGTATAAAAGTATGCAATCGGTGCTGAACGAGGCCACGGATATAGTGAGTCGACGAATGGGTGACCAGATCGACGTGAAGTTTCGAGATTTCTTGAGGATTCACGGTAAAGGCAACTATCCCTGTCCCAAGTGCGAGTCTCGAATAAGCCAGGTGCAGGCCAACCAGCGGCTGACCAACTTCTGCCGTCACTGTCAAAAGTAGTAGTGTGAGGATAACCAAGCGTGATAAAAGAGCCTAAGTCAATAGAGATCACTGAGAAGGGGCTGGCTATAGACTGGGACGGCCAGCACCATAGCATTTATCCCTTCAAGCGTCTGAGGGGAGAGTGTCGTTGCGCTCATTGCGTAGATGAGTGGACGGGGAAACGGATCCTGGATTCCTCTGGCATACCGGAGGACATAGAGGCGCTGGACTTCATGGAGATAGGCAGATATGCCATCCAGGTTCTATGGAGCGACGCTCACGAGACGGGAATCTACTCTTTCGAGCTGCTTAGTTCACTCTGTGAATGCGATAGGTGTATAGAGGAGCGATCGAAGAGCTAGTGTCGAGTTCTCAGGAAAAGAGGGACAGGAATCTGTCTTCGTACTCGCGAAATACACCCCACCGGTCCAGCTCACGTTTAAGCCGATCAGGATCTTCTTTTTTCATGTGCACGTCGTGGAAGAGGTCTTCTATTTGACGCCGGGCATCAATGGTAACCCCGGATGGGTCTACATTCATCATCCCCCTGCTTCCCAGCTCCCTTAAATTGCCCTCGAGAGATTGAGCGGTAAGGTCGTGGATAAACTTGAGGAGACATACGTCCCACATCTCGTCGACTCCGCGAATTATGGCCGTCAACGGATCATCCCCTACATCTTTTTCTATTCTCTCCAACACAGACGGCACATTACCGGATACGACGTTTAGCTCTTTGTGCTCGTTTCGATAGAGGTAAAGTAGACCAGGCACATCTGGACCCGCTTCCCGTATCATCTCCTGAAAGTATTTACGGGCGTTCTCCCCAAATCCTTCCAGCTTGATCATATAGCCTGGCGTAACTACTTTCGGTTTCTGAGAGATCACTCGACCTTCTCTAACTACTGTATCCTCGGGGCCTTTGACAAGGTCTTTGTACAAGGGTTCAGTAAGCAGGAAATATCGTATGCTGGTGTTTCCGAAGGTAGCCAAGGTCTGACGAGGCGGCCTTAGAACTACGGTATTATGTATCGCATACGCTATTTGCTCGTCACTTATCTCCATTCAGAATTTCCTCTGTGCGTCGTTTCAGGAAATAGCAGCTAGCTCTTCTTTATACTCTTTCAAATGCGTTAAGTATTGGGAATCCATCTGCCCTCGGATGCGTCGCCACTCCACCTGAAACTGTGGATGTTGCTCTATATTGGGCATATCCATAGATACTCCCATCTGTTGCTGCACGGTCTGTCGCATAGTAGCCTGCATCTGGACCTTCAAGTTCTCATAGGCTTCTTTCTTCTGCGTCTCTCCTTGAGAGGTATAGTGATTGAAGAGCTGTCGTATCTTGCTAAATACGTTCTCTATTCGGGCCTTATCCTGCTTAATCAGCTTCAAGCCCTCCATAGCGCTTTTGGTTTCTCGTTTCGCAATATCGTCCGATGGCATCACAATGTTCCTGATGAGAATCTCCTGGGCGCCTTCGACCAGCCGTTCCCTGGTCCCTTCGTCATGCTTGTTCATCTCAACCAAAAGGCTAGTCTCACCTTTCAGATACTGGGCCGCCAGCTTCTGACCCCTTTCCACCAACTCCGTATTGCGGAGCTCCTCAGGAGAAGCCTTGCCCAGCTTTTCTACCTTTTCTAGGGCCCTTTCCAGGGCGCTGGGTATCTCATCCATCATTCATGCTCTCCAAGCCACGTACAGCTACAGGCTACTAGATACATTTTACCAGAACATCTCCCCAATTAGCAGAGTCATAGAGTCGTTAGGACTGGTTGTTAACTCCATGGTCAACTAGCACTGTTCTTGATCTGCTCCATCAGCCTCAAAACTACTAGAGCGCGTTCGTAGACCGGTTTGTCTACCATTACTCCATCCAGATTGACGGCACCCTGACCTCGAGAGGCGCCATCCTCGTATGCCCCTTTCACCTTTTGAGCGTACTCCATCTCCGTACTGGAGGGCTGAAATATCTCGTTTACCAGGTCAACCTGAGATGGATGGATGCAAAACTTCCCCTTATATCCGATACTCTTCGAGAAGAGGGTATCCCCTCTCAATCCCTCCGGGTCTTTGAAGTCTATGTAAACCGTATCCAGGGGTAAGATCCCCGCCGCGGCGGCCGACGTAGCGACGACGTATCTGGCATACTCTATCTCTTTTCCCTGGTTGGTTCGAGCTATTCCCAGGTCGGCGGTCAGGTCCTCACCACCTACCGAAGCGCCGATCAGTCTGGGGGAGGCACTACAGGTACGGTACGCATTGACAAGTCCCAAGGCCGTCTCTATCCAGGGGATTATCTTAATCTGTCCCTCAGGCAGTCCTCTCTCCTTCTCCAATCGAGCCAAATAAACGTCGACTTCCTGAACTATCTCTGGACTATCTGACTTGGGAAGGCTAATCACATCCAGTCTAGGACTCACTACAGCATCCAGGTCGTCCTCTACTAGACCAGATTGCACCGAGTTAACCCTTACACACATCAGGTAACCGGTACGAGGCATGTAGGATATCGCCTCCCGGGCCATCTCTCTCCCTTTAGCCTTTTCTGCCTGGGGTACTGAGTCCTCCAAGTCAAGACATAAGAGATCAGCACCCGCTTCTGGGGCCTTCTCTATGAATCGCTCTCGGATGGCCGGCACAAAAAGGAGGCTGCGCAATAGGGGTGTCATTATCCACTCTGCCTTAGGTGCGCTCAGGGACCAGAACTATCTTGCCCATGACTTTGCCTTCTTCCATGAGGCTCTGGGCCTTGGCGGCATCCCTCAGGGGCAGCACCCTATTCACCAGGGGTTTGATCTGACCGCTCTCTACGAACTTCATAGCGTGGAGCAACTCACCCTTGCTGGCCATGTGCGATCCGTAAAAAGACATTTGCTTATTCCACAGGAATCTGATATCCGTCTCACCCATGAATCCGCTGGTCGCCCCGCAAGTCACCAGGGATCCACCCCGTTTGAGAGCAGCGATGCTCTGCTTCCAGGTGGCCTTGCCAGTATGCTCGAAGACTATATCTGCTCCCCTGCGATTGGTGATTTTCTTGATCTCGTTGGTGACATCCTGAGTAGTCCTGTTGATGCACCAGG
Organism: Dehalococcoidia bacterium; assembly: GCA_965197675.1. Lineage (GTDB taxonomy): Bacteria > Chloroflexota > Dehalococcoidia > Plut-88900 > Plut-88900. The sequence continues at coordinate 772,340 of OZ240221.1, read as the reverse complement.
ATGCTCCCAAATCAGCGGCATATTTCGCCTTCTCCTCTGAGCTAACCACGGCGATAGCCTTGGCCCCGAACAGGTTGCACACCTGTATGGCCATAGAGCCAAGACCCCCAGCCCCACCCCATATCAAAACATGATCTCCTGCCTGGATATGTGCGCGGGACACCAACATTCTCCATACAGTCATAAGAATGAGAGGCAGAGAGGCGGCTTCCTCAAAACTGAGGCCTGTCGGCTTAGGGATTAGATTTACCTCGGTCAGTTTGGCATATTGAGCATGACCGCCGTCGAGTGGACCAGTTTGAAATCCCCATATTCTGAATCTACGGCAGAAGAACTCCTGCCCACTAGTACACATCTCGCAGGTGCGACAGCTAAGGCCTGGATGCACCATCACCTGATCGCCTACCTTGACGCTATTGACCTCACTTCCGACCTCTATCACCTCGCCAGCGGCATCGCTGCCAGAGATGTGGGGCAGGGTTATCTCTACACCAGGTAAACCTCTGCGAGCCCAGATGTCGTTGTAGTTGCAGCCGGAGGCCTCAATTCGAATAAGCACCTCTGTAGCGTCTATCTGAGGTTCCGGTACATCCATGTACTGGAGCACCTCCGTACCGCCGTGTCCTTCAAAAACTACTGCTTTCATGGCTGCCCTGCAAGCTATGGAAGGATAAATCATTTAGCTTATACCTGCAAACGCGGGATTCCTGGGCCTCGCAGTGCCCTCTACTAGCTCCAGAACTATATTGACCATCCATTGGTTGAGTGCTAACCTGAATTCGAGGGAAATCACCCATGGCTCAGGCTAAAACGGCAGGCCCAGCCACATATTCTCTGGAAGACCTAGGCCTAAGCAAGTCTCAGGTCACTGATATGTATCGAGATATGCTGATGGCAAGAGCGGTCTCAGAGCGATTATGGGTGCTGGGTCGGCAGGGCAAGGTGTATTTCCTGGTCTCCTGCGAAGGTCATGAAGCCGCGCAAATAGGCAGCGCTCATGCCATGCGTCGAGGGGTCGATGTTTATTATCCCTACTATCGTGATTTGGGAGTAGCCATTGCCGCTGGTTCAGCACCCATAGACCTCATCCTTCATGCCTTGGGGAAACGCGCCGACCCCTACAGCGGGGGGCGACAACTGCCAGGCCACTACAGTCGCAAGGACTTGAACATAGTGAGCGGCTCCAGCTGCGTCGCCACTCAGATACTCCACGCCGTCGGCAGTGCGTATGCCTCTAAGTACAGGCATGAGGACACCGTTACAATCGTCTACTTTGGAGATGGTGCCACCAGCAAGGGGGATTTTCATGAGGCAATGAACTTTGCTGGGATTCATCGTCTACCTGTCATCTTCTTTTGCGAGAACAATCGCCTAGCCGTATCAGTGCCTCTCGACAAGCAAATGGCCAGTGAGAGCATAGCCGTTAAAGCCGATGGATACGGCTCTTCGGGCATTACTGTGGATGGCAATGATGTTCTCAAGGTCTACGAGGCCACTAGAGAAGCCGCGCAAAGAGCCAGAGAAGGACTGGGGCCTACTCTTATAGAGGCCAAGACTTACAGGTTTACATCCCACAGCAGCAACGATGACCAATCTCGTTACAGGACGGAGGAGGAGTTGGAGCAGGAAAGGGCCTTTGATCCAATCCCTCGTTTTCAAAGCTTTTTGCTCGATTCCTCCTTGATTACGGCAAAAGAGGACAAGAAGCTGCGCTCTGAAGTGCAACATGCCGTGGATGTCGCTGTAACCGAGGCCGAGTCCAGTGAAGATCCCACTCCCGAGGACGCTCTAGACCACATCTACGCCAACGGCTGAGGAGCTTATGGCCGAGAAAACGGTGCTGGAGGCCATCCGAGAAGGAATGGCCGACGAGATGGAGCAGGATGAACGAGTTGTCCTGTTGGGTGAGGATGTAGGTAGACTGGGAGGAGTCTTCCGTGCCTCAGACGGATTCCTGGATAGGTTCGGCGCCGAGAGAGTAATAGATACCCCTCTAGCAGAGACCTCAATAGTGGGCATAGCTATTGGGATGGCGGTACACGGAATGCTACCCATCGCCGAGGTACAGTTCGCCGATTTCATATTCCCAGCCTATGACCAGATAGTCAACGAGGCAGCCAAGTTTCGCTATCGCTCGGCAGGTGCCTTCGGATGCCCTATAGTAGTAAGAGCGCCATACGGCGCCGGGGTTCACGGCGGTCTTTACCATTCTCAGAGTGTGGAGGTCCAGTTCGCCCATATACCAGGCCTGAAAGTGGTGGCCCCCTCTACACCTTTCGACGCCAAGGGCCTCCTTAAATCCAGCATACGAGATGAAGACCCTGTCATTTTCCTCGAACACAAGCGGTCTTATCGTCTCATCAAGGGGGATGTCCCAGAAGAAGAGTACCTAATACCATTGGGTAAGGCTGATGTCAAACGGAACGGGTCGGATATAACCCTGCTGACCTATGGCCTGATGGTCCACCATGCATTGGAGGCGGCAGCCGAGATGGAGAAGGAATCTGTCAGCGTGGAGGTGGTGGACTTGCGAACCCTCCTTCCCATTGACAAAGAGACCGTTTTGGCATCGGTACGAAAGACTAATAAGGCGTTGATAGTCTACGAGGATAACCTCACTATGGGTTACGGCGCCGAGCTAGCCGCCATCTTAGCCTCCGAAGCCTTCGAGTACCTGGATGGCCCCGTTATGAGGGTGGCTGCCCTCGATGTCCCTTCTATGCCATTCAACCCCATCATGGAAAACTTCTGCCTACCCGATCCCATCAAGATAGCCTCCTCTCTTCGCCAGTTGGCCTCCTATTAGAGGGAAGGTATGTCGATAACGGTTATCATGCCTGAAGTGGCGGAGACGGTGGTGGAGGGTACTGTAGCTAAGTGGCTTAAGCAGCCCGGCGACCGCGTGGAGATATATGAATCAGTGGCGGAGATCGTCACCGACAAAGTCAACATTGAGCTTCCCTCACCCGCTACAGGTCAGATCACCGAGATATTGGTTCCTGAAGGCAAGACGGTATCCATAGGGACGCCACTAGCGGTGCTGGAGACCGAGGGCGAGGTTTCAGCAGAACCGGTGGCCCCAAGCTCCACTATAGAAGCTGCCCCCTCGGCCGCCCATGTGGCTGCTCCACCTGAAACTACCAAGGCCCCCACGAGGAGAGACAAGCGATACTCTCCACTAGTCCTGAAGCTGGCACAAGAGCACCGAGTCGATTTGAGCAAAGTCGAGGGTACAGGCGCCGGAGGACGCGTTAGCAAAGCCGATGTTTTGGAGTATGTGGAGAGGAGTAAAGTCGGTTCATCAGTAACAGTGGACGAGATTCGTATCGGCCCCATCCGCCGCTCCATAGCCCAGCGGATGTTGCAAAGCGCTCAGGAGATACCCCACGCTTGGACTATGATCGAAGCCGACGTTTCAGAGCTTGTCGCCGTGGTACAGACATCCAAGGACAGGTTTAGAGAGCAGGAGGGAATCAACCTGACTTATTTGCCTTTCATGGTGCAAGCAGTATGCAGCGCCTTCAAAGAGCAGCCACTGGTCAACTCATCCTGGACAGAGGACAGAGTAATGTTACATAAAGAAGCAAACATAGGTATAGCCGTCGCCCGAGACGAGGGTTTGATTGTACCGGTGATAAAGAAGGCAGATCAAAAGACTATCGCCGATCTGGCCAAGGAGATTCACCGGCTGGTGGAGAGGGCTCGCCAGAACAAGCTAGAGATGGGGGACGTGCAAGGCGGAACCTTCACGGTGAATAACACTGGAGCGTTAGGGTCGGTGTTGAGCATGCCCCTCATCAATCCGGGTCAGGCAGCCATCATCACGTCCGAGGCGGTGATGAAGCGGCCCGTAGTGATCAACGACGACATAGTCGTCCGCTCGATGATGAACCTGTGCCTCTCCTTCGATCACCGTATTTTGGATGGAGCGATAGCCATCCAATTCCTCCAGCAGGTCAGGGCTCACCTGGAGGCTGTCAAGCAATCAATAATCACTTAAAGAAAGCTCAAGGCGGCCTCAGGACTCCTAGATTCCCCACTTAGGTAAATAAACCTCGTTGGCGCCTGCCTGCAGCAGGCAGGGCCGACAGGCCCGGGGCGAATGGGCTGGTAAGACAATTAGAAGGACTTGCCTATCACTAGCGAGGCGTGTCTATTGAAGCAAAGACTCATGCCGTTCAAGGAATAGCAAGGGTGGTCTTTCCCACCCACTCCACCGAGGTAAGTGGTGCTTGGGCCCCCCAGCCCCCCTTAGTTTGTGCGCTTGTGCCGGCAAGACTAGCTTCCGTTCTTCTGTAGCACCTTTTCCACCTGGGGGAGCGCAAGCTCGATCGATCTCTGTACAGCCTGGTCGGTGGGCTCTATGAAGTGGGGCACGCTAACGAAGGGGTAAGACTGATAGCCGTGAGCTCTTGCCATGGCGCGGCCCGTTGTCTTGATCAAAGTCTCGGTGCCGATGGCGCCTACGGGAATACCCGTCTTCTCCAGGGTTATCGCATCGACCGCAAGGGCCGACATACACGAGCCTCAGTTGCCTAATGAGGTGATTGCCACATCGCAGGACGAGGCCAGGTCCTCGATGATATAGCTAGGCGATGGCTCTCCGATGTACCGTTTTTTCTTGTGGACTACTCCGCTCAGCTCATATTTCTCAGTGAGCAACTGGGCCAAACCTTCCAAGATACGGTCTCCACCGACCCGGTTGTTCCATAGGCACCCCAACACCTTCCCCCTGAGATTATCTGGCCTGGTAGCCATATCCCCCTTGGAAGTTAAGGGGGGTGCGACTGGGTTAAGAACCACGATTTTCGATGTTGACGTTGTCAAGGCCTGCTCCTTTCGGAAGTTATCCTCGTCGTCGACTCCAATTATTGTCTCCCATCATCTGAACTGTCGTCAAGATGCTATCGAGGCGGCTTCACCTCTTTGGATACGGGGTTGGCTGCCAGATCATAGGGGCCCACCATAGCCCCGCAAGGCCACGAATCACCACCAGCGACGACGATGAGAATATCAGGCTCTCGATCCCGTCCAGCGTCGAACCAGATGTCATTTTCATACCAGTCTTCTCGCTTGAACAGGTAAACTTTGCGATCCTCATCACCCGTTTCCACAACAGGCGCTTTCCCATTAGGTGAGCCGTCATACCACCAGTAACCCATGCGCTTGGCATCAGCGGCCGAGATGTGGCAGTTTTCCATGACGTACTGACGCAAGTCGGCTTTCGACCACCCATCTTTAACGAAGGTTTCTTGAAGGGTAGGTGAGATGACCAAAACGTAAGAACCCATGGCATAGAAGAATCGGCTTCTGGCCAACTTCATCGATATCATCTCCGCAGTTTGGAGGGCGGAGAACTCGTACATCGGGCCCAGGATATGAGCCGGAGGGTCACCAGAAGGATAAGCCGTAACTACATTGGCATCTCGATTAAAACCTCGCTCAACATGGAGGGGTTCCCATTGAGTATCCTCGTTTTCAGATATGCAAAAACCATAACGGGAAGCATGCCCCATAGTCCCTCTCTGAATCCCTCCTATCCGAGCTTCCATACAGTTGGCCAGAACTAGGCTCATGGCTCTCCCCACTGTTGCGTTGGCCCTGTTTCCCGGTCCGAAAACGTACATACCGCTGTTGAAATTAAGCTCTTTAACCTGAGGCCCGTTAATGATGAACATTGGCCATGGGCTGGCCAGGCTGGCGATGTGATTGAGGTGGAAGGACGGGTCTGTCACGGCTTCGCACGCTGCAACCAGTATGGGCAAGTACTCGGGCAGGCAACCTGCCATCACCGCATTTATGGCCAGCTTTTCTGCCGTAATTCCCCTATCCCTGATGCGATATTCGGCGACCACATGATCCGGCTCCAGGTCAGCATAATTCAGGAACTCCCGTACTCGCTCTTCTGTTGGCGGAACTATGGGTAGTCCATCGGTCCACCCCTGTTCCAAGAAGTGCTCCATCACCTGGAGCGCCCCATCCATTTCCATACGCTCGGAGCTCAGTCGCTTTGCCATGTCATCCACCTTCTATGGTCGCTAGAACAGCAATCAAGCAAGCCACTCGCGTCCGCTGATATACCTGTGGGCTGCTATGGCCGCCGTGGCGCCGTCGCCAGCTGCGGTGACGACCTGAGCTGCTGAGTTTTGCCGAATGTCCCCTGCTGCGAATACGCCGCCTACCTTGGTTTTCATCCATATGTCGGTCTCGATGTGACCAGCGTTATCCAGGGCAAGCATATCCTTGAGATAGGCCGTATTGGGGTCCAGGCCAATGTAAACGAACAGCCCCGACAGGTTTACCTCCGAGGTCTCCTCAGTGACTATATCTCTTACCTTGACGCCTGTAACACTATCCTGTCCAACCACCTCGTCCACCATAGTGTTCCACCTAACCTCGATTTTGGGATTGGATAGCAATCTATCCTGGAGAACTCGTTGAGCGCTTAAGGCATCACGACGGTGAAACAGCACTACTTGAGAGGCATATTCTGCCAAGGTCAGAGCCTCGTCCATCGCCGAGTCTCCACCCCCTACTACCCCCACCACTTGCTCCTGAAAGAAGGGCCCATCACAGGTAGCGCAATGGGACACACCCTTTCCTATCAACTCTTTCTCACCTGGGATTCCCAACTCCCTCAGCGAGGAGCCGCCAGCGATTATCACCGCCTTGGCTGTATGCTCGCCCTCAGTGGTAACCACCACTCTATAGGGGTCTTCCAACCTCAGTCCAGTAGCCTCCGCCATGGAGATCTCGGCCCCGGCATTCATGGCTTGCTCCATCATGGAGGGCCCCAGCTCAAATCCCGAAGTCCCATCGGGAAAGCCGGGGTAGTTCTCTATCTTCTCGGCGTTGAGAATTTGACCACCACCGGTCAACTTGTCCAACAACAGCGTGGAATACCCATGTCTTGCGGCAAAAATCGCGGCCGTAGACCCAGCCGAGCCTGCACCAATCACCACTACGTCATAGGTCTGAGCCATCTGGTTTTCTCCTTGGCGAAAGCACACCTAGGGAATGAGTAACCGGGATTGGAAGCGCGAGTGTACCCGCGGCGTTGATAGCGTGTCAAGTAAATCACAATCGCTAGATTCCCTACCTCCAACCCCTCTCCATGAGAAGGAGGGTTGCAGTGAGGGTGTAATGCCCTTGCCTGCGCTTGCCTGTCCGGTAGACAGGGCATACAGGCTCTTGGATTCCCGTGTCAAACACAGGAATGGCGGCATAAGGGGTGAGGGAGAAGGACCGGAGAATTTTGGAAGCGCTCTTCACACGCCAATACGTAGATGCTCCTTCATGTTTTTACACCCACAGCCCAGACGTAGCCATCAGGATCGGATATCATCACCTCCCGCCATCCGTGTGCCTTGGTAGCAGTTGTCTGGACTATATCGGCGCCCAGATTCCGAGCCGAGGACTCGACTTCATCGGGGTTCAGGCCCAATAGGCGAAGTTCCGCGCCTAAACCTCGCAGCTTTCGATGTTTCAGAGGCTTCACCCATGGGTGGTCCTGATAGGTGTGGTCTGCGTGCAACATGAACTCGATGCCTGCTACATTCAAAGCTGCGAAGTCCTCGTCCTGATAGTGGCACCTTCCACCTAGAACTGACTTATAAAACTCCACCGATCGTTGGATTTCCATGACCAGCAGATTGATTGTGAATGTAGGAAGGGAACGGCCGTATTCGTCGGCGGGCATCCAAGGCTCTGTGGTGCTCTTCCTCACAACTCTCTCCAGTTAATCACAATTTAACCACACCTTGACACTCTTCACACTGCCTACTAGGATGAAATCGCACCATTGGAGGAACAACATGCCGCTGTATGAATATTACTGTCCCAGCTGTGAGTTCCAGTTCGATCTCTTGCGACCGATGCACAGGGCTGATGAAGAGGCGTCGTGCCCTGCATGTCAAAACGAGGCCCCCAGAGTACTATCCACTTTCGCCTCCTTCTCTAAGAACAGTGATGGCACTACCGCTCCTGTGGCAGGCGCTGGAGCTGGCTGACATTCATGCTCGCCGCACGGTTGTGCGTGCTCCGCTTAACCCTAGCTAGATGATATTCACATATAAAGAGGCCACAAAACGTGGCCTCTTTAGTTTACCTCTCAGCATCTACTACGCTACGACTGGAGGAGGCTCCGACAACCGAGAGTTCCTGTGTCTCCAATACACATATCCACCCCCTATACCTATAAGCAGCGTAGCTAGGCCAATTGTGAGCAGCGCAACTAGGATCGTGGCGTCGAAGAAGAAAGCCTGTGGGAACATGACGATTAGATTATGAATCTGAGGATTCAGCTGCCACAGGTCGTTGGAGAACCCCAACTGGTGGAACTTCAAAAACAAGGAATCAAATCCCACGACTACGGCCAGCCCAAGAATAGCCAAAAGGACTAAGGTCAGGGCTCCTCCCCAGAAAGCCCTCTTCGCCAGGGTCGGGACCGCGCCTCTCTTCATAATCGCTACGTAAGAGAGGACAAAGGCCAACGCATACCCCAATGTGATCCACTGCCACAGGTAGACTCCCTGAACGAGACCCTTAACGTCTCGCATATGCTCGATCTCTCGCTGGGTGAAAAGCTCCCTCTCCTCCCCGAAGATGACCGCCCGAATAGAAATGAACTCCTCGTCGGAGTTGAAATAGTCTCTTATCTCGCCGGCGATGCTGTTCAGATCGTCATCGGATATGCCTATCCTGTGACTAATGTCGTACTTGTCGAAGCCGTACTCATACAATTGAGGCAGGTTGATTACAAACCGGAGGCTGGCGGTGGTCAGGAGCACAGGAATCGCCATGAGCAGCAGGACTTCGGATATCTTAGCCGCGATACCGAGAAGCCTGTATCTTTGCAGCGCCGGCAGAGTAATCACCGAGGTCATGACTAGCTAGTTAACGTCTGGCCGCCCAGATTACAGTCCATGGTAGGCATGGGGATTTTACCTTGTCAAGGAAATCTGTCCTCGGTATAATCGCTCTACACTCACACAACTGTTTCTGCGGAACCGTCCTTGACATATAGTGGCGACTTGGCCTCCTTCAATACCCTCACTAGAATAATAGCTCAGCTACGCTCTCCCGACGGGTGTCCCTGGGACAGAGAGCAGACTCACCAGTCCATTAAAAACTATCTGCTCGAGGAATGCTACGAGACTCTTCAAGCCCTGGACGAAGGTGATCCCCAAAAACTCAAAGAGGAGCTGGGAGACGTCCTGCTGCAAATCATGCTTCACTCCCAGATAGCCTCCGAGACGGATGAGTTCACCGTAAATGACGTGTTAGAGGGACTGGCCGAAAAGCTGCTCTATCGACATCCCCACGTATTCGGCGACACCAAAGCGGAAACCGCAAGGGATGTAGAAGCCAACTGGGAGATATCTAAGAGGGAAGAAGAAGGGCATACCTCGGTGTTGGACGGTGTGTCGCCCCAGATGCCTGCCTTGGCTTACAGCCAGTCCATCCATCGGCGAGCAGCCAATGCCGGCTTCGATTGGAAAAACATGAATGGCGTCCTGGAAAAGCTGAGGGAAGAAGTGAGCGAGCTTCAAGATGCCGAGACCAAAGAGAGACAAGAAGAGGAGATGGGAGACATCCTGGCTACCTTGGTCAACGTGGGACGTAAGATGGACATTGATATGGAGACAGCACTGCGAAAGGCAAATCGGAAGTTCTATAGACGTTTCACCGCGATGGAAGAGCTGTGTGAACAGAGAGGTTTAGACTTGAGGAAGATGACCCCCGATCAGCATGAGGATTTGTGGCGAGAGGCGAAAGAGATGATAGATACCGAGAACAGAAACAATGGCTGAAAACAAGGGCGATGCCGAATTACCCCTATCTGAAGTGAGGGTTCTGGATCTCACCCAGGCGCTGGCAGGGCCCTTCGGGTCCCGCATTCTCGGTGATCTGGGAGCTGAGGTCATCAAGATAGAGCAGCCCGGAGTAGGCGATTCCAGCCGCCGCTTCCCGCCTTATTTTCTCGAGGGAGAGAGCGCCTACTACTTGGGAATGAATCGCAACAAAAAAGGCTTGACCGTCAACCTCAAGAGCGAGAAGGGGAAGATCATCTTCAAGCAGCTTACTCGAGTCTCCGACGTCATCTTCGAGAACTTTCGTCCGGGAGTGATGGACAAGCTGGGACTAGGATATAAAGCCCTTGTCGAGGTAAATCCCCGTATGATCTACTGCGCCATCTCCGGCTTCGGCAATGAGGGGCCAATGAAGGACCGGCCGGCCTTCGACGGAATGATCCAGGCCTTGGGAGGAGCAATGTCGGTTACCGGGGTGAGAGGTGGGCCACCGATGCTGATGGGATACCCGATGGGAGACGTAGGAGGTGGACTGTACGCCGTGGAAGGCATCCTGGCGGCCCTCTACGCACGCGAGCGTACAGGGAAGGGTCAGGAGGTGTCGATAAGCCTCCTGGACGTACAGATAGCTCTACAGGCCCATATAGGGCAGCTGTTTCTCGCTTCGGGGATTTTACCTGAGCCCATCGGCTCCAGCCACGAGACCAACGTGCCCATAGGCGCCTTTCAGGCCAAGGATGATTCCTATGTACAGATCAGTTGTCCAATCCAGCAGTTCTATGAGAATCTGGCCAGGGTAATCTCTCAAATAGACGGTTTCGAGGACTTGCCTGGAGACTCCAGGTTTGAGACGCCTCAGCTAAGGCTGAAGCATAAGGGGGAGCTGGAAGATATCATCGCCAAAGCCTTCCTCACCAAGACGACAGAAGAGTGGATCAAAGTACTGGAAGAGGCGCAGGTACCCTGTGGGAAAGTAAACAACTTCGCCGAGGCTCTATCCCATCCGCAGGTACTCCTTCGGAATATGGTGGTGGAGACTCGACACTCGAAAAGCGGCATCTACAAGATGTCGGGTAACCCCATCAAGATGACCCAGACCGAGAACGAGGCCTTCAACCCCGCCCCTTTATTAGGCGAGCACAATGATGAGATTCTTACCGGAATTCTCGACTATTCTTCGGACGCAGTCGCCGCCCTTCGCGAGGAAGGGGTCATTTAGAAGACATCCCCATTAGAGGGGCTCCATAGTCCTTCGTCGAAATCACATCACCCCTGGCTGGATTATTGTGCTATCCCAGGCTATTGACATCACTTAGTTGTTGCATTAGGATGTTAACTGCAATTAGTTGCAATAAGCTCTCATCCATCTTCTCTTTTGGCGCTCAAGAAAGTGGTCGCTTTACGTTTGAAGGGGGAAATCCAGAATGGCCGCTGAGATTGGAGTCGGGCTTGTGGGAGTGGGCCTTGGACTGGGTCTAAGGCATGGCATCGACTGGGATCACATAGCAGCTATCACAGACGTCACCCAAACTCAACCCTCGCGCTTGAGGAGCCTGATTATGGGCACTATGTACGCTGTGGGACACGCGCTTGTGGTCGTCGCTCTCGGCCTCATAGCGATTGTTGCAGCAGCTCAAATGCCCGAATGGGTTGACGGTTACATGGAGAGACTAGTCGGAGTTACCCTGCTGCTTCTGGGTCTGTGGGTTTTCTACTCCTTGATCCGTCACCCAGACCGATTGATGATGAAGAGTCGCTGGATGCTATTCTTTGATGCGATTCGATCCGGTGCAGGACGAGTCAGGAGCAAGTTGAAGGGACAAGCTTACACACCCGTCAAGCGACCAGAAGGCTACTATGGGGCTGGGGCCTCCACAGGGATTGGGATGATTCACGGCATTGGCGCCGAAACAGGGTCCCAGGCCCTGATAATTGGGGGGGCGGCTGGAGCCACCTCAGTAGCTGCTGGGAGCTTTTTGCTCGCGGCTTTTGCTATTGGCCTCATAGTCTCGAATACGCTGATCACCATAGCATCAACTATGAGCATCCTTGGGGCTGGCGGTCATAGAACAATCTACATAACCCTAGGTGTAATGGTTGGAACTCTTAGCCTAGTCATCGGCACACTATTTCTCCTTCAAAAGGGCCACCTGTTGCCTGGATTCTTCGCTTAGGAAGAATAGAAAGGCCCCGACTGTCAAAGTCGGGGCCTTTCCCTATTGAGGTATTTTTGCAAGTCTATTGTGCGCTCTTGACCAAGCCTATCATGTGGCCTTCAGGGTCGGAGAACTGGGCCAAGGTCACCATGTTGGGGATCTCGGTAACCGGCATCACAACTTTACCTCCTAAGCTTATCGCCTTATCAAGGGTAGCCTGAAGATCAGCGACCTCTACATAGAAGGTCACACCCGGATGATTCCCCGTAGGGTCCTCGCCTACTCCACCACCAATGCCACTTTCTCCTTCGGCGTTCACGATACCATAGTTCAGAGGGTTGTTGGCATCGATCTTCCACCCGAACAAGTTAGTATAAAACTTTCGTAGAGCCTCACCGTCCTTACCTACGACCTCGAAATGTATTACTGGATCGGGCACTGTCTCCTCCTTTACTTAGTACCTCTAATCTCCTCATAGCTATTGTTAGTTATCCTCGGTTTTCTCTGGAATCCAAAGATCGCGTCCTGGGTTGCCACCAGAGGCGGCGGTTGCCAATCGCGCCAGATAGTGCTCCCAACCCTCGACGTGCATACTTCTTTGATCTTCTGGCAGGTCTATATGTCTCAGGCGAATGATAGTATCGTCTCCGTCTGACTGGAACGTTACCTCCACTGTAGTAAAGCCTGTAGGCACGTGGCTACCCTCCCAACCCTAGGTAAAGACGATTCGACTATAGGGTAGTATCTCAACATACTTCCCGCTGGCTCGATCCTTACCGTTCATATCGACGTAGTAAACACCGCCGGGCCGAGGATCGAGAGTAGCCTTTATACCCTTCCACCGCAGCATCTTTTCCGGATCGGTAAAGAATGAAAACACTGTTTCGGGACGGGCTGCAATTCTGACCTCCTTTTCAACGGCAGGATGCCGTCTAACGTCCGCCACTAGAAGCCCTCCTTTCTTCTGCTTGCGCCTCCTGCTTGAGCATCTCCGGACGCTCCTCCCAGAACTCCTCCAGGAAACGCCTCAACTCTGCTACACCTTCCGGTCGTGCTCTATAAAACCTTCTTGTCCCTTGCTGTCGTACCACGAGTAGCCCAGCCTGGATAAGAACTGCCAAGTGTTGGGAAATAGCTGGACGAGTTAGGGTAAAATGTGAAGCGATCTCGCCATCAGACAACTCCGAATGATAGACTAAACGCAGAATGTCCCTGCGATGGGGTTCGGCTATGGCTCTGAGAGCTACTTCCATTACGGATGGTATTTTAGTAACACATTACGTAGGTTTCAAATGGCATATCAGTCGATCTTCACTAAATTTCCATATGGCAAATCAACTAAAAAACCACTCTATATTAGGTAACCTTCCCGTGCAGGCGAAGCGTAGCAGGGAGTAACTCATTGCGCCTTCAACTCTGGATCCTTACTCAGTCTCAGATTCTGGACATGGTTTTTTCTGAGTACCCGTGGGATATAACATCCAGCGCCTCAAGAAGGCAGCTGTTGGACTCTCTTGACCGTGTGTCGAAGAGGGAGAACAGTAAATTCTTTTCACCCTCTGTCCTCATACCACTCCTAGGAAAGGCAATTGCCTGGAAGCTATCTAGCCAGTTGGAAAGCATTAAAACCGCTGCGAAATGGATTATATCCATGCGGTCTCTATCTCAGGGACAGACCGATGTTGGCATAACCCTGATCCTACGACCCTTGATGAACAGGAAGTCCAGAGAAAGACGCCTCCAGAGGATAATGGAACTGCTGAGTGTTGATGTGACAGCAATGACCGGGACTTACTTAGGACGGATATTAATTCGACCTTTGATAAGTCGGTCCTTTTCTAAAGTCAGAGCTCCGTGGATCCTGCGAGCTCTGACTAATTGGCCCGGTGTAAGGCTAATACAAGAAGTGCACGTGCTGGATGGCACTTTGATCTATCTGGATCCCCCTGAGTATCTGCGCAAGACCCCTGCTCTACTGAAAGATGCTCTGCTAGCACCGTCCGCCTCTTTTACTGCAGCAGCGCTGGTGGGTAGCGCCTTTGTCCGTGGTGAAGATGTTAGGCAACTATGGGCAGACTTAATCGGCAAAGACATACAGGATGACAACACTCCGCGTAGAAAGGCGTTTAACTCTGTTCTACAGGCGTTGGGGTTACCACGTACGGAGTACGATACGGAGAATGGGATCAAGCCCGTCTCAAATCTTGGCGCTATAGACGCGGCGACCTGGCTGCAGAGGCTTTTTACACTTGTCCTCATACCAGAGGAAGAGCAGAGCACTTGGAGAAGGCTAAGAGCTGGAGTCGCAGATCGATTCTTCGGCAGTCATCAACGAGGGGGTATGGTAGAAGTCTCCCCTCTAAAAAGAGGGCAACGCTTCACATAATCACAGGGGCACGTGGGATTTAGCCTTGGTGGGAACTGTCGCTGTACAATCGCCTCGGCCACTGACGACAGCGTTCCTCTAGTTTCTCTAAGGGTCTGCTCATCTCGGGCTTCTACCTCTACCATTGAGTTGGTCCGCAGGTGATACAGAGACAGCTTCTCCACCGGCAAAAGCCAGACCCCGCCTGCGCCCAATTGATACAAACTGAGCTGTAAGCTCTCCTCTACCTCATCCTTGGATATCTCTTTTTTTCCGCTCTTGTAGTCGATGATGATAAGCCCGCCGCTGGAGGAGATGTCCACCCGGTCTATATAGCCTCGAAACTGTACTCCATCCAGATCGAAGGTGAACCACTTCTCCGTTGCCAGAGGCGACTTAAAATTTGACGAGTTGATCTTCCAGAACTTGGTGAGTATCTCTCGTCCTAGCTCCTTGTCCGCCTCCTCCATCTCCGGAGAGTCGTATCCTGCCGAAATCCAGACTTTGTCCAAATAAGCGAGGAGGTTTTCCAGATTGGGTGGGGCTTTACGGTGCTTGGTGTAGAAATACTGGGCGCATCGGTGCATGGTTGAGCCGAAGCTGAAGTAGGACTTGGGCTTTCGGGGCAGTCTATCGATGTACTGGAACTTGTAGTACAGAGGGCAGGTTAGATATGCAGAGACTTGTGAGTAGCTTAGTGGTCGCACCTTTGTCCTTACCTGTAGTCCGCCTAATTATGCTGAGTATAAAAGGGTGCTGATAGAGGGTCAAGAAGACGCTGCAAATTCTAGATGAGAATTCGATTAGGAGTATAATTTAGAGAAGCATGGAGGGCTAGAGCGCATTGACCACCGCTGCCACGTTAGCTGAGGCGATAGACGTCCGTACCAAAGAGGGCGAGCTATATGAGAAGCTGGCCAACAACAAGCTGCGCTGCTTCGCATGCGGACACCGGTGCGTCATATTCGATGGACGCAGAGGTATATGCAAAGTCAGATACAACGAAGGCGGCGTGCTCAAGGTACCTACGGGCTACGTAGGGGCGCTACAGTGTGATCCTACAGAAAAGAAGCCCTTTTTTCATGTACTGCCTGGCTCCAACACTCTCACTTTCGGAATGCTGGGCTGTGATTTCCACTGCGGATATTGCCAGAACTGGCTGACCTCTCAAGCGCTACGAGACCCGGCCGCAATAATGCCCCCTAGAGAGGTGACCGCCGATGAGCTGGTATCCATCGCCAAGCAACTAGGAGCATCCCTCGTAGGCAGTTCGTACAACGAACCTTTAATCACTTCCGAGTGGGCTGTCGAGGTATTTCAGCGGGCTAGCTCTGAAGGGTTCCGCACAGTCTTTATCTCCAACGGAAACGGCACGCCACAAGTCATACAATATTTGAAGCCTTGGGTGGACGGGTACAAAGTCGACCTCAAGTCCATGTCGGACAAGAGCTATCGCTCTCTGGGCGGCAAGCTGGATAACGTCCTCAGCACAATCAAGCTGCTGGTGGAGATGGGGTTTTGGGTGGAGGTAGTCACGTTGCTAGTGCCAGGATTCAACGATTCAGACGAGGAGCTACGGGAAGCTGCCAGTTTCCTATACTCCCTATCGCCCGACATACCTTGGCACGTCACAGCCTTCCATAAAGACTACAAGATGACGGATCCAGATAATACCTCGGTAGAGACGCTCATGCGCGCAGCTGAAATCGGATACGAAACTGGGCTCCGGTACGTATACGCTGGAAATCTGCCAGGCATGGTGGGGGGCTACGAGAACACCCTATGCCCCCACTGTAAGACCATGATAATAGAACGCTACGGCTTTCAAGTGATTGCCAACCGGCTGGGTCCTGGTGGCCACTGCCCCGAGTGTTCTACCAAGATACCGGGAATCTGGGCGTAGAATTTTTACTGACCTAGTTAGCTTTAGCGTATTCGATTTCCTGCTCAAAATCTTTCCTCAATTGTGCTATTAGGGTTTCAGCACGACATCTATCTGACTTAAGCTCGCTACAGTATTTGCAGAATGCTGGCTCCATTAGATCCAAGAATTGTCTGGGATTTACGACCATAACCCTACCTTCAATTTTGATAAGTTGATCATTTTCGAGTGAAAACTGGCTCAAATTCTTGACTCGTCCCTCATGAACTAGGCCATTTCGAAAATCACAGTAAAATGATCTGGCACGGGTCTGAGGCGGATTTCGTTGATCCTTATCAGCAAACTGAGGGATGTTTTTACGCAACCATTGCTTGAATCGATCACCTACACGGTTGTATGTGTTAGAGGAGGAGTAGTGTGCAAGAAAATCGATACAGGCACAGCAGAGGACACCACCAGCAAATGCATATTTATTCTTTAAAAGATTCCGCGCAGGACACAGATAGAACTCTTCAACCCTAGTTTGAAATGCGTTAACAGTGTGCTTTATATTGTCCAAGTCAAGGTCACTAAATTTGATGCACTTCGAGAAATACAGATAATCTCCAACTTTCATTGCACGAGGCTCCTAGCTCGATGAGTTTAATTACTACGTTGTAAATATCGGGGAGGCGTGGTGGTGAACCATGAGCCAGGCTTCATCTCTGAGCACGAAGATGTTGGTAGCCAGTATACTCGTAGAAGTCTGATCGCTGCCTATTACGCTGCGCAAGTTCTCCGTACAGACCACCCATGCACAGCCTTCCGAGATCGTGACAAGAGAATCGGTAATCTTGAACTCGATATAGCTTGTGTTGCCAAAGATAGCCTCCCAGCTGGCCCGTATGTCGTCCCACCCACGCTTGACCTGCCACCCGGGATGGACACATACCACGCTCTTATCATGAAGCCATATTTGGGACATCTTCCGTATGTCCAGGCTCTCGAAGGCGCGATAAAAACCCTCGTTGGCCCTTTTGACGTCTTCGATAGCGTCGGAGGTGTTCACAACCCTTGGTCTAGGAACTTACTCCGGCGCTGGTCACCTCTCGATGGATGTCAGTGAATATAGAAGCGTTGTCCTCCAGGGGAAAGGTATCTACGGTATAAGCGCTCTCCCCTGTGATTCCATCGACTCCACCCATGTCGATCCATCTCCGTATCAGGGCTTGCTCCTCGTCTAAAGCAGGCAGAAGATACCTGTTCGATAGAATGGATAGATAGCCGGCGAGCCCATAAGCTCCCCAGTTGGACACGCTGGCTATTACCAGATGAGTAGCAGGAATAGTGGAGGGGGTTCTGGTCAAGACAGGATCCGATGCTTCGGCTACAGCATCATAGAGCAGGCCCATGCCTATCTCGTTGCCTCCATCTCCTATTCCTACAGTCCTGTCCACACCCATGAAGAGATAGTCCAGCTTGGCCGTGTACTCACTCATGTCGCCGCCCCGCATGTTGAGATACTTCTTATCCTTGCTCAGGGCGCAGCGTTCAACAGCTATGGCTAAATCCGGACGGAGGTCATCTATGATGTCCTTTGCCAGCTTCTTGCTGGAATCGTGGTCAGTGACGGGGAACTCTATGACCTGATCCGGCCGACAGTCTATCAGGTCTCGCATCATCTGGGCGCATCCATCTGTTACATAATAGACCTTGTACTCCAGCTTCTCTAACGCTTGACCCAATATCACCGATCCTATGGGACCATCGGTCTCATAACGGTGTTTGAGGGTCATATAGAACCCCGTAAGGATAATGATGGGCCCCTTGCTACCCAGAATGAATCGGGCAGCCTCTTGGCAGAAGTTGGGGGGGAGCTTGTCTCTGAGCTGAGAGACCCCCCGTCTATCTTTACTGAGGATGATATCTTCGATGGACATGAATCGAGGCAATCATGATGTGGCCAGGTTCTCGTTTAAGAGGTCCGTAACAAACATGTGGCCGGGAGCATGGGTTATCATCAGTGAGGGTTTCGACTTGACAGCTACTGCTTGAGGGGTAACGCCACAAGCCCAAAAGACGGGTGTTTCATCCTCCTTGATCTCGACGGGGTCTCCATAGTCGGGCCTCGAGATGTCTTCGATGCCGATATGACCTGGGTCCCCTATATGCACGGGGGCGCCATGGACGTTTGGGTATCTGGATGTCACCTGAACGGTCTTGACCACCTTGGATTTATGGACGGGTCTCATGCTCACCACCATCGGGCCGGAGAAAATGCCCGCCGGCGTGGTAGGGATGTTGGTAATGTACATAGATACGTTCTTGCCTTGTTGTATGTGCCGTAAGGGTATACTCGACTGGATCAACGCCTCCTCGAAGGTGAAGCTGCAACCCAACAAGAAGGAGACCAGGTCATCACGCCACAGCTCGGAGATATCCGAGATCTCCTGATCCAAGACTCCGTCTCTGTAAACCCTATAAGCAGGGAGATCGGTCCTTATGTCAGAGCCGGGTGATGACGTGGATGCCTCCCGCTGGCCCGGCTCGGTAACTTCTATCAGAGGACAGGGTTTGGGGTTGCGTTGGCAAAAGAGGAGGAAATCGAAAGCGTACTCCTTCGGCAGAACGGCTAGATTGGCTTGGACGTATCCTGGAGCCAAGCCAGAGGTGACGCCTCGCAACTTGCCGTCTCTAGCATCTTGCCTAATCTTTGCTGGAGTCCTATGGTTAGATGATCTCTGCAAAGTACTTTCTCTCGACCGGAATCCACAACTCTTCCATTCTAGAATAATATATCATATCCCATAGGCAAGATTGGCACTCCATGGACTTTGTCTGAGAGAGTTATAATTTCTGGAGTTGGAGATAGATGGTGGAAAAGAAGGAAAGAAAGAACCGATTAGCCTCCGAGACCAGCGCATACCTTAGCAGCGCAGCCGATCAGCCCGTGGACTGGCATCCGTGGAGCGAGGAGCCATTTCGCATGGCTAAAGAACAGGGAAAGCCTGTTTTATTGGACATAGGCGCTGTCTGGTGTCACTGGTGCCACGTGATGGACGGCGAGAGCTATGAGAACGAAGAGACGGCAAAGGTAATAAACGAGCTGTTCATCCCTGTAAAGGTGGACAGGGACGAGAGACCGGACATAGATAGAAGATATCAAAATGCCGTAAGCGCCGTCAGCGGGCAAGGGGGTTGGCCTCTGACCGGTTTCCTGACCGATGAAGGTAAGGTTTTCTACGGTGGCACATATTTCCCTCCCAGCGACAATCACGGCAGACCGGGATTCAAGGCCCTCTTAAGACGTATCAGCGAGATATACCGGGATGACAGAGATAAGGCCTTGGAAAACGCCAATAAGATCAGCCAGCACTTGGAGCAGCTATCGGCGCCGACTTCCAACGACAGCTTTGATCTGCATCCTCAAGCCGTAGATATGGCCGTGGAAGCCATTGGCAAGGGCTTCGACATCGTTAACGGGGGTTTCGGCGGTGCTCCAAAGTTCCCTCATACCAGCGCCATCGAGTTGGTGCTAAGGCGATATGACAAGACCAACGAGGAATGGCTGCTGCTAATCGCTCGCACTACCCTGGAAAAGATGGCGAGAGGCGGAGTTTACGACCAACTCGGCGGTGGATTCCATCGTTACTCTGTGGATGAGAAATGGATCGTTCCCCACTTCGAGAAGATGTCCTACGATAACTCGGAGCTGCTGAAGAACTACCTTCACGCCTACCAGGCCACGGGCATCCCGCTATTTAGAGAGATTGCCGAGGGAATTATCCGCTACGTTACCGAGGTGGCTTCGGACGGCGAGCGAGGGGGATTCTATGCCAGTCAGGACGCCGACATCGACATGCACGACGATGGTGATTACTTCACGTGGACATTGGAGGAGGTAAAGGAGGCGCTATCTGATGAGGAAGTCGAGGCAGTCTCACTCCACTACAACGTAGAGCCAAAGGGAGAGATGCACCACAATCCAGCTAAGAATGTGCTATTCGTGGATCTGAATATTGAATCTATTGCCGAGAAGCTGAGCAAAGATGAGGATGAGGTTAGACGGCTGTTGGAGCATGGGAAGGTACGACTCCTGGATGCCAGAAGGAAACGCCCTACGCCCTTCATTGACAAGGCTATATATTCCAACTGGAATGCTATGATGATCTCGGCTTTTATAGAAGCATACAGGGTGCTGGGCATTGAAGAATGCAAGGTGCAGGGCCTTAAATCAATAAACCGGTTGCTGAGAGAAGCATATGTGCCTGGACAGGGTTTCTATCATAGCCTGGGCGGCAGTTCAGCTAAGATAAGCGGCTTATTGGACGACCAGGCGCAAATGGTCATGGCTTTGCTGGACGCATATGAGATAACGGCTAAAGAGGAATATTTTCAAACCAGCCAGGAGCTCATGGACTATATCATCAAGGAGTTCAGTGATGATACCCATGGCGGCTTCTGCGATGTAGCCGGAGGCAAAATCCCTTCTGCGGGACTAGACATAGTCGACAAGCCCATTCAGGACTCCCCTACCCCCAGCAGTAACGGCGTAGCCATCTTGGCATTAGACCGGCTGTTTTATCTGACTCAGAAGCAGGACTATCGAGAGAAAGCAGAGCTGGCATTAAAGGCCTTTGGGGAACAGTGCAGCCAATATGGCATCTACGCCGCCACATATTTCTTGGCGCTGGATTACCACATGGAATCTCCTGCACACGCAGTAATAGTGGGAGACAGTAACGATCCGCGCACACGGGAGCTGTGGAATAAAGCCTTAACTACGTATCGAATCAAGAAGATAGTGTCCCTATACGATCAAAAAGCCGGAAGCCCTGAAAGTTTGCCGCAAGCAGTTAGGGGTATGCTTCGGAGGTCTGACGTGCCTCTGGCCTACGTGTGCGCAGGTGTTGCCTGCGCCCTACCAACCAGCGACCCCGCCGAGCTAGAGTCGAACCTAGAGTCTTTCGGATTGATCAGTCCATCAGGAATGGGGTCATAGGCGAGACTACTCACCAAGCACCTCGACTATCTGACCTTTGACTGAGGGGCCGCCGTCGGTGGCTGCGTCTATTTCAACTCCTGCTTTAGCTTGAGAGATTCGCACATATCCTAGGACCAGATTAGAACCATTGTCAGTCGGCATGGCTGCGGAAGTAATTACACCGACCTCTTTTCCATCTACGCTCAAAGGTGCATTAGGTCGAAGACAGAGGCCTTCCTCGAAGCGTATCTTCGCCAGGAGCCGCTTGACCTTCTTATAGGTGTTGAGGCGGGCCACCACCTCCTGGCCCACATAGCAGCCTTTGGTGAAGCTGATGGAGGAGTTTAGCCCTGCTTCAAGGGGGTTCACGTCTTCACTCAGCTCGGTTCCGTACGATGGAACCCCAGCCTCTATACGCATAATCTCATAGGCAGAAGCCCCCATGGGAATCGGGCGGGTTTCGTCACCGACGTTAAGGATCTCATCCCATATGTCAGAGACGTGGTCGCTTGGGACAAGAATATTGTAGGCCTGGCCCCATCGCGGGTCTTCGCGGGCTACATACACGTCAATACCAGCGACGGAGTGGGTGGTTCCGTGATGGGGCGCCAACTCCTCTGCCTTTAGGACTCTCACGTTATTGAGCACCTTAGAAGCGTTGGGGCCAAAAATGGAGAGCGTGGAAAGAGCCTCGGTTATGTCTTCCAGGGTTACTTCTTCGGCAAAGGTGTATTGGTCTATCCAGGCTATCACCTTCTGTCTGTTTTGAGGCGAAGTGAGGATAAGTATTCCATCAGCAATGGAATATATGGTGAGAAGGTCTACTATCCTGCCCTTGCTGGTTGTAAGAACAGTGGTTAGGCCCAAGCCAACAGGTAATTGAGAGAGATCGTTAGTGCTTAGGCGGTTCAGCAAATCCAGGGCATCTTCGCCTGTCATCTTGAGGCGCCCGATATAGGACCTATCGACCAGGACCGCGCCCTTCTTGGCGGCGACGTACTCTTCCTGTGCTGACGAAAAATGGGTGGGCAACTCCCAGCCAAGGTATTCTCCGAAGGCGGCGCCGGCCTTCTTCTGGGCTTCATATAACGGGGTTCGGTTCACATCATTACCTCATCTTCCGGACAGCAATAAGGGGCTTCCCGCGCCTCGGAAAACCCCTTCGATTGGATGCTGGTGTAGTGGAGCTAAACGGCAAAGGAGTTGCCGCAGCCGCAAGTACTCTTGGCATTGGGATTCTTGAATTCGAAGCCCTTGCCGTTGAGTCCGCCTGCATAGTCCAGTACGGTTCCTCCCAGGTAGAAGATACTCTTGAAGTCCACGAACAGCTTTACGCCGTTCTGTTCAACGATCTTGTCACCCTCTTTGGGAGATGTATCAAGGCTAAGCTTGTAGGTTAGCCCGGAGCATCCTCCCCCTTTTACAGCCATACGAAGACCGAAATCGTCCATGCCATCTTTCAGTGCCAGGCGCTTGAGCTGCTGGGCCGCGGGGGGCGTTACGTGGATGATTCGCTCTGGTGCTATAGTCATACGTTAATCCACCTCTGTCAGACTCTAAAGAGAGTTTTCTTTAGGTATCAGTAGTGTCATTCTACGCGGCAGAGGTGATTCAGTCAAGGGAATGTGGTCTACCAGCCTAGCCAAGCAAATAAACCTCGTTGGCATCCGGGGTGGAGGGGGCTGGTAAGGCTATTAGAAGGGGTTGTCGATCACCATGAGGTGTGACTATTGAAGCAAGGACCTGTGCCGTTCAGAGAATAGCGAGCGTGGTCTTTCCCACCCGCCCGCCCAGGTAAGTGGCTCTTGGGGGCACATCCCCCAAACCCCCAGGCAAAGGGGATCCGCCCCTTTGCAATCCTAATAGGCACCAAGGCGTCCTCTGTGGGGGAGGAGTGTGTCCACTCAAATGGTACCTTTCGACAGACTCTAGGCTTACCATCAGCGAGCTAGTTAGGGTCTAGGTGGAGAATTTTGGGTGTTCTCGCATGCCTCTTTGTAGCTATCGAGGAAGGGGCCCAACAGTGGCACGAACTTCATGAGCTTCAGGGTGGGCAGCCCTCGAACTTTGATCTGGCCTGTGAGGAACATCTTGGGCATGCTGGCCTTCTGGTAGACAATGCTGTGAAGCTGCCGGGCATCCATGGTTATCTGAGCCTGGGCCTGGCCATCTAGGGATTCGGCATAGGTGAAGTTGCCCTCATCGTCCAGGAGAGTATAGACGGACAGCTGGTAGTCGGGGAACTCCCAGCACAGGGTGGTGAATATCTTGGCGAGGCTCTGGACGCTCTTGGGAGGCACCTTCTCGGCGGTCAGTCTGATGGTGTGCTCCATCACCTTGGGGAAGAGGTCTTTAGGAGGAATGGGTGTGGTCAAAGGACTGTTCACCAGACTGCTATACGGGCCACCGCTCCATGGTATAGCACATCTCCCAGAAGAGGTACTCGTAGCGGCTGCTTAGGAGGAAAGCCTGCTCCATCTGGGTCCGCCTCTCGGAGGAGGCGTCGGAACCCAGGCGGTCTATGAGGAGGCGACACCTGTCCACCTCCTGGCCGAACTCGGGGTTGCTGTAGAGCTTAATCCAGCGGTCGTAAAGCTCTCTGCCAGGGAGCCCTCTGTCTTCGAGCCGGGCGCCTATTTCGTAGTAGCCCCAGAAGCAGGGGAGCAGGGCGGCGGCTACTACCTCGAAGGGGTCGGCCATAGCGGTGCGCAGGAGGAAGTCGGTGTAGCCCTGGCAGGTGGGAGACCTTTGCTCTTGCTCCAACTCCTTCTCGGTGATGCCGAAGTCTCTGGCGTAGGAGCGGTGGAGGTCCATCTCCACCTTGAGGGTGTAGCTGGAGAGGTCGGCGAACCAGGTCATGGTCTGGAGGTCTGGAGACTTGACGGAGGCCATGGACATGATGCGGGCGTAGTCGATGAGGTAGACGTAGTCCTGCCTGACCCAATGCTTGAGGATTTCGATGTCCAGGGTGCCATCGCCGATGCCCGTTACGAAGGGGTGGTTGTGCTGAGCTTCCCAGATGGGGTCTACCAACTTTCTCAGGTGATCGCTGTATCTTTCAGACATGGGCTTCCTTTCAGGCGGCAGGGCAAAGGTATTATAACTCGACTTGGTTTGTGTGTGGCAACTTGATTGTCTTTTCTGTTTAGCTTTGAAATTTGATTGAATTTCTGGTTTCACGCCTAGGTTTGATTGAATTGTAAAAAAAGTTTTATTTTCGGGGTTTTCCAGGCGTGAAGATGTCGTTATTTTTGATTGAATTTTTCATCGAGGTGGAGTTGGGAGTCGACCTCATCCCCCTTCCCCCCTTCTCCTGGCCAGGAGAAGGGGGGATAAGAAAGGTAAATGGGGGGACACCCCCCAAGCCCCCCGACAAAGGGGGCAGCGCCCCCTCTGTACTCCTCCGTGTATGTTAGGGGTGTCTGCGCTTGGGCAACAACCTCTGTAAGGGATAAGGATAATACCTCCGTGTAGTCTAGATGGGTGTTTGTATTATAGCACGTAGGTTCTTATTTGACATAGGGGCATATGGCACAGCGAGGTAGGTGTCAACGCCGGATTCTCCACCTTCACCCCTACCCTGGATTCCCGTGTCAAGCACGAGAATGACCTGCCTGCAGCAGGCAGGCGGCATAGGGGGTGGGGGAATGACGAATGGGAGCTCTGTAAGAAGCTGCCTCGGAAAGGCAAACGCCTTGTTCCCCAACCACCCGCCCAGGTGGGGTTTTGTATCTGGGGGCACATCCCCCAAGCCCCCTGCCAGAGGGATACATCCCTCCGGACTCCCTCCGCGCTGGCTTCTTGGACAGGGCTGGGACGAGAGGGAATATCTATCCCGTGCAACATACCCTCCTGTATGTTAAGGGTGCCCCTTCGTATTTAGGTGGGGAATCTAGGGAGTGTGTGGTTATGTTGACACCGTTGAATGCGGGGAGATAGAATGAGCACGCCCACGCAGCCATCACAACAGACGGGCAGACACGGGTCCATTTTAGAAGGGGGGAAGCCTGATGACGACTAAGGCCTTTGTGCTCATCGAAACGGCCATAGGAAAGACAGGAGAGGTGGTTAGTCATCTGAAATCGGTCGATGGAATAGCAAGCGTGGATGCTGTAACGGGTCCCTACGACGTTATAGTGGTATTGGAAGCAGACGACCTCAACACTATCGGAGAGTCTGTGACCAACAATATCCACCAGGTAGGAAGTGTAGTCAGGACGGTTACCTGTTTGGCCGTGTCTTTACCATAAGCTCCACTGCACCCAAAATCAACTTGCTCCTCAGCGAGGTAGGCATATGGACTTTCGTTTTACAGAAGACGAAGAGGCTTTTCGCAGCGAGCTAAGAGACTTCCTGAAAAAAGAGATTCCCCCTGATTGGGATGTGCCCAGAATGGACACCGACTCCGAAGTGGACCAGGAGCGGGAGATTCGGCAAAAGCTGGGGGAAAGGGGATGGCGTACAATGGCCTGGCCCAAGGAGTATGGGGGTCAGGCGGCCTCGCCGATGAAACAACTCATCTATAAGGAGGAGATTGTCTACAACGGGGCGGAAAGAGTCACCGACCAGGGAGTGGAGTTCGTAGGCCCTACCCTCATCCTGTACGGTACGGAGGAACAGAAGAAGTATCATCTGCCCCGAATCTCCAGTGGAGAGGCGTGGTGGTGTCAAGGATACAGCGAACCCGAAGCGGGATCCGACCTGGCCAGCCTCCAGACTAAGGCTGTGGCTGACGGTGACGACTACGTCATTAACGGGCGTAAGATATGGACTAGCGATGCCCACTTGGCCAACTGGATGCACATCCTGACCAGGACCGATCCAGATGCCCCAAAGCATAGAGGCATCACCTACTTCCTCCTGGAGATGAACACACCTGGCATATCGATACGTCCTCTGATCACCATGGCCAACCACCATGCCTTCAACGAAGTCACCTTCGATAATGTTCGCGTCCCCAGAGAAAATATGCTGGGAGAGATAAACAGGGGGTGGTACGCCGCCGTATCCGCCCTGGACTTCGAAAGGTCGGCCATAGAGTTTCCGGCAGGCGCCAAGAAGGTGCTGGAACAGCTGGTGGAATACGCCAAGGAGACCAAGAGCAACGGCAAAGCCTTGATAGATGATCCCGTAATCGCGACAAAGCTGGCAGATAGAGCGGTAGAGATCGAAGTGAGCAGACTCCTCTGCTATCGCATAGCCTGGATGCAAGGCCAGGATATGGTGCCCAACATGGAGGCATCCATGGGGAAGGTGCTCGGGTCAGAGGTGCGTCAAAGCCTGGCCAACACCGGGATGCAGATTCTGGGGCTGAGAAGCCAACTGGCCACCGATTCCAAAAGCTCCGCTTTGAAAGGCAAGATACAGGATATGTATCTGGATACTGTCTCCGAGACCATATACTCGGGCACGTCGGAGATTCAGAGGAACATCATTGCCACCAGGGGCCTTGGCCTCCCACGAGGGGCCTGAAGAGAGGCCATGGACTTCCGCTTCACTGATGAAGAGGAGAGCTTTCGCCGAGAACTCAGGGGCTTCCTAAAAGAACATCTGCCCATCGGCTGGATCGGCCACGAGCCCTACGAAGACGAAGGCTGGGACTTAAACTTGGAGATGCGGCGCAAGCTGGGTGAAAAAGGGTGGCTCGCCGTTTCATGGCCCAAGGAATACGGTGGGTTGGGGGGCTCCCACATCCAATCGGTCATCTTCACGGAAGAGATGTCCTATCATCGCGCTCCAGGAAGGGATCTTCAGGGAGTGGGCTTCATTGGGCCTTGCCTACTGGTGCACGGTACCGAGGAGCAGAAGAAGGTCCACTTGAAGGCTATAGCTGAAGGGCGCGTAACCTGGTGCCAGGGGTTTAGTGAGCCTGAGTCCGGATCCGACCTGGCTTCTCTGAATACCAGGGCTTTGGAGGATGGCGACGACTATGTGATTACAGGACAGAAGATATGGTCGAGCGGGGCGCACAAAGCCGACTGGTGCCACCTTCTGGCGAGAACCGATCCCGAGGCACCTAAACACAAAGGCATAAGCTATTTTCTGATCGACATGAAGAGCCCCGGGGTAGATGTACGACGGATCGTAGATATGGGCGGTAACAAGCGATTCAACGAGATCTTCTTAGACAACGTTCGGGTTCCCAAGTCCAACGTGCTGGGTGAGGTCAACAGAGGTTGGTACGTCGCCATGGCCACCCTAGACTTCGAGCGTTCAGGGGTGGAGTACTCAGCAGACGCTCGACGCGTAATAGATGACGTAACCAACTTCGCCAAGGAGACGCGCTACAACGGCGCAACACTGATAGATAAGTCATCGGTTCGCAATACTCTGGCCAACATGACCATCGAGGCAGAGGCGGCACGCCTACTCTCCTACAGGGTTATGTGGATGCAGAGCACAGGGGTCATCCCTAACTATGAATCGTCTATGGTCAAGGCCTTCGCCACTGAGATGGTGCAGCGTACAGCCAGCTCGGCTATGCGTATCCTGGGAATGTACAGCCAGTTGAGCGAAGGCTCCAAGTGGGCGCCACTGGAGGGATATCTGAAGATGTTCTATCTGACCACTATCAGCAGGACTATCGCGGGCGGCACCACCGAGATACAGAGAAACATCGTAGCCACTCGCGGGCTGGGGTTGCCCCGGGGAAACTAGAAGTCTCAAATCCGTGATGAGATAGGAAAGCTCTGAACAAATGCATACGCCTTTGTCCCATCCACCCGCCCTCGATAGGTTTTGGACATGGGGGGACACCCTCCTTGGGCCAGCTCAGGACAGGCTCCAGCCCCCACCAGAGGGATGCTTCCCTTCGGTAAACTCAGGATAAACTCAAGGCTCACCATGAGCGAAGGGATCCCTCGGTAAAGACTTGTTTAGAACATCCATAGGAGGTCAAAAATGGACCTAGCACTCAGCGAAGAGCAGGAGATGATTCGAAGAATGGCGAGGGAGCTCTTGGAGCAGGAGTGCCCCAAGACCCTGGTGAGGGAGATGGAAGAGGATGAGAAGGGATTCTCACCGGACCTGTGGAAGAGCTTTGCCGACGTGGGTTTCTTGGGGTTTCCCTTCCCTGAGAAGTATGGGGGAACAGGCTCCAGCTTTCTCGATCTCACCGTCTTGATCGAAGAGATGGGAAGGGCCATGGTTCCCGGCCCCTACTTCTATACTGTGGCCCTTTGTGGAATGGCGATTAACCAGTTCGGCACCGAGGCGCAGAAAGAGGAGTACCTGCCTCGCATAGCTCAAGGTGAGGCCATCTTCACACTGGCACTCACTGAGGCTAGTGGACGGTGGAGCGCAGATGGTATAGAGGTAAAGGCCTCTGCGGAGGATGGCGACTTCGTTATCGACGGCGTGAAGCTGTTTGTCCCTGATGCCCATGTTGCCGACTACCTCCTGGTCGTTGCTCGCACCAAGGAGTCCAGCGATCCCGAAGATGGGATTTCTCTGTTCGTAGTCGACGCCAAAAGTCAGGGACTTAGCTGTGAAGTGCTCAAGACCATCGCCTCCGACAAGCAGTGCGAGGTGACCTTCAGCAAGGTCAAGGTACCCCAAGGCAACGTTTTGGGGCAGGTGGACAAAGGCTGGCCCATAGTCGATCAGCTGTTGAAGTGGGGAGCCGTAGGCAAATGCGCAGAGATGGTCGGCAACTCCCAGCAGGTGTTGGAGACGACTGTGGAGTACGCCAAGAATCGAGTACAGTTTGGGCGGCCTGTAGGCACCTTCCAGGCGGTGCAGCATCACTGCGCAAACATGGCAACTGACGTCGACGGCTCTCGCTACATCACCTACCAGGCTGCCTGGATGCTATCGGAGGGGTTGCCCTGCGACAAGGAGGTCTCCATGGCCAAGGCATGGACCAGCGAGGCCTGTCGGAGGGTCGCCGCTCTGGGACACCAGGTCCACGGAGGAATTGGCTTCACCAAAGAGCATGATATGCAGCTCTTCTTCCGCCGGGCCAAGCAGGCGGAGTTGTTCTTTGGAGATGCCGACTTCCACAAAGAGATAGTTGCGCAAGAGATAGAGAGATAACCCAGCTATAGATCAGATCATAATGGGGGGCGGGTGCGCAGCACCCGCCCCCCATTATGATCCTCTGAGAACACGATAGCCACATTCGACAAGATTTTATACGCTAGCCCGGGGTCACAAAGAGATCCTAATCCTTATTCATACTTCAGAGTTCGGTCAAGATCCCTCTCGGGTTTTACCCCTTCTCGTGTCCTATTTTCGCTGGCAATCTACATTTCTTCCAGGCGGTTTCTTTTGGAACGCCGGATTTGATTAGGAAGACAGTCGGGCGGCGGCTAGGCATCACGTTATATTGGCGGAGTAATCTGGGTAAATTAGTGTGTCAGATATGTGGACAAATAATAGTAACATCATCATCATCTATCAGAGACCTAATCTCCTAGACGATGTATATTGCTCGACAAACATAGTATATACTGGAGGAAGTGACGATCCGCAACAAGTCAAGTTTGGTGTCAAATAAGGTGTCAATATAATGCTGAATAGGTTCTGGGAAACCTTCTCATTTGAGTACCGCATCGAAGAACGAGAGCTATTCGGTGATTTGACCACGATTGAGGCGTATA
The DNA here is from genome assembly GCA_965197675.1 of Dehalococcoidia bacterium. Classification (GTDB taxonomy): domain Bacteria; phylum Chloroflexota; class Dehalococcoidia; order Plut-88900; family Plut-88900. The sequence goes on along the minus strand of OZ240221.1, from coordinate 742,562 downwards.
AACTCGCCGTTTTGAATCTCGTGTTACCTCCCGAATGGAGCGAGCAACTGGATCGTCTGAAAAGAGTGCGAGCCGTCCACGGTACCACCGCTATTGAGGGAAACCCTCTGTCTGAGGCGGAAGTGGAGCAACAAATCGGGTTGATCTCTGAGTGGAGGAACCAAGAGGATCAGGGGAGCCTCTCGATGGAGCAAATCCAGATTCGGAATGCAGCCAGGGCTCAATCTTGGGTAAGACAGCGATTTAGGCCTGGCACCTCTCCAGTGGGCCTTGACGACCTACTGGCAATGCATCGAATGATTACAGAGCGGTCGGACGAGGACCATAATGTCCCGGGTAGGTGGCGAACCGCATCGGTACAGGTAGGCTCCCCCGATTTGGGCGGCGTCCACACCGGAGCACCATATCAAAATCTCGGTGAGCTAATGGAGGAGTTTGTTGGACTAGTGAACTCCAGGCAATTCAGAAGCCACCACCCAGTAGTCCAGGCCCTCCTAGCCCATTTCTTTCTAGTAACAATTCACCCCTTTGGCGACGGGAACGGTAGAGTTTCGCGGTTGCTAGAGGCGGGGATTCTTTTTCAAGGAGAATATAACGTACACGGATTCTACGGTCTGTCGAACTATTTCTACAGAAACGAAACCAGGTACAAGTCCCTGTTGCAACTCTGCCGCCAAACCCAACCTTTCAACGTTTTCCCGTTCATCAAGTTCGGAATTGAGGGTTTTATCAGCGAACTAACCGGTATAAATAATTTCATAAAATCGAAGATGAACCGTGTGGTTTACCGACAGATGCTGGTGGAGAATCAGCAAAGGAGGTCCGGCCCCAGGAGGAGGGTCATAAACGCCAGAGAGTATGACCTACTCACTTTCTTGGTGATCCAAACGGAACCGTTGGATCCCTTTTCGGAGAACCCTTCTCGGAGAATAACCCTATCTGAGCTTGTGGATTCTGCGTACGTTAAAGGAGCTTACCGCAGCGTTACCAAGCGCACCTTTGTCAGAGAACTCGTTAGACTGTTCAAAGGCGGTTTCATCAAGTTGACACCCGGAGAACTACCATCTGAACCCGTGATTGAACTGGACTTCGACGCCATTAGCAAATACCGAATCAGCTAGGGCCTTGTTCATACTTCAGAGTTCGGTCAAGATCCCTCTCGGGTTTTTCTACCCTCCCTCGTGTCCCATTATCGCTGACAATCTACACATTGCCCCTAGGCGAACCGAGACTGCACCCCAGCAGAACGCCAGGGGGCGGGTGCTGTGCACCCGCCCCCTCTTCACACTTCGCTTAGAACACCGCGAAAGCTAAGATGAAGGAGTTGGCTAGATTTGGTGGCCTGTTCTTTTTCTTGAGGTTATGAGATTAGGTTTAGTATTTCTGAAAGCTGCCGTCTGAGAGCAGTGGCGACCCCAATAGCCTTTCCAGCATCTTGTCCTTTCGATATCCTGGTCTTTCCATGAGCAATCTTGTTCCGCCGTTGCAACAGCCACTCTAAGTTCTTTCTATCAAGCTGGATACTCGGCTCTAGCTCTTTCACTAATTTAACTAGGGAGGGAACTCTTCTATCGCTAAGAATAGCATCACATTGACTGTCGGTTAGGGTACCCTTGGCCTTTAGTAATTTCTCAGACACTTCCTCAAGAATTACCTCAACCGCCACAGCAGCAAACAATATGGAAATGTGATATTGCCCACTGTCTCGAAATATCCTGGCGTCGTAGAGGAATTCCTCATGAATGGGTAAAGGGGTTGGTACTTCAATTGCTTGGACAATGCCCCGCCAGGCATCAATTGTAAGCTCCTCATAAGTTTCAAAAGTTAAGCGGCCTTTGAAGTATTCAGGCATTTTCCGACTGCCTTTCGACAAAGGGAAGCTCGTGTCCAACGTATCATCTCCAAGAAAGTACGCGTATTTGTACGAATAAACTGGATATCTGGTGTCTAAACTCCATTGATCAGTACGTAGTTTCACTAGAGTCACAAATCGTCTAACGGCCTCTATGAGAATCTTTTCAAAACTAACCTCCTCGTCGCCAGAAAGCTTTTTTAGGCTTTCAGGACTGGTATCCAGCACCTCCTTGATAATCCATACTCTGACATCTATTAGACGAGGAGGCTCGACATCACCGTTATAGTCGGTCCCTTCCGTGATCTTTGGAGGTTGAATCATAACTCTACTGTTATCTATCTCAAATTTGATTGGCTCGAGTTCTCCTTGAACTACCTCAAAGCTCATGCTGATGGGAGTGGTTAGGGTTAGATCGAACTGACCACGAACTATAGTCATAATCCCCCCATTGAACAAAGATGCCGCTTAAGTTTAGTTAAAGGCTACGTTTTTAACTCTAATAAAATCGCAAGAAGGAATCTTCGAGCGAGTCCGTATGATCGTGAGCTATGTGGTCTAGTAATTAGGATGTCGACATAACTGTGGGTGTAGGCAAAGGGGTAGGGATAAGTTCACTTCCACAGGAGAATACAAGCATTCCCAAAACCATAAGTGAGACAATTGCATCTCTATTTATCACTGCTTCACCTATACTTAGAATCGATAAGCTTCACGTGGCAGTTATCTAACGTCCTTGGAAAGCTCTGAACAATCACAGCCGCCTTTGTCCCATCCACCCGCCCTCGGTGTGGTAGAGATGTGGGGGGACGCCCCCCAAGCCCACCGCCAGAGGGTGGTTCGACAAGCTCACCATGAGCGAGGGGATCCCTCGATAAAGACTTGTTCAGAACATCTTTAGTAAACAAGTAGGGACTTAGCGATCTACGCCGGAGCTATGGAGAGGCCTCAGTTTTCTCCCTTTGTCTTAACTCAGGGGATTCAACTGAGGGCTTTTCCGGCGCATCTTCCTGTCTAGAGTAGCCCGCGCTCCCTAACTTCATGGAAGGATTTCTTCATAGCCTCTATCACCTGATCTATGTCCTCAGGGGTATGGGCATTGGAGATAAAGGCCAGATGTGCGCCTGGCACCACCACACCGTTCTTCAGGAGGTGTAGGTAGAAGGCATCCTCGGCCTCTCTCAGGGAATCGTCTACGTCTCGTATGCTGTTAATGGGAGTTTTCTGAAAGCGGAGGTAGAACTGCGATAGGGCGTTCATCATCTGAGCCGGAAATTCTTCTGCCATGCAGAACCGGTTAATTTCCTCGGTCAGCCTGATGCCTTGCTTTGCCAAATACCGGTACACCTCTGGATGGTTCTTCAAATAGCTGACCACGGCGTGTCCAGCGGCCATCGTTAGGGGGTTGCCGCTGAAGGTCCCGGCGGCAAATACCTTGCGATTGCCACCTCCAACTTTCCCCTCTCCGAAGACCTCCATAACATGAGAAGGGCCAGCTATAGCGCCGATGGGCAACCCTCCACCAGATATCTTGCCAAAGGTAGCCAGGTCAGGAACCACATCAAAATATTCCTGTGCTCCACCATAAGCCAGCCTAAAGCCGGTAATCACCTCGTCCATCAAGAAGAGGACGCCACATTCAGAACATACTTCTCGCAGCTCCTTGAGGAAATCTCCGCAGTCCAAGCGAGGGTTGGAGCTCTGTACCGGCTCCAAGAGCACTACTGCCAGTTCGTCCTTATGCCGACGGATGATCTCAAAAGCTGCCTCGTGTCTATAAGGAAGAATGACGATCTGGTCCATGGTCTCTTCGGGTAGGCCTGAGCCTCGGGCCAGGGGCGTTGGGTCGCTTACCGGACTATCGGGATCGATATCAACAAGGACACCATCGTGGTCACCGTGGTAGCCTCCTTCGAAAAGGGCCACCTTGGTCTTGCCGGTGTACGCCCTGGCAGCACGGATAGCGTACAAGACGGCTTCAGAACCCGTGTTACAGAACACCATCTTCTCGGCGCAGGGTATAGCATCCACCATCAGGCGGGCCAGAGGGTCCTGATGAGGATTGGAGATACCGTACTGAGACCCCCGTTCGATTGCTTCCTTAACGGCGCTCACTACGACATCGGGCGCATGGCCCAGTATGTGGGGCCCAAATCCCATGGTTAGATCTATATATTCGTTGCCGTCCACGTCGATCACCCGAGACCCCTTGGCTTCTCGGATATACAAGGGATAGGGCATGTCGACGGTGTTGACCACCTCCTGAGCGACCACCTCATGGGTACTTTGGTACGCTGCCAAGGACTTGGAATGACTCTGATCGAGTATTGAGTAGATGTCTTCCATAGATTACCTCTATCGTCTAAGCGGTCTAGGTTTACCTTGTCAAAAGCACTGGAAAGTCCTGCATCCTATCCGGGAGCTATGAAGAGGTCCCGGTCCGGCTCTGTCAGAACCTCGCAGCCGTCTTCTGTGATAGCGATGGTTTCGCTCAGCCCCACCCCGAACTTTCTCGGGACGCGGTACATGATAGGCAGGTGGAAGGTCATGCCGGGCAGCAGGGGTTTGTCGACACCCTCGGCGATGAACATCTGGCAGTCGGCCCAGTTGGGAGGGAAGCCGATGCCTATGCTATACCCTATAATTCGCATGAACCACGCCTCATCCTCGAGCCCGGCGAAGCCCTTGAGGGCATCCCTGGCTACATCATGGGAGGTGCGGCCTCCCTTAGCGCTTTCGATTACTAAGTTCACCGTATTTCTCGATGCGTCGGCGATTCTCCTGATGTCATCGGAGGGCGGGCCGATGACCGCAGTACGCATCATGGGTGCATGATATCGGTGGTAGCTGGCGCCGTATTCCAGGAACACAATGTCGCCGACTTCGAGGGGATTCCTCTTGAAGCTGGTGTGATGCCAGCTAGAGCGATGTCCGGTTGTGACGATGGGGTGCAGAGAAGTAAACTCGCTGCCCTCTTCTATCAAGGTCTTGTACCCCACGCTGGCTACGTCGTTGTCGGTGATTCCCGCTTTAACCGCTTTCAAGGCGGCATTTATGCCCACTGACGTCATTTTCCCAGCCGTCCGCATCAGCTCCAGCTCCCTGGGAGACTTGGTAACTTTGATGCGCTCTACCAGCCCAGATCCATCGACAACCGTGGCGTTGGGCAGGGCCTTCTGAAGATCGTTGTATATGCGGGGAACGGCACCACCTCGAGAAAGCTCGATGCCGATGCGTTTATTCTCCAACCCTTTGCCCTTGAGGTTATTCGACAGCATAGACCCTATTTTGTCGGTCCATGGCCAAGTGAAACCGGTCACGTCTTCGACCCACGTAGCGAGCACGACGGAAGGTATCTCCGAGGACTGAGTAAAGGCCGAAACCTCTCCTTCCAGAGGCAGCACTACGCAGGTGAAGTTGTCTATGCCAAAGGTGTAATAACCTGTGAGGTAGTTGAGGTTGCCCGGCATGCAGACTATAAGGCCGTCCAGCCCCTCCTTGCCCATCTCCTCTCGAACCTTGGCTATGCGAGTCTGAAACTCCTCTATGGGGAAGGGAGACTCTCTCTCGATAGGCCCAGACCGAAGCTTGCTAATGTACTCGTTGGGGTCCATGACTGCTCCTAGCTGAAGGTATGGTTAAGGTTGGGGCTAGAATATATCCCTAGTCAGGGAAGGTGTCAAACCGTCGGTGAAACCTGGATTCCTTACCTACAATGATAGGGAAGACCTCGTTGGGGCCTGCCGATCACCACGGAGGTGCGAGTATTGAAGCAGGGGCTTGTGTCGTTAAAGGAATAGCAAGCGTGGTCTCTCCCGCCCAGGTAGGTGATTCTTGGGGGCACAGCCCCCAGACCCCCAGGCAAAGGGGCACCGCCCCTTTGCAATCCCCACTGGCAGCAAGGCGTCCTCTGTTGTAGAGGTGTTTCCGCTCACTCTGAGCTAGTCGAAGGGGGTGAGCGGAACCATCAGGCGCCTCCACAACCACCCAAAATTCTCATCACCCATGTAGGTGAAAGATTTGAGGAAAGAATCTTCTACCAGTTAGGGCTTACCACCAGTCGGGCTTTCCCGCCATCAGGTAGACGGCAAAAATCGGCAGCAAGATCGCGATAACTCCCCAGAAGTACCATCTGTGGAGCAGGCTGTAGAACTGGGGAGGCAGTGGCGAGTTGGACTCGACAGCCTCAGTGGAAAGTCGCAGCATTCCGAACTGATATCTCAGCAAGAATCCCGACCAGACCAGTCCAGATAAAGCCAGCAGAATCAAGGCCAGCACTATCCAGCTGAACTCATGGAACCCGCTCCATCCTCCCCATTGGGACTCCGCCAGGGCCAGCCCGTTGCCCAGTATCAGTATCACACCAGGACCGGTGAAGAGTAGGTCAGCCCTACTGACGGTCTTGCTGGCGAAGTGCATCACCGAAGCATTCTTAGCCCGCTCAGCGAGCATCATCCAGGCGGCAGTAACGATGATGTTTCCCAGAAACATGACCGCTCCCAGGATATGGAGAGTCATGTGCCATCGGAAGCTGTAAATGGGCAGGGAGGCAGCTATGACTACTCCTATCAGCACTCCTGAGAACCAGTAAGACCAGAAGTTTATCGGCTGCAAATAGACCTCCCGAAATGACGTAGGCGGCTTGGCATATCTTATTAGGGATGGCAGCATAAGACAAGTTGAGGGACACAGGAGCACAACGTTCGAATATACAACCAAATAGCTCTGTCTTATAATCGGTGGTGGCTCTTTGTAACTGCATCACTCGAGGACAACCCATGAGCTGTATCTTCTGTAAGATAGCCGCAGGCGAAATACCCAGCGACGTGCTCTACCAGGACGATCAAGCCCTGGTAATACGGGATATCAATCCCCAGGCCCCCACTCACCTCCTGATCCTGCCCAGGGAGCACCTAGACTCCATTAGAGACGTAACAGAGTCCAACTCCAGCCTGATGAGCCGCATGGTGCTCCTCGCCAATCAGATGGCCAAGAAAGAGGGAGTCTATGACGGGGGCTATCGGCTGGCCATCAACTGCGGTGAAGAGGGCGGCCAGACGGTAGGTCATCTGCACATGCACCTGCTGGGAGGCAGACGCCTCTCAGGAAAGCTGGGCTAGCCACCGTTGGCCCACGACGTCGATGAGCTTAGGGCGAAGGCCAGCCATCTTCCCAGAGGTGTATTGGAGCATGTAAACCGAGTGGTGGACATATCGCTGGAGCTCGCCCGACGCTTTCGCGTCGATTCCGAGAAGGTAGAAATAGCAGCCTTGCTCCACGATGTAGCCAGGGTTACCAAGGCTGATGAGCTCCTGAAGCTCGCCAATGAGTTCGGCTTGCCGATCACCCCACTGGAGGAGAGGCTTCCTGTTTTTCTACATGGCTCTGTTGGAGCGGAACTGGTGCGCCGGGACTATCAAGTCCAAGACGCTGAGATATTAGAGGCGATAGGGCGCCACACCGTCGGGAAGGCAGGCATGGGCCCGGTAGCTCGCGTGCTCTTCCTAGCCGACAAGCTGGACTCGGCCAAAGACAGCCGCTATCCCTTCAATGACAGGGTGAGAGAGCTAGCCCAGCAGGACCTGGATAAGGCAATCGTAGAGTTCATAGGCCGTGAAGCAGCGTCCCATCTTTCCCGAGGCGATTTCGTACACCCTTCGACCATAGACACCCGGAACGACCTACTGGCCGGGATCGTCCAATCCAGCCAGTAACTTAGACTCTAGAGATACTCTGAACAAAGACGTACGCTTTGCTCCCAGCCGCCCGCCCTCGATATGTTTGAGATCTGGGGGGACACCCCCCAGGCCCCCCGCCAGAGGGATGGTTCCCTCTGGCCTCCCTCGATGAAGACTTATTCAGAACATCCCTGGATTCCTCGCCAAATGATAGGGAAGACCTCGTTGGCGTCTGTGGTGAAGGGGACTGGTAAGGATATTAGAAGTGCTTGCCGATCACCACGGATGTGTGACTATTGAAGCGAGGGCTTGTGCGGTTCAAGGAATAGCACGGAGGGTCTTTCCCACCCACCCGCACTCATATGTAGTTCTTGGGGGCACAGCCCCCAGACCCCCAGGCAAAGAGACTCCGCCCCCTTGCAATCCCCATTGACGACAAGGAGTCCTCTGTGGGGGAGGGGTGTTTCCGATCAAGTGGTTCCTTTCAGCGGGCTAGATAGGCTCCAGGCGGGGAATCCAGAGACAGATACTCATTGACGTAATAGAACGCATATTCTATTATCCAATTCAAAAGCCAAGCTGATTTGGATAATAGCCAGCCATTGGAGCTTAGGAGGATGCAATGTCGTTGTTGAAGAAGGCTGTAGAAACCAACCATTGGGAGGTGGCCGCCCTGTGTCTTCTCCTGGGTGCGCTAGAGGCTGCGGAGAAACTGCCCCGCAGCGGGCTGCGCAACCTGATCCGCCTCGTGGAAACCCCTAGCGCGTCTAGAAGCGAGAAGAAGGTTGGCTAAGGGGAATGAGAAGTCCACCACGTCCACTCGCCGTAGAAAGCCTAGAACCAGCGTCAAAGACGGAGGGTTCTACTCTTCAGTCGTAAGCGAGGCAGAGCAGCTCAAGCTGCCCGAGGCCATGGACATGGAAGGGCTGGACCAGGAGATCGCTCTATTGAGAGTTCGCCTTGTTCAGCTTCTTCGAGAGCAGCCCGATAACACTGCTCTGATTTTCAAGGGCATAGACCTGCTGGTGAGGACAGTGGGGTCGAGATACCGCCTCTCCAAGAAGTCGAAAGACGACCTGAGCGAGGCTATAGAGGGAGTGCTAAACGGTATCGGCGGCGCTCTCGGCCTGGAGGGATTTAGTGAAAGCTGAGGGACTTAAAGCCGCTATCGCCAGATTTAAGAGGACTAAGAACAAGAAACATCGAGATGAGGTAAGCCTCCTTCCTGAATCGACCTTCGATGCTGTCCTTGACCTCCGCCTGATAGAGCTGAAGCGTCAGGTGGGAGAGCTAAAGAACACGGTATACGGTCTTTGCTTCTTCGTTCTGGGGGCAGCCATCGTGCAGGTTACGCTGGGATTTCTGTAGCAGGCCGGTATGCCAATATCGCAAAAGCTCAGGCCCTATCAGGTGGAAATAGGTCGATCGGTGCTGGACAGCATACTGCAAAAGAGGGGATTGGAATTCTCCGTGGTGATAGCCAGACAGGGAGGCAAAAACGAGTTGTCGGCCCAACTGGAGGTTCTACTTCTAACGCTGTTCATGCGTACCGGCGGCAACGCAATCAAGGCATCTCCCACCTTCAAGCCCCAGACCATAAACAGCATCCAAAGACTCAAGGAGAGGCTGAATGACGCCGGATACAGTGGAATCTGGGTATCGGAGATGAGCTACATGGTCCGGCTGTACAAGGCCCGTCAGATGTTCTTCAGCGCTGACTCGTCCAGTCACGTGGTGGGGGCCACGGCCCACACTCTGCTGGAAATGGATGAGAGTCAGGACATTTCCAAAGAGAAGTACAACAAAGAGTTCAAACCTATGGGCGCTGCTACCAACGTGACTACCGTCCACTATGGAACGGCCTGGGACGACTCGACTCTCCTGGAGGAGACCAAGCAGAGGAACCTGGAGCTGGAGCGCATAGACAACCTTCGCAGGCACTTCGAGTTCGATTGGCAAGAGGTGGCGAAGTACAACTCCGATTATCGGAGCTACGCGGAAGGCGAAAGGGACAGACTGGGTGAGGACCACCCCCTTTTTCGGACCCAGTATCGTCTCTTGCCCCTGAAGGGTGGCGGGGGGTTTATCAGCTCTACCCAGAGGGCCCAGCTGCAAGGTAGTCACCAGCGGATGAGCAGACCCCAAGACAAGGGGGCCTACGTGGCGGCTATAGACCTGGCCGGAGAGGCGGAAGCATTCGAGGACGCTGAGCTCAGGGCTATAAAGCCAAGGCAGGATTCGACGGTGGTTACCGTTGGAGAGCTAAGCTCACGTCGAGCCGATCCAGTCTCGGAAGGGCGTGGCATAAGCATAGTGGAGCACTACTGGTGGACTGGCCAACCCCACACTGCCGTGTACAGTCGATTGGTGGACCTCCTGAGCAATGTGTGGCGATGCAAGCGGGTGATAGTGGACGCTACGGGAGTTGGAGCCGGAGTAGCCAGCTTTCTGAAGAAGGCTCTCGGTGTTTCCGTAGTGACCCCTTTCGTATTCACCTCATCCAGCAAGTCCAAGTTGGGGTTCGATCTACTGGCCGCCATCAACTCGGGTCGAATAAAGATGTACCTGGGTGACGGATCGCCCGAGTACCGGGAGTTCTGGGGCCAGGTAGATAAAGCGAGGAGCTACTATCGCGCCAGCCAGACCATGAATTTCTACGTGAGTCCAAGTGAGGGCCACGACGACTTCTTGATGAGCCTCGCCCTCCTGGTGCAGGCATCCACGTACTCACCAAGAAGAGCATCGGGCAGGCTTAGAAAGGGGCGCGAGTGATGAGCTAGATACCTAAGAATACCCTGAACAAATGCATACGCCTTTGTCCCATCCGCCCGCCCTCGGCAGGTTTTGGATATGGGGGGACACCCCCCAGGCCCCCCGCCAGAGGGATGCTTCCCTCTGGACTCCCTCGGTAAAGATTTGTTCAGAACGTCCCTAACGGTTCGACACAGAAGGATTAGCCGTAAGACTAGGCATGCGAATGGAGAAAACAATGGATTTGCGGGTGTTTCGTGAGATGGTTGCCCAAGGGTTAGGTTTAGTAGATGAAGTTGAATCTTCCAATGGCCAAGATGAGAAGGATAGACTGCCCGAGTTCATCCCCTACAAAGACGATGGCTGCGATATATCCCCATCATGCTTGCAATGCCCCCTACCCAAGTGCCGATATGACGACTCGGGCTGGTTCCGTCGAGAGGTCAAGGCGAAACGGGACCAGGAGGTGTTAAAGATGAGAGACGAGGAGAGACTCGGCCCATCGCAGCTTGCAGCCAGGTTTGGAGTCAGCCGCCGCACTATCCACAGGATACTGAAAGGTAAATAGAGAGCTAGTCCTAAGAAAGAATGCATCACGGAGGGATAAATATGGATGATCTGACGTTGCTGCAGCAGATAGGCAAGATGGACCCAGACAGGCTGAGGGCCTATGCCCAGCACCTGGACTTCTACAACGGTCTCCAATGGCCCGGAAGGGCTCGCAGAAGCGAACGCCGCCTCACCTTTAACTATGCCAAGGCGTTCATCGACAAGGTCACCTCATATCTGATGGCCGACCTCTCTTTCTCCATCGAACCCTCGGATGCCTCGCATGAAGCGGCCGACAGAGCCAGACAAGCCGAGGATGCCCTCCGAGAAGTCACCGAGGCCAACAACCTGCTGCAGCTGGACTTCGATACCGAGCTGGACACTGCAATCCTCGGTGACGGAGTCTACAAGGTCACGTGGGACGCCCAGGAGAAGCGGGTGAGAGTATCGGCGCCGGACGTACAGGGGATATTCGTGTGGTGGGTGGGAGATGACGTAACTCGGATCTGGCGAGTAGCCAGCAAGTACCAGCTCTCGGCGGAAGAAGTAGAGATGCTGTTCGGCGTGAGGGACAGCGCCGCTACGTTGGGCGGTAAGCGTAAGAAGGCGACCATCGTGGAGGTGTGGACATCTGAAACGTTGGAGATATGGATCGATAACGTCCTCCACGAGCACCGAGCCAACCCCTACGGCTTTATTCCGTTCATAGTGTTCCCCAATCTCAGGGAACCCAAGAAGTTCTGGGGAATATCCGACATCCCTTCCATAGAGGAGCCAGCCAGGGAGCTGAACAGGGCATTCTCTCAGCTATCCATGATACTGGAGCTCTCCGGAAACCCCGTCGCCGTACTGGAGAACATCGATGACGCTCAAGGCATTGCCGTGCAGCCGGGGGCGGTGTGGGAGCTGCCGGAAAGTGCGAAAGCATATCTCCTGGACCTGCTACAGGGAGGAGGAGTCAAGCTTCACGCCGATTTCATCAACCTGGTCTACAGGGCAGTGCACGATCTGTCGGAGTCGCCGCGCACCAGCTTTGGGGACAATCGTCAGGGCCTATCAGGCGTGGCCTTGGAGATGGAGATGAACCCACTGCTCCAGAAGATACGCAGGAAACGTCTAATCCGTTCATCCGTCTATCAAAGCCGCATATCGATGATCCTCAAGATCCTGGAGCAGAAGCGAAACGTATCTTTCCATCAGGTGAGGCCGAGGATAATATGGGGGCCGATACTGCCTCAGGACAGAAGCAGGCTGGTACAGGATGAGGACGTGCTGGTAAAGGCGGGTATTCACAGCCGGCGCAGGGCGATGGGGAACCTGGGCATAGTAGACCCGGAAACCGAGATGGCCAGGGTTCGGGAGGAGGAAGGGATATCCACCTAGTCAGACCCTCCTTCTTCGGCGATAGGTGAGGTACCCAGTAGCTACGACGAGGACTCCCAGGGCGGAGGCTACAGCTATCTCTATCTCCCTGACAACACTATCGCCGTCACCGGTGTCCGTGGGAGCCACCCCCGCGAGCTCTTCTACCTCCGTATGCGCTGCAGATGCCTCTGGACTCTCGGCCTCTTCAAGCGCCATGACATTTTCCTCGGGAATAATGCCAGTATCTCGGTCGTCCTGGGACGAAAGCTCCTGGGCCTGCATCAGCTCATTGGAGTTCTCCACAACGGCGGGCGCTTGACCCGGGGCCGGCGTGGGTGTAACAGTCTCCAGCTGGTAATCGGAAGCCGCAATCTCGTACGCCTGTTGGTCATCGGATATCTCAGGCTCACCCAGGGCTCTGTCGCTATCGAAGGCTCCCGCCAGGTCTCCTGCTACTAGGGCCACCAGCAACATGGCCGCCGCCACTGTCGAAGCCTGTACAGACCACAACAGCACTGGCTTTCCTGGCTTCTCGGTAGGAGCAGCCTGAAGCTTGAATGACCGTGGCGTCTCGACCATCGGGACATCTCTTAGTAGTCCAGCGGTGGCCTGAAGGGATTCCAGATCCTCCGAGCACTTGGCGCAACCCCTGAGATGCTCCTCGAGATGCGACTGGTCGGCAGTATTCAGCCTATTGTCTATATACTCGGACAACAGGGCTTGATACCTGAGATGTCCCCTTTTCCAAAATCTCCAGAACATCAAACTACCCCTCAAATATCTCGACGATACCGGCCAGGTAAAAGTTCCCCGTGGCTTCGCAGGTAATCTCGAAGGCTCGCCCGACCCCGGCTCAGCCGGGATTTAACGGTGCCCAGGGACGCACCAATAATCTCCGAGGCCTCCTCGTAGCTGAAGCCTTGGATATCCACCAAAACCAGGACTAGCCGCTGGTTTGAGTCCAGAGTGCTCAGACCCATTTCGATCTCCCGCCCCAGCTCCCGCCTAACAGCGTGGTCCTCCGGCGATTCTGCCCTGGACGGGATAGAAGCCGCGGCATCAGGACTCATCCCCTCCAGGGACAGGTTGTAACGCCTGTGAGCCGAGCGCAACAGATCCCGGCATCTGTTGGCTACTATCTTCAGAATCCAAGCCTTTAGGCTTCCTCCTTTAAACCCCTTGATCTTTCGGAAGGCAGCTATGAAGGCGTCCTGGGTGGCATCCGCAGCCAAGGCGGGCTCGCCCAACATCCGAAGGGCCAGGTTGTAGGCCAGTCTTTCGTACTCCTCGACGATGGTATTGAAAGCCTGGAGGTCTCCATCTTGACTTTTCGCGACCAGGGCCTGCTCGTCCAGGTTGGCTGTGGTCTCTTGAGGCATCACGACAACGTTCTGAAACGCATAAGACGTTGTCATCAATCTATCACAAACCCCTGGTACGTGTGTTACGGAGACGACTCAGCCGTATCTGACTGGGTGAAAGATAAAGCACGTGCGACTAGAAGCTCTGGCGGCTCAAGTCCTCTAGGGGCACGATAGCAAGGAGGGAGGTCACCAGCCTACTTCTCGGGGGAACGAGTGGCAGGTGGGGAAAGGAAGTCATAATTTGTGGTGTTTCAGGTATCTGATGATTCAGATCTCGCCTAGCGGCGAACCCTCTTTTCTCGGTGAAGCTTTCTGTGCCTTCACTTATAAAGACGAAGACTCACGGGCTTTTGTTCCCGCGGCATATCAAGAGCAGGGATAGAGAGAATGGGTTTAGAAGTACGGAAAACTTCCAGTGATAATGGATTTAAGACTTAGAATAAACGGTGCTGCCCCAAACGAGTCTTACTAATAGATTTATTCCAAAAATCCTCACCCCTTGGGCTGCGGCTTGCGTAAATCAAGTGATAAAGAGGGGTACCTCCTGAATTTGTTACTAAAACACTATCATTCACAAATCGATAGCCCGCTATGTTTCTAAGCCTATCTTCATAGTGGTCAAGAATAATCCTGCTTCCTCGACGTTCGCCTTTGGCAAAGGAGTCAAAATATCTGTCTCGCCATAAAGAGTCACCAATGAAAGAATCCAAGCTCTGTAGCACACGATGTGCGTTGCGTTTTATCGATCCTGTATGGAATGTGATAATCAAATCCATCGCTCGTTCCTCTGTCAGTTTGTAGACAGAGTCGAAAGTGATTTCCCAGTTCCACGGGTCTATAAAACCTAGTCCAAGAGCACCGGTCGGTAAATCTCTCAATATTTTTTCAATAGCTTCGTTGCAGTCAAATTCATAATAATTTATCTCACTTTCATAACCATGAGTTCGTTCTCTCAATGCTTCTATAGATTTCGAGTCTACGTCGTTGAAAAAGAGATGAGTAAAAGGAATCCCGCATTTAAGAGCGCATAAGGGAGACCCAGCTATATCCCTGGAAGTTTCATTGATAGCGCACATTCCGGGCCCAGAGAACAAGTCTATGTAAGCTCTCAGGGGCCACTTGTACTTCATGCCACCATTAAACAACTCTGTAAAGTAACTTAAGAAATAGAGCTTTTCCTCCGCCCAAGGGCCTACTGCCAGAGCTGGTAGTCCATCGGATGCGATCACCAACTCTTGTCTCCGATGATTAGGGTCCCTCTTTGTGCTCATCTCTATATGAGTCTCGTAACCTTTATTAGGTCATTTGAATGTGGCAAGCCTGCGAGTTTTTTCCGTTTTGGAGGGTGATTTTTGAGTACCAAGTCTGCTTCATACGTAAATCACTCGGCCACTCTCTGACATAAGAACCGTTTACAGAAGAGCCTCCTTTGGTTGCTCCTCCGTTTTCTTTGGCGGTGGGGTCATTCTTGTCAGGGTTGGCTAGTATGTGCCCCCATTGTTTGAAGAAGAAGGGTGTCCCGGTATCAAGGCATTGCTTCTGAAGGCTATCAACCCACTCAGACTTACATAGGCGACTGGTTCGTTTCTTCAGATGTGCCCCACTTTCTCCCCCTCCAATAACCCAGTGGATACCTTCCAGCTGATCCGCAATGTGTAATGGGCCTAGTAACGGTTCACACGATAAAAATCGTACTGTGGCAGGTGTTGCCCTCAATATATCTATACGATAGGTGAATCTCTGGTTCTCGACTGACACTCCAAGCCAAATGTTACTCGGCAGCCCTTCAGAGTAATGCTTGAGAACGAAGCTCTGCATTCTCTGAGGTCTTTTAGTTAGCACCTGAAATATATGCCTGTTTTCCTTCAGCATGACCTGGAAAATTTGGCAAACGAAAGACTCTGGTATCTCCTCGTGGAACAGGTCTGACATGCTGTTTACAAAGAACACGGTTGGCTTTTTAGTTCTGGAAGGCTTGGAAAGCCGTTCGAGATGCGTCTGAACACAGGCAAAACCTTGAGGATATTGACTCTTTAGGAACCCTTCTGCCAGGGTTTTTGCATAGCAGTAGGCGCATCCAGGAGAGATCTGGGTACAACCGGTCGTCGGGTTCCAGGTCTCCTCGGTCCACTCTATCTTTGATGCCATGCCGATTCTAGCTATCTAGCTCCGTGACATTATCTCATTGACTTGAGTAGAACACATATTCTATCATTCTGTCAAGTGAGCACGGCTAAGTATAGCAACAGAAGCAAACTGCAAGTCACGGAGGTGTAGCCTGATGGAGGAGATTGACCAAACGGTAACGGAGAACGAGATCATCGAGGCGGAGGAGTCGGAAGCCCCCAAGGAGACGTCCACTACTTCCGAAACAGGGGATTCTGATACCAGGGCCCACGATTTGGAAGCGGAAATCCAAAGGGTGACCTCCACCCTACAGGAGCGTGAGGCAGAGCTGACCAACCTTCGGGAGCAGATGGATTCTGCTGTCTCCAAGTATCGGACGGCCCTCTTGGCCACCTCCCCCAAGGTGCCCGAGGAGCTGGTCCAGGGCAAGACTATAGACGATCTGGACGCCTCCGTAGCATCAGCCAGAGTCATCGTCGAGAAGATAGCGATGGATCTGAAGAGCCAGGAGCCCTCGGAGAGAGTGCCCGCCGGTGCTCCTCCTAGAGGACCTCTCGACTTGAGCACACTGTCGCCACAGGAAAAGATCCTGTATGGACTGCAACGAGGATAGAGAAGAAGAGAGATTAAGGAAGGAGAAGAGAAATGGCCTTGACATTAGCAGAAGCAACGAAACTGTCCAACGATGTTCTCCTCGCTGGGGTCATCGAGACCATCATTAGTGAAAGCCCCGTGCTACAGGCAATGCCCTTCATAGAGATTGTAGGTAACGGTCTCACCTACAATCGTGAGAATACTGCACCCACCGTCAGCTTCTTCGACGTGGGAGACACCTGGACTGAGTCCACTCCTACATTCACCCAGGTCAATGCACCGCTGAAGATTCTCGGTGGGGATGCAGACGTGGACAATTTCCTCTCGTCCACCAGGAGCAACATCCAGGACCTGGAGGCAGCGATAGTCCAGCTCAAGGCCAAGGCGGTTCAGCAAAAGTTCGACGATACCTTCATAAACGGCAACTCGACGACAGATCCCAAGGCCTTCGATGGGATCGATAAGCTGGCAGGTTCCACCCAGACGGTGAGCATGGGCACCAACGGAGGATCCCTCACCCTAGAGAAACTGGACGAGCTTGGCGATACCGTCAAAGGTGGCAAGCCCACCATTCTCATCATGAGCAAGCGGAGCAGACGTAAGATCACCTCTCTGGGCAGGGCCGCCGGAAGTGGAATCGTCGAGTCAGACCTCAATCAGTTGGGGCAGAGGGTCCAGTTTTACGATGGCATCCCCATCGGAATTAGTGACTGGATATCAGATGCTCAGACGGTGGGTTCCAACACTGATACCTCCACCATATACGCACTTGAGTTTGGAGAAGGGGGCGTGGTGGGCCTCACCGGACCTAGCGGACTTCAGGTGGAGCGCGTAGGCAGCCTGGAGACCAAAGATGCCACACGCACCAGGGTCAAGTGGTACGTGTCCCTCGCCCTGTTCAACAACCTGAAGCTGGCCAAGCTGATAGGAGTCAGAGACTAGTGAAGGGCGCTAATTGGAGCCGGAGAGGTGAACAATGGCACCCGTGAGAATAGACGAAAACGGAACACCCAGGGCTCGTAACATCCCCACGGCCAAGATGGTTACAGGTGGAAACTGTGTTGTTACCTTCCTCGGCGCGAAAAATCCCTAAAGACGACATGCTGATCGCCATATGTGCATAAGACGCTGGTTCATTTAACGGCTCCTACGCCGATATATGTATTTGACGTTACCAATGATTATGTCTTTGCCATGGTGATGATTAGTCTTGGTGATGCGGTGGCTTGTAGCAACATGTCGCCCGTTTTTGTCGAAGTACTTAATTATCTGGCTTCTACTGCTTTTCCACTCGGGATTGGTTGCTGGCTGATCTATTATGAGTTGGGAATATAAATCCCCTGTTCGCCCTGCCCTGCGGAATATGTTATTCTTGGTAAACAGGCTAATTTCACAGGCTACGGATTTCACTAAACGAAACATAGCGTTTGCGGTATCTCACTCCGTCCCCTCATCGTAGGAGGTGGAACACATGGTTCAGGAAGAGACTATTGCACATATTCGTCAATATCTTAATGGCGACATGTCTCTTTCACAGTTGACTGAATGGGTAGATGACTACCAATGGTCTGCCCAAGGAGACTTACCAGAACAGCACCTTATGGGCATTCTCGAGCTGTATACTACTGAGATCAGTGAGGGCCTCCGAAGTGAAGAATATCTTAAAAACGCGTTGCGAGCGGCTCTGGCCTCTATGAATCTATACACATCTGAGCCAACGTTCTCTTATGAATCTACAAGTTCCTCAAATCGCTAATAATATTTTGCCCCCTCTCTTCTCCTTCCAGATGTACAGTCAGGATCATCGGTGGTGAGCTCTCACCAGAAGGTTTTCCAGGAATAATCTTCAGCTCGTGTCGCCCCTTCGCCTCACCTGGTTTCAGCATTATTACCAGCTTCATCGAAAACTGTACTTCTGGCATCTCTTCAGGAGGGTCAGCCCCACACTTGAATGAGTTAAAGTATCGATGAGTCTTATGAGGGAAAAGACTCAGTCTTTTCCCTCATAAGACTTCACTACATAAGGTTGCTGCCTGAATGTAAGATCCTCGTTCGAACTTCATAATACCTAATCTTTATCTTTCTTTATCAGAATTCTACCACTGTTGGCACAGACGTAACATCCTCCTTGTTTTCAGCCCCCAACGGCGCGCGTACTGCGTGCTATAATGTCCCCTCTGCAATGTTTCGCCAGTATGTGGTAGCGTTCCTAGTTCCGCGGAGATCCGATTGAGATTAAAGGACAAAGTATCGATCATCACAGGCTCCACCTTCGGCATCGGCAGAGCGGCTGCTAAACTGTTCGCCAAAGAGGGTTCGAGGGTAGTGGTATCGGGTCGTACAGTGGATGCGGGAGAAAAGGTTGCGAAGGACATTCAGGATAACGGTGGGCAGGCTATCTTCGTCCAGGCCGACGTTAGTCTAGCCGGGGATGTAGAGCAACTGATTTCTGCAGCCGTAGATACCTACGGCAAGCTGGACGTACTCTTCAACAACGCAGCCATAGTCACTCTAGGCAAAGTCGGCGATGAATCGGAGGAGAGCTGGCAGCAGTGCATGGATATAAACCTAAAGGGAGTCTTTCTGGGTATCAAGTACGCTGTGCCTCACATGATCAAGAATGGCGGTGGCTCCATAATCAACAACTCCTCCCTGTTTGGCGTGGCCGCCAGTCATAGAGGCGGCGGCTCGTATGCAGCCTCCAAGGCTGGCGTCCTAATGCTGACCAAGAAGGCGGCCCTGGATTATGCCTCCTACAAAATAAGGGTGAACAACGTAGTCCCAGGGGACATTGCACTAACCGGAGGCGCCAACACCCCCGATGAATACTGGCACGATCCCAAGACGGTGGAAGAGATGAAGACCAACCAACCCTTACCCAAGGTGGGTATGCCCGACGACGTAGCATACGCAGCCTTATATCTAGCCTCCGACGAGTCGGCATATGTAACTGGCACGGACCTGATGGTGGACGGAGGGATGACTATTGGCGAGTACGTCAGCGGCAGGATTTCGCAATAGGGGGATACATTGAGGTTAGAAGACAAGGTAGCGATTATCACCGGGGCCACTTCCGGAATAGGGAGGACCACAGCATATCTTTTCGCTGAAGAGGGAGCAAAAGTGGTGGTGGCCGGCCGAAGGGTTGAGCTGGGGGAACAGGTAGTCAAAACCATCGAATCGAAGGGGGGCCGGGCTATCTATGTCCCCACGGACGTGGCAGTAGCAGCAGACGTTGAGCGCATGGTTTCCACAACAGTGGAGACCTACGGTAAGCTGGACGTCCTCTTCAATAACGCAGGCACTGTATCCTATGATCGCTCCGGGGACGAGACGGAGGAGGACTGGGACCGAGTCATGAATGTGAATCTAAAGGGAACATGGCTTGGAACCAAGTACGCCATACCCCGCATGATAGAGAATGGTGGTGGCTCCATAATCAACAACGCATCGGTGTGGGGAGCGATGGCGACCCATAGAGGCAGCGGTTCTTACGCAGCCTCCAAAGGAGCTATGATAATGCTCACCCGACAAGCGGCCCTGGAATACGCTCACTGCAGGATAAGGGTCAACAGCATCTCGCCAGGAGATATCGCCAGGCCCGGCACAGGCTACCGAGAGGTAGATACCAGCGATCCCAGCATTGCAGAGGAATGGAGAGGCTACCAGCCCTTCCCCAAAGTCGGCGAGCCGTTGGACGTGGCATACGCCACTCTGTATTTGGCATCCGACGAGTCTGTATTCGTGACGGGGGTCAA
Organism: Dehalococcoidia bacterium; assembly: GCA_965197675.1. Classification (GTDB taxonomy): domain Bacteria; phylum Chloroflexota; class Dehalococcoidia; order Plut-88900; family Plut-88900. The sequence continues at coordinate 722,524 of OZ240221.1, read as the reverse complement.
CCTGTTCATAGACGGGGGTGCGGTCCTGGCCGAATACAATCGAGGTACACCTAAATCCTGACATCTTGGCCTGACATACTCTTCATGTCATAGTAGATCCAGCCGTTACCTCTCCTCATCGCGCAGGTTACAATTGTCAACGAGAGGGAATGCGCTTTTGAAGAGACCTCAGCTCAGTTACAGTGTTTTGTTCATTGCCTTTTTCATTCTAGTCCTGGTCATCCCTTCCTGCAGATCAGAATCGATCTCGACCCCTCCACCGGAGATCATCACCGCAGAAAGCCCATCTCAAATCACCTACCCTCAGCTATCCTTTCCCTATATCCCCACCCCGCCCGACCTCGCCCCCTATGCATTAGCCGAGAGCCTCAGGGCTAGATCGGGGCAACCAATTCATCGCCTATCTCTCGCGGGCCAGCCTGATCAAATCGTAGGTCACCAGAGGACCTTTTGGATAGTGGACGTAGACGCCACCGAGAGTTCCCAGGTCAATGCAACCCTCCTCCACGTAAGTCCTCACCTATACATGTACGTCGCCGATGATAAGGACGTCTCGGAGGATGTATTGGCTCGGTCGGCACAAGAGTTTGAGAGAGTGATATACCCACAGGTAACCGCTAGATTCGGCGATGCGCTACCTGGGAACATCCGCTTAACTGTCCTCCACGCCGCTATCCCAAGCGTAGCCGGCTACTACAACCCCTACGATGAGTTCCCAACTTCGGTGAATCCCCTGAGCAATCAGCAAAGAATGATCTATATCAATGTGGATGGTATAAACCTGGGATCTCAACTCTACTATTCTGTCCTGGCTCATGAGCTACAACATGCTGTCCATTTCGTGGCCGACGCCTCTGAGGAGGCCTGGGTTAACGAGGGTCTTTCCACCCTGGCTGAGGAGGTAGCGTCTTCTTCATCACCTTGGCCCCCCTACTTCCTAAGAAACCCTGACACTCAGCTCAACAGTTGGCCTATAGATAACAATCAGACTCTGCCTCATTACGCCGCCGCCCACCTGTTCATGAGGTACCTTCAGGAGCATTATGGGGATGCGGGTTCAGGAGGCGCGCTAAAAGCCCTGGTATCGAAGCCCGGAGACGGTATTCAGGGCATTGACGAATACCTGGAAGACCAAGGGCACGATGCAGATTTCAGCAAGGTATTCAAAGATTGGGCCATCACCAACTACCTGGATGACCCACTTGGCGGAAGATACAGCTATACAGGTTTGGATTTTCAACTCTCGGCAACGGCGCGCATCACCGATGCCGAGAGTGTTTCCGGCGAAGTCCATCAGTACGCCACCGATTACGTAGAGATAGAGCTAAAAGGAGAAGGAGCAAAGATCGTATTCCAGGGTTCTACTACTACCAGCCTTTTAGATAACCAGGCCCATAGTGGACGGCGGCAGTGGTGGAGCAACAGGGGCGATTCTATAAATGCCACTCTCACCAGAGAAGTCGATCTGACCCAGGTTTCTCAGGCCACACTAACCTTCTGGGCTTGGTATGACATCGAGGAGGGGTACGACCACGCCTATGTGGAAGCATCTACCGATGGCGGCGCTACGTGGGACATTCTGGAGGCAACCAGCACCACCGCCGAGAATCCGGTGGGGAACAGCTTCGGGTTCGCTTACACCGGGGTAAGCGGTGGGGGAGATGAGCCGCGTTGGTTGGAAGAAAACGTTGATCTGTCGCTTTACTCAGGCAGGAAAGTGCTACTGCGCTTCCAGTACATAACCGACGGTGCAGTCAACGCACCCGGGCTCGCCATAGATGACATATCCATCCCAGAGATAGGCTTCCTAGATGACGCTGAGGGGGACAACGGATGGCAGGCCGAGGGCTTCGTACGCACCAATAATCTTCTACCCCAAAGATTCTTCCTTCAAGCGATACTGTTTGGGGACCAGATTCGAGTTGTGGACCTTCCCTTGAACTCTACCCAGCGTGAAGAGTTCACCACCAGTCAATTCGGAGGTAAAGTGGACAAGGTAGTTCTGGCTATATCAGGAGCCACGCCCATAACAACCGAGGTCGCCGCCTACCAAGTCTCTGTAGAACCTATGAAAGGGGACTGATCTCTTTATTGAGAGGGCCTACAGACCGATGTTATAATCGGTTTTGGGCTATTAAGCCCCGGCATGATCCATGAACAAGTTGATTCCCATTTCAGTGATAGGCGGCAATAGGTGCAATGCCGAGATTGCCGCAGCAGCGGAGGAGGTGGGGAGAGAGCTGGCCAAAAGAGGTGCGACCATAGTGTGCGGTGGTCTGGGCGGCGTCATGGAGGCAGTTTGCAAAGGCGCGCATGAAGCAGGGGGCAGGACCATAGGCATCCTTCCCGGAGAGGATCCTTCCGAGGCTAATAAGTGGGTTGATGTCAAGATAGTTACGGGCATGGGACATGCCAGGAACGCCATCGTAGTCAAGTCTGGGATGGCGGTAATCGCCATTGATGGCGCTTTCGGCACCCTTTCAGAAATAGGGCATGCCCTGGGTCAGCTAGACCCCCTCACGGTAATCGGCCTGAGGACGTGGGGCCTATCCAAAAACGGAGAGTTGGACAAATCCATCATCCCCGCCGATAGTCCAGTAGACGCTGTTGAGAAGGCCATCACCGCTGCCAAAGAGCGAGAGAAGAGGATATATAACAGTTGAACTCCGCCATCGAGAGCATAACAGCTCGAGAGGTCCTGGACTCCCGAGGCAATCCGACCGTTGGGGTGGAGGTAAGTCTTGCTGGGGGCGCAATGGGAAAGGCCATGGTGCCCTCTGGCGCCAGCACAGGAACTCACGAAGCTCTCGAGCTGAGAGATGGTGACCCTCATCGATTCGGCGGCAAGGGGGTCTTGAGGGCCCTGGAAAACGTGAATGAGATCATCGCTCCCCACCTCAAGGGTATATCAGCTCTGGAACAAGAGGTCGTCGACAGGGAGATGATAGATCTCGATGGGACGCCTGATAAATCCCGCCTGGGAGCAAACGCTATTCTCGGCGTCTCACTGGCCACCGCCCATGCCGCAGCCTCCTGCGAAAGTCTTCCCCTTTACGCATACCTTCTCGACAGCAACGAATCTATTCTACCCGTCCCTATGTTCAATATCCTGAATGGGGGGAAGCACGCCCAGAACTCCACCGATTTCCAGGAGTTCATGGTGGTTCCAGCGGGCGCCGGCAACTTCTCGGATGCCCTGAGGATGGGAGCCGAGGTATACTACGCCCTACGCAGGTTGCTAAATGAGGAGGGACTCAATGCCAATGTAGGTGACGAGGGTGGCTTCGCACCTGGGCTAGCATCCAATCGAGATGCGATGGATATTGTGGTCGGCGCCATCGAGGCGGCGGGATACGAGGCCGGCGGGGACTGTTACGTCGCCCTGGATATAGCCGCCTCCGAGCTTATCTCTGACGGGAACTACGTCCTGACGGGCGAGGACGCCACTCTAGACTCCCAATCCATGACGGAATATCTCAGCCAATGGGCGGTAGATTATCCCTTGATTAGCATCGAGGACGGACTGGGAGAGGACGATTGGGAAGGATGGGAAAAGCTCACGCAGAAAGTGGGTGACCGGATCCAACTGGTTGGCGATGACCTTTATGCCACCAATCCTCAACGACTGACCACGGGTATCGAGCAGGGCGCCAGCAATGCCATCTTGATAAAACTCAACCAGATAGGAACCCTCACAGAGACCCTGGATGTAATAAAGCTAGCCAAAGATGCTGGTTGGGGCACCATCATCAGCCATAGGTCTGGTGAAACCGAGGACACCACCATAGCTGATCTAGCCGTTGCAACCGGTGCGGGGCAGATCAAAACCGGCGCACCAGCTAGATCGGAGCGGGTAGCCAAGTACAACAGGCTCTTGAAAATTGAAGGGGAGTTGGAACACCAGGCACGATACTTAGGCATCGAGGCTTTCTCCCATCTCAAAGGTCGGACATAATCCACTATTGCAAGGTGAACCGTTATGAAGTGTAGCGTCTGCAGAAAAGAGACCTCTAACTGGATTCGCAGAGAGGACAAGATCTATTGCGTCCCAGACTTCAGGTCAGCCCTGAACAATACTTCCAGCCTCTCCTCTCACCCCACTGAAGAGGCCAATCTGCGAAAGAAGATGAGCGAACTCGACAGCAACAGCCGATGAAAGGCTGCATTAAGTTTGCCATCGTGCTCACCCTCGTTGAGGCCGTGCTGGCTATAGTGGTCTTCATGGGCTATATAGCCTACTCGATAACGAGGGTAATCAGAGAGCCGGTGCGTCAATCCCCCTCCGATCTGGGTCTCGAGTACGAAGAAGTGACCTTCCCCAGTAAAAAGGACCATCTGACACTAAGGGGATGGTGGATTAGCGGAGGCTCTGAAAACTGCTGTATCATTTTGGTTCACGGGGGAGAAAAGCATCGAGCAGATCCGCACATCGGTACGCTAAGCTTGGCGAAAGACTTGACCCAACGCGGCTACAGCCTGCTCCTCTTCGATATGCGTAACCGGGGGGAGTCAGATGGGAAAAGATCATCAGTGGGATACTATGAGCGCCGAGACCTATTGGGAGCTATCGACTATGTCACCAGCAGGGGAGTACCGCCCGACTCCATAGGAATACTGGGTTTCTCCCTAGGCGCAGCCGTAGCCATCCTCGTAGCGGGCGACAACAGCCTGGACATGCCGGTCGTATCGGATAGCTCCTTCGCAGACCTTCCCAAGCTCATCGAGAAGGAGGCGCGCAAGCGCATCGACCTTCCCAGCAAATTCAACTTCGGGTGGATGTGTATGATCAAAGTCATGTACGGAATTGACCTCGGTGAAATCAGACCACTCCGAGTCGTAAGCAAGCTAAAACCAGACAAAGTGATGATAATTCACGGAGCCGAGGACGAGATAGTGCCTCCTGCAGATGCCCTTTTGCTACATGCCGCCGCCAACAACGGTAGCCAGGGACTATGGATCGTGCCAGAAGCCAGCCATACAAGAGCCTACAAGACCAATCCGCAAGAGTACGTATCGAAGGTAGCGGACTTCTTCGATCGAACTCTCAACAACTAATGATTTTCAGCCAGCGCCATGCTACCTAAGCGATGGACTAACGTTAGTCAGGAGGCAAGAGTGACCATCAAAATCGGCATCAACGGGTTTGGAAGAATTGGCAGACAGATACTACGCTCTATCATGGAGCGCCACAAGGGAAATCTGGAGGTAACGGCAGTCAACGACCTCACTGACTCTCGTACCAACGCCCACCTGCTCAAGTACGATACCAACTATGGGACCTACCCAGGCACTGTAGAAGTCGCCGCTAGCGATTTGGTAGTGGATGGTCATCACGTAAGAGTGCTGGCTGAAAAAGACCCTGCAAAGATTCCATGGGCTGACTTCGGCATAGACATAGTCGTAGAGTCCACCGGCTTCTTTACCGATGCAACCAAGGCGGCGGCACACCTATCCGGTGGGGCAAAGAAAGTCATCATATCCGCGCCGGCAAAAGGAGCGGATGTCACCATAGTCCTGGGAGTCAACGATGATACATATGACCCTCAGCGGCACACAGTGATATCCAACGCCTCGTGTACCACCAACTGTGTGGCTCCTCTGGTGAAAGTCCTCCACGATCATTTCAGAATCAGCAACGCTCTTATGTCCACTATCCACGCATACACCAACGACCAGCGTATCCTAGACCAGTTCCACCCCGACTTACGACGTGCCCGAGCCGCCGCCGCCAACGTAATACCCACCACCACTGGAGCAGCTAAAGCCGTAGGGCTAGTGATGCCGGAACTTCAAGGGAAGATCCACGGTATGGCCTTTAGGGTGCCGGTTACCACAGTCTCCCTGATCGACCTGGTTGCCAACGTAGAACGTAAAGTAACCAAAGAAGAGATAAACCAGGTGTTCAAAGAAGAAGCACAAGAGACCCTCAAAGGCATCCTGGAATACACAGAGGAGGAGCTGGTGAGCAGCGATTTCGTGGGCAATCCCGCCAGCTCCATCTTCGATGCGTCGTCTACGATGGTCATAGGCGACAACATGGTGAAGATATTGGGGTGGTACGATAACGAGTGGGGATACAGTTGTCGAGTAGGAGACCTGGCAGCCTACATAGCAAAGAAGAGTCTGTAGGCGCCTGCGAATGAAAAGCCTGCATACTTCAAAGTAAATGGCGGTCTGCCATAGGTAGTGCCCCGCGGATATCTAGCGGCAGGCTCAAGTCCTGTAGATATGCTAGCAACTATGTGCCTGTCTCATAAAGGCAACCGCCTTGTTCCCCAACCGCCCGCCCAGGCAGATTTTGGGGTCTGGGAGCACATCCCCCACTCCCCACGCCGTCATACCCGTGCTTGACGCGGGAATCCAACCCCTCTCCCTATTATCCTACTACCAACACACCCCGGGAATACCTGTAAGTACGCTTCGTTGTCAGAGAGGGCTGGGTATGTTATCATGCCCGAGACTCTCAGGGAGGTGAGTTTGCTTGCTCGCTTTATCTCTTGCAGAAATACGCGATTACGTAATAATCATCTACGCTGGCATCGGGGCCGTCACCTTTCTGATAATAACCTTGGTCACCATTTTCTTCTTTAAGAAGGTGGGAGGAGCCGTGGATGGCATTCGAGGCAACCTGGAGTCCACCAGAACAGTTCTTAGCAATGCCGCCGCCACTTCGAGCCTGATTACCGACACCGTAACCAAGCCCATCATCAAGACATCCAGCTTTGTGACCGGTGCATGGCAGGGAGTGAAGTTCCTCGGGAAGCTAGCAAGTAAGAGGGGAGGCGACTAAGATGTTCGGATTCCTCTTCGGGTTCATAGTCGGCGGAGTTGCCGGTGCAGCTATAGCTCTCGTCCTGTCTCCCCAGTATCAGTATGAACCACAGGAGGGCGAGGATTCTGAAAGCCCCTATACAAAAGCTAGGGCCAAGGAGATTGGAGAGACCGTTCGGGCCAAGGTGAAAGAGGTATTGGAAGAGGGGAGACAAGTTCTCCATCAAGCAGTAGAAGAGGGCAAAGAAGCAGCCTCCCAAAGGTCTGGGGAGTTGGGGGAGAGCCTTCGGAAAGCTCGCGGCTAGGATACGGAAACCACCTAGCGATCAGTGTCGGCGAGCGTATCTACAGGCTAGTCTTGATTCGGAGCGAACTTGGGGTAAGACCCGAAAATCTTGAGTCTGGAGCAACTCTTCTTGACCTGCTCTAAAGTCTCCTTGACGAGTGGGTCCTCCCTGTGTCCATCCACGTCCACCAGGAATATGTATGTGCCCAGGCTCTCCTTCGAAGGCCGAGACTCTACCTTTGCCAGGTTTATGCTCCTCTGAGCAAATTCACTCAATACGCCCACTAATAGACCCGGCTCATCACCATCAAAGGAAAAGCACAGGGATGTCCTATCCGATCCCGTAATAGGGTAGTCTTGGGAAGATAAAACTACGAACCTGGTTACGTTAGCGTCGCTATCCTGGATATTGGAAGCCAGTATCTCAACGCCGTACAGCTCTGCAGCTCGTCTCGTGCCGATCCCGGCTATAGACCCATCACCTTTGTTTATCTCTTCCACCGCGGCCGCGGTGCTTAATGCAGCCTCCAGTTGAGCTTTGGGGAAGCACCGTTCAAGGAAGCTTCGACACTGGGCAAGCGCTTGAGGATGGGAGAAGATGGCGTTGATCTTATCGGTAGAGGTTCCCGGCTTCACCAACAGACAATGCCGAATGGGTAGCACTATCTCTCTTTTGATGGCTAAGGCAGATTCCCGAATGAGCAAGTCCAGTGTGTCGGTAACCGAGCCCTCTATGCTGTTCTCGATAGCCACTACCCCTTCGTCCACCATAGAGGTTACTACGGCAACGCCCACCCCTGAGATGGATGTGAAGGGAATCAGCTGAGCCTGGCTATCGTAGAGGAGAGCCGCCTCTTCAGTGAATGTGCCCGCCGGCCCCAGGTAGCCTATCTTCTTAGGCATTTGAGGAACCGACCTGTGCCCCCGTGAAGGCAGCTCGTAGGGTCTCCTCCGCCTCTGGCCGGGTTACTGCCACCACCTCGTCCTCGGGTTTCAATACTAGATCTGTGGTGGGTATCTGAGGATTTCCATTCTTATCGATGACCAAAGACACCACACTGCCCACCGGTAGCTCTATGTCTCCCAAACGCCTATCCGCTACTTCGGATTCACCAGCCACCTTCACCTCTACTATCTCAAGCCCCGCCCCTTTGAGGCTGAGGAGGTGAACGAGAGGATGAGAGGGCAACTCATGCTCGATGTGGGCTAGTATGAGATCTAGAACGCTAACAGTAACGTCAACCCCCAGCTTCTTAAACAGGGCATCGTGACGTGGATCGTTTATCAAGGAGATGGTACGAGGAACCTCAAACTTGTATTTCGCCACCTGACACGCCACCAAGTTGTCTGCGTCGTCCCCTGTGACGGAAATAAGCATATCCGCCCTGCCGGCGCCCACATGTTCCAGGGTAGCCGCCTCACATCCATCTCCCCTGAAGGCTATGTTTCCCAGTTCGCTGGTGATCCGTGCGCATCGATCAGGGTCTTTCTCAAGAACCAGCGCTTCGTGATCGTCCTCTACAAGCGTCTTGTGAAGCTGACAGCCTATCTTGCCGCCGCCTACAATCAGGATATACACGGTATTCCCGTCACCTCTCTACTGCATTTTTAAGCAGCTCGGCAGTAACCGTCGTCGGGCTTATAGTCTCGAGGCCCATGTCTCGATAGATCTCCCGCCGAATGGGATCGTAGATGCGACACATTACCTTTGGCACTCTGAAAATATATCTGGCCTTCTGCGTTGCCAAAACGTTCCTATTATCGCCTTGCGTGGTGGCAACGAAGACATCCGCATTCTCTGTGTCCGCTCTTCTCAGAGCATCTTCGTCAGTTCCATCTCCCACGACAGCCTTTCCCCTGAAGCTTGGAGGAAGCCACCGAAATGCGTGGGGGTCTAGGTCCATCACAGTCACCTCGTGGTCATCTTTGTCCAACATAGATGCCAATCTTCCTCCAACTCGCCCACAACCGATAATAACAACGTTCATAGCTACTCTAGCTTTTGAATACTCTACCTATGTTCTACCCGCTCCGTTCATAGGCCCCCTATACAGCCAGACTTCGCAAGGCGCCTTCTCCAGCACGTAAGGCGCAGCCTTACCCAGATTAAATTCTCCATAAAGCGTGTTGTAGGGAGTGTTCATCACCAGGAGGTCTATCTTCCGAGCAAGCGCCTCCTCCACAACCGCGTTGCCAGCCGTTCTCGCCTGGAGAACCTCTGTTTGAACCTCGCAGTGCTCTTGTTTCACCAAGCTCTCCATGTAGTCTAATACCGCCTCTGCTTTTCTAACTTCCAGCTCCATCTCGGCATCTAGGGGTAGCTTCCAGGGCACTTCGATGACGAACAGGATATACACTTGCCCTTTACCCTTCTTGGCAAAGTTACAGGCTAGCCTTATGGCCTCCTCGTCAGCCGTATCCCCTTCCACCGGCACCAGTATTCGTCTATATTCCATAAATGCGCTCTCTTATAATCTGGGCGTCGGAAGGCCAACTCCCGAATCTCAATGCTACCTAGCCGCTTGACTTCTGGCCTTTACCTGCTCGATTTGCAGATTGATTACGTTATCGGCGGCCTCCTTCAGAAATTCCAATTCTTGCAGATTAAGGCGCTCCAAGTCATCCAAGTTTCGCTTAATGACAGTTACAACCTCCCTCTCCGCTCGCTCCCTGCGCCGCATGAAATAAACGGTTATGCTGGCTATTATGGCACCATAGAAGAGAGCCGTTCCCACTATCGCCCAAGCCATACCGATGCCGCTGCCTATAGTAGACTCGGGGCGCCAGGAATTTCCGTGAGTTTGCATGGTGAACACCGCCCACCACGCAGTATCCAAGTAGGTGTCTACGTTATCGTTGACATTTCGCTCAGAAAAGAATAAACCACCTGCAACAATGGCTGTAAGTATCGCCACCACGAAGAGCATTATGACCAGTGGTGTCTCAGTGAGCATCTGCCTGGTAAACTGGAAGAGGTTTGGTAGTCCTGGGGTGAGTCTGAGTTGGGTGTGACTCCTCACCCTGCGACGCAAGACCTCCTCACCAGGTCTTCCAACAGCTACTCGTTCAAATCTCTCTCTTCTATCCCGCCGCATGTTTCCCTGCCCCTACTATTTACTGCCTCTAGTGGAGCAAATTATAGGCTTGGCCAATCCCGCCGCGCAAGCTGGATATCGCGCCAGGTGTCCCATAAGGCGATAATCCATCAGATTTACAGATCTGAAGACTTTTGCTAGACTTCACGAGCGATAGCACTACATTCAACCATCTTTACTCTCTCACTCTCAACTCCGTATTTGATAATTGTGTCTGACGAAGGCCAACTATCGGCTCTGATCCATGGAAGGGTACAGGGCGTCTACTTCCGTATGTTTGTGTATCACTACGCTATAGAACGTTCTCTCGTAGGCTACGCTAGAAATCTGCCGGACGAACGCACCGTGGAAGTAAGGGCTGAAGGAGAGAAGGCTGTGCTAGAAGAGCTTTTGAGTCTCTTGAAGCAGGGCCCTCCTGGAGCTAAAGTGGAAAAAGTGGACGTCAATTGGAGTGAAATCACGGGTGAGTTTACTGGCTTTGAAGTCAGGTGAGCCGTCTCCATTGGCTCATTCTTTGTCGGGTACCTCTCTGAATCCGTAGAAATCGTCACCATCGAGCAACCTCTTGATTATGTGAGGTTCTACGTCTTTATACGCACCGGTGTCCTTCCACCAGTCCAGGAGCTTGTCTTTGATTTCAACGGGCGTCATTGGCTTATTGGACTCGGTAATGAACACCCTAAATATAGCCTCCTTGATGGACAGGTCCGGCGGGATGAATTCTGGATTGACTGACTGATAGCGCTTGAGAGACTTGAATATGGCCTTGTTGTTCCCCTTTTCAACAGCGGCAGCGAAGGTCTTTTTGTCCACTATGGGGACCCATCCTCGTATCAGGCTGGCCAGGGACCTTCCCCTCTGCTTGTGCCAGTCTACGTCTACCCTGAACTTTGAGTATTCCTGTACTTCTTCTTCTGTTACGGTGGGTGAATGCAAATACGTCTCCTGATCTAGAGAAGGTGCTCCGGCCAGTCCAGCATTTGAACCGTCACTTCGTCTCCCTTATTCACCTCCGCCACATCCTCGGGAACGATGACGAGGCCATTTGCCATGGACATGGATGTCAATATACCAGATCCCTGTGGTCCTGTTGTCTTAGCGTAGTAGCTGCCGTTTCGTTTGGTGACAACGGCGCGAGCAAAGACTCTGCGCGCATCCGTGTTTACAACTGAGTCCTCCATAATCGCCTTCACCGTAGGTTTGCCCCAGTTTTTCTTGCCCTGCATCTTCAGCAGCGCCGGTCTGGCAAACTGTTCAAAGGCGATCATAGAGCTCACTGGATTGCCAGGCAGCCCGAGGTGGGGCACCTGGCGCACCCTTCCCCGCTTATCCTCTCCCTTCAACACCCCGAATGCCAGGGGTCTTGCCGGTTTCATCTTCACCATCCAAAAAGAGATCTCCCCCTGCTGGGCCAGAACGTCTTTGACTATATCATAGTCCCCCTTAGACACTCCGGCGGACGTGATCACCATGTCCGCGTCCATACCCTCGCGAATCTTAGCCTTTAGAGACTCTAAATTGTCTCTTGCGATTCCTAGAACCTTGGGAATCCCTCCGTAGTGCAGAATTAGAGAGGCAACACTGAAGTTGTTGCTGTTGTATATCTTGCCTGGAGACAGCTTCTCTCCAACTTCCACGAGCTCGTCTCCTGTGGCAAGGACAGAGATGACGGGTTGTCGGACCACCTTCACAGTAGGCAGCCCGAGAGAAGCTAAAACGCCGATCTCTGCAGGCCTCAATACGGTTCCTGTTTCTATTATGACAGAGCCCTCCACCACGTCCTCACCGGCTCTTCTGACGTTGGCGCCGCGCTGTGTGGCCTTCAGAATCCGAATCTCGTTAATCCCGCCGACGCCGTGCTCTCTCTTCTGTATCTCTTCGTCGGTCTCTTCGAAGGGCACTATAGTATCGGCGCCCTCAGGAAGAGGAGCTCCCGTCATAATCCTCGTGGCCGTCCCCTCGGTGACTCTCTTCCGTGCGATACTCCCTGCAGGCAGCTCCTCTATCACCTTCAGAAATACAGTGGTATCCTCGGTTGCCTCGCTAATGTCCTCCCAGCGCACAGCGTAGCCATCCATGGCCGTGTTGTCCAGGGGCGGTATATTGATGGAGGAGACGGCGTCCTCGACTAGGACCTGACCCAAGGACTCCAGGATGGAACGGTCCTCCGTCTCCAGAACGTCCACGAAGCCCAGTATCTTTTCCAGGGCCTGTTCTACAGTAAGCCAGCCCAATACCACGTTTAGCCTCTACGTCAGCAATACCTGGAATATTGGCGAGTGCCAATATAGGATTTTAACCATCTCCAACGCCTTTTTCAATTGGGAGTCTACTACCGGGGTTCCCCTGCCCCTTCTCTTTCGGGAGATAGGATGTCTCCGCTCATCTGGTTCCCTTCGGTAAACTCAGGATAAACTCTAAGCTTATCATGAGCGGGGGTATGTTGTGTATCCGGGCATCCTGAGCTTGTCGAAGGGTGCTCTCACCTCCCACTCGTCATTCCCCTGCTCCCTCTATACCGTCATTCCCGTGCTTGGCACGGGAATCCGGGGGAAAGGGTGTTGGAGGTGGGGCATCTATGACCAGCTCATTGAAAGAAAGCACCGGTGGAAGGATAATGCACGTATCAGTTCCATCAGCGAGGGGGACAGAGATGAAAGTCACCGATGCCATAGCGGACTTCATAGCCGGTACTAAGTGGAGCGATATCCCTCAAGAGGCTGTACACCTGAGCAAGAGGGCCTTTCTTGACACCTTGGGAGTTACCCTGGCAGCCTCCCACGATGAATCGGCTCGAATCGTAAGGGAGATGCTGGAGGATCGAACAGGAAAACCTGTCGCCGGGATTATCGGCACTGGTGAGAAGACCGATTCTATCAATGCAGCCCTGATTAATGGCACCATGTCTCATGCGCTGGATTTCGACGATGTGAACGATCCCATGATGGGGCATCCCAGCGCACCGCTGATAGCAGCCATCACCTCTTTAGGCGAAGAGATGGAAACCAGTGGCAAAGAGGTCCTGGAAGCCTTCGTAGCGGGCTTCGAGGTGGAGTGTAAGCTGGGTCTAGCCGTAGGCCCGACCCACTACGTAAAGGGTTGGCATGCAACCTCGGTCCTTGGGACCCTGGGTGTAGCAGCGGCCTGCTCCAAGCTTTTGAGGCTGGACGCGAACAGCACCAGAATGGCATTGGGAATTGCTGCGTCCATGGCTGGTGGAATCCGGTTAAACTTCGGGACCATGACCAAACCCCTTCACGTGGGACTCGCCTCCAGGAATGGTATTCAAGCGGCTCTCCTTGCTCAGAAGGGTTTTACGTCCTCCGCGGAGATTTTAGACACCTCTCTGGGGTTTTGCCGTGTCTTCTCAATATCGGATAGTAACCCGGAGATTACTATCGACTCGTTGGGAAGTCCATGGGAAATCCTCTCTTCTGGCATTGGTGTCAAGAAGTACCCGTGTTGTTACAACGTGCACCGCACCCTGGACGCGGTGCACCGGATAGTGGAAACCCATCAACCCCCACCGCAAGAAGTAGTCAAAGTCGAGATAACGATGCCCCCTGGAGAAGACATCGCACTCTTGTATAGTCGAGCCGCCAACGGCCTCGAGGGAAAATTTTGCATGGAGTTCTGCGTCGCCTCAGCTTTGGTTGACCGTCAGATCACCCTCGATACTTTCGATGACGAGCGAGTCATAAGACCGGAGGTACAAGATATGTCAGCCAGGGTAGAGCTGAGGCATGATCCTGATCAGGAACAGGTGATAATAGATAGCTCCGGACACGTGGAAGCGCGAGTAGTGATGAAAGATGGGAGTGAGCATGTCCAAAGGGTGACGGAAGCCAGGGGCTCCCCACAGAACCCCTTATCTCAGAACGAGTTGGAGTCCAAGTATAGAGACTGCACCAAGAAGATCCTCTCTCCCGACCAGACTCAACGATCGATCGATCTGCTCAATAGCCTTGAAGAGCTGCCTGACATATCTGAGTTGATGGAGATACTGTGCTTAACCTCGCCTGTAAGGGCTGGGGCCGGTAGTAACCCTCGCTAGGAGCCAGAGCTCGGCCTCAATATAGCCACGGCGTCGGAGAACACTCTAGGTACGCGAGCTAGCAGCGGCTCGGTAGGAGAAAAGCAGCACTACGGTTAATAGTAGATAAAGGGCAGCAAAAGCTAAACGAGCAACCTGGAACCCCGAGAACAGATGACCGGCGAACAAAATAAACCGCCGTAGCCCAGCTTATCTGCTCTTTAAAAGACAAAAGGGTCTTCTCCAAGGTCCTTTGCGAGCGACAACTTGTAGAGAGCTAATCAGGAATTGATACCCTCAATACGATATCTAAAGGTCCCTGCCGGCACCTGTACTTCCACCTCTTCACCTGCCCCTCGGCCCAGCAAGGCCTTCCCCACGGGAGACTCTATTGATAGCTTCCCGTCCGCTAGCCTGGCCTCGGTGGGTGCGACCAGCATATATACGAGATCCTCGCCGTTGGACAGGTCTTTAACCGACACAGAGTTTCCGATGGACGCCCTGACTTCTTGAGCTCTGGCTTGCCCTTTCTCTAAAACTACGGCAGAATTAATGGTCTCCTCCAACTCCCTGATCTTAGATTCGACTTGACCCTGCCTCTCTCGAGCTGCCTCCAACGGGGCGTTCTCACGGAAGTCTTTGTCGGCTGCCGCTTTAAGTATATCCGTAGCCAATTGGCCCCTAAGTCCCTTTAGCTCTTTCAACTCTGCTTGTATCTTTTCGTATCCCTCCTTCGTTAAATGAGTGAGGGTAGTTTGGTGCCTTCGTGAAGAAGTAGCTTGTACAGTACTTTTCCTGGGTTTGTAGCTGGAGGAGAGGTTGCTTTTGGTAACCCCCTGCTTGTAGGAGAAGGAGAGGAAAGCCTTGATGTGTTTGTCGTTTTTTCCAGCTCCGGAGGAGCCGCGCTGCCCCAGAGCATATTCTTCGACCTCCCTGCCCGTCAGATGTGAAATGATCCTATCTCTCCCACACCAGCGAATGAACTTGGTGATCTTGGGCAGGGACTCCTGACGCTTCTCGGGAGAAAGGGATGAGAAGAAGCGGGATGCCATTTCAGATAGCGTTACATCTAGGTTTCCATCCATTCTCTTTGCTAGCCCTCCCTCCTGGTTGCTTGGACTCCCTTCTATCGCTTAGACCGCTTCTTCGAGGAGCCTCATCTAAATTGTCGAATGGAGTATACAGAGTCTGCACTTAAGTAGGCTTGAAGACGAGTATAGTACACGCAAGCTTGGCCAAACAAGACGCTATAGCCGCGATTTTGATGCGCATCCAATATAGTATATAATGGCTTGTAGCAGGTCTTCCCTCCCTACCTGCGATTAGAGGAGGAGCTAGTGGGTCTCAGGGGAATGAGAAGCAATTTCATATACCTGATCATCATCATAGCCGTAATTGCTATCATCTTCACTTTGTTCCAGCCCCCCGGAGGCTCCGAGGATATCGATATCACCACCGTAATATCGATGGCCAAGAGTGACCAAATCCGAGAGATCGAAGTCGACGGGGACAAGCTAAACATAACAACGGTAGACGATAAGAGCTTCAAATCTAGAAAAGAGGGCGGATCCAGCATCGTGGACCTGCTCAGCGATGCCGATATCCCGCCAGGCACAGGGCCCAAGGTAACGGTCAAAGAAAAAAGTCAGCTAAGCGCTTTATTCTCTATCTTCATCAACTTCCTACCCTTGATTTTCTTCGGCGCAGTGCTCCTGTTCCTGCTCCGACAAGCCCAGGGGGGTAACAACCAGGCCCTGGGATTCGGTAGAAGTAGGGCCCGGATGTTCGTGGGCAACAAGCCAACTGTAACCTTCACAGACGTAGCCGGTGTTGAAGAGGCCAAGCAAGACTTACAAGAAGTAGTGGAGTTCCTGCGTTTTCCCGAGAAGTTCTCGGCTCTGGGTGCCAGAGTTCCTCGAGGAGTCCTACTGGTCGGGTCTCCTGGTACGGGCAAGACCCTCCTTAGTAGAGCAGTCGCAGGCGAGGCCGGCGCACCCTTCTTCTCCATCAGTGGTAGTGAGTTCGTGGAGATGTTCGTGGGTGTAGGCGCCTCCAGGGTAAGGGACCTTTTTGACCAGGCTAAGCGGAATGCCCCTTGTATCGTATTCGTCGATGAGATCGATGCAGTTGGCAGGCACCGTGGCGCCGGCCTCGGAGGAGGCCATGATGAACGAGAGCAGACCCTTAACCAGATCCTGGTGGAGATGGACGGCTTCGACAGCAGCACGAATGTCATAGTACTGGCCGCAACCAACAGACCCGACATCCTGGACCCTGCGCTGCTCAGGCCAGGCCGATTTGACCGGAAGGTGGTCCTTGATCTGCCCGACATCAACGGTAGAAAAGCCATCCTGGAAGTGCACTCCAAAGGCAAACCCATGGACTCTGCAATGGATCTGGAAGTACTGGCAAAGCAGACTCCTGGTTTCAGTGGCGCCGATCTGGCCAATCTGGTTAACGAGGCCGCAATATTAGCTGCCCGCTACAACTCTAAGACCGTTACGAATCAACACGTAGAGGAAGCCATAGACCGATTGGTGGCAGGGCCGGAGCGAAAGAGTCGGTTGATAAGTGCCAAGGAAAAGGCCATAACCGCCTATCACGAAGTTGGACATGCTTTGGTGGCCCGGTTGATGGAGCATTCAGACCGCGTCCACAAGATATCCATTGTGGCAAGGGGCACCATGGGCGGTTACACTCGCCTCCTACCAGCCGAAGACCGGTACCTGTACAATCGCTCTCAGTTCAAGGCCATGCTCGCCACGGCTCTCGGAGGAAGGGTATCGGAAGACATAATCTTCAACGAGATTACAACAGGCGCCAGCAACGACTTGGAGCATGCCACCAAACTCGCCCGCAGAATGATCACTGAGTATGGAATGGGCGATGGCCTGGGCCTGAGAACCTTCGGCCATAAGGAAGAGCTGGTGTTCCTGGGAAGAGAGATATCCGAGCAGCGTAACTACAGTGAAAAGGTAGCTGTGGAGATCGACACAGAGATACTGAAGCTGATATCCGAAGCCGAGAGCACTGCTCGAGGTATCTTATCTAAGAAGAAAGCCAAGCTAACCCAGTTGGCCGAGTACGTAATCCAAGTGGAGACAATAGAAGGCGACGCCCTTGAGACCGCCTTCAATGCCCCAGCGTCCAAGGATCTGTCTAAGCTAATTACCGCTCGCCCAAAGGAGCCTGTAAAGGAAGCTCCAAAGCCGCCCGTTTCTACTGAAGAGGACAAGACCCCAGAGGAGCCCCCTGTAGAGAAACCCACCCCAGAGCCTGGATAGCCTGCTCGCGCAGCCAATACGATAGCAGAACCGTAGAAGGGCGGGGCTGCCTCATACCTAGCGCCTTGGACGTGATCCGCCTACCAAACCTACGGCTTAGCCAGCCTCTTTCTCCCCGCTAGGAAATAGTCTTGAGAAACTCTCCTATAGCCTCGTTTAGCTGATCCGGCTGCTCCACCATTATGGAGTGACCAGCCGCCGGCACAATCTTCATAGTAGAATTGGGTAGCTTGGCGTTGATCTCCTCGGTCCCCTCGATCCACGCCTCTTCGTCTCCGCATATAGCGAGAGCTGGCAGATCGATTCGGTGAATCTCATCATTCAGTTTGTAGGAAGTGAAGTTTTCAGCATCGGCCAGCCATACCTCAGCGGGATTAGCTCTGGCCTGTTGATCGTATCTATCTATAATGTGCTGTGGGGTTTTCTTAGAGAAGAGGTTGCTGCCGCTGGCGTCTTTGGCCTTCTGGGGGTCTGCTCTCCATCCCTCTATAAATCCAGGATCTCGGGGCCAACTGGGTGACGAACCCACCAATATGAGACCTTTTAAGGTCTCTGGATAGTTAAGAGCGTAGTCCAAGGCCATGGAGCCTCCCATGGAGTGTCCACAGAACACAAAGGGCGCCAACCCCATGACGTCTACAAAGGCTTTGATGAACTGTCGGAAGACGTCGGGATTATTTATAGGTGGGCCTTGAGACTCACCGTGCCCCGGCAGGTCCAGAGCTATGGGAGTATGGTCTCGCTCCAAGAACTGATATTGTGCCGACCATACATTCAGAGAGTCGTAGGCTCCATGCACTAAAAGGACTGTATAGCCCTTCTTCACCCCTGCCTCGGCTTCTTGAGAGTAGACGTAGTTGATGTTTCGTCCTTCGACTGTAACGTAGCCCATGACTCTTCCTTTCCGGCCTGACTACCCTTTTATTACTCCTATAGGCCGAGTTCTGACTACTCTTCGGGATATGCCTGCTTGATGTGCCACGTCCACCACTTTGGCGGCGTCTTTATACGCCTCCGATGCCTCTTCCGCCAGTCCAGCCTTGCTCCCGGCCCTCACTACTATCCCCTTGTCTACCAACCTCTGAGATATATCCACACCCTTGAGAAGCCTTCGTGCTCCACCTCGGCTCTGCTGCCGCCCTGCTCCATGACAGGTGGAACCAAAGGTCTCATCCATCGCCGTGGACGTCCCAACGGCCACGAATGAATAGCGGCCCATGTCTCCGGGGATCAACACAGGCTGGCCAACAGAACGATACATCTCCGGTATCTCTGGATGCTTGGCCGGAAAGGACCTGGTAGACCCCTTCCTGTGGACACAAAGCTCCATCTTCTGTCCAGACACCGTATGGCTCTCTATCTTAGCTATGTTATGAGCCACGTCGTAAACCTGAGTTATGCCTAGCTCTTCGCGGTTTTTCCTCAACACTCTGCTGAAGGACTCCCTGACCCAATGGGCTATGCACTGACGATTAGCCCAGGCAAAGTTGGCTGCGGAGCGTAGAGCAGCCAGATAGTCCTGTCCCTCTGGTGAGTTTACCGGCGCACAGGCCAGTTGCCTGTCGGGCAGATCTATGTCATAAGTCTTCGCCGTAGTGTTCATCACCCTCAGATAGTCTTCACACACCTGATGCCCCAGCCCTCGAGAGCCGCAGTGAATCCAGACTACGACACTCCCGATCCTATCCAGGTCTAGAGCACGTGCAATTTCGGAGTCATAGACCTCATCAACCACACCGACTTCGAGAAAATGATTCCCAGACCCCAGAGTCCCAAGCTGGGAGGCCCCTCTGCTCTTTGCCTTGGGACTCACCTTGGTCGGGTCGGCGCCTGCTATACATCCCCTCTCCTCCGTCATCTCCAAGTCTCCTGGCTCGCCCAGACCCTTCTCCACGGCCCAATTGCCGCCCTTCGTCAGCACTTCGTCCATCTCACTTCCCTTTAGCCTGACTCTGCCCGGCGTCCCAACACCAGACGGCACGTCTCTGTATAGCTGCGCTACCAACTCATTTAACCTGGAACCCACCTCCTCTTCGGACAACCTGGTTCGTAGAAGCCTTACCCCACAGTTAATATCGAATCCCACTCCACCCGGAGATATCACGCCATCTTCTGTCCGGGTGGCGGCTACTCCCCCAATGGGAAAGCCGTAACCCCAATGAATATCCGGCATGGCAATGGATGCCACCACTATGCCGGGCAGGAAGGCCACGTTAGCTACCTGCTCCAGTGATTGGTCCTGGGTTATGGTCTGCATCATCTCCTCGTCGGCGTAGATGATGCCTGGAACCCGCATCCCCTCCTTATAGTCCTGGGGAAGCTCCCATCGATAATCGTCCAGTTTAAGAGTCTTCTTATTCGTGGTTGTGTTCATCCCATGTCAACTATATGTCTAGCAGGACTTGGGCACGGAACCCATTCTCTTCTTTTATCTCCAACATGTGATAAGTAGCGGCTTTCACGCCCGTTTTGATCCCGTGGACCGTTGGGTCGACTTTCTCTCCGTAACAGTTTGCCTCGAGTAGGATATCGCTTAGATATGTGATGTCAAACCCGGTGAAGAACAGACTCTCAGCGTCGAAGAGATAGATAAGTTCGTTGAGCCACTCCACCAGCAGCGCCTCCCGGTCCGTTGCCGTCACCACCACCCGTCTAAGCTCTCTCTCTGATGACCTGTTTGCATCTATCATGATGCTGAAGAGACATCGAGCGGCATTGACGAAGGCCTCTTTCAGATCCCTGCCCCAGGCCATGATGCCCACATCCGCCGTGTGCTCTATAAGCTTGAAATCCGACATTAGAGAACTCATCTCGATTCTATCACAGCGACGCGCGCCATCGGAAACAAAAGTCCATCCTGTGCTATAATCGTGCCTATTCTCGGCAGGAATGCCGTAAGAAGCCTTAATGGGAGCACTAACCGATAAATATTGCATAGTGGGCGTGGGGGAGACTCCTCACATGAGGCCTTCCAATCGCACTACTCTATCCATGGCATGCGAGGCCGTCAAAAAGGCCATGGACGACGCTGGCTTGAGCCCCCGTGAGATCGATGGAATGACCTCTTATCAGGCCCTGGACTCAGCTCCGTCCGAAGACGTGGCCAGCTCTCTTGGCATGAGGCTCAGCTATTGCCTGGACATCATCGGTGGCGGCTCCAGCACCGAGGCTTTGGTGGCGCAGGCCATCGGCCTCATAGAGGCCGGATACTGTCGAAACATGGTCATCTTCCGCTCTATGAACGGAAGATCCGGGGTGAGGCAAGGAGGGCAGGATCCGGGTGGGCCAACCCGATCAGAGACGATTTCTAATATTACCGACATGTGGTCGACGTGGGGGTTCACCACACCAGCACAGCAGCACGGGCTAACCTGCATGCGCTACATGCGAGACTACGGCCTTACTCCACAGCAGATGGGAGAGGTGGCAATAGCTCATCGTAGGCATGCAAACCTCAATCCCAAGGCCTGGTTCTACCAGCGCCCACTAACCATGGACGACTATCTCAACAGCCGCTGGATATCCAAGCCCTTCAGGCTCTTCGATTGCTGCCTTGAGACGGATGTTGCGGCTGCCATCATCGTGGCTCCTCGAGAGGTGGCCTACAACCTGCGTCAACCTCCTGTATTCATTATGGGAGGGACAGCCCGCACCCAATCCGAGGATCCCGCCTGGCGCTGGAGCAGGCCCAAGATCCACTTCATAGGCGGGAATTATGGACGGAAAAGACTCTTCGGTATGTCTGGAGTCACCCACGACGATATAGACCTCGTATCCTGCTATGACGCTTTTACCTTCACCTCCCTAATTCTGCTGGAGGCCTTCGGCTTCTGTGGAGAGGGCGAAGCTGGTCATTTCGTGGAGGGGGGCACTCTTCAGATCGATAATAAGCTCCCATCCAATCTCTCTGGCGGGCATCTGTCCGAAGGATACACCCATGGCATAAGTATGGTCATCGAGAATGTACGCCAGCTAAGACACCGTGCCGACGATGCATGTCCAGACTGGGGTGAGGGCAGGCACACCTACGACCGCAGCAAGGGGTGTCGACAGCTAAAGAGTGCCGACGTCGCCGCTTGTCTCGCTTGGTCAAGCGAGACTCAGAGCAGCGCGATGGTCCTCCGGAGGTAGGTCACTATGCCTGGTTCCATCGATTACTCTCTATTCGACGTAATCCCAGACCCGGATACCAAGGACTGGTGGGATGCCACTAAGGAAAAACGCTTTCTGGTGCGCCAGTGCAGTGCATGCGAGCACAAATTCTTTCCTCCTTATCCCGCCTGTCCAAAGTGCAATTCCATGGACTTGGGATGGTATCAAGCAAAGGGCGGAGGGATCATATACAGCTACACCGTGGTCGTTCACCCGATTCTGGAGGCCTTTGTCAGCACCGTGCCTTACGTGGTCGCGGTAATCGAGTTGCTCGATTGTACCAATCCCGATGGCTCTCTAACTCGAGTGGTAGGCGTACTAACCGATGACGAAGATGTAGTGGCCATCGGCAGACCCGTGGAGGTTGTCTTTGAAGAGCTCTCAGACACCGAATACCGAATGCCGCGATGGAGTATATCAGGCGGCGCTCAAGATACGTGGAAGTTTCAAGGTTAGCTGAATCTTCTCGCCAGGTTGGGCAAACGGAACCGACCAAGGCTGGAGCATCCGCTCACCTGGTTCCCTTCGGTAAACTCAGGATAAACTCTAAGCTCACCATGAGCGGGGGGTGTTGTATATACGCTCACTCTGAGCCTAAAGTTTACCCTGAGCGTAGTCGAAGGGAAGGGTTCCCTCACCCCCTATGTCGTCATTCCACTGCCACTCTCTTTCCCGTCATTCCCGTGTCAAGCACGGGAATCCAGGGGCGGGATGTTCTCCGCTCACCCTGAGCGAGTTGAAGGAAGTGAGCGGATGTCCAGAGGGAAGTGACCCTCTGGCGGGGGGCTTGGGGGGTGTCCCCCCATATCTAAAAACCTACCAGGGCGGGTGCTTGGGGAAGAATGCGCGCCTTTCTTGGCCGGACTCAATGCCCGTTGTGCCACGCGGCCATATATAGAATGAGAACCTGCGTGCTATAATTCAAATACTCATCTCGCTTACAAGGAGGTATCACCCTTATTCCTTACGGAGGTCGTCGCCCAGGTGTAGGTGCTCCCAAGGGCAACCAGAACGGATTTAAGCAGTGCCGGAACTCTCGCTGGTTTCAAGAGCTTGTCAACGCCCCGCTCAAACGGTTCGATAGACTCACCATGAGCGGGAGGCAAAAGAAACATCCGCTCACCCTGAGTTTGTCGAAGGAAGTGAGCGGGGCAGCGGTGTTGTGTATCCGCTCATCCTGAGCCTAAAGTTTACCCTGAGCGTAGTCGAAGGGAAGGGTGACCTCACCTCCTATGTCGTCATTCCACTGCCACCCCCTCTTTCCCGTCATTCCCGTGTCAAGCACGGGAATCCAGGGAAGCCTGTTGTATGGGGCGGATGTCTTCCCGTTCCAGAAGCCCGCGAGAGTGCCCGCCACTCATGGTGAGCTTAGAGTTTATCCTGAGTTTACCGAAGGGAACCACCCTCTGGCAGGTGGCTTGGAGGCCTGTCCTGAGTTCCTCGAAGGAATGTGCCCCCAGACCCCAAAACCTACCTGGGCGGGTGGTTGGGTCCAACCCCAAGCTGATGAAAAACTCAATCAAGATTAACGACATCTTCATGCCTGGAAAACCCCGAAAATAAAACTTTTTTTACAATTCAATCAAGTTTGAACGTGAACCGGAAAATTCAATCAAGTTTCAAAGCTAAACAGAAAAGACAATCAAGTTGCCACACGCAAGCTCAGTCGGGATATGATGCAGGGCCATCGCATTTCGGCCAAAATCAGCTTTGGCCCAACTCCCACCCCGCCTGTCTGGACTCTGGCGAAAGCCGGAAAAACGACTTGCGGTGTATCCGCTATCTCAAAATGAGATTGCCCTGTTTCGCCGGGTTGGACATCCTACATTACGAGTCGATCTGAGTTATAATACTGTATCCTTGGACACGTCTTTCTGCACTGGAGCTTAGAGAGGGAAATGGTTGCGGGCGAAGAAGTGAGACTGACCACCTTGGCCCACTCCGGAGGCTGAGCTTCCAAGTTTAGCCCCACGGACTTGGTCCAAGTCCTGAGTCAATTGCCGCTGACTAGCGATCCTAACCTGCTGGTGGGGACGAGCACTCGCGATGACTCTGCCGTGTATAAAGTCAGCGACGAGCTTGCTCTGGTCCAGAGCGTCGATTTCTTCCCTCCCATCGTAGACGACCCCTACAGCTTCGGCGCCATCGCGGCGGCCAACTCCCTTAGCGATATCTACGCCATGGGAGCCAGGCCTCTTATCGGTCTGAACCTGGTCTGCTTCCCCATGAGCCTCTCCAAAGATGTCCTGGCCGAAATCCTCAAGGGGGGAATGGACAAGATGACTGAGGCCGGAGCAACAATTGTGGGTGGACACACCATAGACGATGCAGAGCCCAAGTACGGTCTGGCGGTCACTGGCGTCATAAGGCCGGGCGACCAGGTAACCAACTCGGGAGCCCTGCCTGGAGATCAGCTAGTTCTTACTAAGCCCTTGGGCTCTGGGATTGTCGTTGCGGGAAGGAAAGCCGGCAAGGCCGACAAATCGATAGAGGACCAGGCGGTGGAAATAATGTCCACTCTCAATAAGACCGCCGCAGAGGCTATGGTCCGGGTAGGAGCAAATTCCTGTACAGACATTACGGGATTTGGATTACTGGGACACTTGCGAGAAATGGTCGAGTCCAGCGGAGTAGGGGCGAGGATAAACCTCCCCAGCGTGCCTACCATCCCTGGTACGTGGGAATTGGCGGAAATGGGAGTCGCTCCTGGAGGCACGCTACGTAACATTGAATCCCTGCAAGATGCCGTGGTATGGGGAGACGGCATATCCGAAGAGGCCAAACTTCTTCTGTCCGATGCCCAGACCTCGGGTGGATTGCTCATGTCAGTTGCTCCCGAAAAGACACCTCAGCTCTTGAATGCCTTGAAAGCAGCAGGAGTCAATGACTCTGTAGTTGTCGGAGAGATAGTCGTGGATGATCGCCGCCGCATTCACGTTACGGAGTAGCGCCGTTCCTGAAGGGACCGATATTTGTTTCGACTATCCACTGCCCAAGCCAACGAGATAGTAGCTCACGCACGGGAAGACGCCCCCAATGAGTGCTGCGGCATTCTGTTAGGTAGAGACAGCCGAGTTGAAAAGCTGTATCGCGCCCGAAACGTGGAGGCTAGCCCCGTCAAATACCTCATCGACCCTCAGGACATGTTTCGGGCCTATAAGGAGGCTGAGGAGAAGGAGTGGGAGATTGTGGCCTTCTACCACTCGCACACCACCTCCGAGGCCTATCCCTCTCCTACGGACGTTCGGCTAGCTACCTGGCCCGATTCTCTATATCTCCTGGTTACGCTCCAGAACCCTGAGAATCCGGTCATACGCGCCTTTCACATCGTTGATGGACAGGTGACTGAAGAAGAGTTGACAATAGATGATAGTTAGCCTTCTCTTCGCTAGAGCCGTACTATCTCCTCTTTGGCAAAGACATGTCCTACAGCGAGACTCAGGCTTGAAGCCTACATTCCCCACCTAAATGATAAGGAAGTCCTCGTTGGAGCCTGCTGGCAGTAGACGGGCCTGCGGTGAATGAGGCTGGTAAGGCTATTAGAAGGGCTTGCCGATCAGCACGAGGTGTGACTATTGAAGCAAGGGCTTGTGCCGTTCAAGGAATAGCAAGTGTGGTCTTTCCCTTCCACCCGCCCGGGTAAGTGGTTCTTGGGGGCACAGCCCCCAAACCCCCAGGCAAAGCGGCCGAGCCCCTTTGCAATCCACACTGATGACAAGGAGTCCTCTGTGGAGGGAGGGGTGTGTCCGCTCACTGCCATCGACGGTAGAAAAGTCGTCTCAGCGGATCAGTTGAGAGAGGAGCTAGAGTTAGCTGGGCCCGGCGCCACTGTAACCTTGACTGTCTTCGACGAAGAGGATACGTCTGCCATCGATGTCACTCTCAAGCAGCGCCTACTGAAATTGTATGACCTGCTACCCGGTTAGGTCTTCTCGCCTTGCCAGCCAGTATTCAAGGCTGTCGGTCAAAGCCAGCCAACTAGCCTCGATGATGTCCGTTGAGCTGCCCACCGTAGTCCACTGTCGTTCCCCATCGGTGGACTCAATCATCACACGGACGACGGCCTCGGTACCCGATGTCTCATCAATTATGCGAACCTTGAAGTCGGTAAGCTTCACTGCTGATAGGCTTGGGTAAAACTGAAGCAGCGCCTTGCGTAAAGCGCCATCAAGAGCATTAACCGGGCCGTTGCCTTCAGCGGCAGTATGGATCATCTGGGAGCCTACCCTGACCTTGACCATGGCTTCAGACAGCAGCTCTTCTCCTTCGTGGTGAAGAGTGGGCGCCCGGCGCCGCTTTTCCACCACCGCCATATAGTCCACGAGCTCAAAGGGAGGCTGATAGTCTTTCTGAGTCCTGCGAACCAGCAACTCGAAGGACGCCTCGGCGCCTTCGTACTGAAACCCCTTCTTCTCCAGCTCCTTTATCTGTTGAAGCAGTTGCTTGCTCTGCTCAACGTCCAACTCTATACCATCGATGTCCAGCTCTTTCACTTTGTAGGCGATGTTTCCCCTGCCCGAAAGCTCTGATACCACCACCCGTTTCCTGTTGCCTACCAGCTCGGGAGGGATGTGTTGATAGCTCTCCTCCAGCTTGTTCTCCGCAGCGGCGTGCATGCCTCCCTTGTGACTGAAGGCGCTATCTCCCACATAGGGCTGATGATGGTTAGGAGGCACGTTGACCAACTCGCTGATGTATCTCGATACCTCGGATAGATGGACAAGCTGCTCATCGGAGACGCAGTCTATGCCCATCTTGAGCTTTAGATTGGCTATGATGGAGCAGAGATTGGCGTTACCGGATCTCTCACCATATCCATTGATGGTGCCCTGCACGTGGGTTACACCATGGTCGATGGCTATCAGAGTGTTGGCGATGGCCATATCAGCGTCATTATGGACGTGAATACCCAGGGAAGGCCCTGATACTTGCTTCGACCTATCCACTATATGAGCGATTTCGTTGGGGAGGCACCCGCCGTTGGTGTCGCATAGAACGATGCTGTCGACACCTGCCTTGGCTGCCACCTCTATAGTCTTCAGCGAGTACTCGGAGTCTTCTTTGAACCCATCGAAGTAATGTTCGGCGTCGAAGAAAAGGGTACGACCCTGAGACTTCAAGTAGCTGATAGAGTCGGCTATCATGTCCAAGTTTTCCTCGGGAGTCGTCCCCAAGACTCGTCGAACGTGAAGGGCGGAGCTTTTTCCCACGATGGTCACCACTTTGGTCTGGGAGTCCAGCAGGGCCCGGATATTGACGTCCTTATCGACGCTGATATTAGCCTTGCGAGTGCTGCCAAATGCAACAAGGGTGGCATTTTCCAGCTTGAAGTTCTGAGCCCTGACGAAAAACTCGGCATCCTTGGGATTGGAGCCCGGCCATCCTCCTTCGATGTAATGCACTCCCAACTCGTCCAGCTTTCGAGCGATCTTAAGTTTGTCTTCAACGGAAAGGGACAGGCCCTCCATCTGGGAGCCGTCCCTGAGGGTGGTATCGTATAAAACTATGCTTCGAGTCTGGGTTGCCATATCTCTAGCTAGCTGTGATTTTCTCTGAAATTCGGCTGCCCATTTCCTGAGTACCTGTTGGCCTGGCGCCAGATTGCATTATATCAGGCGTTCGATACCCTTCCTCCAACACCTTCTCGACGGCCCCCTCAACGGCCTCTGCTTCCTCGTCCAAGCTCAAAGAGTAGCGTAGCATCATAGCCACGCTCAGAATGGTGCCTATCGGATTGGCCTTGTTCTGCCCTGCTATGTCTGGCGCACTGCCGTGAACAGGCTCATACATGCCCACCATCTTAGCGCCATCGCTCTGCTCTCTAGAGCTGCTCATGTTCAGACTAGCCGACGGGAGCATCCCCATAGATCCTGACAGCACCGATGCTTCATCCGTCAGGATGTCTCCGAAGGTATTCTCGGTAACGAGGACATCGAATCGGGAGGGCTGTCGAATAAGATGCATGGCACAGGTGTCCACCAGAACGTGCTCCAGCTCTACGTCGGGATACTCCGGCGCCATCTCCAGGGCTACGTCCCTCCACAATCTAGAGGACTCCAGGACGTTGGCTTTGTCCACTGAAGTTAGCCTTTTGCGTCTTTTCCGAGCCATCTCGAAGCCTACTCGTAGTATTCTGGTTATCTCCTGCTCCGTGTAGGTCATGCTATCGGTGGCACGACGGCCGCGAGAGGTACGCCATTGCTTTTTGGGCTTGCCGAAATAGAGCCCGCCGGTAAGCTCTCGCACCACCACTAAATCAACCCCCTCTAACACATCCGACTTGAGGGGGGTGGAATCTTTCATAAATGAAAACACCTTCACCGGCCGAATGTTGGCAAACAGACCCAGGGCTTTGCGCAATGCCAGAAGACCTTGCTCAGGACGAACACTAGCCTTTGGGTCGTCCCACTTGGGACCTCCCACCGCCCCAAACAGCACGGCATCGCTTTTTCGACAAAGCTTCAAAGTATCTTCCGGAAGTGCCGTCCCACACTCATCGATAGCCCCACCCCCCACCACTCCGTAGCTTAGGTTGAACCGGTGTTCAAATATCTCACCAACCCGTTGCAACGTTTTGACTCCTTCAGACACGACTTCGGAGCCAATACCATCGCCGGGCAGCACTACCAAGTTCGCTTTCATGCTTTCACCCTGGAAAATTCACCTTCGAGTGCCTCCAAATATGGCACGCTGAAGATCATCTCGACGTAAACAAGAAGCCACCGGAAATGATAATTACTCGCAACTGCTAGCGCTGTTCCTTAGGTTACCGGTTGGGTGACTGGTGCACCCCGGCTGGCTAGGAGGCGATTCAGGGCATTCATGTAAGCCTTGGCTGCGGCCACTATGATGTCCGTGTCTGCGCCGCGCCCTATGAAAGTCTCGTTATCGCTCTCGACGCGGATGGTAACCTCACCCATGGCGTCGATGCCTTCAGTAATCGACTTAATGCTGAACTCGGTAAGCTTGTTGGGAACATCAACTATTCGATTTATAGCCTTGTATACAGCGTCTACTGGACCTGTGCCGACGGCGGCGTCGGTGCTAATAACCTCCTCTGGTCCCTTTAGAGTAACGGTGGCCGTAGGCACCTCGTGATCACCACAGGAGACTTGAACGTGCTCCATGTGGTAGGTCTCGTGCAGAGTTCGACGCTCCTCTCCCATGAGTGCTTCCAGGTCTCGGTCGGTGACCTCCTTCTTCTTGTCGGCCACCTCTTTGAACGCTTCAAATGTCCGCCGAAGCTCCTCATCTGAAAGGGTATAGCCCAACTCCTCCAGCCTGTTCCTCAGAGCGTGCCTGCCGCTCAGCTTTCCGAGGAAGAGGCTGGTCGTGGGCACCCCCACCGACTGGGGATTCATAATCTCATAGGTGATGGGATTCTTCAGAATGCCGTCCTGATGTATTCCTGACTCGTGGCGAAAGGCGTTGGCCCCTACTATGGCTTTGTTGGGTTGCACGGGTAGACCCGTCAGGTCACTCACCAGACGGCTAGTCCTATATATCTGAGTGGTATCGACGTCAGTGGTTACATCATAAAGATCGTTGCGGGTCCTGATGGCCATCACTATCTCTTCCATGGAGGCGTTACCAGCCCGTTCGCCAATACCGTTGATGGTACATTCCACCTGCCTTGCGCCCGCTCGTACGGCCGCTAGGCTGTTGGGCACCGCAAGACCCAGATCGTTGTGGCAGTGAACACTCACGGTAGCCTTGTGGATATTGGGCACTTTTTCGAAGATGCTACTGATTAGATCGTAGAACTCCTCTGGGGTGGTGTAACCTACCGTGTCCGGTATGTTAACGATGGAAGCTCCTGCATCTATCACAGACTGAAGCACCCGATAAAGATAGTCCCGATTGGTGCGGGTGGCGTCCATGGGTGAGAATTCCACGTCGCTTAGGTATGTTTTAGCCCTAGCCACCATCTCCGTAGCCATGTCCAGTATTTCCTCGTGGTTCTTCTTGAGCTGGTACATCAGGTGAACGTCTGAGCTGGATAGGAATACGTGAATTCGTGGACTCTCGGCATCCTTGACCGCTCCCCAGCAAGCATCGACGGCCTCGGGGTTGGCGTGAGCAAGGCCAGCGATTATCGGCCCCTTCACCTCCTTGGCAATTCGTCTTACCGACTCAAAATCGCCATTGGAGCTGTAGGGGAATCCCGCCTCTATGACATCTACGCCTATGCGGTTTAGCTGGTGGGCGATCTCAATCTTCTCCTCGACATTGAGGGTGGCTCCAGGAGCCTGCTCTCCATCCCTGAGGGTCGTATCGAATATCTTCACCTTCTCCATGATCCCTCTCCTCCATCAGCTCAGCGTAAAATATCGTTCCTATTTTGACTTGGCTAAGAAGCTCATCATGTCTCGCAGCTCTTTGCCCACTTGTTCTATGGAATGCCCGGTATCTCGTTTCCGAAGGGAATCAAAGTTGGTGCGACCCTCTCTGTTTTCCGCTATCCATTCCCGGGCGAACGCTCCACTCTGGATCTCTCCTAGTATCTTCTTCATGTTCTCTCTAACGTGGTCGTCGATGACGCGGCTGCCCCGAGTGTAGTCTCCATACTCCGCCGTATCGCTGATGGAGTACCGCATGTAGCCGAGACCGCCCTTGTACATCAGGTCCACAATCAGCTTCAACTCGTGCAGCACCTCAAAGTAGGCGATCTCCGGCTGGTATCCGGCATCAACCAGGGTCTCGAATGCCGACTTGATGAGGGTTGTAACTCCTCCACAAAGCACCGTCTGCTCTCCAAACAGGTCGGTCTCCGTCTCTTCGGCAAAGGTAGTCTCGATCACTCCGGCTTTGGTGCATCCGATCCCCTTTGCGTAGGCCAGTGCGTTCTCCCTTGCGGTCTCAGAGGGGTCCTGTTGGATAGCTATCAATGCCGGGACGCCAACCCCATCCACGAACAGCTCTCGCAATCGGTGGCCGGGAGCCTTGGGCGCTATCATGGACACGTCTACATAAGGGGGTGGGATCACCTCCTTGAAGTGGATGCTGAAACCGTGAGCAAACATCAAAGTCTTGCCCTTCTCTAGGTGGGGGGCTATCTGCTCCTCGTAGACTCCGCCCTGGCGCTCATCTGGGATGGTGACCATTATTATGTCCGACTCTTTGGCCACCTCTGGAACCTCGGCAACCTTAAGTCCTGCCTCCTCCGCTTTGGGCCAACTCTTGCTGCCACTGTAGAGTCCCACCCGCACGTCACACCCACTGTCCTTCAAGCCGAGGGAATGAGCGTGGCCTTGGCTGCCGTACCCGATCACTCCTATACGTTTGCTCTCTAGAGTCTTTAGATCGGCATCATCGTCGTAGTAGACCTTTGCCTTTATCATCAGTCACTTCTCCTTTGCCGAATTGGCTGAACCTCGTACCATAGCTATCTGTCCCGTGCGCATCATCTCCTCGATGCCGAAGGGTTCTAACAGGTGGTGCAGCGATTCTACCTTGTCTTCGTCGCCTGTAACTTCTATCACCACGGAGCCTGGGCCAACGTCTATGATGTTGGCCCTGAATATCTCCACTATGCTCATGATCTCGGCTCGACTTTCGGGGGTGGCTTTCACCTTGATGAGGGCCAGCTCCCTGGCTACCAAGGGGTCGTCGGTGATGTCCTTCACCTCAACCACTCCCACTATCTTTTTGAGCTGTCGAGATGCCTGCTCCCTGCTGCCTCCACCACCCTCGACTACTATGGTCATCCTGGACAGATGTGGAGTTTCGCTGTGGCCGACTGCCAGGCTAGCTATGTTGAAGCCGCGCCGACGGAACAAACCGGATATCCTGTTGAGTACCCCCGGTTTGTCCTCCACTAATGCCACAAGGGAGTGTCTAGGTAGTGCCAATTCTCTCTACCCCATCGCCACTGTGCTGGGGTCTTCCACCATGTTCGACACGGATTGACCCGGCGGTATAAATGGATAGACGTTTTCCTCCGTCCTTACCCTGAAATCTACGATCACCGGGCCGTCATATTCCATGGCCTGTCGTATGGCCGGTACCACCTCGTCCTTCTCGGTAACCCTGAGGCCCAGACACCCGAAGGCTTCGGCCAGCTTCACGAAATCGGGATTGTGGAACTTGCTGGCGACATACGACCTGTTGTAAAAGAGCTCCTGCCATTGCCTGACCATCCCATGGTATCCGTTGTTCATAATGGCGAACTTAACGGGTATCTTCTCCTGGACCATGGTTGCCATCTCGAACATAGTCATCTGGAACCCACCATCGCCGGCGATGGACCAGACGACTTTATCAGGACAACCCACCTGAGCCCCCATGGATGCCGGACCCTCATAGCCCATGGTCCCGGCACCGCCAGAGGTCAGGAACCTGTTTGGCTTTTCAAAGAAGCAGTACTGGGCAGCCCACATCTGATGTTGGCCTACACCCGTTACAATTATGGCCTTCCCCTCAGTCTCGTCGTTTAGCTGTTTCAATATGAACTGGGGCAGCAGTTCATCAGTCTCTCGAATGGTTAACGATGGGTGCTCCTTCCGAACTTGGTCTAGATGCTGCACCCATTCTGAGCGGGCCTTACACTCGACACGAGGGTTCAACTCCTGAAGCACCTTCTTGACGTCTGAAATCAGAGCTATATCCGTCTTTATGTTTTTCCCCACCTCCGCAGGGTCTATATCGATGTGTATCTTCTTAGCCTTGGGTGCGAACTCGCTAACCTTACCGGTAACTCGGTCATCGAACCGCATGCCGATTCCGAGAAGCAGGTCTGCCTCGTCGATGGCTATACTAGCCCAAGCAACACCATGCATTCCAGGCATTCCCATGCAAAGCACGTGGTTGCCAGGAAAAGCGCCCAGCCCCAATAGGGTGGTGATTACAGGTATCTGGGCTTTTTCCGCCATACCCAGAAGCTCGTCGTGGGACCGGGATATATTCACCCCTCGCCCGGCGATGATGATGGGCCGCTCCGCCTCGTTAATCATCTGGGCCGCTTTGTCCAGATCGATAGAGTCTATATCAGCGATAGGTTCGTAGCCCGGAATGTCTACGTCGTCCGGATATCCCTCGAACTCTACGACCTCCTGCTGGACGTCCCTGGGGATATCCACCAGTACAGGGCCTGGCCGCCCCGTTCGAGCGAGGTAAAAGGCCTTCTTGATCACTTCAGGCAACTCTGTGGTTTCCATCACAAGGTAGTTGTGCTTGGTGATGGGCAGAGTTATCCCAGTCACGTCCGACTCTTGGAACGCATCTTTCCCGATCATGGGTCTGGCCACCTGCCCCGTTATAGCCACGATCGGCACCGAGTCCATTTGAGCATTCATAATGCCCGTCACCAGGTTGGTCGCTCCAGGTCCAGAGGTAGCAACGCACACCCCGACTTCACCCGTAGCCCTGGCGAATCCATCGGCGGCCATGGCGGCACCCTGCTCATGTCTCACCAGAATGTGTCGCAGGTCTGGGTATTCAGGCAAAGTCTGGTAGAAGGGTAGAATGGCCCCTCCGGGCAGGCCAAACATCACTTTCACCCCTTCTTGTCTTAGGCATTCACAAACGATCTGGGCGCCGGTAAGCTTCATGACCACCTCCAGAGGCTTTCCTAACCGAGATTTCCACAGTTCAACCCCATAATAACAAAAATCCCGCCCCCAAAGGGACGGGATATCTCCGTGGTACCACCCTTCTTCATCTCGATCGAATCGAGATCTCCAGATTTTGTAACGGTATCACCCGACTGGCCCTACTAGCTCGTTTGCCGCTGTTCAGGCCAGTAGCTCCAAGGCGAGTTCGGAAGCCATTACCATCGGGCTCTCACCTCATCCCGACTCTCTGAAGGCGCTGGTCTTCCTACTACTCCTCTTCTATGCTACTTAACGCAAAATTATCAAGTTGTAAAAGCGCGAACAATCTAACATTTGCATGATAAATTGTCAAGGTTTTTTTGCGGTAGTCCAGAATGATGGGTGACACATAGAATAGCGTCATCATGAAGATAATCAGAGCAGAGCACAGGTCTGGGAGATGATACGAACAGACCTCCCCCAGGAAGGAACGGATGCATAGAAAGGGCACAGCCTACCTGCAGCAGGCAGGCGGACCCATACGGAGGAGCTTTAGCGGCTGTACGATGATGCCCTGGACGTGGCCACCCTGAACCGTCACCTAAGAGAGTGGGAGCAGGTATACAACACGGTGCACCCGCATCAATCTCTTAGCTACCTTACTCCTCTTCAGTTCCTCCAGCAGCATCACAGCTCAGAAGAAGTGGGCAAAGCGTTACTAGTCTACCGGCCGAGTACACTTTCTTGACCGGTTGTAGAGATGCCGATATACTGAGACCGAGTGGTCTTTTTTGGTTCGTCCAACGTGGGCGAACGCCTTGTAATGGTTCTCTCGCCGCCAGTAACATGGCCAGCGATACCTGCAAGCCTATGATGTCTTAGCCAGGAAGGATCGTGGCATTTGGATAAACGGGGCGAATCGACCACCGGCGACGACAAGGAGAAGAATCGGCCCGGATTCCTGAGGCGGGTAGACCGCCACATCCAAAGCAGAATTCTGGCCGGGCTCCTGGGCCTCCTCCCCCTACTAGCGGCCGTCGTCGTCATCCTCTTTTTCGTCGGCCACGCCGACTCCCTGATAAGGCCGCTCTACTTCGTCTCCGATAGGCCTTGGGACGTCAAGGGCATCGGAATAGTGGTATTCGTAGTCCTCTTCTACCTTATCGGGCTCCTTGTCTCCTTCCGCTGGGGCAGAAAGCTGATGGACCTGGTGCAGGCAGTCATAAGCCGTATACCGGTGGTGAAGACCATTTTCGGGGTCACCCAGCAAGTGTCCACCTCACTCACCTCTCAATACAACTTCAGCCGAGTGGTCTTTGTGGAGTGGCCAAGGGAGGGGATGATCGCTTTGGGGTTCGTGACCGGACGGATATCCTCCCAGGATGGGTCATTGTCCATGGTTGTGGTCTACATCCCAACCATTCCCAACCCGACCTCCGGGAACATGGCCTTCGTTCTGGAGGACGACGTCATCGAGACGAATCTGTCCGTAGACGCGGCAATGAAGCTGGTCTTCTCGGGTGGTATCGTCCTCCCAGAGGTCCTGGCGTTGGCCAGGGTGCCCAGACACCCAACCGACGACCCTAAGGGGCTGATTGGCAGGTTCGAGGCTGAGCGCTAGAGGGGGATGAACCCACCCGCCGCAGACCCTCAACTGGACTTGAAAGGACGGCTGTAGAGGCCTTGCAAGTGCATCTGCCCCTGCTCGTTTTCGTCCCGCGAGGGGGGCTTGGGGAGTAAAATCCGGTCAATCCAACTGAGCCAGGCAGCATCCTACGCGACGACGGCTACCACCGGAGTTCAGGAATGCGAGTGAAACGAAGGGGGGGCCAGCCGATGCTAGGAGGCGGAGATAGCCTCCTCCTTGGTGGCGTGGACTGGGATGATCTGGTCGAAGCCGCTGATCTCGAAGATTTCACGAACAGAGTCGGTGAGGGAGCACAGGGCTAGTCTCCCGCGTCTCCTCTGGAGCATCTTAGCGGTGGTGAGGATGACCCTGATACCAGCGCTGCTGATGTAAGATAGACTCTCGAAGTTCAGGATGACGGTATTGTCCTTCTCACTGATCTCGGCTGTCAGATCCTCCTGGAACTGCCGGGCGTTTAATCCATCTATCCGCCCATCGGCCTTTATCACCAAGGCTTCTACTTCTCGTTCGGCGTAGATTGCCATCTCTTACCTCTCCTCAGGCGGCCGTATTCTGAGAATCGATACTCGCGTTGGGCTAGGTTGCGCCAGCCAGTTGGCTCATGGCTAAACCAGGTGGTTCAACGGACGCTGCCGGTCGAGAACAACCGCCCAAACAATACTCCGCAGAGTACACTAAAATACTAGGTGGTGCAATGTCGTTACTCGCCCAGTAAAATTGTGTCGATTGGCGGTCTTCATCGCCATATCATGTACAATGATAAACCAGGTTGGGGCAGGACCTGCAAGGCAGCAGCTAGGGCGAACGGTGTTGAGGTGACGGGTCTAAACTTGAGCTGAGATTGTGGCCTTTCCAACCCAGCCTGGAAGTAGACGACCCTGTGATCTCCCAATGGCTGCAGCAAGACGGCATTGTCATTTACCGTCGAGGAAAGGAATTGGCAGATAGCCATACGCACATCATCAAAGGTGAAGTGATCGAGGCTGGCTGTAGCTGGCACGTTAGCTCGTCGGCGTCCTAAGACGGCATCGTTATCACCCGAACCCTAGCCACAAATTACACTACCTGTGAGAGCCTCATGGAAGAGGGAATCCTGATCGATTAACCGGCTCCCACAGGGCGGTACAGTCGCCTCGATACAGGAAGTGCCTGAGATATCGGAGGGATGGTTCGGAGCCCGACGCCCTTTCTCCCTTCGACCGGCTCTCCGATAGCGCTTGCTCATCGCTTCTGCACACTCTCTCAAGCTGTTCCTCCCCGGCCTGCCTGCTGCAGGCAGGTAACATGGCTTTTGAAGCAACGATGCCTCTTTCGGTGACTTTATTTATGAAGCAATTCGTGTGATTGCGAAAATGTCTACGTATACAGTACAATGTCCCACTGTGCTAGAGCTACGACAGTGGCTGCCTGATCGACGCCCTTGGTACTGAGGGGACCTGGTCTATTTGGAGGACGACGCGATGCTGAGATTTGCTGAAGAGATCCTTCTGCTGGTGCTCAACGACGATGGACGGTTTGCCCGCGTGCCCAGTTGGTCGTTGGACTATGCCCTCGCCGGCGGCGTGTTGATGGACCTGGCTCTGGAAAACCGCATAGATACCGACCCCAATAACCTGATTCTGCTGGATTCCACTCCCGTGGGCGACAGCCTGCTCGATCCCACCCTGTCCGACATCAAAGCGGGGGAGAAGCACGATGCCCGTTACTGGTTGGAGCGAACGGTAAACCGCGCTCCCACTATCCGCGAAGAAGCCCTCTCCCGGCTGGTTACTCAAGGCATCCTGGAACGCCGCGATACCCGCTTCCTGTGGGTGTTCCGCTCCATACGTTACCCCATCATCCAGGGTGAGGCCGAGCAGGAAATGAAGCTGCGCATAATGGGAATCCTGTTTAGCGACGATATTCCAGACCCGCGAGACGTCGTTATCATCTGCCTAGCCCATGCATGCCGCATCTTCGAGGGGCTGTTATCCAAGAGAGAGTTGAACAAGGTTTCCGGCCGCATCGAGCAGTTGCGCAAGCTTGACCTAATAGGCCAAGCAATGGTCCAGGCGATCTGGGACATAGAGCTGTCTGTGGCTCTCTCTATTCAGTCCCACGTGTACTGACCTATCCTGAGGATAGGGCGCCAGTCCCGGGGACTAGCGCAGTTTGGAAGAGGATGACCTTGGCGTAGCATTGAAGCGTCATGCGATCCTTATACGGATGTTCACGTCGAGTTGGGACTCTTCACCCCCTACGAAAACTCCACGAACCGGAGCAGCGTCCTGATAATCGCGGCCAATGGCTACACGTACGTAGCGCTGATCGGCTATGCAATCGTTGGTGGGGTCAAAGCCAGTCCAGCCTGCATTGGGCAAAAGGCACTCCACCCAGGCATGACTGGCTGACTGGCACGACTCCTGGCGGCTGTCACCGCCCATGTATAGATAGCCGGACACGTACCTAGTAGGGATATGCCAGGAACGAGTAATCGCTATCATCACGTGAGCATAGTCCTGGCATACTCCCTGTCCAGTCTCCAAGATATGTTCGATGGGAGATAAAACCGACGTGGCGCCTGGGACATACTGGAACTTTCGAAAGAGGGTATCGGAAAGCTGCAGCAAGGACTGCAACGGGTCTTCCCCTGGTCTAGCATCCATCTCCTTCACGAAGGAGTTCAGGGCAGGAGAGGGTCTGGCGAAGGCGCTCGGACGAGTGAATTCCCAATACCTGGAAGAACCCCGCCAGGAAAGGATCTCATCCCATGTGTTGGGGCCAGGCAAGGTGGGCAGCGGGGGGGAAGGGCTGCACTCGACGGCGGACCGAGAGATGATCTCAAGGGCGTGGTGCTCCCGGTGGATGTTAATGACATGTTTTGTGTTGCCGTAGAAGTCCGTTTCGCTGCTCAGAGGTGCCTGGGGATTAGTGACGACGTCGTAACTGAGAAGCCGTTGTAGCCGATCATTGCGAGGTTTGAGGCAGAGAGACAAGACGCTGTGGCGTATTGGAGACTTATACAGATAGCGGGAAACATGCTCTATCTCGTAGAGCACCGAGTTGCCCATGGAGCTAGCTTTCCGGGGAGTCCTCGATGGGGTAATCGAAGTAGGCGGCGGCTAGAAGATGGTGCAGCTCACGGCTGTACTGCAGCACCTGGCGCAGCAGCTCGGGCCGGTCTTCTCTATCCGGCCAATCGTAGTGGATGAGGGCTCCCATGCGACCCGCCAGCCGTAGAGCTGCGCTGCTGGCTTTGGCGTTGGGACCAGTGCCAATGGATGCTATGTCTGATTGGGTCCTGTCCAGAGACCGGCAAAGCGAATCTGGCAGCAGAGAATCCGTGGCCAGCAGGTTCAGCACACGGTCCGGATGCACCTCCACGCTGTAGCTGCGGTTGTAAGCCTCAATGGCGTGGAAGAGGCGGAGTAAGCTGGTCCAATCAGCGTCGGAGTACTCTCCGGCCTTGGCATCGGCGTCAATTTGCGTCAAGAGTAGAGAGGCGGAGAACTGGGCCCGCTCTATGAATCGACCCAGTTGCATGAAGCGCCAGCCTTCATCGCGGTATATAGTGGCGGCGGCCACACCGGAGAAAGTGTTCATCTCCGCCGCCGTTTCGGCGTAGAAACCCTCAGGTGAGGTTGCCCAGATATCCTGGATGGTCAGCCTCTGCATCTTGAGGTAGACCAGGTTGAGGCTGGTCCACAGCTCCCCGCTGATACAGTGGCGCATCTGCCTGGCGTTCTCACGGCCCATGGAGAAGCAACTCCACACCGAATCCGGGTTGGAGCGCTCGAAGGTAAGATCGTCGGCCAGGGTGTAGGAATCGGCCTGGGAAAACTCGTCGCTGCTCATCAGCTCCAAGCTTCCGAAAGGAGGCTGGCGGTTGAGTCCGTTGTAGATCCGGCTCCAGCCTGAGTGGATCTCTGGTATCGGGCGGTCTACCAGAGCCTCCGTCTGGAGCCGCAGCAAACGGCAGATGAACTCCGCCCGCTCCAGGTACCTGCCCATCCAATACAACCCTTGTGCACTACGAGAAAGCATCCAGATCAGTCTCCCAGTACCCAAAGGTCTTTGCCTCCGCCACCCTGGCTGGAGTTCACCACCAAGCTGCCGCGTCGCAGGGCGACGCGGCAGAAGGCGCCGGGCACCATGCGAGTTTCCTTCCCGTGGAGTAAGAAGGGACGTAGGTCCACGTGTCGCGGCTCAAAGTTACCGTCGATTAGGCACGGCGATCTGGAAAGGGCCAGCACGGGTTGCGAAATGAAGTCGGCCGGGTTGGCTCGGAGCTGTACGGCGTACTCGTCCCGCTCTTTCTGTGTAGCATGGGGACCGATAATCATTCCGTAGCCGCCGGACTCTCCCACCCGTTTCACCACCAGGTTCGCCAGATTGTCCAAGGTGTACTCTAGATCCCGGGGCCGGCGGCACAGGTAGGTCTCCACGTTGGACAGGATGGCCTCCTCTCCGAGGTAGTAGCGGATCATATCCGGCACATAGGCATAAACACTCTTATCATCGGCGACACCAGTGCCGGGTGCATTCACCAGTGCCACGTTACCCAGCTTGTAAGCGTGGAGCAGTCCCGGCACGCCCAGCATGGAGTCGGGGCGGAAGACCAGGGGGTCCAGGAAATCGTCGTCCACCCGTCGGTAGATTACATCTACCCTCCGCAGCCCGGTGGTGGTGCGCATGTACACAAAACCGTCGTTCACCAACAGGTCCCGGCCCTCCACAAGTTCTGCTCCGATCTCGTGAGCCAAAAACATGTGTTCGTAGAAAGCGGAGTTATAGACTCCAGGGGTCAGGAGAGCGATGCTGGGTTCAGGCCGGCCTCTAGGAGCAAGCTCAAGAAGTGTAGTCAGCAGCAAACGGCCGTAGTGCTCCACATCTTGTACATAGGAGCTTCTGTATAGCCGCCTCATGCTGGTCTTCACCGCCTTCCGATTTGCGATCATATAGGAGACGCCGGAGGGAACCCTGAGGTTGTCCTCAAGCACTCGGAAGCCGTCGTTGGTCCTGATAAGGTCGGTGCCGCAGATGCCAACCCAGGTACCGTGGGGGGCTGAAAAGCCGCGCATCTCCATGCGGTACTGGGGACACTCTATGACCACGTCAACGGGGATGACACCGTCGTCTAGAATACGGGCTTCGCCGTAGACGTCTTCCAGAAATAGGTTCAGCGCTTTTACCCGCTGGGCAAGTCCTTTTTCCAAGAACCGCCACTCTGCCGCCGAGAGCACTCGAGGGAGGCAGTCTACAGGTATGATCCGCTCCTCACCTTCCTCGTCACCGTAGACGGCGAAGGAGATGCCCTCATTGGAGAAGGAACGGGTCACCCGTTCCTGGATACTTCTGAGTTCTTCAGTGGAAATACTGCTCAGGCTTTTGTGAAGAGGCCGATACTGCTTCCTAGGTGTTCCGTCCTGCAGGAACATCTCATCGTATATGGCCGAGTCCAAGTCATAGCCATCGAATTTCACGGACGCAACGATAACATATGAGCGATTATTCTGTCTACGACTTGTACCTGCTCAGTAGATTAGTGATGTTTTGCCCATTTCTTTGAGTTGTGCTGTTGCTGGAGGAACTGAAGAGGAGTAAGGCCGTTGAGAGCTTGGTGCAGACGCACCGTGTTGTATACATGCTCCCACTCTCTTAGATTACGGTTCAGGGCGGCCTTGCCCAGGCCATCATCGTACAGCTGATAAAGCTCCTCCGTATGGGGTCTGCTACCTGCCGCGCCGGACGTGGCACAGGCAGCCAAGCTCTAATGGGGAAGGGTGCCCTTAACAGAGCAACCTATCCAGGAATATTGCTGCCGCGGCGGAGTGGCCCTGGTATAGTCTTCTACCACGTCCCGGCTGATTATTTTCATGACGACACTATTCTATGTGTCGCCTATCATTCTGAACGAGATCAGTAGTGTGGATACAGATGTAAAGCAGTATTGAGAAGACTTGTAGTAGTGCGCGGTTCAGTCAGGTCTATACAGGGACTTGTGCTATCAGCCAGGCGGTCACAATCAGTCGATGGCTGTATATCAGATCCGGGGTACAAGTGATCAGCGTCAAGGTGGGCTCGGCGGTGGACCCGAATATACTCACTTCTGCAGGCTCCACCACCTGCGACGAGGCGGTCCGATATACGTAAATATAATCCGGGCCGTACAAGAAGATATCCAAGACATCATCAGAGGCCTCGGAATCTCTGAGAATCTCTGGGACCTCTCCAAGTCTACGGAAGACAGCGCCTTCATCGAGGATGAGACTACTTCTGTGGCCGGACATGACAACGTTTCCCAGTTCACCTGGATTCGGGGTGCCCTGGTGATGACCAACAGCATTCACCGGTCGTTCCCAAACCAGCGTTCCGTTCTCCCAAACGGTGCCAAGCTCAACTATAGGGGTATTAATATCGAGGGCAGGTATTATCATCCTGGTGGCGTCGGGTAAAGCTCCACTGGTTCTTGGGAGAGTAGCCCAGTCTACCATTCTGTACTCTGCAGGAGTGGGAACTCGCCATTGGGAACCATCGTCAGAGTGGAGAAAAGCGCCAGCAGCCTCTAGGTCAGTTGTGTCTATACTGGCAAAGGCGTTGGGAAAGTCCAGAGCTTGCAGAGGTACCGATACATTGTCGTCTTTCAGGCCGACCTTGGATACCTGCTCGAATATCCAGTAGCTCCCGTATGCCGCCAGTAGTATTAGACCCAGGATGACTAGCGAGTAACCGGGAATCTGAAAAACCAACCTACTTTGTAGGGCTCTTGCAACAGCAACTCTCACATCAATCGTATCCTGTGATTTATGTTTATTACAGCGTAAAACCAAGAGATTTTCAAGGCCACAGGAAAACAACAAAGATGCGATCGGGTTGGCTGAGAGGAGAATCCCGGTCGTTTTCAGTTATAAAGTTGTTTACAGAACTATCGCACGCGCTGGGTGTGACCTATACCGCTGCCTATAGGCTCGTTTATGAAGACATCCCCGTTGCGGATCTTCAAATTGTAGCCACAGGTGGGGTTACTGCATACCCAGGCCTTGTAGTGGATGGCCGCTCCCTGGCCACCGAAGTCCGACAGGGGCAAAAGATCACCGTTATTGCAATTCTGGCATTGTGGAAAACCGTTTACTTCCGACACATCAAATCCCTTTCATATGAACTTGAGCTTCCAACGAATATAACCAAGATGGATGGATTTGGCAATAATTACCTTGGACTAATTATTTGCCTCGTTCTTGTTATTTGTCCTACCTTTCTCTAGAGCTAGTGCTTCTTTCACCTCGTTGAAAGCATGCTTGGTAGCTCGAGTTGGCACCTTCGGTTGATATCCCTCGTCATCCACCTCTAGGCACACCAGTATCGGCCCACCCATATCCAGAATCTGGGGCAGCTGTATGTGAAGCTCCTCCAGGTCATCGAGGTGAAAGGCGTTGGGATATCCAGCTCCCAGTGCGAAGTCCACGAACCGAAATCCGGAGATTCCGGGTATAGGCTGCCCTCCACTCACGCCATACGTACCGTTCTGATAGACGAAGTGGATCAGGTTACTGGGCGACATATTGGCTATGGTTACCAGGGCACCCAAGTTCATCAGCAGGCTTCCGTCTCCGTCTATGACCAGCACCTTTTTATCAGGACGAGCCAGAGCTATACCCAGTCCTATAGAAGAGGCCTTTCCCATGGAATTAACCACAGGTAAGTGGAATTTTTGTCTAGAAGTCAATGGGTCCCAAAGGGACAGGGGAGTCATAGTAGTAACTACGATGGCGTCACCCTGATGCTTTTCTATCACCTTTATCGCCTCAGTCCCGGATATCATGGCTATTGATACTCTGCCCCCACCAGTATGGCCACCGGTTTAGAGGTCTCATGCGCTTCTCGATAGGCGGCAGCAATCTTGTCGACATCATCATCCGTTTCCATTAGATGATGACTG
The DNA here is from genome assembly GCA_965197675.1 of Dehalococcoidia bacterium. Classification (GTDB taxonomy): domain Bacteria; phylum Chloroflexota; class Dehalococcoidia; order Plut-88900; family Plut-88900. Next base: position 679,806 of record OZ240221.1, on the reverse strand, counting down.
ATGCCCCACGTATCCAGGATTGGCTCGAGGAAAGTGGCGGCAGAGTCGCTGATGAGGCCTTCTCGCTTCCACCCTCGATAGCCCACAAACAAGAGGAGGGGTAGGTTTACTTCCAATGCTAGTCCCCTCACAGCATCGCCGGACTCATAGAAGCCGGTGCTCTGGATCATACATACGGGGTTTTTGCCTCCCAGCATCAGGCCCAATGCTATGGGTATGGCCTCTCCCTCTCTGCAAACTGGCACCAGAACCATCTCTGGATCACGGGATACAGAATCGTACAGGAATCGGCTCTCGGTGTCTGGGAGCCAGACTATGTGGGTTACCTTAAGCTTCCTCAACTCCTCTAAGACCCGATTGGGGGACAGGGCCTTCGTATCAGAAGTCAAATCCATTCCTCATATGATGTGTATATGGATCTCCTATTTACCTTTAATCTTAGCGTCGTCTCGTAAAAAAGCTATCGCCTTCTCTGGGGTCTCCTAGCCTACATGCCATTGGAAGTAATGTCCAGTGTTCGAATTGCCCTGCATTGTAACTTGACTTGATTTGTGTGTGGAACTTGATTGAATTTTCCATCAGGTCGGGTCTGAGAGCACATTCACTTTGTGCAGCGCTCCACCCCTGGATTCCCGTGTCAAGCACGGGAATGACCTGCCTGCTGCACCTGTCTACCACCAGATAGAGGCGGGCGGAAAAGAGGGGGTACGGGAATGATAGGCGGGAGCTCTGTAGGGTGCTGACTCAGGGAGGCAAAGGCCTTGTTTCCCACCCTCCCACCCCGGTGTGTTTGGTTTTGGGGGCACATCCTCTACCTGGCGGTAGACAGGCCCAAGCCCACTGCCAGAGGGTGGTTCCCTTCGGTAAACTTAGGATAAACTCTAGGTTCACCATAAGCGGCGGGCACCCTTCCCTTCGACTACGCTCAGGGTAAACTTTAGGGTTAGGGTGAGCGGAGACACCTTAAACCCTGAGGGAGAAGGAGCCGGGGAATTTTGGCCTTATGTACGCGTTGCCCGCTTACAGGCATGGAGTTATAATCTCCTTCTGAGATGAATAGCGAAGATGCTAGCTCCCTGCTCAGTGGAGTGGTGTTGGCGGGGGGCCAAAGCAAGCGTTTGGGGAGGAACAAGGCCATCGAGCCCATAGGGCAAGAGGTCCTGATCGAGAGGGTGATAAACCGTCTTTCCCAGGTTACGTCTGAGACTATCGTGGTAGTAGCTGATGACAGCAAGGTTGCCGACTTGCCACTGCCCTCATGGGTCAGAACCGCCTCGGATTTATATCCCGGCTCTGGTTCCCTCGGAGGGATATTTACAGGTCTAACATTCGCTCGAGGTCGGTTTGGAGTGGTGACGGCCTGCGATATGCCCTTCATAAACATCGCCTTGGTGCGGTTCATGGTAGACCTTATATCGGACTACGATGCCGTGGTACCGATAGTGGATGGACGACCAGAACCTCTACATGCCGTTTACTCGAAAACCTGCCTCGATGCAATCGAACGGCAGCTGCGGAAAGGACTACTGAAAATTGCTGGATTCTTCGACTTGGTGAATGTAGCCTTTGTCGGGGAAGAGCACATTCGCGCCCTTGATCCTGACCTTCTCAGCTTCTTCAATATCAATACTCAGGAAGACTTGGACAAAGCCTTGGCAATGGAAGCACATAGTTTGCAGAATCAGTGATTAGGGAAACAAAAAACCTTCAGCCAGTTTGCTCCCGATAAATATAGGTGGCTTTGTTGTACGGTTACTATGGTAAGCTTCTCTGGATTGACCTGACTAACCACAAGGTTAGTACTGAGCAGGTGGACCCCAAAACCCTGTGCCAGTATATAGGAGGGGTGGGGCTGGGAGCCAGGCTCCTATATGACTTTGCCCCGCAAGGAGTGGACCCTCTATCAGAGGACAACCCTCTGATCTTTGTAAGCAGTCCCTTTGCTGGCGTCGTCCCAAAGTTCTCCACTAAGTTCGCTGTCTCTTGTAAATCTCCGCTTACTGGGTTCATCGGGGATTCCCTGTCATCAGGGTCTCTATCAACGGAGCTCAAAAATACGCATTTCGACGCTCTCGTGTTGACTGGAAAGGCAGACTTCCTCACCTATTTGGTAATACGAGACGTCGGAGTTCAATTTCAGAATGCAGAGCGGCTGAAGGGCCTTTCTGCAAGGGAAGTAGAACGAAATCTGAAATCCGAGATCGGAGACCCTAATTTGTGCGTGGCTGCCATTGGGCCTGCCGGAGAAAAACTGGTTCGCTATGCCTGCATCACTAACGAAGGCCGACAGGCCGGCAGGACCGGCGCAGGGGCTGTTATGGGTTCCAAAAACCTCAAAGCCATCGCTCTTAAGGGCACCGGCTCATGCCCTATCGCTCATTCCGAGGAGTTGGGTGGGGCAATCGCCATAATAGAGGAGGCAAGACAAGGAGAAGGAACAGCAAAATACAGGGATGAAGGCACTGTTGCTAACCTTACTGCAATCGATAGGCTCTCAGCTCTCCCCTCGTATAACTTCCGCGAATCCACCTTCGAAGGGGCCGTGAATATTAGCGCCGATAGGCTCCATCGAGCACACTATACGCCAAATCAAAACACCTCTTCTACCCATGAGTGGGAGAAGGTGTTTGCCACTAGCGGGAAGAATGGCGAGCGTGTCAAAAGCAGGGTAGAGTATGAAAGCCTCTTCGCTCTCGGCTCGTTGTGTGGAATCGATGATCCCAACGCAATAATCAGAGCCGTGGCCAAGTGTGACGAGCTGGGGATAGACACCATCAGTACCGGAGGGACTATAGCTTGGGCTATGGAATCGTTCGAGAAGGGAGCTCTCTCGACTTCTGATACTGATGGAGTCGAGTTGAGGTTTGGCAACGCAGAGGCTCTGCTATCTACCATCGAGCTAATAGGCAGACGAGAGGGGGTGGGTGACCTTCTTGCGGACGGCAGCAAGCGGGCCGCTCAGCTAGTTGAGCACGGATCAGAGTCGTGGGCCATGCAGGTGAAGGGTCTTGAGATGCCTGGATACCATCCTAAAACCCTCAAGGCGTTGGCGCTAGGTCTTGCTGTTAGCACTCGCGGTGCCTGCCACAACCGCTCGTCGGCGTACGATTTCGACATTGCCCACATCAAGGAAGGCGCGGATGAGAAATTAGAGTACAGTCGGTTGGTTGCCGACAGCGAGGACTTCTCTGCTCTTCTGGATTCTCTCATCCTCTCCAAGTTCCTCCGCCGCTCCTTTACCGACTTCTACGGTGAGGTTGCCCGTATCTATGGGTTGATCACCGGTTGGGATACATCCCCGGAAGAGTTGCAACAGGTGGGCGAGCGGATAAACAATGCGAGAAAGCTGTTCAACATTCGGGAGGGCTGGAGAAGAGAAGACGACACCCTGCCTGATAGAATCCTAGGCGAGGTCAATACCAGCGGCGAGTCCAAAGATGGCTCTTTATCAAGGGATCAACTCCAGAGTATGATAACCAGCTACTATCAGGCCAGGGGTTGGACTCTGGAAGGTTTGATCCCCGAAGATAAGCTGGAAAGGCTAGACTTGGCAAGGTATAGCGAGATCCCGAGTCAAAGGACATGAGGATGGATAGGGAGGATATAAAAGAGGTTATCGGCAGATTTCCTCAAGAACGCACCTATCTGTTGCCTGTGCTCCACGCCGTTCAGGAGGAGGTACGGTATCTGCCGGGCTGGGCGCTAGCGGAAATCTCTATTCACCTGAAGGTGCCCAAGAGCGAGGTGTATGGAGTGGCATCGTCATACCCGGAGTTTCGGTTGGAAGAGCCGGGGGAGCACATTCTACGAGTGTGTACAGGACTTCAGTGCTATTTGTCGGGTGCTGCCTCTGTCATGGATAGTGCGAGAAAGGCTTTGGGAATCTATTCCAACAAGACAAACACCAATGGCACGTTTTCCTTCGAAGAGACGCCTTGTCTATTTATCTGCCCGATGGCTCCCGCAGTGGAGCTGGATGGACTGAGCCTGGGGCGCATGACACCAGACGCCATAGCAGAGAGGTTGAAGGCAGTAGCCGAGAAGGTGACCAGGTGAACTACTCCGATTTAAAGAGCCGAGCCGAACGCAGACCTCCCACTGTCTATCCCAGGATACTAGTGCAGGTGGGGGGATGTGCTCAATCGGTTGGGGCTGTGGACGTGCTAGGCTATCTTCGAAGCGAGGGCGGTAAGACGGGATTGCGAGTTTCCGGTGTAGAGGTGGGGTGTGATGGGGCCTGCTATGAAGCCCCCACGGTTATCGTTGAAACTGAGGAAGACCGCACGTTCCGCTTGACGCATGTACAGCTTTCTGACGTTCCAGATCTGGTCCAGGATTTGTTGAGTAGTACCCCAGAACCAGACCAGATCTTGAAAGGTACGCCGGCACAAGAAGACTCGTCTGGGTTTTGGTTCAATCAGACTCGACTTGTTTTGGAGCATATCGGACAGGTTGACCCAACAGAAATCGACGAATATGTTGCCAGAGGCGGCTACTCGGCCTTGAACAGAGTGATCACTTCCCTCTCACCGGAGGAAGTGATAGACGAGGTGTTGGAAGCAGACCTGAGAGGAAGGGGTGGGGCTTATTTCCCTGCTGCCCGCAAATGGCAAGGGGCCAGAGACACTGGGTGCAGTCCCAGATACCTCATAGTCAATGCGGAGGAAGGCGAACCCGGCATATACAAAGATCGTCATATAATGGAGGGAGACCCCTATCGCTTGCTAGAGGGCATGGCCATAGCCACCTATGCCATCGGCGCCGAGATGGTCTACCTGTATATCAACGGCGAGGCTAGTCTCTCCGCCAAACGAATTGAACAGGCGCTGGAGAAGGCCAGATCTGATCACCTGGTGGGAGATGGTGTGCTGGACACCGGATTTGGGTTCCAGATAGAAGTGCGAAGGGGAGCTGGGGGTTATGTTCTGGGAGAGGAAAGCGCCCTTATGAATAGCATCGAGGGACAAAGGAACGTACCCCGCACCCGCCCACCCTTCCCGGTGAAATCGGGACTCTGGGGATTCCCCACCGTCATAAACAATGTCGAGACTCTCTGCAATCTCCCTACCATTCTTAGCGAGGATGATTCCAGCTATCGGCAGGTGGGGGGTGAGGCAGCAAAGGACACCAAGATAATATCGCTGACAGGTAGGGTGCAAAGACCAGGCCTGGTAGAAGTAGCCATGGGTACCACCATCAGGAAGATAATATTCGACATTGGTGGAGGGCCTCCAGAAGAACACGATGTGGTTGGTGTGGTAGCCGGAGGACCATCGGGAGGGCTCTTGAGCGCCTCCATGCTGGATACGCCCATCGGGCCGGGTATGCTGGACCCATCTGGGGCAGTGTTGGGATCCGGAGGCATTGCTGTGCTGGACGATAGTGTCTCGCCGGTTCAAGTGGTGCGAAAGCTGGCCGCCTACAACGCTGCGGAATCGTGTAGCAAGTGTACCCCCTGCCGAGAGGGCACTAAACGTATGCTAGATATCTTGGATAGGTTGGCTGAAGGAGAAGGCAACTATTCAGACTTAGAGGATTTAACGTACCTGAGCGACGTTGTAGGGTTCGGTTCCCTGTGCGGACTGGGGCAGATGTCGGGTGGCCCCATCAAGAGTGGATTGGAACACTTCAAAGATGAATTTGCTCAAGTAACGTCACACTAGGTGAGAATGAATCTTCGAGTGGTAGAATATATGACTGGCGACGAGTGCAGAGAACAGGTGACAATGAGAACATCATGAATGTAACCATAACAGTAGATGGAGAAAAGCAAGAGGTAGAAGAAGGCTCGTCCATCCTGCAGGCGGTTAACCAGGCAGGCATCTACATTCCTCAACTGTGCAAAGACCCGGGGATGGAGGCTATCGGGGCCTGTCGCACGTGCCTGGTGCAGATCGAGGGACGAAGAGGCTTCCCAGCATCCTGCCACACTCCCGTCGAGGATGAGATGGTTGTCCATACAAACAGCTCTGACGTTCGCCGAATCAGAAAGGGTGTCCTGGAGCTAACCCTGGGCATGCTCCCTCCAGAGACGCCCGGCAACTCACTGGCTGAGCATAAAGAGCTAAAGGTAGCAGCCGAGTACCACAGTCTCACGTCTCCTGTTCTGGATCCTCGTAGTCGAGAGCATGTAGATGACAGCAACCCCTTCTTCAGCGTGAACATGGACGACTGTATCCTGTGTGCTCGCTGCGTGGAGGCCTGTCAGACTCTTCAGGAAATTGGGGCCATTGCTGTTCTCGGGCGTGGCCAGCAGGCCTTCATCGGCACCTTCGACGACCATCCCATAGCCGACTCTATCTGTACTTCCTGCGGCTCCTGTGTCGCAGCCTGTCCAACCGGCGCCATCGAGCCCAAGTTGAAGGCGGATAATATCATGACCAAGACCTCCACCACCTGCCCCTACTGTGGGGTTGGTTGTGGCATCGAGGTGAACGCCGATGATAAAGATGAAATCCTCTGGGTGGACGACGAACCCGCCAATGAATCCAGCCAAGGAAGGCTGTGCGTCAAGGGTCGCTTTGGGGTTACCTTCGTGAACCACTCAGACCGTCTGACCACACCTCTCATTCGTAAGAACGGTTCGTTACAGCCTTCCAGCTGGGACGAGGCGTTGGACTTGGTCGCCGACAAGCTGGTCCAGTATCGAGGCTCTGTGGCAGCACTAGCCTCGGCCAAGGCCACAAACGAGGACGGCTACGTCATTCAGAAGTTCATGCGCCTCGTCATGGGGACCAACAACATAGACCACTGTACTCGCCTCTGCCATTCGCCCTCGGTGGAGGCCATGTTGGCCTCTCTGGGCAGCGGGGCCACCAGCAACTCCTATCTGGACTATGAGATGGCGGGATGCCTGGTGATCGCAGGCGCAGATCCCAGCTCCAACCATCCGGTGATAGCCACTCGATTTCGCAAGGCCGTCGATAAGAACGGAGCTAAGCTAATAGTAATAAACCCAAAACACATCGAGATGTGTGACTATGCTTATCTGTGGCTTAGGGAGAAACCTGGCACCGACGTTGCTCTTTTCAACGGGATGGCTAAGGTCATCCTGGATGAAAATCTTTGGGATAGGGATTTCGTCGCCCAGCGCACCGAGGGTTTTGAGGAATGGTATCAGTCCCTCGCCCTATACACCCCAGATTATGTGGAATCCGTTACAGGGGTACCCAAGGAAGATTTGGTCGAGGCCGCTAGACTCTATGCCAGGCCTCCCTTCAGTGGCTCATGCTTCATCTGGGGCATGGGATTGACTCAACACACTAATGGCACAGCTAACTGTCATGCCGTACTGAACCTGGTCCTTCTGACCGGCCAGCTGGGCAAACGAGGCAATGGAATATCGCCCCTGAGAGGACAAAACAACGTGCAGGGATGCGGCGACGTGGGATGTATCCCTAACTCCCTTCCCGGCTATCGGGGCTTGGGCGAAGAGACACTTGCGGGCTTCGCAGAGGCCTGGGGTGGGACTCTGCCCAAAAAAGAAGGCTTGGTGGCCACCGAGATGGTCGAAGAGGCGATGGCCGGACGCCTGAAGGCTCTGTATATATCGGGAGAGAATACCCTGCTGAGCGAGCCTGATCTTCACCGCGCCAGGGAGGCCATCGAGAATCTGGAGTTCCTGGTAGTGCAGGACATCTTTCTGCACGAGACAGCCGAGATAGCCGACGTCGTTCTTCCTGCTTCCAGCTTTGCCGAGAAGGAGGGCACCTTCACAAATAGCGAGCGTAGAGTACAACGGGTCCGCAAGGCCATCAATCCTATAGGGGATAGTAGACCCGACTGGGATATAACCTCAGACTTGGCACGCCGAGTATGTAAGAGACTGGGAATGCCCGACGATCAGTTCGACTACAATCACCCTTCAGAGATATTCGATGAGCTAGCACGTCTCACGCCTATAATCTCTGGACTCTCCTTCGAGCGCTTGGATAGAGAAGGCGGCATTCAGTGGCCCTGTCCCACCCCCGACCATCCAGGCACCCCCATACTATATGAGGAGACCTTTCCTCGTGGACTGGGTAAGTTCGTGGTAGTCCAACAAAAGGAGTCGGCCGCTGAGTTGCCCAACAGAAAATACCCTCTGATTCTCAACACGGGACGAATCCTGTATCATTGGCATGGAGGCACTATCACTCGTCGAGTATCGGGACTGATGGCCCGCGCTCCGGAGTTGCAAGTGGCTATCAATCCTGTAGATGCCAGGAAGGCCGGCATATCAGACAGCGACGAGGTACGCGTTTGCTCTCGTCGGGGAGAGTTGGAAGGGTGTGCCCTGGTTACGGACGCGGTACGGGAAGGTGAGATATTCGTTCCCTTTGTGAAACTTAAAGATTCGGCGGCCAACTTCCTCACTAATGCCGTCTATGATCCCAACTCCAAGGTTCCAGAGTACAAAGTTTGCGCTGTCCGAGTCGAGCCAAAGAACGGCTCAGCACCCTCCAAGCTACGTAAAAGAGGCAAGGGTATGGCCGAGGCTTTACGTCCATAGAACGGACCCGATCCACAGGAGGTAAATGATGGTGAAGTTGCACGACCCTGAGCTACGCCTAAAGACGATCAATCGTATTTTCAAGCCCAACTCTGTGGCTATCGTAGGGGCGTCTTCCACACCAGGCAAGCTGGGATACGCCATAGTCGAAAACCTCAAAAACGGGGGATATAAGGGCAACATTTATCCCGTTAATCCCAAGGCTGATGAGATTCTTGGTTTTCCTTGTTACAAAAGTCTGCTTGACATCCCCGGTGAGCTAGACGTGGTCATAGTCGCCATTCCAGCTGCTGCTGTAGCCAGCATCATTCCCGATGCCGGTAAGAAAGGCGTAGCGGGACTGGTCATCATTAGCTCCGGCTTCGCTGAGATAGGCAAGACAGAGCTGCAGAAGCAGGTGACGGACTTGGCCGAAGAGCACAACGTAAGGATCATGGGCCCCAACATCTATGGCTACTACTACACCCCTATGAACCTGTGTGCCACCTTCTGCACCCCCTATACCGAGAAAGGAGAGGTGGCGTTAGTCTCCCAGAGCGGTGGCGTGGGCATGGCTATTCTCGGTTATAGTCGTTCACGAGGTATGGGAGTCTCGGCGATAGTGGGTCTGGGGAACAAATCGGACATCGACGAAGACGACCTGCTGGAGTTCTTCGGTGCAGACCCCAACACCAAGGTCATTGCGATTCATATGGAGGACATCAAAGATGGCGAAGGTTTCTTGGAGACAGCCCAACGAGTGTCCAAGACCAAACCTATAGTAATTTTGAAGGGGGGTAGAACAGAGGCTGGGGCTCGGGCGGCGGCATCTCATACTGGGGCGCTGATGGGGGCCGACAACATCTACGAAGCCGCCTTCAAACAGAGCGGTGTCATTAGAGCCAGTACGTTGGAGGAGCTTCTGGATTGGGCGTGGAGTCTTCAGATGTTGCCAGAGCCTAAGGGTGAGAACGCTATTATCATCACAGGCGCCGGGGGACTGGGTGTTCTCTTAACTGATGCTTGTGTTCAGCACGGAGTCAATCTAATGTCTATGCCCTCCGACTTGGATAAGGAGTTCAAGAAGCTTATTCCTCCCTTCGGTGCTTCAGGCAACCCGATAGACATCACCGGTGGAGAGCCTCCAGAGACCTACAAGAACGCGATACTACTCGGGCTGCGAGATCCCAGAGTTCACTCTTTGATCTTGGGCTACTGGCACACCATCATAACTCCGCCTCTGGTCTTCGCTGACGTGGTCACTCAAGCCCTGGACGAGGCGGAGAGGGAGGGCATCATAAAGCCGGTGGTAGCGGCCCTTGCCGGCGACATTGAAGTAGAGGAGGCCAGCAACCGACTGCGGAAACGGGGTGTTTTGGCGCATCCCTACGCTGGAGAGAAGGCGGTGGCGGCACTGGGTGTCAAGTACCGGGTTTGGCGCAGCAATAATTCCCACTCTTAACCGAGGCGTAGACAAGCCTCCTACAGCTTATTTCGGCTCTATCTAATACCGCCCAGTGTGGTGACCTTGCATCTTTCGTCGGTTATGGCATAGGGTACCGAGAGCAAATGCATAAGTGTTTTGCCTCAGGGCTTCGCATCAACTTCTAGAATCCGCACCCGATAATGCCCATTGATCACCTTGTAAAGGTTAGTGTACTGTCACCGCATCTACCTCAACTGTTCTCGCTGCCTTTGACTTCCACCCCGGATAGCTGCTCCAGAACTTTGATGTAGGCCTGAGTGCCTTCGTTTCCCAGCTTTTTCTCCTGCAGCACATGGTAAAACTGCTGAATCAAACTGGTAATAGGTAAAGGTAGCTGCATATCCCGGGCAGCGTCGTTGATGAGGCGCAGGTCCTTGTGCATAAGTTTGATCATGAACCCCGGATCGAAGTCTCGCTTGAGGATACGAGCCCCTAAGTTCTCCAGCTGCCAGGAGTTGGCCGCCCCGCCGGTTACAGCCTCGAATACTGGGTTCAGGTCGATGCCAGCTCTAGCTCCGAAAAGGAGGCCCTCGCATGCCGCCGCCAGGTTGCCACTCACTATGATCTGATTGACCAACTTGGTCACCTGGCCCATGCCGTTGCCTCCTGTGTAAATCACCCGTTTACCCATAGCTTCGAAAACTGGCATGCACCTATCGAATATCTCTTTTTCGCCGCCGACCATGATGGAAAGAGTACCCTGAATCGCACCCCAAGAGCCGCCGCTTACAGGGGCATCCAGCATGTGGACTCCCTTCGTACTGAGGACTTTGGCTATGTCTTGCGTGACCTTGGGAGATATGGTGCTCATGTCTATGACTACCGAATCTTTCCGAACTCCATGGATCGCACCCTTCTCTTTCAATATCACCTCTTCCACGTCCGGCGAATCGCTAACCATAGTGATGGTAACGTCGCTCTGCTCGGCCACCTCTTGGGGAGAGCCGGCAATCACAGCTCCCTCTTCTCGCAGCTCTTCAGCCTTACTTGCGGTCCGATTGTAGACCGTTACGTGGAAGCCGGCCTTCATGGTGTTGACTGCCATGGGTTTGCCCATGATGCCCAAACCTACGAATCCCACCCGTTGATTGTTTGTCATTGCTAGTCTCCTTGGTTAAATCTAACACCTTTATCTATCACCCGCTAAGGGATATCCGGGTCAAATTCTGTGCCGATGTGTCCCTCCCGCTCCAACTCATCGTACTCCTCATCGGACACCTTTAGAACCTCTTTGTATACATACTCGTTATGCTCTCCCAGGCGTGCTGGAGGCATTCGATAGTCTACAGGAGTGCGGGACATCTTGAACATCATACCAGGATAGAGGTGTGTCCCCGCATCTGTATGAGTGACTCGCTTGAAGAAGCTCCGCTCCTTTACGTGAGGATCTTTGAAAACGTCCCCGGGCTCTGTTACTGGCCCCGCGGGTACGCCATGCTTCTGCAGGAGGTGAAACAGCTGGTACTTATCGTGCTTGGAAGTCCACCGCTCCAGCAAAGGTTCCAGGTCATCCAGGTTACGCCAGCGGCTGAACTGGTCGGCGAACCTTTCCTCCCTGCACCAATCGGGGTGTTCCATGGCCTGGCAGAGACCCTCCCATTCAGAGTCGCTGGCGACAGTGATGTTTATCCACTGATTCTCTCCCTTGGCCTTGTAGGCACCACAGGGTGCCGAACCGAAGTAGTCCCTGTTGCCTGCTGTAGATCGAACGCGGCCATTCAAGGTGTAGTCCATTATGGCCTCACCTAGGTAGTCTATGGCGTTTTCCGCCTGGGCCAGCTCGATTAGCTGACCTTTGCCAGTTCGCTTCCGATGGTAAAGGGCGGCCATGACGGCGAAAGCACCCTGAATGCCCGCTGCATAGTCCCCCATGAAAACAGGGCTGTTGTTGGTGGCGTCCATGTCCCTGTATCCTCTCAGAAGAGAGTGACCGATTACGGATTCCAGGTGTATGCCCAGCGCCCGGTAATTTTTATATGGGCCCGAGTTGCCAAAGGCCGGTACCCTTATGAAGATGATGTCCTCCTTGGTCTCCTTCAACATCTCGTAGGTGATTCCCAGCTTGCCCATTGTCTCCGTGACATTGTTCTCGTAGACCACATCGCTGACTGCGACTAACCTCCTGAAGATGTCCATTCCTTTCGGTTTACGGATGTCCACTGTCATGCTGTGCTTGTTACGGAGAAGGTTAATGGTGGTGGGGCTGCGATTCCATGGTCGCTTCCCCGGCTCCCAGTCGGGATAACCTCCCAGCATGGGTATTTGGGCTTTCAACTGCTCTTTGGTTGGCCTGGCTTGAGAGCCTCTGGTTAAAGGTTGCAAAAAATGGATGTTCTCCACCTTTATCACTTCGGCACCCAGGTCTGCCAAAACTTGAGTGGCGAAAGGTCCGGCCCACACCACGCATAAATCTATAACCCTCACACCTTCTAATGGCAGCTTGGACATATTGAAATACCCCGTCAGAGCTGAGAGCCTTAGATGACCTCTCGCTCTCGAAGACATACTAGATCCTCCTTACTGTAGCCCAGATGACCGTAAACCTCCTCATTGTGCTCACCCAACAGTGGGGCTGATCTTCTCATCTGCCGAGGAGTCTCAGACATCTTAAAGGGTGCGCCGGTATAGGTAATGACTCCAATAGCGGGATGTTCCATCTCCATCCAAAACTCCCTGGCCCTGAAGTGAGGATCGGTTAGCAGCTCACTGGTGTCATAAAGAGGGCCGCATAGAACACGCGCCTTCTGTCCAATTTCTAGGATTTCTCGCTTGGTATGGCTCATCATCCATGACAGAAAGAAGGGAGCGAACTCCTCCCTCAGATCCGGGTCGAGGGCGGCCTCCGGCTCGGCCCATTTTGGGTCTTTTAGGAACTCCGGTTCTCCCAACATCTTGATGACTCTGGGAAAGTAGCCCTCGTCACCCAAGAACTCTATGTATCCATCCTTACAGGGGAAGGTACCGGAGGCAAAGCCCACCCCCCATCCCGAGTGCTGTGTGCTGAAATCGCCCGTGAACTGATAGGCGACAAGCGCGCCGTGCTTTCTGTCAACACCAGCCATCTGAGTCTCGATGATGGAAACGTCTATGTGCTGACCCAGATCGTCTCGTTCGGCGGCGAATAGAGCTGCCAGTGTTGCCGAGGCCGCTGTGGCCCCCGCCTCATACTGAACCACGTTACCTGACTGCTTGAGTGGCTCTCTTCCTTCCACTCCTATGGAAATCATCTCTCCCCCTATCCCATACAGCACCAGCTCAGACGCTCTATAGTCTCTGTAAGGACCGGTCTGCCCGAAGTTACTTATAGAGGTCATCGTCACTCTGGGGTTGATTTGGGAGAGGGTGGAATAGTCCAGGCCCAGGCTAGATATGACTCCAGGGCTGAAGCTCTCAACCAGTATGTCTGCCTCTTTGACCAGTTCTTTCAGGATGGCCTGGCCTGATGCTACCTTGAGGTTGAGGGTTATGCTGCGTTTGTTGGTGTTGAGGTGGAGAAAAAGACCGCTCTTCTCTCCATGAGGGGTATCCTTGTGAAAGGGCCCCAGGTGTCTTGCCGGGTCTCCCTCACCAGGCTTTTCGACCTTTATGACATCGGCGCCGTAATCGGCGAAGAGCTTCGTGCAGTAGGGCCCTGCGATGTAGTGAGTAAGGTCGAGTATTTTTACTCCTTCCAGGGCCTGATCAAACATGCTGGTTATTTCGAATGAAACAGTATCTACCCACCTCAACCGACGAGATTATACCTCTTCGGAAGTCAGACTAAAAGACTGGATGGGCTTTGTAGGAATCTCTTGATTTCGTTGAGGAACTGGGCTGCCTGTGCTCCGTCTGTTACCCTGTGATCAGCAGAAATAGTAGCTTCCATCATGTGGGATATCACCACCTGATCATCTCTGACCACAGGCTGCTTGCGAACGCTGCCCACGGCAACACTGGCGCTCTGCATGGGATTGATGATAGCGATGAAGCTATCGACATCGAACATACCAAGATTACTGATGGCGATGGTCGCACTGGTGTATTCCTCAGCCTTGAGAACTCCTTCTCGAGCCCTGTTTGTTAGGTCTCGGGCTGCTATGGCTATCCCTTTGAGACCCTTGTTACCACAATCCAGAATTGCTGGGGCCACTAACCCGTCTTCCAAGGCAATGGCTATGCCTATATTTATAGATGGATTCCTCCTTATCTGCTCCTCGGCATAATAAGAGTTGAACATGGGATGCTTGACCAAGGCGAGAGCCACTGCCTTCACGATCAAATCATTAACCGTGATCCTCAGCTCACCCTCGTACATCTCGTTGAGCTCTTCCCGCAGTGCCATCGCTTTGGTCATATCGATGCTAGCCGACACGTAGAAGTGAGGCATTTCTTGCTTGCTCTGGGTCATGCGACGGGCTATGGTCTGGCGCATTTTGGTCAACTGTAACGCTTCTATTTCGGCAGGAGCAGTGGTCAGAGTTGCGGGCGCAGCTGTTGTTGCCTGTGCCCCATCTCCTTGAGCAATGAAAGATTGAACGTCATCCTTGGTTATTCTGCCCTTCGGCCCGGTGCCTGTGACCAAATTCAGGTCTATACTTTTTTCTTCAGCTATTCTCCTGGCGAGTGGGGATACCAGGGGCCTTCCTCCGGCCTTCGCCTTTTTCTCTTCTTGGACGGTCTCTGCTTCTCTTTCTTCTCCGGCAGGTTGACGTTTCTCTGGGGCTGGGTTCTCAGCCTGTGGCAGCTCTGCTACGGGGGCCTCTATCTCTGATATGGCCTCATCGGCTCCGCCGATGAGGCCGATCACCTGGTTCACTGGCACTGTGGAACCTTCCTGAACAATGATCTTTCGCAGCACTCCCGATGCAAAGGCCTCTACCTCGACAGTGGCTTTGTCTGTCTCAACCTCGACAATGGGTTCACCTCTCTCGATGGTGTCTCCTTCTGACTTGAGCCAACGCGTCACTGTACCTTCGGTCATATCGAACCCCATTTGAGGCATTATGACTTCGGTAGGCACGGTTCCACCTCCTGACCTGTGTAATCCCAGTGTAAATTCAGGTTATTCAACAGTGAGGATGATTGATGGGGCCGCTCAGATCAAGGATTACATCCACCTCTTGAAGCCCTACTAGAAAAGCTGATTTACCGCCTTTATCACCTTGTTCTCGTTAGGCAGGACGGCCAGTTCTAAAGACCGAGTGTATGGCATCGGCACGTCTTCCCCGGAGACTCGTTGGATAGGAGCATCCAGATATTCCATGGCATTCTCATAAACTCGAGCGCACACCTCAGCCCCTATACCCATCAACGGCCACCCCTCCTCAACCACCACCCCCCTACTGGTCTTCTTAATCGACTCCACAACGGTATCGGTGTCCATGGGGCGAAGGCTTCTCAGGTCTACTACTTCAGCCTCGATCCCATCCTTGGATAATTGTTCGGCGGCCTTAAGGGCAACTTGCACCATGCGGGAGTAGCCTACTATCGTTACATCGCTTCCTTCTCGCTTAACATCCGCCTTGCCAAGGGGTACGGAGTACTCTTCCTCAGGCACTTCACCCTTTACTCCATATAGAAGCGAGTGCTCAATGTACATGACTGGGTTGTGAGCCGCATATGCCGTCTTGAACAAGCCCTTTGCATCGTAGGGATTGCTGGGAGTTACCACTGTAAGTCCGGGAACGTGGGCATACCAACCCTCAAGACTTTGAGAGTGGGATGCCGCCAACTGATTTCCTCCGCCGCTCACCGTCCTTATGACCAGAGGAATAGCCAACTGCCCACCCGACATATATCGTAGTTTGGCTGCGTTGTTGACAATTTGGTCGATGGCCAACAGACTGAAATTGATGGTCATCAACTCGACAATGGGCCGAACGCCTCCCATGGCTGCCCCAATCCCGGCTCCGACGATCACGGACTCCGCGATGGGTGTGTCCTTGACGCGCTCCGGACCAAACTCCTTTAGAAGGCCCTTTGTAACCGCGTAGGCGCCACCATAGCCGCCTATGTCCTCCCCCATGAGAAGTGCTCGGTCGTCTTGTAATAAGGTCTCCCTCAGAGATTGATTTATAGCGTCTCGATAGGTAATACTGGGCATTGCACTAGGCCTCGTTCGAGTAAACGTCGTCGTAGATGCCCTCTGTGGGAAGCACTGGACTTTCATCAGCGAAGCGTGCCGAGTCCTCTACGATCTCGTCCACCTCCCGCTCGATAACCGTCATCTCTTCTTTGGTCAACAGTCCTTCCGATTCCAAATAATTGTGGAAGAGGGTTATGGGATCCTTCTTACGCCACTTCTCCTCCTCGGCCTTGTCTCGGTACTCCATGGGGTCAGCCATCGAGTGTCCACGAAATCTATACGTGATGGCCTCGATAAATGAGGGGCCGTCTCCTCGTCTTGCCCTCTCTACTGCCTCCCGAGTGGTGCTAATGACATCGAGGACGTTCATGCCATCCACTTTGGGATAGCAGTTCATGTCATAACCCTCTGCCAGCCGCGAGATGTCTGAGCCGGCAAAGGTCTTGTTGACCGGAGTGCCCATACCGTATCCGTTGTTCTCACAGAAGAAGACCACCGGCAAATCCCATAGGGCTGCCATGTTCAATGATTCGTGGAATTCGCCCTGGTTGACGGCGCCATCTCCGAAGATACACAAGGTTACTTTATCTTCCTTCAGCATCTTGGATGCCAAACCCAGGCCAACGGCTATTGGCATCATTCCACCTACTATAGCGTATCCACCCATGAATCCTTTTGAAGGGTCGAACAGATGCATAGAGCCACCTTTGCCTTTGGAGGTTCCTGTGGCCTTACCGAACAACTCCGCCATTACTTTACGAGGCTCTAGACCTCTAGCTAAGGCATGGCCGTGGTCTCGGTAATGGGTGACTATGTAATCATCGGGACTCAAAGAGGCCATAGCTCCTACGGCTATGGCCTCCTCGCCTATATACAGATGGAGAAACCCTCCGATCTTACCTCGCATATACATTTCCGCAGACTTCTCCTCGAATCTGCGTATCAGCAGCATCTGACGCAGGAGGTCTTGAAACTTGGCCCTTTCTGCCACTGACTCGTGGACTGCTTTCATAGAGCAACCTTCCTGAGGAGTTTTGATTTCAATCAGATGTGAACAGCATGGCCCTGCGCCGCAAGAGACGCTTCTTTAAGGGCCTCCGATAAAGTGGGATGGGGGTGGACGGTCGCCCCTATGTCCGCTATTGTAGCATCCAGGGATAGGGCCACAGAGAGCTCCCCTAAAAGCTCAGTTACATCCGGGCCTACCATGTGAGCACCGAGGATCTCTCCATACTCTGCGTTGGCCACGACCTTTACTAGACCATCTCTCTCTCCCATGCCCACTGCCTTACCACTGGCCAGGAATGGAAATCGTCCAACTTTAACATCGTACCCCTTCTCTTTTGCTTGGGCCTCAGTGAGTCCTATGCTGGCGACTTGAGGGTGACAGTAGGTAGCCCTGGGAATGTTCTCGTATACCAGTTTGCCAGTCGAGAGCCCAGCTATATCCTCGACTGCGATGGTTCCCTGTGCGAATGCAGTATGAGCTAACAGGGTGTGACCAGTAACATCCCCTACTGCGTATATCCCAGGGATGTTGGTACGCATTTTATCATCTATGGCAATGAAACTCCTCTGTAGCTCGATCCCCAGGGCATCCAGTCCGAGACCAGTGACATTGCCTCCCAGCCCCACTGCTACAAGCACACAGTCGCATTCCACCTGGGACTTACCATCGGGTCCGTCCACAGTCAAGGTACCAATGCCGTTAGCCCAGTCCATAGCCTTTACCTGTGATCCGGTTAGGCTCTCGATCCCATGCTTTTCAAAGGACTTCTCAAGGACTAGGCTTATCTCCTCGTCCTCGTTGGGTAGAAGTTGGGGCATCATCTCTACAACAGTCACTTTGCTATCATAACTAGCATACAAGTAAGCGAACTCAACACCTGCGGCTCCTCCACCAACGATGGCTACCCTCGGGGGGATGGTCTTTATCTCCAACGCTTCTCGGGTGGTGATAACCTTGTCGCCGTCCACAGGAAGAGGCTCCAACGCCTTATTTACCGCTCCGGTGGCAACTATTATGTTATCGGTCTCCAGCACTTGCCCCGATGAGTTAACCTCTACCTTACCCGGTGATTGGACGGTTGCATCGCCTGCAATTACTTCTATGTCATCCTTTTTAAGTACCGACTTCAATCCACCTACCAGCCTACGCACTACTTGACGGCTTCTGTCCACGGCTTTGCCGTAGTCGTAAGTGAGATTCTCGAAGGAGATGCCGAACTCATTGGCTCTCTTGACTAGATTCAGGACTTCTGCGTTTCTCAAGAGGGCTTTGCTAGGGATACATCCCCAGTTTAAGCACAGGCCCCCTACCTCCTCCTTCTCCACCATGGCCACCTTTAAATCCAGTTGAGACGCCCTGATAGCAGCCACGTATCCTCCAGGGCCGCCTCCTATCACTACAACATCGTATTTGTCCATTTGTTGTTCGCTACAGTTGTTCGTGAGCGTGATATGAGCTTCTCACCAATGGTCCCGATTCGACATGGCGAAAGCCCATCTTCACTCCTTCACTCTTTAGCTCTTCAAACTCTTCGGGGGAGTAGTAGCGAGTGATGGCAAGGTGCTTATCGGAAGGCCTGAGATACTGCCCTATGGTCAAAATATCACATCTCACTTCTCGTAGGTCTGACATGGTTTGATGGACCTCTTTCATAGACTCACCCACCCCCAGCATGATACCCGACTTGGTCAGCATGTCCGCGGCCTTCTCTTTGGCCATTCCGAGAACGCCTAGAGACCTGTCATACGTAGCCCTGGAGCGCACCCTGTGCTGAAGCCGCTCGACGGTTTCTATGTTGTGGTTGAAGATGTCAGGCCGGGCTTCAATTACCTTGTCGAGCGCGGATTCTAAGCCTTGAAAGTCTGGAACGAGCACTTCGATTCTGGTCTCGGGGGTATGTTTTCTGATCTCTCTAATGGTGGAGGCGAATACACTTGCTCCGCCGTCCTCCAAATCGTCCCTAGCCACCGATGTAATTACCACGTGAGCGAGATTCATCTCCCCGACTGCCCTAGCCACCCTGAGGGGTTCTCCCAAATCGTGCCAGGTGGGTTTCCCGCTAGTGACGGCACAGAATCGGCACGCCCGAGTACACACGTCCCCCAGGATCATCAAAGTGGCGGTGCGATTCTCCCAGCACTCGAAGATATTGGGGCAGCGGGCTTCCTCGCAGACGGTGTGGAGCGCTCTCCTCCGCATGAGAGACTTGAGGCTCAAGAAGTTGGCACCGGCCTTGAAGCGTACTTTAAGCCATGGAGGACGACGTTCTATGGGGTGGGGCTGTGTGCTCGTAACCACTGTGTTTTTCTTGATCGATGCGTATATGCATCATCGTTCGGGATTTCCGACAGGGTCATTATATAACCCTCTTCCACCAAAGCCAATCCTCTGTACTTGTCCAGTAGATTAGTGAAAATAGCGCAAAGGCTTAGGTTCTTGGTTTTTGGCTCCAGATAAACGTAGAATATCTTTAGAAACTGTGTCAGGATGATAAACCTATGCTGCAGTGTAAAAAGTGCGATGTCCTATGGAGCAAAGTTCCTAGGGACGAGGACTACATGGACATAGGGGCCACCATAAAGCTGTACAAGACAAGGAAATGCCCTGAATGTGGCAGCAAGCTGGAAGAGGTCACTATAGTTACAGGGTTAAATCCATAGAGATGGCTGCATACAAGATGCAATTCAGGTAGGGTTTTGTGAGTCTTAGCTAAGGTATCTTGGAGTATATCGCCAGCATCGGTCTGACTGGGCACACGTCTTGGTGTGAATCGCCTCAGGTTATCACTGAACCCACGCCATACTTTGTCAGAGAGGCTGGTTGGATTCACCAATACCTTAGCTAGGTTACTGATCTGCCCCCGTCCACGGGGATGACTTGACCTGTCACCATCTCTGAAAGGTCGCTAGCCAGAAAGACAGCGGCTCCTACCATATCCTGGGGCTCCATCATCCTCCCCACGGGGATCTCATCGATAGTGCCCTGATACAGCTCAGGGTCTTCAACGGCCCATCTCAACATCTCTGTGCGAGTCGGACCAGGGGCTATGGCGTTCACGTTGATTTTGTGCTCAGCCCACTCTACGGCTAATGCCCTAGTCAAGGTCACTACGCCGCCTTTGCTGGCTATGTAAATGGCTAATACAGGTACTCGAGATACGACGAATGCCAGCTCTGATGCCGTGTTGATTATCTTTCCTCCCCCGGTCTTTATCATCTCCCTGGCGGCGGCCTGGCACCCGAAGAATACCGCCCGCAAGTTCACGTCATGCTGGGCATCCCACTCATTCAGCGTAACGTCTAAGGAAGGAGTGAGCACCGCTACTCCAGCATTATTCACCATGATGTCGAGCTTGCCATGCTGGTCTGCAACCTCTGACACGGTTTTCGAGAACGCCTCTACCTTTCTCACGTCCACACCGAGAAATTGGGCCGTTCCCCCTGCGCTCTCGATGGAAGCGATAACCTTCTTTGCCTCTCCTTCCTGCTTTGGCAAGTCCAGGATTGTCACGCTTGCTCCGTGGGAAGCCAAGCCTTCAGCAACCGCTGCCCCTATACCTCTGGCAGCCCCCGTTACTATGGCCGTCTTACCGCTCAGATCTATTGTAACTCCCTGCATGCTGCCCTCCTGTCAGATGGTGATGTCTGTCCAACCTCTTTGTTCCTCGGTACCCTGCTCTGATCATCCTCATGATGACACTATTCTATGTGTCACCTATCACTCTCAACTAGATCATGACTCTAAGCACTGGATGGCTCTAGCGTGTCAAGCGCCCCCTGTGCCCCCTGCTCCTCCTGCTTCTTCTCGTCTGCTGAAGGCAGCTCCAGGGGAAGCTGGATGGTCATCTCAGTGAACTCCCCCGGTTCCGATTTGACGCTAATGGTGCCCCCGTGGCGACGCACTATATCGTTGCACATGGAAAGACCCAGCCCCGTACCCTGGTCGGTGGGCTTGGTGGTAAAGAAGGGGTTGAAGATCTTTTCCGCAACCTCAGGCGGCATCCCGCTTCCATTGTCTCGGATGGTAACCTCCACATGGTTCTCGCGCCGGCGAGTGGTGAGCCAGAGAGTTGGCATGTAGGGCGCTCCGTCGTCTCCCGCGGCCGCGCCGCCGCGCCGTTTTTCGTCGGTGGCGTAGCATGAGTTGCTCACCATGTTTAGGAACACACGGCCCAACTCCTGGGGAATCGCTACGATTTCTCCCATATCAGGGTCCAGGTCCTGACGTAGATCCAGTTGGAAGTCCAGATCCGTAGCTCGGGTGCTATGGTAGGCTAGGCGGGCGTGTTCGTCCAACAAGTTGTTGATATTGGTGGACTGCGGCTCGCCGCTGTCCCTCCCCATGCGAAGCATGTCATGAACTATCCGGTCTGCCCTCTGACCGTGAGACTGGATGCGCCCCAGGTTATCGTTCAAGTCCCCGCAGATATCTTCGATCAGCCCTCGCTGCTCGTCATTTAGCTGGCCATCCCCTTCCTCAAGTACCTCCTTTAGCTCGGTTACCAGCTCCTCCGAGGCCTCCGAGAAGTTCTTGACGAAGTTCAGGGGGTTCCTTATCTCGTGGGCCACTCCGGCGGTCAACTCACCCAGGGCGGCCAGTTTCTCCCTCATGACTATCTGGTCCTGGGCCCGACGGAGGTCTTCCAGCACACTCTCCAGCTGATCATTCTTACCCCTCAACTCTTCCGCCAGCTTCTCCACCAGGTTCAACCGCTGAACCTCCAGAGCGTGGCGCCGGAAGATCTCCAGGGCGGCTGCCATATCCGCCACCTCGTCCCGCCCGCCGACCTCCACCTGGGCCTCTAGGTCGCCTCCGGCCATCCGGCGCATCCAATCCGATATCATCTTCAGCCGGCGTATCAGCATCCGGCCCACAAACAGCCATGCGATGGCCAAGGCGCCGGCGATGCTGATTCCGCTGATGGTCAACAGCAGGACGCTTCCCGTGAAGATAGCCTGGTTGGAGGCCTCTGCCGACGCTTGGGCGCTGGCCTGGGAGACACTCACCAGTCCGTCTACCTGTTCAACCAGCTCCAAGGCTATGTCCTGGTTGTGCTCCACCAGACTCTGCTGGCGGAGCACCAGCAGAAGCCGTTGGACCAGCAAGTCAAAACCGTTTTCCTCGCCGACCCCCAGCTCGAACAACCGGTCGAAGATGGGCGCCACCTCTGCCGCCAAGGGTGACTCATCCAGGGCGGTCAGGCTCCGATCTATCCGGCTGACTGCAGCCTCAAACCGCTCCCGAAGAGGCTCGATGAGGGATGGGTCGGATAGAGTGAAGGCATTGGCCAGTAGCTCTGTAGCAACGGTGCTATCCGCCTGAAGCTGGGACAGGTGGCGGTATCTACTCAACTCCTCCTTTGAGAAGTGCTCTGAGCTGGGTACGGCTGATTGGCCCAGGGTTCGATAGCCGGTTATGGTGTAGAAGAGTTGGTCGTCTATGGCGGGGATGATGATTGCGTCCAGCCGGCCGCGAAGCTCTGCCAACTCCCTTCCCAACTCCTCGGTTCTCTCGGCCAAGGCGAATGCCTGGGTCTTCTCCACCTTTAGAGCGTCTATGTTGGCAATCAGGCCATCGGCCAGAGTTCGAATCTGGGTAAAGCCAGCCTCTCCGGAGCTGCTTTCCTCCAGCAAGGCCAGCTGCTCCTCGAAGGCCGTGTCCGCCTCATCTATGCTGAGGGACACCTCTTGGAACTCCTCGATGGTGGCAGACGTGGTAAGTCTCGGTGCGGCCGCAACCAGTGTGCCGCTGTATTGAGCCACTCCGAAGGATGCCGCCATCTCCGGAATGCTGTGCTCATTGACGCGATTCTGGACGCTGCCCACTCTGTTGAAGGAGAACCAGCCAATCAGGCTGGCGGCGACGGTCAGGGCCACAGCTCCCCAGATGGCCATTTGCAGCTGAGTCGAGATGCGAAAGCGGCTCTCCAAGAGCCGATTCAATCGTTCTTTCACAGCCCGGCATCCCGTAAGTTGTCTATGGCGTGGTACAGGCCGTCGGAGCCGATGACGGTGAAGAACACAGAGTCTGACCCCTGGTTATCACCGTCTCCGAAGTAGAGGAGAAACTCATCCAGGTCTATCACGGTATCGCCTCGGAAGCCGTCCAAGAAGCAGTTCCGGTCGACGTCCCGGCCGCAGTGCTGCAGTGCAGCTATGGCCAACCTGCCAGCCAGGTATCCTTCGAAGGAGACGAAGCCGGGTACAGTATCGGGAGAGTAGGCGGATAGCGCCCTGAGATAGGAAGCGACTATCGGGATGGACTGGTCTGTTGGGAAGGGTACAACCTGGGTCACGAATACTCCTTCACCGTTTGGGCCCAGCTCCGCCGCCAGGGCGTTGCTGCCAACGAAGGAGATGGTAACAAAAACCCAGTCCAGTCCGGTATGCCGCGCCCATAGGATCAGGCTGGCCACCGGCTGATAGGCTCCTACGACGATGACCGCCTCCGGAGATCCCCGGTCCAGGTCCAACAGGGCCGTCTTCACCGCCGTGGTGTTCCTCGGATAGATGCCGACGGAGGCCGGCTCCATCCCACGGCGCTCCAGGGCGGCCCGCGCCCCGACGTACCCTGCCCGTCCAAAGGAGTCGTCCTGGTACATGATGGCTATCCGCTCAAAGCCCAGATCCTCGGTCAGACGAGCCACCATCTCCTCCGTCTCCTGGTTGTAGGAGGCCCGCAGGTTGATGACGTTCTCCCACCTGGGGTCCCGCAGGAAGGCGGCGCCGGTAAACGGGGCGATGTAGGGGACTCCGTTGTCGGCGGCCACTGGGACCGCCGACCGAGACGTGGGAGTGCCAACGGCACCGATGAGAGCGAAGACCTCCTCGTGCTGGATGAGGCGGAGGGTGTTGGTTATGGCCGCCTCTGGTTCGTAGGCATCGTCCATGGTGACCAGGTCCAACTGTCTCCCATGTACACCGCCCTTCAGGTTTGCCTCCTGAAAGGCAGCCTGAATACCCAGGTTCATGCTCTTCCCCAGCTCTCTGGCCGGTCCGCTGAAGGCGGCAGACTGGCCAAAGAGGATTCTTTCACTGGATACGCCGACGTTGGGTGGAGAGGTTACCGTAGCTACTGGAGTGTTGTGCACTACATTTCCGTTGCCCTTCCCACCCCCATGGTCATCCTCCTGTCCACCGAGGAGGAACCAGAATCCCAGGCTAAGTCCCAGGATGAGGACAAGGGCTCCACTGATGCCCAGAACGAAGACTGTTCCCGAGGATAAACGGGGCACTATCTTCATTGGCCCCTGCGCTTTACCAGCTTTAGCCGGTTCTTCCCCTCCTCTCGCTGGTAGTGGATCTCGTCCATTATGGACTTGACGAGGTGAATTCCCAAGCCGCCTATGGGGCGGTCTTCAATGGAGCCGGTAAGGTCCGGGGCAGGTGCATCTTTCAGCGGATCGAAGGGTCTGCCGTCGTCGATAATCTCAATGGTCAGAGTCTGGGGGTCCGAGTTCAGCACGATTTCAATCTCATGAATGCCATCAGGGTGACCGTGGTTCATAATGTTGAGTCCCAGCTCCTCCAATGTCAGGTTGACCTGAAAGACAAGCTCCGAGGGCCAGTCCTCTTTCTGTCCCATGTCCTCCACCGCTGAGAAGAGGCGCTCCAACTCCTCCACGCGCGTTTCGATATTTAGGCAGACCATTGCGCTCAAGTTTAAGCCTCCTCCCCGCAGTGAAGAACTAGGCAGGTGATATCATCGGACTGGTCAGTATCGCCTGCAAAGGCGTGAACGGCTTCAAACACCTTCAAGTTAGCCTCCTCAGGATCAGTAGGAGGAGATGACTCGAACAACTTTTTAAGCCGCTCCAGACCGAACTGCTCCTCCTGTCCATTCATGGCCTCGGTGACGCCGTCGGTGTAGAAGACCACAGTATCTCCCGGGCTAAGTGCCACGGTGTTCTTGTTGTAATCCAGACCGGGCATTATGCCCAACGCAACGCCATCGGTCAGTGGCAGAAGAGTGGAAGTGCCATCCCGGTGAATCACCAAGGGGCTGTTGTGCCCTCCGTTGGCATAGGTCAACTCCCGGGAGGATGGATTGTAAACACCGTAGAGAAGGGTGACGAACGTGCCCTCTTCGTTATCCTCCTCCAGCAGCTGGTTAACCTCTTCCAACGCCTGGTCCGGATCGCTATCCCCCATGGCTATGTTCTTGAGCAGGGTGCGGCTGGACATCATAAACAGGGCAGCTGGCACGCCCTTGTCTGACACATCGGCTATGGCCAAGCCGATATTGCGATTGTCAAAGGGTATGACGTCGTAAAAATCGCCTCCCACGTTACGGGCGGCCTCCATCTTGCCGAACACACTGTAGTCTGCACCCTGGGGAAAATGGGTAGGAAGAATAGATTGTTGTATTCTTCTGGCCACGTCCAACTCGTTCTGCAGGACCACCAGTTTGTCCCGAGACTGGAGAGCCTCGCGCCACTCGGCCATGTGACGCAGGGTTCTGTCTATGGTTACTTGCAGGTCTTCGAAGTCAATGGGTTTGGTGACAAAGTCGAAGGCGCCGCGGTTCATGGCCGTACGGATGTTTTTCATATCGCCGTAGGCGGAGATGATAACTGAACGTATGTTGGGGTCGACCTTGGGGATCTGATCCAGCAGGGTTAGGCCATCCATCTGAGGCATGTTGATGTCAGATAGGACCATGTCGATCTCGCCGTCTTGGCTCAGCATTTGGAGAGCTTCCACGCCATTATGGGCGAAGACGAAGGTGTAACGGCCTGCCCGGATCGTCCGACGCATGCGTTGCAACATGAGGGGTTCCAGGTCAGGCTCGTCGTCAACCACCAGGATCTTGTACGGTTCTTGCATTGCTTACGTCCCGAGTCGCCTTTGCGCTAGTCGTATCGAGTTTGAAGTAAAAGAAACCGGTCACGGGCGCCCCGACAGCTAATGGGTAGACTAGCCGTTTAAGGAGGCAAGGGCAGCGGCCTGGGAATCGTGAATTGAGACTATCTGATCGAATCCGCTGATCTCGAAAATCTCCCGGATGGAGTCAGAGAGGGAGCAGACGGCGAACTTGGTCTTCTGGTTTCGGAGCGTCTTAGCCATTAGCAGGATCACCCGAAGGCCGGCGCTGCTGATGTAGGATAGATGCTCCATATCCAGGATTACGGCGCTCTCACTGAGGTCTATGGCGGCTTCCAGTTCCACCTGGAAATCCTTGGCATTGGTGCCGTCGATTCGCCCCTTCGCCTTAACGATTAACGTGTCTTCGTGTCTCTCCGTTTGAACTCCCATGGCATTCGTCTCCTTTGTTGTCCCTATGATCCCTATTATTGAGGTGATGTTGCTTCCGATGACCAGCTTAATAGGAGTAAGGGATGTTCACCTTCCCCAGATACCTCTGACAGCACCTCAGGGACCCATACTCTGCACTGGTGCATTGTAACCGCCGTCTCATCAGCTAGCCCGCCGTACACGACGGCCTAGTTTCTTACCATGAACATGAATGGAACCTGGACTCGGCACTCCGCATGGCCTACTGATTTCCTAAAACCCTTCACTTCGATGGCTGTCAGCTTGGTAATTCTAATGTTTACTAGAGCATTCGTGTACCGGATCCAGCCGATGAGGTTGAAATCTCGCCACTACTAATTTCATCACAGCTTACCTTCTATCTGCCTACATGTCATACCCAATTCTCTATGGCTTGTCAACTCTCGGCCTATCAGCTCGTCGCCTTCGGCCACCCACAGGCCATTCTCCAGCATGGACGTTATCTTCACCATTATTGCGACGTACAATGACAACCTCAGTAGCGCTGGTACAGCAACCCGGGCTCGGACTCCCGGTTAGAGACCGACGGTATCACCGTCCACTGAAAGGCGGTCGCCTCTAAATTCGTCCCGTGCTAAACGGTTACTAGCAATATGCCTATTATACTATCAACTCCGCGGACGGTGAAAACATCCTTATTCTCTCAGGAGTTATGGTACAGGTAGATAGCCTCCTTGGCAGTCAGTATATTGATGCCCATGTGAGGGCGAAGGGTGTTGCCTGGCTGTCGCGGCTCAAGAGGGCCGGTTGGGCTAGTCTACATCAGACCTCTCTCGCCGTGCTGGCGGCGGCGTGGCCGCCTCGCTCTCACGCAATTGTGGTGATGGCCTGCTCGGGGCAGTATGGAAAACCGGCATAGATACCTGTGACGCAGGCTTTTCCGGTGGGTGAGCGCGCTGGAAGTCCTGAGCCTTGGCCGCCACTGACTCGCGCGCCGTCTCCATGATGAGGCGGGTGACAGGGTAAGGATTCGTGTTGCGTTTGGACGGCGATCCTTGATGTACACCCAATCCAGTGTTGGCGACGCAAAAGAAGAGGGGAGCAGAACTTTGGGGGTGTGTTCTCCCGTTCATAATCCCCTTGCAACCAATGAACCTTGGCTTCCTGTACGTTAAGACTTGATGAAGTCAGATAGGCGCATCTACAAGTAACCTCAATACCACTATCTCCCAGGCTTTAGCAAGGCGGTAAATCAAGTTGATGTCTTTATCTACTTTCGTAAAAACGAGTTTGACACTCCCACAAATGGTCGGTACCATTTGTATGGTTCTCCACGTGTAATGCACCTCAGTCATCTATTGAGGGGTTCGGTTGTCCAAGTTCGATTTCGAGGAGAGGGAATTTAAGGATCGGCGACAACGGGTGAGGTCTGCTATGAAAGAGGCTGAAATCGATCTGTTGCTGGTCATCGATCCCATCAACATATATTACCTGACCGGCTGCAGAGGGGGAGGCGGAGAAGCAGAGCTTCAGATTCTCTTCTTTCCCCTGCTGCCGGGGCCTGTGACCTTCCTTAGTCGACTGCAAGATGCCCACGAACACACTGGTTTGATTCTGGTGGATGAGGTAAGAGGATTCGGTGGTAGAGAACCCGAAGACCCTATGAATCAGGTGAAGTCGATCCTACAGGAGAAGTGCTATTTGAACCTCAGAATAGGTCTGGAGGTGCCAGACTACTATTTGAGTCCTTATGACTACCTGAAGCTCAAGGAAATATTGGGCGGCTCTCTGGTTGCTGAGGCTACCTACCTCATAGAGGAATTGAGGTTTGTCAAATCCCCTGCCGAGATTACATACATTAGAGAGGCGGCCCGTATCGCCGATGAGGCTATGAAGACCTGTGTCGAGACTGCCGCAGTCGGGAAAACTCAAACCGAGATAGCGGCCGCGATGCAATACACTCTTTGGGCTCTGGGCAGCGAGACCCCGGCCAGACCTATGAATTTCGCCATCGGAGATAAGACAGCCCTTCCCAATTTCAAAGTGGCGTCCATATCTCATCACAGTCTTACTGAGGGAGTGACGGCTGCAGAGGGACAGGGTATCAGAGTGATCGATGGCATAAAGAGTGGTCAGATGGTGCACCTAGACTATGGGGTATCGTTTAAGAAGTACGCGGCAATCATCGGAAGAGTACTGTGTGCCGGTCAGCCTTCAAAGAGACAAAAAGAGGTATACCAGGTCGCCCGGGATGCCGCCGATGCTGCCATGGCTGCCATCAAATCTGGTGTAGCAGCTACGGCACCCCATATAGCTGCTAACAAGGTCATTGCAGAGGCCGATATGGACCAGCATCGGCGGCACATGACTGGGTTCAGCATAGCGCCTGGCTTCCCACCGAAAGAGGCGGAATCTCTACATTTGGACTCGGACAGCCCATACACATTGGAGTCGGGAGCAGTGTTGTGCGTGCAGCCTGGGGTATTCATTTACGGAGAAGGGCTAGGAGCCAGGGTTACGGATACAGTTCTGGTTACCGATGCTGGGACTGAGTTACTCACCAAGTTCAACCGAGACCTGATCATATTCTGAGTGCTTTCCTGATCTCGTTCAGAATGAAGTGTCACTAATCTACTGGACGAGTAAGTACTGACTCAATTTCAATCGACTAATTAGGGTTTCAGCAGATCTTCCGATAAACATAGGAGACGGGAGGTTAGACTTGGCAGCTAAAGGGTTAGATCTAACCTCCCGTCTCTTTTACTTATCGCCAGTTTTCCAGATTTGTGACATGCTAGACGAAATTCAGCGATTATCAGCAACAGAGATATCGGGCTTAAACCGCCCGCAGCTAACCGAGATGCTGGAGTTATTGACTCAGGAAGAACGTTTAATCTTCTTGGAAAAGCTGGACGACGATCAACGCACTCAGCTTTTGGAAGCGATTCCTTCTCTTTTTGACGGCTTGCTGTAAACTGCTTGCTCTTCTCATTCTCTCCTGCTAAGCTTCAATTACCTTGGCAGGTGCATTCTTGCGAGTTAGGCAAGAGGCGACATCATGTCCCCTTGTAAGCTCGCAGGCGATTAAGGCATCTGCCAAGGTGTTGAATCTTGCTACAAGGGGACACCTTCATTGCCCAATCATTGTTGACTCTCCATTGTAGTTACTTGCTGGTTAGAGGGGGAGTCAAATGAAGATTCGGAAGATTCACGTTATTCTTGGAGTGATCGTATTATTTGTTTTATGCGGGGTAATTGCTAATGTTGCAGAAGATGATAGGGCTATTAGCCCTATCATAGAATCTGCTGAGTCTGATGATTTGGTCTTCGATGATTCATGTGTCAATGCCGAAGAATTATCATACATTCGACATTTAGCGATTGGTACGGAAACTATAGGTTCTTCTTCTGGAGATTTGGCGGATTTATTCGATAAAGCTTCTACTAATCCAGCTTTAATTTTGGATCAGGATTGGAAGGCCTCGGTGCAAACTTTGATATCGAGAATTCGCGTGGTTGCGGAGAACATTCTTGATTTACAGGCGCCAACCTCTGTTTCGAGTATAAGTGACCCTGCCAATGCGATGGCTCAAAGTTTTTTGATCTCTATGGAGCGTTATGCGCATGGAATTGATAACCTTGATGTGAAACTTATAGAGGATGGAATCAGTGCTATGTCGATAGGGACTGAGTATATGTCCAGGATGGGTAGAGCGTCAGAGGTTTTTGTGATGGATAGGAAAGCGTCTGTTGCCTGCGCTGAGTAACTTTTCCATAGTAGCTTCTAAAGGGAGGTATCCAATGCCAACAGGACCAAAAGGACAGAAACGACCTGTCAGCAGTTTCCAGGCAGCTATTCTTACAGCAAAGATAGCGACGGGAGAGCTGACCGAGGAAGATGTTAAAGCGAAGCTATCGAAGAAAGTAAAAACTCGCTAAATACCTTGCCGATTTACCCTCAAATTACCATCATATAGGGTGAATCGGTTGTCTTTTGAGAAGCGAGCCCAAATACTTCATTCCTTAGTCGAAGGCTCTACGTTTCGTTCTGTCTCACGAGTTGCTGGCGTTGCCTACAACACGGTATGGACGCTGGCGGCTCTAGCAGGCAAAGTCTGTCAAGCTTACCACGATAAACATGTTCTCAGCCTTAACTCTCGCTACGTTCAATGCGATGAGCTTTGGACTTACTGCTATGCTAAACCTCGTA
Organism: Dehalococcoidia bacterium; assembly: GCA_965197675.1. Taxonomy (GTDB): domain Bacteria; phylum Chloroflexota; class Dehalococcoidia; order Plut-88900; family Plut-88900. The sequence goes on along the minus strand of OZ240221.1, from coordinate 649,334 downwards.
ATGTAGGTAAAGTTAAATCAGCAGGTTATGCGGGCGATATCTGGACGTGGACAGGAATTGATAGCGAGTCTAAGCTAATTATTTCATGGTTGGTTAGCCCAACACGGGCGCCAGAGTACGCCGACAGATTTATGATGGATTTGAGGGCTAGAACAAGAGACGAGTACAACTCACAACTGATGGTCATAGGCCCTATATCGAGGCGGTGGAGAGAGCTTTCGGATCAGATGTTGATTACGGGCAGAGGGTAGCCTTGCGACATAAGCGAGTAATCTCAGGAAATCCAGATGTTAGCAAAATAACGAATACTAGCGTTGAACGTCATAACCTAACGATGCGGATGTCTCTTAAGAGATACGCCAGGTTGTCTAACGGCTTTAGTAAGAAGGTCAAGGCGCACAAAAACGCTCTTGCGCTTTATTTCTTGTGGTACAACTTCTGCCGTCCTCATACGAGCCTCGGAGCTTTGACTACACCGTCGATGGCCGCAGGATTGACAGATTGCTTACACGATATTGATTGGATAGTGGAGCTAATCGACCGTAGCACCCCGCCGCCAGGCCCACGAGGACCTTATGGCCCTCGAACCGTACGCAATAGTCGTTAGCCGCGACCCATCTAGTTAATAGCTATTCTCTTGTTGAGGAAACTTTTGAGATGTAGAAGTTTGTTATCTTCCACGTCTCACTATTTCAAGTTATCATAATCAATATGGATAAATACGAGCTATATTATCAAGTCGCCAAGTCGGCTATGGACGATCAGGATCAGCGGAATAGGGAACTTCAAGGCAAAGCTGTTCATTTAGCTAGTTTGTCGATTCTGTTACTGAGCCTCGGAGTTATTGTGCTTAAGGACTTTTCGGGTAATGGCGCGGTTGCTCTTAATACGGCATCTTGGGTGCTTTCTGCAGCGGCTCTTGTTTTGTTTCTATTGACAGTATTTTTTATCATGATGGTACTGAAACCAGGTGATTGGATAAGAAATCCTGGCTTGAAACATCTTGCGCCATACATAGACTATTCGGCCCATGCAGATTCAGGAATGTTGAAGTGGGCCGCGGATGAGATAGATAAAAGTGTGCAGAGAAATGAGCCGCTAATTAAGGAAAAAGCTTGCTGGTTGCAAGCGGGACTTTTCAGCGGCTCGCTCTTAGCCGTAATAATTGGGGTGTTGGCCGTTCTTGTTCGGATCTAGCGCTTTTCGATCTTGTCTGGATCAACGCTTTTCGTGACTATTACATCTTCGGTTATTGCCGGTGGGCTTGTAGAATCGGTTTCCTGTTTGGAAGGTTGCTCTTTCTTCGCCATGGTTGAATACTAACATGCCTTAATAGAGAAATCAATATTGTAGGCAGTTGTCATTACGTTCTATAAGATTATAATAACAAAGGGGAGTGAGAGGTTCCTCCAGAAAAACCCTGTGCCATTGTCTGGCACGCACTAGTAAAGTACCGACGTTGGTGTACATCGAGGGCCTTTATGGATTACCTCTCACTCTCCCCTCCTTTCCATTATAACATAGCCCTGCCTCGTACGTTCTAATTTCAACTTGAGCCAGTACTGACGAGTACATTCCCTTGACATTCAATTGCCCTTTGAGTAGGCTTTCATCGCCCATTAACATCATCCCAGGAGCACGTCCATGAGGACTAAGGCAGCCGAGCAGAGCTTCTTTCAGGGTCACCCAAAGTCTAAAGCTCTCTTCGAAAGAGCTAAGAATCTATTCCCGGATGGCGTGACTCATGATATGCGCGTAATGTCCCCTTTCCCCATTTATATGAGCCGTACCAAGGGCTCGCGCAAGTGGGACGTCGATGGCTACGAGTACATTTGCTACATAATGGGCCATGGGGCGTCCATCCTGGGCTATGGGCACTCCGAGGTCGTAGAAGCTGTCAAAGATCAGATAGCCAAGGGCAGCCATTACAGCGGCTCGCACCAATTGGAGGTGGATCTGGCGGAGATCATCAAACAGCTGTACCCGTCGGTTGAAAAGCTAAGGTTTGTCAACTCCGGCACCGAGGCCACCATGATGGCCATCCGTCTCTCCCGCAGCTATACCAACAGGCCCAAGATCGTAAAACTGGAGGGCAATTTCCATGGCTGGTCGGATGCACTGTACGCTGGCATCATGCCTCCCTTCGAGCACCCAACTCCAGGCCTGCCTCCCGGTCTAATAGACAGCACCATAGTTCTTCCCACCAATGATGTTCCAGCGCTGGAAGCTGCTTTGTCCAACGGGGATGTGGCTGCGGTGATAATGGAAGGTGCAGGCGCCGAGATGGGGATGGTCCCAACTTCGGCGGAGTACGTACGAGCTGCCAGGGAGTTGTGCACCAAGTACGGGACAGTCTTGATATTCGATGAGGTAGTAACCGGATTTCGTTGGGCGCCTGGAGGGTGGCAAGAGGACATCGGTGTGAAGCCAGACCTAAGCACTATGGCCAAGGTTCTCATGGGTGCACTCCCCGGAGGATGTGTAGCCGGAAAGGCAGATCTGGTAGATATGATTCAACATCGAGACGATGCCGGATGGAATACCTCCCGACGCACACATCACCCTGGCACCTTCAACGCCAATCCTATATCGACGGTAGCAGGAATCGCCTGTCTTAAAGTCATATCTACAGGTGAGCCTCATCGACTGGCCAATCGGGCTGCAGAGAACCTGCGAGTTGGAATACATAGCATAATTCAGGAAAGGGGTGTGTCAGGGGCCTGTTTTGGGGATAAGTCGGTATTTCACATATACCTGGGGGATTGCGACCGAGATCCTACAGAATACAGCAAGCTACCTCCGGCCAGCGCCATCAATCTGCTGTCGGGAGGAGACGTCAAAGCTACATCTGCCCTTAAGTTGAACCTGTTGACTAACGGAATCGATACATGGGTGGGTGAGGGCATTCTCTCCATGGTCCACTCCGACGAGGATATAGACAAGACCTTAGAGGCTTTCGCTAAGTCCCTCGACGTGGTCGTAGAGGATGGCTTGGCACCCCTGAGGAAGTAGCAGGGCAATCGCATTCTGAGTTAGCGGATACACCGTCGGTCGTTTTTCCGGCTTTCGCCGGCGTCCAGTTTATATCCCGACTGGGCTTGTGCGTGGAAACTTGATTGTTTTTCTTTGTTTAGCTTTGAAATTTGATTGAATTTTCTGGTCCCCGTTCAAACTTGATTGATTTGTAAAAAAAGTTTTGTTTTACGGGTCTCCCAGGCACGAAGATGTCGTTATAACTTGATTGAGTTTTTCATCAGGTTGGAGTTGGACCCACCCGCCCCGGTGTGTTTTTGTATGTGGGGGCACATCCTCCTTCGACAAGTTGAGGACAGGCTCCAAGCCCCCTGTCATCGCCCCGACCCCGGTCGGGGTCTCCCGCTCCAGATTCTTCGCTTCGCTCAGAATGACAAGCTCTTGGAACCGGCGAGAGTTCCGCCTGTGTTTGAGTCCGTTCAGGGTGTCCTTGGGGGTGCCTGCACTTGGGCGATGGCCTCCGTGAGGAATAAGGGTGATACCTCCTTGTAAGCGAACTGAGTATTTGCATTATAGCACTTAGGTTCTCATTTCATATATAGCTACGCGGCACAACGGGCTGGGCGCCAACGCTGGATTCCCGTGTCGAGCGCGGGAATGACGGGAAAGAAGGGGGCAGGGGGGTGAGGGCACCCTTCCCTTCGACTACGCTCAGGGCAAACTTTAAGCTCAGGGTGAGCGGAAGCACCTCATCCCTCGAGAGAGAATGAGGCGGGGAATCTTGGAGAAAGTAGTGCCTGGCCTTTGCTAATTCGTTAATCTATAATACCTTCTGAATACCAGCCTTACCTGTGGAGCCCCGAGGGGCTTCACTTTTTCTGAACAACCAGGAGGAGCCATGACCACCACACAGGCCGTCGCTGAACCCAAGAGGAGTCGAATAGATCCCTTCACCGCAGCCATCATGCGCAGCTATCTCATCTCTACGGTGCAGGAGATGATGGAGACCACCATTCGCGCTGCCTACTCCACCTGCTTCAGCGAAGGTCTCGACTTCACATGCGCCTTCTTCGATTCTCAGGCCCGTATGATCGCCCAGGCCTACGGAAATCCTGTACACTCTGGAGCGCTGTTCGACCCGGTCAAGACCCTGCTCAGTACCTACGACACCTTTGAAGAGGGCGATATAATCACCTTCAATGACCCCTACAATGGAGGCTCTCACCAGGCAGACGTGGTGGTGGCCCGCCCCATCTTCCTCGAGGGCGAGCTCATGGGCTTCGGTGTCAATCGAGGTCACTGGGTGGACGTGGGAGGCATGAGTCCAGGAGGCTGGTCTGGGACGGTGCGGCACGTCATCCAGGAGGCCTTGATAATTCCCCCTGTGAAGCTCTACAAGGCAGGTGTCTTGGATAGAGAGATCAGAGACTTCATACTCAAGAACGTGCGTATCCCGAAGCAGTGCTGGGGAGACATACAGGCTCAGATAGCCTCCAACATAACTGCGGAGCGAAGGCTAAGGGAGCTGGCCCAAAAGTATGGCGTCGGGGCCGTACTGGAGGGGATGGAACAGGCCCTCAGTTACTCCAAGCGTCGGTTTACTAAGAAGCTGGGGGAGTTGCCCGATGGACAGTGGGAGGGGGAGGACTACATCGAGGACGATGGACACGGTGGAGGGCCTTACACCGTCCACGTGACCCTGAAGAAGGAAGGGGAAAAGATACTGGTGGACTTCGATGGGACAGACCCACAGGTAAGAGGGCCTGTCAACTGCACCTACACTGAGACGAAGGCAGGCTCTTACACGGCGTTGGTGGACGTGGTAGACCCTTCGGCACCTATGAACTCTGGCCTGATTGAAGTCATAGAGGTCAAAGCACCCATAGCCAGCATGGTGAACCCGGTATATCCGGCGCCTGTGTTCGCCACAACGTCCGACCCCATCAACCGGGTCTATGAAGCTGTGTTGAAGGCCATAGCTCAGTGGCTGCCTGAGCGAGTTATGGCTGGAAGCTACGCCACGATGAATGATTGCACGGCATCGGGAGAAGACCCAGAGACGGGGGAGGAGTTCATCTGGTACCACTTTGGCCCTGGAGGGATCGGCGCCAGGGCATCAAAAGACGGTCGGGACGTGGATACTGATGCTTTGGACAACACCAAAGCAGAGTCCATGGAGCTGTGGGAAACCCGCTTTCCCGTGCAGTTCGAGCGATTTGCCATGGTCACCAACTCTGGTGGGCCGGGCAAGAGCAGAGGAGGCTTAGGAGTAAGCCGCCATATGAAAATTCTCGCCCCTACTACACTTACAGCCTGCTCAGACCGCCACCAAATTCCCCCGTGGGGACTCTTCGGCGGCGAGGAAGGGTACCCCAACAAATTCTCGGTGATCAGGAATGGCGAGGAGAGGGATTTCACAACTCTCTATGGAACTTCCAGGGCTAAGTTTTCCAATCTTCCTCTGCAGGTCGGAGACATTTTCAATGTCAGCTCCGCCGGTGGTGGGGGCTACGGTGATCCTCTGGAACGGGACATCCAGAGTGTTGAGTGGGACGTGCTCAATGGTTACATAACTCGTGACCAGGCTGAGAAGCGATACGGAGTGTGGATAGATACCGAGACTTGCAAGGGAGACTTCATCAAGACAGAACAGCTCAGGAAGGTGATGAGAAATAGTCGTTGACAGGCGTAAGCGCTTCCGATACACTCGCGTTAAAAGCCTGTCTCAGAAAGGCAAAGGCCTTTGACCCCAACCGCCCGCCCAGGTAGGGTTTTATTGCGGGGGCACATCCCCCAGACTCCCTGCCAGAGGGATGCACCCCTCTGGACTCCCTACGTTGGGGCTTCTGGGCAGAGGCGCTAAATCAGGTTTATGCTGTTAAGAGGAGGAGGATTCATGGCGAAGAGGAAAAGGATCGGACTGATAGTTCCCTCATCGGACGTAACCTGCGAGCCCGATTTCATGATGGCGCTGCCGGATGAGGTTAGCCTCCACAGCCATCGAGTTTGGCTACCCGAGGAGGGCAGCGGAGAGAAGGGGATGAAGCAGATGATGGCCGGCATCCCTGACGCCGCCAAGTCCCTCGCTACTGCCGATATCGACGTGGTGGCCTATGGATGTACCACTGGCAGCTTCTATAACGGGCCAGCCTGGGGCGCTCAGATCATCAAGTGGATGGAAGATGCCGCCCATGTTCCCGGTTTTGTTACAAGCAACTCCGTGGTGGAGGCTCTCAAGTTCTTTGGTGCGAAAAAGCTGTCCATCGCGACTCCTTATCCCGAGTGGAACAACCAGAAGCTACGAGACTACTTCGCCGCTCTAGATTACGAGGTGCTGAACCTGGATGCAGACCCCTGGGTCTTTGAGTCTCCCGATCGTTTGATTGGAGATAGAGAGCCGGAAGACATCCTGGAGTTTGCTGCTTCGATATGTCACCCCGATGCTGATGTTCTCTTCTGTTCTTGCACGGCATGGCGCGGTCTGGAGATAGCCGACGCTCTGGAAGAGAGAACGGGTAAAAATGTGGTAACCTCCAACCAGGCGATGATATGGCTCATTCTACGGAGGTTGGGCTTCACCGAACCAATTCACGGCTATGGAAAGCTTATGGAGAGCCTGGCCGGGGTCCCTGCGTAACCAGCTTCGGCGATATAAGCCTACGCAATTGGAAATACCACCCTTCCTGATTTGGGAGGGTGGTATTTTTATACTCGTAAAGTTGTAGAATCTGTAAACACAAAACGATTTCTCTAAGAACTTGGAAGTAGAACAATCGGCCTCCTCCACCGTGACTCGGGCATCCTGGTATGCCCGGGTCCGCCCTTTACGCTCTCTCAAGGAACGAGATTGGCGTTTGCTGTGGATGGCAGGAAATATGTGGAACCTGGCTTTTTGGATGGACATTCTGGTCCTGGGCTGGGTGATGATCGAGCTTACCGATTCTCCCTTCAAGGTGGCCTTGGTGGGTACTTTTCGAGTGTTGCCACTGGGCGTTTTAGGGCCTATCGCCGGCTCTCAGGGCGACCGGCGCTCCAAAAAAGAGATCCTCTTGATTGCCCAATTCATGAATATATCTGCTACTATTGGGCTCGCTGTTATCCTGGGGTTGGATGTCATCCAGGAATGGCATGTTTTCCTCGTTGCGCTCATTACGGGATCGGCGTGGGCCATAGACTTTCCTGTGCGTCGTGCTTTCGTCAGAGACATTCTGCCCGAAGGAGACATCGTGAATGCCTTCGCTTTGGATGCTGCCTCTCTGGAAGGAACAGGAATGGTAGGTAGGTGGCTTGCTGGCGGTCTCCTGAGCCTGGGTGGAGCAGTCCTTGCCTATAGTGCCCTCCCACTTTTTTACCTGGTGGGTGCACTCTTTCTTCTCAGGGTCACTTCCAGGCAGCCCTATAGGGATGATAGTCGTCCAGTCACCTCCTTCTTCAAGGATCTGAAGGATGGGCTTAGCTACGCATGGAGACATCAGGGAATAAGGGGTGTCTTGATTATCACCGCTGTGGCTAATTTCTTGCTGTTCCCCTATATTCCCCTTACTCCCGTGTTTGCCCGAGATGTTTTCGACGTGGGGCCTGGGATTTTGGGCCTTATGAGTGGCATGGATAGCCTAGGAGCGCTTATAAGTGCGATAACCCTGGCCTCCATATTGAGCATCCGTCGTAGAGGAATCGTGTTTCTCGTTGGGACCACCATCTCAGCTACTGGCGCCACCCTGTTCAGCCTCTCTTGGTCCTATGTAGTGGCCATACCGATGTTGTTCTTAAGTGGACTTGGGTTGGCTGGGTTTACTACAATGCAGCGCGCTATTCCTGTTACCCTCGCTGATCCTACGATGCGAGGGAGGGCTCTAGGGGCGACGGCGATGGCGGTCGGGCTTTGGCCGATGGGGCTGCTGTATGTTGGAATGATGGCCGAGTGGTTAGGGGCGCCTATTGCAGTTGCCTCTAGCTGCATAGCCAGTATAGTTATAGTCTGGCTCGTAGCGCTTACCCACCCGGACATGCGCCGAGCTTGAAGAAAGACTACCTAATCCGGATCAATATAAATGGCCCAAGAGAGTCGTGCTTCTGAATCCGCCGTTTCTTCACCAGTGCCCTGGTATTTGCGGCCTCGTATGTTTCATTCCCTTCGAAACAAGGACTGGCGCAGGCTGTGGCTGGCCGGGCACCTGTGGCATACAGCCTTTTGGATGGATCTTCTCGTCTTGGGGTGGATAATGGCAGAGTTGACAGACTCTCCCTTCAAGGTGGCCCTCATAGGCACCGTACGGACGCTGCCTATTGGGGTGATAGGCCTCTTTTCCGGATCTCAGGCGGATCGGCACTCCAAGAAGAAAATCTTGGTCGCAGCCCAGACCATGAATCTCTCGGCAACAATAATACTAAGCGTCCTTTTGGGTCTGGATGCAGTTCAAGAGTGGCATCTGTTTGTGATAGCCAGTGTAACCGGCTGCGCCTACGCTATAGATGTCCCAGTTCGCGTTGCGTTCATCAGAGAGATACTGCCCGATAAGGAGGTGATGAATGCTTTTTCCCTAAACTCGGTTTCCGACGAAAGCTCCATCATGGCAGGACGCTGGTTGGGAGGAGGTTTTTTGACACTAGCGGGAAGCGTGCTGGCATACAGCTTCCTCTCGGCATCATACTTTCTGGGGCTTATAATCTTGTTGAGCATACCCGAAACACCCGTAGCCCCCCGATCTGAATATATGAGCAGATCAGTGATCCAAGACTTGAAAGAGGGGCTGATCTACGCCTGGAATATCCCTGCCATTAGGGGTGTATTCATCGTTACCCTCCTCATGAACTTCTTGGTGTTCCCATATTTGCCTCTAACTCCAGTATTCGCTCGAGATGTGTTTGAGATTGGGCCGGGACTTTTCGGGCTGATGAGCGGGATGGATGGCTTGGGAGCTCTGATAGGTTCTTTAATACTTGCCTCGATGGGTAATATAAGGCAACGAGGCGCCGTATTCATCATTGGTTCGATTATACTGCCTCTAGGCGGCTTCCTATTTGCTATCTCGGTGTCATACGTGATGGCTATGCCCATGTTGGCGCTTTACGGCCTGGGGTTGGCAGGATTCGGCACGATGCAGAGGGCCATACCTATAACTATTGCCACCCCCGAGATGCGAGGCAGATCAATGGGAGCAATTGCCTTTGCTATAGGTCTTTGGCCATTGGGGACGATCTACGTGGGGGCCCTGGCCGATAGGTTTGGGGCGCCCAGAGCCGTGGCATACAATTGTATCGCCGCTCTAGTTCTCACCCTGCTTGTCATTGTAGCCCAACCCGGTCTGCGACAACCTGCACGATCCAGGGTATCGGGTGGCTGATGAGAATGGGGTAGTCTCTATTTGATCTCGTTCAGAATGAAGTGGAACTGATCTGCTGGACGAGTCCTAGATTACCCAACTCCAACACTCTTTTCCTTAGAACCTGTCTCAGAAAGGCAAAGGCCTTGAACCCCAACCGCCCACCGAGATAGAGTTTGGGGTCTGGGGGCACATCCCCCAACCCCCTGCCAGAGGGTGGTTCCCTTCGGCAGGCTCAGGATAAACTCTAGGCTCACCATGAGTGGCGGGCACCCTTGAGGGCTTCTAGGACAGGGCTGGGGTGAGGGGGAATATCCACCCCGTGTAAACACCTCTCACCTGGATTCCCGTGCTTGACACGGGAATGACGGGATAGAGGGGGGTGAGGGCACCCTGACCCTTCGACAAGCTCAGGATGAGCGGATGTTTCTTTTGCCCGACGCTCATGGTGAGCTTGTCGAACCAGGTGAGCGGAGACACCTCATCCCCAGAGGGAAAAGGAGACGGTGCATTTTGGTGGTACACTATCTTTTCCGCAGCGTCGTATCGAGTTATAATAGGGCCCTGGCAATAACGACGATAATTCAAGGTCAGAAAGGTGCTGAAATGGATCGTTTGGCTTCTGTGATCATCCTTCCGATTTTTGGTGGACTCTTTGTGTTAGTGGTAGGTGGAGCGTTAGGTACCATCTTCTCGGTTGCGGGGAATCACGCTACTATTGGGATAGGTCTGGCGATCGTAGTGCTAGCCCCAATAGTGGGAGCCATGATGATCAAGCGCTGAGTACGCGCCAAGGTTCGCTATCGACAAATAAAGAGGAGGTCATTTATGACCTCCTCTTTTACGTTCTTACCAAACGCTAAAGCCGACAGCAGCTAGGCAGCAAATCCGTACAGCTTGGCTGTGTTCTCGCAGACGATCTTCCTGAGGTATTTCTCGTCCAGTTGGCTTAGGTTTTCACTGATCACATCCCGGGAATCGGGCCAGACACCATCGGGGTGGGGGTAGTCGGAGCCCCAGATGATGTTGTCCTCGCCGATGAGGCTGACCATCTCATTGGTTACGAACTCGTGCTGAAAGGTGCTGTAGCCCTGGCGCTTCCAGTAATCACTGGGCTTAAGACTAAATCCAAGCTTACTAAGCTGTCTGTCGTACTCATCGTCTATCCTGTGGAGCATGTAGGGAATCCAGCCCACGCCGCACTCGCCAAGTACAAACTTGAAGTTGGGGAAACGTTCACAGGCGCCCGAGTAGATGATACTAGCCAGGAACTCGCCACCTGAGAGTTGGAACTGAGTAATGTGGACGGTCTGATATACCCAGTTGTACTTTTCAAAATCCTCAACCTTGGGCGCTCTAGGGTTGAGGCCCACGGTATGGAAGGCTATGGAGAGTCCAGTCTCGTCTGAGGCCTGCCACAGAGCGTCCCAGTCTTCATGGTAGATAGGCTCGGCAGCCGCTCCCACGTTCATCTCACCACCCTTAAGGCCTAACTCGGCGGCCCTACGCAATTGGCGGGCTGCTACCTTGGGTTCACGGGCGTTGAGACATGCCAACGCAGCCAGACGGTCGGGGCTGTTCTTGCAGAAATCGGATACCCACTCATTGTAGATGTCGTACACAGCGGTGATAGTTTCGGAGTCGGTTATGCCGTATCCTGGCCCAGGAGCATCTCCGCCTCCCGGAAGGGAAGCAGCCTCTTCCAAGGCCTCGAAGGTGCCGATTCCACCTGCTATACCCAGGATCCCGTAGATAACCTCTCCGCTGATGCCATCGGTTTCCTGGTCTTTAATGCGGAGCTCCGGGGTAGTCGGGTGGAACTTGCCATTCTCGCCATCGGAGAAGAATCCCATCTCTGCCATTCTATCCAGTCGTGTGGAGTATCCCGGTACATATGGGTCCCAGCCACCTGGCTTGAGACCTACACCAGCCCCGGCTACCCAGGCCAGGACCTGTCCGTCAGCCATCCACTTTTTGCCCTCGTTGTCCTCGATTACGTGAGGCACCTGGTCTTTGAGTTTGGCGGGTGCGTTGGATGTGAACAGGTCTGCTGGCAACCAAGGGATGTCTATATGACAGTCTCCCGATATCACCTTGCCTGTATAGGTCATCTCATCCTCCTTATCAGCCTATATTTCATTAAAGACGGTCGATGTCTTAAATATCGAATCCGTAAAGTGTGGCAGTGTTCTCGTATACTATTTTACGGATGTATTTTTCATCCAGTTGACCCAGCTGCTCATCGATGACTCGGCGAGAGTCGGGCCAGATACCATCCGGATGGGGGTAATCGGAACCCCAGATGACGTTGTCCTCACCCATGAGGCTGACCATCTCGTTGGTTAGAAACTCGTGCTGGAAGGTGGTGTACCCGTGATTGCGCCATACTTCGCTGGGGTTGGTACTGAGCTTCATGTGGAAGAGCCATTTCTCGTAGCCCTCGTCCATTCTGTGAAGCATGTAAGGTACCCATCCGGCGCCACACTCGCCCAAGACGAACTTGAGGTTGGGGAAGCGGTCACAGGCCTTGGAGTAGATGATGCTGGTGAGCAGCTCTGCACCTGCCAATTGGAATAGAGTTATTCCCAGGGCGTTTACCATCCAGTGGTATTTCTCTTTGTTCTCCGCCTTTGGATATCGAGCAGCGAGACCTATGGTGTGAAAGGAGATGGGGAGGCCAGTCTCGGAAGCGGCGTCCCAAAGCACGTCCCACTCTTCTTGATAGATGGGTTCCTCTGCACTGGCGACGTTCATCTCAGCACCCATGAGGCCCAACTCAGCGGCTCGCCTCATTTGTCGGGCTGCCACTTTAGGGTCGTGGGCGTTAAGGCAGGCCAGTCCCTTAAATCGGTTGGGATTGGTCCTGCAAAAGTCGGCAGCCCACTCGTTATAGGTGTCGTACACATATGTTAGAACTTCTGGGTCGGAGATGCCATACTCCTCACTGAACGGATCGAAGTTCTCCTCTCCACCGGCTACACCGAGGATGCCATAGAGCACCTCTCCGCTGATACCGTCGGTTTCTTGATCTTTGATCCGCAGCTCGGGGGTGGTGGGGTGAAACAGCCCCTTTTGGCCATCAGAAAAGAACCCCTGTTGCTCCATCCTGTCCAATCTTTTGGATATTCCTGGCACGTACGGGTCCCAACCACCTGGTTTTAGCCCCACCGCGGCACCTGCTACCCACCCCAAAAGGGTACCGTCGGTGAACCACTGCATGCCCTCGTTGGTCTCTTTTACGTATGGCACTTTGTCCTTGAGGTGAGCGGGTGCGTTGGACGTGAAAAGGTCTGATGGCATCCAGGGAATGTCTACGTGACAATCTCCCGAGATCACTTTACCCGAATAACCCATGATGTACCTCCTCTTCCCTTACTACTCTGCTTCTACGAATTATATATTATTGTCAACCAGGAAATCCATACAATCCGGCTGTATTGTGGCATACGATCTTACTGACTGCATCTTCGCTTAGTTGTGCCAGGTTATTGTCAATAGTGCTGCGAGAGTCGGGCCAAACACCATCGGGATGAGGGTAATCAGAGCCCCAAATGATGTTGTCCTCGCCTATTAGCTGCACCATCTCGCCGGTCACGAACTCTTCCTGGAAAGTGGAGAAGCCCTGGCGATACCAGAACTCGCTGGGCTTGAGGCTGAGTCCCAGTTGAAAGAACTGCTTGGCGTATTCATGGTCCATGCGATTCAGCATGTAAGGTATCCAGCCGATGCCACACTCGCCGAGGACGAACTTGAGGTTTGGGAAGCGATCGCAGGCCCCCGAATATATGATGCTGGCCAGGAACTCCCCGCCGGATAGCTGGAAGTTGGTCAGACGCACGCCCAAGTACATCCAGTTGTAGTCCTCGAAATCGGATTTCTTGGGCTTTCTGGTGTTGATGCCGACGGTATGGAAGGATATAGGAAGACCGGTCTCATCGGCGGCGGCCCATAGCAGATCCCAATTCTTGTGGTATATGGGGTCAACGGCAGCAGCGACGTTCATCTCCGCCCCCTTTAAACCTATCTCGGAGGCGCGCCGCAGCTGTTTGGCAGCTAGCTTAGGGTCGTGAGCGTTGAGACATGCGAGGCCTGCAAGACGCGCCGGGCGCGTCCTGCAGAAATCGGCCAGCCACTCGTTGTATATGTTGTAGACCTCTGTAATAACCTCCAGATCGGTTATTCCATAATCTCCGCTTGGGCTGTCTCCACCTCCTATGTCCGGCTCGTCTTCTTCAGTGCTGAAGCCCTGGTGCCCACCCGCAAGACCCAGGATACCGTAGATCACCTCTCCGCTGATCCTGTCAGCATCCTGGTCCTTGATACGTAGCTCAGGAGTGGTAGGATGGAAGAGGCCTTTAAGACCATCGGAGAAGAAGCTCATCTCCTCCATTTTGTCCAGGCGAGTTGAATACCCGGCGACATACGGATCCCAAGCGCCCTCACGCAAGCCAAGAGCCGCTCCGGCCACCCAACCCAGCTGCTTACCGTCGGCGAACCACTGGGTGCCCTCGCTGGTTTCCTTCACGTGGGGCATCTTGTCCTTAAGGTGAGAAGGAGCGTTGGTTACGAACAGATCAGTAGGCAACCAGGGAATGTCGATGTGACAGTCGCCGGATATAACTTTACCTGTGTACATAGTGAGACCCCCCCAGAGTAAGAGTGATTATATCAGGCCTAACGTGGATATTTCAAACGCTGAGCGTGACTATGTTCATCTGAGGACTTTGCAGGCGCATGTAGAATGAAAAGATTGGATGGCATCCAGGCAATCTAGCGTTAACTTGGTTTCCCAGACGCGGAGACTCCTTCCAACACCCAGGCGCCTTTGATATAATTCGGCGGTTCTAAGAGCAGCTAGCCCAAGCAAGGAGGGGTGTTTATGAACGAGGAAGCGAAAAAAGCGGCTTTGAGAATGATTCCTTACGGACTCTACATATTGACGGCCGAGGGCAAGGATGGCTCTGTTGCTGCAGCGACCGTCAACTGGGTGACTCAGACCTCTTTCTCTCCTCCCCTCGTGGTAATAGGGGTGAAGAACGACTCTGGCGCCCACGGCATTATCAAGCAGAGTGGGGCCTTCGCCATAAATATTCTTGGTAAAGGTCAGCAAGGAGCAGCCTTCAATTTCTTCAAGTCCCATGAAAGGGAGGATGATAGCATAGGGGGAGAGGCTTTCGAGAAGGGGACTACAGGCGCTCCTCTATTGCTTAACACTCCAGCCTGGTTCGAGTGCAGGTTGACGGATACCATCGAGAAGGGAGACCACTCCATTTTCGTTGGTGAGGTGGTCGAGGCTGGCCTTCGCAAAGACCTGGGTGAGGGTCGTGTGGACGAGGCCACTTTGTGGATGAAGGACCTGGGCGACAAGGTGTTCTACGGTGGCTAAGGTGCTTAACCTGGAGTCCGAGCAGTGCCCGTTATAGACCTCAGAGAAGCACCGGAGGTGGCGTGGCGCCCGGGATACAGGAGGTGGAAGCTGGCTGGAGGAGACACAGGGTTTTCATGTACCCTCGACTACAGCGAAGTGCAACCCGGAGCCGGCGCTCCGCCTCACTATCACAACGTGGACGAGTTCATCGTCGTGTTGGAAGGAACCGTGGAGGCGAAGCTGGGGAATGAGATTCGAGAGGCAACCAGAGATCATACCATTGCCATTCCCTCTGGGATGCATCACAGCTTCCGAGGTGTAGGACCCGGAACCGCCAAGATATTGGTATTCCTGCCAGCTCCAGACCTGGCCTCAAAGGAACACACCACCTATCTCAACGACTAAGATAGGCTGTACATCTTGGCGCAGTTGTCCCACAGGAATTTACGCTTGGTCTCCTCAGCAAGGGGCATCTTCAGGAAGTGGTCTACGGCGTAGGGATATTTGGAGTCGTTGTGGGGGTAATCGGTGGAGAAGACCACGTTGTTGGTCAATCCGGCTTCCCCGATATACGTAGCCGGGCCTTCATCGGCCTCGATGGATACGTAGCACTGGCGTTTGAAGTAGTCGACGGGCTCCAACGTAAGCTCAGGGGACTCATAGTGTCCTGAAAGCTCGAAGTGCTCATTCAGGCGCCATATCAACCACGGCGCCCAGGAGCAGTTGGCTTCCAGGAAACCAACCTGTAGCCTGGGGAATCTCTCCAGTACCCCACCGCCTATGAAGCTGACTATTGAGAGCATCATCTCCATAGGATGGCTGCATACGTGCTGCATAGTCCAGGTCTCAAACCAGTCTCCCATCTGAGGCAGTGCCGATTTGACCCCCTCGTGGAACCCCAGAGGAATCTCCAGCCGCTCTATCTCGGCCCAGAGGGGATCGTAGTACGGTTCATGCCAGTTTCGGCCGTTGACGATGTTGGGTCGCAAGAAGGCTGCCTTGAACCCCAGATCTTCTACTCCACGACGGACTTCGGTCACCGCCGACTCAACGTTGAATGGAGAGACCATTACCGCACCGTACATCCGGTCAGGGGCAATGCTGCAGAAGTCGTACATCCAGTCGTTGTAGGCCTTGGCTATAGCAGCGCTTAGAGCTGGGTCCAGTCCATCAACTCCCAAGGCGTAGAGCCCTCTACTGGGGTACAGCACGGCCACGTCTATGCCTTCTTTGTCCATCGCTCGTACTTGAGATGCCGAGTCCCAGTTGTTCTCTACGGAGTCGGCATACCTATCGAACAGCTCGTCGGCCTTGGCGTTGGCCCAGTCTTCTGGGTCATCTACCATGAGGCACCCCTCCAGCTCGACCTGCATGTCTCCCATCCACCGCGTGTAGCACTTGGGAGCCCGATCCCTGAATGCAGGATCGATGTAACGCTCCCAAAGGTCCTCAGGCTCCATCACGTGCATATCGGAATCGACGACTTTGAATCCGTTCTTGGCCATGGGATATCCTCTCTATGCAACCAACGCCATTGATACCTGAAGTGAAGCGATGTTTTGACTAGAACCCGTACATTCGGGCGCAATTGTCCCACAGAAACTTGTGCTTCGAATCCTCGGAAATGGGCATTTTTAGAAAACTTTCCACGGCATAGGGATATTTGGCATCGACGTGAGGATAGTCGGTGGAAAAGACCACATTGTTTGCCAGACCAGTATGTTCGATATTAGTAGCCGGCTCCTCATCGGCCTCGATAGAGACATAGCACTGACGCTTGAAGTAGTCGATGGGCTCCAATGTAAGCTCAGGGGACTCGAAGCGCCCGGAAAGTTCGAAGTGCTCATTCAAGCGCCATACCAGCCACGGCGCCCAGGAGCAGTTGGCTTCCAGGAACCCCACCTGCAACTTAGGAAATCTCTCCAGTATCCCTCCGCCTATGAAGCTAACCACTGCCATCATCATCTCCATGGAGTGGCTGCAAGTGTGGTGCATCATGAACGACTTAAACCTGTCACCCATCTGCGGCAGAGCGGCGTAGGAGCCTTCGTGAAAGCCGAGGGGTATGCCCAACCGCTCTATCTCGGCCCAAAGTGGGTCATAGCAGGGGTCATGCCAATTTCGCCCATTGACGATGTTAGGTCGGAGGAACACTGCCTTAAACCCGAGCTCCTCTACTGCGCGGTGGGCCTCTGACGCGGCGGACTCGGTGTCGAAGGGGGAAATCATGCCAGCTCCGAACATACGATCTGGGACATAACCGCAAAAGTCGTAAAGCCAATCGTTGTAAGCCCTGGCTATTGCAGTCCCCAGGTCTGGATCTAATCCATCCACAGCCAGAGTGTATAGTCCCCTGCTCGGGTAGAGAATAGCGACGTCTATACCCTCTCTGTCCATAGCCCTTACCTGTGAGGCAGAGTCCCAGTTATTCTTGAAGGAGTCCACGTATCTATCGGTAAGCTCTTCCGCCTTGGCCTCGGCCCAGTCTTCAGGATCGGTAACCATTAGATGACCTTCCAACTCCACTTGTAGATCACCCATCCAACGGGTATAGCACTTGGGTGCCCTGTCTCTGAAGGCTGAATCAATATACCTGTCCCACAGGTCCTCAGGTTCCAGCACGTGCATGTCTGAGTCGATGACCTTGAATCCGTTCTTAGCCATTGGATGCTCTCTCCATATGAGCTGCGCTACTAATGCCTAAAGTGCGACTAGGTTTTGACTAGAACCCATACATTCGGGCGCAGTTGTCCCACAGAATCCTGCGCTGACTATCTTCGGAGATGGGAACGGTCTCCAGGAATGTGTCTACTGCCTTAGGGTACTTGGCGTCGCTGTGGGGGTAGTCTGTGGAAAAGACTACATTGTTGATCAGGCCAGACTCCTCCACGAACTTGGTTGGTTCTTCATCGGCTTCGACAGAGACGTAGCACTGACGCTTGAAATACTCGATGGGTTCCAGCTTAAGCTCGGGAGACTCGAAGCGCCCTGAAAGCTCGAA
Organism: Dehalococcoidia bacterium; assembly: GCA_965197675.1. Classification (GTDB taxonomy): domain Bacteria; phylum Chloroflexota; class Dehalococcoidia; order Plut-88900; family Plut-88900. Next base: position 631,669 of record OZ240221.1, on the reverse strand, counting down.
GTGCTCATCGAGGCGCCATAGCAGCCAGGGCGCCCAGGAGCAGTTGGCCTCCAGGAAGCCCACCTGTAGATTGGAAAAACGCTCCAGGATTCCGCCACCTATGAAACTGACCGCCGCCAGCATCATCTCCATGGGGTGGCAGACGGTGTGCATCATCATGTAGGTATCAAACCTGTCACCTACTTGACGCATTACGGTGTTGGAGCCCTCGTGGAAGCCCAACGGCACATTCAGGCGCTCAATCTCGGCCCAAAGAGGATCGTAGTAGGAATCGTGCCAGTTGCGATCGTTGACGATGTTGGGTCGGAGGAATATGGCTTTCATGCCCAACTCCTCCACTCCGCGGCGAGCCTCACCTACGGCTGTCTCCACGTCGAAGGGAGAGACCATGGCGGCTCCATACATTCTGTCTGGGGCGTAGCTGCAGAAGTCGCGCATCCAGTCATTGTAGGCTCGGGCCACTGCATTTCCCAATTGGGGGTCCATGGTGTCGAAAGCGAGGGTGAACAAACCTCGGCTGGGATATAAGACAGCGACATCAATGCCCTCTATATCCATGGCACGCACCTGGGACTCGGAGTCCCAGTCGTGCTCGTAAGAGTGCTTGTAGAACTCATCTAGTTGACTGGCTCTATCAATTCCCCAATCCAAGGGATCGTTTGGGGTCACGTGCCCAATGAAATCTATCTGCATGTCGCCGTGAAACCGGTCGATCCCTTTGGGAGATCGGTCTTTGAATGCGGGGTCGATGTATTCTTGCCACAGGTTCCTGGGCTCGATCACGTGCATATCCGAGTCCAAGACCTTAAACCCATTCTTAGCCACCGCAGTCCTCCTCTACCGAAAAATTTTGGCTCTATCTGCTCGGTATCTGTCTTATGAAAACCCGTACATTCGGGCACAGTTGTCCCACAAAATCTTGCGCTTACTCTCCTCCGAGAGAGGCATCTCCAAGAACGTGTCTATCGATTTGGGATAAGCGGAATCGCTGTGGGGATAGTCGGTGGAGAAGACTACCGAGTCGGCCAGGCCGGACTCCTCAACGAACTTGACGGGCTCTTCGTCAGCCTCTACAGATACGTAGCACTGACGTTTGAAGTAGTCGACGGGCTCCAGCTTCAACTCAGGGGACTCAAAACGGCCCGATAGTTCGTAATGCTCGTTGAGGCGCCACACTAGCCACGGCGCCCAGGAGCAGTTGGCCTCTAGAAAGCCCACCTGTAAACTGGGAAAACGCTCCAGGATTCCGCCGCCTATGAAACTGACCGCCGCCAGCATCATCTCCATGGGGTGAGTGCAGGTGTGGCGCATCATGAAAGTCTCGAACCTGTCTCCTACTTGAGGTATGGCGGTCCAGGTTCCTTCATGGAATCCGAGCGGCACATTTAGACGCTCAATCTCGGCCCAAAGAGGATCGTAATACGGGTTGTGCCAGTTACGTTCATTAACTATGTTGGGCCGCATGAAGACCGCCTTGAAGCCCAACTCCTCCACGCCCCTGCGGGCCTCGCTGACGGCCGATTCCACGTCAAAAGGAGAGACCATGGCGGCCCCTAACATCCGATCAGGAGAATAGCTGCAGAACTCGTATAGCCAGTCGTTATACGCTCTGGCTATAGCGGCGCCAAATGCAGGATCCAGTCCGTCCACCGCCAGCGTGAACAGTCCTCTGCTGGGATACATGACGGCTACGTCTATACCCTCGTTGTCCATCGCCTGTAATTGAGAGGCCGAGTCCCAATTGCTGGCTATAGAATCTTGGTAATCTTCTCGAAGCTGCTCAAACCTGGTCTGGCCCCAGTCCTCGGGGTCGTCGCCCATCCTATGCCCTTCCATCTCTATTACAAGATCCCCGGGCCAACGGGTAACTCCTCGCGGGGCTCTGTCTTTAAACTCTGAGTCGATATAGCGCAGCCAGAGGTCTTCCGGCTCCATGATGTGCATGTCTGAATCAAGGACTTTGTAGCCGTTCTTCGCCATCGTAGAACCTCCTGCTGGGGGAACTTTTAGAGATTATCATTCTCACTTAGGGGTGTCAACGTACTACGCCCCCTGATATAATTACCCCTACTCCATAACAAACATGATGAACTATATTCGTATCTGAGCTACTCTTAACTTATCCAGAGGATAAGCGCGAATCAAGGAGGAATAATCGCATGGCTGACCTAGGATACATTGGTGTCGGGAATATGGGTGGGCCCATGGTTCGTAATCTGTTGGCCGACGGCCTGAAAGTCACGGTCCATGATATGAATCGAGAGACGGTCAAACCCTTGGAAGAGTTGGGAGCCACCTGGGCCGACACCCCCAAGGCGGTGGCCGAGGCCAGCGACGTGATAATGACCTCGCTTCCTGGACCGCCCGAGGTAGAGGCTGTAGCCCTGGGGCCGTCAGGGATCATAGAGGGAGTAAAACCGGATGCCATCTATGCGGACCTCTCCAGTATATCGCCCAGCCTGGCCCGCAAGATGTATGGCAGCTTCAAGGAAAAAGGGGCCCATGTTCTGGACTGTCCGGTTAGCGGCGGCATAGTGGGTGCTACCAACAGAAAGATGGTCATCATGGTCGGAGGCGACAAGGCCATATTCGATAGATGTAAACCTACCCTGGACCACCTCGGTGACAGGATAATTCTCACCGGCGAGATTGGCGCAGGCTCGGTTTGCAAGCTGGTCCACAACTCCATGTCCACTGCCGCCAGATGCGTGGTTGCGGAAGGCTTCACCTTGGGGGTAAAGGCGGGGGTCGACCCGATGAGCCTGTGGCGCGCTGTGCGCTGGGGGGTTTTCGGCAGGACGTCCGCTATGGCAGGGCTGGAAGACGATCTTTTCGCCGGTAAGTTCGATCCGCCCAGCTTTGCGTTGAAGCTGGCCTACAAGGACATTGCTCTAGCTGTCGACCTGGCCAAAGAGGTCCGAGTGCCCGTCAGCATGATCAGCCTCGCCGAACAATGGCTCCTTGAGGCCATGGGCCGTGAATGGGGCGACAGAGACTCCAGCGCCTCGGACATACTTCAAGAGGAGCGGGCAGGCGTCGAGGTACGGGTACCCAACTTCCAGCCTGAATGATAAACATCTAGCATTGCTTAGGAGGCTCTAGGGTGCTCTCTAAGGCCAGGAGTTGCGCCATAATTGGTATGGCGGGGGCCATTGTGGAGGTGGAGACGGATATCTCTCCTGGGCTACCCGCCTTTACCATCGTGGGCCTGCCGGATACCGCCGTCCAGGAATCAAGGGAGCGGGTAAGGGCCGCCATCCGTAATTCAGGCTGCGATTTCCCCATGAAACGCATCACTGTAAATCTTGCCCCCGCAGACCTGAGGAAAGAAGGCCCCGCATATGATCTGCCTATAGCTGTTGGTATACTTCTCAGCTCCCAGCAAATATCGGCCGAGGTATCGAACGCCCTTTTTCTTGGAGAGCTATCTTTGGAGGGTACTTTACGCCATACCCATGGCATTCTGCCGATGGTGGCCTTCGCCAAGCAGCAGGGAATGTCCACCGTATATGTGCCAACCAGCGACAAGGCAGAAGCTGCACTGGTGGATGGGATAACCATCTACCCGATCAACTCTCTGGCCGAGATGGTCAGTCACCTGCGCCAAGAGACGGTCCTAGAGCCGTATCGCACGGATGGGGCTCTTCCCAAGATGGATGATCCCTCGGCTGCAGATACGGACTTGGCACATGTTAGGGGGCAAGAGCACGTAAAGCGGGCCTTGGAGATCGCCGCGGCCGGTGGGCACAATCTGTTGATGACCGGGCCTCCGGGCAGTGGTAAGACCCTGTTGGCTCGCTCTCTGCCGACCATTCTTCCAAAGATGACTAACGAGGAGGCATTAGAGGCAACGAAGATATATAGCATAGGTGGGCTATTGCCTTCCGACACTCCCTTGGTAAACAGACGCCCATTTAGATCACCACACTACACCATATCCTATGCGGGGTTGGTCGGTGGAGGACGGCAGCCTCGACCGGGAGAGATAACACTCAGTCACAGGGGAGTTCTATTCTTGGATGAGTTGCCCGAGTTCGGGCGCAATACCCTTGAGGTATTACGCCAGCCCTTGGAGGACAAAGTGGTAACCATCAGTCGGGCGCAGGGGACGGTCACTTTTCCTGCCAATTTCATGATGGTAGCCGCCATGAATCCGTGTCCTTGCGGCTTTTTCGGAGACCCTTACAAAGAGTGCACGTGCTCCCCCGGCCTTATAGCTCGATACCAAAAACGCATTAGTGGGCCTCTACTAGATAGGATAGACATGTTTGTAGAAGTGCCCAGGGTGGACTATGAAAAGCTCATGACTACTGAAGATGCCGAGCATTCCGAAGCCGTGAGAGCGAGGGTGGAGAAGGCCAGACAGATTCAAATCGACAGGTTCTCCAGGTCTGGCCTCGCTTGCAATGCAGACATGGGGCCTATGCACATCAGAGAGATATGCGACATGGAAGATGACGTAAGGGGTCTCTTGCAGACAGCTACCCAACAGATGCACCTATCTGCTCGCGCCTTCCACCGAATTCTCAAGCTGGCCAGAACTATCTCGGACTTGGCAGGCGAGGAACAGATAGGAGTGACTCATTTGGCCGAGTCACTGCAATATCGCCCACGAGGGATGACATGAATCCTTCTGTAATCCGTCGAGCCTAGGACAGCAAATTGCATTATCACAACGGCTCCAGCTTCCAATTTTGTGCTCGCTGCGGAGAAAAACTGGCCCTAGTTTTGATCAAGCCCGGCGATCCCAAACGGCTGGTGTGTCAGGAATGCGGTTTCATCCACTATTTGGACCCCAAGGTGGCTGTGGGCACTATTTTCGCAGAGGACGGCAAACTGGTACTGCTTCGAAGGGCAATAGAGCCGGGTTATGGCAAGTGGGTCTTTCCCGGAGGATATGTTGACAGGGGAGAAAAGCTGGAAAGCGCCGCTATTAGAGAGGCCAGAGAGGAGGCAGGAGTCGATGTATCCATCGATGGGCTGATTGGAGTCTACTCCTACGAAGGTGCAGCGGTGGTAGTTATAGTGTACTCGGCGAGCATCGTGGATGGTGAGCCACAATCCCTGGACGAATCTCTCGACGTAAAGGCATTCGAGCAAGACGAAATACCCTGGGATGACCTGGCCTTTCCCAGCACCAAGGACGCCATCGTGGATTTCTACAAGAACCACGTCGATGGCTCTGGTTGAGCCGTGGCGTGATGCTCCTCTCCTCAAGTTTGCTTGATGCTCCTAGAAGGGTTGGTTATGTTCAAACTAGCTTTAGCCTGGCCTGTTAGCGACGACGAGTTGTCCAAGCTTCGGGGCTATCTTACCTCGGACTGTGAAATACTCTCCCCCAAGTCCCACGATAAGAAGGACTTGATAGAGGTGGCCAAGGATGCGGATGCCTTGATGGGTGGGTATGTTCCATCCGAAATGATCGCCAACGCTCCGCGATTGAAAATGGTTCAAACCCTACACTCCGGGGTTACTCACGGTTCTCTCGAGGGGACGGACTTGGGATTCTCCTTCAACACCCTGAGGTCTCGGGGAATCATGTTGTGCAACATCGCAGGCGGTAATGCGGTGGCGGTGGCAGAGCACGCCTTTGCCTTGATGATTGCCTTGGCGAAGAGAATCCTGCCTTCCCATCGGGCACTCGCTGAGGGAAGCTGGGACCCTCATACCCATGAGACCCTGGGCTGTGAGCTGGCGGGTAAGACTGTCGGTATCCTGGGTATGGGGGCGATAGGTATGGAGCTGGCCAAGAGGTCCAAGGCCTTCGACATGCGAGTTATAGGAACCAAGCGAACTCCAACACCTGAGTTAGCCGAGAAGTTGGAATTGGACTTTTTAGGCTCGCCTGATGATATGAACAAGATATTGAAGGAATCAGACTTCGTACAGGTCTGTGTTCCCTGGCTGCCAACCACAGATAAGATGATCGGAGCGGGAGAGCTCAAGGCGATGAAGAGCTCTGCCTACCTGATAAACATTGCGAGGGCTAGGATTATAAATGAGGAAGCCTTATCTAGAGCTTTGACAGAGCGGTGGATCGCTGGTTACGGAACTGACGTGTGGTGGACTTATGACATGATGCCCAACGGCTGGGAGCCTGGGGGGGTCCTTAGTTGGGGAATCGCTGCTCCTACAGTATCACGCATGGGGATCCATAAGTTGGACAACGTGTTGATGACTGCGGACAGAGCTGCATTCAATCCCGAGACCATAGAGAACTTCCTCCGCACCGGCATGCGGAATGTGGACGCTGTGGCCAGGGGCGAGACTCCTCCCAATCTAGTCGATCTAAGCGTCCTGGGATAGATGACCGCTTTCATTCTATGATTCCCCTTCTCGGACTGTCCACGAGGCCTGGATTCTTCACCTAAATGATAGTGGAAGACCTCGCTCTAGACCAGTTGGACAAGTTCGTCGAGAACGTGCTCATACTAGCCCACACCCGAGGCACAGCCCGCAAAGTCTACCACCCGTGGAAAACATGCAAGATCGGATTAGACGCCAACGGCAACTAGAGAATCACACACTCGCCGCACAATTGCGCAAGCAGATGCAGAAACTCTCTTCACGCAACTACCCCACACCGCCACCCCCTAGCCCCCTGTCCCGAATAACTGTAACTCTGCTGGCATAGCAGCTGACATCGCCCCCGACAAACCCATTCTCTAGTAACGAAACGATAGGAGGACAACCAGTGCCGGAAGAGATTTACCACCTCAACGAACAGGGACATCTTGAAGCCATGAGAGAAGAGCAGTTCAACTCGGAAGATAAGCTGCAGGAGTTGGTCGCCAAATACCCCAAGCTGTTGTCCGGTGAGCAGATGGATCCTGAGAATCCCCGCCGCTGGATTCTCGTAGGGCGGGAGCAGGGCATCGCCGACGACATCGACGGGGGGCATCGATGGTCATTGGACCATCTCCTCATAGACCAGGACGCAGTCCCTACCATGGTCGAAGCCAAGCTCTCCAAGAACCCGGAAAGTAGGCGGGCTGTCATCGGGCAGATGATGGACTACGCCGCCCACGCAACTCAGACCTGGGACGCGACCGGAATTCGGTACGACTTTGAAGAGCGGTGCAAGTCCGAAGGACTGGACCCGTCCGAGGAGATTGCAACGCTCCTGGATTCGGATGATGAGCCTGACGCCGACAAGTTCTGGGAAGATGTCGGGACCAACCTACGCGCCGCTCGCCTGCGCCTGCTCTTCGTCGCCGACTCCATCCCGAGCGAATTGGCCAGAGTGGTCGAATTTCTCAACGAACAGATGCCCCGCACGGAAGTCCTTGCCGTTGAAATCAAGCTGTCCTCTGGACAGCCGGGCCGAATCCTAGTGCCCCGCGTCATTGGTCGTACCGCCTCCGCCCCGGACCGTTCGTCCAAAAAACGGCTCAATAAGACCATAGAGGAGATCCTCAACGATATGCCTAGCGCCGGGGCGCAGGCCGCGGCCAAGCGCCTGACGGACATCGCTATCCAATGGGGATGCAAGATTTACCTAGGGTAGGTGGGTGCCAGCATTCGCTGGCCCTACCCTCCCTCCCCAAATAAGCTCACCACCCTTGCTTGGCTATTCCCTTCCTTCGACGCACCGATTTGGGACGAAGCCAGGGGGTTTACCTTCGGATACTACACTTCGGCGCGAGAAATCAAAGAGTCGCCGCCCCTAATGGAGATCCTGGAAGGGTGGGTTCAGAAGTTTGAAGGGGACAGCTTTACAAAGGATGCGTCAAGCAAGTTGCCCTCGCCTTGGCCGGTCAAGGCGAGGGCAATGAGCCCCGAAGACGCCGCCGAAAACATAGACGAGATCGCCGAGCGCTTTGAGAAGGTGCTCAACGACCTTGCCAAATTCCAGCCGGAGGGACAACCCGGTTCCTGCTAAACCGCTGCGTGGTAGTATAGACCTCAATTCACACGCCGCCCTCACCCCACCGGAGGTGCCCCATGAACGCCATAGATCTAGCCTCCACCCCGGCCTAGAAGGTCCGGGACGTGGTCGATTCCAAGGAGGTCTCCCCCGAGAGCTCGTCGATCTGAGCGTCCTGGGATAGATGACCGCTTTCATTCTGTGATTCCCCTTCTCGGACTGTCCACGAGGCCTGGATTCTTCACCTAAATGATAGTGGAAGACCTGGTTGGCATCTGCGGTGAGGGGGATGGTAAGGCTATTAGAATGGGTTGCCGATCATCACGGAGGTGTGACTATTGAAGCAAGGGTGATCTTTCCCACCCACCCGCCCCGGTAGGTTTTTGTATATGGGGGCACCCTTCGACTGGCTCAGGGTGGGCGGAGAGTTGGTTGTGTGGCCGCTCATTCCCTTCGACAAGCTCAGGATGAGTGGGGGATGTCGGGGGGTGCTTGGGGTCAGTCAGGTAAAAGGTATATACTTGTGCCCTCTTTAGGCATTGGTGAACCTCCAGCGCTATTAGTGTGAAAGATATGCTGGACTACCTGGTTCCACAGAAGCTCCGTATCTTCTACGGGTGGTGGATATCCATCTCCTTCTTCGTAATCAACTTCTATTGGGGTGGCATCTTCATTACCGGGTTCACCACCTTTTTCACACCCCTCAAGGACGATTTCGGATTCTCCAGCGCAATGACGTCTTTGGCCTTTTCCATGATGCTCGGTATCGCCGGAGGCGGGGCCGTTGCTGTTGGAGTCCTATTCGACAAAATTGGCGGTCGAGCGCTCATGCTGTTTGCAACAGCGTTCGGCGGCTTGGGGTTGATCCTTCTGAGCATTAGTCACTCCACATGGGCCTTTTTCGCCTCCTTCTTAGTGCTCTCGGTGGGGTTCACCATCTTCTATGCAGGAATAGGCCCCGCCTTGGCAGCCCATTGGTTTCGGCGCCATTTGGGCAAGGCCATGGGAATCCTGCTGGCCGGTACAAGTCTGGGAGGTGTGCTTACGCCCCTTCTGGTGTGGCTCATAGATACCTATGACTGGAGGTGGGCCGCCGTTGCCTGTGCCATAGGCCTGTTCGTCATCGGGATTCCCACATCTCTCATTCTTAGACATAGACCAGAGCAATACGGCTTACTACCAGATGGCTCCCCTAAAGAGATGAGTGAGGTGGAAGAGGAGTGGATACCCAGAGCCAAAGAGGCCCTCAATCCAGAATCCGACAGTGATTTCACTCTGAAAGAAACTGTGCGAACATGGACCTTCTGGGCAATAGCCGTATCTCAGGCCATAGCCATTTTCGGCCTGGTATCGGTGCACGTCCACATATTTCCACACCTGGAGAACGAGGATTTTTCCAGAGCCACAGCCGCGCGGGTAGTCACCATCGTGACCTTGATGGGGCTGGCTACCAGGTTCGGATTCGGGTGGCTGGGTGACATCTTCAATAGACGGTTGGTACTGGCTTGTGCCTATATATTACAGGGGTTAGGGGTGATCGCTCTGGCCTACGTAGGAAGTGTTTGGACGTTGGTTATCTTCATCATCGTCTTCGGTTTAGCTGCCGAGGCCTATTCAGCCGTTATGTATTCTCTGATAACCGAATACTTCGGCCGCGCGTACATAGGGGCGATTTACGGGATGACCCTAATACCCTACAGTGTAGGAGCGGTGCTTGGCCCTTATCTGGCTGGAGTCGTATTCGATGCTACCGATAGCTACACGCTGATATTTCTGGCATTCGGAGGTGGCGCATTGCTCGCTGCCCCAGTCGTCCTCAGTGCCGGCCGACCCGTGCTACGTCAACCCTCCACTAGCTAATAGACAGTGCTTGCGCTCTCCTCAACCGTTTGCCTGACTTTAGCTACTGCTGCCTTTGCGCTGGCGGCCATTAGGCCAGCATCGGCGGCGGCGGGACACAGCATGAAGCCTTGTTGGAAGCGGTCAAGGACCTCCTCCGGGCTTTTGCAGTGTGTGCCTGCTATCAATCCACGTCCTCTGGCGACATCCAGCACCCTCTGGCTCGCCTCTTGATGCTCCTTGCTTTCCAGATAGCCCGTGGGGGATACGCCCATGGAAATGGCCAGGTCTGCAGGGCCAATGTAGAAGCCGTCGATGCCCGGCACCTGCGCCATCTCATCCAAATGAGGTATGGTGTTGATGCTCTCGACCATCACCAGGCAGATCACCTCCTCGTTGGCGTGGTGGAAGTAATCGGTGCCTGCGTATAGGTTGGCCCTGTTAGGCCCGATACTGCGAAAGCCGATGGGTGGATATCGACAAGACATGCCTGCTTTTGTGGCTTCCTCCCTATTGTTTACCAAGGGAGTGATGACCCCATAGGCCCCCGAGTCCAGTACCCACTGGAAATACTCGGGCTCGTTCCAGGGTATGCGGGCCATGGGCACGGTATCTGTTGTGCTGACCACCTGGAACCACTGGGCTGCTCGGTCAGGGCCTATCCCCATACCGTGCTGCATGTCCAGAACGAGGGCATCGAAGCCTGAGTGGGCTAGAATCTCCGCCATGTAGGGATCTGCGCTGCCAACCCAACAGACTACGGCGGGCTTTCCCTCACGCCAGAGGGCTTTGATCTTATTGATACGCATAGTCGACCTCCATAACTCTCAACTCGCTACAGCTCTGCCAGCACTTTCTCCACATGTCCGTTGACCTTCACCTTGTTGAAGATCTGGGCGATTTTGCCCTCCTCGTCTACGACGTAGGTTGTCCTCTCGGTGCCCATGTAAGTCCTTCCATACTGCTTCTTCTCCTTCCACACCTCGTATGCCTGCACCACTTGCTTGTTCTCATCGCTGATTAATGGGAAGGGAAGCTGGAACTTATCCTTGAACTTTTGGTGGGACTTCACCGAGTCTGTGCTTACGCCTAAAACCACGCCTCCCTTAGCATCAACAGTGGTGATGTTGTCTCGGAAGTCGCAAGCCTCCCTTGTGCAACCTGGTGTGTTGTCCTTGGGGTAGAAGTAGAGCACCACCTTCTTACCTCGGTACCGGGATAGCGATATCTCCTCACCGGAATCCAAGGTGGCCTGGAAGTCCGGTGCAGGGTCTCCAACTTTCAGCATCTTATGAACCCCCTCAGAGATCGTTAAAATGGGTGATCACTTCTGCAGGCGTCCTACACCATAACCCACCTCTGTGGCTCTTGCAATGGGAAGTTCCGCCAAAGCTGATTTCGGCCGTAATGCGATTACCCTGCGCTATAACCCGACTTGGTTTGTGCGTAGAACTTGATTGTTTTTCCTGTTTAGCTTTGAAACTTGATTGAATTTTCTGGTTCCAGTTCAAACTTGATTGAGTTGTAAAAAAAGTTTTGTTTTCGGGGTTTTCCAGGCACGAAGATCCAGTTAATCTTGATTGAGTTTTTCCTCAGGTTGGTTGGCCCCACCCGCCCTGGTAGGTTTTTGTATGTAGGCTTCTTGGACAAGCCTCCCCTGGATTCCCGTGTCAGGCACGGGAATGACGAGAAAGAAGGGCATGGGAATGGCGGCATAGGGGGTGAGGACGCTCTTAGACACGCTCATGTGGCTCCCTTCGGTAAACTCAGGATAACTCTAAGCTCACCATGGGGGGTTGTGAGACGACCTCCGTGAATAATAAGAGTGATACCTCCTTGTATGCGGGATGTGTCTCTGAATTATAGCACGTAGGTTCTGATTCCATATATAGCCAAGTGACAGAACAGCAGGGCAACGGGGATTTTGCCTGGAGGGCAAGTGTGATATGCTAGGTGCGAGACGCTGCTGAAAGGGGTTTTACTATGTCAAGGAGGCCGAAGAGTTCCGAAGAGATAAACCTGCTGGAAAAGGCTGCCAAATATTTCCCTGGAGCCTCGACAGGAAACCTGTATTTCAACGAAGAAGATTCCCTAATCATAAAGGAGGGGAAGGGCACCAGGGTATACGATTACAGTGGCAACGAGTACATAGACTATCTGCTGGGATCGGGACCCATGATCTTGGGCCATTCTCATCCCGCCGTGCTGGCCGCCGTTGAAGAGGCGCTCTCCCGTGGGAGCACCTACTTCACGACCAATGGGGCAGCCGTCGAGCTAGCGGAGGAGATAGTAGACGCGGTGCCTTGCGCGGAGAAGATCCGTTTTTTCTCCAGCGGCTCTGAGGCCACCTTCAATGCCATGCGGGTAGCTCGCGCCTACCGAAAGAGGGACAAGATAGTCAAGTTCGAGGGCGGCTATCACGGCATCAGCGATTATGCGGAGATGAGCTCCTCTCCTAGCCACCTCAAAGACTTTCCCATACCTACCCCGGACTCGGCGGGTATACCAAAGGTGTTGGAAGGCGAAATGCTCATCTGTCCTTACAACGATATTGAGACCACTTCCGCCATCATCGAGAAGCACCAGGACGAGATAGGTGGAGTTATAGTCGAGCCACACCAACGAATCATCCCACCCAAGCCCGGGTTTCTAGAGGGGCTTCGAGAGGTAACCAGTCACTACCACATACCCCTGATATTCGACGAGATAGTGACGGGGTTCAGATGGTCCTACAGCGGCGCTCAGGGATACTACGGTGTTACGCCCGACTTGACGGCCCTGGGTAAGGCTATAGGCGGGGGATACGCCATCTCCGCCATAGTTGGTAAAGAAGAGATGATGCGTGTGTACGACCCGATGGTCAAGGAGGAAGACTCCTTCGTGCCTGGGGTTGGAACGCTAAACGGCAACCCCATAGCGACCACGGCAGGTCTGGCTACTCTCAAAGAGCTGAAGAAGCCAGGCACCTACGATAGGATATTCGCCACGGGCGATAGGATCAAGTCCGAGCTTTCTCGTCTCCTGAAAGAGATGGAGATACCCGGTGTAGTAAGCGGAGATTCTCCCAATTTCGACGTTTATTTTGGATTGGAGGAGGCACCTGTAGATCACAGGAGCACCCTCGGCCACGATCGAAAGATGTTAGAGCGCTTCAACCATCACATGCTGGACTCTGGTGTTTTGAAGGGAGACCAGAAGTTCTACATCTCCGCAGTGCACTCCAAGGACGACGTAGACCGCACCTTGGAAGCGATGGCATACGCCATGGAGAGAGCCAAAGGTTAGTCCAGACTGGACAGATTACCCAAGTGGGTACAGGTGCTTAGGGGATAATCCCGCCTAGCCACTCAAGGAATACGTTCACCTCTTGGGTGCCTTGCAAGGTGAAGTCCGCGGCATCCGACACCTCTCTGGAAGTTCCCTCTTCCACCACGGCTACGCCTATCCCTACGAATGGGCAGCCCCGCAAGGATCGTCGTACCGATTTTAGGGCATCTATATCTGTGACGTCGTCTCCCAAATAGATGGCACTCCTGAGAGAACGCTCGTTTATCAACTCAAACACAGCTATCCCCTTGGAGAAATCGACGGGCGGCTGTACCTCTACCACCATTCGCCCCTGTCTTATTTTTATCCTGCCCTCTTGAGCAGGTTTTTCAAGCAGGGAAAGTATCTTCTCCTCAATGGAAGAGCTCTCTGCACAGCCCCTGTAGTGCAGGGATACTATCGGCCCTTTGTCTTCATAGAGCATACCCGTTAGCTCCCCCAACTCCTTCTTCACCATTTCTACGGCTTGGCGCACTGCCTTGTGATGCTCGCCGACATCCTTTTCATCTATGACCTTATCGTCCTGCATCTTCTCCAGTCCATGATTCCCAATGTAGATAGCTTTGGGTATTCCCACCATTTCAGCCAGTGCTTGGACAGGACGACCGGATACAATGGCCAGCAGAGGCAGCTTATTGGATAAGGAGGCGAGGTGGGCATAAGATCCGGGAAGTATCCTGGCATCGTTGGGGGATGGCGCAATATCTGAGATGGTGCCATCGAAGTCTGTGAACAGGCCGAGGGGCTCTCGCTGAGCTAACTGCTCGACTAAGTGCAGATGGTCGAAAAGCGACGGCAACGGTTAACGTCCTTGGGGAAGTAAGGAAGGTAGATTTGGATTGGTCGCGGGTAGTGTGTCATCGCAGCATAGCAAAGTCAAGGCGTTGATCCTAGGATGAGCGGGGGTTTATTTAGGTCTCCACTCATGCCCTTCGACTACGCTCAGGGTGAGCGGAGGGGCGGGTGGGTCGTTTCATTCGTCTTTCCCATGAAAGGGAGGGCCAGGGGGGACGGATTCCCGTGTCAAGCACGGGAATGACGGCATAGAGGGTGAGCGGGTTGATAAGCCTCTTTTCCATGATACAAGGATGAGCGGGGGTTTATTTAGGTCTCCGCTCATGCCCTTCGACTACGCTCAGGGTGAGCGGAGGGGTAGGTGGGTCGTTTCATTCGTCTTTCCCACGAAAAGGGGGGGCCAGGGGGGAGGATGGATTCCCGTGTCAAGCACGGGAATGACGGAATAGGGGGTGGGGTGGGAGTTACGCCAAAGCTGGTTTTGGTGGCAATGCGATTTCCCTGGTAATAGCGAAGGTGCATATGAGCTGATTTACATGGGTGCTTTCCACACTTTAGTCTCGGGCTTGAAGATCACCCAGGAAAACCACAAATGATTGCCGTGAACGACAGGCTCTAGAACCTTACCCCTCATTGGCCCATCGACGGCCCGTCCTAAGATATTCCATGTGCTACCGCTATTGGTGTCCAGCAGTCGCTCCCCATCGAAATCAAAGGTGAGCTCTTGACTGTCCAAGATCCTGCTGAAGACTCCAGTCGCTCCCACATCTCTGGAGTTGGCTATGACGGTGTCGTCCAAGACAGAGATGGTGCCTTCAGTGAAGAAGACTACCAGGGGTGTTCCGTCTACCAGATCGTTAACTATCGGACTCTTCTCCAGCTCTCGGAAGGGGTAGGCTACAACGTCTTCCCCCAATTCCACCGTGACCACCCGTTCTACCGCCGCAAGACGGTCATCGTCTTCATTGGCAAGGAATGGTGATGAGGCGACGTCGTCATAGCCAGCGTAAGGGTTGAAACCGTATCTCCTCTGGTAGCCGGTATCTCTGGAGAGCACCAGCCCATCTGGGAAGCTCTCCCGGAAGTCCTTCCAAGAAACTATGGATGCCGGCAAAGGAGTCAGTCTGGCCCCTGTCAGCTCACCCACAATGGCGTCGCCACCTATCTGCTGCCACCAGGACTCGGTCTGGCGATCGTACATTATCTGGTTGCTAACACGAAGCGCCCCACTTACCCCGAAGTCATATAGAAAACCATCAACCATTCTCGAGAAGGCTATAGCGGTGTTACACAGAGGGCAGAAGGTGATAGCCACTGGCTCTCCTCCTACTACATCATTCACTATCTCGTGCCAGGTCAATATCTGCAAAGGATATGCTCTGGCGTCGCCGGCTATTTCGAAGGATATTACAGGCTCATTTTCGGCAAGCCAGGTGGGCGGTGGGTTGACTGGGAGGAACTCGGGATCATCTATTGCGGGTATGCCGTCCTTGATCGGTCCTCCGAACCTTATCTCCGTGTAATCGATGCTGTGCTTGCTAAAGTTGGTCTTCCACCCCTCAGGCCCACCCATGGCTCTGAATCGCTCTTCTGGATCAAAGCCAGGCTCTGGGCTCTGCTCGAAGGGATAGGCGGGCCGAGCATCGGCATCGGAGATAGGAGTATCCGGGGGTTCGGGTGGAGTTGAGGTTGACTCAGGTGTTGGCGAGAGGGTGGAGGTGGGGTTGGGGGACTCAGCTGGCTCTGGGTCTTCACCTTCGGTGAAACTGTTGCCACAAGCCGCTAGTATCAGCGCTAATGTAGCCAGCAATGAAACCACCGTGATTTTCGGTGATGCCCGGATTCCCATTACTATGTTACTAGGGAGTCTGTACACTTTTGGGAGATAAAGCCCTCTTCGAAGTAGCGATCATCAACTCTCTATGCAGACAGTTCGATGTCTCAGTCGCCGGAGGCCGAAGAGGGATTCATCACTGAGAAAGAGGGGATACTCTAATTAGCATTGATGGCCTTCAGCGCCTTTTCTCTCAGCCCCTCGAAATTGTCGAACCCCAGCTTCACCTCGTTAATGATGCCGTTCTTGTCCAGATAGAAGGTTGTTGGCATTACCTGCACCTCGTAAGCCTTGACCACCTCTTCGTCTTTGGGGAAATAGACAGTGGGGTAGGTCACGCCCCGCTCCCTGGCGTAGGACTCGCCCTGGCCTGCTGTCTCCTGATTGTTTATACCCAGAATCACCAGGTCGTCTTTAAACTCCTGGAAGGTTTGCTCGAGGTCTGGCATCTCTTCCAGGCAAAAGGGGCACCAACTGGCCCAGAAATTGACTATGACAGCCTTCTTTCCGAGGAAGCTGTCCAAACGCACTGGATCACCATCAGCGTCAGCTAATAAGAAGTTGGGAGCGGCATCTCCCACCTCGGCACCTACACCCGAATCGGTCTTATCCAGGTTGATGTTCTCAATAATGCCCAGGGTGAGCTCGACCTCTTCACCACTCTCATCAACTACCGTAGTGGTGGGGTTGCCTTCTAGTGGGTTGTTGAACGTGAAAATAAAGGCGGCTATACCACCGATTCCCACCAGGAATATGATCCTCTTCTGGAGCAAGGTGAACTCTGTCAGCTTCATGCTTGGTTCCAAATCCTAGATTTTCTCTGAAGAATAGGATGTCAGTACTAGCCAAAGGATTCAGGTTGACCTTTATGCAAGGAGAGAGAGTATCGAGGAGCTAAGCCGTCTTGGCTGCCACATTCTCCAGGTGTTTTCGGAGAAGCACACGGCCCCTGTGGAGCCTGCTCTTCAAGGAGGCCAAGGAGATATCCAGTATCTCTGCCGCCTCCTCTCCGGAGAAGCCTTGCACGTCCCTTAAGACTACTGCCGTTCTGAGATCGGGAGGTAAGCGACTGATGCCAACCTCGAGGGACCTGCGCAGCTCTGCGTTCGCGGCTACTCGAGCCGGATCCGCAGCCCAGTCAGGGACATCTGTGTCTTCATACCCCATCTGAGTCATATGGCGAGACTTCTCCTCCTTTCGGAGCCTCATCAGGCTCGCGTTGACGGTGATGCGATAGAGCCATGTAGTGACCCGGGACTGTCCACGAAAGGAGGGATAGGCCTTGTACGCCGAAAGGAATGCCTCCTGCATAATGTCTTCGGCATCGTGAGGATTGCCGGTCATGCGGAGCGCTACGTTGTAAACATAGTCGGAGTGCCTCTCCACTATCTCAGAGAACTCTTGTTGTCTTTTGGCCCCCTCGTCTCCCATATGGTATTGGATTCCTTTCTATGTGCAGTCGATGGTTCCCGCACACTTAAAAGGTAAAACATCTAATCGGTCTTGTTGAGAGGTAGTGCAACCTGAATGTGTCTGATTGAAAAACCTTGAATCCTCGGTGAGCTAGGTGCATCTTATTACTGGGTCTTGGCGAAATCTGTCGGTGGATGCGGTAGGTCGAAGCGGTTGGCGGCAGGATAGCCCGTATCTTGACGAGAGTTTGACAGTGCCATGGGATGCTTTGTGCTGATAATAATAACGTAAATGTTTAGTGGGTGGTAGCCTTGCCCAAAGAGCCCAGTTTTCCAAAGAGGTTGTTGAGTCGACTTTGGCCCTGGAGAGGCCCCGAATCGACGTCTCAATACTCGGCTGATGAAGAGGTGTTGCCGGCCGAGACTGCGCCTCCTGACGAGGTGGATTGCCCCCAGGTTCGGAAGCGGGCCTCCGACTACTTGGAAGGAGATCTGTCCGGGGGTTGGGTCGACGTGATAAAGCGGCACCTGGCGCACTGTAAGCCCTGTGTCGCTTTCATGAACACGTTCAAGGCTACTGTCGACATGATGCGAGGTATCCCTAGCCATCGTGCTCCAGAGGGAGTCCGCCGCGGCATCATCGAAACCATTTCAAAGTACGATCCTGAAGCTCTTCCTTAAGCCCCCCTCCTTCTTACCGCCGGTTGCCTGCCGCCCTGCCTTTGTCAGGGTGTTCATTGTAAATGAGGATCGGTGCCATTATTGAAGGCTCCGAGGTGAAGAAGCGAAGGGCCCATCTATATGGAGAATCCGGCCCTTCGGAAGGTTGAACGGGTGAGCGATAGTCGTGCATTGCGATGAAGTCACCCAACTCCGTAATCATCTCATGCATCTTCCCTTTTTGCGCATCCAGCAATCTCGGCAGGTCGCTGGCTGAAGTTCTCTCAAACAGGCAGCCAAGATGATGGAGACATAGCAGGTCCTTAGGCCCGGATGTTCCAGCCCACTCCGGCACTCGTACACTTAGAATAGCTTCCTCTGAATCCAGTCTTGCTTGGCAGACAACGCAAGGCACTTCATTAAAGACCTCTGCGTGGGCATTCAATGCCGATAACTCTTGGTTAACCCGCGCCGTGAGAAGGAACCTTCCCAAGTCAGGTTCAGTATCTGCCAAGGCAACATAATGACCTCTGCATAGCTCAGGAGAGGGATGTCGCCGGCCGTTGCTCCATTCATTCAGCAAGGAACCCTCTTGTACTCCCAACGCCAAACAAACAGGGCAGCGCAGCGCTGCGCCGTGGAAAATCCTGTCTGCATTCTCTGGAATTGAAAGCAGAGGGCTATTGGGGAAAAGAGCGGCCTCCAACCTGCCTGGCTTTTGACTCGACTTCAGCTCTGGCATATCCATAGCGGATTGCAGGCTGTGAATTCCCGCTGACTGTAGTCTCAACAGTATCTCTACCGACCGCCTGGCCTGCTTCTGGCCCGATAGGGAACGCAGATGCTGGTAGCAAAGGGGAAATCCCTGTTCCAACCAGTTCGATGGATTACCAGCCATTGCCGCCATTATCAGCCTACGGCCACTCCGATTGGTTGCTGAATGTCCAGTGCCGCATGCAGGACATCCCTGACCTAAGCGAAATGCCCAAGGGTTGGTATCTATCCAAGATGGAGGCTTCCCCCCCTTCTGATGCAGGGTTCTGGCTATGACTTTACTGAGATGCTCATATAGGATGGCCACCCCCAGTGAGCTTTTGATCCTCTTGCGGGCTATATCCACCATCGACCAGTTGTCCTGATGGCACAGTCCGCCTGCCCTTATGAACTCATCGCGGGTCTTGGGATCGGTGACACCCTCCCAAAGAAGACTCCAGATCAGGGAATACCTGGCTTCTCCATCCAGAGTGCAAATAGGGCAAATATCGCCTTGTGACGCCTTTTCCAGCTTGGCGGTGAGGTAGTCGTCGGGCAGCTTCCGAGGGAGTAGGCGCGTTATGAAGTCTGGGAAAGTGTGAAGCAGTGATGTCATGGGTCTCACATAGCCTTCAACGAGAGCCTAGCGCCCAGGTAAGAGGAAGGAGAGTGGTCTAGCTCAAGAGATGCCCTTGCCGCGCTCGTAAGCCAGAATCTTGTTCTCGTGCTGCAAGGTGAGGCCAATTTCATCCAAACCGTTCAACAGACAGTGGCGTCGGAAGCTATGAGTAGCGGGATCGCTGTGGATGACGAAGGGAATTTCGAGGCCGTGATCGTCTGAGAGAACACACTCATCCAGATCGACTGTCATCTGATATCCAGACGCTGTTTTAGCGTTGGACATGATCTGGGCTACCTGCTCCTCAGATAAGACCACGGGGCACACCTCGTTCTCGAAGCAGTTCCTGTGAAATATATCGGCGAGACTGGAGGAAACTATAGCCCTGAACCCGTACTCCTTCAGCGCCCACACGGCGTGCTCCCGAGAGGAACCGGAGCCGAAGTTCCGACCGGTCACGAGAATGGAGGCGTCCTGATAAGCGGGGTTGTTGAGTTCAAAGTCAGCGTTGGGAGAGCCGTCAGCGTTCAGGCGCCAGTCATAGAAGAGGTGCTGTCCAAAGCCCGTCCTTTCGATGCTCTTGAGGAATTGCTTGGGTATTATCTGGTCGGTATCCACGTTGACCCTGTCCAGCACCGCTACTTTTCCCGTTACTTTTTTGAATGGCTCCATTTATCACTCCGTTTTCATCTCTTCCGCATCTCCCTTATTGGAAGGAAGAGACATAATCTCTTGAGTCGACTCTAAACCTTCAAGCTTCAACGCACCTTCTAGGCGTCGTTTGTATCGCTGAATATGGCCATCGCCTACCTGGTGAGCCTTACTAGCTTTATCCAGATTCTTGCCTATGTCTTCATACTTTTTGTAAAACAGACCAAAGGATCGTTCCAACTCCGACAGTGATTTTTGAAGCTCTTTAGCACTATTAATGATTTCGATGTTGCGGATTCCCAGAATCACTACTTGAAGGAAGGGGTAAAGTGTGTTCGGGCTAACTGGAATGACATGCCTGGTCTGAGCATATTCGAAGAGTTCACAAGGCTCTCCGATGTGATTTTTCTCAGCGATGGTTTCGTAATAAATAGCTTCCGAGGGAATAAACATGAGGGCAAACTCAGAAGTTCCTCTATCAGGTTTGACGTATTTATCACTGATATCATTGACTTGTATCTTAACCGCCTTCTCAAAACTCTTCCAATGATCTGCTTTTTCCCCCTGGTCTTCTGCTTCTATATACCTAACGTAGTCGTCTCTAGGGAACTTCGCATCTATGGGCACTACTACATCTTTGAACCTAACTATGCAGTCCACCATCTCATTCCCATCGATTCTATACTGGCGCTCCCAGACACCACGAGGCAGTACTCGGTCTAGCATTTCCTCTAGAACCGCTTCGCCGTAGCTTCCACGTAGTTTAGGAGCTTGTAGGAGATCTTTTAAAGACTGGCCAAGCTCCTCTGCTTTTTTCTGTTGTGCGATCAGTTTTTCGACAGTGCCTCCTACGTCCTTTAGCTGTTTCACTGTATCTACTGCATTAGTTGATATTTCCTTGCGCACATCTTGAACACTCCCTGTGGCCGCTTCTAGTCTTTTCTGAACGCTTTCCCTGGTGTTATGCATTTCCTGGTTAATATTTCTCTGAAAGTCTGAGAATTCTGCTAGTAAAAAAGCCTTAATGCCTTCTGATGTATCACCAGAACGCCCTCGAGAAATCATTATGACGATTAATACCATGGCCAGAAGGATCACAATACCAAGTGCAGCGATTATGACAATATCCATAGAGAATACTCCCTGCCTCTTGTTCCTCAGAGATGCGGTTTTAGGAGATGCTTACTCACTTCCACTCACGAATGTCCACGAAGTGGCCTGCTATCGCCGCTGCCGCCGCCATCTGGGGACTTACCAGGTGAGTGCGGCCTCCCTTGCCCTGGCGCCCCTCGAAGTTGCGGTTGGAGGTGGAAGCGCATCGCTCTGCTGGTTTAAGGATGTCGGGGTTCATACCCAGGCACATGGAGCAGCCTGATTCCCGCCAGTCGAAATTGGCTTCCTCAAATATCTTGTCCAATCCCTCATCCTCTGCCTGCCTCTTGATGGCCGTCGAACCTGGAACCACCATGGCGTAGACCTTGGAGTTGACCTTCCGACCTTTAACTACCTCGGCTGCCCGCCTCAGGTCCTCTATGCGAGAGTTGGTGCATGAGCCGATGAACACCCTGTCTATGGAGATGTCCTGGACGGGTGTATTGGCTTCCAAACCCATGTACTGCAGCGCGCGTTCTGCTGATGCCTGATCTGCATCTGAATCGAAGGACGAGGGATCGGGCACTGATCCAGTCACAGGCGCTACCATGCCCGGGTTGGTTCCCCACGTTACGTAAGGCTCGAGAGTGCCAGCGTCTATTTTGACGGTCTTGTCGTAGGCGGCGCCTTCATCGGTGGGCAACTGTTGCCACCCCTCCAGCGCCTTCTCGAAGTCTTTGCCCTGGGGAGCATGAGATCTGCCATCGAGATACTTGAAAGTGGTATCGTCCGGAGCCACCATCCCCACCCGAGCTCCGGCCTCGATAGACATGTTGCAAACCGTCATTCGCCCCTCCATGGACAGGGAGCGAATGGCATTGCCCGTATACTCGACCGCGTAACCCCGAGCTCCGTCTATCCCGATCCGTCCGATGATTCCTAAAATCACGTCCTTGGCCGTGACACCCAGCGGCAGTTCTCCATCTACACGTATCTCCATGGTGTTGAGCTTGGCCTGAACAAGGCACTGGGTGGCCAGCACGTGCTCTACTTGAGTGGTTCCGATGGCCATGGCTATAGCCCCGAAGGCCCCGTGAGTAGAGGTGTGACTATCGCCGCAGACTATGGTCATGCCCGGCTGAGTGTATCCCATCTGAGGCCCTATTATGTGTACGATTCCCTGGCCTGGATCGTGAATGTCATAGAAGTCGATTCCAAACTCCTTGGCATTCCTCTGCATGGCTTCGATCTGTTTCTGAGCGATGGGATCAGTGGTGGGCTTGGAGCGCTCCCAGGTAGGTACGTTGTGGTCTACTGTGGCGACAGTTAGCTCTGGCCTGCGCACCTTGCGTCCCGAAAGTCGCAATCCCTCGAAGGCCTGAGGCGAAGTGACCTCGTGGACCAGGTGAAGGTCTACGTAGACAACGGCATCCTGCTCCGGCTCCTGATGGACTACGTGGGCATCCCATATCTTCTCGAACATCGTTTTCAGAGTCATTACGCTACCTCGGTTGCACGACCAGTAGAAATTAGATTCGACGATTTGCCTAAATTATAGCAAACCTGCGTCTCTTGCATCCCAACCTGCCAGGTGCTAATTTAATAGCTGAGCCAACCTTAGGATTAACCACGAACGAGACAATGGCGCTGAGATATAACCCCCAGGAAATCGAGAAGAGGTGGCAGGATAAATGGGCTGCCGATAAGCTCTATGAGGTTCACGAGGATCCCTCGCGCCCCGAGTGGTATGACCTCACTATGTTCCCCTACACCTCGGGCAACCTGCACATAGGCCACTGGTATGCCATGGCTCCATCGGACGTACACGCACGGTTCAAACGCATGCAGGGCTTCAACGTACTGCACCCCATAGGCTTCGATGCCTTCGGTCTGCCCGCCGAAAACGCAGCAATCAAGCATGGCACCCATCCCCACAAGTGGACGATGCAGAACGTCGATAACATGCGCCAGCAACTCAAACAGCTAGGGGCCATCTACGACTCCGAGCGAGAAGTCATCACCTCTTTGCCTGAATACTATAAATGGACTCAATGGCTCTTCCTCCAGCTCTATCACGCAGGGCTGGCCTACAGGGCCAAGGCTCCCGCCAACTGGTGCCCCGGCTGCAAAACCGTACTGGCCAATGAGCAGGTCCTAAGCGACGGCACCTGCGAACGCTGCCATACCCAGGTTACCCGAAGAGACTTGGAGCAGTGGTTCTTCCGCATTACCAAGTATGCTGACGAGCTTCTGGACCACAGCAAGATCGAGTGGCCGGAGCACATCAATATCATGCAGACTAACTGGATAGGGAGGAGCGAAGGCACCGAGATAGCCTTTGGCATAGAGGAGTATGGGCTGGATGAAAAGGAGATATGGGTCTTCACCACTCGCCCCGATACCGTGTTCGGGGTTACTTTTATGGTCTTGGCGCCCGAGCATCCCCTGGTACCCCAGCTTACTACCCCAGATCGAAGGTCCCAAGTGGAGGCCTATGTAGATGCGGCCCGCCGCCAGTCGGAGATTGAAAGGCTTTCTACCGAGAAAGAGAAGACTGGTGTTTTTATAGGAGCATACTGCGTTAACAAGCTGAACGGCGTACGCGTGCCTATCTACATCGCGGACTATGCTCTGCTGACCTACGGTACCGGAGCGGTGATGGGGGTTCCTGCTCATGATACCCGGGACTTCGAATACGCTAAGAGATACGATCTGCCTGTCAAAACGGTGATCGCTCCTGAGGGTTGGAGTGGAAAGGAGCTGGAGGAGGCCTATATAGAGCCCGGCACCATGGTGAATTCTGGCTCCTTCGATGGACTAGCCAACGAGAAGGGCAAGGAAGCTGTTGCCGATGAGATGGAAGGAAGGGGCATAGGCCGCCGGACCGTCTCCTATCGCTTGAGAGATTGGCTAATATCAAGACAGCGATACTGGGGTGCTCCCATACCCGTGGTCTACTGCCGGGACTGCGGTATCGTTCCACTGTCTGAGCAGGACCTGCCCGTCCTACTGCCTGAAGACGCTGAGTTCCGACCCACAGGCGAGTCGCCCCTCACCTACCATGAGGAGTTCGTCAATGCCACCTGCCCATCGTGCAACACTCCGGCTCGCAGGGAAACCGACACTATGGACACCTTCATGTGCTCTTCCTGGTATTTCCTGAGATATTCCACCCCCAAGCACGAGCAAGGCCCCTTCGATCCGGACAAGCTGAGGTATTGGCTCCCTGTGGATCAATACACGGGAGGCGCCGAGCATGCGGTCATGCATCTCCTATACGCTCGCTTCTTCGTCAAGGCTCTCAGAGACATCGGCCTGGTGGAGTTTGATGAGCCTTTCCTGAGGCTGTTCAATCAGGGCACCATAATCGCCGACAAGCAGAAGATGAGCAAGTCTCGCGGTAACGTAATAACCCCTGACCCCTATGTTCAGGAGTTGGGCGCCGACGTGGTTAGAGCCTATCTAATGTTCATTGGTCCCTGGGATCAGGGCGGTGAGTGGAGCGACGATGGAATAAACGGGATTGTGCGCTGGCTGGATAGGGTGTGGGACCTGGTTATGCTGGATGAGGGTGAACTGGATAGAGAATCCACAGATCAAGCTGCTGTAAAGCAGACCCTTCACCTGCTTCACAAGACCATAAAGAAGGCCAACCATGACCTGGACCGGTTCCGCTTCAACACCATGCTGGCGGCCCTTATGGAGCTTACTAATCACCTATTCAAAGTGTGGCATGCCAAAACAGTAGATGCCGCTACGTGGAAAGAGGCCGTCAAGGATCTGCTTCTCCTGCTGGCGCCCACTGCCCCCCACCTAGCCGAGGAGTTGTGGAGCAAGAAGAGATACCCCTATAGTATCCACAATCAATCCTTTCCTGAGTGGGACGAAACCCTGGCAGCGGAAGAAGAGATCACTTTGGTGGTCCAAATCAATGGAAAAGTACGGGACAGGTTGCTAGTCCCAGCCGGTATCGCAGAGGATGATGCAAAGGAGTTGGCCCTTGGTAGAGACAAGGTCAAGGCCCATTTGGATCACAAAAGTCCTCTGAAGGTCATCTATGTTCCAGGCCGACTCGTCAATATCGTCGTCAAGTGAGCGCTCCTAAACCTTCTTTTCTCCTTGACACTGATTTTAGAGCGGGCTAGAATTGAGAACTGAATCACAATCCCCCCTTTAGCTCTATGATCTCTACGCGCAACTCTTTTATCTGGGGGAAAGTAGGGGTAGGAGTGTCCTGGTGAACATCATCGTCTGTGTGAAGCAAGTCCCTGATCCCCAAATGCCACTGTCCAGCTTCAAGATCGATGAGTCCACCAATAAGTTGATCCCCACCCCAGGTACTCCCCCGGTGATAAACGGATACGATGAACAAGGGGTGGAGGCTGCGCTGCGACTGAAGGAGGCTAGCGGGGGCAAGGTAACTGCTATTGCACTGGGCAAAGACCTGGTCTCTGACGTTGTCAAGAAACCCCTCTCCATGGGTGCGGACGAGCTTGTCCTTTTACAAGACGATGCCTTTGAAGACCTGGATAGCTATGCGACCGCCCACGCTCTGGCAGCAGCGATCCAGAAGGTGGGGGGGTACGACGTCATAATCTGTGGTCGGCAAGCCTCTGACTTCGACGCGGGACAGGTGGGATCTGGTATCGCCGAGATTCTCGGTATTCCCACCATCACCATCGCTCGAGATGTAAAGGTCAATGATGGAACGGTCCGTGTGGAGCGGGTCATTCCTGATGGTTACGAGGTGGTAGAAGCTTCTACACCAGTGTTGGTCACTGTCAGCAACGAGCTAGGCGAGCCCAGATATCCCACCCTGAGAGGAATTATGACAGCGGGCAGAATACAACCCACCGTATGGAATGCCCAGGACATAGGTCTCGATAGCTCAAAGCTGGATAGCAGAGTCAAGCTTCTAAAGCTGTACAGCCCTGAGAGAGTCTCTCAAGTCGAGTTCATAGAAGGAGAGACTCCTGCTGATAGAGGCGCTGCTCTGGCCCTTAAACTACGAGATGCGAAGCTCGTTTAACTCCTGGTAACAGAGGTATCACATATATGGCCGACAGCAAAGGAGTGATGATTTTCGGGGAGCTTGCCGACGGCTCCATAGATAGCACTACCAAAGAACTGCTGGGGAAGGGCAGAGAGTTGGCCGATTCCCTCGGAGAAGAACTGATTGGTGTGGTATTTTCCAGCCAGGCAGGAGACGCCGACCAGGAGATGATATCCCACGGCGCCGACAAGGTATACGTATCCGAGGAGTCATATTTCGGGGAATACAACTCTGATTTGTTTGTGGCTGCCCTCGCCAAACTGACCCAAGAAACATCACCCAATATTCTCATCCTGGGACATACCATTTTAGGGAGAGACCTGGCCCCCAGGGTGGCTTTCCGATTGGATACTGGTCTGGGTACAGACTGCACCGATCTGACTATCGACCAGGAGTCCGAGCTCATGGTGCAGACTCGCCCTGTCTATGGCGGCAACGCCCAGACCACCGTGGTGGTTGAGACTGCTCGACCACAGATGGCTACCCTCAGACCCAAGACTGCAGCTGCATCAGAGAGGAATGATTCCAGAAGTGGAGAAGTGATCCATTGGCAAGCGGCCATAGATCCTTCTGAGGCTAGGACTAGGGTTGTGGACAGGGTAAAAGCCGAAGCCGAAGGTGGCAGGCTGGAGGAAGCATCGGTCATCGTGGCTGGTGGACGTGGCATAGGTAGCGTCGAGGGATTTCACCAACTGGAGGAGCTAGCCAAGCATCTCAATGGTATGGTGGGAGCTACTAGGGCAGCCTGCGACTCTGGATACGCATCCCCGTCGGTACAGATAGGAATTACCGGGAAGGTGGTGAGCCCAGACCTCTACATTGCGGTCGCTCTATCGGGTGCTAGCCAGCATATGTCGGGTTGCCTGGGATCCAAAATCATCGTGGCTATCAACAAGGACCCGGATGCCAACGTGTTCAAAGATTCCCAGTATGGTGTGGTGGGAGAGTTTGAGCAGGTGCTACCGGCCTTTACCGACAAGTATAAGGAGCTTATGGGGTAGTCGAGTGCACCATCGGAATATCTACAGTCGTGGCCGGGCCGTATAGTCTACTCAAGGGAAGAGAGTGTTGACTGCTATGGATGGTGATTACAGGTTCGATCTGGAAGAGATATGCTGTAATATCGACGTGGCCGAAATAATCTCTGTCTTCTTTCCCCTCCTCAGAAAGGCCTTTCTCTTGGACACTCGCTCTGACATAGAGGATGGCCCGCTAATCAAGGTGGTTCCTATGGTGGACTCGGTGGAGGAGAGATTCCGCGCACTGAGAAGGCTCAGACCTCGACTGCCTCGCCCAGAGAGCATAACAGTGATACCTTGGCCAAAACACGTTAGAACTCTAAAGAACTTGGGTATATGGAGCAGATTAGTGCAACGAGCTATAGATACCCCTTGTAAGGATGCCGTGAGGAGATGCGAGGACTGCTATACAACGCTGGTGGAACTGGACAACGCCGAACTGGCATCCGTCATAAACGGCAACAACTACTACACTCTGTGGGAATCTTCTAGGTAGAGCCCAACCCTTTTCTTGCTACCGGTTAAACCTACTATCCACTTTCTACTTCGGCGGCGATCTTCTCTATGACTTTCTGGGCTATGTGAGCCGGGACATCTTCATATCGAACGAACTCGGCGCTATATTGCCCTCGTCCCTGAGTGAGTGACCTTAGGTCTATGGCGTAGGTCAGGATTTCCGCTTGCGGCGCCTCCGCTTCGATGGCTGTTTCACCGTTCTTGGGATTCATACCCAAAACCCTGCCTCTCTTGGTGTTCAGATCGCCTATAACGTCACCGGTGAAGCTATCTGGTACTGTGACCGTCAGCTTCATCACTGGCTCTAACATGGTAGGGCTGGCCTCTGCCGCCCCTTTCTTGAATGCGTGAGACCCCGCGATCTTGAATGCCATGTCTGAAGAGTCGACGGGATGAGAGCTACCGTCGTAGAGGGTTACCTTAACGTCTACCATGGGATAGTGAGTAAGTACGCCCTCTTTGGCTGCCTCCATAACCCCCTTCTCAACCGCGGGGATGTAGTTCTTGGGAACGTTGCCGCCTACTACCCGCTGAGCGAACTCCACACCCTCTCCCCTGCCTTTGGGCTCCAACTTCAGCAAGACATGGCCGTACTGTCCGTGGCCACCCGTCTGTTTCTTGTGCTTGTACTCCGTCTGTGTGAATGCAGAAATTGTTTCTTTGTAAGGCACTCGAGGAACATTGGTGGTTACTCCGACCGAGAATTTACGCTGTAGCTTCTGGACGGTTACATCTATGTGGGCCTCTCCCAATCCAGATAGTAAGAGCTCGCCTGTGTCAGGCTCCTTTAACAGCCTCAGACTGGGGTCCTCCTCCACCAGCCGAGTCAACGATGATCCCATCTTGTCGATGTCTGATTTGGTCTTGGCTGTGACCGCAACACTGTAGACCGGATTGGGGAACTCCATCTCTCCCAGCTTAATCGGGCGATCTTTGTTGCACAAAGTATCGCCTGTGGTACTCTCCGCCAGCTTGGCCACGGCGCCTATGTCACCGGCTACAACCTCAGACACCACCTCCTGCGACTTTCCTCGGACGCTAAATAGCTGGGCAAGGCGTTCAGCTACTGCCTTGTTGGCGTTCCAGACCTGCGAATCTGCGTATAGGGTGTTGGAGTATACCTTGAAAAAGGAGAGCTTGCCCACATAGGGATCCGCTGTTGTCTTGAATATGAGGACAGACAGGGGAGAGCCACCGTTCACTTCTATGGAGGATTCCTCGTCTTTTAGCAGGTCTTTAGCTTTGGGGGCAGATCTTTCCAAGATCGATGGAAGATACTGAGTTATAGCGTCCATGAGCGGATGCACCCCGATGTTTTTTAGAGCGGAGGCTGCTAAGACAGGAACTATGGTCCCCGACTTTGTTCCCTCGGCTAGCCCCTGTCGCAGCTCCTCTTCTGTTAGCTCTTCTCCTTCGAGATATTTGATGGTGAGTTCGTCATTGACCTCAGCTATAGACTCGGTCATCATCTCTCGCAGGTGTTGAGCCTGATCGGTTACCGCGTCGGGAATGGCCTCCTCTTTTCCATCGGCACCGAAGGCCTTCATGGATATGAGATCGATTACACCAGTTAAATCGTCTTCCGTTTCTATGGGAAGGTGAACGGCTGTACAATTTTTGCTGAATCGTTCTCGAACGTCTCCCAGCACCTTGTCGAAGTCGGCGTTCTCCCTGTCCAGCTTGTTCAGCAGTATCATGCTGGGAATATTCTTAGCCTTCACCTCCTCCCACATCATCTCTGTTCCTACTTCAACGCCAGAGGCGGCACAAATGGGGAGCAGGACGGCGTCGGCTATTCGAAGGGCGGCTTTAGCCTCTCCTACGAAGTCGGCGTAACCTGGGGTATCGATCAAGTTTACCTTGATGTTGTTCCACTCCCACGGCACCAGGGACATTTGTACGCTTGTTTGGCGTTGAGCTTCCTCGGGTTCGTAATCGGATACGGTGTTTCCTGCCTCCACAGTGCCTAGTCGATTGATGACCCCGGTGTTGAACAATATGGCCTCAGACAGCGATGTCTTACCCACTCCACTGTGGGATAGCATAACCACATTCCTGATGTCTTGACTCTTGTAGCTTCGCATAAGTGCCACCTTCAACTGGACATTGGAAAATCGAATTCATTTTAGTCCAACCCCATACCTACCGCAACCGATGGTCGGTGCATTTCGTTTGTAACCAGAAGGCCTGTGCTATTCTCTAAACTGGGGGAGTAGTGGATATATCGGCGACCATAACTCATCTGGGACACAATAAACTTCTGAGACTGATAGTGTTGGTCCTGGCCCTGAT
Source organism: Dehalococcoidia bacterium (assembly GCA_965197675.1). Classification (GTDB taxonomy): domain Bacteria; phylum Chloroflexota; class Dehalococcoidia; order Plut-88900; family Plut-88900. The sequence continues at coordinate 601,940 of OZ240221.1, read as the reverse complement.
GGTTCTCCTCGTGCTGGTCCCGAGCAGATCTGGGGAGAAAGATAGGATAGGCGCTGTCGTTGGCGGCCGCGACTATGACCTGTTCTCTTGGGAGGTTGGCAACTTCTTCGATAAGTGGCTTCATGAGGCCACTGAGCTGTTTAAGGGTGATAGATCAGATAATGAGAAGGTTGCCTTGGTGAGAGAGTATTTCCGATTGAATGGAGAGATATCCTCCATCGAGTTTCAGATATCACAAGTGGTAGCAAGAAATGAGGGAGACCTACCATCTCTGACCACTCGGTTGGACGAAATCGAGAGTCGTAGAAACTCCTCGATGAGGGACGACGTGGAGAAGATCATAGAGGGACAGGTGAACTCCATTTTATCGGATGAAGATTTGTCGTGGAAGCTGCCCTTTAGTAACTCAGATGGGTATCTGTTCCCTCCCGTAGATTTCAGATTGGATGATTCACCAAGAATCCTCGCCCTCTCTCCGAGAGACGAAATCCGACTATTGCAGACTCGACTTCTCCACCCGAACCTTACACCAGATGACATCGAGGATATCGAAGCCGGCGTTGAGGCGGAAGGAGATATGTCGGCTATAGTGACAGGGGTGAGTGCTGTGGCCACCTACCCCAGTGTGGTTAGCCCATCGCCCTCCATTCAACGAGTGCTCCGTACCGTTGCCCACGAATGGGTGCATCAGTATATGCTCTTTTTCCCGTTGGGCCAGAACTTCTGGGATGATAACTATATGACAACACTGAACGAGACAATAGCGGACGCAATAGGAGATTACGTGGGCGATAGGGTTTACCAGACCTACTACTTAAGTGAGGTAGAACCCTCGACCCAGAGCACTACTACTCCGCCCCCTGTTACAAATGAGAACACATTCGATTTCAGGGCCGAGATGAGGAAAACCAGAGTCATGACGGATGACCTGCTTGCCGAGGATAAGATAGAAGAAGCGGAGCAGTTCATGGAGGAGCGGCGTCAGTTCATGGTCGAGAACGGTTTCCACTTCCGTAGGATTAATCAGGCCTTCTTCGCCTTCAATGGGAGCTATGCCAGTAATCCAGCATCCATCAGCCCCATAGGTGGTCAAGTCCAGCAGGTGATGGAGGCCAACCCATCTTTGAAGAACTTTGTAAAGAAGGTTGCCCAAGTCTCCAGCTATGATGAGTTTTTAGACCTGTTAAACGGGGATTAATCTCGGAGATGGCGCGGCGCTCATCTCGATAGTACAATACTTTTTCGCCCGCACCTCAACAGACTCATGAAAGGAAAGTGAATTGTCTGGACCGTTGAAGGGAATAAAGGTTCTGGATATGACTCGGGTATTGGCAGGCCCTTACGCTACCATGATCCTCTCCGATCTGGGCGCCGACGTGATCAAGATAGAGCGACCCGAAGGAGGCGATATGGCTCGGGGTAACGGGCCATTCATCAATGGGGAGAGCTCTTACTTCCTCAGTCTGAACCGAGGTAAGAGGAGTGTAGTCCTGGATCTGAAGACTAAACGGGGCGTAGATACCTTTTTGAACCTGACCGAGGAGTGCGACGCACTGGTGGAGAACTTCGTGCCTGGTGTCATGGATAGGCTGGGGCTAGGCTATGAGGTAGTCAAGGAGCACAACCCTAGAATAATCTACGCCTCGGTATCCGGGTTCGGACAGACGGGGCCCTACAAACGTAGGCCGGCCCTGGACGTTATAGTTCAGGGAATGGGGGGCATAATGAGCATAACCGGCGAGCCTGACGGCCCCCCCATACGCCCCGGAGCTTCCATCGGAGACATCATTGCTGGCCTATTCACGGCCATAGGCATTCTGTCCGCCCTGCAGGAAAGAGAGAAGAGCGGCCTAGGGCAGAGGTTAGACGTAGCGATGATGGATTGCCAGGTCGCCCTGTTGGAGAACGCCTTTGCCAGATACTTCGCCACGGGAGATGTCCCCAAACCGTTGGGGACCCGTCACCCGGTGACGACGCCATTCCAGGCCTTCGAGACCAAGGACGGACACATCACCGTGGCGTTTGTGGGCGGAGCCAAGGACCAGTGGCCCCTGTTCTGTGCCGCCATTGATAGGGTAGACCTGATAGACGATGAGCGCTTCCTTACAAGCTGGTCTCGCACTCAACACTACGACGAGCTAATCCCGATCCTGACTCAGTCCATGAAGAAGAAGACCAGCGATGAGTGGTTAAGCGAGCTAACCGAGGCGGGCATTCCCTGCGGCCCCATCAATAACGTTGAGCAAGTAGCGAAAGACCCCCAAGTCAACGCACGAGATATGATCGTAGAGTTGCCTCATCCGAAAGCCGGATCGGTCAAGGTGGTGAACACCCCCATAAAGCTTTCTCGGACGGCCGCCGGAGCGGAGAGGCCTGCCCCTGCGTTGGGTGAGCACACTAGGGTCGTGCTAAAGGAGATGCTGGGGTTAAAAGATGAAGAAATCGATGAAGTAACCAGTGTCAAGGATGGGTAGCTCCTAGGAGCAGGTCCTTCGATTTGCGTCTGCAAATTTGTTGACACTTGAAAGGGCCTTAGTTTAGAATCGGTTTCACGGCTCGTTGAGTCAGAAGGGAAGAATCTATGCTTGAGATGTCCATCGAAAGCATCCGGGTAAGCCTGATGAACTATCAGAGGGTGGTCATTCTGAAGGAGAAGGACGTCGATAGGTACCTACCCATCTGGATAGGCCCTGCCGAGGCTGATGCCATCGCTGTCAAGCTTCAAGATGTGCAAGTGCCGAGACCCTTGACTCACGATCTGCTGAGCTCAATCATTGGCAACCTCGGAGCGGTAGTCAATTCAATCATAGTTTCAGACCTAAATAACGACACTTTCTATGCGAAGATCATTCTCGATGTAGACGGTAAGAGGGTTGAAGTTGACTCTCGACCCAGCGATGCCATAGCTTTAGCCGTTAGGTCCACCGCTCCCATCTTCGCCGACGAGTCTGTTCTGGAGAAGGCTGGTGTGATCCTAGACAAAGAAACTGGTAAGCCTGTGATACCCTCCGAGGGCGAAGAGGGGGCCCGCCCGGTGAACGAAGAGGAGCTTAAGCGATTATCCGCCTTTCGAGATTTCGTAGATAGCCTGGACTTGGAAGATTTTGGTAAGGGGAGACAGAAGGAAGAAGAGGGTAGAGAGGATCAGGAGGATCAGGACGATAAGGATGTCAAGGAATAGATCGGGAGTTGGCGACCATCTACTGGGAAGACGCCCGACAGGGCGTTTTTTTGTATCACCCTGGTATCCGGTTGACCGCTTAGGGCAGTTGTGATAGACTGCACAAACTGAAGTGGGAGGAGTGAATAGGAGCCCATGGCTTGATGCCCTGAGGCTGCTGGGGTTAGGGTGGTACATCGTTACTCCCGTGGTCATAGGGGCAGTAGGAGGTCTGTTGCTGGACGATTGGGTCCACACCTCTCCCCTATTTATACTACTAGGACTGGCTCTCGGTTTGCTAGTGGCCTTCTGGAGCACCTATAAACTAGTACGGCCCATGCTTAAAGGGGATGGCAAGGGTAAACGCTAATGTCTAGGCTCCTGCGTCCCAAACCTCTCGCCATTATCGGCCTATTCCTTTTGTCTGTTGTCGTCAGTCAAGCCCTGTTTCGCTTCCCCTTCCCCCCCATCTCCATCAAGCCAGAAAAGCTGAGCTCCCTTGGCGGCTTCGAGCTTACCAACACCATGTTCACGTCCTGGATCGCCGTGGTGTTGCTAATAATGCTTGCCTACTTTGCCAGCCGCAAAATGGGCCTGATCCCCAAAGGCTGGCAGAATTTCGTCGAGGCGGTCATCGAGTGGTTCTATGGGCTGGTGGAGGCCATAGCTGGGCAGAAAAACGCCCGACGCTTCTTCCCCTTGATAGCTACCATATTCCTGTTCGTAATAGTCAACAACTGGATCAGCCTTCTCCCCGGGTTCAGCACCATTGGTAAGATCGAGGATGCTCATGAGGTTATAGAACATGTGGTAGAAGAGGAAGCGGAGCATGCGCACGTAACTGCGGAAGATGCGGAGCACCAGCTGGAAGAGTACTTGGAGTTGAGCGATTCCGAAAAGGCCGCTTCCCCTCCTGAACTATCTGTAGGTAGGGCGGTCCACGATGAGTTGGGGGATTTGGAACTTCACGCCTTCGATGAGGTGGGGTTCTTCAGCGTCCTGCCTCTAGCACTGCATGATCAGACCATATCCGCTCTGGAATACTATGAGATGGATGCACGCGGTGAGTTGCCCGAAGATAAGTCCATAGGTTTCCTGGTGCCCTACTTCAGAAATGCCAACACGGCCCTCAATACTACGTTGGCTATAGCAATTGTGGGCATGTTCATGGTGGAGTTTTGGGGAGTACGCGCCCTTGGACTCTTTAGCTACGCCGGCAAGTTCTTCAACTTTGGAGCTCTTCGTAGAGGAAGGATAAGCGAAGGTTTCATAAACGTGTTTGTTGGAGTCTTGGAGGGTATAAGCGAGATTGCCAGGATCATCAGCTTCACTTTCCGACTCTTCGGCAATATGTTCGCCGGAGAGATTCTCATATTCGTCATGATGTTCCTTATACCTCTGGTGCTGGCCGTTCCATTCTATGGACTAGAGCTTTTCGTCGGCTTCATTCAAGCCATAATCTTCTCGGTGCTGATGCTGATCTTTGCGGTGATTGCAGTAACTGCCCACGGCGAAGAACATCACGAGGAAGCCACTGATGCAGAAGTGCAGCAGCAAGCAGCAAAAGGAGGAGAGGGGTAGAAGCTAACAGCGTTCGCAAATAGTACTGGGAATTAATGAATCTCACAGGTAAAATACCCGCAAAGGAGGCGACATGTTTGAGTTAATAGCTCTAATACTCGCGCAGATCGGTGATGAGGGACTGGGTTCTATAGGCACTGGCATAGCTATGGGATTGGGGGCGCTTGGTCCCGGCATTGGAATCGGTCTGTTGGTAGGCAGGGCCATGGAGGCCTTGGGACGCAATCCTGAGGCAGAGCCGGCAGTTCGTACGAATATGATTCTGGGTATTGCGTTCGCTGAGGCAATAGCAATTTATGCCCTAGTTGTGGCCGTTATAATTAAGTTTGTCTAACTACTCGGCGGAATCCTAATCCCCCTGTGGAAGGAGAGTTAGGTGGGTGAGTTGGGAATAAACTTGCCGGGACTCATCGTCCAGGTAATAAACGTTCTGATAGTGCTTATCGTTCTGCGTCTTCTCCTATACAAGCCCATATTGAGAATGCTGGACAGACGCTCGGCAAAGATCAAGGAGGGTATGGAGGCTGCGGAGCGCATGAAGGAGGAGTCTACTCGCGGCGAGGAAGAGGTAAAGAAACAGATCGAGGAGGCTCGGCAGGAGGGGCAGAGACTCATCAATCAGGCCACCGAGATTGGTGAAAGACTGAAAGAGGAGACGCGCGATGCGGCTCGCCAAGAAGGCGAGGCTATGATAGATCGGGCGCGCAGCGAGATTCAAAGAGAGCGAGATGAAGCAGTGGAGAAGGTGCGTAGGGAGTTTGCAGGCCTGGCAATTACTGCGGCTGAGAAGGTTATCAATTCCTCCCTGGATGAAGAGAAGCATGGGAAGCTCATCGACGAAGTGCTGGAGGGAAGCATTAGCTCCAAGAAGGATGGAGGATAGAGTATGGCTAGAAGGGTATCTGCTAGGAGGCATGCCCAGGCCGTTTTTCAGATAGCCCTGGAACGCAATGAGCTTGAGAGGTGGCGGGAAGACCTGGATACCCTTGCGACCGTTCTGTTAGATGCGCAGCTCAAGGCCTTTCTGGAAAACCCCAAAATTCGCCTCGAAAAGAAGATCGGCCTCCTACAGGAGCAGTTCGCTCGTCTTAACCCTTTGGCAGTTAACTTAGCCACTCTACTGGCGACCAAGGGTAGGGTTGGTATAGCCGCGGATATAGCTAATGAGTACAGAAATCTGTTGAATACTCATCAAGGCTTGGAGACAGTAGAGGTGGTCTCAGCTGTTCCGTTAGGCAAACGAGATCAAGACCGGATCACAAAGCAGCTATCCGAGGCCACTGGCAAGGAGATAGCGCTATCAGCGAATGTACTTCCTGACATCATCGGTGGTCTAGTCATCCGAATTGGAGACCAAGTAATAGATGGAAGCACCAAGACCAGGCTGGATGAATTGAAGAAGGCCCTTGTGGAGCAAGGAGCTTGATTGTTTACAGCTATTTTCAAAAGACAAATAGAACAGTCGAAACAAAAAGATACCAACTGGACGTAGAGGTAAGGAAATGGTCAACTCCCAAGACATAGCTTCCATTATCAAGCAGCAGATAGAGGAGTTCGGCACGCAGGTAGCTGCGGTGGACGTGGGTACGGTGGTAGAGGTCGGAGATGGGATAGCCAGAATCCATGGATTGTCAGGGGTTAAGGCCAACGAACTTCTCACCTTTCCCAATGGAGCCACGGCTATAGCGATGAACCTGGAAGAAGAGAGCGTCGGGGCCGTAATTCTGGGAGATTTCGAAGAGCTCAAAGAGGGAGATGAAGTTAGGTCGACGGGCCGTATAGCCGAAGTTGGCGTGGGAGACCAGCTAATAGGTAGGGTGATCAACCCCCTGGGAGAGTCCCTTGATGGTAGGGGCCCAGTCAAAGCCTCAAAGACCCGCCCACTGGAGAGGGTCGCCCCGAACGTGGTCACACGAGAATCGGTAAACACGCCCGTTCAGACGGGTATAAAGGCCATAGATAGCATGATCCCCATCGGACGCGGCCAACGAGAGTTGATCATCGGCGATCGTTCCACTGGCAAATCCGCCATAGCCCTCGACACCGTAATCAACCAGAAGGGTGGAGACCTCATCTGCATCTATGTAGCTATAGGGCAGAAGACCTCCAAAGTTGCCCAAACAGTGGCTATCTTAGAGAGCTACGGCGCCATGGACTATACCGTGGTGGTATCGGCTAATGCTTCAGACCCTGCTTCCCTTCAGTATCTTGCTCCCTATGCTGGTTGCGCCATTGGAGAGGAGTTCATGGAGCAGGGCCGGGATGCTCTCATCATATACGACGATCTGTCCAAGCATGCCTGGTCCTATAGGCAGATATCTTTGCTTCTGAGACGTCCTCCCGGTCGGGAAGCCTATCCCGGGGACGTATTCTATCTTCATAGTCGCCTATTGGAGCGGGCCGCCAAGATGAACGAAGAGAACGGGGGTGGTTCGCTGACTGCCCTGCCCATCATCGAGACACAGGCCGGCGATGTTTCCGCTTACATTCCCACCAACGTGATCTCGATTACCGACGGCCAGATATATCTGGAGACGGATTTGTTTAACGCTGGGCAGAGGCCGGCCCTTAACGTGGGATTATCTGTTTCCAGAGTGGGAGGCTCAGCCCAGGCAAAGGCCATGAGAAAAGTGGCAGGCAGATTGAGGCTGGACTTAGCCCAGTTTCGAGACCTGGCTGCCTTCGCCCAGTTCGGCACCGCCGATTTGGATGCCGCAACCAGACGACAGCTAGAAAGAGGCCAACATCTTACCGAGATTTTGAAACAGCCGCAGTATGTGCCCTTCCCCTTGGAGCAGCAGGTGATGATATTGTATGCGGCCGTTAACGGTCACCTGGACGATGTTCCACTGAACAAGGTTGCCAGCTTTGAATCGGACTTCCACAAGTTCATGCAGGCCAACCATCCCGAGATAGGGCAAAAGATAGCTGAAAGCAAGGATGTGGAAGACGACGTAGCTGAGTCGTTGACAAAGGCCCTCGAAGAGTTTAAGCAGACGGTTTCGCATGAAAGCTAGCTGCCACTGTACCGACGAGGCTTCAAGTGGCTAACATACGAGTAATTCGTAGACGGATACGCAGCGTGGAGAACACGGCCAAGATCACCAAGGCCATGGAGATGGTTGCCGCCTCCAAGATGAGGCGCGCCCAAGAGCGGGTCCTAGCAGCCAGGCCATACGCCGAGAAAATGATGGAGGTTCTGTCCCACTTGGCAGCTCAGCCGTTGGATCCGGATACTATGCACCCTCTGCTACAAAGGCGAGAAGCTAACAAGATAGAGATAGTCCATATCACCCCGGATAGAGGCCTCTGTGGCGGCCTCAACGCCAACATCAATCGAAACACCAGCAGCTTTATGCTAGGCGGCGAAAGTGTATCGGCCAGCGTTGTTACCGTAGGCAAAAAAGGTAGAGACTTTATGACCAGGTATGGCCGAGATGTCAGGGCTGTCTTTACCGACCTGGGTGACCGGCCTGAAGTGGCTGATACCCTGCCGATAGCACACATCATAATGGATGACTACACCAGCGGCTTTGCGGATAAGGTCTATATTGCTTACACCCGCTTTGTTACCACCACCAACCAGGTGCCGGTCGTACAACGGATACTACCCGTCGAGGCGGTCGCTTCTGAGGAGACCAGCACAGCCGCCTATATCTACGAGCCCGATAGTATTTCTGTACTCGGCGAGCTACTTCCGCGATTTGTCGAGATGCAGGTATATCATGCCATCTTGGAATCCATTGCCAGTGAGCAGTCGGCTCGAATGGTGGCCATGCGTAATGCCACCGACAACGCCAACGATATGGTCCAGGACTTGACCCTGGTATATAACAAGGTTCGACAGGAGTCGATCACTACGGAGCTGCTGGATATCACTGGAGGAGTGGCGGCATTGGAGCTGTGAGACAGACAACATTCTATGCCTATAGATCGAATCCAAACTCAAGAGGGAATTCTGTATTATATCTGTGGAAGACGACTCGGATTTTCTCCTGGGTGAGGGAACAGAGTGCCGATCACAAGAAAGCAATTTGATCTGGGGATAACTTCTGGCATTGAAGAGTTGATGATACGTGCCCATGAACATATCACTCAAAAAAGAGATGAAGCGTTTAGTCAAGATGACCTGATGTTTCTTATTGAACCAGGACATGGTATGTTTCACACGGGCAAAATGGAAAATTTAAAAGCTGCTTTAAGAAAATTGGTTGAACTAGGCACTATCGAATCCAGAATTATCAGCAACGTAGAATATTATTCATACATGTCCAAGTTGGATATTTAGCTAATTGGAGCAGACCATGGCTAAAGGAAAAGTAATGCAGGTCATAGGAACCGTAGTGGATGTAGAGTTCCCCCCCGATGAGCTGCCCTCCCTGAACAACGCCGTCGAGGTGCCAATGAACGGCGCCAAGCTTACCCTGGAGGTTCAACAGCACATCGGTAACAACTGGGTCAGATGTCTGGCCTTTCAGCCTACCGAGGGGCTAGCTCGCGGGTCGGAGGCAATCGATACTGGCCAAGCCATCTCTGTCCCTGTGGGGAGGCCTTCTCTGGGAAGGCTGTTCAACGTGATAGGGGAACCTCTCGATAACCTGGGAGAAGTGAAAGCCGAGGAATACTGGCCTATTCACAGAGACCCACCCTCCTTCGAAGAGCAAGAGACAACAGTCCAGATGCTGGAAACGGGACTCAAGGTCATAGACTTGATCACGCCCTTCACTCGAGGGGGTAAGATCGGCGCTTACGGCGGTGCCGGAGTGGGAAAAACCGTCATTATCCAGGAGCTTATCCGTAACATAGCCACTGAGCATGGAGGGTTCTCCGTCTTCGCCGGCGTAGGTGAACGCTCCCGAGAAGGCAACGACCTGTGGCATGAGATGCAGGAGTCCGGCGTCATAGACAAGACAGTGCTGGTCTTTGGCCAGATGAATGAGCCTCCAGGTGTGAGGCTAAGAATAGCCCTAACGGGCTTGACCATGTCAGAGTACTTCCGCGACAGAGAGCGTCAGGACGTTTTGCTGTTCATCGACAACATATATCGCTACATTCTAGCGGGTATGGAGGTATCGGCATTGCTGGGACGAATGCCGTCGGCGGTGGGATACCAGCCAACTCTAGCCACTGAGATGGGAGACCTGGAGGAGCGCATCACAACCACCAAGTCTGGTTCCATCACCTCTTTCCAGGCTATCTACGTACCCGCCGACGACTATACAGACCCAGGAGTAGCCACCACATTTGGGCATTTGGACGCCGTAATTGCTCTGGAACGCTCCATTGCGGAGCAGGGCATATATCCGGCGGTGGACCCCCTCTCCTCCTTCTCTCGTATACTGGACCCACAGGTAGTTGGGCAGGAACACTACGAAGCCGCGCGAGGTGTCCAGCAGGTGTTACAGAGATACCGAGACCTTCAGGACATTATTGCTATCTTGGGAGTGGAAGAGCTTAGCGATGAAGACAGAACGACAGTAGCCAGGGCACGGAAGATTCAGAGATTCCTATCTCAGCCCATGTTTGTTGCTGAGGCCTTTACGGGTAGACCTGGAAAATACGTGCCTATAAAAGATACGGTGAGGGGATTCAAGGAGATCCTAGAGGGCAAGTATGATGAGCTTCCCGAGCAGGCCTTTTACATGGTCGGTAATATCGAAGAGGCAATTGAGCAGGCACGGCAAATGTCGGTTGACGAGTAATAACCTAAATTCATCCGAGTTGATGATATGGCTGGTCTGAAGCTGGAAATAGTGACGGCGGAGCGGGTGGTCTACTCCGACGATGTAGACATGGTTATCGCGCCAGGGATTATGGGAGAGTTGGGTATTCTACCCAGACATGCTCCCTTGCTTACTGCGCTTCAGCCCGGGGAGTTGCGAGTGCGTAAGGACGGCGACGAAGTTGGCATGGCTATTACAGGTGGGTTCATGGAGGTGTTTCAGAATAAGCTGACCATCCTAGCCGACGCCGCAGAACGCGCCGAGGAAATTGACGCAGAGCGAGCACAAGAGGCCGTGAAGAGGGCCGAGGAGAAGCTGAAATCTAGCGCTTCTGACGTAGACTTGACTCGGGCTTTATCGGCTCTGCGCCGCTCCAGGATTCGCCTTAAGGTTTCCGAGAGGCGTCGCCGCGCTAGATAGGTTCGCCCCACTACTTCAGGTGGAAAGTCAATGCTTGCAACTCGAGTACAGGATCTATATTTCGCACCCAAACGCCCTTTGGAACTTGCGGGGATATAGGGGCGTAGTTAAGAATTCCCTTGATGCCGCATTGGACTAGCCTGTCAACCACCGACTGAGCATACAGCTCGGGGACGGATACGATGCCGATGTGGATATCCTTCTGCTTTATCACTTTGTCCAGGTCTTTCATGTCCCTGACCACTTCTGAATCCACCTTAGAGCCGATGATCTCAGGAGCCGTATCGAAGAGGGCGACCACGTGGAACCCTTCCCTAGTGAAGCCTGGGTAGCTAACGATGGCTCTTCCCAACCGCCCCACTCCAACCAGCGCCGCCTTCCACTCCCGGCCTAGACCCATGATAGAGCGAAGCTCAGACATTAGGAACTGGACTCGATAACCCCTCCCTTGCTTCCCGAACCGACCAAAATAGCTGAGATCCTTTCTGATCTGGGCGGGCGTTATCTGCAGTTTGTCTCCCAATGTATGCGAGCTGACCACCTGTATGCCCTTTTCCTCAAGCTGTGTCAGGGCTCTGACGTATAGAGGTAACCGCAGAATCACTACCTCTGGAATGACATTGGCCATCGACTATATACCCACCATGGACGAGCTGCGAGAGTTTGTGCAATAAAGCACGGGTTGACGGCTTATAGAATGGGGCAATTGTAGTATTCTTGCTATTAGGCGTCAATACAAGTGTTTCCGTGCAGGTAAATCGGAGGGTTTTCACAATTCTTGGTTCCCAGACCTTGAGAGAGATGCTACTGATGATTGCGGAGCTAATGTCATGCCGGTAGGAGAGCTTGCGGGACTGGCGGCTGCTGTTACCTTCTCCGTTACCCATTCCATGGACAAGGTCTTGAGCAGGAGATTCCCCCCCATCACCATGGCATTTCTTGAAAGTCTTGGTGGGGCCTTGTTCGCAGCGAGTCTTGCTCTGATTATGGGGAAGGCCCAAGAGATCGCCGATGCCCCCTTGGACGCCCTGTTGCTTAGCATAGGTGGTGGAGTCTTATCGGTAGGAGTTGGAGTACCCCTGTACTTGATCTTCGTGAGATCCGTGGACATAAGCAAGGCGAGCCCATTGAGCGGTGGACTTTACGCTCTGCTAGCGCTATTCTCGGGCGTCGTTTTTCTGGGTGAAGATCTGTCACCTGTAACATATGTGGGGGTCTTTTCCATAGTCGCAGGTGTTTATATGTTGAGCCTAGCTCAGCGAAAACAGTCAGGAAGCGCTCAGGAGAAGTGGCTGGGCCCCAAGGGACTCATCTTCTTGATTCTGGTGGTGTCCAGTTGGGTAATCGGGACTTCCCTTCAGAGGGTTGCTTTAAGGGAGTTGGATGTTTTTATAGCCAACTGGGTAAGGCTCACCGCTGTGTTCATTGTTCTTGGCATGCTGGCGCTTCTGGGATCTCGCACCCAGCTAGGACGTGTTTTGTCCGGAGCACCGCCCGCGACAGAAGAAGCATCCAGCCGAACACCAGCGAACGACTCACTCGCAGCCAGACCAATAATCTCTCGTGGTAAGCTGGGACTACGCGCCGAGATGCAGATGGCCAGGTTGGAAACTACCGGTTCTGCGACCTTAACCGGATCTCACCATCGGAATCCCCGCAATCCCCGTCTTGCCACCGCGGGAACGCAAGTGAGTGTTGGAAACATGCCGCTTGTCAGCTATCTGATATTGGTCCTCAATGGGCTATTCTTGTTCGGGGTTGGAAGCTTGCTGATGCTGATAGCTTTGAAAAATACCGGACTTGCAGTCACCGCTCCACTTCTAACGACCGAGCTGCTCTGGATAACCCTCATATCCTTTCTGGCTCTCCGGGAGAGGATAACTCTCAAAACCATTGCCGGGATTATGATGACTTCCGCAGGTGTAGTTCTGGTGGTTTTGTGAGCCGGTTTCCGGAGAACCTCGGCGGCTGATGTCATCTCTTTTGTGCTAAGATATTTCCTCTAGAGACTCGTCAGTGTTTGCGACTCTGAATCAATGAAAGTCGGTGTAGGCAAAGTTCGGTTGCGTCTGCCTGAGAATGACTCCCTAAAAGGCAAAAGGCGGTTCCTCAAGTCCCTCACCGATAAGGTGGGGAATAAGTTTAACGTAGCAGTGGCGGAGGTGGAAGACCAGGATGTGTGGCGCATGGTTACCCTCGGGGTTTCCTGTGTGGGAAACGATGCCTCCCACGTCAACGAGATGCTCTCCAGGGTGGTCCACTACGTCGATCAATCTAGAATCGATGCCGAGTTTCTCGACTATGAGATCGAGATCGTGGATGCTCTTTAGAGGCGGTTTCTACTCTACGCTTGACCTATGGACACTTCCCGCCTGATAGAGGGTCTTACTAAACTGACTGATTACGATGGTCAGATAGTCCACCTTGAGAAGATCCCTCCAAGGGCGCCCCGTTATGCCGATTTAGGCCACTACTTCCACCATACCCTGGAAAACGCACTCAACGATTTGGGAATGTTACCTTTGTATGGACATCAAGGCCAGGCGATAGAAGCTGTGAAGGCGGGTTCCAACGTTATGGTAGCCACGCCGGCTGCCAGCGGTAAAAGCCTCATCTACAACTCGGTAGTCCTGGATTCTATGCTGAGAGATCAGGGGACCAGAGCTCTTTATATATTCCCCACCAAAGCCCTGACTCAAGGCCAATGGAAGGCGCTAAAGGAGTTGACGCAGTCTGATCCTGAGCTGGAGAAGATCAAAGTGGCAACATTCGATGGCGATACCCCTGGCAAGGAACGGGGAGAGATCAGGAGGTCTGCGAGAATTCTACTGACCAACCCCGACATGCTGCATCTCGGTATTCTTCCCAATCACCGCTCCTGGATCAAGTTTCTACGCAGGCTGAAATACGTGGTCCTGGACGAGGCCCATGTATATCGCGGGGTTTTTGGCTCTCATGCGGCCAATGTGCTGCGACGCCTCCGCAGGTTGTGCCGCCTGCACGGCTCCTCGCCTCAGTTTATCCTCAGCTCCGCCACCATCTCCAATCCTGGCGAGCATGCCGAGGCCCTGGTGGGTAAACCCTTCGAGGTATTCACCGAAGACGGATCGCCCAGTGGGGGCAAGGACTTCGTCTTTTGGAATCCGCCGATAATAGACGAGGACAGAAGCCATCGTAGGAGCTCCAACTCTGAAGCAACGCTGCTGTTCACCAGTCTCGTAAGCTCAGGAATTCGCACTCTCGCCTTCGCCAGGTCCAGGCAAGTTGCCGAGCTGATTTACATGTACTCCAGGGAGAACCTGGCTGTTATCCAGACCGATCTAGCACGCCGAGTGATGCCCTATCGTGCAGGATACCTACCCGAAGAGAGAAGGCATATAGAGCAGGGACTGTTTAACGGCGACTTGTTGGGGGTGTGTGCCACGAATGCCCTGGAGCTAGGCATAGACATTGGAGATTTAGATGCCACTGTCCTTACTGGCTATCCTGGGAGCATAGCCAGTGTCTGGCAACAAGCGGGGCGCAGCGGAAGAAGGGGCCATCGTTCACTGAGCTTCCTCATCGGGATGGACAACCCATTGGATCAATATTTCATGCGACACCCGCGTGAGTTCTTCGATAAGCCCCACGAACACGCTCTCATCTCTCCATTCAACCCACATATCCTAACTCCCCATCTCATCTGTTCTGCCTACGAATGGCCTCTGTCTTCTCTTGATGAAGGCCTCTTTGGAGATGCTCTTTTGGAGCGACTGGATGAGCTAGAGGAGCGGGGTACTCTCAGACTTCATCGAGACCGTTGGTATCTCTCTACCGAATTCGTGTATCCCGCACAGGAGGTGAACATCCGCTCGACCTCCTCCAACACCTACGCAATAGTGTTGGAGGGCAGTGGGGTAGTGCTGGAGACGATAGAGGAGTCCACAGCTTTCTTTCAAATACACCAGGGCGCCGTGTACCTTCATAAGGGAGATTCGTATCTGGTAACCGATTTGGATCTGAATGCAAGGGTGGCACATGCAGTCCCAAGGGACATCAACTACTACACTCAGACCATTGATGTTACGGACATACGAATAATAGAGGCAAAGCGTCAAAGACGGATAGGCAGTGTGCAATGCTATCTTGGCAAAGTAGAGGTATCTAACCTAGTGGTGGGGTATAAGCGTAAGGCCAGG
This sequence comes from Dehalococcoidia bacterium, assembly GCA_965197675.1. Taxonomy (GTDB): domain Bacteria; phylum Chloroflexota; class Dehalococcoidia; order Plut-88900; family Plut-88900. The sequence continues at coordinate 586,878 of OZ240221.1, read as the reverse complement.
TTCACCGAAGAGATCATAAGCGAAGAGAGCCTCGATCTCCCGCCTCGAGTCTTTGAGACGACCGCCCTTTGGTTTGACATTCCCGAGAGGGCCGTCGATCGTATTCTCAAGGACTACTCAGACTACCCGGGTGGGCTTCACGCTGTCGAACACACTGCCATAGGTCTGCTTCCCATGTTCGCATTGTGCGATCGCAACGACATAGGCGGCCTGTCCACACCTATGCACCCCGATACTGGTCAAGCTCAGATAATCATCTACGATGGGTATCCAGGCGGTATTGGCATCACCGAAAAGGGCTACGAACTGATGGAAGAGCTGTGGAAGGCAACCCTCAAGACTCTCCAGGAATGCCCATGTGAGTCCGGATGCCCTAGCTGTGTGCAGTCTCCCAAGTGCGGCAACAACAATGAACCCCTGGACAAGACCGCGGCACGTATCCTGATGGAGGAGTTGCTCCGAGGAAGGGACCAACGTCTCTGATACTGTCTGCCTGAGTAGCTGTACGTGTGATAGAATTTAGTGCGGTGGTCGTGGCCAGAAACCGCTCCGTTTCAGTTAACATGCTCGCCTGAAGTTTGAGATATTGGTCGACTATTGCTGAGGATAGCGTCAAGGGTATAGTCGATGATCCAGATCGTGTTTTGACTGCTTATGCAGGGAGAGTAGTAGTGAAAGACCCATTGGACGATCGTAGAGCGTTTCGCGGAGCATACAAGGAGCTATCAGATTCAGATATTAATAGCCACCCTCTATCCCGCAAGGAAGGCCAGGTATGACCAAGCTCAAATACTCCGAAGACGCGGATTGTCTCCCTGTAGAACCATTGAAGAAACTTGCAGATCATGCTCAACAAACGAGTGGTTCAGAGTGCATTTCTCTAGAGATGGAGACCCAGTAATTTTAGAGACTGTAGTTCCTTAAGACTTTGTCATCGGTCACCTCTCTACGGTGGTGAAAGAAAAAGGAGTGACACTCCCTTAAGTCATGCACGTAAAGATACTTGGGGCACACCAGCTAGAGACCAAGGACACAAGACTTACCTCTTTCCTGATTGATGGAAGACTGGCCATAGATGCGGGCAGCCTCACGTCGACTCTTACTCTAGAAGAGCAAAGGGCCATAAAGTCCATATTGGTGACCCATCACCACTATGACCACGTACGAGACCTTTTGACCTTCGGTTTCAACACCGAGTCACACGCCACCGGTGTCTACTCCATACAACATGTGCTGGACAGCCTGTCGTCGAACCTGGTGAACGGGGCGCTCTACCCCGACTTCACCAGCAACTACAGATCACAGCCGCCCTCGCTCGTATTCCACAGGTTAACTGTGGGTGAATCAGCAGATGTTGATGGATACCAGGTTCTACCTTTGTCCGTTCCCCACGGCCCTCCGACAGTCGGTTACCAAATTATTGATGGAGACGGCGGATCCTTATTTTACTCAGGGGATACCGGCCGAGGCTGCTCGTCTGCATGGCCTCATATCCGCCCAAACCTATTACTCATTGAGGTAACCTTGCCCAATCGTCTGGATGAGCCGGCATGTCAGACGGGCCACCTAACGTCGGAACTGCTGATGAAGGAGCTACAGAGCTTCCGGAACATCAAGGGCTACTTGCCTAGGGTCGTGGCAGTACACATCAATCCGATGTATGAAAAAGAGATTCGCTATGAGTTAGATGAGGTAGCTCGCCTTCTTTACGCCGACCTGACCCCTGCCCATGAGGGAATGGAGGTCACACTGTAAAAATGCCAGACAAAAGAGTTACATTCGTGGTGGACGCAAACGTTGGCAAGCTTGCCAAATGGCTGAGAGCCTTGGGCTATGATACTCTTTTCGATAAGGATATCGACGATGATGATCTAATACGGATATGTCTCGAAGATGGTCGAGTGTTGCTTACCAGGGACGCTCACATATTGGAGCGAAGGGTAGTTGCTATCGGCCAGGTAACAGCGCTACTCATTAAGTATGACGATGTTTTAGACCAGCTTAGGCAAGTGGTAGATACCTTGAACCTCGACCATCGAGAGCAGCAGTTCTCTCTTTGCTTGATTTGCAATGAACCATTGGCTCCAGAACTCAAAGAAGACGTGCGGTCGCTGGTGCCGCCTTATGTGTTCCTCAATCATGCTTCGTTCCACAAGTGCCCATCCTGTAGCAAAGTTTACTGGCAGGGCACCCATTGGCAACGAATGAAGGTTGCGCTGGAGAAGGTGGGGAGCCACTAAAGGGGAGAGTATGAGGAAGGGCGCATACATCTACGAAGATGCCTTATCCAGGCACGTCCTCAGGGAAGGACATCCCTTCATACCCGGCCGTCTCAGGCTCACTTACGAGCTCTTGGAGTCATATCAGGCTTTTGAGAATGAAAATTCCACCTTGGTTAAGCCGAGGCATGCCACGGAAGATGAAGTCCTCACCTTCCATATCTCTGACTACACCGCGGCAGTGAAGAGCTTTAGCAGAGGTGAGGCACTGGTGGATCCAGGTCGGTACAACTTCAGCGAATATGGAGACAATCCTCCTTACAGGGGCATGTATGAAGCGGCGACTCTAGTGGTAGGAGGCTCTCTTATAGCCTCAGACCTCTTGCTGAAGGAAGAGGCAGACGTGGTATTCAACTCCTCAGGTGGTCTGCATCACGCCGCCGCTAACTTCGCCTCGGGATTCTGCATCTTCAACGATGCTGTCATCGCTATCAAGCATCTGGTGGACGAGGGGCTGAAAGTAGCTTACGTAGATATCGACGTACACCACGGTGACGGCGTCCAGAACGCCTTCTACGACACCAACAAAGTTCTTACCATCTCCATCCATGAGTCGGGTAGATATCTGTTTCCAGGCACGGGGGGCACTGAGGAGTTGGGGGCCGAAGAAGCGAAGGGTTACTCGGTAAACCTACCTCTGGCGCCTTATACCGATGACGAGGTGTATCTGTGGGCCTTTCGAGAGATAGTACTTCCCTTGATAAATAGCTTTAAGCCTGACGTACTGGTGACCCAATTGGGGATAGACACCCACTTCTCCGATCCCTTGGCCCACCTGAACCTCACTAGCAATGGGTATTGCCAGGCGATCCGAGAGCTAGGCGGCTTGACGTCCAAATGGCTGGCGTTGGGAGGTGGGGGGTACGACGTCGAGGCGGTGGCTCGCTGCTGGACGCTAGCCTATGGCGTGATGGTAACAAGAAATTGGCCCGACGAAATCCCCGACGCCTACCGAGGGCAGTACGGCATTACTCAACTTAGAGACCATGAACCGCCCTCTCTAGATGCCGAGACGAAAGAGCAGGCGTGGGCCTTGGCAAGACAGAGCGTCCAAGAGATAAAGGATCTGGTCTTTCCCTTCCACGGGCTGTAGTCCATCGTCACTGCTGTCCGCGCCGAGTGCTCGAACAGCTTCCTCATATCCTGCCGCGCCGGCAGGAAGATCCATTAATGTAAATCTGGGCCACCCGAAGAGCTGCAAGAGCGCGCCATTTGTTCCTGGGTGCAGGCGGTGGAGTTGCTGTTCCTCCTCCCAAGGCTCAGGTGACTCTGAGACACTCGGCCAACCCTCTTCAGGGAGTGGCAAGAGACGGCCTCCGTGACTCCCCCGGTGGCTTGGGCTGCCTAGGCCGTCCTACTGGCTGTGGTTTTCGTAGTTGAGCATCCAGCTGATGCCGAACTTGTCGATGCAGGAGGCGAAGTAGGCGCCCCAGAACATGTCCTGCGGCTCCATGGCACGTTTTCCACCCTCCGACAGCTTGGCGAAGAGGGCGCCCACCTTCTCCCTGCTCTCGGACGCATAGGAGATGGCGAAGTTGGTGCCCATCACGGGGGGCGGCCCAAACTGGGAGGGTACGTCGCTTCCCATGAGCACGCTGCTCCCCACGGGTAGGGACACGTGCATTATCAGGTGCTTCTCCGAGTCCGGGATGCCCATGTCGGCGGGGCCGTCCCCCATGGCCTGCATGATCGCGAACTCCCCGCCGAAGACGGAGCGATAGAACTCGAACGCCTCGCGGCAGTTGCCGTTGAAGTGGAGATACGTGTTGAGAGTCATGGATGGCTCCCTTTCTTGGAATGCGGACTTAGCATAAGTCCACCGCATCCCAGCGTCAACCATGCTTCCTAGATTCCTCACCTAAATGTGTAAGAAGACCTCGGTGGCGCCTGCGGTGAAGCGGGCTATGATGTTTCTGGAACAAGAAAAACAATCACCAACGATGTGCATCTATTATGGAGCAAGGACTGCTGTCTGGCAGCTCGCCAAAGGATATCCAGGCTGGCCGCTGTCCCGTCATAGACGATCCTCACATAGACCCACCGGCTGAAGGCGTCTCAAAGATGCCAACTGGCTCGGTCAAGGCGAGCCATGCCTTTTCCAGCCCGACTACAGCCCAAATCGAGGCGATAGCACCTCCAGTTCAACCAAACCCGCCGGCCGGAAGGCCATACACCCACCCCTTCTGGCCCCAAGACCCACACTGAGCACGTGCTCTAAGCGCCTCAACCTCCCCCGCCAATTTAGCTGGGAGATTTGGGTTGCTCTTTCCGACTAGTTGCAAGAGTAAGCCAAGAAGGGGAGCTATGCCAAAGTATTGGGGATGAGGTTAGTAGAGATGGCGCCCCTGGGGTGACTCGAACACCCGACACGCGGTTTAGGAAACCGCTGCTCTATCCGCTGAGCTACAGGGGCATTGATAAAACTCGTGAGGTAAATGGCGGTGTTCAAGTATATCATGCGAACAGATGCGTACTTTGCAGATTACAAATCTATCCTGTTGCTGTAGGTAGGGCCGGAGTATATAATGGCGAAGAATTTCCAGGATTTTTGGCTCTTAGGGGGGATTATTTTCGTCCGGGGGCGAGTCTACGGACATGCGTCTCTTTTTGAGTTCCAACCTGTTGCATCATGGGGTAATCTGGCTGTTTCACCCTATGAACTTGAGGATAGGAGAGAGGAATGTCTTCAACTGCTAAAAAAATGCATGAGAGAGACCTTATCGGCACTCATGTAGTCGATTTCGATGAGCGGGTAGACGTGAAGAGGCTCCGCCAAGACCGGATAGACCGACTTCAGGCGGAGATGGCCAAATCGGATCTGGGAGCCTTGATTCTCATGGATCCTGTCAACGTTCGCTATGCCACCGGTACTCGCCTTGTGGAGACTTTCCACCTTCGGTTCAAGGGAAGACATGCTTTAGTGCCTCGCGAGGGAAAACCCATACTTTACCAGGCCAGCAGAGTGGAGCAGCCCGTCTTGGGAGACCAGGTTATAGGCCGGCCAATGCACGTCTTCGAGCTTTGGCTCGCTGGCGACTATGCAAAAGACGCTACCCAGAAATGGGCCGGACTGATGAAGGATACTTTGGCTGAGATGGGATTAGCTGAGGAGCGGATTGGCATCGATAACCTGGACGCTATAAGCATGCATGCCTTGGAGTCAGAGGGTTTACGAGTTGATGATGCCCTGGCGACTCTCTGTATGGCCCGAGCTATCAAGACTCCCGATGAGCTGACCCTTATACGTCAGGCCTGTGCTATAGCAGATGTATCCCTATGGGAGGTACAGCAGGATATTGAGCCTGGAGTCACGGAAAATGAGCTCTTCGCCAAGATGATGGAGGTTGACCTCAGATATGGCGGGGAGAGAATAGATGGAAAGTTTATGTCCGCTGGCGGCAATACAAATCCATGGCTACATAGAGATGCTTCGGATAGGATCGTGAGGCCTGGAGACCTAGTGGCCATGGATACAGACATGGCTGGACCCCTCGGTTACTTTGCCGACATCTCTCGCACCTATCTCTGCGGCGATGGGAGACCCAACGCAGAGCAGCTGGATGCCTACAAGAGGGCCTACGAGTTTCTGTACGAGTGTATTCCGCTGGTCAAAGTTGGAGCCGAGTTTCAGGAGATAGCGGAAAACGCCCCTGAGATCCCGGATGATTACAAGGCTAACCGTTATGTGGTAATAACTCACGGGGCTGGCATGTCCGACGAGTGGCCCGCCGTATACTTCCCGGACGATAGCTGGACCACCTTCGGCAACTACCCGGGCTACATACAAGAGAACATGGTTATGTGTGTGGAGGCCAGCTTTGGTAAGGAGGGAGGCAGGGAGCAGGTTAAGCTGGAAGAGCAGATCATTATTTCCAAGGATGGCCCGGAGATAATATCCCAGGCCCCCTACGACTGGCGATTCCTGATATAGGACGGTACATGGATTCCCCTGATGACTTAGTCAAAATGGTCTTGGAGGAGACGCAGCTTCTTACCGATTATCTGAAGGAGCTGCCGCCAGAGGCTTGGAGTCATCCCACTGCATGCGAGCGCTGGGAGGTCGCCGACGTGGTATCTCACCTGATGGACGGTGCCGTGTCCTACACAGACGCCATCTCGCGAGGTCTACAGGGAGACTCATTGCCACCCGAGGGTGAGGCGGATGAAGGACTTATCAACTCTGTCACGGGCTCAGACGCCATCGCACGTTCGGCCATTGTGCATAGAAAGAGATTGGGAGACAAGCTGCTTTCAACCTTTGCTTATGAGAGCAGTCGACTTAATCACATAATAGAGACTCTTAGTCCAGAAGACTGGGACAAGCCGTGTTACGACTCGTTACGTCCGATCTCTGTGAGGACCTTCGTCAATCTTCGAGTGTTCGAGTTGGCGCTTCATCGCTGGGATATAAGCCCCAGGACTGAATCGTCAGATGGCCTTTCCACCAACGGGCAGGTCTGCTTCTTAGAGATGATACAGGAGTATTCAGGATGGTTCTTCAACCCAGGCCCTCGATTGGGTGAGCCGGTCCGGCTCAGATTTCCCCTGGCAGGTGCAGTCTCCAGCGGCATCGATATTCTGACAGATGGTGATGAGGTTTCCATAGGGCCATCGACTAATGATGAGGCCAGCACGACTTATTCATGCACCTCGGAGATTTTTGCCTTTCTGATGAGTGGTCGTGTCTCAGTGGAGCCCGCCCTGTCATCTGGACGCCTGAAAGTCGAAGGCGACAAAAGCCTGGCAGACCAGTTCGGTCAGTGGTTCCCTGGGGCTTGATTCTTGCTAAGATCAGCTAGATCGATGAATCTATTCAGGTATTAAGGGGGAGGTTAAGCATGGGTGATCAGGTGAAGACCATTGGTACGAGAGACCTGGTAGGGCAGCACGTGGTGGACTTTGACGAGCGGGTGGACATCTCACGCCTTAGAAGGGAGAGATTGGAGAAGCTGCAAAGAGAGATAGCCAATGAAGACCTGGGGGGCTTGCTCTTGGCAGATCCCGTCAATGTTCGCTATGCCACTGGCACCAGATATCTACAGATAACTGGTATGCACATGAGGCTTCGCAACGTCATCGTTCCCCGCGAGGGAAAACCCGTATTCTTTGGAGGCGGTGATGCTGATCCTCCCATAGTTAGCGGCGAGTTCATCAACAAGTCCTTTAGCAGCACCGACTACTGGACCGCGGGAGATAATCAAGAAGCGGCCAATCGACGATGGGCCAGGGCTAGCAAGGAGACACTGGAGGAGTTGGGCATCGCCGGCGAACGAATTGGTGTGGATAGGTTGGATGCCTGGGGGTTTTTGTCCCTGGTTGATGAGGGCATCAAGGTGGTCGATGCGGCGAAGACGATGGCTATGGCAAGGGTCATCAAGACAGAGGATGAGCTCGCTTTGATCCGTCAGGCTGTCGCCATCGCTGACGTCGCGTTGTGGAACGTGCAACAGGCCATAGTTCCCGGCGTTACGGAGAACGAGTTGTTCGCGGTCCTTGCCAGTACTAACCTGAGCTACGGGGGCGAGTACCAGGACTGTCGATTTCTTGCGGCCGGAGGCAATACCAATCCATGGTTGCTAAGAGAGGCGTCGGATAGGATTGTTAGACCAGGAGATTTAGTGGCCATGGACACGGACATGGCCGGACCGATGGGCTATTTCGCCGATATCTCCCGTACTTATCTATGCGGCGATGGTCCTCCCAACGAAGAGCAGATGGACGCTTATAAGAGGGCATATGAGTTTATCCAGGTCTGTTTGCCGCTTTTCAAGGCGGGCGTTACCTTTCAGGAGATAGCTGAGAATATCCCGCCCATCCCCGATGAGTATAAGGCCAATCGATACGTGGTCATAACTCATGGGGCAGGCATGTCCGATGAGTGGCCCGCTATATACTTCCCGGACACGGATGCCAGCGGATATGGCCCCTCGGCATCGGCCAGTGCCTTCGGGAACTATCCAGGGGAGTTGAAGGAGGGTATGGTGATGTGCATGGAGGCCAGCTTTGGGCGAGAGGGAGGTCGGGAGCAGGTCAAGCTGGAGGAGCAGTTGATCATCACCAAGAACGGTCCCGAGGTGATATCCCAGGCTCCCTACGATTGGAGGTTCCTGGACTGAGGGTAATGCCATGAACGATAATCCCACTCTGCAAGATATCTTCGAGGCTCGAAAGCTTCTCAAGAGTTACCTGCTTCCGACTCCTCTCCATCACTACCCCTCCCTCAGCAAGATGCTGGGAGCCGAGGTGTATGTTAAGCACGAGAACCACACGCCCATCGGTTCCTTCAAGGTTCGCGGGGGACTCAATACCGTGGCAAAACTCAGCGATGAGCAGCGCGAAAAAGGGATAATAGTGACCTCGACCGGCAACTTCGGACAGTCGGCTGCCTATGCGGGAAGGCTCTTTGGCGTTAAGACCATAGTTACTATGCCTGAGGAACACAACCCAGGCAAGGCCGAGGCCATAAGGAACTTCGGGGCGGAGATCATCCCTCACGGGAGCGATGTCGACTACGCAAGAGAGTATGCCGAAACCCTAGCTGCAGAACGGGGGTATTACTACTTCGACGATGGCCAAGATCGAGACTACACGGCAGGACTTGGCACCTGCATGCTGGAGATCCTCGAAGACCTCCCCGGTACCGACGTGGTGATCATTCCCGTAGGAGGCGGAGGATTATCTTCTAGCTCATGCATCGCTGGCAAGGGAATCAAGCCTGACTTGACCATCATTGGTGTCAGCGCGGAGAACGCTGCTTCCCCTTACCTGTCTTGGAAAGAGGAGAAGCTGGTAGAGTCACCCATGAAGACTTTCGCGGAAGGCTTGGCAGTTCGTATATCCTTCGAGATAACCCAGAGGGTTCTCAGGGAGATGCTGGACGACTATCTCTTGGTCAGCGAGGATGAGATAAGAAGAGCAGCGGTCCTGATGCTAGACAAGACACATAACCTCGCGGAAGGCGCCGGGGCTGCAGCCCTCGCAGGTGCCCTGAAGATAAGGGAGCGTATCAAGGGGAAGAAGACGGTGCTGATTCAGAGCGGGGGTAACATCTCCATGGCCGAGCTGAAGGAGAGTCTGGCTCAGGCAGGAGGCCGGGCTTAGAGTCATCCGATCTGCTTTGTGCCTAGCTGGTGCGCATCGGTATAATGGACTTGCTATGTCTACCAAGATGTACACCCGGAGGGGAGATCAGGGAGAGACGGGGCTTCTATACGGAGGACGAGTATCCAAGACCGACCCTCGCTGTGAGGCCTATGGCGACCTGGACGAAGGGGTATCGGCTATGGGTCTGGCCCGCTCCCTTTCTACTCGGGAAGATGTTAAACAGATCCTCCTGAGCCTTCAGAAAGACGCCTTCATAGTAGGTGGAGAGCTGGCCACTGACATCCTTCAATATGACAAGTTTCGTAAACACTTCAACCCCATTACCTCTGAGATGGTGGAGGATTTGGAAAAAACCACTGATGAGATATCCAGTAAGGTAGAGTTGCCTCAGAACTTCATAATGCCAGGAGGGTCTCCGGGTGCTGCGGCTATAGATCTGGCACGAAGTATAGTCAGGAGAGTGGAACGCAGGGCGGTGGCTCTTAAGAACGAGGGGTTGATCGGCAACGATGAGACGTTGAGATACTTAAACAGGCTGAGTTCTCTGCTTTACGTACTCGCCCGCTACGAGGAAAAGCCAGTCGCAGATCAGCTCTGACGCTGGTATGTTGGACAGGCTCTTCTCGTCTTCCTTCTGGGTGCGGTGGCAATCTTAATCTCTAGCGCATATAGCTCGGATGAGAACGTTACTACCAAGCCGATCCTTGCTTCTGATGAACTAGGGCTATCAGATAGTCGATCTTCAGAGATATTGCACTGGAATGTGATCCGGAGCAGTCACGCACAAGTCAATGGAGGCTAGAATTAACAAAAATGCGGATATTCGAATCGTGGTGTTGGACTACGGAGCCAGTAATCTCAGGAGTGTAGCTAAGGCCTTCGAGAAGCTGGGATACGAGACTGTAGTATCGGGTTCGGCTGAATGCTTTGATACAGCCGATGCTATCGTATTGCCCGGCCAGGGTGCCGCCGCTTCCACCGTGAACGGATTGAAGTCTAGAGGTCTAATCGAACCTTTGGTGAAATTTGTAGAAAATGAGAGACCATTTCTAGGGGTATGTATGGGCCTTCAGGTGTTGTTCGAGTTCTCGGAGGAGGGAGACCAAGAGTGTCTAGGGCTGGTCTCCGGACGAGTAAAGCGGCTGCCATCAGATGTCAAGGTTCCTCACATAGGGTGGAACCAGGTCCTACAAAAGAGCCATAGCCCTTTATTCGACTCTGTACCCGGCGACTCCTATTTCTACTTCGTGCACAGCTACTATCCGGTTCCAGACGACTCAACCCTCATCATCGGAGAAACAGAATATAACATAACTTTCTGCAGCGCTATAGCTAAAGGCAACGTGGTCGCTACTCTGTTCCACCCAGAGAAGAGCGGAGAGCTAGGCCTGCATCTCTACGATAACTTCGTCAAGCATTGGGTGATGGAGGAGAAGTGGAGGTAATCCCTGCCATAGACCTAAGGGACGGTAGATGCGTCCGACTGTATCAGGGCGACTTCAGCAGGGAAACGGTCTTCTCAGAGGACCCTGTGAAGATGGCTTTAAGGTGGCAAGAGCAGGGCGCACCCAGGCTGCATCTGGTGGACTTGGATGGTGCGTTCACCGGTATGCCCGGAAACCTGTCAGTGATGTGCCAGATAGCAAAGGCGGTGCAAGTACCCATTCAGGTGGGTGGGGGAGTGAGGAACATGAGTACCATCGAGAATTACCTTGGCCTTGGAATTACAAGGGTTATCCTGGGCACCTTGGCAGTTGATGACTTGTCCTTCGTTAGTGAGGCCATCCGGCGATACGGGGACGCAATTATCATCGGAATTGATGCCAGGGACGGCTATGTCGCTACTTCCGGCTGGACGAAGAAATCCGACATTAAAGCAACGGAGTTGGCGAGTCAGTTGGACGATCTGGGGGCACAGCGGTTCATCTATACCGACATATCCAGAGATGGCACCCTCACCGAGCCCAACTACGATGCCATCTCTCACCTCAACTCTCTGACCGACTCTAATGTGATCTGCTCGGGTGGGGTATCCTCTATTTCTCATCTCACAAGGTTGCAAAAGGTGGGTGTCGAAGGTGCTATAGTGGGCCGGGCCCTGTATACTAACAACATCGACTTGAGGGAAGCTACCAAGGCAGTAGCCTACGAGGATTAGCATGGCCAGGGAAAAAGCTAAACAGACCATACTTATCGACAACGATGTGGTGAGAGTCGCCGAGTGGCGCTTCGCCCTTGACGCAACCACCGGTCATCATAGACACGAGATGGACTATGTTGTAGTGCCCATAATGATGGGGAAGCTGCTCATCAAGGACTCGGAAGGGGAGAGGTACTCGGACCTGGTGACGGGCGCACCCTACTTCAGAAAAGCGGGAGTGGAGCACGAGGTTATCAATGCCACGGGTGGCGAGTTCGCCTTCATCGAGGTCGAATCGAAGTGAGGGAACATGGCCAAGGGCAAACGCCAAAAGCCCGGCAAGTTTCCAGTATCGAATAGGGCAGTCCTCATCGATCCTGATCGAGGAAGGGTCCTGGATCCAACCAGAATCATATCCCTCATGCCTATAAAGCCTGAGCACGTCGTTATGGACGTGGGATGCGGCAACGGCTTCTTCACCTTCCCGCTGGCTAAACATCTCGGAAAGGGTCGAGTCTATGCCGTGGACATGCAGCCTGAGATGCTTCAAGACATTCGCCACAGAGTGGATGTAGGGGGGATCAGAAATGTGGAGGCGGTTCTTTCTGAGGAGTTGGACATACCCCTATCGGCCCAGAGCGTAGACGGGGCCTTCTCCGCGTTCATGTTCCACGAGACCTATAACCCTCCCGCCTTTCTGCAGATGGTGAGAAGCATACTGAAACCCAACGGATGGCTGACTCTCCTGGAATGGTACAAGAAGGAGATGGAAAACGGTCCTCCAGTTGCCGAAAGGATCGACGAACAGGAGTGCATGAGACTGCTGAAAGAGGCCGGGTTCAAGTTATCCTCGCAGCCCTATCTCAGTGATGAACATTACATGTATGTAGTGATCAACCAGCCAGATTAGGGGTGCATATCCTAGCTCTTGTGACCCCATCACTCCGATAGCTTCATGGAAAATGTCTTCACATAAATATAATTGAAGCTTGTACGGGTTTCGTTTGATGGTAGGTTTATAAGTTGAAAAATACACACAAGATAACTCTGATAGAAGGTGACGGCATCGGCCCAGAGGTGGCCAACGCTGCTAAGAAGGTCATCGAGGCTACAGGCGTATCCATAGAATGGGATATCCAGTATGCAGGGGCGGAGGCACAAAAAAAGTCCGGTGCTCTCCTGCCGAAGGAAACCCTGGACTCCGTCATACGCAACCGAGTCGCCCTGAAGGGCCCCATCACCACGGCTGTCTCAGAAGGTTATCCGAGTCTGAACGTCGCTCTCCGGCAGAACCTGGACCTCTACGCATGTATACGCCCCGTTAAGAGCCTTCCCGGAGTGTACAGCCTGTATAAGGACGTGGATCTCGTAGTGGTGAGAGAGAACACGGAAGACTTGTATGCCGGCAAGGAACACGAGGTAGCACCGGGTGTGGTCGAAAGCGTGAAGGTAATCACGAGGACGGCCTCCAGCCGAATAGCCAGGTGCGCCTTCGAGTACGCCGTTAGGGAAGGGCGTAAGAAGGTAACGGCGGTCCACAAGGCCAACATAATGAAGCTGTCCGATGGCCTGTTTCTCGATTGCTGCAGACAGGCGGCGCTCGGTTACCCCGACATAGAGTATCGAGAGATGATAGTGGATAGCACTTGCCAGCACCTGGTTCTCAACCCTAGCCGGTTCGACGTGCTGCTCATGGAGAACCTGTATGGTGACATCATCTCCGACCTCTGCGCTGGGCTGGTGGGGGGTCTTGGCCTGGTGCCTGGGGCCAACATAGGTGATGCTACCGCGGTGTTCGAGGCGACTCACGGCAGTTGGCCCGAGGCGGCCGGCAAAAACATCGCAAACCCAACGGCCCTGATTCTTACGGGCTCGTTGATGCTCAAGCACATAGACGAGGAAGAGGCAGCCGCAAGGATAGAATCGTCGGTATCCAAAGTGTTGGAAGAGGGACGAGTACTCACCGCAGACCTGGGAGGTAGTGCTAGCACCACCCAGTATAGCGACGAAATCGTCAGGCGATTAGAGATGAGCGCATAGCGGGAATGCTTACCAAACGTATAATCCCTTGCCTGGACGTGCACAGTGGTAGGGTGGTTAAGGGGGTTAGCTTCGTTAATCTACGAGATGCCGGCGACCCTGTGGAGTTGGCCTCCTTCTACGATAGCCAGGGCGCCGACGAGTTGGTCTTTTTGGATATCACTGCCAGCTCGGATGACCGGGACATCATGATCGACATAGTTCAACGAGTCTCGGAGCGAGTATTCATTCCACTGACTGTCGGTGGGGGAGTCAGGACCGTCGAAGACATACGCCGCATTCTGGAGGCGGGAGCCGATAAAGTCGCTGTCAACACAGCAGCGATCCTCAATCATCAGCTTATTAGTGAGGGCGCCGAGAAGTTCGGGAGTCAGTGCATAGTGTCGGCCATTGACGCGCAGAGAATTAAAGGCTCAAAATCATCATCTCGCGGCGATGGTCTGGAGCTAGATATCGGCTCTCGCTGGGAAGTCTATGTCCATGGGGGCAGGACTCCAACGGGCATCGATGCTCTGAAGTGGGCGCGGCGAGTGGCAAAGCTTGGTGCTGGAGAGTTGCTGGTCACCAGTATGGACGCAGACGGACAGCAAACGGGGTACAGCTTGCAGCTAAACCAGGCTATAGCAGACTCGGTGTCAGTACCCCTGATTGCTAGTGGCGGCGCTGGAACATTGCGCCATATATATGAGGCTGTGACTATCGGCAAGGCGGATGCCGTGCTGGCAGCAAGCGTATTTCACTATGGCACTTTCACCATAGCCGAGGCCAAGAGGTACTTGCAGGAACACGGAGTCTCAACCAGAAGAGTCGACTCGAAAGAGGCTAGTCATGATTAAGCTGGATGACAAGGGTCTAGTGCCGGCTATCATCCAAGATGATAAGACCGGGAAGGTATTGATGTTGGGTTATATGGACGAGGAGGCGCTGAGGAAGACGGTGGAGAGCGGCCAGGTATGGTTCTACAGCCGGAGCCGCTCCGAGCTTTGGCATAAGGGCGCTACCTCAGGGAACTACCTTAATCTGAAAGGCGTATCGGTGGATTGCGATGGGGATACACTGTTGGTCAAAGCCGAACCTGTTGGCCTCACCTGTCACACCGGAAACGAGACATGCTTCTTCACCGACCAACGTTCTGATGATCTACAGTTCGAACGTCAAGACGGGGCCATCTTGGATGAGCTGTTCGGTGTCATACGAGAGCGAAAGCGTACTATGCCCTCGGATAGCTACGTGGCTAGCCTGTTCAAAGAAGGGACTGGTAGGATAGCGAAAAAGGTCATAGAGGAAGCAGGTGAATCGGCTATAGCCGGCTTAGAGGGAGACCAGGAGCAGACCATCAAAGAGGTGGCAGATCTTTGGTTTCACTCGATAGTGCTACTGGCCACCTTAGACCTTACCCCAGAACAGGTGCGGGAGGAGCTAAGATCTCGTAGACGCTGATGCTTCCTCTACGGACTGCTGCTGAGGGTCCTCTATCGCTGCTGCTCCATCCGCTTCCAGGGCTCCTTTAACCGCCGTAATCGCTACCTCTATCTGTTTTTCGTCTGGCTTTCTGGTAGTCAGCATCTGCAGGGCTAGGCTGGGCGAAAGTATGAAGTTGAGGAAGCGATTGTTGCTGTGAGCGCCGTGGAACCGAATGATCTCGTAAGCCAACCCAGCGATAACCGGTAGCAGGGCTATCCTGGAAAGGATGCGTAGCCACAATGGGGGATGACCTAAAGCCACGAATACAAATATCGCAACCACAACAACTACCAGCAGGAAGGCCGTCCCGCACCTGGGATGCAAGGTAGTGTGCTTGTTGACAGATTCTACCTCGAGGGGATCGCCGTGCTCAAGGGCATGGATGGTCATATGCTCTGCTCCGTGATAGGCGAACACCCGCTTTATATCCTTCATTAATCCTATGAGTCTTAGATAGGCCAGAAAGAGCAGAAGTCGAAGCCCCCCTTCGATCAGATTCAACTGAACAGATGACTCGATGTGAGAATCTATCCACTCCTGGACATAAACAGGGAAGACCATAAAGACACCTATACCGATGGCCAGTCCTATTACCAGCGTCGCCCACAATAAGGGCGACGTGTGCTGGCTGGGCTCTTCTCCTAGAGCGAGACTAGCAGAGCGCATCAGCGCACGAGTCCCTATGATCATCATCTCCAGGATGGCGAGGAAGCCCCTGAGCAAGGGCACCTTTCTGAACCAGCTTGTGAAGACGCTCTGGAGAGGCTCGGTGTGCAGATTAATCTCGTCGTTGGGGCAGCGCACCGCTATGGAGATGTTGGCTCTCCCGCGGATCATAACCCCTTCGATGACCGCCTGACCGCCGTAGAAATGCTTCTTAGCCAATCTCCTCCTTAAACCAAACGGGGGAGCACTGAATTGCTCCCCCGTTGCCCAGATTATATTTCAACCCATTATCTCATTGCAAGCCATAGCGCCGCTTGAACTGCTCTACTCTCCCTCGGGTATCGACTATTCGTTGCTCACCCGTGAAGTAGGGGTGACAGTTGCTGCACAGCTCTATTCTCAGGTTCTCCTTTGTGGACCTGGTCTCAAAGATTGAGCCACAGCTTCCACACGTTATGGATGCCTTTTCGTATTTGGGGTGTAACTTAGCTTTCATTGCTCTCTAATTCTCTGGGTAAACGCTTACTTTCCTGCGATATTTGGTGGCGCGCTCGAATTGAACCTGGCCATCCAACAGTGCGAATAGAGTGTGGTCTCGCCCGACACCAACGTTATTGCCGGGACGAACTTTGGTGCCCCGCTGACGAACGATTATCGTGCCGGCAGTGACTCTCTCTCCCCCGTAGCGCTTGACACCCAGCATCTTGGGTTTGCTGTCTCGGCCGTTTCTGCTGCTGCCTCCACCTTTCTTGTGGGCCATTACTCTTCCTCGCTCTTGTTCGCTTCCTGGGGCCGGGAAGCCTTGGATTGTCTTTTCTTTCGAAGGGTTATCTTTTTGATGGCCAACTCAGTGTATGGCTGGCGATGCCCCGTCTTCCTTCGATATCTGACTTTGGGCTTGTACTTGAAAACGGTGACCTTGTCCGACTTTACATTTCTCTCAACCTTAGCGTCAACCTTTGCACCAGCCACAAGGGGACTGCCCACCGTTACCTCGCCGTCTTTGGAAACCAGAAGCACTTGGTCAAGCTGAATGTCTTCGCCGGGCTTATGGTGCATTGCATCCACGCGAAGACGATCACCCACTGTTACTCGATACTGCTTGCCACCGGTCTGGACTATAGCGTAGACGTTATTTTCAGACACAACCCAGCAATTATACGTAAAGGACACTAACCCAGTCAATAAAGTCGTACTCCCCAAATCTCCCACCTAAATTGGTGAGGGGGCAGTTGGCCTGGTTTTGACGAGTGCCTGGTGTCGATCTGGGGCTAGATCGAGTCGCTGAGCGGCTTTCCGGTGGCGGGTTTGGTTGAGATGGGGGCGTTATCGCCTCGATTTGGGCTGTCGTCGTCAGCAGTAACACTGAGCGGCTCCTCGAAATCACAGTACTCCGACGTGCCCGCCAACTCGAGGATCCGGCGCAACTGCATCTCTCCCCATTGGCCGCGCACCTGCGATGTCTTGAGTGCATCCTTAGGGTTGCGGGTTTCTTGCTAGGGGTTTTGCTGTTTTACGCGAGCGACTTGAGCTGCTGTTTCAGGCTTTCGTGAGACTCGGTGCGGTTCTTCTCCAGGCGGTTGAGCTCATCGGTAAGGGGGATAATATCCCACTGTGCTTCACAGGAGTTGACACTTTCCTAAGCTGGGCGCCCCGAGTCTCTGGGGCGGCGAAGCTGCTGTCCGCTTTGATATGTAGCGACTCGCCAGAGCCACTCCGCAGGTCCGAACAGGAAGCGACTCAGCCACGCTTGCGACCACCATACCTGCAGCGCCCACACTGCGAACACAAACACCAAGACCGCACTTCGGTTCACAAAATCGACATCTCCTAGCAGGATTGTCAAAGCAAGCACACCCAACACAGTCTGCGCCAAGTAGTTTGTCAGTGCCATCCTCCCGACTGCGCGTAGACGCTGCTTTAGCCAGTTGTCCGCGCTGTTGTTCCAGAGGATGATGAGACTCATGTATCCCAGCGACGAGGGAATCGTGCCAATCGTGTTGGGAATCTGGCCGATAAAGGCGATCTCGCGAGAGTAATCGTTCACTGCGGTAATGATGACGCCGGCGGCGGCAAGCGGCAGGCCGACGGCAAGCCCGACCACTGCGGTCAGTCGATATGTCCTCGCAGGCAAGCCGCCGTCCATAAAGCCGGTGCGATACAAGCCGGCGCCGACGAGAATCAGCCCTAATGCGCGCAGGAAATAGCCCAGCAGGAAGGGAACCGCAATAACCTCTTGGTCCGAAATCTCGCCCGGTGTCCAGAGACCGGATAGCGATGTGCTGGTCGTGGCGGCGATGTACTGTGCCAACAGTGCACAAGCAACGGATAGCACGAACACGGCAACTCCAACGGAGATGAGCATCCAATTCGGCAGCTTTCGCAGGGCGATCAGAAAGACCGATGACACGGCGTAAACCGTCAGCACATCGCCATCCCACAACAGGAAGTGGAGGATGCCGATTAGCAGCAGCAACGCGTTTCGCCAAAGGTTCAGCGCGACTGCGCGCCTTCCTCTCCCGCTGGCACGGTCGATGAAGAGAATCATCCCCGCGCCGAACAGCAGCGAGAACAGCCCCATGAACTTCTGGTCGATGAAGACTTCTCCGAAGATGCCCGCAGCCAAGTCGAGCCGTGTCTCTGAGCCGCCCGCGCTCAAGTTGAAGTAAGGCACACTGCCGAACTTGAAGTAAACAGCGTTCATCAACAGAATGCCGAGCACTGCAACTCCGCGTATCAGATCGAGGCTGGTTATGCGGCCGGACTCTCGAACGGGGACAGAATCAGTGGTCTGGGAAGGTGCTGCCAATAGTTCGTACTTATTGGGCAAGACTGGAAGAGTTAACGTAGCCTCAACTAAAGGGGCGCTACCAAAAGGTATTATGAAGGTAACCAGGGCTCAGTATCAAGTTATTCATGACTATCTGTATCCAAGCCTCACTGCCCCTCATCTTCTCCGTGTACTCCTTCACACTGCTTCTCCTCAAGTCCTCTCCAGGTAACATGATTTCTGAGGCAACGATACGCCCTTCGGTAACATCTTTTATGAGGCAGTTCGAAGTATTGACACATCATGGTCGAGAGTATTAGAATCTTAACCAACGATGCAGGAGGTATCGCATGATCGTTGGTTTTGGACGAATACGACTCAGCATTATAGGGATTTTAGTATGTGTAGCTCTCGTGGCCGTCGCCTGTGCGGGGCCTGACGGTTCCATCGGCCCTGTGGGACCGGCTGGAGCTACCGGTTCTAAGGGCGATCCGGGTTCAGCGGGCTCTCCGGGCTCAGCGGGTGCTCCGGGTCTACAGGGTCTAGAGGGGCCGCCGGGACCGCCGGGGCCGCCGGGAGACCCAGGGGGGCCGCCGGGTCCACAGGGCATCCAGGGGCCGCCGGGTCCACAGGGCTCGCAGGGCTCGCAGGGTGAGCGGGGCCCAGGGGGGCCGCAGGGATCCAAGGGAGACCCCGGAGCCCCAGGAGGGCCGCGGGGAGAGACAGGGGCGCAAGGCCCTGTAGGTTCCCAGGGACAGATTGGAAATAGCGGGCCTAAAGGCGATACGGGCCCAGGGGGTCCGCAGGGCATCCAGGGTGAACAGGGACTACAGGGTGATACGGGTCCACAGGGTCCACAAGGGCCACAGGGATCTCAGGGTGAGCAGGGTCCTAAGGGTGAACCTGGAGATACAGGGCCTAGAGGTCTAATAGGACCTCAAGGTGATGCAGGCCAGCGTGGAGCTCCAGGCCAGAAGGGTGAGCCTGGTCCTCATGGCCCGCAAGGTGAGAAAGGCGATCCTGGCGTAAGCGGGGCTGAGATCAAAGTTGGTACGACCGCATCGAACAGTCTCGATAAGACCCAGAGTGTGCGATGTGACGGAGGCAAAATTGCGATAGGGGGCGGGGCGCGAGTCCTGGGAGCCCTTGGTGATGCCGATAGCGAAATTCCCGCAGGTGTTGCCGTCGTGGCCTCGTATCCAGCCGGTCTGACAGGGGAGAAATCTGCCGAGTGGACCGCAAAGGCCAAGGAGGTCGTCAGCGTAACCGTTGATTGGCGGCTTAGTGTGTACGTGGTGTGTGTTGACGCGCCTGACTAGAGCCCCTGACTAGAGCAAGGTCTTAATAGCGGGCACGACTCACGGCGAGTTCGTGCCCGCTTTGATATTCGTTGTACTGCACTGCCCACGTGTACACGAAGTGCGCGTGAGGGGCCATTGACGCCTGAGAGAAAGGCCTGGGAGTAGTCCAGCCGGGGAAGGTAGCGCTGATAAGTGCATAACCTCCTTACTAGCCTCGCTGGAACAGGGCGAAGGCGAGTCGGGGGTCAGTTGGAAATCCTCTCCGTCGCCCAGTTCAGGCCCGATATCCCGGCGCAGCCTCTCCTCCCTGACCACCTGCTTGTCGCCCTCGGCGACCTGAACCGGCAGCCTTGAATGCCTTCTCATTCAGACAGGAGAGGGTCAGGATGGAAGCCACCATCCTGCGGGCCTTGGCGGTGCTGGCTTCCAATGCAGACGAGGAACAACGGGTCGCCTAATTGCCGGGAACGACATCTATCTCAAAGAGGCTGGGCCAAAGCTTTCCAGTAACAAACAGGCGATCATCACTGGGATCGTAGGCAATGCCATTGAGAACATCCACTGGCTCCTCGCTCTCCTCCGAATCTAAGAGTCCAGCGAGATCGATCCAGCCTATAACTCGACCCGTTTGAGGATCGATTCTCACGATTGTATCTGTTTGCCAGACGTTGGCGTAGACTTCGCCCAGGACGTATTCCAACTCATTGAGCAGCGCAACTGGACCATCGTCATCTCGAACATCGATCTGGCCAGTTATCTCGAAGCTATCAGGATCCATGAAGTAAAGCGTTGCGGTACCGTCGCTGAGGATCAGCCGGTCCCCGTCGTGAGTGATGCCCCAGCCTTCAGTGGGATAGCTGAACTCGTCGATTTGCCGGAAGCTTTCCTTATCGTAGACAAACCCTATGTTAGATCTCCACGTCAGTTGTATGATTCTATCTCCATAAATAGTGATACCTTCTCCAAAATACTTTTTAGGCAACTCGTGTATTAATAAGACGTCCCCTGTTTGCAAGTCCACCTTGCGCAACGTGGACTGTCCCTTTACTCCCGTTCCCTCGTATATGAACCCCTCCTCAAACACCAGTCCTTGTGTGAATGCAGATGGATCGTGAGGGTAGCTGTTCACCAACTTGTAGGTGGAGACATGCGTTGTAGATGCGACAGTAGGTGTAGAAATATCTAGAGTGGGAGTGGGGGTAGGAGTGAGAGTAGGATTGGACCCTACGGTGGGGGTGGGAGTAGCATTAGACCATAGGGTGGGGGTGGAAGTGGCATTAGACCGAGAGCAGCCGATGATTGCAACTAGTAAACCAAGCAGTATCAGCGCTACACAAAGCCGGTTGCGTATCCAATAAGACACTGCTCCAGACACGGCAACTGAGGGCTACAGAGATGTCACAATCAAATTTATAGACATTGATAAGCCTTCATCCACCTAAACTGAAGGTTTATCAAAAGACTAGTTGAGGGAGAATCCGTAAAGCTTTGCTGCATTCTCGCTTACAATCTTTCGAGTCTCGTCTTCCGGGAGATCCTTGAATATGCGAGCTATCACCTCGCGGGAGTGGGGGAAGGTGCCTTCGTCATGAGGATAATCACTGCCCCACATCAAACAGTCGACTCCCGTAACATCTCGATTTCGCAGTCCGATTTCGTCGTCCCCGAAAGTGATGTGGCCTTGCCGCCGGAAGAACTCGCTGGGCCTCATCTCCAGCCTTGGGGTGTGCCACATATGCCTCTTCTCATTCAGTTCGTCCATGAGGTTCAGAAGCCAACTCAGCCAGCCTATACCACACTCTACCAGCACAAAATTGAGACTGGGATGTTTCTGCAGGACGCCAGATGAGGTCAGCATGGCCAAGGGACTCATTGCCTCCGCCATGCCCAGGGCTATGTAGAACAGGTCGGCTCCATAAGATTGCTCTTCTCCCAAGTCTTCTGGGATCTGATTTTCGCCGCGGGTGAAGACGTGGAAGGCTACAGGAACTCCCATCTCCTCGACGGCCCTCCAGAACGGTTCGTAGTCGGGGCGATTGTAGGGCAATGATGGCATGGTCACCGGTACAGACAGGGAGCGAAATCCCATCTTCACTACTCGTTGGGCCTCCTCCACAGCCGAAGGGATGTCCAGCATGGGGATTACCGCGGAGACGGCAAACTCGTCGCTGTATTCGCCAAATACCTCTTTGTACCAGTCGTTGTACACCCGAGCGAAGGCCATCTGATAACTCGGATCGGGAGAGGCCATGATCTTGAACATGCCCTGTGGATATATGACCTCTGCATGGATTCCATCTTCCTCTATATCTGCTAACCGTATCGGAATATTGGCTCCTGACTCCCTTCCGAAGGCGTTTGGCACGTCCATACTGCCCCTGAACTCTCGCCTCTTATCCTCTTCGGTTAGTTTGGAGCCGGCGATGTCCTGCCGGACTGGCCTTTGGCCTTCTTGAATTACATAGGCCCCACCGTTCCTCTCCTCTAGCCGCGGTGCGCGGTTGCGATATTTTTCCGGCACGCGCTCAAACAACTCGGAGGGTTCTTCGACGTGGGAATCAGCCGAGATAATCCTCAAGTCCGACATCCTCAACTCCTGTACGGTGGTGCAAATTAGTCCACGTGATGGCGATAGTGTAGATGGGGCAAATCAATTGTGTCAACATGCCGCATGCATGCACTGTCGCATTTTAACTAATCTGGCCGATTCGACAAATCTGACAGACCCATGAATCGGCCCCGCCAAGCGTCACAAGCTCATAGATGTCATCGTTATAGCCGTCTACGCCGTCATCTGTGGGGATGACTCGTGGTGGATGTGGAGATGTGTGGCAACTTGATTGTTTTTCCTGTTTAGCTCTGAAACTTGATTGAATTTTCTGGTCCCCGTTCAAACTTGATTGAGTTATAAAAAAAGTTTTGTTTTAGGGGTTTCCCAGGCACGAAAGCCAGTTACATTTTGATTGAGTTTTTTCAGGTTGAGGTTGGACCCACCCACTCTCCCCGTAGGTTTTTGTATGTGTGGCACATCCACCTCGTGTAACACCTCTCCCTTGGATTCCCGTGTCAAGCACGAGAATGACGGGTGGGGGGTAGGGGCACCCTTCCCTTCGACTACACTCAGGGTAAACTTTAGGCTCAGGGTGACTCTTCGACAGGCTCAGAGTGAGCGGATATACAGCATGCCCCCGCTCAGGGTGAGCTTAGAGTTTATCCTGAGTTTACCGAAGGGAACCAGATGAGCGGATACACAACGCCCCGGCCCCGCTCACATCCTTCGACAGGCTTAAGGTGAGCGGATACACCTCATCTCCCGAGGTGAAGGGGCCGGGGCATTTTATTTCAGCGAGGGCGTTGACAAGCTCTTGAAACCGGCGAGAATCCGGCACTGCTTCAGTCCGTTCAGGTTGCCCTTGGGAGTCCCTGCACCCTGGCGAAGACCTCCGTGAGGAATAGGGATGATACCTCCTTGTAAGCTAGATGATTATTTGCATGATAGCACGTAGGTTCTCATTCTATATATAGCCACGTGACACAACAGGCCAGGTGCCAACTCTGGATTCCTGTGTCAAGCACGAGAATGACAGGAAAGAAGGGTGGCACGGGAGGGACGGCATAGGGGGTGAGGGCACCCTTCCCTTCGACTACGCTCAGGGTAAACTTTAAGCTCAGGGTGACTCTTCGACAGGCTTAAGGTGAGCGGAGACACCTCATCTCCCCGAAGGAGAAGGGCCGGGGCATTTTATTTCAGCATCTAACACTTACCGAGGGGGCAATTATGCCGACCAACCCAATCTGATGGGGCCCTTCGATAGCGCCTCTAAGCAGATGCCCCGATCATAGATGGGGTCGAGGGTGAGGCATTCGATCCAGCCGTGCCCGGTACCAGCCCGCGCCAATTTGCGGAACAAGCTCATGTGATTTAGCGGGCGAGATCCCAACTAATAAGTGATCTGACTATTGGCTACGCTTGAATGAGGGTAAAACCTCGTTGAGGCTGCCGGAACGGAAACCAACGAGGTCAAGAGTGACATACACATAGCCTATAGAGCGGAAATGCTCGATAATCCGGCTCCGAACATCACCATCTAAGATTTTCTTGAAGTCGTCGGGGTCTAGCTCTATCCTCGCTATGGTCTCGTGATGTCTGACCCGAAGCTGGCTGATGCCCAGGCCGCGTAGAAACTCTTCGCCTTTTGCTATGCGCTCAAGGGCCTCTACCGTCACTGGGGTACCGTAGGGAATACGGGAGGAGAGGCAGGCCTGAGCGGGTTTATCCCATGTGGGCAAATCAGCTTCCTTGGACAAAACCCGGATGTCAGCCTTCGTAAGCGCAGCCTCCACCAGTGGGCTGCGCACACCATGATCTTTGGCCGCCTTCAAACCCGGGCGAAAGTCCCCCAGGTCATCCACGTTGGCCCCGTTGACCACCTGCACGAATCCCTCTTCATCAGCTATGCGAGTCAGATGAGTATAGAGCTCATCCTTGCAGAAGTAGCAGCGATTGGGAGCATTGGCTTGGTACTCAGACCGCTCTATCTCTTTGGTCTCAATGACACGGTGGGGAATCCCCAAGCGACTGGCCAGCGATACCGCTTCGCCCAACTCTGAAGGAGCCAGGCTGGGTGAAGCTGCTGTTATGGCCAAGCTCCGAGGTCCCAAGACTTGGTTTGTCGTAGCCGCCAGAAAAGCGCTGTCCACTCCCCCGGAGTAGGCCACTATAACTGAGCCCATCTCTTTCAAAATGGACTTCAGGGCCTCGAGTTTTTTGTAAGCGTCCGTGGAAGGCTGGACTCGCTCTTCGATGGTCACGTATCGCTGGTCTCCTATAAGTTTACTATACGCAACTCCAAAGGCATGTCAATATAAGGTGGTTCTCTGGGGCTGTCTCAGAAAGGCAAATCCCTTGGTCCCAGCCGCCCGCCCTCGATGTGTTTGGGAGTTGGGGGGACACCCCCTGACCCCCTGCCAGAGGGATGGTTCCCTCTGGACTCCCTCGATGAAGACTTATTCAGAACATCCCTGGCGGTAGACAGGCCAACCCCCCAGGCAAAGGGGCTCTGCCCCTTTGCAGTCCCCACTGTCAGCAAGACGTCCTCGGCGAGGGGGAGGGTGGTCTCTGAGCATCGCGGCACCATCTAGTTGCGCTGCCTTTCGGCCTCTCTTCATTGACAACGGATATGGCTGGACATACCATTTGAGGGCATTCCTGTAGTCTGCATCTACACAGGCCTTTATTGGAGGGGGACAATGGCTATCGACTACGATCTGATTTTGAAGGGTGGGGAGATACTAGATCCGTCTCAGGATCTGCGGGGCAAGAGAGACGTCGCTTTCAAGGATGGAAAGGTGGCGGCAGTAGCTGAAGCCATTCCAGGGAACCAGGGTGCAGAAGTAATCGATGTCTCTGGAAAGCTGGTCACGCCGGGTCTTATCGATCTTCACGGACACTACGCCAAAGACATCGCGCCTCTTAGAGCAGACCCGGACCCTACCAACCTCACTATCGGGATAACCACGGTGGTGGACGCAGGGAGCACCGGCTGGGCCAATTTTCCTGGATTTAGACACTATGTGATCGATAGGGTGGACACCCGTATATTTGCCTTCCTTCATCTATCGGCTATCGGCAGTACCACATTCAGTATGGTAGGCATGGCTGACCTGGAGAACTTCAGCTTCGCCAGGGAAGAGGAGGCCATAAAGTGTATCGAGGAGAATAGTGACGTGCTTCTCGGGGTCAAGGTTCGTCTCTCCCCCGATGGCACTACCACGAGGAATGCGGAGGCGGCTCTCAAGATGGCGCGGAGGATTGCTGACCACACTAATAAGCAGGTGATGGTTCACGTCATGGATGCACTGCTGCCGTTGGGAGAGATCTTCCAGTATTTGAAGCCTGGCGACGTGGCTACACACATATTCCAGAGCACCAAGCACAATGTCCTAGATGATAAAGGCAACATTACCAATGACGCGTGGACGGCCTACAAGAGTGGTATCATCTTCGATACAGCTTGTTTCGCCAAGCACTACTCGTTGCCCATATGCCGGACGGCCATAGGTGAGAAGATGCTGCCCCACACCCTCAGCACCGACATGACGGCTAAGTGGCCCGGCGAAGAGATGGGCTACAATCTACTAGACATAATGTCTCTATTTCATGGATCGGGGATGTCTGTGGAAGAGGTGATCCGCGGCGTCACCGCCAACGCGGCCTCGGTCATTGGGCGGGACGACATAGGGACACTGCGCATCGGGGCGGAAGGAGATGCTGTGGTGTTGAATCTGGAACAGGGCGACTTCACCTTCGACGATAAGCTGGGAAATGAGATTGAGACTCCTCAGCGGTTTTCGCCCGTGCTGACGGTCAAGGGGGGTAAGAGATGGCGCTCTCGCCCATCCTAGCCTATAGCTAAGAACCCTTGGGCGCTTTGGGCGGAACCGTTTTTTTCTTGATGAACGCCTTGATCCGGTGCAGGCCCTCGACCATGTCCTCCTCCCGAGTGGCGAAGGAGATGCGCACGTAACCTTCCGACTGAGAGCCAAAGGTGGCGCCCGGGGCTGCGGCCACACTGGTTTCTTCCAGCAGTTCTCGCACGAACGTATCCGAGTCCATCTTGGTAGAGCTGATATCCACCAGCGCATAGAAAGCGCCTCTTGGCACAGCCCCAAGAAGGCCGGCAGGCTCTAGGATTTCTACCACCCTGTCTCTACGGCGCTGATAGGAGCTTCTAAACTCCTCCACGCAGTCCTGAGGACCTCTAAGAGCAGCCTCCACCGCTTTTTGAGAGATGGCTGGGGCGCATGAGATCAATGGCTCCAACAACTTCTTTACCAGGGTCGTTATCTCCTCTGACCCCATCAAATAGCCCAATCGCCAACCCGTCATGGCATACGTTTTGGATGCCCCAAACACACTGACCACTCGTCCGTCACCATCGAAGCGCGCTGGACTGACGTGCTCCCCCTCGAACACCAACTCCTCGTAGACCTCATCAGAAATGACGTACAGATCGTGCTGCCTAGCGAAGGCGACCAGATATTCCATCACCTCTCTGTTAAACACCGAGCCTGCTGGATTAGATGGTGAATTGATGATGATGGCCTTGGTCTTGGAGGTTACTCGACGATTCAACTCGTCCATGTCCAACGCGAAGTCATTGGCAGCATCCAGAAGGAAGGGTACAGGGATGGCGTGAGCCAGCTCCACCATGGATCTATACGGGGGCCAGCCAGGGTCAGGAACTAGCACCTCGTCGCCCTCCTCTGCTATGGCGAATATAGACGCTGAAAGCGAAGAGACTGCTCCCGAAGTGACCACTATGTTATTCGGCTCCACCTCTAGCTGATTGACACGAACCAGTTTGTCGACTATAGCCTCGCGCAAGGAGAGGAACCCAGCATTGGTTGTGTACTTGGTGAAACCCGACTTGGCAGCCTCGAAACCGCCATCGATGATATGATCGGGCGTTATGAAGTCGGGTTCGCCCGCCTCCAAACGAATCACATCAGGGACCTTAGCCGCCAACTCCATCAACACCCTTATACCGGAGCGTTTCATGTTTTGAGACACACTCGAAAGTGGCTTCATCTGGTCCTCCTGGAGAGATTGTAAAGAGTTCGACCGATCAAGGACAAAGGAAGGGTTTCAGCAGCACTTGATGATAATATCATCCTCCATACTCCACGTTCCAGCAATTCGCGTCTCGCTTTTCGATGGCTTGTGGTAAGATACGCTGAGATCTCATTCCGAGGGCACGGCATGGAACAAACCCAGTACGACGCCATCATAATTGGCTCGGGCCATAACGGTCTTGTCACCGCTGGATACCTGGCAAAAGATGGTCTCTCCGTGCTGGTCCTCGAGCGCCAAGACGTCATAGGTGGAGCGTGCGTCACCGAAGAGCTTTACCCCGGCTTCTACGTCCCCTATTGCGCCGACTACTGCTTCCTTCTCCAGGGTAAGATAATCGACGACCTGGAGTTGAGAGACAACGGTCTGGACATCATTCCGCTCGAATACGAACACTTTCACCCCTTCCCAGACGGCAAATACCTACAGATGGGCGTGATTGCCGGGTATAAGGAAGGAGATGTCAGCGAAGTCGCCAGATTCTCAGAGCACGACGCCAAGGTATTCCCTCAGTGGAGATCCTTCTGGGAGCGGGCTTCGTCTATTCTCTATCGTTACTGGCTCAAGGAGCCTCCCACTCTGGCCCAGGTCTTCGAAGACGTCAGAGGCACCATAGACGAGGAAGTCCTGGAGATGATGTTGACGGTCAGCCTGCGAGACTTGATTGAACGTTACTTCGAATCCGATTACGTCAAGGCACACTACATAGACCCAGTAGGCTGGGGAGATCCCAGCCGGCCCGGTAGCATACTCCCTGTAGCCTACGAGCTGTGCGCCCAGTTCAGCAGACCTCAGGATGTAGGGATTCCGAAGGGTGGTATAGGGCAAATAACCCAGTCGATGGCGAAGTTTGCGCAGTCCCATGAAGCTCAGATCAGGACCAAGGCGAGAGTCGAGAAGATCATCGTGGAGGACGGGATAGCCAAGGGGGTGCAGCTCGCCAGTGGAGAAGAGATTAGGAGCTTCATCGTAGTGTCCAACGCCGATCCCATTAGCACCTACTTATCCATGGTTGGCGCCGAGCACCTGGAAGACCAGTTCACCGACAGGGTGAAACACCTTACCCACGAGGTGGGCACAGTCAAGTTTCTCGCCGCTCTTAAAGAGCTGCCCGACTTCAGCTCGTATCTGGGCAAAGACTACGATCCCAAGCGGATAGCCGCCATGTTCATCTGTCCCTCGGTGGATTATTGCCAGCAGAGCTGGGACATGGCCAAGAAGGGCAAACCCTCCATCTTCCCGCTAATGGACATCATGATACCCTCTATATATGACCCATCCCTTGCGCCTCCCGGACACCACGTCTTCTCCAACTGGGTAAGGTATTACCCGGCGGAGCTGGCCGAGGGTTCCTGGGAAGAGGAGGGCAGAAAAGTCGGGGAGATGGTAATAGACGTCATGACTCAGTACGCTCCCAACTTCCGAGACTCCATTATCGATTGGACGGCCCAGAGTCCCAAGGACATCGAAATCAGAGAAGCTATGCCAGGCGGAAACGTATTTCACATAGACTACAGCTCAGAGCAGATATTCGCACGCCGTATGCCATATAGAGCTCCCATAGATAGGCTATATCTCTGCGGTTCAGGTACACATCCTGGAGGGGATATTTCCGGCGCGCCAGGCCATAATGCGGCCAAAGCTATATTGAAGGACCTATCCAAGATCGCAATGCAGCAACCCGTAGCTTAAGCACCGGTAAAGCTGCAGAGGCTGTATCATTAAGTCTTACAGGAGGTGAATCCTGAGCCTCAGACGGCCCACCAAAGAGGACTTACGTAGAGCGGCTCAAATCAATCACTTTCATCTCACCGAAGAGGAGCTGAACGATTTCCACTCGCTGGTTCCAGAGGTTTTCGAGCTGCTGGATTCCATCGACCAGATGCCTGTGGAACACCCAACTCTTCGGGGGATAATCCGAGACGCCGGTAGGCGTCCAACGCCTGAGGAAGACCCTTTCAATGCCATTGCTCGCCGATGCTCGGTCAAGGGCCCCTCCACAGGAAAGCTGGCGGGGATGAGATTGGGCCTAAAAGAGAACATATCGGTGGCTGGCATACCTTTGACCTGCGGTTCGAGGGTTTTATCCGGTTACGTTCCGGAGGTCGATGCCACAGTCGTCACCCGGCTCCTCTCAGAGGGTGGAGAAATCGTCGCAATGCTGAATATGGACGATATGGCGCGATCTTGGGCAGGAGACACCTGTGCTTATGGTCCTGGACTGAACCCGCACAATCCTCAACATCTAGCAGGCGGCTCATCCAGCGGATCGGCTTCGGCCCTCTACTATGATTACGTCGATGCTACCCTGGGTTGTGATCAAGGTGGGTCTATACGAACTCCTGCTTCTTGGTGCGGGGTGGTGGGGCTTAAGCCAACCTTCGGACTTGTTCCTTACACCGGCATCATATCAGGAGAACCCACCATCGACCACGTGGGGCCTATGGCCAGAACCACAGAGAAGGTGGCCCTAGTGCTGGACGTCATCGCCGGCAAAGACCCTCTTGACCCCAGGCAGAATGAGGTTCCTGTGGAGGGCTACGCTGAGGCTTTGGACTCGGGAGTAAAGGGTATAAAGCTGGGCATCCTAAAGGAGGGGTTCGGGCTAAGGATTGCGGAAAAGGCGGTAGACTCTAAAGTATGCAAGGCCATCAACCAGCTGGGCATCGAAGTTGGAGAAGCCTCAGTCCCTGCCCACGTAAGCAGCTATGCGGTGCACCAAGCCGTGGCCATCGAGGGTGGTAGAAACCTGCTGAGGGACCATGGGCTGGGGTATGGCTGGCAGGGATTCTACGACACGAGTTTAGCTGAAGTCCTGGGGAGGTCACTGAAAACTCAGGCCGACGATCTTCCTGCCGAGGCAAAGAGTACTCTATTGTTTGGGGCCTATCTCGATGAACATCATCACGGACGCACATATGCCAAGATACAGAACTTGCGTCGCAATTTGAGAAGCGCCTATGACTCGGCATTGGCCCGGTTCGATGTGCTGGCCATGCCCACAGAGCCAGTACGAGCCTTCAAATACGATCCAGGGGCCAGTTGGAAGACGAGAATCAAGAAGTCTTCAGGCGTGGATGACAATACGGCAGCGTTTAACGTCACCGGCCACCCCGCCATTTCCATACCCTGCGGCAAGATCGACGGACTGCCAGTGGGACTCTCGCTGGTAGCCAAACATTTCAACGATGCCGTGCTCCTGAGAATCGCTCACGCCTTCGAGCACGCTGTGGACTGGGAGACCCTCTAGGTCTGAGAGGAGCGCATGTCAAGTAATCATGCAGATGTAGCTGTAGTAGGAGCGGGCGCCATTGGGTGTGCTATCGCCTATTTTCTGGCTTTGGAGAGGGTCCAGGTACATGTCTTAGATCAGGAAGCCATAGGAAGCGGCGCCTCCGGACACGCTACCGGGCTCATAGGCACCTTGGGAAACGAGTTCAAGCCTGGCCCATTCTTAGATATGGCCTTAGAGAGCCTCAACATGTACCCAGATCTGATGGCTAGGCTGCGAGAAGAATCAAATACGGAACTGTATTATCAAGAGCGACCATCCCTGCGGATGGCCTTAGACGAGGAGGAAGAGTACCTAATAAAGGAGATGCTAGCGTGGCAGACAGCCTATGTGAGCGATGCACGCTGGATCGACGGCGATGAAGTCCGACAGCTGGACTCACGGTTGACGCCCAAAGTCCGAGGCGCCGCAATGGAGCCGCATACCGCCCAGATAGATGGTTATAGACTTAATCTAGCCTTAGCCCAGTCCATAGAAAAACGAGGTTTAGATGTACAGCTTCGTAAGGTTACCGGGCTCAAGCATAGCAATAACAAAGTGACCGGCGTTGAATACGATGGAGGCAGTATAGAATGCCAGAGCGTGGTGCTGGCCATGGGCGCTTGGTCAAACGTTTGCCAAGAGTGGCTTGATTTCCCAATCCCTGTTCGCCCTCTTAAGGGGGAGCGAATTCTTCTCGATTTTGACGCCCCGCCGCTGCCCGCCTTGCTCACTTCTCCCAAGAGAGGCCACCTTCTCACCCTAGCCGATGGTCATTGGAGTGTGGGAAGCACAGGCGGACGAGACTACGACAAGGTCGGCGGCTATCTAGGACATGAATTCGACATGACCACTACGGAAAAGGCCAAGCTGGAGCTTATGGAAAGAGGTATATATGTTCTCCCGGAACTGGAGAACGCCCGAATCTTTCAGCAGATGGCTGGTTCACGTCCCGCTTCACCCGATCGTATGCCCATCATCGGCCCAGTTCCGGGGTGGGAGGGTATCTACCTGGCTATGGGGCACACCACCTCAGGCATCCACTTGGCGCCTATCACTGCCCGTATGATCCGCGACTCTATCCTGAAAGGATCTCCTCAAGAGAGCTTCGACACTACTGCCTTCCTACCAGACAGATTTGCAGACCAATGGCAGCCTGAGTTCAAGTCCGCACTTGAGATATTAAGGGACTAGCAGCCCACTTTGTCCTTCAGATGCGGTATAAGGTTCAACTCGAACTGGATTAATCGTAGCTGCGCAGCACCTTACCCGACAGCTCTCCCGTGCACTTCTGGCCCTCGAAGGTGACCTCTCCGTTCACGATGGTGTAGTGATAACCATTTGCTTTCTGCACACGGCGCCAATCTCCGCCGGGCAGGTCACTGACCGATTCCATGGGCGACACTTGAAGCCGGTCCAGGTCGTAGACTACGATGTCTGCCGGCATTCCCTCTCGCAGCCAGCCTCGGTCCCTGATTCCCATGGCCCAGCCCAGCATCGTAGACATTCTCCAATGGGCCTCTTCCAGGGGCATGATCTGCTTGTCTCGAATCCAATGAGCGAGAAAGTGAGTGTTGTAGCGTCCGGTGGTCAAGAACTTGGTATGGGCGCCTCCATCCGAGGTGCCCAGTAAGGTCAGGGGGTGTTTGAGTATCTCGGTTACGGCCTCCTCATCGCTGTTGGAGACTCCCGTCATTGAAAACTCGGTCTTCAGGTTCTCCTCGACTGCCAGGTCCAACAGGACATCTACAGGGTGCTTGTCCTGCTCCTGGGCCAACTCCGATATAGTCCTACCTACCAGGGGTTTATTCTTGTCCAGAGCTACCTCGTCTATAATGGTGGTATCCCACTTAAACTCGGATATCTGCCCTGCCTCACCGTCCGCCTGGCCGAATAGGCCGCGGCTTTTTCTGTCGGCATCCTTCCTCAATGAATCCCGCCGAGCGGGATCGGCCAGTTTAGCTTTACGCTCTTCAAGTGTGCCAACTGTCGACTCGTTCCAGGCAGGCAACTGGTCGAACAGGCCTATGGTCTCCATGGTAAACTCGAAATCGATGGGTACGCAACTGTTGAGGGGCAACACGACGGCCTCTTCGTAGACCTTCTCCGTCCACTCCAGGTCTTGTCGCCAGCTATCCGGTGTAGCTGGGTCATACACGATAGAGTTCCAGTTCATAGGCTTGCCGCTGGTCTTGGCCATCTCCAGCAGGAAATCTTTGCCCAGACCACGCAAGGACTCTCCCATAGTCCACTCCATAGAGCCGCGGGTGTAGTCCCTGAGCACTCCCGCCATCTCCAACCACTCTTCCCTCGACACCACGTGAGTAGGCAGGTAGCCTCCATCGTAATCTCGGTTGGCCATGCTAAAGGTGGCAGAGAAGCCGAATCCTCCCGCCTCCAGGCCTTCTCGAAGCAGCTGCTTCATCTGCCCTATCTCTTCGGACTTGGGTTGATACTCGGGGTCCCGAGCCTTCTCGTTACCCATCACCCAGGCGCGCATGGGTGAATAGGGCACTAATGATGCGGCGTTGACTCCAATTCCATGCCGTTCAAGGCTGTCCAGATACTCGGGGAAGGTCACCCAGTCCCAGCGCATCCCTGTCTGCATTACCGAAAGAGGAATGGACTCTGTCCGCTCCATCCGAAGCATCGCTCGCTCTTGGTCTTCTGGACGGACGGGAGCAAACCCAAACCCGCAGTTGCCGATGAGCACTGTGGTAACTCCGTGCCATCCCGACAGTGATGCATAAGGATCCCATCCTCCCAGGGCAGCGTCGTAGTGGGTGTGCAGGTCCATAAACCCTGGAGCAACTATCAGGCCCGTCGCGTCTATCACTCGATCGGCAGATCCGTCAATCCTCCCCATGGCGACGATTCTGCCGTTGCGAATACCTACGTCTCCTCGATATGCAGGGATTCTCGTGCCATCTACGATAGTACCACCCTTGATTAGCAACTCATATTCGGACATGACCCCTCTCCCTTCCGCGGTATGTGACCTTCTCGTCTAATCCTAAATGTACTCTTATAGCCAACGTAAATCAAGCATCGCGATGAAAAGAGTCATATACAGAAACGCCGAACTGAAGAATCACACGTGTCATGTCCAGCAAAGGAGTAGTCGTGCTGAGGCGCATAGAACGTCAAAGTCCCATAGTTCTGCTAGCGGCAAGTCACTCCACCAACTACGAAGTCCGTGCACATATGCCTCGCAGCGTCTAACTCAATCTAGAGGCCGACGAAGAATGTTCCCCAAGCACTTTTCCCCACTATCGGCATTCCCATAGATACTACAGATTGTGCAAGGCGCACAAAAGGCCCCCTTTCTCAGAGGGAGAAGGGGGCCTTCGCTGTTAGCGGTATGTAAATCTATTTCAACCCTTTGATAAGGAAGGCATAACATCTCGACCAAAGCGCTCCATGGATGCCATGACCTCTCCCAATGAGCCGCTTCTGAAGGAGAAGAGAAAGTAGCCTACTCCCATCTGTTGATAGGTATATATGTCATTGATGACCTCCTCCGCACTGCCGATAAAGGGCTTACGTTTGCTTGATGATTCGTCGCTGAAAGCCACCTCCGCGCTGAAAGAGACCCCGACACTTTCTGGTATTCTCCCTGCCTCCTTTGTCATGCCCTTTAGCTGGTCTATCTTCTCCTTCATCTCTTCCGGTCCCAATCCGACAGGCCCCCTCAATCCTATAGGAAGCCAAGCATCTCCTATAGTAGCCGCTCTTCTCATAGCTGCATCAGTCTGACCTCCAACCCAGATGGGTGGATGGGGTTTCTGTACAGGCTTAGGGTGAAATTTCACCTCGGGAAATTCATAGTAGCGGCCCTTAAACGAAGGAGAATCCTGCGACCAAAGCTCCTTGAAGATGCGGATGTACTCGTTGGTCACAGACCCTCTCTGAGCGAAGTTGGGCTGTCCCACAATGTCGAACTCCTCCTCCAGCCACCCCACTCCTATCCCCAGAATGACTCTTCCGCTCGATAGGTAGTCCAGCGTAGCCACGATCTTGGCGGCGTATACCGGGTTTCGATAGGGTACCACCAACACGTGGGTTCCCAGCTTGATACGATGCGTCGATCCTGCCAGATAGGAAAGGGTTGTGAGAGGTTCGCAATAGGGCTCGTCCAAATCGAAGGGTAGAGAGCCGCTATCGCTGTAAGGGTATTTGGATGATGCCTTGATAGGCAATATGATGTGGTCTGATACCCAGATGGAATCGAAGCCCAGATTCTCTGCGAGGACGGCCAGAACCCTCATGTTCTCAGATGTGGCCAAAGCCCCTCGATTTGGTAGTATGCAACCGAAAGTCATTTCTCACACCTCTCTACATGCC
Source organism: Dehalococcoidia bacterium (assembly GCA_965197675.1). Lineage (GTDB taxonomy): Bacteria > Chloroflexota > Dehalococcoidia > Plut-88900 > Plut-88900. The sequence continues at coordinate 551,866 of OZ240221.1, read as the reverse complement.
ATATAGCTACTGAATTATAGGGATGTAGGAAACAGTATAAACAGAGCCTTGGAGGATTAACAATCGGATGCCCCATTGTGCAGTTGATCTCTTTCAGAATGATAGATGACGCATAGAGCGGTTTGCATGCCTAATCGCGTGCAGCTATAATGTGCCTACAGACCTCTATTCAAATACCATGCGGGGCGCATTCGTCTAGCGGCCTAGGACGCCACCCTCTCAAGGTGGAGATCGCGGGTTCGAATCCCGCATGCGCTACCAGACTGTCCATCGTGTACTGTAGACGGATCCTCTCGATTTCCGAAGTGAAGTCAGGCGTTAACAGAGCCTCGCTAGCCTGAATCTACTCCTCCTCTACTTTTTCTGCTGGCCCCACCCAAGTAAAGGCTCGCAGCAAGGCCCTTCTCGCAAGGGAACTTTTGGCTAGATAGCCCCGTCGATAGATATGAGGATATAAGGTGAACAATGGGTCTAGTGGTGGGTGACGCTGCCAGCAATGCATTCTCAGATGTTGACTCGTCAACTGAGGCAGAATCTCCAGGCCTTAATTTGGAGGCGGCCCGTTGGGCGGGGGCAGAATCCAGTGCTTGTGACCAATGCCCGATTCCAAGCTGGCGAGATCGGCGTTCGGGTCTACCAGACGGGCCGCGGGACGTCCGTTGTACGTGACGAAGGCGTCAGCGCGGACTTCGACACCCTCATAGCCTCTTTCTAAGTAATCGTCACGTATGATATGGGCGGTGGCCAAGATCATGTCCGGCTGGTAGGCCATTCGCTCGGCTTGGAGGGGTGTCAAGTACTGTTCCGGATAAACGAGCCATTCCTCCTTCGTACCGTCGCTGGTCAAGCGAAACTTTACTAGTCCGGTCTTTTCGGTGACCAGCACCCTCCAGGAAAAGCCATAACCTTCTTCTGTCCAGCGGACGTTGCCCGGATAAGCAAAATGGCGGAGAGGCATGACGACTTGAACGACGAAGAAGACCATAGCGAATAGAAAGGTCACTCGGAGTGGCCAAGAGATCGTGCGAACTTGGGATGCCGCTACCGGCGAAGTTGTGCTTGCCTCACTAGTTGGAGCCCGTAAACGTCTAGCTAGTAGAATCGGCCAGTCAAGGTTGAAGAAGACCAGAGCCGATCCCGTCATAATCAAAGGGAAGACTCCGATGGGAGGAAAGATGAGAGCCGTGAAAAGGTGGAAGATGACGAGGACGGCATACGCGAAGGGCCGAGACCTGCTCCAGAGGAGCCAGCCGACTATGGTCAGATCAAAGAGGGCTCCAGTCCAGCTCATTGCGTAGGGCACCCAGGGGACTCTGAGGAATGGACCGATGAGGGGAGTGTCGGCGCTGTTGTAGAGCCAGATGCCGAGGGGCTCGGCGTGGAGGAGCCAGTCGGGGTTCAGCTTGGCAACACCGGCGAAGAAGTAGACGATGCCAACTTGCGCCCTGAGCATCCAGAGTGTGGCCCTCGGAATTGTGAGAGGGCTTCCACCTCTCGGCATTTTCCTTGCGTCCAGAGAAAAAGCGCAGTGGAGAGGCAGGAAGGCCATGATGAAACCAGCAAGGCTGATGAAATAGTAGTGATTGAGGTAGGTTGTCTTGTCGATTAGCTCGGTATAGGTGAATAGGAGAAAAAACGCCGTTATTGACAGCCGGTAGCGGTAGCCGAGGGCAACCCCGATACTGGCCAGACCGAGAAGGGCGAAATGGAGGTACATGCCCCAGCCGGGCCACGGTTGCACCCAGCCGAACCCGTAGTAGCTAAAGTGGTAGGTTGGCTCAACGTAGAGCTCCGAGATCCAACCTTTGACTGCGAATCGGATGACCGCAATAACGCCAACAGCACCGAATATGATGCGAAATGCAGCCGCAGAGGCAGGGGAAACAGGCGCAGCCCCGGCGCGGATGACTCTGTCGACGACACCAAGGGCGCGTGTCCCTATGAGGGTATTCCTTAGTTGACGGGCGGCAAGGGCACAAGGGGAAGACATCAAGGTCTTCTAGCGCAGACTGTCTCCGTCGGTATCGGTGAAGCCGACAGAGACACCCAGCAAGCTGACGACCTCGGTCGAAATGGTGCGTTGGACATCGGCCAGCCGGTCGTAGACGGTCCGGACCTGCCCGGGGTTCTCGGCAAGGGCCACGCGAAGGGAGCCATCTACCGAGTCTATGGCCTCGATGGCAGCTGTGAACTGACTGCGCAGTCGAGTATCGGTCTCTTCGGAGAGATGGGCAACTAGGGCTGATATACCCAAGCCATCTTGTCCTACTCCCTCGTAAACGGCCTGCATCCCTAGAAGCTCGTTGCTGAGGTCTTGCCAGCCGTTATCGGCAGCATTGCCGGGGATGGATGATAGGTCAGGGGGGCCGTCCCGGAGGCCGAGGGCCGAGACTAATCTCATATCAACCATGTTTCGGATCAAGAAGACCTGGGTGCGCACGACTTCTGCGATAGCACTCTTCGGAATAAGAGCTCTGTCTGCTCTGTCGCTGAAATAGTCTTTGTAAGGGGGTGTTTCGGATCCAGCTATCCAGTCGGAAAGTATGGCTGCGGTCTCCTCTTGCACAACCTGAACCATGTCGGTGAGATAGGCACAGCGCTTGGGGTAGTTAGAGAGACTGACAATCGCATCGCTGTGAAAAAGGATGTGCTCGATGGCTCCGAAACCACGCTGGTTGGAGGCGAGCACATTTCGTACATCTTCTACGGATACTGGGGCTGCGTCGGCAAGAAGATTGTCGATGGCGGCAGTGTCAGTGGGCGACCAGTCGAGGAGGCTCAGGGAGCGTCGATCCATAACGGGCCCGAACCACATGGCCTCGGAGAACATCCAGGATCCCCGGGCCTCGCGCCACGACTCACGGGCGGTTTGCAAAGAGGGGCTGCTTGGAGCGTCGCACAGAATCTGCACGTCTTGGCCTAGTTGGGCTGCGTCTTCTGAGACAGCGTTATAGACAGGAACGACAACTTCATCCACGAGACTGACTAGCACATCCTTGTCCGAAGGCGCGTCCGATCCGCAGGCAGTTACGATCAGGACGGCAATAATCAGAGCAGGGACTAACTTATTTAGTGTCAAAAGCAATTACAGTGACTCCAGGAACTTGATGAGCGCTTCACGTTCTTCTGCGGTCAGGCTCATGAAGAGGCCACGGGACCCGGCAGCCTCGCCGCCGTGCCAGAGAATGGCCTCCTCCAAGCTTCGGGCGCGGCCATCGTGCAGAAACATTGTGTGTCCGTTCACGGTCTCTACCAATCCGATGCCCCACAGGGGAGGAGTCCGCCATTCGGTGCCGGAAGCCTGGCCATCGGGGCGGTTGTCGGCAAGGCCCGGACCCATATCATGCAATAGGAGGTCAGTGAAAGGGAATATTACCTGGCTGCGAAGGGGCTCGACAGGATGCGTGTCTCCGGTCACGTGACGAGTAGTATGGCAAGCGGCGCACTGTGACTGTACAAACAACCTGGCGCCTTGTTGCACGGTTTCATCTTCGACATTGCGCATGGCAGGGACGGCCAAGGTCTGCAGGTAAATGGCGACCTTTTGCAAACGTTCGTCGGGTATCTCGGGCTCTCCACCATTAGGGGCTTGGAGGCAGGCTTCCTGGCTGGGCGAACAGTTCTCATCTGGAAATAGGCTGGAAGTGATGCCGATGTCTCCAAGGAATGCGCCTGCCGCCTGCTGCTCCAGGGTGGGCTGCCCTGCCTTCCAGCCGAACCGCCCGAGGACCGTCTCTCGCCTGCGAATGTCCCATACGTAGTTGGGGTGTCCGGAGATGCCGTCGTCGTCAGCGTCGTCGGGGTCTGCGAGCGCGAGTATGTCCTCATCCGGGATGGCTTCCAGGAGCCCCATTCCTATAAGAGCAGGCGCTACACGCGGCGATGTCATGATCTCCGAGTGTAAGGGGCCGAATGCAAGGTCTTCGAAACTGTAGACCGGATAGCGGAGGCTGTATTCCGTGCCGTCTGGGTACATTCCCGGGACTTCTTCGTACACGATTAACAAACGACCCTCGGGTGGAACGAGGAGAATGGCCCTGTCCTGCAACTGGTCTCCATATATTGGATCGTCTGTGGGGCCGTCGGGGCCGGGGACACTGAACCGGACAAGCACCCCCCGCTCCGGGTCATCCGGGCCGTCAGGGGGCTTTCCCCTGCCGTCGTGGCTATGGCACGACGAACAGGATAGGGCGTTGTGGGTGGGGCCAAGGCCGTCCCTGGCCACGGTGCTGGAGGGCGCTGCAACCCAGTTCTGATTGAAGAAGCTGTCGCCCACTTCAAAAGTGCGCCGGAGCTCGCTGGTCAGGTTGCGGGCTGAAAGCTCGAAAGCGTTTACGCCTTCGCTGAAGGCGGTGGTCTCTCCGCCTAGAAGGACGTTGTAGACCATATCCAGGTCGACTTCCGCTTCTTCATCCCCGCATGCACCAGCAGTCGAGACCACGACCGCCAGCAGAGCTACCACCAGCGGTCGTGGCCACGACTTAACCACCAACCCGAAATGGTGCATGCGATATTCAGCTTACGCTGATTGTGATTCCTACTTCCTCGGCTGCCCGGACGATTGTGTCGGTTTGGGTTTCCAAAGCAACTATGGTTGCCAGGACTGCCTTGCGTCCCTGGTCGGAATCTGCCAGGCCCTCGACAAGGTGTCTGTCGAAGGGAATAGGAATGGATCTTGCCAAGGTGACGGAACGGTTGATTTCGTTCGCCAGGCTCTCGGCGAGAGCCTCGTCTTCGGCGGCGATAAGGTCCATGATGCCAGGACCGCTGACGTCGCCGTATTCTCCAAAGTAGACCCGCTGGACGCCGACAGAGTTGGCAATGATGTCGGCAGTCGTATTGTCGGAGAAGCAGGAGTGCTCGTCTTCCTGCGACCTCTCCTCGTAGGCTACCGTCATGCGCTCACCTGCAAGCTCGCCCCGACTCATCTCACCGATGCCGGTGATGATGTCGGTGAGAGCCTCGTTGGAGTCCTTGGAGACGAACTGCGCACGGTAGTTGTTGGTGCCCGGGGCCCATGCGTCGACCATATCCTGCAAGTGGCCCAGCAGGACGTCTGAAGCTACACGAAGGTAGGTAGCCCGGCGGTCTGCGTTGAGGTTGACCGTGTAGTCTTCGATCGGGCGGTAGCCCGGACCGTCGGAGTTGAGGTCCTGGCCCCATAGCAGGAACTCTATGGCGTGCCATCCGGTGGAGACGTTCTCTTCACCGCCTACTTCGTTGAGAGACACCAGCAGATCGGCGTCAATGGTGGGAAACTCCTCGGGGTTATTGATTATGCCGGCGCCTGGGTCGCCTTCAACGTAGTCGATGTAGGCTTCATCCAGGGGCCAGGCATTGATGAGCCCCTCGGGTCCGTCCTCTTCGTTGTCGATCGGGCCATCGTAGAAGCGGTATATCTCCGTGACTCCGTAGTCGTCTCGAGCTAGGAGCCAGGCGTACTTGGCAGCGTCTAGACGGTGCTGGGACGATTCCGCCAGAAAGCTATCGATGGCGGCATCCATCGCTCTTGCGGACGCTAGACTGCGGGCATAAGACGCGTGGGCGCCGGCAGCGTAATTCTCGACTACCTGGGCCTTGAGGTCATCGTTGCCTCCACCCCCGCCGCAGGCCGCGGCGATGGCCAAGGCAGATATGACCAGCAACACTAATGCTATTCTCAGCATTCTTATCCTCCTTAGCTTTCCTTTCAGATCAGAATCCATAAGCGAACACATTGTGGTTAGGCCACCCACTTAGTTTGTATTCGCTCCGACAATATATTAATGAGCTTGTGACTAACTACACAACTAGTGAAGACATAGTAATATGATTAGTCTATACTGGTATTATTAGTCTTGACTCACTAAGAATAGCACTCAGGCTAAACTAATCCTCTGGATGTGTCAATAGTCAACCTGGTTCAATTTTCGGACTGTGTCAGGGAATTCCGGGATCTGAGGCATCGGCGTCGAAGAGGCGGAGCCGTAGAAATGAGTCAGGGCTCCACGCTCGCTGGGGAAGAAGGGCGCTTGAGGAAAGCAGTACGAGTTCGAGCAGACCCGTTGTCTGTCAACCGCCCAGGTCTACCAAAGACCAAGAATCGGCCGACCCATCGAAATGGTCGGCTTTTATTTACCTTGAGACTCTTCTGACCTATAATGATTCCCATTCCGAGACAGCTCTTTTTTGAGAGGAGCCATGACCACAACTCAAGAGAGGGTTCAGCGCGGCGAGGAGACAATACATGATCTGAGCGCTGGAGCCAGAAGAGTCGACGACCTTCCCGAATACGAGTTGGTACCAGGCATGAAGGAATGGGTTACTGCCAGCCTCTTCGGCGAAGTATGGGTAAGGCAAGCCCTAGAGAAGAAGGTAAGAAGCATCGCAACCATGTCGGCGCTGGTAGTTCTGGGTCGGGAGAGCCGGCTCAAAGGCCCCATCGGCAACGCCTTGAACCTTGGATGGACTAAGGAGGAGATTTCCGAGCTCTTTTTCCACTTGTCTCTTTATGGAGGCTTGCCAGCTTCCATAAACGCCTTGGGTGTTGCCAGACAAGTGTTCCAAGAAAGAGGTCTTTTGCATTAGCCAAGATAATTTCCGCTAGGAGGAATCATGACCACGGCCGACGACAGAATGCGACGCGGTATGGAGATGTTGGAGAGGCTGACCGGCGAGCCTCCGAAATCTGACGACATGCCCGAGTATGAGCTAGTACCTGGTATGAGCGACTGGGTTACGGCGAGCCTCTTCGGTGATGTGTGGGGAAGACCCACGCTAGAGACCAAGATACGCAGTATTGCCACCATGTCGGCTCTCACAGTATTGGGTCGGGAGCCTCAAGTGAAGTTCCACGTCGAATACGCCCTCAACCTGGGTTGGACCAAGGAGGAGATAGCTGAGCTATTCTTCCATCTCGCCTTCTATGGGGGCCTTCCCGCTGCTCTGAACGCCTTGAGTGTGGCCCGAGAGGTGTTCGAAGAAAAGGGGCTCCTGAGCAGTAAAAAGGTCTATAAAAGTGAAGTAGGGATGAGCACTACTGAAGAACGATTGCAGCGCGGCGAAGAGGTGATGCGAGAGTTGAGCGCAGGCACTAGGAAAGCAGCTGGACTTCCCGAGTATGAGATCGCTCCTGACATGGGAGATTGGGTTACCGCCAGCCTCTTTGGCGACGTGTGGGGGAGACCGACACTGGAGAAGAAGATAAGGAGCGTCGCCACCATGTCTGCCCTCACTGTCTTGGGTCGGGAGAGACAGCTTAAGAGTCACGTCAACTTTGCGTTGAATCTGGGCTGGACCAAGGATGAAATAGCTGAGCTATTCTTCCATCTTGCTTTCTACGGAGGCCTGCCCGCCTCGTTGAATGCCTTGGGTGTAGCTCAACAGGTATTCGAAGAGCGCGGTCTTTTAAAATAGTCCTATATAAGGGAGGAATCATGCCTACATCAGAAGAGAGGTACGCTCAAGGCGACGCAGTAATTAGATCTATGAACAAGGGACAACCGGAGCCTAGCGATGGCGTCTATGAGTTGGTGCCCGGCCTCTACGAGTTCGTGGTGGAGTCCTGCTTCGGCGACGTGTGGGGCCGCTCTACTCTGGACAAGAAGACAAGGAGCCTCGCCACCATGTCTGCCCTCGCAGTCCTCGGCCGAGAACCTCAGCTAAAAGGGCATATAGACTGGGCGCTCAACAACGGCTGGACCAAGGATGAAATATCGGAGCTTTTCTTCCATCTGGCCTTCTACGGAGGTCTTCCTGCGTCTTTGAACGCTCTACGCCTCGCCAGAGAGGTATTCGAAGAAAGAGGCCTGATCTAGAGAAGGCTGCCATGCACTTTTTCACTCGACGCCCCACGGTCCAGGCGATAAACGGAATGGTCGCTACCAGTGAGACCCAGGCTGCCGTTGCTGGGCTGGAGGTCTTGAAGGACGGTGGCAATGCTGTAGATGCCGCTGTAGCTATCTCGGCCGCTCTCTGTGTAACAGAGCCTATGTCCACAGGAGTGGGTGGAGATATGTTCGCCCTGATCTGGTCGGTCAAGGACCGCAAAGTACATGCCTTAAACGGCAGTGGCAGGGCGCCCAAAGCAGCCTCACTGGAAGAGCTGAAAAAGCAAGACCTGGAGGAGCTATCCACATATAGTCCCTACTCCATCACGGTGCCAGGCATAGTAGATGGATGGCAGGCTCTCCTCAAGGCCCACGGCAGCAAAAAGCTATCTAACCTTCTCAAGCCAGCGATACGGTACGCTCAGGACGGCTTCGTCGTCTCTGAGGTTATTGCCCGGTCATGGGAAGACAACGTCCCCAAGCTATCCCAATATCCCTCAGGGGCTGAGCTATTGGTCGATGGTAGGGCACCACGAGAGGGCGAGGTGATGAGGCTCCCCGAGTTGGCCAGCACCCTTAATACTATAGCTAAAGGGGGTGCCAAGGCCTTCTACCGAGGTAAACTAGCCAGGAAGATAGCTGCATACGTCCAGGAGAGGGGTGGGTGGCTCGATAAATCGGACTTGGCAAAGCATCGCAGCACATGGGAGGACCCCATATCCACAGATTACAAAGATGTGACCTGCTGGGAGTGTCCTCCCAACGGACAGGGTCTGGCGGCCCTTTCGGCCCTCAACATCGTAGAGGGCATAGATATCCCTTCTATGGGGTTTCAGACACCCGACACTTACCACCACCTCATAGAAGCCATGCACCTCGCGTTTTCCGATGCCTTCAGCTATATAGCGGACCCGGGCAAGGTAGAGGTACCTGTAAGCAGGCTGCTCTCCAAAGACTACGCTAGAGAGAGGCGCTCCCTTATCAGGTATGATCAGGCCCTGGTCAAGCCCCAAGCGGGCGCCGTAGCGGTAGGCTCTGACACAGCCTACATAACCTGCGTAGATAAGATGGGTAACGCCTGCTCCTTTATCAACAGCCTTTACGAAGGGTTTGGGACGGGGCTGGTAGTTCCCGAAACCGGCATAGTGCTGCACAACCGCGGCTCCCTATTCTCCCTAGACCCCAGTCACCCCAACGCCTTGGAGCCCGAGAAGAGGCCTTATCACACCATAATTCCGGGTATGGCTACCCGTAACGGTGGGCTTTGGCTCTCCTATGGAGTAATGGGTGGGTTTCAGCAGCCCCAGGGTCACCTACAGGTGCTGGTCAACATGATAGATTTTGGCCTGCCTCCTCAAGAGGCCCTCGATGCGCTAAGGTTTAGCGTCCAGCCTGGAGTTGGTGTGGCAGTAGAGGAAGGGCTTTCCGCCGGGGTGATAGAGGAATTGAGACGACGAGGACACACTGTCATTCAGGTAGGGGCCGAAATGCGGGGACTCTTTGGCGGTGGTCAGATCATCGAAAGAGACCCGGAATCAGGAGTGCTGCGTGGAGGATCAGAGCCGCGCAAAGACGGCTGTGCCATAGGCTGGTGATGGTACCCAGTACCCTTGACAACTACGGTTCCCGATATTACATTTGCTTTTGAGGGTAACCCGTAAGTTCAACTCATTCGTACGTGGTGAAGGGATGATAGGCAGGAGGTGAGCAATGTTCAAGCCCATCCAGTTTCCAGAGGAAGTAGAAAGCCTAGTCAGGTTTGTCGAGGAGACGGCCCCAGACAGCATAATAGAGGAGACTCTGAGCAAACTGCGCGGCGGAGTAGAGCCCATCGATCTCATCAGGGCAGCGGCTTTGGCTGTGGTTCGTTCAACGGATCTCCCCCCTGAGCATCACGGTGGGCCAGTTCACCCCATTTGCGGCGTACATGGCGTTTACAACACCTCTCGCCGCTTCAAAGGCGAGAATGCCTACATCCCCATTATTCAACATGTGTCCCTTTGCAACCATCACGTCAACTCTCCCAGCATGGGGCCATACATCATGCCTGAGATAGCTCCTCGAGATGGCTTGGATGATGAGTCCTATGCCTATCACGTAACCTACAGGCCTCCCGCCGATACCAAAAGGAACGCACTGAGCACTACCAAAGAGGCCTTCGTCAGAAACATGAAGATAAGGCAGCCCATCTCAGCCGAGCAATACTGCTCATGGCTTCTCGATAAAACATCGCCTGGCGAAGTGCTAGACCTAATTCTCCCAATAGCCTTGACGAGGAATAATATCGATGACCACTACTTCCTGTATCCCTTGTTCACCTACAGAGCACTGGACATCCTTGGTTGGGAATGGGCCCCAGTTCTTATGCGCCCCGTGGTGCGCTATATGTCAAGGGAACCCTTCGCGCTCTACGATCTGAGGGATAACCTTCAGTACAGCCTGATCGAAGAGTTGCTGGAAAAGTACAAACTGCTGGAAATCGACATCCCGGCCAACACCAGTGACCGAGAAACGGATGCCATAGGCGAGCTAGCACACCAGATAGGCACTCGTGAAGACTTCTCCGAGATAGCCGAGCAGATTGCTCAGGCCCTGTCCAAAGGCCTCTCGCTGGAGGGTGCGGGAGAAGCGCTGTCCATCGGCGCCAGCCTTGTGTTCCTGCGCTCCAACTATGGCAATCCCATGGATTCCCATCTCAACACTGGCTCAAATGCACGAAGATACCTGTTAAAGATGGAGGGCGTCAGCCTGAAGAATAAGCTCCTCGCTCTCATGACAGGGATAAGCGGCCCGGAGTGCATAATTAGTGAAGAGATGCTGGTATGGAACTCGGAGCCAAGCGCCGAGGAGATGGCCAAGCTTCCCGGTCGAAGTCAGGAGGAGTTACTTGACGCCATCCAAGCTAGCATCGAGGGTCTACCCCTAGCCGATTGGGCCGAGGTCGGCCTGGACGAGGTCCGTGCACCACATGGAGCCAAGGATACCATCAACCTGGCCAAGCAGTACTGCGAAAAGGGGTACAATCCCATGACCCTGTTCGAGCGCATTGGCAAGCTGGTGTGGCAGGACGACTACACTGAGTTGCACTCCATCAAGCAACATCAGGCCATATTAGATGAGTTCTACACCACTCGAGAGCCATTCCGCTGGGCACATCTGGTAGCCGCCGCAAAAGAAGCAGCGATTGTGTACTGCGGTAGACAGAGAGGCGTATACCAGGCGACTAGACAGCTATTGGAGGTCTAGCTCTCAGGTGGGGTTGCGCTACGGGATGGTCCACGGCAGGTTCCAACCTTTCCACAACGACCATCTAGATTATGTAAGGAAAGGCCTGAACCGTTGCTGCCACCTCATCATCGGCATTACCAACCCAGACCCCTGGGAGGTCCAGGAGGAGCTGTCCAGCTCCCACCGTCACCTGAAAGAGTCAAATCCCTTTACCTTCTTCCAGCGTATGTCTATGATACGGGCCGCCCTATCAGAAGAGGGCGTTTGCCTGGAGAAGTTCAGCTTCGTTCCCTTCCCCATTCACAACCCCAATAAGTGGCCCTTCTACCTGCCCGAACCCGAATCGGTAACTCTGTTCTTGCGAGTCTTTTCCGATTGGGAGCAGTCCAAGGCTGACCGCCTACGAGACCACGGCTGGACAGTTGAGATATTAGACGCCGGCGCCCCCAAGGGCATTGAGGCCACCGAGGTGCGTCAGAGGATAACCGACGGTGGGGACTGGCGGGCATTGGTACCAAAGTCGGTGGCGAGTATCATCGAAGATATTCTCGTCCAATCACCTTTATAGAATCCAACCACTAGAGATACTGCTGATTGTATAATTAAATAGCTCTAATTTATTGGATGAAAGGTTAAACTGGTGAAAGTATTCTTAGCGACTCCTAGAGGATTCTGTGCTGGTGTGGTGCGTGCTGTCGATGTCGTAGAGTTGGCGTTGGAAAAGTTCGGCCCGCCGGTATACGTCAAGCATCAGATAGTCCACAATCCATACGTAGTCGAGTCGCTGGAGGACAAAGGCGCCATCACAGTAGAGGACGTGGAGGAGATCCCCAAAGAGTCTGTGGTCGTGTTCTCTGCCCACGGATCCCCTCCGGAGGATTTTCAGAAAGCGTCGGATCGTGATCTAAAGGTTATCGACGCCACCTGCCCGCTGGTGACCAAGGTACACAACGAGGCCCGTAAGTATAGCAAGGAAGGTCGAAAGGTCATCCTAGTGGGTCACGAAGGCCATCAGGAAGTGATGGGTACGATGGGGCAGGCCTCTATGGAGCTCTTGGATGAAAGAGAGGAATTTCGTCTCCCCGAGTGGGACGCCTCAACCCCAGTGGCTATACTGACCCAGACCACCCTGTCGGTTAGGGATACTTCACGAGCGGTCTCGGAGATCAAGGAGCGATTTCCCAACTCGTTGATACGCAATGATATCTGTTACGCCACCACCAATCGGCAAGAGGCCGTAGAGGAGTTGGCCGCCAAATCTGAACTCGTACTAGTGATTGGAGCGCAGAACAGCTCCAACTGCAACAGGTTGAGGGATGTGGCCGAGGATAACGGGGTCCCCGCCTATCTAATAAGTGGCGCCCAAGACTTGGATACTAAATGGCTGGAGGGCGTCGAGAAAATAGGCATCATATCCGGCGCCTCGACCCCTGAGCTGTTGGTTGAACAGGTTGTAAAGACCCTTAATCCCGATGAGGTCACCACGCTGGTAGGAGCAGAAGAGGACATCACCTTCACACTGCCCAGAGAGTTCCGAGACCACAAGAGTCGTTGATTAATAGGCTCTCACCATGGTAAGTCGGCCCATCTAGAATCGCCCCACTGCCAATTGTTTATAGACCCCCTATTAGAGCGGTTTGCCATCGGTTGTATACTTACTAACACTGTGAGTGGGTCAGACCTCGAGGAGCACAGGACTTAATAGTGCTGACTCTATTCCGCATCCTGTCCAGCACCATCCTGGCCCTAATCATCTTCGTAGCCGTCCTGGGTTTTCTTTCGGCCAGCAGGCTAGATGAAGACTTCCTCTCGGCCGACTTCTACAAGAAACACTTGGACGATAACGACGCCTACGATAGGTTCTATGACGCCGTGATTATCCCTCGCCTTCAGGAGCAGGTAGACGAGCGCGCCAGGGCCGATTTTCTGGGAGGCATCGTCATAGACCGCGACGATATCCCAGATTTGGTGAGAGGTATTCTTCCCGTCTCTTACCTGCGAGGGCAAGTAGAGGAAGCCATCGATGGGACGGCCGATTACCTTAACAAGGAGAAAGACTCCATTTCAGGTGAGGTAATACAGATACCAGATGTATTCATTGACCTCCGGCCCATCTTAGGCACACCCGCTCCTACACCTCCTGGAGCCTTCCCAGTAGAGGGAACGGCCAAACCTGTTATTTTCGATTACCTGGACGAGCAGATTGAGGAGAACATAGAGGTCATAATAGTGCCGAGAACTGCTATTAGCTCGCGTTTGCAAGACGTTCTAGACCAGTTTCAGGAACCCGCTTTCCCCATCGAAGTACCATCTCTGAGACAGTTGACCATCAACGAGCGCATCCTGGTTTACGACGAGGCGAAGGCTTTGCTCTTTGCTCAAGACATTCCTCAGGACGTGAGAGCTGGTCTGGAAGAGGTGGACTCGGAAATAAAAGCAAAGCTCCGTGTGGCAGACCCTGACCAAGCCATCATCGAAGCGATGAAAGTGGCCATAAGGCCCCTCGTAGAGTCTGCTATTGACGATGCCTTCGACGAATTTAGAGTGGAGTTGCAGCTAGACTCTCGAGACCGCTTTGACCCAGTCCTTCGGCTTGCCACGAATCAGAATGAGACCAAGCAGGATGTACTGAACGAGGCAGATAGTTTTAGAGACCGGTTAAACACAGGCACAACCTTAGGGACGTGGGTAGCCCTGCTGATAGTTGCATTGTGCAGCATTATTATGGGAGTAATACATCTCCCTCGTGTGCGTTCAGTCCTGGGATGGCCTGGTCTTACTCTGCTGTTTTCGGGCGCGATCTTTCTTGGCCTGTCTCTCATTCTCAGTGCCCAACTTCCAGACCGGTTGGAGTCCTTTCTCGCATCTAGAGACGGGGAATGCTCCGGTATAGCGGACATAGAATCTTCATTCTCCCCCGAGCTTTGTGAGATAGCAGTCGATGTCGCCCGTTCTATGGCCAGCGATGTATCTGGGAGCCTCATACTCCCCTCGGCAGTGGTCCTGATCATAGGGATGGCACTGGTGGCGGCCTCATACATAGCCAAGAAAGTCGCGCCTGTGATTTAAGGGTGACTCCAGGGTTCTAAATCGGCAGCAGAGGAGTCAACCCCGGCTCCAACTCCACCTCAAGGGTATTGAGGCATATTGCGATCATCGAGTAGTAGGCTATCGTAGCGGTCAGATCTGTGATTTGCTGCGTACCAAATAGTTTCCTGGCCTCGCCAAAAGTCTCGTCTGACACCCTATGATTTCTAATGGCCTCGCGTACGAATTGAATTACTGAGGCATCTTCACGGGTGAGTCCCACCAAATCCCTTCGGTCTCTGACCGCCTCTATCGCATTGTCACTGACACCGGCCTTACGGGCCAGGGTCTCGTGGTGAGTCCATTCATACTGACAGTTCAATTCTCTGGAGGCGGCCAGAACCGCCAGCTCCTGTACCGTGCCTGGGAGAGTGGACTCGAATCGAATATACGTGCCAAGATTAGCGACTCTGCCGGCAACATCTGGGGAGTTTATCAGTGCGCCGAAGGGGCCGGACACTTCTCCTCTACTCGCTGCTATCTCATCGTAGATGTGGCGTTTGTCTTCAGGTACATCCTCTCGTGAAAGAGCGGGAACTCTGGCCATGACCGCCTCCTAGCTCACAGATACCTTGTTGCCATGGGAAATCTTGGTCTATTATACTCGCTCAGTGGCCTGTTAATACGATTCCAGGAGACGCGAAGCAAGAGGAGTTCCATGGATGGTCCACTGAATGGCGTTCGAGTTCTTGAAGTTGCCAACTGGTTGGCTGCCCCTTCGGCTGCCGCCTTGCTAGCAGACATGGGCGCGGATGTGGTTAAGGTGGAGCCGCCGCAGGGGGATCCGTGGCGAGGTTTCCGAGGCAGGTCCCTCGGTTTCAAGGTGGATTTCGATGCCAACTACGCCTTCGATCTGGACAACAGGGGCAAGAGGGGCATTACTCTCGACATATCAAAAGAGGAGGCCCGTGAGATAGCTCTAAGGCTCGCAGAGAAGGCGGACGTCTTCATCACCAACCTGGTCCCTCGTCGACTGGAGCGCTATAAACTGGGATACGAGGACTTATCGTTGATGAATCCCAGGCTGATCTACGTATCCTTCACTGGATACGGAGACCAGGGCCCCGACAAAAATCGGTTGGGCTTCGATTACGCCGCATTCTGGGCCAGGTCCGGAATAATGTCCTTGATAGGCGAACCAGACGCTCCTCCGTCTCAGCAGAGAGGTGGAATGGGGGACCACACCTGCTGCCTGGCCATCGTGGCCGGGGTTCTAGCAGCTCTAATCGAGAGGGACCGCAGCGGACGAGGACAGAAGGTATCCACCTCCTTGCTGAACCTGGGACTTTGGGTCTTGGGCAGCGACGCACAGTTGGCACTATTGAGTAAAGACAACCCTACAAAGCCGTCCCGCACCTCCCCCACCAGCCCCATGTGGAATCAATACCGAACCAAAGATGATAAGTGGATCATGCTGATAAATCCCAGTCCCGATCCCTATTGGCCTCGGCTGTGTACCGCCCTGGAAAGGCCCAACCTGGCAGAGGCGCCCGAGTACAGCACCATCGAGGGAATAATGGACCATAGCCAGGAGCTTGCGGCTACATTCGATCGGATATTCGAGACCAAGACCAGAGACGAGTGGGGCCGGATACTGGACGATAATGGGGTTCTGTGGGGACCCGTCCAAGAGCTGACAGAAGCATTGGAAGACCCACAAGTCAAGTCTAACGGCTACTTAACAGAGGTGGCGCATCCCAGCCTGGGATCAATCCCAACCCTTGATACCCCTATCAAGTTCAGCACCAGTGAAGTTCATGCGAGAGGCGCAGCCCCGGAAGTTGGACAGCACACCGAGGAGGTGCTGCTGGAAAACGGCTATTCCTGGGATGACATCACCCGATTCAGAGATAAGGGAGTGATATAAGACTTATGGAGGGCACCATGACAGCTATGCCACAACGACGCACTTCTCATCCCTACCACATGTACGATTGCATCCAGGACCAACCTTCGGCCATCTCACAAGTGCTGGAGTCTCAAACCGGCACGGCTGGGAAACTGGCTCAGCAAATCTCCAACGCGACGAGAGTCCATATCTCGGGTATTGGCACTTCATGGCACGCCGCGTTGGTTGGCGAGTATCTGCTACGCAACGTTGGAAAGTACAACGATGTCAAAGCTTGGCATTCCTTCGAGTTCTGCACCTACCCTCCAGAGCTATCTGGCAACGACCTAGTCATCGTTATGAGTCATCGTGGTACCAAGCACTATTCAAGACAAGCCCTCGCTCTTGCCAAGGAATCGGGAGCAGTGACAGCTCTTATAACCGGCCGTGAATCCAAGGCCGATCAGAAGCTTGCCGACGTGATAATGGAGACCAGCTACCAGGACAGGTCCGCCGCCTTTACCATCAGCCACACTGCGGCGATGACTGCTCTGGCTATGTCAGCAGTGAGAGTAAGAGGAGACGGTGCAGTCTCGGAATATGAGACTCTTCATAAGCTGCCGGAGACGACGCAGTCAACCCTAGACCTGGAGCCTCAGGTACAAGATATAGTGATGAACTACAGAAATCGGGACTGGTACTGTTTCACGGGATGGGGTCCCAACACGGCTACCGCATATGAAACCGCCCTCAAGATCAACGAGGCTACTTACGATATAACCACTGCCTACCAGCTCGAGCAATTGCTTCATGGCCCCTTCGTGGCGACCACCAGTCGCTGTCTAGTGACCTTCATAGCGCCTCCAGGTACAGGATATAAGAGGGCCGTTGAAATCGCCAAGGCTGTAAAGGAGACGGGCGCTCACGTTCTAGCCCTGGCGCAGGAAGGCGATACTGAGGTATCGAATATCTCCCATGCCAGGCTGGCTTTACCTGAGGTACCCGAGTTCCTCACCCCTATCGTGTACCTAGCCCCTCTTCAGCTATTCACGTACTGGCTGGCGCTGGACAGATGGCGCAACCCTGATCTATTCCGCCTGGACGATCCCAGACATCAGGCAGCCAGAAAACACTACAGTCTATAGCATCTCCACGTCGCCTGATTCGGGGTTCATTATGAAGCCCTCGATGGTGCTGAGATCGTATTCTGCCCACCGTCCCTCGTCGACTGCATTGATGTCGTTCCGGTGCAAATTAGAGAAGAGCATCCCCGGAGCTATTGAGCTATCTCTCGGGAGACGCGTATACGGAGGAAGCCAATGGGAGCGACTAATACTCAACACAGGCCTCTGGTGAGCGGGATCCAGGTATGGAGTAGGAAGAAGGATGAGGGGAATAGTCTTCAGCCCATCAATTCTGGAACGCTGACGGGACTGGCGAGGCGCAACTCGGACGGCAAGAAGTTCCTGGTGACCTGCCTGCACGCCGGCTGTGACATCATTGAGTTGACACAATAGCACAACAGTACTAGTACTATTTTAATGGTGGGCTCCTAGAACACGGCAACGGAAGGGGGAATAAAGGTGTGTACAAAGAAATCGTTCTTCAGGTCCATGTTTGTTCTGGTCTGTTCCGTCGTCGTTCTGGGCCTGGCGGCAGCATGCAACGAGGACGCAGTCAAAACGGAGAGGGATCATGACGAGCAACGAAGCGCCGAAAAATGCGATAGGGGTTCATCAGAGCTGGTGAGCAGAATGAACACGTCGGAAGAGGAGTATCAGAAGCAGCTATATGTGACGTTTCAGGTCGGTAGCGTGCGTCGCAGCCACAACGACCTGCTCTGGCGTCAGCCCAACGTCTACGACGTCATGACGGGATTTCTGAGGGACGGGAAAGGGGGGTGGACTGACACGTGGGGCATCAGCGTCTGGGTCACCGAGAAGGTGGAGCAGAGCACGCTGCCCCCAGAGGATAGGATACCGGGATACCTGGAGGGTGTCCCGGTGCAGATTATAGACGAGGAACCGCTGCCATCGGCAGCTGAAAACATGTGTGATTACGACACGTGCGGAGCGAACATATCAGAAAGTGAGGGAACCATGGCTACGGCAAATGAAAACAGAGAAAACACGCCAGAGCGCAGAGCAGAGCGCAGACACGAGGTGCGGCTCAAGTACGACCCCCTGTTCTGGCGCCAGCCCAACGTACACGGAGTGGGTGAAGGGGCCTTCACGGACGAGAACGGGGAGCGGACTGAGACACATGGCATCATCGTCCATGTCACCAGGAAGGTGGACCAGAGTGCGCTGCCCCCTGAGGACAGGATACCTGACTGCCTGGATGGGATCCCGGTGCAGATTGTAGAAGAGGAGCTATGGGGGGAATTTTTAAGCGAGTCCCTTGAAGGCGTGGATAAGGAGGAAGTTGATGGGAGCAACTAACACTGAGCACAGGCCGCTTGTGAGCGGCATATGGGTATGGAGTGGGAAGAAGGACGAGGAGGAGAATAGGATTGAGTCCATCACGCGGGGAACGCTGACGGGGCTTGCGACGCGCAACTCAGACGGCAAGAAGTTCCTGGTGACCTGCCTGCACGTCATGACCGGCAGCGCCCAGACCAACCCATCAGGCGACGAGGAGATGTACCAGGAGTCGGTCAGTGCGGACAAGAAGGTGGGGAGTCTCCCTGCTTGGAACGAGGATAAACCCGCCTGGGTACCGATAGTGGCCGGGCAGAACCAGGACAACGTCGGCAAGAAGTCGCCGACGTCGCCATGTGCGAGCTTGAGGAAGGTGAGGGTGATGACAATGATGATGGCGTGACGGCCGAGTTCGCCATGCACGACTCTTCCGACCATAGCGGCGGCAGCAGGAAGATCATCGCGGGCGTGGTGGAGCCCGTGGAGGACGATGAGAACCCCATGCAGCTCACGATGCTGGGCGCCCGCGGCGGCGAGGGTACGGTTACCGTCGAGGAGGTCAACATCGCGGCGACCATACCAGATAACCAAGCGAATAGTGACAGGAGATTCACTGGCCTGACCCTCCTTGATTGCAGCCAACGTCTTGCTAAGAGAGGCGACTCAGGCTCTGCATGCCTGTACAGGGTCAGTGATAACCGGTACAAGATGTCCTGCATCGTATTTGCCCGCAAAAACGTGAGTGGTAGTAAGGGATGGGCATTCCCGGCGTCGGTGGCGGAGTGGGAGCTGGGCATCACCTTCGGCGACCAGGTTCCGGTGGCCAACGCCGGCCCTGACTAGACAGTTGCCCCCGGCGCTGCGGTGACGCTGGACGGTTCGGGCAGCTCAGACCCCGACGGCGACACTCTGACGTACAAGTGGGAGCAAGTGTTTGGTTCGGAGAGGGCTGCGATAGCTGAGCGTGGCGTCACGTTGAGCGACAACACCGCGGTCAAGCCCACCTTCACCGCCCCCTCCCCGTCGACAGGATCGAAAGTTTTGACGTTCAAGCTGACGGTGACGGATAGCCTGGGACAGACCACCACCGACACTGTTACCATCGCCGTAACCCGTCCGCCTGTAGCCAACGCCGGCTCTGACCAGACAGTTGACCCAGGCGCTGCGGTGACACTGGACAGTTCAGGCAGCTCAGATCCCGACGGCGACACTCTAACGTATCGTTGGGAGCAGGTGTTTGACTCGGCGCGGCCTGTGATACCACCGCACAACAGGGTTGCCCTGAGCAGCGTCACGGCTGTCAGTCCGACGTTCACGGCGCCACCGCGTACCACGACACTGATCTTCCGACTGACGGTGACGGATAGCCTGGGACAGACCGCCACCGACACTGTGAGGGTTACAGTTAAGCCTGAGACGTGGGGGGCATGGTCAGACACCGGCCGGCGTCGTGGCAGTGCACAGAATCGAGATAAGGAGCAGAGGCGCACCAGCAGCTACGGCAACGCGCAGACTCGCTGGATTGCAGACCCCGCACCTGAGACCTGGGGGGCATGGTCAAACACCGGCCGACGTCGAGGCAGCGGACAGAATCGAGATAAGGAGCAGAGGCGCACCAGCAGCTACGGCAACGCACAGACCCGGTGGGTTTCCGACCCCGAACCTCCTACGCCGCCCCCGCCTAGCAGGCCTCCGAATCGAGGAAGTGATCTGGCGGGTGATACACCCTCCCCGCCTCCGCGTCGTCCGCACCTGCCCCAAGGAGGTCGTTAAATCCTTGGTTAGAGGGCGCAACATTGCATTGATAGCTTGCGGGGGTTGGCGTTGCTCTCCTGCTATCCAGGGATGGGAGCAGGCGGGTGACCTAGCCCCTGACATCCCTGATTTAACCCCTGAGTTCATGGTGGGGATTCCAGGAGTCGATCTGTTCCCTGGACCTGTCGAAGTGTTTAGCTACCCCTTCCGACGTGCGTTCCAGGAGACATCTGAAAGGGGATGGAAGTCATTATTCACTGGAGGGTTGATTGACTAAAGGTTTGCCGATGGAGAATCGATTAAATGCACGGCTGGATAGGGAGTGGGGGCAGATTCAAGATCGCTTTGATAGGCTGGAAAGCAGAATCGAGAGGCTGGAGTCTCGCCGAAATTCAAACCACTACAACCCCATGTCTCCCAAGGATAAGGGGCTGTGGGCTGGAGGGGTAGTTGCGCTGGTGGCCGCCGTCCAGGTGATAACAGAGCTATTTCAGGCGACGTTCTACTGAGATGGTCTCAGCAGCGAAGGTAGATCTAACCCCCCGAAGGTTCTCAAGGCGTTGCTGTCGGCAGCTATCGCAGGAGCCGAGGCGGGCAAGGGGAATCGGAAAAGGAGCGCTGCACGAGGGGTCATCGACTCACTGAAGAGAGCCGTTCTTGGCGGGAAGGCAGGCCGACCCAAATCGACGACACCAAGGGCCAAGACCAAGAAGGCCAATCGGTCTTACGTGAAGGTAGGCAAGGTGCAGAAGGGCCGACGCAGATAAACTAGGCTTTAAGACCAGTGTCCGCCACTGCTTAGAAGCATCCTCTCTACCCTCCGACCTCTTCCAGGGTCTGCTCCTTCCCTTGAGAGAGGTCTATCCTTCACTGACATTGAATAAAACGGAGTATTTACTCAAACTCACTGTATTCGTTGCCGTATCTTGGCGTCGTGTCTCTAGGCGTGGTATAAGCACGAAAAGAAGGGTCGATAACTCCCCATTTGGAAACACTACAGTCTATAGCATCTCCACGTCGCCTGATTCGGGGTTCATTATGAAACCCTCGATGGTGCTGAGGTCGTATTCTGCCCACCGTCCCTCGTCGACGGCATTGAAGAAGCTTTGAACGGTATGGTTGAACATCTGGGGCTCTTCCAGGTTGAGAGTATGCCCTGTCTGCGGAAAGACCACCAGGCCGGAGTTGGACATGTTCTGCTTCATGAATATGGACGGCTCGATACAGGATACGTCCTCATCACCGGTCATTATGAGAGTGGGCACCTTTGATGCTCGGAGCTTATCTTTCAGGTCCTGGATGGAAGGACGGTTCCATAGAATCCCTTTCAAGATTAGAGCAGCGCCGAGGGCTGAGTGCTGAGAGAAAAGCCTATCGAAATCCTCCCATGCCTTGGAGTCTTTTCGCAATAGCTGCACCCGAGTCGGCCCCTTAGTGTAGTGGGCCATCCCCTTCATGCCGCCTGCCTCTAAAAACCCAGCCATCCTGTCCAGCTGTCGACGAAATCCCTCGGGGTCTGTGCTGCCTGTGCCCGTACCCGCCACCACCATAGCCTTCACCCTCGAGGGATAGGTCAGGCCGAAGTTTAAGACCACGTTGCCTCCCATTGATAGGCCACAGAGATAGGCCTCGTCGATTTCCAGATGATCCATCAGCCCGCGAAGGTCCTCGATAGATATCTCCTGCCGATACGCATCTACGTCGTCAGGAACGTCGGAGGGAGGATATCCCCTCGCGTTGTAGGTAACTACTCGGTATCCAGGTGAAAAGAACTTGACTTGCTCATTCCAACTCTCATGGCTGCCAGCATATTCGTGAGAAAAAACAAGAGGAGATCCTTCTCCCGTTACCTCATAGTAGATGTTTATCCCATTGACAAACGCTTTAGGCATGGTTTCCTCCCTGAGATGGGCTAAGGCCCAGATATCGGTATGATAGTACCCTTGGTGGAAGCAGGTATCAAGCCGATGTCCATGAATCAACCTCAAGTATATTGTGGTTCCACAATTTTCCCAACATCCCGCATCCAAACAGGAGTTAAATAGCTGTCGTATCATAGCCTCCCCACCCAGGGAGCAGGAAAACCTCGTTGGCGCCTATTACGAAGCAAGGATTGCTGATGTTCCAGGTGGATTTCCCCTACCCACTTGCCTGGGCCTGTCTCAGAATCCCACACAGAGGGAGTCCAGAGGTATACCTCTCTCTGGCAGGGGGCCTGTCCTGAGTCCCTCGAAGGGATGTGCCCCCACATAAAAACCTACTTGGGCGGGTGGGATCAAGGCGTTAGCCTTTCTGAGACAGTCTCACCTGAGTCGAGAGTCTGGGGTATCGGCACGCTAAATGGATATCCCCTAGGTAAAGACTCAGTAGTATTAGACGTGAAGATACCTAAAAAGTCCCGCTACAGGTTGGGTGATACTTCCTATGGGGCTACGCCATCCTCTGGTTGCTGAACAGGGCGTTAGGGGCTGCGCAGCTCTTTTAGAAGGTTGGCCATCTGGACCGCCGTCACGACCGCGTCGGAACCCTTGTTTCCCATCTGCCCACCTGACCGCACCATCGCCTGCTCCACGGTGTAGGTAGTGAGAACGCCGAAGATAATGGGAACCTCGGTTTCCAAATTGGCATTGACTATGCCCTGAGTCGCGCCGCTGGACACGTAGTCGAAGTGAGCCGTTTCCCCACGAATCACGGCGCCGAGGCACACTATTGCATGATATCTGCCGCTTTTTGCCATAGTCTTGGCCGTGAGAGGGATCTCGAGGGAGCCGGGCACCCAGGCCACATCCATATCTTCTTCGTTGATTTCTAGTCGTTGGAGAGCTTCCTTGGCCCCCTTGAGAAGGCGGGTAGTGATGATCTCGTTGAATCGGGAGACGACGATCCCCAGCTTAAGCCCCCGACCTCCTAGACCACCTTCATAGCTTCTACCCAAGGCCCCCCCCGATGTTGAGCCAGAAGCCGTCATGCCAGGATTTGCCTCATAGGAGGTGGCCCAGCTTGGTCCTCTTGGTCTCCATGTAACGGAGATTGTGCTCGTTGATGGTGGCCTTTATGGGAACTCTATCTACAACTCTCAGGTTATACCCCTCCAGACCGGCCCGTTTGGAGGGGTTATTGGTAAGAAGGCGAAGCTCCTTTACTCCCAAATCAACGAGAATCTGCATACCTATTCCGTAGTCACGGCGGTCTGGAGGGAAGCCTAGAGCCTCGTTGGCCTCCACAGTATCCATGCCACTGTCCTGGAGGGCATATGCCCTGATCTTGTTGTGAAGCCCTATGCCCCTGCCTTCCTGACGCATGTATAGAAATACACCCCTGCCCTCCTCCTTGATGGCCTGAAGTGCGAGAACTATCTGTTCTCCGCAGTCGCATCGTTTACTGGAGAATACATCGCCGGTTACGCACTGGCTGTGGACTCGAGTCAAGACCGGTTCTGGAGTAGAGATATCCCCCTTCACCAAAGCTATGTGCTGTTCCTGGTCTATCTGGCTCTCATAAGCCACGGCAGTGAAGTCGCCACACTGGGTGGGTAGCTTAGCTTTGGCGACCCTGTGAATCAGCTTTTCAGTCCGCATGCGAAAGGCGATGAGAGATGCTATGCTGATAATCTTCAGGTCATGTTCGGCTGCCAGCTTTCCCAACTCGGGCATACGGGCCATCGTGCCGTCGTCGTTCATAATCTCACAGATAACACCGGCGGGATATAGTCTACCGAGTTTGACCAGATCGAGTATGGCTTCTGTTTGCCCAGCTCGAACCAATACGCCTCCATCCATGCCTCGTAGGGGGAATATGTGGCCGGGACCGGTCAAGTCATCGGGTTTAGCTTTCGGATCTATCAGTGTTTTCACGGTCTGAGCCCTATCGAAGGCCGATATGCCCGTCGTGACGTTGTGTCTAGCATCCACTGACACTGTGAAGGCAGTGCCTAATGGAGCGGTGTTATCTTGAAGCATCATAGGAATGAAGAGCTCGTCAAGCCTATTGCCGCACATAGGAACGCAGATGAGACCTCTCCCGTACTTGGACATGAAGTTAATGACTTCGGGAGTGCAGAACTCGGCAGCTATGGCCAGGTCACCCTCGTTCTCCCGGTCCTCATCATCGACTATGATGATCATTCGTCCGGATTTGAGGTCTTCTATAGCCTCTTCAATCGTGCAAATCGGCATGTCTTTCCTTCGCTAAGGGGTATCTTCTAAGTAGCTAATGGCCAGCTGCTCCAGAACCTGACGGGATTGACTGGACTGCGTTGGCATCTCCGCCCTTGACGAGCTGCTCCAGGTATTTAGCCAGTATGTCCACCTCCAAGTTGACCAGAGCGCCAGGTTTCTTCACGCACAGGTTGGTGTGTTCCCAGGTATACGAGACCAGGGAGACGGAAAAAGAGCTATCGATACGATTCACTACAGTCAAACTTACGCCATCCACTCCTATAAATCCTTTGGAGACGATGTAGCGCATCAGCCCTGAAGACGCCGCGATTTCCATGATGTATGCATCACCGTCACACGTCACCGACATTACCCTGCCCGTGTCATCTATATGTCCCTGCATGAAGTGGCCACCCAAGCGGCTGTTCAGGGTCAAGGGGCGCTCTAGATTGACTCGATCTTCGCTTTTCAGACCACCTAGATCGGTACGCCGCAGGGTTTCGGGCATCACGTTAACCGAGAAGAGGCCGTTCTCCATAGAGGTGACGGTCAAACAGGCGCCATTGACGGATATGCTATCACCGATGGCCATGCCCTCCAGCGTTTGTTTAGCTGAGATGGAAAGGCCATCATTACTCACGGACTTGGCTGTGCCTACTTCCTCCACTATACCTGTAAACACGTAACTACCTCTAGCGATCAGGATACCCAGTTACCATAATATCTGTATCCATCTGCTCTAGCACCACCTCTTTGAGGTGAAGGGCCTCCCCCACTTGTTCTATTCCCACACCAGCGACGGCTGTCGGAGCATCCCTACCTCCCATTATAGTCGAAGCCAGGAAGACGACAACTTTGTCTACCAGCCTTTCATCGAAGAAGGAGCCTAGCAGGGTTCCTCCACCCTCCACTAGAACGCTGGAAAACTCCCGTTCACCCAAGATATACAAGAGCGACTTTATATTGACAATGCCATCCCTGGGCGGAACTTCGATAACCTCAGCGCCAAGCTCTTCGTAGATAGCCCGCTTCTTCTCGTCGATTCTGGACATCGCCAGAAGTGTCCGCCCAGGCTGCTGAAATATCCTGGACTCAGGAGGAGTACGACCGGTACTGTCTACTACGACTCGAGCCGGCTGCTTACCTGGCAATGGGTCATCTTCGTCGCGCACTGTCAACTGGGGGTCATCCTGCACGACAGTACTTACACCCACCATCACTACATCCGAGATACTTCTCAAGTGGTGGGCCCGACGACGGGCCTCTACCCCGGTAATCCACCGGGATTGTCCAGTACGTGTGGCTATCTTTCCATCCAGGCTCGCAGCAAACTTGGCTGTCACGAAAGGCTGACCGGTGGTAATGAACTTCGCATACGCCTCGTTCAGGCGCAGGGCATCCCCCTCCTTCTCACCTACATAGTTCCTGATCCCAGCTTTCTCCAATTCTCTCTTGCCATTGCTATGTACTCGAGGATTGGGATCCAGTGCTGCCATATGCACCTCGGCTAATCCAGCTTTGATTATAGCCTCGGTGCAGGGAGGGGTGCGGCCGATGTAACAGCAAGGCTCCAGACTTACATACATGGTAGCACCCTCAGCGGCCTTGCCGGCCTGCTGTATAGCTACTATCTCGGCGTGGGACTGCCCTGGAGGTTTGGTGCTACCCTCCCCCACCACCACTCCATCCTTGACAATCACCGCTCCCACCGCGGGATTGGGGCTGGTGTATCCGAGGACGCTATGTGCCAGGGAGAGGGCACGTTCCATATAGTTCATAGAACCAGGTCTGAACATGCCAGAGGTTCAATCTTTCTCCCCTGGCACCGTCCCCCTCTCAAAGTCTCGATGTATTCTGCTAGCGGTGGGCTGTGTCTGTCCCTGGTACTTGCTGCCCAGCTTCTCGGATCCGTAGACGTTGTCGGAAGCACTGGTGAGGCGAAGAAAGGAGATCTGGCCGATCTTCATTCCTCGGTACAGGGTTATGGGCAAGTTGGCCACGTTGCTTAGCTCGAGGGTCAAGTGGCCCTTCCATCCCGGGTCTACATACCCAGCCGTGGAGTGTATCAAAAGCCCGATTCTACCCAGCGAGCTTTTCCCCTCCAAGCGGGCCACCACGTCATTTGGAATCTCTATGTGCTCAAGGGTACTGGCCAAAACGAACTCGCCTGGGTGCAGGACGAAAGGGTTGTCCTCATCTATCTTCTCCAGATCCGTCAGGTCTCCAACGTCTTTCTTGATGTCTATATACGGCTTCCGAGAATTCCGAAAAACCAGCAAGTCACTATCCAAATGCACATCGATGCTGGCGGGTTGGATGTCCTCGACGTTAAGGGGGTCGATCACTATACGTTTGTTGGCGATCTCTTCTTTGATGGTCCTGTCGCTAAGTACCACAGCTCCCTCTGACGTATGTGAAAAAGTAGGCTAGCTCCTCATTCCTGGGAATGTAATTGTAGCAGTGGCAGGTTTGCCTAGCAACTAGTCTGAAGAGCGGTGATCTAGGTACATGACGCTTGTACCAAGGTAACGTTAGGGCGGCACGCCTTACTAAGGTGTGCCGCCCTAACGTGTTGGTTGAATAACCAGGTTATTCGATGGCGAACACGATGCTGATACTGGAGAGAATCTCAGTTTCACCCGGGCTTATGGGAGTGGGGGGAGCCGCTGCCTGATCTAAAAAGGAGTTCCTAATACCTCCATCAGCGAACACCGGTACTCCACCGCCACCTTCAACTACTGAGATGGGATTGCCCAGTGTTAGTCCCAAGAGATCAGCCAGCTGGGTCGCCCTAGTCACGGCATTCGTCACAGCCTCTTGTCTCGCCTGGATTAGGAAGGGAGTGGGATCATCGACGGTGAATCCAATGCCTTGAACCCTGGTGAGGTCGCCTCCCGCCTTTACGGCTCCATCGATTATGTCGTCAACCTTATCCAGGTCTCTGACCTTGACTACCGCTGTATTACTTACCGCGAAACCCTCAAGCTCTCGCTGGTCGTTCCGGTAGTCGTAGACGGGATGTATCGAAAGATACGATGTCCTGATGTCCTCTTCGTCTACTCCGTTTTCCTGTAAGACATCGGAAATAGCAGTCATGGCTCTTGCAGCGTCATCTCTGGCCAGCGCCACCGTATCTCGACGAGCCTGCACACCCAGGGTCACGATGGCCGTGTCAGGCGCCGCGCTGACGCTACCGATGCCGCTAACGGAAATGCCCACTTGCCCGGACATAGCAAATGCCGAGAGGGACAATAAATCGGACGCACTTATACCTGCCTCGGAGGACGTGGGAAAAGGAGGAACAGAGTTAGAATCGCCCTCGTCGCCCCCATCGGAGCATGCCACTGCTACAAGGACCACAGCGGCGGCAATAGCGGACACGAGAAGAAGTGTCTTTCGGCTCAGCATGATTTTTGCTCCTTTCATAGATATCTTGCTGTTTTGACCTTTCCTCAAACTTATAGACGCCTAACTCAGAGAGAAGGTTCCCAAACACCGTTGAACATAGAAGAAATAGCAGATACAAGTCATATTCGGTTATACTCTCAGGCTGGACTGAAATATTTCAAACGGTGAAGAGTTGTTGCTATCCGTCCTGAAGGAGGTCACCTCGTCGGAGATATTCCGAACCCTGGTATTGGCGGCTATCCTGTTCTTCATGGTACACGCCCTGATGCCAAACTATCAGGTCTCTGGAGCTAGCATGGAGCCTTCTTTCCAGTCCGGAGAGCACATACTGGTCAACAGGTCTGCCTATCTGTCAATAGACCTGGGGAAGCTCTCCAAGCTGATACCATTTTACGACAGAGAGGATGGAGACAGGCTTTACTTGCTAGGCGAGCCTGATAGAGGAGACGTGGTGATAATAGAATCTTCGTCTCCACCTCAAGACCGCCTAATCAAGCGCATAGTGGGGCTGCCAGGTGACACCATAGAGATCAATGGTGGAACAGTTTATATCAACGATTATCCCATAGATGAGCCATATACTTCAGGGTTTTCTTCTAGCCTTGCGCCTGTCAGCGTGCCGGAAGACCATTACTTTGTCCTGGGGGACAATCGAGGCCGAAGCAACGACTCCAGGTTTCCAGGGTTTGGTCCTGTCCAACGTTCAGATATCTTGGGGAAGGCCTGGCTGGCATACTGGCCCTTCAGTTCCTTCGGATTG
Organism: Dehalococcoidia bacterium; assembly: GCA_965197675.1. Classification (GTDB taxonomy): domain Bacteria; phylum Chloroflexota; class Dehalococcoidia; order Plut-88900; family Plut-88900. Next base: position 523,415 of record OZ240221.1, on the reverse strand, counting down.
GTGGACTCCTACTCTCTGGAAATCCCCTCCGACGACAAGTAGAGCATAATTCCCAAATAAGCGTCATGCTTGACGACATAGCCGAGATTCTAGAGTCATCTAAAGCCCTTCAGTCAGGGCACTTTCTCCTTACGTCCGGCCTTCATTCTCCGAAATACATCGAGAAGTTCCGTATTCTGCAATTCCCCTCTTACACAGAGCACCTCTGCACTTTGATAGCAGACCAATATCGAGACAAGGGTATTGAGGCAGTAGCGGGACCAGCCCTTGGCGGAATAATCCTAGCTTATGAGGTCGCCAAACAGCTCGAGGCCAGGAGCATCTTCGCCGAACGATTTGATGGTAAGAGGGTCTTCCGCAGGGGGCTCTCCATAGCTCCTGGGGAAAAGGTATTGGTGGTTGACGATATCCTAACTACCGGTGGCTCGATTCGAGAGGTGCTAGATGCAGTCAAGGAGGCCAGCGGCGAAGCGGCGGGCATAGGCGTGTTTATAGGCAGGTCTGGAGACACGACCAGTTTCGATATCCCCTTTTACAGTTGCTGCCAGCTATCCATCCCCACCTATAAGCCCGAAGAATGTCCTTTGTGCGCAGAAGGCGAACCATTGACTCGTCCTGGCGGAAACTTATGAGCCGTTCTCCCCGTCTCGGTGTCAAACAGCACGTCCGCAAATAGTTAGCTGAGATCAGGTTAAAGAGGACTCGTTACTGGGCAATGTACCCTCCATCTACAGACATCATATGACCCGTTACAAATGAAGCAGCATCCGAGCACAGCCACACCACAGTCTCAGCAATCTCCTCAGGCTGCCCCACCCGCCCTATAGGGTGCCGCTCGATAAGTGACTTCTCGGCCTCCGCATTATCGACAGCAATACGCCTCGCCATAGGGGTATCAATAGTGCCAGGACACACCGCATTCACTCGTATACCCTGCCTTGCATACTCAATAGCCGCTGTTTTAGTAAGTCCGGCAACACCGTGTTTGCTGGCTCCATAACCACAATCGTTAGTCCCACCTATCAACCCCATGATGGAGGCTGTATTAACTATGGCCCCTCCGTCCTGCTTGAGCATTTGAGAGATCTGGTACCTTAAGCACAACCAGACGCCCTTTAGGTTGACGTCGATAACCCTGTCCCAGTCTCTCTCATCCAAGTCAACGATAGAAGCAGTCGCCCCCTCGATGCCAGCATTGTTATATGCACAGTCCAATCGACCGTAGGTTTCGACAGCTTTATTTACCATTCCCTCTACGTCGGCAGCTTTCGTCACGTCGGTTTTCACGAAGACTGCTTGTCCGCCAGTGTCAGTAATCATGCTCAATGTCTCCAGACTCCCTTTATCGTCCACATCTGCAACGACAACCCTTGCACCATGCTTGGCGAAGCAGAGCGCCGTAGCTCTACCAATGCCCGAGCTTCCGCCCGTCACGAGGGCCACCTTTCCATCGAGGCCTCTTGCCATGAATTACCTCCCTTTTATTACAATCGATGGTACTATACCCGCTTATTTAAGTCTCAGTCACCTCTCAGGAAGATGTAACGTCGGATTAGAGTTGACTGCCTCGGGCGATGTGGTTAATGTTCGCCTATCAGTGACCATCAATTTCGTCTGGATAATTATACGAAAGGATCGCATATGAAGCTGCAGGGAATGTCGGCTCTCGTAACCGGAGCCAGTGGAGGCATCGGGGCAGCCATCTCTAAGGCAATAGCTACCGAAGGAGGGAAAGTAGCATTGACCGGTAGGAATGTGGCCAATCTGGAAACAGTCCACAGTGATATAAAGAACATGGGAGGAGAGAGCGAGATTTTCGTTGCTGACCTAGTGGATGAGAGACAGGTGGACAAACTGGTATCCGAAGTAAAGGCTGCATTCGGAGACATAGATATTCTAGTGAATAACGCAGGGGCGTTTCACATAGAGGGCAGGGTCCTGTACGGTAAGAATCTATGGGAGATAGCCCTTGACGAATGGAGGCTGGTCTTTAACGTCAAGTTCTGGTCGGCCTATCTGCTCTGCCGTGCTTTCATACCTGGAATGATCGAAAAAGATCGTGGAAAGATAGTCAATATCACTGGCACCTTTCGTAGAGGCGGTTCAGGGTGGTCCCACTACTATCTTGGCACACTGACTTTAGAGCATCTCACTATGAACCTGGCCGAGGAACTCAAGCCTTACAACATTCAGGTAAACGCAGTGAATACCGGGTTAGTATCAAGCGAGGCAGTGAAAAAGATATGGCCTGACAGAGCCGCTAACGCTCAGACCCCTGACGAGCTTGCGAAGTTTACTATTTTCTTCATGACTAAAGAATCGGACAATATCACTGGCTCATCCACGATCATTCGAAAAGTGGAACGCTAATAATCAGTCGATAGCCAACGATGTTTTCTATGCCATTTAGCTGAATTGTAGCCTTGGCCACTTTGATATCCAGGGCGATTGACACCCAAGAAAGTGGTGAATATAGTGGGCAAACGGGCCGTTAGCTCAGCGGTAGAGCACCGGACTTTTAATCCGGGTGTCGTGGGTTCGAATCCCACACGGCTCACCATGACGTACTGTACTGCGAACTCGCCCGTTTAGGGCGACCTCTGCGGCGTCCGTTCCCCCTATGGGAGAGTCCTCCGGCGTGGGTATGGAGTAAACGATTGCCGCTTTGCCGGGCTTGACATCGATCTCCTTGACGAAAGAGTGGACGAAGGCTTTGGTCTCGGTCAACTCGCTGGTCTTCAGGAACTCGCTCATCTCCTCGGCGAAAGTGGCGATAGTGTCGGCGCTGTCCAGGAACTGACGCCGCTCCGCCAGCAGCGCCCGCGCCTCGCCAGCAGCGACTTCCAGCTTCTCCTTGCGTTCTCGGTGTTCCCTGATGCGCTCGGAGGCGTCGGCCATCTCGATGTCGGTGGTCTCGATGACCTTCCAGATGCGCCCCAGCCGCCGCTTGACCTCCTCAAGCTCCTCTTCGATTGACTCCATCCGCTGCCGTTGCTCGGCAGCCACCCCGTCCATCTCCTCGTCCAGCAGCTTCACCAGGTCTCGGATGTTAGACTCGGTGAGAACATTGACCCGAATCTGATCGACAATGAGATTCTCGAAGTTCTTGGCGTTGAGCCTGGGGGTCTTGCAGGTGCCGCTGCCCCGCTTGAGGAGGGACTGGCAGACGTAGTAGGTGTACTTGCCGCTCTTGGCCTCGGCAGCGGTCATGGCCCTGCCACAGGCCTCGCACATGAGCAGGCCGCTGAGCAGGTAGGGGCTGGCGGAGCGCCGGGGGTGGACTTTCCTGGGTGCGCGGGACCCCAGCAGCTTCTTGACCTGACGGAACTCCCGCTTGGAGACGATGGCGGGGTGTGCGTCCTCGACCCTGACCGGGGGCGCGCCGTCCTTGGCTTTGGTGCCCCACACCAACGTGCCCGTGTAGGTTTCGTTGTCCAGCATGGTGTGGATGGTGCTCTTGAGCCACCTCTTGCCGTTAGAAGTGAGGATGCCCTCGGCGTTGAGGGTCCTGGTCACGTCAAGGGTGCTCTTGCCTTGTAGCACCATGTCGAAGATGCGACGGATCACGGCGTCGGCGGGCTGGTCAAGCTCCAGCTTGGGACGCTTCTTGACCCCGTCCTGGACGTAAACTCTCCTGTAGCCGTAGGGCGCGTAGGCGCCCATCCAAAAGCCTCTCGACGCTGCCTCCCTCATCCCCCGGACGACCTCCTGGGCCAAATTCTCGCTGTAATATTCGTCCACGCTCTCGATGATTCCCTCAAGCAGCCTGCCAGTGGCGTTGTCCTCGGCCTGCTCGGTGATGGATACCACGCGGATGCCCTTGCGCCGCAGCTGGGACTTGAAGGCGACGGCGTGTTCCCGCTTCCGGGTGAACCTCGAAAACTTCCAGACCAAGATGACCTCGAAGGGGGCCTTGGGCTTGCTGCCCTCGTCGATCATCTCCCTGAACTGGGGCCGGTTGGCTACTCGGCCGCTCTCGGCCTCGTCCACGTACTCGCGGGCGACCGAGTAGCCGTTAGCCCTGGCGTACTCCTTGAGCGCTCTCAGCTGGGCGGAGACGGACAGGTCAACGTCCTGCCTGTCGCTGGACACCCTGGCGTACAGCGCCGCGGGGGCAGGGGATTGTGTCTGGGGTTGCTTTTTCACGTTGTCCTCCTCGATCTATCGCTGCATTGGTTACTAACCTGCTGTTAATGGAACCTCATGGTCATCTGAGAAAGTTCCTTCGCCTTCACATTCTGCCTAGAGTGTGGTAGCTCTTTCGCCAGACAGCACGTTGGTGATGATTGAATTCTCGCATTTGGGCAAAGCATGCTTTGTTCCCTTGTGCCTCAAAGGTGTCATCCTGAAGATACTAGGGTTCTTCTGAATAGTACCTACCGAGAAGTCTATTCAAGAAAAACTCGTTCACATTACCTTCTTCTTGTTCAATGGCCTCCCTCATTTCACTAATGGAAATCAGGACGTGGAACAATCTCCGCAAGTAGCTGTCGCAATTCTTTGCGTCTGTGCGGTATCGATCCTCCTGCGCGGTCAATCGCCCGCCGTGCACGAGCTTAGATCTTGTGTCGTAAGCTCGCTTAAGGTCACGATAGATGCCAACCGACTCAACTGGAGTCTTCCCAATAAGGCTTGCCACCCGCTCAGCCACCTGGTGCGCAAGCTCTGATGGACTAGGGCCTGTTAACACTATGAGTTGAATTATGATACAATTCTGGCATGGAAATAACCGAAGTCCAGTTTCAACGTATCGCGCCCCATCTCCCAGTGCAGCGGGGCAATGTCAGCCTTTCGAACCTGCGAGTGCTCAACGCAATCTTGTACGTCGCCGAGCATGGTTGCAAATGGCGGGGGTTGCCGGCCCGGTTTGGCAACTGGCATACCATCTACACCCGCATGAACCGCTGGTCCAAGAGCGGCGTACTGGACCGGATATTCGAACACCTCCAGAAGGAACAGATGGTGCGCATCAAGCTGGAGGCGGTTTCGATGGACAGCACTACCGTCAAGGTGCATCCCGACGGCACGGGTGCGTTAAAAAAAACGGACCCCAGTCCATCGGCAAGTCCCGCGGCGGCTGGACCACCAAGATTCATATGGTTGCCGCGGATGCTCGAACAGCTATAACCTTTTCCCTCTCTCCAGGACAGGCCCACGACGCGCCGGAAGGGCGCAAGCTGCTGCACCATCTGGGGCCTCAGCATGGGAACCCGTCTCTGCTGATGGACCGGGCATACGAGGGAAACGAGACCCGCCAGTTGGCGTTAGCGCTGGGGTTCACACCTGTCGTTCCGCCGCTGAAGAGCCGGATTGACCCTTGGGAATACGACCGGGAGATATACAAGAAGCGCAACGAAATCGAGCGGCTATTCCGTCGGCTGAAGGGATTTCGCCGCATCTTCTCTCGCTTTGACAAGCTCGACGTACTCTTCCTGGGATTCATCCTATTCGGGTTCATTATCGATGCACTACGTTAGTGTTAACAGGCCTTAGTTGATACCAACGACTCAAAGCACGTACAGAAATAGGCCACCTTTTCTGGCAGGTATGAAGCAGCTCTTGCAGCTTGAACAAAGTATAAGGCACGGGATATGCGGTCAAGCTCGCCCAAGGCGGAGGGAGGTAATTCTGGCATGATGAATTCGTCGTGTGTCCAGCCGTAAACCTCCTTGTAAAACTCTATGGCCTTCTCCAATTCCGTTTCGTCGAATGCTGTCTCAGCCCTGCTTCTAGTAGCATCGCTAAATGTAGCACTAAGGGAATTGCTTGAGACTCGCGCTAGCGGACCTTGGTATGGGAACTGCAAGAACCCAAGTTCAAAGCTGATGGAGTTGTCTTTTACCAGCCACAGCGCATTTGTGAACACTTGCGTATATGCCAAATGCGCAAATAGCACGTCCATCTGCTTCTCTAGGGATGTGTCTTCAACCGGGTACTCTGACACTGCATATACAAAGGGACGACCACTCAGGATGTGATTAGCCTCTAGTGCTCCAATATTCTGTCGGAGGGAACCGGTCAAGAGTCTCCTGGCTACTGACTGAGAATTGGATATCTTGAGGTTTCCGGCAATTGTCCAATTGGAACCCAAGGGACGGTCTATCCTTAGATTGTTTAGGGAAGTAACAAAGCTAAACTGTCTCTGAGCCATTCTTCACTCTTGTTTTGGGTTCTCATAGATTTCAGGGGACAGCCTCTTGGAGGCTGTCTCCCAAATGCATCTGGTTAATTCTTGAGCAATGATTTTCAAGCGAGACTCGTCCACGCTCTCGATGATAACCTCCATGAGCTTGCCCGTGGGGGAGTCGTCGGCGTGCTCGGTGATGGACACAACCCTGATGCCCTTGCGCCTGAGCATGGACTTGAAGGCGACAGCGTGCTCCCGTTTGCGGGTGAAGCGAGAGAACTTCCAGACCAGGATCTCCCGGAAGGGAGCGTTGGGCTGGGCGCCCTCCTCGATCATCTCCCTGAACTGGGGCCTGTCTGCCACGCGTCCGCTCTCGCCCTCGTCCTCGCGGGCGACGGAATAGCCGTTGGCCTTGGCGTAGTCCTTGAGCGCCCTCAGTTGGGCGGACACGGACAGGTCAACGTCCTGCCGGTCGCTGGACACCCTGGCGTAGAGGGCTGCCGGTGTGAGCGGCTGTAGGTGCTTCTTCTTCATTGCTGTCCTCCTCTGCAATCTCTCGTCCTTCGGTGGTGCTGTCCAATGCTGCGACGCTCTCAAGCTGCGTCGTTCGCTCCAGGCCCTGCCGCGGCCTGAAGTCTGAGTCCCAGTGCGCGCACCACCTTCAGCACGGTGGCGAACTCCGGGTTGCCATCGGCCGACAGCGACTTGTAGAGGCTCTCCCTGCCCAGCCCCGTTTCCTGCGCCACCAACGCAATTCTCCGGGCGCGGGCGATGTCTCCCAGTGTCGCCATTATCAGGCCCAGGTCTCCCTCTTCCAGGGCGACGTTGAGGTAGGCCGCCATGTCTTCCTCGGTCTCAAGATGCTCCGCCGGGTCCCACGGACGGGTCTCTGTCCTTGCCATAGCTGCTGCCTCCTATAGTCCTCTCGCCAGCTCCAGCGCCCTTCGTATGTCGCGCTCCTGGCTGTCCTTGTCGCCTCCGGCCAGAAGGACGACCAGGGCCTCACCTCTCGGCACGAAGTACACCCGGTAGCCGGGGCCGTAGTCGATGCGAATCTCCGACACCCCTTCGCCCACCGGCCTCACGTCGCCGTGGTTGCCCAGGGACAGCCGACGGATGCGGCTGTCGATTCTCACTCTGGCCTGCCTGTCCCGAAGCCTCCTGAACCAGCGGGCGTAAACTTCGGTCTGGCGAATCTCGACCATCACCATATTGTAGGCCACAGGATACCTAGAACGCAAGGGGGAATGGCCGATTTCGGCGGAGAACCGGGCCGAGCAGGGCTCGCGCACAGGCCCCCCCTCGGAGGATACGAGATTCGAGGTGACGTCGGTGGTGTTATACCCGCGTACAGGAGAATGAGCGGAGCGGCAAGTTGCAGGTTGGGCGATTCCGTAGCTGAAATCGGAGTGAACATGCCATCCTGCTACATCGGAGCGAGCAATCCGGTTCCGGGATTCCTTCCACGGTCATGGGGCTACGAAATGGAGAAAGGGGAACATGGACACGGAAGTACAGCTGATGATGAGACAAGGGGCACCAGCGTCAGAAGAAGAAGTGGCCGTTCACCGCCGCAGACGCCGGGAATCGCTAGCGGGTGGATGCAGCCTTCCTGCCCCGCCCTCGACAGTGAACGGCCACTGACGATAGCAAAGAGAGTGAGCTAGTTGTGGCAGGCAGAGGTCAACTGAACGCTACCCTGGATTGGTACGCCTGCCGCAACTTTAGAAGCCGGGCGCGGTTTCCAGTTCTCTGGCCCTCGTCTGAAGTTTCAAGGCTACTTCGTGGATACGAGGCTTGTTTTTGTAGTAGAACAGGTCATCGTGGGATAGGCCCATGATGTTCAGTGCCAAGTTCAGCATGTGGGGTTGTAAATGTCTGTTCAGGTACATCGCCATACCAGTGCCGACTACGGTGCCACCGACACCGCCGATGACGTTGCCTATTCCCGGCACTGAACTTCCTGCGGCCGCTCCACCCAAGCCGCCTACCGTTGCCAAGACGGTGGTCATGCCCATCCTGGACATCAAGGTTAGCGTCTGCACCACTTGGATCTGGTTCTTGGTGGTGCGATCGGCCGCTTTGAACTCCATTTCAGTCTTGACCGCGTTGTAGATCAAGCGCGCTCCGCCCACGATCACTGCGGCGTATGGGATGATGTCCACAACCCCGTCGGGAATATCTATCCCCATGTTAGCACTCAGGGTCTCCAGACCGTCTTCGATTCCCTCCACCCGCATGTAGTCTGAGCCAACGTCCGTTACTATACGGCCCCCCTGGTCCATTCCGGATGCAACGACCTTGTCGTGAAGCTCGGTGCCAAGAGCGAATAGATAGTCCTGGTTATCTTCCATAAGACCCTGGACGTCTCTAGCAGAGTACGACGTGCCGGTTTTGACTTGAATCAGGACGTCTCGGCCGTCCGCGTCAATGGCGCTAATATCCCAACCTTCTTGGTTGGAGGCAGGGGCCAATTCAACGTTAGTGAACCCTTGGGCCTCCAGACGTTCCTGAACTTCAAGCTCGGCTAGTTGCCCCTTTAGCCCGTTGAAAAACCACTCGTTCTCCCCCGAACCCTCGCCGCTGTCTGCCAACGTTTGCCACTGCTCATACAGAGAGCGGTCAGCAGCCATGTTCGGCCAACGGGTTGCGTAGGCTCTGGCGAGGCTGTCGTCCACGTTGACGCGGTCGAAGACGGCCCACATGCTTAGTGATACGCCGGATGCGAGTTCGGCTGCGTACATGGTACGGTCGGTGCTCGTTAGTTCCCCGATCATGTCTCGGAATGACATGCGTTGACCGGACGCACCAGTGGGCATCTCCCACAGCGCCGGGAGCAGGTCTCTTGAATGCATTGTCATGTCTAAGCCACTCCCTCTACGTGAGGAGCCCCACGATCAGCGTGGCAATGCATATGACCCCAGCCCCAGAGGTTATGCCGATGAGCATGTTTCGCATCTTGCGAGACTCCTCCCGCAAGGTCTCTAGTCCCTGCTTCAGGCTAGCTTGGGCCTGTTCGTTTAGTTCGGTCTTATGGACCGCCATAGCCGTCTGTAGCTGCTCGGACGCCTGGGCTAGGGATCTCTCAGTACTTTCACTGAGCTCTGCTTTGGCATCAGACAGCGCCGTGTGAAACACGTCCAACGCCTTCTGGAAGTTGGCCTGAGCTTGTTCTGCAAGCTCCATTTTGGCACTATCCAGGGCTGATTCGTACTGCTGACTCTGCTCTGCCCTCGCTTCGGCAAGGGCCTGAGTGATGGCGTTACCCGCTACTTCGGGCAGGTTGTCGTGTTCGGCGATGTGTTTGGTGAGCAGTTCGTTCTGGCGGATGACCCGAGGGATCAACTCCTGGTTGATCTTGTCCTGCTCTTCCCAGAAACGGACTTTGTCGGCGATTGAGTCCGAGCTTGACGTAGTCATTTCGTTCCATCCTCCCTAGCTAGCGAAGCGCCCTTTTTCATCCTATTGGCTAGTGTTGGGTCGCGGCTTGCCTCCGTGCACCGACGGCTCCGCATACCACTTAGCGTCCAGGCAGCGTACGGTAACGTAGACCTTCTCGTCGAAGCACAGTAGATCGCAGACAACGCGTCGGTCCAAGACAGGGAATTGGGCTTGCTGCCCTCCTCGATTATCTCCCTGAACTGGGGCCTGTCGGCGAAGCGTCCGCTCTCGGCCTCGTCCACGTACTCGCGGGCGACGGAGTAGCCGTTGGCCCTGGCGTACTCCTTGAGCGCCCTGAGTTGGGCGGACACGGACAGGTCCACGTCCTGCCTGTCGCTGGATACCCGTGCGTAGAGGGCCGCCGGCGTGAGTGGCTCTAGGTGCTTCTGCTTCATGCTGTCCTCCTTGCTCATTCCGGTTCGTTCAGGCGCGCCTCGGCCCGTTGGCGGCGCTCTCGTTTCAGCCATTCTCTCTCCCTCAGGTGGAGATGGATGGCCTCTCGGATGAACTCGCTCACGGTGCGACCGTCCTCTGTGACCGCCTGCTGGAGCTGCTCGGCCATCTCCGGGGGCATGGAGAGGGAGATGACCTTGGATATCCTGGGCATGGGCGTGCTCTCTTCTATTGCGTTCTAATGTATTACAATACCATACTCTTCGCATGAACGGAAGGGCCTGCCGCCGTCAAAGAGGGCGTGGAGCGGCCATCTGCGGGATTAGCTGAACGAGGCCATCGAGCCGATGTAGGCCGACGGTTCCCTGAACGAGTTTATTAGTAAGTGGGTGGGCGAGGACACCAAGACTTTCTAGCGCGTACCAGCAACCGCTTCAACTGAGCCCGAGACACATCAAGCTCCGTCCTCCGCCTTCGTCCCAGTCCGGGGAATATACGTCCTTGAGATGGGGGGACTACTCTTGTATCACGTGCACTGCTTGACGAACCATCGCAACGGCCTGGGGAATCGACTGCTTGCTCTCAATGTCAATAAACACGCCGCAGTCGCGGTGAGTCACATTCGGTAGAAACTTCCAGGCAGTTACGTCTGCCGCCATGCCTTCGGGATCAACTATTTCCTCAAAATCGATTGGCAGGAGAACTCTGACGTAGCTCGCCATTGGCAGAGTTTCCGCGAAGAAGTCGGCGGATTGAGCATTGTAGAAGCACAGTGATTTCCCCTCGATAATCTCGATAGAGTCGCCGAGTTCGCGTATGGCATCGCGAATCGCGTAATGGACCTCTGCAACTGAATCATCCATACTCATGCTGTCTGGCTGTATTGAGGCAACTCGCCTGCGCAACTCTCGGACTTCCTCCGCAACGACCAGACGTTCGTCGGCGTTGTGGTGGGGCCAGATTTCGAGTGCTCGGCGTGCCAGAATACCGCCCCTCTCTTCCATTTCGGCAGCGGTCCACTTCGTCTGCCGCCTCACAAACTCATTGAGACGCACAGCACTCTGCTCAAATCCCCCTGTCACCGTCTTCTTTTCCTCAAATGGCTTGTTTGAGTAGGTGCTGTTGTAGGCGGTGAGCGTAAGATTGCCCAACCTGTGCAGCCACTTCCGATGGACCTCTTCCCAGTCCAAGCCGAGCATATCTTTCCATTCCATAACGTTGTCGATACTCTGCGGCATAATATGCTCGATCGAATACTCGCTGACCGGGCTCGGCTCGCTTTGTCCAGCGTTTTCAAGCTGCCCCAGGATGTGCTGACAGAGGCGGAGCCTGTACAGGTCGCTCCCCTGCAATGCTGACACGAAATCGGCGTCGGCTGGGAAACTCTGCCTCGCCATGGCGACCTGTAAGCTTTCCAATGGGGCTTCATTCGTAACTGAGTGAGCTATCCGGGCGAAGACCGCCCAGTAGCCACGAGTCTGCATCCCTAGCACCGACCGACGGACTAGATAACTGGAGATTAGGTCCAACGCTCGAACGAAGTCGTCATGTGGGAGTGCTCCCTCTTCATAACGCTGGTACAGGCGCATGACCAGCGTCGCATGAGTAAACCCAAGGCTTCGAACCGCCCGCATCGCGGTGGCGAGTGGCTTGGAATCGATCCGGTCGGGCTGCAGGAAGAATACGAAGTAGCGGGCAAACCGGACCAAGTCTTCCAGCAGATTTCCCAAGGCATCGGCAGTTGAGGGCTGCCAGAAGTCCCGGAATTCAGCATAGATGCGATCCGCTCGCACCTGGGTTGTGGTTCCCTGGCGGAGCGCAATGTAGTCCCGCAGGAAGGTGTCCGAGGAGCTCCCTGCTTCTCGGAACAGGGTTTCGACCTTGCTCCAGTAGTCATCGTACATGCGGGTCTGTTCGGGTTCTGGGAGGCCCATCAGCAGATAGTTGCGAATCAGGTCACTCTGGGTGAGGTCAACTCCTGTTGAGTTCAAACTCTCGAAGACTTGTTGAGGGTCATCTATACGGCGATGCAAAGTAACGTCAACTATGTTCAGGCGCCCTATCCCCCGATAAACAAGCTCTGGGTCGGCTTCGGGGCAGTTCAGTTGCTCTCGGAAATAGCGATAGGCCCCAACGACCAACTCGGAGTTGGTCGCCACTTCGGAAGGGTTCTTGCCGTCAACCAAATCCCTTAACGTTGCGTCGTCGTTGCGTCTGAGGGCGACTTTGTACCTTCTGTCGCCCGATTCGTGCTCATTTGTGAGAAAATAGGCGTCGATCTGTCCAGTGGTCGGCTCCGAACCGGCCCAGCCGGTCTCTCGGATGTGGTCGCGAAGCGCAATCAAGAGCAGGGTCAGGGTGGTGAGGCGCTGTTGTCCGTCGACCACAAGCCAGCTACTGAATACGGCAGCCGTATTCCCGGCGATATAGACGAATGATCCTATGAAGTGATCTTCGTCGTTGCCGCCGGCACGTATTACGTCTTTCCACATCTGTCGGCACTGCTCGGCCGTCCAGCTGTAGTCTCGTTGGAAGGCTGGGATTATGAACTGCTTGGTACCATTGACCAAAGCCACGAAGGGGTTGTTTATTGCTTGCATCTTCGCTCTTTATCGCCCTCATTCTGCCTGGTGAGGCGGGATAGAGGGGTAGTCCTCGGGCTTGCCAGTATCGCCCGGCTGGATGATGAAATCCCGGCGGTCCCGGTATAGGCGAGCGCGGTTTATCACGTAATCGCCTTCATCATTGTAGGGGTCAATGTCGTTGTAGTCGGTCATCAGCCAGTATTTGTAGTCACCGATGAACAGATAGGTATTGTTCATTTGGAAGAAACGGCAAGCCACACCCTCACCGGCACGAAAGCGGGAGCAGATAACGTCTAGGAGTTTCCGCTGGTTGTCCTTGTCGGTGAGGACGTATTCGTGAGGCCAGGTATCCCGGTAGGTGACTGCTTCCCGCCAGGGTGCGCGGTCAATGAGCTCTGCCAAAGGAGTTACCATTGTCCTCAGCCTCTGCTCGACCGGTGGACTACGGTCGCCACACGGCCGCTTGCTTGGAGCGTATTATATCGCAGCCAGGACGTCGGCGACCAGCATCCCCAGCAGCCCGGCGACGGCCAGGCCAAGGATGAAGGCCGCTCGCCTCATCATCTCCAGCCCGGCGCTCCGCTGCCGCTCCAGGTCAAGCTGGGTCTTGAGCAACTCCGCCTGCTCCTCCAGGCCGCGAATCCGTTCTTGGGCCGCATCCTGTGATTGGCTGTTCTCCGGCAGGTCGTCGTCCAGCATTACGTAGACCCGGTTCCGCCTTCCCTGCTCCTCTCGCGTGACCTGGATCTCTCCCGAGGCGATCCGCCGGTCCAGAGTGGACAGGGATACCGCCAGCTCCCGGCAGGCCTCGGCCTTCGTCATCAGTCTCATGCTTCTCCTCCTTTCGGCCGTTCCCGCTCATCACGTCAACATGCGTCAACCCTGACACGTCAAACACGTCACGGGCCGGGCGGCAACGAATTCCAGGCCCGCGCAGTTGCCCCGTTCTCTATTGGCCGGGCCGTGGTCTCTGCAACAAGTTGCCATCGATTTGGTCTTTTTGGCCCTGACAGCGTTGGTAACCAATGACCTAGCTTTGTGAACACGCCCTCTACAGGAAGTCTCAGGAACGGCGGATTGTCATTTTGCAATAACTGCAATTGGGGCCAGGGGCCTCCGTCCGTCAGGGTGTGGGGGAGGCAGCCGCCATGCGTCGCCCAATACCCCATGTGAAGCGAGGGTGTGCAGGTTGGACGTGAACAGGATCGGGCGGGTTGAACCGGAGACACCGTGCAGGAAGCCCTCCTCTGCGTCAGGGGTAGGGAACACGAACAGCACCAGGGGAGGCAGCCCGCCGTGGTCCCGGTTGGGCCAGCCACTGTTGAAGTAACGGCGGTAGTTCCCCAGGCGGGTCCGCACCCGCCTGGGCGTGGTGGCCCGTCGCTCGAACTCCAGCAGGTAGAAGCGAAATCGGCCCTGGTAAGCCAGCTGGAAGGAGGCGTCGGGATGCACGACATAGTTGGTCCAGTCCCAGCGATAGCCGACTGCGGAACGGGATGTGGGCATAAGGTCCAGCACCTCGTAGTCAGGCGAACGGGCGGTCTCGGCGCTCAGCTTGGCGGCGAAGCCGGTGATGGCGTTGTGATGCTCCATCTGAGAGGCAATGGAGCGCAGGGTGGTGCCGGCATAGACCGGGGCTTTGGCGTTGCGGCGACGTCGCTTTCTGGCGCTCCAGCGGCCAACCACCGGCCCCACGGCGGCCCGGTCACGGCGGGCCAGGCATCTCAGCCCATCGTCGGTGAGGAAGTGGCGCTGCCCGTCTGCCCGCACCAGGGAGTGGCCGGCCAGGGAGCTGAGGACTTGGTTGACGCGGCGGCGGGTGACGCCGCCCATCAGCCCGGCCAGCTGGTCGGTGGTGCACAGGGGCCACGCGGCAAGCAGGTCCACGGCGTCCTTCTCGGCGCCGGTGAGCCGAACGGCCAGGGAGGATCGGAGCAGCTCAGCAGGCTCAGGCATGGCGGCCCGCAGTCGGCTGGGGTAGAGGGTCTCCGGGTCCGGCTCTGGCTTTCTCTCTTTGCCCGGGTTGTGCCGCTGGCGCAGGTCGTCGAGGCGCCTTACCAGCCGGTCTGTCCGGGCGATGATGGAGTTCAGGGACACGCCAGGGGTCACCTTCACCGGAAGGTCGTGCTCCGTCCCGTTCCCGCACTGCTGCCATACCACCCCTCTGTAGTCTCCGGCCAGCAGCTCCCCCTCGGTGGCCACGAACGTCGCCCGGTGGTGCGTGGGGTCTCCCAGGGTGCGGACGGCCCGTCGGTTGGCCTGGTCGGAGTGGGCCAGCGCCAGCGTCGCCATGGGGCGCTGGCCGCGGGGCAGGTTCTCCAGGGTCCTCAGCCGGTAGCGCAGGTTGGCCGAGGGCAGCGTCGGCCCCTGGCGCAGCAGGCCCACGGAGCGGCCCCCGGACAGGGTGATCAGCATGTCGTAGGGACCCTGGCGGTAGTGGTCCACCCTCACCGGCTTTCCCTGGGAGTCGGCGTCGGCGACCAGGGCGGCGGCGCGGTAGAGCGCGGCCACGGCGTCCAGCCGGTCGGCTAGGAGCCGGAACCACTGTTTCGACACCGGGTACTCCCGCAGGAAGGTCTTCGTTCCCCATTCAACCATTGCCCCGGCGTGTATGCCCTTCTCCGTTGGGAAGTACCGCAGGTGGGGGTGAGGCCCCAGGATGGTCAGACTGTGGGACAGCGAGTCCGCCATGTCCATCTGCACCAGCTTCTTCAGCCGGTCGCGGAGGGTGGAGGTTGGGATTCTTCCGAAGCGGGACAGCTCGTCCACGGTGGCCAAAGGTGTGGCGCACAACAGGAGCAGCGTGTCCTCCAGTGCCTGGGACATGGGGTAGGGCGCCAAGACGGGTTTGGCGGCCGGCCTGCTGGCGACCACACGTTCGGCGGCCGCGATGGCCCATGTTGCCGCTTCCAGCACCTCGATGCTGTCGCCCACGACGTCCAGGACGGCGCGGGGCAGGGCGCGGCTCGTGTGGCCCCGTCTCAGGTACCTCCAGAGGGTGTGGCGGGACACGCCGAAGGTCGCCGTCGCCTGCCGGATGCCCCGCCACAAAACGTGGGTCCGCAGGTATTCACGAATGGCGTCCTCGAGGTCGGGATCGGGCAATGCGCTCTTGCCCGGCGTCAGCGTCTCTGGCTCTGAAATGGTCAATCAACTGCTCCGCTCAGCAATGGTCCAACTTCTCATTGTGAAGGGTAAATTCGTCCAGGGTAATGCCTTGCAAGCCATTGTGTAGGACGCAGTTTTGTGGTAGGGAAGAGAGCTTTTCGGGATCGCAGGAGCCAGTGAGCCTGAGGCGGAAATCAGTCTCCACGTGAACCGAAGCCCGGAATCCGGGGCGGTCACTCGGTCAGTCCTCGTTCTCCGCCGACGGCTTGGGCGCAGTTCCGGACCGGGACTCCTGACGCCGAAGGTGGGAGCGGGCGATGATCCGGGCCAGGATGCGCAGACCGCGCCGCAGTGTCTCCTGCTGCTCGGCGGAGTACGCCGTCGCCCGTTGGTCTCTCGATGGGTTCCGTCCGTTGGCCCTTCTCATTCCGCTCCCGGCCGTGGCTCCCGACGCCGAACGTGCGGTCGTCGGAGCCGTCGTGTTTCGGCGTCCTCCGTCCAGTGTGAACGGCGAGATGGCCGTTCGGAACCTCCCATGTGGGGGTGCATGTATGTCCCCTGCTCATGCACTGTCTCCCGCTGCTCGGTGGAGTAGGACGGCGATCCCCGCTTTGCCGTCGCCCGGCGATCAGTCGCTGGTCTCCGCGCCAACTTGTTCACCTCTCTACGGGCTGCCGCTGCTCATCGGACCGTGGCCTGCGCAAGAGAGTGTGAACAAATGAAACTGGAAATAAGACCCCTCATAGCTCTGCGCAGGGATGCGGGGGGCTATAGACTCTCTGTTTTTCGGCCCCTTCCGCGCAGTACTGGGGGTGTACAGGAGTTTCAGTTTTGTCGGAAAGGTGCAAGTCGGGTCGTGGGCAAGCTAAAACAGGGGTAAATCGCCTCCCTATAGGACGTAATCAGGAAACACTTTGTCGAATCACGGCGTTCCGGACGGCAATGACATCGCCAAACGTGGGGAATGACATCGGCGGGCCGGTTGGAGCGGCGTCCCAATGACATTGGGCCCCGGAAAAGGCGATTGAAGTGGGGGTGCATGACGTGCGTCGGAAGGGGCGGTTAGAGGGTTTCTGGTTGGAGCGGCCGCAAGTGGCGAACGGAAAGTGGTGGCATTGCGCCTGAGATTGGCGGTCATTGACTGGGAAGCACCTAGGAATGTATCCTTGGAGAGTATCCAAGATTATGCGAACTATTTTGCTTTGGGAGACGTTGGAATGGATTCAACCAAACGCCTGCTGCCGACCGGCGAGTGCTGGTGCGGCTGCGGCGCGGAGACGGCAATCGGCTCGTTCTTCCTGCCGGGCCACGACAAGACCGCCGAGTCTGCGGTGATATCCGTTGAGTATGGCGGCGTGCCCGGCTTCCTGGTCCATCACGGCTACGGACCGGATGGCAAGAACCCCAAACGTGAGGTGGATAGGTGGCGTTCCACAGCCAAGCGCGGGGGTGAGTCACCATGACGACAGTACGATCGAGACGGACGAACTCCAAGACAGAGGTCCAACAGGGCGGTGCTCTGACGGGCTACGAGGCTGAGCTCTGGCGAATGGCCGACGCGCTGCGGGGCAGCATGGACGCCGCCGAGTACAAGCACGTAGTCCTCGGCCTCATCTTCCTCAAGTACATCTCCGACGCCTTCCAGGAGTTGCACGCCTGGCTGGAGTCGAAGACGGCAGAAGGGTACGACCCCGAGGACATGGACGAGTACCGCGGCGAGAACATCTTCTGGGTGCCTTCGGAGGCTCGTTGGCCTCACCTCAAGGCGCAGGCGCGGCAGTCGACCATCGGACAGCAGGTGGACGATGCCATGACCGCCATTGAGCGGGACAACCCGGCGCTCAAGGACGTGCTGCCTAAAGACTACGCCCGGCCCGCCCTGGACAAGACCCGTCTGGGCCAGCTCATCGATCTGATCACCAACATCCAGGTTGGAGACGCGGAAGCCCGCTCGAAAGATGTGTTGGGACGGGTGTACGAGTACTTCCTCTCCCAGTTCGCTAGCGCCGAGGGCAAGAAGGGCGGCGAGTTCTACACACCGCGTTGCGTCGTCAAGCTCTTGGTGGAGATGCTGGAACCCTACCAAGGCCGCGTCTACGACCCCTGCTGCGGCTCATCCGGCATGTTCGTGCAGTCTATGGAGTTCATCAATGCCCACGTTAGCGGGAACGGCAACGGGGGCAGGGCGCGCGGCGACATCTCCATCTGGGGTCAGGAGTCCAATCACACCACCTGGAAGCTGGCCAGGATGAACCTGGCGCTTCGCGGGATAGAGGGCAACATCGCCCACGGTGACAGCTTCCACAACGACCGCCACCCCGACCTGAAGGCCGACTACATTCTCGCCAATCCCCCCTTCAACGTCTCCGACTGGGGCGGCGACCGCCTGCGGGACGACAAGCGATGGGAATACGGCGTCCCGCCCACGGGCAACGCCAACTTCGCATGGGTGCAGCACATGGCCCATCATCTGTCGCCGCGCGGCGCTGCCGGCTTCGTCCTTGCCAACGGCTCCATGTCGTCGAATCAATCTGGTGAGGGTGAGATCCGCAAGAACCTCATAGAGGCGGACCTCGTGGACTGCATGGTTGCCCTGCCCGGTCAACTCTTCTACTCCACGCAGATACCTGTCTGCCTCTGGTTCCTGTCCAGGGACCGCAGAGGCGGCAAGCACCGGGACCGGCGGGGTGAGGTGCTGTTCATCGACGCCCGCAAGCTTGGGCGCATGGTTGACCGCACCCACCGGGAGCTGACTGACGACGACATCGCCCGCATCGCCGATACCTACCACGCTTGGCGCGGCGGCAAGGACGCTGGCGAGTACGAAGGCATCCCCGGCTTCTGCAAGAGCGCAACACTGGATAAGATCCGCAAACATGGTCACGTACTCACCCCCGGCCGCTACGTCGGCGCGGCTCCGCAAGAGGACGACGGCGAACCCTTCGAGGAGAAGATGGCCCGTCTCTCCGCGCAATGGCGGGAGCAGCAGGCTGAGGCAAACAGATTAGATGCTGAGATCGAGGCGAATCTAGTGCTACTGGGATTCGGGAGATAGCAGACCAGCGGAGCATTGAGCTATGAACGACCCACGGCTGTCTGCATATGCGGATCGTATGAAAGAGATTGTGAGACGAAGCGACGTAATCGATGCCTTTCTTACAAAAAAGATTACTGCACTCTACCTGCCGACTACGGTCGAATCAATTTACTTGCAGTTTCGCTCGATCCTGGAATTGATTGCGACGGCCTCGTTGATCGTAAACGATAGCGCCGTGCTCAAGTTGAGCGAAAGGGGGCGAAGGAACTGGGCCGCCGGCGATATTCTCAAAGCGGTTCAGGAGATCAACCCAGATTTCTACTACCCCAAACCCATTCGCGCAGATGATTCGGCAATCCCTGGGATCAAGTACGACCATAGAGAATTCAAAGGGGACTATCTGACGAGAGAGAAGTTTGACACCTTGTATGACGTTTGCAGCAAGACCATCCACGTGCATAATCCTTTTGACCAGAACGTACCGGGGAAAGACTATGAAAGATTGCTGAAGGATGCCATCAAATGGCGGCGGCGGATACGAGAGCTCTTAGTTCACCACGAGTTCAGATTGATTGGGGACGACAATATGTACATTACTTTGGTCAGGGATGAACAACACGGCGACCCTGTGGTGTGGACATTCGCTCCTGTGGACTCCAACAACAGTGATGTCGGTAATCCAAAGAATTTGACCTTAGAGCTTGACCCGTACCGTGGCGATGAGGAAGGCCATGCCGCTCGAACTGGATAGCCTGCGAAACTCCATAAAGACGCTCACAGACCTACTAGCAGTCAGCGAGAACGACGCTCGCATGGGACAGCTAAGCGATGTTGAGCGGAACGGCATCCGCTCCGGCGTCATACAGAACTTCGAGGTCACTTACGAACTTTGCTGGAAGCTGATGGCTCGCTGGCTGAGCACCTATGTCAACCCTGAAGTTGCAGACGGTGTTACCAGGCGTCAACTGTTTCGCCTTGCTGCCGAAAACCGCCTCATTCCCGACGTGGACCTGTGGATGCAGCACCATGAAGCAAGAAACGCCACCGCCCACATCTACGACGAGGAGAAGGCCGTGCAGGTCTACAGGGCCACCAGGGAGTTTGCACACGACGCGCAACGGCTTCTACAGTCATTGGAAGCGCGCAATGATTGACCTCAACCCTAATCACCTCGCGACCGTTGAGCGCATCCTCACTGAACACGTGGCGGAATGCGAGGTGCGAGCTTTCGGTTCCCGTGCGACGTGGACTTCCAAGGATTACTCGGACCTCGACCTCGCCATTGTCGGCAGTGGGCCGTTGGACCGGAGGACGCTCGGTCGTCTAAAGGAAACCTTCGAGAACTCCGACCTGCCCATACGAGTGGACGTGCTCGACTGGCACTCCATATCGGAGAGCTTCCGAAAGGTGATAGAGCGGGACTACGTGGTTCTTCAAGATGGAGTGAGCGTGGATGGCGCGGTGTCTCAGAGCGAGTGGCGCGAGAGCCCACTTAGTGATGTATGTACCAAGATTGGCAGCGGTGCTACACCTCGCGGGGGTAGGGATGTTTACTTACAAGATGGCCCCTATACGTTGATCCGAAGCCAGAACATATACAACGATGGATTCCACCGTGATGGCTTGGCATTTATCGGCCAACAACACGCCGATGAATTGCAGAATGTAGAGGTGCTAGAAGGGGATGTGCTTCTCAACATCACGGGTGATTCGGTTGCCAGAGTGTGCCAGGTTGCGCTGGATGTGCTGCCTGCGCGAGTCAATCAGCATGTGGCAATCATCCGACCTGACCCTGCCAATCTCGATGCAGACTATCTGCGCTACTACCTCGTAGCTCCGGCAATTCAGACCTTACTCCTATCTTGGGCAGGTTCAGGCGGTACTCGAAACGCTCTCACGAAGGGGATGATCGAGTCGCTCGAAATTCCAATTCCGTCACTGAGGGAGCAGCGGGCCATCGCCCACGTTCTCGGCACACTGGACGACAAGATCGAGATGAACCGCCGAATGAACGAGACGCTGGAGGCGATGGCGCGGGCGCTCTTCAAGTCCTGGTTCGTGGACTTCGAGCCGGTGCGGGCCAAGATGGAGGGCCGCTGGCGTCGCGGTGAGTCCCTTCCCGGCCTTCCCGCCGAGCACTACGACCTGTTCCCCGACCGCCTCGTGGACTCGGGGCTAGGGGAGATCCCGGAGGGGTGGGAGGTGAAGACGATGGGGGAGTGCTTCAAGTTGACGATGGGACAATCTCCTCCTGGCAGCACCTACAACGACAACGGTGAGGGACTTCCATTCTTTCAGGGCAGTACAGACTTCGGGGAGCGATACCCTACCAATCGCCGCTACTGCACGGAGCCTACGCGGTTGGCGCAGGCCGAAGACACCTTGGTAAGCGTCCGCGCGCCTGTTGGGGCAATCAACCGTGCGTGGGAGCAATGCTGTGTAGGCAGAGGTGTTGCTGCGCTGCGGCACGAGTCAGGCTCTGCTCCCTACACACATTACGCTATCTGGACGGCGCAACCGGCAATAGGCGAATACGAACACACTGGAACCGTGTTTGGCGCGATTGGCGGTCAGCAGTTTAGATCCTTGAAGGTGTTGGAACCATCCGAAGATACCATCACCGCGTTCGACCGCGTCGGACAGGACTTGGATGGCCGTATCAAGTCCAACGTTGAAGAGTCACGCGCCCTCGCTACGCAGCGGGATGCGCTGCTGCCTGGGCTAGTGTCGGGAAGTGAGATGCTGTCACCATGTTCCTAGAGCAAATTGACATTGTGAACTTCAGAGGGATAGCTCAACTAACCCTCAAGCTCGACGAAACCACCGTCCTCATTGGCGAAAACAACACTGGTAAGTCGACGGTGTTAGAGGCTCTTCAAATGTGTTTGAGTCGCAGCCTAACTCGGAAGGGAGGTGTATTCTCAGAGTACGACTACCATTTGAAGGATAAGGGCAGCCAGCCAGTCGAGAGCGATGCCATAAGTCTCACTCTGCGCTTCGCCGAACAGTCTGATGGCGAATGGCCAGATGAAGTATCCCAGGTTATTCCTGATGTTGTGCAGGTCGGAGCCGATGGCCTTCAGAGGGTGATATTGCGTGTGAATAGCAGCTTTGACGACGTAACAGCCGATTTCGCGACAACGTGGGACTTCCTAGATCTCGCTGGAAACGCATTGGTCGCCGCCAAAGCTCCGCGAAACATCATCTCATTGCAGCAATTTTCTCCCGTCTTCTATTTGGCGGCGTTACGAGACTCTGCTCAGGAATTTAGGCCGCGTTCCCAATTCTGGGGGCCGTTTGTTCGTTCCTTGAAAATCGACCCCACTCTAAGGCAAGAGCTTGAGGATGAACTAGCACAACTCAATGAGAAGGTACTCAGCGCAAATGAATCGTTTGCTATGGTCAAGGAACGGCTTGGAAGGACCGGAGAGATGGTTCCCCTCGATAGCGATACTCCGGTGAGCATTGAGGCCATTCCTGGTAAAGTGTTTGACATTTTGTCTCGTACGCAAGTAATGCTCACATCCATAACCGGTGCACGCCTGCCCATTGGCCGACACGGCGAAGGCACCCAAAGCCTCGCAGTTATTTGTCTATTCGATGCTTTCCTCAAAGGTAGACTTGCGGACAGCTATACGGAGTTCACAAGCCCAATCTTGGCTCTGGAGGAACCCGAAGCCCATCTCCATCCGTCAGCCATTCGAGCAGCCTGCATACTGCTTAGGGATTTACCAGGCCAGAAGATCATGGCAACACATTCTGGCGACTTGGTCTCGGGCTTCTCTCTTTCCTCGCTCCGGAGATTTCGTCGAAAGAACGGTGTGGTTTCGGTCCACCAGGTTAGACAAGACACGAGTCTCTCAGCGGACGACATACGAAAACTAGACTACCATGTGCGGTCCGACCGAGGAAGTTTGCTTTTTGCACGATGCTGGCTGCTGGTTGAAGGTGAAACGGACTGGTTTGTCTTATCTGAGAGTGCTGCTATATGCGGATATGATTTGGTCTCTGAAGGCATATCTTTAGTGCCTTTTGCACAGGTAGGTGTAGAGACTTTCGTTAAAGCTGCGGACCAGCTAGGGATCGAATGGATTGTGGTCGCGGACGGTGACCAAGAAGGCTCTGTGTATTTGAACCGTGCTAAAGACCATATCGGCGATAGAGAGGCAAATTTCACCGGGGCCGAGAACGACGACTGGGCCGGCGGAGTCAGCGGCCCATCCATCTCGGCCCAGGGGAATATTCTGGTGGGACCGACGGTGGTCAGCGCACCGCTGGAAGCGTTTCAAGAGGTCATGAAACGGCCTGGCGCCGTCCTATCTGACGGCCTGGTCGCCGCTCTTGAGGCCGGCGCCATGCAGGGGGGTGACCACCGTTGTCCTCGAGAGCAAGCGGCCCAGTCCGCTTTCCTTGCGGTAGCGCGTACCAGCGACCAGGGAGACACCTTGAGCCGGTGGCTGACCGTTCCACCCCAGGGTATTGGCGAGCAAAACCCGGTGACCCTATTACGCCAAGCCTATGATAGGGGAGAGTCCTCACCGGTGGAGGTTAAGGAAATCGGAAGCGGAGGTTTGCGTCCAGTATTTTGGGTACTGGCTGCGTTGGTCTTAGCCTTGGTCTTGGCCTTAGCCGTTGTTGTGTTTTGGATAGTGAAGAGACGGGGGCGTCGGAGGTCTCCTTAGCAGGTGCAGCGGGTGGTGAAGGAGGAGGACCCGCCCCGACTATGCCGCGAAAACCAGCCGCCGCACGCCTCTCTGCGATGTTTCCGGCAGCAAGAAAGCCCGCACACATGGACAGGCGTCTGGCCCGAAACGCAAAAAAGGCTGCATACATGGACTGGCAGGGGGAGGACATCCGAATCTCGGTGTCCTCCCCCTGTTCTAGAACGGCCTAGCGACCCGCGCCGACCGGCTCGGCCTCAAGCTCCCGTTCCACCGCCCACTCGAACATCGAGAGGGTTGCGGGCTGGGGTTTTCCATTGCGGCGCTTCGGCTTGACCGGCTCCTCGGCCATGAACTCGGCCCAGGAGAAGAGCGACTGTTGCGGCTCGTCGGCCTCCTCGTGGTGGCCGTTGCCGTTGACCGGGACAGGCGCGTGCCCGTTCCCGTTAGCGGTGTGGCCGTTGCCGCCCGGCACAAGCTCCACGGTCGGCCCGATGTCGCCCGCGTCGTGGTGGCCGTTGGTCCCGTTGCCGTTGACGGCAATGGCCTCCGGCTCGACCCCGTGTCCAGTACGGGGCAGGCTCTCGACCAGCTTCCAGCCGTCGTCCACCAGCAGCTCCTCGGCGCTCACCTCGGCGTCCCGCGCCTGGGCGAGCGCGGCCTCCACCGCCTCGGCGTCGGCGTCCTCCTCGTCCCCGCTGACCACCTTGCGGTACTTGCGGCGTCGGCTGTTGCGCCCTCGTCGTCGGGCTTGCCGATGGAGTGCTCGACGAAGCCGTACCGCTCGATCCAGCACCGCCCCATCAATTCCGCCACAGTCCGCAGGTGAGGATACGGCGCAGCCACAGCCGCAGCAGCGCCCGGTTCCGGTCCACTTCGGCGGCTCCCAGCGACCGCTGACGACGCAGGACCTCATCATTCCGGCCTTCCCAGTCCCAGGGGTACGAGGCCGGGGGCAGCGTCAGCTCGTGCTCCTCGATGATGGCGATCTCCAGGTGGAGCATCCGTATCCTGGCCTCCTCTTGGGCCAACTCCGTCCCCGTCTTCAGCAGGTCCAGGAACTCGTCCCTCACCTTGCGCCACTGCACGATCACCGGGGTGGCGTCGCCGTACACCCGCTCCTCGTCGTCCTCGGCTTCCATTGTGACCAGTTGAGGGTACTTCCTGGGGGGAACGTAGGGTCGGTTCATGGGTTCAGGCTCTACGCTGGCCCGTGGTGACATATCGAACCCGTTCATTCCATCCTCCAGTCGCAACAGCCGCCGCTCCCCACGTGCAGCCGCCGCTTGGCCTGCTCCTCCCGCAGAGCCTTGACCGCCTCTGCGACCGCCTCCCGGACTTCTTCGAGACCCCGTTGGAGCTTCCCCTCCAGCTCCTCGATGCGACTCTCCAGGGCGTCGTTGTGCTCCCGTTGCCGGGCCGCAGCGGAGCCCGCCCCCGACTGTAGCCCACGTTCCAACGCCTCACGCACACGCCAGGACAACCTTCCCGTCCTCATGCACGAGGCCACCGTCTTGGGGTCTATGCCCAACGCCGACGCCGCTCCCCCGTTCCCCTTCTCCCGCACCAGCTCGTGAAGCAGCGCCATGAGTTGCAGGTGGTGAACGTCCTCCACGACGCCGCTATCCTCGATGACCAGCTCTCCATTTCCCATGTTTCCACCCTGCTGTGCAACTTGCATCATCCGATAGGGGCCTTTGCCTCGACCCACGCTCTTATTCGATATGCAACTTGTCATTCTCGACTACGGCCCTTGCGTCCACCCCGTGGAAGGAACCCCGGAACCAAAGTGCTTACTCCAATGTGACAGGCTGCCCGGTTCCGTCCCAGATCAGCTACGCCCACGACTCCCGATGCAACATGCTCACTGACGCAAATTTCTGTACACGGGTATGACACCACATCCGGCTCGCCATTTATCAGGCCCTGTGAGGGGGGACTGTGCGCGTGCCCGGGCTCGTTTGCAGTCCCCCTCACGCACCATGCGGCAATCGCCCATCGGGTCCGTCAGCCCGACCTGCTGCGGCGCCCCCTTGCCGCGTTGTTGCCGACGGTCCCCAACCGACGAACGACATGATCCAACCCACACAGGGCGGCGATACCGCCCTGGTTGACGCCGACCTGGACCCCTTGAACGGTCGCCGCCAACGTCATTCACGATGTCGGCCCCGACGTCGCACACCCGCACATCCGATAGGGGGCTTCGCCTTCCCCAACACCGTCTCAGAGGGCCTCGGCATTGCTCGCTCCCATGTAGCTCCGATGTAGCTGGAACGTGGCCTCACAGCCCGATTCTGCCCACTTGCATTTCTGCAACTTTCGCCTAAAAGCGTTGAACCAACCCTTATCTCAAAGTGCTCGCAACCACGGCTGCGACCCATCCCATTCACTCCTGTTTCAGCTAGGAACCCGCCCCCCAATTGACATTCGTCAACCGACGCAAATCCCTGTACACGGGTAAAACATCAAAAACCGGTCCCCGAAGCGCTCCAGACGGTCTCAGACGGGCACTCGACGGTGCCGGAGGGCTGCTCGCTGCGATGTAGCTGCCGAGGCCCGCTTCCCGGCTCTCGCCTGGAGGCTTTCACCCCAAATCCGTGGAACCAGACCTTACACAAAGCCACGTGGTCCACCCGGACGGCGCCGGTCCCGAAATGCTTGCTCCGATGTAACCGACTTCCCTGCTTCCCCTGGCAACAGCTACGCCCATGATTAGGAGGCAGCCTGCCCGCCCGCTCTTTCCTCCGTGCATCGGTATGACGCTACCAACGCCCCAGCGATTCCCCATGCCTCTTGCGGGAGGACGCGCATTGACCGCCTTGCCGCCTGCCAGACCTCGCCGCTTCAAACCCATGCACCAGTCCCTACACAGCCGCCAACTCGATGCCGATTGCCAGTGCCCTGGATGTCGCCTCGCCACCCACCGCGTCTCGCACCCCCACATCCCTTAGGGTCCTGTCGGGGGGATTCAGTCTGCCTCACGCCGCCTGAAAGAACCTTCCAGCTGCTTGCTCCCATGTGGCCGCGATGTGGCTGGAATGTGGCTCCATAGCCCAATTCTCCCGACTTGCCTTTCTGCAACTCTGCCCCAAAACCGTGGAACCAGACCCGACTAAACATCACTTGCTAACTTGCTCCGACTCCCCTCTTTCCTACCTAATTCACGTTCAAAATCACCCCGACTTCCCTTTTGGGAACTGACGCCGTTCAGGAAAGGCGATTCGCCTTTGCCCTGTCGCCTGACGGGGCGACAGGGCTTTGATCACCGATTTTCAAGATCCAGAATATTACGGCGTTAATGATCAGCACCGGGATGAGAGAAATGACAACCACGAAAAAGGCCCGCCAGAGGGAATCGTAATCCAGGGTCTGCCGGATGGCTATGAGCATAGCCGTGAACTGCCACAGGAAGATTGCGGACGACAATATGGAACCCGCAAACGGAACAAAGACCAAGACGCTGAAGATCCCCGGCGTCTGCGCGAATCCGGTGCCTCGGGCGACCTGTCCCCAGTCGGAACGAGTGTTAGGTGTCTTCAGAATCGTGGTGCCGACCAGCATGGCCACTCAGGCCCATACCGCCCAGGACACTACCCCGCGTATGACGCCGAAAATCACTCCCCTGACAATGTCTCCCTCGCCGGACAGCAATCCGCCGACGCCGCCGGCCACGGAGACAATGACGAGCAACGCCCGCAGGGTGGCCCCACTGTCATGCTCTACGTCTTCAAATGTATGCGGGTCCAGACGGGCAGCACCCAACATTCGCGCCAGCATACGCTAACCTCTCCAACCCGAATGCCTTCAGGTCTTACGTATCAAACCAGCCGCTACGTACCCTTGAAAGGGTACCAAATTCCGGTTCTATTGTTGAACAGATTGGGCGGCGAATCTCACTGGAAATGAGGGATCTTATTACTATCCGAGCACTTGGCTTTAACGTGGCGGGATGTGAGCCCTCATCAATGGCTCTCTATTGCGGGCTTCTTCCGGGACGGCTGTCACGTTATTCAAACGCCCAAACGTTGGTCCTGAGCTTGTCGAAGGACAGGTTGCGAGCAATTCGTACTTGGTTCGACAGACTCACCACCAACGGATTCTCAAGGACTTTGCAATCGTCCTGGGGCTTCTACCAGGGTCTTTTCAAAGTCAGTTAGGAGGGTGAGAGGATGATGGCTGGCTGAACACAGAGCCGCTTACTGGCCGGGCGCAGCGGCTCTGTGTTCAGCCACAGTTTGCAATTTCCTCGGAGCAGGGCCAGCGATCCATTGCCTAGCAAACTGAGCACTGAGGTGGACCCGGGGCGGGAGGGTCAGGCGCTGCTATCTGATAGACTACTCCGTAGCCCTTTGCAACTCTCTTAAGAAGATTCGCGTATCCGCAAAATAGTTCGGGTACGCTTGACGGAGGGCTTTCATCGAATCCACTGAAACTAGAACAGCATCGTTCGCCCCCTCGAATTCTTGGCAAAGCAATGGGCGCTCACTCTCCAAGTATTGCTTGGATGCAGCCTGCGCCTCTTGCTTGCTATACCTTGTGATGCGCACATGCGCTTTCTTAGGATCCAACTCCAAGAGAAAATATTTGACGCCATCAAAAGGTTTTTTGTTCGCGTAGTTCAGAAGGGCACGATAACTTGCCAAATGTTCTATAATATCGAGGTCACTGACATATTCCCTGAGTTCACTTCGTAACGCGCCTTCGTTTTCCGGCGTATCTGGGACCAAAGGTAGTCTTTCACGTCGGGCTATCGCGGCACCCATGAGCGCGAAAAATCTGAGCCACTTATTACTGCCAATGCCAGATTTCAGTTGGGCGTCGGTAAACGTACTCACAGCCTCGACTGCTGTGGCCCAAGCGTGTTGAAGCCTTGTCCGCAGTTGGATTTCGACTTTTAGGCCATTGAAGTCGGGGTTCTTGTCGCTTGTATAACGGTACACTAGGTGCACGCCTCGGTATCCAGAACCTTTAGGCTCGCTAATGTAATCGTCGGCATGAACTCGTTCATGCCTCAGGCGACTTTGACGGTACGAACGTTTAAGTCTATAGACGGAACCGACGGAGGGGACTACACAGCGACACCCACCAATGTCTTGCATCTGCGAGAGCCGCAATGTAGGTATAAGGCCCAGTTTCAAATGTATAGCAGACAAACGTTTTAGGCGTTGCGCAACAACTGGATACTTGTTCACGTCTTTGCTTTTCTTGCGTAGCGTGGCCTGAAATGTCTTCAGCGGAAAAGCATGAGACGCTCTCCAGTTGTTGATGACATGAAGCGCGCGCTCAATTGATTCCGCTGGAGGATGATCTTCGAGCAATGTCCGGCCGGCAGCGTTAACTTCCTGTCTGGAAAATTCCGGTTTCGTCCACTCCATATCCAAGACATTCTAGTTGATCAGTTGCCTATCGGATAGCCTTGTTCAGACAACGAGGCCCGTGTGATACTCGAAAAAGGGGTGCGAGCGGTGTAAAATGTGCGGGATATTTTTCCACATCAGAAGTGAGGTCATACTATCAATTTTCCCCAGATAGCCTTGTCCCCGAGGATCACCTTTTGTACCGCATCGCCTTCAGCCAGTAGAGTCCCAGGAAGTGGTGTAAGAGGGAGAGGGTCTGGAGAAAGAGAGACCACCGCGTCATCCTTAGCGGGCAAAGAAGAAAGCTCGAGAAAAGAGGACAACAGTGGTCAAGGAAAGGATGGACCTGCTGGAGCTATTGCGCAAGGGGGGAATGGACGGTGACGTGGACTTCCTACGGGAGGCACTGAGAGTGCTGGTAGAGGGGATCATGGATGCGGAGGTGTCATCGAGGATCGGTGCTGAGTATGGAGAACGGTGCCTTGAGCGGGTGACCCAGCGCAACGGGTATCGGTCCCGGGCGTGGGATACCCGTGTAGGGACGATGGACCTGCACATCCCGAAGCTCAGAGAAGAGAGCTACTTCCCGAGCCTGCTGGAGCCACGGCGTCGCAGCGAGCGAGCTCTGCTGGCTGTGATCCAGCAGGCCTACGTGGAAGGTGTATCCACAAGGCGGGTGGACGATCTGGTCAAGGCCCTGGGGTGTGAGGGTATCTCCAAGAGCCAGGTGTCGCGCATCTGTCAGGAACTGGACGTGGTGGTGGATGACTTCATGGGCCGTCCGCTGGACGCTGGACCCTACCCCTGCCTGTGGCTGGACGCACTGACCCAGAAGGTCAGGGAGGCCGGCAGGATCGTCAACGTCAGCGTGGTGGTGGCGACGGCCGTCAATGGCGAGGGCAAGCGGGAGATCATCGGGATGGACGTGGGTACGAGTGAAGACGGCGCCTTCTGGCTGGCCTTTCTGCGCTCGCTGTCCGCCAGGGGCCTCGGCGAGGTGGAGCTGGTGGTATCGGACGCTCATCAGGGACTCCGAGGCGCCATCGCCGCAGTCTTCGGCGGAGCCAGCTGGGAACGGTGCCGCACCCACTTCATGACCAACCTGCTCACTCGGGTCCCCAGGCGCGCCCAGCCATGGGTAGCCACCATGGTGCGCACCATCTACCAGCAACCCTCCCCCGATGAGGTACACGCCCAACTCGACAGGGTGACCGATCAACTCCAGGACCGGTTCCCTCAGGTCGCCTCTCTACTGGACGAGGCCGGACCCGACGTCCTGGCCTTCTCCAACTTCCCACTCGCCCACTGGAAGAAGATCTGGTCCAACAACCCACAGGAGCGTCTCAACAAGGAGATCAGACGACGCACCGATGTGGTGGGCATCTTCCCTAACCGCCCAGCTGTCCGTCGCCTGGTCGGCGCCGTCCTGGCTGAGCAGCACGACGAATGGGCCGTTGGTAGTCGATACATCACACCTGTCGTGCTGACCTTCAACGAAGCTCTTCCAGAGGCCGATCTCGCGGAGGCGACAGCCGCCTAAACAACATCAACAGGATGACGCACTCCTAAACCACTTGACGGGACGTGACCGCCGGGCGCTGGGTGGACTACGTCTTCGTCAACCCCGCCACAGGCGAGGAGGGAATCAAACACTCCTGGGTGATGCGCTACGACGGGCTGATCATCGGTTCGGGCTGGTACGAATAAGAGACCCTCTCGATTCGATTGGACGCTTCGCGAGAACGTCCAAGCCCACCTCCGCGTCCTAGTCCGACGTATTCTGCCGGCAGGCACGGTTACCCACCAGACAAGCAGGAAAAGGCGACGCAGACAGTGCTGGAGCAGGCAGAAGTCTTGTCTGAAGGATGGGCCGTCGCCTGAGGCGTTGGGGACACTCCTCTCCTCTGCCGAGTCTATAACCTGACATCCCACCGAAAAGTTCGCAGTACAGTACACCACGGCTCACCAAACTGGACAAAATCAAGAACCTTCACGCTTAGATTCCGGCTGGCGGTGTAGTTGCAGGGCTATCCTGACGGCTTGACAGCAAGGCTGCGAACCTAAGAGAACGCCCTACGCCCATATGGTCATTGATCACAGGGGTGCAAGAATGAACGGACAACAGACACGGCAACTCACTGCCCTAGGCGTTGAGGATCATGGTCACGATTGCCGGGAAAGCCTTGTCGACTCTGACCGGCTCGGCCATATCCTTCGCCCGCGCACCTCAAATCAAGGTACCCGTATAGGTCTCATTCCTCAATATGACGTGGACTCCATTCTTGGATCAGTCCCTGCCCGTGAGGCTGGATATACCCTCCTCGTTGAGAACCCGTGCGATGCCCGTTACCCAGAGCAGTCACGTCCGACTATACGCTGTCTTCAAGTCCACCAGTCAAGAGCACCTGAGTTTTTGGTGTCTATTGCGTACTGCAAATGTTTCGCTGGGAGGTCTAACATGGGGAAAGAGGTCAGCCGACCCAGGATAGGCTCTCACAACCCTCAAGAGGACTAGGACAATCTACTCAGCTGTGTGCCGGGAACTCTTCATGGGATGGTTCCCTTTCTAATAGGCACTTTAGATCATCCCACAAAACTAACATCTATGCCGGACTAGGATTCGGGGTCAGGATCAGCCCACCAACGGTGTTTCTCGGGCGGGCTGCTAGTGCATAGGACGAGGCGGGGATGTAATGGTCTTAGCGCTGGTCGCCGTAGTACCTTCGGGTGATGATCGCCTCGGCGATCGCTGCGTTCTCCGGAGTGACGCCGGTCACGAAGGCCGCTCTGATATAGCAAGCACTAAAGTCTATGCCTGTGCACTCGTCTATGAGTGTTTCATCCCGCAATTGCAGGTACAGGTTTGCGAATCCCTGCCGGAAGGCTTCGTCTCCGAGACTATCGTACAGCTCAAGAAACATTCCCTCTCCCAAAGTGTAGTTGCAGCCGTCGAAGATATTCTCCCTTCCTTGTAACAATTCATCTAGAGCAACTCTCCGTAGTTCGGAGATGCTGTAGATTGGGGAACACGAATCCGCCGGTTCTGGGAGGGAGGCGCCTGTGCGGGCTTTTATCGAGATCGAATCCAAGAAGCTAGCGCCGCCTTCCTGAAACCAACGAGGCGCGTAGGCCCAATACGTGTGTGCCGCTTCGTGAGCGATGAGCGCATAGTCCTGGTAGGATGGAGGATCCACGGTGATAATCGACCTTGGGCCGCCACCAACTGTGACATCGGCCACCAGCACTATAGCGTACGTCTTCGGGTAGGGCACGCCCATGAATTCCTCTTGAGTACGCACCGCATGTTCCAGCAAGTCCATGGTTTGAGACGCCTGCGCCTCTGTTCCGCCGCCCCCGGGCCATATAACCGACAGCCCCACCTGACCTGTATGCGGAAGAGTGATCGAACGTTCTTTCACGATAGTCTGCTCAGGATCCAGCACGACATCCAACAGTTCAGGACGCCTTCTAACCACTCGGTGCAAGACGGCAACGATGTTAGTCCAGTCGTCCGTTATGCCATTTTGCAGCGACGGGTGGGACAACACCTGTTGCAGATAACCTCTGTCCCACTCCCACGTCCAGATCAGCAAACGCAAAGATTCCAAAGCCATGAGATCCAGGCCGTCTGTAGTTTCCAGAAATGGCATGTCTACGATTCGCAGTGCCGCCGCTTCGTCTCTGTGCACAGAGGATTTGTCAGCCATGGCTGTGAGCTCGCTGATGACCCTCGATTCATCTGGAGTAAGTCCGTCTCGCACCCAGTCCTTGGACAACAGAGCCCAGAACACCCGGCTGGATTCCAAAGCTACCTCACTTAATACCGGGATTCCTGCTCTTTCGAAGGCGTCTATTCCATCCTGAACCCAAGGCAAAGTGTCAATTGCCGCTGCTGCTTCAGGCTCCCGTAACTCAAGGCTAATCTTGGACACGATTGCTAGTATTTCGTCGACTTGACCATCGCCAGTCCCCTCGACAAACTCTGGATGATTCAAGAGTTCTTTCAGACCGTCCGGAGCGGCCCGGCACAGCGAGATTATGTTCTCCAAAGGTGTATGGTCATCTCTTTCTATGGTATCCAGAAAGGACATCTCTACGATTCTCTGGGCTTCTTCCTTGTCGCAATGGGCAATATCCATGATGTCATAGAGCACATTTATTTCTGAACGGGTCAACTGGTCTTGCATCCAGGATTTGCTCACCACAGCCATGAACGTTTCCCGTGATCTCTCGGCCATGTCCAGCAGGCCTAATGCTACACTCTGCTCAGAATTGGTTGGACTCTGCTGTGGATAACCTACATTGTCGTACTCGGGCCTGCTTACACCATCCTGGATCCAGGGGAATGTCTGTATTGCGGCTGCAGCCTCAGGGTCTTTCCGTTCTAGATAAAGAAGAGACATGGTTACCCCAACATCATCGGATGCGCCATCACCCAGCACTGGGTGAGACAACACCTCCTGCAGGTAGGCCGGATCCGATGCGGCCAAATCGGCCAGGCGTTTCATCGCTTCATAATCGGCTATTTCAACTGTCTCAATGAAGGGCATATCTAGAATCTGTAGCGCCACTTTTTCGTCTATTATGCTTATAGAAACGAGGAACTTGAGGACCTCCACGTCGATCCAAGGATCCGGCGGTAACCAGCTCCTTTTCTTTTCAAGTAGAGCCTGGAACACCTGTTGAGAGCCCAGGGCAAGGTTCTTCAGTTGCACAATTGAGTGCATCTCAAACTCAGTTATGCCGTCCTTTACCCAAGGCAAGGCCTCTATTATGGCTGTCGCATCAGAGTCCGGCATTGGCGGGCTGGTTGGCGACGGTGTCGGCGCTGGTGTGCTGGTAGGAGTGGGTGTGAAGGTAACAGTTGGTGTAGGAGTGGCCATGGCCGGCGGTGTCGGCGTACTTGTGAGCAGCGGTGTCGGTGGGTTGGTTGGTGCCAATGTAGGAGTATTGGTCGACGCGGGAGTAGCAGTTGCCGTACGCACTATGGGCGAGGAGGTGGGGACGTGGGTGCCTCTAGGCTCAGAATCATCGCAGGCGACTACTGCGGCCATAAGGAGAACCAACAGTCCCCCAACCAGGCCAGGGGACAACCGACCAATTCGCTGTCTCAGCGGAGTCTCCTCCCGATGGCACACCGCTAGCGTCAAGCTAACGGTTCTCTCGCTGATGGACGGATTAAGATCTGTCGTTACGTTAACTTGCCATCTATGATTATACTACAACTTATGTTGATCACTTACTCTTTGACCTGTGTCGATGTACAGCGAAAATGTCCATAATACTAGACTAGAACCCGTAAGCGGATGGATCGCTTCAATGGGATGCCAAGTCAGCCAAACAGGTACAATGAAGTTCAGAGTCTAGACCTGCAAGTGCAGCAATGATGCCTGCGAATTGGCAAACTGATGTTAAACGCACCTTTTGAGAGGTATCCGTTCTACGGGCGCTACTTCCCCATACCTTGATGCGAAGTTACAGAGCATGTCGAAGCTTGAAGATGGTACTGCCTACCGTCAAGCACGGCTCACCACAGCTTCACCATACTACGGTCTGTGCCCAACTGCCCCTTGCTTCGGAGCCGTTCTGACCACTTGCCTTCCGCGTCTCGATGATGATTCGTATCGGCATCCCTGTCATGTCGTATTCTTACTCGACCCGTACTATTCGTTGTAAGAAAGTAAGCGATAATTGACCAATGTCAATGATATGCTATGCTTACATTGTATATGCCTTGAATCATTGGAGCGGACAGTATGAAAGAGATAACCACAACTATTACTCAGCGGGGCCAGGTGACCATCCCTGCCGAGGTGCGGCGGGCCCTTGGCGTCAAACCCAGAGATAAGGTCGCCTTTACCATCGAAGATGATGGAGTACATCTGGCTCCGGCTTCCTTCAGCTTGGAGTCGGTCTATGGTTCCGTGACACCCTCAAAGAGACCCGAGGACTTCAACGAGATTTCCCGTATCGCCAAGGAAGCCAGGGCTGAAAAGACCGCACGGGAGTTGGGCAAGGCATGAGGTTCTTGGACACCAACATCATCCTCCGGTATCTCACCAAGGATGATGAAGCCAAGGCCGAGGCCTGCTACCAGCTCTTCCAGCGAGTAAAGCTAGGCGAGGAAGAGCTTTTCACCTGCGAGGCCATCGTCACGGAGGTCGCCTACGTGCTCTCTTCGCCTCGCGCTCCCTATCGCTTAAGCCACGAGGAGGTCAGAGCCCGCCTCTTGCCAATTCTGACCCTGCGGAGCGTGAGGTTGCCTCAGAAGCGTGTGCATCTCCGGGCCCTGGATCTGTATGCTTCCTCTCCTTTTCTTGATTTCGAAGACGCTCTGGCCGTGGCCCACATGGAGCAGCGAGGAGTGAGAGAAATCGTTAGCTATGACAAGGACTTCGACCGGGTGGCGGGGCCCCGAAGGGTCGAACCTTGATAGGGGTAGATTGGTGGTATCTAGGACGGCAGCCAAGGCATCTCGCAATATCATCCACCACTCAAGGATGGTGCTGCCTATCGTCAACTTAGTCTCACCAGAATCAGATAGAGTTCTACTTTCTGCAGTGCTGCGAGGGTCTTCGATTGTGGACAATGTAACGGATTGGCCACGCTGCTATCGAACCATCAGCTATGTTCTTCACTAGATCGTCCCATCCTTCACGAGCCAGTCATACAACAGGGGTCAAATGTCTGACTTCGGTAACCACAGGTAAATCGTTCACATATTGACGCTAGAGTCGATACAGCTTGAGATGAGGAGGTTGCTATGAGGACTCCCAAATATCTGTTCTTCTCCTTGGAGGAGTACAAGCAGCGCATGGAGGCTTTACGCTCGAGGATGGAGGACAAGGGCGTAGATTGCATGCTGGTCACCACCCCTGAGAACCTATACTACTTGTCCGGGTACCAGACCCCGGGCTATTACTGGTTCCAAACCCTCATAGTCCCGATGAGTGGTGAGCCGGTATTTGTAACTCGGCTCACGGAGGCCTCTAACATTGAGCCCCTTTCCTGGGTGGAAGAGAGCAGACCTTATCAAGACCACGAGGACTGGATAGTCAAGACCAGGGATACGCTAACGGATATAGGTATGGGCAATAAGCGCATAGGCCTGGAGTACGGCTCCTGGTTCCTCACGCCTCGAGACTATCTACGCTTGACTACATCACTGTCGAATGCTCATTTCGTGGACTGCTCTGGTCTGGTGGAGCAGGAACGTCTCATAAAGTCGCCCCAGGAGATAGAGTACATAAGACAGGCGGCTAAGGCAGCAGAGAATGGGTTGAGGGCCGGCATTGATGCAGCAGTCGTGGGTGCGACAGAAAACGACGTGGCAGCAGAGGTACATAGAGCACAGATATTGGCGGGCAGTGAGTACACGGGGCTACCCGTATTTACCTGCATAGGCCCTCGCTCTTTCCAGACTCACGCAACCTGGAACCGAAACGTTTTGGAGCCAAACCAGGTTGTGTTTTTCGAGATTCCTGGCTGCATAAACCGATATCACGCCGCTATGATGAGGCACGTTTACCTGGGTGACCCACCGGAGCTCCTTATTCGATCTACCGAAGTGGGAAAGAGGATCCTGTCCGAGGCCAAATCGCAGATAAAACCAGGCGTAAAGGCTGGAGACGTGTACGAGTTGGTGCAAAGAAGCATAGAGGAGGCCGATTTGGGCTACAAGATGGACAGAAGGGCTGCCTACTCCATCGGCATAGCTTTTGCCCCCGACTGGGGAGAAGGGCATATCCTTAGTATCACCAGAGGAGAGGAGAGGACATTGCAAGCGGGTATGACTTTTCATCTCATCGCCGCGGGTATGAAGATTCCCAGCCTGGGTAAAGTAAACCTAACCGACACCATCTTGTTAACGGACAAAGGATGTGAGACTCTGACCGACGGCCTGGAGCACAAAATATACGTAAAGTAGCAGGGAAGACATGGGTAGCCTCACCGATATAGCGATGCTATCATACCGGTACTCTAAGTCGTCTTATCATCTTGAGCCATGAACTAGGGGGTGGAAATGGCCGAAGTAAAAGTGAACGGAAGAACCGTCAACTATCGAATGGCAGCGGGCCCTCGCAAAGGACATACTATTTTGATGGTCCACGGAGCCACCGACCACAGCACCATTTGGGAAAACCAATTCCAGTGCCTGGAGAAGGAGCATACGCCAATCACAGTCAACCTGCCTGGTCGATCAGGCTCTGATGGCCCGCCCATCGATAACAATGTCGATTTCCGGGAGTTCATCAGGGGCTTAGGAGATGCTCTGCAGATAGCGCCCTTCGTGATATGCGGCCACTCCATGGGCGGCTCTATATCCCTGGACTTCGCCCTCAACTATTCAGACAGGCTGAAAGGGTTCATCATGGTAGGCTCCAGCCCCAGCTGGGAGTTCGCCAACAAGGGGCTGGTGGATTTACTGAGAAGGGACCCTCAAAAGGGCATGGAGGAGTCTGGAGAGGAATTTGGAGACCAGTTCTCCAAGTACACCGCCGAGCACGTCAAGGAGCAGCTGTTCAAAGAAACACAGAAAGTTGCTGTGGAGACCGGCGCATCCGACCTTATAGCCTGCTCCACCTTCCACTTGGAGGGGGATCTGGAGAAGATATACCTTCCAGCCCTGGTGCTCTGCGGAGACGAAGACCCTCCCTCGCTGCCAGGCTCTAGACTGTGCGGCGAGAAGCTGCCCAACGCCACCTTCCAACTGGTCGAGAGGTGCGGTCATCCCATCATGTTGGAGCAGCCGGAGGTTCTGAACCAGGCCATTGGGCGATTTCTAGGTTCCTTGTCCTGATTCAGGCTGTATTGGGCAGTAGATAGACCTTAATGGCCTTTCTTTCGAGTATGGTCTTGAACGCCTCTTCTGTCTGGTCCAAGGGATACTCGTGGGTGACCAACATGTCGATAGCGTCTTGAATCTCCTTTTCTTGAAGCATCTCGACTAGGTCCCTCCGGTCTTTCAGCCTGACGTCCAGTTGACCATCTATCGTGATGTGCTTACGCAGGATGGTGTCGAAGACGTGCATCGTCCATGTGTCCTCCGGACGTGGAGAATAGCCATGCAGGTGGACTTTCCCATAGACTCGGGTAGCTTCTATGCATTTGTTTTGATAGTACTCGAAGCCGGAGCCTTCGAAGGCCACGTCCACTCCACGCCGGCTCCCCGTAATGGCATGGACCTGTTCTAGCCAGTCGGGGTCGTCGGGGTTGATCAGGTAATCCGCTCCCAGCTGCCTGGCTGCATCCATACGGCGCTTGGTGCGTCCCAAGGCGATCACCTTTGCTCTGAAGTACTTGGCCCAAGCAAGCGCCCCGAGACCGATGAACCCGATGCCAGCAATCAGAACGTACATTCCGGGTTGGACACCCGCCACTCGTATGGCTGATAAGGTGCATCCCATAAGACAGTTGGCCGCTGCAGCATGTTTGTATGAGAGGTTGTCGGGGATGCGCTGAAGCATATTCTCCGGCGCCAGACGATACTGGGAGAACCCGTAGCCTCCCGACTGGCTGCCACAGGCCTTCTGAATCTTGGCGAAGGGGTCTTCTGCTATCTCCATCCACTCTACACAGTGGCTGGGCGACCCCTGCTCCTCCGCACATGTTACGCATTTACCACAGCTCATACCCTGATAGATGATGACTCGATCACCCACGCCTAACTCCGATCCGGGCATAACCTCAACGATCTCCCCCACACCCTCGTGTCCCATTCCATCGTATTTCTCGTAGAACTCGACGAAGTGCTCGTCGTAGATGCGCTGTTCCGTGCATATAGGCGCTACTTGTACCTTCACCAAGGCGTACCCCGGCTTGATCTCAGGGTACGGCTTATCGATGATCTCGACTTTGCCCTTTTCAGGGACGCTAACAACTCTGTTTACCTTGTCCATTTTATTAACCCCCGTTGGACGTGAACCCATGATCAATTGCACCGTTTTTGGAGTTGGCTTTAGGCGCACGTGAGATCAGCCACCCTGGGCATTACCTCTTGCGCCAGTAAGCGCGTCGACTTCTCCCACTCCTCTCGCCTCTCCCACTGGTCGTAAGCCAGGACGAGAATCCCACCAAAACCGCCCACCTCGTTATACAGATCGCGCAGCTTGTTGGCAACAGTCTCAGGCGAGCCTAGCAACCACTGATGATCAGCCATGTACTCCTCTGTTATCTCATCATCGGCAACCCTAGAGTCATGCTTGATGGCGCCCAGCGCGTTGTTTGACTCGAACACTCCCCGAAGAAACTCTCTGAACACCCTGGCCGTCATCCCGCTCAGGGCTAAGTCTCTAGCTTCTTCATCGGTGTCGGCTACCCACACGTCCCTCACTATTCGCCAGGCGCTGCGATACGGAGTCTTCCCGACGCTTTGACTGCCCTCTTCGTACGCCTCCCACTGACTCTTTATATAGTCGATGTTAAAGGCCAGACTCATGCCTATGCAATCCCTTTTTCCCGCTTCCATCATGCTCGATGATTTGGGTGTGATTGCCGCAATCCCCAGGGGTGGGTGAGGCTTCTGGTAAGGGGTGAGGTGAAACTTGAGGGTCTCGTACATGGTATCTGGCATGGTTACGTGCCAGTATTTGCCCTTGTAGTCGAAGGGGCCCTCATCCCCCCATATCTTGAGAATGATCTCCAGGGCTTCGCGGGCCATCTCTCGTTGCTGTCCGGATTTTCCGTCGATATTGAAAAGGACTAGGTCGCTGAAGGCCGCTCCGGCACCTACGCCGAAGAGCAAGCGCCCCTGGGCCATGTGGTCCAGATAGGCGACGCGATGGGCTAGTTCAGCCGGATGATGGTAGGGAAGGCAGTGGACGCCTGTGCCCAATTTGATCCTCTTGGTCCGCAGCAGGGCCTGCGCAATGACGAGATCAGGAGCGGGGCAGGGCTCCCAGGGCACCAGGATATGTTCGCCTATCCAAGCTTCGTCGTAGCCCAGATCATCTACCAAAGCCAGATAGTCCAAATCCCACTGATGGCCTTCGTATATGCCGCGCTCCGGAGGATGACTGGGCATCATGAACAGACCTAGCTTCACAGATTCCCCCAGTTCTCTATTCGCTCCTGTTCAACAAACGAGGAAGAACTTATCCGATGCTATCCTAATTTGTATAGCTTGAGGGCATTTTCCCCTAGGATCTTCTGTTGGTCCTCAGTGGGGAGAGGCTTCAGCGTCTCCTTCACCAACGATAGCGTTTCCACATGTCCCTCCGAGTGGGGATAATCGGAGGCCCACATGATCTTGTCTGCCCCGACGATCTGGGCCATGGCAGGAATAGTCTTCTCGTCTGGTTCCATGGATATAGAGCACTGGCGAGCGAAATACTCACTGGGCTTCATCTTCATGGGGGTGTCCCAATAATCGCGCTCGTAGAACTCATCCATCCTATCCAGCCA
This sequence comes from Dehalococcoidia bacterium, assembly GCA_965197675.1. Lineage (GTDB taxonomy): Bacteria > Chloroflexota > Dehalococcoidia > Plut-88900 > Plut-88900. The sequence goes on along the minus strand of OZ240221.1, from coordinate 483,303 downwards.
GTGGGCTATCCATCCACATCCCGACTCCAACAGAGCTACTTGGAGGTTGGGAAATCGCTCCAACGTCCCGCCATTCAGCATGGCAGTGAAAGTTGTAACTACATCGAGGCTAAGCATCACTTCGAAGTACCATTCCGTGATTCCTGGGGCCCTCACGTAGGTAGGAAACTGGTGGAGCGCTGACGCACTGGAAGCATTGATAACATGAATGGCAATGGGTATCTCCGCATCCTGAGCTTCAGCCCATAGAGGGTCATAGTAGGTGTCTCCGAAGGACCTTCCCTTAGGTGGCCAGATACTGAAGAACAGACTCTTCATACCCATCTTGGCGGCCCTTCTGAACTCCTTGACAGCTTCATCTATGTCTAACATGGGGATGTGGGCTACGGGTATCAAGCGGTCAGGATAGGGTCCGCAAAAGTCCACGATCCAATCGTTATACACTCTGCTGTGAGCTGCGGCGAGTTTGGGATCATCGATTATGGCGTCCGAGCTGAGCCCGATGGAAGGGTACAGTAGTGTGACATCGGTGCCTTCGCTGTCCATAAGCTTGATACGTTCGTGAGGGTCTTTAGCCCCGGGAGCGACAGTGCTCCTCGCCTCCTCATAGCCAATCGTTCCATTGCGGAAGCGGCCTCCCAGATCTTCGGCTGGTTGCCCGGCAGCCGATAATTCGGCTAAGGTGCCCTTCGGAAGCAGTGGTGAAGACTTTCCATCCATATCGATGTAATCGACTCCATCTGCATCCTTTAGAAGGCGAATGGCCCGATCTCTGTACTCCGGCTCGATGTTCTTCTCCCACAGGTCACCCGGCTCCAAAATGTGAGAATCCGCATCAACTGATTTGAAAACCATATCCCCTCCTTAACGACGACCTCTAACCTTAATGTTTAGATACCATCATCAGGCCAACGAGGACGTATTGCAAGTTTACCTTTGGGACATGCCTATGTCAAAATAGCGACTATAAAAGCCCCCGGCCCCTTTTCTCTCAAGGGTCGAAGTATCTCCGCTCACCCTGAGCTTAAAGTTTACCCTGAGCGTAGTCGAAGGGAAGGGTGCTCTCACCCCCTATGCCGCCTGCCTGCTGCAGGCAGGTCATTCCACTGCCATCCCCTCTTTCCAGTCATTCCCGTGCTTGACACGGGATTCCAGGGGCCTGCCGCCGGACAGGCAGGCGCCCCCAAGGCGGTTGCCTGTCTGAGACAGACTCTAGGGGGAGAGGGGGCAGCCCCTTCTCCCCGCCCCATCCTCCCCTTAGGCAACCACATTCACAACCTTTTCACATCCAGATGCGGTCTACTCACAACCACGTCACGGGCAGGTTGTACAATACCCCCTTAGACAAAAAATCTAGGAGCGTCTAAGCAAGATGTGAGCATTGACCGCAAGTGCAAAGGGTAACGGATGAACTGTGTTAACCGAAGTAGTACCTGGAAAGGAGGATAGCATGAGTTGGACACTGAAACGTCATGGGCCCTGGTTATCTACCGTCATAATTGGCCTGGCATTGTTGGCAGCCGGCTCCTTTTTCCTGGCTAAAGGCGTGGCCACAAGGGATGAAATCAGGACCGAGTTGATTGCAGAGCAGATTTTCACCAGCCAAGATGCCAGCATCCCGGGAGTGCTCGTTGATGACCCCCATACGGCTAGGGCGCAGGCAGACGCAATAAAGAATCACACCCTAGGAACCTGGGGCCCTTACAGTCAGTTGGCGCGGGACGACCCCAGAAGAGCATCCTTTATCGATGGCGTCGCTTTGCGCTCGGCCCTTAATCAGGCTGTTATAGGATTTGGATTGACGGACATGGCCATTGGCGCAGGCATCATAATCGTAGTAGCAGGTTTCGCCACCTTACTCTTCGGAGCTCCATCTCTTTACTTCCTTGCCGGAATAGTAGCGGCTCGTAGTTCGAGGGAGTAACCTCCATCCTCGGCTAAGATCACTGCGAGTTGTAACCCTGTCAGTCCAAGATTCCGCACGGAGGCAGAGGGTCTGTGAGTTGGCATTTCGCCAGACGCTTGCAGACCCTCTGCCTGTCTACAAAATTCCCCGGCCCCTTTTTATCTCGTGGGAAAGTTAGACCCTTACCCCTACTTGATACGGGGATGAGCAGGGCCGACTGGGATATCATCCCCGCTCAGGGTGAGCTTAGAGTTTATCCTGAGTTTACCGAAGGAAACCACATGAACGAGAGTTGAAGTGTCTCCGCTCACCCTGAGCGTAGTCGAAGGGAAGGATGTCCTCACTCCCTATACCTCCTGCCTGCAGCAGGCAGGTCATTCCCCTGCCACCCTCTTTTCCGTCATTCTCGTGCTTGACACGGGAATCCAGGAGAGGGGTGTTGAACGAGATGAATGTCCCCCAGATACAAAAACCTACCTGAGTGAGTGGGCCCAAGGCGTTTGCCTTTCTGAGACAGGCCATCGAGGGAGAGGGGTGTTGGAGGTGGAGAATCTAGGCTCTCTCCTTAAATTGACATTAGATACTTGACACACCAGGAGGCAACTTGTATGATTAATCAATACTGGGCAGTATTGCCAACCAGCTATACAAACATGGATAAGCTCAACATTCCGTTCTTCTATCAATCAGGGCACCAACTTAATGCCCTAACCATCCTTCGTGTCTACGAGGTATCAGTCAGTAGCATTATTACAGCATGTGCTGGGCTAAGGCCCACTCTGCAAAGCCTATTAGCATTCCCATCCTTAAAGGTGGCACAACCAGTAGGAGAAGAGCTGCAAAACCTCATCGATGGGCTGTTTAGCGGCTTCGGGGCACAAAAATTTGGGCAAGTGGATTTTACAAGCCCTATCGACAGCAAAAATGCTCAACTCCAAACAGATGTGTCCGCCATTATCCGCAAGGCCCTTGATTTTCAGACAGTGTTGAATGCTGAACTTCAATCACTTGCGGCATATGTAGTCACCACAACAGGCATTTACTCAGTGCCAGATTTAGTAGATAATGCTGAGAATGTCATTCCGGTGGGATTAAAGGACAAGCTTTCCGATTTCGCGCTGAAGGAAATCAGGCAAAGCGGGAGGTGTCTTGCCTTTGGGATGGGGACTGCTAGTGCCTTTCACATTGTGAGAGCCACTGAGGCAGTGATGCATCAGTACTACGAGAAAGTAAGCAAAAAGAAGATGAACTCTCTAGACAACTGGGGTGCCTATATTGCCGAGCTTCGGAAATCCAATAACCATGACGCAACGAGAATTGCTGAGATTCTTCAACAGGTCAAGGATCATGATCGTAACCTCATAATGCACCCAGAAATGTCCTTGGATGAGGGGGAAGCCCATACACTCTTTGAGGTGGCGAAAGGGGCTATTATGGCCATGGCAGAAAAGCTGTGAGTGATGCGCGGCAAAGAAAGCAATCGCGAGATGATACTAGCGTGTCGCTGTATCCGCTATCTTTTGATGAGGCGATAGAGTCTTTGGTGAAGGTTCCTAAGCGAACGGGTTCTCAGGCTGAGGAGTCCGACAGTACCAAAGAAGTCGTCCCTGGGTCTGAGACATCAAAAGGGCGAACCGTTCAGAATCCGAAACCTTCCGCCGGTTAAACCGGAAGTCGAACTCACGCAAGTACATCGACAGGTGACCCTCACTAACGTGGTGGAAGACTCCATACACTCCCCTCTTTAGGTTGCTCCAAAAGCTGTCGATGTTCTGCGTGTGGATGTCATCTCTGACATACTCAACTTCGTGGTCAATGGCATCGTGGGGCAGGTAGTCCTTTATGCGCCTATAAGCAGGGCTTCCATCAGTCACTAGCCGAGACTTCTCCAAGTCGATTGTCTTTAATATGATAGGTCGGAGAGTCCGGCCAGTGGCTTCAGGAACCTTCATTGTCTTGATCTGACCGCCACGCTCAACCATGCCAAAGACAACAGTTTTCCCTTCGTATGGTCCCTTACGCTTTGGCCTGGGTCGAATCCCATCTGAATTTCGTCTTTAATCCGTTCGTGGTGCGCCTTAGAGCCGCGTTGTCGCTTAGGGTAGAGGTACGTTTCGTCGGCTTCGATAATCCCACTCATGAGCCTGACAGCACCATTGCCAGACATAGCCTTTCGGACTCTATGACACATGAACCATGCCGACTTGTAGGTAATGTCCAGACTCCGATGTAGTTGGTGGGCACTGATACCCTTCTTAGACGAGCACATGAGGAATATCCCTGCGAACCACTTGTGCAGTGGAATGTGGCTGTCCTCAAAGATAGTACCTACTGTGGCAGAGAACTGGCGCTTACAGTCTCGACACTTGTAGAGGGTGCGGACGGCGTTCTTGGTAGTAGTCTTGCGTGTTAGTTTATAAGGACTATTAACACCACACTTGGGGCAATGTGGGCCGTTGGGCCATCGCATCTTTACTAGATACTCTCGGCATTCTTCGTCTGTCCATCGCATAACTTTGTGAAAGGTGAGATTGTGCGTTTCCAGCAGCTTTTCCTCTCTGCTACACGCAAATTGTAAAACAAATGTATGGGTGTGTCAAGTATCTAATTGCCCCTTAAATTGACGCACCCATATTACTGAGATAGAATACGCTTCTCAATGCCAAAGTTACCGAGGTCTTTGCTCTTTTCTATCCACCCTCTGTAAACTGTCTCTGGAGGAATTGATCATGGTCAAGACCGAGCTTCCCAGTGTTTACAAAGAGCTGGGAGTAAAGCGAATAGTAAACGCTATGGGTGGAGCCACAATGCTGGGCGGCTCCATACTTCAACCCGAGATTCAGCAGGCCATGGAGGAGGCCAATCACACCTTCGTTAGCATGGAAGACCTGCTGGAGAAGTCTGGTAAGGCCATCTCCGACATGCTTGGAGCAGAAGCCGCCCTCGTGACCTCTGGATGTTTCGCCGCCCTTGCACTGAGCGCCGCCGCTGCCATGGCCGGCACCAATCGAGAATATATACACCGCCTCCCCGACACGACTGGCATGAAGAACCAGTTCCTCATTCAGAAGGCCATGCGTTATCACTATGACCGCTGCGTGACCGTGGCGGGAGGTATCCTCCTTGAAGTTGGAGATGAGCAAGGCGCCACTCACGACCAGTTGGAGGATGCCATCGGTCCAGATACCGCCGGCATCTTGTATGCTGCCCACCTTGAGCCAACGAAAGGTGTACTCACACTGAAGGAAACCTTGGATATAGCCCATGACCGTGGAGTCCCCGTCCTGGTGGACGCCGCATATCAGGCCTACCCCTTAGAGCGGCTTACCAACCTTGCTCAGAGTGGAGCAGACTCGGTGTGCGTCAGTTCCAAGTACATTGGCGGGCCCAACTCAGCAGGCTTCATGTGCGGCAAGAAGGGGCTAGTAGAGGCAGCCGCCCTTAACGGATTCATTGCTTACGAAACCCCAGACAACCGTGGCTTCGAGGGGTTCGGCAGGGGCTATAAACTGGACCGCCAGGAAGTGATTGCAACCGTCGTTGCCCTGAGAGAATGGTTCAACTCAGACCATGAAGAGCGATTGCGAATCCAGGAGAGGCGCTTTGAAGTCATCGCAGAATCCATAAGTGGGATACCTCACATTCAGGTCGAGCAGGGGTTTTTCAAGGGTTTGCCCTGGATGTCTCTCAAGATTACGTTGGACGAAGACGCACTAGGAATAACTGCCGCTGAGGTAGAGAAGTCCATGAGGGGGGGCGACCCTAGCATCTGGATTCAAATAGGCTCTTTGGATGGCTACGAGAAGACCATACTGTTAGCCACTCAGACTCTCCATGAAGGAGAAGAACAGATAGTCGCTAGAAGGCTCCGGGAAGTCCTTGAAGGCTGACGGGATGACCTCTACCCACTCGAATTCCACTCGACTTGATGGGCAAGTAGCGATAGTCACAGGTGCCGCCCAGGGCATTGGTAGAGGGATAGCCCACGTGCTCGCGGAGGCTGGAGCTAAAATAGTTATCGGCGATATTCAGGACGCCTCTCCCACAGTGCAGGAGATTCGTTCCAACGGAGGCCAGTCGATTTCTGTGTCAACCGACACCAGCTCCCCCGAAGATGCCCAATCCCTGGTCGACGCGGCCTTGGAGGAGTACGGTCGACTGGACATATTGGTCAACAACGCTGGCATCGACGCACCGCCGGGCAATGCCTGGGACCTGCCCGACGCAGAGTGGGAGCGGACAATAGCGGTTAACTTGAGCGGTGTCTTCTATTGCTCGAAGGCGGCGCTGAAGCCAATGCTGGCAGCAGCTAAGGGTTGCATAATCAGCATTAGCTCCCAGGAGGCCCAGCAAGGACACAAAGGAGGCTCTCCTGCCTACAATGCCAGCAAGGCAGGTGTCTTGGGTATTACCGCTGCCTTCGCGGCTCAGGTGTCAGAGAAGGGCATAAGAGTCAATGCCGTGATGCCGGGCCTCGTCGAATCTCGTGATTTTGGCTGGACGTCCGATGATCGAGAGGCAAGGGCCAAGGAGTATCCCCTGGGTATAGGAACTCCAAGAGATATTGGCGAGGTGGTCCGTTATCTGGCCAGCCCCGCTGCAAAGTGGGTCTCTGGTGAAGGTCTGCTCGTCAACGGGGGATGTCAATTGGCTCGTTTGAGGTAGGCGTCTTACTGACACACATAGCCGCCGTCTGCGGACATGGCGTGCCCAGTCACGAAGGAGGCCGCATCAGAGCAGAGCCACACCGCCGCCTCCGCCACCTCCTTAGGGTCTGCGGCCCTCCCTAAAGGAGTATCTCCTATCTGCTGAGCCTCTTCCTCTGGGTTGAGCGCCCTCACGCGTTCGATCATTGGAGTGTCCATAGTTCCGGCGCACACTGCGTTGATCCGAATGCCTGATCTGGCATATTCGATGGCCGCAGTCTTGGTAAGCCCTAGAATAGCATGCTTGCTGGCCGTGTAGACTGACATGTGAGACCCACCCAGCAGTCCCATAGTCGATGAGGTATTGACGATGGAGCCACCTCCCTGCTTTAGCATCTGGGGAATCTCGTATTTCATGCAAAGCCATGTTCCCTTGAGATTAACTCCCATAACCTCGGCCCAGCTTTCCATCGGGTATTCATGGGTGAGGGCTATGGCTCCCTCGACAGCGGCGTTGTTCAGCGCACAGTCCAATCGCCCATAAGTCTCCACCGCTCTGTCCACCATGGTCCGCACGTCTGATGGTTTGGATATATCGGTTTTTGCAAAAACTGCCTCGCCGCCCGACTCCCCAATTTCCTCCGCCACCCCTTCCCCACCCTGAACATCAACGTCGGCTATGACAACCTTGGCTCCCTCTCTCGCAAAGATCAAAGCGGCAGCCCTTCCCATGCCGGAACTGCCACCCGTAACCAGAGCTACTTTACCCTTAAACACAGATAAGATATCTACTTGAGTTGACGATCGCGCCAGTCCTCGGCTGCATCTATGTGGCGAGCCCACCAAACGTCGTCGTGTTGGTTGATGTACTGGATCAGTTGCTCCAACATCGCCATTCTGGGGCGACGTCCGATGAACTGAGGATGCATCGTCACCAGGAACAGACCTTGGTCTTGATAGGCGCCATCGAACTCCTGCTTCCAAATATCGTAGACGTGATCGGGGCCCCACAGCCCCGACATGTAGGGAGAGTAGGAGAATATGAAATAGGGGGCGTCGTCCAACTCCCACGCCGCAGGAAGCTCAACTATGTTGCTGTCCTTGCCATCCATAGGCATCCAGTAGGGTTCGTCTGCCCCCACTGAGCTGCTATCGTACACAAATCCCAACTCTTGTAACAGGTACGGACTGTTATTACTCAAGTCTGCGGTGGCGCGGTTGCCGCGAGGCCGCTGTCCTGAGACCTGCTCCAAAACATCCATCGAACGTAGCATCAGATCCCGCTCCAACTCCATGCGCATCCCGACTACGTTCTCATGATGATGACTGTGAAAAGCTACCTCGTGACCTCCTTGCACGATCTCCTTGCACTCGTCCCTGTGATGCTCGGCAGTCCAGGCCGGAACGAAGAACGTAGCAGGAATGTTGTACTTCTCCAGCAGCTTCAGCACCCGAGGCACCCCAACGCGCGCACCGTATTCGCCCCTTGAGATTTGTGAGGGCATGTCCATCTTGAAGCCACCAAACCACAGCGTCTCAGCATCGAAGTCGAAGGAGAAGCACACCGCAACCTTCTTGCCATTGCCCCACATAACCATCACCTTTGAAGATCCTAGTTGAGGCATTGTAAGTCGAGAGATAACAACAGTCAACGAGATTCTTTCATACTAACGACTGCGTTGACCACCATAAGTCGCCTATCTATAATTCTAGCTCTGGATCGGAGGGAAGATTCATGGTCACAAAGATAATAGACGTAGACTCCCACATCCTCGAGCCGGGAGACCTGTGGGAGAAGAACCTGGAACCCAGGTATAGGGATAAAGGCATCCGCCTTCTGACCAACGACAAGGGGCTGGAGATATTCCAGATAAACAGTAGGAAGTCGCTTACCCTGGCTGAGGGAATAGCCAGCATCAATGCGGCTGTTGGCCAACCTCAAGAGGTGCTAAAAGACCGGTTCTTCAAGCCCGGCACCATTAGCTGGGAGGAGGGAAGGCTCATGGTTCCTGGCTCCATGGATCCTCACGACAGAGTCAAACTTTTGGACGAAGAAGGAGTCGATGCTACCCTGTTGTATCCTACCATCGGCCTTAGTTGGGAGGTACAGTGTGAAGACTCCCAGCTCGCGGCGGCGTGCTGTCGGGTGTACAACGACTGGCTGACGGACTTTTCCAAGCCCTATCCAGGTAGGTTGCTGCCTGTAGCTCACATACCCCTCATGGACGTTGACGAAGCTGTAAAAGAGCTGAGAAGGACGGTCAAAATGGGAATGAAGGGCGTATTTTTCAACATCTGGCCACTGCAAGGTAAACCCTTAGGAAGCGCATATTATGATCCCTTCTGGACAGAGGCCCAGGACTTGGAGATGCCCGTATCCATCCACGTGACCAATGGAGGCGCCGCCCCAGCAATCCGCCAGTCCCCCCAATACGCTGGCGAAGACTTATCCAACTGGTTTTTCGAAGTGATGCTTAGCACAGACGTCGTCTATGCCTTCACTACCATGCTGGCAGGAGGCGTCCTAGAGCGATTCCCCAAACTGAAGATAGTCCTACTGGAGACAGGCTGCGGTTGGATAGCCCATTGGCTGGACAGAATGGACGAGTATTACGAGCGTTTGGCCTGGGACACACCTATGAAGCTAAAGCCAAGTGAGTACTTTGCTCGTCAGGGATTCATCTCCATGGAGCCTGATGAAAAGACAGTGGTGGCAATGGCCCAAATAGTTGGCGCTGGCAAGATTATGTGGGCTTCCGACTATCCCCACTTCGAGGGTCATATGAACGCCATTGAAGGAGTTCGAAACACTATAAAACCGTTACCGGCAGAAGCCCAGCAGCAGATTCTCGGTGAAAACGCAATCGAACTCTACAAGCTACACTAGGATGCTCAGGTTAGTGTTTTAGCTTGATTTGCATCTTAGGACTGCTCGGCTCTCTGAGGACGTCGGAACCACCCATCTTGCAGACTTTGAGTCCATCTCCCTGAGCTCGGCGGCTGTATTCATGGCTACCCGATTCAACTTTTGGCTTCGCTTGCCAATGTTTCTCAAGGCCCAGTTCACGACCTTGCGAACCAGCTTCCCATCATCGGTTGCCTGCGTCTTGATGCGAGGTAAGAACTCAAAGAGTGATCCTTACCGATCTCCTTGGCCATTCCTCTGAGGGTGGATACGGAGATGTCATAGGTTCCTTCGGCGTTTATCCCATACCCCGCCATTCCTGCCGCGTTTTCAGGGTTGGCCTGGGCCTTGAGCTTCAGCATCACGTCTTCGCACCTAATCTAATCGCCTTTCTTCACGACTAAAACCTCGGCATCACCTCGCCAGGACTTGATCGAACCAGGCCTTCCAATCATCAACTGACTGTCCATAGACGGCCTTCAAAGCGATGACACCGTTTCTGTCGATGCCATACTTGGTGGAGCGAACCTCCACTTCGTAAGCATCTACCACCTCCTGGTGTAAGGCAGCCATGGGCCAGGAGTAGCCGTTATCCGTATAGAACTGACGAAGAAAATCTTCAGTCTCAAACCGGTCTTGACCTATTGCTATGACCGCCACACTGTCTCTGTAGTCGGGGTAAGTCTCCTTGAGATGCCGAAACTCGGCACGGCAGACAGGTCACCACGTTGCGAAGAAGTAGATCACTGCCGGCTTCCCCTGGCTTAGAGCGTCGGAGAGGGTGAAGGTCTGGCCATCCAACGTAGGCACACTGAAATCGGGGGCCAAGTCGCCAATGTCAGAGCCGACCTCCAGTTCTCCCACTGGCGTAGAAGTAGGAGATATTGATGGAGCAGTCGGCGAGGGTGTTGGGGCATCTTGATCGGGCCCCGCTTCTTCAGTAGAGGTAGGAGTAAGACCATTCACGTCAACGTCAGGGGCAGAGGTAGGAGTAAGTGGTGCGGGGGTGAGTGTAGCGGCGTCATCACTCGCTGAGCTATCGCCACAGGCAGCAACGATCAGACCCAACAAGAGCACTACAGCTACAGCGGCTAAACTCTTTACGTAGGATTTCATGCCCATCTTTAGAGTATACAGATACGCATTGATCTCGACAACAAGGTGATCGTGAGGTAACATAGTGTGCTTTGACTGACCTCAATTGGTATAAGGGGAACATTCATACTCATACGAACCGCTCTGACGGTGATAGCGATCCGGAGGCGGCAGTCAGGTGGTATCGCCGTAATGGCTACGACTTCTTAGTCCTGACTGACCATAACCATCTGACCCTTCTAAACCACTCTTCCAAATCTCGAAAATTCCGAAAACCGCTCATGATTCCCGGAGAAGAGCTATCTGTGAAAATAAATAACGGAGAGACCGCTCTTCATGTAAACGGTATAGGAATAAAAAGGTTTGTAGAGCCTGTCCACGCCGGCGGGGTAGTTACTACCCTACAGGCTAACGTGGATGCAGTAAGAGCGGCAGGGGGTATAGCAACGATCAACCATCCCAACTACACCTGGGCCTTCGATCATCGTCACATAGTTCAGGTAGCCGGAGCCACTATGTTGGAGATATTCAACGGAAACACTCCGATGAACGTTTACGGCGGCGGCGGGCACCCCAGCTTCGAGGAGATTTGGGATGGTGTGCTCAGCGCCAGAAGACCTATATTCGGGGTGGCCGTGGACGACTCCCATCACTTCAAGGGCGATTTTAAGCCAAGCAAGGCGAATCCAGGCAGAGGATGGCTCGTGGTTCAGGCCAAGACCCTTGAATACGACCCAATCATGGAGGGGTTGGAAACGGGCAGCTTCTACTCCTCCACGGGGGTCACGCTGGAGGAGCTTAATATAGACTCTAATCGGATTCAGTTGAGGATACTCCAGGAGTGGCATTTCGCTTACACCACGGACTTTGTTGGGATGGATGGTAAAGTATTGTCTCAGGTACATGGCGTGGAAGCACACTATCCCATAGAGGGAGACGAAGGATACGTTAGAGCTACAGTCCGGGCTTCCGACGGCACAAGAGCCTGGACTCAGCCGGTCTTCACCAATACCTAGCCGACACCAGTCGATATCATAGATCGGGGAGGAGCACAATGGGAGGAATCCAGATCTTTTGAGCCAGCTTGAGATAGAGAGGGTGGTTGGTGCTCGTATTCCCACACCTGAATCCGAATTCCGGCTGCTCTACTACAACAACAACCGAGACAGTAAAGAGCACCTGGCATTGGTATCCGGCGATGTGTCGGGAAAGCAAGAAGTGTTAGTGCGGGTTCACTCGGAGTGCTTCACTGGCGAAGTCCTCGGGTCCCAGCGATGCGATTGCCGCAGTCAGCTCAGCTGGTCTATGCAGCTCATCTCCCAGGAGGGCCAGGGAGTCGTGATCTACCTTCGGCAGGAAGGCAGAGGAATTGGACTACTGGACAAGCTTCGTGCTTACAACCTGCAGGACATGGGCTACGACACAGTAGATGCAAACCTTATGCTAGGCCATCGAGTGGACGAGCGGGATTACAAGCTGGCGGCCCTAATACTCCAAGACCTGGATATTCAATCAGTCAGGCTCATCACCAACAATCCCTCGAAGATCGATGCATTGGAAAGTCTCGGCATAAAAGTCGCCTCCCGAGAGCCAACCTCTCCTCAAGTCAACAAGGAGAATTCAAAATATCTGGCTTCAAAAGCGTCTCGCATGGGACACCTGATGGATATGGCCGCCGCTCAAGCAGTGAATCCCTCTCATCCCAACGGCGCCGAGCTGTTTTCGGATAAAGCCCTGAAGCACAGTGAGAAGATGGGGCAGCCATTCCTCACCCTCACCTATGCCCAGAGTCTAGATGGCTGCATAGCCCAGACCCCAGGGGAGCCTATCCGGTTAAGCGGCCCCAAGTCCACGGAGATGACCCACCGACTGCGGGCCTTCCACGACGCCATAATAGTAGGAATTGGCACCGTAATCGCCGATAATCCCAGCCTAAATGTCCGCCTAGCCGATGGCCCGGACCCTCAACCCATAGTCCTGGACAGCAAACTCCGTTTTCCCGTAGACTCCAACCTGTTACAGAAATCCCCCTTGGCGCCATGGATAGTCACTACTGAGCTAGCTCCCGGGAGTCGACAACGAGAGCTTGAGAACCTCGGAGCGAGGGTAATCCGATTGCCTCACACCTCCAACTATTGGGTGAACTTACCCTACCTTCTGCAGATGTTGATGTCCGAAGGTGTGAGAAGCGTCATGGTAGAGGGGGGTGCGAGAATCATTACTAGCTTCCTATCCCAGCACCTGGTCGATCACGTGGTGCTCACCATAGTTCCGGTGATGCTGGGTGGTATGAGGGCCGTTGGAGACCTGGAAAACGGCAACGGCCAGTTCCCCAGATTGACCAATGTTGAGTATCAGAAGTTCGGCGATGACTTGGTCATCTGGGGAGACACTGTCAGGAGCCAGGATTGAGGCGTTTGAGCCTGTCCATTACCGCTCCGGGCAAGGTATCCATAGAAGAGTCCCCCATATCGCCGCCCGGCGCCGGCAAGGTTCTGGTCAAGACTACCGTATCGGCCATCAGTCCAGGCACTGAGATGCTAATTTACCGTGGTCAAGCACCTTCGGACATACCCATGGACGAAACCATCCCTTCCTTAACGGGTGAATTCAGTTTCCCGATCAAGTACGGCTATGCTGCTGTTGGCGAAGCTGTCCAAGTAGGAGAAGGTGTGGACAAAGGATGGGAAGGCAAAGCGGTCTTCTCTTTTCATGCCCACGAGAGCTATTTTCTATGCTCGCCCGAAGAGCTGGTCGTCCTCCCCTCGGGGATGTCTCTGGAGAACGCAGCGATACTACCCAATATGGAAACAGCGGTTAACTTTCTCATGGATGGACGTCCCAGCATCGGAGAGCAGGCGGTGGTTTTGGGGCAGGGTGTGGTTGGGCTCCTTACCACGGCTCTTCTAGCTAAGGTCCCCCTTAGTAGCCTCGTGACCGCGGACCGATACCCCAACCGTAGAGCGAGGTCACTCCAGCTTGGCGCAACGGCCAGCCTCGATCCCGGCGAGCCTGGGGTACTTTCGAGGATGAAGACTGCACTTGGAGATGGCAGCGATTACATGGGGGCCGACATCGTCTATGAGCTGTCGGGCAGTCCGGAGGCCTTAGACACGGCTTTGGGCGTTGCCGGATACAACGGCCGGATAGTCGTGGGGTCTTGGTACGGAAATAAGGAGTCCCTACTACATCTGGGTGGCAGGTTCCACCGCAGCCGAGTACGGATTATCAGTAGTCAGGTTAGCACTATCGCTCCCGAGTGGTCGGGACGCTGGGCCAAATCTCGGCGCCTCAGCGTCGCATGGAACATGCTCAGGCAAGTCCAACCCTCGTCCCTTATTACTCACCGATTTCCCATCGAGGAAGCGGCCGAGGCATATAGAATTATAGAAGAGCATCCAGATGAGGCCATACAAGTGCTGTTGACCTATCCCGATTAATCGACTAGCCGGCTAAGAGCTATGGAGATAATAGGATGTACACGGTTTCGTTAAAAAGAGACTTTATCGCCCAGCACTATCTTATTGGAGGTGACTGGGGGCCGGAAAATGATCTGAACTCTCACCACTACGAGGTAGAGGTAGTTTTGGAAGGCGACAGCCTGGATGAGCACGGGTTCTTGGTCGACATAGTAGCCATCCAGCAAAACCTGGGAGTATTGATCGATAGGTACAGGGATAAAACCCTTAACGACTCCCCCGAGTTCAAGGGTCTCAATCCCAGCATCGAGCACTTTTCACGCATTTTCTGCGAGGCTATGGCAGAGAGAATGGAGTCCTCCAACCTCAGCTCCATCACAGTCAAAATCTGGGAGGATCTGTTAGCATGGGCGTCATATAAAAAAGATCTGGGATGAGGATAGGCCTCGTAATCTATGGAAGTCTGGACATCCTTACCGGCGGCTACCTCTACGATAAAAAGCTGGTGGACTATCTCCGAAGCCGGGGCGATGAAGTAGAGATAGTATCCCTGCCCTGGCGCAGCTATAGTCGGTGTCTGTTAGACAACTTCTCCAAGTCGCTATACAAGCGATTTTGTAACGGCAGCTACGATGTCCTCATACAGGACGAACTCAATCACCCATCCCTGTTTTGGCTCAATCGAAAGCTGCAGCGAACCGTAGACTACCCTTTAGTTACCATTGTTCATCTCCTGCGCTGCACCGAGCCGCGACCTGCCTGGCTAAACCTGATGTCCCGGTGGGTGGAACGTCAGTATTTGCTCAGCGTGAATGCCGGCATATGGAACAGCGAGGATACCCGCGCCGTCGTCACACGAGTAGCCGGATCAGAACGTCCGGGCATGGTAGCCTATCCCGGACGTGATCACCTCAGTTCCGATATTTCACAAAAGGAGATCGAAGAGAGGGCGCGGAAATCCGGCCCCTTACAGGTGCTGTTTATCGGCAATGTTATCCCTCGTAAGGGGCTCCACACCATGATTGAGGCCCTATCTTCTCTTCCGAAAAACGAGTGGCGACTGACGGTCATAGGGAGCTTGGATATGGATACTCGATATGTCCGGTATATACGCCGACAGATCGCCGAGAGTGAGACTCGGGAAAACGTAAAGCTGCTTGGCGCTCTTCCTCATGACCAGGTGGCCGCCTATTTGAAGGGATCTCACGTCCTGGCAGTTCCCTCCCTGTATGAAGCCTTTGGCATTGTCTATCTCGAAGGGATGGCCTTCGGTTTGCCAATCATCGCTTCTACGGCCGGGGCGGCCGACGAGCTCATAACCGACAATATGGAAGGGTTCTTGGTCGAACCAGGAAATGCCAAGGTGCTATCCGAGCGTCTATCTGAGTTGAGCCTGGACAGAGGGAGGTTGGCACAAATGGGCACGGCCGCTAAAACGAGATATGAGGACTTCCCTACCTGGGCCGAAACCAGCGCTAAGATACGCGACTTCCTAGCTGAGATGGTCGGTTGAATTGTCCAGACCAGATTCTTACGACTACATACGCTATCTAGCTGCGAAGAAGACCATCGATGATAGGTCACTGAATCAACACGTATGGAACACTCTCGCTGAGGCCCTCTCTCAGAGTCACATCGAGGCCCCACTCCGCGTCTTGGAGCTGGGAGCAGGTATAGGTGCGATGGTGGAGCGGGCTCTCGAGCGAAATCTCTTCACTGAAGCTGACTATAAAGCGCTAGAGTTGTCCCCAGAATTCATCGAAGCCGCCCTGTGCCGTATGGAGGAGTTGGCGGGAGGTACTGGGTTCATCTTCACCAGGCCAGGCGAGTCTAGCGTTCTCCTATCTCGAGAGAGTCGTAAAGTTCAAATCGAGTTCGAAGCCATGGACGTTTATGACTTTATTCCACTAGGGGAAGGTGGTCCCTTCTGGGACTTGCTGATCGCCCAAGGGTTTTTGGATCTGATAGACGTCGACTCTACACTGCCAAGGTTCATATCCATGCTGAGGCCTGGAGGGCTGTTCTACTTCCCCATCACTTTCGATGGATACACGTCTATAGAACCGGAGATCGACCCCAACATGGATGTTCTCATCCTGAACCTTTACCACCAAACCATGGACGATCGCGCGTATAGAGGTGCCCATTTTGGCCGCAGCAAGGCCGGCAGCCATTTGCTCAGCTTGTTGAGCAGGGGTGAAACACGAGTCTTGGCGGTCGGCAGCTCCGATTGGATGGTATTTCCTGAGGAGGAAGGGAAATATCGAGACGACGACGCCTATTTCTTGCATCACATCATCCACACTGTTTGGGAAGCCTTGGCAGGAAATCCCCAACTAGACCAGACCTCTTTCCGAGATTGGATAGAGAGACGGCACGACCAGATAGAAGCCGGAGAGCTGGTCTATATTGCCCACCAGCTAGATGTGGTCGGACGGGCTCCGACCCCTCCCTCTAGCTGAGGACGCCCTGCTGTCATTGGGGATTGCAAAGGGAGGTCTCCCCTTTGCAATGGGGTTTGGGGGCTGTGCCCCCAAGAACTACATACCAGGGTGGGTGGATGGGAAACAAGACATGGGCCTTTCCGAACCAGGCTCAAGGTGACCTGGTAGACAACTACCCCCACTCACCCCCTCTTTTCCGTCATTCCCGTGCCTGATGCGGGAATCCAGAAGAGGAGTGTTACACAGGGCGGATGCTCCCCGCTCATCCTGAGCCGGTCGAAGGACATGAGCGGGCATCTCTTTTGCCCCGCACATAGTGAGAGGGTCCAGAGGAGACCACCCTCTGGCGGGGGGTGTCCCCCTATACCTAAAGACCTATCGAGGGTGGGTGGATGGGACAAAGGCGTATGCATTTGTTCAGAGCTTTCTTAGATACTCAATTCAAAGGGAGGTGTTTGATGGTGCAAGGTGTGGTGAACAACTGGGGCAGATGGGGATTCGATGATCAACTGGGTGCCCTGAACTTACTGACTCCTGAGGTTGTGTTGAAGGCGGCTCAGTTGATTAAGAAGGGTACCATATACAGCCTGTCCGTACCGTTGGAGAAGAACGGCCCTCAGTATCCCGCTTTCCACAAGACTTGGAAGGTGATGCACTTTAGCAGCTACCATCCCGATGTCCACTTCGCCGATGACGTGGTAACCATGGAGACCCACTCGGGGACTCACATAGACGGGTTGGGACACGTAATCTGTGATGGAAAGATGTATAACGACATCTCTGGGGACCAGGTAAACAGTCTCGGCGTCTGGAAGGCGGGGATCGAGAATGTACGGTCTATGGTGGGCAGGGGTGTCATGCTGGACGTTCCAGCCTATCGAAAGGTGGACCACGTGGGCCCCGTTGACATGATTCCCGGCGAAGAGTTGGATGCCGTTGCCGCCTCACAGGGGATAAGAGTAGAGCAGGGAGACATCGTTCTTATCAGAAGCGGCTGGTACAGGATGTTCTATGAGAACCGAGGTGAGTGGGAGAAGTCCTATCCAGGTCCAGATGGATCACTGGCCTCGTGGCTCAAGGATAAGGACGTCTGCGCTCTGGGCTCCGATACCCCCTCAGTCGAGCTGCGGACCTCTACTGCAAAGCCCAACAAACCGGCATTGCATCGACATGCCCTCAGAGACCTGGGTATCTACCTGCTTGAAAACCTGGACTTAGAAGAGCTGTCTCGAGACAAGGTGTACGAGTTCATGTTCATTGGGGCGCCGCTGCGTCTCATGAATGCTACCGGCTCACCGTGGAACCCCTTAGCCATAGTATGACGCCAGGGTGCTCGTTCCCAGTCTGCCTAGGTGAGTGTTCTGCCTCCGTCCACGATGATGACCTGACCGGTGATCATCTCCGAGAGGTCACTGCAAAGAAAAGCCACCGCGCCCACCATGTCCTCGGGTTGGAGAACTCGGCCTAGCGGTATCTCTTCGATAGTGGTCTGGTAGAAATCAGGACTGGCTAACTGGGCGGCCATCATTGCGGTGTTGGTGGGGCCTGGAGCTAGGGCATTGACGCTGATTTTGTGCTCTGCCCACTCTATGGACAAGCTTCTGGTAAGAGCGACGACTCCCAGCTTGCTGGCTATGTAGGTTGCGTTGATCCCTGCTCGAGGAGTTACGAAAGCAAGCTCGGAAGCGGTGTTGACTATCTTGCCACCGCCGCCTTTGATCATCGCCTTGGCAGCAGCCTGACAGCCGAAGAAGACTCCCCGCAGATTTATCTCTTGGATCGTGTCCCACTCCTCTTGAGGCAGCTCGAGCGCCTTCCTGCGAATTGTCACTCCCGCATTGTTGACCATGATATCGAGCTTGCCGTGCCGATCCGTCACAGCCGAAACAGCCTGAGAGATCGACTTGGGATCCCGGACGTCCACCTCTTGAAAGCTGGCGCTGCCGCCGTCTCTCTCTATCTCTTTGATTGTCGAGGCTGCATCGTCGTTTCTCGCCGGAAGATCTAAAACCACCATCTCGGCCCCACAGGAAGCCAGGCCCTTGCTGATAGCTCCACCTATTCCTCTGCTGCCTCCCGTTACTATGGCTACCTTGCCTTTCAGATTGATGGATTTGCCTCGCATGGACGTGAGTCTCCTTGGTTCGAAATGCGGTCTGCCGCCGAGTATATAGCATCAAGACCAGGCAGACAATTAGAGACAGGGTCCTTGTATCTTGGTTTTGGTGTGTAACAATCACTTCACTTAGGTGGATCGGGGTGCGGCAGACCGACGCGTTCTTGGTCCAAGAAGACCGTTGGATAGCGAGGGTCGCCGCACTCCTCCCGAATAGAGCCCGAACAGTTGCCTGGGCCAACCGAGCCCGCATCTTGCAAGGACGGGCCAGCAATTCGCAGGAGGTGTTCATGGAACAGGAAGCGACCTACGTTGGCATCGATGTGGCCAAGGCCCAGGTGGATGTTGCCGTCCGTCCCACGGACGACAGATGGGAGGTCTCCCATGACGAAGCAGGGGTCCGGCATCTGGTCTCCCAGCTGAAGACCCTGGAACCGGTCATGGTGTTGCTGGAGGCGTCCGGTGGTTTGGAACTGCCCCTTGTAGCAGCTCTGGCGACCGAGGAGTTGCCAGTGGTCGTCGTCAACCCCCGCCAAGTGCGGGACTTTGCCAGGGCCACCGGGAAGCTGGCCAAGACCGACTCGCTTGACGCGGCGGTTCTGGCCCACTTCGCCGAAGTCATCCGACCTCCCGTGCGCCCTTTACGGGACGCCGAGACGCAGGTCCTCAACTCCCTGGTCGCCCGCAGGCACCAGGTGATGACCATGTTGGTCTCGGAGAAGAACCGTCTCGGCACCGCCATCGTCGCCGTCCGTCCCCGCATTGAGGCCCACATTGCGTGGCTGGAGCGGGAGTTGGACGACCTGGACAAGAACCTGCGGCAAACTCTCCGTCAGAGTCCTGTCTGGCGTGAGAAGGACGACCTCCTGCGCACCGTCCCCGGCGTTGGAGAGCAGATCTCCCTCACCCTTCTGGCGTACCTGCCGGAGCTGGGCACCCTGGACCGCCGGCAGATCGCCGCCCTGGTGGGAGTGGCTCCCTTCAACAGGGACAGTGGCACGCTGCGGGGCAAACGGACGATCTGGGGTGGGCGCGCCAGGGTCCGCGCTGCCTTGTACATGGGAGCGTTGGTAGCCAGTCGCTGCAACCCCGTCATCCGGGAGTTCTACCAGCGGCTGTTGGCCGCTGGTAAGCCGAAGAAGCTGGCCCTCACAGCCTGTATGCGCAAGCTACTCGTTATCCTCAACTCCCTGCTCAAGCATCGCTCCCCCTGGCGCGGCTTGAGCCCCCAAGTCGTCGGTCATTCTTCTTGACTTTCAAGACAGTTGCTATCTAGGGCAATCGCATTTAGGCCAAAACCAGCTTTAGCGTAACTCCCACCCCGCCTGTCTGGACGCTGGCGAAATCCGAAAAAACAACTGGACCTGTCCCCCTCACCCCCTATTCCGCCTGACTGCTGCAGGCAGGTCATTCCAATGCTTGACAGAGACCTTTGCGTAACTTGCAACCAAGCCTCATATCAGTGTCATTCTGAGCGTAGCGAAGAATCCAAAGCCTCTGCCAGTAAAGCTACGCTCCGTTCAGAATGACAGTTGGAGCACTTCATTTTGGGACAATGCTGGGGTTATTCAAAGGTCTGTGCTTAACACGGGAATCCAGAGGATCCTGCTCCAGGACGTATCCGAAGCGTTCCATCTTGCCGCTGGCCTGGGGGCTGTAGGGCCAGGTGCAACGGTGGATGACACCAAGCTTCATGAGCATCCTCTCGAAGAGGTGCGGCGCTATTACGAGCGCCGCACCTGCTAACTGATCCCTGCCATGCCCAGCCAGACCTAGCCAAGCCGAGCCAAACCTTGCCATTCCCTGCCACACCGCGCCATGCATCGCCTGACCATACTTCGTCTCGCCAGTCCATGCCACGCCACACTGAGCCTGGCCCCGCTACGATGTGGGGGAGGTTAGCCTGATATGGCCTTCAGATTGTCGGCCAGATTCTCGATGCGAACACGGTCGGGAACGCAGTCCAGCCAGCGTTGTGGAATCGCTGATGCTCCGTAACGTGCTCCCAGCACCGCACCAGCCACAGCGCCGTTGGTGTCGGTGTCTCCGCCCGCCTCCACTATCTGCCTCAACGCCGACTCGAACCCCAGCGGCGTAACCGCTGCCCACAGGCCGACTTGCATCGCCAGCAGAGTGTGGCCGATTAGACTCTGTTCCTGCCGGAGCCAGGAGGCGTTGGAGGCCACCTGGGTCCCGCTCTCAATAGCGGCCAGAATCTCCACGGGGATACCGTCGTGGGATGCGGCCGCAAGTAGGTCGGGAGCGCCATCGGCTGCGACGGCATCCAACATGGCGCGCAGATCAGGCTCCACACCACGCAGGAGCATAGCGATCACTCCGTTGATGATGATGCAGGACCACTGACAGGTCAAGGCGTAGTGAGTCACGATACAAGTGGTTGCGCTGTCCTTGACCAGCAGATCCGGCTGTCTTCGGCGAGCCAGGGCCACTGGGGCGCATCGCATAAGGCCGCCATTCGGGGCGATGGGATTATCTTCGTACACTATGCGGGCTGCGTCAGGCGGAGCGTGTCCGGCCTCTAGCTTGCCAATGACCGCGCGCGTCAATCTGCCCATTCCCCGACCATTCTCACGCGCCCAAGTCACCAGGCGGTCGGCAAAGCTGCTAATGTAGTTGCCGCCTTCGACCAGGGCCTCGCCGAGGTCTACAGCTTGAGCGAGATCGTCATCCATCGGGCGGTAGGACTCCGACAGGTTGATGTCGACGGCTCCCAGCGGATAGTGCCTGTCGATCTCCTGGTATCGCCAGCCTTCAACAGGGAGTCCAAGCAAGTTGCCGACCGCCAATCCCAGCATCACGCCCCGCGTCCGATCGGACGATTGCTTGGGAGAGCCTGCGGCGTTATCCAGCAATGATGAGACATTCGAGGCTCTGGTGATTGTGTTGGGGTTGTTCACTAGTGCTTCTCCCACGTGGTGAGTACTATCGTTGGCGCTACTCTGTCGCATCTCAATCCCTACATTCAAGGCAGTCTCCCATAGGGAGAGCAGACGCCACCGAGGTCGCCCTGAACGGACGTGTTATGAGTACAGTATGGCCAGGTGGCATTGTACTGCAAACTTTTGAGTAGTATCAAGAAAGTTGTGTGTAAATTGAGTTAGAGGCTTGCCTGACCCTAGTAACACCCCTAAACTAGTAATCGAGAAGCGTCGATGGAAAGAATAGGAGTAGCCTTTACCGGGGGAGGGCTGACCCCTCCTGAAGTGGTGGAGTGTGTCCAGCTAGCCGAGGAGCTGGGCTACGAGTCTGCTTGGATGGAGGATGGGCACAGCGGCGACCAATTCTCTGTACTCACGGCGTGCGCTGTAGCTACCACCAAAATCCTGTTGGGCACCAGCATCACCAGCGTATTCACTAGGACTCCCCCCACCATAGCCATGTCGGCCGTATGTCTCGACTACTTCTCCAACGGTAGACTAATCCTGGGGTTGGGCTCCAGCCACAAAGTAGAGGTGGAAGCCGAGCACGGAGTCCCCTTCACCCAAGCGGTCCCTCGAATGCGAGAGTGCGCCCAGATAGTGAAAACCCTGCTGCGGGATGGTCGGGTATCTTATCAAGGAGATGTTTTCGATATACGTCAGTTCGTTCTCTGGTGCAACCCCGTAAGGAGAGAGATCCCCATCTATTATGCTGGCGTATTCCCTAAGATGCTTCAGATCTGTGGCAAAGAAGCCCAGGGCGCCATATTAGTATGGTCCACCCTGGAGCACGTCAAGAATGCCATCGAAAATGTGGCTATAGGCGCTCAGATGGCTGGAAGAAGACCAAACGACATAGACATGACAGTCCTTCTTCCCTGTTCCGTATCAGATGACATCGGCCGGGCCAGGGATGGCATACGCTGGCCCATCGCCAACTACGTCTCCAACTTCCCCCGATACAGAAGACTGATGGGAGAAGCGGGCTATGAAAAGGAGTTGGAGGCAGTGCGAGAGTCATGGCTGAAGAGTAATGAATCGGAAGCCTTGCGTTTGGTGCCAGACGAGCTAATCGATCGGGTCTCTTTGGCGGGAACCCCCGAAGCATGCCAACAACGCATATCTCTTTACCGAGAGACCGGCATAGACCTGCCGATCATCGTTCCTAGGGGTGCTGGCCCTGAGGCCAAGCAGCGGGTAATGGAAGTGATACAGGCCTGCGCCCCGTCCAAAGGTTGAGGACGAGAATCCTACCTTACCCGACTTTTCCCATGCGTGGCAGCGGAGCGCCGATGAGAGGCTTCACATAGCTTATGAACTCGTCGGTAACGAAGAGGTCCTCGATATCCAAGTATTCGGGAGGCATGGCTCTCACTTGACCTGCCACGTCCTCTAAAGGCGCAGTTCCCGTAGTGCAGAAGTAGCCGTCACCTGGCTCCCTTATCAGGGTCACCATCTCTTCGTTGTGACCCTTCAGGGCGTAGCGCACCGCTGCCTGGCCCACCAGCTCGGCCTCATGGGCATCAGTACTCGAAACGGACTCCATGAAAGACCTCTGAATTGTGCCCGGCTTTTCGAATCTCGATCTTACTTTAAGCTTCTCAGTGACCACGTCTGCCAGGTACTGTCCGGGCGCATCGTAATAGGGATGGCCGAAGTCGTCAACAAATCTGGGGATCTGTTGGTTTCCCAAAACGCCGGTAGGGCCGCGGACGTTTTCACCCATGACTATTACGACGAACTCATACCGTCGATAGACGTCCTCTATACGGTCCAGCAACCGCTCCTCGTCTAACGTGACTTCTGGAACGAGGATGAAGTGAGGGGCATCCCCTTCGTCTTGCATGGCCAGGGCAGACGAAGCGGCGAGCCATCCTGCGTCCCTTCCCATCACCTCGATGATCGTGATGGGGGAGGCGCGGCCCATGGACTGAGCGTCTCGCCCCGCTCCCATAGTTGCCAAGCCCACGAAACGAGCGGCGCTGCCGTAGCCTGGAGAGTGGTCAGTCAACACCAGATCGTTATCTATGGTTTTGGGAACATTCATTATCGTCAACTCATGCCCCGAGTCTTTACATGCTCGGAGTAAGCGGCAGCCGTTCTTCGCCGAGTCGTTTCCCCCGATGATGAACAGAAACCGGATGTCATTTTCCGACAAGGTTTTCAAGATCGTTGGCACGTCTTCGTCTTTAACTTTGTGACGAGTCGACCCCAACGCCGCTCCGGATGTCCGCGCAATCTTCTTCCATTGTGATTTGGATATTCCGCCAATGTTGATGAGGTCCTGTTTGAGAACCCCCTCTGGCCCATGAGATGCCCCGTAAATCTCGTTGAAGGCATTGCTCTCAGACGCCTCCCGGACGATGCCGGCAAGGCTTCGGTTCAGCACGGCGGTGCCGCCCCCCGACTGCATCACCAAGACGTTGCTTTTTCCACCCATACTTCTATTTAAAGCCACTCTTAGTTATTGATTCGAGTGTAGTTGGGACAGTATTTGCAGTCAACAACACAATAAGCCCCAGACCCACATCCAAATGATTCTGTACAAGAAGCTTGTACAGAGGGAGTCCAGAGGGAAGTATCCCTCTGGCAGGAGTATGGAGCCTGTTCTGAGCTTGCCGAAGGAGGATGTGCCCCCACATACAAAACCTACCTGGGTGGGAGGGTGAGATCAAGATTAACCTTGGTGAAGCTATTCTCCCTTTGAACACTCCGAGAACCGAGAGGGAAAAATCAGAGAATCGGTCTCCTCCTCGCCGCTTCCTTATGGGGCAAACGGTGTGGTCATCACCAGTAGCACAGTAGAGACCGTTGTTGTATCATCCCTCAGACTATGAATGCCACTGCACAGCCGGAGGCTGCACGAGCGTCCAACTACCGCTGGGTGGTGGTCGCCATATGGATGGTGGGAAATGTATGGGCCTTTCTCAACATAGAAAGTTTGGGAATCTTGCTTCCCAGCATCAGCAGCGACATGGGCCTAACGCCCATCCAGGAGGGTCTTCTGGGATCGGCCCCTCGATTCGCCACCATGCTGCTGGCCATTCCTTCCGGATGGGTATTGTCCAGATTTAAGCCCAAGCTTCTCACCTCTGTTACTTTCCTTGCGGGAGCACTCCTCTTGCTGTTCCAGAGCTGGGCCCCGGTATTCCTACTCCTGCTGCTGGGCAGGCTTCTATACGGAGCTACCATCGTCGCTAGAGAGCCAGCCCGCTCTCTTCTGATGAGGCAATGGGTGCCGCCCAAAGAGGTGCTCATCGTCAACTCCTTCTCTAATCTCTTCTGGGGATTAGGGGCAGTGGGACTCATCATCACTCCCATAGCCTTGGAAGCTCTGGGCGACAGTTGGCGTAAGACTGTACTGATGTTTGCAGTGGTCTCTTTCGGCCTCTTCTTGCTGTGGCAGATATTGGGCAAGGAGAGGGTTACTCCCCAGTACGAAGCCGATTTCAAGTCTCAGCGGAGTAGCCCTGTACGGAGCATTCTCAAGCACAAGGAGTTGTGGCTGGTGGCTCTAGGTTTGGTGGGGGTGGAGATATGCTTCACGGGCATCTCGGTATTCTGGCCCACCTTCACTCATGAGCAGTTCGGGACATCTCTCAAAGGCGCGGCCTCCATCCTGGCCATCAGTGGCGGCGTCTCCTCGGTAGTTGGGATTGCGGTGGGGGTTATAGTGAGCAGGACGGGCAACAAGAGGTTCATTCTATGGATATCGGGGATTATTCTGGCTGGCACCGCGGTTGGCTTTCTGTGGACTGGCACTTTTAGCTATCTAGTCTTAATAGCAGTAGTGGATGGGCTGGGTTGGGCCTTCTTCCCAATTATCATGACCATCCCCTTTGAGCTAAAAGACATCAAGCCGCGGGAGATAGCCGTCGCCGTCGCCTTCCTTGAAACCTCTCTATATGTCGGGTCCTTCATAGGCCCGCTAGCTGCGGGAATTATCGAAGATATCACGGGTGCTCCCAGGGTTGCCCTCATGGTAACATCCCTCTCAGCCCTGGCACTAAGTGCTGTAGCCCTGTTGCTGCCCAGGGAATGGGACCGAGTCGTGGCTGAACCCCAGCGCGCAGATTCTCAGGCAGACCTGAGGTCGGCTCCTTAGACTGATGCGGTATTGGTCAAGAGAAGCTGGCAGAACTTGGCGGTGTTGACCAGGTCGGGAATCACCACGTACTCGCGAACGGTGTGCATCTCGTTGGTGGACATTCCCACCACGATGCTATCGACGCCGTGATGACGCATTACGTTTGCGTCAGTGCCGCCGCCAGAGGGTTTCAATGTCGGCTCGAGGCTCAGTGACTTGAGGGTATCACTTACCATCTTGACCATCTTGTCCTGCGGGTTCACCGAATACGTGTGAAAATCGATGCTCATGTCCTCCACTATGGAGGCATCTTCATATCTTCTCTTGGTCTTATCGAGGATGTCCAAGACTTGCACCCGCAGCATGTCCAGGGTTTCCAGGTTTCGGCTCCTGAACTCGCTGGAGAAGGCGGCCTTCTCCGGAACGGCGTTTCTAACAGACCCGCCAGAGATAGTGCCTGTATTGAAGGTGGTTTCCTCATCCAAGCGTCCCTGAGGAAGCTGGTCAATGATCTCGGCGGCTATCTTGATGGCGGAAAGACCCTTCTCAGGCTCTACTCCAGCATGAGCTGACCTACCCGTGACAGTGACGTCCAGCCTCATGTAGCTGGGGCTGGAGGAGGTAACCGTGTTAACGGGTCCGTTCCCGTCGAAGACGACTGCCTCCTTAGCCCGTATCATGGAGTAATCCATGTTCCTGGCTCCCTCGAGGCCTATCTCCTCACCTCGAGTGAAAGCCAGCTGCACGGCCCGCCGTTCAGCGTTATCCTCCTTCACAGATTCCAGACCCTCCAGGATGGCGGCAACCCCTGCTTTGCAGTCTCCGCCCAATATGGTGGTACCGTCCGACACTATCCTATTTCCATCTATACGAGGTTCTATTCCCCTGCCTGGTTCTACCGTATCCAGGTGGGCCGAGATAAGAAGGGGAGAGTCTCCTGGTTCGGAGGCTATCAAGTTGCCGTGAGCGTCTCGCTCAACGGTGAAACCCATGCCAGCGAGCCTCTTTGACATCTCCAGGGCCATGGCTTCCTCCTCGTTAGAGGGGCTGTCGATTCTTACCAGGTCACAGAAAGTGTTGACTAGGCGGTTTTGATCGATCATGAGCTCTGACTTTCCTTCTATATAGTCGGACTTACTTCCTGAACCGGCCGAGTTTCCCCAACCGTTCCCGGACCACCTCTAAGGTCTCCAGCTTCTTTGGAAAGGCAAACCGAACGAACTGCCTGCCCATCTCTGGAGCGTGATAGAAGGCCCGACCTGGAACGGGGGTGACGCCTATCTCCTTTGCCATGAAAAAGGAGAATTCCAAATCGTCATCGTAGCCGCAAGAGGGGTATTCAGTCATCACGTAGTAGGCCCCTTGTGGGGTTACGTAATCGAATCCGGCTTCCCCTATGATTGAGAGGGTGAAGTCTCGACGGGCTTGATATTCAGCGGCCAGCTCAACGTAGTAGCTCTCGGGGAATTTGAGACCCTCCACTACCGCCTGCTGTAAAGGGGCGGCCGCGCCAACAGTAAGAAAGTCGTGAGCACGGCGAATGGCGATGGAAATCTCTTCATTCAAAGCGATAGCCCAACCTATTCGCCAGCCGGTGACGCTATAAGTCTTGGAGACGCTGTTCACCGTTACCGTCCTACGATCCATACCAGGCAGGGCGGCGAGGCTGATATGGGAAGCCCCATCATAGATGATGTGCTCGTATGGTTCGTCAGTTAATGCCAGACTATCGTACTCGATACACAGGTCAGCGATGGTCTGCAATTCCTCTCGAGAGTACACCTTGCCTGTGGGGTTGTGGGGCGTGTTGACGATTATTGCCTTGGTCCGGCTGGAAAAGGCTCGTCGAAGCTCATCGGGGTCGAACTGGAAAGAATCTCTTACTCGACGTAGGGATACGTAAACTGGTTGTCCGCCGGCCAAAAGGGTATCGGGCCCGTAGTTTTCGTAGAAGGGCTCGAATATGATCACCTCGTCGCCGGGGTTAACGACGCCTAACATAGTGGCCATCATAGCCTCGGTACCGCCACACGTCACCGTAATGTGCTTATCGGGCTCGGCCGTCAGTCCGTTGCACCAGGCGAACTTCTCGGCAATGGCTTTCCTAAGATCTGGTGCTCCCCATGTTATGGCGTACTGGTTGTAGCCGTCGTCCAAAGCCTTCTGGGCCGCCTCGATTAGTATTATAGGTGGGTCGAAGTCTGGAAATCCCTGGGCCATGTTAACTCCACCAATGTTGTTGTTCACCCGGGTCATATCCCGGATGATGGACTCGGTGAAGTGTCTCACCCTAGAAGCTATTGAGGGTTCGCTGGTCAACTCTGTCACAAGCCCCCCTTGAAACGCCTACACAACCGATGGATAGATTGCATTCTAACATGTCACAGCCAGGGGAATCTATTACTCCGAACTAAGGGAAGGTGTCAAAACTAAGGGAAGGTGTCAAAATTACCCGGCCCCTTTTCCATCGGGGGATGAGGTATCTCCGCTCACCAGGTTCCCTTCGGTAAACTCAGGATAAACTCTAAGCTCACCAAGAGCGGGGGCGTGCTGTATATCCGCTCACTCTGAGCCTGTCGAAGAGTCACCCTGAGCTTAAAGTTTACCCTGAGCGTAGTCTAAGGGAAGGGCGCCCTCACCCCATATACTGTCATTCCCGTGCCACCCTCTTTTCCGTCATTCTCGTGCTTGACACGGGAATCCAGAGTTGGCACCTAGCCCGTTGTGCCGCACGGCTATATATAGAATGAGAACCTACGTGCTATAATGCAAATACTCATCTCGCTGACAAAGAGGTATCACCCTTATTTCTCACGGAGGTCATCGCCCAGGTGCAGGCGCTCCCAAGGGCAACCTGAACGGACTGAAGCACAGGCGGAACTCTCGTCGGTTTCAAGAGTTTGTCAACGCCCTCGATGAAAACAAATTCCCGGCCCCTTTTCCATCGGGGGATGAGGTGTCTCCGCTCACCAGGTTCCCTTCGGCAGGCTCAGGATAAACTCTAAGCTCACCATGAGCGGGGGCGTGCTGTATATCCGCTCACTCTGAGCCTGTCGAAGAGTCACCCTGAGCCTGCCGAAGGGAACCACCCTCTGGCAGGGGGCTTGGGGGCTTGTCCTCAGCTTGACTGGGGAATGTGCCCCCAGATACAAAAACCTACCTGGGCGGGTGGTTGGGGAACAATGCGGGTGCCTTTCTGAGACAAGCTCCTGGCCTTACCCGTCATTCCCGTGTTTGACGCGGGAATCCAGGGGGGGTGTTGGAGATGGGGAATCTAGGAGGTGTCAGCTATCTTGACGGCTTATACCAGTGGGAATATGATGGAGTCTACCAAGGCTTCCGAAGCTAGCTTGGGGGTGTGTTTTATGACCTACAAGGCAATTTCAGCAGACTGTCATCTGGATATGAACTGGCTGCCCGAAGATACCTTCACTGCCAGGGTGCCAGCGCGATGGAAGGACAAGGTGCCTCACGTAGAAGAGACCTCTGAAGGTAAGCACTGGTTCGTGGAAGAAACCAGGATGAAGGGATCTCGCGTTGGGTGGTATGGCCCTGGCCTCAACGGAGGAAAGAGGGGTGAGTTGCTGGTTAAGGAGGGCTTTACTAGGGGCAATCTGCGCTGCTCCGATTACAAGATGCGCAAGGCCGATCAAGAGAGAGACGGCATTGAGGCTGAGGTTATCTACGGCATCCTAGAGGCTGACCGCAGCTTCGAAGATAGGGATGCCTTGACTATGACCTACAAGGCCTATAACGACTGGGTCTCCGAATGGCAGAGCTACGATCCCAACTGGCTGATTCCTCTAGGAGAGCTACCGAACCAGAACGGCCCCCTCGCTGCCGAGGAGATGAGACGCTTGCCCGAAATAGGTCTCCGAGGAGCCGAGATATCGCCCGCGACCATGACCACTCCGTTGTGGGACGATTCATGGAAGCCTCTGTGGGATGCTGTAGAAGATACGCAGATGCCTCTTGCCTTCCACGCGTTCAACATCTCCGCCACCTTCACCGAAAGCGACCATGTAGCCGCCGCCGCATCCAGTCTGGTTCTCGCACCGGAGCGAGCCGACGAGGTGTTGAGCATCCTAATTTTCTCGGGCATTCTTGAGCGTCATCCTCGCATGAAGATGATATTGGGAGAGAGCGGCATAGGCTGGCTGCCTTACATACTGGAGCGAATGGACTACTCCTACGAAAGGCGCTTGACCGACCTCGCGCTGCCCCTGCTACCTTCTGAGTACTTCAAACGTCAGGTCTACGCCACATATATACAGGACTACTGGGGTACCAAGGCCATGTGGGAGTTGGGATACCTGGACAACATCATGTGGTCCACAGACTACCCTCACAGGGACAGCACCTGGCCCGACTCCATGGCAAATCTGGACAAGACCTTTAGCAATCTGCCCCCTGAGGTCAAGAAGGCGTGCGTCCACGATAACGTAGTCAAAGTGTACCGCTTGGAAGACTAGGCTACAAGCCTAGTCTTCCACCTCTACAATCATCTCTATCTCGATGCATACGCTGAGGGGCAAGCCGGCCATGCCCACGGCTGATCGAGCGTGCCGACCCCTCTCACCATAGATCTCTACCAACAGGTCTGACGCACCATTGGCCACTTTTGGCTGCTCGGAGAATCCGGGAGCGGAGTTGACCATACATAGCAGCTTCACAATTCGTTTCACCTTGTCCAGGTCGCCCACCATGTTCTTGATGGTCGCTAGGCAGTTCAGCATGGTTCCTCTGGCCGCTTCATAGCCTTGTTCTATTGATACGTCCTTCCCCAGCTGTCCAACAGGCTTGAAGTTGGAGTCTATGTGACCTGATAGGAACAACAGATCCCCCGTCCTGACGGCAGGTATGTAGTTTGCCAAAGGTCGCTTTGTTTCAGGAAGGCTTAATCCCATCTCTTGAAGCTTCTTTTCGATTTGCAAAATCTGACCTCCTCTTTAATGGCTATCGAATACTGACTGGACTAGCAGGCATTCTAGCATGCTCGACACGGGCTTGCCATAGTGCATTTCGGAAGCTTGCGGCCGTTGGGCTCCGCAGCCAGTGATGCTATGTAACTTACAGGCTTTTTTATGGAGGCCCGAAGGGCATCTAAGCTCAAGAAGAATCTCTTAACATTTGCCTGAGCACGTATTGCAGGACCCCGCCGTGTCTATAGTATTCCAGCTCTATGGGCACATCGATGCGAGTGATAGCGCTGAAGACCAACTCTCCCCCGTCATCTTTACGAGCAGTAACCCTGACCTCATTACCTATATCCAGGCCCTCCGCTATACCTGCAATATCGTAAGTCTCGGTGCCAGTAAGCCCCAAGGACTCCCTGGTCTCTCCCGGCCTAAACTGGATGGGTAGCACGCCCATCCCCACCAAGTTACTCCTGTGAATGCGCTCATAGCCCTCGGCGAGGACAGCCTTGACTCCCAAAAGATATGGTCCCTTTGCTGCCCAGTCTCGAGAGCTGCCAGCCCCATACTCCTTACCGGCTAACACCACAGTGGGTACGCCTTCCTGTTTGTATCTCTCCGAGGCATCAAACACAGATAGCTGCACTCCACTTGGTTGATGAATAGTGCAGCCCCCTTCAGTGCCCGGTGCCAATTGGTTTCTAAGTCGTACGTTGGCGAAGGTTCCTCTGATCATCAGATCGTGATTGCCGCGTCGTGAGCCGTAGGAGTTGAAATCCTTTACTTCAACTCCCCGATCGATCAAGTACCGGCCGGCAGGACTCTTAGGTGAGATGCTCCCTGCCGGAGATATGTGATCTGTAGTGACAGAGTCACCCAACATTACAAGGACTCGTGCGTCCGATATGTTTGACAACGGTGGAGGTTCTAGAAGCATGTCGTCGAATATGGAGAGCTCTTTTATGTAAGTAGATTGGGAGTCCCAGGCATAAAGCCCGCCATCATGGATCGATAGGTCTTGCCATTGTTGGTCTCCATCAAAGATGTGGCCATACTGCTCTCGAAACGCCTCGGGACTGATGGATGTCTCAACAACCTGGCGAATCTGGTCCGCACTGGGCCAGATATCTCTTAGATATACTGGACTCCCTTGTTTGTCCCGACAGATCGGCTCATTGACAAGGTCGATGTCAACTCGGCCGGCAAGGGCATAAGCCACCACCAAAATAGGAGATGCAAGATAGTTCGCCTTGACCTGGGGATGTACCCTCCCTTCGAAGTTACGATTCCCACTAAGAACCGCCGCAACTACAAGATCGTTGTCGGTAACGGCCTCTGCGATGGGCTCAGCCAGGGGGCCGCTGTTTCCGATGCAGGTAGTGCATCCGTAGCCCACTACGTGAAAACCCAGGCTTTCCAGGTGAGGCATCAGCCCAGAGGCGATCAGATAATCGGAGACTACTCGAGACCCAGGCGCCATGCTGGTCTTGACCCAGGGTTTGACCGCCAGACCTCGTTCAACGGCATTACGAGCCAAAAGTCCAGCACCTACCATCACCGATGGGTTGGAGGTGTTAGTGCAACTGGTAATAGCCGCTATGGCCACTGAACCATGCCCCAAGTGTGACTCGTGACCGTCCAGCTTCACCCTTGGTTCTTCCTCGCTTCCCAGCAGGCTCTTCCCATAGGTGGCTTCCAACTCCTTGTGAAAAGCCGGCTTCATATCCTTTAGAAACACCTTGTCTTGGGGCCTACGAGGGCCGGACAGGCTGGGCTCCATGCTATCCAGATTCACCTCTACGACATCCGAGAAAGTGGGGTTGGGTGATTCGTTGTTTCGAAATAGCCCCTGCGTCTTTGTATATCTCTCCACCAGGTCTACTAGGGCGGGAGTTCGACCAGTCAACCTGAGATAGGCCAGGGTCTCATCGTCGGTGGGGAAGTACCCTACTGTGGCTCCGTATTCGGGGCACATGTTGGCTATTGTGGCGCGATCGGGCAGGGTCAGGTTAGCAAGGCCCGGCCCGTAGAACTCGACGAACTTGCCCACGACTCCCTTGTTGCGAAGCATCTGGGTCACCGTGAGGACTAGATCAGTGGCCGTGGCCCCTTCCTTCAATTGGCCATATAGCCGAACCCCTACAACATCTGGGATGAGCATATTGTAGGGTTGTCCCAAAAGCACCGCCTCGGCCTCTATGCCACCTACACCCCATCCCAACATGCTCAGCCCGCTTATCATTGTGGTGTGGGAGTCGGTGCCTACCAGGGTATCGGGGAATGCCTCAACGGCGCCATCAATCTCCTTCGTCGATACGACTCTTCCCAGATATTCCAGGTTTACCTGATGCACTATCCCAGCGCCAGGAGGCACCACTCTTAGATTATTAAAAGCTCTCTGAGCCCATCGCAGGAGGCTGT
Source organism: Dehalococcoidia bacterium (assembly GCA_965197675.1). Classification (GTDB taxonomy): domain Bacteria; phylum Chloroflexota; class Dehalococcoidia; order Plut-88900; family Plut-88900. Next base: position 450,409 of record OZ240221.1, on the reverse strand, counting down.
AGCGCTCCTTGTTGCGTTCATACTCTAGAGCGACATTGGTGGCAAAGGCAGTCGCGACGCCGGCTACATCCACCTGTACGGAATGGTCTATCACCAGGTCGGTATCGACCAGAGGATTTATCTTGCCTGGGTCTCCACCCATACGCTGCATTACTGAACGCATAGTTGCCAGGTCAACTATGGCAGGGACGCCGGTAAAGTCTTGCATCAGCACCCGGGAGGGCATGAAGGGGATATCCCGGTCTGTCGCCCTCGATTCGCTCCAGCCAGCAACTGCCAGCACGTCGTCTTCCGTAACGTGACCTTTTCCGCAGTTACGCAGCTGATTCTCTAAAAGGACTCGAATACAGTACGGTAGACCTGAAACTTGAAGGCCAGACGAGGATTCGAATCTCTCCAGACTGTAGTAACTCACGTCGCCTTGCCCAGTGCTCAGGGTGCTGCGTACTCCAAAGGGGCTTGCGAGCGTATTCATAGGATTCCTACTTCCAGCGAAAAATCCAAAAAATAAGCACCCGGCAGCGACCTATTTTCCACAGGGGGTTGCCCCCCGAGTATCGTCAGCGCTGAGGTGTTTCACTTCCGTGTTCGGAATGGGAACGGGTGGGCCCACCTCGCTATAGCCACCGCAGTGCTTGACTTTAATTTTACCACCCCCACTCGAATTTGGTCAACCAACATTTCCCCGACGGTAATGTAACTATAAGTGTGTAAAAAAGAGAAGAGGCTTATCCTTCCAGGAATACAAGAAGCTGAGAGGAGGTACGCCCGAAGGTGCAGATCAGAGACCTGACCGAGGTAAGGGTAAAGGAGCTATGGAAGGAGGTCAAGACGGTGGAGGAGTGGTGGGTGTAGGCAAAGGAGCAGAGATGCAGTGGACTGAAGCGGCTTTTAGAGAGAGTGATGGAAGGAGAGTTGATAGAGGAGTTGAACGCTGGATGGTACAGGCGGACAGAGTCGAGAGGAGGGTACCGCGACGGCTATCAATACTGGAGTCTGCTGACAGGACTGGGCATAGTGGAGCAGTTGCGAGTGCCTGGAGAGGGTGAAGGAGCGTAGCAGACGGAGGTGGTTCTCGATACCGGCGGTGTCATGAGGAGGTCAACGAGACGGTGCGAGAGATGTTTCTGACGGGTGTGAGCATCCGCAAGGTGCAGGAGGAGGTGCAGCTTCTGCTGAGAGCGGCCATCAGTGCTCAGAGCGTCTCTCGGATATGGCGCACCTGGATGCAGAGGTGCGGAGATACCAGAGCAGGGAACTGTCGGAAACTACCTGTAGCTGCTGTTTAATGGGACCGTCCTGGGAGTCAAGAGTGTCGAGAGGGTGACCAGGCGCCTGGTGCTGTGTGCCTACCGGACCACAACCACCGGATACAGGCAGATGGTCTCCTTCCGCTTAACAACAGTTGGAAGGACAAGCCCCTAACTCAATTTACACACAACTCTTGACACTATCTTCCCCGGCTCCTTTTCCCTCGTGAGAGCGGGTGTTTCCGCTCACTCTGAGCCTGTCGAAGAGTCACCCTGAGCTTAAAGTTTACCCTGAGCGTAGTCGAAGGGAAGGGCGCCCTCACCCCCTATGCCGCCTGCCTGCTGCAGGCAGGTCATTTCCCTGCCCCCTCTTTTCCGTCATTCTCGTGCTTGACACGGGAATCCAGAGTTGGCACCTAGCCCGTTGTGCCACGCGGCTATATATAGAATAAGAACCTACGTACTATAATGCAAATACTCATCTCGCTTACAAGGAGGTATCACCCTTATTTCTCACAGAGGTCGTCGTCCAGGTGCATGTACTCCCAAGGGCAACCTGAACGGACTGGAGCAGGAGCGCAACTCTCGCCGGCTTCAAGGGCTTGTCAACGCCCTGGCTGAAAACAAATTCTCCGGCCCCTTCAACCTCGGAGGATGAGGTGTCTCCGCTCACCTGGTTCCCTTCGGTAAACTCAGGATAAACTCTAAGCTCACCATGAGCGCCCCCCATTTCTCCGCTCACTCTGAGCCTGTCGAAGAGTCACCCTGAACTTAAAGTTTACCCTGAGCGTAGTCGAAGGGAAGGGTGCCCTCACCCCCTATGCCGTCCCTCCCGTGCCCCTCTTCTTTCCCGTCATTCTCGTGCTTGACACGGGAATCCAGAGTTGGCACCTAGCCCGTTGTGCCACGTGGCTATATATAAAATAAGAACCTACGTACTATAATGCAGATACTCATCTAGCTTACAAGGAGGTATCACCGCTATTTCTCACGGAGGCCAACGCCCAAGTGCAGACTCCCCCAAGGGTACCCCGAGCGGACTAAAACACGGGTGGAACTCTCCCCGGCTTCAAGAGCTTGTCAACGCTCTCGCTGAAAACAAATTCCCCGGCCCCCTTCTCCCTCGTGAGATGAGGTGTCTCCGCTCACCCTGAGCTTGTCGAAGGGAGTGAGCGAGTGTCCCTACACAGGCAGACGCATTACTTCCTCACCCAACCCCCTCCCGTCATTCCTGCGTGCCCATACATACAAAAACCTACCTGGGCGGGTGGGTGGGCAACAAAGCTTTTGCCTTTCTGAGACAGGCCATCAAGTGAGAGGCGGAGACCCCACCCGTCATTCCCATGCTTGACACGGGAATCCAGAGGAAGGGTGTTGCACGAGGTGGATGTGCCCACACATACAAAAACCTACCTGGGTGGGTGGGCCCAACCCCAAGCTGATGAAAAACTCAATCAAGATTAACGACATCTTCATGCCTGGAAAACCCGCAAAACAAAACTTTTTTTACAATTCAATCAAGTTTGAACGGGGACCAGAAAATTCAATCAAGTTTCAAAGCTAAACAGAAAAGACAATCAAGTTGCCACACACAAGCCTTGTCCCTATTGCTGGCCTACGTTGACACAATGTAGGCCAGTTGCTATTCTCTGCCCTGATACGCCCCCACAGGAGGTCCTCATTCATGGCCATAAGTCAGGTATTGGCCGACGCCATAGCCCAAGGTAAACGATTTCTCAACGAGGTGGAGTCCAAAGAGGTGCTCAGTGATGCCGGCATCAGCACTATTGAAACCCATCTAGCAAGCTCGAGGGATGAGGCAGTAGCCCTGGCCGAAAAGGTGGGATTTCCAGTGGTTCTCAAGATTATCTCACCGCAGATCGTCCATAAGAGCGACATCGGTGGCGTGAGGTTGGGGCTGAACAGTAAAGAAGAGGTTTCCAGCACCTACGATGAAATGATCTCTCAGGCGAGGACAAAGGAGCCATCAGCAACTATCGAAGGTATATCGGTGCAGAGTATGGCCCGTCCAGGTGTAGAGGTCATCATAGGGATGTCCAAGGACCCCCAGTTCGGTCCTGTGCTGATGTTCGGTCTTGGGGGTGTATTGGTAGAAGTGTTGGAGGATGTCTCCTTCAGGATCGTTCCCTTGGTGAAGCGAGATGCCCAGGAGATGATTAAGGAGATCAAGGGACATCCTCTCCTCGAAGGCTATCGAGGGCAGGAGCCAGCCAACATAGAGATGCTGGAGGAGACCCTACTGAAGCTCTCGGATTTGGCTCAGTCCCACTCGGAGATCAAAGAGATAGACCTGAATCCCATATTCGCGTACAAAGATGGGCTGACGGCGGTGGACGCCCGCATAATCCTTGAGGAGAAGGCCTCCTAGTGACCATAGATGTTGCCGCTTTCGATCGCATATTCAATCCCAAGAGTGTAGCGGTAATAGGGGACAAGGCCAAGCTGGATTTCCACTGGCTCAAGTCTATGAGCACCTTTAAAGGGCCTGTATGTTCCGTTCAGGTAGACGAACGAGAGATACCGGCGATCGAAGCCCTCGGGGTGCCCAACTACACCAGCTTGGCGGATGTTCCTGACCCTGTGGACTTCGTGGTCGTGTCAGTACCGAGAAAAGTCGCTCCCCAGATCCTAGACGATTGTATAGAGAAGAAGGTGGGAGGGGCTGCTTTCTTCACCTCTGGCTTTGCTGAGACTGCCACGGAAGAGGGAATTACCCTTCAGAAAATTCTTACCGAGAAGGCCGGTAAGGCTAACTTCATGCTCGTAGGTCCTAACTGTATGGGGATCTTCGTACCTAAGGTAGGACTGAGATGCGACCCACATCAACATGTCGGCGAGGGCGGTAACGTTGCGTTCATCGGACAGAGCGGAACCCACACCATCAGCTTTAGCCTGATGGGAGCCGTCCATGGGGTCAGAGTGAGCAAGGCAGTGAGCTTCGGCAATGCCATAGTGCTGGACAGCCCCGATTATCTGGAATACATGGCACAGGACTCTCTTACGGATATCATCTGCATGTACGTCGAGGGGTTCAGGGACGGGCGCCGCTTCTTTCAGATTCTCCGAGAAGTAGCTAAGGAAAAGCCAGTGGTGATTTGGAAGGGTGGTGAGACCTCTGATGGAGCCAGGGCAGTGGCTTCCCATACAGGCTCTCTGGTTACAGAGCAATCTGTGTGGAATGCTCTGGTTCGGCAGACCGGAGCCATATCGGTGCACAGCATGGAGGAGATGATAGACGTGACCAAGGCCCTTCTCTACGTCAAGCCATCTGTGGGGGGGCGCTTCGGGATCATAGCTTTAACCGGAGGCCAATCGGTGGTATCTGCCGACGCATATGCCGGTGCTGGATTAGAAGTCACCCCCCTCTCCGACAACAGTTATGGCGATCTGTCCTCCTTTTTCACCCTCATAGGCACCAGCTATAGAAACCCATTGGACGTGAGCTCCGATCATCCCTCATTGGATGTGATAGAGCGCATTTTGAATATCCTGGAGCGAGATGAAAGAGTAGACGTGGTGATGATCGAGCTTCCCTCTACTCTTCCCAACAACTCTGAGATAAAGGATGCGAGCTACGTGGACAACCTACTGAACCTACTGGGTAATCATCGAGAGAGGTCTTGTAAGCCCTTCTACGCCACTATCATGCCCTTTGACAGAGAGGCAGAAGCCCTACAGCTACGGGATATGCTCAAGGTGAAGGACATTCCCAGCTTCCCCAGCTTCCAGAGAGGCGCCAACGCCTACAAGAAGGTCCTCGACTACTATCGCCTCAAAGGCTCCGCTTCAGCTAGCCCAAACCCAAAAGCCGATAGATAAGCTCCATATCCAGGTGATTTCTGACCAGGGTAGCCAGCTTATCATACTCTTGCTCTCTGGAGACTACGTTCGATTTCCTGGGAAGGATGACTCCCTTTCTATGAGCTGTCTCTTCCAAGATCGATCTGCGCAGGCTATCGTTGTGAAAAAGACCGTGAACATAGGCACCCAGAACATTTCCAGCGACGCCTAGACTCTCATCCGTACCGTTGTATGGTTTTCGAGAGCGCTCCTCTAGTAGAAAAGGGGCGGACGTGCCATTCCCATCGGTGTGCCCCATGTGAATCTCATACCCCAGTATGGGCAAGTCCATCGAGCCTCTGAGCAGCTCATTCCTCCTTACTACTCTCGGAGTGCTTGATGAATTGGAACATACCTACCTTCATACCCCTACCCCACGCATGGAAGATGACCCCCAAAGCCGCCGTGGTTTTGCCCTTTCCATCGCCGGTATTTACTATTACCAATCCTTGTCGCTTACGCTGTCCGGCTTTCATTGGTATCCCCCACAGGCAGAACCACGGGAGTGTGGTGAATGGGGTGTCGAGTAAGGTACACGGACGTACCAAAGGCGGTCTCCACTACACCAGGTCTAAGCACTTCTTCTGGGCTACCCGATGCAAACACGGAACCTTTATACAGAACGGCCATTTTGGGGAAGTACTGGGCAGCCAGAGTCAAGTCATGCATGGCGGCGACGACGGTGATCCCTACCTCACGTCGGATCCTCGCCATCATGTCCAGCATCGCCGGTTGATAGCCGATGTCTAAATTCGCGGTAGGCTCGTCCAGCAATAGGAGCTGGCTTTCTTGAGCCAGGGCGCGGGCAATGAACACCCGTTGCCTCTCTCCCCCTGATAGCGACCAGATGGATCGATCAGCCAATCCCCATGTATCTGTAAGCTCCATCGCCCACTGACATTTCTCCACGTCGCTTGAGCCCTCCCATTGCAACAATCGCAGGTGTGCGTTCCTTCCCATTAGCACCATTTCGAGAGCTGTAAAGCCTCGTGGAACCGACGGATTCTGAGGCACCATGGCCACCAGCTTGGCCCTCTCTTTAGGGCGTAGGCCGCTAAGGTCTACACCCGTCAAACACACTCGCCCCTGCGAAGGAGTCAAAGTGCCTCCGATGATGTTGAGCAGAGTCGTCTTGCCTGCGCCATTAGGCCCTACCAATGCCAGGGCATCGCCTGATTGAATTTCCAGATTGACTTGCTGCAAGATTGGACTCGAGTTGTAGGAAAAACAAAGATTCTGAATCCTAAGTAAGGGATATCCGTTCATGCCATCAGACTCCTTCTCCTGTAGAGGAGCACCAGGAAGAAGGGAGCGCCACAGAAGGCGGTAACCACTCCCACGGGCAGCTCTGTGGGTGTGGAGACGGTCCGGGCCGCCAGATCGGCCAGAACCAAAAAGCCAGCCCCGCTGATTAACGACATGGGCAGAACTACTCGATTATCATGGCCCCATATCAGTCGAACCGCATGGGGCGATATTAGTCCTACAAATCCTATCAGCCCACTTACGGAAACAGCCGCTGCCGTCGTCAAGGAGGCCATGATGATTATCACAACTTTCGTACGCCCCACGTTCACACCCATCTGCGCCGCCTCTCGCTCATCCAGTTGAAACATATTAAGCACCCGACTGTAGGCCAACATGACTACGATACCGAGAACCAAGTACGGCAGCACTATCTGTACATCCCGCCAATCGGAGCCGTTGAGGCCTCCCAGAAGCCATGCTATCAAGGGCCTCACGTCGGAGTCTGCTTTGATCTTCAGGAGTCCCGTTATGGCGCTGGCAAAGGAGGCTATAGCCACCCCTGCCAGAATCAACGTGGTGAGGGGCAGAGCTCCCTGTTGTTTGGCTATCATGAAGGCGACTGCTACGGCCGCTAACGCCCCTATGAAGGCAGCAATGGGAAGCAGGCTGAAGCCGTGAAAGTAGAGAGGTACGTCGGTTACTAAGATCAGTGCCGCACCCAGCCCAGCCCCAGATGCAACGCCAATCAGATAGGGGTCTGCCAAGGGATTGCGAAAGATTCCCTGATATGTCGCCCCGGCTATGGCCAGGGCTCCACCCACCAGAGCGGCCAAGACAACCCTGGGAAATCGGATCTCCCAGATTATGGTATCCCAAGCTGTGGGCCACGTGTGATCAATGCTTATCAGTGGAGCCTTATCCAAGATTATCTTTAAGAGGGCATCGGGCGAGATATAAACAGACCCCAGGCCCCCAGCGATGAGTGAGAGCATCAGAAGAGCTGCCATTCCGAGGCCAAACTGCCAGCCTATTCTAGGTAGGGACAATTGCCGTGTTCCTAATCCTGCCTGAGGACTAGCAGAAATCTCCATTTCCGACCTCCCTAGGGCGCTAGCTCTGGGTAGAAAAGCTCGGCCAATAGCTCTATCCCCTCTATCAGCCTGGGGCCAGCAATGGCCAGAAGATCGCCATCGATGGCATAAAGCCTGTTGTTCTTCACGGCGGACATGTCTTGAAAGGCGGGAGTGCTACGAAAGGACTCTGGGCCGTCCTCATAGATGCTAATGATGATCTGTGGGTCTCTCTCCACAATCTGCTCGGTGCTCACTTGGGAATACCCGCCTATGTCGCTGAAGGCGTTCTCAGCCTTGAGTAGGGTGTAGGTCTCGTTGGCCAAGGAATCAGACCCCGTCGTCCAAAAGCCGGGCGCTTCGTCATGATATATTCGAGGCCCAACTGATATGCCGGTCAACCTGTCTCTGATTTCGTATATAGCTTCTTCGAAATCCTGAGCGAGCTGCATGCCCGTCTCTTGTTTCCCCACCAGTTCTCCCCACATCCTGATCCTCTCGGCCACTTCCTCCAGGGTCTGCGGGTTTTCGAGGTAGAGGATAGGTGCTCCAACTCTTTCCAGGTCTTCCACTGGGCTTTCGAAAAAGGTGTATATCAGGTCCGGTTCGAGAGAGACTATCTTCTCGATGTCCAAAGCGAAGGCAGTACCAACCTTCTCTATACCGGCCGTTTCCGGCGGGTAGGATACGAAATCGTGAGTCCCCACTACCCTGTGCCCCTCTCCCAGCTCGAAGAGAATCTCCACAGCGGCAGAACCTATAGACACGATGCGTTCAGGGGGTTCAGGCAGGATAACAACGTCTCCGTTACTATCCTTGAGCAGGATGGGGAACAGGGATGGAACAGAGGTGCTTGTAGGCGATTCATCGCCGCAAGCGAGGGTGAACACGGCCACCGCAGCGATAAGCAAAGCCAACGCTTTGAGTATTGCGAACCTGCGTGGAATCTTGGAGCAGGTCATGCTTTGGACCTCCTTCCGGTTGCTTAGTGCCTCAAATCGGGTAAACAAAAATCCCTGACTCTACTCTAGTCAGGGATTTCAGAATTCCTATAATCGGTTGAGCCTTAAGACAACCGGGAGCGGTCCCCGTATGACGCAGAGTAGAGCTCCGTATCTCCAGGCAGGTCTCCTGACTCACGGGTCATCGCTGCACCGACGCCTTCCCATTCATTCCAGAACAGTGGCTAATGTGTCGATGTGCTACCCGATTACAGTGGCGCTACCGTGGCGGATTCTCACCGCATTCCCTGTTAGACTGTGGCAGTACCTGGAGAGCATTTTTAAGTTATTAAGTTGCGATGGGCGAGATTATATCCATTGAGTCTGGCGACGTCAACACCTGTACTCGTCCAATACGAATCGTGGAGTTTTGCACAAGTCAGATTTTGCTCTAAGCTTCACAAAGGTATGTACGCGGCTTATAATGGTCTAACCGAACAGAAAGTGTGAGAACATATGAACAGGAAGAAGCTGACCATCGAACTTGAATACTGCACCATGTGAAACTACATGCCTGAGGCCGTCGGTCTGACGGAAGAGGTCATGCGAGAATACGACTACGATATAGAATCCTTCAAGCTGATAACTGCTGGAGAAGGTCGCTTCGAAGTTACGATAGACGGCGAAAAGGCCTTCTCCAAGCTGGAGAAGGGTCGCTTCCCTGAGCCAGCCGAAATCAAAGACGCCATCAAGATTAGACTAGGGAACAGTTCTTAACATCACCTATAAATCAATATTCAAAGGCGGAGACGGAGACGAGTAGGACGGAAGACTAGTCCAGCGAGTCTGGTACAGTGAGAGCAGATACGACGTCCCATCCGAAGGTCCCTCCCGAGTCGCCACTGGAAAGTCGGTAACTAGCCAAACCCAGGCAGATGAGTAGATGTGGCCGGATCGCCCACCGTTAGCGGGCTGGGACAGTCTAAACCGATACCTGTCCAATGAGTTGCCCCGACTCATCGGGGAAGAAGGGTGGCACCGCGAGATTCATAAAATCCCGTCCCTTTGTGGGGCGGGATTTTTCTTAGAGATAGAGAAATCATGTTCAAACCAGTACCCTCTAAAGTCAACTTACCGGAACTGGAAGAGCGCATTCTAGCCTTCTGGAAGTCCAATCGTATTCCTGAACGCTCAGTGGAGGAGCGAGAGGGCAATCCCATCTATACGCTGTTCGAGGGCCCCCCCACCGCCAACGCCAGCCCTGGCATACATCACGTCCTGTCCAGGGTGTTCAAGGACATCATGCCTCGTTATAAGACCATGAAGGGATACCAGGCACCTCGGAAGGCAGGCTGGGACACTCATGGCCTGCCTGTGGAGCTGGAGGTGGAGAAGAGCCTAGGCCTCACCCGCAAAGCCGATATCGAGAAATATGGCGTAGCAGCCTTCAACGCAGCTTGCAAAGAGAGCGTCATGCGGTACGTCAAAGAGTGGGAGGAGCTGACTGATAGGGTTGCCTTCTGGATAGACATGGAGCACCCCTACATCACCTTCAAAAACTACTACATCGAGACTATCTGGTGGATCGTAAAGCAGCTCTGGGACAAGAGTCTCATTCACCAGGACTACAGATCTATCTGGCACTGCCCCCGCTGCATCACTTCCCTGAGCGACCATGAGGTGGCACTGGGGTACCAGGAAAATACCCCTGACGTGGCGGTATACGTAAAGTTCCGCGTGGATTTGAGTGCGGGAGGAGGCTCCAAGAAAGCTAAGCAACTGATATCCAATTCGTCTCTGCCTACCTACATAGTAGCGTGGACTACCACGCCATGGACACTACCTGGCAACTCGGCTCTGGCCATTGATCCAGATGCCGAATACGTGGTGGTAGAGGATAAGGGAGAGCGGGCCGTACCGGAGCGATTGATACTGGCCAAAGCCCTGGCTAGTCAGCTGTTGTCGGACACCTACCAGGAAGTGGACTTCTTGCGAGGGGATGATCTTGTAGGAATTCACTATCAGGCCTTGTACAACCCTGTTGCATACAAGGTTCCAGAGATAAGCAGGTTCTCCAAGGGACAGATACGCCGAGGCGCCACCTACTCCCCCGAAGATACCTCGCTGTTTCCCGTCATCGGTGCAGACTTCGTCTCTCTCAGCGAGGGCACTGGTGTGGTACACATGGCGCCTCCCTTCGGTCTGGACGATTTCAAGGCTGGTGGTCTCAACGATCTCTTCTTCGTGCAGAACGTAGACCTGCAAGGTAATATCCTCGGCGACTTCCCATTCGCAGGTAAGTTTGTCAAAGATGCCGACCGAGAGATAGTGGATGACCTGAGCGCTCGAGGCCTCATGTTCAAACAAACGTCTATACGCCACACTTACCCCTTCTGCTGGAGATGTAATGCTCCCCTTCTTTACTACGCCAAAAGCTCTTGGTACATACGGACAACCGCCATTCGAGACATACTGTTGGAGGGAAACGAGAAGGTAAACTGGTACCCCGGCTATATCAAATGGGGTCGGTTTGGTGAGTGGCTAAAGAATAATCAAGACTGGGCCTTCTCTCGGGAGCGATATTGGGGCACTCCCGTTCCCATATGGCAATGCGACTCCTGTGAAGGGTATGACTGCGTAGGAGGAGTTGATGAACTGAGGGGCAAACCGAATGTGAGAGGTATCCCAGCCCCACTGGACCTGCACCGCCCCCTCGTCGACGAGACCTATTTCGAGTGTTCCAATTGCGGCGGCACCATGCGTCGCATATCGGAGGTGATGGACGTCTGGTTCGATTCTGGGGCCATGCCCATCGCCCAGTGGCATTACCCCTTTGAGAACAACACCATCAGAGAAGATGGGAGGTTCCCTGCCGAGTATATCTGCGAGGCAGTAGATCAAACCCGGGGCTGGTTCTACAGCCTTCACGCCATATCCAGCCTGATCTTCGGTGAACCTTGCTTCAAGAATGTGATTTGCCTGGGACATATCTTGGACAGTGCCGGCGATAAGATGAGCAAGTCCAAGGGCAACGTCGTCAATCCTTGGTCGGTACTAAACGAGCATGGAGCGGATGCCCTCAGATGGTATCTCTACACCGCCTCGCCACCAGGCAACTCTCGGAGGTTTTCAGGGGAGCTTGTCGGCGAGGCTCTACGCAAGTTCCTACTCACTATCTGGAACACATACTCCTTCTTCGTTACCTACGCCACCATAGATGGGTACGATCCGCTGGCGGTGGGTGAAGTATCTCCCACCTCTGACCTGGATCGATGGCTCCTCTCTGAGTTAAACAGGCTGGTGGCCGAGGTTACCCGCTTACTGGACGACTACGACCCCACCGATGCTGGTCGGCAGATCCAGGGCTTCGTGGACGATCTATCCAATTGGTATGTACGCAGGAGCCGACGTCGATTCTGGAAGAGCGAGAACGACCAAGACAAGCTGTCGGCCTACTCGACTCTGTATCATTGCCTGGTGACCCTTTCCAAGCTCCTGGCGCCCTTTACTCCCTTTGTGTCCGAAGAGATATATGGAAACTTGGTGTGCTCAATAGACTCTGAAGCCCCAGAGAGTGTCCATCTAACGGACTTTCCCGTTGCTGACAAGACCCTCGTAGACGATCAGTTGAGCCGTGAAACTGGTGTCATCATGAAGGTGTCCAGCCTGGGTAGAGCGGCCCGGAGTAAGGCGGGCATAAGGGTTCGACAGCCCCTATCTAAGGTGTTGATTAAAGTCAAGTCTCAGGAGGAGAGGGAGGCGCTCGAAAGGCTTTATTACCAACTTTCCGACGAGCTCAACGTAAAGGAGGTAGAGCTGACCGAGAACGAGGCTAATCTGGTGGAGTATCAGGTCTCCGCTAATCCCGCTCTGCTCGGGCCTAAGTACGGAGGCAAGCTGTCCGACATATCCAAGGAGCTGTCTACCCAGGATCCGTCTCAGATAGCAAGGATGGTGAGGGCTGGTCAAGAGATAGTGGTGGGTGAGTACTCCCTTCTTCCCGAAGAGGTTCAAGTTAATACTCAAGAAAAGCCAGGCCTTTCCACTACCATCGACGGAGACTACGTTGTCTCTATACCGACCGATATCCCGGAGGAGTTGATCAAAGAGGGGCTGGCTAGAGAGATAGTGCATACACTTCAGACTATGCGCCGCTCAGCGGGTTTCGACGTTACGGATCACATAACAACCTATATCGAGGCTGATGGGGGCATCGGAGATGCTCTTGACTCTTTTTCATCCTACATCTGCCAGGAGACTTTGACGACTCGATTGCTGCGAGAGGCTCCTCCATCGGCAGCGTACTCGGAACGCCATAAGCTGGGTGGCGCCGAGGTGGCCATCGGCGTAATCAAAGTGAAGAGCTGATACTACTCCGGGCGCTCTATCAAAGTTACCGGGATGGTGGTCTCCTCACCGCCCCGCGAGTATATGATCTCCAGTTCCTCACCTATGGGGCCGTTGCGGATCATCTGTATTAGATCATCGGTGTCGCTCACAGGTCGTCCATCGAAGGATACTACTACGTCCAGGGGTCGAAGGTCGGCTTCGTAAGCGGGAGTTCCTGGCATTACCTCTGTGATGATCACGCCTTCGTCAACGTTCAGATCCAAGTGCTCTACGATGCCCGGTGTTACTGTGGTCAGGGTTACGCCCAGAAAGCCTCTTACGACACGCCCTTCAGCCAATATCTCATCTAGCACGGATAGTATGACCTTCGAGCTTACGGCGAATCCTATGCCTGGCGACTGGTTATCGATGGCGGTGTTTATGCCGATTATCTCTCCGCCCAGATTGAGAAGAGGGCCTCCACTATTGCCTGGATTGATAGCCGCATCAGTCTGAATAAGACCCTCTAAAGGTTGGTTTACTCCAATTCTTACTTCTCTGTCCAATGCACTCACCACTCCTGAGGTGACGGTGGGGCCCCCCTCCAATCCCAGGGCATTCCCTATGGCAATGACCGGGTCTCCCACTCTCAAGGTGTTGCTGGGAGCGAAGGATAGTGCGGGGAGATTATCACCTTTGATCCTAACAACTGCTAAGTCGGTAATGGAGTCTCGACCAACTACTTCTCCGTCATAGGAGCGGCCATCAACTAGAGTGACCTGGATATGCTGGACGTCTCGGATCACGTGATAGCTGGTGAGGACAAGGCCCTCTGCGTCGATGATGACTCCACTCCCAACTCCTTCCCCAAAGGGAACAGAGCCTAGAAGCAGGTCTAGCTCCGATATGCCTGCCTTGATCGAGACCACGGCAGGCATAACTTCTTGCACTAAATCGGCGATTGAGAGGAAAACAGCAACGCTGTTGGAGGATTCTGGGACAGATACGGTGGGAGTGGGTTCTGAAAGAGTTTTTTCGCCGGAAGATCCGGAGCATGCGACCGACGCCATGAAGAGGAAGGCCAGCCCGATTAGTATGCAGCTGCTCAGAAATGGCAGCTTAGTCGTCATCTTCGGTTTTGGTGAGGACCAGCTTTCCTACATCGAGGTTGGCAGCCGTCAGGTGAGAAACATCGCTTTGTGCCCTAAGCTTACGCAGTTTGTTGATACGTGAGGACACTACTGCGCCGAATAGCAATATTACTGCCGAGAAGTACACCCAGGCAAGTAGAACAACCAAGGTTGCTGCTGTCCCGTATAGTAGATTGTATATGGAGAACCTTCCTATGTACCAAACGAAACCGTGGCGCAGCACCTCGAAGGAAACGGCCGAAACGATCCCTCCGAGCCACACATCTCGCCAGTTTACTCGGGTGTTGGGAATGAATCGATACAGGAACATGAACACGCCTAATGTTAGGATCAAGGGTAGACCTGCGCCCATCAGTGCCCAATAGGTCTCCCAGGTAATGAAACGACCGACGTAAGTGGTGTTTCTGGAGAACTCGATGATGGGGGTAATGGACACGGAGATAACAAATACCAACCAGGCCCCTAGCATAAGACCAAAGTCGATAAATCTCTCTCTGAAGAAGGACCTTGGCCTGGTGATTCCCCACGCGGCGTTAATCCCCTTCCTAGTTGCGGCGAACACTGCCAGGGAAGCCCATACTAAACCCACTATGGATACCAAGCCTGTATAAGGCCAGGTTTCCGTCACACCGTCCAGGGAGTCGGTTAGAAATTCCTGGGAGACGGGCACACTTTCCCCAAGCTCCTCGATAAAGGAGTCGTAAGATAAGATCCCACCTGTCATGAGAACTATGGCTAGAACCATGGGAAAGATGGAGAAGAATCCCCAGAAGGATATCGAGGCAGCCATGTGGGGTATGTTATTGGTTAGGAAGTCGTGGATGATCTCTTTTGACAAGCCGGTTAGGCTGTCACGGTGCCTCCCACCTCTTTCAGGGCCGTCGCTGGTCCATCTTCTTGGAATCAGATCAGATACATTCATGAGACTTTGCTAGAGATACAGCCAGTGCCTTGATCCTCCTTGGTGTAGATCAGGTGCAATAATCTCGAAATCATTTTACCGCTTGGGCTTCGCCGATGGCGGCCCTCTGGACCTCAAGCAGTTGTCGTATGCCTCCCGCAGCCACATCCAACAGCGACTCTAATGTTTCTCTAGGGTAGGCCCTGCCCTCTGCGGAGCCTTGTACCTCTATGAACTCGCCCGCCTCAGTCATTATCACATTGAAGTCTACCTCTGCCCTGGAGTCCTCTTCGTAGCAGAGATCTAGCAAAATCTCTCCATCTACAACACCGGCGCTAATCGCCGCTGCAGGTTCTCGGAGAGGTGACGCGGATTCAGGGTATCCCAGAACACGAAGCGCCTCCCACAGGGCTACGTAGGCGCCTGTGATAGCTGCTGTACGAGTGCCTCCATCCCCCTGCAGGACGTCGCAGTCCACGGTGAAGGTACGTTCTCCCAAAGAGTCCAGATCTACTATCGCTCTGAGGGAGCGTCCGATCATTCGTTGGATCTCTAGGTTCCTTCCGCTCGGTCTTGATTTGTAGGGATCTCTGGGAGTGCGAGTGGGTGTGGAACGAGGCAACATGGCGTATTCTGCCGTTACCCATCCCTTGTGTTGTCCCCTGAGAAAGCCAGGCACCCTGTCCTCTACACTGACGGTGCAAAGCACCCTGGTACGTCCCAATGAGATCATGGCAGAGCCCTCGGCGAAGGCTTGTATCCCTCGCACTATTCGCACTGGACGTAGCTCGGTGGCTGCTCTGCCGTCACTCCTTATCAATAATCCATAGCCCCTTCGATAATAACGTGTCACTAAACTGGGAGAGTATACATCGCGCTGGATATGGAAGCAACGCTACGCGATTATTGTGGAAATCGCGTGTTCTGATCCGTCTGAAATATTCATAAGGAAGCAGGGCAACAACTACTCCTCCTGTAGCTCGGACCCTATTCTATAGAAATTTCGCTTTATCCTGCTGATAAAAGAGGCTTCAGAATTCTGAAGCCTCTTTTATTCTCCAATTTCCGCCACCCCAGACCTTCTTATCTCGATCATACGACCGAAGGGGATCCTGTATGGCGTTCCCTCCAGATCAAGGTCCGGAGGTGGCCTCCAAGAACCCCTCTAGCAGCACTCCTTCTTCCACACCACCTACCCGCTGCTAGGGGGGTCTAGCATCTGCACTTGCAGTACGCAATTGAGGAGGTGAGTCCTCTTCATGCTAGCCCCCTTTCCGAAGAGCCAATATTAAAACCCTTCATCTTAATTTTATGAAATCGGACGATATTCTGTCAAGTAGTTGTACTTGCCTAAATTCCCCATGCGAATGTGCGCCGCGTTACGCGGCATAGGATACCCAGCTCAGTTGGGAGGAACTCGGAGAAGGTTCCTGGGCCAACCGACCCACCTCGAAGCGAAAGCCTAGGGGGAAACCAGCATGTCGGTAAAGCGGCTACGGCCTGAAAGCGTTGTAAGACCGGTTCCGCAAGGCCCGCGCGATACGGTGAAAGCTACACTGCCTGAACCCCAGTCCCCAGCAGGTGTTTGAAGTCACCCGCCGGTAGAACGCTTGTAACCCGGCGCCACTCGTTGCAGTGGTCGGTCGTCGTGACCGGTGCACCTCCGATGAGTGGACGATGACCGATGTGGTCATTCAAGGGAGCGAACGGGGCACCTACAGTCGCACTAGATACGCCCTATGCTGACGACCGAAGGGATAAGGTTCAAAACCGGTTGATGACGGTAGAGGAGTGGGTCATCACGGTAGTGCGGGTGGGGAGTGCGATTGCGACGAGGCTACTCGCCGCTGTCCTTCATCGATTCCGTGAGCTTTTCGAAGTCGAGGTCGTAGAGGAAACAGGCGAACTCACGATCGTCGTCGCTTTCCCATCCGTCGCTCAATGGGTAGAAGTAGCTGAAGTCAAGGCGGGAGTCCGCGTAAGGGGCACCGACGTAGCTCTCGAACTCGCTGAGGCAGTAATCCAAGCCGTAGGACTTGAGCGCATCCTGGCCGGGATACGGCGCGTCGTCTCCCGCAGGGTGGTCGGCAATCGCGTAGATCTCGTTGTCGTGGCTCTCCGAGCACTGAACTGTTTCGACCTCCGACACATCGGCGAACCCAGTATCCGGATCTTCAAAGCAGTCGCCGACCTCCAATGAGAACACGTCCGTGGCCCCGCCGCACGCCATAGCGACTGCCATCATGAGGGATGCCACTGCCGTAAGCCTAATGAGGCCGCCAAACGACCTGCTTACTCTGCCTCTGCTTGTCTCAGAATGGCTCATCAACATGTCCTCTTTGGCTGAACTCAATGGCCGTCACCCCCTATCGCGCAAGGTGAATGACGGCGGCGGGTATCCTCCGTCAAAGTCTAAATGAACCCAACCCCAAGGTCAACGGAGTGTACTTGCCTAGATTTCCCATCTAAATACGTAAAAACACCTCGTTGGCGCCTGCCTGGCAGCAGACAGGCCTGTGGTGAAGTGGGCTATGATGCTTCATGACAATGAGAAACGATCACCAACGAGGTGTACCTATTATGAAGCAAGGGCTCCTGTCTGCCGGCGTCCACGCACAGGCAGGGCTGCCATTTCAGTGCCAGGAGGAGAACCCAAACTTACGGAGCTATTGGCGGAGGCCACGCTCGACAATCACGCCCTGCGAGACTTGCTCCGGAAAAAGGCATATGGCCTGCAGCCCAGCGCGAGGCCACCCCGTCATAGACGGTCCTCGCACAGGCTCGGCGCCTGCAGGCATCTCAACCGGGCCAATCTGCCCGAGCCACGCCTACCCCAACCTGAAGACAACCCAAATCGAGGGAAAGCACACCCCTCGCATCTCAGGGCGTCATAAAATGGTCACCCACCCCAACCACTCCAAATCCCCTCTCACGAATTTAGCTGGGAGATTAGGCTTGTCTGATTAGCTGGGATAAATAGCAGCGGTCTTTATGGTGGTCAGAAGGTCTGTTTTTGCAGCGTATTTGATACTGGGGATTACTGGGGCGGTGCTCATGGGATTGGTCTATGGGACAGTCTCTGGTCTGTGACCAGGTGATCCCAGCTTCATCGTCACCTCTGACAGGGTACGACGAGTTTGACAGCCCTGTTTTCGTGGGCATATAGTTAGCCCATCTCCTCTTCTCACTTTGCGGGGGTACGGAAGTGAGGTTCCCATCTGCTCTATTGCTCCTGGCTCTTTCATGTAGCACTTTACTGTCGACATCCTGCAGAGATAACGGCATAGAGATAGCTGTCCTCACTGCAACTCCCTCCAACGAGCTTGTGGTGTACGTAACCGGTGAGGTTATGGATCCAGGGGTGTACACACTGCCCATCACCGCCGAGCGTGTAGTGGATGCCGTGGAGGCCGCAGGGGGATTCACCGGCGGCGCCGATGTCGATAGCGTCAATCTGGCAGCCGAGCTGAGAGACGGACAGCACGTTCAAGTCTTGCCGCTGGGCGGAAGCACTACTGATATCGACACCACGGCCGATGGGAATCCTCTAATAGACATCAACTCCGCCAGCTCAGAGCTTCTTCAGTCATTGAGCCTTATCGGCCCCTCTCGAGCACAGGAGATCATCGACTATCGAGAAGCCCACGGTGCCTTTCTACGCATCGAGGACATCGTCAAGGTCAGGGGCATTGGTGAGAAGACCTTCGAGGCCATCCGAGAATACATAACTGTGAACTAGCTACGGCTACCATCAGAGGCGGGGTCAGTGCGAGTAGTCTTATTCAGTATCGCCTTTGTTTTTGGGGTGCTCGTTGGCTCCAGGGTGGACCTGCCCGGCCTTCCTTTTCTGTGCCTGGGACTCCTTCTGATACCCTTCCTCCTCTTACTCCGTCGACACGGCGCCGTCCTGGTGTTGATCACCCTTACGGCTCTTTCCATGGGAGTAAGTCGCGGCGCCCTGGACGGCCCCGTGCCAGATCGAAGCGACCTCAGCCACTACAACGGTTTGGGAGAGGTGCAAGTTCTCGGCACAGTCGCGACCTATCCCGAGCCCAGGGAGGCCTTGACCCAGTTTCGCTTCGATGCAGCCGAAATGATCTTTCAAGGGATGCAGCGTAATGTATCGGGCTCTGTACTGGTCAGAGCGCGTCCAGCCCTCGAAATGGTGAGGCTCCGAGACCCTCCGTATATCCGCTACGGTGATGCTCTTCGATTTATGAAGCAATGGCCAAAGTGTCTCTGATCTACTGGGCGAGTACAACGCCTGTACATCTGGGCCAGCACAGGATAAAATAGTTTACTGGCGTGCGCTTGAGCTCTCGAAGCTAGATTTAAGATGGCAACGTCTCCTTCCAAAGATACCTCTAATCCTTTGCTAGACGTGTTTGGCAGACCTCTGCGAGACCTACGCGTCTCGGTTACTGACAGGTGTAACTTCCGGTGTCCTTTCTGTATGCCTGCCGAGATCTATGGCGAGCGATATCAGTTTCTTCCCAGGGACGAGATTCTGACTTTCGAAGAGATTTCACGGCTGACCAGGCTTTTAGTGTCTCTGGGAGTTCGGAAGGTGCGTTTGACCGGAGGTGAGCCGTTGCTGAGGGCCAACGTGGAAGTCCTAGTAGAGCAACTGGCAAACATCGATGGATTGGAGGACATTGCCCTCACAACTAACGGATTCATGCTGGCTCAGAAGGCACAAGCCCTGAAGGATGCTGGACTTCACAGGGTCACCGTTAGCCTGCACACCTTGGACGACGAGATATTTGGTCGTATGAATGGAAGAGGGTTCGGCACAGGGAGGGTAATGAACGGTATCCGGAAGGCAGCAGAGGCGGGTCTGTCACCCGTCAAGATCAACGTAGTCGTCCAGAGGGGAGTCAACGACCACACTATCGTGGAGCTAACCAAGTATGCAAAGGATATGGGTCTTATCCTCCGCTTCATCGAATACATGGACGTGGGGAACCTGAACCAATGGCAGTCAGACCAGGTGGTTACCGCGGATGAAATCGTGGGCATTATCAACGCAGAGATGCCTCTGGAGCCTGTCCAGAGGAGCTACCGGGGTGAGGTTGCTCAACGATACAGGTATGGGGATGGCAGCGGGGAGATAGGTGTGATAGCCTCGGTGAGCAAGCCTTTTTGCGGGGACTGCACTCGTGCTCGACTATCCGCTGAAGGCAAGATTTATACATGCCTCTTTGCAACTGAGGGTGTCGACCTGCGAGGGCCCCTCCGGGCGGGTGCCGGCGATGAAGAGGTGTTGGGTATCGTTAAAGATACCTGGAACCGGAGAACGGATAGGTACTCTGAAGAGCGGGCTTCCATGGAGGTTTCCTCGCGGAAGAAGGTAGAGATGTACCACATCGGGGGATAAAAGAGAGGCATTATGACCACTAATTTTTGGATGTTGGTAAGCTCGGCCGAAAACTTTGAAGTGTCCAGATCCTTGGGGTTCACCATTCAAGGCATGAAGAGCCGTCATCGAAAGAAGGCTGAGAAAATGCAGCCTGGCGATAGGATTCTCTACTACCTGACCGGAGTGCAGCAGTTTGGTGGTACAGCTACCATCACTTCTACTTACGTTGAAGACCACAGCCCCATCTGGAACAGCAAGAAGAAGGGCGAAGATTATCCATTCAGGGTGCAGATCAACCCGGACGTGATCCTAAATGCCGACCAGTTTATAGATGCGAAGGACGTAGTGCCGCATATGGAGTACGTTAAGAGATGGCCCGCCGAACACTGGCATCTGGCTTTTCAGGGTAACGTTCACCGTTTCTCCGAGGAGGACTTCAGCCTCATAGAAAAACAGCTATCTTCCAGAAAAGCCGCCAGTCCTACAGCAGCATCTTAAGAGCAACATGCCATGTCCAATCCTATATCCAGGGAGCTTTCACTCTTTCCCTTGGGTGTCGTTCTTTTTCCTGGAATGGTGCTGCCCCTCCGCATCTTCGAAGAGCGATACAAGCTGATGATGAAGCGTTGCCTGGAGGGGGACCGCAGCTTTGGTGTTGCCTTGATAAAATCAGGCAGGGAAGTGGGAGCGCCTGCCGTACCCTACGATATAGGGACCCTAGCCAGAATCATAGATGTGACTCCTCAGCCGGGAGGTCGCATGAACCTCATCGCAATGGGAGATACCCCGTTTAGGATATTGGAAATAGAGCAGACTAAACCCTACATCGTTGGGAAAGTAGAGATGCTGGACCGGCCCGGGAACGATTCAGAGGAGACGGAGGAATTGGCTGTCAGCCTCAGAAAGCACTTCGAAACCTACATCTCCCTGTATTCCGCTCTGACTGAAAGCGAGCCCAAGGAGGTCAGACTGGAGGATGATCCCGATAAGCTTTCATATCTTGTGGCTTCTGCCATGAGCACCGACTCCAGAAGGAAACAGAAGCTTCTTGAAATCCCTTCAGCAGAGGAGCGGATACGAGAGGAGCTGACGTTGTTAGAGCAGGAGAATCTAGCCCTACGATTGTTTCTCTCCCAGAAACGGCAGGCCCAGGATAAAACCGATTCCGACGGCGGGCCATCCAGAGGCCGCTTCTCTCCCAACTGATCTAACTAGGCGGGCTTGAATTTGGGGAGGGTTACCTCTTCCGTTACATCTTCGAAGATAACCTCTAAGGGCATTCCTATCTTTATCTTCTCCGGTGTGGGGTCGTCCATGACCAGGTTGGTGGGAATTCGAGTGCCATCTTCCACTTCTACCAGAGCCACGACATAGGGGCACCTCTGCCTGAAGGGGGGTGGAGAGCGGTGCACTATGGAAAAGGCGTACAGAGTCCCCTTTCCGCTGCTCTGAACCCAGCTCACGTCCCTGCTGTGACACTTGGGGCAAAAGTCTCTTGGATAGAAATAGGCCTTGTTACAGGCATTGCACTTGCGAACCCAGAGCTCGTGATTTTTGGCCTTCTCCCAATAGAAGTCGGACTCGGGTTGCGTCACAGGAAGAGGAATTTGCTGTTCACTTTCCGCCATGATTTTCTCCTCTCGTTAAAAGGCTGGAATCCCCTAATCGGAGGCCAAAACCACCGTGCCGCAGGAAGAGAGGGTTCCCCCTGTGCCGTTGACGATGGCTAGCTGGGCATCCTTTACCTGTCGCTCACCGGCTTCTCCTCTAAGCTGACGAGCCGCCTCCAGAAGCAGGAACATCCCGTACATTCCGGTGTGAGTATAGGAAAGGCCGCCACCGTTGGTGTTTACCGGAAAGTCCCCGCCTGGGGCAGTCCTCTGATTGGCTACTAGGTCAGGACCTTCACCTCTTTTGCAGAACCCCAGGCTCTCCAGAGTAATCAGAGTGGTATAGGTGAAGGAGTCGTAAATCATAGCCAGGTCTATATCGTCGTGGGTTACTCCCGCCATGGCCAGCGCTCTGGGTCCCGTCTCTCTGGCTATGGTAGAGGTCAGGTCCTCTTGACCTACCAGGCCTTCTCCATGATCGTGGCCTTCTGCCGACCCCAAGACCCATACTGGTTTCTTCTTGGTATTTCGAGCTGCGGCGGCCGAAGTCACCACGCAGGCCCCACCCCCATCAGTCACCAGGCAGCAATCGAGCAGGTGGAAGGGCCAGGAGATCCATCGGGAGCTGTGATAGTCCTCCATGGTCATCGGGTCTTTTATGAGAGATTTCGGGTTGAGTTGGGCCCATTTCCTGGTGGATACGGCGATCTCGCCCAACGCATTCTGAGTCCGTTCTTGTCCAAACTCGTTCATGTAGCGAGTGCAGGCCAAAGCGTATGAGTGAGGCTCGATCATGAAGCCGTAGGGCCATTCGTATTGAGGCTGGGGCATATTGAGGTCCACGTCCGAATGAAACTGCCTGCTACTCCGCCCCGTCTCACCGTGAGTGATTAGAGCAACGTCTATCAGGCCTGCGCTGATCGCCGCCATAGCGTGCTCGATATGAATCACAAAGGACGAACCGCCCACGTTGGTGCCGTCGGTGTATCTGGGGGTGATTCCCAGGTATTCGGCCATAACGTATGGACTGGGACCAGCGATGAATAGGGCATCGACGTCCTTCAGGGTGAGTCCCGCATCCTCGAGGGCGTTGAAAGAGGCCTCGGCGGCGTGCTGTAGTCTAGATTTGTTTTCTACTATACCTATCTCGTCGGACTCATCCACGCCTACGATGGCCGCTTTTCGAGACAACTCTCCCATGTCAACCTCCTCTTACTGATGTGAAATGTACCGAAGTTAGGATTCCGCCTGGGAGTGATGGCCGGAGCACATACTAGACTTCTGTGAATGCGGCCAACAGGCGGCGGTATTGTACACGCCTCTCTCTTGCCTTGTCAATGGAAGGGGTTGCCCTGCATCATATCCCGACTGGGTTTGTGTGTGGCAACTTGATTGTCTTTTTTGTTTAGCTTTGAAATTTGATTGAATTTTCTGATCCCCGTTCAAACTTGATTGAATTGTAAAAAAAGTTTTGTTTTCGGGGTTTCCCAGGCACGAATATGTCGTTAATGTTGATTGAGTTTTTCATCAGGTTGGGGTTGGACCCACTCGCCCGCCCAGGTGGAGTTTGGGGTCTGGAGGCACATTCCCCAGTCAAGCTGAGGAAGGCCCCCTAGCCCCCCCGCCAGAGGGACACATCCCTCTGGACTCCCTCCGTGGAGCCTCTGGGCCAAGGTTGGGGTGAGGGGGAACATCCACACTGTACAATACCCATCCCCTGGATTCCCGTGTCAAGCACGAGAATGACGGTATAGGGAGTGAGGGCTCCCTTTGACAGGCTCAGGGTAAGCAGATGTCTCTTTTACCCGCCCCGCTCATGGCGAGCTTAGAGTTTATCCTGAGTTTACCGAAGGGAACCAGGTGAGCGGAGACACCTCACCCCACGAGGGAGAAGGGCCGGGAATTTTATTTCAGCGGGGCGTTGACAAACTCTTGAAACCGGCGAGAGTTCCGCCTGTGCTCCAGTCCGTTCAGGTTGTCCTTGGGAGCGCCTGCACCTGGGCGACGACCTCCGTGAGAAATAAGGGTGATACCTCCTTGTAAGCGAGATGAGTACTTGCATTATAGTACGTAGGTTCTCATTCTATATATAGCCGCATGACACAACAGGCTAGGTGCCAACCCTGGATTCCCGTGTCAAGCACGAGAATGACGGAAAAGAGGGTAGCAGGGGAATGACGGCATAGGAGGGTGCTTGGAATGATGGGTGGGGTCTCCGCCTCTCACTTGATGGGCCTGTCTCAGAAAGGCAAAGGCTTTGTTCCTCACCCACCCGCCCAGGTAGGGTTTTGTATCTGGGGGCACGCAGGAATGATGGGAGGGGGTTGGGGGAGGAAGTAATGCGTCTACCTGTGTGGGGACACTCGCTCACTCCCCTTCCCTTCGACTACGCTCAGGGTAAACTTCGAGCTCAGGGTGAGCGGATACTTCAACGGCTTCTGGGACAGGGTCCTCTGGGGAAGGGTTGGGGTGAGGGTGCAATGCCCTGCCTACACCATGTTCAGATAGATACGCAGGCAGGTAACCTTAGTCATGAAGCAATTCGCGTCCTAGACGAGTTGTTTACTCATGGTTACAATAAACTCGGCATCCTAGCGATACATTGGAGGTTATAGATGCCGTCTAAGCAAGCTACCATATATCTAAAACGGAGTTGAACCAGCTGTCGTAGAGCGAAGGAGTTTCTTTCGCAAAAGGGAATCTCGGTGGAAGAGCGAGAGATATTTCGTGACCCGTTGAGTAGGGAAGAGATTCAAGGCTTGTTGAAGCTGCAGTCGATGGAGCATCTGTTTTCCAGGAAGAGTACTCGGCTCAAGGCGTTGAATCTTTCAGTCGATGAACTCTCAGATACCGAAAAGCTGGAGTGGATGACTAAGGAGCCGGCACTTCTGCGCAGGCCTATCGTAGTAGTCGATGACCAACTTGTGGTAGGCTTCGACACAGGGAAGCTGGACCAGCTATTATCCTAGGAGCTTGTCCGAGAAGGGCAAATGCATTGATCCCACCCACCTGCCCAGATAAGTTTTGTATCTGGGGGTACATTCCCCAGTCAAGCTGAGGAAGGCCCCCCAGACCCCCTGCCAGAGGGACACATCCCTCTGGACTCCCTTAGGGCGTGGTTTTGAGACAGGCTCCTAGAGGCGATGCAACATCGATGCCGAGTTGGAAAAATATCTTCGTGAATCCACGGGCCTCTGTCGTACCTGGGCCCAGGCAAGACTCAAACAGCCTTGCTCGAACCGAGGTATGGGTTGACGGCCTCATCTGTTACAGCCTCTGCGTTAGACGAGCAAAGAGAGCCTTGGAAGAGGCTTCAGGTGTACAGGAAGTCACGTTCCTACCCGCACCAGACAGGTTTGAAGTTGTATCTCTAGCTGGAGCGACTCAGACACGTGAGCTTGGCGAGGCTGTTTTGGGTGTGGTAGTTATGCCCAAACTCCGTGAGATTCTCGAGAAACTGGGAAGGCCACTGTTATCTGTAAGACGAAAGGTTAGCAAAGAATGACCAACGGTAAGAAGCACGACCGGCCGGACATGCTAGTGGAGACCGATTGGCTTGAGCACTACCTGGATGATCCCCAACTGCGCATAGTGGACATGGGCCCCCTGGATGGATACAAACGGGGGCACATACCCAATGCCATCGGCCTCAACCGCGACTACTTCAAAGACCCATCGGATGACGTTCACGTGATGTCTCCTGATCAGTTCGCCAAGTCCATGGGCAGAGTGGGAATAGGCAACGAGCACAGTGTGGTGGCCTACGACGAGTGGGGTGGGCTCTACGCCGCCAGGCTGTGGTGGGTTCTACGGATGTTTGGCCACGAAAAGGTGTGGGTTCTCAACGGTGGGTGGAACAAGTGGGTAAATGAAGGCAGGAAGTGGGAACAGGTGTCTCTGGGAGCATACCCTTTCCACGGCTCCATGAGTCATCATCCCGAGGTACGGTTTATATCCAGGCTGGATCCCGGTTACATCTGCACTGTGGACAGTCTTCTTAGCAGTCTGAACAAACCTGGTTTCGTCACGCTAGACGTGCGCTCTGACGGCGAATACGACGGCACCAGCCTGCGAGGCAATAAGAGGGGTGGGCATATACCCGGTACGGTGCACATCGAGTGGACCGAGGCGGTCTCCGATGATCAGTTTCGGGCGTTCAAGTCACCTGAGGAGCTTCGGAAGCTGTATGAATCGGCGGGAATCACCCCGGAGAAGGAGATAGTCACCTACTGACAGGGTGGCATACGTGCGGCGCACGTAATGTTCGTCTTGAAACTCCTCGGCTACGAAAAAGTGAGCAACTACGACGCATCGTGGGCTGAGTGGGGCAACCGGGACGATACCCCTATCGAAGTCTAGAGCCTACCAGCCTTTTGAGGTTCGCAGTAGTTTGTTCGGCAACCTCTTCTAGCGACATATTTCTCAACTCAGCAACCCTCTTCGCTATACGCCGGACATAAGCCGGCTCCGTTGCGTTCTTCCTCCAGGGCTGTGGGAAGGAATCCGTCTCCAGCAGCAGAAACTCCATGGGTATGTTTCGCACCACGTTCTCGAGCTGCGGCACGTTCAAGAGAGGTCTCGCCATCGAAATATAGACGCCCAGATCTAAGCACGCCTTGGCAATTGAGAGGTCAGCGACAAAATAATGCATAACGGCTCCCACCTCGTAGATGTGCTCTTCTTCCAGAATACTCAGACAGTCCCAGTAGGCCTCTCGGCTGTGAAAGATGAGGGGGAGCCTGACCTCTTTGGCCAACCTGATGTGCTCTCGAAACACCTGCTGCTGAAGTTCTCTTGAGGCCTTACCCTTCAGATAATCCAAACCTGGCTCGCTGATTACCATCACCTTATCGCTGGAGGTTGCCAGCCGCTTTAGCTCCTCCAAAACCTCATCCGTGACGGCCCCAGAGACCTCTACGGGATGAATGCCAACGCCGGCATAGATATCAGAATAGGACTCGGCTATACGAATGGCTGCCCTGGATGACTCGATGGTGCTGCCAGCAGTGATGAACCTTCCAACACCCTCTTCTCTCGCTCGGCCCACAAGGCTCTCTAGCTCAGCGGGACTGTAATCCTCCAGGTGAGTGTGGCTGTCGGAGAGATCGATCATGGCGGGGTTTGCTGTACCGCCTGCACCAGCTCTTGAGCCCCCCTCTTTCTATTCGGAGCGGTGAGAATTGAGCGGATTACCGCTATACCACTGGCTCCAGCCTCCATAACCTGCCCCGCGTTGGAAGCGTTGATGCCTCCAATGCCAAAGAGGGGCAGGTTCACTTTGGATTTGACCTCTCGGATCAGGCCTGGGCCTACCGGTGGAAAACCGGGGTGAGAGTCCGACTCGAACATGGTGCCCAGAAACACGTAGTCAGCCTCTTGTATCCATGCTTCTACAGCCTGCTCTACTGTATGGGCGGACCTGCCTACTAAAAGCAGGTCAGCACCCAGCTTTTTCGCCACGTATACAGGTACCGAGTTGCTGGGCAGGTGCACCCCATCGGCGGAAATTGCCAAAGCGACGTCCACTCTGTCGTTGATGATCAATAGAGCCTTGCCCAAGGTTATCTTTCGTAGGCGCCTGGCCAGATCGTACAGCTCGCCGGCAGGCATACCACGCTCTCTCAGGTGAACAGCCTCAACCCCTCCATCGATAGCCTGGGCCACAGCTTCTTCAAGAGACCCATCGGTGCAGAGAGTTCGATCAGTGACCAAGTGCAGCTTGATATCTGCGATAGGGCTAGGCATGAGGTTCAGCTTTGTTGAGAATGTATTTCTCGAAGGCTTCGTAGGACGTAGGGGCTACCTCCTTAGCCATGGAGGTAATTGCATGAGCATATTCCCGTATCTCTGGCTGGGCGCCTTCACCCGTCCTGAGATCCAGGAAATTCATCAACGCCCGAAGATTTAGGGTCCAATAGAACTCGGTGTAGTAGGATGTGCCCAGTACACCTCGGAACACCTCTCTAGTACGCTTTCGCATCTCCTTGTGCGGCTGCGCCTTATCCACCATCCTCTGATAAAATTCATGGGCATGCTTCATTACGTCCACGTATTCTTGCACGTCGTCTTCATCGAATATCTCGGGAACATGGTCCATAGAGGGGACGTAGAACTCTTCATCGAACACCCTGTATCTAGCAGAGCGCTCGTTGTAGCTAGCGATTCTATGCCTCATCCACTGTCGGGCGACGAAGATGGGGCACTTGATAAGAAACTGGA
Organism: Dehalococcoidia bacterium; assembly: GCA_965197675.1. Lineage (GTDB taxonomy): Bacteria > Chloroflexota > Dehalococcoidia > Plut-88900 > Plut-88900. The sequence continues at coordinate 422,470 of OZ240221.1, read as the reverse complement.
AAACCACGTGCTCGAAGGGGGTGCCATGCTTGTTCTCCATGAGGAAAAAGAGCAAGCGTCTGTCTTTTTCCGGATCTCCCTTGGTGCCGGTGGATACTCTGGCGGCATCTATGATGCGCTCGTCTGAGCCTATGTAGTCCAGCAACTGAACGAAGCCCTTGTCGAGAACACGTACTTTCATCCCTTTTTTAAGGTTCGCGGGAGGCGCCACCGCTCCGTCAGCCATTACTGATTACCTCTCTCGGTTTTGCCTAATAGCTATCCCGGCTGATACCATTCTCATCGCTCGCTCGGTGGCATCGGCGACAAGCTTGTAAGTATTGTCGACGGCTTCATCCAGCTCAATGGGCCCAGTAACAATGCTTACCGCCGACGTGACCCCCTGTTGATAGATAGACTGGTATCCCGGCCTTATGCTTCCTGCTATGGCTATGACTGGAATCTTGAACTTCTGCGCCCTAGACGCTACTCCCAATATGGTCTTGCCATAGGCCGACTGTCCATCTAACTGTCCTTCCCCGGTAATCACCAGGGCGCTTTCCTTCAGCACGCCAGAGAAGTCGATAGCTTCCGAGACGACATCCACGCCGGGCCGAAGCTCCGCCCTCAAAAATGCAATCAAGCCAGCCCCCAACCCACCCGCAGCGCCCGCACCGGGAACGTCCTCGATATCCACTCCCAGGTCTCTATTCAGTATCTCGGCGTAGTGTAGAAGGGCCTCGTCCAACTCCTTAACCATGGCCGGCGCAGCTCCCTTCTGGGGGCCGTATATTGCCGCCGTTCCCTCCGGACCACACAGGGGGTTCGTTACGTCGGATGCCACTTGGAAGCGTGAGTCGAATACTCTGGGATCGACGTCACTCATGTCTATCCGGTCGAGACGGAGTAACCCTTTACCACCGTAGGGCAGCTCTTTTCCCTGAGCGTCCAACAGTCTTACTCCCAAAGCCTGCGCCATCCCTGCCCCGCCATCACACGTAGCGCTTCCCCCCACGCCAACAATGAACTCCCTATAGCCAGCATTTAGAGCATCGAGAATCAGCTCACCCGTGCCGTAGGTGGTAGCTATCATGGGGTTTTGCTCGGCTTTGGAGATCAGCGCCAACCCAGATGCTCGCGCCATCTCGATGACTGCCGTTCGACCGTTTCCCATGATTCCCCAGACCGCATGTACTTTCTTGCTCAGAGGGCCTGTAACCAAGCATGATACGGTTTTACCCTGTGTGTTCTTTATCAAGACTTCCAGCGTGCCGTCTCCTCCGTCGGCCATGGGGGATATACATACCTCCGTCTCCGGAGCGACTTGTAGTATTCCATCACGCATGGCATCGCACACCTGGAACGCGCCGAGGCTGCCTTTGAAGGCTTGGGGGGCGACCACAATCCGCATAGGGGCATTATAGCCTATGGGAAGGTCTGGCGTTAAGCGCAGCGGGTGGGATCAAACCCGCCCGCCCAGGTGGGTTTTGGGGTCTGGGGGCACATTCCCCAGTCAAGCTGAGGACAGACCCCCATGCCCCCTGCCAGAGGGATGTGTCCTTCTGGATTCCCGTGTCAAGCACGAGAATGACGGTATAGGGGGTGAGGAATTTGGGAGGGTTAATCCAGAGGCAGAGCATTTCAGGTATACTGTATTGCTAATCGTTGGCGGAGAGATAGAGAGCGTGATCGGGCATAGAGTCATTCAAGATCTCATAGATATCGTGGGGGAACGGTATGTTCTCTACGCTCCCGAAGACTTGCTGGTCTACGAATATGATGGCTCCCAGGAGAAGGGTCTGCCCGAGTTGGTGGTTGTGCCTTCCTCAGCAGAGGAAGTCTCCCACGTCGTTAAGGTGGCCCGTCGTGAGAACATACCGATAGTGCCCCGAGGGGCGGGAACCAGTATCAGCGGAGGTGCCATAGCCGCTGCCAGGGGCATCATGTTGTCCATGGCCCGTCTCAAGAGAGTTCTGGAGGTGGATCCCGATAACATGCTGGCGGTAGTCGAGCCCGGACTCGTCAACATAGACCTCAGCAAGGCGGTGAGCAAATTCGGTCTCTATTATGCCCCTGACCCATCCAGTCAGAAGGCATGTACTATCGGTGGGAATGTGTCGGAAAACGCTGGTGGTCCCCATTGTCTGGCCTACGGGGTTACCACCAACCACGTATTGGGCATGGAAGTAGTGACGTCGGATGGCGAGATCATGTGGGTTGGTGACAAGACTCGGGACGTGCCTGGCTATGACCTTCCCGGAATCATCGTGGCCTCCGAGGGGACATTTGTGGTCGTCACCAAGATCAGCGTGAGATTGATGAGACTATCTGAGACGGTGAGGACTTTCCTGGCCATCTTTGATAGCATGAACGACGCCAGCAACACCGTCTCATCCATCATAGCCAATGGTATCGTCCCCGGCGCGTTGGAAATGATCGATAAGCTGATCATCCAAGCAGTCGAGCCGGTCATCCACGCTGGGTATCCATCACAAGCCGATGCCGTGCTTCTGGTAGAGCTGGAGGGACTCAAAGAGTCGGTAGACGAAGAGGCCATCGCCATCGAGAAGATATGTCGAGATAAGCACGCCACAGAGATCAGAGTGGCAGACAGTCCCGAGGATAGAGAAAGATTATGGGCAGGTCGTAAGGGCGCCATTGGCGCCCTGGGTCGCCTTGCACCCAACTATTATATCCTGGATGGTGTGGTGCCCAGGACCAAGCTGCCGGAGGTTATGAGGCGGGTAAGCGAGGTGAGCAGGAAATACAACCTTCCCATTGCCAATGTCTTTCACGCGGGCGATGGCAACATCCATCCCAACATTCTGTTTGATGAGCGAGAACCTGGCCTTAAGGATAAGGTGATCGAGGCTGGTGGGGAGGTGATGAGGGTCTGCGTCGATGTTGGTGGAGCTTTGACCGGTGAACATGGAATCGGGTTGGAGAAGCAGAAGTATATGCCCTGGGTGTTCACTGATGCTGATATGGAGGCCATGCGAAAGCTTCAACTGGCTTTCGATTCATCCGGCTTTTTCAACCCGGGTAAGATATTTCCTAAGGATGCGCCCTCGGAGGATCGCTGGAGGTTGCCTCAAATGGCCAGCGTCGGTTCTGATATGTACATCTGAGCCGATCCTGCACGTATGCATCAACCCAGACTGCTATCATGACTAGAGCTAGAACCTTCGATAAAGTTGTCTCTGCCATACCGAATAACAGAAAGATAACCCACGAGGCGGGACTCTCCAACTATAAGGTGGATGAGCAGACGCCAGAGAGTGTCGTCTTTCCCAACACTCTGGAAGAGGTAAGTCAACTCCTGGCTGCTGCCGATGGACAAGGTAAGGCCGTGGTTCCTTGGGGTGCGGGCACTCAGATGAGGCTCGGTAATCTGGCCGGCCGAGTAGACCTGGTTGCCGGCACGAGTCGGCTGAACCGAATCTTGGAGTACGAGCCCGCTGATCTAACAGTAATCGTGGAGGGAGGAATATCACTGGGGGCGCTCCAGAGCGAGCTTGCCAGACATGGTCAGTTCCTTCCCTTGGACCCACCGGGAGCTGAGAATGCCACCATCGGAGGCATACTTGCGTGTAACACCAGCGGCCCTCGAAGGGCCTTCTTCGGCACGGCGAGGGATAGACTCATAGGGATCAAAGTGGTTCATCCCAACGGCGAGGTAACCAAGGGGGGAGGCAGGGTGGTCAAGAACGTTACAGGCTACGACATGAACAAGCTCTACACGGGCTCTCTAGGAACACTGGGAATAATCGTGGAGGCCGCCTTCAAAATCGCCCCGCTCTTCAAAGAGGAACACACACTCATTGTCTCATGTTCGTCCGCGGCGGAGGCCGTAGGCATAGCCAGAGAGATATCTAATAGAGGGGTATTGCCACTGGCCATGGAGATTCTTGACGAGAGGGCATCGGGATTTCTGAGTAGCACTACAGATATGACTGAAGGGTGGCTTCTGGTGGTGGAGCTGGGTGGCACCTCGGCATCTGTGAAGAGACAGGAGAAAGAGATTAGAGAGGTTTGCAAAACTCATCAGGTAGAGCACACCTCCGCAGATGATATCGACAGCTCAAGGTTGATTTGGTCTGAAATCAGGAATCTGGGTAGAAGCGAGGGTCACGGGGCCGCGATGATAGTCAAGTCGACATCTCTATCCTCGGATACGGCCGCTCTAATGGGAAACATCTCCGCGCTTGGCAAGGAAAAGGGTCTAGAGGGGGCGTTGCTTACCAATATCACTCACGGAATAACACACAGCTGCTGGTGGGCTGACAACGGCTCTATGGGCTCTTTCAAGGGTCTCGTAGATGGCTTGAGAAGGCTGGCGGATAGATTCCACGGGCACGCGGTAGTGGAGGTTTGCCCCACCGAGCTCAAGCGGGAGATAGATGTCTGGGGAGTGAATGGGCTGCAGACCCAGCTAATGAAACGGATAAAGGAACAGTACGACCCAGCCGGCACATTGAACCCAGGCAGATTCGTGGATGGCATCTAGAGACTTGGTAAACACGGAGATAAATGAGATGTCCCCTACGGATATCCTGGGCTTGCACCCAGGAAACGATATCGACGAGAAGGATCTGTACAAGTGCGTCCACTGCGGCTTGTGCCTGAACGCATGTCCTACCTACCTCGAGTTGGGCTTGGAGACTGAGTCGCCCAGGGGGCGGCTGGCCTTGATGAAGGCCGTAGCAGAAGGTCGAGTAGACTATACCAATAGGCTGGTCGAGCATATGGAGCTCTGTCTTCAGTGCAGGGCCTGTGAAGTAGCCTGCCCTTCTTCGGTGCCCTTTGGTAGCCTGATGGCGGCCACCAGGAACCGGATTCAGAGAGATACCCATGTAGTATGGTGGGAAAAATCTCTTCGGTGGCTAGCGTTTAAGCAGTTGTTGCCTTATCAATGGCGATTGAGGCTCGGTTTTCGCCTGACCCGCCTATATCAAAAATCGGGCGCCAAAGATCTGGTTGGGCGCTATGGACTGAAGGAATTCTTGCCCTCGCGGCTTTCAGAGATGGAAGAGATGCTCCCTGAGCTTCCCCAAAGGCTCTTTCCTCCCCCCAATCTGCAATTTGTACCAGCCCAAGGAGTAAGGCGAGCACGTGTAGGCTTCTTTTCAGGGTGTGTCATGCCTCTAACCTTTGGGCCTGTGAACGCTGCTACCGTGAGAGTGTTGGCTAGAAACGGCTGCGATGTTGTAATACCCGGTACCCAGGGCTGTTGCGCTGCTCTTAACGTCCACAACGGAGAGCGAGATACAGCCCGAACCATGGCAAAGCGAAACATTGATGTCTTCGAAAAGGCGGGCGTGGACTACGTCATCAACAATGCGGCGGGCTGTGGAGCCATGCTCAAGGAGTACGAAGAGCTGTTGGAGCACGATCCGGTCTACGCTGAGAGGGCCAAAGTCTTCGTGGATAAGGTGCGAGACGTCAGCGAGTTCCTGGCACAGTTACCTCTGGTCAGGCCCACCGGTGAGATTCGAAGGCGGGTGACATATCAGGATTCCTGTCACCTGGCGAACGCTCAGAGGATCACATCCCAGCCCAGGGAGGTGATGAACTCCATCCCAGGCCTTGAGTTAGTGGAGATGCCTGGCTCGGACCGCTGCTGCGGGGCCGCGGGCAGCTATCAGATCACTCAGAGGGAAATGTCTTCTCGAATTCTGGATAGCAAGATGAAAGACATCGCCTCTGCCGATGCCGATATCTTAGTAACGGCTAATCCTGGCTGCATGATCCAGCTGGACATGGGTCTTAGAAAAGAGGGGCGTCCGGGGCGTTCATATCACGTCGTGGAGCTGTTGGACATGTCCTACGACGCTGAATCCGATGGCCACACGGAATGAGGATATCTTAGCCGCCTGCCTCGACGTATACTCGATTGGCGGCGCTGACCCCTGCCGATGTCGGAGTCTCATAGCCATGCTTTAGCAGTATCTGCTCCAGGGCTGAGAGCACCAGCAGAACGTTAGCCGCCTGAGACGAATACCCCATCAGCCCAATACGGACCGCCTTTCCCTTGAACGGACCAAGTCCACCTCCGGTCTCGATCTGCCAGTCGTTGAGCAGAGATTGCCTCACCTTGTCGGAGTCTATCCCTTCCGGCATCAAAACCGCTGTGAGGGTGTCTGAGCAGTAATCCTCGGCTGCGATCAGACCAAGCCCCAGGGCCTTCAAGCCTGACCGTAAAGCGGAAGAGTTGAGATGATGCCGACTGAAGCTCTGCTCCAGCCCCTCCTCGGCCACTATCCTTAAGGATTCTCTCATGGCATAGATCATTGATGCTGGAGTGGTGTGATGGTATTTCCTGGCGCTGATCCAGTACTCGTCCAGCATGGAAAGATCGAGATACCAACTCCTGGGCTTGGTGCTGCGACTCTTCAGTGCTTGCACTGCTTTATCACTGAGGGTTATGGGGGCAAGCCCTGGCGGGCAGCTTAGACATTTCTGACTTCCGCTGTAGCACACGTCGACCCCCAATCGGTCGATGTCTATATCCATTCCTCCCAGGGATGCCACTGCATCTACCAGAAAAAGGGCGCCGTGTTGTTGAACTATGCGTCCTATTTCCTCCAGGGGCTGGGCCACCCCTGTTGAAGTCTCACAGTGCACCAGGGCTACCACCTTGGTCTCAGGGTGGGTTTTCAGCCCATTCTCCACCATCTCTGGGGAAACCGGTTGGCCCCAGGCTACTTCGATGGGCACGACATTGGCGTCGCATCGCTGGGCGATTTCTGCAATCCGCCCTCCGAAAAAGCCAGCCACTCCAACCAATATGGTATCCCCTGGCTCTAAGGAGTTGTAGATGGCCGCCTCCATTCCAGCGGAGCCCGTGCCAGAAATGGGTAAAGTGAGAGAGTTGCGGGTGCGAAAGATTTCTCGCAGCAGCTCAACTGTCTCATCCATGATCTCCCAGAACTCGGGATCCATATGACTGAGAATGGGGCCGGCGATAGCTCTGTAGACACGGGGGTGGACGTTGCTGGGGCCGGGGCCTAGTAGAGTCTTGGGGGTAGGGCCTGAGTCAGACGGCGCTGTGGCTTCCATCTATTGCTCCTTAAGATGAAGACTAGGGGTGGCTTCCTGTTAGGACGTCTTCCAGTCTAACAATGCCAATGTGACTCGTCAATTTTCTGACTAGAGTCACAAAGATGTCGGATGCCAGTAAGGGAGGTGAGAGGGAGGTGTGCTGGTGTCAAGATGAGCAGTCTACCTGGAGTAGACAGGCAGGCCCAACCGTCCAGGCAAAGAGGCTCCGCTCCTTTGCAGTCCCCATAGACGACAAAGCGTCCTCCATGAGCGGGCTAGTTAGGCTCTAGGTGGGGGATTTTAGTCCAGCAGGCTGTAGTCGAAATGCGCCAGAGATTCGATTACCTGGTCCGCCTCGGACAGGTTCAAATCTTTGGTGTACGGGGTCAGGACAGCCACCACCTTCATTTGGGCACTCTTGGCGGCCTTGATGCCGTGAGGGGAGTCCTCGATGACTAGGCAATAACGGGGGTCTATCTTCAATTTCTTCGCTACTTGGAGAAATATCTCGGGGTGGGGTTTGCCTTGTTTAACCATCTCGCCGGAGACGATCACATCGAAAGTGTATTCAATGCCTAGGGTGGAGAGGACGGCCTGTACCCAGTTGCCTTGAGATGAGGAGGCCAATCCTATGTGAAAGCCGCTGGACTTTATCTTCTCCAACAGGTCGTAGACTCCAGGAGCGGGGACTACTTTCTCCTTCAAGTTCTTTATTACGACTGTATCGTACTCATCTATCCAGTCTTTCATATCGCCCTTTAAGTCGAAGTGACTCTTCAACCAGCTCCACGAGTACTCGACGGTGGTCCCCAATATCTCTTTATTGACTTCTTCCGTAACCTCATATCCGTGTCTGGTCAGCACCTGATTGATGGAAAGGTGGTAGATGGGCTCGCTGTCGGACAGCACGCCGTCCATATCGAAGATAACTGCTCTTGAGGAACTCATGCCGTCTCTCCCATACTATGAAGCCTAGAGAAGTTGGTGGTAACCCTGACCTGAAGAGGAAGACCGCCCAAGGCTACAACTGCGTCTCCCGTCTTGGCGAACCCTTCTTCTGAATGGGCTCGTCTGCCTCTGCGAGCAACGCTTCCATAGCTTCTTTGTATTCACTCGCCATCGAAGGTTCACCCAGGAATAGAGGCGCCCTGCAATAGATGTTCACGTCTGCGATAAGATCCGGAATAGGCACTTGAAGTCTACTTTTGGACACCAGTCGTCCAGTATATCCCGACGAAGTGAAAGCGACAATAGCCCGTACCGGACCTAAATCCCCCACCTAAATTATAGGGAAGGCCTGGTTGGAGCCTGCAGTGAAGCGGGTTATTTGGTCCCACCCACCCCGGTAGGTTTTGTATGTGGGGGCACATTCCCCAGTCAAGCTGAGGACAAGCCCCATAAACCCCCTGCCAGAGGGTGTGTGCCTCTGGACTCCCTCCATGGGGCTTCTGGTACAGGGCTGAGGGAGGGGGATGGATTCCCGTTCTGGAGCGGGAATGACGGAGGGGAGAAAGGAGTCTGTCTCGGTAAGGCTAACGTTTTGTTCCCCGCGCACCCGCCCAGGTATGTAGCTCTTGGGGGAACAGTCTCCTTCGACAAGCTCAGGACAGGCCTAACCCCCCAAGCAAAGGGGATCCGCCCCTTTGCCTCCCCCTCTTAAGACTGTTCACCATGAGCGGGCTAGGTCGGCTCTAGGCAGCGATTTTGTGATGCCTGCATAATTGACAGGCCAACAGGATAGGCCGTATGGTAGCTATGCGAGTGGGGGGAGATGACTCTAGAAAGGCGACTGCTCTTCAATGTTCCCCGTTTCCAATCTCGATCTTCACCGAGAGAAGTTCCCCATAGTAAACATCCTTCTCATCTCCGCGAGCATTCTGGTTTTCCTATTCGAGCTGACTTTAGGCGATGCTGTAGTTGATGTGAATGGATTCGAGGTTCAGGTAGACGACTATGAGCTGACAAGGTTCTTCAACAACTATGGCGTAGTCTCCTACGAGCTGACGGGCAGAGGCGACCTCTCTGAGAAGATACAGCAATTCAATAATGACGGGGATGACTCCGTTCTTGGCGTTGAAGGAGTATCACGCTACGAGGTTCTCACTCTTGGTGGACGTTCTGTAGGAGTCGTTGACGTCTACGAAGGCGGCCCTCCTTCGGTGTGGCTTACGCTCTTCACATCCATGTTCATGCACGGGGGCTGGCTGCATCTTTTAGGCAACATGCTGTTTCTCTGGGTATTTGGTGACAACGTGGAAGACAGGTTGGGTAGAATAAAGTATCTGATTTTCTACGTAATCTGCGGGCTTTTCGCATCGGCGGCTCAAATGGCAATAGACCTGGACACTGGTATCCCTACTATAGGAGCCAGTGGAGCTATAGCGGGTGTGCTGGGAGCGTATTTCCTGCTTTTCCCCACCTCCCGTATTCGAACGGTCATATTCTTCATCTTCATCACTGTAGTGGCGATACCGGCCTATCTGCTGATAGGGATCTGGATAATCTTACAGTTCTTCAATGCCTTCATCTCTCTAGGAGCCCAGTTTGCCGGTGGTGTGGCCTACTGGGCCCACGTCGGTGGATTCGTGGCGGGGTTCATCATAGTTGCCATCTTCCTGGGATTAAACGAGGTGCACTACAGAATAAAGCATATGTTGAGCGGCTGATTGTGGAATGCTGTTGTAGTAACATTTTCCAAGAGTCTTCTCGAAAGCAGGTAGAAAGGCTATGAAGGGGTGTTTGGCAGGCATACGAGTTCTTGAATTAGCTCGCTATCAGGCGGGGCCTAGGGCAGGCATGCTCATGTCCGATATGGGGGCAGAGGTCATAAAGGTGGAGAAGGTGGGTGGTGAGGATACCAGAGAGCAAGGCCCCTTTGTGAATGGCACCAGTGTCTATTTCACCGTCTACAACCGAAGCAAGAAGAGCATAACCCTCAACATGCGCTCTGAGAAGGGCAAGGATATCTTTAGAGAACTGGTCAAAGATGCCGACGTAGTTCTGGAGAACTTCCGACCCGGCGTAATGGCAAAGATGGGCTTCGACTACGAAAGCCTCAAGGAGATTAAACCTGACATAATACTGACTTCGGTATCGGGGTTTGGCCAATACGGCCCCTACCGAGACCGTCCCGCCTTCGATCCCCTGGGACAAGCGATGTCAGGCCTGATGAGTGTAACTGGCATTCCCGAAGGACACCCTGTTCTCACCGGCTCCTCCATAATAGATAGGGTGACCTCTCTTCATGCCTGTATAGGCACGTTGGGAGCCTTGATCCATCGTAACGCTACGGGCCAGGGACAGATGGTCGAGGTCAGTTTGCTGGACAGTGGCATCACCCTTACAGAGATACCCATATCCCATTACTTGGGCACTGGGGCGGACCCCGATGAATACTTTAGATCCATCTTCCAGACCGACTATCAAGCCAAGGACGGGCGTGTAGTTATCATGGCCACCTCCAATCAGCTATGGTCTCGGCTATTCACCGCTATCGGGCGCTCCGACCTGGCTGAGGATTCGGCGTATCTGGGATTTTCCGTTTCCCAGGAGGTACACGATGAGAGATTGTCCCTCTTGAAACAGTGGGTTGCCTCTCAAACTGTGGAGGAGGCAACCAGGATTCTGGTAAAGGCCGACGTGCCCGTGGGTCCGGTGAACACCATAGCACAGGCGGCCGATGATCCCCATATTCGAGAGCGTGAGATGATGGTCGAGGTGCCCAACCAAGACGGCTCCGGGCCTATTATGGCCCCTGGACTCACCATCAAATTCTCAGAGACCAAGGGCAGCGTGGGTAAGGTTCCTTCACCCGGCGAGCATAACAAGGAGATTCTAGGAAGCATTCTAGGGCGCAGCGACGCTGAGATGGAAAAGCTCAAGCGGGAAGGCGTTATATAGTCAGGTTTTCTGCAGGTCATTAAGCCGCGAGTTTCATCTGAAGCATCATGGACGTCGTCACCATAAAAGACAAATGCGCCATTGTCGGCATAGGGGAGACCGAGTATTCGCGAGACTCAGGCAGGAGTGAGCTCTCTCTCGCAGTAGAAGCCTCGACTAAGGCCATTGAAGATGCCGGCCTAAAACCTAACGACATCGATGGGGTTGTGAGGTTTGCTGTGGATGCCACCACCGAGGAGGAGATGATAGCCTCTCTGGGCATCTCCGAGCTGACCTTTTACGATGAGCTGGGCTATGCCGGTTCAGCGGGGGGAGGGTTGGTAACCCATGCCGTGATGGCCGTCGCCACTGGAATGGCGAAGAACGTGCTGCTCTACCGGGCTATGAACGGAAGGTCCGGGAGACGCTATGGGGCAGGCCAGGTTACAGGCCGTCGAGGACAGGGCCAGTCAGCTTTTGCTGAGCCCTACGGATTGCTCGTTCCGGGACAGTTGCTGGCCATGTGCGCCCGCCGCCACATGCATGAATACGGTACCACCAGCGCTCAGTTTGGTGCGGTGGCAGTGGCGTGCCGCAGACATGCCAACATGAACCCGAGGGCCGTCATGCACGATCGGCTCCTCACCCTGGAGGATCATCAAAGCTCTCGTATTATTCACGACCCGTTTCACCTCTTTGATTGCTGCCTTGAGACTGACGGGGGTGCCGCTATAGTCGTTACGTCGGCTGAAAGGGCCAAAGACCTACGCCATCCCCCAGCTTATATCATGGCCGCAGCCCAGACTCTGGTGCCTCCCATTTGGGAGCGAGGAGTTCTCAGCCAGACGTCGGCGCCGCTTACAGGCCCTCGTCTCTTCGATACGGCGGGGGTATCCCCCAAAGACATTGACGTTGCCCAGATATACGACCACTTCACCGCTCCCGTGATATTCGCTTTGGAGGGATACGGCTTCTGCAAGATGGGTGAAGGCGGACCTTTTGTGGAGGATGGCAGGATAGAGATAGGAGGCGGTCTGCCCGTGAATACGTCGGGAGGCCACCTCTCCGAGGCCTACGTTCATGGAGTGAACCATATGGTCGAGGGGGTGCGGCAGCTGCGGGGAACATCCACGGCCCAGGTACCCGACGCCGAGCTGGCCCTGGTCGATGCCAGCGAAGGGATAGGCGCCCTCATCCTGCGGAGGTGAGCCGGACGTGACATCTGACTTCTCATTCCCTATTCCGGTCCCCACCCTGGATAATCAGCAGTTCTGGGACGCTTGCAGGCAGCATCGACTCGTCATTCAGCGCTGCCTCGAGTGTCAGTCATATCGGCATCCTCCTCGTCCCGCGTGTCATCGCTGCAACTCTGTCGAGTGGGAGTGGACCAAATCCAAAGGCCGGGGAATCGTTTATACCTATACCGTGACCCATCAGGCAGTGCATCCCGCCCTGACCGATAGAGTTCCCTGGCTAGTGGTCTTGGTGGAGCTTGAGGAGGGGGTCAGAATGATAAGCAACCTGGCGGACTGTCCCATCGATAGGGTTGAAATCGGTATGGAGGTGGAGGTCGTATTCGTGGACGTCACCGAGGAGCTTACCCTCCCCAGGTTTCGCCCCGTGCAGCCCCTAGCTTCCCTACCTAAATAAGCAAAATACCTCGTTGGCGCCCGAAGTAGAGACCTCTGCGTAACTTGCGACCAAGCCCCATACCAGTGTCATTCTGAGTGTAGCGAAGAATCCGAAGCAGTCCATCAAATACATCGTAGCTTTACGGGCAGAGGCTTCGGATTCTTCACTTCCCGAGTTTACCCTGAGCGTGCCTGTCCTGAGCCAGTCGAAGGATCGAAGGGAGTGAGCGATACCTAATCCCCAACGTAGGGAGTCCAGAGGGAGTCAGCCCTCTGGCGGGGGACGTGGGGGGTGTCCCCCCACGTCCAACCTACCTGGGCGGGTGGAAGGGGAACGAGGCGTTAGCCATTCTGAGCCAGCCTCAAGAGAGACTGTCCAAGAAGCCAGCACGGAGGAGTCCAGAGGGAGTGAGCGGGGAACACCCCAACTTGCACACACCTCCACTGGATTCTCGGCTCAAGCACGGGAATGACGGCAAGGGGGTTCGCTCAAATGGTCTGACATGCTCTCAGAGCTTGCCCCGTACTTGATACGGGGGTGAGCGGGCCAGTTTGACTTTGGGTGGGGGATTTTGGAACCCCTTGGCAGTTGACTATGGAACGAGGGCATTGCTATAGTCGATTGGGCGTGGGGATATAGCTCAGCTGGGAGAGCGCCGCGTTCGCAACGCGGAGGCCGGGGGTTCGAATCCCCCTATCTCCACCAAGCCGGACAAAATCAAGAACCTTTGTGTTGAGGTTCGGGCAGGTAGCATCTTAACGCCTGCACGAACGCCTCGGTTGATAGCGGCAGAGCTAAGAGCCACAACCTACTACTCTTCCGCATGTGAACTAACTTCCGTCTGTTTACATAGTGATCCTGCAGAGGATGGTCGCGTTGCCCTCGCAACGGCCATTGTCCTTGTGGAGAGTGTTCAATGTCGGCACACAGCCTTCCTTCCGGTCTGCATTGCTCTTTCCCGATAGCCTGCTAGAATGTACTTGTCGAGTATCATGTAACCAGGTCATATCGGTGGGCACAACGCCGATTGAGGAACAGATGACTACGCAGACTGACATACTGTCGGAAGAGCCGGAAGAGCCTGAAGGCCTAGGGGACGACACGGACGCTTCTTGGGGCGACTATCCCATTGATGAACTATTGATCCGGAACGAGAGCCAGGCCATCGAACAAGTTCTGGGCCGGATAGAGCAAGGTCGTTACGTCATGAACCCAGACTTCCAGCGGGACTTCATATGGGGCGAGGTCAAGCAGAGCAAGCTGATCGAGTCCGTCCTAATGCGGATACCGCTCCCCGTCTTCTATCTTGCGGAAGACCAGCAGGGACGCCGGGTGGTAGTAGACGGTTTGCAACGGCTGTCCACATTCCAGCGCTTTGCGAATAACGAACTGAGACTTAATCTGCCCGACCGTCCCGATCTACACCGCAAGCTATTCAAAGACTTGGATCCAAAGCTCCAGGATCGTTTCGAAGACTGCAATCTCATCCTCTACGTCATCGATGCAAAAGCGCCTGAACAGACCCGTCTGGACATCTTCGAGCGTGTGAACAGCGGTGTGTCGTTGACCCGGCAACAGATGCGCAACTGCCTATATATGGGCGAAGCTACACGATTCCTGAGAGAGGAATCGAAAACCCCTCTCTTTCTAGAGGCAACCGGTAGAAGCCTAAAGACTGCAATAATGAGGGATCGAGAATTCGTCAATCGGTTCTGCGCTTTCCAAATACTCATGCTTGAAGAATACAGGGACATGGACGAATATCTTGCGAATTGCTTGAGAAAAATGAATGATGAACTTGAACTACTGTCAACTCTATCTGGGCAATTGGAAACCACGCTTGGCAACAATCTCCTTCTGTTCGGCAAACATGCCTTCCGAAAACACTGTCCAGAACAAGATTACCGCAATGTAATCAACGCGTCGCTCTGGGATGTGATGTCTACTGGACTCTCACTATATCCTCGGGAAGTTGTCGAGGAGCATGCCCAGGCATTAAGAGAGGGCTTCTTTAAGTTGCTGAGAACATGGACTTTTGATGACTCAATTACCTACGGAACCAATGGTGTGAAACAGGTAAGACGTCGCTTTACCATGGCCAAATCGATGTTTAAGGACGTAGTAGGTGCTTACACGGCTTGAACTTCGATCCTTCAAGTGCTTTGAACTCCTGCGGTTGCCCCTTGCGCCACTGACACTGCTCACCGGACTCAACGCTTCAGGCAAGTCTTCGATTCTACAGGCGATCGTGTTACTGCACCAGACGATGCGCGAACACGAATGGTCGACACGGCTTGTACTCAATGGCACTGGTGTCCGGATGGGTGCAGCATCGGACGTGGCTGGCAGAGTTGGTTTCGAGATTGCCTTGGAGTACGACGAGAACGTCTACCGCTGGGCGTTCGGCGGCGACCGACGAGATATGTCAGTGGAAGTCGAGCTTGTCGCCGTAAACAACAGAACGTTCAAACTGCCCCAAGAGTTACGGTATCTGCTGCCACCAGACGAGGCTGAAGCCGCCTCGCCGTTTACTCGTCCTCTGCGGAATCTGACCTATATTACTGCGGAACGGATAGCCCCTCAAGAGGCCTATCCTCTCGAAGACCCTCGTCTTGTTAGCGTCGTCGGTTCCCGAGGCGAACACGCCGTGAGTGTTTTGCACTGGGGGCGAGACGAGCCTGTCATTGACGGACTTGTACTACAGGGGGTGCCCGCCCTTCGGTTGCATCAGGTACAGAGGCGCATGAGCACACTGTTCCCTGGCTGTGAGATAGACTTGCAACAGGCGCCTAGGTCAAACGCTGTAACCCTCGGATTGCGCACATCGAAAGCGACGGAGTTCCATAAGCCCGTTCACACAGGGTTCGGGCTTACTCAGATTCTGCCCATTATGGTGGCGGCCCTGTCCGCAAACAAGAGTGATATCATTCTTATTGAGAACCCGGAGGTGCATCTGCACCCTGCCGGCCAAGCGCTGATGGGACAATTTTTGGCCGATGTGGCACGCGCAGGAATACAAGTAGTCGTGGAGACACACAGCGATCACGTGCTTAATGGCGTTCGCCGTGCAGTCAAGGCTCGCCAGCTTAAATCAGAACAAGTTGCTATCCATTTCTTCAGGCCCCCATCAGATGAAGCGACTCAGATACTGAGCCTCACGGTGGATGATTCGGGTAACATTGACGACTGGCCTGAAGGATTCTTCGACCAGTTTGACAAGGACGCAAACTACTTCGCTGGATGGGCAGAGGACTGATTTGGAGCTGATCCTCAACGATTGCTCCATCCATGGACAGTTTCTGAGTCTGGGGGCCTTTAGAGACGCCATTGGGCGTGTGATGATCATAAGAGAAACGACGCGGCGGTTCAGAGGGGATCTTCAGTGTCATCGCAATGTCGCCAATGCTCAGGTAACACCGGACTTGAAGATGCGGGAAGCGGCCCCTCGCGCCTTGGACAAAAACAAGCTCAGAGCCTTCATGGGATGGCTAGATCGCCATGGCCCCTTCTGGGATGATGTCAGACAGCACAACTCTGACGACTTATTGGAATTCAATGGTGAAGTAGTAACCGACACGGCAGTCGGAGAGGCTGCCTATTGTCTTATTCGCGGAATTGACCGCGGTCTCGTCAGCTTTAAGCCCTCTTCCTGGCTAATCTCACCCTTGGCTGTCAACTGGCACGACAGCGAGCGCGTGAGTAGTGTAGAAGTCCTCAACTATTGGGATCCGGAAGAGGTGGAGGCTGCCCTTGAATCCGCTCCCGTTCAACTCGGATCTTGGAAGGACCTGGAAGCGACCGCTCGGATCAGGTGTCCGGATTTGACGTTCGCGAATGACAGTTTCGACCCGCTGACGGGACACCCATTCAGTAAGGGCGCTGCTGAACGCCTTCTGCTACGCCTAAATGTTCTGCATACCCTGAAGAATTGCTTTAATGAGCGGGGAGAACGGACTCCCGAAGGTCAATCTCTGTACAGGAAACACTTTACCGGAGACAAAGCTTGGTTCTCCGACTCCTCTTACACTGAGAAGGTAGAATTCGAGTCAGACCTCACCTTCGCGCATCCCACTAACGCTGGAGAGCGGCTGTTCTGCACTTGGCATGGTAAAGTTAAGACACCTCAACTGCGAGTTCACTTCTCATGGCCGATCCGGGCGAGCGAGCCGCTGTACATCATGTACGTTGGGCCCAAGATCACGAAACGGTAGATGCCCATCAGAGAGGTGAGTTGAAGCAGTTCAACCAAAGGCAGATGAGATGAAGGTCAGTGCCTGAGCGTTGAGAGAGATCGAAGAGGCCTTGGAGCGTTACCTCGCGGGGGGCGACCTCTGCGGCAATCCGCTCTCCCTATGAGACTGTCATCGGGCGTGAGTATGGAGTAGGCGATTGCGGCCTTGCCGGGGCTAGTTTCACAAACCGTTAATTGTTGATCGACTTTATCGACTAGCTTTATAGTACAGCCTGGCGATCCGCATAGGCGTAAATCGTGGAGTGGTAGTGACTAACTACGCAGGATGGCCTTAGAAAGGGGTTACTATGAGGCAAGATGAGGAGCAATTGGTCACATGGGCGGAATACGAACGTTTTGTGAAATTCATGGATGACCGCAGACTATGGCAGTCGCAGAAAATAACTGACACCGACAAACGCCTAGCCCGTCTTGAACGACGCTACAGTGGTTGGATGACTCTTCTATGGGTAGCTGCCCTTTGGGGGGCTGGCCGGCTTCTTCTGTTGCTTTTGAACTAGTGCTACGTGAACATCAAGAATCTGATGGCAAGTCTTGAATTGGCTCTGATAGGTGACGGCGATCTGCCGGGCGAGCCGTTCCAGATGTTGCCCTATCAACGGCGTTTCCTACGCGGTGTCTTCAGACCTAGCGTGATGTGGGCTGGCCTCAGCATTGCCAGGGATAACGCAAGATAAGTTTCGTGTCTGCCCTGGCTTTTTGGACTCTATCAGGCCCCTACACCGATGAGGCCGTACGGACAAGCCTGGAACTGCTAGAGGAGAATAGAGCCTATCGGATTCTGGATCAGCGGAGCATGGCAATGATTCAACATCGGGACACCAAGTTCCGGCTCAGAGTGGTAGGCTCAGACAACAAGCGAGCGCATGGGTTCCCTGGGAGGAATCTCCAACTCCAATCCGCCGAACGGCTTGAACCGTTCGTGGATCGCCGTGCCGAGATTTCTGGTCGGCGCAGCGTCTTCGTCAAGAGCCGCCCGCAGGATGTCGCGGGCCTCCTGTTCCATGGAATGGCCATTCTCGGCTGCCCGAATACGCAGCCGCCGCTTCAGGCCGCCATCTAGATTGCGCACGGTGATGCTGGCCATTACAAAGTCTCCATCTGCGATGTCACATTAGTATAGCAAGATTGCGTTGCAATCACCCAGATTCATGGGATGGGTCGGCCAGGGTAGGGTGGGGGCGCTCACTCCCTTTTATCCAGCTCATAGTCAGAGGGAGTCTGCCTGCCACGCCTCCATACTTAACATACAAGAGGGATGTTTCCCTCTGGCAGGGGGCTTGGGCCTGTCCTGAGCAAGTCGAAGGGCCGAAGGAGGGTGTCCTCCCATATCTAAAAACCTACCGAGGGCGGGGCGGGTGGGAAACAAGACATTCGCCTTTCCAAGCCAGGCTCATGGTTACCTGGTAGACAATGACCACCGCTCACCCTGAGCCTGGTCGAAGGGAGTGAGTGGACCCCCTCTTCCGTCATTCCCGTGCCTGACACGGGAATCCAGCCGAGAGACGCTGCACGTGGTGGAAATCCCCCTCTCATAATGAGCGGGAATCCAGAGTTGACACCTACCTCCTGTGCCACACGGCCCTAAATAAAATAAGAACCTACGTGCTATAATACAAATACCCATCTCACTTAAAAGGAGGTATCATCCCTATATTTCACAGAGGCCAACGCCCAAGTGCAGGCTCTCCCAAGGACATCCTGAACGGACTCAAACACGGGCGAACCTCTCCCCAGTTCCAAGAGCCTGTCATTCTGAGCGAAGCGAAGAATCTGGAGCGCATGCTCACCCCAGCCCCGCTCATGGTGAGCTTGTCGAACGAGGTGAGCTTAGAGTTTATCCCGAGTTTACCGAGGGGAACCATTGATCGGCTCCTCCCCGCCTGCCTGCAGTAGGCAGGTCATTCCCGTGCTTGACGGAGACCTTTGCGTAACTTGCGACCAAGCCCCATACCAGTGTCATTCTGAGCATAGCGAAGAATCCAAAGCGGTCCATCAAAAACATCGTAGCTTTACGGGCAGAGGTTTTGGATTCTTCACTTCGCGGAGCTTACCCTGAGCATAGCCGAAGGGCTCCGTTCAGACCCCGTGCTGAGCTTGTCGAACCAGGTGAGCTTAGAGTTTATCCCGAGTTTACCGAAGGGAACCATTGAGCGGCTCCTCCCCGCCTGCCTGCAGCAGGCAGGTCATTCCCGTGTTTGACGGAGACTTTTGCGTAACTTGCGACCAAGCCCCATACCAGTGTCATTCTGAGCATAGCGAAGAATCCAAAGCGGTCCATCAAAAACATCGTAGCTTTACGGGCAGAAGTTTTGGAATCTTCACTTCACGGAGTTTACCCTGAGCATGGCCTAAGGGCTCCGTTCAGACCCCGTGCTGAGCTTGTCGAAGTAATGACAGTTGGAGCGCCTCATTTTGGGACAATGCCGGAGTTATTCAAAGGTCTGTGCCTGACACGGCAATCCAACCCTCCACCGAGGGAGTCCGGAGGGATGTGTCCCCCCATATATAAAACCTCTCTGGGCGGGTGGGTGGAAACAACCCAACCTCATGAAAAAATCAATCAAAAATAACGACATCTTCGTGCCTGGAAAACCCCGAAAATAAAACTTTTTTTACAACTCAATCAAGTTTGAACGTGGACCGGAAAATTCAATCAAACTTCAAAGCTAAACAGAAAAGACAATCAAGTTCCACACGCAAGCCCAGTCGGGTTACAGTGCAAGAACATCACATTTAGGCCAAAACCGGCTTTGGCCCCCTCCGAGCGCCTGGGACAGGGTCGGTATGGTACACTTAGGCCCACTTGGAACATAGGGCGAGCACCACTCAGATTACAAGGTCCGAGGGCAATGCGATGGAATCCCTCCAGCCTTGTGCATCATGGAAGGAGCTATATTGATGCCCGCTACTGAGCAGCAGAAACAGGAAGTCGAAGCCGTCATAGAGCAGTGGCTGGATGCTCTCAACTCTCTCGACGTCGAGAGGGCCAAGTTGTTGTGGGACCAGAGCTATCCCCAGCTCCTCTACGTCGCTGAGGAGAACAACGACGCTGTCGTTGGTTGGCCGGGCATCAACGATTACTACAATGGGCTGGCCGACTCTGTTGAGACTCATGACGCCACCATCGATAACCTGGCTGTGGATGTGCTGGGAGACGTGGGGTACGCTTACTGCACCTTCCTCGGCACTCTCAAGATAAAGAGCTTCGATAATCCCATGGTCTTCAACGAACGCAACACGTTCGTCCTTCACAAGACAGGGGGACAATGGAAGATCATCCACTTCCACGAGTCCATGTCCCGAGATCATTCCCACGATACATGGGGCTTTCGCTGGCTCTAACCGGGCCTGGCAGTAGGGAGACTCTGTGTCTAAGCATGATTTCTCGCTGGAGGAGTTCCAGGACAGGCAGCGACGGGGCAGAGAGGCTATGGAGAAGGCGGGCATCGATCTTCTCCTGGTACTGAACCCGGTCAACGTCAATTACCTTATCGGCTGTCGAGTCAAAGGGTGGCAGGAGCTTCATATGCTCTTCTTCACCCTGGAGCCTGGTCCGTTGACCATCCTCTCGCGATTGGCCGAAGTCGCCGAGATTGCCGACCTCTCCCTGGCTGAGGACGTGCACGGGTGGGGAGGACGCGAACCGGAAGACCCCATAGACGTGGTCAAGTCGATAATGGTGAAGAAGGGCTACCTGAATCGGCGAGTAGGCCTGGAGGTGCCCCAGCACTACCTTCATCCCTACCACTACGTAGCTCTGAAGGAGATGCTGGGCGATTCCCTGGTATTGGAGACCACCGATCTTATCGATAGTCTGAAGTTCGTTAAGTCCCCGGCGGAGATAGCTTACATCCGCAAAGCCGCAGGCATACTCGACGAGGGCATGAAGACCTGTGTCCAGACACTCGCCGAAGGCAAAACGGAGCTGGAGGTGACAGCGGAGATGCACCGCACCATGATGGCCCTGGGCAGCGACGCTCCACCCAGCCCCATGAACTTTGCCAGCGGCGAGCGCACAGCATATGGCCACGGCATGCCCAGCGAGCGTCGTATTCATAGAGGAGACCTGATCCACATGGAGTACGGAGCTTCCTACAGGAGGTACTGCTCCACTATCGGGAGGGTGCTGTGCATGGGTCGACCCACTCCACGAATGAAAGAGGTCTACAACGTGGTGCGCGAGGCATGTGATGAGATGATAGCTGCCGTGAAGCCTGGAGTTTCGGCTGTCGCCCCTCACGAGGCCTCTAAGAAAGTCATAGAAAACGCCGGCATGAACGAAGGTCGCTGGCACCTATCGGGGTACGGGATAGCGCCTGGATTTCCCCCGGTGTGGGGAGAGGTGTTGAAGCTGGAGGCTGGCAGTCCTTATACCCTGGAGCCTGGCATGATAATATCTATAGAACCTCCCGTCTTTCTGCCCCAAGAGAGGATAGGGTTCAGAATAATCGATAACGTGCTGATTACCGATTCCGGAGCTGAGATATTATCCAAGTTTCCCCGAGACTTTATCGAGGTGTAGTCACTAATTCACTTCTTAGGAGGACGACATTGTCTAAGTTCGATTTTCCGTTAGAGGAGTTCGAGTCCCGTCAGAAACGAGTCAGAAAGGCGATGGAAGAAGCGGGTCTAGACCTGCTGATGATAATCCATCCCACCAACCTCTTTTATCTTACTGGTCTTCGAGGTGGTGGCGGCGAGTCTGAGTTTCAGCTTTTCTTCTTCCCGCTGGATCCCAACGAGAAATTGACCTTTGTTTGCAGGCTCTCGGACGCGACTGAGCACCGCAAACTGACCCTTATGGAAGACGTACGGAGTTGGGGAGGGAGAGAGCCTGAAGATCCCATAGACGTAGTCAGCGCCGTGATGAAGGAGAAGGGCTATTCTAATCGCAGGTTAGGCCTGGAAGCACCGTCCTATTATTTGGACCCGCATGATTACGTACGACTCAAGGAGATGCTTGGTGATTCGCTGGTTACGGAGGCCACCCACTTTATCGAGGACCTGAGGCTCGTCAAGACCCCCGCCGAAATCGAGTGCTACCGAGAGGCAGCCAAGATTGCGGAAGCCGCCATGAAGACCTGCGTTGAGCACACGGCAATAGGTAAGACCCAGCAAGACGTGGCCGCCGAGATGCAGTACACCATGTGGCGGCACGGCACCGAGTCGCCGGCCAGGCCCCTGTATTTCGGCACCGGTGATAGGTCGGTCTATAACTGTTGGATGCCCAGCGACGTCACGGCGCCACAACCCAACTCAGGCGTTTTCCAGAAGGGTGACATGGGCCACGTAGATTTCGCTGCCACGGTTAAGAGGTACTGCGCCCCCATCGGTAGGGTGTTCTCCTTCGGCGAGCCTCCCAGGCGCAACAATGAGATATATCAGATTGTCAGGGATGCCAGTGACATGGCTATCGAGGCCATAAAACCAGGTGTTTCGGCCACCGCCCCCCACCAGGCAGCCAAGTCGGTGATTCGGAAGGCAGGGTTGGACAAATACCGGCTGCACATGACGGGATATAGCGTGGCGCCCGGCTTTCCCCCTAGCTGGATTGAGTCATTGCACTTGGACGAAGATAGCTCATATACCCTCGAAGCGGGAATGGTGCTGGTAGTGCAACCACCGGTGCTCAACTACGATGAGAACGTAGGAGCGAGGATTACCGATACTCTCCTGGTCACCGAGTCGGGGGTGGAGTTTCTTACCAGGTTCGATAGAGACCTGGTAGTAATCTAGGCGTCGCTGTCTTCGGCTTCTACGGCGTAAGTGTATCTCTCTCCATTTTGACCTTCGAGAGAGACGTGTCCGCTCGTCTTGGAATCCTTGGTAGGGGATTGAGCCATATCCACGGTCACATAGTATTCAGTGCCATCCACCCTCATCTTGAATTGCCGAGGCGACCTCGGAGTGGCCACCAAGGCCTTTAGCTCCTCGATGGCGTGTTCCTGTTGTCTCAGGGCCTCGTGGGCCTGCTCCACGCTTACCGCTTTGAACGTCACCTCGTCCCCTGGCATGCCCTGGGCCAGTTCGCTTAGATCTACGCTTATGACAGTAGCTATCTTGGTATAGCCCCCCGATATGCCTCGGTCCGCCATCAGCACGATGGGCATCCCATCTCCGGCTACTTGGATCCCGCCGAAGGGAATTCCGTCAGAGATGATATCGGCAGTACCTTTGTGCTCTATCTTTGGCCCCTCCAGTCTGTATCCCATGCGATCTGATTTCGGAGTAATAGTATAGGTCGAGCCTAAGAACGTCTCCAAGCCCCTGTTGGTAAAGGCATCATCTTGAGGCCCGGTAACAACTCTCACCACATGTTGATTTTGGTAAGTGGGTATCAGGCCTCTAGGCATCCGACGACCCTCCAAGTGAGTTGGTTGCGAGGCGGAGGTTGTGCTCAACCTATCCTCTTTAGCCAGCGGACGGCCTTCTACTCCCCCTATACGGGTTTTAAGGTCAGTGCTCTTGCTGCCCAGAGAGGCGGGAACATCTATTCCCCCGGCGATGGCAAGATATCCTCGGAGGCCGGTGCTAGGCCCCCCAAACGAAAGAGTGGCGCCTTGCTTCACAGCCACAGCCTGCCACATGGGGAGTTGGTTGCCGTCTATAGTTGGGGTCAAGTCCGCACCAGTCAGAGCTATCAGGGTATCGGATAGAAATTCCAAAGTAGGGCCCATCATCGTCAGCTCTAGGCATGCTCCGTTTTCTGGGTTTCCCACCAGGATGTTGGCCAGCCTCAGCGCGAAGCAATCCACGGCGCCCGACGTTCCGATACCATACCTCATGTATCCATACCGGCCCGCGTCCTGTACGGTGGTTAACATACCAGGCTCTGTTACCTCTATCACTTCCATGACGCGGCTAGCTGACCTCGGTGGTGGTTACTTGATAGCTACCCGATGCCACCCGCTTCTCGATCTCTCGGTACTTGGACTCATCGATGGGCACGAATCTTATGTAGTCGCCAGGCTCTGTCAAGACTGGGGATTCCCTGATAGGATCGAACAGCCGGATGGGACTTCTACCTATAAGTTGCCACCCCCCGGGGCTCTCGAGAGGGTATATTCCTGTTTGAGACTCGGCGATACCCACTGAGCCGGCTGGGACTCTTACTCTAGGCGTGTTCAAGCGTGGCGTCGCGATCTTCTCCGGCAGACCACCCAAGTAGGGGAAGCCGGTATTGAACCCCAGCATGTGGACCAGGTAATCGATGGAGCAGTGTATCTCGATGACTGCATCAGCAGTGAGATTGTTGTGGGAAGCCACAAACCCCAAGTCGGGGCCGAACTCTCCACCATAGGCAACGGGAATCTCAACAACTTTGCCGATGCGTTTTGTCTCTTCGCTGGCCTCTTGACTCAGAGTAGTTAGCTGCTCTTTCAGCTTGTTCAGAGGAATTTTCAGGGGATCGTAGTAGACTTGAATGGACCTGTAGGTAGGCAGTAAGTCAACAAGGCCATGGATGTGGGCTTTATCAATGGCATTTGACACCGCCCTGACTTTTTGATTGATCTCAGGGCTTATTTCGTCACCCAACTCTACATAGAGAGTTTTGTCGCCGCCCAGAAGAAACCTGGGTTTTTGATATACGGCCACCTTTATAGCCCAGCGGAACTAGATCAGCAAAAGGTGCTCATGGGAGCTACCTTGACGCCGGCGGATTCGAATTTACTTCGGATGGATGCTGCCAACTCCACAGCTCCAGGATTATCTCCATGAAGGCAGATGGTGTCGGCCTGGATTGGTATCTCCTCACCGTTAATGGCGGTTACTGAGCCCTCGGCAACCATCTTGAGGCTACGCTCGACCACCTCGTCCGGGTCGTGGAGAACAGAGTTGGGTATCGAGCGGGGTACCAGAGTACCATCGGGGCTGAAGGCTCTGTCGGCGAAGGTCTCCTTAGCCACCCTTACTCCCATCTCCTCGGCTGTGTCCGCCCATTGAGACCCGGTAAGCACCACCAGTATGAGCTTAGGATCTACCTCCAGGATCGCTTGGCAGATACCACGGGCCAGGTCCTCGTTCTTCACCGCCATGTTGTACAAAGCGCCATGAGGCTTCACGTGTTGCAACTCGCCGTCTTTGAGAAAGCCTCGCAGTGCTCCCACCTGGTATTTTATGTAGCTCTTCACTTCGTCGGAGGTGGCATTCATGTTCCGCCTACCGAACCCCATGAGGTCAGGAAAGCCGGGATGCGCGCCTATGGCGACATTGCTGTCTTTAGCCAGACCCACCGTATGCTCCATCCAAATGGGGTCACTGGCGTGAAATCCGCATGCTATGTTGGCGGAAGTGATCTGCTTTATCACCTCTTCGTCCAAGCCCATCTTATAGGCCCCAAAACTTTCTCCCATATCGCAGTTGAAGTCTATTTTGGCGTCCATTTTCCCTCTCCTGAGATGCAAGTACGATGGAGTTATCGTAACGCTCTAACTACGATGAGTCAATCCGATGGTCTGTAGCAGATAGGTCCTGGATTCCCCACCTCCAATACCCATTCCCTGAGAGTCTGTCACAGAAGGGCTAGCTTATTTGACCCCAACCGCCCGCCCAGGCAGGTTTTTGTATGTGGGGGTACGTCCCCCATACCCCCTGCCAGAGGGATGTGTCCCTCTGGACTCCCTCAGCGCAGGATTCTGGGACAGGGCCCTTGATGGGAGAGGGCTGGATTCCCGCTCGGAGGCGGGAATAGGTGAGGGCACCCTTCGACTAGCTCAGGGTGAGCGGAGACACTCCATCCTCCGAGGGAAAAAGAGTCGGGGAATTTTGTGGGCGCGATCCCTTGTTGTATCTCCTTTGGTAGTGTAGGATTTCGCCTGCACTAGAAACCAATCAGGAGGTGGACTGTGGCACTCACTTTAGACGAGGCCAACAGAGTGATCCAGGCTACGATGGCCAAAGCGGCGGAGATGGATATCAAGGTCAGTGTAGCCGTCTGCGATGCCGGCGGACGCCTGCTCGCCTTCGGCCGTATGGATGGGGCGACGTGGGCTGGCACCCTGGGATCTCAAGGCAAGGCGGTAGCTTCCGTTGCTTTCGGCAGAGCCAGCGGAGAGCTGACCGAGAGGGCGGATACACCTATCATACGAGGCATCGTAGCAGCCGATGGAGGCCGTATGATTCCCAGCCAGGGCGCTGTCCCCATCATCCGAAACGGTGTAGTCGAAGGGGCATGTGGGGTGGGGGGCGGTACCTCCCAGCAAGACGAAGACTGTGCCCTTGCTGGGGTTGCTGTGCTGTAAGGAGCAATTCTCCTTGTGTCCAGAAACGTTCAGGCACAAACCGAGCGCCCGCAGGCGACGGGACAGCAATCACATCCCGCGCTCTTTGTAACCTTCCGTGATGGCTTGGATCGTGCGGCATCGGTGGATAGGGGTTTGGATTGTTCAAAAAGAGGTAGGGTTAACTGCGAAGCCTGAGGTCTCTCGCCGGGCAGACGCAGGAAGAGCTCGGCTCGCTTTCGCACTACGCCCATGGCTTTTAGAGTTTGCCAGCTATCGATGGAATGGTGACGGCGCTGTTTGACCACCCGTTCGGTGGATAGGGGCCCCATGCCGGGCACCCTCATAAGCTCCTGCTTGGTGGCGGTATTGACGTCTATGGAGCTTAACTCCATAGAGTGAGCAGCGATCATGGTCTTAGGATCGACTTGGAGGTCCAGGAAGCCATGTCTATCCAGGGATAGCTTGAGCTCCTCCTCGCTGAACTTGTAGACCCTCGTCAGCCAGTCCAGTTGATACAGGCGATGCTCTCGTATAGGCAAAACGGCAGGGTGCTCTTCCATGGGGGTTCCTCTAGCTGGCATGAAACTCTGGTAATAGACTCTTTTGAGTTTCCAGTCTTTGTAGAGCTGCCGTATCCTTTGTAGGATGTCTCCGTCCGTCTCATCGGCGGCACCGACGACGAACTGAGTAACCTGTCCCACCGCTCCCTCTTCTCCATACCGGTTTTTGACGTGATCGTTAATCCATTTCATCTGGTCCAGAATCCACGTTTGGTAGTCTTTATGAGGGCTTATACGCTTCATCATTTCGGCACTAGGAGTTTCTATGTTTACCGAGAGTCGGCTACCCAGTCGGAACGCCTCTTCTACTAGAGGTTTGGAGGTTCCCGGCATCACCTTCAGATGAATGTAACCTTTGTAGTGGTATTTCTTGCGAATAGCCTCTACCACTTGGACCATTTTGTCCGTGGTCTTATCAGGACTGCCGGCGATGCCCGAGCTGAGGAACATCCCATCTACCATGTGCCGGTCTACGTACTCCATGAAAAGCTTCGATAGCTCATCTACTGTGAAGGCTACCCGCTTCCTGTCCACGAAGATGCTGTTGGGGCAGTAGTTGCAGTCCAACATGCAAAAATCTGTAAACATGGTCCGGAATAGAGACATGTACTTGCCGTTGGGCATGGCGGCCTTATACACTCCGGGCACCGGTTGGCGCTCTCGCGTCCATCGAGGTTGCGTGGCTTGGACGGCGAACTTGGAGGGCGGCTCGGAGTTGCTCAGGACATCGTCTGTGGCCATGCTGCTCAGTGCTTGCAACTTCTCGTAAGCGTTGGGTCTGCGTTTTATTAACATCGAAACCTCCTAATGGAACATATGTGCCAATATAAAACATATGTTCGGGCATGTCAAGTGTGGTCTAATAAGAAACTGTGCTAAGTGGATTTCAGGAAGCAGCTACAAGAGGAACGTCCTGCACAACCTCCCGTCCCTCTCCAGAACGTCCATGTCCGCTACCGACTCGCCACCCGCCAGGCTCAGCAGTATCAGCGAGTTGACCAGCTGACTGTCGGTTCAGCCTGCCTGTTCAGCAGAGAGGCCCTGTCCTCTCTCCCGCAGTCCCACGTAGCATTCTACCGATGACCCCAAACCCACCACCGGAACGCCACCCAACCACTCGATCTGGCCCCAGATCGACACCTAGCACATGCTCTAAGTGCCTCACCCCCCCACCAATTTAGCCTGGAGACTTGGGGCTTATTCTCTCATTGACTTTACCAATAGGCTCTGATAACTTCTTGTGGACTCTTTACGACTCGTGTAGGAGACCCATCTAACTCTATGTCCAATGTCAATCTTGGGGTGATGTTCGACCGTCTCTTCACGATTGTCTCACTCCCCCAGTATGCTAGTGCCGTGGAGGACATGGGCTTTGACTCGGTATGGGTGCCGGAAGGGCTGGTCAACGAGACTCCCGAGATGGACATCATAATGTCCATGAGTGGGTTCATTCACAAAACCAAGAAGATAACAGTGGGTACTTGTGTTCTGCTCCTGCCCCTTAGAAATCCAGCTATTCTAGCCAAAGAGGTTGCCACCTTGGATTTCTTGTCAGGTGGAAGAGTTGTCTTGGGGATAGGGGTTGGCGGCTCCTTAGACTCTAATCCTGCCTCTTTCGAGGTAAGTGGAGTGAGCCTCAGGGAGAGGGGTGCCCGCTGCGACGAAAACCTAGAAATAATGACTAAGCTGTGGAGCGGTACTGCCGTCAGTCACAAGGGAAGATTTTACCAGTTCAACAACATGAAAATGGAACCCACTCCCGTCCAAAAACCGCACCCTCCCATCTGGGCTGGGGGTGTGGTGGACGCGGTGCTAAGAAGGACTGCTCGCTACTGCGATGGATTTCTGCCCCTGAGCGTCAACTCTCAAGAGTATGTCAAGCTATGGGATAGCATTGAGAGATATGGGGAGCAATATGGAAGAGATACATCCAAGATCACCAAGGCCATGCTGATGTTTTACAACCTCGCAGATAGTCGAGAAGAGGGCAGGCGAATGGGCGAGGACGTTCTCAACAAGCGAAGGGGATTCGACGTGACCCTTCCTGGTGATGGCAGATATGCCTTCGGCACCGTTCAAGACTGCGTGCAGGCTCTCGAAAACTTTGTGAAAATAGGGGTCAGCTACTTCGTCTTTTGCCCAATAGCTCCTATGCAAGAAGTCATGGATCAAGTGGAGCGATTAGGAACAGAGATATTGCCTCATTTTAGATAGGTCTATAAGGGCGGGAAGATATGGCTGATATCAAAATCGGTATCCATTACAGCAGGCTTCATAACACGGTACCTCTGCCAGAGTTTGCTAGAATGGTGGAGGACATGGGTTTCGATTCCGTCTGGGTGCCTGAAGGGTTAGTGAACGAAGTGCCGGCCCTGGACATAATGATGGCTATGAGCGCCTTTGTACATCACACTAAAAACATGACTGTTGGGACATCCGTATTACTACTGCCTTTGCGCAACCCGGCCATTCTAGCCAAACAAATGGCCACCCTCGATCTTCAGTCGGGTGGAAGGACTGTTCTTGGCATAGGTGCGGGAGGGTCCCACGACTCCAACCCCATAGCGTTCGAGGTATGTAACGTGAGCCTCAAAGAGAGGGGGGCACGCTGCGACGAATACCTGGACATCATGACCAAGCTTTGGACAGGCACCTCCGTCAGCCACAATGGCAGATTCCTGCAGTTTAAGGACATGACCATGGAGCCTCGGCCTGTACAGCAACCTCATCCGCCTATTTGGACTGGAGGTTATACCGAGGGCATGCTAAAGAGGACGGCCCGCATATGCGATGGCTTTGTTCCAGTAGGAGTAAGCGCGCGGGAATATGCCAAGCTCTGGGACAAGATACAGGCATATGGAGAGGGATATGGTAGGGACGTCTCAGGTCTCACCAAGGCTCTCCACCTTTTCTCTGGATTCGGAGACAGTCGTCAGGAGGCTCGCAAGGTAGGCGAGGCAACAGTGAATGAAAGACGTGGGTTTGAAGTGACTCTCCAAGACGATGATAGATATGCTTTTGGAACCCTAGAGGACTGTATGGAGACAATGGAGAGCTTCATAAAGGTTGGTGTTACACATTTCATCTTCAACCCTCTACGCCCAATAGAGAATGTGATGGGCCAAGTGGAGCGACTGGGGAAAGAGGTTGTGCCTCATTTCAAGTAGGTTTGTAAGGTAAAGCTAGATGGACAAAGTGCGTTTCGGGGTAACCTACTCGGAGAGAGAAGACTTCTCGGATCTGGTGGAGTACGCGACCATGGTCGAGGAGTTGGGCTTCGATTCCCTATGGATAACTGAGAACATCGCCTCCGATGCCGATGCATTGGAAGTCTTTACTGCCCTATCTTTCATGGCGGCCCACACCAAACAACTAACCATAGGTACGTCTGTCCTCCTGTTGCCTCTAAGGAATCCGGTGCTGGTTGCCCAGACGGTTACCAGCCTGGACCTCTTGTCGGAGGGGAGGTTTGTACTGGGAGTGGGCGTTGGAGGGCCTGGTGGGGTAGGCTCTGACGAGCTAGATTTTGAGGCCTACGGAGTCAATGTTCACGAGAGAGGAGCCCGCTGTGACGAATCTCTCGAAGTGTTGAAGAAGATATGGACCGAATCTTCGGTTAGCCATAAAGGGAGATACTATCAGCTTGCCGACTATACGCTCCTGCCTAGGCCTCATCAGAAACCTCACCCACCTATCTGGGTGGGAGGACATGCCGAGGGTGCATTACGCCGAGCAGCCCGATGGGGAGATGCCTACGTCCCCGCACCGGGCACCCCTGAAGTGGTTACCCAGCTATATGAAAAGGTAGAGTCGTATGCTCAGGAGTATGGCAGGGCTCCCTCAGATATAGAAAGGTCGTTGCATCTTTATCTGTGCCTCTCAGATGATCCAGCAGAGGCGGCTCGGATTTCCGGTGAGGTGCTTACCAAGAATTACCAGGAGCCCATCTCCTTCTCTCCTGATGACCGCTACCTATTCGGACCTCCGGATCGGTGTCGAAAGGTGCTTCAAGAATACGTCGATGTCGGGGTTACCCACTTCGTCTTCAACACCACTGGCTATCCCAAGGAGGTCGTCTCTCAGCTTGAGGTGGTGGCCAGAGAAGTGCTTGCGCCTTTTAGGTAAATCTTGCTCCCTGGTCCGTGCCTATCCTTAGTAGATATGACGAAGTATAATGGCTACGGCATTTACGTGCGTTCCCAAGTAGCAGGAGGTGATTATTATGGCCTCGTCTCCCAAAGAGACCATTGCTTATAGAGCAGAGAGCTCCAGGTCCAAGCAGCTATACGACCAAGCTCTTAACGTACTGCCTGGAGGAAACTCCCGCCACTCGTTAGCTCTCCTGCCCTACCCGATTTACGTTCGCAGTGGGCAGGGATGTCGGGTGATGGATGTGGAGGGCGAGGAGAGGGTGGACTTCATAAATAACTTCACCCAGGCCATTCTGGGCCACCGACCGTCTCAGGTGATGGAGGCCGTGCAACAGCAGTTGGAATCTGGGACCTCTTTCTCGATGCCTACACAAGCAGAGATAGATCTGGCCTCCCTACTGGTCGATCGGGTGGACTATATAGATAAGGTCAGGTTCTGCAACTCGGGTAGTGAGGCGGTGATGTTGGCGATAAAGGCTGCTCGGGCCTTTACCGGCAAGCCCAAAATCGCCAAGTTTGAAGGCGCTTACCACGGCAGCTATGATTATGCCCTAGTCAGCGAAGCCTCGAAGCCGGACCAGTGGGGCGATGATACCGAGCCCAACAGCGTGATAGAACCCAGCGCCAATCCAAGCATAACTGATGAAGTGGTGGTTATGCCTTGGAACAATAAACAGGCCTGCCAGAACATCATA
This sequence comes from Dehalococcoidia bacterium, assembly GCA_965197675.1. Taxonomy (GTDB): domain Bacteria; phylum Chloroflexota; class Dehalococcoidia; order Plut-88900; family Plut-88900. Next base: position 391,054 of record OZ240221.1, on the reverse strand, counting down.
GATAAGCATAAGGACCAGATGGCCGCAGTTGTTGTAGACCCGCTGCCCTGTTCCATGGGAGTGATACCACCTCGTCCCGGATTCTTAGAGTTCCTGAGAGAGGTCACCGAGACCAATGGCATTCTGCTTGTGGCTGACGAGGTCATGAGCTTCCGACTGAACTATCATGGCGCCTGCTACGATTACGGGATCAAGCCCGATCTGACCTCTCTGGCCAAGATCATAGGCGGAGGTTTCCCCGTGGGCGCAATAGGTGGACGGGATGACGTTATGGAGGTGTTTGATCATACCAAAGGATACAAGGTACACCACGGGGGCACTTTCAACGCCAATCCAGTGACTATGACAGCAGGACTTGCCACCATGAAACAGCTCACCCCCGAAGCGTATGATCGCTTGAACGGTATGGGAGATCTGCTGCGAGAGAAGCTGACTCACTTCTTCACCCGTAAAGAGATTCCTGCCCAGGTAACCGGTAAGGGGTCCCTGTTCTGGGTACATCTAACTGACAATGAGATAGTTGATTATCGCTCTGTAGTGGGCTATACCCAGGGCAAACCCATTTTCAACGATCTAGCCCACGAGATGCTGGGCCATGGCATAGTGGCTGCCGGACGAGGGTTCGGCAACCTCTCTACGCCTATGACAGAGGAAGAGCTGGATATTTACGTGGATGCCTTGGATGCATCTCTTACCAAACTTAATTACAGGTAGCAGTTAGGCTTGCCAAAGCTATTTGATCCTTTAGCAAGCAGTTCAACAAGACTGACTTCTCAGGTTGATCAAACCTACCTTATTTCCTTCAAAGGGGGTGCTGATTGTGACTGACTCGACTCGCATCGATGGACAGGTAGCCCTTGTAACCGGTGCGGCGCAGGGCATAGGAAAGGGCATTGCTATGGTTCTTGCAGAGGCGGGGGCTAATATAGTAATCGGAGATATTCAAGATGCCAGTGGCACTGTGCGAGAAATCATCTCCAATGGCGGCAAGGCAGTAAGTATGATAGCTGACACCAGTTCTCCTGCCGACGCCAAGGCCATGGTAGATAAGGCACTAAGTGAGTTTGGACAACTGGACATCCTGGTGAATAATGCAGCCATCGATGCTCCTCCCGGCAACGCTTGGGACCTTCCCAATGAAGAGTGGGAGAGGACAATTGCCGTTAATATAAGCGGAGTCTTCTACTGCTCCAAGGCCGCGTTACAGCCCATGCTCAAGGTGGGCCGAGGTTGTATAGTTAGTATCAGCTCTCAGTCGGCTCGGATAGGTAGAGAAGGCGGCTCGCCGGCTTATAATGCAAGCAAGGCCGGAGTTCTCGGCCTTACCGTGTCCTTCTCAGCTCAGGTGGCAGAAAAGGGAGTGAGAGTTAACGCAATCATGCCAGCGCAAGTGGACTCCAGAGATTTCGGATGGACCCCTGAAGAGCGAGCAGCCATAGTTAGCCAGTACCCTCTGGGTATTGGCACACCCATAGACGTAGGCGAGGCGGTCAGATATCTGGTTAGTCCTGCTTCCAGATGGGTCACTGGAATAGCAATACAGCTAACGGGCGGGTATCCGGGAGCAAGGCCCTGGTACTGATTTACTGAAATGCTAGGTGTCTGTGATTATCGCCCTTTTCAGCACACTGAAAAGGGCGATAATCTGTCTAACCGCGACTTTTTCGTACTACCTTCGTTCTAACAAATGTGAGGTCGCCACTTTCAAAGTGTCACAAAGCGGTCCCCTTAATGGGACATTTGCACGAGTTTTACGAATGTTAAATATTGACACTAGACATAAACGCTTTATTGTGTTAGAATATGTGTTCGAAGCCTTTGACAAGCTAGCGACCGACAAACCTTGTGGTATGGCAAGGCATCTAAAGAGTGAATAGCCAAAAAATAGAAACGGTATTACAAAGGGGTGATGAGCTAATGTCTTGGGGTCAGCTCAAGAAGAATTCGTGCCCACGATGTAAGGGCACCATGTACCAGGATCGCGATAGGTTCGGAAAGTTCCTACAGTGCCTGCACTGCGGGCACATAGTCGATCTGGATGTATCGACTTTGCCAACCCGCGATGAGTTGCTGGCTAAGCTAGAGAAGAGAACCGGCACCAAGGTGGATGACAAGGACAAAGACGCCGTCAATGTTCGTTGACTTGGTCAGGGTAATTTGCCATAATTCGTTAAGGCAGTGATTACTTCAGGCATCTGATGTAGTAACCCGCAAGTTTAACAACCGTGTTTGGAGGAGAGTAGGTGTGGATCCACACCTACTCTCCTTTTTCTATCTTTAAACAGTCGTACTGATCATGTGAGATGCAAGAGAAGACCAGAGACATACTTGAGCAAGCTGCTGCGGCTGCAGAGGCCATCGAGTCTCATCTGGAAAAGGATGAGCTAGATCAGGCCGTCTCCATTCTCATGGACTTACGGGAGGGTGACCAGGCAGAATCCCTCGCTCACCTGGATGCCGCCCTCCAAAAGCAGCTATTTTTCCATCTAACCCACGAGGATGCATCTAGCATCCTCAATCAGATGGACATGGACGATGCTGCGGCCTTGGCCCAAGATGCTGAGCCGATGGCTCTGGCCCTTCGACTCGACAAGGCTAACGCCAACGTAGCTGCCCACATACTCCGCCAGTTGCCTCCTGAGAAAGCTAGAGAGACCTTAGAATCGATGTCAGAGGCCGAATCGGTAGTTCCGCTGCTGGAGCACGAGGACGAAACTGCTGGAGCCATTATGACCCCGGAGTTCGTCGCTTTTAAGGTGGGGACCTCTGCTGCCGAGGCTCTCAGTCTGCTCCGTAAGTCTCGACCTGAGGCGAGGATCATGAACTGGCTCTTCGTGTTGGATATCTGGAACAGGCTGGTGGGTGTGACGTCACTGAGCGATGTCGTTCTAGCTGATCCAAACACGTCTCTCAAAGAGCTGATGAATCCAGAGGTTGTTTTCGTCGCTGCGGGAACGGATCAGGAGGAATGTGCCCAGATAATGGCCCGCTATGACCTCACTAGCCTTCCAGTGGTAGACGAGCACAGGCGCCTTCTGGGCGCAATCCTGGTAGAAGATGTCTTCGATGTGGTGGAGGAAGAGGCTACCGAAGACATGTACCACATGGTAGGCATGAGCGAGGAGGAGCATGTGGTAGGCGCGGTGGGCAGATCTGTTAGAAACCGTCTGCCCTGGCTCATGTTGAACCTAGGGACTATCGGGCTAGGGGCAGTGGTGATAAGCCTATTCGAGGCCACCATCGCAAAAATGGTGGCTGTCGCCGTCTTCCTGCCAGTGGTTGCCAGTCAGGGGGGAGTAGGGGGTACTCAGACATTAACCCTCATGGTGAGGGGTCTGGCACTGGGTGAAATCGACTTCAAGACTGTCAAAAGAGCTATTACCAAAGAGCTGGCACTGGGTCTGGCCAATGGATTCCTGCTCGGACTTGTGATTGGGCTGATTGCATTCGCATGGAAGGGAAGCTTCGCACTGGGCATCGCATTGGGCCTGGCCATGATTGGCAATATGATCATAGCTGGGATAAGCGGCGTCTTGATACCGCTTGGACTGAAGGTTCTGAGGATAGACCCGGCCTTGGCTTCTGTGGTATTCGTTACCACTATAACTGATGTCTTCGGCTTTCTCTTCTTCTTAGGTCTGGTAGCCCTGCTTTTACCTGTGGTGTCCTAGAGAGTCTGGGTTTACCGAGAGATCTGTATCTCGGTTCCCTCTACTTTGATTTGGTAGGTGGGGACACCCTCCATAGGGGGTGGAGCGGTGACCTCTCCCGTCTTTATATTGAACTCTCCACCGTGCCAGGGGCAGGTTACAGTCTCTCCATCCAGGTCTCCTTCATCTAATGGGCCTCCAGCATGGGGGCACTCGGCTCCGAAGGCACAGAAGACCCCATCTGCGTTGGCTATGACTATGCTATCGCCGTCTAGCTCTACTAAGACCATCCCCCCTGAAGGTACATCAGAAGTCTGGGCTACCGTCACAAACTCTGCCATTTATACCTCCCATTATGAGAAACTCACAGATAATGGCTGATGTTAAGTATATAGTAAAAACCCCGTTGACTCACGGGGTTTTAGCTGACTCTATTCGTGTGTTCTAAAATGCTAGTTCACCGGCCCTCGACGTGAAAGACGCAGTTAACTGAGCCGCTCACCACTGAGTTGGTTAGCTTGACGGGGGCACCCAGAGCCTTCTTCAGGAAGGCCACCTCCATGCCACATACCTCGGAGATGTTCTCAGCCACGTGCAGGTAGGGACAATTATGGGCTGTTATGACATAGTCGTTCCTTTGCTTCTCCCAGGTCGCGATGCACCCCTCCAGATTCATGATACGAACGGCCTCTTTTACCTTTCCGTCCGTATTCTTCTCTCTAGCGATTTCGGGATGTCCGTTGGCCAGGTCTTCCCCTATCTTCTCCACGACTTTGATAACTAGACCATCTCCGTGGAGCTTCTTAACGTTATCTAGAATGGCAGTGGCCAGATTGTCGTAGCCTTTTGGGAACATTTCCTGGGATTGATCGGTGAGGGAGTATACCCTGCTGGGCCTCCCGGCCCTGCCAGTGCGGCACTCTGATCCCTGTAGCAACTGGTCTCGTTCCAGCACGCTGACGTGGGCGCGTATGGTAACTGGCATCACCCCCAGCTGACCAGCAAGCTGATCTATGCTCAGTGGGCCCTTGAGCTTAATACAATCTAGTATTTGTCGCCTCGTCCTCTGCATCAATCGACACCGCCGTAGCGAAACATAGCGCGACTATTATAACACTTTCTGTCTTTGTGAATCTCAGGCCTGTGTTGAGCGCCTTTTCTTCCCTGTGGGTCGTCCTCAGCCGGCCGAGGGAACTGAGGCTACCCTGTGCGCCGAGATGGGAGTGTCTGTTTCTTCCATGGTAAGCCTAAAAACCTTGCCAAAAGCCTCAGTGACGTGCGCCCTGACGATGGACATATCCAGGGGACTTCCCAGAACTCGTTCCATTGATGTAGTAGACTTGTCCCGAATACCGCAGGGGTATATAAGCGAGAAGTGCTCTAAGTGGGGGTTCACGTTAAGGGCGAACCCGTGCATAGTTACCCACCGCTTGATGTGCAGTCCAATGGAGGCTATCTTCTCGTCCCCCACCCACACTCCCGTGCACGCCTTTTGTCTCCCCGCTCGTATGCTAAACCTTTCCAGGGTCTTGATAATGACTTCTTCCAATCTATCCAGGTGAACTCGTAAGTCCGTACCGTAAGAACTTAGATCAAGAATGGTGTACCCAACCAGCTGTCCCGGTCCGTGATAGGTGACATCGCCACCTCTGTTGCTTGAGATAAGGCGAATTCCCTGCCTTTCTAACACCTCGGCAGAAACCAGGACATTGTCCATGTTTCCAGAGCGACCTATGGTGATAACTGGAGGATGCTCGAGTAGCACCAGGGTATCTGGAATATTCCCCGACATCCGCTTCTCTCTCAGGGAGACCTGAAGCTCCAGAGCCTTCACGTACTCGATCTGGCCCAAGTTTAGAACGGTTCCCGTTCTTTTTGTGGTTTGCATGACGCCCCAGGTTTGGTTCTTCGCATCAAATGAATAGAACCGCCATAGGGCGGTTCTACCGTACGTATCTCTTCTATTTTAGCGAAGAACCTCTGTTTTCATAAAACACCCTGCTCATATCTTGACGGCGTCCATAAGGGCTTCGACCGTTCGATGCTTTACCCCCTCTCGCATCTTCTCCTGGCGCTGATGCATGGGGACTGAGTCGGGGTCTTTGTAGACTACGCCAACGGGAATTCCATGTTTGTGAATGGCCTGATAGGCAGAGTCGCGGTCTGATGAATCATAGTCCTCCGGCAGATTCCAAAGTATGGGATCTATCTCTTTCTTCGGGTTACCCTTTAGCGCCTCATAATTGTCGTTGTACGTGGTGCATGGGGATTGAACGTGAACTATGGCAAATCCGGGGTGGTCCATCCCCTGAGATATCAGGTTAGCCAAGTCTTTGGGCTTGCTTGAGAACCCTGAAGCTATAAAAGAGACACCGGAGGTTAGGTAGAGATCCAGGGGGTCTACCGCTCCTTCTATCTTGCCGTAGGGTGTGCTGGAGGTCTTGACCCCCAAATCTGTGGTTGGCGAGCTTTGACCTTTGGTCAGGCCGTACACCCCGTTGTCCATGATGACCACGCACAAGTCCACGTTCCGTTGCGCCTGGGGAACGATGTGCTCTCCTCCTATGCTGAGAAAGTCGCCATCTCCCGCTACTATCAACACATTGAGATCAGGACGAATCATCTTTATGCCAAAAGATAGAGGAAGAGTCCTGCCATGAACCCCGTGAATCCCGAAAGGTTGAGACCCCTCCAGGAGATGAACCAGATTGCCAGAGCAACCTATCCCTGCGACCATGACGGTCTCCTCCAAGGGAGCCTCAGTCCTGATGGATCGTTCCCCCATAGCCATTTCGATTGAGCGTCGTACTCCAAAGTCGCCGCATCCTGGGCACCACTTGAAGTCGTACTCTGGGTTTTTGACTTTGTCGGAATTCTTTGCGGTAGTCATACTCGAGCTATCCTTTCGCTGTGAGCTCGAACCTTATCGGTTATTTTTTCGACCAGCGTTTCGACTTTGAAGGGAAGGCCAGTGTATTGGGTGATAGCCTCCGCCTTCACTCCTTGAGACCTGAGCACACTGGCGAACTGTCCTAGATAGTTTAGCTCCGGCACCAACACTAACTCTTTCTGGAGCAGCTCTTCCAAGAGTTTCTGAGGCAGTGGATTGAGATACATTGTGAAGTACCATCCAAGACTCTCGCCTGCCTCTATTATCTTGGCATAGGCCTCTCTAGTGGGGCCTTTGGAGCCGCCCCAGGGAATGACAGCTACCGGCTCGCCGACGCGTTCGCGTTCGTATTCCTCCTCCTCAAGCAGCTTCAGCTTACCGAATCTTCGTTCGGTCATCTGTATGTGCCGATCGGGCCTGTGGGTGGTATCACCGAAAGGATCGTGCTCGCTGGCGTTGGCCACATAAGGGCCTGGTCCACCCGGCACAGGCATAGGCGAGATCGTATCTGCCTCGTATCTTAGATAGCCGTTGGCGCCTTGATAGATATCCCTGTTCTCAACCACTAGATTCTTCAGGTCTGGCCTGGGAATATTCTGGCTTCTCTCGGCGAGGGCCATCTCCGTCATGAGTATAACTGGACCCTGGTATCTCTCCGCCCAGTTTAGAGCCTGTACGCCTGCCTTGAAGCACTCCTCAACGCTACCGGGAGCTATGATAGGGAGTTTCATGTCTCCATGGGCAGGGTTCATGGCCGTAAGCAGGTCTGATTGCTCTGTTTTGGTGGGTAAACCGGTAGCAGGGCCACCCCGTTGAACGTCCACCACGACACATGGGATCTCCGCCATCCAGGCAAACCCCAGCCCTTCTCCCATGAGAGTAAACCCGGGTCCGGCGGTAGCCGTCATAGCCTTCCTGCCGGAATATCCTGCCCCTACCACGGCGTTGATCGACTCGATCTCAGAGCTGGCTTGGTAGGCGAACTGTCCTTTATCGATTAGGTTACGCTCCATGTATACAAGGATGGTTGTGGCAGGTGATATGGGGTAGCCTACGTAGAAGTCCAGGCCGGCCGCCATCGCACCAAGGGAGAGAGCCTCGTTTCCTTTGACTAGTATCTGTTCGCCACCGTACTTTTCAGGAGGGGTTAGCTGGCCCAGACTGTGCCCGCTCTCCGCTGCCCCGTCACGTCCCAAAAGTAGGGCTTTGATGTTGGATTCGATGATCTCTTCATCATTGGGACGACCGCGGGTAAAGCGTCTTCTCACAAACTCGGCCAGGTATTCATGCGGCATGTCCACCAAGTGGGCTAGCGCACCTATCATGACGAAGTTGCTAGCCCTGGGATTACCGGTGGATCTGGCCAGCTCCTCGACGGGGATACCAAAGCTCTTGCTATCCTGCTCTAGCTGAAAGCTTGAAGAGTCGTAGATTGTTACCCCGGCCTCTGCAACCTCTTCTCTGTGAGTATCATAGGCCTCTTTGTTAAGGGCGATCAACACATCAAGGTTGTCTCCAGAGCTAAGAACAGGAGTAGCGGACACCCGAGCCTGTGTCCAAGTAGGTCCTCCCATTATCTGAGAGGGAAACGTAGCAAAGGTAAGAACGTGATAACCCACCTGAGCGGCAGCCTGAGCTAATGCATCGGCAGCTGTTACTACTCCCTGACCACCCTCTCCAGCAAATCGCACTACGAAGTCTTTGGTTCGCAATCGAATCCTCCGGAATCTTAGTAGGCCTGAGCTTTTGACTCTAGGGCGCGCTTGCCGAGAGAAGCGGATGTGAAATTGCGAGTTGAAATCTGGCCTGAGCACCCACGCTCAGAAGTCATGTTACACAGCGTTTTGCTTATACCGTTGTTTCGAACTATCCCAATTTTCTCTTGGAACCAAATAACCTTGAAAAAACCGCCGAAACCCTCCAAGTAGACTTATTCGTATGTCCTCGGAGCCTTCAACATACTACAATATCGCCTTCAGTGTCAACTTAAGTGAAGCGGTTTAGTCTCCCAAATGGTTCCTGATGCTTGTGTACGCTGCCTTGGATGGGGCAGGTCATTCTTGCTTGACACCTATATAGGCTGGTGCTAAAGTTCGTCCATGCAGGAAGCGGTGTAAAAACGCCCTTTCTAGCCAGGATGTAGGCAAGCCCCCGTTCAAGAGCATCTAGAGTCATATTCTCATTCAGGAAGCTGCAATGGAGGAGAACAGCAGTAAAATAAAGCTCAGTCGAGGACTGAAGGACGTCTACTTTGACAGGACCAAGGCCTCTTTCATAGACGGCAAGATAGGAAAGCTGTTATACAGAGGCTACAATATTCATGATCTGGCTGAGAAATCTACCTTTGAAGAGACGGTCTACCTCCTTCTATACGGCCAGCTTCCCACCAGGTCTCAGCTGATCGAGTTGGAGAAGCAGCTAGGTGCCAGTCGACAGGTGCCCAATCAGATATACGAGGTCATTCGTCTGGCCCAGGACGCACACCCCATGGATATCCTTCGAACGGCTGTCTCGGCTCTTGCTGCCTTTGACCCCGATATAGACGACAGCTCTCCAGAGGCCACCATTCGTAAGGGTCTGAGGCTAACATCACAAGCGGCCACCATCGTGGCTGCTCACCATCGCATTAGACAGGGGCTGAAGCCGGTGGAGCCTGATCAGGAGCTTAAGCACGCAGCTGGGTTCTTGCACATGCTTCACGATAAAATTCCCGACGCTGAGGATGCAAAGCTCTTGGACGTGGATTTCATTCTGCATGCGGAGCACGGCACTAATGCATCTGCCTTTGCCTCCCGGGTCTGCGCTGCTACTCGATCGGACCTCCATTCGGCTGTAGTTACTGGTATAGCTGTCCTGAAGGGGCCATGGCACGGCGGAGCCGCAGAGGGTGCCATGACTATGGCCGAGGCGATAGGCTCTCCTGACAATGTTGAGAAATATGTGCGAGAGACTCTCAAGTCCAACGGTAGGATAATGGGTTTCGGCCATAGAGTATACAAATCGGAGGACCCTCGAGCTAGACATTTACGTGAGCGATCGAGGGCACTGGGAGAGAAGCGGGGCCAGCCAGAATGGTTCCAGATACTCACCAAGGTAGAAGAGGCGATGGCCCCCTACCGCAGGCGCGGAGTATTCGTCAACGTGGACTTCTTCGCAGGCTCCATATACCATCTCCTCGGTATTCCAGATGACCTGTTTGTACCCTTGTTTGCCATGGGTCGTATCCCTGGCTGGACGCTCCAAGTCTTGGAGCAATACGAAAACAACATTCTCATCCGCCCTCTTGCCGAGTATACAGGGCCAATGGACTTGGAATACGTGTCCATCGACCAGAGGTAACATCTCTTAGCTAGATATTCGGCTACTGCTGGACAGGGAAGAGGTGCGTTGTTTGAGATGCGAGAAGCGCTACCCATTCGATTCCTAGTTTATGCTTCATGTAAGAAAGGAGAAACATGGCCAAGATAACAGTAGGCCAAATGGCACCTGATTTTACTCTCGATTCCACTATTGGAGACAGAGTAACCCTGAGTCAATATCGTGGGCAGAAAAACGTCTTACTGGCCTTTTACGTGCTGGACTTCACAGGAGGCTGAACTTACGAGCTATCCTCCTTCAGAGCCAATCGCAAAGGCTTTCAGGAGATAGATTCCCAGGTGCTGGGAGTGAGTGTGGACAGCGTATATTCTCACAAGGTCTATGCGGATAGTTTGGGCGGTCTCTGGTATCCTCTGTTGGCCGACTTCCACCCCAAAGGAACCGTGGCCGACTCTTACGGCATCATGACAGACGAAGGATACAGTGAACGAGCGTGCTTCCTTATCGATAAGCAGGGAACAGTTAGAGACGTGGAGATATACGAACGGGACCTGCCTGATGCAGTGAAGCTAATCGAAAAGCTCAAGCAGCTATAGCTAGGACTCTTTCCAAGGGCTATAGGCCATATTGTAGAAAAGGAACCTCTGATGAAGACTCGGCAAGAAGCGCTCGCATTGCTCGAAGAGTATACTAAGAGCGAGAGCTTGAGAAAGCATGCCATTGGGGTTGAGGCAGCTATGAAGGCCTACGCTCGTATGTACGGCGAGGATGAAGGTAAGTGGGGCATGGTTGGCCTTCTTCACGATTTCGACTATGAGGTGCATCCCACTCAAGAAGAGCATCCTCTGGAGGGGTCCAAGATTCTAAGGGAACGTGGTTACCCCGAAGATGTCACATATGCCATCCAATGCCACGCCGATTATCTGGGTCTGGAACGAAAAAGCCTCATGGACAAAGCTATCTTCGCCGTAGATGAGCTAGTAGGTTTGGTCACGGCAGTAGCCTTGGTAAGGCCCACCAAAAGCTTGATGGATGTCCAGGTTAGCTCTGTCAAAAAGAAGATGAAGGACAAGGCCTTCGCAAGATCGGTGCTTCGTGAAGACATAGTCAACGGTACTGCTCAGTTGGGTGTGGACATGAAAGACCACATAGCTCTGGTTATAGAGGCCATGCAGGGTGTGGCCTCTGAGTTGGGGCTAGATGGGAGAGCTTCCTGAGTCCGTCATGCCTTCCGACAAGATTTACCTGGATGGACTGCTCTTCTATGGGTTCCACGGTGTAAGTCCAGAAGAGAAGACTCGGGGCCAGAGGTTTCGGGTGGATTTAGAGCTCTCCGTCGATTTAAGAAAAGCGGGAGAGTCCGATGATTTGAATGACACGGTGGACTATGGAGATGTGTATCGGCTGGTCAAATCGGTGATAGAGGGACCGAAATGCAATCTTATCGAATCGTTGGCCGAGGAGATCTCACGTCGTATATTATCCGACTATCCAGTTGATCGAATAAAGGTCAAAGTAAGCAAACCAGAAGTCTCCATAAAGAACAGTATCCTGTCCTCGGCTGCGGTGGAAATCGTCAGGACTAAATCCCCAATGTAGTAGGTGACATAGCTTTGAGTTTGAGTAATCCCTATCCCAATTCTCAGTGGGCCCTCATCCTGGGTGCCTCCAGCGGGTTTGGCGCTGCCTGCTCATTGAAGCTGGCCGAGAAGGAGCTAAACATCTTCGGCGTGCATTTGGATACCCGGGCCACACTGCCCAACGCAGGGAAGATACAAGAAGAGATACGCGCCTTCGGTCGAGAGGCCCTTTTCTTCAACACCAACGCCGCCTCAGCCGAGAAGCGAGCTACTGTTCTGAACAAGGTTCAAGCTCGTATGAAGGATGACTCCGGGTCTTCCGTGATTAAGGTGCTGGTGCACTCGCTGGCATTCGGTACTCTCAAGCCCTACATCGCTCCAAATCCAGAAGAGGCCATAACCCAGAGCCAGATGGAGATGACTCTGGACGTGATGGCCAACAGTCTGGTCTACTGGGTGCAAGATCTGGTTGGTCTAGGCCTCATGAGAGAGGGAAGCAGAGTATATGCCTTAACCAGCGCAGGTTCTCAGCGGGTTGTTCCTAGCTATGGGGCTGTTTCGGCGGCCAAAGCGGCCTTGGAGTCCCACGTACGTCAGCTAGCCATCGAACTGGCTTCTGAAGGAATAACTGTCAATGCAATAAGGGCAGGCGTAACCGATACACCCGCGTTGAGAAAGATACCCGGGCACGAGGCACTAATCGATAAGGCTTCTCATAACAACCCCAGTGGACGGATGACCACCCCGGAAGATGTGGCCGCGGCTATAGCCACCCTGGCCACGGGAGAGACTCACTGGATGTCGGGTGGAGTCATAGGCGTGGACGGCGGCGAGGACATAGCCGGCTTTTGAAGCTTATTCCGGTGGGCTCCATGCTAGGTGAGGGTACTTCCCCTGTAGAAGGTTGACGTGGTTCTCGGTGAGTAGAGGGACCGGTAGCCCATCAACTCTACTTAGCCACTCCCCTCTTTTAGGACCATCGCCAGAAAGGTTCAATATACTTTCAGCCCCTGTTCCTTTACCTTGAATCACCACGGCAAACCTTCCCAGGCCCTCTGGGTCTATGAGGTTGCGCATCCCTAGCTGGTTGGCGCTGTAGTCTCCGTGTGGCAGACCCAAAGCCCTGAGACGCTTTAGAAAGCTCTGTAGGCCCATGTTGGTTAGAAACCGGGCTTGGGATGCTATCTCAAGGGTTTGCAGCCCATATTTCTCCCCCAGTGTGCTAAGGGAGGTCAAGTCGACGTGGGTGGTGATGTCTTGTTGTCCCACCCTTTGAAATGGATTACTGCCGGTGGTCTGCCTATAGTGGCACGTCAGTGTGCCCTTGGGCCGCCTGGGTGAGTAAAGCTCTTTGGCTGGATAGCCGTAATCGATGGAGATTACATATCCCTGGTCTAGCGCCGCAGCCACATCTTTAATCCAGTCCTCCAGGAGAAGGTTGACCTCTGCCTCCTGCCCATCTTCTAGGCACACGCCAAGCGCGTCAAAGCGCTCCTGAAGTCGAGGTGTGGAAGGCTCATCTAAGACCTGGGTGAGTTCATCACCCTCAAGACCAACATACAGTTCGCGCAGCGCCCCCTTCCTTTGAACGACCCTGTGAACAGGCATGGCATCTAATAGCTCGTTTGAGAGTGCGCAGCCGCGGAGGTTACGCGCTGGAAGATTGATTGATACCAGTGATTCACCTGAGGTCTGCTGTCGAGCAGACCTCTCTACAGTCAGATATCTAAGAGCTTTAGCGAATCCGTCGCTCAGATGTTTGCTGTAGGCCAGGATGTCGCTTGCCATTATGCCCTTCCCAGCACCCATCTCCACGACATAAAAGGGAAAAGGGTTGCCCAATGAACTCCACATTTGCTCTAGCTGAAGTGAAATGAGAACCCCGAAAGCCGGGTGAGCGAGGGGGCTAGTGTAGAAGTCGCCGTGAGGCCCGATACGCTCCGATTGAGAAGTGTAGTATCCTCCTGGAACGTGGTAGAGGGCCATCTCCATAAACTGAGCGAAACTCAAGGGGCCTTCTCGCCTGATTCGCTCCGCTATGAGATTCTTAAGCTCGCTATTCGTCATAAGTCGTTTACACTGCCATCATTATATCCGGTGCCTTGTTTTATGACTCCCTTGTCTGATCTTGTTCAGGATGATAGGTGACACATAGAATAGTGTCATCATGAGGATAACCAGAGCAGGGTACCGAGGATCAAATGGGTTAGACAGACATCACCCAGCTGAGCAGAGAAGCCCGACGCAGACTAAAGTGGTTTGACTACTACCAAGCCCATGGGAACAACGCTACCCTCACCTGTCGCTACTACGGCATTAGCCGCCAGACCTTCCAGCATTGGAACCTATCTGCCTGTCTGGGAGGGGTTCTACGAGCTGTATGACGGAGACCTGGAGACCTGTCTGCTCAATCGAGCACTCCGGCGCTGGAAGCATATTTACGACACGAGTCGGCTTCATCACTCACTGGACGACAGAACCTCGACGGCGTATCTTGAACAATGCCACCCAAGCTTGGTCTAACCTTAACTGTCTCATACCCTATTGGACAGACAGGCTTAACTCTGCGATGAAGCTGCTAGTATTGGGAAGACAGTGAGTGAGCAGTCGTCTGAAAGCAGTGCGATTCGCATTGAACACCCTTCCGGGCCGGGTGATGCGTCACGCAAGAAGGCTGATCATCTGCCTGCCCAGGGGATACCCATCATAAGGACTGACGCCAATTTAGGTGGGAGGTTTGCGTCACCATGTCCGAGAGGCTACCGGAGGCGGGATCTACGTCTGGTGTTGGTATCTGCGATGAAGCTGGAGAGGTTCAACGCCGTGTGGATGAGGCCGATGTGTGAGTAGGCTTGAGGGAAGTTGCCCAGCTGCCTGTTGGAGCCCGCGTCGAACATCTCGGCCAGAAGGCCCAGGTGGTTGGCCTGCTTTGTGATGATCTCGTGGAAGTAGTCGAAGCCGCGGTCGGTCTGGCCGGTGTATATGAGATTTCCTATCAGCCAGAAGCTCAGCAGGGTGAAGGCGCCCTCCTGCTGGCCCTCCAGTCCGTCGTCTGTCTCCTCTGGCAGGTATCGCCAGACCATTGGGCCGTCGGTCAGCTCTCTTTCGATGGCGTCCACGTTTTGTTGAATCCGGGGATCGCCGCGGGGTATCAACCCCAAAAAGGGTATGATCAGGTTTGAAGCGTCAAGGGCGTCGTGGCCGTATCGCTGCCGGAAGGCCTGCTTGGTGGAGCTCCATCCTGCGTCCAGTATTTCGGCCTTGATGCGGAGGGCAGCCTGGGACCAGCGGCGGGACAGCCTTCGGTTTCCCATGGCGTCGGAGATGTAGGCGGCGCGGTCGAGAGCGACCCAACACATAACCTTGGAGTACACGAAGTGCTGCTGCTGTCCACGTACCTCCCAAACGCCTCGGTCTTTGCGATGCCACTGGGCCATGACAGTTTCGGCCAAGGCGTGGACCAGCTCCCAGGCTTCAGGCGGTATCTCTCCATGAAGGAGTAGCAGGGAGTGAATGGCGATGATGACCTCTCCGAAAACGTCCAGCTGCAGGTGTCGAGCGGCGCCGTTGCCAATGCGGACGGGGCGTGAACCCTCGTACCCACTCAGGTGATCCAGGGTGTACTCACGGAGCGATGAGCCGCGACTGATGCCATAGACGATGCTGATCTCGCGGCGGGTCAACTGGCACTGCTCCAGCAGCCAGTGGATGTATCGGTCAGCGCCGTAGGCGTCCCCCAGGCGATAGAGAACATCCACGGTGAAGGCGGAGTCGCGCAGCCAGGAGAAGCGGTAATCCCAGTTGCGAGTGCCTCCAATGGTCTCCGGCAGGCTAGTGGTGGGGGCGGCGACTATGGCCCCGGTGCGCCGATACATCATAAGGTGGAGCACCAGGAAGGAGCGGACAACGGAGTCCCTCCAGAGTCCATCGTAGCCCATACCGCTCACCAGCTCACGCCAGTAGCGCTGAGTCTGGTCGAGTTTCTCGGAGGTGCGGAGCCGCTCCAGGCTGGACGGGTGGCCGTGGCCGTATACCATCACGAAGGTAGCGGTCTGTCCCTGGGTGATGGTGAAGGTGCAGCTGACGCCCCGGTCGTCGATGGCAAGAGGGATGCTGGCCAGCAGAGCTAGAGTCTGGCGGCCTCCTCGGGACTGAACGGCGGTGGTCTCGCCGCTCAGCGGGCGAAAGGTGGGGAGAGAGCGGGCATAGTCGTGCCTGGGCTGGAAGTCGCAGCTCAGCTCAACCTCTCCGGATATGCACGTGACGATGCGATGAACCTGGTGTAAGGCGTTCGGCGGCGTGTCCGGGTTGCCGTCGTCGACCACGGGCATGAAATCGATAAGGGAGACCGTGCCGGTGCTTGTAGTGAAGGTGGTCTGGAGGACGTTGGTGTCCATGAGGTATTTCTGCCTGGTGTCGGTGACAGATCCGACGGGACAGATCCGAAAGCGGCCGCCGATCTCCTGGTCGAGGATGGCGGAGAATACACTGGGAGAGTCGAAGCGCGGAAAGCAGCACCAGTCGATGGAGCCGTCGGTCCCGACAAGCGCTGCTGAGGACATGTCGCCTATGAGTCCGTAGTGGAGCATACTTGGTGTGGGGATTGGAGCGCCCGATGACTGGGAGTGAGTTTATCATCGACACGAGCAGTGTGCAACGAGTCCACCTGTACACTGAGACGGGGGTATGCGGCGTCGATCTCACTGAGTGAAGATCGACTCTCAACAGGATTGGAAAACAATTACTTGTAGCCGATTGCCCTTCAAAACGGGTGAAGTGCTGTTGCCCAGCCCAGTCCAGGCCACTATAGTGGGAAGCACTCGACAACTTTTCTGAGCAACTTGGTCGTCAACCAGCTTTTGCCTGCCAACTGCATCCTCTTGTTCCTGCGGTATTAGCGGGGACAGCCTCAGGCGAAGCTCTCCGCTTCCTCCACATCTTCCACTCTCATTAGCAGGCCCGGCAGAATAGCAATCAGGGGCAGGCCCCTGCGATCATGAAGAGGTTCTGGAACACGGTCACCCCAGCTTCTATCAAAGGGGCCTGGGTCTCCTCGTATGTCTCTCCAATCGTCACGTGGGCGGTCAGGCTGTAGAAGCGCTCTATGCCCCAAGCAGCCAAGGCCGACAGCCCCAACGCCATCCCCACCATTCGTGATGCCGTGACCAATGAGGCCGCTGCGCTCAAAGCACTGACGCTTATGGAGGATATGACCAGCCCAAATCCCAAACCCGCCGTGATCAAGGGGACAGGTAGCCTGAGTTGCTCCACCTCTGTCTCCCAGCCGCTCATGGTCAGCAAGCCTGCTCCCATAAACGCAAGGCCGGTTATGCACACCGCTCTCACTCCGGTCCAGCGCAAGGTGTGGCCTCCTACTATCGCCCCCACCGGAATGGCAGCTGTCAAACGGACTAAGTGCAGGGCGCTCTCCCAGGCCCCCTTCTCCATGACAGTGGCGGCCATGTGGGGCACAGCTACCAAAGCAATGATCAGGGCGACCCCCACCAGGAACTGGGCAATGTTGGAGGACAAGAACGCCCTGGAACTGTACAGGAAAGATGCCAGCAGGGGCTGGATTGCGCGTCTCTCCACCATGATCAGTACGACGATTAGGAGGACTCCAAGGGCGGCCATGAAGTACGGGACAGTGGGGTTAGCAATCATGTGCCGTTTGCAGAGAACCCTTTGCCAGGGCACCTGGCAAGTGTGGCATCAGCAAACCAGTCCCTTATTGCATCCGAAGAATCAGGACCGCCGCCATGTATAGAAAGGCGATTCGGCTGATGCCGTGCAGCCCAAGAACCCGCTCCATGAAGCCATTGAGCTTCATTAACATCCCAACCCTAGGAAAAAGGTCGGTTGCCAGGGCGTTGGCAGCTATTCGTACCAGCCCGACCCGAAGATCAACCCGTCATGGCGCACCGCCCAGGTGTGCTTCTGCCGGTCATCACCCGTTTCGGGATTCAGCAGCACGTAGTCTACCCAGCGTCCCGACTCGGTAGCACCCAGCAAGTCGTCGCCGTAGAAGTATCCCGTGGCGTCCACACGGAGGCTGGGATCCCGACCTCGAAACTTCGGATCATGGTGGGCTATGGTGTAGCCTTCCTCGTCGACGATGAAGACATACCACTGGCCGTCCACACTCTCCTTGGTGTTGTAGTAGGCGACGGTGGCATCGAGACCTTCTGAGTCATACTTGCTGATGGCCTCCTTGACGAAGTACTTGGTGTACTCCGCTGCCTCCCACTTGGGGGGTGTGGACGCCGGCGAGGCGATGTCTCCCGCGGGACCAGGAGGGCCGGCCAGCCCAGCATCTCCTTGGCAGGCAACAACCGGCAGGACAAGAGCGATGACCATGATTGCCGCCACTAGTGCGCGCACTGTCATACCTTCCCCTTACGTCGTTGTTGGCACAGACATAACCGCTCAGTGCGGCGTGTCATCTCACTCATCGGGCGGAGTATATCACAAAGGATTTTCCCACAGTACCGGCCGCCACGAAGGATACCAGGACGCCTGTGTTGGAAGACTCGACCGGGAGCGCATCAGCGAACACGGGGCCAATCCAGCTGCCGCTAGGTTGGCGCGGGATAACGGATGTCGAGAACAGGGGGACAGGCGGGACCGGGAGCGCAGGGCCTTCCGTACGGCGCGCAGAGGCACGGCCTCGGGTCTTACCTACAGTCCAGAACGAACCTCAGCGTGAGGGTTCATGCCGGCGGTGTAGGTCCAGTGTTGGACAGCTTCGTACTGCCTACCGTCAAGAATAGGTCCCCATGCATTTCGCCGTCCCCATCAACCACTGCCCGTGTCTTGGCCGGC
Source organism: Dehalococcoidia bacterium (assembly GCA_965197675.1). Classification (GTDB taxonomy): domain Bacteria; phylum Chloroflexota; class Dehalococcoidia; order Plut-88900; family Plut-88900. The sequence continues at coordinate 372,794 of OZ240221.1, read as the reverse complement.
CAAATAGCCCTGGTCTCCCTCTCTCCGACTTTAGACCCTGTTAGAGATGTGTTATGATTCAAGGAGCAGTCGGTGAGTGAACAACATCGGCAACCTGAATGAAGGGGACCGAATTGAAGAAGATATTCTACCTGGTAGCGGCTGTGTTTCTGGCAACGGTACTACTGGTGGCTTGTGGCAGCGAACCCGAGGCAACGGGAACCCCCGATCCCACTGCCACACCGACTGCCGTCCCCACCCCCACAGCTAGTATCACCCCCGACACCGAAGTCTCAGGTGAGGGCACTCTCTCCGTGGAATGCCCTTCCGACGGAACCCTCGATAATGCCGTAACAATTTCATCGTGCAGTGCCCTGGCAATACAGCAGGTCGAAAGCTTCTCCTTCAGTGCAGAGATAGACCTGCTGGCTCTCTTCCCAGTGGAAGAAGCCGGTGGCGACGAGGGTTCCATGCGGTTAAGTGGGTCTTTAGTCCTGCCTGACAGACTCAGGTTCCAGATTAATCTGGGCCCCAACGCAGAGATGATCGAGATTAGCGGGGTCATAATCGGCAGCGACACCTATATCCAGGACACTGAATCTAGCCTGTGGTTCAAAGGCACTCCCCCGGGCGCCGACTCCCTCGCCTCCCTGCAGATGGTCAATATGCTCATGCTCCCGACCGACACCGCCGCCTCCCTGAATGGCACCGTCGAACTTGACGACGGCTCTACAGCCTACCTCATCGTTTCGGATCAGCCCGACCAGGGAAGCGGAGCTGCGTTCCCTTTGGGCTCTGGCGGTAGCGTCACCAGGGTAGTGGGCGTAGCCGACTTCCTGATCAGGGAGGTCAGGGTCGCCGCGGAGGGCTTGGACGGCGAGACCCGAGACTTCATAACCATCATCTACCACGGCTACAACGAGGCCGTTAGCATTGAGCCGCCCGCCAACTACATTCCCATTCCCGATGAGGCGATGGATGCCAGCGCTCCCGAAGATCTTATGGTCGTGGGTCTTACCCGGAACGAAGACGGTGACGTGGATGTGATGTTCAGTGAGACCGTGTTTGTCGAAGGGGACGTCGAGCTCTACGTTCTGGACCCTGATACCGGAGGCTGGGGGCTTCCCCTTCTCGGCGGGAGTGGCACTGACACTCTGATATTCGACGCAGATGCAGAGGACAGGCCGTCGCTGGTCCTGGGCGAGAGCCAAATCGCCGGCTTCTCCTTCCCTGATTCCGACTCCAACCTAGTGGACTCCGAAGGCACATGGGCAAACCTCAACTTCGATCTCTGGATCTACGAATAGAACCACCCTACAGGCGCGAGTCCACTATCTCCCTCCAGTTCTGACTGAAGACAGCGTCCGGCCCATCAAACTTGATGGGAGACAGAACTGGGCTGTTGTCGGGCATGGGGATGGTGTGACCCTGATTCACGACGTTCACCCTTGTACAATTACCACCGGCTACGATGCCCTCACCGCCCACGTGCTCATTGACCCCGAATACCAGGAGGGATTTGAGTCGCTTCAGCTTCGCCTGCGGCGAATCGCCTACCAGAAATTCGGCATTCACCATATAACCATCCAGATAGAGCAGTCGGTGGCAGACTGTACGGAAAACCACCACATTGGCCACCTCGAAGCAGCGTCCCGCTCTTGAGTCCATACGCGACAGCCGTTCTGCTCCCACAGTTGCCGCTACGGTCGGCTTATGGCTTCCTCTCCCCCGTCTGCACAGAGGGGGGATGTCGTACGCCAGGGTTGCCCGCCCGAGTCCCTATATCAGGACCTCCCAGCGAAACATTCGCAGTACAGTCCCATTAGGCCCGCCAGTAGCCCTCTTGCCTCCTCTGCGGCGACCTCCAGCTTCTCCTTGCGCTCCCGGTGTCCCCTGATGCGGTCTGAGGCGTCGGCCATCTCAGTGTCGGTCGTCTCGATGACGTGCCAGATGCGGGCCAGCCGCTTCTTCACGTCCTCAAGCTCCTCCTCGATGTTCTGAAGCCTCTCCCTTCAGCTTCTTCTCTCGGGTGCCATGCGGATTGGGAAGCGAACACCGTGTCGCTCCAATGCCGCCCACACATGCTCGCCACAACTATAATCTAGGGAAAGTGGCGAGTCCGGGCACCCAGCGAGCACGACTCGTCCGCTCGTGGCGAGCTTTCGCCCTACAGGGTAGGGCCAGGGCCTGTACTCAGGCCCGAAGCGAACCTCAGTGTGGTAGAGATGGTGTGCTATTCAAACGGTTTCTATGTTTGATTTCAAGCTGTGGTCACTGGAACCATGTGACCGTTGTAGAAACTCTTTTCGCTGTTTCGTGCCTGCTGTATCTCGCTTGCGGAACAGTAAGGAGGGAATCGGGTTGCACGGTTATAGCCTTTTACCACTTGGTGGACTCTTCTGCGTAAACGTGGTCGGGCAATGTATAGCGAATTCCTTCCTCGTCGAACAACGAAGTATCGAGCAGGGACGTGAATCTGGTGAAGTTACTGTTTTGTTGACGGCCCGGAAACAGCTTGCTCAAGACTTTGCCGTAGCGCTGCTGCATCTTGAACCACCAGACGGCTCCAAAGGAGGAGATTGGCGGATACATCAGTGAATCGGAGAATTCTCTTCCGATAAGTCCTCTGGAGATCTTGTACACGTACTTGGCCAGATTGCGTCGCTCGTCCGGCCCGGTTATCCCGGCAATCAAAGGAGCCGAGTTGACCAGGGAGTGTGCCATAACAACCGATTCCAGTGGGGCATCAGGCTCGCACATGAGGGCTATCTTCCACAGTCTCAGCGCTTCATCGGCATCCCGGAAGAGTATGGTCTCGGGAATGCCCATCAGATACCCTGAATAGCGCCAGACGGCCATGAAGCTATGGTACTCTTCGTCAGTGTAATCAGCGCCCAGGGTTTTCATGTGTTTCAGCAGCCGCGCCGAGAAAGCGGAAATGGCGTAACCCAAATGCGCCATACTGATCGGCACACCCCAAGCTTCGGTATCCCAGTCTTCCGAGCTGTTCAGGAGGCGCCTCAGCCGTGCGTGAACTATCCTGATACGGATCGAAAGTTTCCAGCCGTCTCCATGCCTGTACATGCCGCCGGGGAGGAATATCTCCATCATGTGACGGTTATTCTGCCCCAAACGCCTGACACCTTGGTCACGCACTCGCCCGGTGATGAAGAAGGATTTTGCTATATTCGTCGTAAAGCCTTCTATCAGGACGCCTGCGACGAATGCCGCCAGAACCACCTGCGAGTTTCTGTGAAACATGCGGACACTGGAGGCAAACGCTGAATAGTCGAGCCACTCCGGCGGAATTTCCGCTTCTTTGAAGAATTTTCGCAGCGAGTCTGGCGCGTTCCTTAGAGCCTCCTCACCTTCCTCATCCATAGCCGCTTGAACGAGCCGCCTTGACTCTGAGGCGCTAAACTCTGCGAGGTCTTCCGTCATCGCTTCGGCCAGCGGGTCTCCGATGTGTGTGTGCGCAATGTAGTTGTCCGCGATATCAGGCGCGACCGCGCGGGCCTTTTCATAACCCGGCTCGTAGTCAGTCGGTATGTTCATTGCACTTACGCCTCCGTACCAGTTCTGCTCTCGACGATACTAACTTCATGTTCTTGCGGTTCTACCCGCAGGTCCGGAAGCCAACTCAGCCAAGATGGCAAGTACCAGTTCCTCGCCCCCAGCATCTCCATTGTAGCAGGTACCAGCACGGAACGTACCAGCGTTGCGTCCAAGAGCACGGCTATGGCCAGCCCGAACCCTACCTGCTGGTTGATTATGGTCTTGCCCGATGCGAAAGCGCCGAACACGGCGACCATGATGAGGGCAGCGCCGGTGATCAAGCCCGCGGTGGACCGCAGACCGTAGGCCACCGCCTCGGCGTTGTCCCCGGTCTGGTCGTACCGCTCGCGGATGCGGCTCAGCAGGAACACGTGGTAGTCCATGGATAGGCCAAAGAGGATGGAGAAGAGGAAGAGGGGAATCCACACGTCTATGACCTCCGCGTGCTGGAAGCCGAGCAGGTCCGTGGCCACTCCCTTCTGGAATACCAGGACCATCAGCCCGTAGGCGGTGCCCACGGAGAGCAGGTTCATGAAGACGGCCTTGATCGGGATGACTATGGACCGGAAGACGAGCATGAGTACCAGGAAGCTGAAACCGAGCACGAAGGCGAAGACGATGGGCGTGTACCTTTGGACGATGGAGAATACGTCTGCAGTCTCCGAGGTCACACCGCCGACGAGGGCCTCTGCTTCGACCCCATCGAAGGCGGAGGGAATGTACTGGTCTTGGATCGTGGATACAACGTCGACCGCATCCTGGCTGCGGGATTCTCCAGGGATGATAACCGTCAGCAGGGCCAGGTCTCCGGCGTCGTTGACGGTGAGGGCGGGAACGACTTGCAAGCCCTGGTGTGCCGCGAGGGATGCCTGGAGCTTTCCTATGGCCTGCTGCACTTGGGGACTGCCTATATCTCCGTCAATCACGATTTCGGTGGGGTTGACGAGGCCGAAGGAGAAGTGCTCTTCCATTACGAAGAAAGCCTCCCTGGTCTGGGCGCCTTCGGGGAAGGCGTCTACGCCGTTTATGCCGGTCTGAATCTGGAAATAGAAGACTGTGGCGGCGATCATGGGTGCTCCGATGAGGATGATGCTGACGATGGGGTAGCGAGTGACGACGCGGGTGATAAGCTCCCAGAACCCCTGCCCGGAAGACTCGGAGGGTCTGATTCTCGCCTTGCCGAAGAAGGGGATGGGCAGGTGGTTGATTCTCGGGCCGAGGACCGCAAGGTTGGCCGGCAGGAGGGTGAGGGTGGCCGCCAACGCAACCAGTACGACCAGTATCGCTCCAAGGGCGAGGGACTGGAAGAAGGAGAAGGGAACGATGAGGATGCCGCATAGGGCTATGACGACGGTGAGGCCGCTGAAGAGCACCGTGCGGCCCGCGGTTGCCCCTGCGCGCTCGATGGCCGCGTTAGTGTCCAGTCCGCGGGCCAGTTCGTCCCGGTAGCGGGATACTATGACGAGGGAATAGTCTATCCCCACGGCCAACCCGATCATGATGATCATAAGCGTGACGAAGAGCACCAGCTCGAAGGACTGGCCGATGAGCGCCGCCAAGCCCATCGCGACGATGATGCACATGATGGACAGCCCTATGGGCATGAGGGCGGCGGCGATGGTGCCAAAGAGGATCACGAGGATTACGAGGGCGACCGGGATGCCGATGCGTTCTCCCCGCCTCAGGTCGGTTTCCGCAAGCTCGTTGTTGTCGTGGGCGGTGCTGGCGTCCCCCACCATGAGCACGCGGAAGCCGTCCTTCCCGTCCGCTTCCTCGACGACGTGGAGGACGTCGGGGACGTTTTCCACGGCCTCTTCGAAGGAGCCGGTCATGACCAGGGGCATTATGGTGGTCATGCGGCCTTTGGAGGAGACGAGGGTTGGGTCGTTGGTCTGGTAGTAGTTGGGTAAGGGGGTTACGATGTCGGCACCGAGGGAGGTGATGTCGGCGTACACCGCATCGACCTTTTCCTGGAACCCTTCGTCGTCCACGGTGCGGGATTCGGACTGGACGATGACGATTTCGGTTACGGGTTTGGGGCCGCGGAGCCGGTCTTCCAGGAGACGGTCGGCGCGCTCGGACTCGGCGCTGCTGCTCAGACGGAACTCCGTGGTCGTGGCCTTGTCGAGGAAGTCCGTGAGAGGCTTCGGGCCGGGGGCCATTTCAGCGTCTACGGCGAGCCCGCCTGCAATCAACCCCACCACGGCCCAGATAGCGATGACTACAAATGGCCTTCGCGCGCTGACGCGGGCGAGGTATTCAGTCAAGCCCAAATCCTCCAATCCATGACAAAAGATGTTTTTGAGAACAGCAGCATATTACGCCTGACAGCATCATATCATGTCTATATGAATACTCAAAATCGGGGTTACGATGCCCTTTCCATCGGGGTGGTATTATACAGTGGGGCCGCCCTCCATGTCAGGCGCCTCAAATCGTTCTATGGTGCGGGGGCTGGCAGCCTACTCGGGGGCTACTTCGGTGCTGTGTGCTTGGTCCCCTTCCAAGGAGGTCTTATCTTGTGCCGTAGACCAGGTCCGGCAGCCATAGGGCAATCTGAGGGACTGCCAACACAAGGCCGATGATGATAGCCATACAGGCCATGAAAGGCAGCACGCCTATCCACACATCCTTGATGGTGCTTTGCCGCATCACCTCGTTGGCCTTTTCTGACTGCTCCCGGTCCACGTCCTGACGGACACCGTGTAGCACGTATAGGTTGATGCCTTCTGGCGGGCTGATCAGGGCAGCTTCCACCAAGAGCACAACGATGACGCCGAACCAGACTAGGTCGACGCCTGCCTGCTGCAGGGCTGGCAGCAGGATAGGCACCGTGGTGACCATCATGGCAAAGCTTTCCATGAACGTGCCCAATATGAGGTAGAACAGCACCAGCGCCAGCACCAGCTGCCAGTCGTTCAGGTCCAGTCCGGTGATAATCTCAGCGGCCTGTTGAGAGATGCCCAGACGAGCAAAAGCAAAACTCAAGGTGAGGGCAGCCAGCAGTATCAGGAAGATCATCCCGGTGGTGCGGGCCGTCGATATGAACGAGTCCTGTATGATGAGAAAGTTCCGCCGCACTACCGGGATGACAGCCTCACGTGAAGGCATACGTGTTGATCGCAGAGTCTCTTGTGTACTACTGGTGAAGAGGTTGATCAGTCCTGTGCCCCTGAGCAGGCTTCCAAGCAGGGGAGTCAGTATCTCATCGGAGTTCAGGAGGAGGGCGAGGGTAAAAGCACCAGAGACACCGAAGGCTGCTGCTTCTGTCGGTGTTGCGATACCTGTGTAGATGACACCCAACACGATGATGATCAATGCTATTACAGGCAGAAGGTTGAAGCTGCCGAGCAGCCTGGTCCGCCAGCCCTCCCAAGTAGTAAAGCTTTCGCCCTGCTCACGGGGGGCCATTCTGCGCCATACCATGGCCAGGATGCCGATCATTATCATGAATGACAGGGCGAGCATAACGCCTGGGACAAACCCGGCCATGTAAAGGCGCCCTATGGACTCATCTACCATTACGCCGTAGATGATCAGGCTTATGCTGGGCGGAATCAGGATGCCGAGTGTACCGCCGGCAGCCAGAGAGCCTACCACTATGCGCTCAGAGTAGTTCCGCTGCCGGAACGACGGCAGAGAGGCGCGGCTTATGGTGGCTGACGTAGCCACGCTGGAGCCGGAGCAGGCAGAGAAGATGGCGCAGGACACCACGTTGGTGTGGATCAGGCCTCCCGGGAGGAACCATACCCACCGGGAAATGACGGTATACATCCGCTCTCCTATTCCTGAGCGGTTCATCAGCTCACCCATCAGCACGAACAACGGCACTGCTACCAGGATGAAGTTGGTGTTCACCCCCCAAGCCTGACTGGACATGATGTTCCATAGGGGTGAATCAGAGAAGAAGAACATGATGATCAAGGACAAACAACCCAGCGCAGCTGCAACGTACATGCCTGCTAGGAAGAAAGCCCCTAACAGCCCGAAAGCTACTCCGAAGGCCACAGATCAGCCCCTCGACTCATGTTCGACTTCCATGCTTGAGGTGTTATTTTTCGGCGGTCCTGCCGGTCATTGAAACTCGTCGCCGCCCATCGCTTTATGGATACGGGGCAGCCATCTTTCAGCGATCATCGATAGCATCATCTGGGCAGCAGTGATCACCAGCAAGGTAAACCCTATAGCCACCACTGCTTTAGGGATGAACAGGGGGGTCAACGGATAGGCGGTGGTAATCACGTCCCTCTTGTAGTCGTCGATGACGCTCTCCCACATCTTCCAAGCCGTGACGTAGCCGAAGAAAGCTATCGCAAGAAGGGCAAGCCAGTCAGCGACCGCCCTGGTCCTAGGACCCATATGAGGCAGCAGCACATCGATCCTTACGTGGGCATCTGACCGCAGTGAGTAGGACAGTGCCCAAGTAGCAGCCATGGCTAAGACGTACCCGCTCATGGCGTCGGTTCCTTGGGCGCGGGGCCAATCGAGGTTCTGGGCAATCACCTGATAGGTGATGAAGAAGGCTAGAAGCAGGAGCTCAAGACCACAGATGTAGCCGAGGATGAAATATACTCGGTCAGCTTTCCGTGCTGCCATCCGGAAGCCCAGCAAGAGGTAAAGGGCCGGTGTCTTTCGTCCAGCGTAGGTTTGCAGTCTGGTAGCAGCCATGGCGTGATTCCCTAGGACGGCGAATAGGCGCCGGCACCTTTTAGGTAGGACACAGGTGTGTGCACCTCCTTCAACAAGAAGAGGTTCAGACCAGCAGACCAGCTAAAACGCTACTGGGCGCTGGGTCCTTTGGTTATCGGCACCTGTCTTATGGAGCCGTCCTCGTTGATCCATAGTCCTATGTAAGGGCCCATCTTGGTGTTGGCTATGGCGACCACATCCTCGCTCTTTCCTGGGAACCCGAGGCGCTTCAGCCACCCGGGAATGACGTGTTCCGGCAGCACAACTGTCCGAATGTACTCCTGTATGTCTTCAGAGAAGGGCACTGGCTGTACGCCAAGCTGCTGATTGATCTGCACAGGAATGATATTCTGGAAGGGGGCAAGGCGCAAGGCCTCCAGCTCAGCCTTGGCTCCTTCTTCGATTATGATCTGCTGCAGGTCTGGCGGGATCCCAGTCCAAACGTCTTTATTGATCACGTTGTTAGTATAGCCGAACCCTATCACCGGGCCTGACATATAGTCCGCCACCTCGTACAACCGGTCAGGGATAGCCAGCAGCACACCGTTGGCAGAAGCATCGACAAAGCCTCGCTCCAGTGCAGTGTATACCTCTGCTACATCTAAGAACACCGGCTCGCTCCCCATGCCTGTGATGAAGTCGGACATGGAAGCTCCGTGCGAGCGTATCTTCACGCCTTCGAAGTCTTCGAGAGTCTGTAAGGGCTTGCTGCCAAAGAACCACTGGTCGGAGCCTGCGAACCAGTTCCGGTTCAACACATGGCTGCCCCCGGTGCCTTCCAGTATCATCTGGTCGATGTCCGGGGCTACCGCCGTCAGTACCGAATAGGTGGTCTCCCAGTCAGGCGACATGCCCCAAAGGGACTGTACCTCTAGGGCTGGCAGCACGCCTGCCACATAGCCGGTATAGATATTCACCATGTCCAGCGTGCCGCTGCTCACCTGGCTCAGGGTTTCGGGACCGGACAGGCCCAGCTCTATGAAGGAGACTACCGAAAGCTTGACCTGGCCGTTGGTACGCTTAGCCAAGTTTGGTGCCCAGTATGCCTGGATCAGCGCACACGTCGGCAGGTTGCGGTCGATACAGGTGTGCTGGATATCGATACTTTCATTGAAAGAGGTCAACTCCGTAGGTTCCGTCAGGTTGGCCTTCTCTATCAGCCCTTTATAATAGTCGCTAGTGTAGATGAACATGTGGTCAGGGATGCCCAAGGCTGGCACACCAAACAATGCGGCTGTTGCTGCTTGTGTATAGGCCTCTTCCGGCACTTGGAACCTCAGGCCCTCATGAGGAGGCGGCCCTATAAGCTGCATCGGGTCGCCTACGAAGATGGCTCCCGGCCCGCCAGCGTGATCAGCAGCGTACTGGGCAAGCTGCTCTTGCTCAGGGTCCGGGGCTGGGACTTCCGTAGGGTCCATCGTAGCTGTCGAGTCCGGCTCAACAACGGCAGTAGGTACCGCCGCAGCAGGCCCTGCTGTGGTAGCGGTAGGGCTGGGAGTAGGAGGTACGGTAGTGGCGGCGGGTTCAGGCTCATCGCCACCGCATGCCGCCAGCCCGAATACCAGCACAAAAGACATTATTGCAGCAGCTATGACCAGAGGACGCCCAAGTTTCATTTTGAAGCCCCGCTTTTCCCAGCTTTTGAAGACATAAGAACTAACCACTGGCATTGTAATAACTGGCTGACCCTCAGTCAATCGTGGGACAATGTGATTTAGCTCCCTCTGGGAGGTCGGCTTGATTTCAGATTTGGACGATACGATACTGGTCTTGATCATACTATGGTTTAAGGAAGCTAGAAGATATGCAGCCTATACATGAGATTGCCGGGATAATGGGACTGGACCCAGGCCTGGTCATCCCTTACGGCAGGCACAAAGCGAAGATTTCCTTGGACGCGATAAAGTCCGGCGGCCTCCGACTTCGACCGCCTCTCCATCGACAACTACCTCAAAAACCCCATCGTCACGTGAGCCCATGACACCATCGGCTTTTCCCCGCCGCCGGGACGCGTGTGCCAGGACGTTTTCGAGGCGCCGTTGATGAAGGACATGAAGCGTGAGAGACCCAAGGGCTTGAGGGAGGCCTACCTCGTCAGGGCGGTACGCGGCCCTCTGCAGTCGTTCATTCACACCGAGGAGGTGAGCGCGGGCATCCTGCTGCTCGCCGCGGCGGCCGCCATTGGCTGGGCCAACTCGCCATGGTCTGACTCCTACTACGACTTCTGGCACATCCACATCTCCTTCGACATCCACATCTTTGACATCTCGGAGAGTCTCCAGCATCTGGTGAACGAGGGCCTGATGGCCGTCTTCTTCTTCCTAGTCGGACTGGAGATAAAGCGGGAGCTGCTGCACGGCGAGCTGTCCAGCTTCCGAAAGGCCGTGATGCCGGTCGTCGCGGCCTTTGGCGGCATGGCGACGCCAGCACTGACATACCTGATCTTCAACGGGTCGGGTGGGGGCGCCGTCGGCTGGGGCATCCCCATGGCGACGGACATAGCCTTCGCTCTGGGCGTGCTCGCACTGCTGGGGAGGAGGCTGCCGTCCGAGCTGCGGGTGTTCCTCCTGGGCCTGGCCGTCGTCGACGACTTGGGGGCGATCGCTGTCATCGCTATCTTCTACACCGAGGCGATTCACTGGACGAACCTCGGCCTGGGCATCGGGTTGTTCGCCGTCATCGCCGGGAGCATCCGCCTCGGCGTCGGCTCTTCGGGCTTCTATGTCATACTGAGCGTGGTGATGTGGCAGTTCTTCCTGGAGTCCGGCATCCACTCCACCCTGGCCGGAGTCCTGCTCGCGGCCATCGTGCCGTCCGAGCCGTATCTCCGGCGCGAGAGCTATGCCGCCGCTGTGGAGGATCTGCTCCACGACTTCAGGCTGGCGATGGCTAACCAGGACGAGGAAAAGGCGCAGACCATAGCGGAGCAGATCGAAATGCTGAGCCGCGGCACTGAGGGCCCTATGGAGCGCCTCGAGGGGATAGTTCACCCGTGGGTCAGCTTCGTAGTTCTTCCCCTATTTGCGCTGGCCAATGCGGGCGTGGTCTTCAATGCGGACACCCTGTCCGATGCCATCGGAAGCTCCATCACCCTGGGCATAGCGGTTGCGCTCCTGGTGGGGAAACCCATCGGCATCCTGGGCATGTCCTGGCTGGCCGTGCGGCTGGGCATAGGCAGGCTGCCTTCGGCGGTGACCTGGAGGCAGGTGCTGGGCGTGGGATTTCTGGCGGGGATAGGCTTCACCGTCGCAATCTTCATCTCCGACATTGCCTTCGACGGTTCTGCCCTCGTGGACCAGGCGAAGATGGGGGTGTTCGGCGGGTCTCTCCTGGCGGGCGTCGTGGGGTACCTGCTCCTGCGCCTTACGAATGCGCGTCCAGCGCCCCGCTAATGCTCACGCTGGCGAGAGGTGCTATGTCTGCGCTGTCAGCCGCCTCATCTCCTCCGCCCTCGACTCCATCCGGTCACCCAGGGCGATTCGGCCAGCGAGTCGTGTCCCAGCCATCCTAAGTCCCATGACGGCTGGGACGGCGACGCCGGTGGGCGCTAGGAGCGTCCCTATAGCGTCGTATACTGTGGCCCTGCTGATTCGCTTGGCTCCCTGGCGCAGCGACTCCCGGAAGGTGGAGCGCCCCATCAGAACGTTCCTACCCTCCATGACCCCGGTCATGGCGATAGTCACGAAGGGGATGGAGTCGAAGGCCGCTTCTGCGCCCTTGTCGAGAAGGTCTTCGACCGTATCCTCGCTGAGCTCATTCAGCTGGGCCTCCGTCACGCGTTCCAACTGTTGATCGGAGATGCCGGTATCGAGGATTTCGTCGCGCGCGTCATCGATCTCCGAGGTCGTGGCGACCCGGATGTCCGGGTACCTTTCCAGGGCTTTCTTGACGTACGCCATGGACTCCGTAGCCTTGAGCTGGATCTCCTCGGATACAGACCCGTCTTCGTTCACTATCTTCAGGTCTCACCCCGACTGCGTCGCCGACTCTGCGAGCTTGGCGACTTGCCCGGGCTCCAACTGGAGTTCGCCGACACGCTCTCCAGCGTTGAGGCGGTCGCGTACGAGAACCTCGAAGTACTTGCCCTTGACTCCGTTGGCCAGACCGCCGAGTCGCTCTTCAGATAAGCCTACAATGGACTCCATGCTGACTTTGGGGTACTGAAGCTTGAAGGCCTCCAGAATCTGTGGGTCGGCGTCGGGCTCAAGTCCCAGGTTAGTGATCCTGTCGAGCGATACGTCGGTGGCTAACGCGGCTATGTCGAGGACCTGCCGCTCGTCGCGACTCCTGTGTTCCTGGGCCAACTCCTGGAGCGATTCCCGCTTCTGGGGCGGATATGACTCTGCGAGCGCTGCAAGCTGTTCATATCCCATCGACACAGCCTCACAGGAGCAATGCTACGATGCTCAATGCCAGCGCTACGACGGACACAGCCCCCGATGCGATAACCCATGGAGACGGGCTCTGCTTCACCCGCTCTGTATTGCCCCTTCGTGTAGTGTGTTCCTGCTGCAGAGCATGGACCGACTGCTCCGTGCGGGCAAGCTGCTCCCGCAGCTCGGTCTGGTCCCGATGCACGCCAATGACAGCCGTGGTGGCTGCATCCGTGAACTCCTCGAACCGGCGTATGCCTGCGCCAGACATTACCTCGGCGGAACGTCGCACACTCTGCTTGGCAGCACCAGCCGCCGCCCCCACTCTACCCAATATACCGGGGCTACCCTTGTCTCCAGTCTCCTTTTCCTCGTCGTTGCTCTTCGCCAACTCTGCGCACCTCCCGAACATGCTGCGAGTCGAAGTTTAGCATGGGAACGAGCGGTGTTCCAGTCTGCAGGGTCGGACACGTACCGTACTGAGACTGTCTCATAAATCCCCGGAGCTTTGGATTTTCGTCTTTTGACAGGCTCAGAGCCTGCCCCGTACTTGATACGGGGACGAGCGGGTGCAGGTTCGGATTCATCCACATTAGAGCTGTAGATTCACCATTTTTCTCCGGCCAGCAGACTCTTGAGACAGTCTCTACTGCGAACTTGTATCTTTGGCTATATGGGAGAATTCGCTTAGAGGGCTATTCCGAGTGCGGCAGACCGACCGAACTTTGGTCATGGTAGGCCGCCGAAAAGCGAGGGTCGCCGCACTCATCCCTGAGATAGCTCGAACGGTTGCCCGGGCTGATCAAGCCCGCATCTTGCAAGGCCGAGCTAGCACAGCAGAGGAGGTGAAGATGAAACGAGGACCCACATACATCGGCATCGACGTTGCTAAAGACCGGGTGGATATCGCCGTACGTCCAACAGGTCAGAGGTGGAGAAACTGGTTGCCAGGTTGCAGGGATTGGAGCCGGCCGCGGTGATACTGGAAGCTACCGGTGGCCTAGAGCTTACATTAGTGGCGGCCCTGGCTGCGGCATCACTGCCAGTGGCGGTGGTCAGTCCCCGCCAAGTGCGTGATTTCGCCAAGTCGACAGGCCAACTGGCTAAGAACGACAGACTCGACGCCCAGGTCCTGGCTCACTTTGGAGAGGGGATCCATCCGCCCATGCGCGCGTTACGTGATGCCGACACTCAGGTCTTGGTCGGGTTCAGCTTCCAGGGTCACCAGCTGAGGATACGGCCGGGGGGCACGTACCTGCGCTTCGGTTGCTCAGGCTCCGGTCCGCCGGATGACGTCCTCTCCATCCAGTCTTGCGCGACCGTTCCCGCCTCCAATCGCGCCAGCCACCGCTCCAACTGCCGCAGGGACTTGGCTTGCTCCTCCAGCATCGCCTTAACCTCTCCTGCGACGGCTGCCTTAACCTCGTCGAGCCCGCTTCGGAGCTTCCCCTCCAACTCCTCGATGCGACCCTCCAGGGCTTCGTTGCGCTCCCGCTGCCGGGCCGCCGCCGAGCCTGTCCCCGACTGTAGCCCGCGCTCCAACGCCTCCCTCACCCGCCAGATGCGGGAGGTCGCGTCGAGAGGCTTCTGGGTGACCACCCACGCCCCCTACGGCTACAAGCTGGACGTGGACCCGCCCGCCGACGCTGTGGTCCGCCGCATCTTCGACAGGGGGCTCCAGGGTAAGAGCATCCTCGAAATCTCCAAGACCCTGAACGACGAGGGCATCGCCAGCCCCGCAGGGAAGGTCTGGGGCAAGACCAGCATCCACAAGGTTCTCACCAACGAGGCGTACACGGGGACTCTGGTCTGGGGCGCCAACGCAAAGGACGGGGCCGACCCCGTGCGGGTGGAGAAGGCGTTCCCCGCCATCGTCTCCAAGACCCGGTTCCGCCGCGTCAACCGGCAGCTGCGCCGCCGCGCCCCCAAGGTCGTCAACCCCAGACGGGTCGGAAGCTCCTTCCTGCTCAGCGGGCTGGTCAAGTGCAAGACCTGCAACCGGGCGCTCACCGGCCAGTACTCCAAGAGCGGCCAGTTCCCCTACTACGTCTGCCAGTCGCTCATGAAGCAGGGCAAGGAAGCCTGCAAGACTCCCCGCCTCGCAGCCCGACGCTTCGAGGAGATGGTCGTCACCAAGATTCGCTCCAACATCCTCACCGACGGCAACATCCGCGCCCTGGTGAAGGTCGTGGACGAGCAGATGGACGGTGTGGCCGGAGATCAGCGCAAGAAGCTGCAGACCATCGAGAAGGAGCTTGCCGACGTGCGCCGCAGGCTGGATACGATCTACAACCTCGTGGAGACCACCGAGGTAGAAATGGCCGACTTCACCCCTCGCATACGCCAGCACCGGGAGCGGCAGGAGCGCCTTGAGTATTCCGCTGACCAGGCGAGGGCGGCCCTGGCCCAGCGCCGGAATGTCCTCGACGACGTGAACACCATCGCCGCCTACGCCCAGGACATGAGCGCGTTCCTGAAGGAGAGTGAGCTTACCGAGCGCAGGACCTTCATCGAGTCCTTCGTCAAAGAGGTCATCGTCATGCCCGACAACGCCCTGATGCGCTACACCGTGCCTATGCCCGAGGACAGTTTTTTAGCTGGAGGGGTCACCGAGAAGGTGCCCCTTAACGGCTCGGTGCTAGCTTCCATACACGTTGGTGGACTCCGGTGCACTGAAACTAGTACCGGGTCGTTCAAGGCCAACTTCTCAATCGCCTTCCCTGGAATAATGCTATCGCTTGGCCTAGGCACGGTGTATCTGAGGAGGGCGTCGTCCGGCATGATGACGATCTCCTTGACGAACGACTGGATGAAGGCCTTGCGCTCGGTCAGTTCGCTGTCCTTTAGGAAGTCTCTCATTTCCTTGGCGTAGGCCTCGATGGTGTTCACGTCGTCCAGGACAGACCTGCGCTGTGTCAAAATCTCCCTGGCCGCCGCCGCCTCGTCTTCAAGGAGCTCTTGCCGGTTCCGGAGTTCCCTGATGTGGTTTCCGGCGTCGGCCATATCGACATTGTCGGTCTCCCCGATGAAGTGCCAGATGCGGCTAAGGTGCCGCTTCACATCCTCAAGTTCCGCGTCTATGGCCTCCAGCCTCTTGTGCTGCTCGGCGGCCACTCTATCCATCTTCTCGTCCACGGTCTTCACCAGGTCTCGGATGTTTCCCTCGGTGAGAATGTTGGAGCGAATCTTTTCGACGACCAAGTTCTCGAATCGTCGAGCGTTGAGCCTCGGGGTGTCGCAGGATCCGCTGCTCTGCTTCATGAGGGTCTGACAGACGTAATATGGAAACTTGCCGCTCTTGGCGTACTGGCCGGTCAGTGCACGCCTGCAGGCCTTGCACTTGACCAGCCCGCTGAGGAGGAAGGGACTTGCAACCCTGCGGGGGTTGACGACCTTGGGGGCGCGTGAGCGCAGCAGCTTGGCCACACGGTTGAACTGGGCTTTGGAAACAATCGTGGGAAACGCATCGTCCACCCGCACCGGGTCGGCCCCGTCCTTGGCGTTCAAGCCCCAGACCAATGTTCCGGTGTACGTCTCGTTGATGAGAATTGCGTGGAGGGTCGTCTTGCCCCAGGGGTTTCCCTTAGGACTGGCGATGCCCTCGTCGTTGAGCGTTCGGGCGATGTCGAGCGTCGACTTTCCGGCCTCCGACATGTCAAAGATGCGCCTGACGACCTGGGACGAATCGGGGTCCGGCTCCAGTTTGGGTCTCTTCTTGGGTCCATCCTTGACCATCACCCGGTTGTAGCCGAAGGGAGCCCCGCTGGACATCCAAAAGCCCCTCGATGCAGCTTCCCGCATACCCCTGGTGACTTCCTGGGCCAGATTTTCGCTGTAGAACTCGTCCACGCCTTCGATGATGGCCTCAAGGAGCCTGCCGGTGGCGGTATCCTCGGCTTGCTCCGTGATGGATACCACGCGGATGCCCTTGCGCCTCAGCATGGACTTGAAGGCGACGGCGTGCTCACGTTTTCGGGTGAACCTGGAGAACTTCCAGACCAGAATCTCCCGGAAGGGGGCGTTGATCTTGGCGGCCTCGTCAATCATCCTGCGGAACTGTGGCCTGTCGGCGATCCGTCCGCTCTCCGCCTCGTCTACGTACTCGCGGACAATCATGTAGTCGTTCTTTCGGGCGTGGTCCCTGAGTGCCCGCAGCTGTGCAGCCACTGAGAGGTCCACATCCTGCCGGTCGCTGGACACCCTGGCGTAGAGGGCCACCGGCGTGTAGTCGTGTAGTTGGCTCATCCGTTCCTCCTCTATTCCCGCGGGATCTGGCGTGAGCGCCGTCTCTGCATCCGTTCTTGTATCCGCCATTCTCTCTCTTCGAGGTAGAGACGGAACGCCTCGCGCATTAGCTGGCTCACGGAGCGATCCTCTTCCTCGACCACCTGCCTGAGCTGTTGTTCCATCTCCGGCGGCATGGAGAAGGTGATGGTCTTCCTATTCCTTGGCATGTGAATTGCCCTTCGGGGTACTAGGGGGTCTTACCCTTATCATGAAAGAATCGGCGAGCTGTTGTCAAGATCATGCCTGCACCAATCGGTGCGGAGGGATATCCCAACCGCACAAGTGGCGACGAAGATTGGGATTTATCAGGGAGACCTATTCTCGATCACCACGTCCCAAGTGCTGACGGTGGTTGAAACGGAGGTCTAGCATCGAGCTATCCGCTCTCTAGAGTCGATGATGATTGACGATAGATACCCGCAAAATTATACTTTCATTGTAAGTTGTAGGCTTTCTTTGTAAGGAGTTAGCAGGACATGACGTCTGAAGAAGGCTGGGTCGGTATCACAGAGGTGGCTGCCCACCTGAGCGTAGGAAAGGACTCCATATACCGCTGGGTTGACTCAAAAGACTTCCCAGCGCACAAAGTGGGGCGGCTCCTACGCTTTCAGCTTTCGGAAGTAGACGAGTGGGTGAGGGCCGGGGGTGGCAATAGGCAGAAGGCTCATCAAGGTCGCAGGACAACACTGGCTCAAAGTCCGGATAACGGGTAAACGTTCATGCCGCGCATCTTTGACAACCTTGCGTCTGACACCAGTCTCCTGCCCGCGTTGCGGGAGACCTTGGACCTGTCGTCACGGGCGGACTTCTGCGTCGGCTACTTCAACCTGCGGGGCTGGGGCGGACTCGCACCACACGTGGACAGTTGGCAGCCGGGTGACGGACCTTGCCGCGTACTCATCGGGATGCAGCGCCTTCCTCACGATGACCTCAGGGATGCCTTGAGTCTCGTCGATAGGCCCTCTAGCATCGATAACCAGACGGCGCACCGCCTGAGAGTCCAGTTGGCCGAACAGCTTCGGCAGCAGCTCACTGTCGGCGCTCCCACCAACGCCGACGAGAGAACCTTGCGGCAGTTGGCCGCGCAGCTTCGCGCCAAGAAGGTCGTCGTCAAGCTCTTCCTCCGTCACCCGCTGCACGCGAAGCTCTACCTTCTGTTTCGCAACGATCCCATCAACCCCATCGTCGGTTACCTGGGAAGCAGCAATCTGACCTTTGCGGGCCTCGCGGGACAGGGAGAGTTGAACGTGGACGTGCTCGACCAAGACGCCACGGTGAAGCTCCAGCAGTGGTTCGAGGACAGGTGGAACGACCGGTATTGCGTGGATATCACGGACGAACTGCTCCAGATCATCGAAGAGAGCTGGGCGCGGGAGGCGCTGATACCTCCCTATCACGTCTACCTGAAGATGGCCTACCACCTCTCCCACGAAGCTCGCGCCGGCCTTGCCGAGTTCAGGATTCCCAAGGTGTTCGGTGACCGACTGTTCGACTTCCAGGCCGCTGCGGTCAAGATTGCGGCCCATCACCTGAACAAGCGAAACGGCGTTCTCATCGGGGACGTGGTGGGGCTTGGCAAGACACTCATGGCCACCGCCGTCGCTCGCATTTTCGAGGACGACTACGGGTTGGAGACGCTCATTATCTGCCCGAAGAACCTCGTCCCGATGTGGGACGACTATGTGTACCAGTACCAGCTGCGGGCTAGAGTGCTGTCCCTGAGCAGGGTGCTCGGCGAGTTGCCCACGCTGCGTCGTTACCGGCTTGTCGTCATCGACGAGAGCCATAACCTCCGCAACCGGGAGGGACGCCGCTACCGGGCCATCCAAGAGTACGTCCGAGCCAACGAGAGCAAGTGCATCCTGCTATCGGCCACGCCCTACAACAAGACGTACTTGGACCTGTCCAGCCAACTGCGCATCTTCGTGGAGGAGGACCAAGACCTGGGCATCCGCCCGGAGCGTCTGCTTCGGGACCTGGGCGAGGTGGAGTTCGTCCGACGCCATCAAGCCGGTCTCAGGACATTGGGAGCCTTCGACTTCAGCGAGCACGCCGACGATTGGCGAGACCTGATGCGCCTCTATCTCGTGCGCCGCACCCGCAGCTTCATCCAGGACAACTACGCCGAGACGGACCAAGAGACTGGCCGGAAGTTCCTCACCTACGAGGACGGGACACGCTCTTTCTTCCCGACACGCGTGCCAAAGACAGTCAAGTTCGCCATCGACGACTCCAACCCCAACGACCAGTACGCCAAGCTGTACTCACCGAAGGTGGTCGACATAGTGAAGGACCTCCACCTGCCAAGGTACGGCCTCGGCAACTACCTGCTGGATAACCCGGAGACGCCACCCACTAAGGTAGAGGAGGGACAGACCGACGACCTGTCCCGGGCAGGCAAGCGGCTCATCGGATTCTGTCGCACCAACCTCTTTAAGCGGCTGGAGAGCAGCGGTGCGGCCTTCCTGCAATCCGTCGAGCGGCATGTGCTTCGCAATTACGTCTTCCTCCACGCCATCAAGAACGGTCTGCCTTTGCCCCTTGGCACGCAGGACGCCGAGATGCTGGACTCCCGCTTCACCGACGAGGACGTAGACCAGGCGAAGGGCGCTCTCTTCGACCCTGATGACGATGACCAGGAGGAAGCGGTCGAGAAGACCGGCGGCTCTTGGACTGTCGGAGACTTCGCGGCGCGGGCAGCCCAGATATACGGCGAGTACCAGGGCCGTTATAGCCGCCGCTTCAAATGGCTCCGCGCCGATCTATTCAAGAGTTCCCTTGAGAGCGAGCTTCAATCTGACTCCAATGCTCTCCTAGATGTACTCCAGAGCTACGGGGATTGGGACCCTGCCAATGACGCCAAGCTCGACGCGCTCAACTCACTACTGACGGAGACCTTCCCAGAACAGAAGGTGCTGGTGTTCTCCCAGTTCGCCGACACGGTTGACTACCTGGAAGCGCAGCTCAAGAACAGAGGGATGGCGGACATGGCCGGGGTCACCGGCAGCTCCGCCGACCCCACGGATTCGGCATGGCGATTCAGCCCGGACAGCAACCAGAGGCCGGGCCAGGGCAAACCGGAGCGAGAGCTTCGCGTCCTGGTTGCCACCGACGTACTGAGTGAGGGCCAGAACCTCCAGGACTCCCACGTAGTCGTGAACTACGACCTGCCCTGGGCCATCATCCGCCTCATCCAGCGTGCGGGCCGTGTCGACCGAATCGGGCAGAAGGCGGAAGAGATTCTCTGCCACTCCTTCCTTCCCGCCGAAGGAGTTGAGCGCATCATCGACCTGCGTGGGCGGGTCCGTGAGAGGCTCAGGGAAAACGCCGAGGTGGTCGGTGCTGACGAGGCGTTCTTTGAGGACGAGGACCACGATCAGGCTATCGTCAACCTGTACCACGAGCGAGCCGGCATCCTGGACGGTGACCCGGAGGGCGACGTAGACCTGGCGTCCCACGCCTACCAGATATGGAAGAACGCCATCGGCGAGGACCCGTCGGTGGAGAAGGCCGTGGCCGACCTGCCGGACGTCGTCTTCTCCTCGCGGAAGCACATGCCTATCGCCCAACGACCCGAAGGGGTGCTCGTGTTCATGCGCACTTCCGATGGAAACGACGCCCTAGCCTACGTGGACCGCAAGGGCCAAAGCATTACCGAGTCGCAGCTTGAAATCCTCTCCGCCGCCGAGTGCAGGCCCGACACCCCGGCACAGCCTCACCACGAGAGTCACCACGAGCTTGTTGCCGAGGGTGTCAAGCATGTCGTCAGGGAGGAGAAGCGAGTCGGCGGCCAGTTGGGACGGCCCTCCGGCGCCCGCTTCCGCACCTACACTCGCCTCAAGGCCTACGCCGACGCCATCAAGGGTCAGCTGTTCGACGTGGACGCTCTCCACAAGGCCATTGACGACATCTATCGCTATCCTCTGCGCCCGTCGGCAGTGGACACCCTGAACCGCCAGCTTCGCAGCGGCGTCTCGGACGACCAGTTGGCCGAAATCGTCATGTCACTGCGTGAGGAGGACAGACTCTGCCTAACGGGGGACGCAGCCGCCGAGGCCCAGGAACCTCAGATCATCTGCTCCCTGGGATTGTTCGATACTGAGGGTGACTCTTGATGCCTGTCTCCATTGAAGAGCTACGGCCCCATCTACAGGCTTTCGACTTTCCACGTCTCTTCGTCGAGGGCCTGGGTTGGGACCACTACGTCACGGAGCCGTTCGTCGTCCGAGTCAACGAGCTGGACTACACGCTCAATCCCATTGCGGAGAAGGCGGGGTTCGCCGTCTACGAGTGCGATTCCAGCGTCGACAACAATGTCCCCCAGTATCCAGTCCGTCGCAAGATCGAGAGCGAGGTCGCCAAGCGCACTTTCGAGCACCTCATCATCTTCACCGACCCAGGCCGCAAGGCTCAGGTCTGGCAGTGGGTCAGGCGAGAGAGCGGCAAGCCAGCCGCCTGCCGCGAGTACGCCGTTACTACGGGCGCAAGCGGAGACCACCTCCTCCAGCGCATCCAACCACTATTCGTCTCCCTGGATGAAGAGCCGTCGCTGAACATCGCTCTTATCACATCTCGGGTCCGGGCTGCGTTGGACGTCGAGAGAATCACCAAGCGCTTCTACGAACGATTCCAGAAGGAGTTGAAGGACTTCGGGAAGTTCATCGAAGGTATCACGGCCCAAGGCGATCGCGACTGGTACGCCTCCCTCATGCTCAACCGCATGATGTTCGTCTACTTCATCCAGAAGCAGGGCTTCCTCGACCGCAACACCGACTACCTTCGCGCTAAGTTGGGCGAGGTCCAGAGCAGGTATGGCGACGGCCGCTTTCAGCAATTCTATCGCGAGTTCCTGCTGAAGCTCTTCCACTACGGGCTGGGACAGCCGGTGGAACAGCGCAACCAGGAACTGAAGGCCCTGTTGGGTGAGGTTCCCTTCCTCAACGGCGGCCTCTTCGACGTACACGACCTGGAGCGGGACAACCCAGACATCTCCATTTCAGATGCTGCCTTTGAGCGGGTCTTCGACTTCTTCGACGGATACCGCTGGCACCTGGACGAGCGGCCTTACCGGGGGGACAACGAGATCAACCCAGACGTGCTTGGCTACATCTTCGAGAAGTACGTCAACCAGAAGCAGATGGGGGCCTACTACACCAAGGAGGACATCACCGGCTACATCTCCCGTAACACCGTCATCCCCTTCCTGTTCGATGCCGCCAGGAAGGAGTGCCCGGTGGCCTTCGGGCCGGACGGCGGAGTCTGGCGTCTACTCAGTGACGACCCGGACCGGTACATCTACCCCGCCGTAGGCCATGGCATCGCATGGGACGCCCGGCAGCCGGAAGACCCCAAGCGCCTAGAAGCGCGCTTCGACCTGCCCGACAACATCGCCGCCGGTATAGCCGACGTGTCCGAGCGCGGCGGCTGGAACGCCCCTGCGACGGAGGAGCACGCGCTGCCCACCGAGACCTGGCGGGAGGTCATGGCTCGCCGCACCCGCTATAAGGAAGTCCGGGCAAAGCTCGCCTCCGGCGAAGTGCAGGAGATCAACGACCTCATCACACTGAACCTCGACATCGAGCGGTTCGCCAGGGACGTCATCGCCCAGAGCGAGGGCCGGAGCTCCTGCGCGCCTTCTGGCACGCCCTCTACGGCAACCAGGAACGTAGCGACACCGGAATCTCAGTGTTGGACCCCACCTGCGGTTCGGGCGCGTTCTTCTTCGCCGTCCTCAACATTTTGGAACCTCTCTACACCGCCTGCCTGGAGGGGATGCGAGGCTTCCTGGACGATGCCGAAAGGTCCGAGCGCAAGCGCAGCCCTGAGCACTTGGGGGACTTTCGCCGAATCCTGGAGCAAGTGAGTAAGCACACTAGCGATGAGCAAGTAGACGAGCGCCGCAATGAGCGCTACTTCATCCTGAAGTCCATCGTCCTGAACAATCTCTACGGCGTTGACATCATGGAAGAGGCTGTCGAAATCTGCAAACTGCGCCTTTTCCTGAAGCTGGTTGCCCAACTGGAGCGCTACGACCAGATAGAGCCGCTGCCGGACATAGACTTCAACGTCCGGTCTGGGAACACCCTCGTCGGTTTCACGTCCCTTGAAGCTGTGCGTCAGGCCTTGACCATCGAGCCTGACGGCCAGCATCGAATGCTGTCTGAGGAAGACAAACAGACCCTCGACCGCATCAACGAGGAAGCAGAGATTGCGAGCGCAGCCTTCAACCAGTTCCGTTGGCAGCAGACCATGCTAGGTGGAGAAGTGACCTCCGCCGACAAACAGGCCCTCCGCAACCGTCTCCGCAGACTTGACGATGAGCTGGACCGCCTACTTGCCGCCGAGTACGCCGTCAATCTCAAAAGGGCCGCAGCATTCGACGCCTGGCGCACCAGCCATCAGCCCTTTCACTGGTTTGTCGAGTTCTACGGGATCATGAGCAAGGGCGGCTTCGACGTGGTGATCGGGAACCCGCCGTACGTATCCAGGCGGAAGGTATCCGAGTCGTACACCCCGAAGGGCTTTCAGACTGCGGGGTGTCCCGACATCTACGCCACGGTAGTAGAGCGAAGCGTCAACGTGTGCCGCACCGACGGACGGACAAGCATGATTGTGCCGCTGAGTCTTGGGTTCAGCTCGGGATTCGCCAGCCTGCGCTCTTATCTGTACCAGGAATGCGATTCACTCTGGTTCTCATCCTTTGGCCGAATCCCCTCCGCACTGTTCAGTTTCGACACGCGGGTGCGCAACACGATCTACCTGGCCCGTAAGGCGTCAAAGTCGCCGAAGCGCAGCTTCACGACGCGGCTACACAGATGGTTCGACTCCCAGCGTCCGGTCTTGTTCGACGGCTTATCGTATGTGACGTTCTCCCCGGCAGCTTTCGGAGGGTTGATTCCGAAACTGAGCAGTTCCCGTCTCCTACAGGGATTCGAGTCACTGTTGAAGGGTAGCAGCTATCGACTCCAGAACGAGCTCACACCATCGCGCCAGGGGCACCACCTTCACTTCAAGCAAACCGCCTACAACTGGCTGACATTCTGTGTAGACCAGCCGCCTGTGTATGACGCAGCCAAAAACCTCATCCCCCAAACTGGCTATGGAGCAGGCACTTTTCGGGATGCCAGCATCCGCGACGCGTCCATGCTCTTCTTGAATGGCAAGTTAGCCTTCGTTTGGTGGATTGCGATTGGGGATGACTTCCATCTGACTCTGAGCAACTTTGTAAGTGCTCCCATCGGACCGGGCAAGCTTTCCAACCACCAGAGGAACCAGGTGATCGCCCTTTTGCCGGATTTGGAAGGAGCGATGATTGACAACGTGGTGTTCAAGCTGAACGCTGGCAAGAACATAGGCAACTACAACCTAGCCAGATGTCGGCACGTCACGGACAAGTCAGATAGGGTTTGGCTTGAAGCCTTGGGCCTAGGCGACCTGTGGGAGGAGATTGAGTTGGAGCACGCGATGGTAGTAAGGACTTCCTTCCAGGACGAGGACGATTAACCTGATGCCGGGAGCGTTAAGAACATACTGGATAGGTTGGAGTCTTCTTGTTGCAAGCCTCGTTAGTTGGTTGGCAGCAGCTGTTTACTTTGAATACACCGACCATGCCTTCATCATTTCAACCCTTCTTCAAGCCGCTGGAGTTCTTCTCGCCTTGGCGCTTGCATATTTCTTCTTCGAGCATCGTTCGCAAGTGCGTCAGAAAAAGATCGATCTGACCGTTGGTTGGACGGTTGACCGTCTTAGGAACTTTGCAAAAGGAGCAGTCACAACTACAGTGAAGCAATGGCAAGAGCACCCACATAGACACAATGCATTTGGTGCGCATAACATCGCGAGGACGTTTGAAGAAGCTCGTCCGTTCGTCCTCAGTCGATCACGCTCGATAGACGATTATGACAGCGGGATCGATTCTTTCGATTCCCTACATTGGGTCTTTAGAAACTTTGAAGACCTGACTTCTTACTGTGCTCAATCGTTCCGGACAATTGGACCTGCTCTTATGGAATCCGGGTCACTGATTCGAGCCATGGTCAATCTGGAAGGCAGAGTGGAGTCGGAGAAACGAGTCTGGGAAGAGTTCCGAATTAGAATGATTGACACTCCTCTCCCACGGGAAGCTAGCTATAACTTGCTGGTCATAGCGGAGTTAGCGATACGCTTGGTCGATGTACTCGACAGCAAGAATCTGAGTGGAGACCCTGAGTACGAGCATCATAGGCAGTTTGCACCAGAGGTCATCTGGCGGTCTGACAAATGGGGGGAGTGGCGACGGTGACGCTACTACATCAAGTATCGCATGGGGCGAGAGGGGTGAAATGACGTCCCAAAATGTGATGACAGACCTACAGGATGCTGCTTTCGCGGATCGCTTGAAGGGAGCGGAACCCAAACGGTGTATGTTCGATTTGGAGGGTCGTTGCAACAACGACCCCGTAGATGGACACTTCATACAGGAGGGCCTCCTTAAGCTCATACAAGATTCCACGAAGCGAGTTGTATCTTTCTACAATCTTCAAGCTGCGGACTGGCGTGAACTTGGCGTGGAATACGCCCTCAATCGCCCGATTTCACCACATGAGGCAGCCAAATGCCGGTTTCTGTGTGAGGATCATGAGAAGTTCTTTTGGCTTGTGGAAAGCCCTGGTCCGAATTGGGATGATCCTGAACACAAGGCACGACTCGCATATCGCGCCTGCCTGGCAAACCGTTACATCAAGAAATGGTTCATAAAGTTTGCCTCCGATTTCTGGTATATGGCGAAAGTGGTCGACACTCTCACGCAACAGCTGTCCCGCGCAACGCCTCTTGAATCTGCCACGCGTGAATATCTCAATGGCTCTGATTCAAATAAGTTGCGTCATACAGTTGCTCGAATCCAAGGCAGACCAAGAATCGCTGCTTCCGGCGTCATTCTCCATCCCCCACTTGGAACCTACTTCTATGATGCACTGAACCGCAGAGTTACCCCAGTTCCATCGTCTCCGATAGTGATTAACGTTCTCCCCGCAAAGGGGGAGCAAATAGCCATGTTCTCGTATACGAGCGATGGGGTGATGGACGGTAAGAATCTAATGGATGCGCTTGAGTATGGGAAGGGCTCCATCGGGACTGCTCGTTTGTCGAAGAAACTGCTTGAAGAAGTGGAATTCATCCACATATCTCCGAAGGCATGGGCATCTCTAGGTAGGCCCAAGCAGGAGCTTATTAGGCGCTACTGGGAGGACAGCTTCGGAGCTAAAGAGTGGCAGTTCGATTTGTCCCCGTCCCGCGTGGACCTGTTTGCGACCCGAAGCTAAAGGAGGAACAACCATGCAGAAAGTTTTCCATGTACGGACGACTGTTCAACCAGGTGGCAAGGTGGAGGTTGCCAGCCCGGAGCTAGAGGCGGGCCAGACGGTCGACGTAGTGGTGACGCGCTCCTCGTCTACCGAACGGCGGTCCGTAATCGACATCCTGGCTGAGGCGCCGGGGAATCGCCTCTTCAAGACTGGGAAGGAAGTCGACGACTACATCAAGGAAGAGAGAGCATCGTGGGACCGCTGACCCTACCTACGCACGGTCCTGTTTACCTCGACGCCAATGGCTTTATCTACAGCGTGGAGCGTGTCGAGCCGTACCGCACGTTGCTTGAACCCATGTGGCAGCAGGCCCGGGCCGGTGAGTTCGATGTTGCGAGCAGCGACATCACGGTGCTGGAAACGCTCGTCAAGCCGCTGCGGGAGGGCGACGAGGTTGTCGAGATGCTGCTCCGGTCGATGTTCGATGCGCAGGAGGTTAGTCTAGTCCCAGCCACGCGCGAACTGTGGGAGGACGCGGCACGCATCCGCGCTGATACGGGATTGAAGACACCTGACGCGCTTCACGCGGCAACGGCTCTCAGTGCCGGCTGCGCGCTCTTCGTCACTAACGACACCGATTTTCGCCGCGTCGAGGGCCTGCCCATCGTTGTCCTCGACGATCTGATCGAGGCGGAAGCGGAGGCATGACCCATGCCAGACGATAGGTTCAATGAGCACTGCGAGGCATTTCTCGCACAGTACACCCGCAGGAACACTCAGACTGTCACCCAGCGCCTTGAAAGCCTGTGCGGGTTCCTCAGACAGAAAGGCAACGTGGTGCAGACCATGTTCGGCGGTTCCGTGCGGAAGGGCACTTACGTGACCGGCCTCAGCGATGTCGACGCCCTTCTCATAGTGAACCAGTCTTCGCTTGTGAACCAAACTCCGGCATTGGTCATCGAATACGTGCGGGACACCATCCAGAATCGGCTTCGCCAGAATACCGTAAGCGCGGGCAACCTAGCGGTGACGGTCAGCTACTCCGACGGGACCGAGATACAGATACTGCCCGCCATACGAACGAACAGCGGTGGTGTTCGGATTGCCGACCCGGGGAGCACTCAGTGGAGCAACGTGGCTCGACCTGATGATTTTGCCGAGAAGCTAGCCAAGGTCAACACGGCCAGGAACGGCAGAGTCGTACCGATAATCAAGCTTGCCAAGGCTATGGCGGACTGCTTCATTACCCGTCCCAGCAGGAAGATGAGCGGATACCACATTGAGTCCCTGGCGATAGATGCGTTCAAAGACTATCAAGGCCCCCTCTACCCGAAGGCCATGCTCGTTCACTTATTGGGACACTCCATAGAGGCAGCAAAGCAGCCCATCACCGATTCCACGGGGCAGTCGAGATACGTAGACGAATACCTTGGACCAGCAAACTCCAAACTCCGTGAGCGTGCCTCAACGTACTTTGGACAGATGCGGGGCAAGGTCAACAGTTGCAGAACCAGGGCAGAGTTCAACAAGCTCTTCTGCGAAGGGAACTGAGACACAGCAATGGAGCACACGGCAAGGTTGACCCCGGTGAAAGAAGCCCGGGGCGTCGGCGTAAACGGCCGGGCCGCGGTCGCGCTGCCACCGGAGACAGCCCACTTGGGCAACCTTCGGCTGCTCGACGAGCCGCTAACGGCCCTGTTCTGCTCTAATCGCTGTCCTGGCGACCTCATCTTGAAGACCTACGACATTGCCAGGGCCATGCGCAATGCTGGTGTCCCGGTCATCGGCGGCTTCCAAACGCCGATGGAGAAGGAGTGTCTGCGCCTCCTGCTGCGG
Organism: Dehalococcoidia bacterium; assembly: GCA_965197675.1. Classification (GTDB taxonomy): domain Bacteria; phylum Chloroflexota; class Dehalococcoidia; order Plut-88900; family Plut-88900. The sequence goes on along the minus strand of OZ240221.1, from coordinate 344,791 downwards.
GGCGAGCAACCTGTGGTCGTCTGCCCGGCCCGCGGCATCGACAACATGCGCATCCCACGCAACTGGCGCCCCGCCCTGGACGAGGGCCGGCTGCTGGTCCTGTCACCCTTCCCGGCCACAGCCCGACGCCCAACGGCGGAGTTCGCAGCCCAGCGCAACGAGTTGGTGGCGTCGCTGGCAAGCCGGATTTTCATAGCCCACGCCGCCCCTTGCAGCAAGACTGAGGCGTTTGCTCGCAAGCTCGCTGTGTCCGGAATGCCTCTGATCACGCTGGACAGCTCGGCGAACACAAACCTGGTGAAGACGGGAGCTCGTGTGGTTTCGCAAGAGGGATTTGCAGACAGTGGGTCCCATGCGCCATTCAGCGTAGTCCGACAGCTTAGCAACAAGTCTGGTTCTGGGGACCTCTCTGGCGGCCGTACGATGAAGGATGTGTCACTTCATGTCTCTACCTGACCAGAAGTACATGAATCATGTCCGAGACGCGCTGTGGTCGCGCGCAGAACGTGCTTCTGTCATGATCGGTAGCGGTTTCAGCAAGAATGCTGAGCCAGCTCGACCCGATGCGGGGGAACTCCCACTATGGCATGAACTGGCGAGGGCGATGTTTGACAAGCTCTACCCACCAAGTGTAGTCGGTAGTCAACATAGCGCACCTACCAGCGCCTCGGACCCTAGTATCGCTTTGGGATTAGCCCAAGAGTGCAAGGACACCTTTGGGCGGAGCAGCTTGCATCTGTTCTTGCAGCAACAGGTGCGACATGAAGACTCCAATCCTGGAGGGTTCCATAGGCGATTGCTTAAGCTTCCATGGCGGGACGTATTCACAACGAACTGGGACACTCTGATGGAGCGCACCCGCCAATCTGTACCTGAGCGTCCCTACAGTGTTGTGCACAATAAGGATGAGATCCCCCTCTCGCCCCAGCCTAGAATTGTCAAGCTGCACGGTTCTCTCGACGGCCACTATCCCCTGGTGGTTGCCGAAGAAGACTATCGCGCGTACCGGGATCATCATGCCCCCTTCGTCAACACGGTACAGCAGGCGATGATGGAAACCGTCTTCTGTTTGATCGGATTCTCTGGGAGTGACCCGAACTTCGTGAAGTGGTCCACATGGGTGCACGACAATCTTGGTGAGTCAGCTCCGAGAATATACCTAGCTGGATGGCTGGAACTCTCTGACGATCAACGAGCCTGCCTCGAGGCTCGTAATGTGTTTGCCATTGACCTTGCACGGCATCCGAAGGCCGCTCACTGGCCCGAGCTTCTGCATCATAGGTATGCGACGGACTGGATTCTACGCTCCTTGGAGGGCGGCCGTCCTTATGACGTCGCGTATTGGCCAACTCCAGCTGACCAGAGCCTCCCCGAACTCCCGGTTCATTTCAAACCGGTAGAAGTGGTCACCTGGGACAACCCAATTGCAGAACCATGGTCTCCGCCCACTTCTGGTGACTCACGGAGCGTCGAGGACTCTACTCGAGAGCTATTGACTATCTGGACAAAGAACCGAAACCTCTATCCGGGTTGGCTAGTAGCACCGCTCGAAGCGAGAGGTCCACTGATTAGTAGGACTCGCGCATGGCAGCCCCGAATTCTCCAAGTCCTGAACAGTCTGTCAATGGTCGAGCGACTTGGCGCTATCCGCGAATTAGTATGGCGCCATGAGATCACCGTAGAGCCAATATCCTCCGAGCTAGAATCGGCCGCGCAGGATGCTGTGTCTGCGATTGGCAATACTCAGCTGGACAATGGCACAGCTGAATCGCATAAGGTGTCGTCGCAGATCAGAGAGGCTTGGCGGGAAATCGCGCTGACGCTTGTAACAGTCGCCCGACACCGGTTTGACGAAAGCATGTTCATTCAGCGGATCGAGGATGTGGAGCAGTTTCGCGATGACAACCCTGATGTGGGCCACCGCGTTCAGCATGAGCGTTGTTTGTGGGCAGCATGGTACTTGGATTTCGAGGCACTAGATGGCCTGCTCTCAAACTGGAGTACAGAGAACTGCGATCCTATCTGGATGCTCCGAAAGGGGGCTTTGCTCAGCGAAGCCGGTCGTGATGAAGAGGCCGTAATGTTGACCGAGCAGGCGATTGCACACATCCGCCGGTTCCCAGTTGATGACCGCAGTGTCGCAGGACCGTCACGAGAGGGGTGGGCGTTGTGGTCCACTATTGACTTTGAGAGCCAATCGGAAGTATCCAAGAGATGGAACGAACTGGCGTCACGCAAATGTGATGCTTCTGCTGAGATGGCTGGGATTTCCAGAGCACTGGCAAGCAAAGGCGATTCGAGTACTCCACCACCTTTCGACCTTGGCACTGTTCGGGGTGGGTGGAGCATGCGCTTCGAAACCGGCGATAGACTTGCACCCGCCTTCAGAGCAATCCGGCTTTCCGAAGTCGCCGGCCTCCCAGCCGCTACTCCCCAGGCGTTCCCGCCTCGTGCCACCGGCGCTGACATCCTGCAACTGGCCGCAGAACACCTTGTGAACTCCAACGCGGAACTCGCAATACGTCTTGTTCTGAGGTCCTGTACATATGACAAAGACAAATTACTCATGCGAGTCCTGTCCCGTAACCACCTAGCTCTATTGCCGGACGATGCCGTTCAAAGGCTGGTGAAGGACTGCATAAGAGTGATCGACTACAGTCTACCCAGAGGATGGGTAGAGCGTATTCGGGTTGCAATGGAGGTAATGTCCCGTCTCGTCTCAAGGCTAGAGTCTGACTCCGCACTTGAAAAGTTCGACTACGCATTAGAGGCATATCGCAATGGACAGCATCGGGTTATGTCTCATGCATGGATCGGCCCTCCACTACACGACCTACTCAAGAGGACTTGGAAATGTCTCCCCCAGAACCAACGAACGAATAGAGCGCTCGATCTATTGGGAGCGCCGATCGTCGGCTTGGACGGCTTCACAGTGCAGGTCGCGGAACACTATCCAGATCCTGGTGAAATTGTGAGCGGAGACTCTGGAATACGGCTTCCAGACCGTAGTGATGACAACGAGGCGCAGTGGCAGGATGTCGTCGATTTATTGATACGCGCCCTACGTGCCGGTGGAGAAGCCCGCAAACGAGCGGCTAACAGGCTTGCTCCCATGGCGATCGAGGGACTTCTGACCGTGGCTGAAGTGTCCGAAGTGTCCGACGCACTCTGGGCAGCTGAGTACGTTCCTGCCGACGGTCTACCCACGGCCACGTCCCTCTATGATTGGGCGTTTCTAGTATTACCCGAACCTGAACCTCGACTTGCAGACCGGCGATTCCGTGGCAGGTGGCTTACCTGTGATGCAGTCAAGTCTAGGCATGATGTATCTGATTCTGGTGGGACCGTCAGTGTGAGTCTTGGCTCTTCTCCAAACAACCCGACTCACCTAGAGGACGCACTCTGGCATTTGGGAGGTGCCATCGCTGAATTGCGAGCCCGCGGAAGTTCGTTCGATCTTACCGACGCAGAACGCGAGCATGTTATCGACTTGGTTTCGCAGTGGGCGAAGGCCAGTGTCAATACTCACACCGATATTGCAATGCAGTTCGAACTGCGAAGATATTCACTCTGGGCGCTTGAGGCGCTAGGGCCGATTCTATCTCGGATCGAGATTCCAGCACCTGTCGGCGAAACACTATTCCGAAAGCTCAAGACGCTCACCGAATCCGGCACTCCAGCTTTCGGGCCTATTGGCAGTCTGGTTCGAGTCATACCTCATCGCGCAAGTGAAATGGCTTCCTGGTTAAGAACGGGGCTGGCGTCAGGCAGTCATGACATGGCTTCCGGAGCGCTATCAGGCTTGGCTGCTTGGATGCATCTGTCAATCAACTCAGATTCGTTGGTACAAAGTCCACCCGAGGACATACTCCGCGAACTAGGACTGATCATTGCCGCACGAAGAAAAGAGTCGCTCTCGGAGGCCCTGCTGGTCGCAAAGCAAGTGTTCGATGAAGGAAGCGGCGAAATGCAGGACATCATCCTTAATTTCATTCTGGAGGGCCTCGACTACCTGGCGGAAGAACTCCGATATGACGGGGAGCATGGTGACAATGATGTCCCAAACTTGCGCTGGCGATGCGCACAGCTGGCATCATCAATGTCACAAGCTGGCTTTGGTTGCAGTCCTGCTGTCACGCATTGGTTGCAAATCGCATCAGCAGACCCATTTCCTGAGGTCCGAAATGCCCCGATGGACAATCTGGGTGGGTCCTTCGTCGATACATCACCTGAACATCGGGAAGTGTAGGTTCAGCCAGACTCTCCAACTTTCAGCTAGGTGAATAACAGCCGAAGACGGCTGCGGAGGTCGACCACCTTGTTGGTTATACCGGACACAAACGTCTTGTTCTCAGATCCATTTCTTGAGAAACCGCTGATAAAGACTATACTCGCTGCTGAGAGCCAGACTGATATACGGCTGGTGGTTCCGGAGGTCGTTGTGGACGAGCTGCGGAACCATGTCGAAGAACGATTAGATGCAACAGTCAAAGCTGCAGATGGAGTGCGTCGCAAATATGCTGGACTCAGAGGGGTGGAACCGTACTCAGTCGATTTCATGATAGATGCAGACCAGAGGCAAGGTGTCTTGGATCGATTTGAACAGAGAATACAGCAACTAGACAATGAGGGACGCATTCTCAAGTATCCGTCAACGTCCCCTAAAGAACTCGCCCAGCGGCCCATAAGAGTTCAATTGCCTTTTCGAGATAATGACCGCGGGGTACGGGATACACTCATATGGTTAACGGCAAAGGAGTGTGCAATCAAGGATGTCGGTTCCGGCGCGAGGGTCACCTTGGTGTCGAATGATGGAGCATTCTGGGACAAAGAGAAGAAGAAGATGCAGGAAGGCTTGATGGCTGAGCTTGTGGATGCTGGCCTCCCTCCTGATTCAATTGTTGTTCGGCCTGCTCTCCAAGACGTAGTTGACACATTCGTCTCCGGAAAGCTACCACCTATCGAATGGCTCAGTGTTGCTATTCAGGGTGGTCAAATAGACGACTTCACTACTTCCAGTGATTCAGTCTTACTGAAAGCGACCGATTGGATCCATGAGAATCCCGAGATTCTTGAAGTTGGCGGTACCTACCTCTTCGTAGAGTTTGATATTGTCGAAGAAGTGGTCCTTCACAGCATTGAGCAAGCTATTGACATAGGCGGCGGCGAGGCCCTTGTTGAGTCCAATTGGACATGCGATGTTGCGGCGGAGGGATACGACAACCCTCACTTTGGCGACAATCTGCGTATTGCGCTAGAGTTCAAACTGAGCTCCATTGTCAGGATTGACGGAAATTGCCCGTCTGTCCAATCTCACGAGGTGACTGACGTGGAGGTGGTCATGACTTACCTCCGGCTAGCCCAGGCAAAATCGGGGGGGGGACGTCTGTGCTAGGTTGCCGTGGACGGCGGACCCTTGCGCAACGTGTAAAGCGACGGCAGGGGCCGCCGGGCCGTTCGCCGCATCAGCTGCATGGACCGGTCTGTCGAGAACCATGTGAACGCCTCCCTCGCACAGGCGGGATGAGCGGAGCCTACGACCTCCTCCGCTGTCCGCAGGTAGAGTTGCAGCCTGTGATTCCGCTTACCTTGTCATTCTTCTTACGCACATTCCCATGAAAACGGTAGCGGCTCTCTATCGGTTTGGTAAGTGCCTAATCACACTTCTTGGTGAGGTAATTTGGACGGCATTTTGTTAGCTTTTAGAGAGAGTGTTTCTCCAACTTTGCGCTCTTGCCGGCACAAACGAAAGTGGCTAGATTGGTAGTCATAACCACACCGCCGTGACCACGACACGCTCCACGGTCTCACGCGCATACCGGAGAGGAGATGTCTCAGGTGCCTCGCCGAAGCCGGGGCCTTCGTCCAATCAGGGCAGCCGCCAGGGTCTTTGGCATGAGCGTCGACCCGCTCATGCCAAAGACCCGGACGGGCTGAGATTCGTCGCGACCATACTGGTCTGGGCACACTGGTTCGTGGTCGCCTTCAGTTTTGTGCAGCTGGCGTACCGGCCTGCGGGTTGGCCGGAGCGGCAGGTCCGGAGGCCCCGTCGTGCGCGTCGGTGGCCGGGTGCCCTGGGGCGCGAAGGCGGAGTACGCCTACCGTGCCGGGTACGACGGCGCGGGCCGGTTGTCGATGACGCCCGTCCTGATGCCCGGCTACTCCGCCATGCTCAGGCAGCCGGAGATGGCCGCCGCCTAGAGACGTGGGGGAAGGACACCGAATCGCGGTGTCCTTCCCTCGGCACGCCAATGTATGCCGCCTTTTTTGCCTTTCAGCCCCTGCGGTCGCGGCCGCCCCCGGCGGAGCCGGGCGTCCCATTCCCCGTTTCGCGCCGGATGCTCCAGTCGGTGAACAGGTGACCGAGGTCCAGGTCGTCCGCCAGGTCGAGCAACGCCTTCATGTGATGCTGGTTGGGCCGAGACTTGCCTTCTTTCCAGAGCCACACCGTGTGAGGATAGGTTCCGAGGCGGCGCGCAATCTCCGCCCACGGCAGCTCGGACTCCTCCTGGAACCGCTTCAACCGCTGCGGGAAGTGGGAGGGGATGTCGTGGGTTTCTCTTTGGTGGGGTACGCGCTGTCGAGGCATCGCACAAAGCCCTCTCGGAGCACAGCCGGTGACTCTCTCCAATCCGGGTGCAAGCGTCCCCTTTCCCGTCCGTCCCAGACCCTGGGCGATCCGGTTGCCGGTGGGGACGCCTGCCTCACCGATTGATCCATGTATCCTGCTTTTCTTGTTGCCCTCTACTGGCCCGGCCCTGATACGGTGAAGCTCAGCGAGTTGGACAGCATCCTGCCGTCCCCGGTGCAGATGGCGCCGTCGGCGTTGCAGTCCGTGGTTGCTGGGAGCTCGATGGTCACGTCCCCGTTGCCTTGCGGCTTCACCGTGATCAGCCATCGGACGTTGCTGGGCTTGTCCGTTCTCTGCGCCCTCTCCACGGACCCGCCCGTTACATTGAAGGCGTCGAACTTCAGGGTCCTGTAGCTCAGGCCGAACTCCTCGCTGAACTCTATTTCGAAGGTGAACTCGGATGAGCCGTCGTGGGAAGCCGGCGCAGAAACCGTCACGCTGACGGTGAGGGGAACCGCCGCCGCCGCCACGGCCACAGTAGCCGCGCTGGTCAGGGTCTCCTCGTTATCGGCGTCGTCGGTGAATGTCACCCGCACCTGTATGGTCTGTCCCTGCTCGCTGGCAGTCAGGGTGTAGCTGGAGCCGGTGGCCCCGTCAATGTCCGATCCTCCCGCGATCCACTGGTAGCTGTAGGAAACGCCGTCCAGCCCGTCCTCGTCGGCAATCGCCGAGGTGTCCGCCGTCAGCGTCTCGCCCACCTGGGGCGTGCCGCCGACGGCGGGCAGGCCGGTGGGCGCATTGTTCTCAGGCTCAACGTTCTGTTCCGAGACGCCTCCGGCGGGAGTGCCCTTCGCCTCGGTGGAAGCTGGGCCGTCGCCCGCGTCGTTGGTGGCGATGACCCTTACGGCGTATTCCACCCCGCCGGTCAGGTCGGTGACGGTGTAGGCGGTCCCGGTCGCCGCGGCCTGGGAAACGTCGCTTGCGGTGTCCCAGCTGTCCGCGGCCTCCTTCCACTGCACCCGGTAGCCGGTGACGGCGGAACCGCCGTTGGATGCGGGGGCCTGCCAGGACGCGTCGAGCTCCTGGATCTGGTCTCCTGTTGCCACGGTCAAGCTCAGAGGCGCCGTGGGTACGGTGGCGGCGACCGCAGTCGTGGCAACGCTGGTCAGGGACTCGTCGGTGTTCGCGTCATCGGTGAATGAGACCTTGACTTTGATGGTCTTGCCCACGTCGCTGACCGACGGTGTGTAGGCCGAGGCGGTGGCGTCCTGAAGGTCCGTGTCAGCCGTTCCGTTGTTGGCAATCCACTGGTAGCTGTACGAGACACCGGTCAGGCCGTTGGCGTCAGTGATACCTGAAACGTCCGCAGTGAGCGTCACGCCAACCTGCGGAGTTCCATTGATGGTGGGCAGGCCCGTTGCCGGCGTGTTGGGTGTGGGTTCCACCGGCGTCGTCGGGACGATGCGGACAGCAATCGTCTCACCGTCTTCCCAGTCGAGGTCGACGTCGGTCCACTTGAAGCTCTGCTCGCCTGAGCTCCCTTCGGGAAACTCCAGCGTGAGGTCGCCGACGATGAGGGTGTGGTCGCCGGCATCGTCGAAGGCGTCCTGGAACGCCAGCCGCAGGTCGTCGTCCGGTCTGTAGGACCAGAGGGACTTGATCCGGAGGCTTCCGGCGCCGCCGATGTTGGAGAACAGGTCGGCGCTGGCGGCGCCGATGGAAATCTCGGTGTACTCGACGACCAGCATGTCGGCGGACCACACGGCGGCGTCGGCGCGCTTCGTGATGGGAGCCGTCGGCTCACTGGTCAGGGTGTGCTCGTAGCCGTCGTCGTCGGTGAAGGTCACCTTTACCCTGAAGGTCCGGCCCACGTCGGCGTGGCGCGGCGTGTGGGTGGCGCCGGTCGCGCCGTCGATGCCGGTGTCCGTGCCGGCGCTGCTTTCTGTCCACTGGTAGCTGTAGGCGACTCCGGTCAGGCCGTTGGCGTCGGCGATGGCCGAGGTGTCCGCCGTGAGCGCGTCGTCGGCCTGGAAGGCGCCGGTGACCACGGGCAGGCCCGTTGGCGGGGAGTCGTCGGTTGGGGCTTCGGCCGGCGGGTCCTCCGGGGTGGGGGCCTCGTCGCCGTCCTCGATGGTGCCGGTGGCGGCGGCGCCCAGCGTCGCCCACCCCGGTCCCGACAGGGTGAGGGTCAGGGTCTCCGGGCCCTCGGCCAGGGTGTCGTCGGTTACGGGCACCGTGATGGTTCCCGCCAGGGTCCACGGCCGGATGAGGCTGCCCGTGTGGGTCCACTCCAGGGTGAGGCTGCCGCTGCCGGCGGTGTAGTCCGAGCCGGCGGACGCCGTCCCGTCCGACGTGGCGTAGCTGACCGTCACCGCCGGGCCGGACCAGTTCCGGTCCAGGGTTACGTTGAAGACCAGCTGCGCCCCCTCTCCTTCGGTTGCGGCCGCGTCGGCCACCGAGATGACCGGCGGGCCGGCGCTGGTCTTCCGGTCCCCCCGGGCCAGCAGCTCCCCGTCCGGGGTGCAGATGTGGCCGTCCAGGGCGCAGTCCGTGGCCGGGGATATTCTCACCTCGATGTCGGCCGTCCCGGCGGGCCTGACCATCACGGTCCATCTCCGGGCGCTGTCCTCCTCCCTCCGGGCCACGGCGGTGACCGCCCCGCCGGTCACCGCCAGGGCGTGGTCCCGGATCTCCGCCGCGTCCGTGTCGACCTCCTCGCTGAACGCCAGGTGGATCCGCAGCAGCCCCGCGCCGTCGTGGTAGTACTCGAATCTCTCGAACCGGGCGTTCAGCTCGGTCCCGGCGAAGGTGTGGCTGACGCTGTTGGAGAGCGGCTGCGGGCTGTCCCCCCGGTGCAGACCGCGCCGGCGGCGGCGCAGTCCGCGGTGGCCGGCAGGTGGACCGTCACGTCCTCGCCGCTGTCGGGCTGGACCGTGATGCGCCAGAAGTCGCGGCGTTTTTCGATGCGCTGGGCGCCGGTGATCTCCCCGCCCGTCACGGTCAGGACGTCTTCCTGCATGACCAGGTACCGGGTGGCGACGTCCTGATTGAAGGCGATGTTGAACTTGAAGCCGCTCTCGCCGTGGTTGCCTTCGGGCAGGTTGGCGAACCGGGCGATGAGCGGCTGGGGCTCGTCGTCTTTGATGGTGGCGACGCCGGTGTCGTCGGAGATGGCGGCGTATACCGCCTCGCTGATCTTCAGGGTGAAGCTGCGCTCTCCGGTCCAGACGTCGTCGTTGGCGATTGGCACCGAGATGGTGACGCTGGTGTCCCCGTTGGCGAGGAAGGCGCTGCCGCTGCCGCCGGTGTAGTCGGCGCCGTCCCTGGCGGTCCCGTCCTCGGTGGCGTAGTCGAAGTGAACGGCTGCGGTCGTCGGCGCGGTCAGCGAGACCGTGAACTCGGCGGTGGCGCCCTCCCCCTCGGTGACTGTCACGTCGGAGACCGCGAGGTAGGAGATCTCCTTCGACTCCTCCGTGTTGTAGATGATGCCCTTGACCGAGCTGTCGACGGAGAACAGGTGGTCGCAGTTGTCGCCGTTCTGGTCCCGGCACTGGAACAGGTAGAAATAGAAGTACTCGCCGCTGTCCTCCACCCGGTCGTCGATGATCCTCAGTTTCACGATCTGCGTATGGTTGCTGTTGGCGTCAAAGCGGACGCTTTCGCTGCTGCCCCAGTAGTCCTGGCCGCTCTTGGCGGTGTAATCACGGGCGCCGACCAACATGGTCACGTAGTCGCTGCCGGTGGGCAGCGGGTTCATGGTGACCGGGAAGGCGATGTATTCGTGCATCCATTGCCACCAGCCGGTGAATCCGGGGAAGTCGTCGGAGTCCAGCGCCAGGCTGGACCGGCGCACGTTTTCCGGCGGATTCGCCGGATCGGCGGGTTCCGGTACGGCGACCGCTGCGATGCAATTTGTTCGTTCGCCCCGCCTCAGCTCAACGCAGCTCTCGTAGGCGTAGGAGTCGCCGGCCATGCCGAGGCCCTCCCAGTAGCTGCCGGCGATGCGGAAGCGCACCTGGTGGTCCTGTTTGGTCCAGGTCGCGTTGGGCTGCTTGCTCTTGGAGTGGGAGTAGTCGTCCACGGTCCAGCCGTCCTCCGAGAATTCGCCCTCGTACCCGGTCATGCGGACGACGGCGGCGGCGTCCGGGTCGTTGCTGGTGGACTCGATGACCAGGAAGTAGTTGGTGTTGGCCCGGAGGGCGCCGTTGCCGGAGACCCGGCGGAAGGTGTGGACGCCGCCGTTGGTTACGGCCTGGGGCCGGTAGTTGCCCCCCTTCCAAAAGCCGGAAGGCGCGGCGTACTCCCAGGAGTCGCCGGGCGCGGTGGACTCGACGATCCTTACCTGGATGTTGCCGGCGGGCTGGCCCCGCTCGAAGTCGACGGAGATCTCGTGGACCTCGAAGATGCCGGCGGTGTCGCCGGTGCGGAAGCCCTGGGCGACGGCGTAGCCGCCGGTGTTGGCGTACTCGGCGCTGGCGCTGCCCTGGCGGTTGTCCACCCAGCGGCGGTGGGGACTCACCGGCTCCCCCACCCGGAAGACCCCGGACAGGGCGTAGTAGCGGAAATCGAAGTTGACGGGTGACGCGGTGCTGAGGCCGCTGAGGGGAGAGAGCGCGTTGTGGTCCAGGTGTCCGAAGGTGACGAACCCATCTACCGAGTTAGACCTGCCATATTTCAGAGGCAAGGCTCAGGTAGAGGATATGCTGGTGAGCCTCGGAGTCCCCTACGCCATCATCAGACCTACCCTGGTCTTCGGGGTCGGTGACCTGCTGCTCAACAACATGGCCTGGGCGCTGAGGCGCTTTCCCGTCTTCCCCGTCTACGGGAGCGGTGACTACCCGGACCAACCCGTCTATGTCGAAGACCTTGCGGCCCAGGCGGTGGAGGCCGGTTCCCGGAGCGAGAGCTCCATCGCCGACGCAGCCGGGCCTGACACGTTCTCATTCGAGGAACTGCTTCGGCTGCTGGCCTCCTCGATGGGCGTGCGAAGGAGGTTCCTGCACACGCCTCCGTTGGTGGGTCTCGCTCTGACCGGACTGGTCGGCCTGATGATGCGGGACGTGGCGCTCACGCGCGACGAGGTTGACGGCCTGATGGCTGGGCTGCTGACATCGGAAGAGCAGCCCACCGGCACGACAAGGCTTTCCGACTGGCTCAAAGATGGCGCCGACGGATTGGGTAGACGGTACGTGTCCGAGCTGACGCGCAATTGGTTGTAGGGAGACCTGCCACCGGGGGTGAGTTGGTGGTGGGTGAGACGGAAAGGGGTACCGTACCTCTTAGTGGGACGAATTGCACTCAGGACTGGCAACAACACACGGTTCCTGGAAGGAGAGGATCGCCAAAATGTTGAGTCGTAGGATCAAGCAAAGCGGGGAAGAATTCATTGTCGAGGTCTCAGTGGACGACAAGAATGCCACCGTAACCGACGAGCGGGGAACCAGGGTAACGATTACATACAACTCAGGCCACCTCAACGTCAGATTGCCGAACGGTTGGGGGAACTGGGTGGCCTCTATGGAAAGCGCCGTAGAGCTCGCGGTAAAGCTCTGCTTTGAGTCGAGGGATCAATTGACCGGAGACCAGGCTTACCAGGATATGGTCGATTACGTGAAAGAGCGGGAGGGCTGAAGTCGTGAACGTGTACTAGACAGGTCGAAACGGTACCACATCCTAGTCTGGTCGTTGTCACCGGTCGGCGGCCGACATGACCGCCTAGTCGAGCGGGACGATGACTCTAGGACGGAGGTTAGAGCGGAAGAATGCCGAGAGACTACCAAACAGAGCGAGATGCCATCATCGAACGGTGGTATGGCGGCAACCCCCAGACCCGGAACCCAAGACCTGGGAGGAACTGGAACGAAGGGCCCATCGCCCCTGCCGACTGCTTCGGCGTGCCCATGCAGGTGAACTCTCCCTTCAGCCCCTTCGGGTACTGCTTGGTGTGGAGATTCGGACTGAACAGGGACGGCTACGCCGTCCACACTATCGAGGGGAAGCAGGAACTAGCACATAGGGCCGTGTTCATCCAGACTCGAGGGCAAGTAAGGACGCCGGTGTAAAGGCTAGATGACGCCCTGCTTTTTGAGATAGGCCCAAAGAATAACGAGCGCACCCACTAGGAGTATGACCACAACCAGCGGGAACCACCACTGCTCTAGTAGCCAATCAACGAAACTGAGGACGGCGGCGGCGGCGATCAATCCGGCAAGTATGGTGACGAAGACTCGCTGGTCCCTTTGATTCATCGGACATCCCTCCTATGGCTGAAACCGGTGCTGTCGGTCTGAAAGAATGAATGTATGGATCACGACTGTCAGCACTGCGACGAGCCCGGCGGTATCAAAACCTACGCGAATCAGGTCTCCATGCGCCTCAACGGCAAGGTGCAGTGTATCGAATATTGTACCCATCGCATCGTCGCCGCGCTGAACACGGGCGGCATCCGCACCGCTGGTCCTGCTGGGCCTTACGTTTCAAGCAGGGGGTAAGAGGCTATGGCGACTCAGGATACTCCACAAAGGACTTCAGGATCGCAAGGAGAGCAAGTTGGTTCACCAGTAAGGCGTCTCTCTCCGCGGGAGGTGTTCGGAAGTCGCTGAGTGTGTGCGAGAATACGTGCTTGGGCGAGACCTAGGAGTCGCAGAGGCGTGTAAGGGGGATCCTTAAGGGATAGAGCGACGACTTCGAGAAAGAGGTTTAGTGCCTCGTCCCCCAACGGCCCGCTGGGGATTGACCATCAGCGGGCCGTTCCTACTCTGACGCCTTCTCCGGTTCAAGGGCCGCGAGGATTCGTTCGCCCTTCGCTGTCAGTCCCACTGGAGGACGTTGCCCGTTCATTGGATCAGGTAGCGGGTCCAGGCTACCGGGAGTGACCTCGATGGACCGAGTCACAACGCCAATCCCCCCCATAGTCAACCCTTGATCTGTACAGTATCGCAATTCGTCGTCGGTGAAGTCTCCCGCGGCTATATCATGGCTCTTAACCTGACTGAGTAAGTTCCTTAGTCTGTCGTTGTCCATTACGTCCTCGCTTTCACCTTCTGCCGACGGGCTTTCCCGCCCATATGAGCGTTCTCCCGCCCCGCCGTCATGTCTCGCATGTCTTAGGCATTCAGGTACGCCCAATTGAAAGGGCTCGAACCTATCATTTGGGCCGTCCTAGGCCTCCCAGCCAAAGCTCGAAGATGGTACTTGTTTCAGTGCACGGTGGTGGAGCTGAGGGGATTCGAACCCCTGACCCCCTGCGTGCAAAGCAGGTGCTCTCCCATCTGAGCTACAGCCCCATGCATTACCATGAGGATATTCTATCGTTACTCTACGTCGATGCAAATTACGATGAAAGCATATAGTCTACGAGTTCCCCTCGGGGTTTGGGTATGAGAAATGCCTTGTTTTCCTCATCGTTATTATTACAGCAGTCACCGACATAGAAGGTAATATGTTGATATTGTGGCTTTATCCCATCTGAGTCTTGAAAAACCGAGTCCGATAACCCTGGAAATCTATATCTGCAAACTTAGAAATAAACTATTCAATAGTGCCATTGATTCAGACTCTGAGGCAGTAAGGTGAGCGCCGAATTCGGCTGCCTTCTCCCCAGACTGTCTGCCCTCTTGTCAACAAGTCGTGGCGCTGTTCACTGGCGACTGTTTCTGCATACACGGCCAAGCCGAGTGGATACTCCGCGGCTCCAGCATTGAACCCATACACCTCCATCCATCCCCTATAGTTGGCCCTACAGCGACTCAACATAAAGACGTGTCACACCTCGAATCATAAGCAGTCGCTCTCTTTTTCAAGCCCCTTTGACCAGTAGTTCAGCTTGGGGAATCCCAAAAACTTCTCGCTTTTAGCCAAGTACTCATCAAGACATAAAGATCGTGTCGAGGCTTTCGTGTCTCTGGCCTACTGTAGTCCCGTCTTATAGATAGGCGTTGATCATCATGCGCCCTCCTTTGAAATGCTGCAGGCAGCTATATGCAAAACAATGAGGGTCTTGGTTTTCTCCGGGGTAGTATATTCAGACTCGGTCAGTCGTAAGCACTGATAGAAAATAGATCGTCAGCACGATGCATTAACTTAGGTCTTAAACAAGGGTTCGGGATGTTCCAGGATTTGCTTCAATCTCCGCAGGAAGCTAGCCGACTGTGCCCCATCTACCACCTGATGGTCAACCGTTAGGCTGAGGGTTGCCATCTCCCTGATGACGATCTCGTCTCCCGAAACCACAGGCCGCTTATCTACCCTACCTACTCCCAAAATGGCACTCTGACCAGGATTGAGAATAGGTGTAAACCCGTCGACTGTGCCCAGAACGGTCAAGGTGAATGTCCCGCCTCCAACATCATCCGGATGAAGTTTTCCCTCCCGTGTCTTGGCGACTATAGATGCCCGCTCTTTGGCGATGGCAGAGATGTTCATATCGTGAACCCTATGGACCACTGGCACCATTAGCCCCTCATCCAATGCCACCGCCACTCCCATGTTGACTTCATCGAAATAGTGTATCTGCCCATCTTGAAGCACTGTGTTCAGTTGTGGGTGTTTGACTAAAGCCTCTGCACAAGCCTTGATGAATATGTCCACCGTAGAGATGGAGACGTCAACCCTCTGGGAATGTTGTCGTCGGAGGGCCATGGCCTCCGTCATGTCAATGTCCAAATGGAAGGAAAGCTGAGCACTGTCTGCCAGGCTGCGTCGCATGTTATTGGCAATAGTCCGACGAATTCCCTTCATCGGTTCTACGCGAGAAGCGGTGGGAATGCCAGGAGCCGGAGTAGATGATTTGGATGTTTCGACATACGCTCGGACGTCGGCCTCTACGATGCGCCCCCCAGGACGGCTAGGTGGAACCTGAGAGATATCTATTCCCAACTCCGAGGCGAGGCGCCGGGCCGCCGGCGCAGCTCTAATTCCCTCTGGAGGAGGAGCGATAGTTGCCCTCTGCTGAACTGAAGCCGAGGAAGACTGAGGGGTTGCCGCTTCAACCTTTTGGGGTTTGGGCAGAGATTCACCCTCCGCCAACAGGTGAGCGATTAGCCCTTCCACCGGGACTACATCGCCTTCAGTTACTACGGGGTGGAAAACCCCAGTCGCAGGGGCTTCCAACTCATAGGTTATCTTCTCGGTGGTTATCTCCGCTAGCGGCTCTCCCTGAGCGACCGTCTCGCCAGCGCTCTTGTACCACTTAGCCAGAGTGCCCTCCGTCATGATCATACCGAGGTGGGGCATGCGGATATCGGTAGCCATCTCAACCCTATTCCAGTACGGCCTTGGCTGCGTCGATGACTTTTTCTTTAGTAGGTATCCAAAGGCGCTCTAGGGCCTGACTATAGGGGATGGGAGCATGGGGAGGAGCGACCCTGCGGGGTGGTGCATCCAAGTAATCGAAAGCCTGCTCTGCCACCAGTGCCGAGAGATCGCTGGCTACACTACATCTAGGGTAGTCTTCATCGGTTATTACCACTCTTCTGGTCTTCTTTACAGAAGAGAGGATGGTCTCTTCATCCATGGGTGAGAGGGAAAGGAGGTCTACTACCTCGGCATTGATTCCTTCAGACTGCAAGTCTTGGGCTGCTTGAAGGGACAGAGCCGTGGTATAGCCTATCCCAATCAATGTCACGTCAGTGCCTTCTCTGGCGATGTTGGCTTTGCCGATAGGAAAGGTATAGGCCTCCTCCGGTACGTACCAACCTGGAGTGGGTTCAGGACCAAACCCAGAGCTGCCTAGCAGCAGCTTATGATAGAACAGTATCACTGGATCGTCATCGCGGATGGCCGCGGCCATTAATCCTTTGGCCGTGTAAGAATCAGAGGGGACGACACATTTAAGCCCTGGAAAGTGAGTAAAAGTAGAGTACAGAGTTTCTGAATGTTGAGCTGCTTCCCCTACACCGGCGCCTATGTTGGTAAATATCGTCAGCGGTAGCTTCACCTTGCCGCCGAACATATAGTGCATCTTGGAGGCGTTGTTAGTTATCTGATCTGCGCAGACGCCGTAGAAACCGACGAACATCAGCTCTACTACGGGCCTCAGCCCCGTAGCGGCCGCTCCCACCGCCGCTCCGATGAATCCAGCCTCAGAGATGGGAGTGTCCAAGACCCGGTGAGCACCGAACTTGGGTAGAAGATCCTTGGTAAAGCCGAAGGAGCCTCCCCATGCATCAACTATTCCCTGGTCTTCTCGGCCAGCTCCCCCCGCCATGTCTTCGCCCATCACGATTACCGAGGAGTCGCGTTCCATCTCCTGCATTATCGCCTCGTTGAGAGCTCGCAGGTAACTGAGGCGTCTTCCACCTATTTCTTGCGAAGTCGTCGTTGCCATGATGCCTCCTTAGACTTTGTCCTCTAGTAATTGACATAAACGTCTGTGGTGACTTCTTCTGGAGGTGGCCATGGACTCTCGTCGGCGAACTTCACTGCTTCATCCAGCTTGTCTAGGATCTGCTGGTTTATGGCTGCTAGCTCCTCCTTGGTCGCCGTCTCATCTTCCAGCAGTTTCACTTTGAAGCTCTCTATGCAATCTTTGCCTCGATAGTACTCCTCCTCGTCCTTGAGCCTGTATCCAGAGGGATCATCAGCCCCAAAGTGGCCATAGTAGCGGTAGGTGAGAGCCTCGATAAGGGTGGGGCCTTCTCCTGCTCTTGCTCGACCTATTGCCTCTTCTGCCACTTCGGAAACGGCCATTATGTCCTGCCCATCAACCTGAATGCCTGGGATTCCATACCCTTCACCTCTCTTGGCGACTGAACCTCCCGCCAAAGAATACTCCACGGGTGTAGATTGAGCGTATCGATTGTTCTCGCATACGAATATAACCGGAAGCTTCCATATGGAAGCCAAATTCAGAGACTCGTGGAGTGAGCCCTGGTTTGCGCCTCCGTCACCAAAGAACACTACCGCTACTTGGTCAGTGCCTCTAGTCTTGGCACTCAAGGCGGCTCCTGCTGCAACGGGTATGTTGGAGCCGACCACACCGTTAGCACCCAGCATTCCCACGTCCATATCGGCTATGTGCATGGTTCCGCCTTTGCCCTTATTGGTGCCCGTCACCTTCCCCATCAGCTCAGCCATCATCTTTTTCATCTCTATGCCCTTGGCTAGGCTGTGGTGATGACTTCTATGATTGCCCAACAGGTAATCATCGGGACGCAGATGATGACAGATCCCCACAGCTACCGCCTCCTGTCCCACCGAGGAATGTATTCCTCCTATGGCCTTTCCTGAGTCTGCCTCCCGTTTAGCCCGCTCCTCGAACTGTCGAATGGTCATCATGCCTTGGTAAAGACCTAGCATCTGTTCCTTATCGGCGGTTAGTTCAGACGTGGACATGACACGCCACCTCCTTAGTCAATCTACTCGCACGGTAGGCTAATATTACTTCTTAGGGGTATCTGTGTAAAGATGACGTACTCGCCCCGGATTCCCCACCTAAATACGTAACAAGACCTCATTGGCGCCTGCTGCGAAGCGGACTGTGATGTTGCCAGAGGAACTGAGAGTAGTAAGGTAGCTGAGAGCTTGGTGTGGACGCATCGTGTCGTATACCTGCTCCCAGTCGCGACCCAGATGAGATGTCGGAGGCAGATGTCGGTTGCTCGGACCGTCCTATCCCCTCGCATTAAACATCTGAAGCTTCTCCTACAGTCCATGTCCTATCGAGAGACGTGCGATCCGTCGCTTTTGACTGCGAGTCGGAAGCGGATACCGGTTTCCCATAACTGTGCCTGAACACCAGTGAGGAGCGAAGGATAAGTTATAGTAGATTTGAAAAGAAGCACGGGGAGGTAATTTGTGGCTACTGCACCAAGAGACGAGCTGGAAGAGAAACGGGAAAGGCTCCGAGAGTGGATATCGAATGGTAAGATCGAATCTCCCGCTCAGGGAGTCAACCATGTTGCGGTGTTTGCAAAAGATTTGGAGATAACCGCCGAATTCTACACAAACGTCTTATCGATGCCGGTGGTAAGCGTTACATCCAATCGAGACGTTCCCGAGTCCACCCACGTGAACGTGGACATCGGAAGGGGGACTTTAATCTCCTTCTTTGACTTCCCCCATGTGCCAAGGTTGCGGCGTCGCGCGCCAGAAGGAGTCGGCGGAATCATGCACTTGGCCATACCCGTACCATCACCCCGATTAAAGGAGGTGAAGACTAGCTTCGGCGAGCGAGGCATCCAGTTTCAAGAGATAGGTGGTGCTCTCTATTTCAAGGACCCGAACGGGCTGGGCATAGAGCTTATGCAGGCTAGCTGATCATATCGTAGCTGCGTAGAAGCCTGCCGGGCAAAGCGCCCGTGCAATCGTTATCTTCGAAGGTGACGACGCCGTTGATGAGGGTATACCTTAATCCCTTCGGCTTCTGGATGAGACGTCGTTCTCCTCCGGGGAAGTCATTGGCGAAGATGGGTTTATCATACAGATAACCTAACTCTTCTTGGTTATACACCATGATATCGGCCCAATTACCAACCCGGAGCATCCCCCGATCCTTAAAGCCTGCGAACCAGGCAGGCAATGAGCTTATCTTGTAGTGGGCCTGTTCTAAGGTCATGATCTCTTCGTCGCGAACCCAACGCCTCAGGAACTCCATAGGCCACAAGCTAGCTGTGAGAAATCTAGTATGGGCGCCTCCATCAGACACAGATATGTGCCCGTAAGGGAGTGTGATGCGGTCTACCCTAACTTCATCTTCCTGATTGCTGAATAGCGTCTGCAAGTCCTCATCCAATGCTAAGTCTAGGAAAACATCCACCGGATGTTTATTTTCAGTTTCGGCTATATCTGCTATCGATCTGCCTTCGTATTCGTAGTTTCGCTCATGTGCCACCTGTAGCACCCTAACCCTTGGCCAATCGGTCCTCAGGAAGGGTTTCTCCTCCACATCTCGTTTCATGGCCTCTCTGATCCCAGGCTTCCTAAGCTTGGCAGAGCGCTCTTCTGGAGTTCCCACAAGGGGCTGTATCCAATTAGGCATATAGTCGAACATGTTGTATTCGGCCAAAGTGAACTCTGCCATCAGATCCATCACGCCTTCCTGAGTAAGCAGAGGTAATCCGTCAGCGCGGACGGATCCTACCCAGTCGCGGCCTGTTGCATCGCTCCCAATCCCAATGGCCAGATGTAGGGGACGTCCACTAATTCTCATCATTCTTTCTGCCAAATCATGTTCTCGTTGAGGGTTTTCCGCATTGAATGTGGTCCATCCTACATGTCCGACGCCAAACTCGCCCAGAACCTCCGCCAACCCAAGAAACTCTTCTTCTGAAGCCACATGACTGGGCAGGAATCTCCCATCCTCAGGACGATCCTCTATGTTCTTGTCAGCAGAGAACCCGAATGCTCCGGCCTTCATACCCTCGTAGAAGAGCTGCTTCATTTGATTCATCTCTTGATCTGTCACCGACGTTCTCTCTCGGGCATCCATCATCCCTAAAACATAACCGCGTAGAGGCGAGAAGGGGAACAGTGCTCCTACGTTCAGACCCAGTCCCTGTTGCTCCAGGCTGTCTAGGAACTCGGGAAAAGTCTCCCAGTCCCAACGTATTCCCAGCCGCATGGATTCTAGAGGAATAGCCTCGATGCGGTTCATCATCCGCATGTTCAGATCCCTGTCTTCGGGTTTGGTCGGAGCGAAGCCGAACCCACACTGGCCTATGGTGAGGGAGGTAACCCCGAACCATCCCGAGAGGGATGCGTAAGGGTCCCAATTTAGCTGGGCATCGTAGTGGGTATGGAGGTCAATAGCGCCTGGTGCCACGATACAGCCGGAGGCATCGATCTCTTTCGCTCCACTTGACTTGATAACTCCGCTGATCATGGCCACACGACCATCTTTCACCGCCAGATCACCCTTATAGCGAGGGACACCCGTACCATCAACGATTGTGCCTCCTCGAATTACCAGATCGTGCTCTCCCATGATATTACCCCCCGAGACCTTAAGCGAATACAAGCATAATTGTACTTGTGATCCCACTCGATGGCAAACTCACCACGTGTGCTATAATAGCCCAGATTTCCCCGGAATAGAGGACTGACGTGGACGTTGCCTCCCTCAGAGAGAAGATTCCTGCCTGCCGGCGCACCATATATATGAATACCGGTTGGTCCGGGCCATCTCCTACACCAGTTGTGGAGGCGGTGAAAGAGAGGTTGGAGTACGAGAGCTACCAGGGGCCAACCTGTCGAGAGGTGTTAGATAGTGCCGAGGAGCTTTTCTTCAACACCAAAGAGAAGGTGGCAGGTCTCCTAAATGTGAAGGCATCCGAGATTGCTTTGACCCAGAACACAACCGAGGGACTCAACATAATACTCAACGGTTTTCCCTGGCGTGACGGAGACGAGATAATCACCTTTGACATCGAGCACTCATCGGTGCTTACGCCATGTTTTTATAATCGGCTTCGCCGCGGTGTATCGGTGAGGGTTGTGCCTTTGGCTACCGACGATGATTGGGCAGATATCCTTACTAAGGTGGCAGACGCCCTGACCGACAGTACCAGGATGATAGTTTTTAGCCACGTCCAGTATTCCTGCGGGCTTCGGATGCCTGTGGAAAGTATCCGGAAACTTGTCGGCTCTAGAGACGTCTACATGCTAGTGGATGGAGCCCAAACTCCAGGCCACATCGCCCTTGATATACCTCGACTGGGAGTGGACTTCTATTCCATTCCAGCCCATAAGTGGATGCTGGGACCCGATGGGGTGGGGGCGCTCTACATCCGAGAGGAGATGATTTCCAGCATTCAGCCATCCTACGTCGCTTATGATTCTTTGGACTCTCTTGAAGAGCCCATCGATTTTCAGACCAGCTCGTCCTTTACCGATAAGTTCAGGTTAACCACATCAAGTGCGCCACTGGCAGCAGGCTTCTCGGCAGCTCTTGATTTCATTGAGGCGTTAGGACCTGAGAAGATAGAGTCTCGCAATCGAGAGTTAGCCACGTCTCTCAAGGCCTCTATAGGCGAAGTACCTGGAGTGAAGATACTCTCACCCTACGATGGGCCGGGAGTTACAGGGCTTACGTCCTTCCAGGTTGAAGGATTTGAGGCTGCACAGGTAGTAGACCACCTATGGCAGGAACGAAAGATCGTTGCGAGGACAGTTCGCAAGCCGTCCTGCATTCGACTTGCGACGGACTTCTTCAATACAGATCAAGAAATAAATACGGTCACAGAAACCTTGCAAACTCTCAAGCCCTAGGCCTGTGTTAGCTGTCTGCTCTCTCACGTTCTAAGCTGGCATCTTCTTTGAGGGAAGTTGCTCCTCAGCCGTTACCATTTTGAGTGGCCTTAGCCTGCCACTGCTTATCCTGCCACCATAGCAAGGCTACGGCCACCGCTACCGTGGTCACGATAAGTACTGCAAGTATTCCTATCAGAGTGAACAAACGGCCAATTAACCTGAGCATTCCTCTACACCTCCTGGCCTGTTAGCTCTCCGGATATGGATTCTATAATAGCTATGGTCGAACAACTGTAATCTGTGACTGATGCATGCCTGTCTGCTTGGTCGGGGCGCCGGGATTCGAACCCGGGACCTCCACGTCCCAAACGTGGCGCGCTTCCGGACTGCGCTACGCCCCGTTTCTCAAAGCATATCCGCATCTAATCCAATGGTCAAGGTTGATAAACATAGAGGCGTTGATTTCTCACGAGGTTTATAGAATGCCAAAATCCCCCGGCTCCTTCTCCCTCAGGGGATGAGGTATCTCCGCTCAGCCTGAGCCTAGAGTTTATCCTGAGCGTAGTCGAAGGGAAGAGTGCTCTCACCCCCTATGCCGCCATTCCCTTGCCACCCTCTATACCGTCATTCTCGTGCTTGACACGGGAATCCGGGGGGTGTTTACGGGGTGGATGTCCCCCTCACCCCAGCCCTGTCCTAGAAGCTCGCACGGAGGGAGCCCAGAGGCCTGCCTGCAGTAGGCAGGGAAGCATCCCTCTGACAAGAGGGATGGGGGATGTGCGCCCGATACAAAAATCTATCTGGTTGGGCGGTTGGGGCTCAAGGCGTTTGCCTTTCTGAGACAGACTCTCGAGGGAGAGGGAGCAGTCCCATCTCCCCAGTCGTTCAGAGGTGGGGAATCTATGGCAATTCGTTATGCACTATATGTTGACATATATGTAGGTACAATGTTAAAATGGTTTTAGACTTCTTTAAATTACCAGCCTCCCTGGGCTAGCCCTATTCGAGTGGTAGCGTTCTACGCCAGAGCAGTACAAAGTCTTCCTAACAGTCAATGAAAGTTAGCTAAAGTAGGAACGCAATGCGCAATCCGGTGGAAGTTAGGTGTGTTTTAGTTTAGAAAGAGTGAGTGAAGTGAGTATAGAAGAGATCGAAGATGCGATTTATCAGTTGCCCGATGGGGATAGAAGAGAGTTGATAATTCAGTTGGTGCCCCAGTTTGCGAAGCAATTCCGAGAAGACCCCGTCCTCCGAGAGCGCGTTATCGGGATACTCAAAGAGAAGACAAAGACTCAAGGTCAAGAGTGGGCCGCCAGAACTAGGGTGCGCGGGCAAGAATTGGCGTCAAAGGCGTCGGGAAAAGCATTGGGTGTTCGCCGTGTTGTTAAAGATCGATTGGCAACACGAGGGTTGGCACAATAGACTCGTCTGGGTATAGGAGAGTAGCATGAGCAAAAAAAAGAGGATGGCTCTTCTTGGAGGGTTCTTAGCCCTCATCTCCTCGGCCAGCTTATTCTGGAAAGTCCGTCGAAGTGGTGAAAAAGAAGCATAAGTATCTGAATCGCTAAAGACAGGCCAGATACATAGTACTAGTTCTACCCATCTCTGGTTTCACTCATTCAATTAAGAGATCCGACGCCACCGGTGGACACCACAGTCAGGGCGTTCCGACCGCCGGTCGTGCTGGGATCATACCCCGTAGAAATGCTGCCTCTGTATATCCCTGCGCTGGAAAATGATGATCGATAGTAGGTGAGACCCTACGATTATCCCTCCGTAAACTCCAAGTCCGGTCCATTTTACATCCGCCTCCTCCAGTAGAGTCAGGGGTTGGTAAAAATGGAAGATGGAAAGGTTCTTCAACCAATCTGTGGAATCGTAGGCAGGGGTGATGAAGTTCAGCATGTAGAAGACGAAGGTCACGAGATAGGCCATGACGAGCGCACTGGAGAACCGCAGGAAAACCGAGGAGATAAGTACTGAATAGCTGAATATGGTCAGGATAAGCAGCCATCCGACAGTATGCGCTATGGCGACGTTTTGCACATTGACGTCTATGTCGCTGATGACCGCTGCCGCTGTGACGAATCCCCAAGATACCATCCAAAACACTACTGTGATGCTTACAAAGGCTGCCGACTTAGATAACAGGTATTTGTAGCGACGCAACGGCTGACTCAAGAGAGTCCTAAGGCTACCCTGCTCTATATCTTTAGCAATAACTCCGCTTCCGTAGATGATGGCATAGGCCCCCACAAAGACCGGCCACCAGATGAGGTAGTGAGTAGTCAATACACCGTTGAAGGAGAACTCGCCGTCAGGGAATAGCCTTTCTAGCGATTCGTCAGGCAGTCCCATGGCTGCCCGGACTTGCACGGGTAGCTGGCGCAGTTGGTCTAAAAAGTCGGTGGCATCGTTTATAGATGGATAGATATAGACTACCAATACAGCGTATGAACCGAGAAAAACGGGCCAAGCCAATAGCGCAAGTCGGCTCAATTGAAGATTAACCAGGTAGAGGCGGATGCTCACTTTTGCTCCGGTTCCGACTGGTCTTGGAACAGTTCTGTAAGTGCTTCTTCAACACTACCTTCCAGAAAGAATACGTCCCCTATATTAAAGGCGCTTATCCTCTTCACAAAGCTGCCCATATGCCCTCGCACTGCCAGCACCCATTCTCGGCCATGGTGACTAACTACAGAGAGATCCTCCGTAATTATGTCCTCCAAGTCCACATCCTCGCGGAAGATGACCCGAAGCCTACGTCCCACCTCGTTTTTTAGGTCATCCATGTTCTGCGTATCGCGGAGATGGCCGTCCTTCACTATCCCAACCCGTTCACAGAATCGAGTTACCTCGGTCGGAGAGTTAGTCGACAGGAGTATGGTCTTTCCCTTAGCCTTTTCCTCGGCAAGTATGTGGTAGAAGATATCTTTGGAGAGGGGATCGAGGCCGGTGGTCGGATCATCGAGCAGCAGAAGAGGGGGGTCGTGCATTAGCGCCTGGATCAATGCCAGCTTTTGCCTGTCATCCAGTGAGTAGTTCCTAAACTTTCGTTCGGGGTCAACCTCCAGGCGTTGAACCAACTCATGTCTCCTGCTGCCTTGTTTTCCCTTGAGCCGAGAGCACAGATTCAAAAACTGGTCGCCGGTGAAGTCGTCATAGAATGAAAAGTCACCCAGTGCACAGCCCACCGACTTTCGAATCTCATGTGACTGGGTTCGGACATTTAGATCAAGGATATCGGCATTTCCTCGACTAAGCTTCTTTAGCCCCACCAGAAGCTGAATGATGGTGCTTTTGCCTGAACCGCTCAGCCCTAGAAGACCGAAGGTCTCACCCTCCAGCACGTCGGCGTACATAGACTCGATGCCAACGACCTTACCGTAATATTTAGTAAGGTCCCACGTTCGAATGGCTTCATCGCGCCTCATAATCCCTAATAAGCATATCACGTTTTTCTGGCTAGCTTCTATTTTAATGAGGTAGACCCGACCGCTGAAGGGTAGTGAGAATAGAAGCGTTGAGGGCTTTTTAAACTTAGCGAGGAGCGAATCAGTTGATGGAGAAGGTAGAGCCTTCTTCTGACTTGCTGACTTGAATCCTGACGGGGAAGGCCTCTTTCAGCTCTTCTATGTGGGTGATGACGATAATCCTCTCGAAGTCCTCCTGGATGGAGTTGATAGCTTCCAACAGCTTCTCTCTTCCAGTCCCATCCTGGGTGCCAAATCCCTCATCGATGAAGAGTATAGGCAGTGGCGCTCCCGCTCTACGGGCGAGAAGTTTTGACAGGGCAATCCGCAAGGCGAAGTTGATGCGAAACGCTTCTCCACCACTGAAAAGTTCATATGGCCGAGTACCCAGCTCATCGGCTATATTGATGTCCAGGGTCTCTCGGGCCCCACCTGTTTTCTTCTCTCTCTGAGTCTCCATTTTCACGTGCATACGATTGTCGGTCATGCGACCCAGCAAATTATTGGCCTCTTCCTCTATCTCGGGCAGGGCAGTCTCGATGATGAGAGCTTGAACTCCCCCCTTGCCAAAGGCCCGACTTAGCTCTTCGTAAATGCCCTTGCGCCTGGCCAAACCCCTGAGGTTAGACTGCTTGCTGTCCCTGGATTTTTGAAGCTCATCCATCCTTCTCAGGCTCTCTTGAAGCATAGCCTTTCGATCTCTACACTTGCGTTGCTCTTCTTGTAGTCGCTTGTGAGAATGTTCGGCCAGCCTTAGCTTGTCCTCCAACTCTGGAAGCTCCTGCAGTTCAGCAGAAATGGCATCAAGTCTTTTGGAGTCCTCTTCAGAGTCTGCTCGAAGCCTGTTCAGACGTGCTTCTGTTCGTTCGATGGCCTGCTGAACTTCTGGGATGCGTTCTTGAGCTTCTTGTATCTTTCCGTACAGCTTCTCATAACCCTTGAGAGTATCGAGTCGCTCTCGAGTCTCACGATGCGCCTCCGGCTGATAGTCCAACACCTTTAATTGTGACGCAACCTGAGTCAGGTCCTCTTGCAGCTTGGAAGCAAAGTTGCCCAGTGAAAGCTGGTTGTCCAGGCTGCATAAGTGTTGCTGCATTGTCTCCAGCTCTCCCTGGGCTTGCTCTGCCTCGCTCAAGTCCCTCTTCAGTACAGAACTTCGCCCGCTGAGCGTCGATTTTTCCCGCTCCAGCTTAGCCCCCTCGGACTGAAGCCTCTTCTGACCATTCAGGTGTTCTGCGTTTAACCGATCTATCTGCTTTTGATTCTCCCTGTAGGTCTCACTCTTCTGATGCCCATCTTTCTCATAGGCGCCGCGTATATGTTCCAGTCCATCCTCTTCCAGAGGGCCATTGCATAGAGGACATTTGACCTGACCCTCCGAGAGCATGTCTACTTTTTTCCTTAGGTCCTTCATCTCACGCATTAGCTGATCATTGGCTTCCGTTAAATGACGGGCTTCGGCAAAAGCCTCGTTGCATTTCTCCTGCTGCTGCTTTAGCTCCCCCTCACGATCATCTAAGTTGGCTAGCTGTATACTCTTTCCCGACAGCTCCTCTTGCCACCTCTGTACCCCATTGACTTTACTTTGAAGATGCTCAACCTGACTAACCAGCCTCTCTCTGCGAACGTTTAATTCTCCCTTCTCGATCTCTATATCTCGCTCCAATCGTCCTCGCCTCTGGACTAGCTCGTTGGAATAGGCGAGTTTGCGATCTAGGTCTTCCTTCAGTTTGAGGATTCGCTGAAACTGGTTGTACCCTTCCTCCACAGCCTGGCGTTGGTCTAATGCCTGCTGATACTCCTGGCTCCTTCGTTGATATTGCTGGACCTCTTGCTCCGACTCCTCTATATCCCGGTGTGTCTCCTTGATTCGTTTCTGGAGTCGCTTCTGCTCTTCTCGTTTGACTTGAAGGAGATCGGTTTGACGACCTAGCTCCTGTACCTGGAACCTTTCCTGTGCCTCATCCTTGTCCACCTGGAAGAGGGTAGCGATAACCTGAGCCATATCAGCCTCATGCAATGCCCTCTGCTGCAACTCCTTGTCCATGTCTGAAATTGCAATCTCCAGCACACGAATATCACTATCCAAGACCTTGGCTTTGGATCGTGCTTCCGACTCGAGATCATCGTAGAGAGAGAGGCCGAGAATATTGGATAGTATCTGCTTTCGTTCGGCCGGTGAACTCAGTGTGAACTCATCGGCTCTGCCCTGCCTGAGAAAGGCGCTGTTGACAAATGTTTTGTAGTCCATGCGCAGCAGATCGATTATTCGCCCCTGGCTCTCTCGCACAGTGTTGGCGGTTATAGCTTTGAACTCTGCACCGTTGGACCTATTGCCGACGTGAAGCTCTAGCAGCGTCTTGCCTGAGCGCCCAGATTTGCCCTTGGAGTGCTTACGCAGGACCCGGAAATGCTCATCTCCAGACAGGAACTCCAACTCCACTTCCATGTCGGTTTGTCCGAGGGACACCAACTCATCGGTGCTCTTGGCCCTGGCTTCTCCCCATAGCGCCCAGGTGATAGCATCCAGCAGTGCCGATTTTCCATGGCCATTGTCTCCACAGATACACGCCACGTGTATACCATCGAGTATTAGCGAAGGCGCCCTATCCTTGTAGCACATGAAGTTTTTCAGGGATAGCTTGTACGGTATCATGGGGTACCCGTTAACCCAGCTCTATATATGAGCCCTTGTTGGTGGGGGTGTCGATGCTAATGCCTGTTTCGGCCAGGCCCCTCTCAAAGAACTGTGGATTCTGGGTATGGACGGGAATCAGCTTCTCAGGAGAGATGTTATTGACCACGTCGAGAAGGTCGTGTGGGCTGGCATGACCCGAGGCATGCAGCCCTTGTTCACCCGGTGGAACTTCCCAATCCAGCTCCTTCAGCGGAAGGCCCACCCTCCTCATGTCGAAGTGCTCTATCCAGTTGCGGAGTCTATGGAAGTCCAGTTCCAGCTCCTCGTTGAAAGCTTCGTGTGACGAGTAGAGATACAGACTTCCCTTTTGAGGGCGAATGCTGGGGAGATCGTTCAGGTCATAGAAGCTGAAGCACAAAATGTACTCGTTCTGACGCTCGCGAATTTGGCTGGGTGAGACGAGCCTCTCACTATACCCTTCCCTTATTCCCTTCTCCCAATTGTTTAGCTGGGACTTTGGGTCTTCATAGACCGACGTGTCCGGAAGGTCTGCCACAGAGGGAATCTCAGAGTCGGCAAAATGGGCCGCCTTCAGCAGATAGGCATCTCTTGGCATTATCACCAGTCCTCGGCCTGTTTCCCGCGCAATTCTGGCAAAGGTCTGGAGCCGCTCCACATTCCTTGGCCCAAAGTCGGCTATCACTAGACCTCTGCTCTGCCGAATCTCCTGAAGAGCCCTATCCTCCACGTCGGCTTCCGTATAGTTGTCGGAGTTGATGTCTTCATCGACTGCTCGAGTCCCCTCGCAGATAAGAGCGATGGGCTTGAGGTTTGCCAGCTCTTGGATGAACCTTTGTGTTAGCTCTCGCTGGCCTCCGTGAAGCCTGAGGTCACCTGTGTAACCTACCCAACCCGCCGATGTCTTGATGGCATAGGCGGCAGCGCCAGGTATGGAGTGATCTACCGGATAGCACCTGATCTCCAGATTCCCCAAGGAATCACCTGGACCCAGGGACACTGGATCCAGATCACGGGCGCTGGGGGTGCTCTGCCAGAAGGAATGCCCCTTTGAAGTTATTTGAGAGAGGTCGAAAAGGTTAAACGGTCTTTGCAATGCAGGAGCCTGTTTCCAGTTGGCCGATCTCAACAATCCTGCATCGGTCAGCTCCCTGGGAACAGCGTACACCACCTCGGTCTCGAAGTTCGACTGCCCGCTGTCCTGAATGGACTTGGATATGAAGGCGGTGGTGGCCAGTCCAAATATAGGTATATCGCATCGCAAAAAGGAGAGGTGGCCGGTGTGGTCGAGGTGGGCATGGGAGAGGAGGACGCCTTGAATCTCGACATCTCTCATGTCTCGGTAACCCTGGGCCCCTTTCAACTCGTCCCAGAGATTAGGTGAAGCCTGTTCCATATCTTCTCTATATAACCCTCTGAGCAGTGGTAGCAGGCCCATAGTGATGGGATCGAGCAGTCCGAAACCAGGTCGAGGGTTGAGGTACTCCTCGTAGAACAGGGCCTTATCGGCAAAGGACGTACCAAAGTCGAGAAAGAGGCGAGTGTCTCCATCCTCAAGAAGGATTTTGTTTCCCCCTATCTGGAGAACCCCGCCATAGAACGTTAATCTGGGCATGAACGCTTAACAGCTATCGAGCCTCTGAGAAAGTTCCCTCTATCACTCGCTTGCATACTATTCAACACAGTTCAGGAGATGCAGATAATCAGGAAGGTTTGACGAGGATCTGAGCAGCGGTGTCCGCGCTGATAACTATCTGGTGACCATCTAGCTCCAGGGTCCTCGTGCCCTTGAAATCTGCCACCTCGGTTACCTTTACAGTCCAGGTTGGAGAAACGTTGTGCTCGTCCAGGTACTGAAGCAGCTCTCCGTTATCCTCCGGTACACGTTCCACCTCAACGATGTCTCCTTCAGGGATCTTGTCCAGGGGCTTGAGGCTCCGTCGGAGACCTTGCTCCTGTGCGTAGCCTTCACTCCCAGGGATCGGGTACCCGTGAGGACAGTTGCTCGGATTACCTAGAGTTTCGGCCAACTTATCAGCAACCTCTGACGACATCCCATGCTCTAGCCGATGAGCTTCAGAGTATGCCACGTGCCATTTGAACTTCAGAATATCGGTGAGAAACCTTTCGGCCAATCGGTGCCGTCTGATTACGTTTTCGGCGATCTCGTTCCCAGCGGGGGTAAGAGTTATCTCCTTGTTGGGCGAGAGTTTCACTAGCCCGTCTCGAGCCATCCGTTTCACTGTACCGAAAGCAGTAGCAGCAGATATCCCCAACGCCTCGGCTAATCTAGCCGAAATGGCTGGCCTGTCCTGCTCCACGAATCTAAATATGGTGGTCAGGAAATCATCCGACGCCACTGATCTCGGTTTGGCCGGCTTTCGCATTTGTCTACCCCGATTGAATTATTCGTATCCGATATATCATAAAATTAGTCAATACGAATTCGAAGCCAATGGTTCAAAATAGCTCAAAAAAGTATTGACAAACTAAATTATTACCCTATACTAAGTTTCTAATTTCATCTCAGCTAAACAATGATTATTGGTTGTTTCGTTCGACCGAATTATTATAGCACAGCAGTGACATTTGATACGACGTAAATTAAACACCCTCATCGATAGTTAAACGAAAGGTAAAGTAGAAAAACATTGAATGCAGAGGCTGATAGGTAGGGAGGAGGTCCTGGTTGTGAAGCTTAGATCGTTGATAGAGCCAAGGGAGGTATACAAGCCTTGATCGTGTGTGTCTGCTGTCGAGTATCAGAAAAGGAGATTCTCGCAGTCATTGCTCAAGGAGCTTCTTCGGTAAAGAAGGTAGCGGATCTTTGCGGTGCAGGGCAATGCTGTGGCAGTTGTCACTCCACCATTCATCAAATGATTCATGACAACGAGAGGGTGACGTACCAAAGTCAGGAAGTTCATCAGCAAGTATTGGAGGTCAGCCGTTGAAGGAGAGAGACCAGATCGTCGAGTTTCTGAACAAGATTCTTACCACCGAGCTTACAGCGATAAACCAATACTTCATCCATGCCAAGATGTGCGAGAACTGGGGCTATATGCGGTTGTGGAAAAAGTTGCGGGCCGAGTCGCTCGACGAGATGAACCACGCGGAGAAACTGATAGAGAGGATTCTCTATTTAGAGGGATTACCTAATATACAGAGAATCGGCAAGGTGGCCGTTGGAGAGACGGTTCCTGAACAGATTCGACTTAACCTGGATTTGGAACTATCAGCTGCCCAGGCCCTTAACCAGGGAATTGAGTTGTGCGCTAGTCTCAGCGACAACGGTAGTCGTGAGTTGTTAAAAGAGCTTCTTGAAGGTGTAGAACAGTCTATCAATTGGCACGAATCCCAACTCAGCCTGATCAACCAGGTGGGTGAGGCAAACTACCTTGCCCAGCAGATTCCCGAGTAAAAGGCGGATAGAAAGGAATGGTTGACGTGCAGGAGGTCAAAATAGAAAAGGTTCTCGAGTGGCGTTTCCCCAGCAAGGTCACCGTCGTATTCAAATCAAAGAAGGGTTCCGACCACTTTTACCTTCAACTCCACTCTAGAGAAGCCGTAGCACTGGTACAACAGGTCGCGGGGCGTAGTGGGCGCTGCGGTTTATACAGGGCTTACGCTAATACCGTTCGGGCCTTGGGGGCTACCATCTCGTCCATCGACATCGTGTGTAATAAAGATGTGAAGCAAACGTCCTATATGGTCCTGGACAAAAGTGGGGATATCTATTGCGTATCTGGCAATTGCGGGGAGCTGTTAGCGTTTGCTCTTCATTGTGCACTCCCCATCAATTTCTATGATTAAGAATCAATGGCTTCATCATACGAGGAACAGAAGCAGGATACGTCGGGTGCGACTAGCCCATCGACGATACCCAAGGCATTCCGTGATGCATTCGAGCGACTGGACAAGACCTGTTAAGGAGAAACAGATAGGACAGTAAAGGAGGAAAGGCAGAATTGAACAGGAAATTGTTACTAGCGGGGATTTCGTTACTTTTCATTGCCATGATGGTGGCCAGTGCATGTGGTGATGATGATACTCCCACACCTGTGCCCTCCACGCCTACGTCAGCTTTAGCGACACCTACGCCGCAAGTTGGGGGGAGTCTGACCATATATTCGGGAAGGGAAGAAAATCTTATCGGGCCGATAATAGAACAGTTCAAGCAAGCCGCGGGTATCGATGTTGGAGTCAAATATGGCAAGAACGCGGAGTTGGTGGCTACCATCCAAGAAGAGGGCAACAACAGCCCTGCTGACATCTTTTTCGGGTCGGACCCCGGTGCTTTGGGGGCATTACAGGACAGATTGGTAGTTCTGCCCAATGACATACTGGACAAGGTCCCATCGCAGCTTCGCTCTCGAGAGGGGAGGTGGGTTGGCATATCCGGACGCTCAAGAGTAGTGGTTTACAATACTGATGTACTGAGCGAAGAAGATCTACCCGACTCCATCCTGGATTTTACTGATCCCAAGTGGAAGGGCCGTATAGGTTGGGCTCCTCTTAACGGCTCCTTCCAGGCCTTCGTAACCGCCTTGAGAAAGATTGAGGGCGAGGAAGCGGCTAGACAGTGGCTGGAAGGCATCAAGGCCAACGATGTCAAAGATTACCCCAAGAACACCCCCATCGTGGACGCGGTGGGGCGGGGCGAAATTGACCTGGGTTTTGTGAACCACTACTACCTCTTCCGATTCATTGCTGAAGAGGGTGAGGACTTTTCAGCACGAAACTACTATCCCAAAGGTGGGGATGTAGGCGCCACCATACTGGCGGCTGGCGCCGGCATTCTTGATACGTCGGGAAACAAGCCTGCGGCTGAGAGATTTCTGGAGTTCATGTTATCGACTGTGGCGCAGCAGTACTTTGTCAGCCGCACCTTTGAGTATCCAATGGTGGAAGGAGTGAATGTTCACCCCCTCCTAACACCCCTTTCAGAGCTCCAAGTCCCAGACGTGGACCTTTCTCAACTGTCGGATCTTGAAGGTACCCTGGAACTGCTCAGGGAAACTGGAGTATTGCCCTAGAACTACATGAGCTTGACTGGCCTTGAGGGGCAAGGCAGAGGCATGACCCTTGCAGCGATAAGCCACTGGTGGTCCGGCTTTTATCCCCGACCACCCTCGACAGTATGGGTGCCGGCTGTGCTTGTGTCCGGGGCGATGGCCCTGCCTTTAGTATATCTAGTACTGAGGTCCTTAGGTGCCGACGCGAACATATGGGACATTCTTTGGCGGGAACAGACTGCAGCTATTCTAAGCCGCTCTGCCTTACTGGTTGCAGCTGTTACTCTCGGCTGCATCGCCATAGCAGTACCTACGGCGTGGCTAACTGTCAGGACGGACCTGCCCCTTCGTAGGGTTTGGTCTGTCCTGACGGCCCTTCCTCTGGTTATCCCCAGCTTCATAGGGGGGTTCGTCGTAGTTGCTGCCCTATCACCTAAGGGGATGTTGCAGGGATTGCTGGAGACGCTGTTCGGGGTTCAGCGGATTCCGGACATCCACGGCTTCTGGGGAGCTGCTTTCACTCTAACGCTACTCAGCTACCCTTACGTGTTGCTGCCTGTACGAGGCGCCATAAAAGGACTGGATCCGAGAGCAGAAGAGACGGCAAGGGGTCTTGGATACAACGGGTGGGAGACCTTTAGGCATGTTACGTGGCCTCTTCTTCGTCCTGCGGTCGCGGTGGGGTCATTGCTGGTGGCATTGTACACCCTAAGCGATTTCGGGGCGGTGTCACTGCTCCAGTACGAGACTTTCACTTGGGCAATATACATCCAGTTCGAATCGGCCTTTGACCGAGATGTGTCCGCCGGCCTGTCCCTGGTCCTGGTGGCGATAGCGCTGTTTTTCCTTATAGGAGAGGGGCGAACTCGAAGCTCCTCTCAATACTTCCTCAGTGGGACTGGTGGACCCAAACCGGCCGGGGCTATCGCTCTGGGGAGATGGAAGTGGCCTGCTTTGGGCTTCTGTTCTTCCATTGTGTTGCTTAGTCTTGCAGCACCCCTCGGCACTCTGCTCTATTGGGTCGTAAGAGGTGTACAGGCCGGCGAGAGTTTAAGCCCCGTATGGGGTGCCGCCGCCAACTCCCTGTACGTGTCCTCCTTGGCCGCTGTAGCTTGCGTGTTGTTGGGGCTTCCCATCGCCATACTTAGCGTCAGGTATCCTGGGCGATTTGCTGTGTTAATCGAGCGGATCAGCTACATGGGCTTCGCCTTGCCAGGAGTGGTGGTTGCCCTGGCTCTGGTGTTCTTCGGGGCTAACTATGCCCCGGCTTTTTACCAGACTGTGGTACTGCTGCTCTTTGCTTACGTAGTGCTGTTCCTCCCTCCTGCGGTGGGTGCAGTTCGTGCTTCTCTGCTTCAAGTAAACCCCAGAGTGGAGGAGGCTTCACGAGGGTTAGGCCTCTCTCCGTTGCGAACTTTGCGGCACGTAACCCTACCACTGGTCCAGCCAGGTCTATTGGCGGGTGCAGCGCTGGTCTTTCTGATAACGATGAAGGAGCTGCCCGCCACGTTGATTCTCGGTCCCATCGGTTTCAAGACGCTGGCCACGTCTATATGGGGGTCCGCTGAAGCGGCGTTTTTCGCCGAGGCGGCATTTCCCGCCCTACTTCTCATAATCCTCTCCTCGGTGCCTATGGGGATTCTAACACTTCGAGAAACCAGGCAGTAGAGCATACATCCCCTTGTCAATACATTCCTTGTTGAACTGTTGCCCACTACAGTGCTATCCTGACCTGTAGCAGCGAGGAAAATCGAAGGTGTCATGACGCCTCAATCCGAGAACTCCACCTCAGTCTTGGAGCTCAAGAACGTCACTAAGACCTATCCCGGCGATACGGTTCCGGCGGTGGACCAGCTGAGCTTCAGCCTGTCTGAAGGAGAGATACTGGCCATACTGGGCCCCAGTGGCTGTGGCAAGACCACTACCCTTAGACTCATTGCAGGATTCGAAAGCCCGGATGATGGTGAAGTCTTGCTTAGAGGACAGAGTGTATCGTCCAAGAAGAGAATGGTGCCTCCAGAGAAGAGAGGCGTCACCATGGTGTTCCAGGACTACGCCCTGTTTCCTCATCTCACGGTAGCTAAGAATTTAACCTTCGGGCTGAAGGACAGAGATCCGGATACGCGAAAGCTTCTCCTTGAAGAGACCTTGAGGCTGATAGATATGCAGGAGTTCGCCCACCGCTATCCTCATCAGCTATCCGGAGGTCAACAACAGCGCGTGGCATTGGGTCGAGCCTTGGCCCCTGATCCTGTGGTGATAATGCTGGATGAACCTTTCAGTAATTTGGACACTGACATGCGAGACCAAATGAGGCGAGAAGTCCACAACATCCTCCGTCAGCAGGAGGCCACCAGTATTCTCGTCACCCACGACCATGAGGACGCCCTCTCCTTCGCCGATAACGTGGCCATCTTAAATCGAGGGAGATTAGAGCAGATAGGAAGCTCAGAAGAGCTGTATCATCGACCGGCAACACCCTTCGTGGCCACCTTTGTCTGCCACGCCAGCGTGATTCCGGCTCGATTGGAGGGCGAGGAGGTTATCACTGAAGCGGGAAGATTCCCATACCTCGGTAATCATCAGTTACCCTCGGAGGTTCTCGCCATGGTGAACCCCGACGACATCCACATTCAGCCCAGTGAAGCAGGAGTGGGTAGGATCATCGAGAGGGAGTTCAAGGGATCTCAAAACCTCTACACCATTAGAGTTGCCTCGGGTGCTACTGTTCGGAGCACTCAACCCTCCGGTGCAGTCTATCCTGTGGGAACTAAAGTGGAGCTAATCCCCACTACAACCGCTCCCATGGCGGTTTTCCCAGTCAATCAATCCAGTCCGCATCATGGTGATGAATAGTGCCATTTTCGATGTCCACGAGCCTTTTACTACGGAGAGTTGCATCAACCGATCAGTCATTCCAGTGCTTGATGCGGGAATCAGGAATCATGCGCGGAGGGAGTCCAGAGGGATGCTTCCCTCTGGCAGGAGGTTTGGGGGATGTGCCCCCAGATATAAAAACCTATATGGGCGAGCGGTTGGGGAACAAGATGTTTGCCTCTCTGAAACGGGCCCCCTTCTCTCCCGCCGTCACAGCCGTGCTGGACACGGGGATCCATCTCTTCCGCAAGTGTGAGGCAAGGTAGGAATGGTAGCTACCGATTCCACTATCGCAATAGATGGGCCGGGCGCAGTGGGCAAGACCACTATTGGCAGACTGCTTGCGCAACGGCTGGGATTCCTACTCGTTGATACGGGCAATATGTACCGCGCACTTACGGCAATGGCTCTGGGAAAGGGTATCTCTGCAGATGACGAAGAGGCGTTGGAGCAGTTGGCCCAGGAAACCGACATCCGATTTACCAGTGGAAAAAGTGGAAGCAAGAGCAGAGAAAAAGTGATAGTAGGCGGACGTGATTTGACAGAGAATGTCAAGCGTCCCGAGGTAGACCTGAATGTATCCTCGGTAGCGAAGCACCCTGGTGTGAGAAAGGCGATGGTGGCCCAGCAGAGGCGGTTGGCTTCAGAAGGTGAGATTATCATGGTGGGTAGAGATATAGGAACCGTCGTAATCCCCGATGCAAAGCTAAAGGTGTTTCTAACCGCTTCCGTAGAGGAACGAGCTCGGCGCCGTTACTTGGAGCTCAGCGAGCGAGGCTACAGCGAGGACTACGCTGCGATTTTAAAGAGCCTCGAAGATAGAGACCGAATAGACAGTGAACGAGACGTATCGCCGCTGCGTCCAGCTGAGGATGCCAAGCTAATTGATACCGATAGCATCACCCCTCAGCAGGTGGTGGACCGTATACTGGAGGCTTGGGAGTCCTCATAGTTTTAATTATCAATTCGGTGGTTGAATAGAACATAAATGTGTGGAATCGTCGGATACGTAGGCAACGGACCTGCCTCACCTATTCTCTTCAGTGGGCTGGAGCGACTGGAGTATCGAGGATACGATAGCGCTGGCATAGCCGTGCTCGACGGTGGAGAGCAAGTGGTGATGGAGAAAGCAGCGGGCAAGCTCAGCGCTCTTAAGGCGGCCATCCAGGGTAACCTCCCCGATGGTCACGTCGGCATAGCCCATACCAGATGGGCCACTCACGGTAGACCAACGGATGCCAACGCCCATCCCCACTCCGACTGCAAGGGTCAAATAGTGGTAGTGCATAACGGCATCTTTGAGAATTACCGGGACTTGAAGCAGCGGCTCGTGAGCAATGGACACGTCCTTGACTCGGAAACTGATACCGAAGTTATAGTCCACTTGGTCGAAGAGTACTCTACCAACGGAACGAGCCTGGAAGAGGCAGTTAGGAAGGCGCTAAGAGATGTCCAGGGCGCCTACTCCATCCTGGTTATAAGCACCAGAGAGCCAGATAGAATAGTGGCTGCTCGAGTCGGAAACGCAGGTGGCATGGTAGTGGGATATGGGGAAAACGAGATGTTTTTCGCCAGCGATCTTCCAGCGATAGCTCCCTACACCCAAAACGCCGTGTTTTTAGAAAACGGCGACCTGGCCTCGGCGAATGAGACAGGTGTGCGTTACTTCAGCAGGGATGGAGAAGAGCTGACCAGGCAGCCTAAGCGCATCCATCTGGGAGAGGTGACGGTAGGCAAGGGCAAGTACAGACACTTCATGCTCAAGGAGATCATGGAGCAGCCCGAGACTATCACCAACTCCTTGCGAGGCCGAGTAGCCTTTGATCCACCCCAGGTCTTGCTAGAGCAGATTCCCTTTTCAAGTAAAGATTTACAAAACGTCAAGCGAGTGGTGTTGATAGGAATGGGTACGAGCCTTCATGCCGCCATGGTTGGCAGAGCGATGATGGAGGAGTTGGCCCGTATACCCTCGGAGGTGGACAACGCCTCCGAGTTCCGCTACCGAGACCCCGTTATAGACTCATCCACTTTAATTGTATCCATAAGCCAGTCGGGGGAGACGGTAGACACGCTGGCCGCTATGGAAGAAGCACGACTCAAGGGGGCGCCGCAGGTAGCCATCTGCAATGTGGCGAACAGCCAGGCCACCCGTCTGGCCGACTACCCTCTCCTGATTCGTGCAGGCACGGAGATAGGAGTGGCCAGCACCAAGTGTTTGACCAGTTCTATGGTGGCTCTCTATTTGTTGGCGGCCCACGTAGGTAGTGCTCGGGGGACTCTGACTAGTCAGCAATTGGGCGCCATCGTGGATGATCTGGCGAGACTACCTTCCATCATGGGAAGGGTGATAGACTTGCAAGACCGAATTCACCAACTGGCTATGAAGTTCTTTCGAGCCAACAACGTCCTTTACTTAGGGCGCGGAGTAAACTATCCAGTGGCCATGGAGGGAGCTCTAAAGCTGAAAGAGATCAGTTACGTTCATGCCGAGGGTTACCAGGCGGGCGAGATGAAACATGGGCCCATAGCCCTAATCGACGAGAGCATGCCTGTGGTGGCCATAGCCCTTAAAGACAGGATGTATGAAAAGATGCTGAGTAACATCCAGGAGGTGAAGGCTCGGGATGGCACAGTCATAGTCCTCGCCACCGAGGGGGACCAGCACGTCGCCTCGATTGCTGACCATGTCATATACTTACCCGAAGTCCCATACTTACTATCTCCCGTTACCTCGGTTGTGCCGTTACAGTTTTTCGCATACCACGTCGCCATGAGAAGGGGATGCGACGTAGACCGACCGAGAAACCTGGCCAAGTCGGTGACGGTGGAGTAGGAAGAGGCAACAGATGGACAGCTCCAAGTTCGGCATATACCTCAACGTGAAGGAAAACAAAGCGGTGCGTATCAACTCTCCCTACTGGATACCCTCCGGCGAGGACTGGGTGTACCTGACTCCGGAAGTGAACATGACCCTGCTGAAGATTCGGGAGCTTTCCAAGGAAA
Organism: Dehalococcoidia bacterium; assembly: GCA_965197675.1. GTDB lineage: Bacteria > Chloroflexota > Dehalococcoidia > Plut-88900 > Plut-88900. The sequence goes on along the minus strand of OZ240221.1, from coordinate 306,010 downwards.
AGAAACTGGTCAAATCGCCCGAGCAGATAGCCTGGGGCTCGATTCCCGTTAAAGACTAGCCAACGCTTCGCTCCTTTTCTTCCAACAGGGAGTCGGCCTGCCCCGCCTCCATACTTAATATACAAGAGGGACACATCCCTCTGGTAGGGGGCCTGGGGGATGTGCCTCCCATATACAAAAACCTACCTGGGTGGGTGGAAGTCGCCAAATCCGGATTCGGCCAAAATGCGATGTTTTTGCACTATTATCTATCCGACTTGGTTTGTGCGTGGAACTTGATTGTCTTTTCCGTTTAGCTTTGAAACTTGATTGAATTTTCTGATTCACGTTCAAACTTGATTGAGTTATAAAAAAAGTTTTATTTTCGGGGTTTTCCAGGCACGAAGATGTCGTTATTTTTGATTGAGTTTTTATGAGCTTGTGGTTGGAGTCTGGGAGTACATTCACCTTGAGCAGCACCTCGCCCCTGGATTCCCGTGCTTGACAGAGACCTTTGAATAACCCCAGCATTGTCCCAAAATGAACCGCTTTGGATTCTGAGCGAAGCGAAGAATGACGGGCTCTTGGAACCGGCGAGAGTGCCGGCCGTGCTTCGGTCTATTCAGGTTACCCTTGGGAGCGCCTGCACCTGGGCGGCGACCTCCGTGAGAAATAGGGGTGATACTTCCTTGTAAGCGGGATGTGTATTTGAATTATAGCACGTAGGTTCTTATTTTATATATGGCCCTGTGTCACAACGAGCTAGCAGTCAACTCTGGATTGCCGCGTCAAGCACAGGAATCCATCCGAGGGGTGCTCGTCGGGATGTTCCCCGCTCATTTCCTTCGACATGCTCAGGATGAGCGAAGGCAGCTACACCTAGATCTTCCCGCTCTTCTTGGTCCAGACCCTCCAGGCTCTCTTCCAACCAGAATGAGAGGGAGTCGGCCAGCCCCGCCTCCATACTTAATATACAAGAGGGAACCACCCTCTGGCGGGGGGCCTGGGCCTGTCCTGAGCTTGCCGAAGGAGGATGTGCCCCCGATTTCAATAACCTACTGGGCGGGTGGGTGGGAACTATTAAAGTAGAGTAAGGATTCCGACCTCAGTTTGCCGACTCTTGTTTTGGGTATATCCAGGTTAGCTCCTCGCTGACGGTCTCGACGCCTTCCATCTCAGGATAGCTGACCACCAGTCTGGCCTTGACAACATAATGAGGATTGGCACCCGGGTCGGTCGCTTGGACGGTCACCTTTATGGTGGTCTCATCACCTGAGCCTAAAGTATCTCCTTGACAGCGCAGCTTGGGACCATCCAGGTCACAAGTACTTCCTGTGGAGTCCAGGTAATCCACCTGCTCAGGCAACCAGAGGTAAATCAAGGGGTTTTGCTGATATGTGCCTTGTCCATTTACTCTTATTATGTACTCATAGGTATCGTCAACCATGACTGGGTCCTGGCTGTCTTGAATGGAGGAGGTTGCGCCTGCGCCTTCGCCTGCTCCCTGGATATCAGCTGAGTCTATGTTAACCGATCGCAGCACCCTTCCAGCCCCTGTCATCTCTATAGCGAAGGTGCCGGCACCTGTGATCTGGGCCTTCCCACGGAAGTAATGAACAGAGTCTTTGTCGATAGAGTCTATTATCCACGTCAAATCCGTCAGGCCCGACAAAGACGGGGTAGGACTGAATGTGCCTGGAAGGAGCTCCAGCGACCCTGTGACTCGGGCATTTAGCTCAGTGTCCTGGACCGAATATGAGGAATCGCCGTAGACGGTGAGAGTGACATCTACGATGCTTCCTGGCGAACCGATACTGGGGGATACCTCCACGTCTGTCTCCAACTCCACTACGTGGAGCAGAGAAGCGGACGCTATGGGCGCGGGGCTTTCGCTTCCTAAAGTTAATATGAGGGACAAAACGGCTACCGCAATGATGAGTGCCGTAATGAAAAGTCGCTTCAGGTTTAACGTTACGGACATGACTCCACCTCTCGAACCTTCATGAACGTAGAACCAGCCTCTATTCACCAATAAGAAGAGGTACGGGCGTTGCTCTAATAACTAGAGCGGATCGGGTATAGACAGCGAGAAGTGCCACCTCCTTCTACCATCTAGCTATTGATTGCTAGTGAACTATGATTCTTAGACTAATCAAAAACGAATCTTATATTTGTTGGTCGATTTAGTCAAGGGGTGCTGGAGAGATTCACAGGGTAATCGCATTTTGGCCATAACCAGCTTTGACGGAACTCCCACTCCGCCCGTCTTGGTGGCGCCTATCCACTCACCCTGAGCCTGCCGAAGCGTCATCCTGAGCTAGTCGAAGGGCGCCCTCACCCCCTATACCGTCATTCTCGTGCTTGATACGGGAATCCACCCTTCTTCGCCCAACCCTGTGCGAGAATCCCGCCCGGAAGGGGGTTCCCAGAGGCCGTAAAAAGAAGAGAAGGCGTGGTTGCCAAGGGCGGAGTTCTGGTAGTCAGCACCGGTAAATACACCGGACGCTCTCCTAACGACAAGTTCATCGTTACCGAGCCCTCCTCACAGGACAAGATATGGTGGGGACCAGTAAACCGATCAATAGAGCAAGAGAAGTTTGATTCCCTTCTCGCAAGGGTCACGTCCCACCTGGAGGAAAGAGAGCTTTTCGTTCAAGAGTGCTTTGTTGGCGCGGACCCACATTATCGGGTGCCCGTTATAGTCGTCACAGAGACAGCGTGGCATAATCTGTTCGCCGCCAACATGTTCCTTGTGGCTCCGGCTGACAAGCTGGATGAGATCGAACCGGAGTTCACCGTACTCATGCCCCTGGCTTCGAGGCTGTTCCTGAAAGGGACGGTACCAACTCTGAAGCATTTGTCATCATAGACTTCGGTAATAAGATAGTCCTGATAGGTGGAACCAGCTACGCAGGCGAGATCAAGAAATCGGTTTTCACCATCATGAACTACTTGCTTCCCTTCTCTGATGTCTTCCCCATGCACTGCTCAGCTAACATAGGCCCCGATGATGATGTCGCCTTGTTCTTCGGCCTATCGGGCACGGGTAAGACCACTCTATCTGTAACTTCCGACCATACCCTTATCGGCGATGATGAGCATGGCTGGAGCGACAGTGGTGTATTCAATTTCGAGGGCGGTTGCTACGCCAAGGTGATCAGACTCTCAAAAGAAGCCGAACCCGAGATATATGCAACTACGGGCAAGTTCGGCACCATCCTCGAAAACGTTACGTTGGACGAGAAGACCCGCATTCTCGATCTGGATGACGACTCTGTCACAGAAAACACCAGGGGGTCCTATCCCTTGACCAGCATACCTAATGCATCGGCCACTGGAATGGGAGGACTTCCTAAAAATATCTTCATGCTCACCGCGGATGCCTACGGTGTGATGCCGCCTATCGCCAAGCTCAACTCTGAACAATCCAAATTCTTCTTCCTGTCGGGTTACACCGCCAAGGTGGCGGGGACTGAACGAGGTATTATCGAGCCTCAGGCCACCTTCAGTCCCTGTTTTGGTGCGCCCTTCATGCCTATGAACCCAACTGTGTACGCCGAGATGCTTTCCGAGAAGCTTGAAACTCAGAAAGCGCAGACGTGGTTGGTCAACACAGGGTGGACAGGTGGGCCTTATGGTGTAGGGCGTCGTATCAAGATAGCCTATACCCGAGCTATGGTCCGCGCCGATTTGAACGGCTCTCTGGATAAGGTGCCCACCGAAGAAGATCCGGTGTTCGGGTTGCAAGTTCCTATTTCCTGTCCTGACGTCCCTCCCGAAGTGCTAAAGCCGAGGAGCACCTGGACTGACCCTCGAGCTTATGATGATCAGGCAGCCAAGCTGCTTGGAATGTTCGAGGAGAACATACGGAAGTTTCAGTAACCACTTGGACCGATCTAGTTGCGCTGAAGGAGCACGAAAAACTCCCTGTTGCCTTTGGCGCCGAGAATAGGCGAGCGAGCAAGGTCTCTAAACCTCAAACCCTGACCTATTGCCCAAAGAATGAACTTCCCCAACACCTGCCCATGCACTGAGGGATCCTTTATCACCCCGCCTCGAGACACTTGCGCTTTCACAGCCTCGAACTGGGGTTTAATCAGGGCTATGATCCGGCCCTTCTCCTTCAGGTGCTCCAACCCGTTGGGGATCACTTTTTCCAATGATATGAAAGATACATCTACAGTTAAGATGTCCACTTTCTCGGGCACCCGGAATGGGTGATGTGCGTTGACCTTTTCCATGACAACCACCCTGGGGTCCGACCTTAGCTTGGTATCCAGCTGTCCACGGCCCACGTCCAGGGCATAGACTCGAACGGCGCCTCTTTGGAGAAGGCACTGGGTGAATCCTCCGGTGGATGCCCCGATGTCCAGTGCAACACTGCCTTTGATAGAAATATCGAAGTAAGATAGAGCGTGGTCTAGCTTCAAACCGCCTCGGCTCACGTAGGTACGAGTATCTGCCACGCTAATAGATTCATCTCCCTTGAGTTGAGTACCCGGTTTATCCACGATTTTGTTTGAGACCTTGACTTTGGCAGTCATTATCAGCCCACGAGCTTCCTCACAGGTAGAGACGAGACCCCTTTGCACCATCAAGGTATCCAATCGGACTCTACTCATTCTGCGGACAGGATAAATTGAGGACGTGATCAGAGCAAGGGATAATCTATAGAAGATGGTTGGCGCTGCGCCTTGCTCTCAGCTACCTTGCTCCACTTCAGTTCCTCCAGCAGCATCACAGCTCAGAGAAAGTGGCAAAGTATCACTAATCTACTGGGCACGAGTACAATAAATTGACACTCCGTTCGGGGATAACATATAATCGCCTTTCTAGGAGAAGGAATCTAGTTGCCCAAGCGCACCTATCAGCCCAAAAAGCTGCCTCGTAAGAGAGACCACGGTTTTCGAGCCAGAATGAGTACCCGAGGCGGCCGCGCCGTCCTTCACAGACGTCGACTCAAAGGCAGGCGAAAGCTTGCCGTTTAACGTTAGAAGTAAGGAAGAGGAAGCCCGGTGGTGGAATGGTCAAGGATCAGAGGTTAAGGAAGAAGGAGGAGTTTGCCACAGTTCTCAAGAAAGGGAAACGACAGTCCAGTAATCTACTGGTGTTGGGAGTACATCCCAATGGACTGCAGATTAACAGGTATGGGTTTTCTGTCGGAAAGCATCTCGGAAACGCCGTGACCAGGAACAAAATCAAGCGAAGATTGCGAGAGGCAATTCGTGAGCTACCCATGGAGAAAGGTTGGGATGTAGTCGTGATAGCTAGACGAAGTGCCTCTTCAGTTGCTTACAGTGAGCTAAGAGAAGCGTTGGAGAGGCTGGTTGAGAATGCCTCCTTGACCCGGTTTCTGGTGGGCAACAATGTTTGAGGGATTGATTTGAAGAAGATTGCACTCGGAGCGATTAGTCTGTATCAAGTGGCTTTGTCGCCTTTCTATGGCCTCTCCGGGCCAGGTTCAACCTGCCGTTTTCATCCGTCGTGCTCGTCCTACGGACGTGAGGCCATAGAAAAGTATGGAGCTATGAAAGGCGGTTGGCTGACAATGAAGCGCATCTCTCGCTGTAATCCCTTCAGGCAAGGTGGTTTCGACCCAGTACTTTGACCGCTTCCATAGATCTTAAATAGACTCTACATTTCACCGAAGCTGTGGCTTCCACAGCAATATGTCGTCTAATAGCATATCAAAACACACGCTCTCACATGGGGGGCTGCTCAGGTACAATCTGGGCCCGCTCAAAACTATACTCCCCAAGTTACTGCTGCTCTCGCTACTGCTAATCCCAATAGTCGTCTCGGCTTGTACCAGGACCGGGTTAGGAGTGAGCTTCATTGGATGGTCCGGGCCGGTGGTGTCCAATGGCTTCGTCTATGTGGGAACCGACCAGGGCATAGTGCGCTCCTTCGATGCCGCCACGGGAGCAGAGCAAGGAAGTTTCTTCCCTTCTGAAGGTGTAGCTGTCGCCAGCTATGGCTCCCCGGTGGTGGCAAACATACCGGAAACGGGGAGAGTTCTCTTCGGTACTGCCTTGGTTGAAATCGGAGGGGATGAGCGGGGAGTAGTCTATTCGGTGGATGCGGACACCCTAAGCATAGGCAATTGGATATTTCCAGCCCCGGGTCAGGACCAAGTTGGGCCCATATTCGGAGGAGTGGCCTTCTCCAGCCGGACCAACACCGTCTACGCAGGTTCCGATGATGGGAAGCTGTATGCCCTGGATGCAAACGACGGCTCACTTAAAAGGGTCTTCAATGTAGAGAGTCCCATATGGTCCACGCCAGCCGTGGACAACGGAGTGGTCTACTTCGGCACCATGGATGGCACACTTTTCGGTATGAATGAGGACGGCGGTAAAGTCCTCGAGTTCAAGGCGGGCGGAGCCATAGCAGCCACTCCCGTAGTGAGAGATGGGGTTGTTTACGTGGGGTCTTTCGATAAGAAGTTCTATGCCGTAAGTGCCAACCGAGCGATCTGGAGCTTTTCAGCCAACAACTGGTTTTGGGGTGAGGCCGTTATAGGTGAAGACCCCAGGGGCAGCGACATAATCTTCGTTGGGTCTTTAGATGGTAATCTATACGCCCTGGACATGGATTCGGGTAACCTTCGTTGGTCATTTAAAGCCGGGCAGGGAATAAGGGCGAGGCCGGTGCTGGTCGATTTATCAGGCTTTTCTGGGGCTTTCTCTAGTCTTGAGGACCAACTCCTGGTGGTTGGGTCTAGAGATGAAAAGGTGTATGGTTTGGATCCCATAACAGGAGACCAAGTGTGGGACCCCATCAAGGTCGGGGCTAGAGTCCTATCGCCCTTGACGTCTAATGGATCCATCGTCTATTTCGCAAACGAGGACCACAGCTTGTTCGCCGTCAATGCCGAAATCGGCAATGTAGACTGGATGTTCGAGCAGTAGGTAAGCAAAGGGGATACGGTTGGAAATAATCGGTGCTATATGGGTACAGGTCCTGCTCAGGCCCATGCTCAACTCCCTGATCTTCCTTTACGTTATACTGGGCAGCAACTTCGGGCTTAGTATCATCGCCTTCACGATAGTCATAAGGCTGCTCATGTACCCCTTGACACGAAAGCAGATCAACGCGACCCGGGCCATGTCTCGCTTGCAGCCCCAGATTAAAGAGATCCAGAGAAAGCACGGGAAAGACCGAGAGAAAATATCCCAGGAGATGATGAGCTTATACAGAGAAGAGGGTATAAACCCTATAGGCTGCCTGGGTCCCATGTTGATTCAGCTTCCGATATGGATTGGTCTGTATCAATCGATTTTGCAGGCCCTACCCAAAAATCCTGAGAGGCTGGTTGATCTATCTCAGAAGCTCTACCCCTGGATGCCCAATGTCCACGAGACGTTTCCCCTTAATAGTGGGTTCCTTTGGTTGGATCTTTCCGAGCCGGACCCCACCAGATTTGTTCTTCCCGTTTTGGTGGGAGCCTCTATGTGGGTATTACAGAAGATGTCGACCACCTCAACAGCCGCCGCCGACCCCAGACAGGCCTCGATGAACCGAATGATGCTGTGGATGATGCCTGTCATGTTTGGGATGTTTACATTGGGATTCCCCAGTGGGCTTGCCCTTTACTGGGTTGTGTCCAATGGCATAGGTATAGCACTACAGTACAGGGCCACCGGATGGGGCGCGCTCGTTTCCGCCTCCGCCCCCGCCGTTGAAACCCCATCAGCACAAGAAACGAAAACCGAAACGTCAAAGGAGATGGTAGTCCATGGAGAGCCTGGAAGTGACGGGCAAGACAGTGGAGGAGGCGATAGAGCTGGGGCTGAAACAGCTAGGCGCAGAGCGAGACGAAGTCGCCGTCGTCGTCGTCACCGAAGGTAGATCGGGCATCCTGGGAATTGGTAGCGAACCAGCAAGAGTAAGAGTAACTCCTCTAGAAGCCATCCCTGAAGCTGCTGGTGTAGCTAGAGATATCCTTCAGGAGCTGTTCACCCACGTGAACGTTGATGCCGCTGTCCAGTTGAGGCACCCCGAAATCGAGGAAGCAGGAGTCGAACCCTCATACGTATTGGACATCACAGGCGAGGACTCCGGTCTTCTCATAGGAAGAGGGGGATCTGCTCTCTCCTCTCTTCAGTTTCTACTGAACTATCTGGTTAGTCGGCGGCTGGAGAGATGGGAGCCTGTCAACGTGGACGTAGAGGGCTACAGGCGTCGCCGTCATCAATCCCTCAAAAACCTTGCGCAACGGCTAGCTGAAAGGGTAAAGAGATCGGGACGCCCTTTTACCCTGGAACCGATGCCAGCCAGCGAACGGCGCATAATTCACCTGGTCCTATCCAGGGATCAGCGCGTGTTTACTGAAAGCATCGGAGAAGGAGAAGGAAGAAAAGTCAGCATCAGACCTCAGCGCGGACAGAACTCATCTAGAGAGTCTCACAGGAGGAGGTAAAGTATGGAGGATATCCGCTCGATCCTAGACCGAAGTCATCCCAAATCCTTGGCCGCGTTCAAAAGCAGTCACGAGGTAGTCGCTCAAGAGGTGGTCAACACCGTCGAGATGCCCTATCCCCTGTATATTCGTGAGGCCAAGGGCTCGCGGGTGATAGACGTGGACGGCAATGAATACATCGATCTTACTATGGGCTACGGCCCTAACATATTGGGACACGCGCCTGATATCATAGTTAACGCAGTCAAAAAGACTGCTGAACGAGGTCTCCAGTACGGCCTTTTCAACCCCTACCAAGAGCGCTTGGGGCGCCTGATGGTGGACGCCATCCCCTGTGCGGACAAGGTGGTGTTCTGCAATACGGGAACAGAGGCAACAATGACTGCTATTCGTGCTGCCAGAGCGTATACGGGTAAGACGAAGGTGGCCGTGTTCGAAGGGTCTTTCCATGGTGATCAAGACTATGTCCTCGTTGAGTTCGATCCCGATAGCCCGGTAAACCATCCAACTCCCCTCGCTCGGGGCTCCGGCCTTCCCAAAGAGACCCTGGATCAGATCGTCATTCTTCCGTACAGAAACGAGGCAGCCTTTGATCTCATCCGCGGGCAGAAGGATGACCTGGCGGTGGTGCTATTAGAGCCAGTACAGAGCTCCAACCCCCGCCTGGACTGTGGAGACTTTCTCAGGCATTTGCGAGAGGTGTGCCGCGAGTGCGGCGTACTCTTCCTCATGGATGAGGTAATCACAGGCTTCAGGCTAGCCTACGGTGGAGCCCAGGATTACTTTGACGTAGTCCCCGATATCGCTACCTATGGAAAGATACCAGGTGGAGGACTGCCTCTCGGTGCCATTGCGGGGCCTTCGGATGTAATGGATGTGTTTGGAGAAGGGATGGGAAGCTCTGAAAAGCCCAGGATCTTCGGTGGCGGAACCTTTAGTGGTAACCCAATGACCATGACGACCGGTCACACAATGGTTAGCTATCTAAAAGACCACCCCGAGGTATACTCCTACCTAGCGGAACAGGGGACCAGGCTTGCCGACGAAATTAACCAGTTTTGTATGACTGAGGAGTTCCCCGTTCAGATGATGAATGCCCTGTCGGTGTTCTATCTCCGTTTCCAGAGGACTCCCATCAACAGCATCCGTGACGTCGACGATTCGTTAAGAGAAGCCGAGGAGACCTTCTATCTACACCTTCTCAACAACGGAGTAGTTGTGCCCGGCATCCACCTGGCCATGATCTCTTACGCGCACACCCCAGAGGACATCGACCAGATCATAGATGCCATGAAGAGATCCCTCCGTGAGGTCAGGAAAAGCGGGCTGCTTTAGGCTGAAAAAAGAAGTGAGAGGCCAAAATTCCCCGGCTCCTTCTCCCTCGGGGCTTGAGGCGTCTCCGCTCACCCTGAGCTTGTCGAAGCGTCATCCTGAGCCAGCCGAAGGGCGCCCTCACTGCCTATGCCGTCATTCCCGTGCTTGACACGGGAATCCAGGTGACCCTATCCCAGAAGCCCGCAAGGGTGCCCGCCGCTCATGGTGAGCTTAGAGTTTATCCTGAGTTTACCGAAGGGAACCAGATGAGCGAGAGGTGTATTATATATCCCATCATCGTGGGATAGGTCCAGTTTTCACGGGAACGACGGAGGGAGGCCTTCACCATCACTCCAGCCCCCTTGATTTTTGAGACAGTTACTGTCAAAGGACGAAAACCAACGCTTGGGGGATTTATGAAACAGGCTCATTTACACCCTACCCTCACCTTGATCTTACGAGCGATCACGGCTTTTATCGACAGCCCGCATTATTATACGTAAATATCCGACAGTATCCGTCCCTGCACTGTCTTCCCAGGAGTACGGTTTCTATCCGAACGAGATCAGAACGGACGATTATTCCTTGACCGGTTAAGAAGCGGCTGCCTATACTTAAATCCACTTCAGAGAAAATGCGCCCGTAGCGGTCAAATCATACGGTAGTATATTAGTGAGCGACACTGAGAAAGTAATCGACTTACTGGGTAAAAAGCCTGGTCTCAGAGCTAAGCAGATTGCCGACGAACTCGGCATTGACCGCAAGGCTGTGAATGCCATTTTATACGGTCCCTTGCGGCGTAAAGCTATCCAAGACGAATCCTATCGTTGGCGCTTGACATCTCTGCCGAATCAAACCGCTCGGCCGCAACCTAAACAGCAACGAGAGTCCGACGGCCCTTTGGCGCGTCTGTCACGCTACTACCTGGATTGTCTAACTCACGATGCCGATACAGGCGTTAGTGTTTTCGCCACCAGCAAATACGGGGATCTGAATTATGTCGAACTCGACCAGTTGCCCTTTTGGGAGGACTCTGATGCAGATTTGTTGCAGGTGGATGGAATGCAAACTTTACGTGGAAAGATTGGTCGAGATAGAAGCCGTCTGACCATTTTTCTCGGTTACCCGATCCGCATTCACTTGCTACGCTCGCGCAACGGTTGTGAAGACTACAAGGTGGATCCGGTGATGCTTTTCCCAAGCTGCAGGAACCCCCTTCGTGGTCCTTTGGAATCAGGCTTTGAGGAAATGCCCGTCTTTAATTTTGCCCACTTGCGAAATTTCCCCAACGTGGATAGTGGGAGTATGATGCACGAAGCTATCCAGTTGGCGGACGAACTTGGCCTTTCCAATGCGCCGGGCCAACTGCCCGATCTAGACGAGCTTTTCCTCCGGTTGCGTGCAATTCGTGTCGATTGGGATTGGCGGGAGGACCCAGAAGTTTATGAACTGTCCTCTGGCCCCAAGGTCTCAGAGATCACAGAAGCAGGCATTTATAACCGAGCAATCCTCTGTTTGGCGGAACGTTCACCGTATACCCATGGCCTTGAGACGGAACTTGGAAGACTTGGGGAACTGGCAGAGGACGCATATTCGGACACAGCCCTTGGCGCTTGGTTATTAGGACGCGTAGCAAGGAAGAACATGTGAATGAGAGTGAACAACCGCCGTTGCTTCAGGTTGTTCCCTTGAATTTGGAGCAGCGCACCGCAATCGAGAGATCGTTTTCAAATCCTCTCACGGTCATTACCGGTCCACCTGGCACCGGCAAATCACAGGTGGTGACAGCGTTGCTGATGAACGCCGCTTGGCGAGGAAAGAAAGTCTTATTCGCGAGCAAGAATAACAAAGCTGTGGATGTCGTTGAGGAACGTGTCAACGCTTTCGGCTCGCGTCCGATATTGCTTCGACTTGGCACCAACGAACATCGGGGAGAGCTCGTTGAGTACCTATCGTCGTTGCTGGGAGCAAAAGCCACTCCTGATGACGAGGCGAATTACCAGCACCATTTAGATATTCATGGCCAGCTGCTAGAGAAGATGAAATCACATCAATTGCTGCTTGACCAGCTGGTAGCTGCTCGAAACCGGGTCGACCATATCGAGCAGCAGATAGAAGATTTGCGAGGCCTCTTCGGCGAGGAAAATTTCCAGCGGATCCGCAATCTGCCAATTGAGAAGATTGACGAGGCCCTTTTTGCGTTTTCTAAAGCGGTGGATGGAGCTAATCGGCGCCGCCAATCAATTCTCCAGAAGCTATCCTGGCGCTTTAGAAAAAATGCCAGATACGCACGACTTGCGGAGGCAGTCCAGAAATTTCAGAATGTGAAAAATATTCTGGGAATTGGCAGCCCCATCCAGCCGCCGAACGATGACACAATCCTTCAATGGATCGAATTCAGAAACAGCGCTATAGAACGTTGCAATTCGGTGCACAGGATAGATGAATACTTCAAATCTCTCGCCATGTTACAAGAATGTGAACCGGCAGAGGTAGTCGCGAAGGTTGTACTCGAATTGAACGACGCAATCGCGGACAATTCAATGCAACTCTGGCATTACTGGCTACATATCCAGCCTAACAGACTGTCGCAAGAAGAGAGAAAATTGCTGGGCGATTACTCCGCACTCTTACAATTGATTGTCAAAGCTAACGAAGAAGACCGCCAGGCCAGTAAGGATGTATCTCGCCTCTACCGCCGCTACTATCAACTCTCCCGAAGTGTGGCTGACCTACTTCCCTGTTGGGCCGTGACTTCGTTGTCGGCGCGTAATCGTCTACCCCTCGAACCCGGCATCTTCGATTTGGTGGTTATCGACGAGGCCAGCCAGTGCGACATCGCCTCCGCTTTACCCCTACTTTACCGGGCGAAACACGCGGTGATCATCGGTGACCCTCAGCAACTCCGTCATATCAGTTCGATTAGCCCAGCTAGAGACCAGCAGCTTCTAGCTGCCCACGATCCTACAATGGATTATGCTTCATGGGCGTATTCGGCTCATAGCTTGTTCGATTTAGCGAGCAGTCTCTGTCGGAGTGAAGACATCGTGGCGCTGCGAGACCATCATCGTTCTCACGCCGACATCATCACGTTCTCAAATGACCAGTTCTATGAAGGTCGACTTCGGGTAGCAACTGACTACGATAGCTTGAAGATGGCTTCGAGAGACGGCCCCGCTATTCGCTGGATAGACTTGCGTGGACACGTATCGCGCTCCCCTGCAGGGGGAGCCCTGAATGAGGATGAGGCCCAAGCCGTGGTCCTCGAATTGCGTAGACTTGTATCGGAGCGTAGCTATAAAGGTACGATTGGCGTCGTCAGTCCGTTCCGTGCACAGGCCAATCGCATTAGGGACATCGTCTTTCAGGACGGAGTACTTACGCAAAGGCTAACATCTGCTGATTTCCTGGTTGATACGGTCCATAGGTTCCAAGGAGATGAACGAGACCTGATCATTTTTTCGCCGGTTGTATCAGATGGCATTTCAGAGAACGCATTGAATTTCCTAAGGCGTAACGGAAACTTATTCAATGTTGCGATTACTCGCGCCCGTTCGATGCTAGTTGTGATTGGAGACAAGTCCGCCACAGCCTCCTCTGAAGTAGATTACCTTGAAGGATTCGCTCGGTACATTGATGATATTGCCACGGTAGGTCGAGAAACCTCAAGCGCGGAGGATAAAGAGTTAGGGGTGGAGTACCCAACTGTGTCGCGGCCGGAACGCGTTTCAGATTGGGAAAGAATATTCTACAAAGCTCTGTTCTCAGCCGGGCACAGACCGATTCCCCAATACTCCGTCGATCAATACGATCTGGATTTTGCATTATTCTGCGGGTCGGTCCGCCTGGATATAGAAGTCGATGGCGAGCTCTACCACCGCGATTGGAATGGCGAGCTTTGTCGCAGGGACCAGATACGTAACCAACGTCTAATGGAGTTGGGTTGGGACATCATGCGGTTTTGGGTCTACGAGATACGAGACGATCTCGACAATTGTGTCTCACGAGTAAGCGCATGGGTGGCAAGGAATCATTCAGCAGTCGGGACATGACTTTATCGCCGATCAGGCGGGTTCTTGCTATACCCTACGGCTCCCTCCCCCTTCCGCGCTGCCGTCTGCCAGTGCCCTTCCTCATGCACGAGGCCACCGTCCTGGACCAGTAGCGGCAAGCAACTGCTGTGCTACAATTTCTGTATTCTCTCCTTGAAAGGCTTATTTGACCAGTGGATTCCGTAGCCTCCCCAGTATTGGCGCCGTCTTGCAGCAAGAAGCGGTGCAGCAACTGGTTGCAATCTACTCCCATATCCGGCGTCATCTGGACGGGGTTCGCAATTCCTAGGCAAGCGGTGACCTCGTTCTAAACCTCTCCCAGATCGTAGAAAGTGTGTGTGCAAAAGCATCCCAGCAATGGACATCCCGGCCCCGGCGAGCCATCAACGCCACCGGAGTCGTCCTGCACACCAACCTGGGCCGCGCCCCCTGAGCAAGCTGGCTCTCCAGTAGCGGAAGTTTTCCCGGACGGCCGCCCGAGAACCAGAAAAACGATACAAGCCTAGCCTCTGTTACCTGCGAGTGGATGCTACATCCACCTATCACGCACCTTAATAATCTGAGGAGTGAGGCATGCTAGACTCACAGGCCCAGCCACAACTCGAAGGTAGTACTGCCTACCGTAGACTTAGCCCCACTACGCGTGCATTGGTGATAACCGACCCTCGAGGCGCTAGATGGTGGTTATCCCGGCCCGTGCGTTACTGCGGCGCGCAGAGCTACCGACACATTTACGTCCTGGGTTTTTCCAGCGCATCACCTCGACTGGTGTTTCCTTACCTATCAGGTCTCCACTGAGTAAGATGGCAACTCATCCAATCCTCCACCGACTATCTAAGGCCACTATCGAATCTCCGACATAATCCCGTTCTTATTGGTGGGGCTGCCGGACTCGACGGAGACTATCAGTGAGCGATAAGTTTTTCTCGAGGCGGCTGTGTAGCTAGACCATTGAGGATTTAGACAGGCTATCGGGTCGGGCCTCCGTTGTCTTGAACCTCCTTGAACTCACCCTCTACGGTCTCTTCTCCTTCAGGCGTTACGTCCTGACCAGGCTCACTGGGGTCCTGGCCATCAGTTGGGCTACCCGGTTGTCCTCCACCGGTTTGACCGTAGACCGCAGACCCCACTTTCTGGAGGGACTCTTGGAGCTCCTCAGTTGATCTCTTCACCTGTTGCGTATCCGAACCCTGAAGAGCCGAGCGAACCTGCGCTATCTTCCCCTCTATCTCAGACTTCAGGTCTTCGGGGACCTTGTCGGCATGCTCCCTCATCATCTTCTCTGCGTTGTAGACCAGGGCGTCGGCATTGTTATGAGCCTCTATCTCTTCCCGCTTGCCCCTGTCCTCCTCGGCGTGAGTCTCGGCCTCCCTCACCATCTTTTCCACTTCCTCTTGCGAGAGGCCGGAGCTGGCAGTGATGGTGATCTTCTGCTCCTTACCCGTGCCGTTATCTTTGGCTGAGACGTTAAGTATCCCGTTGGCGTCAATGTCGAAAGTTACCTCTATTTGCGGCATGCCCCTGGGAGCAGGCAGGATGCCATCCAATAAGAAACGACCGATAGTCTTGTTCTCTGGAGCCATAGGCCGCTCGCCTTGGAGCACGTGAACGTCCACGCTGGGCTGGTTGTCTGAGGCCGTAGAAAACACCTGAGACTTAGATGTGGGTATAGTTGTGTTCCTGGGTATAAGGGCGGTCATAACTCCACCAAGAGTCTCGATGCCCAGGGTCAGTGGAGTGACGTCTAGGAGCAGTACATCATGTACCTCACCCTTGAGAACGCCAGCCTGTATGGCCGCGCCCACGCCGACAACCTCGTCTGGATTTACACCCTTGTGAGGCTCCTTCCCGAAAATCTCTTTCACCTTTTCTATTACCGTCGGCATGCGAGTCTGACCACCCACCAACACCACCTCACTTACGTCGGAGGAGGTGAGCCCAGCGTCTTTCAATGCCTGACGGCATGGGCCCTCGGTTTTCGCGACCAGATCTCCCACCAGTTGCTCAAGCTTGGAACGGCTGAGGGCGATGTTCATATGTTTGGGGCCGCTGGCGTCCGCGGTGATGAAAGGGAGATTGATCTCCGTCTGTACTACGTTGGACAACTCTATCTTGGCCTTCTCGGCAGCCTCTTTCAATCGCTGTAAGGCCATTTTGTCCTGTTTCAGGTCTATGCCCTGGTCCTTCCTAAACTCGGCCACTAGCCAGTCGATGATCCTCTGATCGAAATCATCTCCTCCTAGGTGAGTATCTCCGTTGGTGGACTTCACCTCGAAAACACCTTCTCCGATCTGCAAGATGGAGACATCGAAGGTACCGCCACCCAGATCGTAGACAGCAATAGTGGTATCGCCCTTCTTATCTAGGCCGTAGGCAAGAGATGCGGCTGTAGGCTCATTGATAATTCGAAGCACCTCCAGGCCCGCTATTTTGCCGGCGTCTTTGGTAGCCTGGCGTTGGCTGTCGTTGAAGTAGGCTGGAACTGTGATTACCGCCTCGGTTATATTTTGGCCAAGCTTGGCTTCCGCATCCTCCTTCAACTTTCGTAGGATCATGGCAGATAGCTCCGGAGGAGAGTAACTCTTGTCCAGTATCTGAATGTGAGCATCTCCATTGGACGCTTTGATAATCTTGTAGGGAAGGAGTTTAAGGTCTTTCTGAACCTCTGGATCTTCGAATTTGCGCCCCATGAGTCGCTTGACTGAAAAGACGGTGTTATCAGGATTGGTTACCGCTTGACGCTTCGCCACCTGACCTACGTAGCGCTCATTTGTCTTAGGGTTGACTCCAAACACAGATGGCGTAGTTCTAGTGCCCTCACTGTTCTCTAGGACAGTCGGGTCCCCCGCATCCATTACTGCCGTACAAGAGTTTGTGGTTCCCAGGTCTATTCCTAGTACACCTGCCATTCTTTCCAACCTCTCTTTCTTCCCCTTATCGTGATTCCGTAACCGTAAGCCTTATTCATAGCTGTTATCGCTTTCATGGTCCGCGTGGCCGCGATTGTTGTTTCTCGCCACCGAGACACGCGCCGGTCTCAACAACCTCCCATGAAGCATGTAGCCTTCTTGATGGACTGAGATTATCTTTCCGTCTTCGATATTTGTGGTCTCTTCCGTCATTATAGCTTCGTGTTGATTGGGATCGAAATACATGCCTTGGGCCTCCACCCGGCTGAGGCCTTCTTGTTCTAAGACCGACAAAAGATTGGTTCGAATTAACTCGATACCTTTCCTCCACTCTGGGTTGTCGGACTCTCCTCGAAAGTTGCTCAAGGCCCTGTCGAGGCTATCTACGACAGGGAGCAGCATTTCTATCAGTCCGGCCGTAGCGAGCTTTGCCTGCTCTTCCCGCTCTTCTTCGACTCTTCGTTTGTAGTTGCTGAGCTCTGCTTGTACCCACTGTGCTAGTCTTTTGTACTCCTCCAGATGGTCTTCCGACCGCCGTAGGCGTTCCATAAGGTCATCTGGATATCCCATCTGCCCCTCTTTTGCTCCTGACCATTCTCCTTCCATGCTATCTACCACTAGATGACGAGCCTATCCGCTTACTACAAGACTCCTGGAAGGCTCCAGTGTGTTAACCATGTTGGATATATACTTGCCCAGCCGTTTCTTTAGCAGGGAATCATCAGTGAGAAGGGGCAGTTCTCGTTGCATTTGAAGGAGTTTCGAACGTAGATTAAGAGCTAAGTCTACGCCGGCTATATTTAGCCCCACCTCATCGACCAGGTATTTTATCGTTCGGAGAAGAGCGATATCTTCGTCAGAGTACATGCGTAAGGTCCCTCGGCGGGCCGGGGCCAGCAGACCTACCCTTTCGTATTTTCTCAGGGTCTGCGGATGCATCCCCGAGAGCATGGAGGCCACCCTCATTACGTATACGCCTCTACCTTGCATAGAAGTTAACCTCGTTCAATGCGATGTTATCGACACCGAAAATCATTGCGTGAGATATATACAAGACGTATTATGCTACCTGATATGAGTCATGTCAAGTCTTATGCTCGCAAGATAACCTGGAACTATTGCGTGGCCATATATGCGGCGATGGCCGCCAGCCCATTTATCAACCAGTGAGTGAGAAAAGGCCCGTATACACCTTTAGTTCGCCACCTGAGCCAGGCGAAGAAGAGGCCTCCGACACCGGTGAGTACCACCATTCCCAGAGTTGCCAACGCCAAAGATGCCGCGTCGTCAAATCGGTCCCCTTCCACCAGTGCGTTGAACGTGGGAGTGACATGCCAAATACCGAACAGGATGCTTGAGACTAGCACAGCAGTTCGTAGATTGAATGTCGTTTCTAAAGTGCCGTACAAGACTCCCCTGAACGCCACTTCCTCGAATAGGGCAGTACCCAGGGGAATGCGAACTAACACGAAGTAAGCCAGTCCCGCAAGACTCATCCCTTCTATTCGGGGATCATCTATCCACGAGGTGAAGGGGCCAGGCAAGATCAAGGCCAGAAACAAGGGAGCCGTCAGTAGCAATCCCAAAGACATTCCCCAGGCGACGCCTTGCGGCCATTGAGTGGGTGATAGTCCCAGGTCGCTCCACGAGAGCCCATAAACTCTAGCAGAGAGCAGCAAAAGCAGTGCTACGGATAGGTTCAAGGGAACGTAGACTTGATCGTGGAGGTCCTCTGGTAGAAGGTTTATCAGGTTGTTGTACAGGGCGAGGAAGGCAACCAGGGACGTTACATAAAGTGATGATCCCCTTAATCGTGAACCAGTATACCGGGCCCTTTTCTGCATGCCCTGAACGTGCCTTGGAGTATTCAGCTTTAGTCTATTCTACGAGTCATGCAACCTCGGTGCTATACTCTCTGTAATGCTCATCCTTCAACAACTGAACCAACGAATAATCTCATGTACTCAATGTCCCAGATTGGTGGAGTATCGACAGGCGGTAGCCAGGGAAAAGCGTCGTATGTACAGCGACTGGGATTACTGGGGGCGACCTGTGCCGGGCTTCGGTGATGAATCAGCTAAGATATTGATTCTTGGTCTGGCCCCTGCTGCCCATGGCGCCAATCGGACGGGACGTATGTTCACAGGAGATGGTAGCAGCGAATGGCTGTTACGCTCCCTGTATAAATGTGATTTCTCCAACCAGCCATTATCGACCCACAGAGGCGATGGCTTGGTGCTGAAGAACATATACATCACCGCGGCTTTGAGATGCGCTCCGCCAGCCAATAAACCTCTACCGGAGGAGTTGGGGCGATGTCAGCCTTACCTTTTGGCCGAGTTAGAGGTTCTGAGGAACGTCGAAGTGGTCATTGCGTTGGGCAAAATCGCCTTCGATAGCTTTCTCAATGCCTGGAAGGTGCTTAAATGCCCGCTTCCCTCTCCGAAGCCTAAATTCGGTCACGGGCTCGAATACAAACTATCTTCGAACATAACTCTAGTCACCTCTTATCATCCCAGCCGCCAGAACACCCAGACGGGTAAACTCACCCAGGCTATGCTGGACGGCATTTTCGAAAGGGCGCTACAGATACTGTTATCCTGAAAACCGCCACCCTCACCTTGCTGGCTCGCTGGCAATATCTGTATAATGCCCTAGTCCACTCCAAATTAGGTGATTCACCTTGCCGCAGGGCCGACTAGCTATATTCCCCACAACTACTGAGATAAACGACAGCAACCACATCTCCATCGGTGGGTGCGACCTGTCAGACCTGGCCGACAAGTATGGCACTCCTCTATACGTCTTTGATGAAGATACCCTCCGACATAAGTGTCGGGAGTTTCAGAGCGAGTTCGCCCAACGCTACCCGGATGTCCTAGTCCTATACGCCTGCAAGGCCTACGTCAACCTCGACTTGGCCCGGATTCTCCAGGAGGAGGGACTGGGGCTGGACGTGGTCTCAGGCGGAGAGATGGCGGTGGCGCAGGCTGTAAACTTTCCCCCGGAGAAGGTCTATTTTCACGGCAACAACAAGGGCCCGGAAGAGTTGGAGGCCGCCTTGGACTGGGGGTTGGGAAGGGTGGTGGTGGACAACTTCTACGAGCTCCACCTTCTCGATGACCTGGCAGGCCGGAGGGGGAGGGCTCAAGACATCCTTCTGCGAGTTTCTCCTGGGGTAGACCCTCACACGCATACCCACACCACCACAGGCATTCTGGACAGCAAGTTCGGAATCTCTATTGAAGGGGGGATGGCTGAGAAAGCGGTAAAAGAGGCAAAGGAAGCTCCCAATCTGAACCTCTTAGGGCTGCATTTCCACCTGGGTTCCCCTATCTACGAGTTGGAACCCTATCAGACGGCCATCGAAATAACTGCTGCCTTCGCCGCCAAAATGCAGGAGCGATATGATTTCGTACTCGGAGAGCTAAGCCCGGGAGGAGGCTTCGCCATTCAGTACACCGAAAAAGAGCCAGCCCCCTCCGTCTCTAGGTACGCCGAGACAATAACCTCGGCGATTTTAGAGAACTGCGAAGAGCCCGATATGCCACCCCCCAAACTGGTGATTGAGCCGGGCCGAGCCATAGTTGGCCAGGCGGGGGTTGCAGTATACAAGGTAGGCTCCACAAAGGACGTGCCGGGCGTTAGAAGGTACATATCGGTAGACGGAGGCATGGGGGATAACATCCGTCCGGCTATATACGGCTCCCGATACGAAGCTGTGGTCGCCAACAAGGCAACAGACAAAGCCGACACTCAAGTTACCATTGCCGGCAAGTTCTGTGAGTCCGGAGACATCCTTATCAAGGACATAGATCTGCCTGAGGTGGTCGCTGGGGATCTTATAGCCATCCCAGCATCCGGTGCCTACTGCCTTTCGATGGCCAGTAATTACAATGCGGCTCCACGCCCCCCCATCGTTCTGGTCAAGGACGGTGAAGCAAGACTCATACGTCGCAGAGAGACCTACCAAGACCTCATGGGGCACGACCTGTGACGACTACAGCAGAAGGCCAGCGCTCAATGCCTATAATCGGTCACGAGGGTGTTCTGGCCTTCTTGACTCACAGTCTAAAGTCTGGGCGAATGTCCCATGCTTATCTATTTATCGGGCCGAGACACGTGGGGAAGATGGCTGCAGCTATCCATCTGGCAAAGGCTGTCAGCTGCCAAAATGAAGATGAGAAACCCTGTCAATCCTGTTCCCAGTGTCTCCGCGTAGATTCAGGCCAGCACGTGGACGTGCAGGTGATCAGCACCTCGGATGACGGAGAGCTAGTCCAGGGCTCTACCAGAATCGGCATCGGTAAGGTGAGGGAGCTTCAAAAGGCCGCCAGTCTTCATCCCTATGAGGGCCCGTACAGGGTTTTCATTATCAATGAGGCTGAGCTCCTCAGCAATGAGGCTGCCAACAGTCTGCTCAAGACCCTTGAAGAGCCACCTCCACAGGTGCTTCTGGTCCTCCTCACCACGAATGAAGACGCAGTCCTACCCACCATTCGGTCTCGGTGTAGCAAGATCGAACTGCGTCCCATGTCTGTTGTCAGGTTGTCTGAAATCCTAGCGGCTAAATTTTCAGTGGATAAGGAGAAGGCCGAACTTCTAGCGCGACTGTCTGAGGGCTGTCCAGGCTGGGCCGTCACCGCCATCCAAGACGAAAACATTTTGGAGACTCGTATAAACACTCTGAATCGTCTCGCAGAGCTGTCTGAACTTGGCTTGGAGGGAAGATTTCGCTACGCTGTCGAGTTGGCAGCTATCCATAGTCAGGATCGACAGAGGGGCAGACTTATCTTGGGGCAGTGGCTATCATGGTGGAGGGACTTGCTCTTGGTCAAGGGTAGTGCGATGAGATCGGTTACCAACACACACATGATTCGGCATCTTCAAGAGCAGTCCCGAAGGTACTCACTGGATGATATACAAAGGTTCATCCATAGATTGATCAATACTCAAGCCGATTTAGAGCGTAATGTAAATGCAAGGATGGTAGTGGAGTTGCTAATGCTTAGGATGCCTCAAGTCGCCGTGACAGGGTCTACAGTATAAATCGAACAATATGAGTGCAACACTGGGAGTACGATTTGAGAGGGCTGGCCGAGTGCACTACTTCGACTCCGGCGGCCTGGCCGTTAAGGTTAACGACTACGTGATAGCTAAGTCGGATGGTAAGGAAAAGGTTGGCAGAGTGATCATCGCCCCCAACCAGATAGTAGTCAATCAGTTAAGAGAGACTCTGCCTAGCATCTCAAGATTAGCGACGTTAGAGGACATGAAGCAGTTCGACAGGGAACAGGTAAAGCCCTAGTTCCCCCAGGCTGGAACGAACTTGCGCCACTCCTCCCGATTTTCCAAATAGGGCTGTAAATCTCCGTAGCGCCTTTGCGGAGGTGTCTCAGGTCTTTGACGCAACTTCATCCCTGCTTGTACCGGAGTCCTGCCCGCCTTCTTGAGGTTACAGGAAACACACGCACTGGCTACATTCTCCCAGGTGTGTTCGCCGCCCAACCTTCTGGGAACTACGTGGTCCAACGTCAGTTCGCGAGTCTCTTTCCCACAATATTGGCAGGAATAGCTGTCTCGGATGAAGACTTCTCGACGGGACATCTTACGGGCAAGGAGTGGTCGTTTGATCATGTAGCCCAATCTCACCACCGATGGTAGTGGAAACAGGGCCGAGGAGGTGTGGATCTCACCTAGGCCGTTTTCCAAAGTTTCGGCCTTTCCTTTCAGGATCAGAACTACAGCTCGACGAGAGCTACAAACATTCAGTGGCTCGTAGTTCTGGTTCAGAACCAAGACCGCTTGGCTTGAGCTAACGTTACCTCTCATCTCAGACGTGCCAAAACCTGGATTGATTTATTGATTTGTTGAATCTTGGGTGCATTCTATCACAAAGGCGCAGTAAGTGAGAAGCGGATCTCCACCCTATATGTTGCCTGGTCAGCGTAAAGCCAACTGGCTCAGCCAGCCATCGCCCGGGCGAGTGGACTATCTGGCGAGCCGAGGACAAATCTCCAGGGAAACGCTCGAACTGATAGGCCAACAGCCAGAGTACCAGAGAGATGATTACCGGTGAGGGAAGGAACAAACTCGCTCTGTCCTCGCTGGACAGACAGATCAGGTAGAGTCCTCGTAAACTACAGACCATCAAACGTATTCTGGGTTATCTAAAATCCACTGAGATCGTGATGTTAGATAGATAATTATTCTACACTCGTACCTACAGCTCGACGAATTGTATTCTAAATGCCCCTACCAAGGCCCGACCAAAATCCCCCGAGGAAGAAGGAGTCGGGGGATGAAGTATCTCCGCTCACCATGAGCTTAAAGTTTACCCTGAGCGTAGTCGAAGGGAAGGGTGCCCTCATTCTCTATGCCGTCATTCCCGTGCCGCCCTCTTTTCCGTCATTCCCCTGCCACCCCCTATACCGTCATTCTCGTGCTTGACACGGGAATCCAAGGGAGGCCTGTCCCAGAATCCCCCAAGGGTGCCCGCCGCTCATGGTGAGCCAAGAGTTTATCCTGAGCCTGCCGGAGGGAACCACCCTCTGGCAGGGAGTTTGGGGGCCTGTCCTGAGTCCCTCGAAGGGATGTGCCCCCACACACAAAACCTACCTGGGCGGTCGATTGGGGAACAAGACGGGTGCCTTTCTGGGAAATCTAGTCCCACACGTGTTCTTGACCCTCTATAGACCCTCTTCTACAATTGAGAGAAGGAGAACATCTTGCTAGAAGCATTATCTGAGAAACTTATCGGGGTCCTGAAGAAACTAGAAGGTAAGGGCAGGCTAACCGGAGAAGACGTTGATGCCGCCTTGAGAGAGGTGCGCCTCGCCCTGTTAGAGGCCGACGTCAACTTTAAAGTCGTCAAGCAGTTCGTTTCCAATGTTCGAGAGCGCTGTCTCACCTCCGAAGTCCTCGAGACCCTCACGCCGGTACAGCAAGTGATCAAAGTAGTTCACGACGAGATCACCTCCATCTTAGGAGGTGGCGAGCAAGAACTGGCTTCCCCTGAACAGAAGCCAGGAGTCATCATGCTTGCGGGAATTCAGGGATCGGGTAAGACTACAACTGCGGCCAAACTCTCCCTCCATCTGAGACGTGCAGAGCAGTCTTCTCTCATGGTAGCAGCGGACTTACAGAGACCAGCCGCGGTGGATCAGCTGGTGGCTCTTGGTAATCAGCTGAGCATACCAGTGTATAAGCAGGATGTCTCCTCCAATCCCGTAGACGTCTGTTCTCGAGGCCTAAAGCAGGGGAGAGAGTCTGGAGTAGACTGGGTCATAGTTGATACGGCTGGCCGTTTAGAGGTGGATGATCATCTCATGAAGGAGCTTTCCTCCATCAGCCGAGCCATCCGTCCCACCGAATCTCTCCTGGTGGTCGACGCAATGACGGGCCAGGATGCGGTGAATGTAGCCGAGGAGTTTCAAGACAGGATAGGCCTGACGGGCCTGGTACTCACTAAGATGGATGGTGACGCTCGCGGTGGGGCTGCCCTCTCCATAACCTCGGTAACCGGCATACCCATAAAGTACATCGGCACCGGAGAGAAGGCCGATGGGCTGGAGACCTTTCATCCCGACCGGCTGGCCTCTAGGATCCTGGGCATGGGGGACGTCAAGACCCTGGTGGAGAAGGCCAGGATGACGGTGGACGAGGCCAAAGCCCGTGAGATGGAAAAGAAGATACTCACGGCCACATTTACCCTGGAGGACTTTCTCGATCAGCTCTATCAAATCAAAGAGATGGGGCCGATAGATCAGATCCTGGACATGATACCCGGCTCCGGTGTATTGAAGGGGAAGATCTCTGCCGACGACGTAGATGAAGCACAGTTAAAAAAGACCGAGGCGATAATCTTGTCGATGACTAGTGAGGAGAGGCAGAATCCCAACATCATCGGAGGAGGTCGGAAAAAGCGCATCTGCCGAGGAAGCGGTACGCTGCCTCAAGACGTGAATCACCTGCTGAATCAATTTAGACAGATGCAGAAGCTAATGAAGATGATGGCCAGTGGGAAGGGGCGACTGCCTCGCAAAGAGTTTGCCCAGTTCTTCAGGTAGCCCTACTCTAAGAAATCTCTCAGCTTCTTGCTGCGCGTGGGGTGACGCAGCTTGCGAAGAGCCTTAGACTCGATCTGGCGTATGCGCTCTCTGGTGACGCCGAACTCTCTCCCCACCTCTTCTAAGGTACGGCTTCTGCCATCTTCCAAGCCAAACCTGAGCTGAAGCACTCGACGCTCCCTGCCGTTCAGAGTATCCAAGACCTCGCTCACCTGTTCCTTGAGAAGCTGATGGGATGCAGCATCGGCCGGCGCCAGAGTGCTGCGGTCTTCGATGAAGTCGCCCAGATGACTGTCGTCTTCCTCGCCCACCGGCGTCTCCAGCGATACGGGTTCCTGAGATATCTTGATTATGTCCCTCACTTTTTCGGGGGGGATCTCCATTCCCTTGCTAATCTCTTCGCTTGTGGGCTCTCGACCGTACTCCTGGACCAGCTTTCGGCTCATCCTCAGCAATTTATTGATGGTCTCCACCATGTGTACGGGTATCCTGATAGTGCGGGCCTGGTCAGCGATTGCCCTAGTGATGGCTTGACGAATCCACCACGTTGCATAAGTGCTGAACTTGTATCCTTTACGATAGTCGAATTTTTCAACGGCTCGTATGAGCCCTATGTTTCCCTCCTGGATCAGGTCCAGTAAGGACATACCTCTGCCAATGTATTTCTTGGCTACACTGACTACCAAGCGGAGGTTGGCTTCGGTCAGATGTCTCTGTGACCTCACCCCTTCGCGTTCGATGGTTTCCAGGTCAGCCTTAAAGCGGTCTCCACAACGATACAGCAACTCCGCTATGAGGGGATCGTTGAGGATCTCGCCAAGTTCGGACAAAGGGAGGTCGTACCCCAAAATTTCCAGTAATTCGATGGGTAGCAACCTCGCGTCTATAGACATCAATACGAGGATGTTTCCTACGTCCTGGGAAGCTTGATCATTCTCTCCGATTATCTTCTTTGTGAAATCCTCGTCTATCTCACCATCCAATATGGCGCGCATTTTAGGGTGAGAGACTAGCTGTCCCAAGGTGATTGGAGGTATGAGTTCTACTTCACAGCCTAGAGCGTCAATGGCCTCGGCATGAGACTTCAGTCTGTTCAGCAACGCCTTGTAAGTTTCCACCGCAGAGGAAGGTATGCCCTTTTGTTGTTCCAGATCGTTTTTGACCGTGGAGATGTGCTT
Organism: Dehalococcoidia bacterium; assembly: GCA_965197675.1. Taxonomy (GTDB): domain Bacteria; phylum Chloroflexota; class Dehalococcoidia; order Plut-88900; family Plut-88900. The sequence goes on along the minus strand of OZ240221.1, from coordinate 280,087 downwards.
TCCACCTTCCATCTTCCGGGCCAGGATTCGTTCGTCCTTGGCGCTGAGGAGTCGCACCCTTCCGATCTCCCTCAGGTACATCCGGACCGGGTCATCGACTATCTCTTGGTCGAATACCTCGCTCTCTTGCCCTATCCCCTTCACTACCTTGGGTGGGGTTTCAGGCGCAAGGGTTTTCTCTCCAGCTATCATCTCCAACACCTTGGATGGAGACATGGATCCTCCTAGGACGTTGTGATAATCGTCCGAGTCTTCTCTCTCTATGGGGGACTTGAGTTTGCCTGATGACGACGAGACGTTTGAAACGTCTTCATCGATGAGAGATTCCATCCCTTTTTTCACCTTCATGCTTTTTGCCACTTATTCAACCTCAGTTGTGCACCTTCTGTTCTTGCTCGAACAGTTCTCTTAGCTGGGCGTTTACCTTGAGTGCCCTCTCCTTGATAGCGGAGACCTCATCTCCCTGGCCCCCCTGTTGAGAGAAGGCCGCCTCCTCCTCTAGCTTTAGACCTTTTAGCCTACGCTCTTTCATGCGTAGAACACATTTATACAGAGCCTGTCTCAGCCGTTCGTCGGGTTCCTCCGGGATTTCTATTGAAGCCAGTGCTTCGAGTTGATCTAGTAAAATGTCTGGTAGTGTTTTCCGAAGGGTATCCGGATCACTGTTTCTCAGGTAAGAAACGAATATCTCTCGATTCTCTCTTCCCCTGAAATCCTCGGGCTCTAATTTGTCAACCGACGCCTTTAGGTCGGGGCGTTTGATTAGGGCAGATAGCACATACTCATCCAACCGATCACCGGCCTCTGCCTGATCATTAGTGTCTATGGTGTCTTGAGTCCGATAGCTTTGGTATGAAGTTCTAGCTTTTTGGCGGCGGATGTCCTCCAACGCCTGCTTAATCCTATCGTCTCTCACCTTCAGAAGGAGTGCCAATTTTTGAATATAGCTGTCCTGCTCGAAAAAGTCTAGTGTCACCAGTAGAGGCGCGAACTCCTCGAGGATGGCCGTTTTGGCTCCGGGTGAGTTCAAGTTGGTCCTGGAGACCTCCTTTTCCATCAGGTAATCGATTACCGGCTGCGCTCCTTCTAACAGGTCTTCCCAATCTTTGTGACTCTTCTTAATCACGTCATCGGGATCTTTCCCCTCTGGTAAAAGGACTATTGCCAACGTTAAAAGAGGAGAGCCTTCCAAGAAGCGTTGCCGACGACTACCGCGCATCTGATGGACTTTGCGAGCTAGGATATCCCAAGAAGATTTGAGACTTCTAAGAGTAGCCTCTTGACCCGCAGAGTCAGCGTCCATAGCCATGAAGACGTGATTCGCAATACGTTTCAGGGCGCTAACCTGTTTTTCTGTGAGAGCAGTTCCCATAGAGGCGACGGCATTAGTAAATCCATGCTGATGGGCAGTCAGCACGTCCATGTACCCTTCCATAACCACTAACCGACCACTGCTTCGAGCAGCCCCTTTGGCCTTGTCCACCCCGTACAGAATAGCGCTTTTATCAAAGACTTCGGTCTGAGGGGAGTTTATATATTTGGGAGCGGTGTCGCCGAGCGCTCTGCCTCCAAATCCAACAATACGACCTCGTTCGTCCCAGATGGGGAACATTAGCCGTCCCCTAAATTGATCCCGAATCTCTCCAGTATCTTGCTTGGTAACCAGACCTGCCTTTGTTATAGCTTCCGAAGTGTACCCCTCTCCCTTCAGATGATTCAGCAATGCATGGCCCATAGGCGGGCTAAATCCCAACTGAAAATGCTTAACGGTGTCCGCATTGAGTCCGCGCTCACTTAGATAGGCTCGAACGCTTTCAGCTTCTGATGAGCTAAGCAAACGCTTATGGAAGTAATCGGCTGCCTTCTGGTTTACGAGATAGATATCCGCTGCTCTATCGGGGCCTTTTCTTCTACCAGATGAAAGTTGAACACCAGCCTTTTGAGCTAGTAGCTGTAGGACCTCCAGAAACTCCAGCCCCTCCTTCTTCTCCACAAATGAGAAGACATCCCCCCCTGTTCCGCAGGCGCCGAAGCAGTGCCAGGTTTGACGCTCAGGCGACACGATGAAAGAAGGCGTCCTCTCTGAGTGGAACGGACAGGGGGCTTTAAAGGTGCGCCCAGCCTTCTTGAGAGGCACGTACTGGGAGACTATATCGACAATATCCAGCCGGTCTTTTATTTGATCGATATCGCTCATCCCAATTTTAGCTAGTCAGCAATTTAGGAGGGAATATAAAAATCCTCATCCATAAGAAGGTGTCAGATTCCTCTCCTCGGCCATTCTCAGGGCATACAGGTCAGTCATGCCTGCTATATAGTCAACCACTATGCGCTCGACCGATTCTCGCCGGCTATGGTGCTCAGGTGGAACCTGATCAGGATGGTCGATAAAGTATCGGAATAGAGAGTGTACCACTGTTCTGGCCTTCTCGGCATCTGAGCTGGCTCCGCTGACTCTATATACCTGATCGAATAAGAAACCCCTCAGGATGTTGGCGGCCTGCTGAATCTTGTCGCTCATCGCTATTTTCGGCTCCTGCCCATCCTCCAATTTGCCCCGTCCTGTCGCAGCCCAAGAGCTTTCAACAACATCCGACACGACGGTGTTGATGCGTTGGGAATTGGTATTTCCTAACGCATCAACCACCTCACTGGGCAGATCCTCTTCTGTAACGAGACCAGACCGTATGGCATCTCCGGTATCATGGTTGATGTACGCCAGTGCATCAGACAGCTTGACCACCTGAGCCTCCAGCGTAGGAGGGTTTTTCCAACCTTCGCCGAGAATATCCAGACTGGATTTAGAGTGGGTTACGATACCCTGCCTCACCTCCCACGTCAGGTTCAAGCCTTGTCCATCCTTCTCTAAGTGATCTACAACCCGCAGGCTCTGTAGACTGTGCCTGAATCCAGGTGAGTATATCTCGTCAAGCACTTCCTCTCCAACATGACCGAAGGGTGGATGGCCCAGGTCATGACCCATCGCTATAGCCTCCACCAGGTCTTCGTTCAGAATGAGAGCTCGGGCTATTGTACGCCCTATTTGCGCTACCTCTAGAGTATGAGTCAGTCTAGTAACGAAATGGTCTCCCGAGGGGGCTATGAATACCTGGGTCTTATGCTTGAGCCTACGAAAGGCCTTGGTGTGAAGAATCCTGTCCCGGTCCCTCTGGAATTCAGTGCGTAGGGGGTCAGGATCTTCCGGGGATAGCCTACCTCTGGACAAGCGAGTCGTAGTAGCATAAGGAGATAGATTCTCCTCCCGATCTTCTAACCAGAGGCGAACGTTACTGAGATTCACAGAAGGGTGGTATTAACTAAATAGATCTTACAGATGACCTACACACTATCGAGCAATGGCCTGATTGCTCATGTGTTACGGAGGCAAACAAGGTAACGAATAAAAGCACCTTATACTATATGATATCACCTGATATCGTGGGGGGTCAAACATAACTCGCGTCCAAAATCCCCGCCTCCCCTTCCCTCGGAGGAATGAAGTGCCTCCGCTCACCCTGAGCTTAAAGTTTACCCTGAGCGTAGTCGAAGGGAAGGGTGCTCTCACCCCCCCTTCCTTTCCTCTACTATTATTAAAGTACCAGCAACTACCCCCTCTATCCCGTCATTCTCGTGCTTGACACGGGAATCCAGGATTGGCGCCTAGCTTGTTGTGCCACGTGGCCATATATAAAATAAGAACCTACGTGCTATAATCCAACTACACATCTCGCTTACAAGGAGGTATCACCCTTATTCCTTACGGAAGTCGTCACCCAGGTGCAGGTGCTCCCAAGAGCAACCTGAACGGACTGAAGCAGTGCCGGAACTCTCGCCGGTTTCAAGAGCTTGTCAACTCCCTGGCTGAAAACAAATTCCCCGACTACTTCACCCTCAGAGAATGAGGTATCTCCGCTCACGCTTGTATCTTAAACATGGGCGTGACAGACCGGTCCACCCTGGGTCTTCAAAGACCGCAGCTCAGGGAGGTCGTCGTGCGCAACCTGCTCAGAGCCCGAAAGTTGATAGGGCCTGGAGCCTGGATGAGCAAGGAAGGGGCGGAGTAGGAGGACTGACGGGAAAGGAAGGAGTTGAATGAAGGAAGGCACAGTGTTTGTTGGCATTGACGTTTCCCGGGAGCGCTTGGATCTGGCGGTACGTCCAACAGGTGAAGTAAAGGAGGTCTCCAACACCCCTGCGGGCATCAGTTCTCTGGCGGGTTTCCTCAAGGGGGTCGGGCCGGAGTTGGTGGTGTTGGAAGCCACTGGTGGCATGGAAGCGCTCGTAGCAGCAGAACTGGCGTCGGCGGGACTGCGAGTAGTCGTGGTGAATCCCCTGCAGGTGCGGGACTTTGCCCGTGCTGCTGGGAAGCTGGCCAAGACGGACTCCCTGGATGCGCATGCATTGGCGCACTTTGGCGAAGCCGTCCGGGCAGAGGTCGCACCTCTGCCCGATGCCACCGCCAGAGAACTGGTCGCCATGGTAGCCCGGCGTCGCCAACTGGTGGAGATGATCGCTGCGGAAGGGAACCGGCTCCGTACCGCTACCAGGCGGATACGCCCCGAGGTCCAGGAGCATATCCGGTGGATGAAAGACAACCTGGAGCAGCTGGATCGAGACCTGGACGATACCATCCGTTCCTCGCCCATGTGGAAGGACAAAGACCAGGTGCTGCGGAGCACCCCCGGCGTGGGTCCTGTCTTATCCATGACCCTCTTGTCGGAAATGGCGGAACTGGGCGCCCTGAACCGCTGGCAGATCGCTGCCCTGGTGGGGGTGGCGCCGTTCAACCGGGACAGCGGTACCCTGAGGGGAAAACGCAAGGTGTGGGGAGGTCGCAAGCAGGTCAGGGCTGCGCTCTACATGGCAACCCTGGTTGCCACCCGGTACAATCCCGTGCTCCAGGCCTTCTACCAACGCCTCTGTGCTGCTGGGAAACCGAAGAAGGTCGCCCTCACCGCCTGCATGCGCAAGCTCCTTACCATACTCAACGTGATGATCAAGAATAATCGCCATTGGAACCCTATTGTTCAGAACTCTTGACTTTCAAGACAGTTGCTGAGCCTGTCGAAGGGTGTTACCAAATACAAAAACCTACCTGGGCGGGCGAGTGGGTCCAACCCCAACCTGAAAAAACTCAATCAAAACGTAACGACATCTTCGTGCCTGGGAGACCCGTAAAACAAAACTTTTTTACAGTTCAATCAAGTTTCAAAGCTAAACAAAGAAAAACAATCAAGTTGCCACGCCCAAGCTCAGAAGGGTTATAATGCAGGGTAGTCCCATTATGCCTGAAACCAGCTTTGGCGGAGCTCCCACCCAGTCTCTCTGTACGCCGGCGAAAGCAGGGAAACCGACCGGTGGTGTATCCGCTAGCTCCAAATACGATTGCTCTGGCAGGGAGTACGATCGATGACAATAGGGCTAGATTCCTATAGACCACCGGTCATGGGGGTAACTCATATGGTAGCCGCAGGCCATTACCTGGCGACAGCGGCCGGTTACCGCGTCCTGGAGGAAGGAGGCAATGCCGTAGATGCCGGAGTGGCCTCGGGAATAGTCATCAATGTCGTCCAGCCCGACAACACCAACTTCGGTGGAGTGGCTCCCATCATTGTCTACATAGCTCAGTCGGACTCTGTAGTAACCATCAGTGGTCTGGGAAGATGGCCCCGTGCCGCCTCAATCGACTATTTCATGGAGAATGCAGGTGGTGAGATACCTGTGGGAATCCTTCGCAGTGTCATACCCGCCGCGGCCGATGCCTGGCTGACCGCCCTGGAACGCTATGGCACCATGACCTTCGAGCAGGTGGTCACGCCTGCTCTGGAGTTAGCCGACAATGGCTTTCCACTGTCGGCTCGCACCCAAAGAGAGCTTGCCATCAACGCAGAGCGACCCGACGGCGTGTTAACCAGGTGGCCGTCAACCGGAGAGATTTTTTTGCCGGAAGGACGCGTTCCCGACGTTGGGCAACCCCTTATGCAAAAAGACTTGGCCCGAACCTTCAAGCGGCTCATTGAGGTCGAACGAGCCAGCACGCCCAGGGGCAGAGAAGCCGCCATTCGCGCCGCCCGCGACCGCTGCTACAAAGGGGACATCGCCCAGGAGATGGCCGCTTTCAGCAAGGAGCAGGGTGGACTCATTACCTATGACGACCTTCGAGACTTCTCCGTAAAAATAGAGGAACCCGTAAAAGGCCATTTCCGCGACTACACCATCTATACCTGTGGACCCTGGTGTCAAGGCCCGGTGGTGGCACAGACCTTACAGATGCTTGAGGATGATGACCTGGAATCTCTAGGGCACAACAGCCCGGACTACATTCATCTGGTCTCGCAGTCGCTTAACCTCGCCTTTTCAGACCGCGATCACTTCTACGGCGACCCTGAGTTCGTTGATGTGCCAATAGAAGCACTCCTCTCCAAGGGTTACACTCAAGAGAGGCGCAACCAGATAGACATGAAACGCGCACATGCCGAAATGCCACCACCCGGTACACTTGGGTTGCTTCAGGCTGAGCTCGCCGAGAGTTCGTCCAGGCAAAGTTCAACGTCGTCGCCTGAGAAAACTCCAAGCGATACCAGCTACGTATGTGTGGTGGATAGGTGGGGAAATGCCTTATCGGCAACGCCAAGCGACCCTGTTTTCGAAAGTCCAATAGTGCCTGGACTGGGCTTTGTGATGTCGGGTAGAGGCTATCAGAGTTGGCTGAGCCCGGGACACGCCTCCAGTCTCCAGCCGTGGAAACGCCCCAGACTTACTCCCAACCCAGCCATAGCATTCAAAAACGGCAAACTCTTCATGCCCTTTGGTTGCCCCGGAGGCGATGCTCAATGTCAGGCGATGGTGCAGGGATTTATTAACTTGGTAGAGTTCGGCATGAACCCACAGACGGCCGTGGAGATGCCCCGGTTCAGCACCTGGAACTTTCCCAACTCCTTTTGGCCCCACACCTACCTTCCCGGCCGCCTGAATGTGGAAGGAAGAATTGCTCAGGACACCATAGATGAGCTAATCTGTCGTGGTCACGACATTGAGGTTGTCGATGATTGGGAGGGTTTTACCATGGCAGAGCTATCCGCTATCATTGTTGACCAGGACTCTGGGGTTTTGATTGGCGCCGCCGATCCTCGACGAGATGCCTACGCAATGGGGAGGTAGGTCGAATGAAGAGCATCAAGCTGGACTACGGCAAGAAGTGTGGACAAGAACCCGACAAAGGGCACAACCGTTGGCACCCCGGCATCCCTCCAGCTTTGGAGGTGGAGCAGGGCGAAGAGGTGGAGATAGATACCAGGGATGCCTTCGACGGTCAGATCACCCTACAGACAACGACTGAAGAGATACCTGGGTTGGATCTGGGAGTCGTTCATCCTCTTACTGGGCCGGTCTTCGTCAGGGGAGCACAGCCTGGAGATCTGCTGGAAGTTGATATCCTGGAGGTGAAGCCTGATAGCTGGGGCTACACCGTCGAGTTTCCAGGATTCGGCTTTTTGAGAGATCTTTTCCCAGATCCCTATATGGCAAGGTGGACTATAAAAGATGGCTACGCATCTTCAGCCGATCTAGCTGGCATCCGAATCCCAGACGGGTCATTCATGGGTACCATTGGAGTAACTCCGTCCCTGGAGCTTTGTCAGGCTATCCGACAACGAGAGGAGGACTTGAGGCAGCGGGGCGGCCTTGTGCTGCCTCCCGACCCCATTGGCGCTGTCCCTGCTCAAGAACCTCTAGCCTCCGAGGCGTTAAGGACCATTCCGCCTCGAGAAAACGGGGGTAACCTGGATATAAAGCAACTCAGCGCCGGAGTACGCTTACAGTTACCCGTATTTGTGGAGGGTGCTCTTTTTTCCGTAGGGGATGCCCATTTTGCGCAGGGAGACGCGGAGGCGTGCGGGACGGCCATCGAAATGAACGCCTCCACATTGGTCAAGTTCACAGTCCACAAGGGAGAAGCTGAGCGCAAAAATATCAGATTTCCTCGCTATGAGCGGGACGAGTACTACTTTCCTCCGGAGCTGGCTGCACCCAAGCGATTCATCGCCACTACCGGCATGTGTGTGCGGGACGGCACCAACGAATCGGAGAACGCCACCCTCTCGGCCCGAAACGCTCTGCTAAATATGATCGACCTGTTGATGGAACGGGGTTGGACCAGACAACAGGCCTATGCCATCTGCAGCGTAGCCGTAGATCTCCACATAAGCGAGATGGTGGACGTGCCCAACTTCGTGGTATCTGCATTTCTACCTTTAGATATATTCGAAGATTCCGGATAGACCGAATCAGGAGGGTTACTCATGAGAATGGAAGGAAAGGTAGCCATCATAAGTGGTGGCGCTCGCGGGTTGGGTGCTGCTCAAGCCATTCTTCTGGCCAGGGAGAGCGCCTGCGTCACCATCGGAGACGTCTTGGTGGAGGAGGGGAAGAAGCTGGCCGACCAAATAGTCGATTCCGGTGGTCAGGCTATGTTCCAGAAGCTGGACGTAACAAAAGAAGCCGACTGGCGGCAAATAGTGCAGGCAACGATGCAGAAGTACGGCAAGCTTAACGTCTTAGTGAACAACGCAGGCATATCCGTAAGGGAAACTGTGGAGGAAACCACCGAGGAAGTTTGGGACAGGGCGATGGACGTCAACGCCAAAGGTGTACTTTTCGGTAGTAAATGGGCTATCCCTGAGATGCGAAAGGCGGGAGGTGGGTCTATAGTCAACATATCATCAGATGCAGGAATAGTAGGAAATAGCTATGGAGCTGCCTACGGGGCCTCCAAGGGCGCAGTGCGAATCCTAACCAAGGATACGGCTATTCAATACGCCAAAGATAATATCAGAGCCAACTCAATACACCCTGGCCCCATCGATACTCCTATGCTGGCTGAAGCACTACGCTCTCTGCCTCCCGATGTTTCCGCTCAGTCCAACAGTCCAGATATGATGCCTTTGGGTAGAATAGGGGAGCCCAACGACATAGCCTACGGAGTCTTGTACCTGGCCTCGGATGAATCGTCCTACGTAACTGGAGCCGAGCTTTCCATAGATGGAGGGCGGGTCGCCAGCTAAGACTGAGTCCTGGGATGCTTACCAGCCCTTCATGACGTATCGGCTTTTTCCACTGCCGCGGACTCGCCGTCTAAGTTGGTCTTGATACCTTCTTCCGATTCGCCATGGACTTGAAGAAGCCTCCCTGTTTGAGTCCTGTAGCGATGAGAGTTAGCTCCACTACATCATCATCCATGCCAAAGTCGGTATTCATCCCGAAGAAGATGGTGGCGTCCTTTTTCACGTACTTGACTATTAACTCGCCCACCGCATTAAGTCCCCCCAGTGTAAGAGCTTTTCCACCTCTGACATTGAACAAGACTCCCCGCGCTCCTTTGATGGACATGTTCAGCAACGGGTTGGCTATGGCCTTGCGACCAGCGTCCAGAGCCGCCATGTTCCCTTCGCCTGTCCCTATGGACATCAATGCGCCGCCTGGGTAAGAAAGCACTCTTTTAACTTCGGAGAAATCCACGTTGATCTCGCTCGGTATGTTGATCAGCTCTGAGAGGCTCAGAATTCCCTGGCTCACCACGTCATCGGCGGTTCTGAACGCCTCTATTATGCTGGCATCGTTGTTGACATAATGGAGAAGTCTATCGTTCTGCACAACTATCAGGTTATCTACAAAGGGACGCAACTCGGCAACACCACCTATGGCCTGGTCCAGACGTCGGCCTCCCTCGAAGCCGAAGGGCGTAGTAACAACTCCTATGACCAGAGCACCCAGACTCTTTGCCATTCTAGCGACAAGCGGGACTGCACCAGTTCCCGTGCCGCCCCCCATTCCTGCCGTAATGAATACTAGCTCTGAGTCACTGATGAACTTTCTAAGCATTACAGCAGACTCTTGAACGGCCATCTTTCCCACATCTGGATTACCACCCGCTCCCCAGCCTTGAGTCAAGTTCTGCCCTATCTGGATGGCTGTGGCCCCCCTGGCCTCCAGCTCAAGGGATTTGACATCAGTGTTGACCATTATCAACTCCACACCTGGTATTGGCCGCTGAGACATGCGTCGAATGCAGTTACAACCTCCTCCACCAACGCCAACCACCTTTATCCGAACCGGGTTCTGCCCCAGGTATGAATCGGGTTGTAGCCGGGAAGCCGTAGCTCGATGAGTGACTTCCTGCTCTTGTACTCTGACCATTCGACTTCTCCTTTAGCTAGATGAATCTTCCTATCCGACTCTCTCGGCCATCACGGTCTGTGGGACCGAGTGTTGGGAGGCCTCATCAGATCTAATAGCGGTTCAGACATGCCCACCCAGTGTCCCCTTGATACCCGTGGCTGCAACGGTAAGCTCCTGCTCATCGATACCTGGGTCACTGTGAGGGTATCTCCGTAGAGCGAAACACGCTGATCGCCTACAGCATCTGTACTGAACATAAGCTTCATCTCATCTTGAGCCGACTATCATACACATGACTTGGCTCCAGTCATGCCTTGTGGGGTCCGTTAGCTCCTTCAGTACCGCTGACGCCTCTTCTGTAACCGTTGAAGCCATAGGGCCACTCCTATGACCTTAGAGATATCCCAGCCTTCCAATGCAGATAACGAAGTATCTCTCTGCCGTATGTTTACATATTGCATAAAGGTATCATATAATGAGACAGATTTCAATACCTTTCTAATATTTGATTTTGAATCTTATATAATCGTTAGATATGATGGAGGGCTGAAATAGGGATTTCAATGACCAGGCAAACCCGAAACTAAATTGACAGTCGAGAGGTGTGCAGTATAGAATCACGAAACATTACGTTAAATCGTTCATGAAATTATGCGTATCACCAATGCCTATGAACAGACTGGAGCCACCCCTGACGAAATTCGGTACTTTGAAAGGAAGGGATTTATCAAGTCTCGATGGAAGCGTTTGAAGGCTAGGCGGGTTAGAGATTATCCAGAAACGGAGATTGAGAAGATCAAGCTAATAGTTAAATATCGACGGCAGGGTTTCGAGTTGGACGTTGCCCATAAAAAGGCAATGGACGAGATGGAAAGACCTCGGCTGGTATAGCTGACGCAGGCTGATACATATGGAATCCGTCAAACGAGCTGGGAAGAACTCACCGCCGGACTCAGCTATTCTCCGGGTCATCGGCCGCGACGGCTCATTGGAGTTCACCCTCGACGAGGTACTTCCCTTTGAGCAGTTAGTAAAGGGACTACGAGAGTATCTATCCAAGGTTAAAGCCCGCTTCGAGGGTGGAAAAGTTACACTCAATCTGGGAGACCGGCTACTCAGCGTAGAAGAGCTAGAAGAGATTTGGCACCTGTTAGAAGACGATTACAGGCTGATACTGATGGGTATATCCAGCGGAGTCGAGGCCCTGAGGCACCTTCTCCTAAATCGCGCTTCGATGCCAGCGGAGACCCCTCTAGAGACTCCAGTATCCATGGACGACCTGCCCGATGAAATACGGAAGGCCCCGACTATAAAGGCTCCCGATAGCGAGGCCAAGACCCTTGGTGGTCAGGACACTCTCCTGGTAAGGGGTACGTGTCGGTCTGGAACAACCATTCACAACTACGGAAACGTGGTGGTAGCGGGCGACGTAAATCCCGGCGCAGAGGTCACCGCCACCAAAGACATCTACATCTTCGGCAAGCTATCCGGCTTGGCCCATGCCGGAGTTAGCGGAGATGAGGATGCCGTGATATTGGCCCTGCAATTCGCTGCACACCAGCTGAGAGTCGGGACCCACATCAAGATGGACCCGCCCACGGAATCTCAAGACTCATCGCTCACCCCCCCCAGGATGGCGTTGGTCAAGGGCAACACCATCGTTATCGAACCATTTACTGCAAGATCAATTTGGAAGCCAGAGGAGTAATTTATGGAGAAGGAGCCTGGAAGAGTATACGTAATTACATCTGGAAAGGGTGGGGTAGGTAAGACTACCACTACGGCCAATCTGGGAGCGGCGCTATCCCTCCGGGGCAACCGGGTGGTAATCATCGATGGCGATATTGGGCTCAGAAACCTGGATGTAGTCACGGGTCTGGAAAATAGAGTGGTATACGACCTGGTACAGGCAATCGAAGGGGTCTGCGAAGTTCATCAAGCCATGATCAGGGACAAGCTCACCAAAAGCCTCTATCTCATCCCTGCTGCCCAGACCCGAGACAAGAACGCCATCAGTGGGGAGCAGCTAAAGGCTCTATGTGATCAGCTAAGACCCGACTTCGACTATATACTGTTGGACTCACCGGCGGGTATAGAACAGGGATTTCGCAACACTGTAATCGCCGCCGACAAGGCCTTGGTAGTCACCACTCCAGAGGTATCAGCCATACGAGATGCCGACAGGGTCATCGCTCTCATCGAAGCCTCCAAGCTTCCCACACCCGAGCTGATTATAAACCGAGTAAGAGTGGATATGGTGAAGCAGAAAAACATGATGGACACCGAGGACATCCTTTCCCTGCTGTCGGTGCCACTTCTCGGTTTAGTGCCAGAGGATGAAGATGTCATTATCTCCACCAACAAGGGCGTACCTGTAGTCCATGATCCTAAATCGTACTCAGGGAAGGCGTTCCGTGCCATCGCAGCAAGACTCGATGGGGAAGATGTCCCAGCCGTCAGCTTAAACGGCCACAACGGATTCTTCAGCAGGGTCCTTCAAAGAATAGGAGTGAGGAAAGGGTAGAGTCAAATGTTTAACAACGTCAAAGGAATCTTTGCCAAGGCGTTCCGGCGCGGCGATGACCTAAGCAGCAAAGACGTAGCTCACCAGAGGCTCCAGGTCGTACTGGTTCAGGACCGCTTCTCTCTACCCGCCGATACCCTTGAGGCCATGAAGAACGACCTGTTGGAAGTCATCTCCAAGTACCTGGACATAGATAAGAGCTCCATCGAGGTGGAAGTGAAGCACACTGCCGGCACCGTTGTACTAGTAACCAACATCCCCGTCGCAGGACAACGAGGAGCTTTAGATCCCACCATGAACTCTATTGAGAATGTCTTCGAACGATCTTAACTTCCTCGCAAGCGCCATGATAAATCAAGCTATCAATACAGGGGGGTGTTAAAGTGACCCTGCTGAACAAACTGGGATTCAGAAAAGGAAACTCCACTGAAAAGTCGTACTTGAAAGGAAATGAGTTGCTCCGCGAGCAACGTTGGGACGAAGCTATCGACTACTTCGATAGGGTAATAGAGCTGGAACCCGAAATGGCCGACGCCTATATTGGCCGAGGCCTGGCCCACAGGAAGCTCAGCAAGTACGATGAGGCCAAGGAAGACTACGATAGGGCCATCCAGCTAATCCCATCCGACGCAGCGGCGTATCATCGTCGTGGGGACCTGTATGAGGAGATGGGAGAGTTTAAAAAGGCCGTTGAGGACTATAATCAGGCCATAAGCCTGGCGCCCACCTCCTTCACGGTCAACACTGACTACCGTCTGTCAAGTATCTACCTTCACCGCGGCTTGACTCACATGAAGCAGGGGGAGTTCCAGAAGGCTATCGATGACTTTGATGAATCCATCCAACTCAATCCAGACTCACCTCAGACGTATTTCCATCGTGCCGGGGCGTTAGCGGAGCTTAGTCAGCTGCATCTGGCCATTGAGGATTACGGTCAGGCCATACGTCAAAATCCCCAGTTTCCCGCGGCCTACAGAGACAGGGGACTCACCTATTGCAACATGGGCCGTTACGAAAGGGCGATAGACGACTTCGATCTCGCTATTGGACTCGACCCAAGGAACGCCTCTGCCCACGGTGATCGAGGCTCTGCCTACATGAGTCTAGCTCAGTTCCATAACGCCCTGAGTGACTATGACCAGGCTATCCGCCTTGATCCCAGAGATGCCAGAACTTACGCAAACCGTGCCATCGCCTATACCCTACTCAACATGGACGACGAAGCTCACACCGACAAGGACAAGGCGATTGAGCTGGGATTCGATCGGGCCCTTTTGGAGCGAGCCATTGAGAAGGTTCACAACGAGCGCAATCGCTCTCTGTCCAAGTCGGCCCGTAGTTAAGAGTCCCCTATATCTTAAGCTGTCCTGGGCGCCTCATAGGGGCGTCTAGCGTTAACGGAGCTGGGCAGCACCCCTATTGCTGCTATTATACCCACAACCACGCAGACGTTTCTGAAGGCCTCCAGGAAAGCGCCAGGTTGCCCGCTGGCGTCGGAAAGCGATCCCACAACGCTGAAACCCATAATACCCACGGCTATCGCAGCACCCAGAGAGTGACCTAGATGTCGGCTGGTCTCCACCATACCAGAAGCGAATCCCTGATGCTCATACGGCAGGGCGCTCATCACCGTTGCGGTCGCTGGGGTGAGAAAGATTCCGGCCGACGTCCCCAGCACAACCAGCACACCCACCAGCAACCAGTATGAGCCTAGGGTTGCAAGAAGACCTATGCCCACGAAGCTACAGGCCATGATGATTAGTGAGACCGGCCGAATCAGGGGGCTCTGAGTTTTGTCGTAAAGCCAACCACTGAAAAGCGATGCGGGAGCAGACAATATTTCGAAGATTATTAGCATAATGGAGGTATAGGGACCAGACCGTTCAAGACCGTTCTCCACCAGGAAGGGAATGATGAAGAGGATAGTCATCATGGTCATGTGGAGAACCCCATTGGCAAAAACCGCTGATCCGAATACCTTGTGTCTCAGAAGGTTCAACTGAATCAGTGGGTCGGCAGTGCGTTTTTCGACCCATATGAAAATAGCGAGCAGAATCCCCGCGATGACCTGCATAAGGATGTGATATTGCCATCCATCCTGAAAGGTCTCTTCTCCTTCGTGGATGTGGCTGAAGGACAGAAGAGTTGCAGTCATAAAAGCGGCAAAAAGGATAGCACCCCGAACATCGATTTGCCTACCAGTACCTCCGCGAGGGTTCCTGTCCTCCAGGCCCATACGAGCCGTGAAATAGCTGGCAATGAGGCCTAAGGGGACAGAAGAGAGAATCAAAGCCCAGTGCCAGTCTAGAAACTCCAGTATCACTGGGGTCATGGCAACACCTACTAGACCTCCAGACGTAGCTCCAGCGAAGAGGACGCCTATGGCTAGACCTCTCCGGTTTATCTTGAAGACCTCGGAGACGATGGCGTAACCAGTGCCTAGCATCAGAGCCGTACCTATACCCTGAAACAGCCTCGCCGTTATCAGAGTGATAATCTCGGGAGAGACCCCGACCAGAAAACCCGCCAAAGTGAACTGTACAAGCCCTACTGCAAAGACCCTTCGATATCCGTATATATCACCTAATCTTCCAGCAATAAGGACAGTGGCAGCCAGTCCTAGGAGAAAGGACGTCACTACCCAACCGGCCTTCGATAGCTCTACGTCTAGTTCTGCTCCAATGGTTGGAAGGCCCGTAGAAGAGACAGTGAGGCTCATGATGCTCATCAACTGAGCAAGGGTCACCGCTATCAGAGCATTCATACGAGAGGGATCGGGAACGTTGGTTTTGGAGACGCTCATAAATTCAAGGCCATAGTAACGAGCTATAAAAGCCTAATTCCCGCCGCCTTACTGAGAGAGCGACTGCAAGGCGAACCAGGCTATTTCGGAACTTTCGTCTACATTAGCAGAGGAGCTAGGGATTTACAATCCACTCCCCACCTTGCGCCTGCGGCTCCACCTGCTCCAGCCCCAAACGGCGACCAAGGAGACTGGCAGAGTCAGGAAGGCCAGGATGAAATATAGAATGGAGATAGTGTTATTGCTCGCCTCTCTCACCTCCACGTCGAAGGTGGTCTGCTCCTGGCCCAAGGATCCCTCTATTAGAATGGTAAACGACCACTGCCCTGGCACGTCCAGGGGCACGTTGATATCGTAGTTCTGGGGGTTTAAGGACGAGCTAGGAACAGCATAAGAGGCCTCAGTGGCAGTGGAGTCGACGGGAGGCGTTGCTATAAGCTCGATACGAGCACCAGTTATGGCGTTGACTCTCTCGATTCCCATGAGAGAGATGGTCAAATGGACTATTCCCACCCGCGGCCTGCCAGGAGTGGCACTAACCACTAAATAGTAAGAGCTCAGATGGCTTTCTAAGATCTGGCGAGTATCAGGGCTGCCGTTGGCATAAACAACCAGGGGTGATCCAACCCTTTGCGCCAACAGGCTAAAGACTATGACAATCACGACAAGGGACAGTAGTCTTGTAAAAAGCATTCTTCCTGTAAACTTGCTCAACATACCACGCACGACCCAACGAATTCTATAGTAGGCACCTTAATTATAGACTCTAGGCTCGACTCGGTCAGAATCGATGCCTTGACAGTTTATTCCGGCAGTAAATAAGAGGTTTTTGTATGTGAGGGGCACATCCCTTCGAGGGACTCAGGACAGGCCCCCGTACCCCTGCCAGAGGGATGGATCTTCTGGACTCCCTCCGTGGAGGCTTCTGGGACAGGGCTGGAGTGAGACCACACTTCGACAAGCCCAGTGTGAGCGGTTTCTATTTTGCACCTCTCATGGTGGGCTTGTCGAACCATTTGAGCGGTGCTCGGGTATGGATTCCCGTACCAAGCACGGGAATGACGGGTGAGGTGCAACCGCATTTTGAGTTAGGGGATACACAACCAGTCGTTTTTCCGGCTTTCACCGGGCGTCCAGACGGGCGGGGTGGGAGCTGGGCCAAAGCTGGTTTGGCCAATATGCGATGGCCCTGACGGGAATCGTCATTGCCCTTCAATGGGATGAATTGCATAGCAGGCCAGGTGTTATAGGTACTTCGCGTCTTAGTCCCAAAGCCTATCCGTTGCTATTTTCGCGCCGTTGCTAAGAGTGGAAAGCTTAGCCCAGCAGACATCCTCGGCAACGAAGGTGTAGTTGACGAATGTTCCGAAGCCACAATCGCACCCGGCGATGACTCGGCTACGATCGCCCAGCACATCCACAAACTGGCAGATGCGGTCGGCCACAACCTCGGGATGTTCGACGTAGTTAGTAGTGACATCAATAACCCCTGGAATAAGAATCATAGATTCGGGAAGAGGAATCTTCTTAAACACTTTGTAGTGGTGCTGATGCCGAGGATTGGCGAAGGGCATACTCAAGGCTCCCACTTTCACCTGATACAACAGTGGCAAGAGTGGCTCGATGTCCACGTCATCCACGTGTGGCCCATCCCAATTGCCCCAGCACACATGCAAGCGAGCCCTATCCCGAGGGATGTTTTCTAAGGCGACGTTTAGCGCTTCTACGTGCAGCTCGACTCTGTCAAGGAACTCGTTTAGAGGCCTGTCTTGAAACATTATCTGACGCTCCATAGCGAGATCAGGGGCATCTAGCTGGAGGATGTGGCCTCTAGAGACGATGTATTCGTATTCCTTCTTCATCTCCTTAGCTACTGCCAGGACATACTCTATGTCCGACGGATAGTAAGGATTGTTATCAGCCCTGAGCATGGTGGTGGTCACCGAACCAGGAGAGACAGCGGTCATAAAGGTCTCTTCAAAAGTTCCCTCCTTGGACTGGCGCTCTAAAGCATTGGAAAAAGCATCAAGCTCTGCTCTAACCTCAGAAAGTGAGTCATCATACTTCAGCTTTCCCACCGCCTGGGGGGCATAGAATATCGACGGCTCGTCGATGATGGGATTGGAAAAGCGCCGATGATACATCTCGGCGTACTTAGGGAACTTTTTTAGGTCTGATAGCCCATCTTCAAGCCTGGACTCGCCTCCAAAGCCAGACATTCTCTGGGGTACGTAAGTCGAGAACCCCACTCGAGGCTGCTCACCATCGTTACCCACGGTTATACCACTTTCGAGTTGCTTCTTAACGACGTAGTCAATGGAGGACCTGACCTCGCGCTTCAGCTCGACAGGGTCCAAATCTCTACCCAGCTCGACTCTAAGAAGAAGGTCGGAGAGCTTTTCACTGCGAGGCAGACTTCCGGTGTGAGTTGTCAAGATGCGGTCTTCGCTTCTCTTCATATCATTCACGCGAAGCGAGGAAGGGACTTCCATCAGCGGTAGAGGGTCTGTGTACCCTGGAATGATACTCATTATGTCCAAGCCTGGCAAACGTGCGGAGTCTCCCAGACCCCCCCACCAAGTAAGCAGATGAACCTTGTTCGAGCCTGTCTGCTTCAGGCAAGCCCGGGGTGAAGGGGCTGGTAAAGCTGTTAGAAAGGCTTGTCGATCACTAGGGAGGTGTGATTGTTGAAGGAAGGACATGTGCCGTTGAAGGAATAGCAAGGGTGGTGTTTCCCACCCACCCGCCCCGATAGGTTTTTGTATGTGGGGGCACATTCCCCAGTCAAGCCGAGGACAGGCCCCCCAATCCCCCTGCCAGAGGTAAACTCCCTCTGGACTCCCTCCCGTGTGGGATTCTGAGACAGGCTCTCCAGGAAAACGGCGGAGCCCCTTTGCAAGCCCCGTAGACGACAAGGCATCCTCCGTGAGCGGGCTAGTTAGGCTCTAGATGGGGGATTTTGAGTCAGCATTGACAGACCAAACCCCTGAGGGTATGTTTGAGGTCGCCCGGAGGATTTCATTGGCTGGATACAGCGTTATCGGCTCGAGGTGGCCTCGGCACGATGCCCTAGACAAAGTACAGGGTAAGCCAATCTACGCCAGTGATTTCACCCTGCCTGGCATGCTCCACGGTCGAACGCTCCGAAGCCTATATCCCTCCGCACGCATCCTTAGCATTGATACCGAGGAGGCCCGCAGGCTTCCAGGGGTAGCTTGCGTCCTCACCTATAAGGACGTGCCCAAGAACGAGGTTAGAATGGAGCTTCCCGGCCGAATGGCCGAAGCCACAGCAGGTGCCAGCCTGGTAACTCAACCAATCCTTGCCCAGGACCGAGTCCGCTTTCTGGGAGAAGCAGTAGCTCTGGTAGCGGCAGAGTCGCCAGAGATAGCGGCCAAAGCTCTCGACCTGATTCAGGTGGAGTATGAAGAGCTTCCCGGTGTATATGACCCGCTCGAAGCCTTGAAGCCAGATGCTCCCCACGTCCATGACGGTGGTAACATCCTTCGGCAGTGGCACATCAGAAAAGGGGATGTAAAGGCCGGTTTCGAGGAGGCCGATGTGGTAGTAGAGCGAACCTATCGCACCCAATTCGTCGATCACGCCTACATGGAGACCGAGGCAGGGGTGGCCTGGATGGAGCCCGATGACACTCTGGTGATCAAGGTGGGCACACAAGTTATAGAGCACTACCGGGATGTGGCCGAGGTATTGCAGATACCGCTGAACAAGATACGACTCATCTGTGCACCTATGGGAGGGGGCTTCGGAGGACGAGAAGATGTAACCGTCGAGATATTGGTGGGGCTGCTGGCCTGGCATACGGGACGTCCCGTCAGGTTGGCATACTCTCGTGATGAGTCCTTCATCGCTCATGGCAAGCGCCACCCATACGTTCTGAAATACAAAATGGGGGCTACCAGTACCGGACGAATCACCGCTCTGGAGGCGGAGCTTTTCTCCGACTCGGGAGCCTACGCCGCCCTCAGCCCATGGGTTCTTTACTACACTACCATCACTTCGTCTGGCCCTTACAAGATACCCCACGTCAAAGCAGATTCAACGTCTGCCTACACCAACAACACCTTCGCCAGCGCCTTCAAGTGCTTCGGCTCTTTCCAGTCGTGTTTCGCCTATGAATGTCACATGGAGGCTATGGCTCAAGCCTTGAACATGGACTCTAGAGAGTTTCGAGAACGCAACTACTTGAAGAAGGGCGATACCATCAGCACCGGCTGGGCTCTTGAATCCGAGCCTCTTCTGGACGAGCTTACTCGACGGGCCTGGCACAAGCTAGGCCCTGCTACTGATCCCCCACCTGGCAAGCTCATTGGAAGGGGGATGTCAGCCAGCTACACTCCCTACGGACGAATGTGCTGGACACGAGATTCCGCCTCCGCATGGGTGGGAATGGAGTTAGACGGAACGGCAATGGTACGGTGTGCTGTGCCAGACCACGGAGGAGGGCAGTCGGCATCCTTAGTAGCTATTGCTGCCGAAGTCCTAGGACTTCCCCTCCACGAAGTATCCATAGGGCCGGCCGACAGTCACTTGTCACCTCGAGCAGGCACTACCACTGCTACCCGGCAGCTATTCATGTCGGGAAATGCAACTCTAAAGGCGGCCAGCCTGATACGAGACACCCTGATTTCTCAGGCGTCAGACATGCTCAATGCCCCCGAATCCCAAATACGACTAGAGCAGGGGCATGCCATGGCCTCCAACGGCGGACGCATTTCCATGTCAGACCTGGTCAAGGCTGCATCTGCAAGTGGGCGGGCCATAGAATCACTGGCCAAATATGACGCCCCTTACGCAGATACCATCGATCCCCAGACAGGCCAGGGCAAACCCTTCAACGACTTGACCTTCGGAGTGGTGGTGGTTGAAGTAGAGGTAGACCAGGATACCGGGCAAGTGAAGGTACAAAGATTGATCAGCGCCTTCGATGTAGGTAAGGCCATAAACCTGACGGCCGTAGAGGGGCAGGTCCACGGCGGGGCAGCTATGGGAGTGGGCCATGCCCTCATTGAGGAAGTAGTAATCAAGGAAGGGTTCACCCTCAATACTCACTTCATCGACTACAAGCTTCCCACTACTTTAGACATGCCAGATATCGAGACCATCATTTTAGAGTCGGAGGAGGGCTTGGGACCATTCGGGGCCAAGGGCATAGGCGAACCTGCTCTCACACCGGTGCCATCCGCCATTGTCAACGCTGTTAGCGACGCTATAAGTGTACAGATGACCCAGATTCCCCTGACTCCCGAGCAGGTCTATCGCGCCCTGAAATCCACCAGTCAACCCACCTGCACAAGAGGCTAAGATGCCAGAATTCAAAGGGACATTCAGCGTGGTTGCACCTCAAGAAGAGGTATGGAGGCTCCTCTTGGACGTGCGGCGGCTGGCCTCATCCATTCCGGGATGTGAGAAAGTAGAAGAGGTGGACGATTCCACATTCAAGGCTCGCATTAAAGTCAAAGTTGGCCCTATCTCGACGACCCAAAACGTTACCTTTCGCCTTACTGAGTTAGACCCGCCTCATCACCTCGCCTCCGAAGGACGGGGAAACGATCCTGTATTGGGCAGCAAAGTTGATCTCAAAGCCAGTGTGGACCTCCGACGTCTTGGTGAGACAGAAACTCAAGTCCATTACTTCATAAACGTCAAAGTTCTTGGCAGCCTGGGAATGCTAGGGGACGCGGTGATGAGGAAAAAGGCCAAAGAGGTCTCGGACGAGTTCGCTCAAAGGCTCAAAGCGTCCATCGAGGAGAATGAGGCGATCTGAGATGGAGATAAGCCTGGAGATAAACGGGATAGTCATCTCAGTTCAGGCACAAGATCACTGGACTCTCATGGACATGCTGCACGATGGTCTAAATATACGGAGCGCCAAAGATGGGTGCGGTGAAGGAGTCTGTGGGGCCTGTACTGTACTCGTCAACGGACTCCCGGTCAGGTCCTGTCTAACACTGGCTGCTCACGTGCGTGATAAGAAGATAATCACCGTCGAAGGCCTAGCCAAGAACGCGACACTTAATTCGGTCCAAAAGGCGTTCCTGGAACTCGGGGCTGTGCAGTGTGGTTACTGTACACCGGGTATGATTCTCATAGCCACTGCACTTCTCGATGAGAATCCCCATCCCACCCGAGAAGAGGTGCGCAATGTCCTCGCTGGGAACCTGTGCCGCTGCTCTGGTTATACCAAAATCATCGATGCTGTTATTGCTGCCAGCGAGAGGAAATGATGCGGCTTCCTGAATTTCGGCTTCATGAGCCTCCCTCCCTTCAGGATGCCGTCAGTATCCTAGAGGAGTACGGCGAGGATGCTCGACCTATCGCCGGCGGTACGGCGTTGGTGCCCATGATGCGCTTTGGCCTTCTGCGACCAGGGCATATAGTGAGTTTACAGCAGATACCCAATATGGATGGCATATCAGTCAGAGACGGGGGGATCTACATAGGCGCATTGGCCACCCACCGACAGGTAGCTTCCTCCAGCGAGGTGCGGGAGAGATGGCCATTGCTTGCAAGAGCCGTCACCAGCGTTGCCACTACCGCCATCCGCACCACCGGAACATTAGGCGGGAATCTCTGCTACGCAGAAGCCGCTTCCGATCCCGCACCCGCTCTGCTGGCCCTGGGAGCCTCTGTTCATCTGATAGGCCCTGGGGGAGAGCGAGAAGTACCCCTAGAACGGTTCTTCCTTGGTTTCTACGAGGCGGATATCCAACCAGGCGAGATTTTGAATAGTATAGCCATCCCATTCTCGTTCAAGGGGGCTCGGCTCTCGTATCTGAGGTATGCCGCCCGCAGTCGAGAGGATAAGCCTCTGGTGAATGTGGCAGTTATAGAGTCCAGCGAAGGGATACATATAGGACTGGGAGGTGTATCACCCACGCCAATCAGGGCCAATCAAGCAGAAGAGGTACTGCGGGGTGCGAACTTGACTGCTGAGGTTATCGACGCTGCGGCCCAAGCTGCCGCAGAAGAATGCAACCCCTTGGATGATTTGATGGGAAGCGCCGACTATAGGCGGGATATGGTGCGTGTATACGTACGTCGTGCTTTGGCCAATCTCCAAGTCAGCTAGAAAAGAGGAGGTCAGGAATGCCTACGAGCGTCGAAGGTAAAGTAGCTTTGGTGACGGGTGCTGGGTCTGGTATCGGGAGGGCTACAGCCGTCGCTTTTGCGCGAGGGGGAGCGAAGGTAGTAATCGCAGATATCGCCCCTAAAGACGGTGAAGAGACAGTCCAGATCATCGAAGAATCAGGTGGAGACGCTCTTTTTGTGAAAGCCGACGTCTCTCAAGCATCCGATGCCCAGGCTATGGTCAGAGCAGCTGTTGACGCTTTTGGAAGATTGGACTACGCACACAACAATGCGGGAATCGATGCGGGTGCAGACTTGAGTAAGACCGCCGACTATCCAGAAGAGGTCTGGGACAGGGTTATAGTGGTCAACCTCAAGGGTGTGTGGCTAGGCATGAGATACCAGATTGCTCAGATGCTCAAGCAGGGTGGCGGAGCTATTGTCAACACATCTTCTAATATGGGCCTCGTAGGAGGCTGGGACTGCGCCTACGTGGCCAGCAAACACGGGGTTTCCGGCCTTACCAAAACCGCAGCCATCGAGTACGCCAAATCGGGTATTAGAATCAATGCCGTCTGTCCGGGTGCTGTAGATACTCCGATGACAGAGCGCATGATAGCTAACCAAATAGAAGGTGCCCTGCAGGAGGTAGAAAAGCACCCCATGAACCGTCGGGGTCTCCCTGAAGAGATAGCAGCAGCCGTCGTGTGGCTGTGTTCTGATGCCGCTTCCTTCGTTGTCGGTCACACTCTGTCGGTGGATGGAGGCTATGTTGCCTGGTAGGCGCCCACGCTAGCCAAATCTACTGTTGGACTCGGGTGCCAGGGGTTTACTGGACATGCTGGGGCCTTTAATCTCCACCAGGATCTCGTCGTGAAGAGTATCGCCCACGTTGGTAATCTGGTGCTCGATGCCCTCACCCACGGTCAGTGCCTGCACGAAGTGCCTCTGATAGCTCTGGACTTCATCAGGCTGCCCCTTTCGATGAAGCTTTACCTGGCTGGGCGTGGCGTGAACGAATACATAGTCATTCTCATGGCGATGGTACTTGGACGACTCCCCAGGCTGTAGCACTAGAGCCCAGACTCTTATCCTATCATTTTCAAAGATCAGCTCAGTTCCCACATCCTGGGAGACGTCGCTCTGTTGATCGGCCATTTCGGTTACCTCCCTTACCTCAGAAGTGAATCAGGCATAGCGGGAATCTGTGCTTAATACTGCCGTAGCTCTATCACGTTATCGTCGGGATCTGTGATGTATAGAGAGGTTGCGTTGCCTTGAGCGCCCCACCGAGTTACTGGACCTTCCCTCACCTCAATCCCCTCTGCTTCCAGCCTATCTGCCAGCTCATTCATATCAGTTGACTGAACGACGAGGCAAAAGTGGTCTTGATTATGATGCACGCCCCCTAGAGAATCGCTTTCCTTCACCGGTAGCAGGTCGATTATCGTGTCGGCATTGATTCTCACTGATGGGAAGGAGACCTTGTTTTGCCTGAAAAGCTCAAAACGCTCTGGCCTCAGCCCCAAGACCTGGGTGTAAAACCTAATGGACTCGTCCACATCCTCGACCCGCAATACGATGTGGTCCAGATTCCTAACGCTCAGTCCAACTAAAGCTGTGGTTGGCTCTTTCCAGCCCTGATTAGCTGTCATACATCCCCTCAAGCGCCCCCCTAGCATAGCACAGCATCGATTACCTCATCGAGCTAGTGGACTCGTCCAGTAGATCAGTGATAATTTGACCCTTTCTTTGAGATGTGATGCTAAGGGATTTCTTCCCTCCCTACCACCCTGGTACGATGTTAGAAGTCGAGGGGACGCCCCTTGAGCACTCCGTAAGGGGCTCTGGCTCTTTGTAGTCCCCCGTTGGACTCGGATGTCTTAGTGAGTTTCCGTTAGATGGAGCCTGGCTGGAACAGTAATTGGGCAAGGTGAGAGAGGCTGATACCCCACCCAGGGCCGTACTCTACCGTCTCCATGACAACACCGGATTGATGTGTCGCCTATCATTCTGAACGAGATCAGGAAGCTAAGGATTGCCGCCAGCGGAGGGCGCTACTGCCGCCTCAGACCTATGGCTGGATATCAATAGACCACCCACTATCAGGGAGAGACTGAAGAAGGAGGTTACCATCAAGGCAAAGGTCAGGTCTCCCGTGGCATCCTGCAATAGACCTGCCAGGACCGGACCGATGCTTCCCCCCGCCCATATATCCAACTCTATTAGTACCACTGCCACGGCTATCTCCTGAGGTTTTATACCAGGCAGTTGGAAGGGCAGAGTCATAGCTATGGGGTAAAAGGCCCATGCCAGACCATATAGTATGTTTAGAGCAGCCAGTAAGGGCACGGAACCTGTATGAACCATGCCAAGAGCCGTTAAGGCTTGCGCGACCGCTGAAACGACGAGTAGCTGTTTTCTGATGTTCTTCTTCATCAAGTAGGCGGCTACCAGGACTCCCCCTCCACCGGCTGCAAACCAAGATGAGCCCTGTAGAATACCGGACGTGGTAAGAGGGATATCGTATTTTTCCAGCATGAGAGTGGGCCAGAAGGTCATCAAAGAGATCCACGTGACGTTAGACCCTAACATGCCGATGACTAGATAAACGAGGTCTTTGTGCCTTAGCACGCTGCGTAAGGAGACTCTCGTTGTATGTCCTACCCATCCCCTGTAGCTGGCTGTTTTTCTCTCACTCCCCAATGCCATCCACGCCAAAGACAACACGAAATATAGGATGGCATATACGGTGAACGTACCTCTCCAGCTATCGTCCAACAGGGCTAGAACGAAGGGTGTCAGCGCGAAGGCCAGTACATCCGACATCCACAGCGTAGCATTGAGGAAGCTGTTGGCCATGACCATCTCTCGCGATGGGACCCACTGCGCCATTAGGAGAGCTCGGGCAGGCTCTCGAGAGATGATGGAGAGCCCAAACAACACTCTGCCCAAAAGTAGCAGCAGGTAAACGTCCGTCCAGCCTTGGAGCAGAGTGAAAGCAGCGCCCGACAAAAACGTCAGGGATACCACGATGTTGGCGTTGAATTTAGACAACCAAATGCTTAAAGGTACGGCGAAAACCAAGTTCGCGAGGAAAAAGGACGACCCCAACCACCCCTGCTCCGTAGGAGAGAGGTCCAGGTCATCGGAGATGGAAGGCAGGAGTATCCCAAGGCTCAGAACGATGAGATAACTAAGTATGTTACCCGTCCCCAGCAACCCCAGCACTACAAACCTGCGCGGGTGTGCTTCTGCGCTTACTGATTCCATGTGCTGATCACATACAATTGATGCTACTCTGAGAATTGCAAGATGAAGAACGGCTATTTATCCTTTGCAGAAGCTAAAGGTTACCATAGCCCTTTCCATGGGACTATTGGCTCTTTATCTCTCAGCTTGGGACGCATAGGGTTAAAGGAGTCAATGAGCCGAATGGTATCGAGTTGACCGAGACTAGCTGCACTCACCTGGAACCTTCAAATGTCCACAGTCCCGCCTTCTCTTTCAGAACTGCGGAAGGGGACATTCTCAAGTGCTGGCGCTGCGCGTTCATCCATCGCCCCATGCTGGTAAGGTCCCTCATAGCCGCTCTAGTAGTTGGCACCGTCCTCACCCTGATAAACCAGGGTGATCTCATCCTCACTGGCGATTTATCCTGGGGTCTCCTGTGGAAGATACCCCTCACATACACTGTACCCTTTCTGGTAGCATCATATGGCGCGCTCATCAACTCCTTGAGAAGACATTGATACCCGCACCTCACTCTAAAAGGCCACCAGCATAACCCCTGCTGTCGCCAGGGCCATCCCCAATACTGCTCTCCAGGCAAAACGCTCTCTAAGAAGCACGAAGGACATGGCAGCGACAAACAGAATACTGGTGTTCAGCAAGATTATGGTCACCGCGGCACCCGAGCGTTGCAGGGCGAAAAACATCATCATATTCCCCACCCCGAAGCTGAGTATCCCGGCCAGACCAGCAAGTATTAGCAGACGGAGACGAATATTACCGAAGATAGGCCCCCTTGGACGTGACGCATTGGCTTCACCAGAGTTGTCCGCTGTTAAATCCGCCGACCCGGCTTTGAGGAGAGTCGGATTCCTCTCAGAAACCTCCACAGGAGGACTATTCATGCCAGCTTCTACTTCGATTGGATGATGTCCCCTATCCCCGTATGCTAGAAGGCGTGAGTCCAGCCGCAGAACCACTAGCAGGACCATGATAATGGCGATGGGGACCATCCTCACTGTTGCCGCGGTGAAAACGTCCAGATCCTGTAGACCTATCCTCATCATGGTAAACCCAGTCGTCCACATGATCACAAATGTCACCAGGTACGCCAGCCTTCCTAGCCCTAGGATCGAGGTCGTCTTGACTGATGGGACTCTTTGTTGGGCGAAGCTCAGTACGTAAACGCCCGAAACGACAAAAGCAGCACCAGTATAAGTGGCCGCGGCTATATCCTCATCGAGAATTACTACTCCGGCACCTACAGAGAATAGAGTCACCAGTCCCGTAGATACCGGCATCACGATGGAGATGTCTACCACCCGCAACAATCTCAGATACATATAGTCAGCGAATAAGATGTTGATGATGCCTGCAATTACCATGAGGCCCACTGCTCCGAAATCCTGGTCAGGGAGCTCTCCCAGCTTGCCAATAGACAAAAAGACCACCATGTTGAACAGAGCAGCGCCTACCGCT
Organism: Dehalococcoidia bacterium; assembly: GCA_965197675.1. Classification (GTDB taxonomy): domain Bacteria; phylum Chloroflexota; class Dehalococcoidia; order Plut-88900; family Plut-88900. The sequence goes on along the minus strand of OZ240221.1, from coordinate 252,782 downwards.
CTCAGCATGTTTTGAGATATGGGGTTGATCCTGGTGGTTGCCAGCTTGTCCAGTATGTAGGCGACAGCATAGCAAAAAGCGGCGCCCAGGGCGGCCAGTTCACCCATGACTTATCTCTTCACCCAAACCTGCCATACACATTTAACCCAGCGCGCAGAACAGGTATCCTTCTAATCGAAGAATAATACCAGGAACTGAGAATCAGCTAAGAAAGCGGTCCTATAATGGGAGAATATCCCGCATTAAGGACGAAGCAAGACTTTACCCATAGTGCCACGACTCTGAAGTAGCCTATGGGCTTCGGGTGCTTGGGCCAAAGGCATCTCGGAGTTGATATGTACTCTCAGCTCTCCAGAAGCCACCCACTCCAATACATCGCTGGCCCTTTGGAGCAGCTCGTCGCGGGTGGCAGTGTAGTGGGCCAGAGAGGGCCTGGTCAGAAACAGCGACCCTTTTCTGTTCAAGAGCTGAGGATCTACGGGTGGCACTGCGCCACTGGACTGACCATAAAGCATCATGTATCCACGAGGCAATAGACAGTTTATACTCTTATTGAAGGTGTCTTTTCCCACCGAGTCGTACACCACGTCCACACCTCTTCCATCGGTCAGACGCTTTACCTCGTCCTCGAAATCCTGTTCAGTATACAGAATTACTTCATCACACCCCACCGACTTCGCCATCTCTGCCTTTTGCTGGGTCGAAACTGTGCCAATAACTCTGGCGCTGATGTGTTTCGCCATCTGTGTCAGCAGCAACCCCATTCCTCCAGCTGCCGCGTGAACCAAGCAGGTCTGGCCAGCCTTTAGAGAGTACGCTCCGCGTACTAGATAGTGGGCAGTCATCCCCTGAAGCATAACTGCTGCCGCTCGCTGAAAATCTAAAGCCTTGGGAATCTCCACCAGCCTCCAAGCGGGTAAGATGCTGTACTCCGCGTAGGAGCCAGTAGCACCCGTGTACACAACCCGGTCACCTACCTTCACTTCCGTGACGTCGGGACCGATGGCTATCACCTCGCCAGCACCTTCGTTGCCGGGTGTGAAAGGTAGGGGCATCTCGTAACCCCCTGAGCGTTGATAGATATCTATGAAGTTGACACCGATGGACTTCAGCTTAATTACCGCCTCTGCCGACCCTGGCTCAAGGTCTGGGAGTTGCACCAGCTCCATGACCTCTGGCCCACCCTGCTTCTTAACTTGAATCGCTTTCATAACTATGCCGATACCTTCCCAGTTTGAGCCACTCAGTCACTTCACAAACAGCTTTAGCTCCACACCATCAGTAAGGGTTTCACACCCATCGGGAGTTATCAAAATGGAATCAGTGCACTCCACTTTACCCACTCCGGGTATCCTCACCCCTGCTCCTATGAGATGGAAAGTCATGCCCGCCCGTAGAATCCTCTGATCGCCCCTGAAGAAGCTGAGGATATGACCTTCGCCCCAGTCAGGCGCAAAGGCTATGCCGATGGAGTAGGCTGCTCTGCGGTCCATCTTGTAGCCTACGTTGGCGCTTTCCACGTGCTCTCTGACAACTTCGAAGACGTCACCAGCCTTGACGCCCGGCTTGATAAACGACTTGGCCTTTTGCAGCGAGTCTGTAACTGCTTCCATCACCCGCTGGGCTGTCTCAGGAGGCTCGCCAAGACAAACCGTGCGGAAAAAGGCGGAATGGTACCTATTTATGCAACCTGGAATCTCCATGGCGACAACCTCGTTGGGCTCGATGGGCTTGCGATACCAGGTGGCATGTTCCATCAGCGAGCGAGTACCCGCAGCCACAAACAGAGGCAAACCCGTGTATTCACTCCCCTCCAGTATCTGGGCCTTGTGTACTTCGGCAGCCACCTCGTTTTCCGTGGCGCCCACCACCGCTGCCTCGATTCCAGCCTTCATACCGGCAACAGCCGCTCGTGATGCGTGGCGAATGTACTCGATCTCTTGAGGTGATTTGATAACCCGGCCCTGCTCCACCAATCCCGAGCAGTCTACAAAGTCAGCATCAGGCAGCATAACCTTGAGCCGCTGGTAATCATCGATGGTGATAAACCAGGATTTGTGCTCAATCCCGATAGTCTTATCGATTAGGCCCAGGCTTGCCAGCGCATCTCTGGTCTTCTCTATCCAGTCGTCGGTATCTTCGTAAGGCCGGCTGTCCTCCACCCAGGTAAGAGGCTCTACGTTGGAAGACTCGTTCAACCTGGTTATGATCACCGGTTCTTGATCCAAGGGAACGATGAGGGTCTGATACCAGTAATATCCCGGTGTCTGGTACCCCGTCATGTAGTACAGGTTTTCCGGGGTGTTGATGAGCATCACGTCCACGCCCTTCTGCTCCATCCTGGAACGCAGGGCCTTCAGCCTCTGCTCATACTCTTCTAGAGAAAAGAATTGGTACGTGGGTTTCCTCATTGAGCTACCTTTCACCAATGCAATGCGCTACATAGCAAGCGGATTACTTAGATATGGCGTACCGCCTTAGCAACGGCTCGCATTTCTCTATCAAAGCCACCTGTTCCGGTGTGAAAACCTTTGCGGCCACCGATGCCACAGTCTCATAAGCCCTTCGCTTCTCTACTACCTCTACAGCATTCTTCAGAACTGGCTTACCATCGATGTAAACTTCATCTATGTACGACGACATGTCCGACCACACCAAGTTTACAGGGTCGACGGGGCGTTGGTATTCCACTCTGTCTCCAGCGATATCCTCCGATGGAAACAGCTTATATCCGTTGGAAGTGGCCATCTCGATCACCTGCTCCTCCAGATCATCCGTGGCCTGTTGAAGTCCATTGAGCCGAGCTAATCCGGTGGCAAACCTCAAGGTGGTAGAGAGGCTCAGGTCATCTGGGCCGTCGGTGCCCAGACATACGTTGACACCAGCTTTTAGCATCTTTCCCACGGGTGCTATCCCGTTTTGCAGCTTCATGTTGCTGATGGGATTATGAGCAACCGAGGCGCCTCTCTGGGCTAGGATCTGAATATCCTCATCGCTGGCCTGAACGCTGTGAGCCACTATCGTGTTGGGAGAAAGCAGCCCGAAATGGTCCAGGCGTTGGACACCGCTGCAACCCCATTGAGCTAGAGACATCTCCCTCTGGGCGGGAGACTCCTCCGCATGTACCTCCAGGGGACAACCCAGCTCTCTTACAAGCTGAAACGCCCCTTCAAGCAAGCCGTCGCTGCTACTCACGGGGTCGTTTATGGCGAGACCCATCTTTACCCTGTTGCCCTTCCAACCTCTTATCAGCCGCTCGACTGCCGATAGCTGCTCCTGGGAGGGAGGAAGAATGACCGCCGGCCTAGTCTCTTCTGGCAGCTCTTCCGTGGAGACGGCCTTAGAGAATTTGGGGTATGCCTCGCTGGTATAGCAAGTCATCGGCATGTCCTCGAGGTTGGGGAAAACCCACGCGCGAATTCCCAGGGACTCATAAGCTTCAGCTACCCCATAGATGTGCTCTTCGGTCAAAGCAATATAGGGATGATCGATGAGGGCTACGTTTCCCGCCTTTAGACTCTCGATACCCACCACCAAGGCGCAAGCGGCGTGCTCTTCTGGGGTCATTCCCTCCCCGCCGGCGGTTAGGGCAAAGGAGAACCAGACCTCAAAGGGCGCCGAAGTTGTCAGGCCCTTGTAGGGAAGTATGTCGCTATGGAAATGAGCATTGACAAAACCTCGGAAGGATCTATTAGATCCAGTGTTCACGCGACACCTCCATGCCTTATGACATGTTATAGACTCTGAGTGCGTTTTCCGCCAACACTTTGCGTTGGTCCTCTTCAGACAGGGGTTCGATGGACTTTCTGACTCGGTCCACGACGCCAGGAAACCCGTCAGCGTGGGGAAAATCGCTGGCCCAGAAGAACTTATCCGCCCCGATCTCGGATATGACGTGGCTTATCACCTTCTCGTTAGGCTCGAAGGATATCCAGCATTGCCTCTGGAAATACTCGACGGGGCTCAACTCGAATTTACACAAGGGTCTGACCGCTTCCCACCTCTCCTGCATGCGCTCGAGCCAATATATGATCCAAGTTCCCCCCGCCTCAAGAAAGACAGTTTTTAGTTTGGGAAAGCGATCGAAGGCGCCTCGATTTATCAGGCTGAGCAGGTGCACCTGCACACGAAATCCCCCGGCCGAAAGGGCATACCAATAGTCGTCCAGGAGGGCCTGGCCAAACTCACCATTATCTTTGTGTATCTCTTTGCCGATGTAGTCTCTGTGGGCTGTAGGATGTATGCCAATGGGAAGGTCCGTATCTTGTATCTCAGCAAACATGGGGTCGAAATATGGGTCACCGTAGTAGCGTCCACTGATCGGCAGCGCACAGACCATGAACCCCTTGACTCCCAGCTTGACCGTCCTCTTTATCTCCTTGACGGCCTCATGGACGTCTCCAGTAGGGATGTGTGCTACAGGGATAAGTCGATCAGGGTAGGGTTTGCACATATCCACTATCCAGTTGTTATAGGCTCGGCAATATGCAGCAGCAGCTTTGGGATCCTGGCACCCGTCCTCCCAGAAAAGCCCTAGTGTCGGATATAGAAAGGAGACGTCAATACCCTCTTCATCCATCCAGTTGACTCTGGGAGCGGACTCGTTGGAGGCGGGAATGGTTGCCTCCTCATATCTCACTTTGCCTGGCGCGAAGAAGGGAGATAAGTCATACACCCCGAATCCCTTGCCCGCATCCAGTGAAATGCCCTGCCCGCCATATATAGTCGGCGATTTTCTGCCGTCTATCTCCGCGTACTCCAGACCCTTTTCATCCAACAGAAGCCTTATGGGGCGATCTTTGAACGCTGGCTCCAGGTACTCCTTCATTACCAGAGAGATGGGTTCAGCTACATGGCCATCTACATCTACAGTGGTGACTTTCATACCCTACTCCTAGGCAAACCACGCGCTATCATTGGCAGGACAATCGTATTTTGAGTCAGCGGATACACGGCCAGTAGTTTTTCCGGCTTTCGCCGGCGTCCAGACGGACGGGGTGGAAGCTCCGCCAAAGCCGGTTTTGGCCAAAATGTGATTGCCCTGCATTATAACCTGACTGGGCTTGCGTGTGTAACTTGATTGTCTTTTCTGTTTAGCTTTGAAACTTGATTGAATTTTCTGGTTCCCGTTCAAACTTGATTGAATTGTAAAAAAAGTTTTATTTTCGGGGTTTTCCAGGCATGAAAGCTTCGTTATTTTTGATTGAGTTTTTCATCAGACTGGGGTTGGACCTATCCACCCCGGTAGGTTTTTGTATGTGGGGGCACATCCTCCTTCGGCAGACTCAGGGTGAGCAGGGGCGCCCCGACCCAAGACGGGGTCTCACGCTCCAGATTCTCCGCTTCGCTCAGAATGACAGGCTCTTGGAACCGACGAGTGTTCCGCCCGTGTTTGAGTCCGTTCAGGGTGTCCGTGGGGGCGCCTGCACTTGGGCGATGGCCTCTGTGAGAGATAGGGGTGATACCTCCTTGTAAGCTAGAGGGGAATTTGCATTATAGCACGTAGGTTCTCATTCCATATATAGCCACGTGACACAACAGGCTAGGTGTCAACTCTGGATTCCCCACTTCCACCCCGCTCATGTCCTTCGACTGGCTCAGGGTAAGCGGATACACGGCCAGTAGTTTTTCCGACTTTTTCGCCGGCGTCCAGACGGGCGGAGTAGGAGTTCCGCCAAAGCTGGTTTGGCCAGAATGGGATTGCTTTGGTATCGTTGGCCTCACCACCTGTCAATCAATGAGGTAACGCGCTAGAATTACTTTACCCAATTCAGGAGGTGAGCTATGAGATTTGAGGATCAAGTGGCAGTCATAACTGGAGCTGGCAGCGGAATCGGGAGAGCCACCACCGGCATATTGTCCAGTGAGGGAGCCCACGTAATAGCAGTAGACGTCAACCGTGACGCCTTGAACAGATTGATCGAGGAGGGTGCATTCAATGCGAACAACATCACTCCCTTCATCGCTGATGTACTAGACCCGTCACAAGTTCATAATATGACTAATGAGGTAGTGAAAGCGCACGGAAAGATAGATTTTCTGGTAAATGCCGTAGGCGGTAGCACTATCATCCCCAACTATATGGCTCCTGTCGACGAGATGGACTTGGACGACTGGGATAAGGTCATGGCATTTAACATAAGAGGAACTTTCCTGTGCACGATGACCATAGTGAAGCAGATGAAGAAACAAAGAAGAGGTAAGATCGTCAACATCTCCTCGGAGACTGCCTGGGGCCTGACTCATGAAACCACTTGCGCATATGCCGCCGCTAAAGCAGGAATAGAGATTTTCACGAAGAAGGTCGCCAGAGAGGTAGGCTCCTTCGGAATGACTTGTAACGCCATCGCCCCGGGTCTTACCTTGAGTGAACGGATTTTGGGAGGTGACTGGGGAAAAATGTCTGAGGAAGAGAGAGGCGAGTTTAACGCAACAATACCACTGGGACGTCCAGCATTGCCCGAAGACCAAGCGAAAGTCATTGCGTTTTTGTTATCTGAAGACGCCGATTATGTGACCGGCGTTACCATCGATGTCAACGGCGGACTGTTTTAAGTCGCCCTCACACGACCAGGCTTCTACGGGCTTCATCACATTCCTCGTCAAAGCCCATCGAGTGCAAAAAGACGGTCTCGTTTGCTCTCAGTTGCTCCAGCGCTACTGTCACAACGTCTCTTGAGTTAGCGAGGCGGGCTTCACCATGTCCGACTTTTCCCCGTCGCTGAAGATGCCTGGCATCTAGCCAGGCATCCACTTGAGTGAAGTTTCGGGTGCAGTGATCCGGCTCTCGATACTCGAATCGCTTCGGTTCTCCATTCTTGAGAATTGTAGCGTAGGTGTTGCGTCGATACCTGACGCCAGCCAGGTTCTCGGCCAGGTGAATGGTGGTATTCACGTCGTGACCAACACCCAGGAGAAGCGCCTGCCCATCAAGCTCGTAAACCCGGCCCACAGGGCTATCCAGACCATGAGGCACGTCCACAGGATGGAGAGCAGTGACTCGGGCGGCGAGAGGGCCTGCTGCAGCAAATGCATGAGGGCTGTCACTCCGAAGAACGTCCCATTGTCTCCAGAAGGTGTCTGCGACGATACCCATCCCAAGACATGGGGTTATCTTCGGGTCGAAGGGATGGTCATCATCGCTGGTCATGCTTGGCATCACGAGAGTGCCGGAAGGACCAAGCGCTATCCGCAGTCCTTCAATCAGTCCCTGTGGCCCACTTTCCACTGGTTTGATCTTCGAGAACGCCGTATGGACCACCAGGACCCCGCCTGGTTTCACCCCCAACTCCAGGAGATGTTGAACAATGGTGTCTACGCCAAGGGCATCCATTAGATAGCTCTAAACCAACGACGATTACGAGACATGGAACTATACCGAGAGGCTAACCTCCTTAATCGAGACAATGCTAAACATGTCATATGAGAATGTCTCGTAAATCCTTCCGAGGGATGCTTCCCTGCCTGCTGCAGGCAGGGAAGCATCCCTCTAGCGGGGGGGTTGGGGGGCTTGTCCTCAGCTTGACTGGGGGATGTGCTCCCACATACAAAACCTACCTTGGTGGGTGGGATTGAGGCCTTTGCCTTTCTGAGACAGGCTCATATAGGATAAAGTTGCCAATGCAAAATATCCCGCAACACCTAGTATCATCTATGCTGTATATTATTGCTCTGTGAGGAGGTGATTTCTATATGAAGACAATGTCTTGTAAGCAGCTCGGTGGAGCTTGCGATTTAGAGTTTCACGCCGAAACGTTCGAGGAAATAGCGGAAATAAGTAGAAGGCATGGCGCGGAGATGCATGAAAAGGGAGACGAGGAGCACATGAGAGTGATGAATAAAATGAGGGAGTTGATGAATGACCCTGATGCCATGACAGAGTGGATGGCAAGTAAGCAAAAAGAGTTTAATGACTTGCCTGAAGATAGGTAGCTCCCAGCGACACGGCAAAGCTACGCTGGGCTAACCACGCGCCGGCCCAAACAATTGACCTCCGATAATTCTGTTGAGAGTAAGCCGAACTGATGTATACTCGCTACGTTGATCAAAATCCAAAGTCGTATCTCGAAAGGAGTTCTATATGACAGCGATCGAGGAAAGCCTCAGCAGCAATGCCCGCTACGCCGAGAGCTTTGACAAGGGAGACTTGCCGCTTCCCCCAGCGCGCCATCTGGCAGTCGTCGCCTGCATGGACGCCCGCATCGACACCCACAAGCTTCTGGGGCTGCAAGAAGGCGATGCCCACGTGATACGCAATGCAGGAGGCGTGGTCACGGACGACGTTATCCGTTCTCTGGTTATTTCCCAGCGCCTATTGGGCACCCACGAGATTTTGCTAATCCATCACACGGACTGTGGAATGTTGACCTTCCGCGATGACGACGTCAAAGACGCCATCGAAGCGGACACCGGACTTCGACCAGCGTTTGCGTTAGAAGCGTTCGGAGATCTGGAGAAGGACGTGAGCCAGTCCATAGCTCGCATCAAAGCCAGCCCGTTCATCCCTCGTAAGGACCAGGTCCGCGGGTCTATATACGACTGCGCCACCGGCCGACTCAATGAGGTGGCTCCGGCCTAGCCTGAACATCCAAGTACGCTCTCAAGCACGCAAGGCGAGGTCACAAAGACTCTAATTCAGAGCTACACCTTCCATATAGGAAACAAAGAGGTAGCAAAGCCACGGTGATCAAGATTCGCCTGCGCTCTACGTGGTAAAATTGGAGCATACCGAGGCGGGACTATCGCTCCAATTCTACAGTTCGTATATTGCTATAGGAGGACATACTTACCATGGCAGAATTCCTCACCACGACAGGTGTCTCTTATCGGCTTGAGGAACTCATTAAAAGCGCCACTGAGCGTCTTGTAATCATCAGCCCATTCCTCAGAGTCAACGAACGTATCAAAGAGCTCCTTGAGGATAAGGATCGCCTGAAGATAGACGTCCGAGTGATCTACGGAAAAAACGAACTACAGCCGGAAGAGAATAACTAGCTCGAATCGATGACCTCGATCAGGACGAGTTTCTGCAAGAATCTTCACGCGAAATGCTATTTGAATGAGAATGAGGCACTCCTGACTTCGATGAACCTGTACGAGTTCTCACAGGTCAACAACAATGAAATGGGTCTAATCATATCCCGCCAAAAGGAACCCGAACTTTACGACGAGATTCTCCAGGAATCGATGCGGATCGTGAGGACAAGCGAAGAGATTCGTGTGACAGTAGCGAAAGTCGATACTGCCGAAGAACGTAAAGGGCGGTCAGAAGGAAAAGAGACTCGAAGAAAGCCCAGACCCACACTTGAGAAGCCAAGAAACGGTTTCTGCATCCGGTGCAAATCTACGGTATCTGCTAACCCTTCATCTCCCTACTGCAAACAGTGCTACGCAAGCTGGAAGCGGTATGAGGACAAAGAATATGAGGAAAACTGTTGCCACACATGCGGAAACGATTATGCGGCGACTTTTCTCAAGCCTTTGTGTTTTGCCTGCTTTAAGAAGTACAAGGACGTGTTCAAGTTCGCAGTGGCTTAGGGTTAGACCTATGCTGAGCAAAATTAATTTGAGTTGATGGCCCCAGCTGTGTCCATAGGCTTGGCGAAGATCTTGTCCCACTGGGGATGACTTGACCTAATCGGAGCGATTGGTGCATCCTTCAGGGAATTCAGACACTGAGAGATCTGGCCATGGCCCGCAGACATTACGCGTACTCTCTCTGAAGAAGAGGCAAGATAACCTATATCGGCAAGACCACCAATCCGGGACGTCGGGCCGAGCAGCATCGACGAGACGGCAAGACCGGCAGCATGAGAATCGAACGGTCATTCTCAAGTGACCGGGCGGCTCGTCGATCTGAGGCGAGTCGTTTGTTCAACTTCCGCCGAATGCACGGATGCAATCCTCGACACAACAAGACTGACAGCGGTGGATGGCTTCGTTGAATATCCTCCAAGTGATTCACGGCTATCCCATGCGGTACAACGCGGGCTCTGAGATATATACCCAGGGCCTGGCCCAGGCGCTTGCCGAGCATCATGAGGTGCATGTCTTCACGAGGCAGGAGAACTCCTTCCTTCCCGAATATGCCATGTGCCGGGAAACCGACCCATCCGACTCTCGCATCATCCTTCACGTAATCAACATGGCTAGAGCGCGGGACGGCTATCGGCACGCCTCCGTGGATGGCGCTTTCGACTGTCTATTGGAGGAGACTCGCCCGGAGGTGGTCCATATCGGACACCTGAACCACCTGTCCACCTCTCTTGTGTTCAAGGCGAGAGAGCGGCGGATTCCGGTCGTATTTACGCTGCACGACTACTGGCTGATGTGTCCAAGGGGCCAGTTCATTCAGATGCATCCGCAGGAGCCTTCGGAAGTCTGGCCCGTCTGCGACGGGCAGGACGATAGGAAGTGTGCCGTCCACTGTTACGTGCGCTACTTCTCAGGCAGTGACGAAGAATACGAGGTGGATGCCTCCTACTGGACGGGATGGATAGGTAGGCGGATGAGACACATCCGAGAGGTCTGCGATGCAGTCGATATGTTCATTGCGCCGTCTAGGTATCTTCTGAAGCGGTTCCGGGACGAATTCGGTATCCCTGAGCGGAAGCTCACGTATCTCGACTATGGCTTCCACCTACAGCGCATGGAGGGTCGTAGTCGAACACGGGGAGAGCCGTTCACGTTCGGTTACATCGGGACTCACATACCAGCGAAGGGAGTGAACCATCTCATAGAGTCCTTTGGCAGCGTGTCCGGCAGTCCTAGGCTGCGAATCTGGGGACGCGACCGAGGCATCGAGACCGATGGATTGAAGGCATTGGCGCGAAGTCTGCCTGACTCCGCGGGCAACCGCATCGAGTGGATGGGAGAATACAGGAACCAGAATATCGTTGCTGATGTGTTCAACCGATGCGACGCAATTGTGGCACCTTCGATTTGGGCGGAAAACTCACCTCTCGTCATTCACGAAGCACTACAGGCCAGGGTTCCGGTGGTAACCGCCGACTATGGAGGGATGGCCGAGTACGTCCGCCACGAACGCAACGGCCTGCTCTTCGCTCATCGCGACATTCAGTCTCTCGCTCAGCAGATGCAAAGACTGGCGGACGATCCACAGCTCGCAAGGAAGCTGGGCGAGAGGGGCTACATGCAGTCATATGACGGAAACGTCCCGGACATAGTGGAACACTCCCTCTCGGTAGAGAGAATTTACGCCAGCCTGATAGACAGAGACGAAGGACAATGAGCGAAGTCACAGTCGAACAGAGAGCAAAGCTAAAAGCAGGGATGACCCGAACGACACGGGAACGGCCAGGCCCCTGGCGTATCACTTTCGACACCAATCCCGACGATTGCAACCTGCACTGCATCATGTGCGAGGACCATTCGCCCTACAGCACGACTCAGAGCGACAGGCGGAAGGCGGGACATCCCAAGCGTCGAATGGGTATCGACCTGATTCGCCGGGTTATGGAGCAGTCCAAGGGAACGGGTCTGCGCGAGATCATACCCTCGACCATGGGCGAGCCTCTGCTCTACCGGCACTTCGATGAAATCCTGGACCTCTGCGCGGAGTACGGAGTCAAGCTCAACCTGACGACCAACGGTACGTTCCCCAAGCGGGGAGCCATAGCATGGGCCGAGCGGATCGTACCTGTCGCGTCCGACGTGAAGGTATCCTGGAACGGCGCGACGAAAGCGACCCATGAGAACGTTATGCTAGGATCGAGCTGGGAGACCGTTCTAGAAAACATCCGTACGTTCATCGGCATCAGGGACGCCCACGCAGGACGGGGTGGTAACCGTTGCCGCGTAACGTTCCAGTTGACTTTCATGGAGATCAACGTATCCGAACTGCCCGACATCGTGAAGCTGGCCGCTGAGCTTGGCGTGGACAGGGTGAAGGGTCACCACCTATGGGTCCACTTCAACCAGATGCGTCGCCAGTCGATGCGGAGAAGTCCCGAGGCAGTCGCTCGTTGGAACGTCATAGTAGATTCGGCACACGATGCAGTTGAACGTCACCGTCTTCCGAACGGCGACCGTGTGCTGTTGGAGAACATCTTCCGGCTCGATGTGAATGGTGAGAGAGACATTGCCCCAGATGGAGTATGCCCCTTTCTCGGACAGGAGGCGTGGGTTGCCTCGGATGGCAGGTTCAACCCGTGCTGCGCTCCCGACGCACTGCGGCAAACGCTCGGCTACTTCGGGAACGTCAACAGCACCAGCCTGTACGACATCTGGGAGAGTGAGGAGTACAGAGGTCTCCAAGCCAATTACATGAACAATGCACTGTGCCAGGGCTGCAACATGAGACGGCGGCCTGCGGATTCATGAATGATCGATGGCGGAAATACAGGATATCTGAAGAAGCGTCCTACCACATCTATCAGGGCCGTCCGGTATATCAGTCGAGATTCCACGAAGTGCAGAAGTTCCATGAACCAGGACTTGCTCCTGTAATTGACGGTTCAGGCGCATACCACATAACTCCGGATGGGTTTTCAGCCTACGATTCGCGCTATATCAGAACTTTCGGGTTCTATGAAGGTCGCGCAGCAGTCCATTCTGAGGATGGATGGTTCCATGTCCTTCCAGACGGGGATCCCCTGTACAGGGAGCGCTATGCATGGTGCGGCAACTTCCAGGAGGGTCGCTGCGCCGTTCGGTTGCCCGGCGGCGACTACTTCCATATTACAGCGGACGGCTCACCGGCATATGGAGAGTGCTACCGGTACGTCGGTGACTTCAATGACGGCTACGCGGTTGTTCAGCGCGAGGACGGCAGACACACCCACATAGACGCCTCCGGCAATCTGCCCCATGGTCGATGGTTCCAAGACCTGGACGTGTTTCACAAGCGATACGCCCGCGCCTGCGACTCCGACGGCTGGCACCACGTGAACATGAGTGGCGATCCCCTGTACAGGCAGCGGTTCAAGAATGTGGAACCGTTCTACAATGGGCAGGCCCGCGTCGAGGGGTTCGATGGCTCCCTATCGGTCATAGATGAGTCGGGGCAGACCGTGTTGGAGATCAGAAGGCCTTCGCAATCGCATCTCGAACGGCTATCGAGTGATATGGTCGGTCTCTGGCGAACCCAGACGATCCACGCTGCCGTAGAGTTGGACGTGTTCAAGTTCTTGCCCGCATCCGCGGAGAATGTCGAGCGGCGGGCTCGGCTGCACAGATCGGTTGGGGTCAGATTGATGCGAGCGCTCATGGAACTGGGACTCGTGCTGAAGGACACAGAGGGTATCTACCACCCGACCGGGCGTGGGTCGCTTCTCATGCCAAATCACCCGCTCTCGCTTGCGGATGCGGCGCGACACTGGGGCAAAGAGTCCTATGAAGCCTGGTCAGGGGTTACTCGATCACTTAGGACAGGAGAGTCAGGCTTCGAGAGACTGCACGGTAAGAACTTCTTCGACTGGATACAAGACAAGCCCGCCGACTTGCGTGCCTACCATTCGGCGATGTCTACGTACGCAAGACACGACTATCAAGACCTTGCCGACTCGATGGACTTCAGCGCTCACGACAGCATCCTCGATGCGGGAGGGGGAACCGGAGAAATGGCATTCGCACTGCTGCGTTCATACCCCGGACTGAAGGCGACGGTCATGGACAGAGCAGAGGTGGTCAAAGCTGCCAGACTGCCAGCAGACCTCGAAGGAAGGTGCCGGTTTGTTGCGGGAGACCTTTTCCAGGAATGGCCGGTCACGTCGGATGCTGTGATTCTGGCGAGGGTGATCCACGACTGGCCGGACCATGACGCAGTGCGAATACTGAGGCGTGTCCGAGAAGCGATGTCCAAGGAGGGCACACTCTATGTGATAGAGATGGTCCTGGACGACGAGGCCGGCAGCGGCGGTCTGCTGGACCTGAATATGCTCGTGATGACGCAGGGCGCGGAACGCACAAAGAAGCAGTTAAGGGACATCCTGGATCAAGCCGGATTCGGCCTGCTCGACGTGACCCAGACGGGATTCGTAAGTTCAGTCCTCCGTGCGAGAGCGCCATGAGCGATCCTTGTGGGGTGTCCTGGATCGAGAAACAGCTCAGCGTCATACCAGCCGAAGCGGACGCAGCGCTGATCCTGAGACATGCTGAGAGGGAGGATATTCCTCTGGGGACATTCGGCGTCAACGTGCCGCTGACCGCCTGTGGAGTCGAGTCCGCAGAAAGGCTTGGAGCGATACTGTCCGGCGTAAGGCTCCGTGTTAGGGTTACCGCCAGTCCTGTGCCCAGGTGCGAGTCGACAGCGCGGGCGATGCTTCGCGGCGGCAGATGGCCTGAAGAGGTCGCCTTGGATTGGCGACTCGGAGCGCCCGGACCCTTCATAGTAGATGAGGAAGTCAGCGGAGCGCTCTTCCTCGAAATCGGCATATTGGAGATAGTGAGGCGCCAACTCTCCGATGTCGAAACTCCGGCCGGCATGAGACGGACCTCGGAGGGCATTGACCTGCTGCTGGGGCTAGCGGCCAACGATCTCCAGTCTCACGGATGGCTGAACGTCTATGTGACCCATGATGCGATTCTGGCTGTCCTTGTTGCCTATCTGTACCAGCTTTCGGTTGACGAGATCAGTTGGCCCGACTACCTGGATGGGCTGCTGCTGTGGCGGTACGCGGAACGGCTATACTTCATCTGGAGGGGCCTGGATCAGCGTTCTTACCCATTCGGCGGTCAACTCGACCGCTTCCCTGGGTGATACTTGGGGAGCGTAGCCGAGCACCCTCCAGGCCTTCTCCACGCTGAACGCCTCCCTGTGTCCCTCCTCTCCGGGACGGTAGCCTGTGTACTCGATCGGGACGTTAATCCCGATAGTGTCTCGGCAGACCCTCGCGAGGTCGTCGATGGAATGTTCCTCACCGGAACCTATGAAGAACTTCTGCCCGACCACCTTCTCAACGGGAGCCTGAATTGCGAGCATCCACGCAGCGACCACATCCCCTATGAACGCCAGATCGCGAGTCTGCCTGCCGCCCTCCACGACTATGGGTCTTCCGTGCAGGGCGTTCCACAGCCACTTGAATATAAAGACCTCCCGGCGCATGTCGGGACCGATCACCACGCCAGTCCTCATGACTATTGATGGGACGTCGTATGCCAGATGCCACGCCTCCAATGCCATTTCGGCTGCTGCCTTCGAAAACCCGTATGGATTGTGAGGGGTCAACGGATGTTCTTCGTCGATTGGCAAGTACAAGGCGCTCCCTATCTCATTGCCGGATCCAGCGAACATCAGCTTCGATACACAGTCTGCCTGGCGCACCGCCTCCAGCAACGCGACCGTGCCCTCGATGTTCTGCATGACCGTATATCGGGGCGACTCGAAAGCGAGTGGGGCATCCGGCTGTGCTGCAAGGTGTACTACCACCGAATGGCCCTCCACGTCCTTGGGAAGGATGTCCTGGATGCTCTTCCACGCGTAGTGAAAGTTGGGCTCGGACAGCTCTCGACGCAGTAGGACAGCGTGCCCAGGGGCCGCCACGTCTAGGCCCGTCACACTATAGCCCTGGTCGAGCAGAGCCCTGGCAAGGCTGGAGCCGCCAAACCCTGCTGCACCAGTGATCAGAACTCTTATGTCGCAGTCGCGTCTCATCATTTGCTCCGTTGCACATGTTAGAGGTCACCACAGGGGATTGTCTAGGAATTGCTTCCGGCTAAACTGGCGGTATTCCGGTTTCCGCTTGGCCCTTAGGATCGTCAATCAGTCGAGTACCTATACTGCAAGCTCTCCAACACAACGATACCGGAACTCCAACTCCGCATCTCTGCCCTCCTCGATCATCTTGCGGAACTCGGCCTCATCCACGTACTCGCTGGCGACGGAGTAGCAGTTGGCCCTGGCGTAGAGCGCCGTCGGTGTGAGCGGCTGTAGGTGCTTCTTCGTGCTGTCCTCCTCTTGTAGATTGGAAGTCGCTATCACATACGAATACTGGCTAGCGTCGCAAACGTAACTCATACCTCAAGCCAACCCGGGCATATGCAGATTCGAGCATTGCTTTCCCTCCGTCAAGATCCCAGCCGAACAACTGATAGTAGGCCCAAAGACCTCTAGCTACCCATCCTATCGGTTTGGTGATTAAGTACATTGCCCTCTCTGGTGACAGGCTTGGCACCGGACGTAGCGGCTCGGTTGCCTCGACATGTGAACCTAGGGACAGAATCCCCCAGGTATCGGTATGAGCGACTGTGGACAACAACGAATAATCCTCCGAAGCCACTAATGTGTCTTTGATGCGATATGATATCTGCTGCACCCCCTGCCCAAACCCCAAGAACCATCCCTTCCCAGAGTGTCTCTCGGCAATGCCTAATGCAAGGGCCTTCTTTCGCAGGACATCGACTCGCAACTCCAATTTGTTAGAAACTTTAGCGTCAATCCCCTGGGCTAGCTTAATAAACTTTTGGGCCTGCCTAATCTCCTTGATCCGAACGTTGAAACTCCGAGTAATCCGCTCAACGGAATTGATCGCTGGATCAAGCACCAAAGTGCAGATGGAGCATGATTCAAGTACGCTTCTAGCGCACGTCCACGGTGAATAGGACAGTTGAGGTTCCACCAAGAGTGTCCGATGAATAGCGAGGACGTGATAACACGCAAAGAGAAGTTGCTATCCGCCCTGGGCGTATACGGTCTCAAGCGCACCAACATCCGCAGATTCAGCAAGCTAGTTTGACGCTCGAGAGCAGGGCTACGGGGTGTGGTCATGCTTATTCAACGCGTGAAAAACTGCGTTGGGAAACGATCGCAAGGCTTCCGCCGCTTGTAAGACTGCTTGCCACTCTATCGAATCTGCCTTCATCTGATCTCTTCCTGTCGGTCGGTCTTGTGGTTTGAGATGTGTTGCCATCAAGGTGCGTTGCTTCATTCGCCGGGCGCTCCGGGCGCCGCGGCGGTCTGAAGCCGGAGTCCCAGGGCGCGCACCGCCTTCAGCACGGTTGGGAACTCCGGAACGCAGTGCGGATGAGCACGGAAAGCATCCAGGGATGGAGTATTACAGGGGAAGCGTCCGCCCTGCCTCTCGCAGGTGTCGGCGACGCTGCTGAGCATCTGGCAATGCCTTGGACATCAGGCCCCAGAAGTCCGTCGAGTGGTTCCGATGGGTCAGGTGTGCCAACTCGTGGACGACTATGTACTCGATGAGAGATGGCTCAAGCATCATGGCGCGCCAGTTGAAGCGCAGCGTGCCGTCGGGCGCGCAGCTCCCCCAGCGTTGGCGCTGGTCGCGAACGAGTATCTGCGACTTCTCTCCGCGACCGAGCCGGGGCCACCAGCGTTCCACAATATCCGACAGCCGCGCGGCTGCGCGGTCTCTGTACCACTTGACGACGGAGCGGCGGATGCGTTCATAGCGCTCGCTGTCATCCAGGCCATGCGGCACAGCGACACGGAAGCGCCAGTGGTCGAATCGGACCTTAGGCGACCGTACGTCCGCGGTATCGACGATCATGCGGACGTTGCGCCCCAAGTACGGCAGGGTCTCGCCGCTGACGAAGCACTTCGGCGCAGCTTCCAGCACCTCTCCAGACGCATGGCTGAGGATCCAGGGTGCCCGCTTGCGAACGATGGCTCGCAGCTCGCTATCCGACGTCCTCATGGGCGCGGCAATCTGCACACCGCCGCCATCCATCGTGATTTGCACCGTCTTCCTACGCCGTTCGCTGCGACGCACCTCGTACTCGATGGTCGTGTCCCCGAAGCGGACGCGGTCCCGTTCGGTCACCGCCCACTTCTCCGGCGGGCCAACTCGACGATCCGGTTAGCCAGATCCTCCAACTGTTCTTCGGTGTAGTCGTCCGTGGGTCTGAGCTCTCGTTTGATGTCGCGGCGCATCTCCCGCAAGACCTCCAGGTTAGACCGCCAGTCTACGAGGGCGTTGTGCCGATCGACCACGGACTCGACCCTCCGTGCAACGCGCTTGGTCTCTTCGTCGAAGTGCACCCGGTACGGAGCCTGCTCTTCGGCCAGGGCCGGGCCGGGTTCCAACTCCACTGCGCGGCCGTCGAGCAACTCGTAGATGGCGAAGGACACCGGTGACAGGCCGTGTTCTGCGGCAATGTCAGCTTCGCTCTGCGCATGATGTCGCAGCAGAGCAAGGCGGCGGCAGGCTTCCGCTGAGTCGATCAGCCGGTTACGAAGGTCTTCGATGATGCGCGCAAGCTGCGCCGAGAGCCTCTCGAAATACACAGGGTTGTCGGCGAGGCGATCATGTATCTGAGCCCGGATTGCATGCTCCATGATCGAGGCCCGCGACTCGTCGTGGGGGAGTGCGGCGATCTTCTGCTCGAAGTCCTGGTCGAGTACGGACACCGGTTTCATCAATTCACGGACATTGGCGCTGATGCGCTCGTCCACCAGCCGCTTTACCTTCGCGCCGATGTCGGTCCAGTCCACATCTGCGTTCTCGCGTAGGAACTGAGCGCGGACGTAGGCGCGTATCTCCGTGAGCCGGGCGAGCCGGTCCGTATAGTCCAGCGCTCGGGGGTCGGGCAAGAAGCGGTCCATGAGACGTGAGAACTGCCGGTAGTCCGAGTTGAACCCCTCGAACAGATCGGCCTTTAAGTTGCCTTCCGTTGCGGCGTCGGGAGCGAAGATGCTGACGCATTCCCAAGTGTCGCCCAGGTCGCGGCCTCTGAAGTGGGACTCCGCCTGGACGGCTACCGCCTCGATGACCTGCGTCGGGTTCTCATCCATCTCGTGCATCGTGTCCTGCACGTCCGGCCAGTCGAAGGTCGACAGCGCCTCCTCCAGGTCCCGGGAGACGCCGTGGTAGTCGACGACTAGGCCGTGCGTCTTCTCCGTCGGGACTCCATTATGCTCGTGTGAGAAGCGCCGGTTCACCCTGGCGATAGCCTGGAGCAGCCCGTGCTCCCGCAGCGCCCGGTCGAGGTACAGTGCCTGCTCCACCGGCGCGTCGAAGCCTGTCAGCAACATGTCTACCACTACCAGGACCTCCGGGTCTCCATCGGGGTCTATGAAAGCGTTGGTGGTCTGCTCCTGGTTTAGGTCGCGGGCCGCCTTGAACTCCGGGCCATCGTTGGGAGCTGCAGTGATGATGGGATAGGCTTGCAGGCCGAAGCTTTTCAGGCGCTCGGCGTAGCGCAGGGCGGCGGCCCGGCTCGGCGCGACCACCTGAGCCTTGAACCCGTTGGGCTGCACCTTCGTCTTGAAATGCTCGGCGATGTCCAGGGCGATCATCTCGATGCGGCGCTCTGCCTCGGCCACCGTCTCCTTGTTGGCGTAGCGGCGGCGAATCTGGGCCTGGACTGCTGGCGGCTCGTCACCGAACATAGCCTCGTACAGCCTGTCCAGGGTTTCCGGCCCCTCGACGGCGAGCTCAGGGAGCCGCGCCTCGTAGTAGATGGGCACCGTCGCGCGGTCGGCCACCGACTGCGGGATGGTGTAGGAGTCGATGAGAGCGCCAAACCGCCGCATGGTGCTGCGGCGGAACCCCTTGTCGATGGGAGTGCTGGTGAACCCAATGAGCGTCGCGTTGGGTAACGCTCTGGATATCTGTGCGCCCAGGGTCCCGTACTGCGTCCGATGCGCCTCGTCCACCATGACGATGACGTTCTCCGAAGCGTTGAGCACGTCAAGCTCGCCTTCAGGGGCCGTCAACGCCTCCTCGAACTTCTGGATAGTCGTCATCACCGTGCGGCTGCCGCCCTGCCTGAGGACGCTCTGCAAGTCGAGTGGGTCGCGTTGGCCGGGCCTCTGCATCCGGCGGCGCGCCCGGCGATCGAGCGGCTCAGGGCGCGACCGATCCATCCTCTCCGGGGCAAGGAAGCCGCAGCGCTCGAAGGTGCCGGCGATCTGCCGGTCCAGCTGCGTCCGGTCGGTTACGACGACTATGGTGGGATTGCCCAGGCGGGGCTCGCGGCGTAGCTTCGTCGCCAGCCACAGCATCGTCAGCGACTTTCCCGATCCCTGCGTGTGCCAGACCACGCCGCCCCGCTCCCCAGGCCTCCTGTCCGATAGGAGGCGGCCCAGCGCCGCCCGGACGGCTCGGTACTGCTGGTAGCGGGGCAGCTTCTTGACCCGCGATCCCCGCTCCTGCTCGTAGACCACGTAGTCGCGCAGTACGTCCAGCAGCGTCGCGGGCGCCAGAAGCCCGACGATGAGCTGCGCCTGTCCCTTCGGCTCGACGTGGAATCGCTGCTGGACCTCATCCTCGGTGTAGGGCAGCACCGACTTCCACTCGAAGTAGGCGTTCTCCGGCGCTACAAGTGCGGCGTAGACCGCGGCGGCCCCGCAGTGGGCCACGCACAGCAGATTGTAGTGGAACAGATCAGGCGCCCCGGCGCCGTGCCACTCCGGCCCCGTCTCCTGGTAGCGACGAAGCTGGCGTACCGCCTGCGATCTCCATACGTCGAGCAGCGACGGCGACTTGGCCTCCATCACCACCAGGGGGACGCCGTTGACGAACAGCACAAGGTCGGGGATGACCATGCGCTCGTCGTCCTCCATGTCTCCCCGCTCGTTGCTTCGGTGGACGCGGAACTGGGTGGTGACGACGAACTCGTTGAGGCCGCCCTCCGGGTGGTCGAAATCGAAGAAACGTACGATGCGAGTCTCACGGCCACGGACCCCATCCACGGTCAGGGGCATACCGTAGGTGAGGTACTCGTGAACGGCCTGGTTACGGGTCATGCCCGTGGCGTCCACGTGCTCCAGGTCGAAGATGGCCCGCTCAGCCTGATCCTCGGTCATCCACTGGTTAAGCCGCATCAGCGCGGCCCGCAGCCGCCCCTTCAGCAGGACCTCTCGCTCATCGCCGCGCTCCGCCGCCAGAGTCTCCCTCGGAACGTAGGTCCACCCCAGCCGCTCCAGCAACTGGCGCGCCGGCTCCTCGGCATGGTTGAACTCGTTCAGCTTGGCGGGGGAGGTCATGGCCTGGGGACTCGTATTAGTTCCAGCCCGGGGGTATCTTCAAAATCTCCGTCATCAGCAGCTAGTGGGCAATCCAAGTAAAGAGCGGTTGCGGCTACCCAGGCGTCAGCGGTGTTTAAACTATGTCCAGCACGCTTCCGCTCTATACGCAGATGTGCAGAGATGTTAACTAGGTCTATGTCGGGCCAAATGACCTCGTATTGAGCCATGTGCCGCATCAATTCGTTTCGTCGTCTTTCACCCCAGCCATTCACAAGAGGCCAGAAATGTATCTCTTCCAGCGTCTGGAACGATACTACAGCCTGCCGCCCTGCCGAGTGTCCCTCGTAAAACGGAGCCCGCCAATCTCGAGTTCGATTGAAAATGATGGATATGACACTCGTGTCCACCGCTACCCGCCGGAGACCTGTAATTATTAGGCATCTCGGCCTTCACGGACTACTCGTATGAACTTGTCCACGTCAAAGGGTTCACTAGCGGTGACGACGGTCTCAGGATCGAAGATCTTGGGGTTGGGATTATTCAATAACGCCTCCATATCAAAGGGATCACTACTAGAGCGCGTAGCAGTGATTTCTTCCACCTTTATCCATTGCCACTGGTCGTTGAGATTAAAGCGCCCCTCGCCCCTAATCTCAACGTGCTGGTTTGCCAGATGGCGCATCTCATCGTCCAAAGAGGCGTCGAACCGTAATGGCACATAACGATCCCTATAGCGGTGGAGTTGGGCCGTTCGCTTGTCCCAATTGACCACCTTGAGCCAGCCGTAAATCAGAGCATCTTCGGTCTTTGGCGGAGCATACTCATAACTGGCAACGAAGCTGCCTCTGCCAATGATCTCCACTCTCCTGGGAGACTCAGGGTCGCCTAGCCAAAGCTGCACGTCACCGGGGAGACTGTTTGGTATCCTCCACAGCCTGTCCACCACTACGTTGGGAAGGGTGGAGCCGTATTCCCCACTCCAATACTGGAACGCGTCAAGCGCCCGCTCTCCGAAGCGTTCCGATATGCCTGAGTCAATAGCGGTGGAATCCAGAGTCAGTTCTGCCACGAGGGAGCCTGGACTAGTGGCTGCGAGCTGAAGACCGCTCTGGTCTTTTATCCACTTGGGCGGTCTGCCCTGCTTGCGTTGGTAGTTAGCCAGGTGTTCCACCATTAGCTGTAAGGCGTCTTGGATCCCCAGGAGCGCGGAGACAAGAGCATCTACCGGCACTCCTTGCTCCCTGATTCGCGGACCCTCAAAGGTCACGTATAGCTTGTTCGTTACCTCCGCCTCCTTCCCGACGCAGAAGCGCCATCCTATTGTTGACGAGAATTATAGCACTCTCCCCCACCCACACCCGCCCCGTCAGCAGCGCGTCCGACGCCTTCAGCGATTGAAGCATCTCCCGCGGCGTGTACGTCCATCCCAGCCGCTCCAGCAGCACGCGCGCCGGCTCCTCGGCATGGTTGAACTCGTTCAGCTTGGCGGGAGGCTCTTTTGATTACTGGGAATCTCCTAGGTCATCGGCAACATCAAAGCCTTTGCTTGTCACTTCAAAAACTTCGCCTTTGCCTTTCGGGTCTTTAACAAGTCCGTGATCAAGGAGATCTTGTAGAGCCTGCTCCCATTTGGCCTCTGACCTTGCATTGCCCCTCTCGGTAAAGCTCTTACCATTTGCCTGTATCGTCAGACCACCGAAAGCCGCTGCTTTGAGTATCTCTCTGGTTGGGCTCTTCGTTGCTGCAACGAGAAGCTCTTTCGCGTCTTCCGATAGCTGCGGATACGCGGGGTTGCTTGATGGCTGTTCCTCAATGGCCGTTGACTCAGAAGACACTTGAACTAACTCATTAACTGCGGCCGCGTAGCTTGACGGCCTGTCAAGACTGATATCCAAATATTCCGCCGCGTCCTCCAAAAATTGATAGACTTGACCGTCATCGCGGGAATCTAGAGCGTTGATTCCAGCTAATGGGCCTCCTAACTGTCCAGGGGTTACACCAGATGCAAGCAGGGGAATCATAGGCTTCTCTGCCCCCCAACGCGCGCCAAGCTCAAAAATTACATAAGCTGAACCCATCGAATTGGGAGTAATGAAAGGGCATTATATACCTAAGTACCAAGGGCCTGGGGTATAATGAGGGTAGCAGAAACCCCGATGCTGACAACATCAGGGTCAGATGGGAAAAGTCGGTAATCCCATCTTAGTCCCCTAGGCTAGCTTTGTCAAATGGTCCTGCGCGTGTTAGATAGAAACAGAGATCGCATAATGGTCAGGAGCGAGGGGTTAGTGACCCTTCTTGAGAATCTTGCCCAGGCCATTGCAGATGAGGACGACCCGATGAGGTTTCTTGAGCGTCTTCGTGCATATGTTGAAGCTGATGCCGTATCCAACCCCGTCCTGACAGATCAAGATGCCCACAGTCTTCGCAGGTATTACTCGATTCTGTTACGACGGGTGTATGGGATTCGACATTCATCTCTTTGATCATTATAAGCCCCAGGAGTTGGGGGCTTAATCGTCAGCGTCGATCTCAAAGGAGACACTGAAGGGGGCCGGGGTCATTTCGGTGCCGTCTTCCTGTGTGGAGAAATGCACAAGCGCCTGCATGAGCGCCATCAAGCGAGAATAATTGACACTTGCTTGGGCTCTCTGCTCCACCCATAGCACTTTGCAGTATCCGCAATTCTGCGGTAGGCGGAATTCTGGATTAATCGGGAATAGAGATACACCGTGACAGGCGGCGCACTGAACCCGTAATTGTAAGATGTCTTTTGGGCCTAAGATGATGCGTGTCTCTTTGACCATCACGAGACCATTATAAGCCCATCGTCAACTTAGTCGAGTGATTCGCAGGCCACACCGTCGCGGTCACCAGCTCTTTCCTCGTGGTGGTATAATCGGCGTAGACTATGGATGGTAAGGACATGGAGGGTCTAATGAGCACTGAGGTAAAGGGGCGCCAGCATCAAGCAACTGTTGATGGCGATAAATGTGAACAGAGCGCACAAATCCCTGATGCAAGATATGGAGCTCTTCCGTTTCGGCTGAGTGCGTGTGCGCTATCTGGGAAATCCGTTGCCCAACTCCGTGCAGAAAATCCCGCGATGTATGCTCGTGCGGTGAAAGAATTCCGTCAAACTCAGCAAGTCCGCCAGCGAGAATCGACAAGTAAATCTTAATGGCTTTATCACTGAATCCCAGTGGTTTGCTTAGTTCTTCATTAACCCGAGGCTCCCACCTGTCATAGAAGTCGTCGTTCATTCTAGTATCCCTCATAGGGATTATAATCGGGTGGGTCGTAGTCGTAGTAGTCCTCATAGTAGTAACGTTCGTCATCTGGAGGATACAGATATAAATCTGTCATATCCTCTATGTGCTGGTTCTCCATCAACCGATTAATATCCGCACGCAGGGTAAAGACTTCCATCTTAAGGAAGCCAACCTCACTCTCTAAAGCTAAACACCGCCGTTCAAACGACGATTCTTCCGCCTGTGCTGGTGTGCAGGTGAGAGACGCAAACAGGCAGAGCAACACGACAGCGAGTATTGGTATTATTGGGGATCGTAGCATGTTTGTGGCCCTAGTGCGGTGTACTCGGTTTCCTCAGTGGCAAAGAGGTAATAGCTTCTGCGCTCGTATCCACTGGGGGCATCGTGTTCATCGAGGAACTGGTAGACCCGGACATCATCGACATAGAGGGTGTAGTACGTTTTGCCATAATGGGGGTTGACCTTAAGGCTGAGATAGTTGGTCTCGCCAGGTTCCGTATTGTACTCAGCCCTGCTCGGTATTAAGCCCACGTGGTCTGTGACGAAATCGGTGCTCTCCCATATCCCATCGTGGTCGACCGTGAAGCGCATATCGCCCTCTGGCATTGAGTCAGGGGGGAGATTCAGATGAAAGCCATAGTTCCACTCTGCCGCGTCAGGATTGGTAAAGACAATATCGTGCCGTGTTGTCCATTTCCCCTTGGAATCCAAGCTGAGCCACTCCACATAGAAGCCGTCCATGACCGATGGTGTGGCGATGGTTCCCTCTTCTTCGGGTCTCTCACAGATGGGTTGCGGTCCAGGAGTCGGCGTCGGCGTCGGCGTTACTGTCGTGTGCACGGGCGTATAAGTCACGGAATGAGCGATGGAAGACCAGGGCCCAGTCCCCTCCTCGGTGAAGGCTCGCATCTGCACCTTGTACTTCGGGATCCCTGCGATACCTGTGAACACGAGCTTGCTTATCTGACGATTGGCAGCGAAGTTGATGTTGGTAATCCAAGAGCCATTGTTTGCACTGTACCGAATGTCATATCCATCAATCTCGTCGGAGACACCGCTCGATGTGGGAGCGCGAAAGCGAATAGAGAAATACCCTTCAGAACCACTCTCTGATGATAGGTCGGTCGACACCCGCACATGAACGATCGTTGGTGCCCAGGCCGGGATATCGGTTGACAGTGGGGCAGGTGTGGATGTTGGGCGGGGCGTAGCAACTGGTGTGGGCGCGGGAGTAGGGCGCGGCGTCGGGGCTGGGGTCGGCGTCGGCGTAGATATGGGAGTCGGGACAGGGGTTGGTACTGGTGTAAGCGTAGGTAAAGGCGTCGGAACGGGAGTAGGCGCCTGCGTAGGTACAGGAGTGGCAGTAGGGGCAGGGGTCGGCACAGGGGCAGGTGTGGGAGATGGGATTGGCACAGGCGCGGGAATAGGCGTTGGGGTGGGTGTGGGCTGGGAAGTCGCTACAGGTGCAGGAGCAGGCGTGGGAGAGGTATAAGAGGATGCCTCTGTCTCCATCCCCGCTATAACCTCGGCGATGAGCAGGTCGATGGCATCGGGCGTGGGAGTAAAGGATGCAGGAGTTGGAGCGGCAACAGAGGAGCAGGCAACGACGAGTAGAAGGGTGAGGAGAAGGAGAAGTCGGCTATACATGGAGCCCCCTTGCGGTAGAGGATTGCCTACTCACCACAAGTTGACATCCCAGCCTGAATCCAACAAGGGGGCACGAAGGCCTCTACCTGCGGTTCAGGGATGGGTGGCTCTAATCTCGGTCGTGGTGAGTAAGCGTCTGCACCTTACCATATTTGTGCCTGAAAGTCAATCGGCGGGGCCTTAACCACTTGACTGGGGAATCTATGAGATAATGGTTCACAACCAGAAGGGGGGAGTCAGATTGACGACAACAGATGAACGACTGACGACTATGGAGCAGACTATGGGTATAGCCCTCAAGATATTGGCGAAACAGGAAGGCCGTCTTGTGGCCACCGAGGCCTTGACATCGCAGGTCGTGGCTCTACAGAAGAGGCAGGATGAGAGCATAGCCGAGACAAAGCGGCACATTAACGCCGTGCAACGTCTATGGGTGCGCCTCGCTAAGAAACACGGCTGGCTTGAAGATGAAGACTTGGAGACTTCCTAGTCCCCGGTTCCTTTCTTTCGTTCTTGCTCATACTGCCAAGTCTTCTTGGGTTTGGCCTTCAGCACCACCTCGGCGATAGTCTCGGGGCTGGCGTCTATGAGCTCAGGCATCGGGTATTTTGGCGGTCTGCCTATGGGCTTCTTCTTACGCGGCATCAAGTTCCCTTCGAGGCTGTGAGCTCGGCATAGGTAAGGTGCTTGTCCACCATGCCCGACGCCATTCTACTCATCTGGTCTTCGGTGTCAAGAGGCCGGGCATTGTGTCGCCCTGAGAACTCCTCGACGTAGCGGCCGAGGTGCTTGACTGAGACGTGGTGATATGTTCCGTGCAATCCCCGTTTGAACAAGGCCCAGAAGCTCTCTATACCGTTGGTGCTGGCCTGACGCTTCACATACTCTCCGGCGCCATGGCGGACTGCCCAGTGTGATCGGTGAGGCATCCCCTCATAGCTTGCGGCCTCGTCAGTGTAGACCACCGATCCGTCCTCAGTCGTATGGAGGATGAACCCCTGAAGAGCATCCTTATCGGTGAAGGCTATCGGCCTGGCTACGATCTGTCCTGTATATCTATCCTTAACGCCCACCACAGCCGTCTTGCCCACGGGTCCACGCCCTGCTCGGAGCTTCTTACCAGAGTGCTTATTGCGCTCCTTGCCGCCGATGTAAGTCTCGTCTGCTTCCACTGGCCCAGCCATGCGCTCCGTCTCATTGTTCCAAGTCTCTCGGATGCGATGCGCCAGGTGCCAGGCTGACTTTTGGGTGATGTCCAGGTCTCGGTGCAGCTTCATACTGGAGACGCCTTTGAGGTTGGTGGAGTAGAGGTAGAAGGCCATCGCCCACTTGCTCAGAGACAACCTGCTATCGTGCATGATAGTTCCAGTCTTGACGGTGAAGTTGTGCTCGCAAGCCTTGCAGTGGTACTGGGGCGTCTGCCTCCTGGACGTTCTGGACTTGACGGCATCGCTTGCGCAGTAGGCGCACCGGATACCATCAGGCCAACGGCGGGTCACAAACCATTTCTCGGCAAGGGCATCATCTCCGAACTCCCGCAGAGCCTTGATTAAACTGATGCCCTTGCGGTAGGATTTCCCTGGGGCTTTCTTCTCGTCTGTCATCACTTGTTCCCTTCCCACGTTCTGGCATTAGTGTACCAGATGAGGGGCTAGAAGTCAAGCGTTTTTGGTACTTAGGTATATAATTCCCTAATGAAACCTACTAGCAACTCCGCGTCATGGACTTCGGCCCGTAGCCTCTCGTCGATTGACGCGCCTCCTTGCATGCGATACCCATCTACGCTGGTACATCTGATCTCGTTACTTCGAAGTTGCAAAGCCTTTCGCAGAAGGTCAATGAGCGGTTTTGCTATCTCAACATCTTCGCTACTGTGACTGATGAAGATTTTCATGGAGGTATTTGAGTGAGGTTGCTGTGTGGTGGTGTTACTCTCGTCTACCTCATAGCCCGGAGGACCGATAATAAATTCGTTTGTAACATCTGCCATTTTATAGGATGGTTTGTTGGTAAGATGTCCTATTTTTTCATCAGTCTCATAGATTCTAATTCGATGGAGTTCATCCATTGCGATTATTCTGCCTCTGATGACTATCGGCTTTCCTCTACAATAGGGGGTAAGAAAGCGCTGTTCAAGTTCCTCGGAAGAAAGATCATACTCCCACTCCAGTCGCCTGTGGGGCGGTTCAGACACTTTTGGTGTAATCTGTACGTGAAACATGTTTTTGAAAATTCTCCAATATCAAGAAGCTACCCGCACCCGTCCCGTCAGCAGCGCGTCTGCGGTGGATGCCTTCAGTGACCTCAGTCGATTCTGCTCAGTCTTGGTTTCTTCGATAGCCCTGTGAAGAGACTTTCCAACATCGGCAATCGTGTTGCGCTCAGACGACGGCGGGAAAGCAACCCGCGCATTGCTCACGTCAATTAGACTCAGACCAGGCCTGGTCTGACCGTAAGCCATTCCTCTGAACTGGTTCTGACCAGCCAAGCCTCTTAAGAACTCGCAGGCAAAGTCACTTAGCCCTGGGTCGTTGAGCCTCACTAGCGCCACATGCTGACTCACGTAAGCTTGGCCTAGCGTGTCTCCTGCCACCGTTACCTTACCGGGTTCGCCGGTGATTGAAACAAGAAGGTCGCCCCTGTGTATGCGAGTTCGTACGGCTTCGGCATCTACGGGAGGCTGAACAAAGATTGCGTCAGACCTATCAATCGTGCCACCTGAAATGTTCTGACTCCGAACAAAGAGCGCTCCGTCGGGCCTGAAGTACTGGGACCATGCCCTTGAACCGCTCGTGATAGTCTGCGCCACCTCCCCCAGCCGCACCACCTCCCAGCACGCTGGGATGGTGCCGATGCCGAGTGCTTCCTTCCATTGGGTGTGCCAGCCTGGGACGCCGCGGGTGAGGAGCTCGTGGAGCAGGGCGTCGCGGAGGCGCTCCGTGGCGGCTATGACGGCCTCGGTGCGCTCGATGGCCTCATCAATCGAGTCCAGCACAGCAAGAATACGTCTTTGCTCTGGAAGCGGAGGGATAACAAAGCTCAGTCGCCCTAGCCGTTCGAAGCTAATGGACTTCCTTCTATGAACTGTCCCTTCCCCTATGCGTCGGTACCGAGCGACCATTTGGGGCAGCTTCATTAGCGAAAACAAGAACTCTGGCTCCGTATGTGCTCTATCAGCCTCAAATACTGTGTACATGGGGCTAATGATGCCAGTATCCGCCTCTTGGAGAATACCTAGTGACCCCTCATCAAGGTGAATCGTTGCGTATGCGAGGTCACCGCGGCGCACTACCTTGTAATTGCTAGTGTTGCGCGAAAAGACCTGCCGTTCGAAGTACTCTAGCGACCTGACGAATCCAGTGTGTTTGGTGACTGAGAATACATCAACTTCCGAACCGGAGTTCGCACGTTGAATCCTCTCGCGTGCCACATCCCCCAAGCGCACCGTCCGCCAGCCGTTGGGGAAATCTTTAGTGCTAGCTATCAACGCTGCCTCACTACTGTCAAAAGCACCATAAGTCCGCCAACTGCCAGAAATGCACCGGCCACGATTTGCCCAAAGGAAATCTCGTCCGTAGTTCCCCTAATGAATATACCGGCTCCTATAAGGATTAGGACTACAGCTATTCCCGCGAACACTAATCTCAACATGCTTTGTGTCATAGATTTTCCAATTTTCAGAGTTAACTTGCTAAATTTTGGTGTGTCAGGCGTTAACTTGTCTCCGGAAATCGCAGGCTCGTTTCGGTCACATCCTCGCGTCCAGCCTGTTGAGGTCTCCCAGCCAGCCGAGGATGCGGTCGTCGGCGGTGACCAGGTGGTGGCCTTCCAGCGCCGTCGCCACGATGATGCGGTCGGCGGGGTCAGCGTGGAGGTTTGGTAGTCCAGCGGCGCGGATTCCAATCTGGCCCGTCAGCGGTATCTCTATTAAGCCCTGTTCCAATTGCCGATGGCGCCATGTCCCCACGTCCTCAGAGAACTTTATGCGCCCCTTCTCCTTGAGCATCGCCACTTCCCAGAAGGAGATGGCCGAAACCACAATCTGACCCGATCTAGATCCTTGGTCAATCGCCAGACGGGCTTGTGGACCCAATCGCAGGTCGCCAGCCCTCAACCATAAAATGACCTTGGTGTCTAGAAGAATCAATGTAGACCATCCAAGTTACTTGCCGTCCAAGAGGCCTTGCTCAGCCTCCCAATCCACGTCCAGGGGCCCTACGATGTCGCCAAGTATCTCGATCTTTCCCTTGTCGACGCCGAACCATGACTTGGGCCTCTCCCGGTAGGGCGTTAGCCTCGAGACCGGGCGGCCGTTCTTAGTGATGACAATCTCCTGGCCGCTCTCCGCCACTTCGTCCATGAGCTTCAGGCACTTGGCCTTGAACTCCGACGCCTTGATGGTCCTGACTCCCGCTGCCATGTCGTTTTCCCTTGCTATAGACCCGCTCCTCTATACGGATACACATATGATACCATGGTCACGACCATAGTCACATATCAACTATCGTTCGTAACCCAGCTCTGCCAGCAGGGCGTCCATCTTGCTGACAGCCTCGTCCCGCCGCCGCTCGGCGTCCTGAAGCTGCGCCAGGGCGTCTTCGACGCTCATCACCTCCACAGGCTCCGTCGTGTCCACGTAGCGACTGATGTTCAGGTTGAAGTCGTTGGCCCGCATCTCATCCATGTCTGCCACGTGGGCGAAGCGCTCCACGTCCTCGAAGGCGCGGTACGCCTCGACGATCCTGTCGACGTGCTCCTTATCGATATAGTTCCGCGCCTTGCCCTGCCGGAAGCCGCCCTCCTGCGCCGCGTCCACGAACAGCACCCTGCCGCGCCGCTCTGCGGGTTTTGCCTTGTTCAGCACGCAGATAGCTACCGGGATGCTGGCGCCGGAGAAGAGGTTGGGGGCCAGGCCGATGACCGCCTCGAACAGATCGGCCTCCACTATCCCCCGGCGTATCTTCCCCTCGGCGCCGCCCCGGAACAGGATGCCGTGGGGCATAACGACGCCCACCATGCCCTGAGAGTTGGTCACACCGAGCATGTGCAGCAGGAAGGCGAGGTCGCCCTTCGTCTTGGGAGGTATGGCCCCATAGCGGTCGAAGCGGTGGTGCGGGTCGGTGGGCGCGAATTCGTGCCCCCAGTTCTTCAGGCTGAAAGGTGGATTGGCGATGACCCGGTCGTAGGCAAGCAGGCGTCCCGACGGGTCGACCAGGCCCGGCTCGGCGATGACGTCGCCGGCCTCCAGACGCGCGGCTCGGAGGCCGTGAAGCAGTAGGTTGAGCTTGCCGATGGCCAGGGTTCCCAGGTTGCGCTCCTGGCCGTGCAGGGCCAGGTCACGGAGGTCTCCGCCGTGTTCCTGCACGTACTGGGCGGCGTATATGAGCATTCCGCCGGAGCCGGCAGTGGGGTCGCAGATCCGCATCCCCTCGCGAGGCTGGAGCAGCTCGATGATGAGGCGGACTACGGGGCGAGGCGTGTAGAACTCGCCGCCCTTCTTGCCCGCATCGTCAGCAAAGCGGTTGATCAGGTACTCGTAGGCGTCGCCCAGCACATTGCCGCCACCGGCCTCATCCTCCCGCAGGTTCTCGTCGCGTAGGTCCAGGCTGCCGAAGTGGTTGAGCAGGCTGCGGATGATGCGCTCGCGGTTGGCCGGGCTGCCCAGCTTCTGCTCGTCGTTCCAGTTGGTGCCCGCCAGCACGCCGTCCAGCCTGGGCGTGTTGGCGTCCTCGATGGCGTGGCTGGCGATGTTAAGGGTTTCGCCTAGATTCATGGAAGCGCTGGAGATCGCCTCCCAGCGGGCCGATTCCGGAACGAAAAACTCATGCTCGTCCCTGTCGTTGAGCGCCACGTCGCGGGCAACGCCCAGCGCGACGGCATTTTCTACCTCCTCGTCGAACCGGTCGGAGAGCCGCTTCAGGAAGAGGATAGAGAAGATGTAGTTCTTGTAGTCGGCAGCGTCGATCTGCCCGCGCAGGATGTCGGCGGCCTGCCACAGCTTCGACTCGAGCTCCTGTCTGGTCAACGTCATAGGCCTCTCCTTTAGGTTGCCGGTACGGCTCTGCGGCTAATCTCATGTATCACTGAGTCGAGAAGGGTCTCACGGCGCAGCCGGGCGGCTTCGACCGCCGATGCATACGCCTCCGCCGCCGCCTCCACAATTCGGGTCGTCGTATCGAGTTCACGCGGGGACGGCACTGGGACCTGAATCTCCCCGAGGTTCCTGGCGGACAGCGACTTGAGGGTGGCGCTCACCGTCATCCGCTTGGCGACCTGCGCCCGGCCATGGGCAGATGTGAGGAAGTACCACAGCCAGTGGCCCATGCCGGATTCCGGATGCTTTGCGCGCACCACCAGCAGCGTCACGCCCGCCACCGTCCGGGACACCTCTAGCGGCACGAGCGCGATCTGAACGGACCCTGTGCGGGCCGTCACCAGCACGTCGAAGGGCCGCAGCAGGTGCCGCTCGGTGCGTACACCATGGACTAAGGCCTGTTAACACTAACGTAGTGCATCGATAATGAACCCGAATAGGATGAATCCCAGGAAGAGTACGTCGAGCTTGTCAAAGCGAGAGAAGATGCGGCGAAATCCCTTCAGCCGACGGAATAGCCGCTCGATTTCGTTGCGCTTCTTGTATATCTCCCGGTCGTATTCCCAAGGGTCAATCCGGCTCTTCAGCGGCGGAACGACAGGTGTGAACCCCAGCGCTAACGCCAACTGGCGGGTCTCGTTTCCCTCGTATGCCCGGTCCATCAGCAGAGACGGGTTCCCATGCTGAGGCCCCAGATGGTGCAGCAGCTTGCGCCCTTCCGGCGCGTCGTGGGCCTGTCCTGGAGAGAGGGAAAAGGTTATAGCTGTTCGAGCATCCGCGGCAACCATATGAATCTTGGTGGTCCAGCCGCCGCGGGACTTGCCGATGGACTGGGGTCCGTTTTTTTTAACGCACCCGTGCCGTCGGGATGCACCTTGACGGTAGTGCTGTCCATCGAAACCGCCTCCAGCTTGATGCGCACCATCTGTTCCTTCTGGAGGTGTTCGAATATCCGGTCCAGTACGCCGCTCTTGGACCGGCGGTTCATGCGGGTGTAGATGGTATGCCAGTTGCCAAACCGGGCCGGCAACCCCCGCCATTTGCAACCATGCTCGGCGACGTACAAGATTGCGTTGAGCACTCGCAGGTTCGAAAGGCTGACATTGCCCCGCTGCACTGGGAGATGGGGCGCGATACGTTGAAACTGGACTTCGGTTATTTCCATGCCAGAATTGTATCATAATTCAACTAATAGTGTTAACAGGCCCTAGACCAACTTCCTTGAGGTCATCAACGTCCAGCCAGCCGTCGTCGCGCACGTCGCTGCTTTCAACCAGCTGCAGCATCCACTGACCGCGCCGCACGCCGACTCCACGTCCGGCCCGGGCTGTGCCCTGGTATACGTTGGCAAGCTCGGCAATGGACTGCACACTTTTATTATGCCATCTCTAGTGTCATAAATAAAAAGCAACACGTGCACGTGCTATTTCTCAAGCATCAAATTGCACTCGCTCCGGCACAGGATGGCGCAGCTTGCTCAGTCCTAAGCCGTGCGCAGCCCTCTTCTCCGCAAACAGGGCCACAGCCGACCACGACAACCCGCTTAAGATGGCTGACATCGTCGTTGACACTGAGACGGGAAGCCGCTGGTCTGGCGCGCGGTCATGCCACTCAACGACAGATCGTAGTCACCATGCGGCCTCTCGTTTGGTCGTGTGGACGCGTAGCTATGGCGCCAACCTGAACCGCAGTGTAAAGGTTCTTGATCTTGTCCAGTTTGGTGGAGTTATGGGCACAGTACATTCTGGTGGTCTATGTACGAGGCTGCCAGTTTAGAGCCTTCTCCAGGTTGGAGAGATACTCTGCGAATGCGCGGCGCCCCGCCGGCGTCGCCTGTACCCATGTCCGAGGCTTGGAATTCAGGAACTCTTTGGTGATGACCAGGTAATCGGCGTCTTCGAGCTTGCGTAGATGAGTGGTTAGGTTTCCGCCGGTTAGGTCGAGCGTCTTCTGGATGAAGCCGTAGGCGAGCAGGTCCGCATCGGGCTGGGAAACCAGTATTGTCATTATTCGCAGCCGGGTGGACTGGTGGATGGTCTCGTTGAGAACAATGGCCTCGTCGGTCAATGGACCCCGCTCTTGCGTACCCACCACGCACCTAGGACCACCACTCCCACCATCAATGCCGCCGATACCAACATAGCCTCGTCTCCGTCCACAAGGTAGTTTGGAATGTAGAACGCTGCCGCGAACCCCATGCCCACCGCCGCCAACACCAGGCGGTGCATGATGCCGAACAGGATGTATGCCAGGGACACTATGCCAATGGCGACGCCCGGTATGTTGTCCCCGTCTTCCGCGTTCCACATTCCCGCTGCCGCCGGGATGAGAAACACCGCTACAACCACCGCGAGCCAGAAGAGGAACACCCGGATGCCAGCGCTACGAGCAGCGTCGCCTGGTGCGATCTTCCTACCGGCGCGGCGTCCGATGAACCCGCTTCCCACCATACCCGGCACCATCAGGATGCCCCACAGCACCCCGAAAATCCACGGGCTGCGCTCCGCGAATTCGGATGCCAGCGTCAGGATGGCGTACTGCGAGCCGACTCCCAGCAAGGCGATCGCGGCCCAAAGTAACGTTATCGTCGCCGGAACGGCGACGTACATGGATCTCCGCGCCCTGTCCATCGTCTCGTAGATGTCGCGCCAGCTCTCTTCGGGTGTGCCCGCCCCCGTCTCACCGTCCGATATGCTCATCGCGCACCTCCTTGTCGTCATGTGAGTTGTGACGTGAGCATAGGCATGGAAACTTTCCGCTTGACTCTGCCCACGTTCACAAGATACTATACTGCAAAGTAGTTTGTATATCAAATGCAAGAGGCAAACGAGCATGGAACCTTCTGATGCCCTCGCGGTGCAGGTGGCGTCCCTGCGGAAGCTGTACGGCAGCGTGGTAGCCGTGGACGACGTGAGCTTCGAGGTCGAGTGTGGTTTAGCGGCTGTGCTGGAGGATCTGCAGCGCGTTAGGCGGCACGGCTTTACCGACGGCGAACTGTCCGCTCTTGGCCCCTGGTCGGAGTAGAGCCTGCCGCACACGCCACACTTGAGCAGCCCGCTCAGCAGGAACCTGTCCCAACCCTGGCGGGTCTCTGCACGTCCGGCCTATGTCTGCAGGAACGCAGAGTACCTCTAGTAGCAAAAGCACCCTCACCGGTAGGGGCATATGTCTGTTCGCATATTCATTCGCCTGTGCTCCGCACAGTCCATTGTCTTTATGCATATAGAGCGTTAAAGCCTTACCAGCGGCACGGAAGCCCAATATAGTTTATGATGTAGCAAAGTGACAGGCGGCTAGCTGGCAAATAGGCGGCGAGAAACCCCATCAATTCATCTGGAGGTTCGACGGAGGAGCCGTGGCTTGGACCGACGTTTAGCCGATCCGGCCCGGTCCAACCACCCTGATTCGTTTCCAAAACTAACACGATTCTGATACTGACGGACGAGTATAGCCTATGGGCATCCGTCAGCGCTGGCGGCGCGCGGGGCTTGCCGAAGCCCAGGGATGTCAGGGGCGTAGTGTGGGTGTCGAGGTATGCAAATGCGCCTTCGTTCATTCAAAGGGGACCTGTTCGGAGGCATCACCGCCGCGGTGGTGGGGCTGCCCGTGGCGTTGGCTTTTGGCGAGGCCTCCGGTCTTGGGGCCCTCGCGGGCATCTACGGGGCCATCGCCGTCGGGTTCTTTGCGGCGGTGTTCGGCGGGACGCGGTCGCAGATTTCCGGACCTACGGGCCCCATGGCCATCGCCATGGCCGTCGTGGTCACCCTCCATGCGGATAACCTCCCCGCCGCCTTCACCATCGTAATCATGGCCGGGCTCTTCCAGGTGCTGCTTGGCTTGGTGGGAATCGGCCGGTTCATCGCCTTCACGCCCTACTCCGTCATCTCCGGTTTCATGTCGGGCATCGGCATCATCATCATCTTGCTGCAGACCCTGCCCTTCATGGGCATGCCCGTGGCGGAGGGCCCCATCGCCTCCATTAAAGGCTGGGCGGACGGCATCACCCATTTCAACGTGAGCGCCTTTGCCATCGCCGCCGTGACGCTGGCGGCGGGCGTCCTGTGGCCCGGGCGGCTCCGGCGCGTCCTGCCGCCGACCCTTGTCGCGCTGGGGGTTGGCACGATGATGGGCGTGCTGTGGCTGACGGACGTGCCCGTCATTGGCGATGTGCCTACGGGCCTACCCACGCCGCAGCTGCCTGACCTGTCCCCGGAGATTCTGGCACGAGCGGTCACGCCCGCACTGACCATTGCGATGCTGGGGTCCATCGACAGTCTGCTGACGTCGCTCATCGCAGACTCCATGACGCGGACACAACACAAGGCCAACAGGGAGCTGGTCGGCCAGGGCATCGGCAACATGGCAGCCGGGTTCCTGGGCGGGCTGCCCGGCGCTGGGGCAACGATGGGCACGGTCATCAACATCCGCGCCGGCGGCAGGACACCGATATCCGGTGTCATCCGCGCGGCGATCCTGCTGGCGCTGGTGCTGGGCTTGGCCAGGTATGTCGAGGTCATCCCCCACGCCTGCCTTGCGGGCATCCTCATCAAGGTGGGCTGGGACATCATCGACTGGCGATTCCTGACCCGCATCATGCGCATGCAGCGTGAACACCTCCTGGTCATGGCGATCACCCTGCTCCTGACGGTGTTTGTGGACCTGGTGACCGCCGTGGCCATAGGACTCATAGCGGCGGGTATGGCGACTTCGCGGCGGTTCGAGCGGCTGCAGTTGGACAGCGTGCTTTCCGTGCCGATCCTGGACAAAGTCTTCTTCAAGGGAGGCTACAGGGATGACATGGACGACTATTCGGCCCATGTGGGCATGGTGACCCTGCGCGGCGCGTTCACGGTGGCCTCCTCTCACAAGCTCATCCGCACCATCAGCAAAGACATCAATGAGCACGATGTGGTGATCTTCGACTTCACCAACACGACCTACATGGACGACAGCGCCGCACTGGTGGTGGAGGAACTCATCGACACCGCATTTGCCGAGGAAACGGAGTGTATTGTGATGGGCCTGTCCGACCAACCCGCCATGACCCTGCGCGCACTCAACGCTCTTGAGCGCATACCCGAGAACCATTTTGCCGATGACATGGATGGCGCGCGGGAGATCACTGGACGGCTGCTGAGGCTAGAGACGGCGGCGACGGCGTGAAGCGAGGTTGGCCCGACGTTCATCGGCTCTACGGAGGTGCGCCATGACCGCAATTGACGACGTCCTGCAACACAACGCCGGTTACACCGACGGTTTTCTCCATGAAGCCCAGCAAGCTCCGCCCGCCATGGGCCCAGCCGTGAGTTGGCCTTCATGGACACGCGCCTGAACGTGCACGCCCTGCTAGACATCACCGAGAAAGACGCCCACATCATCCGCAACGCCGGCAGCTCCGCTCCCTCGTCATTTCGCAGCGGCTGCTGGGCACCGCCGAGATCATGCTCATCCACCACACGGACTGCTGCATGATGATCTTCCACGACGACGAGGTGAAGGACGCCATTCAGGCCGACACAGCCTGCGATCCGCCTTCGCCTTGGAGGATTTCGGCGACCTGGAGGGTGATGTGCGCCAGTAGACAAACCAGGCGGAGCGGAAAGTCACCTCCACGCGGGCGCCGCGCTCCGAATACCCCTAGGCTTTAGCATCGGAATTGAGGTAGATGGTAGATGACGCCAGTCGCAACATCGAGTCACAAGAGTGGTCTCTGGCCCAAGCCCAAAAGACCGCGCCTTGGGAGCGAAAAACCAGCCGATTCTCCCGTGTCAGCGGAGATCTAAGCGAGTTCTCTAGGACTCCCTGGGCTCGGCGCGCCTTCTCTAAGTAAGAACCCGGTGGAGGCTACTGGTCAGACAAATTGCAGGCCACAGAGTCTGATTCGTCCTCAATGGCGCTGTTAACGCCGAGCACGGCCCGCAATGACTTCAAACGGCTTGGATGGCGTAGCTTTCTCAAGGCCTTCTTCTCAATCTGGCGCACCCGCTCCCTGGTGATTCCAATGCTCACGCCTATGTCCGCCAATGTGCACTCCCGTCCACCTTCAAGCCCGAACCTGCTCCGTAGGACTTGAGCATCCCGCTCGTTGAGAGTCGCGAGAAATCTCTAGGCTTCGATATCAACAGCTTGAGTTGAAGCTGGGTTTGTCGCTGTGATGCTTACAGGTTCGTTTAGCACTTGTGACAAAAGTCTCTCTGTGGGTCGTGGAGTTTAAGCAGGTTCACGTGTCGCCTGCAGATGGGATGTACGGTTCGATGTGACGGACGATTCGGCCGTTGTCGGCGTCTTTCTACTCTCGTCTCCTATAGAGGTCACATGAGCGGCTATGGCGGAGATGAACATGTCTCCATATTGCTGTAGCTTCCTTTCTCCGACCCCCTTTACCCTTAGGAACGCAGCAGGGTCGCAGGGCAGGCAGGCTGCCATCTCGCGAAGTGAGGAGTCACCGAATACGAAGAACGCAGGGAACTCTTGCTCGTCGGCAAGCTTCTTTCGGAGCATCCGGAGCTTCTCGAACAGCAACGGGTCAAACTCATGCTTCGGTGCATCCCCTGGGGGTGGGGCGCTTGCGGGACTCGTGAGAGCAATCGATTCACGGCCTCTGAGAAACTGCCTTCCCCGGGGGGTTACAGCGAGTGTTGGATACTGCCCGGAGGCTCGTGCAATCAACTCTAAATCGAGGAGCTGGTCGATGATGTCCTTCAGTACATCAGCCTGCATTTCTCCGGCGATGCCATGGACAGAAAGTTCCTCGTGCCTCAATTCCAGAATGCGCTTCGAACGACTGCCTCGAAGCACCTCTACAATATGATTGGCCCCGAACCTCTCCCCAGTGCGGATGACGGCGGACAGCACCTTCTGAGCGATCTCGGTGCCGTCAAAGGTGCCTTGAGAACTTTTTGGCCTAGTTTCGGCGATGCAGACGTCGCACGCGCCGCAATTGCCTTCTAACCAGTCCTCGCCGAAGTAGTTCAAGAGGAATGCTCTGCGGCACGATTTCGCATTGCAGTACTCAACCATCTTAGCCAATTTCGCCTTAGCATTCTTGTGCTGAGAAGAGTTCTCAATCTGGTTGATGAAGAACTCCTGTTTCATCTTGTCCCTATAGGAAAAGAAGAGGACGCATTCGCTGTCCTGCCCGTCGCGGCCAGCTCGGCCGGTCTCTTGGTAGTAGCTCTCGACGGTCTTAGGTAGGTCGTAGTGGACCACCAGCCTGATGTTGGGCTTGTCGACGCCCATGCCGAAGGCTATCGTAGCCACGATGATGGGAACCTCGTCATTCATGAACCGTTCCTGGGTGTCCCGCCGCACGTCATCTTCCAAGCCTGCGTGATATGGCAATGCCTTGAACCCGTGCCTAGATAGCCTCGATGCCAGATTCTCCGTCTCCTGACGCGAGAAACGATAGATGATGGCCGAACGATCACCGTGCCTACGCAATAGTTCCACCAGCGCGTCGAAGGTCTGGCGTTTAGGGCGCACGTGATAGGCTAGGTTCGGCCTGTTGAAGCTAGCGACGAATCTCTTGGCCTCTGGCATACGAAGCTGGTCTACGATGTCTTGCTGCACCCTCTCGGTAGCAGTGGCAGTCAGTGCAATGATTGGCACGTTTGGAAAGTCACTCCGCAATGTTTGTAGATGACGATAGTCAGGCCGGAAGTCGTGGCCCCACTCCGAGATACAGTGGGCTTCGTCTATGGCAATCAGGTTCAGCTTCAGCGCCCTCAAGAAGTCGTTGAACTTTGGCGTCATCAAGCGCTCCGGCGCGACATACAGGATGTCCAATTGGCCATGGTACGCCTCCTCCTGCACTCGCCGAACCTCGGTGTAGGTCATTGTGCTGTTAATGAAGGCTGCTGCTATGTGCTTGGACTGTAGGGCGTCGACCTGGTCCTTCATCAAGGCAATGAGCGGCGAGACTACTAGGGTCAGCGCGTCAAGGAGCAGGGCTGGGAGCTGGTAACACACAGACTTCCCGCTGCCCGTCGGCATCAGGACAAGGGAGTCTTTACCAGCAAGCACGTTCTCAACTACACCCTCCTGCATCGGGAGGAAAACGGCGTAATCAAAACGTTCCCTCAACGTCTCTAGGACTCTAGAAGGGGATATGATGTGTTGCGACGATGGCTTCATCTAGATAACGGCGCGGATGTTGAATAGTGGTGGGCCAGAGTTCACAGAGATAGTCCTTTGAATCGGATAATCGGTTATTTGGGCGACGCTTCTCGCAGTCTCTTTGCAGAGCTTCCATCACATTGCAGGTCTCACTCTTGGCAATCCTACGGTCGTGGTCAAAGATATATTCTGAGCTTGTAGGAATCTACCCAAGGTTCGAAAGATATCCACCAGCGATGCGATGAACTCGTCTATCTCTCGAACGGCAAGTGGATCTGACGGATCAGACTTGATTCTGTCCTGATGTGCAATGTGTTGATCACGCCTTTGCCTAATCTTTTCCAATACCGGTTCAGATTCGCTAAGTAGTCGTTGCAGGTTATTTGCTAGTGCGTTGTCGACCAACCTTGTCTCGGCAGTCAAGAGTTTGGGATGCTCGCCGTCCGATTATCTTTGTCGAGGACCCTGGAGATCGCCAGTATCACTGAGTCCATAAGTGCAGTCTGAACGGGTTCGAAGAATGCAAAGTGCCCTGTAGCTTGATGAGAAAGTTGATATCTGATCTCTTTCCATCCCTCCCACGAACGCAAACCCCTATGGAGATCTCTGTAGATGGGACTCACCGATTTAGAGGTCTGGCCTTTTGCCACTAGTGGTTCTTGCCCCAAAATCTGACCGATTTCGCCTGATTGATCTGTTAACCACTACGAAGGAAGGTCTTAATGTTAGGAGGCTTGGCTCCCCGAGACGCCCGACACTACGAACTTTCGTCTGGGCTTGGTTCCAACTCCCGAAGCTAGCATCGAAGAAAGTCTCGATTAAGTCAAATAGCCGGCGAAACCCAATCGCTCTGGCTAAGGAGTGGAAACAGCGGTTAGAGGATCATCAGATTGCCTGCAGAGCTGAGCTAGCTCGTCAGTTAGGAGTCTCAAGGGCCCACGTGACACAAGTGCTAAGTCTCCTTTCCCTAGCCCCTGAAGTGCAATGCACGATCCTGGCCCTAGGTGACCCCATAGAAAGACAAGGATTAGGAATTCGTGCCTTACGTGCTTTGGGCAGGCTCCCAACTAACCTGCACCGCGTCCGGTTGGAGACATGCTTGCTAGAACGGATAGTGTAAGAAATTCGAGTCCCCATGGGGCCTGTTTTTACTGTAAGCCGAACCATCTTCGAGCCTCTCCACATCAACCTTGGTAAGCACGTTGGGACCCAGGCTGGGCCTGACGAACTCCATCAGAAGTCCTCTGGGATAGATGCCCATCACCTGGTACTCGCCCGTCATCTTCTCTCGCTCCGAGAAGTCCGGGAGCCGGGGCTGTCCGCCCTCCCGGTAGCCGGACACGGAGGTGCCCCCGCGTCCACTACGAGGATTACACTGATTTCAATGATGCATTCGACCTCGACAATGAGTTGATACGGCTGGGCGAATTGGAACTGCTCCCAAGCCAAGTGTTTTTCCGTTCTTGGCCACCAAGCCATAATTCTGACCTTGCGGCATCAGTTGAATTACCAGGCGTCCCACATCCCCGGCTAGACTTAATTCGTCCTTAACTCCCGGCGCATTTTGGGTGTCAGACCCCAGAAGGACGATAACTACATCGGAGACCTTCATCCTTTCCTTGGCATCCCTACGCCACTTGTCGTCATGCTCGGCTGCAGGGAGTGACTTATCCTTCAGAACAAATTCGCAGTGCTGCTTCGCCTGACCGATAAAGACGCTCCGACGTCCTGCGGCCTTTTCGAACTCGAAAGACAGAAAGACGGATCGGGAGGGTTCGCTTTTTCCACGGTTTTGCCGCACCTGCGTTGTCATTGTTCCCTGGCATCTGATATAGACTTGCTTGCCCTCTAAGACACGTCAAGACACAGTTTACAGTATAACTCCGTGGCACAAGGGCCTGTACAATCCACCAGACTGGACAAAATCGAGAACCTTTATCCGACGGACACAATAGCAACGGAAAACTCAGGTACTCGTGGGCGGTCGATCTGGGTCCATTCAAGCTAGGTCGGATTACTAGACAATAGCGTGCCCCATAAGACTCTGCCCGAGAAGGGGAGTGGCCCGCACCCGAGGGTTCCGAACCCGGGTAGGTCTTCCGGAACTCGAGTTAGCGAGCCGGGACGGACAAGTGGCTTCCCCCACGACTGGTTCGATACATGTCAACTGGACCGTGGCGTGCGGCTGAGGGCGTCGAGCAATTGTCGTTCGGAGATCGCCATAGTACGAGGGTAGCCATTGGGCGCCCCGGTGGGCAATCGTCATGTGTCAGTGCGGGCCAGATTAGCAAATCTATTGATAGCTGTACCGGCACACGGTATAATCAGTTCATGATCCGTTCGTTTCGCCATCGAGGGTTGAGGCGGCTCTATGAGCGAGACGACCCCAGCAGGATAGCCGCCGACCAGTTGGACCGAATCACTCTCGCCCTGGCAGACCTGGATGCCGCCGGCAAGCCGAGCGACCTCGATCTGCCAGGATACAGACTGCATCCACTCAGAGGGGACCGAAGAGGATTGTGGAGCATTTCGATTACTGGCAACTGGCGGATCACCTTTAGATTTGAAGCTGGCGACGTGTACGACGTTGATCTCGTCGATTACCACTAGTGAGGAGAGAGACCATGCCTATGAAGAATCCGCCCCATCCGGGTCGCAGCGTCAGGGAGAACTGCTTGGCCCCCCTCGGCCTAAGCGTTACCGAGGCATCGGAGGTTCTGGGAGTTGCCCGTCATACCCTTTCGCGGGTATTGAACGGTCACGCGGCGATCTCGCCCGACATGGCCATCCGCCTAGAGAAGGCCGGATGGTCCAGCGCAGACTTCTGGTTGAGCCGTCAGACTGCATACGACCTGGCTCAAGCGCGCAAGGGTGAAGACAGAATACGGGTCGAGCGCTAC
Source organism: Dehalococcoidia bacterium (assembly GCA_965197675.1). Lineage (GTDB taxonomy): Bacteria > Chloroflexota > Dehalococcoidia > Plut-88900 > Plut-88900. The sequence goes on along the minus strand of OZ240221.1, from coordinate 209,864 downwards.
CAGCCCCTGCCCACTGCTTAGGAATCGCCTGCGACGTTAGACCCTCTAGCATGAGCGCAACGAGGATATTGGTTCTGATGAAACCTGACTCCGACAGCGACCGCAGCCACGAGAGCATCATCAACGATACGCTGGCCCGATTCCTTCGGGAACGGTGCGGTCTGTCGGCGGTGGCTGTGATCCTAGAAACCGAGCTTGAACCTGCCTTGACCGTGGAAGCAGACGCGCTCTCCCGCCTAGGTATGGAGATAGATGGCCAGAGGGTGCAGAACGTCTTCGCTGTCACGGTTCCTGGGATGCTACGATCGGCGAGCCAGTTACACCTGTACCAGCGCCTGCCATGCGCAACGTTGGTATGGCAGGAATGGCGCATCGACGGCACATCCGGGCCTAAGCTCAGTGGCACTGCAATAGAGTTCGGGAACGCGGTCCAACGGACAAGCCCGCCATCTGGCGACCTTGACGAAGCGGTTGACGCCCTCGACGAAGGGGCGAGGCGAGCAGGTTCGCGCCTCTATTCTTCCCCGAGGACGCTCGGCCGAGTCTCGAAAATCTTTGGCACCGAACCAAGCGACGAAGCCGCCAACATGGCCGCCCTCGTCATCATCAACGCGATGGTCTTTCAGGAGAGGCTGGCTAGCAACGAAGTGGCCTTCCAGCCGGTGAGCGCGGCGATGCGAGACGGACGCTTCTCACGCCTAGCGCTGTTGCAGGTATGGGAGCACATTCTTAGCATCGACTACTATCCCATATTCAGCATGGCCAGGGACGTTGTGGAGGAGCTCTCCGAAGTCGAAGCGACGGATGTGCTTGGCGAATGCGCTACAACTGCCGCCACACTACTGGGTATGGGCGCCGTTGGACGCCACGACTTGGCAGGGAGGATATTCAACCGGCTGATATCGGAGAGGAAGCTGCTGGCCGCGTTCTACACGAGCATCCCCGCATCCACGCTTCTTGCAGGGCTTGCATTGTCCCAGGACAGATGGTCGCACGTCGATTGGAATAGTCGCGAAGAATTGTCCAGGTTGTGTGTGGTTGACCCTGCTTGTGGAACGGGGACGCTGCTCATGGCTGCGTACCGGCAGATTGTCCAGAATCACTCGGCTACAACTGCCGGCGATTCTGATGACCAGTTACTCCATCAGGCTCTGGTCGAAAAGGTCATTACCGGGGCGGACGTAGTGCAGGCTGCCATCCACCTCACAGCAGCAACCCTTGCGGCGATGTCTCCTTCGGTGAAGTTCGAGCAGATGCAGCTGCACACCCTTAGATTGGGCAGGGACACATCGAAGAAGATATGGCTCGGTTCGCTGGACTGGCTAGAAGCGCCCGAGACTCAATCCTTCTTCTCAACAACAGAAGAGCAGATTGGAGCGGCAAGCGGCGAGGGAGGTATCGTTCAGCGTCCGATTGCTGACCTGGTAATCAGCAATCCCCCCTTTACCCGGCGGGGCAGGTGGCAGCAGGGGAGGCAACGGCAACACCGACTTACAGCAAGCTCAAGATACTTGCGCCACTTGACGAATTAAGACCCGGCGAATTAAAGCTAACCCAGAAAACGACCCAACTGGTTGTAGCAGGCGTAGACCCATTACAGCTACGTGCAACTTCACCAAACTGAACAAGATCAAGAACCTTTATACTCAGATTCAGGCTAACGCTCTAGGAGTTGACGTTCGCTTTTGAGCTTGCGCATCAAATTGCTTGAAACCCTTCAACCAACCGCGCGGATTGGCCTGTCGTGGTTGATTGCTGTCACCCTGCTTGCGGCGTGTGGCGGCGAAGCTACACCTTCCCCGACTCTAGAGCCGACAGCCGCGTCTATTCGGACCGCTCGTCCTGGCGCGGCAGGGCTGGACGACCCCCTCTATCCCGGGCTGGGCAACGGCGGATACGACGTTTCCCGCTACACGGTAACCCTCGGCATCGACATGGACGCCAACGCGATTTCGGGCAGGACTCAAATCGAAGCTGACGCAACCCAGGACCTCTCCTCATTCAATCTGGACTTTCGAGGCTTGACGGTTACGCAGGTTACTGTGGATGGCAGCCCAGCCGGGCACTCCCGCGCCGGACACGAGCTGACAATTGAGCCCGGTGCGCCGATCCCTGTGGGAACGACCTTCAATGCCACGGTCTCTTACGAGGGTCAGCCTTCGACCAGCTCTGTGCCTGGAACAAGTCTCCTAGTCGGCTGGATAAACTACGAGACCGGGATAATTGCGTACGGCGAGCCCTGGGGAGCGTCCCATTGGTTCCCGGTCAATGAGCATCCATCCGATAAAGCCCTGTACACCTTCATCATCACGGTGCCCGAGCCCTATGAAGCGGCCTCAAACGGTGAATTGACCAGTAAGACCGACCACGGGGAGAGAGTGACATACGTATGGAAAAGCGTTCATGAGATGGCCAGCTATCTGGCGTTCCTGGCGGTCGCACAGTTTGACGACGTCGCCCATGAAAGTCCTGGGGGAATAACCGTCGTTGACTCGGTTGAAGCGTCGATTGACGAATCCGCAAGAAGTATTCTGGATAGCGTCCCTTTGATAGTCGATTTTTTTAATGAATTGTTCGGGCCGTATCCATTCGAGTCCACCGGCTCCATCGTCATTGACGAGGCGATTCCGCCGCTGGAAACCCAGCCCCGGCCCGTCTACGGGATCCGGGCCCTGGAGACTTTTGGCGACAGGTTGATAGCCCACGAGTTGGCGCACCAGTGGTTTGGGAACCTGCTTACTCCCGCGTCGTGGCAGGACTTGTGGCTGAACGAGGGGTTCGCCACCTACGCCGAGTGGCTGTGGTTAGACCACAAGTCCGGCGGCGGCTGTTTCGAGGAGTTCTGGGAGATGGTCTGGCGACCTGTCTATGGGCCGCCGGCGAATCCCGACCCCGGCTCCCTTTTCAGTGGCGGCGTCTATGAGAGGGGCGCGATGGCCCTCCACGCGCTGCGCGGCGAAATCGGCGACGAGGCATTTTTCAAGATGCTGCGTGAGTATGTGTCTCGCCATGCCGGAGGCAACGTGACAACCGAGGATCTAGTCGCTGTGGCTGAGGAGGTGGCGGGCAGGGACCTGGACGGCCTTTTCGATTCCTGGCTCTTCGGTGAGACCACTCCACCTCCGCCTGGAAGGGATAGCGGTCTGGGAAATCAGACAGCACCTTCCCCGGGTCGGGCTATGTGGGGGTGTCCACAGGAACATCAATGACAGCCCCATCACCATTGGTCCCGACGACTCCAACCAAAGCCCCCGCAATGGCTACTTCCACCAGCCCCATTAATGATAAAATGAACGGCCTATGACAGCCAAAAGGACCAAGAAAACCGTCCGAATGGCAGGAAATGTGCCAGCGTTCACCGGCGTTGTCCGCAGATGTGGGTAGGGCGACCCGCAGGGTGAACGAAGACGACGACGCGGACGCAATCGTGATTGTGGGCGATATCTGCACGACGATGAAGCGGCTGCTGGGTTGATTCGGACCGTCCTGCTCATCGCGGCCGCGGCTCTCGCCGCACTGGCCCTGACCGGGTGTGAGCGTTTGTTCCCCGACGTCGAGGACTGGATCGCCGACTCGGAGACGCTCGCACGACGCTTCGACGCGCGCCTAAGCGACCTGAAGGAGTGCGTCGAGGAGGACAACTGCGACGAGGCGCTTGATACGGAGAGGGGCGCCTTTGTCATGTGCTCGTGGGTCGCATCGCGTGGGGAGCTTGCTCCGGAGGGGTTCGAGGCGGCGGAGTGGCGGCGGTTCGATGTCCTCTGCGAGGGTCTGGAGGGGGTGCTGGGGCTACCGAAGGCTGATGCCCTCGGGCGCATCAAGGACCTCTAGGCTGAGACGGACCGCATCAGTGAGGGAATCCGAGACGACATCGAACCCCGAGAGCGGGAAGATCTGCGATAGTTGGGCTTCACCAACCGCTGGGTTTCGTAATCGGGCCTTGGGCGTCTGAAAGCCTGTCTGGGAAAAGGCTTGCTCTCAACGATCCTTGCCGGAGCGGCCTGTACCAGGAGGCCGCCTTGTGAAGCTCGAAGCTCCGCCTGCGGCGTGGGTCGAAGACTCCGAGCTGCTTGCGCAGCCTGTCCTCGTCATCATGATGGGAAACTCCAAGTCGGAGTCGTTGGGGTCACCACAGCCATCTTGCATCCATTCTCGAAACCGTCCAGCAGCAGGTGGGATGCGAGATTTACGTCGGACCCCGGCATCTTCACCTAGACCCGCGTCGGCTATCGGATGCCGAAGGGGGAAGGGCAGGGAGAGGCGGAGGCGTAGTAGGTCGGCGTTAGGGCCAGCGTGGCACTCCTGCGTTCCTCCACCCCAACGCTTCACAACACCGGGCTCGCGAGGCCCCGGTGGGTTGACAGGCAGTAGGAATTTCCCGACCAATGGCCAGTATCTACCCGATCATGGCGTCGGAAATCCATACCAATTAAGACAACCAGCTTGAATGTTGCAGAGGAGCAGTCCACATGAATTGTGGTGATGAAACGGCTAAAGTTTGCGCTCGTGTGAACGAGGTGCTGAAGGCACTGCAACCCCGACGGGCGCTTCCCGAGAAGAAATCTTCGAACAGCGCAACCTCTGGTCCGTGGAAATCCAGAGTGCCTGCTACCAAGTCATTGAATGCTACAAGAGCATCTTGATACTCGTTGGCAAGAGTTGTACCGACCATCTGCGTCTCTGTCAAGGAGTATCCATGAAGCCTGCTTCCGCTTGGAATACTTGAGCCGCAACGAGGGCGAACTGCGAGACTGGATGGAATGGCAAATGAGCCGCGACTACCATTTCATCAAAGATTTCTTGCAATACGAGACAACGGTGACCGACTCAAGCAAACGAAACTTCGAAGCACAGATGAAAGACCTGGTTGCCGCAATGGGGTGTCCGCCAAAGAAGCGTGGGTTCCCGTGGAGGTCAACTGATCATATACTCTCGGACATTTCGAGCGACATGCCTGATGGCTACGACAAGAGATTGAGACGCCTACTCTACGAATACCCTTCAAGATTCGTCCACATTAGGGCAGGAGGAGGCCCTACGCCAGACTCCGTTGTTGGAGGAGCCCGATCATCCTTACTGCTGGCCATAACGCTAGCGATGAAATTGTGCCGCGCCGAGCTGCTGGTCCCGACCGACCTCAGCAGAGAGACTGATGAAATCGTAACGATGTGCAACAAACTGCGTGGAATAGAGGTAATGGACAACGAACTGTAAAAGCCTACGGTTTAACAGCATTGCCGCCGGAGTTGCTTCAGTGCACCAGACGCCGTCCAGCAACACATCGAAGGTCAGCACCCGACCGACGTTGACCGACGGCACGAGGAGCAGCTCGTACCCGGTGGGTGTCGGCTGGTAGACAAGCCATCTTCGAGATGTGGATGGGTCTGTAAGCTCGGGTAGTCCGCGATCCAATCCTAGTTCAATCTTCAATGCCTCCGCGTCCTGGCTCATGTTCGCAAGATCGCAGGGTTCCTCTTGACGCAGCAACAGCAACATCGCCGGTGTAGGCGGATGTTCGGTCGGGTTGCGGGCCGTAGGCCCAGATACTCGTTCCGGCTGTCCTCTGCCGGTCCCCCGCGGTCGTCGGCCGCAACGCGAGGGGTTACTGGGTGGGGGCGTCCACGGTCAGATCGGTGGTTATGATGGCAAATATGCCCTCTGAATCGCGCACCGGCACAGAGCGAGTGATCATCCAGACCTCACCGCCGCCCGCGTCAAAGTAGGGGTCTGTCCATACGCTCGCGTTCTCGGCGAGGGGAGCTGTTAACCAGTCCTGCGCTTCGATGTTATAGGAGGGTGTGGCAAGGTCAAGGCTCGCGTAGCCGTTGGCCGTGCGATAGACGTAGGGGCTGGTGATGACGGCCCCGGAACGGTCCAGCAGCGCAGCCGCACTGCCAAAGAATGACGGGTGGGCCTCCAGGTAGGTCTGTAGGCGTTCCGTGTACGCAGCCGCATCAGCGGGTCGATCCTCCAGCAAGTCCGCCGCCAGGGTATCGAGGGCGGTGACCACGGCGTCCCTCAGAGCCTTTTCGCTGGAATCGCTCTCGCTACAGCCCAGAGTAGTCACCAGGGCGAGCATCGTGAGAAGCAGGGCTATCGTAGCGCGGTGTAGGCGGCCCCGGTGTCCACCGTCCTCTCTATGTCCTGGGTCGGTTGGACGTCCACTGCTGGAGGTCCAACCGACCACTTGAAAGTCCCCATAGGGAAGCCCCGCTATCGAAGTGTCTACCACCACATTTTACCCGATTCCGAGCGCCCGTTATATAGGAGAGAGGCTTGACAGCAGTAGGCGCAGACGGGGCATCCGAAGGTACTCCCGCACCGCAAGCCATTTCTGGGTATCCGTAGGTTTGTCACGGCGAAATCTCTAGTAGGTTGCTGCCGTCTATGGTGTCCATGGGTTGGTTGGGGTCTGCTGCCACCATGGCGGCTCGGATTATCATTGCGGCCACCGCCTTCTCTAGAAACTGGACTTCGGGCTGGGTCAATGGATGGCAGATTGCGGACTCGTGTCTGGCTTGGTCTCCGCCCTTGTTTGAGGCCAGATTGCTGACCCTCTTGACCAATTTGTGGCTTATCTTATGCTTCTTTGCAGGGTGCTTAGCATCCTTGCCGAACCGTTTGGCGAATACCTCGTAGCAAAAATAGGCCATGGATGGCAGCGGTTCGCGTCCTTGGCGGTAGCCCATATATCGGTGCAGCATCGTCTGCACGTCGGGATTGTCTATGTTCATCCGACATTCACATGGAGGGTGGGAGTATGGCCTAGACACGGTTACGGTTGGGCTGCTAATCGTAAAATTGAATGAAATAGGAAGAGCGGACACCGAAATCACACCCGGCGTGGGTTTGCGATCTATCATTTCAGGCCGGTTGAACTTCAAGGTAAATGTACCGGGTCCGGACTTAAGCGAGGCTCTCAATTCCCACTGCTGCATGAATGGTTGTATAGCCTGTTGCGCTTGTTGCCAAGTCGGATAGTGTTCCTTGAGTTCGAAGCGGGCTTCACTGTCTTCAAGTTTGAGATGGAAGGTTGTGTGTTCGATCTCTATGGTCTTTGCCAGACTATAGTCCGATGATTTGTCGTGCTCTACGACGTAAATCAGGGCTTCGACGTGTGGGTCGTTCATGTTAGGTCCCTCTTAGTTTTGCATCTTTGCTATGACTACCTTGGCAGTGTGGCTCCTTACACCTTTTGGCGTAGGGCGGCCAAAGTCTTTGGCTAGGATGGTCCTGCCCCATTCTTTGTACCAGCCGTAATGTCAGTCTCGCGGGTCATTGTACCCCTGCCGAAGCCACTATGAGTTACCCCCCCGAAAACTGGTCCAAGTGGAATGTTAGTCTTGGGTCGAGAAGAAAGGGGGCGAAATAGCCTGGAGGAAGCATACAGCAGAGCAGGTAATCAACAAGCTCAGAGAGGCCGAGGTGGCGATATCGGCAGGTAGTACGGTAGCTGAGGCCTCTCGTCGGATAGGGGTGACCCAGCAGACCTTCTACCGATGGCGCACCGAGTACAGAGGACTGAGGATCGACCAGGCCAGACGGCTGAAGCGACTGGAGACGGAGAACAGCCGTCTGAGGAGAGCGGCTGCCGATCTGACGTTGGACAACCAGATACTGAGAGAGGCTGCAGAGGGAGACTTCTACGGAATTTCCTAGTTTAAGGTCTTGATGCTATTTTGTCTCTGCTGCCTATTGCTCTCAACTTGGCGGTAAATTGTTGGTAATTCCCTTTTCCTACCTAGCACTTAACCTTCCCTTCCTTTTCACGACGACTCTTGCAAGGGTCCGACTTGCCTGGCATTCTCTTGATCTGCTCTATGTACGAGTCAGGAAGGCCATGCTGTTCTGCCCCCTCAGTAATAAACCGCTTGTACCAGAAGTAGGGCTTCTGCTCATCAACGATATATGCTTCATCGGCAAGATAAGTGAAAGCGCACCTGGTGTTGCCCTCTTCATCTTCTACCTCAACGTGGCAGCAGTTGTAACCTTGTCCAACGGCCTCTGCCTTGTCCAAGCAACATTTCTGGCTCTCATCAAACTCGAATAACACACCCCATACAACATCTTCTTGGCACCCGGTTTTGTAGGCATTAGCCTTAGCAGAGCAATCTTTGCTCTTTTTATGGAATCGGAAGTCATATCCGATGAGCTTTGCCTGACCTATTCGCGCTGGATTATTGACTCTTTTGGCAAGGCGTCCAGTGCACATGTTTGACCCGTATGCAAAATATGGAATTAACATAGTGCTCCTTTCTTTAACGAATGGGTCTTATAGGGCCTCAGTCTGATTTGCGAAGTTGGCGGGCATAGCTATTCCTCGATGGGGAGAGGTATGGTGTCGTTTATCTTGGGGAAGGTACGTTGTAAACTGCGTTGAAAAGAAGTCCAGCTCGGCGCGGCCCGCATGAGGGCGGTGACGGCGGCCAAATGCTGATTCAGTTTCACATAGCCAGGGTCTGGGGTGAACCACTGGTGATGTCTGTTCTTGCGCCGCCCCGAGGACAGGATTGGATTAACCTTCTGCAACTCTTCCAGAACACCAGGTGCAATTCGAACATAAACATTGTCCCATACAATACCAAGATACAAGGAGCATCACATAGGATGGTTAGGACTGCTAAGCTGCATTCAGCGTCTCCGGCGAATCCTCAGTAGACCAACCCACTCTCTGCTGTTAACCTAACTAGTCTTCAGCTCCGCCAGCTTGCGGTCTATGTTCTCCGCCTCCAACGACAACCTCTCCCACTCCTCCCAGAGGGATTCTGCCTCCTCTTTGAGCACACGGTACTCCTCTCCTGCGGACGCGAAGTGAGCCGGGCCGTAAGACGGGTCAGGCTGCGAGAACATGATCTCCAATTCCGTTATGCGGGCCTCGCGGTCCGACAGCGAAACGTCTATCTCCTCTATCCGCATCGCCAATCTTCGGGCCTCTTTGCTAAGCGATCGGCGCTGGACCTCCTCGGCGCTAAGCGGCCTTCCGGTGCGTCTCCTGGAGGGGACACTTTCTGAAGCTGCACCGATCGCTCCGTTGGCTGCTGTATTGGCGTTTCCGTTACGGGGCTCAGCCTGCTTCCGGTACAAATAGGTGTCGTAGTCGCCGGGGTAGACCGTGAGCTGTCCGGCGTCAATCTCAATTATCTTGTTCGCAACCTGCCGTATGAGAGTCCGGTCATGGGTTATTAGACAAATCGTACCATGGTAGTCCTCAAGGGCGTCCGAGAGTACCTCCCTGGAGGCGATGTCAAGATGGTTGGTCGGCTCATCCATGAGGAGCAGGTTGCTGGGCTGGAGAAGCAGCTTGACCAGGGCAACCCGCGCCTTCTCTCCGCCTGACAGCACTGAAATTGGCTTACGGACGTCGTCGCCGCTGAACAGGAAGCCGCCCAGGGTGGTACGAAGGTTCTGCTCCGATCCCCTTGGCGTCGCACGTTGCAGCTCCTCAATGATCGTATTGATTGGATTGAGGAGTTCAAGTACGTGCTGTGCATAGTAGGCCGTCACTACGTTGTGGCCTGTCTTTCTCTCTCCCTCATCAAGTGAAAGGAGGCCTGCGAGCATCTTCAACATAGTGGTCTTGCCGGCGCCGTTTGGTCCGACCAGGGCAACGCGGTCGCCGCGCGAAAGCACCAGATTCATCCCACGATAGACCGCGTTTTCGCCGTAGGACTTGCTGACGTTGGTCAACGATATGACCTCTGAACCGCTGCGGGGTGGCTCCGGAAACGAATAGCGGATTTTCCTGGTCGTCCTTGGCAACTCAATCCTCTGCACCTTCTCAAGATGCTTCATGCGACTCTGCACCTGGCTGGCCTTGCGTGCTTTGGATCGAAAACGCTCGACAAAACGCATCTGCCTCTGTATCTCGCGTTCCTGCCTGGCCGCGGCCGCCTGCTTGACCTTCAGGGAGCGCTCACGTGCAACAAGGTATTCGTCATAGTCACCCTTCATGAGGACCACTTCGTCCTCCTCAATGGCAAGAACCTTGGTTGCAACCTGATTTAGAAAAGCGCGGTCGTGAGATGTGACGATCACGCCACCTTGAAATGAGGCCAAGTATTTCTCAAACCACAAGTTTGCATCTAAGTCAAGGTGGTTGGTTGGCTCGTCCAATAGTAGAAGGGCAGGCTTCTTGAACAGCAACCTGGCAAGGCCTGCCCGCATGACCCAGCCGCCGCTGAACTCATCCATTGGCCGGAGAAAGTCGCCTTGCTTGAACCCAAGGCCCGAGAGGATAGTCTTGGCCTCATGATCCCTGTCGCCCCCACCTGCGGCTTCCAGGGCCATTTCAAGTTGGCCGAGGCTGTGCATTAGAGCGGCCTGTTTTGCTGGGTCACGCTCCGATGATAGAGTCTCCCGTGTGGCAGTAACACTGTCCATGAGAGCAATCACATCTGCGCTAGTGTCCAACACCTCCTGGAGGAGAGGTTTGTCGGTAAACGATGCAGGCTCCTGCTTGAGATAGCCTATAGAGACGTTGCGTCGCTTGGATATGCTCCCTGAGTCCGGTAAGGTATTGCCTGCCAGAATGTCCATGAGTGTGGTCTTCCCGGAGCCGTTTGAGCCTATCAGCGCAATGCGGTCTCCGGCGGACACAACCAGGTTGAGGCCACTGAACAGAGTCCTGTCTGAGTAGGCTTTACCGATGTTGGATGCAAATAGCATTTCCCCCCATCCGGGTGACCATTATATAAATTGGACGCGAATGCAGAGGACAACGGAATCAGAGTTGACCCCTTTGGAGGACACCCGAAGACTAAGTGAGGAAGTGCTCATAGCGCCACAAATAGATGACCCCGTCACTTGCGATATCATACCTGCCACGGGAACGGGTGTGAATAGTCTGACTTATGGCCAAGAGTCCTTGGTCTGCCTTGTATAAGTGGCAATACGATTTGTGGAAGTACCTGGGGGAGGCACGCAGATGAAGCATCAGAACGACGTGACACCCGCCTCCTTGTACACCAGGGTGGTCAGCGGCCAGCAGGATATCGACCTCTCAGTTGCAGCCCAGTTGTAGGCCCTCAGAAACTACCCAGAGCCCACTACGGCGCGTCGATCATCTCCAGCAGTGTGAGGACGGTCCGCCAGTTACGCATGGTACTCGCGGTTTGCAACTGCGCGGCAAGGTACTCGTTCGTCAGCTTGCTGCGGGCGACGCCGTTGGGGTAGCGCAGGTAGACATTGCGCCCTCGCACCGCAAACGCGTCCGGCGGTGAACGCTCCGGGTCGAGACGGGATACCGCTTCGGCGCCGGGCGTGTCCTCGAGAAATGCCACTTGGAGAAATCGCGGATCGCCGGAAGTATCGAAGGGGTTTGAGGCCACAACCTGCCTCAGTTCCTCACTCGAACGCACGACGACTGCCGTCTCGTAGCCAAACCGTCCGCGAATGGCCCGAGTCGCTATCTCAGGCACCCGTTCGGCCAAATCCTGCGCGGCTTCGAAAACGACGTTTCCGCTCTGAATGTAGGTCTCTACCGCCGCGCAGCCGGCCCCAGTGAAGATGTCCCTCAGACCTGCCATTGGCAACTTGTTCTTGCCGCCGACGTTGACTCCTCGAAGAAGGGCAGCATACCGCTGCTCGCCAGTAGTCACAGATGAATCACTCTGTCGGACCATGCTCCGTCCTCCCGCTCACCACAACTCCGGCTTGCGCCTCGCCGAGCTAGGTAAGCCACCGATTACAAGGCCAACCTGAACATAATGACGAAGGTTCTCGATTTTGTCCAGTTGGATGGGCCTAAGTGGATGGTAGGTGGTACCGCCTTCGAGATGTGGTTGGGGCTCCCGCCTCGGCCCGAATTATTGGTTCGAGCCTTCTCAGGCGGGGTCAGCAATCCTGTGCCGTTCACAAGGAACCGATTGCCAGGTACCGTATACAATTCCAGGATACGCTTCGGACGTTACCATCCACCGCTGGTGGTGGGCAACCCTACAAACCCTGCTCCACAAGAGCCGTCGAGCCTCATCAACGTCCAGAACTTGAGAACGACCGGGTGGCAAGGCGGTTGGGAGCTATTCGTACCACCCCGCGCGAAGATCAACCCATCATAGCGCACCGCCCAGGTGTGCTTCTGCAGGTCATCACCCGTTTTCGGGTTCAGCAGCACATAGTCGACCCAGCGTCCCGACTCGGTGGCGCCCAGCAAGTCGTCGCCGTAGAAATATCCCGTAGCGTCGACATGAAGGCTGGGATCCCGACCTCGAAACACTAGGATTATGGTGGGCTACGATGTAGCCGTACTCGTCGATGATGAAGACGTGGTGCCCGACACGGGCAGCGTGGCCCTGCCCGTGTCGGCGGAACGCGGCTCTGGCCGTGATCAAGTGGAAGAAGATCAGCGGCTTCTACGCTGATCTAGAAGGGGAGCACACGAGCCTGTACCAGATCGACGGCAATCACCTGGTCAACGAGGACAAAGCGTGACTCGAATCAAATCTCTCCGGCAGGAGTTCGGCAACTATATTCCGGAAGCCTTAGATGATAGCGTATTGTACGTGTCTATACCCTTCACCACGGTCGTGCACCGCTGTTGCTGTGGATGTGGCAACGAGGTGGTGAAACCGTTGGACCCTGCCGACTGGCAGATGACATTCGACGGGAAGTCCGTGTCCCTCTCCCCATCGATAGACAACTGGGGCCTAGCCTGTCAATCGCACTATTGGGTCAATCGCAATCAGGTGCGGTGGACTCGACGCCATTCGATGTTCGAAATCAAGACGGGCCGAGCCCTCGACTGTATCGGGAAAGCCCTGCACACCGGCCGTAAGTGGCAGTCTGTATGGCGGATTTTTTAAGGCAGTTCAGGCGAAAGCCTAGGAGCTAAACAGAATGCGTGATCCCCTTGAGAGGCTTGGTTCGGAGGCCTTTAGGCAAGTGGGCAGGCTCTTGGCTTGGCACTTGAGGGGCTGGGGAAACGCATGGGGTTCCGCCTGGCAAGGACCGTATCGAGATCTCCGGCTGCTCGGCCTCGGCATGGGCGTCCTCATCACCTGGTTCCTTATACCGGCTGTGTTTGATGATCTAGGGTTCGTCCGTGGCGCTTCTTACTTTTTCGCTGTGTATCTGGCGTTTTCCAATGCCACTTTCTTCAGTATTGCTAGAGTCGGGCGTGATCGCTATATCCCTTTGGGTGCGGTCGCCCCAATCTTCATCCTAGCAGGCGTGATCGGTTCCAGTGCCATCAGGCCTCTGATCGGAGATGCTAAGGATGCTGCGATGGCCCAGGACTTCCTGGGTGCACTTGTCATCCTGGCGGTCTTCGCGGTAATGACGCTCTGGTTTCGGCATTGGCGGAGCGGGAATCCCTATTGAGTACGCGGTCACTGTGGAGGGTGACGGGTTCCAGGCGTCAACAGAGCGCTCAAGAGTTCCAGTTGACTGAGGGCTGAAAGGATAGTTGGTGGACCATGAGAGGTAGATGTTCTCAATGCGGCGACCAAGAGTTGAAGCTTAAGTCCGACGATGTGTTTCGAGTCGGGATTCCCTGGCTCGCCCGTCTCTTGCAAAGAGAGGTCCACTACGCATGCGCTTCTTGCGGGAGGGGAGTAAAGGGAAGCATTAGATCCTTCGTAGATCCCCGTAACCATCGACTTCGCAATCCTCGGACTCCCGGCGCGGAGAGCAAGCTGATGGAACGTCGACATGCAATGATCTACAACTTCGCCTCTGACCCCAGTCAGCGCGGTACGATACTCTCCTATCCGGCTGCGTTGAGTGCCGCTGACCAAATCCTATTTCCTACCTTCGAGGGCACCATCGGGGATGGCACACTGGTAGATCGGCACGGCGACCCTGAGTTGATGGCGGACTTCGCTGAAGAGTATCTGCGTCAATTCTGGATGCTCATACCTACCGGCCGATTGCCACAAACGCTGAAGGAGATCATGCCCGCTCTGCTCCTGTTGTTCACCGCCACCGAGCTAGCGTTGAAGGCCTTCTGGATTCGTTCAGGCCGGCAGTTGACCAGCCATTCGCTAACTGACCTCTATCAGGAGCTCGACGCCAAGCACAGGAGGGACATAGAGGCTCGCTTCGCCAGTTCAGAACTACCCTCAGCCTTGTCCGCATTGGGCGTCGACGCACCAACGGTGGAGCCAGCAACGTTCATATGGATTCGAGGTACTATGCCGAACCTACCACGATGTTCCGGGAGGCAAGCGGGCTGCGCGGAGCCAATCTGGTCAAGGGTAATACTCCTTATCCAATCTTCCTGACTTATGTGGTGGAAGCACTGATGCATGCCTACAGGTTCTACTCCGGACCTGAGCGGTTGAAGCGGTTGGGAGCAGACCTCAGCGATGGTGGCGGCGAACGAGACAACGACAATCATGGCGAATGGGGCTTGGTGCCGTCCCCCTTGGGTCTGGTTGTCGTGATGGTGCTTCAAGCCAACGGGATGGGCTTTGGTGGGAAGGAAGTGGGCACCTTCACTGAATTCAAGCGGTTGAATCCTACAGGTTTCATTGTCGACTGGATGTATGGAGGCAACACGCTACTCTTCTATCAAGACGGAGGGCGGGAGTTTGCCGACAGCAAGCGTGTGATCGACGGTTTGGAATGCAGGGTGTGGAGCAGAGGAAGGCTGGGAATGCACGAGCGGGACCTTCACCTGCTGGCTGATGCCCTGGACAACTCAGACAAGGCCTGAGGTGGTCTCGGCCAGCTAGCAAACATAGGAGTGGAGAGCGAGTCGTCCTCTTAGACGGTGGCGTTACTTGAAGGAGTGTCGCTCGAGGAAACCTCCAGCTTAGAGGGCAGGGACGCTGGTAAGAGAGGTTCAGGAAAATTCGCAGTACAGTAAACGCCAGCCCACCATTTTCGGGGAGACTTGACTGAATGCAGAACCCCGAAGATCAATAGTCCGAGGTGGCAAGCTGAATCTGTACGGGACAGCGGCAACCACTGGTGAACCACTATCATACTTTAGCATTGCACGGATAACCCATAGAATACTTATGTGTAAGTCGTTAGACTGCCAAATAACTTGCCAACAATGGTTGACAGTCTCAAGCGTTACACATCGTTTAGATCTGTGTAGCGCGATAAGAGTGCAACGATGCCAACTATCAAACACGACACGTTCTTTCGCCGACACCCGGTGTTCACTGGAGAGGAGTTGGCTGAGCATCTCTCCGATGGCGGCCTTCCCGGAGCGAGAACTCAAGAATCGCTCGTTGCATACCACACCAGGACGGGACGGCTCGTTCGTATTCGACGCGGGCTGTTCGCGGTTATCCCACCGGAAGCAGACGGGGATACCTATCCAATAGACCCATACCTAATAGCGTCCAGGCTTACGCCAGACTCGGTCCTGTCGCACCATACGGCATTGGAGTTACACGGGCGAGCCTACTCGGTATGGCAGCATCTCACCTATCTGGCGTCGCGCCCGGTGGCGCCGCTAGCGTTCCGCTCCCATGTCTATCGGGGAGCCAGATTCCCGGAGGCGCTTGTACGCTTGGGCAAGGAGCATTTCGGTGTGTCTACGATGGAGCGCTACGGCATGTCCTTGAGGGTAACGGACCTTGAGCGCACCTTGGTAGATGTCCTGGATCGCCCCCGCCATGCAGGAGGCTGGGAGGAAGTATGGCGCTCTCTGGAGTCGGTGGAGTTCTTCGACCTCGATAAGATCGTGGAGTATGCCCTCCTGCTAGGTAAAGCGACGACCGCCTCGAAGGTGGGCTTTTACCTGGACCAGCACCGTGAGGCGCTGATGGTAGAAGAGAGCCACCTTGCGGCACTCCGCAATCAACGCCCCAAGCAGCCCCACTATGTCGACCGGAGAAGAAACAGAGATGGACGCCTTGTCGCCGAATGGAACTTGGTAGTCCCTACCGAGCTCGTTGAACAGTCGTGGGCGGAGGTTACATGAGGGTATCGCCAGAGAGGCTGGCAGCAGACGCGGAGGCTACCGGGTTCCGTCCAGACATCTTGGAGAAGGCGATGCAGCTACTTGGATTGCTCGAGGCCATCCGTAGCCATCCTTTCCTCAGGGGAAAGCTCGCTCTCAAGGGTGGGACGGCGTTGAACCTGTTCGTGTTCGACGTGCCGAGGCTGTCCGTGGATATCGACCTGAACTATGTGGGTGCCGAAAACAGAGAGGACATGCAGGATGAACGATCCAGAATCGAGGAGGCAATTCAGGCAGTCTTCAGCCGGGAGGACTTCGGCATCCGGCGGATTCCTCAAGACCACGCGGGAGGGAAGTGGTCGCTTCGCTATCCCACGGCGTCCGGGCAGAGTGGCAGGATCGACGTGGACATCAACTACATGTACCGCGTGCCTCTGTGGCCTTCTACGACCATGGACTCCCATTCGCTCGGCGGCTGGCGGGCGACCGGCATCCCGGTGGTGGACATCCACGAGCTGGTAGCAGGCAAGATCGCGGCGCTGTTGGCACGACGCAGGGCTAGGGACCTGTTCGACAGCCGCCTCGTCCTTGTATCTTGGTTTTGGTGTGTAACAATCACTTCACTTAGGTGGATCGGGGTGCGGCAGACCGACGCGTTCTTGGTCCAAGAAGACCGTTGGATAGCGAGGGTCGCCGCACTCCTCCCGAATAGAGCCCGAACAGTTGCCTGGGCCAACCGAGCCCGCATCTTGCAAGGACGGGCCAGCAATTCGCAGGAGGTGTTCATGGAACAGGAAGCGACCTACGTTGGCATCGATGTGGCCAAGGCCCAGGTGGATGTTGCCGTCCGTCCCACGGACGACAGATGGGAGGTCTCCCATGACGAAGCAGGGGTCCGGCATCTGGTCTCCCAGCTGAAGACCCTGGAACCGGTCATGGTGTTGCTGGAGGCGTCCGGTGGTTTGGAACTGCCCCTTGTAGCAGCTCTGGCGACCGAGGAGTTGCCAGTGGTCGTCGTCAACCCCCGCCAAGTGCGGGACTTTGCCAGGGCCACCGGGAAGCTGGCCAAGACCGACTCGCTTGACGCGGCGGTTCTGGCCCACTTCGCCGAAGTCATCCGACCTCCCGTGCGCCCTTTACGGGACGCCGAGACGCAGGTCCTCAACTCCCTGGTCGCCCGCAGGCACCAGGTGATGACCATGTTGGTCTCGGAGAAGAACCGTCTCGGCACCGCCATCGTCGCCGTCCGTCCCCGCATTGAGGCCCACATTGCGTGGCTGGAGCGGGAGTTGGACGACCTGGACAAGAACCTGCGGCAAACTCTCCGTCAGAGTCCTGTCTGGCGTGAGAAGGACGACCTCCTGCGCACCGTCCCCGGCGTTGGAGAGCAGATCTCCCTCACCCTTCTGGCGTACCTGCCGGAGTTGGGCACCCTGGACCGCCGGCAGATCGCCGCCCTGGTGGGAGTGGCTCCCTTCAACAGGGACAGTGGCACGCTGCGGGGCAAACGGACGATCTGGGGTGGGCGCGCCAGGGTCCGCGCTGCCTTGTACATGGGAGCGTTGGTAGCCAGTCGCTGCAACCCCGTCATCCGGGAGTTCTACCAGCGGCTGTTGGCCGCTGGTAAGCCGAAGAAGCTGGCCCTCACAGCCTGTATGCGCAAGCTACTCGTTATCCTCAACTCCCTGCTCAAGCATCGCTCCCCCTGGCGCGGCTTGAGCCCCCAAGTCGTCGGTCATTCTTCTTGACTTTCAAGACAGTTGCTATCCATGCGCGGACTCGATCGTGTAAGGCTCAGAACCGCCTTCGTCGTATACGGTGCAATGAACAGAAGAGACTGGCGCACAGTTTCGGTGGAAGATGTGGCATTCGATCCATCTGAGTTATCCAGCCAACTCGTCCCCGCGCTTCGGATAGGCGCAGTCCAGGGTCTTGCAGCAGTCAGTTATGGCGAAGACCTGGTAGACAAGTGTCGCCGGGAGCTAGGTGTCTTGCTGCCCTTCAGTGACGCCGAGCACGCATTCTTGGACCTGCTGCTCGACGAAGGCATCATTGATGCGACGCTATTGACTCCCGATGAAACGCTCCAGGAACGCATCCGCGCGCAACCTCTCCTTGCATGGAAGGCTCAAAACGTGCGGCGCCACAGGGAAATGTCTTGATGGTGTTCAAAGGACAAATGACTTTGGATGGAAGTGGTCTTCAGGCTCGTCAATCAGAACAGTGAAGCTCACATTCGAGCGAGACCGCATACAGATCTGTCAAGCGACGTCCATAAGTGCGGCGATACCACCCGACGCTGCATCCAGCGAGAAGTCACCAGTCCCTGTCTCTAGGATCACTTCTGGCATTCGTATCGCGATCCGGTGAAAGGCGAGATCAGCAGGAAGCACGCGGCTGAGCACCTCCGAGAAGCCCTCGAATGTCTCGCGCGCCTCGTCGTTGTGTGCAACGACTTGGTTTCCATAGCCGAATATTGCCAGTGAGATCAGCGCCGCCTTTAGTCTGTGGCTGGGAGACTGAATCCGGGCGTTGGGTTGGTAAAACTGGCGAAGATTGTCTAGGTATTGATTAAACAGCTCATCACCTGCCTGTACCTCCGTAGGAACCTGGGTGACTGGCTGATAACTGTAGACCGTGCGATGCGAGGTGACGTAGATCCCGGGCACCGCCTGTAAGCCATCGATGCCGATCCGGAACGAAGCACCCTCCGTGGGCGCGCGGAGGGTCGCGCTGGCTCCGTCGTCGTAGGTGAGCTTCCCCACATCAACGCTTCCGACAGCGGCGTCATTGATAACCCCGGAGAAGTATCTTCGAGCTCCCTTGCGGTCGATTCGGAGAGTACCTATGAAGATGGGAGCCCAGCCAAAGTGCTGGCTCAAAATGCTGAGCAGTGTCGTCTTTCCAGTGCCGTTCGCCCCGGTAACGATCGTCGCACGAGAGTGGAAGTCAATCTGAACCGAGCCGAACTGGCGCCAACCCGCGACCTCAAGCGCTTCAAATTTAGTCATCTTTGGCCTCCGTGGGCTTTTACAGCACTACGCCGAAGGTTATCACTGACCACTGTCAAAGGGATTCTGTAGCTTAACCCCTAGCTGTTCAAAGTCACTCACGTTCCGCGTGATCACCGTCAGCCGGTGTACGGTGGCTGTCGCCGCGATCATGGCGTCTTCGGTCATAGTGTCCGATCTCCTGTGCATGAGACGCGCCCACTCCCGGAACGCGGGCGCATCCATCGGCAATACACCATAGGAAGCCAGGACCTTGTCCAGCCACGCTTCCAACTCTTCCGCCTTGGCCGCATCTTGCTCGCGGGTGAACTCAATGCCAGCCTGTATCTCCCCAACCGTAACGGCAGACACGAAGAGCTGTCCCGCCGGCACATCGGCGATCCAGTCCAGGACGGCACCATGCGGACGGGGACGGCGCAGCTCCGAAACCACGTTGGTATCGAGTAAGTACATGGACTTACTCCACAGCCAAGGGTGTTCGGCGGCGATGCCGTCGGCGAGGCGGTGTAAGCTCATCCGTCCGCGCCTCAGAGGTGAGGAGCAACTCCTTCAGGTCAGGCCTGGTCATCCGCTCCAGCCTTCGCCATTGCTCGATGGGAAGGAGCACTGCGGTTTCCACCCCGCGCTTGGTCACTATCTGCGGCCCTTCGGCGATGGTGGTGTCGAGAAGTTCGCTGAACTTCGACTTGGCGTCTTGAACTGGCCATCTCTTGCTCATCCCTTGCTCCTAATTATCGCTCTGACTAGCTATCAGACTAGATGCAATGCCCGTCAAAGTCAATGGGAATGAGCGATTACTTGAAGGCGGAGCGGTATGCGGTTCCGTCGTTGACCTGTAGCTCGCAAGGGCCCGTGTAGGCCTCGTTGCCAAGCATGGTGTGGACGGCCTGCCATACGAGAAGGGCTACGATGAGCTAGGCCTTTTCGCTAGAGAAAGCACATCTGATATCAACGGCTGGCCTACGAGGTGGGTTGGCGTCGTGTGACGGCCCTTTGGAGAAGGCGGTGTTGGCACCCAACATCCGTCGGTAGGTACCGGTGCCTCAGATGTGAACTGTAGTTGCGTTGCCAACATTCATACTTTCGTATGATCCACTTGTGTAATGACCAATGGCCCGCATGTAAGGGCTAATAAGCGGTCTCTCTGCGTCTGTCGCATTGCCGCTCTGTTGCGCGTGTTTCACCGCCACCCCTGTCACGGCGGAGGGATAGTCGCATCCCAAGGTAACGAGATCTTGTAGCATCCAACACCAATGCATGATCTCGCCAAAAGGCCACGGCTTCACTAAGCGCAAATCGAAATAGCAATTCTGTCTACGCACCGCTTCTAGAAAATGATCCCCATACCGGACTCGACCATAGGATAAACCTAGTTCTCCATAGTCCACATCCACTACCGTCGCTCGCTCGAAGGCGTCGAACTCATGGCTTATCCTTGGCAAGGCATCCACGGGTTGATTCTTATACATCTCATATGGAACGAGCTGTAGAATAGGTCGGGTTCTTTGGCCAATGAAGTTTGGAGATATTCGCTTGGCGTTCGATAGGCGACAACCTGAACTAAGGACAGCGTGCACACCTGCGGCGGAAGCCGCCGAAACGACCGCGCTTGAGGCCGTCTTCGCCCGCTGCGTTTTCGCACAACCGCCTGGTGAAGAGAGTATCCGGCTGCCCTCTCGGAAGGCCGGCTCGATGCCGAGACAGCGCATCCTTTACAGAAGAAGCACCGACGACTTCCCGGAGCGGCTGAAGCGGTTCCAAGAGGAGTCCGGTCTGTCGTGGTCGGAGGTTACTCGCCGCATCGGAACCTATCGGCACACCGTATGCCGTTGGACCGAAGGCGTGTTGCGGCCCAACGTAAAGCACATGATGGCGCTGCTGGGGACTTGGGCCTCGGCTATTCCTCGGCATCTGTTCCCCCTTTCTACTATACCCAGTGTGCGAGTTTATCACTGGACTAATTTTCGGGGGTCAGGTCAACAGGATGAGTGGAGCGAGAAGCACGGGATGGCTGAGAGAATTTAGGAAAAGAGGCGATCGACATGAAGCTTGGAATATTTGCGGCGCCAGCGATAATCATTGCGGCCATAGCGCTGTTGGGCGTGGCCGTTGCGGGACTGCTTCCCGCCATAGGAGTCCTGGCCTCCGCGTCCGCGGATGGACAGGGAGAAACGCCCACGCCTGTTCCCGCGGTCGAATCCACAGCCGAGCCCGTGGCAACCTCGACGCCTGTGCCTCTCAAGCTCCCCGCAGCGCCTGACAAATCGGAGCCGCCGTCTTCACCGGCGGACCGCTCCGCGAGGGGGACGACTTCCGAGGTGGAGGGTTCGGGCGAGGGAACGGCCTACACATGGGAGGACGGCGAGGGTAGCGGGAAGACCGGGGAGGCGGTGACAGCCAATGCGGTGGGTTCCACGACCATGGGCAGCGTTATCGGTGACAGGTACGACGCCGACCAAAACGGGATGATTAGCAGTAGCGAGGTCCTCCGGGCCGTAAAAGATTACTTTGACGACAAGATCACCCCGACCGAGGTGTTGGCGGTTGTCAAGCTCTATTTCTCCGGGGCTCCTACTCCCGCCCCAGAAGGGCCGAGAGGACCGGATGAGTGGACAGTAGACAACCCCGCCACCTTTGACGAGATCGTGGCCGAACTGCAGAAATTCCGTGGCAGCGAGATTCGCGCATCCTCGTATGGTGGTGCATACCAGGCAGCCCAGCGAAAGGCCTTCTTCGAGCCCTTCACTGGAGAGTTTGGGATAGGGATCGTTGAGTTCACCAACTCCAGCAACGACCTGATCAAGTCCCAGGCCGAGACGGGTAACTTGCTGTGGGATGCAGTGGTTACCACCGCTACCGGCATCGAGCCTCTTTGCGGTGATGGTCTTGCAGAAGAGTTGGACTTCAGTATCATAGACAACCGGCACCTCTTGGAGATCGCCAAGAGCCCTTGCACGGGTGGACCTGAGATCAGCGCCGCCCACGTCCTTGCGTACAGCACAGAAACCTATCCCGAAGGCTCAGTGCAGCCCAGTTCCTGGGCAGACTTCTTCGACGTGGACAGATTCCCAGGACGTCGACTCGTCAGGAGCGACTGGATCGGTAGCCTATGGCATGCCCACATATTCCTCAACCCCGACCTCCTGGATCCCGGCAACCAGGCAGGCAGAGATGCAGCAATGAGTCTCACTCCCGCCGAAGTTGACGCATCTTTTGAGGTTTGGAAGAACTTCAGCGAGGCGGGCCACATATCAGGCTACTGGAGAACGGGTTCTCAGTGTCCCCAGTTCCTAATCAGCGGCGAAGCTGACATGTGCTATGGCTACAATGGGCGTCACTACGATGCTCAGCAGAAGGGTGCCCCCATCAAGATATGCTGGGAGTGCGGATTCGCCAACGACACAGGTGGCTGGACAGTTCCCAAGGGCCTGGCAGCTCAAGACCCCGATCAGTTCTACCTGACCCAGCTGTTCCTGGCGTGGGGCACTTTCCCTCAGATAAACGTCAGGATTAGTGAGTTCATCGCATACCCGCCATACACCACTCTGGCCGCCCAATACCTCGCCGATCCCAAGTACGATGCAGTCAGAGGCCAGACCGGATTGTCGGAGGAGAACTTACCGTACGCCATCATGATGGATCCCGAGTGGGTTGGACCGCTGTACGAGCAGTTGCAGGAGCGGTGGAGAGCCGAGGTCATGAGGCAGTAACCATGGCTTTGGAAAAAGCTACTGGTCACTGACCATAGACCGATAGTGAGCTTAGAGTGCCGAGGGCTGGGAGACATCCCAGCCCTCGGCGTCGCCTTAATAGGCCAAAATTGTGGGGGTGGTCGAATTCATAGATAATCACTATCGGCCCTTGATTGTCTTGGATTCCAGCTACTTTCTGACAATTTGGAAAAGGTTGATTCCGAGGAGCATATGACCCATAATGAGGCCTACCTTTGGGCCTTGGTGACTTTACGTTATGGCGGGCAACAGGGCTATAGATTACAAAGAGACTGCTCCGGATGGGGCAGTCCTAGACACGAGACGAAGCCTGACCTGACTCAGGATAAAAGAGCAGGGGTTTTACCTTGCCCTCGTGGTACCCGCAATACTCATTATCGTGGTTTCCTTGTTTATTCCCCTCTTTCGTATTGATTCAACCTGGCTACGAGACTTATAGAGCCGTGCGAAAGAGCGACCGACTTGAATGTCAAGTGGAGTGATCAGAAGCTCCTATGACGAGATTGGCTAGGACCTCAAGATGATCGGATCAGTGACTAGGGCCGACATCGGTGTCGTACTCACTGTGGGTGCAACTCGCCGATGGCTTGGAGAAAACGCAATCGGCCGCCGCTCG
The DNA here is from genome assembly GCA_965197675.1 of Dehalococcoidia bacterium. Lineage (GTDB taxonomy): Bacteria > Chloroflexota > Dehalococcoidia > Plut-88900 > Plut-88900. The sequence continues at coordinate 186,650 of OZ240221.1, read as the reverse complement.
AGTCGAGCTTTGACGTGTTCATGCGTCCAGCAAGACAATTGAGAGGTCGCCCAGTGTATCTGGGCTTGGCTGCAGAACACCTTTGAGCTTAGGGCAAGCGCATAGCCTCCCGGTATTAGAGTTCGGAGTAGGTCATCCGCCAGCGCCACCGCATCAACCAGTGGAAGACTATTTCTACACACCTGTCCTGCAACCGAACCTTCGTCAAATTTCCTTCACGGTCCTACAGCGTCAGCCTGAACCTCAAGGTGAAGGTTCTTGTTTTGTACAGTCTGGCGGGCCTAAGTGGACGGTAGGTAGTACCATCTTCGAGATGTGGTTGGGCAGCCTGTGAGCCTGCCAAGGCCCTCTATCCACAATCATGATGGTGCGGCGTTGGCGTCTGCTGCGTCACCACGCCCCGCCCGACGACCCAGTATATGCGATTTGGTACTTCTCTCGGTTGGACCGCTTTCCACAAGCAGGGGATTAGGCTCGGGTACACATTGGTCGATGGTTACCCGAATTCCCAATGCTTCTCACAGTCATTCAAGTAAAGACCCCCCCAGTTACTCAACGACACAGTGACGGTGCCTTCTTTGGTCTGCATGTTACTTGCTTGAAGTCGCCAGAAGCAGTACACAATGGGACCAGATAAGGGTCGTGGTGTCGGCGCTTTGCCGATGTTCAATGTCGCAGCGGGCCACGGGCCTTCTGTTTTGAAAAGCGGTGCATATTCCCCCGCCAACCCAAGGGTGGTGGCACTCCAACAGAGTTGAGTAGATGCAACAGTTAGACCGCCAGACAAGAACCTATCCTCAACATCGATAACCTGCGTAACCGTCAAGCCTCGAAAGTCCAGATTGAATGAGGAGAGGTCCTGTGTCCATCAACTGAGGATTGATGTCTGGCTCTAAGCCTAGATTTATCATGTCGTCAAGGCCGATGTCGGTGGCCAACGCGGCCATTCCCAAGACTTCCTTTTCGTTGCGAATACGGAATTTTTCGGCCAGAGCGTCGGAAAGGGCGCCGGCGCCCTTCTCCGGCACGTGGAGTTTGTCGGCCTTCAACAGCATTTCAGCCAAGTATGTCCGCATGTACTACTGGTCGGAGAATTCGACGTGGCCCATCGTCATCTCCAAAGACCACTGCTGAACACCGCGTATGCGGACTAATATCACCGTGAAGTTGAGGGTCAACCTCCTCCCATCGATTGACGGCGCGCCGCCGCCAGACCGAGACGCGGCCCCGCGTCGCTCATTGACACCGCCGAGTGTGCATGGCTATCATTCGGGCATGAGATTCCTGCGGGTCCCGATGCTGGTGCTGGCCGTGGCGCAGGCGGCTCTGGCTGGACTCACCGCCATGGTGGGTGCCTTCGCCGACGGGGGAGACATCTGGTCGCGGCTGGTGGTCGTGCTCCTGCATCCCCTGTGTGCCGTCAGCCTGCTCCTACTTGTCCTGTCGCCCCGGTTGACTAGGGTAAGGATGCTGGCCATAGCGGCGCTCCTGCTCGCAACGGTGGCCGTCGATCTGTCGCTTGCGATGGCCATAAGCCGTGGCGCGGTAAAGGGGGACTGGGAGCTTCCAGTGGTGTTCTCCGTGATACCCGCGCTAGGAGTCGTCTACGCCCTGATCCTTGCGAGAGCACCAAACCGGTCAAGTCCCGCTTAGCGTCTAGCCTGCCCAACGGCTTGGTTACACTGTCAGAACGAACCTCAACGTGAAGATTTGTTAGACGCAACTGCGACGTAATCAGGCTCAGGGGAATCGGGTTCAGGAGAATCAGGGTCTGAGGAATCATCGTCGATGGGTATAGCCAGCGTGATGTCCACGTTGTTGTCCCTGTCGATGACGACCTGCTCCAAAACCATCTGGAGAATCTCCTTGCGCTGCACATCGGTCAGCTCGTCGATGCCCTGGCCGACGTTCCTCGCCCACGTCAGGACAGTCTCCATCAGCCGCCGCTTCTCAGTTCCGCTCGCCTCCCGTGCCCGGTAATCGTCCAGCTTCGCTCTGGCGCTCTCAAGCCGCTCGGTGATGAACTTGCGCTGATGGTCGAGCTGGGCTTCGGTGATCTTCCCTGATACGAACAGCCTGATGGCGCGGTCCTCTTCCATCTGGATGCTCCGCAGGTCTCGCTCGGCCTGGGCTATCTCCTCCTCCAATCCGCCGCCCTCCTGGGCATCGAGAGTGTCGATACCGGCGACGATCAGGTCGGGGTTCTGAAGCACCCGCTTGACCTCGCTCCATATCGGCTCCTCCAACCGCTCGGCCCTGATGTAGTGACACTCCCGGCAGCGCAGGCGGAGACTCTGCATCCCATTGCACTTGTAGTATCGGCGGGGGACGGGAAGGTCGTAGCGGTACTTCTTGCCGTTGCGAACGTTGGTGGTCCTCCAGGTGGACTTGGCATGGAAGTTGTGGCCGCACTCGCCGCATTTCAGCAGGTGCTGCAACAGGTAGAGCACCTTCGTGTTCCTCCCGGCCGTCCTGCTCCGCTGCTTCTTCAGCTTCTGCGCCCGTCCCCAGGTCTCCTCGTCCACCAGCGGCGGGACCGGGACCTCTATCCAGGTGTCCCTCGGCTGGTCGTAGGACTTCGTCCCGTCCTCGGTGGAGATGTGACGCTCCTTTCCGTAAACCCACGTGCCCGTGTAGGTGGCATTCGCCAGAACGTAATGGATGTAGGACTGACGCCACAGCAGCTTGCCGGTCTGGGTGGGGATTCCCTCGTCGGTCAGCCGCACGGCAATCGAGGGGGACCCCATCCCCTCATTGACGTACATGTCGAAGATGCGGCAGACGACCTCCGCCTGCTCCTCAACCACCTCGGGCCTGCCGTCGTCTCCGATGCGGTATCCGTAGGGGAGTCCGCCGGTGGGCACCCGCCCCTGCTTGGCCGTCCCCCGCTTGCCCATGGTGGACCGCTCCCGGAAGTTGTCCAGCTCTATCTTGCCGATGGCCGCCATCAGTCCGAAGGTCTTCATGTCGATGGCGGCCATGACGGCTTCGAGCCGTATCTGGTGGGCCTCGACGACCTCCATGAGGGCGGCGGCGGGGTACATGCCCCGGCTGAGCCGGTCGGACTTCCAGCAGACGATGGTGTCGAAGCGCCCGCGCTTGGCGTCCGCCAGCATCCGCTGGAACTCGGGGCGCTTCTTGGACCAGCCCCTGCCCACCTCCTGGTAGCGGGCGGTGATGGTCAGCCCTTTGCTCTCGCAGTAGGCTTCCATCTCGCCCGTCTGCTCGGAGATGGATGTCTTGTCCTCCCCGTCCTGACTCTTGTCCGACACGCGGGCGTAGATGGCCGCCCGGTTCCCCTCCGTCTTTCTATAGGTGGTCTTAGCCATCGCTCCTCCTTACGTACGAACCCGTCTCCCACATGCCCGGAGCCGCTGAGCAGGTAGCCCCGTTTGGTCTCAGGCTACCTCGACATCAGTGAGGTCGAAGTCTCCACCCTTGAACAGGAGAGGCTCCCGGGTGGCTTCGGCAAGGGCATAGGCGAAGCAGTCGCCGAAGTTCAGTCCCGCCGGGTGGTTGCCCTTGCCGAACCTTCGCCAGGCCCTGCGCGCCGCCTGTGCCTGGTCAGGGGTGACCGGCTCCAGCTCGATCTCGGCCTCTTGCAGGAAGGAATCAAGCTCGTATCCGGCAGCGGCGCCGCTGCGACTTTCGAGGACGATGGTCGTTTCCAGGAGAGTGGCGGCGGACATGCGGCGGAAAGATGCCGTCGTGATGGCCGATGCAAAGCGTTCCGCGTCCGGCTCGTGGAAAAGGATGGCAAGGACCGCCGACGTGTCTACAATCACTTTGGCAACCCCCGTTCGTCGTACAGGAAATCGCCGTGCGCGACGGCGGAGGGGCCGTCGCGCAACATGCTTGCGCAGCGTTTTCCGATGGCGAGAAGTCGCTGAACGCGGGCCTCGGCGCTGCGCTCGCTCCTCTCGCGCTCCAGGCGCTCCCTGAGAGCCACCGTGATCGCGCCGGTCATGGTATCACCGGTGAGTTGCGCCAGCTCGCTGGCGAGCCGGCACGTCTCCTCGTTCTTTATGTTGATGCTCACCGCGGCCTCCTCATACGGGTAGACTCTTCATATATAAGTCTACCATACACCCTATCATCGCTTTGTGCAATGTCTTCTTGGCGTGGCTTTGAGAGGGGAGACTTGGCGGTCAGGGAATGGGCGGCCTGCATCAGTCATCTGCTTCCGGGACGTCCTGAGAAGATGAGCTTTTCTTCTCAGTTGGACCGGTCTCGCCCTCCCCCGGGTTGAGGTCGAGGTCGGCGCTTGTCGAAGCAACCCCGTCCCTGGTGGCGTACTTGATCATCAGAGTCATGAGCCGGCGCAGCCGTTCCTCGGCGTCGGGTCCGGGGTTGGAGAAGACCCTGACCACGCCGATCTCCCGGGGGTCCGCCTCCGGCTTCCCCCGTCTCTTCTGTTTCTTGTCGTCTTTCATATCGCTACAGGTCTGGTGAATAGGCCGCCGGCGCGGACGGACCGGGCGAATGCCGGCGACCCTATGGGCCGGGTCTAGCGCTCCTCTTCCTCCTGGTCCTCGTCGTCCTCCGTCTCATCCTGGTCGTCCGTCTCCCAGAGGTTCATCTGGAAGCCGTCGCCCATGAGGATGTCCAGGCCGCCGGGGAACCGGCCCGCGAAGCGGTAGAGGGACTCCATCGCTCCGCCGGAGGGCTCGACGCCCCTCCTGCGCCAGCGGCGCACCTGCTTGCGGTCCACGCCGATGGTCTGGGAGAAGGCGCTCCAGGTGAGGCCGCTGGCCTCCTTGAGGCTCTCCAGGCGGTCATTGAAGTCTGAGGACAGCACGCCGCTCTGGTAGGGCAGCATCCGTCCGTGTCCGGTGGTCCGGTCGGTCCCGTCGAAACGGGGTTCAGCGTTGTGGTTCGTCATCTGTTGCCTCCAATCTGAATATCTGGTGAAAGTCGTTCACGCCGAGGGCCTTCTGCATCCGTTCGCGGATGCGTCCCGAGGGCGCTCGCCCTTCGTTGACCGGTTGGAGACGTAACCGGGGCTGACCCCGATCTCCCTGGCGAGCCAGTTCTGGGAGCGGTTGGGCAGGACCCGCTGTCCCGAAAGAGTGTGGACAACCGGGACGCCCGGCATAACTACTTGAAGGGGCGCTCATAAGAGGGCCCCTATAGGCCCTTGGTTTGGACGCCCCTCTCTTGATGTCATTGGGGTGTACAGAGAAAGGACTTTGGCAACAATTTGTCTGGGGTCGTGGTTTCGTAGCTAAAACAGGGGGAAATCGCCCCCTACAGCAACCGTGTTGGAAGTCAAGAGGAATGAGAGACGACTGTCGGAGTCATGGCGCGCCAGGGAGAGCGATGCCTGAGCATGGAGTTGAGGATGACAAGCAGTTTACGCATACACGCGACGAGGGCCACCTTCTTCGGCTTACCAGCCGTCAGCAGCCGCTGATAGAAGTCACGGATGATGGGGTTGTAGCGAGTCGCGGACAGCGTGCCCATGTAGAGGGCGGCCCGCACTCGGGAGCGTCCGCCCCAGACGGCGCGTTTGCCCCGCAGCGTGCCGCTGTCCCGGTTGAAGGGAGCCACGCCCACCAGCGCGGCGACCTGCCTGCGGTCCAGCGTGCCCAACTCCGGCAGGTAGGCCAGCAGAGTGAGGGAGAGTTGCTCTCCCACGCCGGGAACGGTGCGCAAGAGGTCATCCTTCTCCCGCCACACGGGACTCTGGCGGAGAGTCTGGCGCAGCCCTTCGTCAAGGTCGTCCAGCTCCTGCTCCAACCAGACGATGTGGGCCTCGATGCGGGGGCGGACGGCGCTGATGGCGGTACTCAGGCGGTTCTTCTCCGACACCAGCATGGTCATCACCTGGTGTCTGCGGGCGGTCAGCGAGTTGAGGACCTGGGTCTCGGCATCTCTCAAAGGTCGCACGGAGGGACGAACGGCGTCGGCGAAGTGGGCCAGGATCGCCGCGTCCAGAGCGTCGGTCTTCGCCAGCGTCCCGGTGGCCCTGGCAAAGTCTCTAACCTGGCGAGGGTTGACGACGACTACGGGCAGCGCCGCAACTGCCAGGGCTGCCACCAATGGCAGTTCCAGGCCGCCCGAAGCCTCCAGCAGCACCAGGGCGGGGTCCAGACCCTTCATCTGGGAGACCAGTTCCCCAACCCCGGTCTCGTCGTAGGAGACAACCCATCTCTGACCCGTAGGACGGACGGCGACGTCCACCTGGGCCTTTGCTACATCAATGCCCACGTATGTCGGCTTCTGTTCCATCTATACCTCCTGTGTGAAGCTTTGGCCCTTCCTTGCACGATGCGGGCTCAATTGGCCCAGGCAACCGTTCGGGCTCTAACCCGTGGAGGATGCGGCGACCCTCGCTGTAGGACGGTCTTCGATGACCAAGAACATATCGGTCTGCCGCACCCCGATCCACCTAAGTGAAGTGATTGTTTCACACCAGAACCAACATACAAGGACATAAAAAGTGAACACTTTGTCGTAAGGGCGCGTTCCGGCCCCGGGGTGCAAAACGGGCCATAGTGGTGAACAATTCGCAGCCCGGAAAAACGGCGAAATCGAGCAAAACACCCCACACTGGTCGACAAGACGCAGCCCGTGGAAATTGGGGCCGGGCCGGGGTCGAAAGTCTGGAATGGAGGCGTGTCGATGGAAGCGAGGAAGCCGGTCTTCGGAAAGAGCAACAGCGTGGAGGACATGCAGCACGTGCGGCTCATGGCGCTGCTGGAGGAGCACGGGATGACGCTGCCCCCGGCGACGTACCCGCTGCGGGGCTTCGCCCGCGACGGGCAGACCGGATGGCGCAGGACCGCGCTCTACGACACGCGGAGAGCGCGTGCTAGGCGGGAGCTTCTCCGGCGCGTTCTCACCCTGTGGCTCTGGCGGAAGTAGCAGGCTCCCGGCGCGGGGAGTCGCCGTCAACTTTTGTGAACACTTTGGCGGCAATGTGCGGAAGGGGGCCTGCAGGCCCTCTCATCGAGGCGCCGGGCCGGGTGATAATGAGTGCGCTGTTTGGCTTTCTCCAAGGTTTCCGACCATAGAAACCTGGGTGCGTGGTCCCTGTTGCACGGGCATGACCGGAGGATGATTCGCTCTCCCCCGGTCTCCCACGAGGGAATGCTGCCGAAGCGGAGTTGACGTTGGTCCTTCGCAGGCAGCGCGGGCCGAAACGACGGAGTTGACTTAGCCCTTCGTCCTCGGTCCAGTCCGGCGGTTGGAGTGATAAGCCCTTCGCCCGTTGGACACCCGTTCAGCGATTGGAGTTGATCGCTTCCGTCGCTGGACACCGGTCTGGCGAATCGGAGTCGATCGCTCTCGCCGTTGGACACCAGGGACGGACCGCTGCCTGCGCTTCGTTCTCAACCAGTCGGTCGGAGTGCGCCTACCTGTTGCAGACAGGTCTGTCGCCCCGGCTGGCTCCTCATGCCCGCGGCATGGCTGACTGACAGCTAGGCCGCAGCTTTGACATGCGCCGGTCTGCCGTTCCGAGCAGACTAGCCGCTTCACGTCTCGCAGCTTTCCCACTGACGTATTCACCCTGGGCGAGCTGCGTCTTTCTCCCATGCGCTGGCCTCCGATGAAGTCGTAGGCCAGCCGCTCCCCCATAGCAACTCCCCCGGAGTCGGTTCCCCGTCGAATCACCCCGGCCGGGCTGCGTCTTCTTCACCCCCCGCTCCGTCTCCCGCGTCCGGCATCCGACCGTGGGCGGAGTGCGTCCAGCGTCAACCCCATCACGAAATACCCGCGCCACGGATGCCCGGCACGGGTCAACACCTGAAAGGAGGCGGCTATGCACGTCAACGAGGTCCATCGCCGCTGACGGCGGGGCCTCCAGCTCTCACCACACATCCCAATCCACAAGGGTCGTTCCCATCCGGGGACGGCCCTTCTTCTTTGCCCGCAAGCGGGCGCAGGCCAAAGGCAACACAACACAGAAGGAGGACGGACCGATGACGACGGCAACGATGGCAACCGGAACGAGGACGGCGGAGAGCGAGCTCAGGGCTGCTGCCAGGCGGCGGGGGGTCACCATGAAGGAGCTCGCGGCCCTGATGGGCGTGTCGGCGGGCTACCTGTCGCAGTTTGCGAACGGGGGCAGGCAGTGGACTCCCAAGATGCGCCAGAAGGTCGCGGCGGTCCTGGGAGAGGTCCCCGGCCAGGGAATCGTCTACCGCCAGGGCGGCGTCGTGAACGGCGAGAGCAGCTTCATCAGGGAGCGCGCCCGCGAGATGGGAATGACCATGCGGGACATGGCCGACCGCGCCGGGGTGTCCTACGGATACATGTCGGAGGTGGCCCGTGGCCGCAAGCACATGGGCGTCAAGGTCCAGACCCGGGTCGAGTCGGCGCTCAAGGCCCCGGCGAAGATCGCTCCCGCACAGTGCGCCAACCGCCCGGCGAGCGTGGTGAACGGGCAGAGCAGCTACGTCCGGGAGCGCGCCCGCGCCCTGGGCATGACCATGCGGGACCTGGCCGAGCGGGTCGGGGTGTCCGCCAGCTACATGTCGGAGGTGTCCCGCGGCCGCAGGAGCATGGGCGTGAGGGTCCAGGCGCTGGTCGAGGCGGCGCTGGAGGCCGAGGCGACGGTCGCGTCCGCACAGCTTGCCTGCGTCGACACGAAGGCCGTGTGGGACCGCATGGACGCTCACGGGATCAGCCAGAACGAGGTCGCACGGCGAGCGGGCATCAGCTCCTCGTACCTCTCCCAGATCATGAACGGCAGGTCCACTCCGTCGGCGGGCGTGCTGAAGAGGCTGCACGCCGAGGTGAAGGTGCTGGGCTGGCGGAAGGGCGAGCGGAGCGGCATGGTGGTGCACGGCGCGGGCGGGCCTGGGCGCAGCGGCAGGCTCGGCGGCCCCGCCGTCCGGGTCGGCGGTCGGGTGCCCTGGGGCGCGAAGGCGGAGTACGCCTACCGCGCCGGGTACGACGGCGCGGGCCGGTTGTCGATGACGCCCGTCCTGATGCCGGGCTACTCCGCCATGCTCAAGCAGCCGGAGATGGCCGCCGCCTAGAGACTCGGGGGAAGGACACCGCGATTCGGTGTCCTTCCCCCGGCACGCCAATGTATGCCGCCTTTTTTGCGTTTCAGCCCCTGCGGTCGCGGCCGCCCCGCCGATGCGCCGCCTTTCGCTTTGGGCTCTTGCATCGCGGCGGCGGCGCCGCCGGTCTGAGGACCCTCGCGGCGCTGCGCTCGCCCCCGGCGGAGCCGGGCGTCCCATTCCCCGTCTCGCGCCGGATGCTCCAGTCGGTGAACAGATGGCCCAGGCCCAGGTCGTCGGCCAGGTCCAGGAGCGCCATCTGGTGCCGGAAATGGGGCCGCACCCCTTCCTTCCACCACCGCTTCACAGTGTGGGGATAGGTCCCCAGGCGGCGGGCGATCTCCGCCCACGGCAGGTCCGACTCCTCCTTGAAGCGCACCAGGCGCTCCGGGAAGTCGTCGGGGAAGACGTAGGTTCTTCTGCTGTGATGTGTGCGCTGTCTCGGCATCGAGCCGGTCCTCCCGCAGGAGCTCACCTGGACCCTCTCCGGCGGGAGCGTCCGGTACGTGCGGCGGTGGGCGCAGCACGATGGCGGGAGGCGCGAGATGACGCCGCCTCAGCCGCTCCCGCGTAGGGTGAGCGCCCGTCCGGGCGTGGCGGTGAGCCCGCCCGGACGTCCATGTATGCGGCTTGCAATGCTGTCCGCAGCCCGCCGCTCCTAGCCTCCCGGCCCCGATACGGTGACGCTCAGCGAGTTGGAGAGTTTCCTGCCGTCCCCGGTGCAGATGGCGCCGTCGGCTCCGCAGTCCGTGGTGACGGGCAGGACGATGGTCACGTCCCCGGTGCCTTGCGGCTTTACCGTGATGAGCCAGGGAATGTTGCTGGGCTTGTCCGTTCTTTGCGCCCTCTCCACGGACCCGCCCGTTACATTGAAGGCGTGGTCCCGCAGGGTCGCGTAGCTGATTCCTAACTCCTCGCTGAACTCGATCTCGAAGGTGAACTCGGACGAGCCGTCGTGGGTCGCCGGGGCAGAAACCGTCACGCTGACGGTGAGGGGAACCGGCGCCGCCGCAACTTCGGCAGTAGCAATGCTGGTCAGGGACTCCTTGTTATCGGCGTCGTCGGTGAAGGTCACCCGGACCTGGATGGTCTGTCCCTGCTCGCTGGCGGTCAGGGTGTGGGTGGAGCCGGTGGCCCCGCCGATGTCCGACCCTCCGGCGATCCACTGGTAGCTGTAGGACACGTTGGTCAGCCCGTCCTGGTCGACGATGTTTGCCGTATCCGCCGTCAGCGTCTGGTCCACCCGGGGCGTACCGCTGATGGTGGGCTGGCCCGTGGCGTCGCGGTTGGCAGCTGCAGTAACGGCCACAGTCGCCGCACTGGTCAGAGTTTCCTCATTGTCGCGGTCGTCGGTGAAAGTCACCCGGACCTGGATGGTCTGCCCCTGCTCGCTGGACGTGAGCTCGTAGCTGGAGCCGGTGGCCCCATCGATGTCCGTACCGCCGGAAACCCACTGGTAGCCATAGGACACGTCGGCCAGCCCGTCCTCATCGGCGATGTTTGCCGTATCCGCCGTCAGCGTCTGGCCCACCTGGGGCGTGCCGCTGATGGTGGGCTGGCCCGTGGCCCCGCGGTTGGCAGCTGCAGTAACGGCCACAGTCGCCGCACTGGTCAGAGTTTCCTCATTGTCGCGGTCGTCGGTGAAGGACACCTTCACCTTGATGGTCTTGCCCTGGTCGGGGAATACGAGCTTGTAGGTGGAGCTGGTCGCGTTCTGAATGTCCACGCCGTCAGCCATCCACTGGTAGCTGTACGAAACGTTGGTCAGCCCGTCGTCGTCCGATATGCCGGAGGTGTCCGCCGTCAGAGTCTGTCCCACCTGGGGCATTCCGGTGATGGTGGGAGTTCCCGTGGCATCACGGTTGGGTGCCGCCGCCACCTCTTCGGTCGCATCGCTGGCCCGCGATTCGATGTTGTTCCGGTCGTCGACGAATCTCACCCTTACCGTGACGGTCTTGCCTTGCTCGTTGGCGGTGAGGGTGTAGGTGGAGCGGGTGGCCCCGCTTATGGTCAGGCCCCCGGCCCTCCACTGGTAGAAAAAGGTGGCGTTGGTTATCCCGTCGAGGTCGGAGATGTTCGAGGTGTCCGCCGTCAGCGTCTGGCCCACGCGGGCCGTCCCGTCGATGGTGGGCTCGCCAGTGGCCTGACGGTTGGGCGCCGCAATCACCGGGCCCGTCGCATCGCTGGTCAGGGACTCCTGGTTGTCAGCATCGTCGGTGAATGTCACCCGTACCTTGATCGTCTTGCCAACATCATCATCCGTCACCGTGTAGGCCGAGTCCGTTGCATCCTCTATCTCCGTGTCGGATACCCCGTCGTTCCGGACCCACTGGTAGCTGTAGGAAGCATTGGCCAGCCCGTCCGCGTCCTCAATGCCGGAGGTGTCCGCAGTCAGCATATCGTCCTCCTGCGCAGTACCGATGATGGTGGGCGCGCCCAGGGCAGGGGTGTTCTCGGCTGGCTCAGTTACTCTGACGGCGACCTCTTTCCCCTCCGGCAAGTTTAGTCCCGGGTCGTTCCACTGGAACTGGATGATGGAGATGGAGTCTCCCTCCAGGGTCGATGCGTCGGTAGAGGCGAATTCGTCCGTCCCAACCACCAGGACAAAGTCGGCAGTCAGTTTTGGCATCACTGAGAGAATCAGCTTACCGTTCAGTACCCCCAGAGCCCTGACGGTGTAGCTGGTATTGTCCAACGTGATGGTGTTGGACGAGAGAGCGCCCAGGGTGTTGGTTTCCGGCGAAGACAGGAATGTCGTATAGCCGGCAAAATTCTCTCCGATCCCTACCGTCAAGGTCGCCGACCATATCGGTTCTTCCTGTGGAGTTCCCGAGGCTTCGGCCGAGGTGGGAACGCCAAACACCCAGGGGCGGGCCTGTTTGATGGACAGAACATCGTCGCTGGTGATCTTGAACTCGATCTCCATTGCGAAGGGTTCGTCGGGTCCGGGGTCGTACAGACCTTCGAAATGGTCATGGATAGCCTGGAGATGCCGGCGCAACTGGCCAATTTGAGCGTCGCTCAGGAGGAGTTGTCCTCCTGGCACCTGGTTGGAGGTCGCCAGGGTGGTGTATGAACCGGACAGGTCCAACAGGATTTCCTCGGGCACCGAGTGTGCGTCGGGATTGGTGACCAGGTCCTCGCCGAGTTGCGTGTTGACGTAGTAGCTCCCCTCCGTTCCGTAGATAGGGTCGAAGCTGACGGCCACGCCGTTGGCCAGCTCATCCGAGTAGTTGGGATGCACCAGCACCCCCATGGCCGTCGCCAGGTGGTCGATGCGGTGGAACTCGCGTTCAGTGAATGCCCGGAAGTTCCACAGGCTGGCCCACACCCCTTTGATGGACTTGTCGATGCCGTCCTCCTCCGTCTCCTCCGGGTCCTGGGTCTTGGAGTCGTACAGCCCGGCGCCGCTGAAGCCCGGCAGGTCTTCGTTGTTTGTGCTCGACCGGTATCGCAGCGATTGCCCTTCGGGGTAGGTGGCCTGCATCTCCTCCAGCGCGTCGATGATCCAGTCGGGCGTCTCCCCCTGTTTGATCTTCTTGCGGAGTTTCTTGAGTTCTTTCTCCTGGGTGCCATAGTCCGACTGGAAGTCCGGGTCTTCCAGCATCTCTTCGATATCGTCATAGAACCCGTTATGCTTCATGAACTCGTCGTAGAAGTAGAAGGGCGCCGCGAACCCGTCGGGGACGGTTCCGTCGGGAAAACCCAGCGTCCGCAGCACGGCCACGTTGGCCGCCTTGACGCCGAACGCATTCCAGTCGTCGAAGCCGATGTCGTCCAGGTCGGTGATCTGGGTGACTGTGAGATCCCGTTCCGGCGTCTGGGTTCCGGGAGGGCGCGAAGCGGCGAAGTAGGCCTCGACTTCGGCGGGAGTGGCGGCGCGGATGGAGTAGCCGTCCGCCGTGACGCTGTAGTGGACGTATGTGCCGATGAGATCGTCGATGTCGCCGTCGTCGAGGGCGTCGCGAATGAAGGCGTTGGGGACACCGTCCTGGACGGCCCGCAGGTTGACGTGGGAAAGCGGTGTCTGGGGTACGGTGGTGATGAGGCCGGCGACCCGGGAAAGCTCGTTGGGGATGGTCTCGTAGATCACCACGTCGCGCGGGTCGGGGCGTTCCTCCATCGACATGAGCCTAAGGAAACCGTACCCATCCCCAACGTTGAGGGGGCTGAACGGAACATCTGGCAGGATGTCCTCTCTCAACACCACTTTGATCCGGGAATCATCGTAGAGGGCGCGTTCTCTGTGATAGAGCGGCAGGGCTCTCCTCAGCATCGGGTAGTAGGCAAGGTTGTCATCAAGCAACGGCATGATGGCCGCCAAAACCTCATACGAACGGGCCACATCGCCGAAGGGGTATACATCCATAGGCTGGAACTGGTAGAGGTAGACGCCCAGGGAACCATCGGGAGCAACCACATTTGGGTGGTATATGATCTCGCCGCCCATGTACCCCTGTCCCCAGAGTGGGTCCTCCCAGAGACCAATTGCATCCCCGAAATCGGGATGTATTCTGTGGGTCTCGGTGTTCATGAAATAGATGCCCATGTTGTCGGTAGCCACGCCGATAATGTAGAACTTGACAAACTCCAGGTCCTGGAGATGGCGGTGATAGGGAACATCTCTGCCCTTGTAGGAAAGCGCCTCGAATGTCTCACGGTCTGGAATGGCAACAGCGCCATCATGAAAGGGGACCGCCCTAGCGGGGTTCAGCGGGTTCATCCGCACCGGGTACCCCAGTTCGGTGATGTCGTCGATGCAGTCGTTGTCGATGTCGGCCGGGTCGGCGATGAGAAACTTTTCCACCCAGTAATGCTCCTTGGGGAGCGGGGACAGCTGCTCGGTCAGCGTTGTAGTGCCGTCTTCGCCCAGGGTCACCGAGACCGGGAACTCTCGTTCGGAATCCAGGTCGGGCCGCACGTAGAGCACGAAGTATTCCTCGGTGGTGGACTCGACGATAGCGGGGACGGCTTCGATCTCTACCGCCGTTGCCGCCGGGGCCTGCTCGCCAGCCGTGCACGCCACGACTGATACCTTAACGGTCCTCGGGCTGGCCAGCGTCTCCTGGGTGCCCCAGTCGTCATAGAACGACACCCGCACGCTAATGGTCTTGCCAAGGTCAGCCATAACCAGGGTGTAGGTCGAAGCCGTGGCTCCTTCGATGTCGGAGAAGTTGTTCCCGGAGTGGCTGCGGACCCACTGGAAACTGAACGCGGCATCGCCGACCCCGTCGGGGTCGGCGATGCCGGACACGTCCGCCGTCAGCGATTCGCCGACTTCGACGGTGCCGCTGATGACGGGCGCGCCGGTCGCGGCACGGTTGGCGGCCACCCTGAGAATCCTGTCGACGCCGGGTTTGTTTGAGGTGGCGATGTACAGCGCCCCGTCGGGGCCGAGCACCGGGGTCCGCAGCCGGCCCTGGCTGCCGTCGAGCTCCGGAACGACGATCTGACTCACGAAATCGCCCTGTTCGGTGAACTCGAAGACCCGTAGTGACTTCGTCTTGAGGGTGGCCACCGCGAGTCGCCCTTCCCACTCCCCCCATTGGGGGCCATCCAGGAAAACGGCCCCGCTGGTCGCCAGGGTGGGGAATCCAGAGGACCATCTGGCCTGGCGGGCAGACGGGAACTTCGCCAGGTCGGTCATGGGGACGCCGGCCTCGTCGGAATAGTCGTAGAAGACCAACGTGCCGTCGTCCGGGATCGGATCCCAGCCGTAGTTGCCGCCTGCTTTCAGCAGATTGATCTCGTCGTCGTGTTTCGGGCCGTGCTCCACCAGCCACATCTGGTCCGTGCCCGGGCGCAGCGCCAGGCCCTGGGGGTTGCGGAAGCCGTAGGCGTACACCGGCGAGGAGGCGCCGAATGGATTGCCGGGCGCCCCGGCGCCCGTCCGCGGGTCTACGCGGAGGACCTTGCCGCCCAAGGACGTCAGGTCCTGCGCGCCCGATACCACCCGCCCGTCGCCGGTCACGATCCATAGATAGCCCTCCGGACCGAAAAGCAGCCGGCCTCCCGAGTGCCAAGGGCCCGGACCGACCGGTATGCCCTCTACCAGGGGATCGACGACGCGCGTGGCTTCGTCGTAGTCCGCGTCGATCGTCCAGGCGATCACCTGCATCTCGCGTCCGGTGTGCCCCTGGAGCGTGTAGAACCGCCGGTTGGTCGTAAAGTCCGGGTCCACGGCTAGCGCCTGCAGACCGGCGAACCCGTCGACCAACAGATCTCCGAGATCCGCGGCGACCTGCTTGACGGCGCCGTCGGTCAGCCTCGCGTTCAGCACGCCGGCGCGCTGGGTGAACAGCATCGTCCCGTCGGGGGTGAAATCGATGCCCCAAGGGTAGGACAGGCCCGTGACTATTTCCGTCACCGTCAGTTCCGGACCCGGTTCGCGGGCGCCCACGACGGCGGGCGAAACAGCTTCCGCGGACTTGCCGGGGCCCTGCCCGTCGGTGTACGACGCCTCGGCCTTGAGCAGCATCCCTTCGTCTTCTTCAGTTGGAACGTAGCTGTCTCCGTCGTCGTAGGCCTCGACGCCGGTCCAGGTGGTTCCGTCGGAGGACCTGGCCCAGCTCCAAGAAACCGCGCCCGAAGACGCCGCAGGGCCCGAGCCGCCGCCCTCGAGGCCGTCGGAATCGCTCAGCGCGGCGCTGACCACCGTCCCGACCCTCGGCCGCGCCGGAAAGAGCGAAACGGTTCCGGGCCAATCCGCTGCCTTGATAGCCTCGGTGGCCTCGCTAGTCAGCGTTTCATAATTACCACGGTCGTCGACGAACGCCACCCGCACTTTGATCCGCTTGCCCAGATCCTCGGCGACGAGCGTGTAGGTGGGCGAGCCGGTCCCGATGTTCGTCTCGGTCGCGCCGTCGACCCGCATCCACTGGTACGAGTAGGCCGCCCGGGTCAGCCCGTCGTCGTCCGACACGTCGGAGACCGCAGCGGCGAGCGTCCCCTTCACCTGCGGCGTGCCCGTGACAGTCGCCTCGCCGGCAGCCGGGTTGTTGATGAAGGAGCCGCGCACCTCGATCTTGTAGGAAAACGCGTCGGAGGCCCATCCCTGAGCAGCGGCCTGAAGAGAATATGTCGCGCTTCCGTCCGCGATGGACCACCCCTCCGCGGCTCCCGTGTCTTCGGAGCCGCTCGCCGTTCCACTGACGGCGATGGCGCCGGAACCGGTGACGCGGACCCTTTTGACGACCACGAAGTAGGTCGTCTCTTTCACGAGAGCCGGGCAGGTTGTCCCCGAGGCCGGAGCGGCGAAGGTGTTCACGCTCCGTTCGGACAGGCTCGCCGGGGCGATGAGCGTGCAGAGAGCGTCGCCCGGGCCGCCGCCGCCGTCCGCGTTGAGCGTCGCCTCAAGGTCGGACGGCGTGTCCGAAACTTCGCCGAACTCGATCCCTACGGACGCCAGCACGTACCCGGCTTTGCTGGTCCCGGTGGTGAACGCCTGGGCCCTCTTCGCGCCGGCCGAGCCCAGGTCATGGCCGGCGTCGCCGGCCAGCCCCGTGTTGCCGACCAGCGCGGCGGCGGTCTCCGCGTCTTCGACGAACGGCCGAACGACACCGCCGACGCCACGATAGGTGTAGATCATGGCATCGTCGGCGTCGACGACGTAGAAGGTCTCCCCGTCCGACCAGATGCCGTAGGCGTGGTCGTTGTCCTCGTGGAGCGGAAAGTCGTACCCCGCATCGGTTCCGTCGGACAGTTTCACGCTCCGCACCGCGGAGTCGTTCGAGGCGAGCCTGACGCCCCACATCGTCCGCCCGTCGGTGAAGAGGCCCCTCAGCTGGCCCCTGCCGGGGATCGTCAGCTTCCGGGAGGCGTCCGGCCTCCCGTATTCGTCCTCCGGCGTCTCCGGGTCGTCGAACAGACGGAAGGCGTGCGCGTGCGACGTGGTGTTTGTGATCCACATGTGACGGCCGTCCGTCGCCATGCCGCGCACTATGTACACTCCCCCGGCGACGTTCAAGCCCCCGTAGACGAAGTCCCGGTCCTCCGCGCGCGTGAGACCCGTCAGGTCGTAGCCGAAGACGTCCCGGCTGGTGCCGTCAAGGGACTCTTCGGCTACGTACAGCCGAGCGCCGTGACCGGTGACGTAATGGTCCTCCTGGCCGAGGCTCGGAACGTCCCAGCCGGGGTCCCGGGTCCCGTACTCGCTGACCGCGGTGCCGGGGTTGTCCCACAGCTTGTAGGCGAAGACCTTCCGGGCGCTGCTGTCGCCGACCCACAGCGTTTCGCCGTCGGACCAGATGCTCTTCGGGTCCGAGTTGTCGGGATGCAGCGCAAAGTGTCCATCCTGGATCCATTCCCTTTGAACCAATGGTCTGCCGACCCACATAAGCATGGCGCTGCCGCGGTCAGCGCGGATGCCCGAAGTGGAACCTCCTGCAGGCAACAGAAAAGTAGCGGAGTCGATCTCTATCGTGACGGGATGATGCCCGTGCGCACGAACATCGACAACGTCCGAATATGAACCGCCCGAGGCGATGGTGACGGTCTCGGCGGACAGGTCTCCGTTACGGGCCGACAGTGCGATCTGAAGATCGAACGGTGTCGCGCCTTCGGCCAATCGGACCATGACCGTATCGTCTCCCCGACGCTCCAGCTCTGCGGTGAACGTGAAAGGTGCGCCCGGATTGTCGCCCGCGTCGAGATCCGTCAGTCCCGAAAGACCTTCGAAGAGGCCGGTAGGCAGGTCCTTGAGCTTGTTTCCCGAAAGGTCCAACTCAGCGAGACTCCCGAGGTCGGCGAACACGTCCTCCGGCAGTTCGTCTATCGAGTTGGCGGACAGGTCCAGAACTTCGAGGCTGGCGAGGTCGTCGAAAAGGCCGGCCGGTATGTCCGAGAGCCCGTTGCCCGTGAGCGACAGCGAGACGAGTGCGTCCAAGTTTCCTAGCAAGCCGTCCGACAGCCGCTCCAGGCGGTTCGCCGACAGGTCCAGAACGCTCAGATGCGCCGTTTGGCTGGCGAACGTCCCGTCCGGCAGTTCGCTCAGAAAGTTTCCCGACAGATCGATCTCCTCCACCGCGCGGAGGTCTTCGAAGAGTCCTTCCGGGACCGCCTCGAGGAAGTTTCTGTTCAGGTCCAGGGCGCGCAGCGCGTGCAGGTCCCCGAAATCCCCGGCCTGCAGGGCCGATAGTCCTCTCCCCTGAAGGTACAGCCCGGGCGTGACGTCGGGGCCGAAGCGCTGGGAGCCGGTCCAAGTCCTGAGCCTCGTCTCGGAAACCTCCGAGCAGTCGCCGACGCCGGTCATCCCGGCGACGATGGCCGCCATCACCGCAGGCGTCCGGTCGCAGATGCCCGAGGCCCCGATCCGGCCCGTCGGCTCGCTGGTCAGCGACTCATCGTTGCCGGCGCCGTCGGTGAAGGACACCCTGACCTTGATCGTCCTGCCCAGGTCGCCGGGGACGATGGTGTAGGTCGAATCGGTCGCGCCCGCGATGTCCGTGTCGGCGTTCCCGTCGTTCGAAACCCATTGATATTCGAAGATGGCGGCGTCCAGCGCGTCCGCGTCGGCGATGGAGCGGGTGCCCGCCGCCAGCGTCTCGTCCACTCGGACCCTGCCGGTTATCGTCGGCGCTCCCGTGGCGGGATTGTTCCAGTCGTATGCGTAGAGCTTAGCGTCGTCGCGGGACGCCACCCACATCGTGGACCCGGCCGACCAGATGCCCTCGTAAGACTCATCGTCGGCGTCCAGCGCGAAGTCCTTGCCGGCGTCCCGGCTCCGGTCCGACATGCTGTAGGCATACAGCTTGGCGTCCCGCCAGTCCGAAACCCACATCGTGGATCCGTTCGACCAGACGCCCATCGGAGAGTCGTGGCCGGGGCCCAGCGTGATGTCCTTCTCGAAGTCCCAGGCCCTGGTCGACAGGTCGTAGGCGAACACCGTGTCGTTGCCGGTGTCCGCCACCCACATGGTGGTCCCGTCCGACCAGATGCCCTCGGGAAATCTGTTGCCGGCGGCGAACAACGTGTTGAAGTCCTTGCCCGAGTCCCGGCTCCGGTCCGACATCCGGTAGGCGTACAGCTTGGCGTCGGTGAAGTCTGACGCCCACATGGTGGTCTCGTCCGACCAGATGCCCACCGGAGAGCCGTTGCCGGCGTCCAGCGTGAAATCCTTGCCCGAGTCCCGGCTCCGGTCCGACATCCGGTAGGCGTACAGCTTGGCGTCCTCGAAGTCCGCGACCCACATGGTGGTCCCGTCCGACCAGATTCCGGTCGGATAGCCGTTGGCGGCGGCCAGAGTGAAATCGCTGCCGGAGTCCCGGCTCTGGGCCTGGGCATCAGGAGTGAGAAGCAGAGCGGCAAGGACCGCCAGTCCGATGAGCAGCAGTGGGAGCGGCGCGAGACGCCGGGAGGTGGTCATGAATCACCCCTAACCGGCCCGGAAACAGTGAACACCAAACTATTGGACAGCTTTCTGCCGTCCTCCGTGCAGATGGCTCCCTGAGCCTCGCAGTCCGTCGTGGCGGGCAGAACGATGGTCACATCCTCGCTGGAGTCTGGCCTCACCATTATTCGCCACTTGATGTTGCTTGGCTTGTCCATGCGTTGAGCCTTTAGAATGGACCCGCCGGTCACAGTAAAGGCATGGAACTTTAGGGTCTTGTAGCTGAGGGGAATTTCCTCGCTGAACCGGATGTCGAATGTGAAGACATTACTAAGTCGCCGCGCGCGACAGACACCGATGCGACTGGCGCAGCGACGGCAGGGGCCGTCGTTCCGTACGCCGTCTCAGGTGCATGGACCGGTCTGTCGAGCGCTATGTGAATGCCTCCTTTCGCACAGGCGGGATGAGCGGAGCCTACGACCTCTTCCGCTGTCCGCAGGTAGAGTTGCAGCCTGTGATTCCGCTTATGTTGTGATTCTTCTTACGCATTTCCCCATGAAAACACTAGAGACTCTGCATCGATTTGGTAAGTGCCTAATCACACTTCTTGATGAGGTAATTTGGACGGCACTTTGTTAGCTTTTTGAGGGAGTGGTTCTGCCACTTTGCGCTCTTGCAGGCATAAACGAAAGTAGCGCCACTTCTTCTCGCGGACGACCGCAATCCCTTCAGCAACGGGATGTCTAAGGCGTCAGCCGGGGGGCCTAAGCAAGCCCGTTCTCCCGCCGCCTTCGAAGCTCGGACGTATCCATGTATGCGGCCCTCTTTTGTTGTCCGAAAGTCCGGGAGAACTCGACCTCCGCTCAGCTGCCCGATCCGTCGTGACCGCTATGCCAGCCCGAGCCGAACGTCATCCCGTCCTGGCTGAGCACCCAGACGCGCAAGTCCTCCGTGGTCACCCAGTTGCCCTCTGTGGTGGCCTCGAACTTATCCGTGCCGAGCACGTCTTCAAGACTCTTTCCAACCATCCCCTTGCGGTAGTGGTCTATGATCGTGCCGCTTTCGTCGGCTATGAACGCGAACCAGTTCCCTTCAACGTTTTCGGCGCTGTTGTAGTAGGAGATGACCGCAGCCAGCCCCGCAAAAGCAATCTCGGGGCTGGCGAAGTAGGCGATGGTCCCCTCCAGCCCTGCTTCACGGAACACGCGGGCGGCTGTGTCCACCAGGGCCTTGGTGAACTCGTCGGCGTCGATGTACCAGCCGGAGGCGAACAACAGCCCGTCGTGCTGCATGACCCAGACGTTCTTGAGCTCCAGGTGATCGAAATCGATACCAAGACCGCCGCTCTCCGGGTTCCGGTAAACGTAGGACACCCACTTGCCCTCCTCCGTCGCCGACAACATGTCCGGCCCGAAGTTGTAGCCGTTGGCGTCGGTGCCGACCCAGCCCTTCACATCCAGCCCCAGACGATTGGTGTCGGGATGCCCGATCACGAGATCGTTCTCGTCGATGATGAACACGTACCACTGGCCGTCGATGCTCTCCGGGCGGTTGTAGTAGGAGAGGATGGCGTCCAGACCCTGGGTCTCGTACCTGCTGATGGCGTTGCCGACGAAGAACCTGGTGTATTCGGCGGGCAGGGACCTGGACGGGATGGAGGCCACCACGCCGCGGGCTATCCGCTCGGCCTCGGCGGCGGTCAGGCCGGCCTCCGTCTGGGGCGTGTCTGCCATCGCACGGCGGATTGTCTCCTCCACGTCGGCGGAGGTGAGTCCCGGCTCCGGTGCGGGCGCATCGGCCATCTCCTCACGCACGATCTCCTCGACCTCGGCGCGAGACAGCCCGTCTCCGTCTCCGCAGGCAGCAAGGAGGAGGACGGCCAGCATGGCCAGCGCCGCCAACGACAATGGGGCCTTGATGATCTTCATGTTAGTTGTCCGCTTCCTTCATCATGTATTGAGTCGCGGCTTGACGGGGCAATCCACAAGCCGCTACAGGCCCCCGATGTCCGCCGACACCATGTGACCTGAGTCGTCGGGCACGGCGTCATGGTTCAAGTCGGCCGGGTTTGCTGCGAAATAGGAGTCGCCCACGTCATCTCGAATGAGGCCACCATTCAGCGTCAGCTTGCTGGCGCCTATTGCAACGCCGTTTTCGTCGGTGTCGCTGGCCTGCACAGAGTAAGCAAAGACCACATCCGCACCCTGGTGGCTTTGATAATCAGCTGTAGCGGCCTCACCCCCGATGTCCAGTTCGAGTTGGGGTATGCGATAGACCTTAACGTTCTCGCTGAAGGTCACGGTGACCTCGATCCGGTCGTCGGTGGCGTAAGTGTCGTCATCCCCAGGGTTGGAGGTGATGGCGATGGACGAAACGGTTGGGGGCACTGCATCGACGATGACATCGGCATCGGCGGACACGGCGTCGTGGGTCAGGACCGCGTCATTTTGAGCAGTATCCTTGATGGTTCCGCCGTTCAGGCTCAGTGCGTTGGCGTTGATGGAAACCCCGTCCGTGTCCAGGTCTCCCTTACGCACCCGATAAAGGAGGGTCATAACGTTTCCTACAGGGTCTTCGAAGGGTCCGGGGCTGCTAAAGCCGGTGCATTCGGCATCTCCGCTGGCAGATACTGGGCATGACTCCATGAGGTCGAAATCAGCAGTTCTGGTGTCGCCACCCACATTCAACGAAAGTTGGGAAGTGCCGGTCACGCGAACGGTCTCGCTGAACACCACTTCAATGCCAATTACCTCATCAGCCGTGTAGACCCCATCTGTTCCACCTGTACTTGAGGTAAAAGA
The DNA here is from genome assembly GCA_965197675.1 of Dehalococcoidia bacterium. Taxonomy (GTDB): domain Bacteria; phylum Chloroflexota; class Dehalococcoidia; order Plut-88900; family Plut-88900. The sequence goes on along the minus strand of OZ240221.1, from coordinate 164,508 downwards.
AACCTTCAAGACGGTTGGGGCCGTAGTATCGGTCTGAGCGGAAACGGGAGGCGGTCCATCCCATCCCCACATTCCAACTACTACCACAAGCGTTGCGACCGCCAGTGCCAAGATGAGTATCGGTCCGATATTCTTCGTTCTCAGAGTCATCGTCGTTCCTCCTTTGACAGTTTCCTAGCCCGGCGCGCAGAGCGGTGGCCGATGCTCGGTTCATTGGGATTGGGGACGCGGGCCGACGTAGGGGGCGTGGCGAGCACGTGCGTTCCCACCTGCAAGTCGGGATGCGAGCTGGCGTGGACGGGGGTATTCGAGGTCGTCACGACCGCTGCCAGCGCCAGCACTACCCCAAGCGTGATGAGCGTTCCCCTGAGCCCGAGTCGGTGTGCAGTATTCATCGGAACTGTCCTCCTGATTCGGGCTTTCTACAACCCGCCAACGAGCGTCAGGTCGCTGCCGGCGACTATCTCAAGACCCATGAGCCTGGTCCCACTCTTAGCAACCGAATCGACGCTGACCGTGACCGTGCCGGAGGCCGTCACGGTGATGGTCTCGCTCTCCAGGGCGCCGCGAGCGATGGTGACAGTCTGGGTGGAAAGCGTGCCTCCTGTGGCCGAAAGGGTTACCGACAACGAAGACGGCGCTCCCTCGTCGATACTGACGACCACACCGGCGCCTTTCTTTTCCAACTCCGCGGTGATGGTGAACGGCGCCCCGGTGTTGTAGTCGAATTCCACGCTATCCAGATTTCCGAGGCCTTCGAACACGCCTGCGGGCAATGTTGATATCTGGTTATGACTCATGACTAAGGAATTCAAATCGCCCAGACCCTCGAACGCGCCTGAGGGCAACGCCGTGATTTTGTTGTTGAATAGGGCCAGTTGCTGCAGTTGGCCAAGGTCTTCGAATACGCCCGAGGGCAACGCCGTGAGCTCGTTCCTGCTCAGGTACAACCACGTCAAATTGCCGAGGCCGTCGAACACCCCCTCGGGCAACGCGGTGATCTTGTTCTGGTGCAGGTTCAGGGCCATCAGGTTGGTGAGCCCGTCGAACACCTCCTCCGGCAATGAGGCGACCGAATTCCTGGGGAGCTCCAGTGAGTTGAGGCTAGTTAGCCCATCGAACACGTTCTCCGGGAGCGCGCTGACCTTGTTGGCGGTGAATGTGAGATCCTTCAGGTTGGTCAGGCCATCGAATATTTCCTCAGGCAGCGCCGTAAGACCGTTCTGGTACAGCTTCAGGTTCTGTAGGTTGGTCAGGCCGTCGAACAGGTTCTCCGGGAGCGAGCTCACCTCGGTGAAGGTCAGGTTCAAGCGTTCGAGTCCGGCGAGTCCGGAGAAGATGTCCTCGGGCAGCGAACTGATCTGGTTGTCGTCCAGTTTCAGCTCCGTCAACCCGCTGAGACCGGCGAAGTCCCCGGACTTGAGCGTGGTCACACCCATATCGGAGAGGGCAAGCGTCCCGGTTATCCCGGACAGGTTCGCGTCGGTGACGTCCCCGCAGGCGGTAACGTCCGACAGCTTGGCAAGAATGGCGTCCTGGACCTTCTGGGTGCGGCCGCATATGCCCGGCGTAGGAGTTGGAGTGGGGGTAGGGGTGACGGCTTGCGCCAGGGCTGTGCCGTGATTCGTGGGGAGGGCGAGACCTGCCGCCAGCGCGGCGGTGACCGCAAGCGCCGCGAGCAGGACAGCTGCACGCTTCAAGGTGAACCAGTTCGTCAATACGGTCAATTTGCTCCTCGATGCTCCTACATTTCAGGCCGATGCAAGTGGCGGTTCCCTACAGCCCTTTATAAGCCCCCAATGTTCACCTTGAAGTTCGCATCTTCGGCAACGGCGTCGTGAGTTAGAACAGCGTTGTTTCCAGCGGCGTCCTTGATGGCGCCGCCGTTCAAACTCACTCCGTTCGCGCCGATGGCAACCCCGTCACTGTCCGAGTCGCCGCTCAGTACCGTGTACTCAAAGGTCAAACTGATTCCCCTAAGGGCCCAGGGGCCGGGGCTGAAGGCGCAAAACCCGCTCTCACATCTGGGCACGGCGTACACGAAGTCAGCCAATTTGGCCGTACCCTCAAAGTCCAGTTCCAGCTGGGGGGTGCCAGTGGCGACTACGTCTTCGCTGAACACCGCTGAAGTAACGAGCCTTTCTCCGGCGGAGTAGACGCCATCGTTTCCTCCGGTACTTGAAACGAAGGAGACGGACGATATGGTCGGGCGAATCCCGTCCACTTTATGGCCCCCTTGGACGGCCAGTGCAACATGGGACAGGTCGGCCGCGTTGTCCGCCGCATCCTTGATGCTGCCGCCGTTGAGGGTCAGCTTGTCGGCGCCTATGGCGATACCGTCGTCGTCCGAGACGCCCTCTTCCACCGTGTAGCTGAAGACCACATTGGTAGCGGTGACGCTCTCGTAGCCAGCAGCTTTTGCGCTCCCGCCGATGTCCAGTTCGAGCTGGGGCGCGCCTGTAACCGTAATGTTCTCGCTGAACGTCACCGTTACCTCGATACTGTCGTCGATACCGTAGACGCCATCGTCATCGAAGTAGGAGTCATCATCACCGGTGTCGCTGGTGATGGCGACAGACGAGATGGTTGGAGCCGTCGTGTCGGCCTGGGCCGACACCGAGGGCAGACCGTCGACTGCGAATAGTCCGATGATTCCCATGAGCGCTCCACCCACGAGCGCCCATGCCAGTTTCCATCTTACTGTTCCAATCCTTATAGCCATCTTGTTCCTCTCCCTGTGGACCTGGGAGCTTTCACTTGGGTCCTCTCAGGGGGTTGAGTCGTCATAGCCCGCCCATTACCACCGCCGCCGTTCCTATGCTTGTCAGCGACTCATCGTTGCCCGCGTCGTCGGTGAAGGTGACTCGCACCTTGATGACCTTGCCGTTTTCGGATGACTGGAGGGCGTAGGTGGAACTCGTCGCCCCGGAAATGTCGGTGTCGTCGGCCTGCCACTGGTAGCTGTAGGACACGTTAGTCAGCCCGTCGGCGTCAGAGATTCCGGACGTGCCTGCCGTCAGGGTCTGGCCCACCTGCGCAGTGCCGCTAATGTTGGGAGCGCCGGTTGCCGGAGCGTTGGCCTGCGACGCAGACGAGAGGGTGAGGCTATCGCCAAGGCCGGTCTGGATGCCCTGGTATGAACCCTCCAGGAAGGCGGAGGCAACCACGGAGACCGTCACGCCGTCGTCATCGCTTATCGGGGAGGTGATGACACCGCTCTCCAGATCGCCGCCGTTTACGGAGACGATCAGGTTGGAAGAAAGCGTCCCCGCCTTGAAGTTCAGGGTGACCGACATGTTGAAGGGCGCTCCCTCGGCGACCTTGACCACCACGCCGTTGTCGCCCCGCTGCTCCAGCTCTGCGGTGAACGTGAAGGGCGACCCGGGGTTGTTCGCCAAATAGAGGGTTTCCAGATCGCCAAGGCCCTGAAACAGCCCATTTGGCAATGCACTCAGCTTGTTCTTGGTGAGTATCAGCCCGTCGAGGTTGTCCAGGCTGTCGAACAGGTCCTTGTGCAGCTCGCTGATGTTGTTGACGGAGAGCGCCAGGTTCTCCAGGCTGCTGAGGCCGTCGAACACGTCCTCCGGCAGCGCCGCAAGCTGGTTATTGTGCAGACGCAGGTCCGTCAGGCTGGTGAGCCCGTCGAACACGTCCTCCGGCAACGCCCTTATCTGGTTGGCCCCCAGGACCAGTATCTGCAGACTGCTGAGGCCGTCGAACACATCCTCCGGCAGCGCCGTGAGGTTGAGGCTAAGGTAGAGCCTCTGCAGGTTGCTAAGCCCGTCGAATACGTCCTCGGGCACCGACCTGATGTAGGAGGAGCCGCGTGGTTGAAGCCACGTCATGGAGCTGAGTCCAGCGAAGTCCCCGGACTTGATGGACGTGGCTCTTGTGAAGTTGACGACCAACTTGGCTATGCCGGCCAAGTGCGCGTCCGTGACGTCGGCGCAGTCGCTGACGTCGGACAGCAGGGCCAGAATGGCGTCCTGCACCTCCTGGGTCCGGCCGCATATCCCCGGCGGAGCCGCCAGCGTGATTTCAAGATCGTCGGCCTCTTCCCACGTGAGGCCAAAGTAGTTCGAATAGTCTGTGGCGCTGAAGTCGGACGACTCCACGCTCACGGTCACCTGCACGTCGGCGGTCTGTACCCGGCTCTTGTCGCTGGGCGAGACGCTGACTGCCTCGCTCTTGAGGCTGCCTCCCTCGACTGTGACCGTCGTCGAGGACAGTGTGCCGCCTTCGGCGGACAGCGTGATTTCCATGTCGAAGGGCGCGCCCTCGGCGACCTTGACCACCACCGAGTTCGAGCCCTCCTGCTCCAGCGTCATCGTGAGGCTGAAGGGAGACCCCGTATTGAAGTTCAGCCACAGGGTGTCTAGGCTTTCGAGGCCCTCGAAGATGCCGTCCGGTAGGTCGCTCAGGTCGTTGGTGTCGAGGTAGAGCTGCTCCAGGCCGCTCAGCCCCTGGAAGTCTCCGGCCTTGAGCGCAGAGATGCTCTTGTTGGAAAGGGTCAGGTCGCCCGTTATGCCCGCCAGGTGTGAGTCGGTGACATTGGCGCAGTCGCTGACGTCGGACAGCTTGGCGAGAATGGCGTCCCGCACTTCCTGGGTGCGGTTGCAGATGCCGGAAGACTGGGCGAGGACCGTGCTCCTCGGCGCGACGGACATTGAGGCGGCGACGACCGCAATCAACAGCAGCGCCATGGCTACCGCAGTCTTGCTTCGCATTTTAGGTCTTCGAAGTGTCATAGCTCGGCCTTTGCGTCGGGAACAGGTCCTCCGGTAGAACTACGCTTACCTTGAGTGCCAGCCTTAAGCTCCGCCTGTCATCTGATCGGTATTGCCCATGAAAACACTAGAGACCCTGCATCGATTTGGTAAGTGCCTAATCACACTTCTTGGTGAGGTAATTTGGACGGCACTTTGTTAGCTTTCAGGGAGAGTGTTTCTACAACTTTTGGCTCTTGCTGGCATAGACGAAAGTGGCTTAGATTGGTGGTCATAACCACACCGCCGTCACACTCGATGTTCGCACGCGCATACCGGAGAGGAGATGTCTCAGGCACATTGCCGAAGCCGGGCCTTCAGTCTTGCGAAGCTGGCGTACCGGCCTGCGGGTTGGCCGGAGGGCTACGCCGTGTATGCGCCGCTATTCCTGGTGCAAAGGCCGTGGGTAGACAGGCGCGAGGTTGTTGCGACAGGTCCGCCGGCGGACAGTTCTCATCTATTGGGGCTCCGGCGTCGCCTCACACCAGGGTTAGGTTGGGTGTTGGAATAGGGGCCTGTACTTTATGAAGGCATCGATGGGCGCAATACAGACGCGGCTCCTCCAGATGCTCTGGCTCGACCCGGACGAGGCATCGTACGCCGCCAACATCACGGTGTGGCTGCGCTGGCTCTTCTGGGTCGGCGCCGTGATCGAACTCGCCTATCGACCGGCGTTCACGGAGGCCAAGTACATTCCGTTCATGCTCATGCACGTGCCGCTGGTCGCACTGAACGGCTACGTGCACTACCGTCTGCTCTCCCGGCGCAGGGTGACGTGGCGTCACCTGCTTGTCCTCAGCGCCATGGACATAGCCCTGATCACGGGCAGCGTTGTCGTCGATGGGGGTTTCGACAACTTCCTATACATTCCCTACTATCCCGCCCTTGCCGCTTTTGCCGCTGTCTTCACCTCCGCTCTGCTGAATCTCGCCTGGACCACGTTCACCGCCTCTATCTATATCGGCGTGAGCCTGACCGTCGGCTCGGGCATGGCCTTCGATGGGACCAACGAGAAGATGCTGTTCTCCAGGGTGCTCGCGATGTTCGGGGTGGTCCTGGTTGTCAACTTCATCACCCGGTTTCAACGGCGCAGGGCCATAGCGGCGATGGAAAGGGAAGGGGAGCTGCAACGGGAACGGATCGAGCTCTCCCAGGCCATTCACGATACGGCCGCGCAGACCGCCTTCATGATCGGCCTGGGGATAGACGCGGCCAAACAGGTTGCCGGAGACTCGAACGAGGAGCTCACCGCCAGGCTCGATGCGACCTCACGGCTTTCCAAGACCGCCGTCTGGCAGCTGAGACACCCGATAGACATGGGCCGCATATTCGAAGGCAGTGAGTTGGGCTGGACCCTGGACTCGCACGTCACGACGTTCGGAACCATCACGTCGGCGTCGGCGGAGCTAACCCAGAACGGGGTGGAGCCGCCGCTTTCAGTTGAGGTCAGGAGTCTCCTGTTCTCCATAGCCCACAACGCCCTCGCCAACGCCTTCGCCATGCCGGGGCGAGCCGGGTGCTGGTAGAGCTCGACTTCGGACGGGATGAGCTCAGGCTGTCGGTGTCGGACGACGGGGTGGGGCTTCCCGACGACTACGAGGAGCGGGGCCACGGCTTCGCAAACATGCGGGCGTACGCAGGGCGTCTGGGCGGACGCCTTATCGTCGAACCCAGGGGTGCGGTAGGGGGTGCCAGTGTGACCTGCGTGATGCCGTTGGTTCGCGGAGAACAGGAGGGATAGATTGTCAACGGAGTCTCGTCGCATAAGGGTGCTGCTCGCCGACGACCATGCGGTCACGCGGGAAGGTCTTCAGGTGATTCTGGAGCGGTCCGAGGAGTTTGAGGTGGTGGGCCAGGCCAGGGACGGAGTGGAGGCGGTGAAGGCGGCCTCCGAGTTGTCGCCCGACCTGATCGTCATGGACGTCATGATGCCCAAGATGGACGGCGTGGAGGCGTGCCGGGAGATCATGGAGTCTCTGCCCGAGACGCGGGTGCTCATGCTGACCGCCTCGACGGAGGCGAACGCCGTGATAGAGGCGGTGGCCGCCGGAGCGGCCGGCTATCTTCAGAAGGTGGCCGGGATGGACCAGGTCCTGGGCATGATGAAGAGCGCGGCTGCGGGCGAGGGGCGTCTGCCGACCGAGGTGGTGAGGCGGGTCTTCGCCAGGATGCGGAGCGAGGCGAAGTCGAAGCAGCAGATCGACCTGACGCAGAGGGAGAAGGAGATACTCGTGTCCTTCTGCCGGGGCATGTCCTACGTTGCGATTGCGGCGGCAAGGGGAGTAAAGGTGGTCACCGTCCGAAACGCCATCTACACCATCCAGGTGAAGCTGGACGTTTCCTCGAAGCAGGAGATCGTGGTGTGGGCCGCACAGAACGGGCTGCTGGATGATTGACCGGGCGGACTGGCTGAGCGACAGGCCCATTGGCGAGTGGCACGGCGTCACCACGGATAGCAACGGCTGAGTTATTCGTCTGGATCTCGTCTCCAAACAGTTAACGGGCGAGATTCCGCCAGAGCTGGGCAGCCTCTCCAACCTTAAATGGCTGCTCCTCAGCGCCAACGAGTTGAGCGGGGAGATACCGCCGGAGCGGGGCCACCTTTCCAATCTGACGTTGCTGTGGCTCCACGACAACCAGTTCGCGATTCGTCACCCCTGGGCACATAGCGAGCGTACCCGCTAGCGGGTGTCGATCAATACGACCTCACGGCCTACTGCACCTGCTATTCACTATCTTTCAGGAACTCCGACAGGCTGTCCATGATGATCGTACCCCGGCCACTGGTTGCTTCGTAGAAGTTGAATCGATAGGTTTCGTCGTCACCGGGGTGGCTGAACCAAGAAACGTCTTCACTCAGCGTTTGTAGGGCCTCTTGGGTCGCAGGGTGGTTCTCATCAACCAAGAGTACGACGGCCCCACGAAACTCCTTCTGTGATTGCGAAACGTCGGGAACGCGCGCTCCATGCTCGGCGATGATCTCCTCGATGGTGTAGGTTCTGATTTGACTTGCGGTGAACACCCAAGACCCATCAGGGGCGCTGACGTGCTCGCCTTCCTCATCGAGCAGCCACTCTCCATCTTCGGCAACCCAAAGGTCGGGGACTTGGTCCGGAGGTACGAAACCCGCCAAGTAAAGCTCGATAGGACTGTAGGGAACGATGTTGTCAGCTGCGCCTGCCACCGTGAACCCCCCAGCGGAGTACCGGCCGCCACCATGGTTCACGAGGTCGGCAATGTCAAACCCTCCTAGGTTGCCGTCGGCGCTACTGAAGCCCCAATGGCTACCCCAGGCTGACGGAACGACAAAGTTTGCCCATTGATGCATAAGCTCGTGTAAGGTCGGCCCTTCGGCAAAGATGCTCAGATCGTGGTCGTGATAGATCGAATAGCTCCCAAAGAAAATTGCTCCCTGGAGTCTGCCTGCCGATCCCCAGTCTTCGTTGTTGGCAAAAGTCTCCATGCCTATGCCTCTCACATCGTTCTGCACACCGACGTGGAACGCTCCCACGTAAGCGCCGGGTTCATGCTGGTCCGGGCCCACATTCGAAACGAACATAAGGAAGTCGAACTCATCGTCAAAGCGCTCGTAGAAGTGCACCGCATAGTCCTCTAGCGGTGGCACGCCGCCTGCGAGATTCTCCGTAACCGGCATGACGTACACGTTATCGTTGTAAATTTGTGGCTTCGTAAAGTCCGTGACGGGTGTGGGTGTCGCTGAAGGAACGGGTGAGGGCGTGGGGGTTGCCGTTTGGGTCGGCGTAGGCGTCGGCGTGGCGGCGTAGCAGTCTGATAGGCGTCGGGGGGTTGCCGTTTGGGTCGGCGTAGTCTGAGTGGGTGTCGCTGTAGGAACAGTTGAGGGCGTGGCGGTGGGCACTGGAGTCTGAGTGGGTGTCATAGTGGGAGTGGGGGTTGCCGTTTGGATCGCCGTCGGCACTGGGGATCCGGACCCAATCAGCGTAGGCGGTTCACCACTGCATGCCGCCAGGACCATGACTATGGCGGTGAATAAGCCTGTTAGCGTAGCCCAGAAAGAGCTCTTTATCATCACTGTGGCCCCCACCAGCCCACCCTAGAGGTTCTCTCTACCTCGGCTAGCACAGGTGACGTCTTGTGAGGCAGTCCTCACTTACTTCTACACCGAGTGCCTGAGCTTCAAGTCAAAGGTTCTTGATTTCATCAAATCTGGTGGACTTGAGCAGCATGAAGGACAGGTGCTTGGCGGAAGTCTTGGCCAGTCTATTTCGCTAGCGCCAAGACCTTGCAGTCGAACTGAAGCTGTCACATACTGATCCATGCCTCCGGCTACGCAAGGCCCACCACTGCGATCTAGTGTACTAACCCGACCGGCTCATCGGGAAAGAAGTCAGCCCAAGAGGATAGCGTCAACTGCGGGTCCGGGCTTTAGGCCCGACCGGACCTACTTTGCTAAGATGTCTCGGCAAGCGGTCCACCAAACTGGACAGAGCACACAAACCCAAATGCATGTGTGCATCTGGATCTGCGAGTAGTCCTTCCCGCTGAACCTCTCGTCACACTGAATGCCCATCCAGTCCACTGCGGTGACCTGAGAAACCCTACTCTACGACAGACCGTTGGCATGCCCCGGTGCGCAATGTCTTGAGAGCTATCCGCTATTTCCTATCCTTCAGGAAGTCTGAGAGGCCGTCCATAGTGATCCTGGCCCGGCCCCCAGTTGCATGATAGAAATTGCCGGCTCTCTGGGGCAACATGTGGTCACGATCACCTGGGTGGCTTAGCCAGGATACGTCGTAGCTCAAGCGATCCAGTATCGCGGGGGTCGCCGGATAGTCCGTACCGACCAACAAAACTACTGCAGCGCGAAAGTCCTTCTGAGCCTTGGAAGTGTCGGGAACTCGTGGTCCATGCTCAGCGATGATGTCATCAACCGTATACGTCTCGAACCCACTCGCGGTGAACACACGATACCCATTGTCATCCTCAATAATGATATTGCCTTCCTCGTCCCGCAGCCACTCGCCGTCCACCGCAATCCGGAAATCCGGGACGTCCTCTGGAGGTATGAGGCCCGCCAGGTACAACTCTATGGGGCAGTACACGAAACTTGTGCTGAATTCGTGTGAATACCTCCCGTCACCGAGATCTATCATCGCGGAAATGTCATACCCGTCCAGAATACAGTCTTCGCTGATGAATCCCCAATGTGAATAAGGTGGCACGATAAAGTTCGCCCACCGATGCATCAACTCGTGGAGAAGCGTACCATTAACAATGTCTCCCCCCCAGCTGTAGTCGTAAGTATTAATGTAAATCACGCCCTGAAGCTGTTCCGCTGACCCCCAACTCTGGCCGTCGGTGGAAATCGGCTGCCCAACTCCCTTTACATCATTCTTTACCCCAGCGTAGTAGGCGCCGTGAGGAGTACCCTGCTCAAGCCCGTCATAGGTCAAGTTGGCCACAAATACTAGGAAATCGAACTCATCGTTGAAGTATTCATAGAAGCGTGCTGTGTATTCTGTCAACGGCGCATTAAACCAAGCATTAGCGAGGTTTTCTGCAACGGGTAGGACAAACACGTTATCGTTGTATATCTGTGGCTTCGTAAAGTCAGAGACGGGCGTGGGAGTTGGCTCCGGTGTCGCCGTGGCAGTCGGCGTGGGAGTGGCGGTCGCCGTAGCAGTGGGCGTCAGCGTTGGTTCAGGCCTCGGAACGGGCGTCGGCGTAGCCGTGAGCACGGGCGTTGGAGTGGCAGTCGCCGTAGCAGTGGACGTCAGCGTTGGTTCTGGCGTCGATACGGGCGTGGGCCCCGGCGTTTGAGTGGCAGCCAGAGTAACCGGTAGTTCCGGCGTGGGAGCGGGACTGTCGCTGCAGGCGCTCAGGACGACCAAGACGGTCAGAACTGTCAGGACTGCGAGCCAGCGTATCCTATCTTCGTATCCGCTCATTTCGGTTGTTTACCCCTCTTTCGTGTTGGCCTTGCCGGAGGCGGAACCGGCTACGGCGTGTTTGAGCATCTCTCAGGTTTTTCTACCCCCTCTAGCGTTCAATTGTCGCTGACGGCCTGGTGTCTACAAACGTGGCAGGATTCTCGCTGTCAATGTCCGTGCATCCGTTTCTGTTGCAGGCTACGACCCAGTAGTGGTTGTAGTCATCATCAGGGCTGGTGTGGGTGTAGGTGGTCCCTACGACGTCGGTGGCTAGCTCCTCACAGCCAAACAGGTTGCCTCTAATGGACTTGCAAATGGGGCCAATGAATTTGGTGTAGTAGATCTTGTAGTAATCAGCATCGGGCGCCCCGCTCCAACTGACGACTATGGCTGTCCCGTCGCGGCGGTACTTGACATTGGCGGGCGGCGCTGACGGGCTGGTGTCGACAAACGTGGCGGGGTCTTCACCTTCAGTGTCTGTGCATCCGTTACTGTTGCAGGCTGCGACCCAGTAGTAGTTGTCGCCATCAACAGGGCTGGTGTGGGTGTAGGTAGTGTCTACAACGTTCGTGGCGAGCTCATCACAGCCAACCGGAATGCCGCGGTAGAGATCGCAAGAGGTGCCAAAGGTATCATCGTAGAAGATGTTGTAGTAGTCCGCGCCGGGCGTCGCGTCCCAACTGACTACTACGGCGGTCCCGTCGCGGCGGTACTCGACATTGCCCGGCGGGGCTGACGGCCTGGTGTCGACAAACGTGGCAGGGTTGTCGCTGTCTATGTTCGTGCATCCGCCACTGTTACAGGCTTCGACCCAGTAGGTGTTGCTATAGTCATCAGGACTGGCGTGGGTGTAGGTAGTCTCTACAAGGTCGGTGGCTAGCTCCTCACAGGAAGGGCGGTTGCTCAAGACGCTCATGGCGTTCAAGGCGCTGAAGTTGCCCAAGGCGTCCAGGGTGCTCGAGGGGAGACCGCATGAAGAGCGATCATCGTGGTAGACCTTATAGTAGTCCGCGTCCGGTACTGCGTTCCAACTGACGACTATGGCGGGTCCGTCGCGGTGATACTCGACATTGTCGGGCAATGCTGAGGGCCCGGCGTAGGCAGGCGCGACGGGGTTTTCGCTGTCAATGTCCGAGCATCCGATTCTGCTGCAGGCCAGGACCCAATAGTAGTTGTCGTACTCATCAGGGCCAGTGTGGGTGTAAGTAGTCTCTAGAACATTGCCGGCCAGCCTTTCGCAGTCAAACACTCTGCTGACATGCAACGCGCATGAGGGGCTATAGGCAGCACTGTGGTAGATGCTGTAGTAGTCCGCGCCGGGCGCCGCGTTCCAACTGACGACTATGCCGGTCCCGTCGCGGTGGGACTCGACGCCGTCAGGAGATGGAGGCAGTACAGATGGTGGCGGTGTATGCGGGGTAGCAGACTTTACTCCCTTGGGGAGTACCCTATAGTCAAAGTAAATGGACTTGTGGAAGAAAAGAGCGTAGGTATTATCGAATACCAGGGCGTAATTGCCGGAAGCTCCGGCTGTGATCGAGTCACCGGATGAGTGCACTCTAACTGACCTCACCACATCCCCCAACGGGTCGGTGACAAGAAAACCGATGTCCAGAGTAGTCGAAGAGTTTATAGGATCCGCAAAACCGGCATTGGTGACCTCGATTTGATACTCCAGGGTCTCTTCCTCGTTCATGCTAATGTCTATTGGGTGGTAACCGCCGGCCTCAACCGTCAAATCCGATCTGGTCCAGGGGACATGGAGGACAGGCGTGTCCGTTAGTGTGGCGTCGGATCCCGGAGTTTGCCTGGGCGAATCCTCTCCTGTGCGCACCGTGCCGTCGGTGCAAGAGGTCATGGCAACCACGGCAACGAGCAGTGCCCCCGCGAGGACACTGAGCAACCCTGGCCGCTTCACTGCCCTCAAAGGCAAACGCGCGAGTAAGTGTGCCAGAGTGGCTCCAAACGAACTGTGCAAGCGCAGCTTCATCATGGACCTGGTGATTGCCCGTGGGCCATCAGGCCCATTGCGCCCTTCGGCGCTTCCGCCTTTCCAGTTTGAGCCTAAGCGTGTTGGCCTCCGGCCTTCTCTTCGCCGTCAGCATGATCTCGTCCCTTTCCGGGAAGTGAAGCCCGCCTACGCCTTGGCGGTTACACCGTCTCCGCTGAGCTTACGGTGCCCCGGGGGGCGAGGCTTGACCGTCATTGTCAGATCCCCAGCATACGGCGGAGCCATCGGTCCTCACGCCGCAGGTGTGGTAGAGCCCAGCGCTAACGGCGACGAATTCGCCAACGGGCGGCGTGGATTGTCCAAGATGATCGCTGCCCCAGCATTGGACCGTACTGTCGGCCCTCACACCGCAAGTATGGTCTTCACCAACGCTGACGGAGGTGAACTCTCCATCAGGGGGCTCCGGCTCACCTATGGTGCCTCCCCAACAGGCGACGGTTCCGTCGGTCCTCACTCCGCAGGTGAGATTCCATGCGCTAACGGAGGCAAACTGGCCCGCGGGCGGTGTGGTCCGGTTGCCGAAACCTTCGTCTCCCCAGCAGGCCACGGTGCCATCGGTCCTCACCCCGCAGGCATGGTCGTGCCCAGCGCTAACGGAAAGGAATTCACCGGCGGGCGGTGTGGACTGTCCTTCGTCGTCAACGCCCCAGCAGACGACCGTACTGTCGACCCTCACAGCGCAGGTGTAATCAAAACTAGCGCTGACGGAGGTGAACTCGCCATCGGGGGGCTCCGGGTCATCATCACCGGCTCCCCAACATACGATGGCGCTGTCGGTCCTCACTCCGCAGGTATGTAGCCATCCGGTGTCGACGGAGACGAACGCGCCGTCAGGTGGTGTGGCCTGGTCGAAATGGTTGAGACCCCAGCAGCCGACGGCGCCGTCGGTCCCTACCCCGCAGGTGTACTTCTGCCCGGCGCTGATGGACGCGAATTCTGTTATCACCTTTCCCCCGGCTGTGCCCCCGGGTGACACCCCCAGCGCCTTCATTTCCTCTGGCGTCAAGTGGATACTGAGCGTATCCTCATCAATGCAGCCGGCCTCGATCATACGAGCGATAAGGTCCGGGTTCATGCCTTTGATGGCTTCGGTGACATCCGGCTGGTGCTGGAGAGCTACAGGAAATACTACGCTGATGATGTACTCATCCTGAGACACGCCCTCTCCGGGTGCAGGAGCATCGTCCAACGCCTCCTTGACGGCTCTCTGGTAAACCAGCACAGCGGCGTGCCAGTCGGCGATCTCTTCCGGCGGATTCACTGCCTCCAGTTGCTCCGTGACCTCTTCCCAAGCTGCCGAGAATTTCTCGAGGGTGAAGTCGGCTTCGGTTGGCCCGGACGTAGCTCCAGTACAGGTCGCTAGGTAGTCGTCGAGAGACGTTGGGGAAGTGTCTGGCACCCGGTCAGCCGGAGTCGACGTTGGGGTGCTCTTTGGGGACGTATCCTCGGTCGTCCCAACCTCCGAGGGCGTCGAGCTGTCCCCACAGGCGACAAGGGTCAACAGAATGACCGATAGCGCCACCAGGGTTAAGAGACTGTGTATTCCGGACTTGCTCATGACGGTGTGTCCTCCTGCCTTGGATTTTCAGCGGAATTCAATTAGTTGAACGAGCGTCTTTGCTAGGGCTCCGTGCAGGGCGGCCCCCGGCACAGCGACGGCACGAGCCGTCGGCGCCTACGGCCTCCTGTGCTGTCCCCACGTAGAGTGGCAGCCTGTGATTCCGCCTAGCGTGTGGTTCTTCTTACGTACTTACCCATGAAAACACTAGAGGCTCTTTATCGGTTTGGTAAGTGCCTAATCACATTTCTTGGTGAGGTAATCTGGACGGCACTTTGTTAGCTCTTAGAGAGTGTGTTTCTACAACTTTGCGCACTTTCCGGCATAAACGAAAGTGGCTAGATTGGTGGTCATAACCACACCGCCGTCACACTCGATGTTCGCACGCGCATACCGGAGAGGAGATGTCTCAGGCGCCTCGCCGAAGCCGGGGCCTTCGTCCAACCAGGGCAGCCGCCAGGGTCTTTGGCATGAGCGGCTCGACGCTCATCCGCCTCGACCCGGACGTGGTTCGGTACGCCGCGGGAGTCGGTCTGGGGTCGCTGGTTCATCTGGCTCGTCACAGTGGCCCAGTTCGTCTACAGGCCGGGCTTCTGGTATCACGAGGGGCGCCCCGAATACATCTTCCTGCTTGTGCCGTGGCCGGCGCTCAATGGCCTGGTCCACTACCGGCTCCTGGCGAACAGGCCGGTTTCATGGCGCTGGCTGCTCCTCTCGAGCGCCACGGACATGGTCCTGATCACGGTCGTCATCATCCTCCAGCGCGGCCTGGACGACGATGACGATGACACGAACGCAATCGTGATGATGGGCCAGACCGGCGAGACGATCCAGGGGGTGATGCGTTGATTCGGACCGTCCTGCTCATTGCGGTCGTGGCTCTCGCCGCGCTGGTCCTGACCGGGTGCGAGCGTCTGTTTCCCGACGTCGAGGACTGGATTGCCGACTCGGAGAAGCTCGCACGGCGCTTCGATGCGCGGCTGGGCGACCTGAAGGAGTGCGTCGACGAAGACAACTGCGAAGAGGCGCTTGATACGGAAAGAGGCGTCTTCGGCATGTGCTCGTGGGTCATGTCGCGCGGGGAGCTTGCTCCGGAGGGCTTCGAGGCGGCGGAGTGGCAGCGGTTTGACACGCTCTGTGAGCGGCTGGAGGGGGTGCTGGAGTTGCCGAAGGCGGACGCGCTTCTGGGTATTGAGGACCTCCAGGCTGAGACAGACCGCATCAGTGAGGGAATCCGTGCTGACATCGAACCCCGAGAGCGGGAAAAGTTGGAATGATACGAAGGTCGGGAACGGGCAGAGCCTGACTGGCGGCCATTGGAAGCCGAGGGACTCGGTAGTTTCACGGGCTGCTCAGCCACATCTCTAAGACCCTTCCGCCTACCATCCACGTCGGCCCAGTTGACAGGGATCTAACCAGTCAGGGGGAGCCGAGCCGTCCATCCCGGTTGCTAGTTTGAGCTCCGTAAAGCCTAGCCGGCCTCCATGTGCTCTCTTGGTCGAGCGCCACCCCCGTTCCCGGTGGCCCCACCATCTCCGGCAGGCTGTTTAAGGGTAAGCTAGCCTGTAGCAATGCGGCCTGGTTTGATTGGGCCCAGTTCGACTGCCCACGAGTACCTGAGTTTTCCGTTGCTATTGTGTCTGCTAGATGAAGGTTCTCGATTTTGTCCGGTTTGGCGGGCCTATAGGGGCGCCAAACCTGGTTGCCGGTGGGCCTATAGGGGCGCCAAACCTGGTTGCCGGTGGGCCTATAGGGGCGCCAAACCTGGTTGCCGGTGGGCCTATAGGGGCGCCAAACCTGGTTGCCGGTGGGCCTATAGGGGCGCCAAACCTGGTTGCCGGTGGGCCTATAGGGGCGCCAAACCTGGTTGCCGGTGGGCCTACGCGTACTGAACGCGAACTTTGACGATGTGGAACGACCTCGGGTCTACCGCAACTCGGGCACCAGCAACTGATGCCCAGCGGAGATTGACAAGAGAACATGTGTTCGCTATTATTTCCATCACTGATTCCCACCGATGAATTGAGGATGATCCGTGAGAGTCGCCTGCCTGCTCGTCACTCATCTGAGAGCGAAGGTGGAGATGCACCGGCATTCCCACCTGAAGGATGCCCCCGTCGTCATTGTCGATCGGAGCCCTGCAAGGGCCAGGCCAGTGGTAGTCGACCGCTTTCGGTCGGCTTCGGGAGTGATGCCTGGGATGACTCTTGAGCAGGCTGTGTCCCACCACGAGAACGCCATCGTACTCGACGCCGACGAGCCGCACTACCGCCGAGTGTTTGGCCAGGTGCTCTCATCTCTACAGGGGATCAGCGACCGCGTTGAGGAGGCCGATCTCGGCACGGCCTACGTGCGACTGGACGGCCTCGAAGGACTGTTTCGAGGAGAGGCCGGAGTCATCTCCGCTCTGCTGAACACAGTCCCCGCCTACCTGACTCCCCGGGTCGGCGTCGCGGACGCCAAGTTTCCCGCGTTCGTCGCGGCCGGAACGTGCGAGGCACACGGGGCATTCAGGGTTCCTGAAGACGTGACGGCCTTCCTCGCACCCCATAGCATCGACCTGCTGCCTGTTCCCACCGGCATGAAGAGGGAGTTGCACCGCTTCGGCCTGCACACGTTGGGGGCAGTTGCTTCCATGAGCGAGCACATTCTTGCGGACCGGTTCGGGCTGGAGGGGCAATGGGCCTGGTTGCTGTGCCAAGGCATCGACCACAGCCCGGTCATCCCTCTGGCGTTCGAGGAGTCGGTGGCCGAACACATCTCACTGCCGTTCCACTCCTCTTCCATAGGGGCGCTCTTTGTCGCGGTGGACGCTCTCCTCAAGAGGGCCTACGCCCGACCGGACATGAGGGGCAGGTATGCCGGCGCGGCACACATCCTCTGCGCGGCCTCCGGTTGGCTTGACTGGGAGAAGCCCCTCAGGTTCAAGGAGCCGGTCGGTGCATGGGAGAGAGCCTCCTTCGTGGTCAGAAGCAGATTGGAGGCGGACCCGCCCCGGAATCCTGTCGAGGACGTGACTCTCACCCTGTCCGGTTTCACTGGGGAGTCGGGGACACAGATGGGGCTGCTTAGGGATGCACAGGACGATAGACACAGACGGCTCGTGGAGGTGGACCGGAGGCTGCGGGGATTGATGGGAGGCCACGCACTCCACAGGATCGTCGAGGTAGCGCCCTGGCACCCCGCGCCCGAGATGCGAGCCTTGCAGGTGCCCATCGACCCTTCAGGCAGGGACACTATCAGGCCGCTCCAATCGCCAAAGCCTGTGGACGTGCGAGAGGGCACGGAGCGCGAGCCGGTCTCGGTGCGAGTCGAGAGACGCTGGCAGCAGGTGGCCCACATAGACGACCGCTGGACCTTCGACCTGTGGTGGCTCCCTGAACCCGTTACTCGCGCCTACTACCAGGTCCATCCCGAAAACGGCGGACGGATCACCCTGTTCCGAGACTGTAGGGACGACCGCTGGTACCGGCAGAGAGCCTGATGATGAATGGCTACGTCGAGCTTCATGCAAAGAGCTTCTACTCATTCGGGGTAGGGGCCTCCCATGCGCATGAGCTGCTGGCCCAGGCGAAGGAGCACGGGTATACCGCACTGGCCCTGACCGACATCAATCTCTGCGGTGCGCTGGAGTTCGCTCGTCTAGCCAACAGCCTGGGGATCAGACCCATCACTGGCGGGGAGCTGACTCTGACCGACGGCACGAGGCTCACGCTGCTGGCGAGGACGCGGGCCGGGTACTCCAACATCTCCCGGCTCTTCACCACGGCCAACGCCACCGACCGCATGGCGCCGAGGCTCGATCCCGCGCTCCTATCTCACCACTCGGAGGGCGTCATACTGCTGACGGGTGGGCGCGACGGGCCTCTCTCGAAACTGGCGATGGACGGACGCCTCGGCGATGCCGGCGAACTCTTGAAGCGGTACCTGGACTGGTACGGCACCGGCTCGGTGTACGTCGAGCTCAACCAGAACCTTCTGCAGGGAGACACAGTCCGCAACAGAAAGCTGATCGGACTCGCCGGTGAGATCGGCGTACCCGTGGTCGCCACCAACGACGTCCACTACCATCGCCCGGACCGCTACAGGCTGCAAAACGCGCTGGTCGCCGCGAGGCTGAACACCACCATCGACCGGGCGCTGCCGCACCTCCGGCCCAACCACCACTTTCACCTGAAGCCCCATATCCAGATGGCGCTGCTCTTTGCCGAGTGGCCGGAGGCCGTGTCAAACACCCTATGTGTGGCGGAACGGTGCGAATTCGACCTCGGAAGAGACCTCGGCTACACCCTGCCCACCCCCTCCGTGCCGGAGGGGTACACGGCCAAGAGCTACCTTCAGAGGCTCTGTTACGAGGCGGCGGCACGGCGCTACGGCTCGGTGCCGCCGCCGGTCGAAGAGCGCCTTCAAGAGGAGTTTCGGCTGATCGAGCATCTCAACCTGGCTGGCTTCCTGCTGCTCTACAGGGAGATCGCCCTCGTCGCCCAGTGCATCATGGAGGAGCGGGGACTGGTGGACCCCGAAACCCCGGTCGAGGAGAGACCTCCCGGAAGGGGGCGCGGCTCGTCGGTGGCCCTGCTGGTCGGATACCTCATCGGAATAAGCCACGTTGACCCTCTGAAGTGGGACCTCACCCTCGAACGCTTCATCTCCGATGACATGACGACGCTCCCCGACATCGACCTCGACTTCCCCAGGGGGCTCAGGGACGAGCTGATCGAGCGTGTCCACAGGCACTTTGGGCCGGAGTACGCTGTCCTGACCGGGGCCATCACCACCTACAAGGTGAAGGGCATCGTCCAGGACCTGGGCAAGGCCCTGGGGCTTCCGCAGGAGCATCTGTCCCTGCTTTCGAAGCAGCTACACTCCCACGACGCGGCGGACCTCCAAGACGAGATGGCGCAGCTCCCGGACTTCAGAGACCGGGTGGACGCACCGGGCTGGCGGGACCTGCTTGATCTCGCCCCTCAGCTGATGGACGCCCCAAAGGGGCTGAGCCAGCACGTCGGCGGCATGGTGCTCAGCAGCTCACCCATACCTGAGATGGTCCCCATGAGGGCCGGGGCGATGGACGGGCGCTACATCATGGACTGGAACAAGGACAGCGTGGCCGACGCCGGGTTCGCCAAGATAGACATTCTCTCCCTGCCGGTGCTAGACCAACTGGAGGAGGCCCTCGACCTCGTTGAGGCGCGGGAAGGCAGACGGCCCGACCTTAGCAGGATCGACCCGGAGGACGCCAACGTGTACGACATGATCAACGCTGGCCTGTCCAAGGGGGTCTTCCTGCTCCAGTCACCAGCGCAGCTCAAGATGGGCCAGAGGCTGAGGTGCCGCAACCTGCTTGACCTCGCCTACCAGGTCGCTCTTATCAGGCCCGGCGTGGGAGTCCAGGGCAGCGCAGTCTCCCAGTTCGTCGACCGATACAGGCACGGGGCGGGGTGGGAATATGACCATCCGGCGGAGAGGCGTGCCCTGGCACGGGGCTACGGGATCATCGTCTGGCAGGAGCAGGTCGTACAGCTCATCGAGGACGTGGCAGGCATGACCGCGTCGGAGGCTGACGAGGTGCGCCGCGCCTTCGCCAGACCCAACAACGAGCACCTCATCGCCATGCACTGGAAGCGGTTCCTTGAAGGCGCGAGAAGCAACGGCGTCCCGGATGAGACCGCCGGGAAGATTTTCTCGAAGATCAATGGCCACTACATGTTTCCAGAGTCGCACTCCCACGCCTTCGCCGTCACCGCCTACCAGGCCGCGTGGCTCAAGCGCTATTACCCGCTGGAGTTCTTCGTTGGTCTCATGAACAACCAGCCAATGGGCTTCTATCCGATGGAAACGCTGAAGCAGGATGCAAGGCGCTTTGGCGTACCCTTCTTGAACCCGTGCGTGAATGAGAGTCTGGCGGTGTGCGCTCCTGAGAGCGGCTCGGTAAGGCTGGGGCTTCAGCTCATCAAGGACGTGGGGGCGGAGTCGGCGAGGCTCATCGTGAAGGAAAGAGAGCTGCGCGGCCCCTACGTCACCGCGGGAGACCTGGTGCGCCGGACGGGCCTGAAGCCACAGGCCGTGCTGTCGCTGACCATGGCGGGGGCTTTCGACGCCATGACCCCCAACCGCAGGGAGGCCTTGTGGGAGGCGGGACTGCACGCCCGCCCCTCACGGAACGGTCAGGTCGCCTTGCCCGTCTCCGCGGAGGAGAGTGTGCCACGGCTCCAGGACTTCTCGGAGCGGGAGAAGATGGTGGGCGAGTACAGAGTGATGGGCGTCTACCCCAGGGGACACCTGATGGAGTTCGTCAGGCCCGGCCTGGGTCGAGGCGTGCTTCCCACGGTTGACGTGGAGCGGTGTGGCGACGACGAATGGGTCACGGTGGCCGGATGGCCTGTGGCGAGGCAGCACCCGCGCGGACGTGACGGCACGGTCTTCGTGACCATCGAGGACGAGACGGGAGACATGCAGGTCATCGTATGGCGGGACCTGTTCGCCAGGCGTCGCAGGGAGCTCGGAAGCCAGGTGGTGGAAGTCACCGGACATGTGTCGAGATGGGACGGAACGACGAACGTGATAGCTACTGAACTGCGCGCCGTCCCTTCAGGCGTCTACATGCCGCCGTCCCACGACTGGCACTGACAGTTTTCGCAGTGCCCAGGGATTGCGCGGTTGCTGCCGACGGGTTCATTATTAGGATGAGATGTGCGGTAGATATAGCCTGATAGCGGACCTTGGAGAGCTTGCACGGCGGTTCGAGTTCGACGGCGATTGGCTGAAATTCGAGTCGGCGTATAACGTCGCTCCCATGCAGGACGTATTGACCGTCGTGGGCGGCGAGACGAGGCGCGGCGGGTTCATGTGCTGGGGATTGATTCCGCACTGGGCAAAGAACGCCTCCATCGGCAATAGGATGATCAACGCCAGGGCGGAGACGGTCGCGGAGAAGCCCGCGTTCCGCGACTCACTGAAGCGTCGGCGTTGCCTCGTGCTGGCGGACGGCTTCTACGAGTGGCAGAGGGCAGGCGGCACCAAGAGACCCATGCGCATCGTCATGCAGTCGGGAGAGCCCTTTGCCTTCGCAGGGCTGTGGTCGACATGGAGGGACCCTGACGGCACCCGCATCCCTTCATGCGCCATCATCACGACGGCGGCGAACGACCTGCTCAAGCCGATCCATGATCGTATGCCAGTCATCTTGCCCAGGAACATGGAAGAGTTCTGGTTGGACCCCAGCATCGATGACCTCGGCGCGCTTGGCAGCGTGCTCAATCCTTATCCTGACGAAGAGATGGAGGCCTTCGGGGTGTCCACCCTCGTCAACTCCGCCGCCAACGACGGGGCTGAGGTCATTGCTAGAATAGTTTGATCTTGCGAAACGAGAAGTTCCACCCTGCTAGATTAGGCGAGGATGCCGATAGTCTCACTCGCAACTTCGCCGAGCTTCCCGTTGACTTCGGATGCCGCGTGGGAAGATATAGCTTCACTTGGACAATCCGAGTATAGACGGGTGAAGTTGGAGGATAGAGAACTCTATGGCTGACCCTCAACACATTGAGGAGCCCACAGCAACGATCTCCGTACTGACTATTGCCGACCTCGACGCTGTCGACGGACTGATGAGGCGTTACGGCAGCACACTTGGCTTTCTTCCACGAGCCGCCCTCGAAGACTATCTTCAAAAGGATGGCGTGCTGGGAGCCAAGGCTCAGGACGGTCGACTCGTTGGCTACCTCATGTATGCAGCTAATCGTGACCGATTCCGCATTGAGCAACTCTGCGTATCGGAGTCAGTAGGGGCCAGGGCGTCGCACGGAAGCTTCTAGAAGCTCTGAAGGCGTCCACCGGAACCCAGAAAGTCGTAATGCTTAGGCGTCGTAACGATTTCTTAGCGCACGGGATGTGGCCGAAGCTAGGGTTTGTGCCAATAGGTGAAAGCCCCTGCCGGTCGAAGGATGGTTACCTTTTAACTCTCTGGCGTCATCAATTGGCGCGTCACGATCAATTAGAACTCTTCCGAGCCAATATGTCCGATGACATCCTCGATGCTGTTATCGACGCGCAGATATTCTTCGACTTTGATAGACCGGATAGTGATATCACACAGCCATCGAAGGCCCTGATTTCAGACCTTTTCGTCGACTCGGTGAATCTCTGGTTCACCGATGAGCTTCTCAGTGAAATCAATCGCAACCATAGCGCATCCAAACGGGAAGAGGCGAGAACTCGAGCCAGACAGTTCTTTGAGGTGAAGCATCATCCACTTCTATTATGAAGGACCCGGGCATAACGCATCTCTCACCTGCCGCTACTTCGGCATAAGTCGTCAGACTTTCTATAGGTGGAAGAGGAGGTATGACTCTCGCTGGCTGGAGACCTTAGAAGAGTGGTCCCGCCGTCCCAGGAGATTGCGCCAGCCGACCTGGCCCAGAGAGTTGGCCCTAGCAGTGCTCCATATGAAGGAGCAGAGACCTAGGTGGGGTAAGGACAAGCTGGCAGTGCTGTTGAGAGAAGAGGGGTGGGGAGGTGTCCACCTCCATGGTGGGACGGGTCCTGAAGAAGCTGAAGGAGCGGGGAGCCATCATAGAGCCTCTGAGCAACGGCGTATCAGCCCGCAAGAGGATACGCCAACGCCCCTATGCCGTCCGCAAACCCAAGGGGTACTCGGTGACAAAGCCCGGCGACCTGGTGGAAGTGGACACCCTGAACGTACGGCCCCTACCTGGGGTAATACTCAAGCACTACACGGCAAGAGACCTCACCTCCCGCTGGGACGTGGTGGGCGTCTACACCCGGGCTACCGCGACTATCGCCACCTTGTTCCTCGACCAGTTGATCCAGAGGATGCCGTTCAAGATCAAGGCCATACAAGTCGACGGAGGCAGTGAGTTCCAGGCCACCTCAAAGGAGGCCTATCAGACACGGGGCATCCACCTCTTTGTGCTTCCACCCCGCTCTCCCAAGCTCAATGGCCACGTCGAGAGAGCCCAACGTACCCACACCCAGGAGTTCTACGAACTGTACCATGAAGACCTGCAACTCGCTCCCCTCAACCAGGCTCTGCACAACTGGGAACAGGTCTACAACACCATTAGACCCCGCCAGTCTCTAGACTACCTCACACCGCTCCAGTTCCTTCAGCAACATGCAAACCTAAAGAAGGGACCGTACTGTCACTAATCTACTGGACGAGTACATCACGTCGACAGCCCTGAAGGAGGAATGTAGACTTGTGAGGCAATATCCTACGAATTCATGGCCATCCGGTCACCGAGGTTAGGGAACTGAATAACGAACTTCGCTCATTCATCAAAGAATCGCTGGAACGGGGACAGTCTAAGGACGCCATACGAGAGGTCTTGGCTCAAGCTGGGTGGCAGGATGACCAGGTAAGAAAGGGGCTATCGGCCTTCGCCGACGTAGACTACCCCTTGGCAGTGCCTCGGCCAACTCCATACGTTCATGCTCGCGAAGCGTTTCTCTACCTGATCTCGTTTATTGCCCTATACGTCTCTGCCTTCAGCTTCGGCTACCTGGTGTTTGGTCTCATCGACCACGCAATTGCCGATGCCCTCGATTTTCGTGACCAGTATCCTTCAGGGGGAGAGGCAACCTCCATAGCCTCGGTCATCGTTGCCTTCCCCCTTTACCTGTTCCTGATGAAACGGCTGAGCACAGAGGTGGCGGTGGACCCTGACAAGCGGCTGTCCCTGGTGCGGCGGTGGCTGACCTACCTCACGCTTGTAATTGGGGCGGGCATTATCCTCGGGGACGTCATCGCGCTGCTGGCCAATCTGCTAATGGGCGACCCGACCCTCCGATTCTTTTTGAAAAGCGGCGTCATCCTCCTGATAACCACCTGCATATTCGGGTTCTACATGTGGGATATGAAACGTGCCGAGACCTCGATTGCGGACGCTGACGCGAAATCAGCCCTACGAGCACTCTTGGGCGCTGTGGTAGTAGTGGTCGTGGCCGCCCTGGGATATTCGATGTTCCTATTGGGCACGCCAGGTGAGCAACGGGACCTTAGACTTGATCGAGAGCGAGTTTCCAATCTGACTAACATTGCCAGAAACATAAACACCTATTGGAGTCTCAACGGGTCATTGCCGGGGAGCTTCGAGGACATGTCAGGGTCCAGATTCTCCATCAGGTCGGTAAACGATCCGGAGTCGAACGATCAGTACGAATACAATGCGTTGGGTGATGCGGATTATGAGCTATGCGCGGTGTTCTCCACCGATACTGACAAATCCTGGGAAGCAGATCGCGCATTTTCAGGCCTGGCCTGGGATCACGGAATCGGACGGACGTGTTTCCCACTCAAAGCTGAATATGTTGACCCTGGGCCGAAACCGCTGTCGACGATAACCCAGCTCAATCCACCTCCCGCGCCAACGCCGACACCGGTGCCGATGCCCACAGTGCAAGGAAATCTCCATGAGGAGCCACCACAAGGACCGGGCGTAGAAATTGGGACAGGCTACCCGTACGCGTTATACGTCCACTGCGGTATCCGCGACGCTCGCTTCGATGGGCGACTCTGGATGGCCGATCCCATGCTGAGCGACGGTAGCGGCAATCCACCACCGGACTGGACTGCTGACGATAGCCGGGGCACCATGGAACTGGTCAGAGATGATTTGGCAGTATTCACGGCCGAAAGCGGCCGAATTGTCGAGTTCATACCATGGCCATTGGATGTCGAATGGAGACCGTGCGCCTAGTGCATGTGGATATAAGAAGACTCGCAGGATGTGCCCTGATTGAACAGTGTGAGTATAAGGGCGTCGTCGTCTAAAGGAGGGTGGAAGTAGGATCATACCACTTCTGATCCTCATCATCCTTGGGTTATTGGTTCTTGTACTGGCAGCCTGTTCCACCGCCACCCCTGTCACGGCGGAGGTATAGTCGCATCCCAAGGTAACGAGATCCTGTAGCATCCAACACCAATGCATGATCTCGCCAAAAGGCCACGGCTCCACTAAGCGCAAATCGAAATAGCAATTCTGTCTACGCACCGCTTCTAGAAAATGATCCCCATACCGGACTCGACCATAGGATAAACCTAGTTCTCCATAGTCCACATCCACTACTGTCGCTCGCTCGAAGGCGTCAAACTCATGGCTTATCCTTGGCAAGGCATCCACTCTATCCTCGTATCCTATGGGTTTGGTTGTCCAAGCATGTACCCACTGCTCCAAGTATCGCAAGTGTAAGAGCACATTCTTGAATTGCAGCGGCTCGGGGTTGTCCCAATGCAAGCCAGCGAAGAGTAGATCTGACTGATACTCATGCCGCGTAAGCCCTCGCCAGCATACTCCACCCTTACCTGCGCAAAGTGGCAGTCCTCTAGCGTAAGGAGTATTCCCCCGGCTATGGCGTTCATGCGGACCTGTGGGTTATAGCCTGATGGCACAAAATCCTTGAACTTGCCGATCAAGCCCAACCTAGCCCCTCTATGGGGTCGAACCTGAGCCGCCCTGCCACCTTATCGTCCGGCTTATCCACTAACCAAAACAGGCCATTTACATCAAATCGGCCCATCGGTCTTTTCCCTGTTGCCTGCTGGGAAGCAGACCAAGTCGCGCAGGCGTTTGACTGGCAGTAGGTGAAGTCATAGCCATTCGCCACCTATAGGCCTGGTAGAACGCACCACGTGATTGGGCCTTAATCACCGGGTATCAGAACAATCCACTGAGCGCTTCCTGGGGAGCGACCGCACGAATTGGAGAACGTTCATAGTCCCTGACGTTCCTAGTGACTATGTGCCTAGCCCCGCAGGCACGGGCGGCAGCCACCTGCATGGCGTCCTCGAAGTCAGCCATCGGCAGCTCGGCGGCATAGCGGATGTCTTCGGTGTCAGTCGCGGCCACATCCACGAAGCGCGTTAGCTCGACGATGAAGTCGCGAGCACTCACGCCTCCAAGCGATGGAGCCACGATGTAATAGAGGTTCGATACGGAGTGCCACGCGATGTATGCCGCCTCCGCGCCATGCTCAATCCGGTTCAGAAGTTCCGAAGCTGGGTCGGAGTGCGGACGCCTGTCAAGGGCGACGTCTATGAGTACGTCGGTGTCAAGAAGTATCATTGGAGGTACTTCTTGGCCAGTGCATCATAACGCGGGTCATCATCACGCTCCGCCGCCCGAAACTTGCCTCGCCACCGCGAGGAGAAGGAAGGCGAGTCCTCCCCCGCCATTTCCCTGAGAGACTGCTCAACCAGCGACGAAAGAGACACGCCTAGAGAACGGGCGTACCGTTTGGCCACCGGTAGTAGCTCGGCGTCCACTGTGATGGTGAGCTTCTGCTTCATTGTGGCTTGGCACCTCTCAAACAGGTATACTAATACTAAATCCAAGTATACGTGTACTGGTGCTGCTCTTGCAACGCTGAGTTTGTCTAGCACGGCGGTAAGCATGTCCCTAGTCGAGGTCTTGGGCGAACGTGTTTGAAGTGGTCGGATCCCCGGTCATAGCTACTTCTCAGCAGAAGGGAGTTGGGGGATACAGTGCCCGCCTAGGAGAACAGCGCTCAATCTTGCTCGTGGCCCTAGCAGCCGCGATGACAATCTTTTCCGCGTGCTCTTCGTCGGATACCGGGATTCGTCCAGTTGGAACGCGGACAGTGGTCGCACACGTGGGACACTCCCCTTGGGCGTCTCGTCTGCATGGTTATCAACATCCTTTAAGCGGAGACAGAGCCACCGTCGGGCCGACGGTTTCCGAGAGGTTTGCTAGACGCGGCATACGGTCCCACCTTCCCTAACATTTTCCACGGCAGGTGTCCTTTGTATCATCTCTACGAGATAGTCCTCGAAAGTCCACGAATGTGGATGAAGTTCCAAGCGTCATGCGAGTCGCCGGAGCAAGCCATGGCATTTCTCCAGTCTCGCCTCGGTGGAGAGGACCCTGAGTCATCGGTCCCCGTACATCCATACCTCTCCACCTTGTACATCCGTCACACCGCCCATAGGCTCGACTTCAAACCTATGGATGGTAGCGGACGGGACAGTATTCAACCGCCAAAAGTCGGCGGTCCACCTGCCCACGTGGTCCACTTTAACGCCGCCCCTTACAGTTGCGCTCCACTGCGCGCGGTCTCACATCGGTAGCACTCGAACCCGGCTTCGGCTCTCGTCAACCACCACCAAGGCTCCGGAGGACAGGTCGGCCTCATGCTGGTTGAGAGCAGCGATGACGGAGCCTTCCAAGTAATCCGGCAGGATGTTCTCGGAGCGGACCTGAAACACACTCGGGCCGACGTCATGCGTCAGTGCCAGCATGGTGACGAAGTCAAGGTCGTGAGTGAACACGACGTATTGGTGAGCAACTGCCCAATCCATGATGTCCCTGTCGCTGGCCCTTGGGTCGCCGACGTCGGACCAATGCACTGCCTGCCATCCGTGCTTCTGCAGCGCTGGCACCTATTCGGGTGACAGGTTCATGTCAAGGAGGAGTTTCGGTCTCATGGAGTGGAGAGTGGGACTTCGCGCTCCTCCAGCCTCCAGGCGGCATAGGCCAGAGATTGGTCGATGTCCTCCCGTTCAAGATACGGATAGGCTTCGAGGATTTCGGAAGGTGAGCGCCCAGCCGCCAGGAGACCCACAACCGTCCCAACCGTGACGCGCATTCCACGGATGCACGCCTTACCGCCCATGACGGCGGGGTCGATGGAAATTCTGTCAAGTGATTTCATGCTCTCTCCTTCCAGGTTCAGACTGTTGCGGCTTGCAGTTCCGTGTGCACGATACATTTCAGAGCTAGCGGTTCCACGACGCCTTCTCTTTCGCCTAGTACGCCCTTACCTCTTCGGCCGTCTGGAACAGGAGGCACTCAGGGCAGTCGTTGAGGATTCCCATGATGGACCAGCCCTTCGTGTTAGACTCGTGCAGCACCACCACGTCCACCTTCTGCCCAGCCTCCAACTCTGCACTGGCAATCTCCACCTTGCCTCCAGGCTGTACCGTTGTTCTCACATGCAGTGCTTCTTGCATGGCTAGTGCTCCCTTCCATTTATCATGAAGTCCGGCTGGCAAGCTACCAAATCATGCTCTTACCTGATTTCGGACTTAGGGCAGGGCTTTTCTATCCAGATCCTGGGGTGACTATGGCAAAACTTTGGCGTATGGCTGTTTGTCAATAATTGAGCCCCGTATTTTCGCTTTCAGGAAATCCTCCAGACCCATGTCGCACTCCAGCAGAGTGACGAACTCCTGAAGCGTACTGAGTACGACGACCGCCTTACTCAAAGATTCTTTGCACACGTCGATTGCTGGGGTCGTGTAATTGCTGTAGGAGATAAAAATCCCGCGGCTCGCACTGCGATTGAAAACTCTGACCAGATGTTCTGAGACATCTGCAACTCCGACCGGTGCTTTGAGCCACTTCATTTCCACTAAGTAGACATTTCCACTAAGTAGACATTTCCATCTATTTCAACGACGCCATCGACCTGCTCGATGACCCCATGTCCGGGCTCGGCCATTCGTGTGAAGGATTCGCGCACTAGGATACCATCCGCCTCAAAAAGTCGATTCAGAACCGATTCGAGGAGTTGGCCCCTTTTGTGGGCATCATCCATTGCGAACAGGCGGTTGGAGTCCTTGTGGACTGCCTCGATGTTTTCCTGACGTCGCTTGAGTGCTTCTGTCTCACGGCGTTTGTCTTCCAAGTTCTTGCGTGTCTCCGCTTCAAGCTCTTGGTGCATTCTGGTAAATGAGTCCTTTACATTGATAACGCTTCGGATGCGGGAAACCAGACCTTCCGCCTCAAGACGGTCTCGGGGCCAGCACGTAGTAAAGTCCTCAACCTCGACAACGCGCTTCAAAACTTCTCGACGTACCTTAAGCGTTGCGTCGCCAGCTTCGTTCAAGCGGGAAAGCACAGTTCGAACGATACTGAACTTATTGATGCTATCAGGATCATTGCAGACCTGCTCCTCAAAGTTGGAGATGATCGAGCGCTCTGTTCCTGCTCCGCGGAAGAAAAGCAAAACGTCTCGTTTCGACCTGCATAGACGTGGTATCGTGTCAACCAGCAGTTGAAAAAAACTCAGGTGGATAATGGTAGTATGTATCCATTGACCTTACCCCGAAATTAGTATCAGTGGCTAGTAGAGTCCCGCCATAGAGTCAGCAAACTCTCTGAGCGTTTTGCCTTTCAGGGAGCTGTGGGGCCTGACCTCGTTGTAGTCCTGCCGCCAGCTCTCTATGACCTCCCGGGCATGCTTTACGCTCATGAACCAGTTGATGTTCAGGCATTTGTCCCTTAGCCGACCGTTGAAGCTCTCAGCAAAGGCGTTCTCTACCAGCTTGCCAGGACGTATGAAGCTCAGCTTGATGCCCCTCCGATATGCCCACTCATCCATAACCTTGCCTGCGAACTCCGGGCCGTTGTCTACAGTGATCACCTCAGGCAGTCCCCGTGTCTCTGCCAGTCTCTCCAAGACTCCCACCACCATGGCGCCTCCCAGAGAGATATCTACCTCAATGGCTGGACACTCCCGTGAGTAGTCATCCACTATGGCCAGGGCCCGGAAGCGCCGACCGGTCACAGTGCGCTCAGAGACAAAGTCCATGGACCATCTCTGGTTGGGACGTACAGGAGACGGAAGAGTCTCTCGGACCCCTGCCGCCACTTTGCGCCTTCTCTTCCTCCTGAGGGCAAGCCCCTCTTCACTGTAGATGCGCTCTGTACGCTTGTGATTGACCACCAGGCCCTCTCTCTTCAGCATCATGTGCAGCCTGGGGTTGCCGAATCGCTTCCTCTCCCCCGCCAGCTCACGCATTCTACGACGCAGGGTATCATCATCACCCTGCTTCGACCTGTACCGGTAGACCGAGGGTGAAGATAGCCCTTAGCAGACAGGCCCTCCTCTCACTCAGCCCAAGACTCTCCATGGCATATGCTGCTGCCATCTTCCTCACCTTGGGCTTCAGAAGTTTTTTGCCAGTAACTCCTTCAGAGACCAGTTGTCCAGCGCCTGCTGGGCCATGATCTGCTTCAGACGCAGGTTCTCAATCTCAAGGGACCCTAGCCTCTTCAGCTCATTCAACGTCAACCCAGCGTACTTGGCTTTCCACTTGTAGAAGGTGGCTTCGCTCATGCCGTGCCGGCGGCACAGCTCCCCTGTCTTCGCCCCTGCCTCCGCCTCGTTCAGTACCGCTATGATCTGTTCTTCGGTGTGTCTCTTCCGTGCCATGAGCCCTCCTTCCATATCACATTCTACCGGAGGACTCTCTTCCCCAACGATACTGTTTTAGGGGGTAAGGTCAAGCACGATAGCTATACCCATTGAATATGAGCCTACTAAGGATGATTCCGTAACCGTAAGAAACTTCACACCCTCGTTTGGAAATTCTCGCGCTTCACCCGCAAGCGGGATCACGCCGTCGCCTTCAAGTCCATGCTGCGCAGGCGAGGCGTCCGCGTCGTATCCATCACCGAGCAGGCCGACGACACCCCCATCGGCAAGCTCCTTGAGGCCATCATCGAGTCCGTCTATGAATTTCACAGCGAGAATTTGGCCCAGGAAGTGACGCGGGGGATGCGGGAGGCCGCCTCCAGGGGCTTCTGGATGACCACCTACGCACCCTACGGCTACAAGCGAGTCTATGTCCAGGACGGGCCGAAGAAGCGCCCCAAGCTGGAGCTTGACCCGCCCGCCGACGCTGTGGTCAGGCGAGTATTCGACATGGTGCTACAGGGCAAGAGCATCCTCGACATCACCAAGACCCTCACCGCCGAGGGCATCCCCACCGTCAACGGTAAGAAGTGGCTCAAGACCACCATCCACACCATGCTCGACAACGAGGCGTACACGCGAGCCGTGGTCTGGGGAACCAACGCCAAGGACGGCCAGCCGCCTGTGCGGGTGGAGGACGCCCACCCCGCCATCATATCCAAGCGGGAGTTCCGAAGGGTCAAGAGGCTGCTCGGCTCCCGCGCGCCCAGGAAGGTGATCCCCCGCCGCGTCTCCAGCCGCTACCTGCTGAGCGGCATCGCCAAGTGCGAGACCTGCGGCAAGGCCATGACCGCAGCCGAGGCAAAGAGCGGGAAGTACACCTACTACATCTGCCACTCCCTCCTCAAGCGCGGCAAGGGCACATGCAAGCCCCCCAGACTCAATGCCAAGAAATGCGAGAAGATCGACGGGGTGGCCCGCGACCAACGGCATATACTGGAGAGTATCGACGGGGAGCTTGAGGATGTGAAGAAGCAACTGGGCCGCGTCTGGCACTTCATAGCGAGGAGCGACAGCGTGGACGTGGCCGAGGCTTCGGACCTCATCGTGGAACTCCGGGAGCGCAAGGAGACCCTTGAGGTCGCCGCAGAGAAGGCGAGAGGGCTGCTGACCGAGAGGCGGCAGCTTCTGGACGGCGGCGCCACCATCGCAGAGGAGATGAGCGAGTTCCTCAAGACCAGCGAAGCGACCGAGACCAAGGCCTTCGTTCACTCCTTCGTCAGGGAGGTACAGGTCAAGCCCGGCAGCGCCGCCATCGTCTACTCCATACCGACGCCGGATGACTCTCCCATAGGGGGAGCGGACACCGCAGAGGTCGCCCTGAACGGGCGAGTTATGAATTCAGCCTTATTAGGTCGGAAGAAGTGGGCCTAAATTGACGGTAGGCAGTACCATCTTTGAGATTCGGCTGGCGCTATACCCCTGAGCATGGACGAATAGAAGGTCGGTGTACCATCAGCTGACAAGTCGGGACAAGCCCTACATCGCACGGGGCGGGGACTCGAGCATATCAAGGATGCGTCCCGCACGATACACGCGATTGCGCCGCCGTTCCCCCACTTGGGTAACCATGCCCGCCCTCTCCAGACGGTCGATGGCCCGCTGGGCCGTCGTGAACGCCACGTCTAGCCTTCCGGCGACGCCCCGAACCGTCCAGAACGGGTTTTCCACGAAGAGGTCCAGTGCCCTTTCGGGAAGCCGAGACTGGCCGCCGGCCAACTCTCGCTTCCATTGGGAGAGCAGGTCGTCCAAGCGCCGGGTCCGTTCCACAGCGTCTTCCGACTGGAGGGTTACTCCTCGCAGGAAGTAGGCCATCCACTCCTCCCACTCTCCGCGCTCCGTCACGCCAAGGAGGCGTGCGTAGTACTCCTCGCGTGTCGCCTCGAAGTAGGCGCTCGGGTAGAGCAGCGGCGAAGGAATGATCCCTCGTTCGATCAGAAGTAGGGTGATGAGCAGGCGTCCAACCCGGCCATTCCCGTCGACGAAGGGATGAATCGCCTCGAACTGAGCATGGACGAAGCCGGCGTGGACCAGCGGCGGCATCGCGTCGTCGCTGAGGAACCGTTCCCACGCGTCCAGACAGGGCATCAGCTCCCAAGGTGGCGGCGGCACGTAGGTCGCTTCGTCCAGCGTGCATCCAGGCGGTCCTATCCAGTTCTGGCTGCCACGAAACTCCCCGGGCGTGGCGGCGTCGCCGCGAACACCGCGCATCAGGTGTTCGTGCATCTCGCGCACCAATCGCAGCGACAGGGACAGAGAATCCAGACGCTCAACGGCGTACTCCAAGACCGCTACATAGTTTCCCACCTCACGCAGGTCGGCAGGGCTTCTTTCGACAGCTGGCCCCGCCTCAGCGGCCAGCAGCTCCCCAAGAGTCGCTTGGGTCCCCTCAATGTGACTGGACAGGACAGCCTCCTTGCGAATGAAGGGCCGGATGAGGAAGTGCGGATTGGGCAGGTGTCGTGCTTCTCCGGCAAGCCTGCCGATAGCACGGTCTGCGGAAGAGAGGCTGACCATGAGTCCTTCATCCCACGTCAGAGGTGGCGGGGGCAGTGCCGGCACGAAGGCCCGATAGTCGCCTGGGCAGCTTACCGAGCGACCATGAGGTTGACGTTCTCTGAGGCATGCCATGTTGTGACCCTATTAGCGGAGATGAAAACAGATGGTGCCGTTACTATCGCATTCAGGGCTTTGCGGAAACAAGTCTGCCAAGCGACTTGGGAGTGGGCGAGATTCTCGCTGTAGAACTCGTCCATGCTCTCGATGATGGCCTCCATGAGCTTGCCCGTCGGGGTGTCGTCGGCGTGCTCGGTGATGGCGACGACGCGAGGCTCGGCGAAAATGCAGGTGGGATTGTCCGCGTCGTCGCCCGGCTTGCGGCGCGGCCGCTTCACGATGTTGCGCACCGACCCTGAGCCGCCGATCCTATCCGGACCCCGGGCCCGTTGCAGCAGCTGGCCGTAGACCGACAGGGAGATGACTGGCGACGGCCCCTGATTCCCTTGGTCCCGCACCGGCTGGGCGCGGGACGGGATCGGGGGCTTTCCTATTCCAAACGGCCATCTCCTATCCCGGGCCAGACCCCGGCAGTGCAACGCCTTGGAGACGGCAGGGCCTAGGCAGGCTCACAGGGCCCCCAACCACATCTCGAAGACAGTACCACCTACCATCTACTTAGACACATCAAACTGTAGAAAACAAGAGCCTTCACCATCAGATTCAGGTTGGTCCCGTAACGGCATGCGCTAGAGGTGGTAATTGCCACTGCCGAACGCGCCGTGAGGGCAGGAAGGTAAGGATGACTGGCACTGGCCGTTGGTGGTCACTCGGCAGACAGGGCGGACATGTTGAAGTCTCGGGGTACAATCCCGAGTGGCCTCAGGTTTTCGAGCGTGAGGCGGCCTCTATCCTGGAAGCGTGCCGACCCTGGGTCACTGAGGTTCATCACGTCGGCGGCACCTCAGTACCAGGACTAGCAGACGGCTGCAATGGTGGTGGGCTCAGTCGGCAGTCGGCTGAAGTACGAAGACCTGATCGGACCCCCTTGGACACGCCAGCCCGCGATGCTGTAACAAGGATCGGCCCAATGCCCACAAAGCACGACCTAGAAGTCACCCGACTCGTCCAAGATTACCCTAACGTCCGTGCAGGCAGATGCGCCTGGTGTGAAAATATGGTAGATTTACCCCGGCGGAGGCGATAGTTACTGAGCGGCTCCTCACGCTGGATGGTGTCCGCC
Source organism: Dehalococcoidia bacterium (assembly GCA_965197675.1). GTDB lineage: Bacteria > Chloroflexota > Dehalococcoidia > Plut-88900 > Plut-88900. Next base: position 130,289 of record OZ240221.1, on the reverse strand, counting down.
AGATCTTTTGAGAGAACTCACAACTTGCGAAGGTTATTTGATTCGCTTGAGAAGGAACTCTCAAATGAATTCGTAGAACGGATTCGAACACAGTGCAATCTCTCGAGGGAGAAACTCGGTTACTTCCTAGACAGGCGGGCAAACGTCTTCCCGACCATACGCCATCCAGACATTGGAGATTGGATAATTCCCAAAAGAAGGGATCGACATGAAACTCGGCAGACTTGTCATTCCAACCATAGCCGCTATCGCCATGGTGCTGCTGGGTACGTTCGCGGGTAAATTGATCCCCACCGGACCGACCCTGGCCGCTGAACCCACGCCCATACCGATCGAGCTCCCCGAGCCGCCGGACGAGGCGCCGCCAGTGGAGCACTCCACGCAGGTGACCCGTTCAGAAGCGGCAGCCGCCCTGGACCAGGGAACGGTCCACACTTGGGAGGACGGCGACAGGACGATGCGTGTGCTGCTTCAGAACGACCTGGTCGTCCAGAAGACTGCCGCCAACACGTCCGAGGACGTTGTGGTTGCGGAGGGAGCCGAGGACAGCGTCGTCCGGAAGCAGGGCACACACGGCCCCGACGCTCGCCCCGTGTTCCGCTCCGAATCGGGAGGCGGGCTGATGACGCTGCCCGGCGGCGTTCTGCTGGCCCTCGATCCCGGCTGGGACGATGCCCAGGTCGGGGATTTCTTCTCCCACAACGACATATCGACAGACAGGATTTCCGAGCTGGGCTTCCTGCAGAACGGCTTCCTGATCGAGACCGAACCGGGCTTCCCGTCGCTGGAGCTGGCCAACGCGCTGGCCGGCCAGGGGGGCGTCCTGATCTCCAGCCCCAACTGGCAGACAGAGGTTGAAGCAAAGTGAAATCCATCTTACTCCTCTTGATCGCCCTCTGTTTCATCCTGAGCGCGGGGGTCGCCGCGGCCCAGACGGCCGACGACCACGGCGACACCTTCGCCACGGCAACGCCCCTGTCGCTGGGGTCCTCGACGGCCGGACGCATCGACCACGGCGACGACCACGACGTCTTCGAGATCGACCTGTCGGGCGCGTCAGGCCCCACCGACGTCTGGTCATACGCGACCGGCGAATACGATACCGTTGGCGGCTTGTATGACAGCAATAGGGCTCTGCTCTCATTCAGTGACGACAGCTTCCTCGCGGGCAGCCGGCGCAACTTCAGTGTGCGGAGCAATGTGCCTCCAGGCATCTACTACGTGGTTGTCGCCAGCTACGAGGGAGAACCGGGGGACTACACCATGCACGCCCAGGCGGTGACGGACCCTGGCAGCTCCACAGGCACGGCGGCGCACCTGGTTCTGGGTTCGCCCGCAGGGGGTACGATCGACACCCCAGAGGACGCGGACTACTTCAGGCTGTACTTCCCCGAATCGACGCACGCGATCATAGAGGCCAGGACAGGGAACCTGGCGCCCATCAGCGCCGACCTGCTCGATGCCCAGGGCAGGGAGATCTCCGCGAATGTCTATCACCTGATAGTGAGATTCGGCGTGCGGTTCAGGCATGGCTTCCGGATTCTGGACGACTTCGGTCCGGGCACGTACTACCTCAGGGTGACCACTCCCGATGATCTCGCGCCTCGTCCCGTGACCTACACCATCTACGCCTACGAGGATACCGAGTACACCGATTACATAGAGGAGTGCGAAGCCAGTACCCGCGCGTTGAACGATCCACAGGTCCGCGACCCTCTGTATGCGTGCCAGTGGCACCTTGAGAGCCCTGACTACGTGAACATCGATGTCGAATCCGCCTGGGGGGAGGGCGTCAAGGGCGAGGGCGTCACCGTCGCCGTGGTGGACGACGGGATGGACCCGGCCCATGAAGACCTCAGAGACAACGTAAACACCGCCCTGAACTATGACTACACCGAGTCCGGGGACATATTCGACCCCTTCGAGCACCACGGGACACGCGTCTCCGGGATCATCGCCGCCCGGGACAATGCCGTCGGCGTACGCGGCGTGGCCCCGCGAGCCACCATCTACGGGTACAACTTCCTTGCCGCACCGTCGTTCTTCAACGAGGTGGACGCCATGAGCCGCAATGCGGTTGTGACCGCCGTGTCCAACAATAGCTGGGGGTCTCTCGATGGCCCGGAACTGAGCTTCGCCACCTCGTTCTGGGAGATGGCCGTGAACGCTGGGATCACCACCGGCTACGACGGCAAGGGCACCTTCTACGTCTTCAGCGCCGGCAACGGCCACCTGCTGGGAGACGACTCCAACCTTGACGAATACGTCAATCACTATGGCGTGACCGCCGTCTGCTCCGTGAACAGCGGCGGCGGCAGGGCCGGTTACTCGGAAATGGGCGCCAACCTGTGGGTCTGCGCCCCCTCGAACAACCGTCCGGGCCCTCTCGGCGCAACATTGGGCATTCTCACTACCGAGAACTCCGACCGCTACGTGAAGGACTTTGGCGGCACCTCCGCCGCGGCCCCCGTCGTCTCGGGCGTGGCCGCGCTCATGCGCAGCGCCAACCCGGACCTGACCTGGCGGGACATGAAGCTGATTCTGGCCGCTTCCGCGCTCAAGAACGACGCCGACAGCTCCGGCTGGGAAGAGGGAGCCCGCAAGTATCGCTCCGTCACCGACGCGGACCGCTATCACTTCAACCACGAGTACGGCTTCGGCGTGGTCGATGCCGGGGCCGCCGTCGCCATGGCTGAGGGATGGACCACCGCTCCCCCGCTGCAAGTACGCGCGGTCGGGTCGGGCGAGCTGAGCGAGCTGGTTCCCGACGCCCCGCCCACCGGCGAGCCGACGACCGTGGTCAGCGAGCTGACACTGGACACGGGCATCGGATTCGCCGAGTTCGTCGAGGTCAACGTAGCCTTCCTGCATGCCTCTTTTCGGGACTTGGATATCGAGTTGGAGTCGCCGTCCGGAGCCGTCTCCAATCTGGCCGTTCACTTTGACACCTATACCGACTACTACGACCCATTTTTTGACTTCGTGCCGTTGCGCGGCGCGTTCCGCTTCGGCTCGGCAAGACACCTGGGCGAAGACCCCAACGGCGTCTGGAAGCTGCGAGTCACCGACCGCATTCACGTCGTGGACGGCGCACTCGAAGCGTGGAGCCTCACCGTCTATGGGCACGCGCCTACGCCTGACGCCCCCACCGTGGACTCCGTGACCCCCGGCCCCGGATCGTTGGCCGTCGCCTGGACCGCCCCCGTCCAGACCACCGGTTCGGAGGTAACCGCCTACGACCTGCGCCATATTCAGACCGACGCCGACGAGACAGCGGGTTCCAACTGGACCGTCGTGGAAGACGTCTGGACAGCCGACGCCGGCGGCGACCTGGAGTACGCGGTCACCGGTTTGACCGGAGGCATACAGTACGACGTGCAGATCCGCGCGATCAACGAGTGGGGCGCCGGCGACTGGTCGGCATCCGCGTCCGCTACTCCGCAGAACACCCTGCCTTCGTTCAATGAGGGCGCAACAGCGGCCCGCTCCGTTGCCGAGAACACGCTCGAGGGCGGGAACGTGGGCGACCCCGTCGCCGCCACCGACGACGACGCACTGACCTACGTCTTGGGGGGCGAAGACGCGGACTTCTTCGAGATTGACGGTGACACGGGACAGATCCGTGTTGGCGCGACCACCACCCTCGACTTCGAAGACCCCGACAACCTGGACCACGAATACCAGGTCACTGTCACCGCAACTGACCCGTCCGGCGCCAGCGCCACAGTCGCAGTGACCATCGCCGTCACCGACCTGAGCCTGGGCGAGCCGGGCGACACCTACGACACCGACCACGACGAGTTAATCGAAAGGGACGAGGTCATCCAGGCTGTACATGACTACTTCGACGACCTCATCACCAGGGACGAGGTGATAGCCGTCGTCCGACTCTACCTCTTCAGATAGACCCCGTTCGGAGCGCCGTCGCCAGTCATCGCCTCTAGTCGTGGGCCGGTAGCTCAGTTTGGCCAGAGCGCCGGACTTTTCATCCGGGTGTCCTGGCTTCGAACCCCAGCCTGCCCACCAAGCTGGACAAAATCGAGAACCTTCACGCTGAGGTTCCCGGCTGAACTTCTGAAACTCCTGATGCCGGGCGGCCACGCAACGAGTCCCATCACGGGCTCCGTCATCCGAGATTCCCAACACGGGGCGCTCGAGCTGTGGAAGAGCTGCACGCAGTGTATTCGTCCCATCGCGTACGATCTATGCGGCCGTAAGTCTCCCTGCATGGAACTACCGGATGCCCTCTTTCGACCAATACCATGGGGTACGCCCAGACGTGTGTTCCAAGAGTATCTCTAGGTATGTCCTGCGCTCGTTGACGTGGCATCTCAAGTCCGCAAGCGATGGCGGGTTCATCGTGTCATCCCGCAACTCACCGGCCTCTTTCAGACCACCCATTGCATATCGCTCAGCTATTTCCCCAAATCTCATGTTTGTCCCCACTTGACATCTGGGAATTCATATGTAGAATATCCCTTGATGAGTCCGTTGTGGCGCATTGGTTTGCCCTTGCAGTACAACGGCTAATATTAAAAGGTAGGTGCCGATGAGAATGGATTCGATTAACACAGGCAACGACTCAGGTTACTCCGTTGATTCGGCGCGCATAGGCGCGCAAAGAGCCTCCCCCCCCCCGCTAGCGTCTAATTCGGCAAACCGGACGCCGTTGAGGCGCCGCCTGCTGGGGGCCCTGACGGGAGGCTCCAGGTTTTCCGGTTCTCCCTTCCATCGCGGCTCGGCCGCTTCCCCTTCCTCACTCTTAGGCAAACGTTTCAACATTCCACTTCTCGCGCTCCTCGCGGCTCTAGCCGTGGGCTTGCTGTTCCTGCTGCCCGGCGGACTCCTCCAGGCGCAGAATGACGGGATGATCGAGTACGCCGAGAACGGGATGGACGCGGTGGAGACCTTCACTGCGGACGACCCTGAGGACCGGAAGGTGTACTGGTCGCTGGCCCCGGCCGGTACCGATCCCGACGGTGATGGCGATCTGGAGGTTGCCGACGCAGCCGACGCAGCCGAATTCAGCATCAGCGCTAGCGGCGTGCTGAGCTTCAATTTCTCCCCCGACTACGAGATGCCGAGGGGACTGGTAAAAACCGACACCAACACCAACACCTACAAGGTGGTGGTGGTGGCTGCCGACGACGCGCCTGGCGCGGGCGACAGGGACGGGAGCGGATCCATCGGCGGCACTGAGACCGACTCCAACAAGGCCTACAAGGAGGTCACCGTCAATGTCACCGACGTGGACGAGCCGGGTATGATCACACTGTCGGCGCAGCAGGCCCAGACCAATGTGCTACTGACCGCCACGCTGACTGACGACGACGCGACTAGTGATCAAATCGGGGATGCTGAATGGAAATGGGAACATTCCTCGACCGAGAATGGACCGTGGACCGAGATACTTACTACCACGAGTACGGGATATACGCCGCTGGGTGTTGAGGACAAGTACCTGCGGGTAACGGCTACCTATACCGACGGGCACGACTCTGACAAGAGCGCCCAGGTGGTGTCGGCCCACACGGTCCGGGCGGAGCCCCCCAATAACGCAGCCCCTGTGTTCTCTGATGAGAACGATGATACGAATGAGACGGATGTAGGCCGGAAGGTAGACGAGAATTCACCTCCGGGTACGGACGTGGGTAAGCCGGTCACAGCCAACGACGCCCCTGGCGACGTGCTGACCTACACTATTGGTGGGACCAGCGGCTCCCTATACAGGATTGATTCGGCCACAGGGCAGATCACGGTCGGGCCCCGGACCGCGCTGGATCGCGAGACCATTGGCGATCCCTTTACGCACACGGTCACGGTTACGGCCACCGACGCCTTCGGTCCCGAGGCTTCGCCGACTGGCGCCGCAACGCAAGATGTGATCATCACGATCAACGACGTGAACGAAGCTCCGGCGATAACAGCGGGAGTCACGAGGGCATCCGTTAACGAGAATACCGCTATCGCCGATGCGGTTAGCGTCTACATAGCGACGGACGTCGACCAGACTACAGAAGTGACCTGGTCGGTAAGCGGCACTGACGGGGCCGACTTCGAGATCAGCAATGAGAGTGCAACCCGAGGCCAACTCACCTTCAAGAAAATCCCCGACTTCGAGAAGCCAGTGGACTCCAACGGGGACAACGTGTACATGGTGACAGTGGTTGCCAGCGACGCTGGCGTGGACGACAAGAACAAGATGACCGCAGAGCGTGCCGTGGTCGTCACCGTCAAGAACGAGGAGGAGGCCGGGACGGTTTCCCTGTCGTCGGTGCAGCCCAAGATTGGATTCCCGCTGACCGCTTCCGTGACCGACCTTGATGGCGGCGTGATGGGCACCACATGGAAGTGGGAAAGGGATGACGGAACGGTAGACAGCCCTACCGCAAATTGCGCTACCACCACCGGTTGGGAAGATGCCGTAGACGGCACGGGCGCCAAGACGGCCACCTACACCCCGGACGCGAAGGACGAGGGCAAGTGCCTGCGGGCCACGGCGACGTACACCGACGGCGAGGGCATGGCCGAGACCATGGGCGTGTCGGCCAATGCGGTGGAAAAGGACGAGGCGAACAGGCCCCCGCGCTTCCGGGCAGGCGGCGTAGATAGCGACGCTGACACCGCAGCCGACACCGGCGACACGGCGACGAGTGCGAAGCGGTCCATCGACGAGAACGTGGAGCCGGACACGACTGCGGACCCGAACCCCGCCGACGTGGGTATGCCGGTCGTGGCCGATGACCCCAACGCTGACACCCTGACGTACACGCTGAACGGCGCCGGAGCGGGTTCGTTTGACATCGACCCGGTCACTGGCCAGATCAGCGCGAATATGAAGCTGGACAAAGAGGCCAAGAGCAGCCACATGGTGACGGTGAAGGCCGCCGACCCCAACGGGGCCGACGCGTCCATCGACGTGACCATCACAGTGAACAACGTGGACGAAGCGCCGGAGATAGCCGGGGATGACGTCACCACGGACTATCGGGAAAACGGCACAGCGCAGGTAGCGCGGCTCACCGCCGACGACCCTGAGGACCGGAAGGTGTACTGGTCGCTGGCCCCGGCCGGTACCGATCCCGACGGTGATGGCGATCTGGAGGTTGCCGACGCAGCCGACGCAGCCGAATTCAGCATCAGCGCTAGCGGCGTGCTGAGCTTCAATTTCTCCCCCGACTACGAGATGCCGAGGGGACTGGTAAAAACCGACACCAACACCAACACCTACAAGGTGGTGGTGGTGGCTGCCGACGACGCGCCTGGCGCGGGCGACAGGGACGGGAACGGATCCATCGGCGGCACTGAGACCGACTCCAACAAGGCCTACAAGGAGGTCACCGTCAATGTCACCGACGTGGACGAGACTGAGACGGTCACACTGTCGGCCCAGCAGGGCCAGGTCGGTGTGGCACTGACCGCTACCTACAATGACGCGGACAACGAAATGCCCTCTGGCACCGAACTTACGTGGAAGTGGTCCCTGGGCACGCCGATTTCTGGTGCTGCCGCGGAGACCTATAGCCCGGAAAACCCCGGCACTCACCGGGTAGAGGCCAGCTACACCAAATCTGACGGCATCGTGAAAGCTGTTTCAGCAACGATCAGTGTCCGTGCGGAGCCCAGTGCTGGCAACGCGACGCCTGCGTTCCCGTTGGTGGGGTCTGACGCGAGGAGCGTGGACGAGAATTCACCTCCGGGTACGAACGTGGGTAAGCCGGTCAAGGCCAACGACACCGGTGGCGACAGATTGCACTACACACTGTCTGGCGCCGGCGAGAGTTCGTTTGACATCAACCCGGCCACAGGCCAGATCACAGTGGCAGCGAGGGTCGCGCTGGATGCTGATACCATCGCGAGTTACACGGTCACGGTCACGGCCACCGACCCGTGGGGTCCGGGGGCTTCGCCGACTGGCGCCGCAACGCAAGATGTGATCATCACGATCAACGACGTGAACGAAGCTCCGGCGATAACAGCGGGAGTCACGAGGGTATCCGTTAACGAGAATACCGCTATCGCCGATGCGGTTAGCGTCTACATAGCGACGGACGTCGACCAGACTACAGAAGTGACCTGGTCGGTAAGCGGCACTGACGGGGCCGACTTCGAGATCAGCAATGAGAGTGCAACCCGAGGCCAACTCACCTTCAAGAAAATCCCCGACTTCGAGAAGCCAGTGGACTCCAACGGGGACAACGTGTACATGGTGACAGTGGTTGCCAGCGACGCTGGCGTGGACGACAAGAACAAGATGACCGCAGAGCGTGCCGTGGTCGTCACCGTCAAGAACGAGGAGGAGGCCGGGACGGTTTCCCTGTCGTCGGTGCAGCCCAAGATTGGATTCCCGCTGACCGCTTCCGTGACCGACCTTGATGGCGGCGTGATGGGCACCACATGGAAGTGGGAAAGGGATGACGGAACGGTAGACAGCCCTACCGCAAATTGCGCTACCACCACCGGTTGGGAAGATGCCGTAGACGGCACGGGCGCCAAGACGGCCACCTACACCCCGGACGCGAAGGACGAGGGCAAGTGCCTGCGGGCCACGGCGACGTACACCGACGGCGAGGGCATGGCCGAGACCATGGGCGTGTCGGCCAATGCGGTGGAAAAGGACGAGGCGAACAGGCCCCCGCGCTTCCGGGCAGGCGGCGTAGATAGCGACGCTGACACCGCAGCCGACACCGGCGACACGGCGACGAGTGCGAAGCGGTCCATCGACGAGAACGTGGAGCCGGACACGACTGCGGACCCGAACCCCGCCGACGTGGGTATGCCGGTCGTGGCCGATGACCCCAACGCTGACACCCTGACGTACACGCTGAACGGCGCCGGAGCGGGTTCGTTTGACATCGACCCGGTCACTGGCCAGATCAGCGCGAATATGAAGCTGGACAAAGAGGCCAAGAGCAGCCACATGGTGACGGTGAAGGCCACCGACCCCAACGGCACCAGCGCGTCCATTGACGTGACCATCACGGTCACCGACGTGGACGAAGCGCCGGAAATAAGTCGGGGCGCCCTGACGAACCAGCCCCCAGCGTTCTCCTCCATAACCACCGCCAGAAGCGTGGCTGAGAACACCGAGGCGGGCCAGCCCATCGGGGCCCCCGTTACGGCTAGGGACCCCAACGCCGATACGCTGGAGTACTCCCTGAGCGGCGCCGACGCCGCGAGCTTCACGATAGACGCCGACAGCGGCCAGATCATGACCAGGGCTTCCCTTAACTACGAGACCAAGAACATGTACACCGTCACGGTGACGGCCACTGACCCTGAGGGCCTCCTGGACACGATCGCGGTGACCATTACCGTCACCGACATAGTAGACGAGCCGGTTACCCCCGAGCCAGGGACCCTGCTGGAGCGGTACGACGTCGACGACAACGGCACGATCGAGCAGGGCGAGGTAATTACGGCCATCAACGACTACCTCTTTGGCGAGGGAGATGAGGCCATCAGCAAGTCCGACGCGATCACGGTCATAAACCTCTACCTCTTCGGCTAGTTGAAGGGACGCAGTAAAGAGCAATATAGGAAAAACGGGCCATGGTTGGTCCAACAATCGTAAATGCTGGACCAACCATGGCCGCTGGAGCGTATGTCTTTGTATAAAAAAACTTTGGTGAATAAAAAAGTTTTGGCGATAACGATGGTCGCCGTGGTATTGGTAAGCATGTTGGGCTTCGGCCTTGTGTACGCGCAGGAAAACGCCAGAGCCAACCGTTCCTTTGATGCCGAGTCAGTGGCCCCGGACGGACAGGTAGTAGTGAAAATCACGGCATCCGGCTACGGTCAGGCCGGGGGAGTCACGGAGACGCTGCCCGACGGGTTCACCTACGTCACCAGCAGCCTTGACCCGAGCCAGGTCACGGAACTCGCCGACCGGAAGGTCAGGTTCACCCTGCAAGGGGATACTTCTTTCACCTACACCGTTAATGCATCCAGCACGCCGGGTTCCTATGACTTCTCCGGTACGCTGAGGGACTTTGAAAAGATTGACTACACGGTTGGCGGCGATTCCAGCGTAACCGTCAGGGCTGTAACGGACGGTTCGGCGCCTCGCGCCAACCGTTCCTTTGATGCCGAGTCAGTGGCCCCGGACGGACAGGTAGTAGTGAAAATCACGGCATCCGACTACGGTCAGGCCGGGGGAGTCACCGAGACGCTGCCCGACGGGTTCACCTACGTCACCAGCAGCCTTGATCCGAGCCAGGTCACGGAACTCGCCGACCGGAAGGTCAGGTTCACCCTGCAAGGGGATACTTCTTTCACCTACACCGTTAATGCATCCAGCACGCCGGGTTCCTATGACTTCTCCGGTACGCTGAGGGACTTTGAAAAGATTGACTACACGGTTGGCGGTGCTTCCAGCGTAACCGTCAGGGCTGTAACGGACGGTTCGGCGCCTCGCGCCAACCGTTCCTTTGATGCCGAGTCAGTGGCCCCGGACGGACAGGTAGTAGTGAAAATCACGGCATCCGACTACGGTCAGGCCGGGGGAGTCACCGAGACGCTGCCCGACGGGTTCACCTACGTCACCAGCAGCCTTGATCCGAGCCAGGTCACGGAACTCGCCGACCGGAAGGTCAGGTTCACCCTGCAAGGGGATACTTCTTTCACCTACACCGTTAATGCATCCAGCACGCCGGGTTCCTATGACTTCTCCGGTACGCTGAGGGACTTTGAAAAGATTGACTACACGGTTGGCGGTGCTTCCAGCGTAACCGTAACAGGGCCCAGTGCCAACAGGTCCTTCAACCCGGATCCCGTCCGGCCGGGTAGGCGGGTGACGGTGAAAATCACGGCATCCGACTACGGTCAGGCCGGGGGAGTCACCGAGACGCTGCCCGACGGGTTCACCTACGTCACCAGCAGCCTTGACCCGAGCCAGGTCACGGAACTCGCCGACCGGAAGGTCAGGTTCACCCTGCAAGGGGATACTTCTTTCACCTACACCGTTAATGCATCCAGCACGCCGGGTTCCTATGACTTCTCCGGTACGCTGAGGGACTTTGAAAAGATTGACTACACGGTTGGCGGCGATTCCAGTGTAACGGTTCGTAAGCCTACCACGTCCTCGGGTGGCGGTAGCCAGACTCCACGGCCGACACCTGCGCCCACACCAACGGCGACGCCTGCACCCACGCCGGAGCCGACGCCTGCACCCACGCCGGAGCCGACGCCTGCACCCACACCGGAGCCGACGCCTGCACCCACACCGGAGCCGACGCCTGCACCCACACCGGAGCCGACGCCTGCACCCACGCCGGAGCCGACGCCTGTACCTACGCCGGAGCCGACGCCTGCACCCACGCCGGAGCCGACGCCTGTACCTACGCCGGAGCCGACGCCTGCACCCACGCCGGAGCCAACGGCAACGGCGACGGCTGTGCCAACGCCGACGGCTGTGCCAACGCCGACGGTTGAGCCTCCCGTGACTCCTGATGAGGAAGGTGCATTCCCAGTATGGGCTATTGTCCTGATAGTCATCGGCGGCGCCGTAATGGTTCTAGGTACCGGGGGTATCATTGTCAGAAGACGGACGAGGTAAGATTTGGCTAGCTGACGAACCCGAAGGTATCCCTAATATCTAACGTACAACTTCCAGCAGGCGGCCCCCCTTTGGAGGCCGCCTGCTCGCGTGACCCGCAAGACTCGCACTCAGGCTGGTACAGAAAAGGGGCAAAACCACCGTGCCGGCCCACCAGCGAATTCGGATGCCAACTCCCAAGTAGACGGCGACAAGCCATGTTACGACAACTTCTACGGGGATTGGTACGGGCCCCTCAAAAAGGACGGGCAATCCCACTCGCCCCTGTTTTCATACTGGCCGACGAGGTAAGGGTTCGACCGAAATCCGGGACCGGCCAGCGTACTATAGACGTTTCATTCTTGCCTCTCCCACTGAGCAAGGGCTTTCCCCGGGTCGGTTATCTCCTCAACTGACGAGTGGCAGTAGCGGCAAAGCTGCTGCTCAAGCATACCGGTGTAGAGCATAGATTCAGCGGATACTCCTCGCTGTCAGTGGCTCTCCTGAAGTCGTCCCGGAACAGGGAGGTAGGCTTCCCCAAGGCGATAGCCATACCCAGTTCGACCATAACACCTTCGTCGGGAGGGACGCCGTTGACGACGGCGAAAATGGCGTCGCACTGCTCCATGTCACGCCGGTCCGCTCGGCCGACTTGAGCCATGATGCCGTTCCCGACGACTCAGGTCACATGGTGTCGGCTGACATCAGGGGCCTCTAGAGACATGCCAGCTACCCCGACAAATCCGTAGCCCGCTACTTAGGGAAGGAAGCTTATGGTTGGGTTGAAGATGAATAGAGTCGCATTGGCGTTGGCGGCGCGGGCCGTTCTCGCCTCCCTGCTCTTGGTCGCCTGCGCTGATGGAGATGCCGGGCTGTCCCGCGCCGAGGTCGAGGAGATCGTGCGCGAGGAGCTCGCCAACATGCCCGCACCGCCCACCCCGGAACCGGGACTCACCGCGGCCGAAGTCGAGCGGATAGCGCGCAGCGTGCTGGCTTCCATCCCGCCCAAGTCCGCCCTCGCCGAGTACACCACATTCTTCGTAGACAAGGCTATCAGCTTGTACGAGACCCAGGGACTTGATGCCACCCTGGCCCACTACAACCGGGAGCAGAGCATCGACGGTCAGTGGTACGTCTTCATCATCGACGAGAACGATCTGGTCATCGGGCATCTCGACGCCAAGCGCTTGGGGCTGGACGTGAAGTGCTGGGTGGGTACCGACGCCAACAGCTACAACTTTGGACAGGAGATGCTGTCCGCCACCGAGGACGGCAAGTGCTCCGCGTTCATAGCAGACGGAAGTGGCAGGATCGTGACGCACTCCGACCCAGCAATGATCGGGAGGGACCTCCGGGAACTGTTCGGCACGGAGACCTTCGAGACCACTGCAGAGGGCAACTGGGTGACCACGGAGGACGTGCGCGTCTGGGTCGTCGGCTACGACAGCATGACGTTCGGCTCTGGCTGGCACAGAGACGAGTCGGGAGGCTGAGGGGAGGGGGAACAGTCGCTCGGCTTTCCGGGCAACAAAAAAAGCCCGCACACATGGCCGTGCAGGGGGAGGCCGTCGCTACGTCAGAGCCTGTCTCAGAAGTCGGAGAGCTGGTGAAAGGAACCGTGTTAGGTGTACCTTTGAGGCGACATCAACGAAGGAGAGATGGAGATGCCGCTTCGGGATATGGACCGAGAGCAGATGTGGCTGTTGCCGCCCACTCTCGACGAACTATTGCCGTTAGACCATCCGGCTAGATTCGTGGCGGAGTTCGTGGACGCGTTGGATAGGGAGGGCTGGTCAGAGCTCGGCGTGGAGATAGACGGTGACCCAATGGGAGCCCCGGCCTACCATCCACGGGCGTTGTTGAGTGTGTGGCTGTACGGCTTCATGACCAATGTGCGCTCCTGTCGGAAGCTGGAGGCCGCCTGCCGCGACCAGATACCTACCTGTGGCTGACCGAGTGGCAGCATCCTGACCACAACACCCTGTGGCGATTCTACCAGGGGCACCGTCAAGGTATGAGGGAGCTGTTCAAGCGCACGGTGCGGACGGCCGTGTCCCTGGAGTTGGTGGACATAGCTGTGCAGGCGATGGACGGAACGAAGACGGCTGCCAACGCGGCGGCGAGGCGGACCTACACCGGAGAGCAGTTGCGCCAATTGCTGGCCAGAGTGGAGAAATCTATTGCCGACTTGGAGGCCCAGAACGAAAGGGGAGAAGACGGCGATCCCGTTCATCTTCCGGAGAAATTGTCCGACCGCAAGACGTTGCGGCAGCGGGTGAGGCAAGCAATGGAGGAACTGCCGGACCGGGATCGTCCCAGTCGCTACAAGCATCCTCGTCGCATCAATCTGACCGATAGAGACGCCAGGTCGATGAAGACTGTTCAAGGGTTTGTTCCCAGCTACAACGCCCAGGCCATGGTTTCCCCTCTGTCCACCGGCGAGGGAGTAACCGGCATGATGATCACCGCCGTGGACGTGGTGGATGAAGTCAATGACCTTGCCCGTCTGACCCCGATGGTGGAGCAGGCCGAGGAGGTTACGGGGGTAAGGGTTCCGACGACCCTGGCCGACGCGGGTTATTTCGGCGGTAGGCACCTGGAAGAATGTGCCCGGAGGGGCCGGCAGGTGGTGATGCCCGATCCGAAACAGCGGTCCATGAAGCAGGAACCGTACCACAAGGACCGTTTCACCTACGACGAGCACAACGACTGCTATTACTGCCCCAAGGGAGAAACCCTGCCCTTCCTCCGGAACAAGCCTAAGAGAGGAGTGCTGGTACGGGCGTACCGGGCCTCTGCGTCAGTCTGTAGGGAGTGTCCAGCCTTTGGAGTTTGTACCAAGGATCGCCGCAAGGGACGCGGCTTGCATTTAGGGCCTCACGATGCAGTGTCGCGCCGGCATCGTGCCTGGATGGAGACCGAGGAAGCCAGAAAGGTGTACAAGCTGAGAAAGCAGTTGGTCGAACCGGTCTTCGGCATCATCAAGGAACAGCAGTGGGCTCGGAGATTCCTGTTGCGCGGCCTTGGCAACGTGTCGGCCGAATGGACGACGTTAGCCACAGCCTTCAACCTGCGCATCCTCTGGAGGGTATGGCGCTCCCGAAAGCCCCCCTTTGGCGGATTACCCTATGGCCTGGAGCCTCGCCCCGTTCTCTGACCTAAGCAGCGACCAAGGCAACAGCTCTTCCCCCTCCAATCCCGTGACCCCTTAGCACCCAGGCCAGGACTCGTTCAGCGAATCCTGGCCTGGGTGTGATTTCCGCCTCTCCTCTATCAACGTCGCCTCACAGGTCTACCTACCTCGCTTCCATTCACCGGCGCCAGACTTCTGGGACAGGCTCTCTATATGCGGTGGCCTCCCCTGGGACGTAACGGTCAGCGTCCTGCGCCGGCCAAATCCTCCTCTCGCTCCTTCTCAAGGGTGAACGCCCACTCGAACATGGACAGTGACGAGGACTGGGGCTTGCGGCCCCGGCCCCTGGGCTTGACCGGCTCCTCGGCCATGAACTCCGCCCAGGAGAACAGCGACTGCTGAGTCTCCGGGGCCTCGTCCTGGTCCCCGTTGCTGTTGACCGGGACAGCGGCGTGGCCGTTCCCGTTGGCCGCGTGGCCGTTGTTGCCCATGACCAGCTCAACGCTCGGCTCGACGCCGTTAGCCGCGTGCCCGTTGCCGTTGACCGGGACGGCGTCCGGCTCGACCCCGCATCCAGTGCGGGGCGGAGTCTCGACCGCCTTCCATTTGTCGTTCACCAACATCTCCTCGGCGACGGCCTCGGCGTCCCGTGCCTGGGCGAACACCGCCTCCACCGTCTCGGCGTCGTCCTGCTCCCCGCTTATGACCTGCCGGGCCAGCGCCATCATGATGTCGTCTCCGTCGTCCCCGTATGCGGCGAGGCCGTCCTCGGGCAGCTCGCCCTCCACCGCCAGCGAGCTCTGGAGCTTACGCGCCACCAGCTTCAATGCGTCGGCCTGGAGGCTGTTCCGGTAGGACATGAACACGACCTTCACCGGGCGGGTCTGCCCGATGCGCCAGGAACGTCGGGAAGCCTGGCGCATAACGTAAACCGAATAATCGGTTTCGTACCAAATCAGGGTTGGGAAGTCGATGAGGTCCAATCCCGTCTGCACCAGCCTGGGGTGGCAGATCATCACGTCGATTCCCTGCTTCACCCTGTCGGCCACCCACGCCTCACGCCGTTCCGGGGCAACGGCGTCTGCCTTCATCACCGCCACCCGGAACCCGTGCCGGGTGAGCATGTCGTCCATCCGCTCGGTGATGTCCCTGGTGCCGGTGTGCGTCGCGTAGACCAGCACCCTGCGGCCCTCCATCCGCTCCGCCGCCACCATGTCGATGAGGGCCTTCTCCTTCGGGTACAGCTTCTCCTCCGACAGGGGCGGCACCTGCACGATCACGTCCCCGCTCCGGGGGTCGAAGACCGTCTCCCCCTTCGTGCAGCCTTCGGGGTAGGCCAGGAGGGTCTGCAGGTAGGTCGCCAGCAGCCGCTTGGAGCCGCTTTTCAGCGCGTCCGCCAGCTCCTTGCGCAGCTCCTCGTACACGGTGTTGTAGGCGCTGCGCTGGGAGTAGCCCGTCGCGTCCTCCTCCGAGTCCATCGAGGATAGCATCACCTGCTCGGTGTAGGGGGGCAGCCCCGAGGCCACGTCGGCCAGTCTGAGGAAGACGGTGTTGCCGATGATGTGGAAGAGGGCGGAGGGCACAAGGCCCGGCCTCTCCCTGACCACCTTGCGGAACTTGCGCCGCCTGCTGAACCTCCCGTCCTCCACCGAGTCGTCGTCTGGCTTGCCGACGGTGTGCTCCTCGAAGCCGTACCGCTGTATCCAGCGGTGCTCGTCGGAGCGTCCGAAGTCCGCCCTGATCTCAGGTGAGAACCTGTAGAGCAAGTGGAACAGCGTCGAGGAGTAGCCTCCCATCAGAGTCCCGGACAGGCTGAGGGACTTGCCGCAGGTGTCGGCGAGGACTCCGGCGGCGATGCCCTGGGCGCTTCCGCGTCCCTTATATTCATGGACCTCGTCACCGACCAGCAGGTCGAAGAAGCCCTTCATGTGGTGCTTCACGTAGTCGGCCAGGGGGTAGCGGTCGGGGCCGGACCTGTCCGCCTGCCAGAGTGGAGAGCCGCAGCCTGCACAGGTGTGCTTCCTGCGGTTCAGGTCCTCGTCGGTGAGGGGCACGCCGTCCTTGTCCACGATCTGAGCGGTGCAGCCGGGGCAGCAGGGGACCCGGAAGGGCTCCCCCGTCTCCTCGTCCCTAATGAGCCTGCCCTTCGACGTTGCCCACCGCTCGATGACGGCGGGCATCCAGCGGTAGGACAGCTTGGCCTTCTCACGGCTCATCACCGCGAAGAGGGGGCCGCCTGCCTTGCCGTCAGGCAGGGAGCCGATGGAGAGGTGGAGCCGCTCCAGGTCGGTGATGGACTTGACGACGGCGGCGCGGGCGCCGGGCACCGTCATCTCCACCTCCCGCTTCCACTTGGGCACCAGGTGGGGCGGCCCCAGCACCAGGATGCGCTTGAAGCCCGCCGTGTAAGCGGCTGCGGCGGCGATAAAGGTCTTGCCCGTGCCCATCTCGCCGACGATGGTGGTGCCCCTGTGGGCTTCGAGGGAGAGGGCCGCGCCCCGTATGGCGTCCTCCTGCGCCCCCAGGGGCTTGCGGAGCAGGTGGGGGAGCTTGCCGCCGTTACCCGATCCAGGTCGGGCACAAGCCTCCGAGGGCCGGTAGAGGGGCGGGTAGGACTCCACCACCCGCTGAGCAATGGCCTCCTTGAACGTGTCGATGAACTGTCCGAGGTTCATGTCTTTCTCCTTCCTTTATGAGAGTGCTTGGGGTTGTGCGATAGGCGATGGCCCGTTGGTCCCATCGACCGGCGGGCCTCGTGATGGCGGCTCGGTGTGAGCCGTCTATGCTGCGTTCGGGAGTCGCTCCCTGCGCCTGTATTCGTCGTAGCAGCGGCCCTTGAGGTGGTATGCCTTCACCGGGGAGGAGACCGCCCGTCCGCCGATGATGTCCACCGAGGCGGTCTGCATGGCGGGTTCGCCGGGGGCGATGGGCTGCCCGCAGCGGCAGCAGGCTTCGAGGGTCATGGTCGTCTGCATCTCGCTACCTCTCTTCCTTATAAGGGTGTGTTGCGTCCAGACGAAGCGAGGCCCCGCCGTTTCCCTGTAGAGGGATGGCAGGGCCTCGTGGTGCGGCTCGGTGGGGTGAGCCGTCTAAGCTGCGATGTCGGTGATCTCGCCGCCGTCCAGGTCCAGGGCGACCACCGTGGTCTTCAGCTTCTCCCGGTGGACCTCCTTCTCCGGGCTGTCCTCCACCATGACCATCTCCTTGCTGGTGCGGCCCTTGACCAGGATGCGCCGCCCGTCCGCCTCCAGGCAGAGGTTGTCGAGGAAGCCCGCCGCCACCAGCATCGCCATGTGTCCCCTTCGCAGGGGCATCAGCGGACGGCTGCGGGTGTCCCTGGCGGGCCAGAGGGTGTCGGTTATCTCCGTGCTCGCCCACAGCCCAGACTGGCGCGCCTCGGCAGCGGCCGCGACGGGATCGACGGTGCGGGTGGTGAACAGGATGTCGCCGCTGGGCGTGGTCTTCGGGGTGAACGGCGGGTGCTGTTCGGGGCGCATCGGCTCCGGCTCCCCCACCGCCCACTCAAGCGCCATGCTCTCGGCGTGGGCGTCGGGAACGGGGTCGGCCTTCCTGTAGGCCATCAACACCACCTGGTCGAAGACCTCCCGCTCAGGGTGCGGGAAGGCCCAGCACCGCATCCGCCCGTAGTGGGTGGAGAGGTAGCGGGCCGAGACCGCGAGGCGCTGCCTGGGGACGATGAACACCAGCAGGCCCCCCTCGGCCAGGTAGCGCGTGGTCTGGGTCAGGAAGGCGTGCTCCGTCCGCTTGTCCTCCGAGTCGTAGTCATACGGCGGGTTCAACAGCAGCAGCCCGAAGGCCCCGTTCGCTATGGAGGTGGCGAACAGGTCGGAGGCCAGGGTGCGGTGGAGCCGCTTCTCCGCCTCCTCCGCCCGGTCCCGGTGCAGCTCGACACCGTAGGTCTCGATGGGGATGGCGTCGGGCGCGTCCATGCGCTGGGCCAACTGCGCCAGCGCCTCCCCTGCCCCGCAGCAGGGGTCGAGGATGCGGAGCGTCTCCCGGCTCCCGTAGTGGTAGTAGCCGGTGGGGGTGTGAATCAGCTCCGCGAGCAGGTCGACGACCCGCTCCGGCGTGGGGTAAAACCCGCCTTTCGCCTGTGCTGCAAGTCTCATGTCGTCTCTCCTTTCTCTGTGTCGTCTGTCGTGCCGTCCGGGGAGAAGCGCCGCCATGCCCCGTAGTTGCGCTGACCGCGCCGCTTGTTGTTGCGCTTGGCCCGTTTGAGAGTCCTATCCATCGGAGACCTCCTCAGTGGGCAGGGTGAGCCAGCCCGAGGCCACCGCGTCGGAGATGTCCTCGCGGAGCTTGTCGGCCTTGGGGGAGCACCGGTAGGCGGAGATGCCGACCGACTGGAGGGGGACTATCTCCCCGTTGTCCAGTCCCCGGTCCCAGAGCCAGCCCGCCCAGGAGCCGTGCAGGGGGAGTGGGCTGCGCTTGTCGAGGAAGCGGTGGTGCAGCGCAGGGGCCTCATCCTCGGCCTGCGCCAGCAGGAGGAAACTGTCCTTCTCGAATCCGTACTCGGCCTGTTTCGTATACACGAGCGCGTGCCAGCCCCCCGACACCGGCAGCCGGGCGATCTTGGTGGTCCATGTCCCGATGGTCTCGTAGGGAACGATGCACCGCTGGTAGCCGCCACTCAAAGCCATGCCGTCCGCGCCACGGATGATGTGGGCGGTGTCGGGCGGCTGCTTGAGCAGGGAGGCCCAGATCGCCTTGAGCGCCGTCTGTGAGCCGACCATCGAGACGAACCAGAGGCCGTCGGTCGCATCGTCGCGGGCGAAGGCGTCGGTGGTGGCCGAGAAGCCGCCCGCCGTGATGGTGTAGAGAGCCTGCCCCGCACTGGATGCGGGGGCTTCGGGGTCGATGGTGTGAGTTGCGAGCATGTCATGTCTCCTTTCGGTGGATGTGTCGATGGGATGCGCGGGGACGGTCGCCCCCGCGTGAGAGCCAGACGGCGAGGGCCGTCAGGACATGAGGCCCCGCTCCTTGAGGCTGACGAACTTCTCTCCGCCGATGACGACGTGATCGAGCAGCTCGACGCCAAGGAGCTTGGCCGCCTGCGCCAGTTCCCTGGTGACAGCTACATCCTCCGGGCTGGGTGTCGGGTCCTGGCTGGGGTGGTTGTGGCTGATGATGATGCTGGGGACGGCCTCGATGACGGCGGGCCGCAGCACCTCGGCGGGCCTGACGATGGACGAGTTGACGTTGCCCTGGTAGACCACCCGCTGGCCGACGACCAGGTTCTTGGTGTTGAGAAGCAGCACCCGTAGCTGCTCCTGGGCCAGGCCGGACATCTCCGGCCCCAGCAGCCTCAGCACGTCGTCGGGGCAGCTGATGGAGGGCGGGTCCTCCGGGCGTTCGGACTGGGTCTCGACCTCGTAGCGCATGGCGATCTCGCCCAGCAGGTGCAGGTTGGCGCGCAGCGCCTCAAGCAGCAGAGCCTGCCCTGAGCTTGCAGAAGGGTCCTTGGTCGTGTTCTTCTTCCTGGTCATGTCGGCCTCCTTCGTTTTCGGTTAGGACAAAGAGCGGGGCCGCCCCTGTAGGTGGGGAGCGGCCCCGTGGTGCGCCTTAAGTGAGGCGTCGCTATGCGGTTGTGGGTTGACGGGCTAGAAGGGGGAGGCGGCAGGTGCCTGCTCGACGTCCGAGGCGTCGCCATCGTTGACCTGCCTGCCGTTCCCGTTGCTGGAGTCGAGGAAGACGACCTCCTGGGCGTGAATCTCGGTGCGGTAGCGCCGTTGCCCAGCCTGTCCTGAGCCTGTCGAAGGGCCCTCCCAGGTGTTGTTCACCAGGCGTCCGGCGACGTAGATGCGGTCGCCCTTGCCGATGTGCTCGTTGACGGCCTCGGCGGTCTTGCTCCAGATGACGACGTTGTGCCAGTCGGCCTCGACCTGCCCGTCCTGGCGACGGCGGTCCGTTGCCAGCCGCAGCTTGGTGACGGCGGTGCCGTTCGGGGTGTAAGTCATCTCCGGCTCCGTGCCGACCCTGCCCAGAAGCTCTACCTTGTTGATGGTGCGTGCCATTTCGATTCCTCCTCAATGGTGTGGCGCAGCCATGCCGCGCCCGGTTGAATGAGAGCGGGGCCGTCCCTGTAGAGGGAAGCGGCCTGTCTGCCGCCAGGCAGGCCCCGTCCTGCGCTCCCGCCAGGGAGCGTCTAGCTGAACTCGATGTGCTGCGGCCCAGGCCCCGGCTCGCCGAAGAGCCGGTCGGGGTCGAAGGCTTCGACCGAGCGCCTGAGCCGTGCCAGGGCGTCCACGGCTTCGCCCGCGTGGGACTTGGGGTTGCCCACCGCCCTGAAGTAGCCCAGGGCGGCGTCCACGACCTCGGCGTGGGCGGCGTTGCTACAGAACACCCGCTCCGACGCCCGCGCCATCATCTCCATGCTCACCAGCCCCCCGATGCGGTTGGCCAGGCGGGTCTGGACCGAGGCCAGTTCGTTGGCCAGCCGTGCGATCTCGCGGCTTGCGGGCGGCATCCTCCGCAGGGTCTTGGGCGCGAATCTGCTCATCTGTCCTCCTTGTCTTTTCCTCTGATTGCCTCTATGACCGCCGTTCACCAAGTCGCCATCCTCTACGACAGTCTCCTGATCTAGCCGAGGGTCATCGGCTTCCAGTACAGGTAGCGCTCCACGGCGGGGACGCTGCCGAACACGGTCGTCTCCGCCAGCTCGGTGAGGTCGAAGTAGCCGAGTTCCGTCTCGAACCCCTCGACGAGGCCGAAGCACGTTCCGGTCTCGGGGTCCCACTCGGTGATGTACCAGCGCCAGCCCGTGTAGGGGCTGAACAGCTTGGCCGGGGCGAGAACGTCGTCGTAATCCTCGACGTTCTCGTTGGCTCCGAGAGCGGGGATCTGGTCTCCCATCTCCTTTGTCATGAGCTTGTGCCTGCGGCGCCCGCTGTGGTTGTCCTGCCAGAGCCTGCCCCGCACTTGATGCGGGGTCGTCGTGGCGTTTCCCTTCTGGTCGAGCATGGGTTTCTCCTTTCCTATGGAGTCGTATGGGATTCGGAGGGACCGTTCCGGTAGAAGAGAACAGGCTCCGTCCTGCGCACCTGATGGGAACGTCTAGAGCCTGCCCCGTACCTGTTACGGGGCCACTCGCACGTACTCGGACTCGCTCTCTGTCACCACGTCGGCCCGAACGTCCGGGTCGAGGAGCTCGTTCAGCCTGCGGTAGTTCACGGAGTAGCGAGTCGAGCGGACCAGGCTGACCGTGCGATTCCCAAGCTTCACCTTGGAGTCCCCCTGGCGGCGCATCCACGCCTTCAAGGTGTCGAGCGCGCTGCGCTTGACCTTCTCAGGCTCCCTGATAGCTTCCTGGGCCTCGGCGTAGGCCCCCACCGCCTCCCGCGCCTCCTGGTCGCTCACCTCATCTCCCTCGATCTCCGTATCGTCGTCCTCTGCCGCCGCCCCCGGCAGGCAGACCGCCAGGAAGGGGCAGCTCCGGCATTGCCAGCTACCTGCGGAAAAATCCCGGTCGGGCAGCGCGTCGGGGTCAGGCCCGTTCTGGACATGGTGGGCGGCAAGCTCGCCCAGCCATTTGCAGGCGTCGTCCAAGGCCCGTTCCAGCCGGTCGGCGGGGATGATTTCGTAGTCCCACGTTCTGCCGCCCGTGTCCATCGTGGCAATCACCGCGTCGCGGGGCCATCCTCCGAACTTCCCGTAGGTGTAGAAGGCGGCCTGGGCAACCGACTGAGGGTGGCTGCGCTCCGCTCCCAGGGAGCGCCACCGCTTGAACGCCTCCGGCCCCCGCGTCTTCACCTCGACGACCATCTCGCCGCCGTAGCGGGGAGCCTGTGGCCCGTCCCCGAACAGGAACGTCTCCGCCGTGGGCTCTGAGGCGACCGTTTCACCCCGGGGGAGGGGCATCCGCCCGGTGGCGTCGGGGTGTCCCGTCACCAGCAGGTTGGGGCGGAGCCGCATGGACACCGATTCGGGGTTGCGGGGGTCGGCGGGAGACATCTGCCAGCCAGCCCGCTCCATCGCCCGCAGGACGACGGGTTCGAGGGCGTTGCCAGCCTCCATCGCCGTCAGCGAGTCCTCGCTGGGGGGATTCGTCGATTCGTATCCGGTAGCCGCGTACCACAGGGCGCGGCGGCAGCCCAGGGCCGACGATGCCCGTATCTCAAGCTGCCCGTCCTCGTCGAAGCGCGCAGCGGGGCGGGAGAAGACCTCCGCCCGGTCAATGTCTGTCGTCATGTCGATTCCTCCTTTGTCCTGTAATGAGAAGCGGGGCGGCCCCCGTTGGAGACGGCCTCGCCTGGATTCCAAGCTCTCGATTGTCAGCAGCCGCTCATGCGGCCGCCTTCGCTTCCACCGCCTCTCGCTCCTCCCTGGCTCGAAGATGGGCCTTGAGGATGTGGGCGATGCCGTCGCCCAACCCCAGCACCCAAACTGACGTGCCGTCGGCGAGCTGGTTGGCGAAGGGCTGCATCTCCTGGATGCCCTGGCATTGGTCAATCACTTCTTCGAGAGGCGTGCCCCTTCGCATGTGCAGCGAGATGAGGCGGCAGGCAAGCTCGGTTACCCCGTGCTGGAACGAGCCGCCCTTGCCCAGCCAGCCGAATACCTCGAAGGGCTCGCCGTCCTCGTCCGTCGAGACGGTGACGTAGAGGTTCCCGTACTCCGTCTGGAGCTTGGTGGTGGTGCTGGGAAGGCTGCGGGGTCTAGGCCGCGTGGTCGTGCTCATGGCCCACCTCCTTTCCCCGGAGGTAGGGGAGCGCGGGAGCGTACCGCTCGAAGTGTTCCGCCACCCTGACCGCCATCTCCCTCTCCCGGTCGTCGCCCAGGCCCAGCAGCGTCCTCACGATGGGTTCCTCGCAGTCCTCTTCGGCGAAGGTCGGGGTGAACAAGGTCCGCCGGACTGCGGCGGGGATTTCGGCCCACCGCTCCCGGCTGAGCTTCAGCCCGCCGTGGCTGGCGGTGGACACCCGCAGGACGCCCTCGGCCAGCTCCTCGATGTCCTGGGGAGGCCCCCAGGGTGTGTGCATCGTCGTCATCGGTCGTGTCCTCCTTTTCCTGTAATGAGAAGCGGGGCCGCCCTCGAAGAGACGACCCCGCTCGATTGCGTGTCCCGATGGGCAGGAGGGGCTAGGCCGCTTGCGCCTGCCGCATCTGCTGGAGCTTCTCGGTCGCCCCCTCGATGAGGGGCGTCAGCTCCGCCGCCGTCAGGTCGTCCAGGCTTTTGCCCAGCCGGTCCACCACGGCGGTCCGCACCTGGTCCTCGTCGAAGCCCTGCCCGGCGGCCAGCTCGACGAGCCGCTTGCGCAGCGCCGCCACGTTCGCCGGGGCGGACACCGCCCTGGGCTGGCCGGGCGCCCGGTCCGGTCGGGGCGGGCCGCTGGCCGGGGCATGGTCTCCATAGAATCCGTTGCCAAACTGGACGCCGAAGCTGCGGAAGGCCCGCTTCATCCCGTCCGTCACCGCCCCCTTGATGGCCGTGTCGTGGCCGTCCAGGGTGTCTTCGGCCACAGGGTGAACGCCGATGTCCGTGCGGGGCAGAGCGCCCGCAACGGTGACCCGTACGGGGGCGCTGTAGCCCTGGGCGACCTTCACCTCGCCCGTCTGGGTGTCTACGGTCTCGATCTGCTGCAGCGCCACGTCTCCGACCAGCTCGTAGCCCCACCCGCCGTATCCGAAGATGCGGTTGGCCTGGTCGATGACGGCGTGGCCTTCGAGGTAGTCGAATACCCTGCCTCCGCGCCCCTTGCGCTGGGAGACCAGCGCGGGGTCGATGGGCCGCCCCAGAGCGTTGGCGACTGCGGGCGGCAGCCCGTCCCAGAGCAGCTCGTGCTCGCTGACTATCGCGGCGTCGGGCTTGTGCCCGTTGCCGTTCCTGTCGACTATAGCTTGCCCCGTACTCGATACAGAGGCAGTGTCCTTGTGGACTCCATTTCCGTTGTTGCTTCCTTTTCTGCTGAACATGTCGTATCTCCTTGTTTTGGTATCGTTCCTGTAGCGAATGGCCGGTGCGGACTCCTCTACGGGAAGCCGTGCGCGGGCAGGGCCCGTCGTGAATTGGGCATAGGTCCTCCAGGGTGGTGAGAGTGGGGATGGGGTGGTGCGGGAGGGAGTCCCGCAGGCAAGACCGGAGCGGGTCAAGCTCCGGTAGAGGGGAAGTGGTGCAGGGAGCGGGAAGGGGGAGGGAGCCGCTAGCGGGCGGAGCGTGCCGCCTGAGCCAGCAGGCGGCGGAAGACGGCGCGGCCGTGGGGAAGGGCCGCAAGCTCGGCCACGTCGCCGACGCCCTGGGGAAGGGTGACGGCGGCTGCCCGGTGTCCAAGGAAGCCCGCAAGCCGCTCGGTGGCCTCAAGTCCAGCGTCGTCGTTGTCGAAGGCGAGGAAGACCCGTGGGCAGCCCCGCAAGCCCTCCGCCACCTTCTCGACCCCCTGGGTGCCCAGGGCTGCGACTGCGGGGACGCCCCAGCAGGCAAGAGCAAGCCAGTCGAAGACGCCCTCGGCGACCACCGCGAAGGGTGGAGCGGGGCCGAGCCGCCCAAGCCCAAGCACCGGCTTGGGGCCGGGAAGCGCCTGGAACCGGGGCGTCCGGTCGGGGTCTATGGCCCGCCCGACAAGCCAGCGGACAAGACCGCCGGAGGCGTCGGGGACTACCACCATCTCGGCGAACCGCTCACCGCGCTCGGTGAATAGCCCGCAGTCCGTGAGCCGCTCGGCGGTGAAGCCGTTCGACTCAAGGGCCTCCCGCAGCCCGCTCCCCGGCGCGTAGCCGAGGCCGAGCCGCAAGGAGGCGTCAAGGCCGGCGCCCCGCGAGGCAAGGTACTGCCAGGCTGCGGGGCAGCTCCGGAGCTGCCCCGCGTAGAACCGAGCCGCCGCCGTCAGCAGAGCCGGGTCCCGTGGGGGCAACGGGGTTGCCCTGGGACGCCTGGCCGGGACAGGGCGAGGAGCGACGGGATAAGCGCCCCTGCCCAGCCGCTGGATCGCTTCAGGCAGGCTCAGGTTCTCCATGCGTTGCACGAAGTCCAACACGTCTCCTCCGAGACCGCAGCCGAAGCAGTACCAGCGTTCAGAGTCGGCGTACACCGTGAAGCTGCCCTCCGTCTCGTCGTGGAAGGGGCAGACGCCCTGGCGGACCCTGCCCCGACCCCTGAGTCTGACGCCCGATGCCTCAACCGTGTCGCCCAGGGGGTGACGGGCCTTCAGCGCCGGGATATCAATGGAAGCGGTGGCTACGACCATCACGCACCCCCGTTCAGGGGCCGCAGACCCCGCAGGCTGCGCCGCGAGACGAGCTTGCCCGGCTCCCAGCGCATCCCCAGGACCGCCGCGACCTCAAGCGTCCCGTCGCCCCTGGGAACCAGCGCAGCCGCCCGGCCCGTGCCCTGGCTGTAGACCAGCGCGTCCCGGTCGCCGAACCGCCGCTTCACCATCTGAGTCCACTCGGCGTAGGCCCACCGAGCCTGATGCGCCTCAGCCTTCGTCGTGTCCATGACGGCGAAGACCGCCAGCGCCCCGTCGACATCCCCCGCCTGCCGCATCCGCCGCGCCTCGTGGACGCTGCGGGCCACGCTTGGGGTTTCCGTCTTGGGCGCCGTCTCCGGCTCAGCCCTGAACAGGGCCGCCATCATCCGGTCGACCAGCTCTTCGAGGCTTGGCCGCGGCCTTGTCCCAGTCCCACCAATCGTCGTTGCTTGCGTCGTCATCATGTCCTCCTTTGTGTTGTGTTGCCTTTGCCTTCCGTTGCCGTTGTGACTGTTGCGCCCGTCCAGTTCGCCTCCTGCCCTTGGGTCTGGCGAACCGTCTGAGCAGCAGCGCACCGAGTCCGAGGCCGACCGCGTTCAGGAAGACCAGCTCGCCGTCGGTCGTCACGAGCGGCCCGAGCAGCAGCAGCGCGACCACGACCGCTATCGTCAGCCGCTTGCGCCGCCGCATGAATCCGCCCGCCCTGACCGCGAGTCCCCTGACCCTTGGAACCAGTTCCTTGACGTGCATTGACGCCTCCTTTCAGTTGTTGACCCGTGCCGGCATCCTTGGCGCAGGTCGTGTGTGATGGGGTTGACGAGTGACGCACTCCGCCCACGGCCTGCCTGTTGCCTGCCTGCTGCCTGCCTGCTGGCAGACAGGCAGACAGGTCGGATGCCGGACGCGGGAGACGGAGCGGGTTTGAAGAAGACACAGCTCGGCCCAGGGTCAACTCAGAGGAACGGACTCAGGGGGAGCTGCTATGAAATGGGGGTGGACCGACCGGCCTGCAGATCAACCACAGGACGGCCCGGTGAGAGACGCAGCGAGCCCCGGGAGCTACGTCGGTAACGTCCTGGGATGCTGCGTCAGGGGGAAGCGGCCAACCTGCGAAGACCTCATCGCAGACCGGCGCGTGGTGAAGCTGCGGCCAGTTCCACAGGAACCATGCCGCAGACGTGAGGAACCGGCCAGTGTGCAGGGCGCACTCCGACCAGGGTGTCCGAGGGGCTGAAGCGAGAGACGCTCCAACCGCTGCGAATGTGTCCTCCGGGGCGACCATCGGGAGAGCGAGGCTCAATCCTTTCCGGTCTGACCCCTGGGCGGCTGTTCGGAGAGCGAAGGCTCGATCCTATGCAGCCGGTCCCGGATTCGGGGGACAGGAACCCTCCAGGTTTCTCGGCACGAAACGCTGGAAAAGCCAGAAACTCCATTAATTATCACCCGAACATGCGACCGAATGGAAGACCTGAGACGGGGTTTTGGGCCATCCCAACCCAAATCACTTGCTGCGTTGCCACATCGCAGCCACGCCCTACTTCCGCCAGAGGCCGAGGGTGCAGACCCGCCGCACCCAGCGCAGCAGCTCCCGCTTTCTCAACGCCACCCGCGTGTCGTAGAGCGCCTTCCTGCGCCAGTTGGTCTGACCCTTGCGCCCGAACCCCCTGAGCGGTTGCTTCTCAGGAGGCAGCGTCAGCCCGTGATCGTCCAGCATCGCCAGCTCCAACGTCAGCAGCCGCTTCTCCGTCACCAGCCACGACAGGCTCTTCCCCTGGCGGGGATGGTCTACCCGCAGCCGTCGCCACTCCTCGACCAGCGGCCACGCCGTTCCGTAGACCTCAGGGTCGTCGTCGGCAGGCTCCTCGGTGACGATCTCAGGGTCCAGCCGCCGCGCAGCGAAGGGCTTCTTCGGACGCAACCCCGCCACCGGAGGGGCGGTCTTGGTCTCTGACCTGCCCGCCCCCGTTTCGGCCTGCGCCTGGGGCTGACCATCAACCCGACCGTTCTCCCCATCTCCGGCCTTGACGACCGCCGCGCTCCGGTGGCGGTCGCAAAGACCACCGCGCATCTCCTTCGCCAGAGCCTTAACGCCGCCCTCCAGCGCGGTAATGCGCTCCTCCAGCGCAACGACCGACGCCCGCAGCCTGACCACTTCGGGGTCGTCCCCCGTGCCCAGCAGACGCTCCAACGCATCGCCCATGCGCCCCGTGATCTCACCCGACTTCTCGGCCCTCGCCAGGGTCTTGTAGTTGACCCCCAGCAGCTCCGCCGCCTCCATCTTGCCCTCCACTCGCACCAGCTCCCGCAGAAACCCGCTCAACCTGAGCCGCCGCAGCTTCTCCACGTCCGAGCCAGCGTTCCCGTCGCCGTGCTCCAGCGTGTCGTCAGCCTCGGCCTCGCCCCACTGCGCCTCGCCAGCCTGTGTCCCGTTCGCCTGCGTCTCATCCATGCGTCAAACCTCCTCGCTCTCGGTGTCCTTGTATGTTGGTTCTGGTGTGAAACAATCACTTCACTTAGGTGGATCGGGGTGCGGCAGACCGATATGTTCTTGGTCATCGAAGACCGTCCTACAGCGAGGGTCGCCGCATCCTCCACGGGTTAGAGCCCGAACGGTTGCCTGGGCCAATTGAGCCCGCATCGTGCAAGGAAGGGCCAAAGCTTCACACAGGAGGTATAGATGGAACAGAAGCCGACATACGTGGGCATTGATGTAGCAAAGGCCCAGGTGGACGTCGCCGTCCGTCCTACGGGTCAGAGATGGGTTGTCTCCTACGACGAGACCGGGGTTGGGGAACTGGTCTCCCAGATGAAGGGTCTGGACCCCGCCCTGGTGCTGCTGGAGGCTTCGGGCGGCCTGGAACTGCCATTGGTGGCAGCCCTGGCAGTTGCGGCGCTGCCCGTAGTCGTCGTCAACCCTCGCCAGGTTAGAGACTTTGCCAGGGCCACCGGGACGCTGGCGAAGACCGACGCTCTGGACGCGGCGATCCTGGCCCACTTCGCCGACGCCGTTCGTCCCTCCGTGCGACCTTTGAGAGATGCCGAGACCCAGGTCCTCAACTCGCTGACCGCCCGCAGACACCAGGTGATGACCATGCTGGTGTCGGAGAAGAACCGCCTGAGTACCGCCATCAGCGCCGTCCGCCCCCGCATCGAGGCCCACATCGTCTGGTTGGAGCAGGAGCTGGACGACCTTGACGAAGGGCTGCGCCAGACTCTCCGCCAGAGTCCCGTGTGGCGGGAGAAGGATGACCTCTTGCGCACCGTTCCCGGCGTGGGAGAGCAACTCTCCCTCACTCTGCTGGCCTACCTGCCGGAGTTGGGCACGCTGGACCGCAGGCAGGTCGCCGCGCTGGTGGGCGTGGCTCCCTTCAACCGGGACAGCGGCACGCTGCGGGGCAAACGCGCCGTCTGGGGCGGACGCTCCCGAGTGCGGGCCGCCCTCTACATGGGCACGCTGTCCGCGACTCGCTACAACCCCATCATCCGTGACTTCTATCAGCGGCTGCTGACGGCTGGTAAGCCGAAGAAGGTGGCCCTCGTCGCGTGTATGCGTAAACTGCTTGTCATCCTCAACTCCATGCTCAGGCATCGCTCTCCCTGGCGCGCCATGACTCCGACAGTCGTCTCTCATTCCTCTTGACTTCCAACACGGTTGCTGTAGGGGCCTCGCTCCCCCTGAAACCGACCCCTCCACCGTATTGCTTGCTCCGATGTGGCTGTCTTGCCCACTTCCCTTTTGGGAACTCCGTGGAAACCGCCCCGACTAAACATTGCTTGCTACATTGCTCCGACTCCCCTCATTTCCGCCTATTTCACGTTGGAAACAACCCCGACTTCCCTTTTGGGAACTGACGCAAATTCCTGTACACCCCCATGACATCACAACGGGCCTCCGATAGGCAGGCCCCGTGAGGGAGACACGCGCAGGGGGCCCCCTCACGCACCATTCCCAAGCGGACTCCGCCTCCCCAGACTCGATGGAAGGCAGACCGACCCCACCTGCGAGGAGGCGAAGAAGTGGGACAGCAATCGACCGTCCGAAGGTCCTTTGGCAAAGCCAGGCGGCTGACGCCCCTGGCCGCCGCGCTGCTCCTGGCGGCGCTGGTGGCGATCCCCGCAAGCAACATCGCCCTGACCCAGGCCCCACCCGGCAACGAGCTCGTCCTGGTCAATGCAGACCGGGAGTTCGTGGAGCGCAAGGGCGGCGGCGAGTTCGTGGCCCGACCGGTCTTCGATCGGAAGATAGTGGAGCTCTACTACGCCGTCCGGGACGCCGACACCGGCGACTGGATAAGCGCCATGTACCTGGTCAGGGGCGGGGAGAAGAAGCGCAGCGACGGATGGGAGTACTCGTGGGAGTACCCCCACGCGGTCGACCACCCCGACCTCGACCCCGACCTGGCGTACCTGCTGGTCATGCTGACCCTCGCCGAGGACGGCAAGAGGGGCGACTTCTACGCCGTCGTCCCCATCCACCAGCCGGGGAGGATCTGGGACAAGATTCTGTCCGCCCTCAGCCCGGGGCGCTGGGCCAAAGCCTTCGCCGGATGGGTCATCGAGGGCACCCACGGAACCCTCTGCGGCGTTGTCGAGCGGGCGTCCGGCGAGGACGCCGACAACTGCCGGGGAGGGTAGGCGTGGCCGACATCATAACCGGCACCCCTCCCGACCTCACCTACGGCCACCACCTGGTACAGCAGGCGTGGATGGTCGTCTGGGCCATCACCTCCGCCGCCCTGGCGGTCATCCTCGGATGGATGGGGCTGAGTCTCATCATGCAGCACCACCTGGGGCAGACCCAGGCGGGCTGGCGGGAGATGATACCCCGCCTCCTGCTGGGCCTCGTGGCTGCCGCCACCTCCCTGTGGTGGTGCGCCCTGATCATCGACGTGGCCGACGCTGTGTCCGGCTTCATCGCCTATTCCCTGAACGTCACCCCCGGAGACATGCTCCGCTCCACCCTGAGCACGCTGATGACGGCGGTGCAGGCCGGGAGCGTGGGCATGGCGCTCCTGCTGGCGGCGCTCTACCTGGTCTACGGCTTCTTCGTCCTCTACGTGATCGTGCAGATGGTGCTGCGCCTGGCCCTCATCGACATCCTGCTGGCCCTGGCCCCCATCGCCCTGGGGCTGTGGATTCTGCCCCACACGGCGGGCTGGGGCCGCCACTGGCTCAGGCTCTTCATGACGACGGTGTTCCAGCAGGCGATCCAGCTCATCGCCCTGGCCCTGGGGTTCGGCTTCCTCAAGGAGTTCGCGGCGATAGCCCCCTTCGAGCCTGTTCAGGACCTGGTGTGGAAGCTGCTCATGTCGCTGGGCTTCATCTACATGGCGACCCGCGTCCCCGCCATGTTGGGCAACGCGGGCACCTTCGACGCCTGGCTCTCCACCCTCTACTTCGGCATGAACCTGCCCGCCTCGATGGTGCGTTCGGCGAAGACCATCGGGCTGATAGCGGGCGGGGCCGCAGGGGGTCCGGGAGGCATGGCGGTGGGAGCGATGGTGGGCAGCGCGGGTCTGTCGGCCGCCGCCAGCGGCCTCAGCTCCGCGGCCTCGATGGCGACCCCATCGGGCGGCGGGGGAGATGGCGGGGAGGCCCCCCGGAGCGCCGACGAGTAACCCCGACAAGAACAACGACGACCCCAACGGGGCGCGGACGCCGTCCGCGCCCATCGAGAACGCAAAGGAGGTGGGAGCGATGTGCAGCTAGGCGAGCGGAGACGGCGGAGCCGATAGAGACGGACGAATGGACGGAGACAGAGAGGAGAAAACGAATGGATGACCTGACTCAGACCATATCGAACTTGGTGGGAATCCTGCTGGGTGTGGTGGGAGCCGTTGGAGTGGGCTTCTTCATCTACGGGGCCTACATGTACCTCACTGCGTCGGGAGCGCCCCAGCAGATGGAGCGCGGCAAGAGCGCCATGATGACCGCCCTGGCGGGCATCGTCCTGGCGATGGTGGCCTACGGCGTGGTGGAGCTGGTGATGAACGCGGTCGTGGGTTCCCCGGTGGATCCGACCGTGCCAGACCCCACCGATGGCGACAGCGGCTAGACCGACGGGAAAGGAGAGAGAGCCATGAGAGAACACGAGGTACCGACCCACGTGCAGGCCGAGGACAGGGTGCTGCTGTGGTTCACATTCCCGCAGATCGTGGCGATGACGGCGGTGTGCGCCCTGTCCTACGGCGCATACCGCTACGCCCCCGTCGGGCCGTCCGAGGTGAGGATGGCCCTGGCCGTCCTCCTGGGCCTGGCGGGGCTGGTCGCCGTCGTCGGGAAGATAGGCGGTCGGCGGCTGCCCCTGGTGGCTGCCGACCTTTTGAAGTACCGGCTCGGGGCCAGGCTCTACGCCGGGCCGCCGTCCGAGCTGGTATGCAGCGAGCCGCCCGCGCCGGTGCAGCCGGTGAAGAGCCTGCCTAACCGTCAGGCAGGCGGCCCCGGCCCCCTGCGGCTGATGGCGAGGCGGGCGGGCAAGACCCTGCGCCGCCTTCGCCCCAAGCGCAAGGCCCGGGAGCGGAAGGGCGGAAGGATGCCCTTCCGCCCGCACCGCTGGTTCGGCAAGCCCAGGCGGACGGACAAAGAAAACATCAACGGAAACGGGGCCGGGAGCCGGAAGTCCCGGCAAAGCAGGCCCCCGAAGAGCTTCCTGGCAGTCGCGGCCGTCGTCGCTCTCGCGGCGGCGGTCGCCGTCCCCCAGGCGGCCCTGGCCGACGACCACTGGCGGGACGGGGTCGACTTCGAGGTGACCGAGCCGGTGGCAGGGCGGCGGCTCTTCGTCGAGGGACTGACCGTCTCCGGCGACCGGGCCGCCGTCACCCTGCGGGCGGCCACCCCCCTGGACATCCGGGTGCGAGCCTTCGGCGGGCCGCAGGGCACCGCCCTCCGGTTCTGGAGGTCGGCCTCCCTGGACGAAGGGGAGCGCATCGACTACTCCCTCCCCCTGCACGGACCCGCTCCGTCCTTCACCTTCTCGTGGGAGGACACGCTGGGGCAGGCCGGGGCCGTCACCGTCGAGAGCGAGCGGATACCGTACCCCCTTCCGGCCATCGACGGGGAGCTGTGCGACCTGCGGGTCGTCTCTCTGGGCTGGAGTCCGGGGGCCGTCGAGGGAGCGGTCGAGTCCGAGTGCGTCTCCCGCATCGAGGAGCCGGTCGAGCTTCAGACAGTGGCCGGATACCAGAGCGTCACCGAGACGGCGTTGATGGACGCCGAGGTGACGGCAATCGCCGGAACCATGACGGTCGCGGGCGGCGGCTCCCAGGCGAGCGCGTCCTTCGTTGCGGGCGGCGAGACCCGCTTCCGGCTTTCAGTGGGAGCGGGCGAGGCCGTCCACGCCGTGACTATCGACATCGATCTTGAGGCGACCCTGCGCATCCCGATGCCCCCGCTGACGCAGCTCACCCACCACCCGGAGCGGACGGAGCGCCGCACCCAGACGGTGAACCTGTGGAGGCCGGGGACGAGCCGGACCGTCAGCGAGACGGTCACGGTGACCCACGAAGGCGGAACGACGACGGAGCACACCGTCTCGGCCACCCTGTCGGTGCCCGGCGAGACGGTCTACAGGGACGTGACCCTCACCATCGTCCACCCGGAGCACGTCGAGGCCGAGGTGGTGGAGCGGTCGGCCATCAACCGGAGCCGTGACGAAGCCCTGGCCCTGGCCTCCGGCATCGGGGCCGACGAGCCCTTCGAGGTCCTGGTCCTGCCGGAGCCGGAGCCTGAGGACCCGCCCGCCGAGCAGGAGCTCGCGGACGGTCTGAGCGACTGGTTCCGCATCCTCGGATGGGAGTGGCCGTGGTGAGGCGTCTGTTGACGGCAACCCTTCTGGCCGGGGCTGCGCTGGCGACCACCGGCGCGGCCCCGGCCGAGGAGCAGGCCATGCTGGACGCCTTCGACCGAGTGTTGACCGCTATGGCCTACGCCGCAGCCGGACTCTGCCTCTTCGCCATCGTCTGGGCGGGCTTCGTCCTGATGGCCGAGGGAGCCGACGACCGGGGCGGCGGCAGGGCCAAGAGCGCTGTCGTCATGGCCGTCGTCGGCCTGGTGCTGGTGCTTCTGGCCAAGGCGGTCGCCGCCCTGCTGCGCAGCGGCCTCGCCCCGTTCCCCACCCCCTAGAGCAAAGGAGAAGACCGAGTTGAAGAAGCCGAACGACCAAATGAAGACACACGGAGCGGAGGGGCTGCCCGACAGGGCCTCCGCTCCGCAGGACATTTCAACCAAACCGCAGGCGCCGGCTCCCAAGCCGCCGCTGCCCCTGTTCTTCATGCTTTCGCACCTGGACGACGACGGCCCCGTGCGCCTGGACGGGGTGAAGCTCGGCGTGTGCGAGGTGATGGGCCTCGAAATAGACGAGCCGAAGCTGGGAGCCTTCGCCGGGGCGCTAAACGCCTGCGACTTCCCCGTGCAGCTCCTCATCAGGCAGCACCCGCCCGGCCTGGGACGCCTTCGGGAGGGCCTCCAAGCCGCCCAGCCTCAGAATCTTCCCCCGCAGGCCGAGGCGGCGTCGGAGTCCCTTCGCAGGCTCTTGACCGACCTGGAGACCCGCGACGGCATCCTCGACCGGCGCTTCTACGCCGTCACCGAGTTCGCCCGGTTCGACGAGCTGCGCGGCCTGCTGGCGCGGGCCGGGCTGTCCGTCCACCCCCTGAACAGCAGGCGTCTGCGGATGCTGATGCTGGTCTCGGCCCTGGGCGGCACCCCTGGAGACTTTGACGAGGAGACGCCGGTTGAGGTGGAGATGCGCCGCCGCGAGGTGCGCGTCGGAGACCGCCTCGTGCGGTCGCTCCACCTGGGCAAGTGGCCGAGGTCCCTGGCCCCCGGCTTCCTCCAGAGCCTCATGGCCGCAGGAGCGCCGATGGACCTGTCCATCCACCTGGGGCCGATTCCGGCAGAGCAAGCGGCCCGCACTCTGGAGTGGCAGAAGGTGCGCTTCGAGTCGGCCCAGTCGCTGTCCTTCAAGCGGGGCCGCACCATGTCCCCGGAGGCGCAGATCGCCCTGGAGGACGTGACCCGGCTCAGGGACGAGGTGCAGCGGGGCCGCGAGCGGCTCTTCCACGCGTCCCTCTCCATCACCCTGCACGCGAAGGACGAAGCCTCCCTGAAGGAGATGACCCAGCGGGCCAAGGCCCACTTCGCCGCCACGCTTGGCAAGCTCGACCCCCTGGCCTTCCGCCAGCGCGAGGGCATCCTCTCCACGCTGCCCCTGGCCCTCAACGCCGTGGCGGTGTGGCGGACGCTGGACACGTCGTCCCTGGCGAGGCTCTTCCCCTTCTCGCCCCCCGACCTGGACACCCGTAGGGGAACGCTCTACGGCATCGACATGCGGGCCTGCTCCCCGGTGGTCTACGACCCCTGGGACGGCACGCACCTGAACGCCAACACCGCCGTCCTCGCAAGGTCGGGCAGCGGCAAGAGCTTCGCAACGAAGCTGGGGATGCTCAGGGGCCTGTGCCGCGGCGTCACCGCCTACGTCATCGACCCGGAGGGCGAGTACGCTGACATGGCGAGGGCGGCAGGCGGGCGCGTCCTCTCTCCCGGCATTCCCGGCCAAGGCATGAACCCCTTCGTCATCGACAAGGGCGACTCCGAGGAGCTTCTGCAGCGCATCGGCAGCCTCAGAAGGCTCATCGAGGTGATGGTGGGCGAGCGGCTGAGCGCCGACCGCCGCGCCTCCCTCGACCATGCCCTGGCGGGCTACTACGCCCAGCCCAGGGAGCGCACCGGCTTCCGCGACTTCTACGCCTACCTTGAGCGGGAGGCAAACGACCTCTCACGGCTGCTGCGGCCCTTCGCCACCGGCAGCCTGCGCAACCTGCTCTCCGACGAGGGCGACGACCTGCTGCGAGGCGAGGCCCTTGTGACCGTCTTCGACCTGCGCCTGCTGGAGCCGGAGCTTCGGCCCGCCGCCGCGATGGTCTGCACCGAGACGGTGTGGGCCGCCGCCGCTCAGGACCCCAAGCCCCGCCTTCTGGTGGTGGACGAGGTGTGGAGCATCATGCAGCACCCCGAGGGCGCGGCCTTCATGGTCAGCATGGCGAAGCGGGCGCGCAAGCACCGCCTGGGGTTGCAGTTCATCACCCAGGACGTGCAGGACCTGCTCTCCGAGGACTCTTCACGGACAATCACCGGCCACTCCGGGCGCGCCCTGCTCCAGAACGCCGCTTTCAAGCTGCTCTTGCAGCAGGACGCGGCGGCCATCGGCACCGTGGGAGACGCCTTCGACCTGCCCGAAGACCTGCAACGCTGGCTGCTGTCCTGCCCCAGGGGAGACGGGCTGCTCCTGGCGAAGGGGCACCGCTTCCCCGTCCGCATCGAGGCCACGCCGGAGGAGACGGAGGTGATCGAGTGGCGACCGGGCAGGCACTAGGCAGAGCGAAGGAACGACACAATGACGGAACCAGTAGAGAAAGGAAGAAAACCATGAAGCTGAACCCGATCAAGTGGCTGACGAACGACGAGGGCAGGAAACCCCCGGTGCTGCTGGCGGTGACGCCGCCCAGGACGGGGGAGCGCACCCTCCTGGGAGTCGAGAACATGCTCGGCTCCATCGCCGTCCCCGAACCCTTCTCCCTGGAGCTGGCGGGGGACATGGACGGCGTCACCCTGCTGGCCCGCTGCCTGGACGACCAGGTGGTGCGCGCCCAGATCGCCGCCCGCTACCCCCAAGCACAGATACACGAGATTCCCGTCGAGGACGACCCCCTGCGCCTGGCCGAGGACGAGCAGGCGTGGAGCTTGACGCTGCGGGCCGACGGACCCGAGTACGTGCCCCTGCGCACCTTCCGGGACGACGACCTCCTCGACCCCGGCTCCGACCCCCTCATCGCCCTGATGGGCGCGCTGTCCAACCTCAACGAGGGGGAGCGCGTCGTGGCGAGGCTGATGCTGCGCTCGATGGGACCCGACTGGTCGGAGTCCCACCTGGAGAAGGCCCACAAGCGGCCCGTGGAGGACAGGCGAGACCCCTCATACAGCTACCAGACCAGGCCCCTTCAGACGGACGGCGTGACGATGGCCGTTCTTGGCGTGGCGGCCCTGGCCGCCCTCCGGGGCTACCTGTGGGTGCAGGCGGGGGAGACCTGGAAGGCCGTGCTCATGGGCTTGGGCGTCGCCTTCGCCCTGGCCGTGGGCGGCTGGGCATGGCACCGCTGGAAGAAGGCTCGCAAGCGCGTCTTCGACCCGATCCTCATCAAGGAGAAGGTCTCCCGCATCGCCTTCGACGCCGAGATACAGGTGACGGCAATCCTGCCCGCCGACACGGGGCAGCAGCGCGCCAGGGAGCTTCTCGGGACGGTGGCCGCCGCCTACCGCGACTACGACAACCCCGCAGGGGCTCGCTTCAAGGCGAGCCCCGTCCGGCCCGCCGTCCCAGATCCCTCGATGCTTCACCCCTCAGGCCCCGGCCTGTTTGGGAAGCGCAGCGTCATGGGGGTGCGCGAGGCGGCCTGCTTGTGGCACCCGCCCGGAGCCAGGGACGAGACGCCCCTGGTGGCCCGCGCCGGGGCGAGGGTGCTGCTGCCCACCGCCCGCAGCGTCAGCGGCGGCGCCCACGTCGGCGACACCACCACGGGAACGCCGAGGAAGATTCACTTCCCCGCCGATCTGCTGCGACGCCACCACCTCTACGTGGCCCGCACCCGCATGGGCAAGTCCACCCTGATGCACCACATCGTCTCCCACAAGATGCGGGAGAAGGCAGAGGGCAGGGACCCGGACGCCATCGTCGTCGTCGATCCCCACGCCGACCTGGTGGGCGGGCTGCTGGAGCACGTCCCCGAGAGCCTGGCGGACAGCGTGCGCCTCATCGACCTGGCCCACGAGGGGGGCGCGCCCGGCATCAATCTGCTGGACGCCCGCATCTTCACCGACCGCGACCGCACCGCCGATTCCGTGGTGCGCGTGTGCAAGGGCCTCTGGGACCAGTGGGGGCCGAGGATGCAGTCCATCCTGGAGCAGACCGTCAAGAGCCTCCACGAGGCCAACGAGAGCAGGGAGGCCGGGGAGCAGTACACCATCCTGGACGGGCTGCGCATCCTCTCCGACGATGACTTCAAGGCCGAGGTGCTCGCCAAGGTCTCCGACCCCTTCCTGCTCCAGTGGTGGGCCAGGGACTTCGGGAAGTGGCGGCGCGAGACCCGCGCCGACGCCCTGGCCCCGGTCCAGACCCGCCTCTCCTACTACGCATCCTCCAAGCGGGCGCGAGCCATCCTCGGCCAGCCCCGCTCCACCATCGACATGCGCAGGGTCATCCGGGAGGGCGGCATCCTGCTGGTCTCCACCGCCCAGGGAACGGCGGGAAGGGATGTGGCCGCCCTGGTGGGCGCGTCCCTCCTCAACCTGGTGGACTCGGTGATACGGGAGCAGGGAAGCCTGCCCTTCGAGCAGCGGCGCGGCGCTCTGGTGGTGGTGGACGAGATGCAGTCGATGCCCGGCGTGGACTACGAGTCGATGCTCAGCGAGCTGGGCAAGTTCGGGGCCTCCTTCATCCTGGCCACCCAGAGCCTCGCCAAGCTGGACGACCTATCCCGCACCATGCGGGACACCCTGCTGGCCAACGTGGGCTGCCTCGCCGTCTTCCAGGTGGCGGGGAACGACGCCCGCCAGCTCGTATGGGAGCTGGGCAAGGAGCGGGTGACCGAGGACGACATCACCTCGCTGCCGGTCCACCAGTGCTACGTCCGCGCCACCGTGGGAACGGAGCGGATGGACGCCTTCTCCATGAAGGTCGCAAAGCCGGAGGGGGGAGACCCGGAGCGGGCCGACCTCATTCGCGCCCAGGCCGAGAGCTACCTCACCACGGCGTGGGACATCGACGAGAGCGACGCCGACCTGCGAGACCTGGTGGACAAGTACCGCAGGGAGCTTGACAGGCTCAGGAACGGCCAGGACCCCCAGGCGTCCGAGGACGGCGGCGAGTCCCAGGAGCAGGCCCGGCGCACGCCGCGCACCAAGCGCGACCGGAATCCCGGAGACTCCCCGCCTGAGACGGCGGACGAGGAGCGCGAGGAATGAGGCCCGTAGACGGCGAGCTGCTTCGGCTCCTGGCCGACATGCCCTTCCTTGACCGGCTGGAGGCGTTCGCCGTCTCCCGCTGGTCGACGGGCGGGGTCTACAAGGCCGTTCGCAGGCTGGAGGACGCGGGGCTGGCCGCCCCCGTCCCCCATGCCACCGACCTCACCCCGCCCACCCGCAGGTTCCACCTCACCGCCGCCGGCCTGCGCCGCCTGGCGCAGGCGGAGGGCGTCTCCGTGGACGGTCTGCTCCGGTCCCGCCCCGTCTCGATGCAGTGGCGTCGCCTCCTCCTGGAGCGGCTCGACGCCGTGGCCGTCGTCTACCGCATCGCCTCCGCCGTCGCCAACATCCACTACCCCATCCGCTTCCGCTGGTACAGGGCCATGCCGATGGACGCGGCCATCGCCCTCCCCGGCGGGCGCACCGTCGCCGTCGTCCGGCAGGGACACGCCACCGACCGCACGGGCTTCGCCAAGCGGCTCTGGCGGCTCGCAGAGGGGCCGCGCTTCGGCGGCATCATCCTGATCGTCCCCGACGAGACCCGGCTGCGCTACGCCCGCAGGCTGCTGACCGGAGCGTACGCCGCCACCGCGGTCATCGCCGTCGAACGCGACGCGGCCGCGGGAGGCGCCGCCGACCGGGTGTGGCGGCTGCCCTCGGTCAACGCGGTCGTCGACCTCCGCGCCGCCATCGACCGGATGGACCCCGGGGGCGCGCTTCCCAACGAGCGGCCCCTGACGCGGGTATCCCTTCCCGAAGACCCAGCCCCGGACGCTCCTGGCCGCCCCGTCCCAGACTACATGCTGTCCGCCCTGCTGAAGCCCGCCGAGAAGCGCGTCCTCGACCTCCTCTCCGACTGGCCCTGGATCGCCCTCGACGACCTGGCAGGGCTGCTGGGCCTCGTCCGCACCCGCACCTACGAGATCGCCGCCGCCCTCCAGGGGTTCGGCCTCGTCACCCGCGTCCCCGCAGGAGGGCGACGCCTCACCCTCACCGACCAGGGGCTGGCGATGCTGGCCCGCAGGGACCGCGCCGCCGTGGGCGGGGCCAGGAAGCGGTGGAGCGCCGCCCCCAGGGATGCCGGCGACTGGCGCAGCGTCTCGGGCAGGCGCAGCCGCCAGCTCCTGCGCAACATGGAGCACACCGCAGCCGTCCACGGCTTCATGGCGGCCCTGGCAAGACAGGCCCGCGACCTAGGCTGGGAAACCGACCAGCTCGACCCGCCCCGCAGGGCGTCCCGCTACTTCAGCTACTTCGGCGGGATGCGCTCCGTCCACCCCGATGCCTTCGGCATCCTGCGGCGGGAGGGCGTCGTCTGGTCCTTCTTCCTGGAGTGGGAGCGCCGCGCCGTGCGCCCGGCGACGATGGCGCACCGGCTGGCCCCCTACCTGCGCTACTACTCGTCCCACCGCCCCACCGACGACCACGGCGCGCCGCCCGCCGTCCTGGTCGTCTTCGACGACGACATCGCCCAGACCCACTTCCTGCGCGTGGCACGCGAGGAGATGGATCGGGTAAGGGCGGCCGTCCCCCTGCTGGTTTCCCACCGGGGCCTGCTGGAGCGGCGGGGGCCGCTGGGACGGGCCTGGCTCGCCCCGGGCGGCTTCGAGCCGGTCAACCCGCTTCCTGCGGCATGAAACATCCAAATCGACAAGGGAGAACCGGAGCCATGAGGTTGTACTACATCGACGAGTCCGAAGGTCCCAGCTGCTACGTCCGCTCCGCCCTGGGCGTGAATGCCGAGCGGTGGAACGACCTGTTCAGCCGCGTCCGCGACTGGCGGCTCGAGCTGCGCGACCGCTACGGCATACCGACCGACCGGGAGCTGCACGCCTGCGACCTGCTGGCCGGACGGGGCAAGCTGGCCCGCCAGGGCAACGCCGACCTCAGGCTCTCTCCGAGGCACGGGGCCGAGGTCTTCTTGGGCGGGCTGCGCGTCGTCGAGGACGCCGCAAGGAGCGTCGGCGGCGTGGAGGTCGTCAACGTCTGCCTCCACAAGCCCGACGTGATGGGCTACGAGCGGGTCAGCCTGGACCGGCTCCTCAACCGCATCAACTCCTCCGTCGCGGCGGCGGGCCGCCACGCCTTCCTCATCTTCGACGAGGGCCGGGAGGAGATGGTCTCACGCCTCTACCGCAGACTCAGGATCCGCAACCCCGTGCCCAGCAGGTACGAGGCGTGGGAGGACGGCGGGAGGACGAAGGACATCCCCATAGAGAGGGTCATCGGCGGCCCCGCCTTTAGAAGCTCCCACTCCGACTGCCTGCTCCAGATGGCCGACCTCATCGCCCACGCCCTCCTCGAGCAGGAGGAGGAGCCGTCCCCCAGGGTGGAGCGCCTGGGCATCGGGCGGGCCTTCGGCATCCTCGACCAAGCCCTCAACCGGAGAGCGTCGAGGCGAGATCCCCAGGGCGTCGTCAGGAGATGATGGGAGGGGGGCAAGGGCAAAAGACAGAAGGGCAGGGTGGTTCATTCCGCCCTGCCCTCGCTGCGTTCAGAGGGACTCTTGCCTGCTACCGTCCGCCCTGCCCGCGGTATGGCCAGGGCTGGGTGCAGTCCATCAGCATCACCGCGCCGCCGGGCACCGAGCACGCCCACTCCATCATGGCCTGCAACTCGTAGGCGGTGGGCGGTGTGCCGCAGCGCCACTCCGTCGCCCGGTCCTCGGGCATCGGCCACCGGCGAGCGAACTCCTCCAAGGGGAGCCCGGACCGGTTCTCCAGCTGTCCCAGCCGCACCGGGAAGTCCTCGGGGAGGGGCGGCGCTGGAAAACCCCTGCTGACAAACCGTTGCTCCATAGCCATACTCCTACCTCCTCTCCGGCCTAGCCGCCCCGTCATCGCCGTAGAGCATCAGCTCGTAGCCGCCGGGTACACCTCGCGCCAGATCTATGATCGCCAGGAGGTTGGCCGCCGAGGGCCTTCCTCCCCTGCGCCACTTCAACGCGCCGCGGTCCGTCACGCCCAAGAGCTCGGCCATCTCCACCCAGGAGAGACCGGCCAGCTCCTTCAAGCCTTCCAGCCGCTCCCCGAAGTCCTCAGGCCAAGGCGGAGGGCCGTAGTCCTCGATCCGGTTCCGTTCCTCAATAGCCATAGTCCTTCCTCCTCCTCTTTGTGATCACCTTTACGTTCGCTGCGCCTCCGACCCCCAGTCTCATAGGGTCAGCCCCGCTCGTCAGACGCCGCAGCGCCCCTCGCACTCGTTGCCGAACCCGTCCGAGAGTCCGGCGTCGCCGGGTTCCGCCTCGTCGAGCGCGACCGCCTGGGCGAGAGGAAGCCTTCTGGCGTGCAGGTAGGGAGTCTTGTCCAGGGCCAGCCCCCTGCGCAGGTTGGCGTCGATCTCCACGGCCTCGGCGAACAGCTCCGGCCACCGGCGCTTGGTCTCGACCCACCTTGCGCGGGACTGGAAGGGACAGGCGACGCAGGCCGAGCGTTCCAGCGGCCTGTCGTAGCGGGCCGCCCACCAGTCTATGCAGTCCCGTCTGGACATGCCCGCCTCGATGAGCGGGTAGCGGTTCGCTATCCACCTGTCGCGGGAGGTCTTCATGCGGATGGCCTCGTCGGTGGAGATGCCCAGCCATAGCTCGACGCCGACGCCGGACGGGACCCGCTGCCCCCTTCGCAGCCCCAGCAGCTCGCGCACCTTGCGGCGCACCGGCCTGATCTTGTAGTTGTCGGTGCACTGCCGCCGTCCGATGCCATTGCCCTCTCCGTCGCGTCCTTTCAGATAGACGGGGATGTCCACGTAGCGGCGGGAGCCTGAGTGATTGGTGAGAGCCTTCACGTCCTCGCGGAGGCTTCGCCCGTTGTCCACGACGTACAGGGGGAACCGGAGTTGCCCGGCGAGCCAGTCCAGGTGTGGGTAGAGGCTGGGAGGCTCCCAGTGGGTGTCGGCAAAGATGGCGCAGTCCGGCACGCGGTCGAACGCCCCCGCGCTCGCCATGAGCGCCATCACCGAGGACTGAACGCCCCCGCCGAGACTGATGACCGTCAGGCGCTTCATTGCAGGAGGGCCTCCAGGTCCACGGCTGCGGGCATGTCCCGGTCGGGGCACATCAGAATCCCGTCCCTGAGACCCATGCCCTCGGCGATGGTCAGCAGCAGGAAGAGATGGGCGGGACTGGGGGCCACGCCCCTC
The DNA here is from genome assembly GCA_965197675.1 of Dehalococcoidia bacterium. Taxonomy (GTDB): domain Bacteria; phylum Chloroflexota; class Dehalococcoidia; order Plut-88900; family Plut-88900. The sequence goes on along the minus strand of OZ240221.1, from coordinate 87,262 downwards.
TCCCGCCACTGCCAGAGCCGGTAGGGTCGGACGCCCAGGAGACGGGCCAGAGCCTTCCAGCTCAGCCCGCTCGCCTCCTTGAACAGCGCCAGCCGCTCAGAGAAGTCCTTGGGGAACTCGAAATCGACGGGCCGGTAGACCTGCTGCTGTACACCCACGTCTCTACTCCTCTCGGTCTTCTCTGGGGAGCGCCACCGGATCGGCCAGGGCCTCCAGCACATCCGGCTCAGGGGGCAGGACGTTCACCCCCAGCAGCATGTGGACGCCGCCGGGGTAACGGGCCGCCAGCGTGAGCAGGGCGAACATCCCGTCCCCGCTGGGCCTGGTGCCGTGCCGCCAGCGTCGAAGCTGGCGCGGGTCGACGCCCATACACGCGGCCATCGCGTCCCAGGTGAGGTTGCTGATTTCCTTGAAATGCTCCAGGCGTTCGCAGAAGTCCTTCGGCAGGAAGGTCACGCCGAAGAGAACATCGGGCGGCGGAAGGGTGACGGGCCTCACTCCACGACCTCCAGGATGAACAGGTCGTCGAAGCGGGGGACCTCCAGCATCTCCTGGAGGCGCTTCCGCACCTCGGCGGAGGGAGAGCGGGTCCCGGTCATGAGCTGGGAGAGGTAGCCGGAGGTGATGCCGACCATCGCCGCCAACTGGTTCTGAGTGATGTTGAGCCGGTTGAGATGCTCCCACACGCCGCGGGGGTTGAGCTTCACCCGGCAAGCCGGTTGCCTGCGCTTCACGCCGCGCCCTCCTTCCGGGCGTCCTCCCCGCCTCCGGTCGGCTGACTGTTGGCCGGGGCGGAGCCGTTCCGGTACAGGTGGGAGTTGTCCAGGTAGTGGCGGGCGATGATGCGGGCCAGAATCCGCAGGCCCTCGATGCGCCGCCGTTCCTGTTTGTCCGTCAGCCTTAGCTTCCGCTTCCTACTCACGATTCGTCTCTCGAAACCCTCTCTCGCGTAACCCGGCGCGCCGCACTGGGGTATCCATCGGGGCGCCGGTGGTGTATACTCAGACAAGATGTAGAATAAATGTGCTGTCAGATATTAATGTATCACTACGGTGTACACACTGGCAATAGGCAAATGACCTTAAAGCCTTGCACCTTGACAAATCACTTGCTCTGATGTAACAATGTAGCCGTATCGCTATCTAGTCTTACAAGGTGATACGGAGCAACACCACAGGGAGAGAGCCATATGGACGACCTTGACGACGACCGGGACATGGAAGCCCGCCAGGAGATCGAGGGCGACGAGGAGATCGGGCCGCTCCTCAAGCAGCTGCGGGGAGAGCACAGCCTGCGGGACGTGCAGCGGCTCACCGGCGTCTCCAGCTCCTACCTCTCCCTGATAGAACGGGGCGACCGCAAACCCGGCGTCAACCTCCTCAACAAGCTGGCCATACTCTACGGGGTGGACCCCAACGAGCTGCTCCACCGGGCAAACCGCCTTGGCAGCGGCGACCCCAGGGACTACGAGCCGCTGGAGGTGGAGCGGGCCTACCGGTACGTCATGGCCGACCCCGTGTTCCGCGTGGGCACCAGGCCCGACGGCCCGATGTCCCTGAAGACCAAGCGGTTCATCGTCGAGATGTATGAACGCTACACCAGAAAGAGGCTGCTGGAATGAGCAGGACGAGAGAAGGCTTCTGCCGCAAGCTGTTGGACGACGACTCCCCCCACCACACCCTCGACCCGGAGGGCATTGCCGCCCGCTTCGTGCGCTACTTCCGGCTCTCGGGCCGTCCCGCAATGGAGGAGCTGCGCGTCATGCTGCGCCGCACCGGGTTCGGGGAGGTGACGGGCAGGCATCTGGACAGCGAGAAGGGCATCCACTACAGCGCGCCGGGGGGCGGCTACGACATCCACTACCGGGACGACCTGTGGGACGGCGGGCAGGAGTTCACGGTGGTCCACGAGACCTACGAGATCATCCACGAGACCCTCTGGGACATGAACTCCGGCGACGCCCCTGACCGCAATGTGTGCAGGGAGGCCGAACGCTTCGCGGCGGCGGTGCTGATGCAGCCGAGGGCCTTCGAGCCGCTGGCCCTGGAGTGCGGGCTGGACGTGCCGACCTTGCAGGGGGCGTTCCGCTGCTCCTACGCCTCGGTGACCATCCGGCTGGCCGAGGTGCTCCGGCACCCGCCCCTCATGGCGATCCTGTACGAGAGGGAGGACGACGGCGACCCCGCAGGCTGGACCGAGCTGCCCGACCTTCGGGCGACGGTGGTGCGACGGACGCGGGGCTTCGGGATTCCCACCTCCTTCCCCATCTCCGGCTTCAGGGGCGGAGTCCCCCGTAGGGGCAGGCCCATCCCGGACGGCTCCCTGACGGAATGGGTGGTATTCAACGGCAGGCCAGGCTACGCCGAAATGGAACCCACTCATCTGAATAGCCGTAAGGCAGGCATCGCTATCGCAGCCAGGCCCGTCGTGTGGAAGGGCCAGCTGGCAAAGGTCACCCTCGTCGCTGTGCCTTATCAGCACCGCAGCGTGCTTAAGCCACAGATTAGCAACGGAGTTGCCTTCGAGCGGCTCTCCGACTACTATGATTTCACCATTCGATAGACAAAAAGGGGGGACGATATGAGAGTAGCAATTTACGCACGCGTTTCTTCCGAGCGGCAAGCCGAGAAAGAGCTTTCCATTCCGGCGCAGTTGAAGGCCCTCAAACGGTTTGCCCTGGGCCGAGGATGGGACGTTGTAGCGGAATATGTCGACAAGGCTGAAAGCGCTAGGTCAGCCAATCGCCCGGCGTTCAAGGACATGATCGCTGCGGCAAAGAACAAAGTTAAACCGTTTGACGCCATCCTGGTCTGGAAGCTGTCGAGATTCGCCCGAAACAGGGAGGACTCCGTCATCTACAAGTCTCTGCTCAAACGTAGGAAGATATCCGTCTTGTCGATGAATGAGCAAGTCGATGAAAGTCCCGCTGGGTCGTTGCTGGAAGGCATCATCGAGGTGATTGACGAGTTCTACTCGGCCAACCTCTCCCAGGACACCATAAGGGGAATGAAAGAAAATGCATCGAGGGGTAACCGCAACGGAGGTATGACGCCCTTCGGCTACAAGCGGGCATCGACACGGGAAGGAGTGGCGGCGAAATCCACTCTGGTTCCCGATGAGAGAGAAGCCCCGGTGGTGCAGAGGGCCTTCGATCTAGCAGCGCACGGTCAAGGAGCCAGAAACATAGCGGAAACTCTGAATGCAGAGGGATTGCGCACCCGCACCGGCAAGTACTTCCAAGCGACCACCGTCAATCACATGCTCAGAAACGAGGCATATTCAGGAACTCTAGTCTGGAATAAGTACAACAAGAGTTTTGGTCGTAGACAGCGACGGGATGATTCTGAGGTCATACGTGTTCCAGACTGCCACGAACCCCTTGTTGACAAGGAGGTGTTTGCTCTGGTGCAGGCACTACTGACATCGAGGCGTCCGTCCACGAAACATCCCATGACCGTCGCAAGCCAATACCTTCTGAGCGGGCTAGCTCACTGTGCAAAGTGCGGTGCAGCAGCGATAGGCACCAACGGAAAGTCCGGCAAGTACCTCTACTATAAGTGCAATTCCAGACTCACGAGGGGGCCATCGGTCTGCCAGGGTTCTGCCATGAACGCCAGAAAGCTAGAGAGCTTCGTGTTGGATCGTATCAAGGAAAACATTCTGACTGAGGAGAATCTGAGGCAGCTTGTGGACTTGACGAATGAGGAGATGCGAGTGAACAAACGACATGCCATTAAGCAACTTGATTACCTGGATAAGGAGGCGCGGTCGGTGGAGCAGAAGCTCGAACATGTCTATGCCGCTGTAGAGAGTGGGAGGGTGGACATCGATGACTTGGCCCCTCGGCTCAAGCAGCTTAGGGCAGAGCAACGGGAGTTGAACGAGAAGAGGGACGACGCGCTAGACGACATGAATCAAGTGGACCAGACGCCCTTTGACGCCATCCAGATCGAACAGTACATACAGGATCTGAGAAACCTCCTCCAGAGTGCCTCGTTCCTTGAATCCAAGACTTTCCTAGGTACGTTTATCAGGCGCATCGACTTCGACAAAGAACGGGTCGGCATCGAATATACGTTCCCCATTCAGGCTGGAAACGAGTTAACTGCTACGAAGGAAGTTCTTAATGTTAGGAGGCTTGGCTCCCCGAGCAGGACTCGAACCTGCAGCCTGGCGGTTAACAGCCGCCCGCTCTACCATTGAGCTATCGGGGATCGATTCGATTATAGCATTCGACTGGGGCGCTATGTAGCGATAGAGCTCCGCAAATAGAGCTTACACGCCCCAACTAGTTACTTTGGTGGGAGTGATCTTGATTACCGCATTGGCAGCATCATCCCACCCCATCTTTTCAAGCTGAGAGGGGAACTTCTCAAGCAAGAGCTTTTTGCCTTTTTCGTACTCGCTTCCACTCTCCAACACCTCACCCTGTCCCTGCATGCGAATCCCTCTAAGCTTGCCCCAGTCATCGAAGTATTCGTCGACCACGAAGGCCACGTCGGGAGCTTTCCTCAGATTCCGAATCTTCCACGAGTCGATTCCAGTCTCGATGTAGATTGCGTCTTCTGAAGAAGCATAGCAGAGAGGGATGGCGTGGGGAAGGTTATCGCTCCCAATCTGGGCCATACGACCCACCCCCTCTTTTTCTAGAAAGGCCACCTCTTTTGCCGAGAACATACTCATACTTTCACCTCTCTGTGAAGATACGTCCAACCATCTCTTCTATCCCGTCTTTTCGGCAAGCCGATTCAGAGCAATCAGCTCAGGAGAGTCAGTATCTGCGCTTTTCCACTCTTGCTTGACAGCGCCGATGTTTACTCTGGCCGCATCGAGTTGCCCTTTACCAACCTGAACTCGGGCCATCCAGAACGTGTCCCGTGTCGATGGCCTGTTTTTCAGGCGGGACCTCAACATCTCCTCCGCCTTATCAAACTTTCTCGCTCTAAGATACGTTTCCAAGAGAGTATCCTCGAACACCTCTCTCTGTGCATGGCTGCCACCGATTCTCACCATTTGATAGAAATCAGGTTTACTGAATATCGGCTCCATTAACTCGATAGCCCCATCGTAAGAGCCTTCTGCAAAAGCTTCTAGTCCCCGCACCAACGGGAGAGTTACCTCTTGGGTTAGTTTATCTCCCCTACTCGACAACTCAGTAAGCCGCTTAGCCAACGCTTTGTGAGCCTCCTTGTCACCAGAACCGGCAAAGGCCAGGGCGGCGTGGGCGTCCCTGTATACCGTTCCAGTGCCTTCGGTAGCATCTCCCGCCTGGCAACGCACTTCGCTCCAGTCCTTCATGGACACCGATAATCCGTACAGCTGACATCGCCATAGCAGGGAGGCGCTGTCCTCCAAAGTGAACCCATCTTTGTCCAGGACTGATGGTCGTATCTCGTCTTCGTAGAGAGTTTGGACCCTTGGATAGCGGCCCAATGCTAGCTCGAACAGGGCTAAATGCCAGGCCAGATGCACATAGAAAGGTGCTCGTTTATCGTACCTACCTGTCCAATCCCCAAGGAAATCGCAGCCGTCTTTAGCTTCTCCCATCTCCAGGAAGCAATGGGCTACCGAGTGGGATGCCTGAGCGTTATCGGGATGCAAGTGCAGTGAGCGCTCGGCAAGACGAAGCGCCGTGTCTAGAAGGCCGTTCTCATGATGAGCGAAGGAGTAGGGCGCCAGGAAGGCCCAGTCGTCTCCGTAGTGCGACTTCACACTATCGTACATCGATAGCATCTCCTGGGGATAGCTTGTGATGCCGGAGGTGCTGCATCCAAGGAAGATGAATTCATGCGCCTGCAAAAGGATGAACACGTCCCGAGGATATTCGGCCAGATGCTCCCTGGCTAAGGTATAGAATCCTCTGCCATCGCCTCTCACCTGCAGATCGATGGCCCTTATGTGTTGCTTCTCTCGAGGGGATGCGTTTTTTGATAGAGATAGGGCGCGGTTGATACTATTCGTGGCCCGGCCTGTGTTGCCCTCCGCCAGCTCCACCAGGGAAACAGCGGCATGAGCCAAAGCAAACTCTTCGTCGGCCTCTACAGCTTTCTTATAGTTTTCACCAGATCCATAGTTCCACGATAGATAAAGATCAAGCCCTTCGACATAGTGCTCGGCCGCCTTCGAAGAGTTGGTAGTCATGGGAAGGTCGTATCTGTCCTTGATCACACTCGCACCACTCCGCCATTATTCACACCGACCAATATTCCCTGAATAGATGCCAGTGTAACGACGCTGACCCTCATCGTCAAACAACACAAGTCCTCCTGGATTCGCCACCCCAACCGCCGCTCCCTGAGAAAGAGGGTTGGATTGAGGCCGTAATATCCCTGCCTGCGCAGCGTTCGGCGCGCATGTCACAGAAAGGCAAGGGTCTTGACCCACCCGTCCGCCCCGGCGGGTTTTTGTATGTGGGGGCACATTCCCCAGTCAAGCTGAGGACAGGCTCCCCAACCCCCTGCCAGAGGGACACATCCCTCTGGCTACCCTCGGTGGAGTCTCCTCTCCTCATCCCCGTATCAAGTTCGGGGCAGGACCTAACCTCTCCCGAGGGAAAAAGAGCCGGGGCATTTTGGTTCTTAAGAACCATTGACAAGACGAATACTCTATAATTGCGTACTGTGCCTCCATTGAGAGGTACATATTCCAACTGTAATGACGGGACACCCCATGGTGCAATTGACCAATTCAAATAATGGCCTGCTTAAAGGAGTCAGGGTTCTCGACTTTACTCGCGCTCTCGCAGGCCCCTTCTGCACCCGCCTCATGTGTGATCTGGGGGCGGAGGTGATCAAGCTGGAGCCTCCGCCGGGCGACACGTCAAGGAACTTTGCTTTTATGACTAAGGAAAGAATAAGCGGTTATTTTGTACAGCAGAACGTTGGGAAAAAGGCGATATGTCTTGACCTTCGTCTTGACTCCGCTAAGGAGTTGGCAAAATCCCTGGTGCCACTATGCGACGTGGTGATAGAAAACTTTCGACCAGGCGTAATGACGCGGCTTGGCATGGACTATCCTGTTCTTTCCGGACTGAACCCTAGTCTAGTTATGTGCTCTATCACAGGATACGGCCAGCAAGGACGATACACTACCCGCCCCGGCGCGGACAACACTGCTCAAGCATTGAGCGGAACGGCAGCCATCAACAGCGAGATAGACGGCCCCCCTCAACTGGTGGGTACAGCCATCGGGGACACGGTGGCTGGTGCACATGCCTTCGGTGCTATTTGTGCTGCCCTGTACCAACGGGCACTGACCAGCAAAGGCGAATATATAGACGTTTCACTGCTGGACTGCCTAATCTGGCAAAATGAGTGGGCCTTTGAATATCATATGCTGAGCGGGAGCAGGGAGAGGCCTAAATCACGCAGGCCAGGCCAGAATGTGGGTGGTATATATAAGGGCCGAGATGGGTACATAACTCTAGCTGCGGCTTCTCAAGAAGGGTGGGAGAATCTCACAAGAGCCATGAGTATGCCGGAGTTGGTCTCCGACAAGAGATTCCTGACGATGAGAGATAGAGAGATGTGGGCTAAGGAGTTAGACGATATCATTGAGAAGTGGGTGCTGAGCTTTCCCACGACTCGCGAAGCTGCCCATATCCTCGCCGATATTGGAGGCGTTCAGTGTAGCGAGGTATTATCCGTGCCCGCAGTTCTCGATGATCCACGCACAGATGAGAGGGGAGTGCTGGCAGATGTGAATGATCCTATTTTGGGCTCTACTAAAGTGCTAAATACACCCTTCAAGTTCGGTATGTCATCTGCCGGGCCTGAGTCTCATGCGCCCCTTAAAGGCGAGCATACAGTCCATATCATGAGAGACTTGCTAGGACTTTCCGGAGAAAGCATTCTGGAACTACTGAGCGAAGGCGCCCTCATCATGGAGGATAGGGTCGTGGAGGCCAACCTGAAAGAGCTAGCCTTGTGAGGAATCGAGCATGACGACGAGGTAGTTATGACTGAGCAGACCGACGTCTACGAAGAGGTGTTCGAACGTACCCAGGAGCGAGTAGTCACAGATGAGATGCTAGCCAAGGCTCGTCAGAGGATTGGTGTCCCGCTGAAGGTACACACTCCTTTCAACGAGTACGTAACCGTGGACGCCATTCGTCACTTCGCTCACGGCACTGGTGATGACAACCCTCTCCATTGTGATCCCGATTATGCAGCGACTACTCGTTGGCAAGGAATGATCGCTCCACCCCTGTTCTATAGAAGCACAGGGCTTGCCGAAAAGAAGGTCTGGACACGAGAAGAGAGACAAATGGCACGAGACCCATTGAGCGGGATTCACTCATGGTATGCCGGGGAGAACATACACTGGCTCGCGCCTGTACGCCCTGGCGACCAGTTTTTCGTTAGAAGGTTCTTGCAAGATTGTATAGAGAAGACCAGTTCCTTCGCTGGTCGAACGTTGCTGGAGATACAACGTAGTGAATATCGAAACCAACATGGGGAGCTAGCGGTCGTATCCGACGAGCTTACTATTAGAGGAGGCAGAGAGAAGAACCGAGGCGAGAGAAAGAAATACTCTAGCTATGAGCGTCCTACATACTCCTCGGAGGATATTAAGTGCATCGATGAGTCCTACGAGTCCGAAAACCGCAGAGGCGCAGCGACCCGACATTGGGAAGATGTAGAGATTGGAGAGGAGCTTCCTACTCTGGTCAAGGGGCCGATAACCATCACCGACATGATCAATTGGAGTGCCGGCATCGGCTTGGCCATGCAGTACCATGGGGCGCACCGCCTAGCCTATCAATGGAGGAATGCCCACCCCAGGGCCTACGTCCCCAACCCTCATGGAGTCCCCGACATGATAGAGTCCGTTCACTGGGATGACGACATGGCCCGACGAACGGGGAATCCCTACGCTTACGACTATGGAGAGCAGCGCATCGCGTGGCTGACCCATCTGATCACCGACTGGATGGGAGATGATGCATGGCTGTGCTCTATGAAGTCGCAGGTCCGGCGATTCGTGTACGTCGGCGACACCATATGGCTCAAGGGAAGGGTCGTTGGGAAATACGAAAGGGACACTCAATACTTCGTGGAGGTGGAAGTAAATGCCGAAGACCATCGAGGCGAACCTACAGCTCCAGGTACAGCTATAGTTATGCTCCCCTCCAACGCTTCTGGGCCTATAAAGCTGCCCCCCAAGCTAGACATGGACTACTCCTAGGGGCTCATGCCAGCACGCCGGCCTTCTCTAGACGTCTAATGTCACCTCGGGACATGTTTAGCAGGGTGCCAAACACATAGTCATTATCTTGGCCTTGACCGTGGCATCTTTCCGACCGGCCTGGAGTGTCCCATAACCGAACGATAGGTCCTGGATACTCGATGGGGCCGGTCTCCGGATCATCGACCTTGGCGAAGAAGCCTCGTTGCCTCAGATGTGAGTCGTGGAACAGATGCTCACCATCTTGGACGGCACCGGCGGGAACCCCAGCCTTTTGCAGAGTGTACATGACTTGGTGAGGCGTTTGCCGTCTAGTCCACTCCTCGATGCGCTGGTCTAGTTCACGTCGATGAGCTATTCGCTGCTCCATGGAGGCGAACTTCACCTCTTCGCTCCAAGTGGGGCTACCTAGAGCCTTGCAAAGGGACTGCCACTCTTCTTCATCCCTCACGGCGATGGCACACCAGTCATCGGCCCCCTTACAGCGATAGACCCCGTGAGGCGCCATAGCAGGGTTACTGTTGCCCACGGGGTCAGGTACTTGCCCGTTCACGAAGTAGTCCAGATAAGTGGTTCCCAGTAGAGTCGCGGTGGCATCTACCTGACCGATCTCAATTAGCTGTCCCTGGCCCGTACTGGCTCTGTGTCGAAGAGAAGCCAGAATAGCGACGCTGCCATAGGCTGCACTTAGATAATCCGCCGTCCATACGGGTGGCCCTGCCGGTTCGGGCTGCTCTGAATAGGACCAGAGGTGGTACAGCCCTGTGATACTCATAGCTACAGACGCCATCCCTAAGTAGTCTCGATAGCTACCCTTCAGGCCGAACGCAGGCAGCCGGGCCATGATGATGTCCTTTCGGAGCTCCCGTAGCTTTTCATAATCCATCTCCCACTTGCCCATAACCCGAGGGCTGAAGTTCTCCACTACTACATCGCACTGGGGCACCAGTCGACGTATGACCTCTCTTCCCCCCTCTGTATCCATGTTGACGGTGATGGAGCGCTTGTTCCGATTCACGTCGGCGAAGGTAGCCTTCTGCTGAAGCACAATGCGGGGATCCAGGTCAGGGCGGGTGCGCCCCCGTTGCTGGCGTGCTTCGGACTCCACCTTGATAACCTCGGCGCCATGCTCACCCAGAATCTTGGTGAGGACAGGCCCAGCTATGGCGAAGCTGAAGTCCAGTACCCTTACACCTTCTAGAGGCCGTGAAGGGCTGCCTGATGGATTAGGGGAGGCGCTTGCGGCTGGAACAGGCTTCTCCTCCATGTTATCGAGCACCTCTTCATTGTGCTGGCCAAGGATCGGCGCAGGATGGAAGATATCGGCGGGAGACTCACTAAATCTGTAGGGCGGCCGTACCAGCTTGCAGCTTCCAACGACGGGATGTTGTACCTCCTTGAATAGCGCTCTCTCCCTGCTGTACAGGTCACCCGCAAACTCATCTGGGCGATTGATGGGAGCCACTGGAATACGACGGGCTTGTCCCTGGGCGAATACCTGGTCTTTAGGGAATTGCTGTAGGAAGTCCAATATCATAGGCTCGATGACGTCGGTATTGGCATTGCGCAGGTGACGGTTCTCCCACATTGGATCAGTGAGAAGGTCTGGATTACTCATCCAGTTTAGAAGACTTCGCCAGTGTCCCCTGGGGATAATGACTATATGACAATAGCCGTCCTTAGTGGGATACACCCCCTCAGGCATACCCCCGCCCAAGGGGCCACGGTTGCCTTCTCGTTCTAGGATAGCGGCGTTGGCGCTGTAGTTAACCACCACGTGCTGTTCCGATGCTTTGACCTCCTGGCAAGAGACCTCTACCCTTTGCCCCTGTCCAGTATGATCTCGATGTCGCAGTGCCAGCAAGACGCCATAGGCAGCATAGACCGATGCCATGTAGTAGGGCTGGTCGCCTGGCTCAGCAAGAGGAGGGTCACCCGGCGATCCACACAGGTACATTACACCACCCATGGCCGAGCAGACGATGCTGGGTGACTTGAATCTGCTGTATGGGCCAGAGAGTCCAAACCCCGTGATAGAGGCCATCACGAGGCGAGGGTTATCTTGTCGAAGAGACTCATAGTCTAGGTCTACTCCATGCGGACCCCCAAGATTAGGGCTAACGATGATGACATCAGCGTGGGTAGCCAGATTCTTGAAAGTCCTTAGACCATCCGGTGTGGTTAGATCCAAGGTCACGCTTTTTTTGTTGGCGTTGAGGTAGGCAAAGGCCAAGCTGGACTCAATGTCTGGCTTGCCACCTTTGAAGGGTCCCTTGTGTCGGCTTGGGTCTCCTTGCGGAGGCTCTATCTTGATAACCTCAGCTCCTAGATCAGCCAGCACTCGGCTACAGAGATGCCCTTCTGGGCCAGTCAAGTCAAGAACCCGTAATCCCTCTAAAGCGGTGGTCATGAGGATTCAATCTATGAGCGCAGCTTGGGTATGACAGTGCGAGCAAACTCCTCCCACTGCTTAAACCGATCAGGCAATGGGTCTCCAAAGACCTCGACCACAGCGTACTTCATCCCTATGGCTTCGTAAGACTTCAGGGCCTCTACGACTTGCTCTACACTGCCTGTAATCGCTTCACCCTCCGGCGCTGTGGGTGGATTTTGCAAATCCACGCTAAGAAAAGCCGTAAGGTTGATTTCATCTGGGTCCCTTCCTGCTTTCTTAGCCTTCTCACGTACATCATCGAACATGGAAGCCAGCTTAGGAGGATCTACGAGAGGCATAATGGCGGGATACCACGCATCACCATAGATAGCCGCACGGGACCTGGCCCTGCCTTTGTTACCACCGACCCATATTGGAATGCGAGGCTTTTGAACGGGTTTGGGATAAAATCCAGTCTCGTCAAACTTGTAGAAGCGTCCCTCAAACCTAGGTTTCTCTTTGCCCCAAAGCTCCTGAATTATCGCCAGCTGCTCGTCGGATACATCTCCTCGGTCTGGGAAAGAGGCGCCCAGAGCCTCGAACTCTCCTTCCAGCCATCCGGTCCCTACTCCCAGGATAAATCGGCCTTGGGACAGGTAGTCGAGGGTGGTAGCAACCTTGGCAGCATAGACAGGATGACGATACGGAAGAACCATAACTCCCACACCCAGCTTTATCCTCTGCGTGTGAGCAGCCAGATAGGCCAGAACGGTAAGAGGCTCCAGCACGTTATCCCGAGGTGTTACGGGGAAGGCGCCGTCATCGTTGTAGGGGTACCTGCTATCAAAGCTCCAGGGAACCACTATGTGATCCCCCAGCCAGAGGGAATCGTAACCCATGGCTTCGGCCTTCTGTGCCGCATCCACCAGAGTCTGACGACGGTAGGGATTGCCTGGTTCGTGATCGGGTATCCATACGCCAAACTCCATTGTAAGTTCCCTTTCGACTGATGACTTGGAACATCGTGATTAACTGCAGATAGACTATACTTTACCGCCACCTGTTCAGCAATGGACTTACCGAGTCCTGCTACGGGAGGATATTGTGACTACCATTCGTACCGGCATCATGGTGAATAAATCGTTGGAAGAGACATATGCCAAATTCATGAATCCTGAAAATTAGAGACTTGGCTGACGGGGTTGAAGAGAGTAGAGACCATTAGTAAGACCCCGACGCGGTCGGAAGTAGATGCAGGATCATCTTTTTCGAGAGGGGTAAGGACATGGAGCCTATCGAGGAGGTGACGGCGGTAAAGGAGAACGAAGAGTGCTCCTTTACCATGGATCATTCGGCTATGGTCAGCGCTGTTCAGGTAAAGCTCGCCGCCGTAGACGGCGGGACGGAAATCTCCAGTAACACCAAAGCAAGAGACAAGCGCCTACTCTGGACGCTTATGAAGCCTCTAATCAAGGCTATGATGAAACAGAGACAAACTCATCACTTCAACAAGCTGAAGAAGGTGATTGAAGCCTAGGACTCCTGGAGTTACCCTGGGTGTTCCTGGCAACCCACCCTATAGGCCTCTTTAGTCCACTCCGCCACCTGATGGTCCAACTGCTCGAGTTCAGTAATCCGCAATAAGTGCACGTGGGCGTTGGGATAGATGGTCTCAATCTTGTGGAACCTGGAGTTTTCTATGCGTCGGGTTAACCAAAAACCTATGTCCATCCATCTAGTCTTGGGCACCGCACCCACAAACCGCACCCGCACCATGAAACCCACCTTATCCCTGTATGGAAGTACCTTGACGGGACCGCAGGCCTCGACTATCTTTCGAAACCGGTCGAAGAGTTTTCGGATGTCGGCAGGTTTATTGGCGAACAAAGAATCCAATGTATAGCGTTTGCATGAATGATATTGGTTCTTGTTGACAAACTCGTTTCCACATTTAGGGCACGCCCACAGAGGACGACTCGACCTCCGTTGCGCTTCCTTACTCTCCTTCTCTAGGATGTACTCTACCGTCTTCTGTATACGTCGTTGTCTAGTCTCAGTGGTTCTGGCATCGTCGATGTACCTCAGGAGCTCTCTTCGATGAGACGGTGATAGGGTGTCAAAGGCGGCCAGGGCACTACTGGAACCCTTGAGGGCAGCGATGACGTCACCGGGAGGGTTGACAACTTCGGGAGCGGTGACACGCAAAGTAAAGACGACCGTATCGCCCACCCCAACGCCCGCCGCACTCCGCATCCCTCCATTGACATAAAGCCGATGCTTCCCCTTACCTACCGGCACCATAGAGGTCCGGATGGAGGTCTCATCAAGCTTGCCCTCAACGCTGATCCGTCCAGCTTGAGCGCAATCAGAAAAGGAGAGACTCACCTGTTCTGGGACATCGACAAAAGGGTTGGGGCCCTGCTTGTAGATCGTCGCCTGGAACTGCTGTGTGGGGACCTTGGCCATTACCAGCGTACTTCTTACTGGGATACGGGGCAGCGTTCGGTTCCGACACCCCGCGTCATGCGCAGCGTGTTGCTGGGCTCGTTAACAACCGCCCGATGCCACACGCCCTTTGGGACTATGCAGGCAGACCCAGGTTTGAGCTGAACGACCCGTTCCCCCTCGTTCTCATCCAAAACCAAATCCATGGCTCCTCGCAAGAGGAGCACAACTTCATCACCGGCGGGGTGCATCTCCCACCTGTCCCATTTCTCGGTCACATGGGATGCAGTGACGAGCCACCCTTCTTGCAGGTCAGCTCTAGTGGATAGCTTGACCCAAAAGTCGTCAGCTACTTCTATAGGCAGCGAGCCCGGTCCATCTTCCAAATGAACATAAGTCTTGAAAAGATTAAACGAGGATTGATCAGGCAATGAGCTTCTCCTCAGCCGAGTGTTAAACTTCTTAGCCGTCACCTTGGCTGCCGAGCCAGGACTCGAACCTGGGCCAAGGGATCCAAAGTCCCGTGTGCTACCACTACACCACTCGGCAACGGAGTCGACCTAAGTTATAAGCTACCCCAGTCACATGACATCTGTAAAGTCCTGGATTCATCCACCTAAATGATAGGGAAGACATGCTTGGAGCATGGTGAGCAAGGGTGGTCTTTTCCACCCATCCGCCCCGGTGTGTGGTTGTTGGGAGCACATCCTCCAACCCCCTGCCAGAGGGATGCGTTCCTCTGGACTCCCTATGTGTGGGATTCTGAGACAGTCTCCCCAGGCAAAGAGGCTGTGCTCCTTTGCAATTTCCACCGACAGCAAGTCGTCCTCCGTGAGTGGGCTAGCTAGGCTCTGGTGGGGGATTTCGGAAATGCTGGGGCTGTTCATTGACATGCCCTATATGGCCTGGCACTATACTTTCTGCCACCGAATCCCAACCCTACACTACTTCAGGAGAGGACATGGACTTACGAGGAAAACGGATAGCAATTCTCGCAGAGAATCAGTATCAAGAAATGGAGCTGTGGTACCCCTACTATCGCTTCCAGGAAGCGGGGGCACAAGTAGACGTCGTAGCGCCAGAGGCAGGTCAGACCTACACCAGTAAGCTCGGTTATCCTGTCAAGTCCACTGTCAAAGTCGATTCAGCCAATGCCTACGATTACGCTGCTGTGATAGTACCTGGAGGCTATGCACCCGACTATATGCGCAGAACGCCTGCCATGGTGGGTTTCGTCAGGGCTGCCCACGACGAAGGCAAAATCGTGGCCGCCATCTGCCACGCCGGATGGATGCTGGTATCAGCAGACATCGTTAGGGGTAGGAGAGCCACCTGCTTTTTCAGCATAAAGGATGATCTGGTACATGCGGGCGCCGAGTACCTGGATCAGGAGGTGGTTAGAGACGGCAACCTCATCACCTCTCGCGCTCCCGACGATTTACCCTATTTCTGCCGGGAGATAATGAATGCCTTAATAGAAGCGGAAGCTCCCGCGCAGCCCGCCAGGGCTTAGCTGAATCTAATCTACTTCGCATTTCGTTTGATGAGCATTGGGAAACCAGTTAAACTGAACGCGAAGAAATCATGGTCACCGCGGTAGAGAACAAATTCAAGATCGTCTCCGACCTCAAGATGATGGGCGACCAGTCCCAGGCCGTGGATAAACTGGTAGCTGGCCTGGATTCGGGGTTCAAGTATCAGACCTTACTGGGGGTAACTGGGAGTGGTAAGACCTTCACCATGGCCAACGTTGTGGAGCGGATACAGTGCCCTACACTAGTCATAGCTCCTAACAAGACCCTTGCCGCTCAGCTTTCCACTGAGTTCAAGGAGTATTTTCCCGACAACGCCGTGGAATATTTCGTCAGCTACTATGACTACTACCAGCCCGAGGCCTACATCCCTCGTACTGATCTCTACATCGACAAAGACGCAGACGTAAACGAGCAGATAGACAAGCTCCGCCACGCTGCAACTCGCTCTCTTCTCAGCCGCCGGGACGTGCTCATAGTAGCGTCTGTGTCCTGTATCTATGGTTTGGGAGATCCCGCTGAGTATCATTCCTTCGTGGTAAGTGTGCGAAAAGGGGAGAAACGCAATCGAGACAAGCTGGTACGTCACCTGGTGGACATGCAATACGAGCGCAATGATATGGACTTCACTCGAGGTCGTTTTCGCATCCGCGGCGATACTCTGGAGATTCAGCCGGCCTACGAGGATATAGCGGTGCGCGTCGAGTTCTGGGGCGATGAGATAGAGAAGGTCGTCGAGCTGGACCCCTTAACTGGAGAGCTTCTTGGACAGCGAGAGATGGTGGACATATATCCGGCCAAGCACTTCGTCACCTCCCAGGATAAGCTCACGGAGGCTATTTCTGATATCAAAGTCGAGTTGGAGGAGAGGACCAGAGAGCTCGAGGCTCAGGATAAGGCGTTAGAGGCGGCTCGCTTGGAGCAACGCACCAACTACGATCTTGAGATGCTTAGTGAGGCGGGATATTGCGCTGGAATCGAGAACTACTCTCGGCCTTTGGCAAGACGTGCTCCAGGCAGCACCCCATGGACTCTTCTAGACTACTTCCCAGACGACTTCCTGATGTTCATAGACGAATCTCACATGACCATACCCCAGGTCAGGGGCATGTACCACGGCGATGTGTCCAGGAAACAAACCCTGGTGGACTACGGCTTCAGACTGCCTTCCGCGCTGGACAACAGGCCCTTGAACTTCAGAGAGTTCGAACGGCACATTAATCAAATGATCGGCGTCTCCGCCACTCCGGGACCTTACGAGTTTGAGCACAGTCAACAGGTAGTCGAGCAGGTGATTCGACCCACCGGCTTGATCGATCCCACCATCGAGGTCAAACCCACAGAGGGACAGATAGATGACCTTGTCTATCAGATCAAGACTCGCGTGGAGAGGGGAGAGCGGACACTGGTGACAACTTTGACCAAGAGGATGGCAGAGGAACTCGCCGACTATCTGAGAGAGATGGGGGTTAAGACTCATTATCTCCACTCGGAGATCGATACATTTGGGCGCAGCGAGATACTGAGAGACCTCAGGTTGGGGGTGTACGACGTAGTTGTAGGCATCAACCTGCTTCGAGAAGGTCTGGACCTCCCCGAAGTTAGCCTCGTTGCCATCCTGGATGCGGATAAGGAGGGCTACCTCAGGTCGGCCGGCTCTCTAATTCAAACCACAGGGAGAGCCGCTCGTCACATCGAGGGCCACTCCATCATGTACGCCGACGAAGTCACCGATTCCATGCGTCGGGCCATTGATGAGACCTATCGCCGCCGAGAGATACAGGTTGTCTTCAACAGGGAAAACAACATCACTCCGCAAGGTATTAAGAAAGAGATCAAGGACATCACCGACAGGGTTAAGGCTATCGCTGATGAGCGAGCAACCTACACCATCAACAAGGAAGCGCCCAGGGGTGAGCTTATGAGGCTGGTAAGTGACTTGGAACGTCGCATGAAGGCGGCGGCCCAGAACCTGGAGTTCGAGAAGGCCGCCGCCTTTAGAGACCAGGTCATAGACCTGCGGAAAGTCCTGGCTCTCGACGAGGATGCCAAGATTGAAGAGGGCGTTCGTACCCGCAGCGTCAAGGGCAGGCGACTCCAACGCCCCCGGAAGTAGACAATCATCTTCTGATTTCGCTACACTGTCCTATCCCATCACCAACGGAGGAGATGCATGCTTGTCGTTCGCGCTAAATTGGTTTCTAATCCAAATAAACGCCAGGAATTCCTTTCCGCAGTTACCGATCTGGTCCACGCCAGCCGAGGGCTCGAGGGCGTGATCAGCTACGATATCTGCGAGGCGGTCACAGAGCCTAACACTTTCATAGCCACCGTACAGTTCGAGAACGAGGATGCCATGAACCGCCAGGGAGATGAGGCTTGGGATCCCGTTTCATCCGCTGTAAAGGCTTGCTTGGCTGGGCCTATCCAAGGCACCAGATTCTACGTTGCCAACTCTCAAGCCTTCGAGGCATGATCCCAGCGAAGGACGTGCTCTACTCTCCGTAATTTGGTCTGGCTGCCCACTTGCGTTATAATGAACTGTCATCTAATGAACAGGAGGAAACTCGTGACCATTACCGAAGAACAAGTTATAGGGGCCCTCAGTGACATCTATGACCCAGAGATACCCATGATTAATATCGTGGACCTGGGGTTAATCTATGATGTGAAGATAGAGGATGATAACGTCAACCTCACTATGACTCTCACAGCCCAGGGCTGTCCCATGTCCGGAACCATAGGTAGCACCTGTACCGATGCCATCGAACAGATTCCCGAGGTACAGAACGCTTACGTGGACATCGTCTGGGACCCACCCTGGACTCCTGAGAAAATCACAGAAGAGGGTAAGAGGGCTCTGGGCTGGGAATAAGCTCCACCCTTAACCCGATTGTCGCTCCTGGTAATACTTCTCCCAAATCCTTATCGAGGAATTAGATAGCCATGCCTGAACCTCTTAAGCCTATAGTCGGCAAGAAGAACATGTCCGAGCAGGACAAGGCCCGCATCGAGGCCATGAAACGCAATTGGGATCAAAAGCGCAAGGTAGCGGACCACCTGTCTAAGATAAAGAACAAGATTGCCGTCTATAGTGGGAAGGGTGGGGTAGGAAAGACCACTATCGCAGCCAACTTAGCCGTAATCCTGGCAAATCAAGGCCATCAAGTAGGTTTGATGGATGCAGACATCGATTGTCCCAACGTGATTCAGACTCTCCACCTGCACGTCGGCCCATCGATGAGCGAAAACCAAATCGTCCCACCCGAGAAGTATGGTGTGAAGGTCATGTCCATGGGCTTCTTCCAGAAGAACGCGGAGGAGGCCATCATCTGGCGAGGCCCCATGATCCATAACGCCCTCAATCAGTTCTTGGAGCTTACCGAGTGGGGTGAACTGGATTACCTGATAGTCGATCTGCCGCCCGGCACTTCTGATGCTCCGCTGACCATAATGCAGGTGCTGAAGCTGGACGGCTTCATCGTGGTAACCACGCCTCAAGACCTCTCCGCCATCGATGCCATCCGCTCGATAAACATGATTCGCAAAATGAATGTCAATATCCTTGGCGTAGTTGAGAACATGTCTGGGGATATCTTTGGCTTCGGTGCCGGTGAGACTATAGCGAAGAGGTTGAATATCAAGTTTCTTGGCAGATTGGAGCTGGACAAGGCGTATGCGGATCTGTCGTCGCCGGTGGTCTTGCGAGAAGAACCTATACGACAAGAGTTCGAGAAGGTGTTGTCCCAGGCTCTGGCAAACCTGGATGGGGCCAAATCGGAGGTCAGCAGCCAGCCTGGTGCCGGCTAGCTAGTTCTGAGGAGCGAGAAAGTCCTCTGTCACAGCCTCTTCGGCATCCTTGCTTCTACCAGGCAACCTGTCCCTGATACTCTTCACTCCCCTAGTAACCTGACCTTGCAAGTAGTTCACCTCTTTTATCATAGCAGCGCGGAAGTGAGAGTTGTACTCGCCCATTCTTCGGTACTTGTTGTACCTGGCTTTGAGAAGCTTTTTGATGGGGATGTTCTGGACATCCAAAAGCTCCCGCACCAGCAGTCTTTGTACCTGATTGGCCGCCTCATCAGGGTACTGATGAGCGCCGGCAGCAGGTTCGGGAACGACCACGTCTATGATTCCCAGCTGCTTGCAGTCATGGGCGGTAAGCTTCAAGGAAGACGTCACCTCTTGTGCCTTGGTGACGTCTCGATAGAGCAATGCGGCCGCTCCTTCAGGCGAGATAGGCGAGTAGATGGCGTTTTCCAGCATCGAGATGCGGTCCGCTACCCCCAACGCCAGGGCTCCTTCGCTGCCGCCCTCCCCTATTATTATAGACAGGACGGGTGTTTGCAGGTCTGAAAGAAGGGCCATCGTGGATGCGATAGTGTGGCCCAAGCCTCGCTCTTCCGACTCCAGGGAAGGTAAAGCTCCTGGAGTATCCACGAAGGATATGAGGGGAAGCTTAAACCGGGAGGCCATCTGTATTGCTCTCTGAGCCTTGCGAAACCCTTCGGGGCTGGTGCGACCCTCGTTCCTCCAAGCAGTGTCCTCGCCATGCCCCCTTTCTTGACCTACCACCACGACAGCTTGTCCACCGAGATAGCCTAGACCTACGACTAGGGCTCCATCGTCTCCCTGGACTCGATCACCATGCAGCTCGATGAAGCTGGATATTATGCGCCCGATGTAATCGAGGGATGTGGGCCGGTCTTGATGACGGGCTAGTTTCACTCGATCCCACGCCGACTCCGAACCACCTCGTGTTGCGGAAATTTGCTTGCCCTTCTTGCGCATGGCCAGCTTGTACTCTGCAGATAGCATGTCTAGCATAATAGACAGCAGATCCGCATGCCGCTCTCGCCCCACTATCATGTCTATCATACCGTGCTCCAGGTGGGATTCAGCTGTGTGGGCACTCTTTGGCAACGGGGCAGATGAGGCTTCCTCCACCGTCCTTAAAGGAGCGAACCCTATTATGGACTTGGGTTCGGCCAGAATTATGTCAGCCATGTTGGCGAAGCTGGAGTAGACCTGCCCTGTAGTGGGATTGGCCAATATCGAGATGAAGGGGAGGCCAGCCTCTTGAAGACGTTTGGCGGCTGCGGTAGTCTTGGCCATCTGCATGAGGGACAGCACTCCCTCCTGTATTCGGGCTCCACCGCTGGTAATCACGGCTACCAGTGGCAGCTTCTTCTTTTTGGCCAACTCGAAGGCAAGTGTGACCTTTTCACCAACCACACAACCCATACTGCCTCCAAGAAACCCAAAGTCCAGAACCACTATTACGGTGGGAGACCCCTTGATTTCGCAGGTTCCCGTCACTACTGCCTCGGTAAGACCAGTCATTCGTTGGGCCTCGAACAGCTTCTTCCTGTAAGAAGCTCCTCCCGAGAAGGACAAGGGGTCCAGTGAGATAAGGGAGCGGTTTACCTCTTTGAAGCTTCCCGCATCAGCCAGGATTGCTATTCGTTCTCTGGCCGGAATGTTGAACTGGAATCCGCAGTTGTGGCATGTCCGGAAGCGCTGATATGCCCCAGAATTGGACAGGTCGGTCTCGCAGGACAGGCACCGCCTTACCTCGGACTCCCCCTTTTCCTTATCTTCGGGGCTTCTGCGGATAAAAGAGCTTAGCAGGTCAGCGAGACTCCTATTCCCCCCTTTCCTAACCATTCTCCTCCTCTTCTTGTGGCGACTCACTCATGAGCACCGGTCTAGACTTACCAGGCTCGCCAGCGCCAACTACACCTTCATCTTCCAACTGATCCATCAATCGTGCGGCCCTGGGATAACCGATTCCCAAGCGCCTTTGAAGAAGGGAAGTAGACAGGCTGTTGTGGCTCATAGCCATCTCTCTAGCCTTTCTCAGGAGAGGATCGTCATCGCGTTCCTCCTCTTCAGTTGTGGTGGAATCAACGATCTCACCTAGGGGCAAAACGGGGTCGAGACGAGCTTTTTGCTCACTCCAGAAGTAGACTATCCTCTCAACCTCTTGCTCCGATAGGAAGACACCTTGCAACCGCTTTGGTTTCGATGCATCCGATGGCAGGTACAGCATGTCTCCTCTGCCCAACAGCTTCTCCGCCCCAACCGTATCCAATATCACTCGAGAATCCGTGTTAGAGGTGACGGCGAAGCTAATCCTAGTGGGGAAATTGGCCTTGATCACGCCCGTGATCACATTGACCGAAGGTCTCTGAGTGGCTAGCACCAGATGAATACCAGAGGCTCTACCCAACTGAGCCAGCCGTTGTATAGACTGCTCTACGTCGAACTGTACCACATTCATCAGGTCAGCTAGCTCATCCACAACAACTACCAGGTATGGCAACCGCTCTCCAGGGGCGGCCTTACCGTTATAGGAGTTGATGTCCCTTGCAGAAAGTGAGGCCAAAAGCTTGTAACGGCGATCCAACTCTTGAGTGAGCCACTTCAACACATTCAAAACTTTATCCATGTCCACGATCACGGGAGTGACTAGATGTGGTATGGCAGCGAAGAAGGTCAACTCTACGCGCTTAGGATCTATCAGTACTAACCGGACGTCATCGGGAGTGTTGTGCATAAGTAAACAGGAGATGAGCGACGTTATGAATACGCTCTTACCGCTGCCTGTAGCCCCTGCTATCAACAAGTGGGGCATCTTATCGAGCGAAGCAACAGCTACCTCGCCTGCGCTGCCTTTGCCCAAAGCCAA
Organism: Dehalococcoidia bacterium; assembly: GCA_965197675.1. Lineage (GTDB taxonomy): Bacteria > Chloroflexota > Dehalococcoidia > Plut-88900 > Plut-88900. The sequence goes on along the minus strand of OZ240221.1, from coordinate 65,034 downwards.
AGCCAGCGAGGTCTTCTCTTCCAACTTCTGGAAACTTTGGCTTTCTATAACCTCTCTCAGACTCGCAACGCCCATCGAGGAGTTGGGCACCTCTATACCCACCAGAGACTTACCAGGCACAGGAGCTTCAATTCGGATGCTGGGGGCTGCCAGAGCCAGTGCGAGGTCTTTATCCAGGGTCGCTATCTGGTCTACCTTCACCCGCTTGCGAGACACCTCTTGAAGGCTAACTATTGGTTTGCCATCCTCGTCCAGTCTTATCTTGCCCTCTCTATCCCGCTCCTTGACCTCCTTGTATTTGTGCGACCATCCCGGCGACACCCCGAACTGGGTGACCGTAGGACCTGAGTTTATCTGGTCCACTTTGACTTCTATACCATGACTAGCTAGCGCTTCCTCTATGGCAGCGGCGCGTTTCTCGTTTTCTGCTGGGGTCTGCTCGACCTCTTCAAAGGTATCTAGCAGGTCTATCGAGGGAATCTGCCATCCTGAGCCTGTATCTCGTGTGGGGGGTGGTGTGGGAGTGATCTTAGGTTCCTCTGTGGGAGGTGGTATGCGAGCGGTCTCAGGTTCCTCCACCTCTGGCTCTTCTTGAAGAGAGTCGGGCCTCTCCATAACGCCTATATTGGGCCCAAGGGCTTCTTCGCTCGAAATGCAGCTTTGTGAGGTTGGGTAGGGGATGGTTCTTTCTCCTCTATTAAAGGAGTACTGAGCATTACCCAGTCCACGAATGAAGTCTCTAGCCCTGCGTGCCTCCCGCAGATCACTCAGCTTCAGATAACCCGCATACAGACGATTACCAAAACCAACTGCACCAGCCATCAGGAGCAACGAGATTGCTCTAGCCACCTGCCACGAAAAAGCTGGTGCGAAGAGGGCAATCATAGCCAGACCGATGCCGATGAGTCGCATCACGCCCAGAGCGTTGTGGTCTCCGATGATAGCCATCCCCACGTCGCCGCCCAGAGTCGCCTCTGCCACGATGCCATCTCCGACCCTGAAGTAAGCCATGGTGCCAAAAAGCAGGGCGACGAAGGCTGCCACTGATAGCCATCGGTTGGCTTTGAACACAAGACTACGGGGGTATTTATAAGCGACCGCAATGGCAACGATCACTATCGCAGTAACGGGCCCCATGGCCATTCCGAAGGTCTCGAGAAGTTTGTCCCAAAAAATAACGATGACTGGGACCACAATTGCTAGGAAGATCAGGCCTGAGATGGCCCATCGAATGCGGGGGTTGGTTGCTATGAAACCAAGGATGCTTTCATCCCAGGCAGTGGGACCCCTGGTGAAATGTCTGGCATCGAGGTCTCTAGTCAGTTTACCTCTCGTGCGTTCCATATCTACTTCTCCTTGCTAAAGATTTACTACACCTCCAAGGTAACTGGAAGAATCAAGGGTCGACGTTTGGTTTCTCGTGCGTAAAACTTGTTCAACAGGTCTTTTACAGTATTACTCAGCTCCCTAGAGCTGCCGTTAAGGGCATTCCCGATGAAGGCCTTGCTCAATACTTCTCTGCTGGCTTCCACCATATCAGTCACATCCTCAGTGCCTATAAAACCGTGTGTAACTATGTTGGGTAATGTCGCAAGCCGGCCTGTGCTCTTGTCCACGGCAAGGGCCACCACCACTACTCCATTTTTAGCAAGAGCCCTCCTATCCTCCATCACCACGCTATTCATGTCCCAGGACTCATGACCATCGACGAACACGGGGGCCGCGGGTATCCGACTAAGGATGCGTCCACGATCCGGACCTAGCTCTAATACTTCCCCATTCTCCATAACGAAAGTGTTGTCTTTGGGTATCCCTACAGAGTGAGCAAGCTCAGCGTGAAGTACCAGATGTCTATACTCGCCATGAACCGGTACAAAGTACTGAGGCTTGGTGAGGTTTATCATCATCTTCAACTCTTCTTGGCTGGCATGACCGTGTACGTGCACCTTCTCTATCTTGTCGTAGAGAACGTTGGCGCCTTGTCGGAAGAGGTTATCGATTATGTTGTTGATGAGAAGGTGATTACCCGGGATTGGCGTCGCCGACATAATTACCGTGTCGCTAGAGATTACCTCCAGGTGTTTGTGCTCCTTATTCGCCATCCTAGCCAGGGCCGAGGAAGGCTCTCCTTGAGTACCGGTGATGATGATAACCACCTTCTCATGGGGCAGTGTCCGCAGTTGCTCCAGATTGATGAGGGTACCCTCAGGAATATTCAGATATCCCAGCTTTGAGGCCATCTTCACCGATTCCACCATGCTCCGCCCCTCGACACATACCTTTCGATTGTGTTTCAGGGCTATATCTACTATCTGTTGCACCCTGGCTATCAATGATGCAAAGGTAGCCACTATGACTCGGCCTTTTGCCTTGCCGATGATTCTATCTAAGCTGTCGTCTATATCCCTCTCTGAAGGGGTGTATCCAGGCAGTTCTGAGTAGGTGGAATCCGAGAGTAACAACAGGACGCCCTTCGAGCCCAGTTCAGCCAACGTTGCGAAGTCGGAGGGACGTCCGTCAATAGGCGTGTGGTCGAACTTAAAGTCACCGGAGTGCACAACTGTCCCGATGGGCGTAGAGATGGCCAAGCCCATGGCGTCTGGGATGCTGTGGCAGACTCGAAACATCTTGACGTTAAATGCGCCAAGACGTATCTGTTCACCAGGTTCAACTAGGCGAATCTCGGTTTCTTTTAGGTCCCTATGCTCCTTGAGTTTGAGGGATATCAAGCCCTCTGCCAGCCTTGGGGCGTATACGGGGACGTTGAGCTGTCGCAGCACGTAGGGCAGAGCGCCGATGTGGTCCTCATGACCGTGAGTTATAACTATGCCCCTGACCTTGTTCCTATTCTCCAGCAGATGAGAGATATCTGGGATAATGAAATCTACACCGGGGAGCTGTTCGCCTGGGAACATCACCCCAGCGTCGATGACCATAATGTCATTTCCATACTGGAGGAGCATCATGTTCTTGCCTATCTCTCCCAGTCCGCCCAGAGGAATCACTTTTAAATCCGGTTTACCCATATTTAAGTCCTAAAACATCGACAGCTGCTCTGGTTCATGCTCCTCTTCGGGAAGCTGGTCAGCCCTAGTCAGCAACGATGGAATCTTCTTCATGTCCTCGATTATGGTGTTTCGAAGGGACTGCTGGTGTAAGGCGGCGGCTGGATGATACATAGCGAAAACTGTGAAGTCGCCACTCTTTTTGGCTGTCCCGTGTACTTTGCTAATAGTCTGGTTGGAGAAGTACCTAGCCATAGAGTATCTGCCCAAAGTAACTACCATTTTGGGTTTTATCAGCTCCAACTGCTTGTCCAGCCATGTTTTGCATGCATCTATCTCACTCGACAACGGGTCTCGATTGCCCGGAGGCCTACACTTGATTACGTTGGTTATATAGACATCAGACCTCTTCAACCCGATGCTTGCCAACAACTCGTCCAGAAACTTTCCTGCCGGGCCTACGAAGGGGCGCGCTTGCTGGTCTTCATGGAAGCCAGGACCCTCTCCGATGAACATAATCTCTGCATTATCCGGTCCCTCCCCGGGGACCGCATGGGTGCGGGTCTTGCAAAGTCCGCACTTCTCGCATGTTGATACAGATGAATGAACATCCCTTAGCTCAAACAATGGAACCTCCGATGGACCGGATGGAGTGGGAGTACGCTAATGGACGGATGGGAGGTGACAAGACATGGAGGCTGGCATTTTTGTCAATTATTTCAGGCGGGCTTAATCCCAAATATCCGATATCAATCTAGTGTCGGCAGCAGTTTTGTTTTCGAACGACTTATGTCTTATGTTATGTGAAGTATATCACTCATGTCAATCTGAATCCAATCACAAGCAGGGAAGGAAGGCTCCAGACCACATGACCGGGGTACAAGAAAGTGGCTCTAGATCAGAGCGAGATCAAAGAGGGAGAAGAACGCGATGTCAGTTTATGAGTCTTCGATGCCCTGCTCTTTGATGTAGTCCACGGCGTCTTGGACGGTAAGTATCTTTTCTGCATCCTCGTCGGATATCTCCAGCTTGGTATCTCCACTGCTGAACTCCTCTTCCAGGGCCATTATTAGCTCAACTAGATCAAGAGAGTCAGCATTGAGATCATCAACGAAGGAGGCCGATGCGTTCACCTCCGAGTGGTCGACCGCCAACTGGTCGACTATTATTTTGCTTACCCTATCGTATACTAGACTCATATTCTTTCTCCTTGGTCACCTCTCGTCTCGAAACTAAAAAGCGTAAGTATTGCATCATGTAACGGTATCTCCCATAACCGTGCCCAGGACTCCGTTTACGAACTTCGGAGAGCTATCGCTTCCGAAGTGCTTGGCAAGCTCCACCGCTTCGTTTATCACAACCTTACGAGGGGTTTCTTTGTCACAGGTTAACTCGTATATCGCCATCCGCAATATGTTTCTGTCGATGATGGCCAGCTGCTCCACGGGCCAGTTGGGCGCGTACTTTTGAATGGTTTCATCAATTGTTTTCTTGTTCTGCAGCACCCCCTTTACCAGATGGCTGGCGAACTCTAACGCACTTTCGGGTAGCGTACCTTCTTCTTTTGTCCTCTTCAGAATCTCGTCCACTCCGTGCCCGACAGCATCGCCTTCGTAAAGTATCTGTAGAGCAGTCATGCGCGCTTGCCGTCGCGGGTCGACCATTGTTCTCAAATCTCCTAGGCCATCAGCATACCACCATCTACGTTCAAAACCTGTCCCGTTATGTATCCAGCTTCGGGGGATGCCAGAAACGCAACTACGTGGGCAACGTCTTCAGGCGAACCAAATCGCTTTTGCGGAATCTGCTGAATCACCCGATCTCTAATTTGCTGACTCAGTTTATCAGTCATTTCCGTCTCTATAAACCCAGGAGCTACCGCATTGACGGTAATGTCCCTGGACGAAACCTCTCTAGCGGTGGTCTTGGTCAAGCCTATCAGCCCGGCCTTGGCGGCCGTATAGTTGGCTTGCCCGGCGTTGCCGGCAATCCCCACCACGCTCGATATGTTGATAATTCTTCCCCAACGCTCCTTGATCATGTGTCCAAGCACAGCTCTCGTACAAAGAAAGCTGCCCTTCAAATTGGTGTTCAGCACTGTGTCCCAATCTTCGTCTTTCATCCTAAGGAGCAGGGCATCCCTGTTGACTCCTGCGTTGTTTACCAAAACATGGATATGACCAAAGCGCTCCAAGGAGGCGTTCACCATGCTGGTAACATCTTTAGTCGACGTTACATCAGTCTTGACAACTAATAATCCATCCTTCTTTGCCTGTATCTCCTTTACCCGAGCTTGTGTATCCGAGGAATCACTAACACCGGCGATTACGATGGATGCCCCAGCACGGGCCAACTCCAGTATTATCGCTTTACCTATACCACGGGAGCCGCCGGTAACAATGGCCACTCTCCCAGAGAGGTCTCGAGTCACTGAACCTTCACACAGCCTTTAGACGGATTATCTGCAATCACTCAGACAGAATGTCCCCCAGATTTAGGGTTTTTACATCCGAGTTGATCCGTCTAACCAAGCTGGTCAACACCTTTCCTGGTCCTATTTCTACGAAGGTATATACGCCCGAGCCAATCATGAACTCCACTGACCGCAGCCATTGAACACAATGACACAGCTGCCAGAGCAACTCCTTCTTGAGTCCCTCTACCGTGGTTACGGGTTCGGCGCTGCTGTTGGCAACGACAGGCACTCTGGGTTCATATAGCGGGGCAGTCTCCAGCGCTTTCGACATCCCTTCGACGGTCGGCTCCATCAAGCTGGAGTGAAAGGCCGAGCTAACTGCCAGCGGCACTACCTTCTTGGCGCCTCGGGCCATAGCCATGTCCAACGCTGTTGGTAGTTTGTCTTTGGGGCCGCTGATAACAATCTGCTCTCGAGAGTTAATATTGGAGATCTGAGTGCCAGTATGTTGGCATATCTCCTCGGTGGTGACTTCATCCAAGCCGATGATGGCGGCCATTCCCCCTGGAGATATGGAGTTGGCCTGGTGCATCAATCTTCCTCGCTCTCTCACCAGCGGCAGGGCGTCTACGAACTTCATCGCTCCCGCCGCCACCAGGGCGGAGTATTCTCCCAGGCTGTGACCGGCTACGTACGCTGGATTGTCTCGGAACTGCTCCGATGTTTCGTTTAGGTATGTCAACCCAGCGACGCTTACCGTGAATATGGCGGGTTGAGCGTTATAGGTAAGAGTGAGCTCGTCTTGGGGCCCTTCGAAGCAGAGTTTTGTAAGGGGGAACCCCAGCGTTTCATCGGCCTCCTCGAAGATTCTTCGAACTGATGGCGACGCATCGTAAAGATATCTTCCCATTCCTACGGTTTGTGAGCCTTGGCCGGGGAAGATGAAAGCCTTTTCAGTATCCGTAACCGTTTTTGACATCGTCCGTCTCTACACTTGTAAAATTTCTCGACCTGCATATGTGCCGCAGGTAGGGCACACACGGTGTGGCAACTTGTTGCTGTGACAGCGAGGGCAAGGGACTAGGTTGAGCTTAGCCATCGCGTGATGAGCCCGTCGCTTGCCCTTCCTTGCTTTGCTCGTCTTACGTTTAGGTAGTGCTCCCACGAGTTTGCTGTTTCCTTTCGATCAGGCTGTTTTGAGGTCTCTGAGGCTCGACAGTGCTATAGGTCCCTCGGCTTTAGGGGAGGCAGAATGCTCAGGGCACGAACAGGATATTTCGTTCAGGTTGACTCCGCACGATGGGCAAAGGCCGGCACAATCTTGTTTGCAGAGGGGCTTCATAGGGATGCTGAGAATGATATATTCTCTCACTGCAGGTTCCATGTCAAGAATGCGTTGAGCATTGATTGCCAGTCCTTCCATCTCCAACGCCGTGCGAGTAGAAGCATCAGGCGTCTCCTCAACTGGAATATATTCCTCCTCTAAAACAACGTGGGCCCTTTCGGAAAAGGAAGAGAGACAGCGTACACAGGTGCATGGCACTAATGTGTTCACTGAACTTGATGCTAGTATACCCGCATCAGTCTTCATCAAAGTTATAGTACCTTCTATGGATACCGGTCCCGGTGCACCAGGGTAGGAGACCTCATCCTCGACGTGGTAGGTCTTAATGGCCCCAACAGGGCCCTTCAACTGCTGAGAAACGTTAAATTGCACCGGACCCCTATGTGCCTTGCTGCGCGAGATCGCATAAGATAATCGGAGCCATTATAGGAACCCACAGATTTTAGTGTCAAGGGGGGATATCCCTTCTTCCATAATCGGTTAGTTCTGAACCAGGTTACAAACTTTAACCAATGTCTCAGATTATTTCAAGTCCCTCTGCTATAATATCCCCAAGGGTTAAAAAGCCATGGTTGAGCGAGTAATATCGGCCAAGTCCCAAGAACAGGACGTGGTTCTAGATACCAGTCTCCGGCCCAAGTCTCTGAAGGACTACATAGGCCAGAACAAGGTTAAAGGCAATCTGGAGATATCCATCGCCGCCTCCAAGAAACGCGGGGAGGCCCTAGACCACATCCTCTTGTACGGCCCTCCCGGCTTAGGCAAGACCACCCTCGCCAACATCGTAGCGGTTGAGATGGGAGTCAACATAAAGACCACCTCCGGCCCGGTCATAGAGCGACCAGGGGACCTGGCCGCCATACTAACCAACCTGAAAAAGGACGACATTCTGTTCATCGACGAGGTCCATCGTTTGAACAGAACTGTCGAAGAGGTGCTGTACCCAGCAATGGAGGACTTCTCTCTGGACATCATTATCGGAAAGGGTGCCGGAGCACGCAGCATCAGGCTAAAGCTGCCGAGTTTTACATTCATCGGGGCCACTACTAGATATGCTCTCCTGAGCGCCCCGTTGAGGAACCGTTTCGGCTCCGTTTACAGGCTGGACTTCTATCAAGAAGAGGACGTAAGGGAAATCATTCGCAAGTCGGCCCAGATCCTGGGAGTTGCCGTGGTGGAAGTGGGGCTGGAAGAGATAGCTCGGCGGGCCAGGGGTACTCCTAGGGTGGCCAACAGGCTCCTGAAACGAGTGCGCGACTACGCCGAGGTTATGGCACAGGGAACTGTAACAGGCCCAGTAGTTGGCGAGGCGCTGGAAAGACTGGAAGTAGACAGTTTGGGATTGGATGACATTGACCATAAGGTACTCAAGACGATCATAGAGAAATACGATGGTGGACCGGTTGGCTTGGATACCCTGGCTGCCTCCATAAGTGAGGAGCCAGATACCATTATGGATATCTACGAGCCTTACCTCCTCCAGCTAGGGTTCTTAGGTCGCACACCAAGGGGTCGAGTGGCTACTCGATTGGCCTATGAACATTTGGGACTGCCCTACCAAGCCAACGAAGAGGTCAAGCAAGCGAAATTATGGCGGTAGCTTTCCATCTAGGGGGCTATAGAAAAGAAAGGAAGAGGCGGGTAATATGAGGATATTGGGTAAACTCTTCGCTCTGATCGGATTCATCGCCTTCACCGGTATAGCGTCAGTGGCTACTGGGATCATGTACCTGTGGTGGAAGGACCGACAATGGGAGAAGGAGCTTAACCGCACAGGCTTGTACAAAGAGATGCTTGCTACCCCTACCGGTGCCGAGACTGCCAAGACAACGGCACCCCAGGAGCTTGCAAAGCCCACGTCGTCTATGGAAGCTCCCGAATATGCAGATACACAAGAAACCTCTGAGCTGGAAAGCTCCACTGTAGTGGCCGTGTCCACATCAGCTGAGGAGCTTGCGAAAAAAGAAGCTATCGCGGAGTCGCCAGCAGCAGAAGCTACAAAATCACCCAAGGCATCTGCAGGCAAGACGAAGACTGCTTCAAAGGCAAAGAGCGGCCCAGCTAAGAGGCCAAAAAGTAGCGCATCGAGTAGAGGAAAGAGCAAGACCTAATCTACCCAGCGGCAAAGAAAGCCCCTAGTGATAAGTCATCGAGTACAGGCGGGCATAAAGCCCATTCTTACTTAATAGCTCCTGGTGGTCGCCACTTTCGGCTATCCGCCCGTCATCCACTACCAGAATCCGTGGAGCATTCCTAATGGTAGACAGCCGATGGGCTATGACGAGGGAAGTACGGCCTCGCAGCAGCCGCGCCAGGGCATCCTGGATCACTCGCTCCGTCTGAGTATCGATGTTGGCTGTGGCCTCATCTAGGATCAGTATCCTGGGATTGGCTAATAGGGCTCTCGCAAAGCTTATAAGCTGACGCTGACCTACGCTGAGGTTCACGCCCCTTTCTTGGAGCAGATTATCGTACCCATTCTCCAGCTTTCTAATGAAATCGTCGGCACCTACTATTCGGGCAGCCTCCTCTATCTCCTCGTTCGATGCATCCAGCCTTCCGTAGCGAATGTTCTCCCTAATGGTGCCCGAGAACAGAAACGGGTCCTGGAGAACCATGGATACGTGCTTGGACAAGGACATCCGAGATACGTCGCGGATATCGTTCCCATCAAGGGTGATCCTGCCTTCTGTTACTTCGTACAGTCTGGGCAGTAGGCTCACCAGGGTGCTTTTGCCGCCCCCTGTAGGACCCACCAGCGCTACCATCTCTCCTGGGGTAATGTGAAGATCGATGTCGTGGAGAACCTCTACGTCCTCAGAGTAGCTAAAGCTTACATGTTCGAACTTGATCTCTCCTCTTACCGAAGACAGTTCTTTGGCGTTTGGCGCATCCTTTATGTCCGGCGACACGTCCATCAACTCGAACACGCGAGCCCCAGCCGCCATGGCTCGCTGTATCATGGTGTATTCCATGGTCAAGTTACGCACGGGTTCGAAAAATCTCTGGATGTATAGAGCAAAGGCTACCAGAATACCTATCTCCAGGGTGCTCTCCGTGTCCAGTGCCTCTCGTCCTCCGAATATGATGACCAGAGCGATCGCAATAGCGCTTAATAATTCCACGCCGGGTGCCACGCCCGCAGACAACCGGCTCGCTTGAAGGCCGGACTGAAGGTGCTGCTTATTCAGCTCATCGAAGTTTTGCATATTCAACTCTTCTCGCCCGAGGCTTTGCACCACCCTGACCCCGGAGATGTTCTCCTGAAGGGCGCCATTTACTGCTGAGATGGCCCTTCGCGCCTTCAAAAACACCGGCTTAGCGTACTTTTGCCAGCAGTAGAGAGACACGATTAAGAGAGGCATGACCACCAGAGTAATAAGGCCCAACTGTACATCCAGCAACAGCATGGCCACCACCGTAGCTCCCAGCACGAGTAGGTCGCCACCAGCCATCACTCCCTCGGTGAGAAAGTCTTCGAGTTGCAGCACGTCGTTTTGAATACGAGACATAATCCTGCCCACAGAGTTACGATCGTAGAAGCTGAGGGACAGTCGCTGAAGATGAGTGAAAAGCTGGGTTCGAAGCCTGTACATCACCGACTGCGCCACCTTGGCCATGAAGATCAACTGGATGTAGTTGGTGCTCCACCCCAAGAGCGCATTGGCACCGAATACGGCTACAACCCAGCTCAGCTTGTTAATATCCTCTTCTGTAATAGCATCTATGGCTATATACACTAACCAAGGTGCTGCCGCCACGCTGAAGGTGTGCAGCACCATGCCCAGAACAGCTACCATTACCTCTAACTTGTTAGACTCCAGATATGAGAAGAGCTTGACCAGCACTCGCTGGTTGTATAGGGTAGCGCCTATTTCTTCTACGTTGCGGTCGTTACCGCTGGGTAAAGCCTGCGTGCTCATGAGTCTGTTAACGATGGCTCTGCGCCAGCCTCGACTAAGACGTTCTGAGGCTTCAGTTGGAGCTCGTATATCTCCCGATAGATTCCTCCGTCCTGAAGAAGCTGAGTGTGAGTCCCTCGTTCGACTATCCTTCCTTCCTCAAGCACCAGGATGAGGTCGGCGTTTCTCACCGTGCTCATACGCTGGGCGATAATGAAGGTTGTACGCCCCTTTATTAGCTCCTTGAGAGCTTCCTGTATCAGCATCTCCGTTTCTGTGTCCACACTGGCTGTAGAGTCATCCATAATTAGAATAGGTGGGTTCATGAGCAGAGTACGAGCAATGGCTACTCGCTGTTTTTGACCCCCAGAGAGGGTTATTCCCCGTTCGCCCACCCAAGTATCGTAGCCTTGGGATAGAGAGTTAATGAAATCGGTAAGCCGAGCTGCCTCCACAGCCCTCTCTATCTCTTCCATCGAAGCGTTGAAAGCTCCGTAGGCTATGTTGTTTTTAACGGTATCCGAAAAAAGGAAGACATCCTGCTGCACTATCCCTATCGACCGACGCAGGGACTTGATAGTTATATCCCTGACATCCTTGTCATCTATGGTGATGGAGCCACCGGTGATATCGTAAAAGCGGGGTATCAAGTGGACTACAGTGCTCTTTCCACTACCGGTGGAGCCAAGCAGGGCCACCACCTGCCCAGGCTGAACATCGAAGTCGATATCGCTGAGAGTGGGGCCACCAGAGTCGTATGTGAAGTTGACTTTATGAAACTCCACGTGTCCCTTGACGTCTTGCAAAGTCGCCGCTCTAGGTCGCTCCTGAATGGCTGACTGTGTGTCAAGAATCTGGAATATTCGCTCCCCGGAAGAGGCGGCCCTGGCGAAGAGATTGATGACCCATCCCACGACTCTTACCGGCTGGGCCAGCATCATCAGATAGAAGATGAACTGGGTCAACTCACCCGATGTGATGTTGCCCTGAATGACCTCTCGCCCGCCAACCCACAAAATTGCGCCCATTATCATGGCAAAAATGAAGTTCATGAGGGGAGAGTTGGAGGCATGGACTCTCTCGGCGTGTACGACCTTGTCAGCCAGATCCTGGGCTCGATATGAAAATTTATCGATCTCGTATTCTTCCCGAGAGAAAGCCCTTACTACCCTGGCCCCAGACAGATTCTCCTGAACCGCCGCTCCCATCTGACCTGTAATCTCCTGGATGTCTCGCCAAAGTGCTCTTAGACGTCGCCGCACATAAGTAGCTCGGATAGAAACCAAAGGTACAGCTGCCAAGGTGATCAATCCCATCTTCCAGCTGGTGGTCAGCAGAAGAATGCTGATGGCCAGAAAGAGAACGATCATATACACCAGCCGAATGATCCCGAAGCTCACAAACATACGCACGCCTTCAATGTCTGCAGTAGCCCTGGACATCAGCTGCCCAGTTTGCTGTTTGTCGTAGTAAGAGAAGCTGAGGTACTGGAGGTGGTTGTAAAGGGAGTTTCTCAGGTCGTAGGCAACCCTGTAGGATATGGCTTCTGCCAGATATCGCTGAAAATAGAGAAATATTCCGTAAGCCAGGCTGAAGCCCAACACACCTACAGCCACCAGAATCAAGTAGCTAAGCTCGCCTTGCTCCTGAATCCTATCGATCGCGTTTCCCAACAACCGGGGCAGCGCCAACGACAGTAGGGTAGATATCAAGAGCACAACGTAAGTAGCTACTATGCGTTTCTTGTAAGGACGAAGAAAAGTCAGCAATCTGAGAAGATACTTCATATGAATAGATTGTAACCTGCTACGAAATTGGAGCCAAGTTGGGTAGGGAATGGTTAGCAGGTAGAGGTTAGTAGATTTTCATCCTTCCAGGGTGGTAAGGATTCAGGATGACGCGGTGATGTGACTAATCAGGGAGGATGCTGGCCTCTGGCTATGTCGGTTGTGGATAGACGTGGCTGCGGGACGCCCGTGCCTCGGCGGCCTCTTTTATCTCTTCCATGTGGCCTATGACGACCTTCTCGAAGAGGGGCTTTACCCATAGACGCCCGAATATCCAACCCAAAACTGGCATCTTTAGCTCGAACTCACCATTGTGCACTAGCTCCGATCCCCCATTCTGAGCCTCACGAAGGACAAACTCCTCGACGACGTATTTAATCGGCCCCTTAAGCCATCGGTAAGCGATCCGCTCAGGAGGATATAGGGTCATCTCCTCGACGGTGGTCACAGTGTACCAGCGGGTCTTAGTGTAGAACTCGGCGACTATCTTGTCCCCGTCCTTGGATATGATCCTGGAGGACACATCCTTGGAGCCCGCCAGCTTGCCTCGGCCGATGGTGGTGATCAGTTGGTAGACCAACTCTCGGTGCGCCCTTATCGGAAGGGTTTGGCAGGTGAGTTTGATTTTGCCCATTGAAATCTCTAAGCGATGCTCTATCTGTGCACTATTGCAGATTTAGATGTCAACGGGAATGGTGGATGCGAGTCAGGGGTTGAGTCTCTTGCAAGGGGCCGGTGCCTCGGGACGATAGACGGGAAGAGAAATAGGCTATCCCAGCACATCAAGAGCTAGCAGTACCAACATCTTGGTCCCAACTATCAGGCTTCTCACGTCCACCGACTCATTGGTGCCGTGGATGTTTGCCTTTTGTATCTCGTCCTCGGGATGAGTGAGCTGGAACCCATAAGCCAGAACACCCATGGGTCGGACAATCCGAGAATCGGAAAAGCCCGTTGTGAAGGACGGGACCCACACCCCCTCGGCACCCTCGGTTGCAGTCTCAGTAGCTGACTTTATCTTTGCCGTGAACTCGGTCTCATAAGGGGCCTCGCTGGACACTGCCGTGTAGTCAATGTCGATTTCCAGATCGGGAATGCCCTGGAGAATTTTGTCCATCTCTTGTCTTACGTACTGATCGTCCTGATGGGGCAGAGTCCTGACATCACAGGTTATACGACAAGAGGCGGGAACCGAGTTGGACTTGATACCCCCATTAACCATAGTCGGCGTGATAGTCATACGAGAAAGAGCCTTTACCATGGACGCCAAATAGCTATCACTTTGGCTCATCCTGTTCGCTATCTGGTCGATATTCTGGGCAGTGGGATCTTCATTGACTCCCAGGTTCTTGAGATGGCGGAACATCTCCATGGAGACATCTATCTCCGGCTGATACTCGTCAATACGCCTGAGAACGTCCCATGCCCTAGCAACGGCGTTACTACCCATCCAGGGAGTGGAGGCGTGACAGGGATTCCCCTTCACAATTATATCTACTTCCAATCGCCCCTTTTCACCTACGCCGAGCATGAAGGCGGGGGCTCCCTCCGACCTTTTCACCACGTCACCACCCTCGTTGATGGCGAAGTCGGCCTTTATCAGGTCTGGATGGTTTTCTGCCAGCCATACATATCCATATTCTCCACCGGATTCCTCATCGGCGGCGGATGCCAGTATCAGGTCGCCTTTCAGTTGGACACCAGCCCTCTTCAGGATAATCATAGCCATGACCTGGCACGTGAGGAGACCTTTGCAATCTGATGCGCCCCTGCCATAGAGGCGACCATCGATGACCTCTCCGCTAAAGGGTGGACATATCCACTGATCCTCGGCTTCGACGGGTACTACATCGGTGTGAGACATCAAGAGAAGTGATGGTGCTCCATGGGTGCCACTCCAACGGGCCACGTAGTTTCCACGGCCGGGCGCCGATTCCAAAATATCTCCGCGTATCCCTTCCTGCCCAAGCTTGCTGCTGAGGAGCCGACACACCTCAGTCTCGTCACCAGTGGGCATGACGCCCGTGTTAACGCTCGGAATGCGGACCAGGTCTTGCTCAAGAGAGATGATCTCATCGTAAGCGCTATCGACCCGGGCTATCAAGTCGGCAATGGAAACCACGAACGTCCTCCGGTTGAAGAGCTTTTCATCCTAGGAAGGGAAGGGTGTGCCCCACTTTTCCGCATGCAGAGCCTTCAAATGCTGGAGCTCCTGGTAGTATTCCTCGGAGCCGATGGGATCGGTAGTCATGATATAGGCGTCTTCCTGATTGTCCTGATAATAGCGCTTTCTGACTCCTACCTTTTTGAACCAGTACTTTTCATAAAGCGCCTGTGCGGATTCATTGGAGACTCGAACCTCCAAAGTGATAGTCCTGGCACCCCAATCGATACTTGTCTCGATGGCCCTGATTACCAGAAGCTCTCCTATCCCCTTCCTTCGGTAGGACCCTCGAACTCCCACAGAGACGATGTGGGCATCATCAACAATAAACCATAGACCCAGGTACCCTGCAATGATATCTTTTGTGGGAGACGCATCCCAGCTAAGGGGAAGCAGTCTCTTCAGACTGGTGATTCGCTGGTACCAGCCGCCGTTTCGCCCAGCCTGGATGGAGTCACGTGTATTGCTATAGTCCTGTGGGAAGTTTACCGGCACCTCTATAGAGTCTTGTGGAACAGGCTCAATGGGTCTCTGTACGGCCACTATGTATCTGGCCTTCTTGTTCTGAAGCTCACGCTTAAAGGGGGTTGGGGGCCGCAGGGTGGGAAAGGCGTACTTCTCCACCTCCAGGGCTTGATCGATGTCACCGGACACCATAGAACGGGTATAGAAGGCCATCAGTGTCTGAGCCAACAAGTCACCTCGGCAGATTCTATCCTGATTATTCTATCATACACTTTAGAGCTACCGTTTCTATCATCATTGCGTTATAGTAGATGTAGGTAAGTTATAACCAGCTTACCCTAAAGACTGGCGTTAATTCGCACCAGTCAAAGTCTCGCCCAGACCCCGGACTAGAAACGGAGATGTCTGGTGCAAAACGAAGAAATCCTAATACGAAGCGCCCAGGCCGGAGAGGCGGCTGCCTTTGAGGAGATCTATGAGGAGTTCTTCGACAAGGTATATCGCTACATTGCTGTTCGCGTAGGCAATCCCTCCGATGCTGAAGACCTAACTGAAGAAGTCTTTCTAAAAGCCCTTCAATCCATCGGCTCCTTTGAGTGGCGTGGGATATCCATCGTTGCTTGGCTATTCCGCATCGCCCACAATATTGTGGTGGATCATCTGAGGAAGACGTCTAAGAGACAGGTAATGCCCATCGAGGAGACAATGCCCAGCAACGATGCTTCGCCCCACGAAAAGACGACCATAAACATCACCTTGGACTGTGTTAGGAAAGCACTTTCTCAGCTAACCCATGCTCAGCAACAGGTTCTGAGTCTCAGGTTGGCGGGAGGATTATCCATAGTGGATACGGCTAAGGTTATGGGTAAGACCGAGGGGGCCGTCAAGGCGTCTCAGCATAGCGCTCTAGTAGCCATACGCCGGATCTTCGCCGCGGAGAACGGTGATGAGCCGGAACATTGAAGAGATACTCAACGAATGCCTGGAGGCTATCCTCTGCGGCGAATCGATTGAGAGTTGCCTCTCTAAGTATCCGGAGCATGCAAAAGAGCTGGAGCCCCTGCTCCGTATCGCTTACGCCGGATCTAAATCCTCTTCGACAGACCCTCATCCAGAGCTAAAGTCTGAAACCAGGCATAGTCTAGAAGCTTTCTCTAACAACCCTCAAACGCAGAGCCAACTAGAAGAGGCCTTTAACCGATGTTTGGATATGCTCCTGAAGGGCCACTCCATACGGCGATGCCTTGATCTCTATCCCCAACTATCATCTGTACTGGGCCCTCTGCTTCAGATAACCGTTGCACTACGGCAAACCTTTGACTTGAAGGCTAGCCCCAAGTTCAAAGAAGCGGCAAGACGACGTCTCTCTTCCCAGGTAGTCGGAAGAAAACCCAGCGTAGTCCGCGCCTGGATGCCGTCTCTCCGATGGAGCTATGGTAGAGCCGCTGCGTTGGCAGCAGCCTTGGTTGTGGTCATAGCAGGAGTAAGCATCATCAGGGCCTCATCGGACAGCAAGCCCGATGATCTCCTCTACTCAGTTAAAGAGTTCACTGAGGATGTGCAGATGGTGATTGCAAACTCCAGCTCTGAGGAAGCAAGGCTTCACTTGGAACTGGCGGACCGCCGCACCCACGAGATGGTGGCCATGATTCAAGAAGACGATCTCGATATGGCGAACTCTCTCGCTCAAAAGGCGAGTAATCATCTCGAAAGGTTGTCGGGGTTGGTTGAAGACCAGCAGAGAAAGGCAGCGATAAAAATGATGTTTGAAGAGACCGAACCCGGCAACGGTCTCCAGTTCCAGGAGATAAGAGCCCTACGAACATCACTAGACCAGGATTTCAGAACCAACGGCGCCATGCTTAAGGTTGTCTTGGATAGCCTGCCTATCGAGGACCAATACAAGGTCAAAGACTCCTTCCAGGATGTCAGGAAGCAATACAACCTGGCTATCCAAACCCTGGAGTTCAAGCAGCCAGTTGATGACATAAATCTCGGCGAAGAGCAAGGCCTGACCTTCTTCCCCCAGAGCTATCCGTAATGGATGACCGGAAAGCACCACCTCTCAGACCTGCTTTTCAATCCTAGTGGTTCCTAGTACCTCCGGAGAGGTAAGCACTGAGAACTACCCCAGCCGTCATTCCCGTGCTTGACACGGGAATCCATCCCCTCTGGCAGGGAGTTTGGGGAGCCTGTCCTCAGCTTGACTGGGGAATGTGCCCCCACACACAAAAACCTACCGGGGTGGGTGGTACCAAGGCGGTTGCCTTTCTGAGACAACCTCACCTAGGTGGAGGATTTCGGTCATAGACCTATTTGACTGAGACTCTATGGGGTAATATGTTAGATGGTCTTCACGTGTAATCTTCAAGTCTTCACTAGGTTGTAAGGTAAAGACGTTTGATCACAGTTCTGGCGGGGGGTGTAGGTGCAGCCAGGTTCCTTCAGGGACTGGTCAAAATAGTAGACCCGTCCGATGTAACGATCATAGTCAACACCGGTGACGACGTAGAGCTCCATGGTTTGTATATTTCTCCCGATATAGATACCATCATCTACACCCTCTCAGGTCTGGCGGATGAAACCCGAGGATGGGGTATAAAGGACGACACCTTCTACGGTCTTTCACGCCTAGGGCACCTGGGGCACGAGACCTGGTTCAGGCTGGGAGACCGAGACATGGCCATGCACATTCACCGCACCCAGCTCATGAAGGCGGGCCGTAGTCTCTCAGAGGTCACAGCACAGGTGTCGCAAGCACTGGACATCGAGTGTCGGATTCTGCCCATGACCAATTGCAGGGTCGAGACTCGAATAATCACCGAAGAGGAGGCCCTGGGCTTCCAGGAGTACCTCGTGAAGAGAAGCGCCACCGATAGAGTGAAGTCCATCGAATTCAAAGGGATAGAAGAAGCCCTCCCGACAAAAGGCGTTCTCGACGCCATCAACAAATCCGAGAGAATAATCTTGGCTCCCAGCAACCCTCTCATCAGTATCGGGCCCATCCTGGCAGTAAAGGGGATTCGAAACGCTCTGAAGGCGTGTAAAGCACCGAAGATAGCCACCAGCCCCATTATTGGGGGCGCAGCCCTGAAGGGCCCCGCCGCCGACATGATGAGGGACTTGGGAATGGAGGTGAGCGCATATCAGGTTGCTAGACTCTATAGCGACTTCCTGGATGCCTTCATACTTGATCAGATCGACGCTGAGCTGTTGGGCAATGTTCAAGAATTGGGAATCAAAGCTGTGGCCACCAACACCGTCATGACAGGGCTTGCAGAGAAGGTCCTTCTGGCCGGCACAACCCTCGATTGACTGAAATCATGCAGCCCAAAACCGTAGGGTTGGTGCCCGTCAAGGGTTTTCAAAACGCTTTGAGTCGCCTTGAGGGGGTGCTCAGCAGGGATGAGAGATTCAATCTATCCATTGCCATGCTCAAGGACATCCTCGCAGTTCTGGGAAGGGTCAAAGGCCTTGAAAGCCTGGTAATAGTTAGCCGGGAGCCCGCCATACAGGATATAGCCCATGATCGTGGGGTAGCTGTCATCGAGGAGCCACCAGATGTAGTTGGAGAAGGCCCAGCGGTCGATTTCGGGGCCGAGCAGCTAATCAAGGAGGGTGTAGAGCGGGTGCTGGTCGTGCCGTCAGACCTTCCTCTGGCAGAGGTGAGGGACTTGGAGACCATTTTACGGGAGGATATAGGGGCGCCGTATGTGGTCATGGCGCCGTCCGACGACGGCGGCACGAATGCGATGTTAAAATCACCGCCCAACGCGATACCGTCTCGCTTCGGGCCCAACAGCCTTGAGCTTCACATCCAAGAAGCCCGGAAGAGAAACATCGAGTATCGAATCCTAAAACTCGCCTCGCTAACTACGGACATCGACTCCCCAGAAGATCTAAAAACCCTCGTTGACACCCCTGGCTCTACCCTGAGTATGACACTGATGAAGGAGGAGCGGGTGAAGAATAGGCTGTCGAGGATGCTATAATTCATATCGTTTATACCGCTTTCCCCAAACCTGACAAATCTTATTTTTCGGAGAACGATTAACTGACCCTTCAGACTTGGCCTCCATCTATGTCACTGGCGAGGGAAGTTGATACTGTTAAGGATTTCTTCCACTGGTGATTAGGGACAAACACATGAAAGCTCTGATATTGGCCCCTTTCGAAGAAAAATGCCTGAGCAGGCTTAGAAGCCGCCTGGAGGTCGTAAACGAGAGCTGGTTGGATACCAGGCGGCTGCACGATCCAGAAGAGCTAGCCCAGCGACTTAATCGAGAAAATGTGGGGATTTTGATAGTTGAGGGGGATTTCGTTTTTGAAGAGGTATTCCAAGAGGCGCCCTTGCTTGAATTCGTCGGCATATGCCGGAATGCCACCTCACAGATAGACTTGGACGCAGCCACGGAGAAGGGCGTAGTAGTGGTTAACACTCCTGGAAGAAATGCCAACGCAGTTGCTGAGTTGGTCATTGGCCTGATCTTGTCCCTGGCTCGGAGCATCCCTGAGGCCCATAGAATGGCCTCATCAGGGTCGTGGCTGGACCCTGTGTCTCCCTACATCGAGCTGAGAGGAACAGAGGTCTCCGGCAAGACCTTGGGAATAGCCGGATTGGGAACCATCGGTTCTCTTGTAGCAAAAAAGGCCAGGGCTTTGGACATGCGGGTTATTGCCTACGATCCGTACAAGGCCGTTGACGGCCCCGAGAGCGTGGACGTGGATATGGTTGATCTAGAAGAGCTACTCAAAGGCTCCGACTTCGTTAGCCTGCATATTCCTTCTGCTCCAGAGGTGGAGGGGATCATAGGCGCTCATAATCTCGGACTGATGAAGACCAGCGCATATCTCGTAAACACCTCTACGGCCTCGGCCATAGATCATGACGCCCTTGTTAAGGCTATCGAGAAAAAGGTGATAGCTGGCGCAGCCCTAGACGTTCACGAGACCTCCCCGCTCCCCCCCAACAATGCTCTTCTCCATTTAGACAACGTTATTTTGACTCCTCACATAGGTGGAGCTACACACGATACCATCGAGCGACACTCTACTATGATGACCGAAGACGTAGTGCGATTCCTAGACGGCCAATGTCCGATACACATATTGAATCCCTCGGTGTGGAGGGCGCGTGTCCAATAGCTATGTCCTATCTCTGGACATGGGAACCAGCAGCCTCAAGTGCCTCATTGCAGGCATGGATGGCTCGGTCAAGGCCTTGACGCGTAAGAAAGTGACCTACTTCAGCCCTGAAGGTCTCGCCCCCATGGGTAAGGAGTTCTCTCCCGACGAAGTATGGCAGTCAATGTGCCAACTCATTCGCCAGGCCTTGCACGACGCGGGTCTTGAAGGGGAAGATATCGCAGCAGTAAGCGCCACCAGTCAAAGGGGAGGTATGGTGCTGATCGACGAGAACGGGAGGGAGCTGTACGCTGGACCCAATCATGACGTGAGGGCTTTCTTCGAAGGAATGTCTATCGATGAGGTTAATGGTAAGGACATCTATTCCTTAACTGGGCACTTGCCCTCATTTCTGTTCGCAGGCGCCAAGCTAAACTGGTTCCAAGAGCACCGGCCGGAAATAAACGACAGGATCCACAAAGCACTGCCTGTTAATGATTGGCTCACATTTAAACTGAGCGGTCAGCTTATAGCCGAGAGGTCCTCCCTCGGCGAGAGCGGACTGCTGAATATACGCACCGGTGGCCTCGACCATTCTCTATTCGGAACTCTGGGAATCTCTCCAGACGTGCTTCCCCCAGTTGGACAGGCAGGGGACATAGTTGGAGAGATAACATCCCAAGTGTCTACCGTCACAGGCTTAGAGGAAGGTACTCCGGTAGCCTTGGGGGGATCGGACACCCAGTGTGGTTTGTTAGGAATGGGAGTCATAGAGGAGGGTCATCTTGGAGTCATAGCGGGATGGAGCGCTCCTTTGCAACTGGTTACTGGGTCCCCTGTCTTTGACCCTGAGATGAGGACGTGGACGGGTTGCCACGTGATCCCCAATCGATGGGTGCTGGAGAGCAGCACCACCCAGGCAGGCCAATCTCTAGATTGGCTCTCCGATATCCTTGGAGAAGGCTACGGAAATCATAGAGAAGAGCCTTGCTCCTCTATTTCAGATTCATCACTGGTAAACGGTGAGCAGGCTGTAGCCTTCCTTGGCCCCAGGATAATGAACTGTAGTAAGATGGGCCTGCAATTGGGAGGGGTACTCTTTCCCGTCCCCGTTGGACACACCAATATGGACGGCTATCATCTACGACAAGCGGCCCTGGAGAATCTGGCCTTCGCAATCATGGAAAACTACCTCCAGCTAAAGGAAGTGTCAAAGCTGGACATATCTGAGGTAAGACTTGGGGGAGGAGTAAGCAACATATCAGATTTTCCTCAGTTGGTATGTGATAGCCTGAGTATGGAGCTTAAGGTACCTCACGTGAAGGATGTCAGTCTCCTGGGGGTTGCTATGTGCGCAGCCGTCGGCGCGGGTGAATATGCTAATCTGTCAGAAGCTGCCGATGTGATGAAAACCTCCTTCGCAAAACTGGAGCCCGATGAGTCCAGAACCTTAGACCTGGAAGAGAGGCATGCCCGCTGGTTGTCCATATATCAGCTACTGGAAGGGCTGTCCGAGGAGCTTTAATGAGTTGGGAAAAGGAAAGGCAGGCAGTAGTAGATGCCGCCCAGAAGATGCTGAACCTAGGCTTAGTGGCGGCAACCAGCGGTAACGTCAGCGTTTATCTGGGTGAGGAGAACGACTCACGGCTTCTGGCTATTACACCTATGTCCATGCCCTACCAGGGAATGAAGGCCGATGATATCGTAGTGATAAACTTCGAAGGAGATGTGATCGAGGGTAATGGCAACCCTTCCAGCGAGTCCATGACTCACATAGCCGTATACGATGCTCGCCCCGATGTTAAAAGCGTAATTCACACACACTCGGTCTATGCCAGTATATTGGCAGTTACGGGGACTGACCTCCCACCCATCCTCGATGAGTTGGTTACCTATCTGGGAGGCCCTATCAAAGTGGCAGAGTACGGGTTTTCAGGCACACAGGAGCTGGGAGAGAAGGCATGTGCAGCCCTGGAAGACCGAAACGCAGTGATAGTTAGAAATCATGGCGCTCTCTGCGTCGGCAGAACAGTAGACGAGGCGCTGCGCTCCTGCGAGCTGCTGGAGAGGGCCGCTAAAGTATATGTCCACGCCTCTGCGTTGGGGAATATTGAACTCATACCAACCGACGCCGTGGAGGCTGAGAGAAGCATCTTCAAGATGCTACAAGGTCGTGGGACTGAAAAGCTCGGCTTGTAGTCAGGAGGGATATAACTTGGTATCGGTTCCAGGGTTTTTACTAAGGAGGCTATACGTCAAGGGCAGCCTCACCAACAGCCCGGGAGGCTTGCGCTTCCAACTGAAGAACTCCCTGGGATCCGGATATGCCAGGGCTATGCTTCCTGTATCGATTGATGACCTGGAGTTCCCGCTGGAGAAGTCTTACTTCATCGTGGATGGAGGCGAGATCCAATTCTCATCAGTCAGTGATGAGACTCCTTTCACCATTGCCATGAACAAAGTGATCACAGTGTTGGTTAAAGGAACGTCTGTGGAGCCGGGAGCTCACAAACTCACTATGGGTTTCGTAGTGCCGGGACTGGGCTCTTTGAAGTTCGACGTCAGAGATACAGTACAGGACTAGGGATGTTCTGAACAAGTCTTCCCCTGAGGAGTCCAGAGGGAAGCATCCCTCTGGCGGGGGGCTTGGGCCTGTCCTGAGCATGCCGAAGGAGGGTGTCCCCCCATATCTAAAACCTACCGAGGGCGGGTGGATGGGACAAAGGCGTATAAATTTGTTCTTAGCTTTCCTGGGTCCTTCGCTCGGTTGATATTAATGCGACGAGCCATAGTCCCAAGAATAGAATCTCTCAGGAGTTAGCTTGAGGAGGATAGAGCCGTTGGGGTGAGGAGATTTATAGGTAGTAACCTCGGCCTCGCTCAAATAGCGGCTTATGATGTTCCGCGCGGTCTCCGATAGATT
Organism: Dehalococcoidia bacterium; assembly: GCA_965197675.1. Classification (GTDB taxonomy): domain Bacteria; phylum Chloroflexota; class Dehalococcoidia; order Plut-88900; family Plut-88900. The sequence goes on along the minus strand of OZ240221.1, from coordinate 41,903 downwards.
CTCTTCGGTTAAGGTTACCGTGCCGTAGGCCACGACTCCTTTGTACGGCATGGACTCTTCATCGATGCACAAAGTAGCGCGAGGGTCTCGCCTCGCATTTTGGACCTTGTTGGCCTCCTTATCGCTGGACATCCAGAAGCTCTCCCCGTCATAGTAGTACCACAGGGGCACCACATGGGGCGAGCTATCCCTGCGGTTGGTAGCCAGAACTCCCAGGCGTTTCTCACCAAGGAATTTATCTATGGCCTCTCTGGTCATTGGCTTCTCTGTCATGCGTTCACCTCCAAAGTGGTAGTCGTGCGAAGCTATCGAAATAGGTCTCGATCCCTCTCCATAATCAAGCTGCCGGCTCCGGACTCGCTGGGAGAGAAGCTGGGAGAGAAGCTGTAGCCTTTGATGATGGCTACCGGTACCCTCTCCAGCTTCCCGGTGACCAGCTCCGCGGCTGATGCAAGCTCGTCTGCTATCGCCACGACAGTAACCTTCAGATCGAATCCATCGCTGTCCTTCTGCCCGATATAGTCCCTCAATGGCTCCAGGCCAGACACACCAATGGCCATGTCCACGATTCCGTTCCGCCAGGGGCGGCCGATGCTGTCTGAGATTATCACTGCAATTTGGCAACCGGTCTCTCTTTCCAACATGCTTCGTATTCGATCTGCCGAATCATCAGGGTCTTCGGGGAGTAGGCATACGGCTTCCTTCATTCCTACGTTAGAGGCGTCCACACCGGCGTTGGCGCAAACGATCCCGTGCCTGGTCTCCGAGATGATGATACCCATGTCCATCTTGACTATTCTGCGACTCTCCCGCAGCACCATCTCCACGTGTCTAGGGTCTTTTCCATGCTCACTGGCTATCTGAACCGCCATCTCCGAGGGACAGACCTCGCAAAGAGGGACGACCCTTCCCTCGGCCTTGGACACTATCTTCTGCTTGATCACCACCACGTCTCCGCTCCCCAAATCAATGCCCTGCTGCCGCAAAGTGCCTAAAATCAGATTGCCCAAATCGTCCCCATGTGATACCTCTGGGATTCCCACGAGACCGATGATCTCTATCTTTCTGCTCAGCTGACTAAATCCCCGTGATCTTGATGGAGGAATGGGCCTTGTACAACTTGTTGATGTTGAGAAGAAGGGCTGTGAGGTCCTCCACGTATCTGGAGTTGGTCAGACCTCCCCCATCGATAGCCCTGATGCCGTCTATCTTCTCCGCCAGCGTCATTACCGTCGCCTTGGCAGCCGAGCCGTCCCCGCAGACGATAACATCGTTGTCCATTCGTTCATCCAGGTTTATGAGGGTCTCGGCGCTTAGATTGTGAAATGCGGAGATGACTGTGGAGTTGGAGAGAATCCTCTGCGCTTGCTGGGCTGCCGAACCCTCCCCGACAGAAATAGCGCTTATGGTTCCTTTGGCGAATTTAAGGGGCACTACTGTATCCACTACGGTCCTACCATCCAACACGTCCTTGAGGTCCGAGATCGTGTCCGCTTGGGCTTGAAACGGTACCGTGATTATGGCTATGTCACTAGCTTCGACCGCTTTCCGATTGACTAGACCTCGTACTTTACCAACTGACGAAGAAACCTTTGATTTCAACATTTCCGTAAGCTCCTCCGCACAGTTCAAGGCCTTCTCTGGCGTGCGAGAGCCGATGAGGACATCCTCGCCTGCTACGAGGAACCGCAGTGCCAGCCCCCTTCCTTCCGGACCTGTGCCGCCGATGAACGAAAGCATACGCGTCATCTCCTACTGGATTGATCGAAGTGGGCTTAATTATAGCAGAGGCACGACTAGCGGAATGTCCGATACTCAGGCTCTCTGGAGCCAATTTAGCATCTTCTGAATCTCCCCCACGTGGGGAGTCCAGAGGGAGACATCCCTCTGGCAGGGGGTATGGGGGGCCTGTCCTCAGCTTGACTGGGGAATGTGCCCCCAGATACAAAAACTTATCGGGGTGGGCGGTTGGGGAACAGGGCGGTAGCCTTTCTGAGACAAGCACATCAAGTGAGAAGCGGAGATCCCTCCGTCATTCCCGTGCTTGACACGGGAATCCGGAGTTGGCGCCTAGCCCGTTGTGCCAAGTGGCCATATATAAAATGAGAACCTGCGTGCTATAATTCAAATACTCATCTCGCTTACAAGGAGGTACCACCCTTATTCCTCACGGAGGTCGTCACCCAGGTGCAGGCGCTCCCAAGGGCACCCTGAACGGACTGAAACACGGGCGGAGCTATCGCCGGTTTCAACAGCTTGTCACCGCCCTAGCTGAAACCAAATCCCCGCCCCTTCTCTCTCTGGGGATGAGCCGTACTCCGCTCACTTGGTCCGACAGGCTCACCATGAGCGGAGGGCAAAAGAAACACCTCATCTCCCTGAGCGGGAGGGTGTTGCATATACGCTCACTCTGAGCCTGTCGAAGAGTCACCCTGAGCTTAAAGTTTACCCTGAGTGTAGTCGAAGGGAAGAGTGCCCTCATTCCCTATGCCGTCATTTCCCTGCCATCCTCTTTTCCGTCATTCCCGTGCTTGACCCGGGAATCCAGAGTGCCCTCAGATACAAAACCTATAGGGGTGGGTTAAACCCCAACCCCACGAAAAACTCAATCAAAATATAACGACATCTTCGTGCCTGGGAGACCCGTAAAACAAAACTTTTTTATAATTCAATCAAGTTTCAAAGCTAAACAAAGAAAAACAATCAAGTTGCCACACACAAGCCCAGTCGGATTACAGTGCAGGGCAACCGCATTTAGGCCAAACTCACCTTGGGCGGAGTGATAGCTCCGCCCGTCTAGATGCCGGCGAAAACCGGAAAAACGAATGGTGGTGTACCCCTAACTCAAAATGCGATTGTCCTGCTTTTCAGGACGGCTCCCATTGACCATGTGTTATAATTAGACATCTGCTACTACAGCAGTTTGGCGGAAGGCTTCTACGAATCAATGGGGGGAGGTCACATGCCTACAATTACCATCAGGGGAGACCTGGGAAGCGGAGTCTATCTCATAGCTCCAGAGGTAACCCGCATTCTGGATATGCGATACGTGGACCGTCAGGTACTATGCGAAGTTGCCAAACGCTTGGGCACGACCGTGGAAGAGGTGGCGGATATAGACCATGTGCCCACCAAGCTGCGAGGTAGAATCGCCAAAGAATTGGGGCGCGCCTTTGAACAGATATCGGCTGGGCCTGTAGCTCCCTTCGACCTAGGCCCTCATTACGTGCCTACGGGAGAAGTGTTAACCGAGGACAAGTATGTAGAAGCCTTGGAATCCGTCGTACACGACCTCGTAGACACTGAGAGCGTAGTCCTGATGAGCCGTGGAGCCGAGATGATCCTGAAAGACCATCCCGATTCACTTCATATCTATCTGCACGCCCCTTTAGAAGTGCGCATACCTCGTGTCATAGACTACTTCCACATCACCAAGGAAGAGGCCGAAAAGCGGATCAAGGAGTGGGACAAGGCTCACAAGGCTTACATAAAGAAATACTTCAACGCCGGTGTGGAAAACATGGAGCACTATGACTTGGTGATAAACACCCGCCGGATTAGCCTTAACGAGGCCATCAACATGATAGTTGCGCTGGCCAAGCGATCCGAGGAGGTTGGCGAGGTCGCTAAGGTCTAGGTTGCCGGCCCGTACGAGTGCTCTGGAGCCACGATTATTGCAGAGCGTCGGTCTTCGCGCATAGCCCTATCGTAGTCATCCCAGTCGGGATGATCAGTCATGGCTACAGCCCGATACACCTCTTGAAGAGCAATCCGAAGCTCTTCTGGATCGGTGTTCTCTGGGGACAGGAGTTTGGCCTTCCCCTCCAGAACCATGTAATTCCACCAGTCGGCTTGGGAGAGCAAGAGGGTACACTTGGGGTTTCGCCTCAGATTGGCCAGCTTAGCGGCACTGCCGACGGTAGTAAAGGCCACACCATCCCTGTAAGCCCCACAGCTTATGATGCTCATTTGAATCGCGCCGTTCTCTCGGAATGTCCCTAGAACGGCATTGTGATTCTTAGAAACGAAGTCTCGTATCTTGTCCGTCACCACCTCTAGGCTCTCCTTGCTTGCTACTCTATACAGGCGATAGCCTCGATCTCGATGAGCATCTCTGGTCGAGCCAAGCCACTGATAACAACTGTGGTATTAGCAGGCGGCGTATCACCGTACCATTCTTCTCGTGCTTTGCTGATGGTCGGATAGTAAGCGATGTCGGTTATGTAGGTAGTGGTCTTCACCATGTTGGCCAAGGTGCCTCCGTGAGCCTTGCAGTGATTTTCTAAGTTCTTGTATATCTGAGTCACCTGGGACTCTGGATCGCCTTCTCCAACGAAGTTCCGATTCTCGTCTAAGGACACCTGTCCAGAGATGTAGACCATGTTCCCCACTCGCACAGTAGAGCTCAGTCCCTTTAGTTGGTAAACATTGTCGGGGTTCAATCGTTGAATAGGCACTACTAACCTCCTGAGGTTGACATTAGCAGTTGCATTATACAGGTTTGCACAGTGGAAGATACGCGGTGCTCACACAAATGGAGAGACTCGAACTAAAGACGAATGCTATTTGAAGGCGCCAATAACTTGCTTAGCCGTCTGGTAGTCTCTGGCTCCACCCTTCATTATGGGAGGTATCAGATATATGCAGTCCATCCCCTGGCTGCTCAAGGAATGGATCATCTCCAGGGCGATCTCAGCCCCACGCCTTCCACCGTCCAGATCCTCTCTTACATTCTCGGGCACGTCGCTGAATATCACACCGCCTTTGATCAATACCTGTACCCCGAAAAATATGGGTAGATGGGAGTTGCTACACGTCGAGTCTAGGATGTCCCTGAACTTGGTAGCTCTTTCGACGTCATACACAGGCTGGGTTAGAATGAAATCAACCCCCGCCGCCGCCTTCTTTATCACTAGCTGAGCTTGACTCTCGATACCTTTACTAAGATCAGCCACCCCGCCTACACAAAAATCGGTGGGAGACGTTAGCTTTCTCCCTCTGTAGTCCAGTCCTTCGTTCATCGACTTGATAGCCTCGATGAGCTGAACGGGGGTAAACCCCCTAACCTCACCCGTCTCCGATGTCTGCTCCCGGGTAAAATCATCCCCCTTTAGGACCACCACGTTCTCCAATCCGAGGGCGCTGGCACCTAGAAGATGGGTCTGAAGCGCAAGCTTGTTCATATCCCTGCTAGATAGGTTGAAGATGACATCCTTACGATACCGCCGTTTGATGGAGTATGCGGCAACGGCCGAGTCCAGACGGACTGCTTTTCCAGGGTTATAGGCCACGCAGATATAGTCGGCGTCCAGGTCTTTGGCACTTTCTAATAGGCTGCCATCGGCGCCTCGAGGAGGAGAGAAATCGCACACGAAGAAAGGCTCCCTGCCTTTCCCAGCCAGCTTCTCAGTAACCTTAGTCATAGGAACAAACAGCCCAGGGACACTGGAACGCGATCAGAAGAGTACTCCTTATCTGACGCTCTTGAGTCTCTCGGCGGCCTCAGCCCGGTCCTTTGCCTCCTGTTTTGCTGCCCAGCTAAAGAAGACCACTCCGGCAGCTACTATAAATATGAGAAAGCCAGGCAGTTTCATTATCACGCCGCCCAGCTGCTGATCGGTTTCGGCAGAGATGCCCCAGATACGGGCGGCTTCGCCATAAGTACCATAAAGAACGCTGTCTGCAAAGGTTATTAGCCCGCCGATTACAGCAGGCGGCACCGACAGGACGAACAGATACAGCACCTGGCTAGCATAGGGCAATCGAGGCAGTTCAGAGAGCGGGCTCAATATTGGCCACCACATCAGGGTAGCAGTGGCCATGAACAGCAGATGTTGGATGATGTGTACGCTCGTATGATCAAGACCCGCCTCGTAAATGGCGGGTACGTGCCAAATGGCAAACACCCCATTGAATATGAGGGCAGCGGCCACAGGATAGGTCAGAAATCGCAGAGTCCGTAAGACCAATGGTGATTGAATTAGTGGCCTGATTAGCCAACCCGGCGTCCCCAGCAGCAACAGGGGTGGTACGACCAGAGTGAGGATGACGTGCTGTACCATGTGAGCGCTGAACAGGAAATGATCGCTGAGGGCATCCAATGGCGAGTGAAGGGCGAAGAATATAAACCAAACTCCCAGAGTAAAGGACAGGATTCGCTTGGGGTCTACCTCGTCGGCCCATCCGTAGCGCTGTCGAAGTGGGCCTACCGCAACCAGATATGCTCCCTCGAGCAAAAAGACCCCTACCAGGACGCTGGGGTCGCCACTCCAATTCGTCCAAGAAAATCCGTCTACTTGTCCTGGATGCGTCAGCAATTGCCGCCTCTCGAGGAGAAACTCTTAGGAATAGTATAGCTCAGGGATGCTTGATTAAGCCGTGAACACCCTGAACATGGCGAGGAGCGATACCAGTACGGCCGCCGCCAGCAGCAGCCCTCCTACGAAAAACCGAGAGAACAGGATGCTGTCAAACTTCAGGTGCATGTAGAACATCGCTACGAGGGCAAACTTGGCTGCTGAAAGAACCAGGAAGATGGCCAAGAACGCAGGCTCCAGAACATCGATATAGAAAACGGCCACCTCTATAGCGGTTATGACGGCTAGAATGGTGGCGATGGTAATGTAGGTTATAGCGGTGGGATGTCCCGGCTCCCTAGCCGCGCCGTGGGGATTCTCCGTTGTTTGGTGACCCAGATTCTCCTGTTTCATACTCAATCCTTAACCGTCATACCATCGGAAGAGAGGAGAGGCCTCCAGATAGAGAGGCTACCTCTTCATGCGGGCCGTCCTCGCCTGCTATCAGATACACCAGTGTAAAGATCACTATCCAAACGATATCCACGAAGTGCCAATAGAGCCCGGCTATCTCCACTCTAAGGCTATGCTCCTGCTTCAGATTACCCATAATTGATTGTCCAAAGAGGGACACCAGCCATATTACCCCTACCGTTACGTGAGCGCCGTGAAATCCCGTGAGGACGAAGAAGGTAGTGCCAAACAGATTGGTCCTGGGGGTCAGTCCCTCTAGCCAGAACTCCCTAAACTCGAATACCTGGAAGCCCAGGAAGGTGCTGCCCAACAGAGCGGTGCCCAGCACCCACACCTTGAAGGCCCTGCCGTCGCCTCTGCGAATGGCTGCAAGGCTTAGCACCATCATGAAGCTGCTCATCAGGAGCACGAAAGTGCTCACCGAGGTAACAGGAATGTCTATAATCTCTTCAGGATATGGGCCTACGATACTCTTGTTCCGATACAGGAGATACGTGGAGATGAAGGTTCCGAAGAAGAGACACTCAGAGCCAAGGAAAGCCCACATGGCCATCTTCCGATGGTCCAGGCCAGTGGTGGTCTCAAGCTCTGGGGCGTGCTCTACCGGGGGCGCTTGTGCCAAAGTTTTATCTCCCTACGCATCCAGGACGTCGTATTCTAGTGCACCTCTGGCTCAGCGGCCCATCCATAAAGGCCCAATGACATTATCGTAATCCCTATGGCACTTAGCCACGGATTGACCACAAACAGGCCTCCGGCCAACCCCAAGCCGAGGGCTACGATTATGGGGTAGTAGGATGGACTGGGCATGTGTATGCCATGATGACCGGATTCGTCAGGGCCCCCTTCTACAGGGCCGTTGGATATGGGCCCGTTGGAAGTCTCCCCCATAGTGTGACCGGCTCGAGCCGCCTGTTTATTATCCCAGTGAGGCTCCCGGCTGTGTACTGTGGGTATCTCTGCGAAGTTGTAAACGGGGGGTGGAGAGGGTATAGACCACTCGAGTGTCCTACCGTCCCATGGATCATCGCCAGCCGGCTCACCCTTTCTAAGAGATCGGAATACGTTGTGAATGAAGACGAGCAGGCTCACGGCTATGATGAAGGCCCCAACCGTCGAAAATAAGTTCATGCTCTCCCAGCCGGAATCGGCAGGATACCAATCCACCCTTCTTGGCATACCCATCAGGCCGGCAAAGTGCATGGGGAAGAAGGCGAGGGTACCTCCCAGAAACATCAACCAGAAGTGAAGCTTGCCCGCCACCTCGCTGAGCATTCGCCCGGTCACCTTGGGGAACCAGTAGTAGATACCAGCGAACAGCCCCATAATGCTGCCGCCAAAGAGCACGTAATGAAGATGAGCAACGATGTAATAGGTGTCCTGTTGTTGAGTATCAGAGGGAGAGGAGGAATGGGTGATTCCGCTTATTCCTCCGATGATGAACATGCTTATGAAACCTAGGGCAAACAGCATCGAGGTGCTGAATCGTATCGAGCCTCCCCACATAGTGCCGATCCAGTTGAATATCTTCACGCCGGTGGGTATGGCGATCAACATGGTAGTCAAGGCAAACACCGAGTCTGCAACGGGACCCAATCCCACCGTGAACATGTGGTGACTCCACACACCCCACCCCATGAAGCCTATGACGATTCCAGAGAAAATGACGAAGGAGTATCCAAAGAGGGGTTTTCTAGAAAACGTGGGCATTACCTCCGACACTATACCCATAGCAGGCAATATGAGAATATAGACCTCCGGATGGCCGAAAAGCCAAAAGATGTGCTGCCATAGCACTGGATCGCCTCCTGCCTGGGTATTGAAGAAGTTGGTGCCGAAGGCGCGGTCGAAAAGTATCTGAATTAGGCCTACGGTGATGACCGGAAAGGCAGTGATGAGAAGGAAGGAGGTCACCAGAGTCATCCATGTAAAGGGTGGCAACCTCATTAGGCTCAGACCTGGAGCCCTCATGTTGACGATGGTGACGATGAAGTTGAAGGCGCCCGCCAACGATGACACACCCAGCACCAGAAGGCCAAGGCTGTAGAACTCCATACCCTGGCCTACCGTGAAAGGCTTCTCGGTTAGATTGGCATAGGCAAACCAACCCGTATTGGGAGAGCCAATCCCCGATATGAATCCGCCGTTCAGCAGAAGTCCCCCGAATAAGAACGCCCAATAGCTTAGGGCGTTGAGTCTGGGGAAGGCTACGTCTCGAGCACCGATCTGGAGAGGTATCACCAGGTTGAAGAAGGCAACGCTCATAGGCATGACGCCCAGGAAGATCATGGTCAGGGCGTGCATGGTGAAGAGCTGACTAAAGGTATCAGGATCTACGAGGGTGCTTTCCGCTCTGGCCAGTTGGAGTCTGATGAAAAGGGCCTCTACTCCGCCAGAGAGGAAGAAAACCACTGAGGTGACCAGGTATAGAACACCGATCCGTTTATGATCGACGGTGGTAACCCAGCTCCAGATGACATCTAGAACTCCAGGACGATCAAGGGATCCCTCGATGGTCTTTTCAACTGTCGCCAATCTACATCCTCCTCAGGGCCGAACAGAAATTATAATTCATTTATACCCGCTGTCTCAATATCTGCTCATTGGGTTAGTAGATAGGCCACCACATCAGCTATCTGCTGAGACGTCAGGGTTTCTCCGAAGGTGGTAGGCATCAAATCCGCCGGGAACCCGGAGACTACGAAGGCATTGGTATCGAGAATAGACTGCCGTATGTACTCTTCCGCAGTCAGGCCCGACACTCTGCCTCCGGCAGTGGCTGCTATACCCTGTAGGCTGGGACCTAAGCCAACGCTTCCATCCAAAGAGTGGCACACAGTACATGCCAGTGGCGTAGCTCCCTGGAACACCCGCTGACCAGCCGCCGGGTCAGGGGGTAATGGCCCTACCGTAGGTGTCACAGTGGGCGTTACGGTTCCGTTGGGAGTTGGACTGGTCGTCGGAGACACAGTGGGCGTTACAGGCCCGTCAGGAGTGGGAGTTATGACCACTCCTGTGTCAGGATACAAGCTCAGCAGGTACGCTGCCAGCGCGGATATCTCATCCTCCGTTAAGGCGAAGGTGGGATCGTTATAGACAGTGGCCAGCTCCGACATCCTGTTGCCCGGCTTGATGTCATCCGGGTTTCGCAGCCAGTTCATGAGATTTTGCTCAGTTAGCGGGAGTATCCCTGCGGCCATGGTGGTGCGAGTGGCGAAATGGGTCAGGTTAGGGCCCGGCACTACAGGGTTTCCGTCCAGGAAGGATTGCCTCTGGAACTCGCGTAGGGTGATGGAATCGGGGCCATCCTGCTTGTGACAAAGGGCACAGCCCTTGGACACGAATAGGCTTGCGCCCTGTACTGCTTCTCCGATGGGCTGTGACGCAGGTCTCGAATAGTCTTCCACCCATCTCTCGAACTCCTGCTGGGACTCTACCACCACCTTGAATGACATCCGAGAGTGAGCAAGGCCGCAGAACTCGGTACATTGACCGTCGAAGATACCGGTTTCTTCGGCAATGAACCAGGTCGTGTTCTCATTATTGGGAATCACATCGGTCTTTCCCCGAAGATTGGGTACCCAAAAACTGTGTATAACGTCGTCAGAGAGCAGGGTGAGATTGATGCGTTTGTCGATGGGGACGTGAAGCTCGTTGGCAGTGGCTATGTCAAGATCGGGATATTGGAACTCCCACCACCACTGGTGAGCGATTACGTCCACATTCACCGATTCGATATCGGGTCCGGCGCCTTCAGCAGTATCGAAAATGACGATCAGAGTGGGTACAGCCACCCCTACCAACACAAGTGCTGGCGCAATGGTCCAGGCAACTTCCAACCTGGGATTTCCGTGAATCTGTTTAGGTATACCGTCGCCCGGTTTTCTCCGGTACTTAAAAGCGCTATAAATAAGGGCGCCTTCGACGGCGACAAATACAAAGGCTCCCAGGCCAAATATAACCCAGAACAGGGTCAGCTGCTTATCTGCGGGCTGTCCTTTCGCCTCAAAGGTGGACTGGGGACCGCAGCTCACCAGCAGCAGAACTGCAACTAGCAAAAAGAGAACTAGAATAAACGACGGCGTTGGACGCCTTTTGATCACTAGGTGCTCCCCTGGCTAACGCACGACCTGTGACAATCTGCAAAAATTTTCACGGACGAGACTAACAAAGTTGAGCACAACCGTCAAGGGCTTGTACTCACCCTCGTTTCTCAACAGTACCACCTGTCTGCATCTGCCTGCGCCGCGTCCGGCGCGCCTGCTTGTCCGGCAGACAGAGCAGGCAGGGTTGGTACCTAACTTGTTGTACCACGTGGCTATATATAAAATCAGAACCACGTGCTGTAATTTAAATACTCATCTCGCTTACATGGCGGGAATCCTGAAGGACGCATCCCTCTGGCAGGGAGTTTGGGCCTGTCTACCGACCTGCCTGTAGCAGACAGGCGGGTAGAGGATGTGCCCCCAGACCCCAAAACCTACAGGGGCGGGTGGTTGGGAAACAAGGCGTTTGCCTTTCTGAGGCAGGCTCTATTCTATGTATCATCCATCATTCTGGACGAGATCAAGGCTAATCTAGCATCCTCAGATTCGCCGAAACCTATGCTATACTTTTTTGGTGCAGAAGTGCACAATTCTTCGATAACTATCTCCGAAAGCTTCTGTTGGTACAGGTGTCGATATAGGGCAATAGTAGTGGAGAGATCCTTAACACTAGGCATACAAAAGGTAGCGATAAGTAGGACCCTGCGTGTCCTGACACTGTCGACAACGATAGCTCTGTTTGCCCTCATAGTCTACGGCGGAGTCGTCAGGCTCACCGATTCCGGCCTCGGCTGCCCTGATTGGCCACTGTGTCATGGGAGCGTAATACCCTCCACCGATTCCGCTACTCTCATTGAGTATTTCCACCGACTGTTCGCCAGCATCACCGGCGTAATGGTTCTGGCAGCCGCCGTTATAGTATGGCGAAACTACCGGCTGGAGAGGTACCTATTAACATCGGTCATGCTGGCGCTGTTTCTATTGGTAATTCAGATAATCCTCGGGGCAGTGACAGTTCGTACCGGCTTGGAGCCGGGACTCGTGATGGCTCACTTGGCGGTGGCGGAGGCAATTCTAGGGTGCATGATACTGGCTACCCTTCTAGTCTGGCGTGACGTGTTACAGGGTTCCTTAAACACTCGGAAAGCCGTCGAGGCCAACCGCGGTCTCTTTCTAGTTTTCGTAGCAGTGATCGGTACCTTCATCCTGTTGATTGCAGGCGCTTACGTGCAAGCATCAGAGGCTACTGGAGCTTGCGGAGATTCGTGGCCCCTATGTCAAGGAGAGCTCCTTCCAGATGGCAGATTGCCGCTTATCCACATGCTTCACAGGCTGCTCTCTCTACTGACGGGCGGCCTAGTTCTCGTTGCTTTAGCGGCGGCGTGGCTGTTTAGAGATAGGCACCCCTGGATGAAGCAGGTGATCGTATTGGTGGGCAGCCTATTCCTTGCTCAGATCCTGGTAGGCGCTCTAAACGTAACTATGGGATTTCCTCTGTCGATCAATGTTCTGCACTTGGCTATGGGTACGGCAGTCTGGGCTTCACTAGTAGTTTTCGTAGTCCTGATGTATCCTTTGCCCAGCTCGGAAACGGAACCGTCCAATGCTACTTAGACAAAGAACTTCGCCGGTATCTACCACTTCGCTAATTTTTTCGGTTATCAGCGATTACCTAGCACTTACCAAGCCCCTGATAATCTCCCTGCTGCTGGTCACTGCCCTGGGAGGTATGTTGTTGGCGGAGCAGGGGCTCCCATCAGCAAGGCTGGTGACCTTGGTGATGATAGGCGGAAGCTTGGGTGCAGGTGGAGCAAACGCCTTAAACCACTTCCTGGATCGAGACATCGACAAAAAGATGTTAAGAACCCGCCGACGTCCTGTTGCCTCAGCCCGAGTTGAGCCGCAAAAGGCCTTGATCTTCGGCATTGGACTCAATCTGCTAGCTTTCACCGTGTTCGCAGTTTGGGTTAATTTACTCAGCGCCTTCCTGACTATCGGGGCCTCTCTCTTCTACCTGCTGGTGTACACCATTTGGCTGAAGAGGAGCACGACTCAGAATATAGTGATCGGTGGAGCTGCTGGGGCTGTACCACCGGTGGTGGGATGGGCGGCGGTTACCGGAAGCCTGGGGCTTCCTGCTTTTTACCTGTTCGCCATCGTTTTCTTCTGGACTCCACCTCACTTCTGGGCGCTGTCGCTGTTAATTTGCAGGGACTATGCTTCTGCACAGATTCCCATGCTACCTGTAGTGAGAGGGGTCAGAGAGACGGCGTGGAATATTCTCCTCTACAGCGTCCTCTTGGTGACACTCACCCTGGTGTTTTTCACCTCGGATGCCGTAGGATGGATATACCTGGCAGGAGCAACGGCTTTGGGGATTCCGCTGATATATTCGGCCTGGTGCCTGTGGCGGTCAAATGAGGTATCGGCCGCCCGCAACGCTTACTTGTACTCGCTGATATACCTAGCGGGGCTGTTTACTGTCCTGATGGTAGACAGTGTAGTCTCTATCTAACAGGAGCGAGCGGTACAAGAGGTTTGTTACTTCTTCTACGTTAGCCTGTTGATCTCCCCCTCGATCTCCGCAACACCTCTGTAGTCTTCATCGCAAAGCTTGTAACACCGCTCCGTATAGAGCTGGGAGAGCTTGCTGGCAGTCAGTCCAGGAGTCTGGGCCGCCTCTATTAGCTCTCTTACTTTGTATTTATCGTCGAGGTACTTGGAGAGGGCGTTCATCTCAGCACTGATCTCTTCGGCACGGACGTCATCGTTACCCTCGATGGAGTATTTTAGCGAACCAGTCAGCTTTGCGAGTTCACCTAGTTTGTCCCTGTCGCTCATTAGAGAGTAGAAAACCTCTCCCGCATCTTCTGCCGATTCTATTTCTGGCGTAGGCTCAGGTAGAGGAGGACGACTGTTGTAGAGTTGAAGATAGGACTGGGCTGTCTCACTTGTATTGTAGAGCATCTTCTCCACCTCCGACGCATCTATGATGCCCCCGTAGATCAGGTCGTCGTTTCTTGCTTCCGCCAATGCCTTCAGGTAGTCAAGGCTTTCTACCTCTTCAGGGACAGGGGGCAACGGTATAGAAGAGACGTTTTCTACATCTGTCAGAGACACTTTGGAGGCGAACATGGGAGGCATGTACTTGGCCAACTCGATGTTAATGGGCGGCACGATGAGATAGGTAGCATAGACCTTGGATTCATCAGTATAGCTCCTGAAAAATACCAGTGCATGTCCCTTGGGGTTATAGGGGTCACCCCGTTCGAACTCCAATGTCACGTCTGTCGTTACCTAACGCTCATTCTCTACTTCTTAGAAATGGTGGCAATGAACTAATCATATCACAAGGGCCGGCTACTGAAGCGATCGAGGATTAATGGAGCTGAGTACAGCCAGAGAGTTTCGCGTGAGGTTAGCTCGCCCCCAGCCCCCTCCTTCGAGACTCCCATTTTTCGGCCACTGACTCGAGGATGGCTGGGCTGAGGAAGAAAGCAAATATAAACACGCCGGCTGCCGCCGTGTAGAACAAGTTCATGTCAGTACCTGAGCTGTGGAGAATGCCGGTGAACAGTCCGAATGCCGTTAACGCTAAGGCTCCTACCTTTACAGGGCCTCCTCGCAGGCGTATGAATATTACGGTGGTCAAGGCAGATGCCAGTTGAACTAGCATCATAGTATAGTCGTACTGATGAAGAGCCTCCCCTGCGCCACTAAACAAGCCCCCAACATCCTCCAGGAGAATGAGCCACGCCACCGCTACCGGCAACGGAAACAACATGAGAGATGCTAGCATCCAGTCTCGACGGGCCACTCTAAAGGTAGTGGTTGCTAAAAGCCAGCCTGTGAGCGGTAGGAAGATAACCCATGGCATTAATGCCCACGGATTGGACTCGGGACCTACAGAAAGGAAGGAGGCTGCCAGATCGGGAAGGAAGGGCAGAGACAAGTACCCCGCTATCACCAATGGAATCATGGAATACCCCACCCAGGGATATAGCCAGTTGGGTTTACCCTGCCACCACCCGTAAAGAGTAACTGCGACTACAGGCACAAGGAGGATAGGCGCCCAGAACCAGCTGTCCCATCCGTTGAGGGCGAACAGGAAGGCAACCAACAGGTGGGGCACTGCGGACAAGATCATCTCCGGCCAGGTAACCTTGTGGTGGGATTCGTGCATGAGCCGTGCCACGAACCTGGGTCGTCCAAAGGAGTCGAGGGTTGTCGTTAGGGCTTCCGCTTCAGTTAGACCCTCAGATCTCAACTCTAGATAGGTTTCCTCTAGGTGGGAACTGACTTCCCGTAGGATAAGCACTTTCCTCTCAGAGTCGAGATGAAGGTGTTGGCCTACTCTATCCAGATAATTATCCAGCTCTGGATGCATCAGCGAGGCCTCTCAGTGTGAGATCATGCGTTGGTGGACTCTATGATGCGATTTACCGCCGTGGAGAACTGCCGCCACTGCTCTTTTCGTTGGACGAGTATGTCCTTTCCTTTCTCAGTCAGAAAGTAGTAGCGACGTTCCATTCCGTTGGCAGTCACCCATTTGCCCCTGATCAACTCTTCCTGCTCCAGGCGATGGAGCGCTGGGTAGATGGTGCCGTCCTTGAAACGAAGGCTGCCGTCGGTCCTCTTTTCGATTTCCTTAATCAGCCTGTAGCCATACATGGGGGAGTCCTCCAATAGGGCAAGAAGCAACGAGTCTGTATTGCCCCTGAGGAGCTCTCCGATGTAGTCGGCGGCTCTGTCCACCCTTCGCTTCTTCAGCACCATGATAGGTCACGGTAAATCAATTCCAGCGGGATGTCAATAATTGCGGCGGAAAGTGACAGGTCAAACGCATTTTGAGATAGGGGATGCACCATCAGTCGTTTTTCCGGCTTTCGCCGGAGCCCAGACGGGCAGGGTGGGAGTTCGGCCAAAGCTGGTTTTGGCCTAAATGCGATGGGCTTGCACTATTACCCGAATTGGTTTGTGCGTAGAACTTGATTGTCTTTTCCCGTTTAGCTTTGAAGCTTGATTGAATTTATGGTTTCACGCCTAGGTTTGATTGAATTGTAAAAAAAGGTTTATTTTCGGGGTTTTCCAGGCGCGAAGACCCGCTATATTTTGATTGAGTTTTTCGTGGGGTTGGAGTTTAACCCACCCACCCGCCCCAGCAGGTTTTTGTACGTGGGGGCACATTCCCCAGTCAAGCTGAGGACAGGCCCCCCAACCCCCTGCCAGAGGGATGCGTTCCTCTGGACTCCCTCCGTGCGGGCTTCTTGGACAGGGCTCCCCTGGATTCCCGTGTCAAGCACGGGAATGACGGCATAGGGAATGAGGACACCCTTCCCTTCGACTACGCTCAGGGTAAACTTCGAGCTCAGGGTGACTCTTCGACAGGCTCAGAGTGAGCGGGATATATGACAGGCAACCGCTCATGGTGAGCTTGTCGAACCAGGTGAGCGGAGAGACTTCATCCTCCGAGGGAGAAGGAGCCGGGAATTTGATTTGAGCGAGGGCGTTGACAAGCTCTTGAAACCGGCGAGAGTTCCGCCCGTGCTTCAGTCCGTTCAGGTTGCCCCTGGGAGCGCCTCCTCCTGGGCGACGACCTCCGTGAGGAATAAGGGTGATACCTCCTTGTAAGCGAGATTAGTATTTGCATTATAGCACGTAGGTTCTCATTCTATATATAGCCGCGTGGCACAATGGGCCAGGTTCCAACTCTGGATTCCCGTGTCAAGCACAAGAATGACGGAAAGGAGGGCGGCAGGGGAATGACGGCACCCTTCCCTTCGACAAGCTCAGGGTGAGCGTATGTACAACACCACACCGCTCATAGTGAGTTAGTCGAACTACATGAGCGGACACCCCCTTGCCCCACTCACACCCTTCGACGAGCTCAGGGTGACTCTTCGACAGGCTCAGAGTGAGCGGGATATATGACAGGCTACCGCTCATGGTGAGCTAGTCGAACCAGGTGAGCGGAGACACCTCATGCTAACCTTCTCCCACCAGGGGCCTGTGTCAGAGAGGCAAGCTCCTTGGAGCCCAACCGCCCGCCCAGGTGGGTTTTTGTATCTGGGGGTACATTCCCCAGTCAAGCTGAGGACAAGACCCTCAAGCTCTCTGCCAGAGGGATGTATCCGTCTGAACTCCCTCTGTGGCGTGCGGAGTGATTTCAGGACACCCAGAAAGTCCATAAAGATAAGGTATCTCCTCAACAAACCAAGCCCATTAGTGCGAATATGATGAGAGTCCCATCCGTCTCATTTTGAAGATAGGCTTCAATCTAGCTCCTCGTCTTTAGATAGGTAACCCTCAAAGACCTCGGTGGTGGGATGATAATCTGACCAGCCGAACCAGAAGATGTAAGTAGAAGGCAGGCGTGTTAGTGTCTCTCCAGCTAAATCGCCCTCTATAGCCTCACCAGTGAAGGCCAACCACTGACTTCCCGTTTCCCGGTCACTTACCACAAACTCGGATACTCCTTCAGCCCTAACCAGATAGAAGTTATGCACCCTCTCGTAGATAGTTCGATCGTACACCAAGCCAGTTCCACTCTCCGGCTCATAGACCACGAGAATAGGTTGATGTCCCACAGTATCGTTTACCACCTGGAAATCTCTTAACATGTTGAAGGGATAGGCCTTGGACGCCTTATCAAAGGTCACCCCGATGACGTACTCTTTACTCTCTAGCCGGCGATCCTTTATGGTCTCATCAATGATGCCGGCATCTTTGTTTCTGTAATAGCTCTCGTAGCGATCTCGGTAATATCCTACCTCTTTGTCCAGAACCAGGGTGTCTGGGTACAGCTCTTGCCAAGCGTCCCAAGTGGTCTGAGTGGAAGGAACCACCTTCAATCGAGTACCGAGCAGGGGGCCCCTAACAGCTTCACCCAGCACCTGACTCCACAGGGTATCTGTCTCATCGTCGTACATAACGAGGCCGTTCATAATCAGTTTGCCTGAAACCCCAAAGGTCAGGACCTGTCCCTCCACCTCTCTGGCATACACTATGCCAGTGTAGCAGAGAGGTCAGTAGGTTACCGCTACAGGTACTCCACCTACCACGTCATCGACGATTTCATGGCGACTTAGTATCCTGAGGGGGTAGGCCCGCTGATCGCCGTTTATGGACACTCCTATCACCATCTCTTCGCTGTCCATTTGAGAGGCGCCTTCGACACCACCAACTAGCCGAGGGACCTTGATTGCTTCAATGCTATCCCTCGCCAGTACCGTAACCATTTCCACTTGAGAGAGATCGGTGGTCTGAAACTGGGCCTCCAATGTCTCTGTCTTCTTGGAGAACCCGCCTGCATTCATGAAAAAGAAGCCAACTAAGGCCACGAGGACTATGATCAAACCGTATACGAGTGCCCTTCGGGCGCTCATTCGGAAAAACATAAGCTAATCAACCCACTTATCAGAGGAGAGACTTGCTCAATAGCGGGAAACCAGCTAGGCAGGAAGGTCTAGGAGGGGTCTTCGAGTACGATGGCGCCGCTTTTACCGCCCGATTTATGCACCATTCTAACATCCTGAATGCGCATACCTAGATCTACCGCTTTGCACATATCATAAATGGTTAAGGCGCTTCCTGTTACGGCCGTAAGGGCCTCCATCTCTACCCCTGTTTTGCCATTGGTCTTGGCCGTGGCGATGATCTCTATGGTGCTGCTCGCTTGATCGAGGTGAAAGTCGATAGATACATCGGTAAGAAGCAGCGGATGGCACATGGGAACCAGGTGCGGGGTATTCTTAGCAGCCATTATGCCTGCAACTCGAGCCACCGCCAGGACATCACCCTTGGCGATTCCTCCTTCGCTGATCAACTTGAACGTGGAGGATTTCATCCTCACCGCTCCCTTGGCCTGGGCCACTCGTTCGGTGTCCAGCTTGGCAGTGATGTCCACCATCTTGGCTCGACCTTCTTCGTCGATATGGCTAAGTTGCTCTTCCATTGGGGATATTCGCCTTTCCCTCTATGTCCTTCTAAGATCTGAGATGACGCCTAAACAGTTAACTAGATGTCAGACTATTAGCAGGACGCATATTCCCGTAGCTATATCTTACCGACATTTTGAAGGAGGCGATCGATGAAAGGCAGAGCACACCGAACGGCCTCCGCCCTGTGGCTAATGAGATTCTTCTCTTCAAGGGTTAGTTGGGCCATCGTCTTGTACGATGAAGGTATGTAGAAGATGGGATCATAGCCAAACCCCTCAGCTCCGGAGCGCTGGAAGGCTATCAGTCCTTTACAGTCTCCTCGAAAGAGCTCCACGTCTCCGAGAGGTGTGGCCACAGCAATAACGCACACGAAACGGCCGGCACGCTTGTCCTCTGGGACGTTTTCCATCTCTCCAAGAAGGCGGTCGATGTTCTCATCGTCGGTAGCATCAGGGCCGGCGTATCGGGATGACAGATGACCCGGAGCCTTGTTCAAGACATCCACCTCCAGGCCTGAGTCATCAGCCAAAGCTATCAACCCGGAATGACTAGCGTAGGCCTTGGCCTTGAGGGATGCATTCTCCTCGTAGGTAGAGCCGCTCTCTCTGACCTCTAGTGAGATGCCTTCGTCTGTAAGCGAAATGATTTGATATAGAGGACTACTAATGAGACCCTTGTACTCCTGAAGCTTCCCTTTGTTGTGGGTACCCAGTAACAGCTTCAGATCTCAACCCACCTAGCAGTCTCTAGCAGACCGCGGCGATGCAGATTTCTAGCGTGCCCCCTTGATCGAAGCGGCGGCCTCTTCGGCTGGCTTGTGACCATCCTGAATAGCGAACTTGGACAGGAGGTCCTCCACCACGTTTCTAAAGCCGCTGTACTCCAGCTCAGTGTAGGGCAGCATAGCTGCGCCAGACCATCCCTGGTCTCTCATGGCCATCGCCTTTTCTTGAGCCTTCAACCGGACTTGGTCCCAGGCTACGTTGTCAAAGAAGTCGATCCATGAGTCGGAGAAGCAGCCTTCGGCATCTATGGAAAAGCCGGTGCAGGATACTAGGGGCAGGCAGTAAATCCCCGTTACGGCGGTGTTAACCGCTACGGGCATCATCGGCATGACGTGGGACCCTCTAGCGTCACCGCCAACATAGTGGGCCTTGGCGAAGGGCGATAAAATCTCCTCGGGCGCAGGGAATATACCCTGGTTCCTTACAAGGGCCACAGGGTCGTCCTTGCCCGTGTATGTCCCGGCTATGTTGTGCAAGCGCTGCGCCGAAATAGCAACAGCAGGCTCATCGTAGGTACGGGAGTAGATAGATTCTATGGCGAAACGCTCGTTGTCTCTGAGCAGGATAGCAATGCGATAGTAGTCCTCGGGAGCATCTAGCTCTAAGATGCTGTCGCCTCCGGTGTTATCCATATCTATTATTCGGAAGCGAAAGCCTTTGATCATCTTGGGCAGCATCAGGCCGGCGCAATACATAGGATCGGCGAAGGCTAGAAACAGGGGGAGGTTATAAGCTCCTGGCCCGCACTTGTCCGCAGCAAACATACAAAAGGACTCTGCTGGTCTGACCTTGTTGCCCTTCACCGGTTCGTGCTCGAACTCTAACTCCGCCACGGCAGGCCCGGCTCCCCTCACATTGCCGGAGGGAGCATCGACCAGTAGGTCCTGACCGGCTCCATATAAGCCTTCAACCTGGGCAATCCCCGTCGCCTCTATAAAGGTGTCCCAGGCAAACCGATGGACGTTTTCGTCGTCAACTCCTCTTGTATGAGACATGAGCATTGCAATGTCATCACCTGTGTGGGAAACAAACCCATCGATGAGGAGGCCACTCTTCTTGGCCTTTTCCACTTGGGACTCCACCCCCGATATCATCCTGGAAGAGGGCTTGGTGTGACCTCCAATGGAACCTACGTCCGCCTTAATGATCGATAGCGTAATTTTCATTAATCCTCCTCCTCTATCAATCATCCGATTCTGCTTTGTGTGTGTTGAATGGTGCGATTATTGTCCCCCCGCTCCATAAAAAATCCCCTAGAGGCAAGGCCGCACTCGCGGGGATATCGTCCTCAATCGTATCAAGAGGGGGGTGTAATGTCAAGCCGCTTGTACTCGTTCAGTACATATGAGACAGTTTGGAAGAGACCATGTCTGGGTGGCACTACTTAAGATATTCCGCTGGGGTCCTGCCGTCTAGGGAGTGATGGGGCGACCGTATCGCAGATGCGCTCCCAGTCCTGGAGGTCTCGGTTGAGGGGGCCGATCTCCAGCTCACCATCATGGAGTTGGTAGAACCCCTCGGTATGGGTGCACTGGGGTCTCTTCACGCAGGCAGGCAATCCTGACAGCGCCGTCATGGTACTGGAACGGCAGCAATCCTTGCTTCATAACAGGTGCACCTAGTTGGTGATTGTTTCTTTTGTTCATGAAACATCATAGCCCGCTTTGAAGCAGGCACCAACGAAGTCTTCTTACGTATTTAGGTGGGGAATCTAGCTGGCGGACCCCTTGACAAAGCCAGACCGGTATGGTACAAATTTCACAAAGTTATTACCCAGAGGCTGTGAAGGAGTAAAGTAGGCTAGATAGAGCGTTTACAGAGAGTCGGCGAAAGGTGAAAGGCCGATAGCGAACGTCTAGTCGAAGTGCGCTCCGGAGCCGCAGGCCGAACCCAATAGCAGTAGGCTGAGCCGGTTACCCCCGTTACAGGGTTAGGGTATAAAAGTCCGAGACGGAGTACCTGAAAAGGTCCTGAGTAATCAGGATGAAGCAAGGTGGAACCACGAGAACCCCTCGTCCTTATGCGAGGGGTTTTTTATTGCATACAAAACTTCTCCACCTGGTTACTCGATGAAGTGTCTTGGGATATGTACCTGAAGTTGAGGTTCTGAGCAATCAGAACGAAGTAAGGTGGAACCACGAGAACCCCTCGTCCTTATGCGAGGGGTTCTTTAGTTGAGAATAACAGGTAACAGAGAGTAGGTAGAGTTGGACCCACAGGTCTGGGTGGCCGGACTAGCAGTCGGGCTCCTGGTAGGAATGACCGGTATGGGAGGCGGTTCCTTGATGACTCCCATACTGATCTTCGTATTCGGGGTGCGACCTATCATCGCTGTTGGTACTGACCTGGCAGCTACCGCCATAACCAAGATTTTTGGAGGCTGGCAACACTACCGCCAGGGTACGGTACACCTACCTATAGTCAAGTATCTGGTGATAGGAAGCGTTCCTGGCGCGCTGGTAGGCGTAGGTCTGCTCGCCCTTTTGGAGAGGGTCTATCACGATAGTGTAGACGGATTCGTCACCACCGCACTGGGAGTGGCTCTTGTCTTAATGGCTGCCATGATGATCGGCAGGACATTTCTACTCAAGAGGTCTACCAGGGAAACTCTATCCGAGTTCGCTGTTGGTCCGAGAGCCAAGCGGGCGCTACCCATCGTTGGATTCCTGGTGGGAATCGCCGTGGGCATAACTTCGGTAGGTAGCGGGGCTATCATAATAGTTGTGCTGAGCTTCGTCTTCGCCATGCCCTCAGCTAAGATTGTGGGCACGGATGTATTCCATGCCTCTCTGATAGTATCTACCGCTGCTCTGGCCCATCTGACCGTCGGATACATCGACACAACTCTATTGGCCAACCTTCTGGTGGGGTCTATTCCAGGTGTTTACATCGGAAGCCGCCTCGCCGTAAAAGTTCCCGAGAAGGCCCTAAGGGGTACCTTAGCTGTAGTGCTGCTGGCATCAGGTCTGAAACTGGTATAGAGAAGAATGCACCGATCAATCAATAAGATCGCGTTTTAAAAGGAGGCATCGTGGCTACCGAATCAAAACTGTCGGCTCTAGAGTTGGATGAATTAGCTCAGGATTTTAAAAACAAGTCGCCTCAAGAGGTGTTGGAGTGGGCGTTAGACCAGTTCCACCCAAGAATCTCTCTGGCCTCCAGCTTTGGTGCTGAGGATGTAGTACTGATAGACATGCTCCACAAGATAAATCCACAGGCCCGCGTCTTCACCCTGGATACTTTGCGTCTCCCTAAGGAGACCCATGACGTCATGGGTCGCATCACGGACAAATACGGCATTAATATCGAGGTCTACTACCCCGAGCCCGTGGCCGTTGACAACATGGTCAAGGAAAAGGGGCTCGATCTCTTCTACGAAAGCATCGAAAACCGAAAGCTGTGCTGTGGAATCAGAAAGGTGGAGCCTCTAGGTCGCGGTTTGTCAGAGCTAGATGCCTGGACTGCTGGCCTCCGCGGTGATCAGACCCTCACCAGGGCTACCTCGGCCAAAGTGGAGTTGGACGCCGCTCATGGCTCCATAGTCAAAATCAATCCCCTACTCGACTGGACATGGGAACAGGTATGGGAATATATCAAAGAGAACCACATCCCATACAACGCTCTCCACGATCAGAACTACCCCAGCATAGGCTGTGAACCCTGCACGCGAGCGGTTAAACCAGGTGAAGACCCCAGGGCTGGACGATGGTGGTGGGAGCAAAATGGCAACCAAGAGTGTGGCCTTCACGTTAGCTAGCACTATCTTCACACCAGATCTGGAGGCGAGGTTTCCCACTCAGCTATGATAAGTATCGCTCCCCATGGCGGGACATTGGTTAACAGGTACCTTACCGATGATCAAAGGGGTACTTTCCAAGAACGAGCCAGAGGTATCCCATTCCTTAAGCTGAATCCACGAGAGCTATCGGACCTGGAGATGATAGCTTCCGGGGCATTCAGCCCCATCGAAGGGTTCATGACCAAGGACGACTATCAGAGTGTCGTTCAGAACATGCACCTCGCCAATGGTCTTGCGTGGAGCCTGCCTATAACCCTCTCCTCCTCCGTAGATCAAGCAGGCTCCCTCAAACTCGACCAAGAAGTTGCCCTGATTGATTCCTCCGGGTCTCCTGTAGCAATACTACACCTGGAAGAAAAGTACGCCTACGATAAGGAATGGGAGGCCTCTCAAGTCTACCGCACGACCGACATCGCCCATCCAGGTGTAAGCTACTTGACACGGCAGGGCGAGGTGTTATTGGGGGGCAAGGTGCAGATCCTCAACCCTCAAGAGTCTCAATCGCATAGGAAGCACCATCTTAGTCCCGCCGAATCTCGGAGGCTCTTTGCCGAGAAGGGATGGCATAGCATAGTTGGCTTTCAAACCAGGAACCCCATCCATCGTGCCCACGAATACATTCAGAAATGCGCTCTGGAGATAGTCGACGGCCTGTTCCTACATCCTCTGGTGGGAGATACCAAAAGCGGCGATATTCCCGCCGACGTTCGAATGCGATGCTATGAGGTTCTTCTGGAAGGCTACTACCCCAGCGATAGAGTGGTTTTAGGAATCTTCCCCGCCGCCATGCGCTACGCCGGCCCCCGAGAAGCCATATTCCACGCGTTGGTCAGAAAGAACTACGGCTGTACCCACTTTATCGTGGGCCGAGACCATGCGGGAGTGGGAGACTATTACGGCACCTACGACGCCCAGCACATATTCAAAGAGTTCTCCCACGAGGAGTTGGACATCACCCCTCTTTTCTTTGAGCACGCCTTCTACTGTAAGCTCTGCAAAGGAATGGGTACCTCCAAGACCTGTCCTCACGACCAACAAGACCATGTGAGTCTGAGCGGCACCGCTCTCAGGGCCATGCTTCAAGAGGGCAAAGTCCCTCCCGATGAATTCACCCATCCAGAGGTGGCCAGGGTGCTCATCGAGGCAACGGGAAGATAAAGTCCAGCCTAACCTCTCCTCTTCCAAAAGCGGGTTCCTTAATATCTGGAACCTGATTGACTGTTACCGTAGAAGGTGATACAAGTAGCTGGACGAATCCGTAAAATCTAATTTACTTTCAGTAATTTACTTATATATGGATAGATTTGGATATATTTAGATGAGTAAATATTATCCGGTCTTCCTTGACTTAAAGGGCAGGCCCTGCATGGTGGTGGGTGGAGGAACCATAGCTGAACGCAAGGTCAAAACCCTTCTGGACTCTGGGGCTGAGGTGGCCGTAGTTAGCCCTGAGATAACCCCTCGCCTTAAAGGCCGGGTGGAAAAGGGTCAAATCAAGTACATTTCCAGGGAATATCAGGACGGTGATTATCAAGGCATGCATATCCTCATCGCTGCCACAGACGATATGAAGCTCAATAGAGCTATTGGTATCGAGGCCAGCACAAACGGTGCTCTGGTAAACGTGGTGGACGATCCAGAGTACTGCGACTTCATCGCCCCTTCTATCTTCCGACGGGGCGAAATAACTCTGGCCATATCAACCGGAGGAGCTAGTCCTGCCTTGGCCCGATGGCTCAGAAGAGACCTGCAGTCCAATTTCCCTCCCGAATATGTACGTCTCTCTACCCTTCTCTCTCAAGCTAGACGTCAACTTAAGCGAGAGGGACTCAGGGTCAGTCCCGGCCGTTGGCAAAGGTCCATAGATCAGGAGCTGCTTTCCCTTCTAAAGGAGGAGAAACGGAAAGAGGCCAAACGCCGATTGTTACACTCTCTGACTAACGGTCGGGCGGCAGGGAAAAAGCAGAAGCGCCCCGCCAAGGTGAAATAGCTTAATTGCTGGGAACCGAGAGAAAGAGCTATTGAAGAAGACTCTAGTAATAGGTGCCAGAGGCAGCGCTCTTTCTCTGAAGCAAGCAGGGGAAGTCATAGATGGCCTGAAGCGTCTTCATCCCGACCGCGATTTCGAGGTCAAAAAAATCGCCACCAAGGGAGATAGGAACCGAAAAGTTGCCATCTCTCGGTTCTCTTCTAAGGGAGTATTCGTGAAGGAGTTGGAGAATAATCTTCAGCAGGGCAACATCGATATTGCTGTTCACAGCCTCAAAGACATGCCCGGCGAGGACCCAATTGGATTACGCATCGCAGCGGTCACGGAGCGCAAAGACCCCAGGGACGTGCTGATCAGTGCTGAGAATACACCATTCGAATCGTTGCCTTCTGGTGCTCGGCTAGGGTCTGGGAGTCCCAGGAGAGCGGCTCAACTGAAAGCCGTCAGACCTGACATCCAGTTTTTGGATATACGAGGAAACATACACACCCGCATAGGAAAGATATCGGAAGACCACTATGAAGGGGTTATACTGGCGGCTGCCGGACTGATTCGCATGAGCTGGGAGAGCCATATTGCAGAGTATTTTCCAGTAGAAGTCTGTCTCCCTGCGGTGGGGCAGGGGGCTTTGGCGGTGGAGGTCCGTGAAGACGATGAAGAGACCCAGGAGCTAGTGGAGGGTCTGAATCATCCACTAACTCAGAAAGCTGTTGAGGCAGAGCGCTCCTTTCTGAGACGCATGGGTGGTGGCTGTCTCGCGCCCATTACGGCCTACGGCAGCTATGAGGATGAGTCGTTAAGGCTCAGAGGCATGGCGGCAGACCCAGAAGGTAACGAGATCATCAAAGCCGAAGCACGGGGTGAGAGCGAGACTTGGAAGGAGCTAGGGGTTATCTTGGCCGAAAAGCTACTTTCGATGGGAGCGGCGGGCCTTATGGAAGCAGCGAAAGCATGAGCAATAGAGGTATGGTCTCTCTAGTAGGAGCGGGACCAGGAGACCCGGGACTAATCACTGTGAAGGCCTTGGAGTGCATAAAACAGGCTGACGTTATAGTCTACGACCGATTGATTAACGCTACTCTTCTCGACCACGCCAAGCCAGGGTGCGAGACCATCTTCGTAGGCAAGAGCCCTACAGAACATGCCATGAGTCAACCCGATATCAACTCCCTCCTAGTATCTAAAGCCACAGAGGGGAAGTACGTAGTCCGTCTGAAGGGAGGCGATCCCTTCGTGTTCGGGAGAGGTGGGGAAGAAGCGGAGACATTGGTGAAGGAGAATATCTCTTTCGATGTAGTCCCAGGAGTTTCCTCAGCCATTGCCGTACCCGCCTATGCGGGCATACCCGTCACTCATCGGCAGCTGTCATCCTCTGTAACCATCGTTACGGGCCATGAAGATCCAACCAAAGCAGAATCGTCCATAGACTGGAAGGGAATAGCCCAAGGCACCGACACTATCGTTATTCTCATGGGTATAGGGAATCTGTCTGAAATAGTCGATCGCTTGGCCGATAGCGGCCGCTCCCTCGATACCCCGGTGGCGTTAATAAGAGATGGAACACTAGGCCAGCAAGAGACCCTCGAAGGTACACTGGCAGACATTGTGAAGAGAGTCGATGAGCGAGGTTTTTCACCACCAGCGATAGTAGTCGTAGGAGACGTGGTCAAACTCCGGGAGGAGCTTGGCTGGTTCGAGTCCCGGCCCCTGTTCGGAAAAAGGGTCCTGGTTACCCGAAGTCGCAAACAAGCCAGCGCCCTTTCCACACTGCTAACCAAGAAAGGGGCGGAGGTCATCGAGTTGCCTGCCTTGGAGATCAATCAAACCCCTGGACATGCTAGGAGCCTAGACCGAGCCATCGACCGCATTCGGGCTTATCAATGGGTCGTCTTCACCAGCGTCAATGGGGTTCAATTCTTCTTCGAGCGCCTGGAATCAAAGGGGTTGTATACCGAGGCGCTAGAGGGAATCAAGATCGCAGCTATTGGGCCCGCCACCGCAGAGGCCTTAGATAACAAAGGAGTAACGGCCGATTTCGTGCCCCAGGAATATGTATCAGAAGCAATAGTAGAATGGTTTAGAGGGCAAGACATCCAAGGCAAGGAGTTCCTCCTACCCAGGGCTGACGAGGCGAGAGCGATCCTGGTAGATGGTCTAAGGGAGTTGGGAGCAGAGGTCGATCAAATGCCGGTATACAGCGCTTCGTCTCCCTCGGTGGTGGCGACTCAGGCTATGAAGCGATTGTCCAGAGGAGATGTGGATATCGTTACCTTTGCCAGCTCGTCCACGGTGAAAAACCTGGTCCAGATGCTGAATGGGCATATCGATGCCTTCAAAGAGACCTGTGTAGCTTGTATCGGTCCCATCACAGCGGCTACAGCCAGAGATTCGGGACTGAAGGTTGACATATTAGCTTCAGAACACACCATACCGGGACTTGTTGATGCTATAGTGCGCTACGCAAGGAGTCTGCCATGAAAAGCACCGTCGAAAGACTGACTCGACGTTCGGAAACAGGATTTCCAACTCAGAGACTCAGGCGCCTACGACGTAACCAGGCTCTGAGGGACATGGTCAAAGAGACTACCATCGACCCCAAAGACTTGATATATCCCATGTTCGTTACCCACGATTTCGGTCAACGTCGGGACGTTGACTCGATGCCCGGCATCGCCCAGCTATCCATCGACCTTGCCGCTCGGGAAGCTGAAGAGGCAGCTGGTCTGGGAATACCTGCGGTCTTGCTATTCGGCATTCCCATCTCCAAAGACGAGGTGGGCTCGGAAGCCTATGACTCACAGGGCGTGATACAGAAAGTTGTCGCAGCCATCAAAGATACAGTACCGGAGATGGTGGTCATCACCGACGTTTGCCTTTGCGAGTACACCATCCACGGCCACTGCGGAATCCTCGAAGGGGACTATGTAGACAACGATCAGACCCTCGAGCTCCTGGCCAGGACTGCGCTGACCCACGCCGAGGCAGGGGCCGACATTGTGGCTCCCTCCAACATGATGGACGGCACAGTGGCATCTATCAGATCTCTCTTGGATGACAACGGCTTCGAGCTCACGCCCATAATGGCATACTCAGCCAAGTATGCCTCTGCGTTTTACGGCCCATTCAGAGACGCCGCCCACTCCGCTCCTGCCTTTGGAGACAGGCGCTCCTATCAGATGGACCCGCCAAACGTGAGAGAAGCTTTGCTCGAAATAGAGTTGGACATACAGGAGGGGGCAGATATAATAATGGTCAAGCCAGCCCTATCATACCTGGATGTCATTGCCAAGGCTCGCGAGACCTTCCAGCAACCCCTGGGCGCCTACAACGTCAGCGGCGAGTACGCCATGGCCAAGGCCGCTTCCGGGAACGGCTGGCTAGATGAGAAAAGAACCATTACAGAGATACTCACGGGGATCAGGCGGGCAGGTGCAGACCTAATCCTCACCTATCATGCCAAGGAGATGGCGGGCTGGCTAAGAGAAGAGAGTCTTAACAGATAGCATGGGACACACCAACACCGCCCTCAAGGAATGGGCGGTCATTACTCAGGCCTTGGACAAAGGGCAACAGCTACTGATCCTTCGGAAGGGCGGCATAAAGGAGCAGAAAAGGCAGTTCGTCCTGGAAAAGGAAGAGTTTCTCCTCTACCCTACTTACGAACACCAACGCAGGGACTTGCTGAAGCCTCAGTATCATACCCAGCTAGAGGAGACGATGACTCTTCAGAGCAATGGCTCGGTGGAGGTCTCCAACCTGGCCCGTGTGAACGAGGCGCTGGAGATAACCGATCCGGACAAAGTTGAAGCCCTATCCCACTTCTATATCTGCACTACCAACTACGCTCACTACAGACTGAACTGGAGGCCAAAGAAACCTCTGTCGATTCTTCTGCTAAGAGTATTCCGACTACCACAACCAAGGACTCTGCCCGTGCTGGAACGGTACGGCGGATGCACCTCCTGGGTGGAGTTGGAAGAGCCGGTGGAAACATCTGGAGCGACTCCTGTTCTGGAGGAAGCCGAGTTTCGGGCCAAATTGGAAGAAGTCCACCGCGCTCTAGGAGAGTAGAACTGCATGAAGCATAGAGTCATTCCCAACACCGACCTAAAGGTATCAGAGCTAGGGTTTGGAACGTGGACTCTAGTCAGTGACTGGTGGGGCTTGGTCAGCGAAGAGGACTCCATAAAGCTGGTTCATAAGGCCATTGATCTGGGCATCAACCTGTTCGACACCGCGGACCAATACAGCTCTGGTGACAACGAGAGGGTGGTGGGCGAGGCATTGAAAGGCCTCCGCAACGAGGTGATCTTGTGCACCAAGTTCGGCTACGATTTCTATACTTTTCAAGCCAGGATTCGTCATCAGGAGAAGCCCCAGAACTTTGATCCCGACTTCATAAGACACGCATGCGAGCAAAGCCTCAAACGCCTCGCCACCGACTGGATCGACATATATCAACTACACAATCCTAGGCTCTCAGCCATTGAGCGAGATGACGTGTTCGAGACCCTGGAGAGACTTAAAGAAGAAGGCAAGATAAGATGCTACGGAGCAGCCCTCGGCCCCGACATCGGCTGGTTTGAAGAGGGTGAGGCTGCGATGAGAGACCGGAAGGCGACCACTCTTCAGATCATCTACAGCATTCTGGAGCAGGACCCTGCCAGAGACTTCTTCCCCATCGCCGAGGAGTACGAAACGGGCCTCCTAGTCAGGGTTCCCCATGCCAGTGGTCTTCTGGACGGCAGCGTCAACAAGGACACCACATTTCCTGAGACGGACCATCGCAGCTACCGGAAAAAGGAGTGGTTGGACGAGTCGCTTCAAAAGGTGGAGCAGATAGGATTCCTGACGGAGAACAAGGATATCACCATTGGGCAGGCAGCCCTCAAGTTCTGTTTGAGTCAGAAGACCGTGTCATCGGTGCTGCTAACCGTTACTAAACCGGAGCAGCTGGAAGAGTTTGCCCTTGTCTCAGACCTTCCGGATATTAGCCAGGAGGACATCGATAGAGTAGTTGATTTGTACGCCAACAACTTCCACGTGACACCCGTATCGCCACAAACATAAGCACCAGCAAGTCGAGGATTCTATGCAGACTGATACTCTAATAGAACTAACCAGGCAGGACAAAGAGCTCCTGAATATCCTGCAATGGAACTTTCCACTGGTTGAGAGGCCCTTTACCTCTA
This sequence comes from Dehalococcoidia bacterium, assembly GCA_965197675.1. Classification (GTDB taxonomy): domain Bacteria; phylum Chloroflexota; class Dehalococcoidia; order Plut-88900; family Plut-88900. The sequence goes on along the minus strand of OZ240221.1, from coordinate 11,381 downwards.
TTGGCGAGTGTGTTGGCATGTCGGAAGAGAAGGTTATCCATCGCATCGCCGAGCTTAAAGAAGCCAATATCATCCGTGAGATAAATGCTATCTTCGATACCCGCCGCCTGGGTTACAAAAGCTCATTGATAGCCATGAGGGCTCCCGAAGACAAGGTAGACCAGGTAGCTGAGGTGATAAGTCAGCATCCGGGGGTGAGCCACAACTACAAGCGTAACCACCAGTTCAACATCTGGTTCACTCTGGCTGTGCCTTCAGAAGAGGAACTGAAGGATGCTCTTGAGGTGCTGGCCACTCAAGCCGGAGCCGAAAAATACAGACTTTTGCCTACCAAGCACCTCTTCAAGATCGGTGTCAAGCTTGACATGACCAAAGACGAGGAAACCCTCGAGCCAGAAGTCAGGAAGAAGAAGGCGCATATGGATAGCAGGCCTCTCACCGAAGAGGATAGAGACTTTGTGAGAGAGCTCCAGGAAGACATACCCCTCCGCTCTCGTCCCTTCGATGACACGTCTAGCCGCCTGGGAATGACAGTCGACGAATTGTTTCAAAAGCTGGACCAGTTCCAGGAGATGGGTTTCATGCGCCGCTACGCCGCCATTCTTCGTCATCAGAACGCTGGTTTCACCGCCAACGGAATGGTGTGCTGGCGAGTCCCAGAAGAGCAGATCCAGGAGGTCGGCGAGACCACAGCTTCCTTCCCTCAGGTGAGCCACTGCTACCAACGCCCCACCTACCCCGACTGGCCCTACAGTCTGTTCAGCATGATCCACGCGCGGGATGAGGAGAAGTGCAAACGCATTGCCCAGAAGATATCCGAAAAGACCGGCATCACCGACTACGCTATCCTATTCAGCACCAAAGAATACAAGAAAGAGCGAGTCAAGTACTTCGTGTAAGATACGTTAGAAGACCCATCATTTAACACCACGTGATAAAACTCAAGCCTTTACAAAATGAACAAGCCAGGACATAAAAAGCTTTTGGATGGTATGGTGGTAAGTACACTCATCTCAGTTGGCTTTTACCTTTACTTCCTGAGGCACGTCACTATTGAGAGCCATTTGGGGGCTCCGCGTCCATCCTGATGAACCGAGAGCCGTTTAAAGCGCTCATCGCTCACCTACTTAATGGGGATGTCACCGAAATAGTGGAAGGGAGCCGACCAACCGTATTCCTGAGCTCGACTCTAACTAGGCGTGAGAGCCGGCTAACGCCGCGCCTCTGGTACTGAGGCGCTGCCGAGGAAGCCACGAATATACACAGCCAATTTCCTCATGTCCTCAAGACTTTCCAACTCGCTCTCCCAGTAGAACCTGGTGTTGTCCAGGAACCAAACGTTCAACTGTATCTCAGCCCCCTGTTTAGCCGACCCTTCGAAGTTGCCCAGGTCGACTCCTTTGACATGGTCTAAATCCACAGCCGTAACCAGAGAGTGCTTGCGATCAACGAGCAGGGTCACCAGCAATTCTTCCGAAACCACCGCTAGCTCCACCCTGTCCTTCTTGACCAGCAACAGGTGATGTCGGGGAGCATCCGGTTTCAGCAAGACCTGGAACTCGCTCCAAGCCTTGCTCAAGCGGGGAAATTCGTTCCTATCTATCTCCGCTCTGATCAAATCATCCAGCGGAGCCAGTTTGTCCATCGCTGTCTCAGTCATGTGGGTACTCAGCGACGGGAAGCGCCCATTTCAACTCAATTGAAGAGAAGGCATGAGGAGGTTATTCCTCCTCTTCGGCCTCACCATCTCCCAGAAGCATTCTCCTCAATCTCAAAAGACCAACAACAAATAGTCCAAGAATGGGAATCACCATTAGCTTTTTCTTCTTGACCATGAACAGCCCCCTTCTTTACTTACACAGGACAGCTAAACAGTACAAGATGCATGTCTAGTGAAAGTGGATGACTACAATTAAACTTCACCTAGACAGCGTTATTATATTAGACCTGAATTCACCTTCGCAAGTGTTTGTACTCGTCCAGTAGGTCAGTGACACTTTGCCTCTTTGAGTTGTGATTCTGCTGAAGCAACTGAAGAGAAGTAAGGTAGCTAAGAGCTTGGTGAGGGCACACCATGTCGTGTACCCGCCCCCACGCTCTCAGCTGACGGTTCAGGGTGGCGATGTCCAGGTCGGCTTAGTAGTAGTCAAACTACTTTAGCCTGCGTCGGTCCTCCCTGCTCAGTTCGCCACGTCTTCCTAACCTATCTGACCTCGGTATCCTGCTATGGTTACCTTCATGATGGCACTATTCTATGTGTCACCTATCATTCTGAACGAGATCGGTGGTTGCGGCATCTCTGTTTGCCCGTTACTATGCCAGCCATGGAGGGACCAATGAGCACAGATAAGTTTTATGTACTGCACACCGACCCATACAACTTGGGAGCATCCCTAGACATCGAAGAGGAGGCTCTGGCTGAGGTAGGCGCCAAGCTAACCGCAATAAAGTGTGTCACCGAGGATGACGTTATCGAGGTAGGCAGGGACGCCGATGCCATCCTATGCACGCAAGCACCCATCAGGAAGAAGGCGATACAAGCCTTAAACAAATGTCGAGTCATAGCGCGCTACGGCGTGGGTATCGATACCGTAGACCCAGATGCAGCCACTGAAAAGGGTATTGTAGTGGCCAACGTCCCCGACTTCTGCATAGGGGAGGTATCCAACCATACCATGATGCTACTCCTGGCCTGCGCAAAGAGGCTGGTACGATTGGAGGGGTGGGTGCGTGATGGAAAATGGCGCAAGGAACCGTTTGCACCCATGGGTTCGGTTCACAGGCAGACCTTAGGACTGGTAGCTTGCGGCAACATAGCAAGGGCAACGGCCTCTAAAGCTCAGGCTTTCCACATGGAGGTATTGGGATACGACCCTTATATTGATCCAGGCCTTGCTCGCGCCTCCGGCATTCAATTGGTGGGGTTTCGCGAGCTGTTGGAGAGGTCTGACTACATATCGCTCCATACTTCACTAACATCCGAGACTCATCACATCATAGGGGAGAAGGAGCTTCAACTAATGAAGCCATCGGCCTTTCTCATAAATACGTCCCGTGGTCCGGTTGTAGATGAGCAGGCTCTTATAAAGGCGCTGAAGCAGGGCTGGATCGCTGGGGCTGGACTGGACGTGTTGGAGAAGGAACCTCCCGACCCCAACAATCCTCTACTGATGATGGACAACGTGGTGCTAACGCCCCATAGCGCGTCCTACTCAGATAATGCTTTCGAGCTGCTTCACCACCGAGTGGCTGAAGCAGCCGTGAGTGTACTGGCGGGACATTGGCCCCTATACGTGGCCAACCAGGAAGTAAAAAAGAGAGTTCAACTCAAGGAAGCGCTTCCTACCAAATATCCCGTGCCAGGTTCGTAGATTCCACCCTAGCCCCTTATCTCTTCTTATTGGTATACTCTCTAGAAGACGTGAGTTCCACCTAGCTGTTTCGTTGCGACTGGTTCTCGGAGAAGGCCCCTATGGAAAATCTTCACATTCTGGAAAAACCCTCCCTCTCTAACCCGCGTGTCGTGGCGGGGTTCTCGGGATGGGCCAATGCAGGAGAGATATCCACCGGACCTGTTGGCTACCTCAAGACACAGCTTCGGGCGGTAAAGTATGCCGAGATACACTCTAACCTGTTTTACGATTTCACCAACCTCAGACCCAGCACATTTATCAGCAAAGGAGTGGTAAAGCGATTTAACTTCGTTGGCAACGAATTCTTCTGTTCGACCTCACCTGATGACCAACTCGACGTTATTCTGTTCCTGGGAGCCGAACCCCATCTAAGGTGGCAAGAATATGTCCAAGCCTTCTTTGCAGCCATAGAAGAATTCCAGCCCTCTTGTCTTTACCTGTTGGGCAGCTACTACGATTCAATTCCCCACTCCAGGGAACCAGGTGTTTCCGCCTCGGTAACCAGCGTGAGCCAGAGAAAAGAGCTAGAAGCGTCCGACCTTCAGTTCACAGACTATCAGGGCCCAACAGGCATACATTCGATGTTGCAGCACGCATGCAGTGAGCGAGGGTTACCATCTGTCAGCATCTGGTGCGGTACTCCTCATTATCTTCCAACGGCGAACCCCAAGGCGTGGAGGGCCGTATTGGCTCGTTTAACGCCTTTGCTAGGAATCGAGCTGAATACTGATGACCTCGATCGTCGGGTACGACAATTAGAGAAGCAGATCGCCCAAGCGCTGTCTCAGAACCCAAAGCTGCGACAATACGTGGAACAGCTTGAGCAATCCATCGGAGTGCAGGAGGAGCAGGAACCTCTTCAAAGCGACGAGATCATACGGAGTCTCGAAGAGTTCCTGAGAAAGAAGCAACAAGAGGACTCGTAAACCGGTTCTTATCTGACGTGTACCACTGACCCTTAGGCATAGGGGCCCAGGAAGGTTCCCCCTATCACGTGCAGATGGCCGTGTGTTTGGCTCTGCATAGCGTCTCGCCCGAAGTTAGATAGCAGCCTGAATCCCCCAGGACAGTACAGTTGGCCCATCTTCACTGCCACCTTTCCTATCTCCGACATATCCTGCCATAGCTCCTCCTGACTTGCATGGTCCTTCTTGACCACCAATAGCATGACGGGCACCCAGTCCAGCGCGTTATCGAAGACGATAATATCTTCATCTTCGTAGCGAATGGTGGCAGGCTCTTTCCTGGCAACTATGTCACAGAATACACAGCTCATAGAGTAGAAGTGTGTAGAAGGAGGCTATCTAACCCCCCACTGACTCTCTCATCTCTCTTTGATGTGAGACGTAGTCGCTGCGATAGTCGGGTGCGGTGATGGGCAAGATGTTGGTCAAGCTGGGGTCCTCCATGCGAGAGCTGATTCTAGGGTCTATCTCCTCCAAAGAGAGGCTAGTGGTGAAAACTGTAGGCGACCGGGTATTGTAGCGATAGTTGATGATTTGGTACAGCTTCTCTTTGGCCCATGGCGTAGCGGCCTGTTCGCCATAGTCGTCCAGAACAAGAAGGGCAGCCGACTTGACTTTGTTGAACAGCTCGTCATACGTGATCTTGCTATCGGGCGCATAGGTGGAGCGCAGATAGTCCAAAAGATCGGACACCAACACAAACAATACATCCGTTCCCCTGCCGCGTTGATAATGGGCTATGGCGGCGGCCAGGTGGGTCTTGCCGCGTCCCGGATGCCCCATCAGAACCAACCACCCATCCAGGGACTCAGCATAGCTGCGACAGGCCCTGAACACTGTCTCCAGATTCTGTCGTTCCTCTCCTCTGAGCCCCCTACCCCCTGGATTAAAGGTCTCGAACACCATTTGGGCAGGCACGCGTAGGTCTAGGCTATCCAGGTTTCTCAGAATACTGGAATGTTTCTCTACAACATAGACCCTGGAGAATGCCGGATCGGTCAGACGGCTTTGCAACCCCTCGTCCAGGTGATCCAACATTGAACTAGTGGTGATAACAGTGGGTAGCTGGGCGTTGAACCGATGGTTCAACACCTGAAACAGCTTCTCGGAGGCCCAGGCGCTGCTAGTCTGAGTGCCAAGGTCGTCCAAAATCAAGAGGGGGACATTTCGCACCTGCTCAAACAGCTCGTCGTAGGTGACGTCACTCCCTGGAGCGAAGGTAGCACGAAGATGGTCCAGGAGATCCGGAACCACCATGAAAAATATTCTTATTCCCCGTTGAATAGATCTGTTGGCAATAGCGGCAGCTATATGAGTCTTCCCGCTGCCACTGGCCCCTAGTAACACTAACCAGCCCTCGGGGTTCTCAGCGTATGACATAGCTGCCTCGAAGGCTTTGCTGAACAGCCGCTGATTTTCCAGGTCTGTACTCCTGCCTTGAGGAAGCAGATTATCGAAGATCAAACGAGTTAGGGGGCCAAGGTTGCTGTATCGCCGCAGCCTGTCGGACTTACTGCTGTCCCACTTCTCCAGTGCACATCGGCACGGCTTGGCCATTCCAAAGTCCGAATGGTCCAGGGGAACATCGAGGGTGATCCACCCAGAACCACCGCAGATGGGGCAGCTAGTCTCTTCAGCGTCGGACTCGTCCGGTCGGATTGCCGAATCTGTCTCTGAAGTACTTTTGGGTGTCTTCATCTTTTCTAGGATGTCTCCTATTTTCTCCAACAGACTTACCCTCCGACTCCCATCGCCTCAATATCGCTTCTATATAACTCCAGCTACGACTGTTGTGAACTACTGCCTCTTGCATTGCTTCGGAAATCCACGAAGAGGAATACAACGTCTCGGCTTGTTTCAATCGCTCGGCCACCAGCGGCGTTATTACACCTATGTTTTCCTCGTACAGGCTGAAGATATCAGATGTCTCATTTACCAACGCAGGCTCTTTCAGCTGGTAATCGCCCAGACGCACCTCTCCTCTTCTCAGCTTTTCCAGAGCCTCTCGATCGACCTCACTGTTGAGGAAGTAGAGCCGCTTGAGGCTCCCCTTGTGTTCCAACTCAAGAGGAAGCAACAATCCCCTGGAGATAGCACTATTCAGCCCCTCCTCCAATGCTTCTTCGCCATTACTATGGCCGTGGACAATGCCAGACATCAAGGTCACGTCACTCCTTAGCTCATCGAAAGTGACAAACCTAGGGTAGTCCTTCTTTCGATGAAGAGTCCAAAAGACGTGAAGGACTATCTTGAGCTCAGCAACGTCACTGATTTGAGGTAGAACGGAGCTAAAGAACAGGTTGGGTACGGGTGTATATTGAGTCCCATAAGGGAATCCCGAAAAGCCTGGCATAAGCTCCTCAAGCAGCTATCATCGAGATGGGTTCGAAGGTGGCCAGCTTCTCTCTGAAACGCAGCTGTATAGTGCCTGTAGGACCGTGGCGATGCTTGCTCACTATAATATCGGCGATTCCCTTGGGATATGGCCTATCGGGGTGCATTCTGTCCCAGTCATCCTTGGTATAGTAGACGTCATCTCGATAGATGAACATTACCACATCCGCATCCTGCTCAATGCTACCACTCTCCCGTAGATCCGAAAGCTGAGGTCTATGGGTTGGCCTAAGCTCCACGGCCCTGCTCAATTGAGATAGAGCCAGAAGAGGAACGTTCAAGTCGCGAGCCAGCGCCTTTAGAGAACGGGAGATTTCACTCATCTCCTGCACTCTGTTGTCCACTCCGTTGTTGCCATGCATCAGCTGAAGATAGTCCACGACGACCAAGTCCAGCCCCACTTCCATGTGAAGCCGCCGAGCCTTACTCCTCAACTCAACGATGCTAAGAAGAGGAGAGTCATCTACGTAGATAGGCGCTTCCGCCAGCTTTCCCGTAGCATCTATGATTCGCCCCTGTTCCGCTTCGGAGAAATCGCCCAGACCCAGTCTAAACTTTTGGGTATCGACCTTCGCCTCGGCGGAAAGCAAGCGCTGGACGACCTGCTCCTTCCCCATCTCCAGGCTAAATATCCCCACCTTAGCGCCCTGTCCGAGAGCGGCAGATCGCGCTACGTTTAGGGACAGACTGCTTTTCCCCAGGCTGGGCCGTGCAGCCAGCACTATCATGTCTGAACGGTGTAATCCCCCCAGCAAGGTATCCAGGTTGTGGAACCCGCTGAGCGCGACAGGTATAACGCCCTCCTCCGCTTGAGGGCGAAAACCGCTCTCCTCGAGATACTGATCCAGCACATCCTTGATGCGCACAAAGTCTCTGGAGTCTTGACCTCGTCGAAGTCTGAACAGGATATCCTCAGCGCGACTGAGAGCTTGATCTTCATCGGGTCCGCCTTCGTATCCTATACTGGCGATATCACCCGCAGATTCTATGATTCGACGCATGGTAGCCATGCGCCGCACTATTCTTGCGTAGTGTTCTACGTGTACAGAGGTGGGAACCACAGATATCAGGTGGCTGAGATATGCGAGACCGCCAACAGCATCTAGCTTCTCCATTCGAGACAACTCGTTGGCCACTGAGACTTGGTCTATACCGGTGTTGCGATCAAATAGCTGGTAGCAGGCATCGAAGCACCAACGATTGCGCTCCCTATAGAAATCGTCAACACTAGTAAGGGTAGCGATTCTGGATATAACTTCCCCGTCTATAAGTAGGGAGCCAATAACAGCCTCTTCGGCCTCTATGTCATGGGGAGGGAGCTTCTCTGCGTACATCCCTATTTTTCGGCCTTTTCCTCATCGCTACTTGCCGATTCTCTATCTGGCTGTTCCTGTACGTCTTCCTTGGCCCTGGTTACGCGGCGTTTTGCTCTCCGTACCGAGGCCTCTACGCTCTTCTGGTCGATTTCTTCCTGCTCTGATGCAGCTTTAGCTTTGGCCACCCTGGCTCTGGTGCGCGGCTTCCCCTCTTCCTCCTCAACGGCTTCCTGAGCTGGTTTCTCCACCTCGGTGGCTTCCTCGGTAACGGTTTCCACAGCCTCGGCCTCTTCAACGGGAGCTCTGCTTCTACCATCGTTGCTCCCTCTTCAACAGGAGTCTCTTCCTCGGTAACGGTCTCCATGACCTCTGCCACAGCCTCGGCTTCTACCATCGTTGCTCCCTCTTCGACGGGAGCATCTTCCTCGGTAACGGTCTCCATGACCTCTGCCACAGCCTCGGCTTCTACCATCGTTGCTCTCTCTTCGATGGGAGCATCTTCCTCGGTAACGGTCTCCACGACCTCTGCCACAGCCTCGGCTTCTACCATCGTTGCTTCCTCTTCAACAGGAGCATCTTCCTCGGTAACGGTCTCCACGACCTCTGCCACAGCCTCGGCTTCTACCATCGTTGCTCCCTCTTCGACGGGAGCATCTTCCTCGGTAACGGTCTCCACGACCTCTGCCACAGCCTCGGCTTCTGGTTCTTCCCCTGCGACTTCAGCAACTGCTGCGGCGGTTTCAGCTTCTGGCTCTGTTGGGACGGCCTCTTTCTTTGCGCGAGCCTTGGTCTTGGCTGGTTGAGCCTTAGCCTTTCGTTTACGCGGTGGGGTCTTTTCCTCCACTACCTCCTCCACCACGTCAACGGTTATGGCTGGAGCTATTTCCGAGGACAATCTAACGGAGGTCTGATATGCCCCTACAGCTTTTATCGGCTCCTGAAGCGCTATCTCCCTGCCGGCGATGTCATGACCAATAGCTTTAGAGACCTCCTCGGCCACCGTAGCCGCAGACACCGAGCCATAGAGCCGTCCTGTGGGGCCGGAACGAGCCGATATAGTGATGGTGAGGCCCTCCAACACTTCGCTGAGCTCTTGAGCTCTGGCTTCAGAGCCCTCCTGTCTCTGGGCCGCAGACTTCTTTAGAGAATCGACCCTTCTGAGCTGGTCTGGAGTTGCCAGCACGGCAAGGTTCCTGGGGAACAGATAGTTCCTGCCGTATCCGTTCTTTACATCTCTCACATCCCCAGCTTCTGCTACGTTGGGAACGTCTTCAAGGAATACTACTCTCACGATAACCTCTCAATTCACGAACGTTAAAACGGGTTCTAAGATTCATTATATTGAACGCCATCAGAGGACACAAGAAGAAGTCACGAGGAAAATGGACTATTCTAGAGTTTTTGCAAGGCCATTATTCCAGCATTCATCTATATCCTTCAGGGATAGGTCAATGAGTCCCTGGATACCGAATCGGTCTCCCCCTACTAGCCCGAGACGTTTGAGTGGAACCCCCGCTTTAGAAGCGACCTTCTCTACCTCGTCTAGGACTTCCGGGTTTAAGGAAACTACTATCCTTGACTGGGGCTCGCCGAAAAGGCGGGCATCCCATCTAAGATCATCCTCCAACTCACCTTGGAACCCTTTCCCGCCCTTGATAGCGCATAGGGCCAGTGCGACGGCCAACCCTCCCAGAGAGCAATCGTGGGCCGATTTTACCAACCCGGCTCTTATCAAACCCAGGCAGGTCTCCTGCACACTCTTTTCCAGATTCAAGTCCAGGCTTGGACTTCCTGCCACCAAGTCATGCATCACCTCTAAGTACTCGCTGCCGCCTAGACCTGAGTCGTCTTCCCTTCCTCCCAACATCACTACCACGTCCCCTTCATCCTTAAATCCCATCCTACATGTCCTATCGATGTCTTCTATCAGTCCCAACATGCCCACAACAGGAGTGGGATAGATTGGCTGCCCCCGAGTCTCGTTATATAGACTCACGTTACCGCTAACCACGGGCACGTCAAATATCCTGCACGCCTCAGCCATTCCTCTGATACACTCCTTCAACTGGTAGTAGACCTCTGGCCTTTCGGGATTCCCGAAGTTGAGGCAGTCGGTCAGGGCAATTGGCTCAGCGCCAACGCACACCACGTTGCGAGTAGCCTCGGCCACTGCGATTGCTCCCCCTGTGTGAGGATCTAGGTAGCAATAGCGGCCGTTCCCATCGGTGGTTAGGGCAATTCCCTTACTCGTATCCTTGATCCGGAGGACCGCCGCATCGGAGCCTGGAGCGACGACCGTATTGGTCTGCACCTGATGGTCGTATTGCTGGTGAACCCATCTTTTGCTGGCGATATTAGGGCTGGCTAAGAGCCTCAAAAGCACTTCGGAAGGACTAACGGAGGGTGTAGGAAGGGCACTCAAGTCTATGGCTTGCAGTCGTTCCTGTTCGGATGGCTTTTTACCTTCCAGCCTGTAAAGCGGTGGGTCGGTAAGAAGGCCGATGGGTAGGGTCGCCCCTGGAGCATCCTCTTCCAGCACCTCTATCATACCATTCTCGGTCACCCGTCCGATGAGATTAGTGTGGAGATCCCATCGTTCCGTAATCTCTCTCACCTTGGCCTCGCACCCGTCCTTGACTATCAGTAGCATCCGTTCCTGAGACTCGGAGAGCATGACCTCATATGACGACATGCCAGTTTCTCTCCGGGATATCCTGGATACATCCACCTCAACTCCACTCCCCGCCCTTGCGGCGCTTTCCACCACGGCGCTCGTAAGGCCTGCAGCTCCAAGGTCGGCTATTCCCACTATCGCATCGGTGCAGGCCAGTTCCAGACACGCCTCGATCAATACCTTCTCCAGGAAGGGATTGCCCACCTGAACCGTAGAGCGAAGCTCCCTCTCTTCCTCGAATGTACGAGATGCCAGTCCAGACGCGCCGTGAATGCCGTCCCGTCCCGTATCCGCACCCACCAGAATCAAAAGATTGCCCGCTCCCTCCGCTCTAGCCCGGATCAGCTTATCCGTCTCTACAAGCCCCACACACATAGCATTCACCAAAGGGTTCTCCGAGTAACAAGGCGAAAAGACTACCTCTCCGCCTACGTTGGGAATGCCCAGACAGTTTCCATAGTCGGCGATCCCCCCTACCACCCCATTGAAAAGGTAGCGATTGCGATCACTCCCCAACACCCCGAATCTCAGGGAGTTGAGGAGGGCGATGGGTCGAGCCCCCATAGCGAAAATGTCTCGCACTATTCCACCTACGCCAGTGGCGGCACCTTCGTGAGGT